>NZ_JBZUBN010000001.1:1387500-3750000 GCF_058536325.1 Pseudomonas sp. C2.3V | reverse complement strand
TGCTTGATTCACTGAAATAAAGACGCGAGATGAGTCAAGACTCAAGCGTTAGACGATTGGGTCTGTAGCTCAGTTGGTTAGAGCGCACCCCTGATAAGGGTGAGGTCGGCAGTTCGAATCTGCCCAGACCCACCAATCGATGGGGCCATAGCTCAGCTGGGAGAGCGCCTGCTTTGCACGCAGGAGGTCAGGAGTTCGATCCTCCTTGGCTCCACCATCTAACACCGCGTTAAAGCTCAGAACTGAGTGCTTACCCCCCCCCCTAAGGGTTGGGTTGGAGCATTGACTTCTGAACTTTGTTTTCAGACTGTTCTTTAAAAATTTGGGTATGTGATAGAAGTACGAACACATAGGCTGTTTCACTGCAGACTATGTGGTCAAGGTAAATTTGCGAGTTCAAGCGCAAGTTTTCGGCGAATGTCGTGTTCCAAACCAAACATAACTTCAGATTCTTTGGGGTTATATGGTCAAGTGAATAAGCGCATACGGTGGATGCCTTGGCAGTCAGAGGCGATGAAAGACGTGATAGCCTGCGATAAGCTTCGGGGAGTCGGCAAATAGACTGTGATCCGGAGATCTCTGAATGGGGGAACCCACCTGACATAAGTCAGGTATCTCACACTGAATCCATAGGTGTGAGAGGCGAACCAGGGGAACTGAAACATCTAAGTACCCTGAGGAAAAGAAATCAACCGAGATTCCCTAAGTAGTGGCGAGCGAACGGGGACTAGCCCTTAAGCTCAATTGATTTTAACCGAACGCTCTGGAAAGTGCGGCCATAGTGGGTGATAGCCCCGTAGGTGAAAGGATCTTTTGAGTGAAATCGAGTAGGACGGCGCACGTGAAACGTTGTCTGAATATGGGGGGACCATCCTCCAAGGCTAAATACTACTGACTGACCGATAGTGAACCAGTACCGTGAGGGAAAGGCGAAAAGAACCCCGGAGAGGGGAGTGAAATAGAACCTGAAACCGTATGCGTACAAGCAGTGGGAGCCCACTTTGTTGGGTGACTGCGTACCTTTTGTATAATGGGTCAGCGACTTATATTCAGTGGCAAGCTTAACCGTATAGGGAAGGCGTAGCGAAAGCGAGTCTTAATAGGGCGTTTTAGTCGCTGGGTATAGACCCGAAACCGGGCGATCTATCCATGAGCAGGTTGAAGGTTAGGTAACACTGACTGGAGGACCGAACCCACTTCCGTTGAAAAGGCAGGGGATGACTTGTGGATCGGAGTGAAAGGCTAATCAAGCTCGGAGATAGCTGGTTCTCCTCGAAAGCTATTTAGGTAGCGCCTCATGTATCACTCTGGGGGGTAGAGCACTGTTTCGGCTAGGGGGTCATCCCGACTTACCAAACCGATGCAAACTCCGAATACCCAGAAGTGCAAGCATGGGAGACACACGGCGGGTGCTAACGTCCGTCGTGAAAAGGGAAACAACCCAGACCGTCAGCTAAGGTCCCAAAGTTGTAGTTAAGTGGTAAACGATGTGGGAAGGCTTAGACAGCTAGGAGGTTGGCTTAGAAGCAGCCACCCTTTAAAGAAAGCGTAATAGCTCACTAGTCGAGTCGGCCTGCGCGGAAGATGTAACGGGGCTCAAACTACACACCGAAGCTACGGGTTCATCGCAAGATGAGCGGTAGAGGAGCGTTCTGTAAGCCTGTGAAGGTGAGTTGAGAAGCTTGCTGGAGGTATCAGAAGTGCGAATGCTGACATGAGTAACGACAATGCGAGTGAAAAACTCGCACGCCGAAAGACCAAGGGTTCCTGCGCAACGTTAATCGACGCAGGGTGAGTCGACCCCTAAGGCGAGGCTGAAAGGCGTAGTCGATGGGAAACAGGTTAATATTCCTGTACTTCTAATTACTGCGATGGGGGGACGGAGAAGGCTAGGCCAGCTTGGCGTTGGTTGTCCAAGTTTAAGGCGGTAGGCTGACTGTTTAGGTAAATCCGGACAGTTAAGGCCGAGAGCTGATGACGACTCTTCTTATGAAGAGGAAGTGGTTGATGCCATGCTTCCAGGAAAAGCCTCTAAGCTTCAGGTAATTAGAAATCGTACCCCAAACCGACACAGGTGGTCGGGTAGAGAATACCAAGGCGCTTGAGAGAACTCGGGTGAAGGAACTAGGCAAAATGGCACCGTAACTTCGGGAGAAGGTGCGCCGGTGAGGGTGAAGGACTTGCTCCGTAAGCTCATGCCGGTCGAAGATACCAGGCCGCTGCGACTGTTTATTAAAAACACAGCACTCTGCAAACACGAAAGTGGACGTATAGGGTGTGACGCCTGCCCGGTGCCGGAAGGTTAATTGATGGGGTTAGCGCAAGCGAAGCTCTTGATCGAAGCCCCGGTAAACGGCGGCCGTAACTATAACGGTCCTAAGGTAGCGAAATTCCTTGTCGGGTAAGTTCCGACCTGCACGAATGGCGTAACGATGGCGGCGCTGTCTCCACCCGAGACTCAGTGAAATTGAAATCGCTGTGAAGATGCAGTGTATCCGCGGCTAGACGGAAAGACCCCGTGAACCTTTACTGTAGCTTTGCACTGGACTTTGAGCCTGCTTGTGTAGGATAGGTGGGAGGCTTTGAAGCGAGGACGCCAGTTCTCGTGGAGCCATCCTTGAAATACCACCCTGGCATGCTTGAGGTTCTAACTCTGGTCCGTTATCCGGATCGAGGACAGTGTATGGTGGGCAGTTTGACTGGGGCGGTCTCCTCCTAAAGAGTAACGGAGGAGTACGAAGGTGCGCTCAGACCGGTCGGAAATCGGTCGCAGAGTATAAAGGCAAAAGCGCGCTTGACTGCGAGACAGACACGTCGAGCAGGTACGAAAGTAGGTCTTAGTGATCCGGTGGTTCTGTATGGAAGGGCCATCGCTCAACGGATAAAAGGTACTCCGGGGATAACAGGCTGATACCGCCCAAGAGTTCATATCGACGGCGGTGTTTGGCACCTCGATGTCGGCTCATCACATCCTGGGGCTGAAGCCGGTCCCAAGGGTATGGCTGTTCGCCATTTAAAGTGGTACGCGAGCTGGGTTTAGAACGTCGTGAGACAGTTCGGTCCCTATCTGCCGTGGACGTTTGAGATTTGAGAGGGGCTGCTCCTAGTACGAGAGGACCGGAGTGGACGAACCTCTGGTGTTCCGGTTGTCACGCCAGTGGCATTGCCGGGTAGCTATGTTCGGAAAAGATAACCGCTGAAAGCATCTAAGCGGGAAACTTGCCTCAAGATGAGATCTCACTGGAGCCTTGAGCTTCCTGAAGGGCCGTTGAAGACTACAACGTTGATAGGTCGGGTGTGTAAGCGCTGTGAGGCGTTGAGCTAACCGATACTAATTGCCCGTGAGGCTTGACCATATAACACCCAAACAATCTGTTGTTTGGTAAAGACCAGCCGAAAGCTTGGTTGAACCGCAAAATACCGATCACATACCCATTCGGGGAAACGACTAGACACCGGTTCCCCACCCGAATTGCTTGACGACCATAGAGCGTTGGAACCACCTGATCCCTTTCCGAACTCAGAAGTGAAACGATGCATCGCCGATGGTAGTGTGGGGTTTCCCCATGTGAGAGTAGGTCATCGTCAAGCACCTATACCCAAAACCCCCAGGCCTAACGGCCCGGGGGTTTTGCTTTTGCGGCAGGAAAACTTCCCATATGCTGCTTATCACTGCCAGAATGATCGGCTGATGAATATATTTATCAGGTAATCTAGGCCGATGTCAGATCTTCTTAATCCACATCTATCACATGATCCTGATACGTTGATCGCTTGTCCTGAGTGTGATCTTTTAATGCAAAAGGTCACACTAGCAGTAGAAACTGAGCACAAGATATTGTGCTCAAGATGCGGCTATGAGCTTTATCACTTTAAAAGGCGAGTGGTTGATAAGGGGCTCGCTTTGGTCGTGACTGCTTTGCTTCTTTTTATACCTGCTAATTTCCTGCCCATCATGAAGCTTAAAATGTTCGGGCAACAGACATATGACACTGTCTGGAGTGCAGTCATAGCGCTCTATAAAGCAGACATGACGATCATTGCTTCACTTGTGCTCTCGTGTAGCCTATTTATTCCTCTCATTAAACTGATTTGTCAGTTGCTGGTCCTTATCAGCCTTAAGCGACCTTCAATCAGGTCAACAGGTATCTTATTGCTAAGGTGCTATCAGCATCTTCGTGAGTGGGGAATGTGGGAGATCTACTTGTTAGGCATCCTGGTTGCGATGGTCAAAGTTGGCGATGTAGCCGAATTAAGTCTGGGTGTGGGTTTGTTTTGCTTTACGGCTTTACTGCTTATCCAGGTCTGGCTGGACTCGCTTATGTCACCCCAGCAGTTATGGCAGGAAATAGAGGTGGAGTCTGGTCATGCGGGCCGTTGATCAAGGCCTATGGGTATGCCTTGAATGTCATAAGTTAAACAAGCCTGCCAACTCTTGCAGTCGTTGCGGAGCGGCTCTTTATCCCCGTGTTCCCAAGAGCATATCGAGGAGTTGGGCGCTACTGGTTGCCGCCGCTATCTGTTATGTTCCGGCAAATCTTTTGCCCATCATGACGGTGAGCTATTTTGGCAAGGGCGAACCGTCAACCATCATCTCTGGCATCATTGACTTGATTAACAACGGGATGATTCCTATTGCTGCAGTCGTCTTTGTCGCCAGCATTATTGTCCCTACATTCAAACTTATTGGACTGGCCTGGCTGTTGATTTCCGTCCAGCGCAAAAGAGCAATGCGCGCTCGGCAGCGCATGTTTCTGTTCCGTTTTATCGAGTGGATTGGACGCTGGTCCATGCTTGATATCTTCGTAATCGCAATTTTGGTAACCCTGGTCAATTTCGGTAATTTTGCCAACGTGGATGCCAATCCCGGCGCGATCGCTTTCGCAGCTGTAGTAATTTTGACCATGCTTGCTGCAAAGACTTTTGATCCTCGATTGATCTGGGATCACGCCTGCTCAGAGGATAACGATGAGTGATTTGCCCCAGCCTGTAATACGTCCTGCCTCACGTTGGTCTGCCCTTTGGGTGTTACCACTGATTGCCTTGGCCATTGCTGCCTGGTTGGGGTGGAAGGCTTATAACGAGTCTGGAACGCAAGCCACGATCCGCTTTGATGATGGGGAAGGTATTAGTGTTGATCGAACAGAGGTGCTTTATAAAGGTATCTCTCTGGGTAAGGTAAGTCATATTAAGGTCGCAGAGGATAGCCGGGGAGTTATCGCTACGATCAATATCAACAAGGATGCCGAGAAATACCTGCGTTCTGAAACACGTTTCTGGCTGGTGAAACCCCGCGTGTCGTTAGCAGGTGTAACCGGCTTGGAAACCCTTGTCTCTGGGCAGTACATTGCAATTCAGCCTGGCGGCGGAGAGGCTGCACGGGATTTTGTGGCATTGCGCGATCCTCCACCATTAACCAGTAATTTGCCCGGCCTGCACCTTACGCTCAAAGCCGAACGATTAGGTTCTCTTATACAGGGTAGCCCTGTGTATTACAGGCAGTTGGAAGTTGGGCAGGTAGAAGGGTATCAGCTAGGCAGCGATCCTCGAGTTGTCGAGGTCAAGATTCATGTCCGTGAAGAATATGCGCACCTTGTCCGCAAACATACCCGCTTTTATAACGCCAGCGGTATCAGTGTTTCCGGTGGGCTTGACGGCTTCAAGGTGCATAGTGAGTCGATCATAAGTCTTGCGGCGGGCGGGATTGCCTTCTTCACGCCTGGAAACCATGAAGACAGTCCACCTACCAACAGCTCTCCTTTCAAGCTGTATAGCGATTATGAGGCTGCCGAGGCGGGTTACAAGGTGGTTCTGCATGTGCGCGATGTTGCAGGGCTTAATCCGGGACGCACGCCTGTCATGTTCAATGGTGTGCAAGTAGGTACCATGAAATCCTTGAGCATGAATGAGGACTATACCGGTGCTACTGCCGAGTTGATGATGGATCCTCGCACCGAATCGCTCATGAATGCGGGCAGTGAGTTCTGGACGGTCAAGCCTTCGATTTCACTGGCAGGCGTAACGGGAATCGAGGCATTGGTAAAAGGAAATTACCTTGCCGTGCGGTTTGCCAAGCACGGACGTCCCGCTCGCGAGTTCACGATTCGCTCCAAAGCGCCTCCATTGAACACAGATGCGCCTGGTCTGCACTTGGTTCTGTTCAGTGATCATTTGAATTCAATTGATATTGGAAGCCCAATTCTCTATCGGCAAATGCAAGTGGGAAGCGTGCAAAGCTATCAGCTGTCTCGCGATCAACAGAGGGTTGTTATCGGTATACATATCGAGCCTGAATACGCGTCTCTTATCAACTCTTCGACTCGCTTTTGGAATGCCAGCGGCGTGACGCTTACCGGTAATCTGAATGGTGTTCAGGTCAAAAGCGAGTCGCTGCAAACGTTGATTGCTGGCGGAATTGCATTTTCTACGCCGGATCTAAAAGCCAAACGTGTAGGTGATGCACATCGTTTTTCGCTGTTCAAGGATCAAGATGAGGCGATACGTAAAGGCACACTGATTGAGCTGCGTATGGATAACGGCGAAGGCATGAAGCCTGGAACTCCGCTTAATTTTCGTGGTTTGAAGGTGGGGCAGGTAGAAGATGTCGAGCTGGCAGATGACTTGGCCAGTGTAAGGGTCAAGGTTCGCGTGACCGACGCGGAAGACCGTATTGCCAGCTTGGGTGCTCAATTCTGGGTGGTAAAGCCCGAACTGGGGCTCTTGAGAACGGAGAATCTTGGTACGCTGGTAACCGGACGCTATATCGAAGTCTCACCAGCTGCTCATGCAGGTGTCGCCAAGACCCGTTTTGACGTTCTACCCGAGCCACCTAACACGTTGGACAAAGAGCCGGGGCTGCATCTGGTCCTCAGCGCTTCTCGACGTGGTTCGCTTAAGCCAGGCGTTGAGGTGAGCTATAAGGAAATACCGGTAGGCAAGGTTACGCGCCTGGAGTTGAGTAGCGAGGCCAACCGCGTGCTGGTACATATTCTGATCGAGCCACGTTATGCCCCATTAATACATGCCGGAACGCGGTTCTGGAATGCGAGTGGTGTTGCGGTGGATGCCAGCCTGTTTAGGGGCGTCAAGCTACGCAGCAACTCGTTTGAGGCTCTTCTGGAAGGCGGAATCGCCTTTGCCACGCCTGAACAGGATATGGGTAAGCAGGCCCTGCCAGGCCAGACGTTTGTTCTGTTTGATGAAGTAGAGCCTGAGTGGCAGGGCTGGTCGCCGAAGATCAAATTGGGTAACGCAAATTGAGAGGAACAGGCCTAAGCCTGTTCCTCTTCAAGCGTCTCCGTTATTGCAGGCGCGACCGATTCTTCCTTGCGATGAATGTATTTCCAGTCATCCTCATCGATATAAATACCATTCGGACTGTTGCCGCCCTCAAGGTCTATCGCCACGTGGGCGGCTACCTGAGGCTTTACGCTGGCCAGGATAGGTACGAAGCCTAGCTGGCGGCTCGTCTCGATCAGGGCCATCTGATTACGTTCGTCAATGTCCGCGGCTTCGTCGAGATAGTAGGGCAGACGTATGCGGCTGGCCTGTTCACGATCCATCAAGTGCAGGAGCAGGTACATGTTGGTCAGTGCCTTGATGGTCATGGTCGTGCCGTTTGAGGCTGCACCGTCAATATCGGTGTGAATAATCGGTTGGCCACCGACCTTGGTAATTTCAAAGGCCAGTTCGAACAGATCTTTCAGGCCCAGCTGGTTATGGTTGGCTGCAACCAGGCGAGCAAGATATTCCTTGGCCTCTTCGTTCTTGGCGTCCTGCTCGGCGCTTTGGGTAAGATCGAAAACAGAAAGCGTTTCGCCCTCTTCATATTGGCCTGCGCTGTGAATGATCTGATCGATGTGCTTGAGCGCGTCCTTGTTTGGTGCGAGAACAATGCGAAAGCTTTCCAGGTTCGAAACCTGGCGGCGGTTGATTTCTCGGTTGAAGAGTCCCAGCTGGTGCTCCAGGTTGTCGTAGTCGTTACGGATGTTGCGCAGCGTACGGGCAATATCGGTCACAGCGGCGCGACGAGCTTTGGCTAGCGTCAGTGCTTCGTCCTGGCGATGGGCGTAGGCATTGACGAGTAGGGTCAGTCGGCGCTCCGGGTCGTCTTCGTTGTCAAACTTGGCGACTCCTTTGAGGCGAACCTGGGCATAGAGGGCGTCGATTTGTGTATCGATACGCTGCAAGGCTTGCCAGGTGTCTTGATAGTCGTTAAGCAGGGGCAGCAGGTTATCCAGCGAGTCATCTACTGATTCCATGAAGGGAATTCCCTGGGGAAGATCGCTAGGAAGAAGCTGCCGGCGACGCAGGGAGTCGTCCAGGGTACGTTGCTTGGCTTCCAGATCGGCCAGTTGGCGTGCGATCAGCTGAAGCTTTACGGAAACCTGCTGAACACGTTCAGTAAATGCATCGCTTGAACGCTTGAGCTCGTCCTGGGAAGCTTCGAGTTGAGCCAGCTGCTCGAGTTTTTCAGCCTCCTGGGCAGCCAGCGTCTGATAGCGACGGAAGTCTTCCAAAGCTTTTTGAGCATCCAGTACTTCCTGATAGAGCTTATCGGACTGCGCCTTGCTCAAGACGCGATCAGCGGCAACGGCTTGCTGGGTCTTGAGCTGCTTGAGTTCGCGTTCCAGACGATCACGCTGGTCGCGTAGTGCAGCGCGGTCAGCTAGCGCCTGTAAGGTTGGAGGCTCAATGGAGGAAAGGTCTATCGAGAGGCCTGGAGCTTCGAAGCGCTCACCGTTGAAGCCATCCAGTACAGTGCTAAGTGTCTTCATCCATTGGGTATCATCCAGACGGACACCCTGTTCACCCAAAGGCAGGCTGAACAATGCGCCATTGAACAGGCGCATCAGCCGATCAACATCCTGCTGCGAAAACTCCTCACGCAGACGCGCATAGCTGTTGTTATCCGCGTGATCCAACTGCTGAGCGATCGATTTAAGACGCCTTTCAAGGTCACGGACACGCTCGTCAAGATCGCCACTGCTGAACTGTCTTGACTGAGACAGGGCGCCAGCCAGCTCATCATGCGCGTCTTTGGCAGCCATGAGGTTCTGCTCGAGCTGAGCGGCAGATTCAGCCAGGGCAAAGCGGTTCTTCAGGGCAGCCATCTCTCCCAGCCAACGCTGGATCTCGCTGAGCTGGCGCTCCAGACGCATCATTTCCTGGGTGCTGTTACGCTGAGTGTTCTGCAGGCGATCCTGTTCGCTGCGCAGGTGTTCGGCCTGGCTGACCAGCTCATCGCGGCGATCTTCGGAATAGGTTTGCCACGCACCGAGAAGTGCATCCAGCAGCGGCGAAAGGCGGTGCAGTTTACCGCGCAGCCGTTCGCGTTGCTGGACACCGTTGGCCAGCGCCTCTACCAGCGGGCCGGCTGCGACCAGAGCCTGATAGTCCTGTTCCATACGACGTACGTCACGGAAGGCTTCCTCAGTAGCGGCGATATAGTCGACGCTGCCGGAGCGCAGGCTGTGTTCGAAGGCATCGAGGAATAATTGCTTGAGCTTGGCCGCCGTGATTTCACGCATGTGGAGCAGGTTGATAAACAAGGCCCGGAAAGTCTTGAGGCTTTGTTCACTGGTGGAGCGCAGAGGAATCAGCGTCAGGTCCAGAGGAATGGAGGTATGGCCGCCAACCAGAAGACGCCTTAGTTCCTCGGGTTTGACCTCGTAAGCCTTAATGCCTTCTCGCTCCAGATTTTTGAACAGCTCGCGTTGCCTTAGGCAGGTGCCGTTTTTCTGGTAGTGAGCCAGATCCAGCTCGCCGGCGTAAGCAAAGAACTGGTGGCCAAAACCGCCTCCCGGCCCGCGGCCTACTACACCAATCACATGGGGGCCGTGGGGCAGAGAAAGCTCTACCAGGATATAACTGGTGTCGGTAGCGAAGTAAAACTTGCGTGATTGCTCGAGGTTGTACTTGCCAAAGCTCATGTCAGACATGCGTGCCAGGATAGGAAACTGAAGCGCATTAATTGAGGCGCTCTTGCCCAGGTTGTTGGCGCCGTAGACTGACAACGGATGTTCAAGCGGAAAAAGCCCCAGGCTGTAACCCGCTGTATTGAGCAGGGCAAAGCGGCGGATGCCGTAACGGGTCAGGCTCATGCGTCGGTCTCCTGGTAAGCGCGTTCTTCTGCGACGGCTCGGGCCAGCTCGTCCTCCTCATCAAGTGTCGTCAAGGCGTCGATATCGTCATCAAGCAATTCGGGGGCGGGCAAGGGCAGATCACTGTGGAGCGTGGCGGCCAGATCCCGGTCCTGCTGAACTGCCAGGCAGACGTCCAAAAAGCGGTGCATGGGCGGCAGGAAGCGATAGATACCGTTGTCTTCCGAGGCAAAGCCAAGCTGGGTCAGGCGTCGCAAGATTTTTTCCTCCAGCTCATCTTGCGTTTGTACTTCAGCCTGCAGGAACAGGTCTCGGTACTTTTCCAGCAGGGCCGGCAGTTCGTCACGACCTAAGCTGCCGCCATCCAGAACACTGAGCGGATCACGACCCTGATCCGCCAGATGCTCGACCATGATGAACGTGAACAGCGCCAAGCGCTGGGCCGTCTTGTTTACCTGGGCGCCCATTTGTTCAGGCACGAAGTAATAAAAACCACGTGTATCGCAAACAAGCTCGAAGCCCAGCGCCTTGAAGAGGGTTCGATAGGCATCCTGAAGGTTGGACAGTTGTGCGTATAGCTCGGGCTCGCGGCGGCTGATATGAAAGCCCTTGAGCAGCTCGCGGAAAATCGGCGCAAGCAAGGAGAGTTCAGTTAAATCAATGTGCATGGGTGGTGCTCGCAGTATCTCGGGCGGAGAGGGCGAAAGAGCACAGGCTGACCCGGTGCTCGGCAGTATCGTAATCACGGCGCGGCAGACGCTCGCGCTGGAAGCGGCTGTCGCGGGAGAGACGAGAGAACCAGTACAGGAGCTCGTCGGTGGCGCCTTCAGGCTCCTGTTCGAGTAGCCAGATCATGAGGTCCGGCATAGGCAGGGCATTTTCGCAGCGATCCAGCATTTCACGGGCGGTACGAGGTGCCTTGGGCTTCGTGGTTTCCTTGCGTGACTCGCTTGCCTTGGGAAATTGCGCTGGCTTGGGCTCGAAGCGTGCCAGGGCGTATACATAGCTTTCCACCTGAGAGGCTGTACCCAGGAAGACGCTCTGGGGGCGACTGAAGAGGGGAATAGCTGTCTGCGGAACGGCATCCAGACCTTTACGGCGTATAGCGGCCAACGCCAGGGCCGCGCCACGAGTAATGGCATTGTGGCGGCGGGCTTCTTCACGTAGCGGCAGTAGCAGCTCACGTGCACGGCGCAGCGAGAGTTGGGCCGTCGTCTGCATTTCAAGGATTCGGGCATGGGTGCGCAGCAGCAGATCATCATCGACCAGCTTTCCCAGGCGATGTTGCTCACCCATCAGGCGTAACAGGACGTGCTCGACCCGATTGACGCCTTTCTCGAAGATGCCATCGGCCGAGACGAGCTGAATCATGGGTTCGACATATTCGTCCCAGGTAGCCAGGACTTCGGCGTAACGCTGGCGCAACGGGATCTGACGATCACTGGTCTTGGCCCGCTCGGCGACCCCTACAAGGGCGTGCTCGTCGTTACTCAGCTTTTTCAGGACGTCCCGTACACGCATATCCAAAAGGCGCAGCTGTCGGGCCAGTTCATTGCTGTCCCGTGCTTCGAAAGCATCTTGGATATGAGCGGCAAGCCGTTCCAGGTGGCGCAGGTAGGCTTCTATTTCAAGGCATAGACCCAGGCGGTGTTCGCGGCGCAGGTAGGCCAGGAAATCATGAATCTGTGCGTTAAGCTCGAAACGGTTAGGGCTCTTGGCAACCGGGACCAGAATATCCAGGCGGATCCACGCATCGAGTAGTGCCGTGATATCGGCTGGCGTGCTGTCAGGTAGCTGGGCTCCAAGCCGGGTGCGGAGTTCTACAAGGCTCAGCGTGCCGCTGTCGAAGTGCTCGCACAGTGGGTCCAGCTGCGCCCAGTGTTCGGCAAGTGCGCGGAGAACGCGCTTGGGATCGATCATGACGGGGCCGTTTGCACAAAAGAGTCAATTGTACTGTATGGCCCTGGGCTAAAGGATCAGCTTTGACATGTGGTCGGCCAGTTTGCGTAATGAGTACGCTTTGGCCTTTCCGTCAGGTAGCAAGGCGCGCGATAATTGGTCTTTTTACAGCGTCCGCTGCGGCGCTGATCTATGATGAGCCGTATGACTTTTTTGTTGCTGACGGAATGCTGCCAATGATGGCCGAAGATCGGCGCCGCGCGTATCTGCGCGCCATGCAGATAGACGTCTGGCTGCCACGAACGACGCTGCCTTTTGCTGCACCTTCCCGTCCGGAATTGCTGGCATATGTCGATCCAACTGCCTTGCCCGAGGAGCCAGCACCGGCTGTCGCTCGGCCAGCCCCCAAGGTGGAGGCGCCGGCTGCAAAGCTGGTTCGACCGGAGCGTCCTGCTGTTTCTTCGGCCAAGGTCGCCACGCCGCCTGAGTCTGAATCTCGTCCTGAGCCGGTCAAGCGAGAAGCGCCGCCTCGCTTTTCCCTGCAATTACTGCGAGCCGGATCTTGCCTTCTGCTGGTCGATCTACCGGCAGGCGCTTCTCTGGCAGGACGCGATCCTGCCTATGTACTCCTCAGAAACATGCTGCATGCGGCTGGTCTGCCTGACAGGCCCCAGTCATTGGGTGAGCCTATTCGCTGGCCGTTACTGGCCAATGCAGCGCTTGATCAGGGGCCTGCCGAAGCGCGAACCTTTGTGCAGAGTGTTGTGGCCTCTCAACTGGAAACCGAAACCTGCGATTGCCTCTGGTTGGTAGGTAGCGCCGCCGCTCGCTTTGTTTCAAGCGATGATGTGAAAATCGAATGCCAGGAAATCCGACTGGATAGTCTCGGTTCTGCCTGGGTCATTCCGGGGCTTGAAGCCCTCATGGAGCAACCCCGCCTAAAAGCTGATGTATGGCGTGCCATGCAGCGTATCCGCCCCCGTTGGACAGATGTTAGATGAGCGATTCCATTCATTTTCGGCCGATGACCGAAGCCGATCTCAATGCTGTTCTCAAGATTGAATATGCTGCCTTTAGTCACCCATGGACACGCGGTATTTTTCTGGACGGCCTTAAGTCCTACAACTGCTGGGTAATGTTTGAAGGTGAGCAGCAAGTGGGACACGGTGTGATTAATGTCATTCTGGATGAGGCCCATCTGTTGAACATCACCGTGAAGCCGGAAAGCCAGGGTAAAGGCCTGGGTTACCAGCTCCTGGATCACCTTATGAAGCAGGCTCGCCTGGCAGATGCCAGAGAGTGCTTTCTTGAAGTTCGCGAAAGTAACCAAGCGGCCTATCGACTCTATGAACGCTATGGTTTCAATGAAATAGGCCGTCGTCGGGATTACTATCCTGCCGCCGGCGGGCGAGAAGACGCCCTGGTCATGGCGTGCACGCTGCTGGACTAAGCCAGGACTTAATGTCCTGGCTTCTTCTCGTTCAGATCAAAATCATCAGCAGGCTGCTCAATATCAAGGTCGGTTGCATCCAGGTCGGCTGAGTTCTCGGCACGGCGCTGGTCGGCCTCGTTGACTTCGTCCGGGTTACCGTCCCATTTTTCACCATCCAACGGCAAGACGCGGCCCATTTCGGCTTCGTCCATGCCAACGCCACCGCCGATGTCCCTGTCACTGACTACGGTCAGCTCCTTGTCGACAGGCCATGCATCACCATATTCATTCGGATTACGTGCGCCTGAGTCGTCCAACAAGGTTTCAGGCGTCATGTCATCCAGAGTGACGTGGTGATCGGCTGTTTCGCCTTCCGTCATGCCCGCTTCACTGACGCGCTCCGGGGGAAACTGGCCTTCGTAGTCCTCTTCGGTCTGCTGGCCTCGGTCCTTGCCATGGAATAGCTCATCGTTGAAGTTCAATTCCTGCATGCCGCCCATGCGGTCTTCGTTATCGTCGATGGGCAGAGGGTCTCGGTTCATATCAGGCTTTTTCATAAGCGTCTCCTCAAGAGATTCGGCTATCCCATACAGTCGGGTCATGTTGGTGTGACCCCATTTAGGCGACGGGATTCCTTTTGTTCGCCTATGCTCGATCTGCCAAGGAGTTGTCGAAAACCCTTCGAACGATGATGAAAATTCACAGTCAGAGCGTACATGATGAATTCAGAGATCGAATTACCCGTACCTCTTCAGCGCTGCGCTTTTTTTCTCGACTTGGACGGAACGCTTGCTGCCCTACAGCCCCGCCCGGAGCAGGTTTTTATTCCTGAAAAAACGCTTTCTTCAATTCATACGCTTACCCAGGCAGGCATACCTGTCGCGGTAGTGTCTGGACGCCGAATCGATGATATCGATCATCTGGTCAAGCCGTTGCAATTGCCAGCTGGAGGCATTCATGGTGCCGAGCGCCGCGATTATTCAGGCCGGATGCATCGTCTGGCGCTCGACGCTGATCTGCTGGCGTGCGTAGGCGCAGAGCTTGGCGCTGCCATTGAATCGCATCCTACGCTCTATCTGGAAAGCAAAGGCATGGCGTTTGCGCTGCATTATCGTCAGGCGCCTGAGCTGGAAGATGAAGCGCGGCGGATTGCCGAAACCCTGGTTGAGCGTTATCCGCAGCAGCTGACGTTGCAGCCCGGCAAAAGCGTGTTTGAACTTAAGCCTAAAGGCGCGAGTAAGGGCGCGGTGATACGTACCTTCATGCGTGAGGCACCCTTCGATGGACGAGTCCCTGTCTTTCTCGGTGACGACCTGACCGACGAGGCTGGCTTTGAAGTCATCAATGAAATGGGAGGCCTTTCCATCAAAATCGGAGAAGGCTCGACTGTGGCGCAGCAACGACTGGAGTCGGTCGAGGCTGTGGCCGATTGGCTGTGCGGCCTGGCAGAACAAGCCGGTAACGCACGCGTAGAACAAGAGGATTGAAGATGAGCCGTTTGGTGGTAGTTTCTAACCGTGTAGCACCCATTGAACCGGGAAAGGCTCCGTCGGGAGGATTGGCAGTAGGCGTGCTCGACGCATTGCGGCAGTCAGGCGGTATCTGGCTGGGCTGGAATGGCGATGTTTCCAATGAGGAAGTGCCGCCCGGCAAGAACGAGACACACGATAACATCACCTATCATACCTTCGCGCTCAACAAGCGTGACTATGATCAGTATTACCGCGGCTTCGCCAATGCAACGCTGTGGCCGGTTTTTCACTATCGTGTCGATCTCTCGCGCTACAGCCGGGAAGAGTACGATGGTTACCGTCGCGTCAACGCAGCTATGGCAGAGCGTCTCAAGCCTCTGTTAAAGCCTGACGATATCATTTGGGTGCATGATTACCACCTGATTCCCTTTGCGGAAGCCTGTCAGATGATCGGTATCCGCAACCGTATCGGGTTCTTCCTGCACACACCGTTCCCGGCGCCTGAAATCCTGACAGCCATTCCGCCGCACAATGAGCTGCTCAAGACGTTGTGCTTCTATGATGTGGTGGGCTTTCAGACGGAAACGGACAAGCTGGCATTCCAGGATTACATTACACGCGAAGTTCGTGGCGTGCTGGAGAGCGATGGCAGCCTTACGGCGTATGGCCATAACTTCCGTGCTGAGGTCTATCCGATCGGTACTGTACCGGACGATATTATCAAGCAGGCCGAATCCTACCGCGCACGCCGTAACTTCATCTCGCGCAGTATCGAAGGTGTGCCTTATAAGACGATTGTCAGCGTGGACCGTCTTGATTATTCAAAAGGGCTGGTGGAGCGCTTTTGCGCTTATGAAAAGCTTTTGGAACGGTTTCCTGAGCACCGCAAGCGGGTGCAGTTTGTCCAGATCGCACCGACTTCTCGCTCCGATGTGAAAACCTATCAGCATATTCGTCAACAGCTTGAGTCCCAGGCGGGCCATATCAATGGTCGCTTCTCCGAGCTGGATTGGACACCGATTCGTTATCTGAACAAGAGCTATGACCGCCGTACCGTCATGGGGCTGTTCCGCTCTGCAGATATTGGTCTGGTAACGCCGCTGCGAGATGGTATGAATCTGGTAGCCAAAGAATATGTGGCTGCGCAGGATCCAGAAGATCCTGGCGTATTGGTACTCTCGCGTTTTGCAGGGGCAGCCCGTGAGCTCAACTCGGCGCTTATTGTGAACCCTTACGATGTGGTGGGCATGGCCGAAGCCCTTGATCGCGCCATTAGTATGCCGCTACAGGAGCGTAAGGATCGCTATGAGGACATGATGCGGATTATCCGCAAGAATGATCTGGCCTCCTGGCGTGACAAGTTCCTCAAGGATTTGCGGGCGGTAAAGGCCAGGCCTGTAGCTAACCTGCGTGCAGTAGGAGCTACAGGCGCTTAAGTGGCAAAGGCTTAAAAAGGCCCGCAATGTAGCGGGCTTTTTTATGGAAATTTTTCGCAGGCAATAAAAAAGGGTCTAGCCGAAGCTAGACCCTAGAAATAGGTGGTGGCTACGCAGGGACTTGAACCCCGGACCCCAGCATTATGAATGCTATGCTCTAACCAGCTGAGCTACGTAGCCATCCGAGGCGCGCATTATTCTTTCTCCAAAGCCCTGTGTCAACCCCTCTTTTTCATTTAATTGCTTAAAAACTAACGTTTTTTTATGAATGAGCGACTGCATTGGTAAAAGCGCCTGGAAAGGCGCTTTCGTTTAGGTCCGATAATGGCAGTGTGTTAAGCAAACTTTGTTCAGGTCGTAGCAGTCCTTAACAGAAGCGTCTTCTAAAGGCGTATTTCTAGACCAGGAGAAAGCAATGGATAACTATCACGTCACCAAAGGCGACAAGGGCTGGGAGCTGAAAAAGGAAGGCGCAACCCGTGCCTCCAAAAGTGCTGAGACCAAGGCGCAGCTCGTAGAGCAGATGCATGAGTTTTTTGAGGGAAAGACGGCGTCAGTCAAAATTCACAAGGTAGATGGCACCCTTGAGGAGGAGCGTACCTATCCCCGTAGCGCCGATCCACGCAAGTCAAAAGGTTAGGGCAAGGGTGCCGTTGCGGCTATCAGTCAGGGGAGAGGCAACGGCGACTCCCGTGTATGTCCGGTCAAGGACGACTAGGGCTTCATGAGCTTGCCCCAATTGCCCTTTAGCATCTTTAAAGAATGAACTGTTTCTCAATTTGAAAGGGTGTTTAAACGGTATTGGCACTTAAAGACTATTCGTTACTTATTAGGCAATATTCATTTGTCCACTGGGCATTATATCTACAATGACTTTTCTGTAATCATTATGTCATCTCCCTGTGCTGCCCCGTTCCGATAATTAAAGAACAAACCCCGGACCTGTTTATAAGTAGGTATTCGCCTGCTTGTTTATCAGGGAGAAGGTAACTTTATAGTTGGAAGCGAGATGAAGATGAAAGGTTTGATTGTAGCTGCCCTTGTCCTTGCCAGCAGTTCCGTATTAGCTGACCAAATCCCCTCCGATGCCGCCAGCACGCCTGTTGTCGAGCATTACACGTATTCAGATCACCTGGATATCAAACGTGTCATCGACAGTCCCGATATCACCAGTTTCTGCGGTGTCCGTCCTGTACGCATGACATATGAAGACCATAATGACAAAATTCATGTAATGGAGTATCAGGTTTCGGGTTCTGGTTGCAATGATAATTAATAGAGTTATTTAATCTATTTGATGGTCAGATGTAATTTTTGATTTAATTTTATTTGATATTTTCTGATCAAAAGAGGTGCCTTGCATACTTGTTCAAGGCACCTCTTTTTGTTTTTGAATTAAAAAATAGTTTATTTAAACGGCACGCTTGACGAGCGCTTTACTCATCTGTTGAGGGACTTAGAAATACGCCCCTGCTTTCATAAACGTTTGTGTTGTGCGAGGTAACGCACGGTTACAGGCTAACAAAAGCAGGGTAATGCCTGTCAGAGTGAAGGCCTCGGTGGCATCGGTTGCCTCGAGGCGTTTCATTTTTAATGCGCAGAGAGGACACGCATGCGAATCAGCATTCGACAGATCACGATGCTCTTCCTTATGTTTCTGGCAGGTGCGGCATATGCTCAGGCTCAGCAGAGCCAGTCGGATCCAATTAGAATTCTGTTTGTAGGTAACAGCTATACCTATGTCAATGACTTGCCAGCCGTACTGAGTGAGATGTCCAGGCAAGGCAAGCAGGCCCGCCCGATCGAGACCAAGACACTGGCTTTCTCGGGCGCATCGCTTGAGCAGCATTGGACGAAAAAGGACGTTCAGCAGGCGTTGCAGGAGCAGAAGTGGGACTACGTCGTCTTGCAGGAGCACAGCATGTTGCCGGTCAAGAATCCAGACTTCATGTATAAGTATGCCCGGCTGATCGATGCTGAGGTCAAAAAGAACGGTGCCAAGACAATCCTGTACCTGACGTGGGCTCGCCAGAACGACCCGGCGATGCAGGCCAAGCTGGATAAGGCGTACACGACACTGGCCAATGAACTGGGTGCGCTGTTGGCGCCGGTGGGTCAGGCTTGGCAGACTGCTTTGGCGGAAAAGCCTCAACCATCGCTGTTCCTGCCTGACGGTAGCCATCCTTCTTTCACCGGCTCGTACATAGGCGCTTCGGTGTTTTATTCGCTGATCTACGGTCAGATGCCGCCCCAGCCTAGTGCAGCAGAGTCCAAGCGGCTGGAAAAGGCGAACGCAGGAGAGTTGCAGCAGGCTGCCTGGAAAGCAGTTCAGTCCTTGTCACCGGCATTGCGGACTTCACCGGACAAGGCAATGCACGCCTCGGCTCAGTAGCAGGGGGAAGGCTCGCCCAAGGAAAGCCCTGGGCGAGACCTATGACTCAAGGTATATATTTCTTTTCCTGTAGGCGCTTGATTGCGCCTATCAGGCAGTCTTCGGTGCTGACCGCTTCTGTAAAGCCTGCACGACGAATCTTGCCCATATCCGAGATCATGTCGAACTCGGTGTTGAAGACAAAATCGCCAAACTTCCAACCTACAAGCTTCTCATACGGTACGGATTCCAGCTGGTGCTGCTCAGCCAGTTTTTGCCAGTCGTCAGCCTTGCTCGGCATCTGTGTTGCCAGTGAGAAAGGCTGCGGATCGGCGACGTCCATATCCAGGGCTTCACCAATCTTGTACCAGAGCCGCTCCCAGCGGAACGGCTCGCCGACCAGGTTGAACGCTTCGTTGCGAGCGGCCGGATCCAGCGCCGCCCATACACTGGCTCGTGCCAGCCAGTGTGCATCGGTCAGCTGAGCCAAGACCCCACGATAGGCTTTCATCGAGCCCGGGAAGCGCAAGGGCACACCGGCTTGTTTACTCAGGGCTGCGAAGGCCCCGATGACCAGAGCGATGCTCATGGGATTGCCTGCAATATCACCCACCACCACATCAGGGCGCAGGATAGACCACTCGAATTCTCCCTGGGCGGCGCGCTCGCGCAGCAGGTCTTCCTGGGTGTAATAAAAATTAGGCGAGAGGTGGCGCGGGTCGTCCTCATAAAAAGGCGCCGCTGTTGGACCCAGGTGCACGCCGTAAACCTTGGCCCCCTGGTAGTGAACGACACGTTGGAGCTTAGCGCCGGCAGACTTCAGGCCGTCCAGTACATTGCGCAGCATGGCGCCATTAATGTCGGCTTCCTTGGCCAGGCTGCTATCAGGGCGTAACGCTGCATAAAAGACATGAGTTGTATCCCCCGCCTGGCTCAGCGCCTGGGCCGTAGCGTTGGCGTCAGTCAGATCAAGATCAATGGTTTCAACGTTCGGTACGAAGGTACGACGGACGGCGCGGACCCGCCATTCAGGATTTTCGGCCAGAGTTTCAACAACGGCATTACCGATGATGCCGCTTGCCCCAACGACCAGGGCAACCTTGGAAGCTGACATGTGCGTTCTCCACTAAATAGATAACAAGTTGGATGAGGTCTGTTTGACGTTACTAAGCTGATAACGCTCATCCCTACTTGGTTCCGAAAACCAATAGCATCCTAATGGATATATCGACAGGATATCGAACCGACAGCAACGTCATGCGGTCGATGAATGAAGCTTCAACACGTATTGCCAGTAGAGGCTTGGTTAGACGGAAGGGTTACAGCGGCGTGCAGTGAATGTCCTGTTCTGACCCGGACTTGCCAATTCACCTGTCAGAGCCTGACATTCATAGGAAGATTACATATGTCGACGTCTTCACCCGAGCCCGATACAAAACTGCGCCGCGCGATTACAGGTCCTTTGCTGCTGTTATTCATCCTCGGGGATGTGCTTGGGGCCGGGGTGTATGCACTGGCGGGGAAGATTGCAGGTGAGGTAGGCGGAGCCATCTGGGTGCCTCTGGTAGTGGCAATGGGATTTGCCATGTTGACGGCGGCCTCGTATGCAGAGCTCGTCACCAAATATCCAAAAGCTGGAGGCGCTGCGGTGTTTGCCGCACGGGCCTTCAAGCATCCCCTTGTGTCCTTTCTAGTGGGTTTTTCGATGTTGGCCGCCGGTGTCACGAGTGCTGCCGGCCTTTCCCTGGCCTTTGCGGGTGATTATCTCGGGGCGTTTATTCACGTTTCGCCCACGTTGACAGCACTGGTCTTTCTAACGCTGGTGGCTCTGCTCAATGCGCGTGGGATCAAGGAGTCGCTTAATGCCAATCTGGTCATGACACTGATCGAGCTGTCGGGACTTTTATTGGTCGTTATTCTGGCCGCGTTGTATGTAAGTCATGGGCAGGGAGAGCCGGCGCGGGTTCTTCAATTTGCCGAGGATACTTCTCCACCGCTGGCGGTATTGGGCGCTGCGCTGCTCGCCTTCTATTCGTTTGTAGGGTTTGAAGTGTCGGCCAACATTGCCGAAGAAGTGAAAGATGTAAGACGTATTTACCCAAGGACCTTGTTCGGTGCGCTGCTGATCGCGGGCGTAATATATGTTCTGGTGGGGCTGGCGGCTTCCATCGTTTTATCACCTGCACAACTGGTGGAATCTTCTGCGCCGTTGCTGGACGTGGTTCGGGCAACCGGCTACGGCATACCCCCGCAGCTGTTTGCCGTGGCGGCCTTGCTGGCGGTTTCCAATGGCGCATTGTTGACCATGATCATGGCAAGCCGTCTAGCTTATGGCATGGCCGAGGAGGGGCTGCTGCCCCCAGTGCTGGGGCGTGTACTGCCGCGTCGGCGTACGCCCTGGGTAGCGATTATTGCCACAACGCTTGTAGCCATGGCGTTGACTGTTACAGGGACGTTGTCGGCTCTGGCCGAGACGGTTGTGCTCCTACTGCTTTTTGTATTCATGAGTACGAACGTGGCCGTTTTGGTGCTGCGCCGCGACAAGGTCGATCAGCCGCATTTCCGGACCCCTACGCTGGTGCCGTTGCTGGCGATCGTGTCGTGTCTGGTGCTTTTGAGTCAGCAGAGCGCGGAGACTTGGCTGCGTGCCGGCATTCTGCTCGGGATCGGCGTGGTGCTTTATTTCGTAACGCGTGCTCATTCGACACGTGAAGCGGCGGATGTTGTGTAAGACAAGGTCTTTGCAGGCCGGGCACGACCTGCAGGAACGTGTGATATGCGTTAAAAAATCCAGCGTTGCGGGCGCTGATGCATATTGGCGCTGGCAGGTCTCCAGGGGCGAACGGAAAGTTCGGCCTGTGTGGCGGAGCTGGGCAGTGCAGCAGGTGCGTTGGGGTAGGCAGACAGGTTAGTGGTAAGCGTGGGTGAAGGTTGCGCCTGGGTTTCGTGTCCTAGAAACCAGGCGGCAACCACCAGCAGGGAAACAGCAAGACAAGATGCGGTACGGCTATGCAGGGAGTCCATTCCTTGGCTCTCACAGAGGATAATCAACCGCCTAAATCATATCGGGTAAGTTCATCTGTGAAGCCCTGGATGCCAACTTTATTGCAAAACCGGGCGAACTCTCACATCGGTATGTTGCATGGTTGGCACATGGGAGGCGTACCTCTTCAACTCGGGCGCAAGGTGCCTCGAAGGTGCTGACAGAATTCAATGACCTCATGAGCTCGCATGTGGTTGGATGAGTCTTCCGTCTGCCGCACGGCGGCCGTAATCATCGATTCGATGTTCTGGATATGAATCAGCTTGAGGTCGCTGCTCATATTGCCCAGTTCGATCAACTCCGCAATTCGGTTCTCAGAGCGGGTCAACAAGCGTTCGACAACATCAAGGCTCTCATCAAGCTCGTTTTTGACAGGGGAGGCGTAGAGGTAATCGGTGAGGGTGGGAGCAGGGCGGACTTGCGGTTCCATCGCGGGGTTCCTCATGTGACCTGTGCAGGAATATGGCACGCTCGAGGCAAGATGTATCGCTACTGGCACTTAGGCGCAAGAGCCTGACCTCGTCCAAGAGACGAGTGGTTTATACCGTCGTCGGTTGGTGTGCTGCAAGCGTCAAGGAGGCGGCTTCCAGCAGCGAAGCGCCGAAAGCCGCCTGTATCAGGCGTTCTGATCGATCACACTGCGGTAGAACAGCCATTCATGTTCAAGGGCATGGGCCTGGTTCTTGGCCTGCCTGAAACCATGGCGTTCGTTGGGGTAGAAATAACCTTCGGCACGAATGCCGCGATCTTTGAGTGCATGAAGCATGGCCCGTGTCTGCTCCGGGACAACGACGGCGTCCAGCTCACCCTGGAAGAAGATGACCGGGACATCGATCGTGTCGGCATGCAGGAGAGGCGTCCGCGCCCGGTAACGCTCCGAATCCTTCTTAGGGTCGCCAATGAGCCAGTCCAGATAGTCGGCTTCGAATTTGTGGGTCACGCGAGCCAGAGCGGCCGGATCCGTTACGCCGTACAGGCTGGCGCCGCCGCAAAACACAGTATGGAACGCCAGCGCGCATAAAGCCGTATAGCCACCGGCGCTGCCGCCTCGGATAAAGGCGTGGGCCGGTTCGATCAATTCTTGCTCGGCCAGATAATCCACTACAGCGCAGGCATCTTCGACATCGGCCTCACCCCAGCGCAGGTGAAGCGCGTTGCGGTACTCCCGTCCGTAGCCGGTGCTGCCTCTGTAATTGAGATCGGCAACGGCAAAGCCGCGTTGTGTCCAGTACTGGATACGGGGATCGAAGACGGGGTAGCAGGCAGAAGTAGGGCCGCCATGAATGAATACTACCAGGGGGGGCTTGGCCTCTCCTGTCATGGCCGGGTAGAAAAAGCCGTGCGCTTCGCCATCGCCGCTGGGGTAACGTAGGGCCTTGGGTTGGCTGATGCGCTCGTTAGGCAATGGCGCAATACCGCCCGCCAGAATCTCGATGTTGCCATTCTGCCCGTTGATCTCAAGGATGCACGAGGGACGATTGGGCGCTGCGGCAATGCAATAGATGTATCCATCATGCAGGGCCAGGCTGCGAAAGCGGGTGAAGTCTTCCGCGAAGCGCAGCACTCGACCATCGGCCTCGCGTCTGCCCAGGTGGCCGAAGCCTTCTTCGAACCAGGTGGCGATGTAACGCTCGCCGCCCAGGCTGTACCAGCTTCTGCCGCCCAGCTGGAAGGGGGCGGCCGCATGATCGGCCTTGATGGCAGTCAGTCTGCTGACGCCTGAGGTGCATTCACCCCATGGTTGCCACCAGCCGTCACGGTCGGACAGGCAGTAGAGCTGGTCCTGTTCATCAAAACGGGGCTGTTGAATCGACTCCGGATCGCTGCCTGCAATGCAGACCGGCGCCTCCCATTGCCCATTGTCCAGGCGTTCGGCGCACATGAGGCGGGTGGAGGTCCATGGTTGGTGTGGGCGACTCCACTCGATCCAGGCCAGGCGCTTGCCGCTGGGGCTCAGCGTAGGCGAGGCGTAGAAATCAGCACCCTCGGCCAAGACCTGACGGTGGCTGTCTGCGAGGGAAATAGCGACAAGCCGGTGAATGACGGCCTCTTCCTCATGGGCTTCTTCCACCGCCATGATGAGGTTGGCTGCATAGTGCAGATCACCATAGCGGCGTTTACCCTGGGTCAATGCCACAGGTTGGCTGCCATCGAGTGGTTGACGGTAAAGCTGTTGATCCGAATCGTTGACGAAGACGGCCTCTGACTCGGTCAGGCAAAACGCGCCGCCTCCGTACTCATAAACGCGGCTGCGTGCACTGTAGCCATCCGGCGTCAGGCAGTGCGGTTTGCCATTATGCCAGCGCCATAGACGGCAGGCGCCGTCAGCAGGGTCATACTGATTCCAGAAAAGCCCCAGTGCCGATGCCTGTAGCTCGGCAAAATCGATGCCTGCCGCGACGGCCTGTTGAGCGGTAAAGGTGCCGTCTGCGTCTGTAGAAGCAGGGTGCTGGTAAGCCATGGCGCTTCTCCGTTGCTATGTAAGACTCAGGCTTTGGCGATAAGCCTGGAGTTCCGCTCATTGCGAAAGCTTAGCTGCTCAATGCTTTGAGTGGCATGCTCCGCCTCGGTACGGGCGTTGAGGATCACGTCGTGATGTGGGGACTTGCTGCAGACCGGATCGGCGTTGGCCGCATCGCCGGTCAGCATGAAGGCCTGGCAGCGGCAGCCACCAAAATCCTTTTCCTTTTCATCGCAGCTGCGGCAGGGTTCTGGCATCCAGTCATAACCGCGGAAATGATTGAATCCAAAGGAGTCATACCAGATGTGCTGAAGGCTATGATCCTTCACATTCGGAAACTGGATCGGCAGCTGGCGAGCGCCGTGGCAGGGCAGTGCGGTGCCATCCGGCGTGACGGTGAGGAAAATACTGCCCCAACCGTTCATGCAGGCCTTGGGACGTTCTTCGTAATAGTCCGGCGTCACGAAGATCAGCTTGCAGGGATGGCCTTCGGCTTCGAGCTTGGCGCGGTATTCGTTGGTGATGCGTTCGGCGCGTACCAGTTGCTCTTTAGTGGGTAACAGGCCGACCCGATTGAGCTGCGCCCAACCATAGAACTGGCACGTCGCAAGCTCGACGAAATCCGCTTCCAGGGCGATACACAGCTCAATAATACGGTCGATCTTATCGATATTGTGCCGATGCGTGACAAAGTTGAGCACCATGGGGTAGCCATGGGCTTTTACCGCGCGGGCCATCTCCAGCTTCTGGGCAAAGGCCTTTTTGGAACCGGCGAGCAGGTTGTTTACCTCTTCGTCGCTGGCCTGAAAGCTGATCTGAATATGATCGAGCCCGGCGTCGCGAAAGGTAGCGATCTTCTGCTCGGTAAGGCCGATGCCGGAGGTGATCAGGTTGGTGTAGTACCCCAGCCTGCGAGCCTCGCTGATCAGTTCGGCCAGATCCTGGCGTACCAGAGGCTCGCCGCCGGAAAAGCCCAGCTGTGCTGCGCCCATCTGCCGGGCCTGCTGCATGACGGTGAACCACTGTTCGGTGGTCAGCTCCTTGCCTTGAGCCGCAAAGTCCAGGGGATTGGAGCAGTAGGGGCACTGCAGGGGACAGCGGTAGGTCAGTTCTGCAAGGAGCCACAAGGGCAGCCCTACCGCAGGCTGCTCAGGCAGGTTAGCCGAGTTGGATCCAGTGCTCTGCACGAGCAACCTCCATGAACTGCTCCACATCGTCACCGAGTTCCGGGACGCCTGGGAAGCGTTCGTTCAACGCATCAATGATGGCGGCCACATCACGCTGGCCGTCGATGAGTTCGCCAATGGCGCCAGCACTTTCGTTCAGCTTGATCATGCCTTCCGGGTAGAGCAGTACGAAGCCGTTCTGTGCGGGCTCGAACTGGAAGCGATAGCCAGGGCGCCAGCGCGGCACTTGGGTACGATCAAAGCTCATAGTTGAATTCCTTTATGCCAGACGCGCTGGTCGGTTACGGTGTGGTAGGGCGGCCGTTTCAGCTCGTAGGCCATGCTCATGGCATCCAGCATGCTCCAGAGGATATCGAGCTTGAATTGCAGGATTTCAAGCATGCGCTGCTGGGCATCATAAGTGGTGTAGTGCTGGAGGGTGATGTGCAGGCCATGCTCCACATCGCGGCGTGCCTGACCAAGGCGTGTGCGAAAGTATTCATAGCCGGCTGGGTCGATCCAAGGGTAATGCTGGGGCCAGCTATCCAGACGCGATTGGTGAATCTGCGGAGCAAAAAGTTCGGTCAATGAGCTGCTGGCTGCTTCCTGCCAGGAGGCGCGGCGCGCAAAGTTGACGTAGGCGTCTACCGCGAAGCGTACGCCAGGGAGCACCAGTTCTTGCGAGAGAACCTGCTCACGGTCGAGTCCTGTTGCTTCAGCCAGGCGTAGCCAAGCCTCGATTCCACCTTCCGTTCCAGGAGCACCGTCATGGTCAAGAATACGCTGAACCCACTCGCGGCGGATCTCGCGGTCCGGGCAATTCGCCATGATCGCTGCATCTTTCAAGGGAATGTTCACCTGATAGTAGAAGCGATTGGCAACCCAGCCCTGAATCTGCTCACGGGTCGCGCGGCCTTCGTACATGGCTACATGGTACGGGTGGTGGATATGGTAATACGCGCCCTTGGCGCGCAGGGCCTGTTCGAACTCTTCAGGGGTGAGGGCGTGTGGCATGTCTGGCCTCCTCGGTAGATAAAATGACCGGATGCACGCGGATCACAGCTCGATGCTCATGCCATCCCAGGCGACTTCGACGCCGCGTCGCTCGACTTCTGCGCGTTCGGGCGAGTCCTCATCCAGAATCGGATTGGTGTTGTTGATGTGGATAAGCACCTTGCGTGGCGAGGTTAGCTGGTCGAGGACCTCAAGCATGCCGCCGGGGCCGTTCTGAGCCAGATGGCCCATCTCTCGGCCGGTGCGGGTGCCAACGCCACGGCGTTGCATTTCATCATCTTCCCATAGGGTTCCATCGACCAGCAGACAGTCGGCTTCGGCCATTTTGGCCAGCAGGGCGTTATCCACCTGACCCAGGCCTGGCGCATAGAACAGCTTGCCGCCCGTAAGCAGGTCTTCAACGATCAGCCCGATATTGTCACCGGGATGCGGATCGAAGCGGTGCGGCGAATAGGGCGGTGCAGCGCTACGCAGCGGTAGAGGCGTGAAGCGCAGGCTCGGGCATGCCGGAATAACGAAGCTGCCTTCCAGCTCGATACGGTTCCAGCGTAGGCCACCGTTCCAGTGTTCCAGCATGTTGAACAACGGGAAGCCAGTCGTGAGATCCTGATGAACCATATCGGTACACCAGACCTCGTGGGGGCAGCCCTCGCGCAGGCTGAGCAGGCCGGTAGTGTGGTCGATCTGGCTATCGAGCAGAATGATCGCGCCGATGCCGGTATCCCGTAGCGCACGGCCCGGCTGCATGGGGGCGAAACTCTGCAGCTGCGCGCGGATATCCGGTGAGGCGTTGCACAGCACCCAATTTACGCCGTCATCGGACAGGGCTATGGACGACTGGGTGCGAGGTTGCGCACGAAGACTGCCGTCACGAACACCACGGCAGTTGGGACAGTTGCAGTTCCACTGGGGAAAGCCGCCGCCTGCAGCGGAGCCAAGAATCTGGATATACATGATTTATCTATGAAATGCGGCCAACTTAGAACTTGTCACGAGCGGCGAGGGACATTCAGGAGAAGCACCTATTGGCGGTCCGGCTGCGCCGAACAGGCCTCGCGGTAGGCATGACCCACTTCTAAGGTGGCTAGAAAAGGAACGCCCCGGATAACCGGGGCGCTGGATCACGCAATCAACGGTTAGCGAAGTACATGGTGACTTCGAAGCCAATGCGCAGATCGGTATAAGCAGGTTTAGTCCACATAATAAATACCCCTCAAAGTGATATCGGAAAGGTCCGATTTACTTAGTACAAAATACCTTGCATACGTTCAGGATAAACACATCCTGAAACGCACTTAAGCTAGTTTACCCTGATATGGTGCGACGTATAGTTACAGGGTTCGCCAATGTGTTTCTGTCGAGACATGGTTGGCTAAACAGGTCCAGCCGTGGTAGGCGCTGTGTAAGGCATGCAAGGCGTGCTGAAGGTCGTCAGGGTGCAAAGCCAGGATCGCTTTGCGAAGATCATCGAGATAGGTCAGCGGATAACCTCCCTGATGGGCGCTCCATAGCTCTTCACCCAGCTGGCGGGTGTCGAGTGCACTAGGTAGGAGCTGATCGGCAAGGGCCTTTTGCTGCTGCCCGAATGGCTCATGGGTCAGTGCAGCGATTTCGGTCGGCAACCGGGCAAGAAACGCCTCGATATGATTAAAGATGTCTGCGGTCGTCACCGTTGGAGACTGGATGCCAAACACGAGCGTTGACCGTCCCGCGATCTGACGAACACTGGAAAATACCGCATACCCCAGCTGCAGCTCCACACGCATGCGCTGGTAAAAGCGCGGTTGCACGAGATGGCCAAGGAACCGCCAGGCGGCCTCCTGCCGGATGTCATGGGGCGGTGCCGGACAGGCCAGCAGAACGGCATATTCAGACGAGTGCCCGGGAACGGTGTGCCACCATCGACCACTACGGCTCGGCGGGACTGGGGGGCGCTGTGCAGGTACTCCGGGCAAGTCCAGCAAGCAATGGCGAAGCGAGTTCAGCTCCATCTCCGAAAAGCCGATAGACAAGCTATCCCACTGTGCAACAGACCATTGTCCAGCAAGCTGGGTGGGGCCTTCCATTTCCTGACCTGCCTGATCCGTCTGGGTCTGAGGAGGCTCCGCCATCAGATCGGTGAGCCGGCTTATGAGCTGCCTGATAGGCATGCTGTTCGGCTCAGCGGGCGGCTGGCTGAAGGCTTGCCAAGCTTCGTGGCTGGGCCTATGGAGAATAGGGATGAGCGCATTGAGTACAGCCGGAATCGCCTCACTCAAGCCGGTCAGCCTAAGCTGCCATTGCTGGCCAAGCGTGCTGAGGGAAGCCTCAACACCTGCCTGGCGTGCCTGATGGCTGATAGCTTTTAGTGCGTGGTTGAGTGTGCGGACGAGAGCCGGTTGATACGCGGCCGGTTCCAGAAAGTGCCAGCGGATATACAGTGCACCTTCACCCAGGCCGGCAGCCGCTTCCTGAATACTCTGAAGGGCGGGTAGCGAAACGGAATCTGCTCCCGTCTCGATCTGCGCAGGCACGAGGAATGGGTTGAGCGGTGGAAGCGTCCAGTTCAGGGCTGGCGCTTGCTGACGCTCGCATGCGCCTGGAGCAGGAAGCAAATTGTGTTCAGGTTTCAAATGCCCGAGCAGGTGTCGCAAGGCAGTCACGCCAGCGCTTGATAGGCCCGGTGCTTTCAACCCGTCGTCGAGAAGTGACCGGGCCAGTGGCAATGCGGCGCTGGTAGCACGTGTTCGCTGCGCGAGGCGCGTGTACTCCGCCTGTAGCTCAGTCAGATCAGGCTGGCGTTCCAGGAACGTCAGCCAGTCGAAAAAGGCATGAGCTATCTGTGATGACGCTTTAATGCCTGCCTCGGTCAAGGCTATTTCAACAGCGAGTACCGCCTGCTGCCTGAAGTGATAGAGCGGCTCCAGCGTCAGCGTCTTGACCCATCCTTTCTTTCGCAAGGTGCTTATCAGGCCGCCGGTATGTTCGGCGTGCGTCCAGAGGGACAGGCAATCAATGGCCTCACGACTATCAGCGGGCAGGTCTTCCAAGGCGAACAGCAAACTGAGCGTCTCTGTATCCGGAGGCTCTACCGGTGCGATGCGTTCTGGAGGAAGAAGCGCAGGGGGCGATAACGGCTCGATACGCTCCCCCGCATTGAAGCTAGCGCCGTAACGGTCTGCCAGCTGGCGTAGTTCATCTTGGGGCTGTGGTCCGACCAAGACCAGCGTCATCTGTCCGGCTTGATAGAAGCGCTCGTGGAAGCCTTTCAGTGCTGCTTGAAAACGCAGGTTGGGCACGAGCAGGCTGTAGCGGTTGCCCGCATGGAATGCTGTGACAGGGTGGCGGCGCGACAACGGGTGCATCTGCCACGTCAGGCGGTGCGTGCGGGTATCCCTTGACCAGGCAATAAACTCGGCATGGATAACCTCGCGCTCGCGGCGTTGATCTCCGTGGGCAAGACGCGGGTGGACGAGCATGTCACACAGACGGGCAACTCCGCCTTCCAGCGCGGCAGGTGGCACCTCGAAAAAAAAGTCCGTGGTGCGATCCCGTGTACTGGCATTGACCTGCCCAGCATGGCGTTGCACGTAAGCCATCAGGCCTTCATCAGCGGGATAGGCATGCGTGCCCAGGAAAAGAAGGTGCTCAAGGAAATGTGCAAGCCCGGGCCATGCGCCATCCACATCATGACTTCCTGCGGCGACCCGAATGGCGGCCGAGGCCCGTTTGAGTCGAGGCACCTGTCCCAGAATGACGGTCAGGCCGTTGGCAAGGCGAAGGGATTCGAATCGGGTGGCAGACAAGTTATTCATGGCAGTCGTTATGCACCGGTGATATGCACAGGGCTTGTTGGAGCCGCTCTACGGCTTTGTTGCAGGCAGAAATGCATCGTTAGGCTACACGGATAAGGCCATGTCCGGCCATGTCCCAAGAAATTGCCATGCTTTAAGCAGAACTTTTCCGGATATCGCGTGCTTTTCAGGTGTATTTATGTACAGTATCTGATGTGTATCGATACATTGCGGATCAAGGCGCTTTAAAGCGCACAGTGTATGGCGCTCGCCATTACGGTCAGTGTTTTCTGTTCTTCATCTTTTCACCGACAGACTGACTTATCTATTGATGACCGTTGATTTGAATACCGACAGCCTGGCTGTCGGTCTGCTGTTTTGAGGACGTTGTTCGTGGACGACACTACAGGCTCATCCGTCAGCCATCTCTCCAATCTCGAGCGGCTGCGAAGCCGTCTGCTCGATCTCAGCGCCCGTAACCGGCTGCTCAATTTTTCCCATGCGCGGAGCAAGCGTTTCGTTCGCGTGATCGACGAGCTTCCGGACCAGTTGTTCGAGATGCTGCTTTCCGAGCGCTCGATGCGCTTTGCGGCCGTGCCTGAGCCTACGCAAGCGTTGCTGCTCCAGCATGGCTTTCTGGAAAAAGCCCCCTGTACGGGGCAAATGCGCGAAGTCAAAAAACTACCAACTGCAGAAGAGTGGGCTGCGGTATTGGGCATGGCTTCCAGCTATGAACTTCCCCTGCCGATACTGGCCGAGGCGCCTGTCGTGGATGACAGCCTTCTGCGGCTTGAAAACGAAGGGGGCCTGATCGAAGAGCCTCCGGTGCTGGAGGAGATCCGGGAGCGTAAGCACTCGGATGAGTCCATTCAGAGCCTTTATTTTCCGCCCGAGCTCGAGGCACGCCTGCAGATTCTGCATGCCCAGTCACGGGTCGCGCTGGAAGAAAGCGGTGCGAATATCCTGTATCTGGCCATTGGCTTTCTGGAGTGGGACGAATCTGTAGCCGGTAGCAACAGTACGCGTCTGGCGCCGCTCATGCTTGTGCCCGTGCAGCTGGAAAAAGGCAGGCTCAACGCGGAAACCGCGACCTTCGAATACCGTATCCAGTACACCGGCGAAGATATCCTGACCAATCTATCGCTCAGGGAAAAGTTGCAACTGGACTTTGGAATTGCGTTGCCCTCCATCACCGAAGAGCTGACGCCCGAGGCGTACTTCCGACTGGTGCAGGATACGATCCTCAGGGCCAAGCCTACCTGGCAGGTGCGCCGGTTTGCCTCGCTCGGCCTGTTCGAATTCGGCAAGCTGATGATGTATCTGGATCTTGATTCGGAGCGCTGGAGCGAAGGGCAGCTGGGGACGCATCCGCTGGTACAGCGCCTGACAGGCGCCTCGGTGGATGAAAAGGAGCCTCTGGCCGAGGCTGGATTCAGTGCTGAATACGCAATTGATGAACTGCCCGAGGTGCACGAGCATTATCCGCTGATCGACGATGCGGACAGCTCCCAGCATAGTGCGCTGGTGGATGTCATCCGGGGTGAAAACCTGGTCATCGAAGGGCCCCCTGGTACCGGCAAGTCCCAGACCATTACCAATATGATCGCGGCGGCCATGGCTCAGGGTAAGAAGGTGCTGTTCGTGGCAGAAAAGCGCGCAGCGCTGGAGGTGGTCAAGAATCGTCTAGAGCGGGCAGGGCTGGGTGATTTCTGCCTGGAGCTGCACAGCCATAAAAGCCAGAAGCAGGCGGTGATCTCCAGTATCCGCCAGCGAATCCAGAAACGGGGTACCTTTCGTTCGCCCAAGGAGCGACAGGCTCAGATCGAGCACTATGAACGTCTGAAGCGACAGCTCAACCGCTATGTCGAGCAATTGCACGCTCCCTACGAGCAGGTTGGCATGACGGCGCATCAGATTCTTATGCAGGCGACCCGTTTGCGTGAGAGCCTGCCTGTGGCGCCTTCCGAACTGCATCCTGTGTATGACTTGCCTGTTTCGCGTGTGCAGCTGGAAGAGCAAGCCAACTTTTACGCCACCTACTACCGCAAGACTGCGCAGGAAGCTGGCGAGCCGGGACGGCTGGAAACCCATCCCTGGTTTGGCTGCCGCCTCACCCGCTTAACCGGCACCGAGCGGGAAGGCCTTGTGGCGTCGCTTGAGCATGCCCGGCAAGCGCTGACCCGCTTTGCTGCGCTCAGGGCTCCACTGGCCGAACGGATGGGGGCACCGGCGCTCGCGCAGTTCACGCCCCAGGCACTGGCTGATCTGGCGGAGCGCCTTCCCGCATTGATCCTCCCGCAAGGCGACGAGGATTGGACATTGCTGCCCTTGCTGGATGAATCATCCTGTACAGCATTGGGTGACTGGCTGGACCGGTTCGATGCCTTGCTCAAGGGGCAGGAAGCCCTGTCGCGCCGTTTCAAGCCTGACGCCATTCGTTCCGCCGATATCTGCCAGCTGCTTAACCGGGCTTGCGCTGCGCTACGGTTGCATGTGGAAGGAGAGCTGGACCTGTCACAGGCGCTGGACCTCATGAAGCGAACCCGCGATTTGATGCAGGCAGCTGCTCAGGTCAATACGGCCGTGCAACACCTGCAAGAGCAGGGCGCGGCAGGCGAGTGGATAAGCGACCGGGAGGGACTGGAGCAGCTGGGTACGTTGCTTATCCTGGCGCAGGCACTGCCAGCCGAATTGGTCGAGGCGCGTCAGCGAAGCTATGAAGACGAGGCGCTCGATATACTGCTCTCCAAGCTGGCGGATCAGCTGCCCGAACTGCGCCGTCAGCGTGAGCATCTGTCCAAGGTGTTTTCGTTCAGCCGCCTGCCCGATAGCCAGCGTCTGGAGGATCTGCATCGCGTGCTGTCCGATGCGTCTCTGCTGCGCTGGTTCAAGGGCGAGTGGCGAGCGGCCAAGGCAGAACTGCTGACGCTGGTACGGCCCGGTGTGAAGCTGGGCGAAGGCATCGACGCGCTGGTGGAGGCCGTCGCGTTTCAGCGTGAAAGCACGGCGCTGGCGCAGAATACCGGCTATGCCCAAAAGCTGGGGCCACTGTTCAAAGGGCTAGAAACAGAAGTCGATGAGCTCTTGCGTCTGCGCGCCTGGTATCGTCAGGTCCGTGAAACCTGCGGGCGCGGCTTTGGTGCCAAGGTATGGATTGCGGATTACCTGACCAAGGCAGACGCTGCGGACATCGCCGCGTTACAGGGTGAGGCCGATACACTGCTGGCCTATCTGGGAGAAGTAGAGGATTTAAGGCAGGACCTCGAAACCCTGTTTACCTTTGATGCTCATGATCTGCGCACACAGCCGCTGCTGGCCGCTGACGGTGTGCTGGTCCGCCTGCTCAAGAGCGTGGGTGGGGCACTCAAGGCGATGCTGCCCCATGTTCGGGAGCAGAATCCAACGCTCAATGGGTTGCAGGCACAGATCAAAACCCTGGAGGCATGGCAGCAAAGCGCTACCCAGCTGCGTCAGGACCAGCAGCTTGCGGCTGTGCTGGAAGGCCGCGAGCTACCGACCCTGGAGCAGGCCTCAAGCGCCCGCGCCACCCTCAACACCTGGCGTCATACCGTCGAGCTTGCCCGACCATTGCTGGCGTTGTCTGTTGGGCGTGACCTGATGGCACGTCTGGCCGAGGAGGACGCGGACGGCGCCGAACGCCTGATCCAGGAGTGGCAAGAGCAGGCTGCGGTCATTCAGCAGGCCATGGCAGCCTGGGAGGACCGTCTGGACGCCTTTCTGGTGCGAGGAGAAATCGAGCCTGACGAGTGGTGGCAGGTCGTTACGGAGCCGACATTCGAGGCGCTGGAAGCACGTTTGCGCCGGGCGTCCGAACGTGAAGACCTGCTCGATCACTGGTTCGAATACCGTCGACTGCGTAGCCGGCTGGCTGATCTTGGTTTCGAGTCTACCGTTGTGGCCATTGAGCGGCAGCGACTGACTGCAGATCAATGCGCCGACGGCTGCCTGCTGGGCTTGCTGGACCGCTGGGCCTGCCAGATTCTGGAGGATAACCCAGCGCTGGGGCAGTTTTCCGGTAAGGAACAGGAGGCTATTCGAGCGCGCTTTGCCGAAATCGACCAGGCGCTCAAACAGATTCAGCGCGAGGAGGTGGCGTACGACATCGATCAGGTAGAAGTGCCTGCCGGCAACAACTCCGGCAAGGTGAAGGAGCGCACCGAGCTGGCCCTGCTGGAGCACGAAGCCAGCAAACAGCGCAGCCATCAGCCGATTCGCAGTCTCATGCAGCGTGCCGTCAAAGCACTGCAGGCACTCAAGCCCTGCTTCATGATGAGTCCGATGGCGGTAGCGCAATACCTGCCCGCGGGCGAAGTGGAGTTTGATCTGGTGGTAATGGACGAAGCCTCGCAGATGCGTCCCGAAGAGTCCTTGGGCAGCATTGCCCGCGGTCGTCAGCTCGTGGTCGTCGGTGATCCGAAACAGCTGCCGCCCACCAACTTCTTTGCACGCCAGGGAACGGGAGACGACGCAGAAGATGAAGACCTGTCCCTCGCTCAGGATTCCGAAAGTATCCTGGATGCGGCCATGCCCTTGTTCCGGCTGCGCCGCCTGCGCTGGCACTACCGCTCGCGGCATGAAAGCCTGATTGCGTTTTCCAACGCGGCCTTCTATGACGGTAACCTGGTGGTCTATCCCTCACCGCATCGCGAGTCGGCTGAGTTTGGCGTCAAGTTTGAGCGTATCGGCAACGGCCGTTTCGTCGAGCAGCGCAACGTAGAGGAAGCCGAGGCAGTTGTGGCAGCGATTGAGCATCACCTGCTCAATCGCCCACAGGAGTCCCTGGGCGTGGTTGCGATGAACGTCAAGCAGTCTGACCAAATCGAACGTCTGCTGGAGCTGCGCGCCAAGCAGAACCCGGAGCTTCAGCTTGCCTGGGAGCGTAATGCGGGACTGGCCGAGCCGCTGTTCATCAAGAACCTGGAAAACGTGCAGGGGGATGAGCGAGACGTCATTTTCATCTCGTTCACCTACGGCCCCATGGAGGCCGGTGGCAAGGTGCCCCAGCGCTTTGGCCCGATCAACAGCGACTCGGGTTGGCGACGGCTGAACGTCTTGTTCACTCGCTCCAAGAAGCGTATGCACATTTTCACGTCGTTCACGGCATCGGATGTACTCGTTACCGGTACGTCGAGTCGTGGCGTACACGCGCTGCGTAACTTCCTGCACTATGCCGAGACGGGGTATCTGCCGCGCGTGGAAGAAACCGCACGCGCCCCGGACAGCGACTTCGAGATTGCCGTCATGGACGCCTTGTCTCGCCACGGCTACACCTGTGAGCCGCAGGTTGGTGTGGCAGGCTTTTTCATCGATCTGGCCGTGCGTGATCCTGAACAGCCAGGGCGTTACCTGATGGGGATCGAATGTGATGGGGCTGCTTACCACTCAGCCAAGTCCGCGCGGGACCGGGACCGGTTGCGTCAAAGCGTCCTGGAGCAATTGGGCTGGCGGATCCGCCGAATCTGGTCAGTGGACTGGTTCCGTAACCCTCGTACACAGCTCGATCCCATTATTCATGAGCTTGATCAACTACGAAGGGAAAGTCCTGTCTCTGCCAAGCAGTTGAGCGAAGAGGAAAAGACCATGGAGCATGAGGTTTTAGATGCAAGCGTAGGGACCCACCTGCTGGCTGAGCCTCCTGTTACAGAGAGAGCAAATCACGGCCCGGACGATATGAGCCCGCACGTCCACTAAAATAAAGGCCCGCCAAGCGCGGGCCTTTTGCTGGAGCCTGCCTGTTAGCAGGCTTCGCCGTACAGCGTTTTCTCACGGTTGATCATGATATCTGCCAGGAACCAATAGGCTTCGCCCCAGGCATTCAGGATCTCGTCAGTGGCCGCATCACCCAGCACATCCTTGATGGCTGGTAGCAGGGCATTGGCAACTGCAGGGTAGTGTTCGGCCTTGACGTGTGTGGCTACGTGCCGGGCGCAGATCTTGTCCACTGCACCCTGAATCGCTTCCAGATGGTCCACGTTCTTGGCAAAGGCCAGGATGGCGGCAGCCAGGCGTCTGGGTTGTTCGCCCGACTTGTGGGCGGCTTCGTCGAACAGTGCCTTTATCTCTGGATCGACAAACAGGCGCTCGTACATGCGGGTCGTAATAGCAACGCCATGCTCCTGGATGACAGGCGCCGTCGATTTGATAATGGCAATGGTTTCAGGTGATAAAGGCTGGCTCATAAGGCTTCCTACCGTATTCTCAGGCCGCTGCAAAAGGCGGCCCTGTTGTCATCAGGCTAGTGTTAACGATAGCAGCGCCCTTCGGCGGAGGGCTTGCTAGAAGCATAGACTACCGCGCTGATATCGCCGCAAAGGCACGAATCGATGGCTGTAGCCTAATGAGGTTGTGAGGCAGAGGTATTGATATATGTCATGGTGCCTGCAATAAGCCAGGCACCATGATACGTGGTCAGGCTCAACGGGCGTCAGGAAACCTTGAAGCCCGGCTTGATATGCGCTACTAGATCAAGGAAAAGCGTCCATGTACGCTCGGTAGACGAAATGCTCAAGCATTCATCGGGCGAGTGTGCGTTACGGATGTCCGGGCCGAACGAGATCATATCAACATCCTGCAGCTTGGCGCTGAACACACCGCACTCCAGTCCCGCATGGATTCCTGCCACTTCAGGAGCACGGCCATATTGAGTGGTGAAACGTTCAACAAACAGATCGCGTAACGGAGATTCCGGCCGGAAGGGCCAGGCAGGATAACCATCATGCAGTTCGAAGCGTGCACCGATCACACGTGCCAGAGCTTCGAGCTTGGCAACGGTCGCCTCCATTTGTGAGGGCTGCGAACTGCGGCTGGCACTGCCAAGGCTTATCTCGTCGCCTACGATATCCAGCGTGCCCAGATTGGTGGAAGTTTCTACAAGGCCGGCTATGTCCGGGCTCATGCGTTGAACACCTTGGGGCATCAGGATCAAGGCCTCACTAAGGGCCGTGGTCGTGGTTTTGGCAAAGCAGCGCTCCGGCATGGACGCGGCTTCTAGTGCGAGTTCAAGGCCGGGGTCGGCCGTCACGTATTCCTGTGAAAGCCGTTCGTACCATGTCTTCAAGGTGGCGTCGAAAGCGTCGATGTTGTCTGGAGAGATAAGCAGCGTGACTTCAGCGCGGCGGGGTATCGCATTACTTTTGCCCGAGCCTCCCTGTACATGCGCAACGCGGACATCGTGTCTTGCCAGCAGATCACTCAGGATGCGCCCCAATAACAGAATCGCATTACCACGTGGCGTATGAATATCCAGGCCTGAATGTCCCCCTTTAAGGCCGCGTACGTGCAGCTTCATGGCTCTTGAGCCGGCAGGAACGTCGCTCCACTGGATCGGAAGACGCATATCGCTGCGATTGCCACCCGAGCAGCTGGTAAATAGCAGCCCCTCTTCTTCGCTATCGATATTAAGAAACAAGCGACCCTTCAGGCTGGATGTATCAAGTTTTGAGGCTCCTCTGAGGCCTACCTCTTCCTGGGACGTGAAAATAGCCTCTAGTGGAGGGTGCGGAATGTCGCGGCTTTCCAGCAATGCCAGCATGAACGCCACGGCAATGCCGTTATCGGCGCCCAGGGTAGTGCCATCAGCCTTGAGCAAGTCGCCTTCGATACGCAGCGAGATAGGGTCGCGGTTGAAGTCGATGGGGTTGCCTTCGTTCTTCTCGCACACCATATCGGTATGCCCCTGCAGGATGGTTACAGGCGCATCTTCATAACCAGCGCTACCTGGCTTGCGGATAATGACGTTATCCAAGGCATCACGTTCGGCCTGCAGGCCATGGCGATCGGCAAATGCCATCAGGTGATCGGCAACAGCCTGCTCGTGGAAAGAGGGGCGGGGAATAGCGGAAAGTGCTGCGAAATGACGAAAAACTGCAGCCGGGGCAAGATGCTCAACAGAGGCCGACATGATGGCTCCAGAAAAAGGAAAACGTTGAGCGTCGGCTGATGCTGCTGGCGAGTCAAGCAGTTTTACCCATGAAGCACCCGCCAGAGCGCTTCATGAGAAGGGCGGCTTACTGGTTCATGCGCTGGCGATAATCCACCAGCTCCTTGCCCAGCGCCTCGGTGGCATCCTGAAGCGTATCGATCGGACGCTTGCGGCAATAGTCACTGATCCACTGCATGCGCAGGCCGTCATCCATGCCTTCTGAAATATTCTTGATTCCACTGCGGGTGGACTCATTGAAGAAGGTGAAATAACCCGACACCCACTCACTGGCATACGGCTTGTCAGCGCTCCAGGTACTGAGCAGGTCACGGCAGGTCTTGGATCCAATACCCAACGCCTTGATGGGCTCATCTCCATCAGCAGCAAACGCCCCTTGCGCCAGGCTGCTTATCAGTGCCAGCGTCATGGCTATCCCTGTCATTCGTTTCATGGTCGTCCTCATGGGTTGGAAGCAAAAAGCGCTTGGACCTTATAAAGAGTGAAGGATTCGCTGGCAATCGTAACGTCTAAAATCTGCCTTCAGGTTTGCAGCTTCGTTCCTTCATATGAAACGTTAGTTTGTGTTTTCACGGCACAATGTTTTAGAGGTAGCCATCTGGGCTTTCTGGCGCGTCGCATTAGTATCTGGAGAGGTTTGGCTTAGAGTAGGGCAAGTGAAAAAAGAGAGGTGAAGCGGACACGTATTTCTCAAGGTGAGCGGTGAGGCAGATGAAGTCATAGACGGAGCAGCAATAGAAGAAGCCGTGAAAGATTTGTCTCAATCAGTGACTGATAGGTCTGTTTTCGAACGAGTAAGCCACGAGGCAGGAAAAGATTTTCAGCCGACCAGCGGCAGAGAGAGTTAAAGGATGAAAAGCGCCATTTAAAGCCTGCTTGTAACGACATGGAAACGCCTTGCAGGCTCCGAAAACACTGACCTAAAGCCGCTTCGCTGCGTTTACTCAATAAGACTTTCTAATTAGCTTGATAGATAAAAGCATTCAGGCTAATGGTCGCCTGCTCTGAACTATCTGGAGCCAAACTGCCTCCACTTCTACAGAGCCTGTACATGACGTCGTTAAGCAGGCTCCTACACCATTGGTGTCATCAAAATCAAAAAGGAAGTAGTGGGATAAGGACAGCGTGATTAAATCTGGATAGGAGAGCTGTATGTTCGTTCATAACAAACGACTTCAGTATACCGTTCGTGTAGCTGGTCCCAACCCGGGCCTGGCCAATCTAATGCTTGAGCAGTTTGGCGGTCCTCAAGGCGAACTCGCGGCTGCGATGCGCTATTTCACCCAGGGTCTGGCCGAAGACGATGCAGGTCGTAAAGATATGCTGATGGATATCGCGACCGAAGAGCTTAGCCACCTGGAAATCATTGGCTCCATTGTCGGTATGTTGAACAAGGGCAACAAAGGCCAACTGGCCGAAGGCATTGAAGAAGAAGCCGAGTTGTACCGCAGCATCACCGGAGCGGGTAATGATTCTCACATTACATCGGTTCTTTACGGTGGCGGCGCACCGCTCACTAACTCTGCAGGTGTACCGTGGACAGCAGCTTATATCGATACCATCACTGAGCCGACTGCTGACCTGCGCTCCAATATCGCCGCCGAAGCGCGTGCGAAGATTGTGTATGAGCGCCTGATCAACCTCACTGACGACGTAGGCGTGAAAGATGCCTTACAGTTCCTGATGACGCGCGAAATCGCTCACCAGAAGTCCTTTGAGAAAGCTCTACACTCCATGCAGCCCAACTTCCCGCAGGGCAAGCTGCCAGGCAAGCCGGAGTTCGCCAACGTGTACTTCAGTATGTCCCAGGGCGAAGGCGATATGCGTGGTCCCTGGAACCAGGGTGGCGAGTGGGAATACGTAGAAAGCCCGCAACCTGCTGTTGACGGTGGTGATGGCCTGGCTACTGTCAATCTGCCTGCCAAAGACATGAAAGTGGTCGAGCAGATGGTCAAGCGCACAGCGTCCGATCCGGCCAGCAACCCTCTGACGGGGGCTGATCTGGGCTCTGGCATGGCTACGCAGAAGAAAGAAGTCTGACGCTTTTCTGCTAGATGATTACCCGTGCATGGCTTGGCTGTGGTCTGACACCACACCCTGCCATGCAGGGTTCTTATGTAAACCTTGCGTGAGCCGATAGATACGTTCTTCACCCCGGCACTCATCAGGACGAATTAAAATGGCGGAACGCAGTCGCAATAAACGGCACTGTTATTACCGCATATCAGGGAAGCGAGATGACTGAAGAAAACCGCGACGCACAACTTTCCGAAGACCAGGCGATTGAGTTCGCCCATCAAGTACTCGATTTAGCGCGCAGTGGCGATGCAGTCACATTGGGCAAGCTGCTGGATAAGGGGCTGCCCCCCAACTTACGCACCAGCAAAGGTGACACACTGCTAATGCTGGCCAGCTACCATGGACAGCTTGATGCGGTACGTACATTGCTCGATCATGGCGCTGACCCGAATATCTGCAACGATAACGGCCAGAGTCCTATTGCGGGTGCAGCCTTCAAGGGCAATCTGCCAATGGTAAAGCTATTGGTTGAGCAGGGTGCCGATGTGGAAGGCGTGTCCCCGGATGGCAAGACCGCATTGATGATGGCTGCGATGTTCAATCGGGCCGAAATCGCCGAATACCTGATCGAAAAAGGCGCCAATATTAACGCCCAGGATGCTAACGGTGTAACGCCTCTTGCAGCTGCACAACGTATGGGCGCGCCTGAAACGGTTGCGTTGCTGGAACGAATTCAAGAGCTGCAAAAGTAGGCAGCCTGTTTATGAAAAAGGCGCCTGTCAGGCGCCTTTTTTGGTTTCTGGCCTATGATTCTAACCGTACCTGATAGCACTCATCGCTCAAGGGTTCGATCACGATGCGGACCGGGCAGAACCGCTGGATGACCTCGGCATTACTACGCAAATGCTCAGACGCATATAGACACGTAAAACGACCACTGCCTGCCAACAACAGGGGGAGCAAGAGCTGGTCCGCCAGATGTTCGCCTACGGCAGCGCCGCTGCGCTCGAAGGCGAGCAGTTCATCAATGGCGTGATTGGCGACTTGTTCTGCCCTTACGCGGCTTTGCCCGAACGCAGCGAACACCTCGGTAACCGCCTCGTACTGTTGCTCGATTAGCACTACATTTCCAGGCCCCTGCGCTCTGTGTAACTGAACGGTATGCAGGTTGTCCTGAGACCAGCCCAGACGTTGTGCCACTTGGTTCAGCTCGCGCGTGCCTATCGACTCGGGCAGGCCCGCCAGAAGCGCTTGCGCCTGCTGGCTGACCAATTGACCACGGTCTTCCAATATCAACGGACTCAACCTGCTGGGTTGGATCACTACCGTCATCTCACCTCCACCCGCAGGAGCAAAGCCATGACGGATGAGGTCCAGCTCTATATGGGCGCCCATCCGTTTCAGTAACGGTAGCCATGCTTTTTGCAGGAAGTCGACTGGTGGTGCAGCAGGATTGTGCGTTCCGCCTTTCAGTCTCAGGCGACTGGGAGCAGGTGCCTTGAGCAGGGCGGGCAACACGGTCTGCAGGACAAGTACACAGCTGCCTGCCGTGCTGATGGCAAATTCATAATTACCACCCTTGATTGCGCCAGGCTGAAAACGCAGGCTCAGCGAGCCCAGCTCCGCACCCTCAAGCGTCGCATCGCATATCGCGGCGGCCGCTTGCACGGCCGTCAGGTGCTGGCGAAGCAGGCCAGGACGGCTCCGCTTCGCACGAATATTGGTGATACTGAACGGCTGTCCAGTGATCATGGACAGGCTCAAGGCGCTACGCAGGATCTGACCACCGCCGATCGACCCGTCCAATTGTAGTTCTTCCATGGTGAAAACCTTTTTTGTCGTGCAGTTCAATCTGCTTTCATTCGTCCAGTGAAGCTGATCAGCCTTTGACGCATACCACCTGACGCAGGGTGTGCACCACTTCCACCAGGCTGCGCTGGGCTTCCATTACACTGTCGATGTCTTTATAGGCCATCGGGATCTCATCGATGACGTTGGCATCCTTTCGGCATTCCACATGTGCGGTAGCGCGTACTTGGTCCTCGACCGTAAACAGGTTCTTGGCCTTGGTCCGGCTCATGGTTCGTCCGGCGCCATGGCTGCAGGAACAGAATGACTCCTCATTGCCCAGGCCGCGAACGATAAAGCTCTTGGCACCCATGGAGCCGGGAATGATGCCCAATTCGCCCTTCTTGGCTGATACCGCCCCTTTGCGGGTAATCAGTACCTCCTGACCGAAATGCTGTTCTTTCTGCACGTAGTTATGGTGGCAGTTGACCGCTTCCAGGTTTGCCTCAAACGGCTTGGTGATGACCTTTCGGGCCGCATCGATCACTGCGTGCATCATCAGGGCGCGGTTCTGTTTGGCAAAATCCTGCGCCCAGGCGACAGCCTCGACATAATCGTTGTAGTGCTTGCTGCCCTCCTCGAAGTACGCCAAGTCTTTATCGGGAAGATTGGCAATGTGCTGTTGCATGTCTTTTTTTGCCAGCTCAATGAACAGGTTCCCGATGGCATTACCTACCCCACGCGAGCCGCTGTGCAGCATGAACCAGACCCGCTGGGCTTCGTCCAGACAGACCTCGATAAAATGGTTCCCGGTACCCAAAGTACCCAGGTGGTTGCGGTTGTTGGTCTTTTCCAGTTTCGGGTATTTATCGGTAATAGCCTTGAAACGCTTGGCCAGGCTGGACCAGGCATGATCGGCCATATCAGGTACGTTCTGCCAGGCACCCTGGTCGCGGCGGCCAAAGGTCTTGCCATGGGGGACGGCCTTTTCGATGGCGCTGCGTAGCGGTTGCAGGTTGTCGGGCAGGTCTGAAGCCATCAGGGACGTGCGCGCCGCAATCATGCCGCAGCCGATGTCGACGCCCACCGCCGCAGGGATGATGGCGCCCACAGTTGGGATAACGCTACCGATAGTGGAGCCTTTACCCAAGTGGACATCCGGCATTACTGCCAGATGTTTGAAGATGAACGGCATCTTGGCTGTATTCATCAGTTGCTGTTTGGCATCGCCTTCGACCGGGACGCCTTCGGTCCACATCTTGATAGGCTTGCCGTTGGCTACTTCAAGAAGCTGATAATTCTGCTTATCCATTTCTACGCTACTCCATGGGTTGTCTGTGAGATGCAGGCAAACACGCTGCAACCTTCATATCCCTGGATATAGCAGAGGGCGTGCCATTGTTTTAAAAACGCTTATCTTTAACTTTAAGTTATTGAAATTTAAGATTTTTAGTGAAATTTTTTTGAGAGGGGATTGCTTGGTCTCTTCTGATTTACGATATTTTTATCTATCACCTTATAAATTTATATAGCCATGGCTTCCCTCTATCTTACGTCTCATGATTTAGTCATCCGGCATCTTGAGATGACGCCTCTGTTCGTTCATCAGCCGACCAGCTGTCGGTAAAACTTATCTTGGGCAGTTGCTTTACAAGAGATTAAGATGGACTATTGTGGTATGACGACATACAGCATATAGCTATCGTCTAGAGTCACATCTAAAGTTTTATTGCGTAATTTTGTTGTAAGCGGCAATTCCATACTAATAAAAACAGGAAGCTGGTATGACAACTAAGTCTATTCTGCAGGCTAGGTCTACATGGGTAACAGGCGCGTTGTTGCTGGCAGTCAGCACGAGCAGTCTGGCAGCCCATATGCGCGAAGTGGCGACGTCCGGCTGGGCAACCCAGAACGGTGGTACACGTGGAGGCTCTGCCGCCATGGGAACCGATATCTATACTGTACGTTCTGCCACCGAGCTCAAACAGGCGCTAAGTGCAAACGCTGCAAGCAGTGGGCGCATTATCAAGATTGTCGGAACGATCGATATCAGCGACGGGAAACCCTTTACCAGTACGAGCGACATGGCCGAACGTGGCCTGCTGAATGTTCCGGGCAATACGACCATTATTGGTTTGGGCAAGCAGGCCGGTATTGTGGATGGGTTCTTCATGATCAAGCAGAACAACGTGATCATGCGTAATCTCACGATCGAAAATGCCTGGGACCCTTCGCCTACCTGGGATCCGGATGACGGTGATCTGGGTAACTGGAATTCGGAATTCGATGGCGTCACGATCAGCGGTGCCAGTAACGTCTGGCTCGATCATCTGACCTTTACGGACGGCGGGCGCCTGGACGATCCGAATGAGATCGGCAATGGTGTTCATATCCAGCATCATGACGGCGCTCTTGATGTAGTGTTGGGTGCGAACTACGTCACTGTATCCAATACCGTATTCAAACTGCACGACAAGAACATCCTGATCGGTAACAGCGATAGCCGCGGCACTACTGATAGCGGCAAGCTGAAAGTCACTATCCACAATTCGGTTTTTCAGAATGTAGGCCAGCGCGCGCCACGGGTACGGTTCGGGCAGGTGCATCTGTACAACAACCTTCATCTTGGTAGCACCAAGGACGCTGTTTATCCCTTTGTTTACGCCCACGGAGTAGGTAAGTCCTCCGCCATTCTCTCGGAAGCTAATGTCTTCGCGATTTCCGGTATCAGCGGGTGTGAACAGGTAACGGCCAATTGGGGTGGCACGGTTTACAAGGATGTCGGTTCGCTCATCAATGGTCGGAAAATGACCTGCTCGTGGGATCCGAATATCGGTTGGGCTCCGCCGTATCGATACACCAAATTACCCGCTTCGCTCGTGCCTCTTGCCGTACCTGTACGAGCAGGTGCAGGCAGGATCAATTTTTAAAACTACACATTGTATCGATCGACTTTAAAGCGCTCTGCTTTGCATAGCTGAGCGGCTGAGCCTATGGCTAATGCCGTCGATCTCTGTTGAGCGCGCTTTTGTGCAGATCGGAAGCGATATACCGGTATTTAAAACACTGGATTTAGAGATGTGTGAGTGGCGTAAACCCAACGTAGGAAAATAAGATGAAAATAAAGTGTGGGCAACTCAAGGCATCAGTGCTGGGTACGGGACTGCTGATGTCAGTCATGGCGTCAAGCTGCTTTGCCGCCGACGTACTAGAAGCCGCCAGTACCGGCTGGGCTACGCAGAATGGCGGTACGAAAGGCGGCGCGGCGGCGTCGTCGGTCAATGTCTACACCATACGCAATGCAACAGAACTCAAGAATGCGCTGAAAGCCTCCGCCAGCAGCCGTATCATCAAGGTCTCCGGCAAGATTGATATCAGTGACGGCAAGGCCTACACCACGACCAGCGACATGAAAAGCCGCGCACAACTGAACGTACCGGCTAACACGACCATTGTGGGCCTGGGCTCTACTGCGCAGATCGTTAACGGGTTTTTCATGATCAAGGAAAATAACGTGATCATGCGCAACCTGACTATCGAGAACCCATGGGACCCAGTGCCGGTCTGGGATCCGGATGATGGTAGTCTGGGTAACTGGAACTCGGAGTTCGATGGCGTCACCATCGAAGGGGCCAATAATGTCTGGATTGATCATCTGACCTTTACCGATGGCAGCCGTCCGGATGATCCAAACGAGATCAAGAACGGGCGGCATGTACAGCATCACGACGGTGCGCTGGATGTGAAGAAGGGCGCGAACTACGTGACCATCTCCCATACCATCTTCAAGCTGCACGACAAGAATATCCTGATCGGCTCCAGTGATAGCGCCAGCTCGACGGACAGCGGAAAGCTCAAAGTCACCATTCATAACTCGATCTTCGAAAACGTTTCTCAGCGTGCCCCACGTGTGCGTTTCGGGCAGGTACACCTGTACAACAACCTGCATGCCGGCAATACGAAGGATCCCGTCTACCCGTTCTACTCCGCCCATGGTGTCGGCAAATCTTCAGCGATTCTGTCCGAGGCCAATGCCTTTAACATCAGTGGTATCAGCAGCTGCGACAAGGTCACTGCGCAGAACGGCGGCTCTGTCTACAAGGACGTTGGTTCATTGATCAACGGCGCCACGATGAGCTGTTCCTGGGACGCCAATATTGGTTGGACGCCCCCTTACAAGTACACCAAGATGGCCGCTTCGCTGGTAGCTTCCAGCGTTCAGTCTTCTGCTGGCGCAGGCAAAATCAGTTTCTGATTGACTGCTGACGATTCTGGCCCCTCTGGTGCTTTTGCTAGAGGGGTTTCTTGTCTACCACACAAGCCGTTGTGCGTCGTTTATCGGCCTGCATGTCATGGAACCTCGACGCGTCGACAGACGAAAGCAGAGACGCTACTCATTTTGGTTGAGAGCTATCTTTAGAAATCTAAAAATTCCAATATGACATTATTGCAGTGAAACTCATTTGCGTTGAGCCTGCGTGCGCGTTACAGACACTAAACAGTAAGGATGTGTACATGACCATGAAATCAGGCTCGCTCAAGAAGCCGGCTTTACTGGGCGCAGGCGTGGTGCTGTTGACCGCGGCCGCCAGCACCTTTGCAGCGGATATGCGTGAGGCGGCCAGTACAGGCTGGGCTACGCAAAACGGGGGAACCAAGGGTGGCGCAGCTGCAGCCTCCGCCAATATCTATACCGTACGCACCGCCAATGACCTGAAGAACGCGTTGAAGGCCTCGGCCAGCAGCCGCATTATCAAGGTATCCGGCAAGATCGATATCAGTGAAGGCAAGGCTTATACCAGTACCAGCGAGATGAAAAAGCGCGCCGAGCTGGTTGTGCCTGGTAACACCACGATTGTGGGTCTGGGCTCTACTGCGCAGATCGTCAACGGGTTTTTCATGATCAAGGAAAACAACGTGATCATGCGTAACCTGACCATCGAAAATCCGTGGGACCCCACACCGGTTTTCGATCCGGATGATGGCGATGCCGGTAACTGGAACTCCGAGTACGACGGCGTCACGGTGCAGGGCGCGAGTAACGTCTGGATCGACCATATGACGTTTACCGACGGTAGCCGCCCTGATGATCCGAGCGAGATCAAGAAGGGTCGCCATGTGCAGCATCATGACGGGGCGCTGGACGTGAAGAAGGGCGCCAACTACGTCACCATCTCCAACACCGTGTTCAAGCTGCACGACAAGAACATCCTGATCGGCTCCAGCGACAGTGCCAGCTCGACCGACAAGGGCAAGTTGAAGGTCACTATCCATAACTCGGTCTTCGAGAACGTTACGCAGCGTGCGCCGCGTGTACGGTTTGGTCAGGTACACCTGTACAACAACCTGCACACAGGTAACACAAAGGACGCGGTCTATCCGTTCTACTCCGCCCATGGAGTAGGCAAGTCATCGGCTATTCTGTCCGAGGCCAATGCCTTCAACATCAGCGGCATTAGCAGTTGTGACAAAATCACCGCCAAGAATGGCGGCTCTGTCTACAAGGACGCCGGCTCGCTGATCAATGGCGTTTCCATGAAATGCTCATGGGATTCCAATATCGGTTGGACGCCTCCTTACAAATACACCAAGATGGCGGCTTCCCTCGTGGCCTCCAAGGTGCCTTCCGAGGCGGGTGCAGGCAAGATCAGTTTCTGACCCGTCTGACTGCCATCTGCCTTTAAGGGGGTGGCGGTTTTCTGCCTATCTTCTCGCCTTTTCTACTCTTCCTGTCTGGCATGCTGCTTTGCGCGCGATACATCCATTTGCATGCTTAGCCATCTAAATAGTTAATAATTATAACGTTCGATAATCGATCGTTAAGACCGTTAATGTCTTGACGGTAGGCAGGCTGACGTCAAGTATCCAAAAGGCAAGCACATAGAGATGAAGCCAACGGCATTCATCCAAAAGTTAATAATAAAAACAATATGGGGCTAGTCTATGTTCATTCGTAACGATTCACCCGCTTACCCTGCGTTATTCACCTTCCGTATTCATACCGTTTTTCAGCTACCTCGGCACGTTAACGACGTGTCGCTGCTCTCCGGCTGACCAAGACCTTTCGTTTTCCAGCACTGATCCACAACAACAATAAACAGGTATCGGTCATGTCCTTATCGCTTTCCTGGCGTGCCGGCGCGCTGGCGCCCTCATGCCTTGCTGTTGCGTTATCTGGAGTTTCCCTGGCGGCTCAGGCTGCCCCTTCGGTGGTACTGGAGCAGTCGCGTCCTGCGCCGCTCGATAATGCTCTGGAAAAAGCACGTCCTCTACCACCCGGGCCGCCTCGCTGGGCGGAGGACTATCGGTTTCTGGACGATGCGTCCAAGCGGAGCGACTTTTTTGATCCGCTCCGTTATCAGCGGCTGTCCGATTCAGCCTGGGTCCAGTTTGGTGCGGAAGCACGCTACCGGGCGGATACCATCAATAACCCCGTCTTTGGGCTGCGTGGTGTGAACAAGGATTCCTACACTCAGCAGCGGCTTCAGGTCCATAGTGATCTGCACCTCTTGGATGACCAGGTCCGTGCGTTCGTCCAGCTGGAAAACACCCGTGCCTGGAACAAAGCGCTTTACGGGCCGTATGACCAGAGCAGGACGGAGCTGCATCAGGCCTTTATCGACATCAATACCAATACCCTGGGCGGGCGGCTGATGACGCGGGTAGGGCGCCAGGAGCTGGGTTACGGCAACCAGGCGTTTGTTACCTACCGTGATGCACGCAATATCCGGCTCAATTTCGATGGGGTACGCCTGAGCTATTCCCGTCCCGGCGGCTACAAGCTCGATGCCTTTGGCTTGCGTCCCGTCGAGACAGGCGAAGACAGCTTTGATGATGGCTCCAACAATAACGTCAAGTTTTATGGGTTGTACGGCACGCTACCGCTGACAGCCATCCTGAAAATGGATGTATACGGATTTGGCCTGGAAACCAACGAGCGCACCCTGGATGGGCTGACCGGAAGCGAAAAGCGCTACACCGGAGGCGTGCGGCTGTTTGGTAAGCAGGCCGGTTGGGACTGGACATGGGATCTGGCCTACCAGGGTGGTCATCTGGAAGGGGCGCGTATTCGTGCCTGGGGTATCAGCAGCGAGACGGGATATACCTTCAGGCAGCCCTGGAAGCCACGATTGGCGGTGCGTTTCGATGCAGCCAGCGGTGATGACCGCTTTGGTGATGACAAGATTGGCACATTCGACCCATTGTTTCCCAAGAATGGTTTCTATGGAGATTCGGGGCTGACCACCCTTTCGAACATGTATCTGATCGGCCCGCTGCTGACATTCGCCCCACGCGAGTATCTGCAGCTGGAAGCCGGTGCCTTTGCCGTCTGGCGTGAAAGCACCCGCGATGGCGTCTATCTGCCGGGCATGTCCTATGTGCCGGGAACCCCCAACAGCTCATCGCCCAAGACAGGCAACCTGTTTCGCAACAATCTGCGCTGGCTACCAACCGCCAACCTGACCGTGGACCTGGAATACAGCTATTTCCAGGCGGGTAAGGCCGTGCGGCAGGCCGATGGCTCGGATACCCACTTCGGCATGGTTTCAACAACGTTCCGTTTCTGATGCGCCTGACCCATGAGGAGGTTTCGCTATGACTACGCTCGGGATGGCTGATGCCCGTACACGCCTGACCATAGGATTGTGCTTTGTGGTGGCTCTGCTGGAGGGAATGGATCTGCAGGCCATGGGCATCGCAGCGCCCAGTATGGCTGCCGCGTTTGGCTTCAAGCCGGCGCAGATGGGGCTGGTCTTTAGTGCCAGCATTCTAGGCTTGCTGCCGGGGGCCTTTTTAGGAGGTTGGTGCGCCGATCGGATCGGGCGCAAAAAGGTGCTGATTGCCTCGGTTGTGCTGTTTGGTCTCTTTTCGCTGGCCAGCGCTCATGTCTGGGATATGCAGAGCCTGTTGATCGCACGCTTCATGACCGGCATCGGGCTGGGTGGGGCGTTACCCAACCTGATTGCCCTATCCTCCGAGTCGGCCGGCGAGCGTGCCCGCAATACAGCGGTAAGCCTGATGTATTGCGGTGTGCCGCTGGGTGGTGCGCTGGCGGCCATTGTTGGTCTGCTGGAGACCGGGCTGGGCTGGCGGACGGTATTTTATGTAGGAGGCTTTGCGCCGCTTCTGGTGGCGCCCCTGCTGGGCGTGTATCTGATGGAGTCATCGGCGTTCGTCAAAAGCCGGCAGGCGGCCCGGGCAACCGAGCAGTCCATTCGCACTTGGGATGGCCTCTTTTATCAGGTAAGGGCATCCACCACGCTGATGCTGTGGGTCAGCTACTTTTTTACCCTGACGGTGATGTACATGCTGCTCAACTGGCTGCCATCGCTGCTGGTTGGGCAAGGGTTCAGCCGCAGCCAGGCCGTGACGGTTCAGATCCTGTTCAATATCGGTGGCGGTATCGGCTCGGTCCTGTTCGGTCTGCTGATGGACCGCTGGAAACCCCGAATCGTCGTGGTCGCCATCTACGCCGGTATCTTGGCCGGACTCGCGGGGCTTGGGCTTTCGAGCAGCTTTGCCGGAGTCATCATGGCGGGATTCCTGGCGGGCCTCTTTGTAGTGGGCGGCCAGTTGGTGCTGTATGCGCTGGCGCCTCTGGTGTATCCGGCGGCCGTACGAGCGACCGGGGTGGGCTCAGCCGTGGCGATCGGACGATTAGGCGCCATGGCCGGTCCGCTCCTGGCCGGTCAGGTACTGGCCATGGGCGGCGCGGCATCGACCCTGGTCATCGCAACAGCCCCCGGCGTGCTGATCGCTGCGGCGTCTGTGCTCTGCCTACTCAACCGACAGGCCGCCAAGCCGGTCAGCACAGGTGTGCTGGCAGGTGAACCGGCTCATTAAGGAGAAACCATGTTCACATCCCTATGGATAGCCGCCTTGTTGACGGCTAGCACGTTACTGTCAGGCGTCTCGCAGGCAGAGGAAGCGCGGGAAAAACCTGCCTTTGATCCGCCGCCGCTTGGGTTGGAAAGATTGGCCCGGTTTGAGGTCGATCTGACGGCGCCTGTCTGGGAGCTTGGCAAGACGAGCGAGCTGGGCAAGCGCCGAATCATCCCGATTACCGGTGGCCGCTTTGAGGGGCCATCGTTCAAAGGAGAAATTCTTAACAACGGCGCAGATTGGCAGGTCGTGACCGACGATGGGCTGGCCATCATCGATACACGCTATCTGCTCAAGACCGATGACGGCGCGCTTGTTTACCTGCAAACCAAGGGGTACCGCTACGGTCCGCCAGAGGTGATGAAGGATGTGGCCGCCGGAAAGCCTGTCGATCCGAGCAAATACTTTTTCAAGGTCACGATGACATTTGAAACCAGCGCCGAGAAGTATGACTGGCTCAATCGGGCCATCGGCGTTGGCAGTGCCATGCGCCTGGGCAAGGCTGTGGTGTATGACGCCTATCTTCTCAAGTGATTGATCGGATTAACTATTTGGGTGACGCCTCGAAACATGTCAAAAGGAGGCCGGGTCTTGGCGGTATAGGAGGGGCATAAATAATTGTAAAAAGCTAAAGATAGTTAATTGACATAACTATTTTTCTGCCTTAGCTTGGACTCACAAGAAGCACAACAACAAGGGTTCCGCCATGAGCAATTACGAAGGTCGCTGGAAAACGGTAGAGGTGAAGGTCGAAGAGGGCATTGCCTGGGTGACCCTTAATCGTCCCGAAAAGCGCAACGCCATGAGCCCGACGCTGAACCGGGAAATGCGCGAGATTCTAGAGACACTGGAGCAGGATGCCGATGCGGGTGTATTGGTATTAACCGGCGCAGGTGACGCCTGGACCGCAGGCATGGACCTCAAGGAATACTTCCGCGAGGTGGATGCAGGCCCTGAGATTCTTCAGGAAAAAATCCGCCGTGAGGCCTCCGAATGGCAGTGGAAGCTGCTGCGAATGTACAGCAAGCCGACCATTGCCATGGTCAACGGCTGGTGTTTTGGCGGTGGCTTCAGTCCACTGGTGGCCTGTGATCTGGCCATTGCCGCCGATGAGGCCACGTTTGGTCTCTCCGAAGTCAACTGGGGTATTCCGCCTGGCAATCTGGTGAGCAAGGCGATGGCGGATACAGTCGGCCACCGTGAGTCGCTCTATTACATCATGACAGGGCGTACCTTCGATGGGGTCAAGGCTGCCCAGATGGGGCTAGTCAACAAGAGTGTCCCGCTGGCGCAGTTGCGCGAGGAAACCGTCACCCTGGCGCGTGAGCTGCTTGAAAAGAATCCGGTGGTGCTGCGGGCGGCCAAGATCGGCTTCAAGCGCTGCCGTGAACTCAACTGGGAGCAGAACGAAGACTACCTGTACGCCAAGCTTGACCAGGCTCGCCTGCGCGATCCCGAGCATGGCCGTGAAGAAGGCATGAAGCAGTTCCTCGATGAGAAAAGCATCAAGCCGGGTCTGCAAACCTACCGTCGTTAAACGCCGGATACCCTTACGCCTGTGCAGGTAGTGAGCTGCCCAGGCGGGCGTTCGGACGTATGCTGTTGTGTGCAGTTCCTGACAATTACAAAAACGAGGATCGCATCATGTACGAGGTTTCCCTGCTGATTGGTGGCCGTCACGTGCAGGCCTCCAATAGGCGTCAGTTCGAGCGTCGCAATCCGCTGACTGAACAAGCCGTCACCCGCGCAGCCGCAGCCAGCCTTGAAGACGCTGATGCTGCTGTTGCGGCGGCGCAGGCAGCGTTTCCGGCCTGGGCGGCGCTGGGCCCCAACGAGCGTCGGACACGACTGCTCAAGGCCGCTGAGCTCATGGCCAGTCGCGCAGAGCAGTTCGTGGCGGCTGGGCAGGGCGAGACGGGCGCCATGCCCAACTGGTACGGTTTCAATGTGCATCTGGCCGCTGGCATCCTGCGGGAAGCGGCGTGCATGACGACCCAGATTACCGGACAGATCATCCCTTCCGATCTGCCGGGCTCGATGGCCATGGCGGTGCGTCAGCCCTGTGGGGTGGTCGTCGGTATCGCACCGTGGAATGCGCCGGTCATCCTGGCGACCCGTGCGATTGCCATGCCGCTGGCCTGCGGCAATACCGTAGTGCTAAAAGCCTCCGAACTGTGCCCGGCTGTGCATGCCCTGATCGGTGATGTGCTTCATGAAGCCGGGCTGGGTGACGGAGTGATTAACGTTATCCACAACGCACCAGAGGATGCGCCGGCTATCGTCGAGCGGCTGATTGCAAACCCGGCGGTACGCCGTGTCAATTTCACGGGCTCCACAAGAGTAGGCAAGATCATCGGGGAGCTGGCTGCGCGCCATCTCACCCCGGCGGTGCTGGAGCTGGGCGGCAAGGCGCCGCTTCTGGTGCTGGACGATGCGGACCTGGATGCTGCGGTAGAGGCTGCAGCCTTCGGCGCTTTCTTCAACCAGGGTCAAATCTGTATGTCGACCGAGCGGCTAATCGTGCACGAGTCCATTGCCGATACGTTCGTGAGCAAGCTGGCCGACAAGGCCAGAACGCTGCTTGCAGGCGACCCGCAGGCTAGTACCTCGGTCCTGGGGGCGTTGATCGACCGGGCCCCGGCCGAGCGCCTGCAAACCCTGATGGATGACGCCCTGACCAAGGGCGCACGTCTGGCGGCAGGCGGAGAGATCAATGGCTGCCTGATGCAGGCCACTGTGATCGATGGCGTAACGCCCGACATGAAGCTCTACCGCGAAGAGTCCTTTGGCCCGATGGTGTCAGTCATTCGGGTAAAGGACGACGAAGAGGCGCTGCACGTGGCCAACGACTCCGAGTACGGCCTGTCTGCCGCCGTGTTCAGCCGCGACGTGAACCGCGCTCTGGGGCTGGCTCAGCGGATCGAGTCCGGCATCTGCCATATCAATGGGCCGACAGTGCATGACGAAGCCCAGATGCCGTTCGGCGGTGTGAAAGGCAGCGGCTATGGCAGTTTTGGCTCGGCGGCTTCGGTCGAGCATTTTACCCAGCTGCGCTGGATTACGCTCCAGACAACTCCCCGACATTACCCCATCTGAACCCACGCTATTCCTGGCAACAACAATGACAACACCGGCCTGAAACAGGCTGGCCATGCATGGGGCCTGATGCGCGAATTCAGTCGTGCTCGGCCCCCTGCGTGCCAACAGGAGGTATGCGACGTGAACTGCGAGTCCGAGCTGTGCATTGAAAAGGTCGGTGCGGCCAAGCCCCGATACCGTTCGGTGTCGATCGGCCATCCGGCCGTAGACATCCGCCATGAGCAGAATGGCAATATCCGCATGCAGGCTCTGGAACCCCTGGCGCCGTTACCGCAGCGCTTGCTTGATCGCCTGGTCCATTGGGCCAGGGTACGGCCAGATCAAACCTTTGTAGCGGCACGTGAACAGGGCGGGGAGTGGCGGCGCATCACCTACGCCGACATGCTCCAGCGCGCACGTGCCATCGCACAAACCCTGCTGGGGTTTGGGCTTTCTGCCGAGCGCCCATTGGTCATCCTGTCCGGGAACGATCTTGAACATTTTCAGCTGTGCATGGGCGCGCTCTATGCAGGTATTCCCTATTGCCCGGTCTCACCAGGGTATTCGCTGCTTTCCCAGGATCTGGGCAAGCTCAAGCATGTAATCGATCTGCTTGATCCTGGCATGGTGTTCGCCTGTGACGGTGAGCTGTACCGCCGCGCCATCGAGGCGCGTGTGCCAGCGGAGGTGCCCGTAATCCTGACGCGGGGTGATCTTGACGGGCGGCTCTGTATTGCGTTCGAGGAGTTGCTCGCCCAGCCCGGCGGCGCCGAGGCGGATGCGGCTTTTGAGGCCACAGGGCCGGACAGCATTGCCAAGTTTCTCTTCACCTCCGGCTCTACCAAGCTGCCAAAGGCGGTAGTCACTACCCAGCAAATGCTCTGCGCCAATCAGCAGATGCTGCTGCAAACCTTTCCCACCTTTGGTGAGGAGCCGCCTGTGCTGGTGGACTGGCTCCCGTGGAATCACACCTTTGGCGGCAGCCACAACATCGGCATCGTGCTTTATAACGGTGGCAGCTTCTATTTGGATGAGGGCAAGCCTACGCCGCAGGGCATGGCTGAAACCTTGCGCAATCTGCGGGAGATTTCACCTACCGCGTACCTGACCGTACCCAAGGGCTGGGAGGAGTTGGTTACTGCGCTGGAAAATGATCCTGAGTTGCGTGAGCGATTTTTCGCCAAGATAAAGTTGTTCTTCTTTGCCGCCGCAGGGCTTTCTCAAAGTGTCTGGGACCGTCTGGATCGTGTAGCGGAGCGGCATTGCGGCGAGCGTATCCGCATGATGGCCGGGCTTGGCATGACCGAAACGGCGCCGTCCTGCACCTTTACCACTGGGCCACTGTCCATGGCGGGCTATGTCGGGCTACCGGCGCCGGGCTGTGAGGTCAAGCTGGTGCCGGTGGATGGCAAGCTCGAGGCACGCTTTCGCGGACCGCACGTGATGCCGGGCTATTGGCGCTCACCAGAGCACAACGCCCAGGCCTTTGACGAAGAAGGCTTCTACTGTACCGGCGATGCGCTCAAGTTCGCGGACCCGCAGCAGCCGCACCTGGGGCTGATGTTCGACGGGCGGATCGCCGAAGACTTCAAGCTATCGTCCGGTGTGTTTGTCAGCGTGGGGCCGTTACGCACACGCGTGGTGCTGGAAGGCGCGCCCTATGTGCAAGATGCGGTCATTGTCGGCCCGGACCACGACTGTCTTGGCCTGCTGATCTTTCCCCGTCTGCCTGAGTGCCGAGCCTTGTCCGGCCTGGGTGATGATGCCTCGTCCGCCGATGTGCTGGCCTCACCTTCAGTACGCGCCTGGCTTGCCGGGCTGCTCAGGCGGCTCAATCGGGAGGCAACCGGCAGTGCCAGCCGGGTGGAGTGGGCCTGCCTGCTCGATGAGCCGCCCTCTATCGATCGAGGTGAAATTACGGACAAGGGTTCGATCAACCAGCGCGCCGTGTTGCAGTGGCGAGCGGATCGGATCAAGACAATCTGCCAGGGCAATGACGCCTCGGTTGTCCGTTTCGAGGCGATGGAGGCAGCGCGATGAACAATTCTGTGGGGATCAAGGCGCGTACTGTGATGGGACTCGTCACTGGATGGATGCTTTTATCGATGATGACCACTGCCCAAGCGGCCACCGGTGTGGCTCCCCAGACGGAGCTGGTTTACGAGGCGACCGTGGAGATTGCCGATACCGTGTCCCTGGGCAAAGGCCCCCTGGGGGAGCGTCGTATCGTACCGATTACCGGCGGACGTTTCGTTGGTCCCAGGCTGCGTGGCAAGGTCTTGCCGGGCGGGGCGGATCGGCAGCTGGTCCGTGCCGATGGCGTCCAGCAGCTCGATGCCTTGTATGAGATGCGCACCCATGATGGCGCGATCCTGACGATCCACAATCAGGCCCTGATCCACGAGCTGGATACCAAGCCCTACGCCTTCTCCACACTAATCATTACCGCTCCGGACGGCCCTTACGGCTGGTTGAATCGCTACGTTTATGCCGGAACCGTCGAAAGGGCACCCTTGCAGCGCAATGCCGTACTGATTCGCGTGTACCGCCTCAAATAGGAAACTGCCATGGCGCGACAACAGGGCTTGTATTCTGCATTCGACGACGTGGTGCTGCTTGGGGGTGTCCGTACACCCTGGGTAGATTACTGCGGCGCGCTGGGGCAGATTTCACCGATTGACCTGGGCATCAAGGTCGCGCGCGAGGTGCTAGCGCGCAGTGGCGTGGCGCCGGATCAGGTCGATAGCGTTCTGGCAGGGTCTGTCGCTCAGGCCAGTTTCGATGCTTACCTGTTACCCCGACACATCGGCCTTTATGCGGGCGTTCCCTTAGAGGTGCCGGCCCTGCAGGTCCAGCGTATCTGTGGCACCGGTTTCGAGTTGCTGCGTCAGGCAGGTGAACAGATTGGCTTGGGTCAGGCCGAGACCGCCTTGTGCGTCGCCAGCGAGTCCATGTCTCGCAATCCCATTGCGGCCTATACGCACCGGAGCGGTTTTCGCCTGGGAGCCTCGGTGGAGTTCAAGGACTTTCTCTGGGAGGCCCTGATGGACCCGGCACCGGGTATCGACATGATTGGTACCGCTGAAAATCTGGCCCGTCGCTACAGCCTTACGCGTGCCGAGGTTGATACCTATGCATTGGCAAGCTTCAACCGGGCGCTGGCAGCACAGGAGGCCGGTTGGTTTGCGGATGAAATTGTCCCTGTGCAAACCGAAGAATTTCGGCTGGAAGGGTATCGCGCGCGGGGTATTCAACTGCCACGTCGTATCGCTTCTGTCGCTGTCGATAGTCATCCGCGGCCTACGTCACTCGAGGCCCTGGCCCGGCTCGCCGCGATTCATGGGGGCGGTGTGCAGACGGCAGGCAACAGCTGTGCAGTGGTTGACGGTGCTGCGGCGATGGTCGTGGCCAGAAGATCAAACCGGACAGACAAGCCACCGCTAGCCAACCTGTTAGCCGCTACCGCGGTCGGGGTTGCTCCAGAAGTAATGGGCATCGGCCCGGCGCCGGCCATCCGCCTGCTGCTCGAGCGCAGTGGGCTGACGCTGGCGGAGATCGCTCGCTTCGAGATCAACGAGGCGCAGGGCGCTCAGGTGTTGGCTGTTCAGCGTGAACTGGATATCGATCCGGAAAGACTGAATACCTGTGGCGGTGCGATTGCGCTGGGACATCCCCTGGCCGCAACCGGCCTGCGCCTGACGCTTACCCTTGCGCGACAGCTACAGGCCAACCACGAACGCTATGGCATCGCCGCCGCGTGTGTGGGCGGCGGGCAAGGCATGGCGGTGCTGATTGAAAACCCGAACTATCGTTAAGAGAATGCCATGACCTATCACCCTCCGCTGCGCGATATGCGGTTCGTTATTAATGAATGGCTCGATGCTCCTTCGACTTGGTCTGTAATACCAGCCTTTAGCGAAGTGGACGCTGATCTATCCATGCAAATCCTGGAGGAAGCGGGGCGTTTTAGTGCCGACAAGTTGGCGCCGCTTAACGCCTCGGGCGATCGCCAGGGCTGCCAGCTGCAGGATGGACAGGTGACGACGCCGTCCGGGTTTGCCGAGGCCTATCAGGCCTATGTCGAGGGTGGCTGGCCCGCCTTGGCTTGTGACCCGGCCTGGGGAGGGCAGGGCCTGCCACAGTTACTGGACGCGGCGCTTCAGGAAATGCTGGTTTCCGCCAACCATGCCTGGGCCATGTATCCTGGTATTGCCCATGGTGCATACGAATGCCTACGCGCCCATGCCTCAGAAGCGCTCAAGGATGCCTACCTTGGCAAGCTTGTAAGTGGCGAGTGGCTTGCCACCATGTGCATCACCGAGCCCCAGGCTGGCAGTGACGTTGGCCTGATTCGTACCCGGGCAGAGCCGATAGAGGAAGGACGCTATCTGCTCGACGGCAGCAAGCTGTTCATCTCGGGTGGCGAACATGATCTGACATCCAACATCGTGCATCTCGTACTGGCTCGCCTTCCTGATGCGCCTGTCGGTAGCCGCGGGTTGTCCCTGTTCCTGGTGCCCAAGGTGCTTGAGGGCACGGCTAATGGCGTGTACTGCGAGAGCCTGGAGCACAAGATGGGTATCAAGGGCAGTGCAACCTGTGCCTTGCGTTTCGAGGGGGCCTGCGGCTGGTTGATTGGCGAGCCCCATCGGGGATTGGCGGCAATGTTTGTCATGATGAATTCGGCACGCCTGCATGTAGGGTTGCAAGGGTTGGGACATGTCGAGTCGGCCTATCAACAGGCACTTGCCTATGCCTCGGAAAGAAGGCAAATGCGCGCGCCGAAGCGCTCTGAAGAGACGGCTGAAGCAGCCGATCTGCTTGTCCATCATCCGGCCATGCGACGCGTTTTGCTGGAACTACGGGCTTGTAGTGAAGGAATGCGGGCGCTGGGGTATTGGGGAGCGCATCTGCTGGATCTGGCCGAGCATGCGACAGAGGCCGATGAGCGCGCCCGCGCCCATCAACTGGCATCGCTGCTAACACCGGTCATCAAGGCATTCTTTACCGAGCAGGGGTTTCAGCAGGCCAGTGCGGCGCTGCAGGTGCTGGGTGGTTATGGCTACGTGACAGACTTTGGCATTGAGCAGACCCTGCGCGACAGCCGGATCGCCATGATCTATGAGGGCACCAACGAAATTCAGGCCAATGACCTGCTCGTGCGCAAGGTCATCGGCGACAGGGGAGCAGCACTGGGCAGGCTTCTGGAGCACTATCAGGCAGAAGCCGAGCGGTGTTTGGCAACGCCTTCGTGCAAGTCTTATGGTGCGGCGTTAAGACAGGCCTGCGACCAGACTTGGCAGGTGACAGCGGACTTGATGAGTTCTAGCGATTCGGAATGGCCCTACCGCGCTGCGTTGGATTATATGCGCTTGCAGGGCTGGTTAGGATTGGCATTTCTCTGGGCACGTACGGCTCGGCTGGCCGAGTCCCGTCAGGAAGATGCATTTTATAGAACCAAAAGCGAAACGGCCCGCTTCGCGTTTGACTATCTGCTGCTCAATGTTGCGCAGACCGCGGACGCTATCAAGGTGAGCCGGGCACCTTTACCTGCTTTATAGGAGATAGTGGCGAAACGGTCGGGATCTGGCAGTAATTGGTGTGAAAACGGCAGGCATAATGGGACGATGGCAGGCATTTCGTCAGCTTTTCTTTGTAGGGGTTGTTTATCGTTTTATGGCCCTTGAGCGCTGAAAGCGCCATGTCTGAGCGGTTGTAAGACCTTGATCGAGTCAAGAGTGACCGCAAGCGTCACGCGGCAGGCGGAACCACACGGATGACGGCTCTCTCCATACCTTCATATCCCTCCCATATGACAGGTAACTTCATGGCAGACGCTGTTAGCTCCGCAACCGAGAGCCATATCAAGCCCAAGGCCTATATGGCAATGGTGGCTACCGTTGCAGCCATCGCCGGAGGGTTGTACGGCTATGATACGGGCATCATCTCCGGTGCCCTTCCACAAATTGCCCAGGACTTCGAGCTTAACCATCGCGCCCAGGAGCTTGTCACGGCGGCCATCTTGCTGGGTGCGGTAATCGGTGCCCTGAGTTCGACACGTATGTCGGCAAGGCTTGGGCGTCGGCTGACCATCGTGATCGTGGCGGGTATCTATTGTGTGGGGGTGGTTGCTGCTGCCATCTCTCCCAATGTCTGGTGCCTAGGGCTGTCTCGCCTGGTGCTGGGCTTTGCAGTCGGCGGCTCGACGCAAATTGTCCCCACCTACATCGCTGAGCTGGCACCTCCCGAAAAGCGGGGTCGCCTGGTGACCTATTTCAACGTTTCCATTGGTGTAGGGATTCTCCTGGCTGCAATTGTGGGGGTGGCCGGCCAGAACCTCTTTACCTGGCGCTGGATGATTGGGGTTGCGCTTGTACCTTCGCTGGTGCTGTTGTTTGGCATGACCCGAATGCCGAGAAGTCCGCGGTGGCTGGTCGAGCAGGACCGCCCGAAAGAGGCCAGGCATGAGCTGTCTAAGGTGCGGGATACCACGGGGGAGGTGCGCGAAGAGATTGCGGATATTCAGGAGGTTGTGGACAAGAAGGAGGAGCATTCGGTAACAGGCTGGCGGGCCATGCGCCAACCGTGGTTGCGACCGGCGCTTGTGGCCGGCCTGGGCGTAGCGGCGTTTACCCAGCTCAGCGGTATCGAGATGATGATCTATTACACGCCGACATTTCTGAAGGATGCCGGTTTTGGCACGTCCGCTGCGCTGTGGTCAGCCCTTGGCGTGGCAATCACTTATCTGGTCATGACGGTAATCGGTAAGCTGATTGTCGACAAGGTCGGACGTCGAACGCTGAGCCTGGCGATGATTCCGGGGGCCGTGGTGGCGCTTCTGGTATTAGGCGCCGTGCTGCACTTCAATTTGGCGGGCGATTCGCAAGGCTGGTGGGTAGTGGGGTGCCTGGTCGTCTTCATGATCTTCAATGCAGGCGGCATCCAGGTGGTAGGCTGGCTGACCGGATCGGAAATCTATCCGTTGGCTATTCGGGATCAGGCGACCGGTGCTCATGCCGCCATGCTCTGGGGGTCCAATCTATTGCTGACCGGGACTGCCTTGACTATGACGCAATGGCTGGGTGTAGGCGGTGCGATGTGGGTTTACGCCGGACTCAATGTCCTGGGCTGGGTCTTTATCTTCTTCCTGGTCCCGGAAACAGGTGGACGAAGCCTGGAAGACATCGAGCGGTCACTGAAGGCCGGTTCCTTCCTGCCCCATCGCACCCACAAGCAGCCCGCGTAAATGTAATGCGCCGGGCTACCGGTAGACCTTGTGCAGCAAGTGCAGCAGTTGCTGTCGCTCCTCGGTACTCAGGGCGGCGGTGGCCTCATTGTCACTGCGGATAGCCACTTCTTTAAGCTGCTTGAGCAGGGTCTCGCCGGTTTTGCTCAGAAAGATGCCATAGGAGCGCTTGTCGGCCTTGCAGCGTATACGTAGCGCAAGGCCCAGCGCTTCCAGCTTGTTCAGCATGATAACCATCTGCGGTGGCTCGATGGCCAATGCGCGCGCCAGCTCGGCCTGCATGAGGCCCGGGTTCTGCTCGATCAGCGTAAGGGCGGTGAACTGGGCGGGGCGAAGATCATAGGCTTCCAGCTCATTGATCAGATGCTGGAAGACTTTCAGCTGAGCCCGACGCAGGGCATAGCCGATCACCTCGTCCAGAAATGGCGAGTTGATTTCGCTGCTTTCTTCCATATCGGTCGTATCGACTGCAACCTGCTGTTTTTTATTCATTGAATGAGAAACGGTTTCGTCATGATCATCGAATAATGCGGGCAGACAATATACAAGTCACGTATTTTCTTATACATCGTAGGGGTATTGTCGCTACCACCAGTGCTTTTCAGAAGGTCAAAGCAGGCTTAGGTGCAACCCGGCCTTTGCGGCTCGTCCGAATCAGCATAAAAGCGGCAAATCAACACAACGCAAGAGTGAGCAGGCTATTTTGTACTGGCAGGCTTGAAGCCTTGATGTAGACAGGTTCTAACGAGATGGGGCGGCGTCTTCCGGCGGTCAAGAGACAGACGGTTGCGCCTTTGTCGGTTTCCTGGGTTGCACCTGGTTGCACCATGCAGAGGTAGCCTCTATGCTTGCCGCCACCGTGTAGCACTTCCAATTAAAAAAGGCTGTTCAATGGCAACTACTACTACGCTAGGCGTGAAACTCGACGAAGCCACCCGTGAACGTTTGAAAGAGGCCGCTCGCCTTATCGACCGTACACCCCATTGGTTGATCAAACAGGCAATCTACACGTACCTGGAGACATTGGAAAAAGGTGTAAGTGTCGACGAGTTGCAGAATATTGCTGCACGACTGGGCGAAGGTGACAACGAAGTAGTAGAAGCCCTGGCTGATCCGGTCTATCAGCCATTCCTTGAATTTGCCGAAAGCATCCTGCCGCAGTCTGCGCTGCGCTCTGCCGTGACGGCCGCCTATCGCCGTCCGGAAGAAGAGATGGTGCCCATGCTGCTTGAGCAGGCGCGTCTTCCCGCAGCTACTGCCGATGCCGCGTACAAGCTGGCCTACAGCATCGCTGAAAAGCTGCGCAACCAGAAGGGCGCTGGCGGCCGCTCCGGCATGGTCCAGAGCCTGCTGCGCGAATTCTCTCTGTCCTCTCAGGAAGGCGTGGCGCTGATGTGTCTGGCCGAAGCGCTGCTGCGTATCCCGGACAAGGGCACCCGTGATGCCCTGATCCGCGACAAGATCAGCAAGGGCAACTGGCAGCCACACCTGGGCAACAGCCCGTCGCTATTCGTCAACGCAGCGACTTGGGGGCTGCTGCTGACGGGCAAGTTGGTCTCCACCCACAACGAGGCGGGTCTTTCCAGCTCGCTCAATCGCCTCATCGGCAAGAGCGGCGAGCCGGTCATCCGCAAGGGTGTGGACATGGCGATGCGCCTGATGGGCGAGCAGTTCGTCACCGGCGAAACCATTGCCGAAGCCCTGGCCAATGCCAGCGCGCTTGAAGCCAAGGGCTTCCGCTACTCCTACGACATGCTGGGTGAAGCGGCCCTGACCGAGGAGGATGCCCAGCGTTATCTGGCGTCCTACGAGCAGGCCATTCACTCCATCGGCAAAGCCTCTCATGGCCGTGGCATCTATGAAGGCCCGGGCATCTCCATCAAGCTGTCCGCCCTGCATCCGCGCTACAGCCGTGCGCAGTACGAGCGCGTCATGGACGAGCTGTACCCGCGCCTGCTGAATCTGACCTTGCTGGCTAAGCAGTACGACATCGGTATCAACATCGATGCCGAAGAAGCCGATCGCCTGGAAATTTCCCTCGATCTGCTGGAGCGCCTGTGTTTCGAGTCCAGCCTGGCTGGCTGGAACGGGATTGGTTTTGTCATCCAGGCCTACCAGAAGCGTTGTCCGTTCGTGATCGATTATGTGATCGATCTGGCGCGCCGCAGCCGTCACCGTCTGATGATCCGTCTGGTGAAGGGCGCGTACTGGGACAGCGAGATCAAGCGTGCCCAGGTTGAAGGTCTGGAAGGTTATCCGGTTTACACCCGCAAGGTGTACACCGATGTGTCCTACATGGCGTGTGCGCGCAAGCTGCTGGCCGTGCCGGAAGCGATCTATCCGCAGTTTGCTACCCACAATGCCCACACCCTGGCGGCGATCTACCAGATAGCAGGTCAGAACTACTATCCTGGTCAGTACGAGTTCCAGTGCCTGCATGGCATGGGCGAGCCGCTGTACGAGCAGGTCGTCGGCAAGGTGGCCGATGGCAAGCTGAACCGCCCGTGCCGCATCTACGCGCCGGTGGGTACGCATGAAACCCTGCTGGCCTACCTCGTGCGTCGCCTGCTGGAAAATGGCGCGAACACCTCGTTCGTCAACCGTATTGCCGACCACTCTATCTCCTTGAAAGAGTTGGTAGCCGATCCGGTCGTGACGATCGAGCAGATCGCAGCACAAGAGGGCAAATTAGGCCTGCCACATCCACGCATTCCGCTGCCCAGCCAGCTGTATGGCGAAGGCCGCTTGAATTCCAGCGGTATTGACTTGGCCAATGAGCATCGACTGGGCTCGTTGTCGGGTGCGTTGTTACACAGTAACAATACCGAATGGCGTGCAGCGCCCATGCTGGGCTGCCCGGCTGAAGTAGGCATTCCCCAGGCCATCCAGAATCCGGCCGATCACCGTGATGTGGTGGGTTATGTGCAGAACGCCAGCGTCCAGGACGTAGACAATGCGTTGAACAGTGCATTGACCGCTGCACCGATCTGGCAGTCCACACCGCCGGACCAGCGTGCCGCCGTGCTTGAAACCGCGGCCAACCTGATGGAAGCGCAAATTCAGCCACTCATGGGCCTGCTGGTTCGTGAAGCCGGCAAGACCTTTGCCAACGCCATTGCCGAAGTGCGTGAGGCGGTCGACTTCCTGCGGTATTACGCTGCCCAGGTGCGCCGTGATTTCGCTAACGATACTCACCGCCCGTTAGGGCCGGTGGTCTGCATTAGCCCGTGGAACTTCCCGCTGGCGATCTTTACCGGTCAGGTCGCGGCTGCATTGGCAGCGGGTAACACCGTTCTGGCCAAGCCTGCCGAGCAGACGCCACTGATCGCGGCTCAGGCCGTTCGCCTGCTGCTGGAAGCCGGTGTGCCGGAAGGCGTGGTGCAATTGCTGCCAGGCCAGGGCCATACCGTAGGTTCGGCACTGGTCAGCGATGAGCGTGTGAAAGGCGTGATGTTCACCGGTTCGACCGAAGTCGCCAACATTATTTCCCGTAACATTGCCGGTCGCCTGGATGCCCATGGCCGTCCGATTCCGCTGATCGCCGAAACCGGTGGCCAGAACGCAATGATCGTGGATTCCTCGGCACTGGCCGAGCAGGTGGTAACCGACGTCGTGGCATCAGCGTTCGACAGCGCCGGTCAGCGCTGCTCCGCCTTGCGCGTCCTGTGTGTGCAGGAAGACGTGGCGGATCGCATTCTTGAGATGCTGAAGGGCGCGATGGCTGAATGCCGCATCGGCAATCCGGATAACCTGCCGGTAGACATCGGCCCGGTGATCGATGCCGAAGCCAAGGCCAACATCGACAAGCACATCCAGGGCATGCGCGCCAAAGGCCGTACGGTTTATCAGATTGCACGCAACAACGATGGCGCGACCCATCGCGGCACCTTTGTGATGCCAACGCTGATCGAGCTGGAAAGTCTGGATGAGCTGGAGCGTGAAATCTTCGGTCCGGTGCTGCACGTGGTGCGTTATGCCCGTCAGGACCTGAACCGCCTGATGGATCAGATCAACGCTACGGGTTATGGTCTGACGCTGGGTGTGCATACCCGCATCGACGAAACCATTGCCCAGGTTGTGGAAAAGGCCCAGGCGGGCAACCTCTACGTCAACCGCAACATGGTAGGCGCAGTGGTCGGCGTGCAGCCTTTCGGTGGCGAAGGCTTGTCCGGTACAGGTCCGAAGGCCGGTGGTCCGGTGTACCTGTACCGCCTCCTGTCTACCCGTCCGGTAGACGGAGTGGCCCAGGCATTTGCCCGTGACGATCAGGAAAGTCCGTCTGATCTGACCCTGCGTACTCAAATGGAGCAGCGTCAGGGCAAGCCGCTCGAAGCATTGCAGAAGTGGGCAAGCGAGCAGAACAACACCGATTTGGCCGAGCTGTGCCAGGCATTCGCCAGGCAGACCGTCAGCGGTGTGACTCGCTTGCTGGCCGGTCCGACGGGTGAGCGCAACACCTACAGCCTGCTGCCACGTGAGCGTGTGCTCTGTCTGGCGGATGACGAGACGGATCTAATGGCCCAGCTGGCAGCGGTACTGGCAGTCGGCAGCACCGCGCTGTGGGTGCAGAACGATCTGTCCCGTGCGTTGCGTGGTCGTTTGCCCAAGGCTGTTCAGGCTCGTATCCAGACGACGTCCGACTGGACCAAGGACGAGGAACACTTCGATGCCATTCTGCATCACGGTGACTCCGATCAGCTGCGTCAGGTCTGCCAGCAGACAGCCCAGCGTAGCGGTCCGATCGTGGGCGTTCAGGGATTGTCCCAGGGCGAAACCGCGATTCCGCTGGAGCGTCTGCTCATCGAGCGCGCGGTAAGCGTCAACACCGCAGCAGCCGGCGGCAACGCCAGCCTGATGACCATCAGCTGAGTGCTCCGCTCATGAAAAGGCCCGGTTGATCCGGGCCTTTTCGTTTCTGCAGGGTTTATCGATACAGGATGCCCTCCGCCTCCACTGTGACCCGTGTTCCGGCGCGACCCTGTGTGATGGCTTCGATATCCGACAGCGAGCCGATGACAGCCGCCTTCCCAGTCTTACGGGCAAACTCGCAGGCCGCCTGGACCTTGGGTCCCATGGAGCCTGCCGCGAACCCGAGCGCTTCCAAGGCCTCGGGGTGGGCTTGGGCAATCGCTTTCTGGTCGGGCTTGCCCCACTTGATATAGGCTGCGTCCACGTCAGTGGCAATCACTAGCAGGTCCGCGTCCAGCTCCTGCGCCAGTAGGGATGAGCAGAGATCCTTGTCGATGACCGCCTCAATACCTTTCAGGCGGCCGTGGTGGTCATAGCAGGTGGGAATCCCGCCGCCGCCTGCGCAGATGACAATGGTGCCTTTTTCCAGGAGCCACTTAATCGGGCGAATCTCGAAGATGCGTTTGGGTTGGGGGCTGGCTACCACGCGGCGGAATTTGTCGCCATCTGCGGCAATGGTCCAACCCTTTTCCGCCTTGAGCTGTTCGGCCTGCTCCCGACTATAGACCGGGCCGATGGGTTTGGTAGGATGTTGGAACGCTGGGTCGGCAGCATCTACCTCCACCTGGGTCAACAGCGTGGCGAACGGCACCTCATACGGAAGCAGGTTGCCCAGCTCCTGCTCGATCATGTAGCCAATGGAGCCTTCGGTCTGGGCGCCCAGCACATCCAGGGGGTAGGGGCTTACATCCGTATAGGCTGCACCCTGCAGGGCCAACAGCCCGACCTGGGGGCCATTGCCATGGGCAATGACCAGCTCGTTGCCGTCCACGATCTTGGCCAGTTGCCCGGTGGCGATCCTGACGTTCTCCCGCTGGTTCTCAGCGGTAAGGGGTTCGCCTCGGCGAAGCAGGGCATTACCCCCCAGAGCGACGACGATACGCATGGTGCGACTCCTTACAGGTCAGCGAGAGTAGCGACCAGAACGGCCTTGATGGTATGCATCCGGTTTTCCGCCTGTTCGAACACAATGGAGGCGGGCGACTCGAATACGTCATCAGTCACTTCGATACCATCAGCAAGGTGCGGGTATTTTTCGGCAATCTGCTTGCCGACCTTGGTTTCAGCGTTATGGAAGGCAGGCAGGCAATGCATGAACTTGGTCCGTGGACTGCCGGTCGCCTTCATCAGCTCGCTGTTGACCTGGTAAGGCAGGAGCAACTGAATGCGCTCACCCCAGGCTTCCACGGGTTCGCCCATGGACACCCAGACATCGGTATGCACAAAGTCGACGCCCTGAACCGCTTCCCTGGGGTCTTCAGTCAATGTAACGCGTGCGCCAGTCTCCTCGGCGATGGCCTTGCACTCCTTGATCCAGTCTTCGTGTGGCCACAACGCCTTTGGCGCGCCGATGCGTACGTCCATGCCCAGCTTGCAGCCAATCAGTAGCAGTGAGTTGCCCATGTTGTTGCGTGCATCGCCCAGGTAGGCGTAGCTGATGTCATGCAGCGGTTTGTCGCTGTTTTCCTGCATAGTCAGCACGTCGGCCAGCATCTGGGTGGGGTGGTATTCATCGGTCAGGCCGTTGTACACCGGCACGCCTGCATATTTGGCCAGCTCTTCCACCGTCTCCTGGCTGAAGCCGCGATACTCAATGGCGTCATACATGCGGCCAAGCACACGGGCGGTGTCCTTCATGGTCTCCTTGTGGCCGATCTGGGAGGAGGTCGGGTCGATGTAAGTGACGTGCGCGCCCTGGTCATGGGCGGCTACTTCGAAGGCGCAGCGGGTGCGGGTCGAGGTCTTTTCGAAGATAAGGGCAATGTTGTTGCCCTTGAGGTGCTGCTGCTCGTTGCCGGTGTACTTGGCGCGCTTGAGGTCGCGGGCGAGGTCCAGCAGGTAGCGGATCTCCCGCGGAGTATGGTGGGCCAGGCTGAGCAGGTTGCGGTTGCGAATGTTGAAAGCCATGTGATTTCTCCTGAGGTTCCGGTAGGGGCGGGTGGGATTAGTAATCGACAGGGTCACGTACGATCGGACAGGTCATGCAGTGGCCGCCGCCCCGGCCCCGGCCAAGCTCACTGGCGCTGATGGTGATGACTTCAACCCCCGCCTTGCGTAGCTGGGTGTTGGTGTAAGTATTGCGGTCATAGCCGACCACAACGCCGGGTTCCAGGGCGACCACGTTGTTGCCGTCATCCCATTGCTCGCGTTCAGCTTCGTAGCTGTCACCACCGGTCAGCACGACGCGCAACGCCTTGAGGCCCAGCGCTTCAGCCACAGTGTCGAGGAAGGGTTTGGGTTCGCGGCGGATGTCGATACCGCCCGGCTTGCTTTCATCCGGCCTCAGGCTGAACGGCACAATGGCATTAGCGACTTCCGGGTAGACAGTGACCAGATCGCGGTCGCAAAAGCTGAACACGGTATCCAGGTGCATGGCCGCACGTGATTTGGGGAGGCCGGCCACGATGATCCGCTCCACTGCGCCTGCCTTGAACAGGTTTTGCGCCAGTTGGCCAATGGCTTGCCGCGAGGTGCGCTCGCCCATGCCAATCAGCAATATGCCTTTGCCAATAGGCATAACGTCGCCGCCCTCCAGGGTGGCAAGGCCGTGGTCCACATCCGGGTCTCCATACCAGATGTTGAAGTGCTGATCGGCGAATTCCGGCGCGAACTTGTAGATGGCCGCTGTCAGCAGTGTTTCTTGGCGACGGGCTGGCCAGAACATCGGATTCAGCGTGACGCCGCCATAGATCCAACAGGTGGTATCACGGGTGAACTGAGTGTTGGGCAAGGGCGGTAACACAAAGCTGGAGTGGCCCAGGTAATCCCGGAACATCTTGACCATCTCACTGCCGCTGGTGTCGGGAAGGTCCGAGCCGGACACGCCACCAATCAGGAACTCAACCAAATGGCGGGGCTCCTGGCTTTCGAGCCAGGCGCGGGTTTCGTTGACCAAGCCTATGCCGACCTGATTAGGTACGATCTTGCGGTCCAGAATCCATTTCAGCGCTTCGGGATTCTTCACCGTCTCGGTGAGCAGATTGTGCATCTCCAGCACTTCCACCCCACGCTCACGCATTTTGGTGACAAAGTCGAAGTGATCGCGCTTGGCCTGATTCACCCAGATCACATCGTCGAACAGCAGGTCGTCACAATTGCTGGGGGTCAAGCGCTGATGGGCCAGTCCGGGCGAGCAGACCAGTACTTTGCGCAGTTTGCCGACTTCCGAATGCACGCCGAGCGGGGTTGAGTTAACGGTCATGTCTGTTCTCCTTGTCACAGGGTCAGGAAGCCGGCGTACAGACCGTAGGCTGCTATGGCAGCGCCCAGCACGACGGCGGCGAAGATCAGTTTTTCAACAGCGGTGAAAACGGGCTGGCCCAGCTCGTGTTTGGCCTTGGCGAACAGGATTGCGCCAGGGGCATAGAGCAGGGCGGAAAGCAGCAGGTATTTCATGCCGCCGGCATAGAGCAGCCAGGCGCTGTAGAGGGTGGCAATGACGGCAATGATCAGGTCCTTGCTGCGTTCACGGGAGGCGGCCTCGTAGGACTCGCCTCGTACGCCGATCAACAGGGCATAGGCCGCCGACCAGAAGTACGGCACCAGAATCATGGAGGTGGCTAGGTACAGCAGGCTGGTGTAAGTGCTGGCGGCAAACAGGGTAATCACCAGGAACAGCTGGATCAGCCCATTAGACAGCCACAGCGCATTGCTGGGCGCATGGTTGGCGTTCTCCTTGCGCAGAAAGCGCGGCATGGTGTTGTCGCGGGCGGCGGCATAGAGAATCTCGGCGCAGAGCAATGTCCAGGAGAGCAAGGCCCCGGCCAGCGAGATCACCAGCCCTACGCTGATCAATACTGCACCCCAATGACCGACGATATGCTCCAGTACGCCCGCCATGGAAGGGTTCTTGAGTCCGGCCAGTTCCGGTTGGCTCATGACGCCCAGCGACAGGACGTTGACCAGCACGAGCAGCAGCAGCGTGCCAAGAAAGCCGATCACGGTTGCCTTGCCCACATCACGGCGTTTCTCGGCACGTGCGGAATACACGCTGGCGCCTTCGATCCCGATGAAGACCCACACAGTCACCAGCATCATGTTTCGCACCTGGTTCATGACGCTGCCTAAATCCGGTGTGCCCCAGAAGTCCGCTGTGAAGATATCCAGACGGAACGCTACGCCCGCGAGCACGATGAACATCACCAGCGGAACGATCTTGGCGATTGTGGTAACGAGGTTGATGAAGGCGGCTTCATGTACACCGCGCAAGACCAGGAAATGTACGCCCCACAGGACGGCCGAGGCACACAGGATGGCCAGCGGCGTGTTGCCCTCGCCAAACGCCGGAACGAAAAGGCCCAGCGTACTGAACAGGAGCACGAAGTAACTGACATTGCCGAGCCAGGCGCTGATCCAGTAACCCCAGGCGGAGGAGAAGCCCATGTAGTCACCGAACCCTGCCTTGGCGTAGGCGTAGACACCGGCATCTAGTTCGGGCTTATGGTTGGCGAGGGTCTGGAAAACGAAGGCCAGGGTCAGCATGCCGACAGCGGTAATGGCCCAGCCGATCAGTACGGCGCCCGCGCCGGTACTTTGGGCCATGTTTTGCGGCAGTGAAAAAATGCCGCCCCCGATCATCGATCCCACGACGAGGGCAGTCAGCGCGCCCAGCCTTAACTTTTGTGTTTGTGCTGTGGTCATGACGGCATTTCCTTACGGGTTTGAGCCTATTAGGAACCTGCAGGAAAAATGGCCAATGACCTGGATCAAGGAGACGAACGATTGTTTGAACACGCGCTATTGGAGATCAATGCCTCAATAGATCGTTGTGGATTGACCTGAAGCAATGAAGTGCTCTGCGGCGCATATTTTGGCCGTGCAGATCCATTACGCTAGCCAGAAGACCGCCAAACGGTCTGATGTGAACGCAATCTGCCAAGCGGCGGGAGGAGTGAAAATCATGTACGAGCCGGGTCGTCTTGACGTGCAGCGGCTGGGTAACCCGCAACAGCCAGCCTTTCGCCTGAGCCTGACCTATGAGGTGACGCCTCCGTCGCGCGAACAGGTCGTAAGGTTCGACCTCAACGGTACAGTAGGTGAGCAGACCGTCCGCGAAACGTTCGAGTTGCGCCGCGATGTGGCCTGCAATTTTCTGTCAGTGATCAGCCGCCGCCTGCGGGGCTATGGACTGGCGCCGCGTACGGCCTGCGTCTTTTCCTGGCATCACGACTACGATCCGTTGTTCGACGATCTGCGTCAGCGCCTGCAGCTCAAGCCGGGCGACCCGGTGGACCTGGAGTGGTTTTTGAGCCGGGGATGATGGGTGGCGCTATCATTCATACGATAGGCGTATCGATCCGCTCGCGTATCCAGGCGACGAACTTTCGGATCTTGGGGACTTCCGCTGCATGCTCGGGATAGCCGAGATAATACGTATGTGGACTGGTCATGCTGTGCGGCCAGGCAATGACCAGCTTACCCTCGGCCAGCTCCTCGTCGATGAGAAAGCGTGGCACCAGGGCGACACCGCAGCCCACCTGCGCCGCGCGGATGCACATGGTAAAGGTATCGAAGCGCGGCCCGTGGTAGCTGTGTTCAGTGTGAAGGCCCTGGCTCTGGAACCATTCGTGCCACGCCTCGGGGCGAGCTGCATTCTGGAGCAAAATGTAATCGGCCAGCTGCGTCGGATCGCTCAGGTGCCCTTCGGGCCAGAGACCGGGTGCGCAGACCGGCACCATATCCTCAGTCATCAACGGAATACATTCAGCACCGGGCCAGCGTCCCTGGCCGGCGAACAGTGCCACGTCACAGGCCGGCTCGTTGACATCCATATTCTTGACTTCATGACGCACGTCCAGGTGGATCATCGGCTGCTGTAGCCGCCAGCCCTTGAGGCGTGGGATTAGCCAGCGCTCGCCAAAGGTCGGAGGGGTTGCTACACGCAGCACCTCGGTTTCACCTCCATAGGAGCGCATGTAATGGGTCGACATCTCGATCTGCGTGAGAATCTTGCTGACTTCAGACAGGTACAGCGAGCCGGCTGGAGTCATCTGCAACCGCTGGCGTACGCGTCGAAAAAGCGGATGGCCCAGCTGTTCTTCGAGCTGAGCCACCTGCTTGCTCACCGCGCTCTGAGTCAGGTTCAACTCCTCGGCGGCACGGGTAAAGCTCAGGTGCCGTGCCACGGCCTCGAAGCATTGCATGGCGGTAATCGAGGGCATGTGGCGACGGGACATGACAGCTCCAACCTGAGTCAGCGCGCAGGTTTAAGGCTGCGTGCAGAACGTTCATGAAAAAAAGGAATGATAAACCGAGCAAAGGTCGTTTGTTGAGCAGCCGCTTCTCGGCCAATACTGAACCCATAATGACCTAAGGAGCCAGCCATGATTGATGCACTGCTCAGCCGTCTCGGCGTTGACCCAAGCCTTTACCAGAACGGCAACCATGCCGTGTTCACGCCTATCGACGGCAGCCAGCTTGGCGCTGTCACGCTGGAAAGCGCCGCCGAGGTGGAGCAAAAGATCACCCGGGCCGACAAGGCTTTCCAGGCCTGGCGCGCCGTACCGGCGCCACGTCGCGGTGAGCTGGTCCGCCTGCTGGGCGAAGAGCTGCGCAAGCACAAGGCCGACCTGGGCGAGCTGGTGTCCTGGGAAGCGGGCAAGATCACGCAGGAGGGGCTGGGTGAAGTGCAGGAAATGATCGATATCTGCGACTTCGCCGTCGGCCTGTCCCGCCAGCTGTATGGCCTGACGATCGCCTCCGAGCGTCCCGGTCACCACATGCGTGAAACTTGGCACCCGCTGGGCGTCGTGGGCGTGATCAGTGCGTTCAATTTTCCGGTGGCGGTCTGGTCATGGAACACCGCCCTGGCCCTCGTCTGCGGTAACTCCGTGGTATGGAAGCCTTCGGAAAAAACGCCGCTGACGGCATTGGCCTGTCAGGCGCTGTTTGAGCGCGCCGTCAAAGCCTTTGGCGATGCACCGGACTACCTGAGCCAGGTCATCGTAGGGGATCGAACCAGCGGTGAAGCGCTGGTGGATGATCCACGCGTGGCCTTGGTCAGCGCCACCGGCAGCACCCGTATGGGCCGTGAAGTGGGGCCACGTGTAGCGGCTCGCTTTGGCCGTTCGCTGCTGGAGCTGGGCGGCAACAATGCCATGATCGTTGGGCCCAGTGCCGATCTGGACATGGCAGTTCGCGCCATCCTGTTCAGCGCTGTGGGTACGGCCGGTCAACGGTGCACCACACTGCGCCGCCTGATTGCCCATGAGTCGATCAAAAATGAGCTGGTGACTCGCTTGAAATCTGCTTATGCCAAGGTACGCATTGGCCATCCGCTAGAGGGTAACTTGGTCGGCCCGCTGATCGATGCACAGAGCTTTCAGGCCATGCAGGGCATCCTGGAGCAGGCCAAGGGTGAGGGCGGTGTGGTCTTTGGTGGCGAGCGTCAGTTGGCGGATCAGTACCCGAACGGTTATTACGTCTCTCCGGCTATCGTCGAGATGCCCGAGCAGAGTGAGTCGGTTCAGACTGAAACCTTTGCACCGATCCTGTACGTGATGACTTACCGTGAATTCAACGAGGCCATCGCCATGAATAATGCGGTGCCACAAGGCTTGTCGTCCTGCATCTTCACGACGGACATTCGCGAGGCCGAGTCTTTCCTGTCTGCGGTGGGCAGTGATTGCGGCATCGCCAACGTGAATATCGGCCCGAGCGGCGCCGAGATTGGAGGGGCCTTTGGCGGAGAGAAGGAAACCGGCGGCGGCCGCGAGTCCGGCTCCGATGCCTGGAAGAGCTACATGCGTCGCCAGACCAACACGGTGAACTACTCCCGCGAGCTGCCATTGGCGCAAGGGATCGTGTTTGATTGAGGTGGGATTTAAGTGATGGGTATCGCTGCGCTCAATCTACCCTACCGGGTAGTTTTGTAGGGTGTTGATGCGGGACTGCCGGTACGGTCTCGTAGGATGGGTTGGGCCCTGACGATATCTATCGAAACCCTCACCCTCAAGGTTAACGGTTCATATCGTCATTGTGTGAAGGAATACCTATGCCGCTCCGCCAGCAATGTCTGTGGGAAACCCTGTCACCTAATACCCTCAATGCACCACCCTTGAAAGGCGAATCCAGGGCTGATGTCTGCATCATCGGTGCAGGCATTACGGGGCTTTCGGCGGCCCTGCATCTGGCGGAGCAGGGCAGGCGTGTGGTGGTGGTGGAAGCCTATGAAGTGGGGCATGGCGGTTCCGGCCGTAACGTCGGGCTGGTCAATGCCGGTATGTGGATTCCGCCGGACGAGGCGGTCGCTACGCTTGGGCCCGCGGTAGGGGAAAAGCTGCTCAAGGTCATGGGGAGCGCACCCTATGAGGTCTTCTCCCTGATCGAGCGCCACGGCATCGATTGCCAGGCGCAGCACCAGGGCACACTGCACATGGCGCATAACGGCAAGGGCCTTGCTGACCTGCAACGCCGCGCCGAGCAGTGGCAACGGCGAGGCGCACCGGTTGAATTGCTGACCGGTACTGCCTGCATCGAGGCCTGTGGCACCGCCCATGTCTCCGGCGCGCTGCTGGATCGCCGTGCCGGCACGATCAACCCGATGGGCTACAGCCTTGGGCTGGCCCGCGCGGCATTCGCGCAGGGCGTTCAGCTCCATCAGCAGTCACCGGTTACTCACCTTGAGCGTCAGGGCTCACAGTGGTGCGTCGTGACGAGGCAGGGGGCCGTGCTGGCCGAGCAGGTGCTTATCGCTTCCAACGCCTATACCGAAGGCGAGTGGACTACCCTGCGCAATCAATTCTTTCCGGGGTATTACTATCAGGTCGCCTCCAGGCCGCTGGGGCCTGAAGCCGATTTTATCCTGCCCGGCGCGCAGGGCTCTTGGGATACCCGCACGGTGCTCAGCAGTATCCGGCGCGATACAGCGGGACGCTTGCTGCTAGGCAGCCTGGGCAATATGGCGAGCCGTCCGGGCTGGTTCATCGAGGCCTGGGCTGATCGCATTCAGCAGCATTATTTCCCTGCGCTTGGCAAGGTCGAGTGGGAATGCACCTGGACAGGATGCATCGCGTTTACGCCTGATCATCTGATGCGCCTGTTCGAACCGGCACCCGGTTTGCTCGCCATGACCGGTTATAACGGGCGCGGTGTAACGACCGGTACCGTTGTAGGCAAGGCCTTTGCCCATTACTTGTGCAGCGGTGACAGCGAAGTGCTACCGATGCCCTTTGTCCCCTGGGATCACAATCCGGTAGGGCAATGGCGAAGTCCGCTCTACGAAGCCGGTTTTAGTCTTTATCACGCGGGGCAGTGTTTGCGAATTGTGGTGTAACTCGTAGTGTTACTTATTGGTGCAAGGGGTGAGGATGACAAGATCAGGACAGTGCATCTAGGCCGTTTCGCTGTTCTGAACGATGTTTCGTGAGTGACCTTACATATAGGCAAGCGCTGCTTTAGTCGCAGGCTGGCGGAGCATTTCGCCGATTTCTTGCAAAATCCTTTGATTTTTCACAAAAACCTATGATTTTGAAGATTTTTAACGATATCAGAGCGCTGGCATGTGGATTGCTGTCTGGAGAGGGCCAACCTAACCCTCTGGAGCAAATCTCCCATGTCGACGATTTACAGAAAAGGCATTCTGGCTCTCGCAATTGGCTCAGCTCTTTCGTTTTCCGCTTTGGCTCAGGCCGATATCATCATCGGTGTTGCAGGTCCCTTTACTGGCGCTAACGCCGCTTACGGAGAGCAGTTCTGGAAAGGTGCAACACTGGCGGCTGAGGACATTAACGCCACGGGTGGTATCAATGGTGAAAAGATCAAACTGGTACAGGGCGACGATGCCTGTGAGCCCAAACAAGCGGTAGCGGTGGCTAACCGTTTGGTCGATTCCGAGGGAGTCAAGGCGGTGATCGGCCACTTCTGCTCCTCCAATACGCTGCCAGCGTCAGAGATTTACGATGAGGCAGGAATAATCTCCATCACGCCTGGATCAACCAATCCACAGATCACCGAGCGCGGTCTGGCAGGCGTATTCCGTATGTGTGGCCGTGATGACCAGCAGGGAGTCGTGGCAGCCAACTACATTGTGGATACGCTAAAGGCAAAAAAAGTGGCCGTTATCCATGACAAGGATGCTTATGGCCAGGGCCTGGCAGATGCCATGAAAGCTCAGCTGGCCAAGCGCGGCGTGAAGGAAGTGCTTTATGAAGGCCTGACGCGCGGTGAGAAGGACTTCAACTCCTTGGTAACCAAGATTCGCTCCTCTGGGGCCGAGGTCGTCTACTTTGGCGGTCTGCACCCCGAAGCTGGCCCGCTGGTCCGCCAGATGCGAGAGCAGGGCGTAAACGCCAAGTTTGTTTCAGGTGATGGCATCGTCTCGGCTGACATGGTAACGACCGCCGGTGGCCCGCAATATACCAAGGGGGTGTTGATGACCTTTGGTGCCGATCCGCTGAAAAGCCCGGCCGGTAAAAGCGTAGTCGATAAGTTGCGCGCCTCGGGTTATGAGCCGGAAGGCTACACGCTGTATTCCTATGCCTCTTTGCAAGCCGTGGCGGCTGCCTTCAAGGGCGCCGGCAGCACGGATGGCGAAGCCGCCTCCGAATGGCTCAAGAGCCACACCGTTCCTACCGTTCTGGGTGAAAAGTCCTGGGATGGCAAGGGCGACCTCAAAGTCTCCGACTACGTAATGTACGAGTGGGACGATAAAGGCAAATACAACCAGTTGCCCTGATTCCCTTTCTGCGTTCATGCGTCTTTCACCTCCGGCTGTCCAAGCCGGAGGTGATGTCCTGGCGCGTCTTTACTCAACCGCTTGCGCGAGAATGACATCGTGGACGGTATCTTCCTGCAACAACTCATCAACGGCCTGACCCTGGGCTCGGTATACGGGCTGATCGCCATCGGTTACACGATGGTGTACGGCATCATTGGCATGATCAACTTCGCTCACGGCGATGTGTACATGGTGTCTGCCTATCTGGCAGCCATCGGTATTGCCCTGTTGAGCTTTTTCGGCCTGCATTCCTTTCCTGTGCTGATCCTGGGCACGCTTATCTTCTGTGTAGTGGTGACCAGCCTTTATGGTTGGGCAATCGAACGAATCGCCTACAAACCGCTGCGTAACTCTACCCGCCTTGCGCCGCTGATCTCGGCCATCGGGATGTCGCTGATCCTGCAGAACTATGTGCAGCTGGCCCAAGGGGCTCGCCAACAAGGGGTACCAACGCTGCTCGATGGGGCGCTGCGCCTGCATATCGGTGAAGGCTTCGTCATTATCACTTATACCAAGATCTTCATCATCGTTGCGTCCATTGTGGGCATGGGCCTTTTGACCTATGTGATCCAGAAGACCACATTGGGCCGCATGTGTCGCGCGACCCAGCAGGATCGCAAGATGGCGCAGATTCTGGGCATCAACACCGACCGGGTGATCTCGTACGTGTTCATCATCGGTGCTGCGATGGCGGCGTTGGCCGGTGTACTGATTACCATGAACTACGGCACGTTCGACTTCTATGCCGGCTTCATCATTGGTATCAAGGCGTTTACTGCGGCGGTGTTAGGCGGCATCGGCTCGCTGCCGGGCGCCATGCTGGGCGGCATCATTCTGGGCGTGTCGGAGGCGCAATTCGCGGGTCTTGTGAACAGCGACTACAAGGATGTCTTCAGCTTCTCGCTACTGGTGCTGATTCTGATCTTCCGGCCCCAGGGGCTGCTTGGAAAGCCGCACGTGGCGAAGGTGTGATGCTATGACCCAGACTTCTTCCTTCGATTTCAAGGTCATCCTGCGTGATACCTTCATGGTCGGGCTGGTCTCGCTCATCCTGTTCGGGCCCATCGTAGGTATTGTGCTCGACGGTTATGGCTTCAACCTGGAGCCTCAGCGCGTCGGCATCATGGTGGCAGTGGTGATGGCGGGGCGTTTTCTGCTCAGCCTGTTCGGCCAGACGTCCAGGGGACGTACCTGGATCGAGTCGTTCAAGCGCAACGATGGGGGCGTGCATGTGCTGCCGCCCGGACACAAGTCGAATCTGCGGTACATCCTGCCTGTCGTGATTCTGGTCGCGCTGCTCTTTCCCTTCCTGGCCACCAAGTACTGGCTGACCGTAGTCATCCTGTGCATGATCTACGTGCTGCTTGGCCTGGGGCTGAACATCGTGGTCGGGCTCGCCGGTCTTCTGGACCTGGGCTATGTCGGCTTTTATGCCATCGGTGCCTATGGGCTGGCGCTGGGTTACCAATACCTGGGGTTGGGCTTCTGGACGATGATTCCCCTTGCTGCAGTCATGGCTGCGGTGGCCGGGGCGATTCTTGGCTTTCCGGTGCTCAGGATGCACGGCGACTACCTCGCCATCGTGACCCTGGGCTTTGGTGAAATCATTCGTCTGGTGCTCAACAACTGGCTGGAGTTCACCAACGGCCCTAATGGAATTTCAGCACCGTCGCCGACATTCTTTGGTATTGAGTTCGGTCGGCGGGCCAAGGAGGGCGGCGTGCCTCTCCATGAGCTGCTGGGAATCTCCTACAACCCCAACGCCACGATGATCTTCATCTACAGCGTGCTATTCCTCATCGTGCTACTGGTGCTCTATATCAAGCATCGCCTTACCCGCATGCCTATTGGCCGCGCCTGGGAAGCGCTGCGCGAGGATGAGATCGCCTGCCGCGCCATGGGCCTTAACCATGTTCTGGTCAAGCTTTCCGCCTTCATGATCGGTGCGTCCACCGCCGGGATTGCCGGGGTGTTTTTCGCTACCTACCAAGGCTTTATCAACCCGGCCTCGTTCAACTTTTTCGAGTCCGTTCTGGTGCTGGCCATCGTGGTGCTCGGCGGCCTGGGCTCGACCGTCGGGGTGGTCATTTCGGCCTTTGTCATGACGCTGCTGTTCGAGGTGCTGCGTGAGTTCGGCGACATCCGCATGCTCGTGTTTGGTGTGTTGATGGTCGTGATGATGATGTGGCGTCCTCGCGGGTTGATCCGCATCAGCCGCAGTGGATTCGCGATTCGCAAGGGAGTAGCGCCATGAGCGACAACATTCTTACCGTTGACGGATTGGGCATGCGTTTCGGCGGGATCAAGGCGCTTTCCGATGTGGCCTTCAGCATTCGCCGCCATTCCATCACTGCTCTGATCGGCCCCAACGGGGCGGGCAAAACTACAGTCTTCAACTGCCTGACCGGATTCTACAAGGCCACCGATGGTCGCATCGTCTTGAGCAATGCTGACGGGCGCGAAACGGACGTGGGCAGGATCATGGGGGAGCCGTTTCAGCCCACCGATTTCGTCAACCCTGCCCAGTTCGGCAGTCGCCTCTGGTACAAGATGTTTGGCGGGACGCACCTGGTGAACCGTGCCGGCCTTGCGCGGACGTTCCAGAATATTCGCCTGTTCAAGGAAATGTCCGTGGTCGAGAATCTGCTGGTAGCCCAGCACATGTGGATCAACCGCAACCTGCTGGCGGGCGTCTTCAATACGCCGGGTTTTCGTCGGGCAGAGGAAAAGGCACTCGATGTAGCCTTTTACTGGCTGGAGGTGGTGGGGCTGACCGAGTGCGCCAACCGCCTTGCCGGGGAAATGTCCTACGGTCAGCAGCGCCGTCTGGAGATTGCGCGTGCCATGTGCACCCGGCCGGAGCTGATCTGCCTGGACGAGCCCGCTGCCGGCCTCAACCCCGCAGAAACCGAGTCACTGTCAGCCATCATCAGGCACCTGCGTGACGAGCACAACATCACCGTACTGCTGATCGAGCACGACATGGGCATGGTCATGAGCATTTCCGATCATATCGTCGTGTTGGACCACGGCAATGTGATTGCCCAGGGCCTGCCGGACGAGATCAAGAATAATCCGAAGGTCATTGCCGCCTACCTGGGCGCGGATGAGGAGGAGGTGGCATGACTACGCCCTTGCTGGAATTCAGAAACGTCGACGTGTTCTACGGGCCGATCCAGGCGCTCAAGGGCGTTTCGCTGCATATCAACGAAGGTGAGACGGTCAGCCTGATTGGTGCCAATGGGGCGGGCAAATCCACCTTGCTCATGTCCATATTTGGACAGCCGCGGGCGCGTAACGGACAGATCATCTACCGAGGCGAGGAAATTACCCAGAAAAGCGCCCATTTCGTTGCTTCCAACGGTATCGCGCAATCACCGGAAGGGCGACATGTCTTTCCTGATATGAGTGTGGAAGAGAACCTGCTGATGGGTACTATCCCCATCGGCACCAAGCACGTGGACGAGGACATGCAACGTATGCTCGAGCTGTTTCCGCGCCTTAAGGAGCGGCGTAACCAGCGAGCCATGACCATGTCTGGAGGCGAACAGCAGATGCTGGCTATCGCCCGGGCGCTCATGAGCCGACCCAAGCTGCTGCTGCTCGATGAGCCGAGCCTGGGGCTTGCGCCTATCGTGGTGAAGCAGATCTTCCAGATCCTACGTGAGCTTGCGCAGGCCGGCATGACGATCTTTCTGGTCGAGCAGAATGCCAACCATGCGCTCCGGTTATCGAACCGGGCTTATGTCATGGTGACGGGAGAGATCCGCATGACGGGCAGCGGCCAGGAACTGCTGGCTGATCCTCAGGTGCGCGAAGCCTACCTGGGCGGCCATTAAGCCGCCGTTCAGCCTGCGTTAGGCTCCATGGTACTGACGCAGGCCGTTGCCGCGTGCCGTCGAGTATGTCTTTCCAACAGGGGAGTTCCCATGTCATCCATCCGCTTTTTCACCAATGCTGAGGTGGCCGCTGTTCTGGATTATGCCGGGCTGATCGATGCGCTTCGCAGTGGCTTGGCTCACCCTGGCACTGCACCCAACCGGCAGGCTTACGCGCTACCCGAGGGACAGGCATCGCTGTTGAACATGCCGGTCTGGCAGAAAGGGCAGGGCATTGGCGTCAAGCTGGTGACTGTGTTTCCGGAAAATAGCCAACGCGATCTGCCTTCGGTTGCGGCAGTGTTTGCCTTGTTTGATGATGTGACAGGCCAGCCCCTTGCCTTGATGGAAGCCTCGGAACTGACAGCTCGGCGTACCGCCTGCACGTCAGCGTTGGCGGCTGACTATCTGGCCCGGCGGGATGCGTTGAGCCTGACCATCGTAGGTACGGGAACGCTAGCTGCCCACATGGTGCGTGCCCATACGGCTGTGCGTGATTACAGCCGGATCGAAATCTGGGGGCGTGATTACAGCAAGGCCAAAGCCCTTGCTGAGCGCCTGCAGGGGGAGGGCTATCCGGTTTCAGCAAGCGATAACCTGGCGCAGAGCGTAGGGCATGCCGATGTGGTTACGTGTGTTACCACCTCTCGAGAGCCGCTGGTGTTGGGCGAGTGGCTCACCCCCGGTTGCCACCTGGACCTGGTCGGTGCCTTTCTTCCCTCTATGCGTGAGACCGATTCAGCAGCCGTTGCGCGGGCACGCATCGTAGTGGATACCCGCGAGGGTGCTTTGGAGGAGGCAGGCGATTTACTGTTCGCGCTTGGTGATGGCGTGATCCAGGAAAGCGATCTCAACACAGAATTGAGGCACGTTCTGCAAGGGGATGGCGTACGCAGCGATGACCAGGAAATTACCTTGTTCAAATCCGTAGGCTATGCGGTAGAAGATCTGCTAGCTGCGCAGTACCTACTGCATAACATGTGACCTGTGAACAACACCCTTTAGCGCCATGTTTTAGCAGTTAAAGTCTGCTCTATTGGGCCAAGGTCCTGACTTACCCACGTTACACGTGGAGCACCTTGTGGATAACCCTAGGATACCTGTCTGCTGCCCTTAAAATATAAGGCTTACAGATAGATGGTTACTTTTTGATCAATCGTACAGAGGGTAGTAGTAACCAACCTCAGATAGTTATCAACATACCCACTAATAATATGAGCAAGCCTGTTGATAACACTTGGAAGACTCCACGCAAGCCGCATGTGGCAAGGCCTAGCGAGAATTGGTTAAAAAATGAGCGGTTATTTTCAAATGCAGGATGCTGGTTTTATACACGTTTTCGGCGAGCAAGGTTGTGTATAACCTTGGGGTACATGGCCAGACGCCATGTACCACCGTCTCTCTAGAGGCATGCTCAAAAAATGATCAACGCTAGAGTACGTCCGTTTATCCACGCTCCTAGGGTCGCTACGCCAGGTTTTTCATGCAGAAATCGCTGGGTTCAACGTTATGCACGGTTAACGCGAGTAAGCCTGTGAATAACATCTGAATGGTTGTACACAGCCCTTATACTGTCTGGCTCTTGAAAGGTCGATCAAAAAACAACCAGGATGCCAATAGCTGTTTTTAGAGCTGTTTCGCTATAACTGTACCGCCTCAAGCGACAAAGAGTGCGTTACTCTCCGGGTATTTCCTTTCGACCTCAAGGAGCTGCATCGATGACTTCGACTTTGTTCATTACCGGCGCAACATCCGGCTTTGGCGCGGCTACTGCGCGCCGCTTTGCCAAGGATGGGTGGTCCCTGATCATTACTGGCCGTCGCGAGGATCGCCTGAGCGCGTTAGCAGAAGAGCTTTCCGCGCACACCAAGGTGCATCCGATTGTGCTGGACGTTCGGGATCGTGCAGCTGTCGAGGCGGCAGTCAACGGGTTGCCTGAAGAGTTTTCGACCCTGCGTGGTCTGGTCAACAATGCGGGGCTGGCCTTAGGTACTACACCTGCTCAGCAGTGCGATCTGGATGATTGGGACACCATGGTCGATACCAATATCAAGGGTGTCCTGTATTGCACGCGCTTGTTATTACCCAGACTGATCGCTTACGGTGCGGGCGCTGGCATCGTCAATCTGGGCTCGGTTGCCGGTAACTGGCCGTACCCGGGTAGCCATGTCTATGGCGCTACCAAGGCGTTCGTCAAACAGTTTACCTTGAACCTGCGCTGCGATCTGCAGGGCACAGGCGTCCGTGTGACCAACATCGAGCCGGGGCTTTCCGAGACTGAGTTCTCCGTGGTGCGCTTTGGTGGCGACAAGAGCAAGGCCGACGCCGTATATGCCGGAACTGACCCGCTGACACCGGATGATATCGCCGAGTCGATCCATTGGGCTTTGAACCAGCCCAAGCATGTCAATATCAATCGGATCGAGCTTATGGCGACCTGCCAAGCCTGGAACGGGTTCAATATTCATCGAAGCGAGTGACAGCATAATGACGGCAGAGTATGTCTCTGCCGTCTACGGTAGCTGTCGATACAGCTGAAACGATATAGCGCCGCTTATTGGCGTGTCCCATGCTTGAGAGCTTATACGCTCAAGGTCTTCTTGGAAGAGCTTTTCGTCTCATGCTGGCAAGGAGTCAGCATTCTGACACATAGGAGCAGAATGCCAGAATGATGACGCAGTAATGGCGTCAGGAATAACCATAATGCCATCATGGGTTGCGGCTCAATGGCCTTAGTAACCGGTTATCTTCTTTTCTCCCATCTCCTCGCTAAACCCCTTCCTTGAGGCGCTCAATTAAACGGGCGACGAACGGTCATCGCTTTGGCTGGCCTGTTTCTTGGTAATTGGCACGCCCCTTGAATAAGCACTGACGTGACGCCGCGTTAGGGTCACCGGGAACATTCAACTTTTGAAGTCTTATTAAGTTTAAGAGTTATTAGTAAGGCACAGTTAATTAGCTTAAAGAAGAATGTTTTCATCGCCATTCCTGGTATTGGCATTTCATTGCCGACTGAACTTTTTGCATCTTTTAGAAAGTTCATAAGAGTGCAATGCCCGACAATAACGGTTAATACGCTGTTTATTGTTGCTGCTGGTTTTGACCGGCAAATACTTTCCATAGCTCAGGGTTGAGTGCAGGGAAGTTCATTCGTAAGGATGAAGTTAATCCCGTGCCACTTATTGGCTCGGCCTAGATACAACTCAACGTGAAACGCGACTGTTGCGCCAGCCCTTCAATAATGGGCTATGGAACGCTCGTGCTAAAAAACACTAGCAGTTTGGTGAATAGATGAAAACTTCTGCTTCTTTTGTTTTAAATAAAATCAGTTCCACCCGTTTTTTTAAGAAAGTTCTTCCGTTGGCTGCTGCCGTAGCCTTGACCAGCCCTGCTGTACATGCAGAACAGGTTGATCTGGTAGGTTTAAACCTGTCAGGTGCAGGCTTTGCTGCCCAGGTATTGCCAGGTATCGACGGTACCAACTACATTTTCCCGGTTGAATCCTATTTCCAGCAGTGGAACGCCAAGGGTATCAAGCTGATCCGCTTTCCCATCATCTGGGAGCGCCTGCAGCCGACCCTGGGTGGCGCACTGGACCCTACCTATACCGCGCTGATCGACCGTACGTTCGGCTATGCCAACAAATACGGTATGAAGATCATCCTGGACCTGCATAACTACACCATGTATCGCGGCACCATCATTGGTACGGGTAACGTGAGCTACAACCACTACCAGCAGATCATGACCCTGATCGCCCAGCGCTGGAGCGGCCAGTCGTCCCTGTATGCCTATGACATCATGAACGAGCCGCATGATTCGATGACCCAGTGGCCCATCATGGCTCAGTACGGCATCAATGGCGTTCGTTCGGTGGACAAGGTCAAGCCGATCATGATCGAAGGTAACGGCTGGTCCGAAGCGACCCGTTGGCCATGGTGGAACGATTCCCTGCTGAACCTGAAGGATCCGTCCAACAACCTGATCTTCCAGGCGCATTCGTATTTTGACGAGGATGCCGGTGGTAACTACACCGCCATCGACGTGAACAAGCTGGACGCCAACTACGGCGTCGAGCGTGTGAAGCCGTTTGTGGAGTGGCTGAAGAAAAATGGCAAGAGGGGCATGATCGGCGAGTTCGGTGTACCGGATAACAATCCGCGCTGGAATCTGCTCATGGACAACATGCTGGCTTATTTGAAGCAGAACTGTATTCCTGCTACGTACTGGGCTGCAGGTCCAGGCTGGGGCAGCTACTTCCTGTCGGTCGAGCCGATCAATGGGCAGGATCGTCCTCAGTGGCCGACCCTGAAGAAGTACATCGATAACACTACCTGTACAGCGATTGGCCCGTTCACGGCACCGGTTGCGACGACGCCTACTCCGGCTCCGACACCCACCGTGCCTTCAACCAGCACAGGCTATTCGAGCGCTATCAACAACTTTACCAATGCAGACTGGCTCAACGGTGTATACAGAAAGGCAGCAGGCTTCTCCGTAGCGGCGACATCAGGCAACACGGCAGCATTCAAGGTAGGTACTTCGGTACGTCTGGCGAATGGCCTCGTAACCAAAATCTCGTCCGTTCAGGTAGTGGGTAGCAACATGAGCGTCTGGGTAAACAGCTCGGCATTGGATGGCGCCGTTGTGGGTTACCCGAACAAGCTGACCGTGGCGGACGCGGCAGGTACGGGGGCGACTACCCCTGCGCCGACGCCAGCCCCGACTGCACCCGCACCGACGCCTGCGCCAACCGCTCCGGCCGTTGTTGCGACCAGTACGATGAACAATTTCACCAATACTGATTGGCTGAACGGTGTCATGCGCAAGGCGGCTGCGATTTCGCTTCCGGCAACGGCAGCCAACACGTCGGCCTTCAAGACCGGTGCCTCGGTACGCTTGGCCAATGGTCAGGTCTACAAGATCAAATCAGTACAGATGGTGGGTAGCAACATGAGCGTCTTCCTGGACACCACGACGCTTCTCAACGGTTCCGCCGTTGGTTATCCAAACGCGCTGACGGTAGTTAGCCAGTAACCGATCCGGGAACACAGAACGGGGACGTTTAAGTCCCCGTTTTTATTAAGTCCGACTCTTCATCCCAGGCGTTTTCCTTACGTTGGTAAGGCGATGCCTTAGGGCAAATTGTTCTTGGATAACATGCTGGCCTATTTGAAGCAGAATTGCGTTCCAGCCACTTATTGGGCAGCCAGCCCGGTTGGGGACGCTGAAAAGTACACTAACACCGCTAGCTGTACATCGTACGGTCCGTTTTAACAGTCGATACGGTTACAAGTGCATAAGCCCGGCCTACTGGTCCGGGCTTTTTGCTGTCGGGCCCTTTTGGGTTCAGATCTAAATCCTTGATCCAGTAGATAAATTTCCCTTCTCTCGACGAGCGGTCGCCCTGATCACAGCGCAAACGCTTATGGTTGCGTCCCCCCGGTTAACACGACCCGGATGATGGCTAAAGGCCGCATGCTGGCTGGGTTTTCCCAGGACCGGTCCCTGTATCGATATTGGCCTGCGCAAGGTATTTATCGGGTCAGCTAACGTGCTGTAAAAGGCTTGGCAGGCACTGAACGATCCTGCGTTTTCGATGCCATGCGATACCTCTCGGCGGGCGTTTTCATACCCCCGCTCATTATTCGCCATTCCTGGTATTGGCAAATAGTTGCGTTTCGACTGTGCGGGCAATGCCTGTTCACCGATACGCATGCCCTCAATGGCGGCTTTTTAGGCCGTTCATTGTTGTCGCCAGCTCGATGATTAGCTGGCAAATACTTCCATCACTCAGGGTTGAGGTCGGGAAGCTCATCGTAAGGATGAAATAACCGTCGGCTAAAACAATATAGCCGGTCAATTGGGACTTTTTTATATGGCTCTTTTGAGTCAGGGCATTGCTCGCGAGTAAAAAAGTTACTGGCAATTTGGTGAATATGAGTTTTTTATCTGTAACCCAACACTTTGGTATAACGCGAGGCATATCGAAGGCACTTTCATTAACTGCGTTACTGGCTTTGGGAAGTACAGCGGTACAGGCTGAGCAGGTTAATCTCGTCGGACTTAATATGGCAGGTGCCGAGTTTGCAGGTACGGTGTTGCCGGGTATTAATGAGAAGAACTATATCTTTGCCAAGGAAGAGACCTTCAAGAACTGGAGTGCAAGAGGAATCAGGCTGGTCCGCTTTCCCATTCTGTGGGAGCGGCTTCAGCCGGGGCTGGGATATTCCCTCGATCAGACCTACGCCTCACTGATTTCCCGTTCACTGGACTATGCCCACAAATACAACATCCGGGTCATTCTGGATCTGCATAATTATGCGCGCTATCGCGGCCATATCATCGGTACGAGCAGCGTACCGTATTATCGCTTCGAGAATGTCTGGAACCGGATCGCTCAGAAGTGGGGTAGCCACCCGGCCATTTATGGCTACGACATCATGAATGAGCCTAACGGCGCCGTAGCGTACTGGCCTACAGCGGCGCAGTACGCCATCAACGGGATCCGGCAGGCTGACAAAGCTCACCTGATCTTTGTGGAAGGCAATGCCTGGGCCAGCGCCGAACGGTGGCCGGTGTGGAGCGACTCTCTCAAGGACTTGAAGGATCCTGTCAACAAGTTGATCTATGAGGCGCACGTCTATTTCGACGCCGATGGCGGTGGTTCCTACACCCAGCTGAGCGCTGACAGTTTGTCTGCCCAGGCTGGCGTCAATCGGGTGAAGCCCTTTGTGGAGTGGCTCAAGCAGAACAACAAGAAGGGCTTTATTGGAGAGTTTGGCGTCCCGGATAACGATTCCCGCTGGAATGTGGTCATGGACAACATGCTGACCTACCTCAAGCAGCATTGCGTACCGGCTACCTACTGGGCCGCCGGTCCGGGTTGGGGTAATTACAGTCTGTCCGTCGAGCCTATCAACGGACAAAGCCGCCCGCAGTGGCCCACGTTGAGAAAGCATCTGAACGACACCAGCTGTACCGCAATCGGTCCGGGTCGGTAAAACTGTTTCAACGAGACTATACAGCCGGGCATTGGGAGGGCCCGGCTGTTGATAACGTCAAGGCTCCACCTGCTGCTTCAGCCAGCCGGGATAATGGTTGCGTGTAGCCTCGGGCCATCTCGGTGGGCAGCGAGTACCCAGGTAGGCTGCCACCGCGTTCAAATGTGCTGCTAGAACGTGCCGATCACCAAAGGCCTCAAGCCCCAGCGTCCAGCCGGCCGTATGGCCATCAACCCAGAGTTGAGTCAGTTCTACGGTACAGCCTGCGGACGGCATGGCTTCGTAAGGGGATTCGTTTTCATCCAATGCAATTTCACGCAGAGCGGCCTGCTCGACCGTAAACAGGCGAAGCCAGCGCTGCTTCTGAACGGCAACCGTAGGATGCGGTGTCAGCGTCAAGGCCTCGGAATGCCATTTATGCCATAACTCGACAGGCCCCTTGAACGGCGAGACGTCCAGAGTATGCCAGTCAGGTATGACCAGCCCCTTTACCTCAACGGTTGAGTCTCCACGGGTTTTGATACCGAGGTTGGATTGACTGGCGTCCTTGAGGTAGTGGTGCATCTTGCGTATTCCACCTCCCGGTGGCTGATCCCACAGATCGGACCGGTGAAACCAGTCGATCAGATCAGTACCCGGCAGTGCGGGCCAAAACCAGCGGACTTCGGCGGAAAGCGGCATGGCGTGCTCCTGGTATGAAGAGAGGACGGCGGACGTGCTAATTTCCGACCCGTTCCGAAAGACACGTGCTAGCATCCGTCCACGCTCCGGATGACGTTTTACCCATTGATCCGGGGTGCCGCATTATTACTAGCCTCATTGAGCACCGCACAGACGTTTCTTCCCGCTGAGTTGTACTCGGCTTTCCTGGCGTGGTTTCCAGCGCGCGACGCTCATTGGCTAGACCTCATGGCTCAGCGCCCGTTTCCTGGCGTTGAATGAATGTAAGGAGTTCTACGTGCAATTTCTCCATACCCTGGTCAACGACCTCAATGGCCTTGTCTGGGGCGTGCCCATGCTGGTACTGATCCTGTGCACGGGTCTTTATCTGATGCTACGCCTCAAACTGATGCCGATCGTAAGACTGGGCACCGGCTTTCGCCTGTTGTGGCAGGGCCGGAACAAGGATGACGACGAAAGCGGTGAGATCAGCCCTTTCCAGGCCTTGATGACCTGCCTGGCTGCCACCGTGGGAACCGGCAACATCGCGGGTGTTGCTACCGCGATCTTCCTGGGTGGCCCCGGCGCGCTGTTCTGGATGTGGTGTACGGCATTGGTTGGTATGGCTACCAAATATGCCGAAGTAGTATTGGCTGTGCATTTTCGTGAAAAGGACGAGCGCGGCGAGCATGTCGGCGGCCCGATGTATGCCATCCGCAACGGCCTGGGCAAGCGCTGGGCCTGGCTAGGCGGCGCCTTTGCCCTGTTCGGTGGGTTGGCCGGGTTCGGTATCGGCAACATGGTGCAGGTCAACAGTATGGCGCAGGCCCTGGAGACAACCTTTTCCGTGCCCCTGTGGTTGACCGGTGTCGTGACGATGGTGGTTGTGGGGCTCGTGATCCTGGGCGGTATTAAGCGGATCGGGGCGGTCGCCTCGTCCTTGGTCCCTGCCATGTGCATAGGCTATATCATCGCGGCCATTGCCGTGCTGGTGACCCATGCGTCCGAAATTCCCCATGCGCTCAGCCTGGTCTTCACCCATGCCTTCACTCCGGCGGCGGCGACGGGTGGCTTCGCAGGGGCGGCGGTCATGGCTGCCATTCGCTTCGGGGTGGCGCGTGGCGTCTTCTCCAACGAAGCCGGGTTGGGCACCGCCGGTATCGCCCAGGCAGCCGGTACGACCAACAGCGCCGTACGCTCAGGCATGATCGGTATGCTCGGAACGTTTATCGATACCCTAATCATCTGCACCATGACGGGTCTTGCCATTATCTGCTCCGGCGTCTGGACGAGCGGGCAGAGTGGGGCGGCCTTGTCAGCGGCGGCCTTCGAGACGGCGCTGCCCGGTTTTGGCGGCATCATCCTGACCATCGCCCTGGTGGTATTCGCCTTTACCACCATCCTGGGGTGGAGCTATTACTGCGAGCGCTGCTGGGAGTTTCTTGCCGGTACCAAGACCATTCTGCCGTTCCGCATCATCTTCGTGCTGGCCGTTCCCTTTGGGGCGATTGCACAGTTGGACTTCGCCTGGCTGCTGGCCGATACGCTCAATGGTCTGATGGCCATTCCTAACCTGATCTCGCTGCTGTTGCTCAGTCCGGTGGTGCTCCGGCTGACGCGAGAATACTTCGCCAGCAAATAAACAAAGGCTCGCTACGGCGAGCCTTTTTCATTGGGGCTCGCGAGGCCCGGACCTGGAAAATGGGTGAAAATCGCGATGCTGTGGTCCAAACGCTAACGCTGTTTTCCTGGCCTTTCTGGATAGAGCATTCCGATGTCCCGATCTTCGCTTGAGCATTCCTGTTCTCACCCGCACGTCTTCAACGAGGGAAACCCGCTGGCGGAAAAGAATACCCGCCGCGCCGTGATTTTCACCGCCATCATGATGGTGATCGAGATTGCGGGCGGCTGGGCCTTCAACTCCATGGCACTGCTGGCGGATGGCTGGCACATGAGTTCCCACGTGCTGGCGCTGGGGCTTTCGCTGTTCGCCTATGCGGCGGCCAGACGGTATGCGACCGACGCACGCTTTGCGTTTGGAACATGGAAAATGGAGGTGCTGGCTGGCTATACCAGTGCGCTAGCGCTGATTGGCATCGCTCTGTTGATGCTGTATGAATCCGTGATCAGGCTCGTGACACCTGCTCCGATTCACTATACGCAGGCCATCGCCATCGCCATCGCCATTCTGGGATTGCTGGTCAATCTGGTGTGTGCGTGGCTGCTCAAGGATTCTCACGGGCATGATGATGATCATGGTCACGATCATCATCATGTCCACGGTGAGCATCAGGACCTGAATCTGCGTTCGGCCTACATCCATGTCATTACTGATGCGGCAACCTCCGTCCTGGCTATCGTCGCGCTGATTGGCGGCATGCTCTGGGGGGCCAGCTGGCTCGACCCGGTCATGGGAATCGTAGGCGGCATACTGGTCGCCATCTGGGCCGTTGGGCTCATCAAGCAAACCGGGCGTGTGCTGCTGGATGCGCAGATGGACGATCCGGTGGTACAGGAGGTCAGGGATGTGATCGCAGAGAGCCCTATCGAGGCCAAGATCTGTGATCTGCATGTCTGGAAGGTAGGTAAGGGCAAGTACGCCTGCATCGTCAGTATCGCCACGACCAGTGATGCCTCGCCTGAAGACTTCAAACAGCAGCTTTCCGTCCATGAAGAGCTTGTCCACATCACGGTTGAGATCAACAGAGACGGGATCTGTCCGGTACGCTGAGGAGGTAGGCGACAGCGGCAAGTGATATAACCGGGTCTTGGTCAACGACAGGATTCAACATGCCTTCTTCCGAGCCTCGCTTGTCGCTTCCTGCCCCGGTAGGCCTGTTTCAGGCGTTTCTATTCTGGCTCAAGCTGGGCTTTATCAGCTTTGGCGGACCGGCTGGGCAGATCGCAATCATGCATCAGGAGTTGGTGGAGCGCCGACGCTGGATTTCCGAGCGGCGCTTTCTCCATGCGCTCAACTACTGCATGGTACTGCCCGGACCTGAAGCCCAACAATTGGCGACCTATATCGGCTGGTTGATGCACCGGACCTGGGGTGGGGTGATCGCCGGAGCGCTCTTTATATTGCCTTCGCTGCTTATCCTGATCGCCCTATCATGGATCTATCTGGCCTGGGGCAACGCTCCGGTTGTGGCAGGTATCTTTTACGGCATCAAGCCAGCGGTGACCGCCATTGTCGTACAGGCGGCCCATCGCATCGGAACACGTACCTTGAAAAACCATTGGCTCTGGTCCATTGCGGCGGCTTCGTTCATCGCCTTGTTTGCCTTCAACGTGCCGTTTCCCCTGATCGTACTGTCTGCGGCGGTTATTGGCTTTCTTGGAGGCCGGTACGCTCCGGAGCGGTTCAGGGTAGGGGGAGGGCATGCCAATCAGGCGGCTTCGTTCGGACCCGCGCTGATCGATGATGACACGCCACCGCCAGCGCATGCCCGTTTTCGCTGGTCGCGGCTGGCGCAACTGTTAATCATGGGTATATTTCTCTGGATCGTGCCGATGCTGACCTTGGTCTATCTGTTTGGCTGGACTCATACCTTCACCCAGATGGGCTGGTTTTTTACCAAGGCTGCACTGCTGACCTTTGGCGGTGCCTATGCGGTATTGCCCTATGTATATCAGGGTGCCGTCACACACTACGGCTGGCTGAGCCCAAGCCAGATGATCGATGGTCTTGCCCTGGGTGAAACCACACCCGGACCATTGATCATGGTGGTGGCGTTTGTCGCGTTTTTAGGCGGATATGGGCAGGCGGCGTTAGGGAGCGAGCACATGTTTGCCGCTGGGGCATTGGCTGCCGTGCTGGTGACCTGGTTTACCTTTCTGCCTTCGTTTCTTTTCATTCTGGCCGGCGGGCCTCTGGTGGAGTCCACCCATAATGTGGTGGGCTTCACAGCTCCGCTCACCGCCATTACCGCGGCGGTCGTCGGCGTAATCCTGAATCTGGCCTTGTTCTTCGGCTACCACGTATTCTGGCCGCAGGGCTTGAGCGGATCGTTCGACCTACTCTCCGCTCTGATCACACTCCTGGCAGCGATAGCGCTCTTCCGGTTCAAGCGCACAGTTATGGAAGTGCTGCTAGCCTGTGCAACAGTAGGGTTGTTAATGCACGTCGTATTCATGTGACAAGGAGCAGCTTGGCTGCAGAAGAGAGGATGCACTATGGCTAACCATTCAGACGATTTTCTCAAACTTGCAGCCGACGCCAAGTCTCGTATTCGGCAGGTTTCGCCCGTTGAGGCCGAGCAATTGGTCGATCAGGGCGCGCTGCTTCTGGACGTTCGGGAGCGGGACGAGTTCGAACGGGGGCACCTGGACGGCGCGACCCACATGAGTCGGGGAATTCTTGAAATGCACATCGGCGAACTGGCAGCCAGCAAGGCCACACCGATCGTCTGCTATTGCGGTGGCGGTAACCGGGGAGCGTTGGCCGCCGAAAGCCTGCAGCGCATGGGATACACCCAAGTCGTCTCCATCGAGGGAGGCCTTGCGGCCTGCAATACCCAGAAAGACTGATCAACGAGCAATAAAAAACGCAGGGCATCTTAGATACCCTGCGTTTTGAGAGTCCTGTGTACCGGCAGAGCGGTACACAGTCAAACTTACACCTGGCGGATCAGATAATCGAATGCAGCCAGGGAAGCCTTCGCACCTTCGCCGACCGCGATCACGATCTGCTTGTACGGTACGGTTGTTACGTCGCCGGCCGCAAAGATACCCGGCAGCGAGGTTTCGCCACGGCTATCTACAACGATCTCGCCACGGGGTGACAGCTCGACGGTGCCCTTGAGCCATTCGGTGTTGGGGACCAGACCGATCTGGACGAAGATACCTTCCAGGTCGATGGACTTGAACTCGCTGGAGTTGCGGTCCTTGTAGGTCAAGCCAACCACTTTCTGGCCGTCACCTTTCACTTCACTGGTCAGGGCGCTGGTGATCACGGTCACATTCGGCAGGCTGTGCAGTTTGCGCTGTAGTACCGCATCCGCACGCAGCTGGCTGTCAAACTCGATCAGGGTCACGTGTGCCACGATACCGGCCAGGTCGATTGCCGCTTCCACACCGGAGTTGCCGCCACCGATAACTGCAACGCGCTTGCCCTTGAACAGCGGGCCGTCGCAATGCGGGCAGTAGGCTACACCACGGTTACGGTATTCCTTCTCACCCGGGACATTCATTTCACGCCAACGAGCACCGGTGGAGATGATCAGCGTCTTGGACTTGAGCGAAGCACCATTGGCAAACTTGACTTCGTGCAGCTGACCCGCCTCGGTGGCAGGGATCAGTTGCTCGGCACGCTGCAGGTTCATGATGTCGACGTCGTACTGCTTCACGTGCTCTTCAAGGGCTACGGCCAGTTTCGGGCCTTCGGTTTCCTTGATGGAAATGAAGTTTTCAATCGCCAGAGTATCGAGTACCTGACCGCCAAAACGCTCGGCTGCAACACCGGTACGAATACCTTTACGGGCAGCATACACCGCAGCGGAAGCACCGGCAGGACCACCACCGATAACCAGTACGTCAAAGGTGTCCTTGGCGCTGAGCTTTTCAGCGTCACGGGCACTGGCGCCGGTATCGAGCTTGGCCAGGATTTCTTCCAGACCCATGCGGCCCTGACCGAACGGTTCGCCGTTCAGATAGATGCTGGGCACGGCCATGATCTGGCGCTCGGTAACTTCGTCCTGGAACAGCGCACCGTCGACCGCAACGTGGCGGATGTTCGGGTTCAGTACGGCCATCAGGTTCAGCGCCTGAACAACGTCCGGGCAGTTCTGGCAGGACAGCGAGAAGTAGGTTTCGAAATTGAATTCGCCCTTGAGCGAGCGGATCGCTTCCAGAGTATCTGCACTGGCCTTGGACGGGTGACCGCCCACTTGCAGCAGCGCCAGAACCAGCGAGGTGAACTCGTGACCCATGGGCAGACCGGCAAAGCGCAGGCTGATGTTTTCACCCGGACGGTTCAGGGCAAACGAAGGCGTGCGAGCATCATTGCCATCGGTGCGCAGGGTGATCTTGTCAGTCAGGCTGACGATGTCCTGGAGCAGACCCAACATTTCTTGAGATTTAGCGCCGTCATCAAGGGACGCGACGATCTCGAAGGGTTTGGTAACCTTTTCCAGATAGGCTTTAAGCTGAGTTTTAAGACTGGCGTCCAACATGAGGCATTACCTCTCGACAAATTCCGGGAATAAAAACGCCCGGACGTGTTCCGCCCGGGCGTTCGGGCACTAGAGGGAGCCGGAAGCCGGCTCCTAAGCGCAGATAACCGTGTGTTGGCGTTTAGATCTTGCCAACCAGGTCCAGAGACGGGCTCAGAGTAGCTTCGCCTTCTTTCCACTTGGCAGGGCAAACTTCGCCCGGGTGGGAGGCAACGTACTGAGCAGCCTTGACCTTACGCAGCATTTCGGACGCGTCGCGGCCGATGCCGTTGTCGTGTACTTCACACAGCTTGATCTGGCCTTCCGGGTTGATCAGGAAGGAACCACGCAGCGCCAGGCCTTCTTCTTCGATCAGAACGTCGAAGTTGCGAGCCAGAGTTGCAGTCGGGTCGCCAACCAGGGCGTACTGAACCTTCTTGATAGCGTCGGAAGTGTCGTGCCACGCTTTGTGAGCGAAGTGGGTATCGCACGATACGCCGTAGATCTCTACGCCCAGCTTTTGGAATTCAGGGTACAGGTCAGCCAGGTCTTCCAGCTCAGTCGGGCAAACGAAGGTGAAGTCAGCCGGGTAGAAAACAACCAGGGACCACTTGCCTTTGAAGTCAGCTTCAGTCAGATCGATGAACTTGCCATCCTTGTACGCTGTAGCTTTAAACGGTTTGATCTCGGAATTGATCAAAGACATCACTGAATCTCCATCAGGGGTTAAGAATTGGCGAGGGATAAGATACTCGCTTATGCACATTAGACTTAATTGAATGTGGGCATCAATCTCATAAGTTTGACCTATCCACGCATTCAGGATCATTAAGTCTTTCTTTCAGGCGGAGCGCTTGGAGGTATCTGAGGTCAACAAACACTGCCGCAAGCGCTAGTGGTATGGCTGAATTATCAGAATTCAAGCGCCTAGACGCACTAGCTCGGACATTTTGTGAAAAACAGCTGTTGAGCATTGGGCTGAAAAATATGGTTTCCTTGCCGATCGTGTTCGTTAAACAGGATGACGAAGGAGAAACATGTCAGGAGCCGCATTCGTCCAGTTGTTTCCTGAGGGCTTCGACTTCCCAAGCAGATTCACTTCACTGTTGATCGCTGTCTTTTCAGGTTGCCGACCTGAACCTGCCCAGCGTGGAGGGCATTAGTCATGGCGATCAGGCGCGTCATTACCCAGTGGTTTGCCCGCTATTTCTCCCAAGATGAAGCGGTGGTTCTCAGCGTCTTGCTTATCCTGGGCTTTGCTCTGGTCATGTTGTTGGGCAAGCCCCTGGCGCCGTTCCTGACGGCGCTGGTCGTCGCCTTTCTCCTACAGGGTGGCGTCAGCCGTCTGGAGCACTGGAGAGTACCCCGGATTTGGGCAATATCGCTCATGTTCCTGTCTTTTTTAGGCATATTCCTGGGCCTCTTGTTGTTTGTGCTCCCGCTGGTATGGGATCAGCTGGTGACGCTGTTGCAAGAGTCGCCCCGGATGTTTGCTCAGGCTCAGGTCCTCTTGGATGAGCTTCAGCAGCGCTATCCCAGTGTCGTTACTCATGAGCAGATTCAGGGCTGGATCGGGACGGCAGGCAGTGAGCTGACTGCCCTTGCGCAACGAGCGGTCCGGCTGTCGTTGACCTCGCTGGGCAATATCATCGCCTTTGGTACGTTTCTGGTACTGGTGCCGATCCTGGTTTTTTCATGCTCAAGGACAAGGACCTGCTGGTGGGCTTCTTCCTGTCCGTACTTCCCCGTAAGCGGACCCTGATGACCCGAGTATGGAAGGAGGTCGACGAGCAGATCGCCAACTATGTGCGCGGCAAGGTCATCGAGATTGTGATCGTGGCGGCGGTTAGCTACGCCACGTTTTATATCCTGGGGTTGCCCTATGCCATGTTGCTCGGGCTGGTGGTCGGTCTGTCCGTGCTGATTCCCTTCATCGGTGCTGCCGTCGCGACCTTGCCCGTTGCGGCTGTGGCAGGCTTTAGCTTTGGTCTGGGCGATCAGTTCCTGTATGCGATTCTGGCTTACACCATCATTCAGATACTGGATGGAAATGTATTGTCACCGCTGCTGTTTTCAGGTGCCGTCAATCTGCATCCGGTAGCCATTATCCTGGCCATTCTCTTTTTTGGCGGCACCCTGGGCTTTTGGGGAATCTTCTTTGCGATCCCGCTGGCGACCCTGTTCAAGGCGCTTTGGAGCGCCTGGCCGCGGGATGCCGTGGTCGTATCCGATAACAACACATCAGAGAAAAGCCCTTAAGGCTTCGATTACATTTTCAGGAGTGAGGTTGAAAAGATGCAAGACAACAAGATCCGGGGCTCGAATGGCCTTCAGGCCTTTTACAGGGCCTTTCTGACAAGCGAGGCCTCAGGCGGATTGCTTCTGATGGCAGTGGCAGCCATTGCTTTGATTGTGGCGAATTCGCCGCTGGCCAGTGTGTACTTCAGCACCCTGGAGCGCTACGTGCTGGGCATGAGTGTCCTGCACTGGATCAACGATGCGCTCATGGCCGTCTTCTTCCTGCTGGTCGGGCTCGAAATCAAACGTGAAATGCTGGTCGGGCAGTTGTCCACTTGGGGACGGCGTGCACTGCCAGGGCTGGCGGCATTAGGCGGGGCGGTCGTGCCAGCGGTGATTTATGCGGCACTCAACCATGACGATGCGCATTTACTTCAAGGCTGGGCGATTCCCACGGCGACCGATATCGCCTTTGCACTCGGGGTACTCTCCCTGCTGGGCTCGCGTATTCCGGTATCGCTCAAGATCTTTCTGACCGCGCTTGCGATTCTCGACGACCTGTTCGCCGTGTGCATCATTGCGGTGTTCTACACGGCAGATCTGTCCCTGCCGATGTTGGGACTGGCGGGTCTCACCCTGCTGGTGCTGATTGCCATGAACAAGCTGGGCGTAACGCGAATCCTGCCATATCTGCTGGTCGGTATCGTGTTGTGGTTCTTCGTGTTCAAATCGGGCGTACACGCGACACTGGCCGGGGTAGCGCTGGCCCTGACCATCCCGCTGCGTACCGGCTCGAAGCATCCGCCGCTGGAGCGTCTTGAGCATACATTGCACCCTTACACCGCGTTTCTGGTCATTCCGATCTTTGGATTCGCCAACGCTGGTGTCTCGTTCAATGGCGTGAGCCTTGCCTCCGTGATGGGCTCGGTTCCGCTGGGGATCGCGCTGGGCCTCTTGGTTGGCAAGCAGGTGGGCGTATTCTCGTTTGCCTGGTTGAGTATTCGCCTGGGACTGGCCGAACTGCCGGAACATGCCACCTGGAAGCAGCTGTACGGGATCGGCCTGCTGTGTGGAATCGGCTTCACGATGAGCCTCTTCATCGGCCTGCTGGCATTCCCCAATTCGCCAGAACTGGTGGATGCGGTCAAGATCGGTGTACTGCTGGGGTCGATTACGTCCGGCTGTCTGGGTGCGCTTATGCTGATTGCGGTCGGCAAAAAGAAAAACGCCTAAGAGCAAAGGGCACCGGAAGGTGCCCTTTTTGCATCATGTGGTGATGTTAACGAGCTTGATTTCTCGTACATCTATCTCATTCCAGACGCGACCGGTGACATAGGGGTCGCTCTTCAACCAGAGGTCCAATGCCTCGCGGTTCTCGAATTCGACATGTACGGTCGAGCCTACCATTCGACCTTCATCGTTCAGAATGGCCCCGCCGCTGATAAATGTTCCTTCCTTGGCCATGGCTCGAATTCCTTCCAGATGAGCCTGGCGATTTTCCAGTCGACGATTGAAGGCCTCTGGATCGGTATGGTCGTAGGCGGTTACTACAAATTGCATGGTGGCTCCTGTTTTTAATTATGTTGGTGGAGATCAGTCCAGGCGATTCGAGTGCCTGACAGTTCTGTCTTATAAACCAGCGCAAGTGTCTAGGATGAATACCATTCATCGTATTACACCGTTCGATGGATATTCGTAAAGACGGATTTGCACGAATCTTCGCCTCCGTATCTCCAGGCTGGAGATCAGGTTGTTACCGTGGGGCGTTGCCGTACGTGCTCGCACGGGTGAGTAGGATGATCCGTTGCTGGGGATGCTGGACATCGAACCTGCCGATCAACTGCTACAGGAGTCACCGGGCACGCCTTCACGTGTGCCTTCATGAGTAGTTAATGGTTTTACAGCTTTGCCTTTTGCTCAGCTTATTGGCCTTATGACTAATCAAGGAAAGTACTCATGTCTACGCTCAAGCCTTTGGCATTAATTCTTCTCGTCTCCCTTGGTACTACCGCCTTTGCTGCTAGCCATAGTGCCACCCAGGCGCAGGATGGCGATAACAACGAAGTTATTCTTGAACAGAGCGGGCAGGGCAATACTGCGACGCAGACCCAGACTGGCTCAGCGCATCGCTCCGCCATTACCCAGAATGGGTCCATTAACTCGGCTGAAACGACGCAGCTAGGACTTGAAAATGCGGTCGCTCTCTACCAGACGGGTGATAGCAACATAGCTCTGGTCTACCAGGAGAGCTTTATCTATGGGCATAGCGCTACCGTTACCCAGTTGGGCGATACGAACCACGTGACGCTGTACCAGCAGAACGGTAATGGCTCCGTGGCGACTCTGTACCAAGAGGGCAACAACAATATCCATGAAGTTGAACAGAACGGTGAAGGTTTCAAGGAGCTGGTAGCGCGTACGGTAGGTACCGGCAATAGGCTTGATGCCATTCAACGCAATGAGGGTGTATTTGCACAGACTATCCAGACCGGAGACAACAACCTCATCAGTCTGGATCAGACGGGCAGTATGGGCGGAAGCTGGACCACGATTACCCAAGACGGCAACAGCAACCTGGCGTCGGTAACGCAGACCTCGGGCCGCTACCCTGCCGGGCGAGTGACGCTGACGCAGGACGGCGATGCCAATACGTCGACCATCAGTCAGCGTGGCGGCTTTGACGTAGTTGAGTTTACCCAGGAGGGTAGCAACAACGAGTTGAATGTCGATCAGTTCAGCACTAACGGAGCCATTTCCGGGCGTTCAGTCGGTGACAACAACGTTGCCAGCATCATGCAAGGTGACTACTACACGAAGGTAGATCTGGTGCAGGAGGGTGATGCCAACCTGGCCACGATCAACCAGGGCGGCAGTGGAAGTATCGCAACCGTCAATCAAATGGGCTCCGCCAATCAGGTTGCGCTGATGCAAACCGGTATAGCTGGTGTATTCGGTGAAGGGAGCGCAGCGACCGTCATGCAGAGCGGTACCGGCAACGTGGCCAGGATTACCCAACAGTAGCAGTCAGTAGAGCATTTGGGGCTGTTACTGCCTGCCCAAGCGTAGCGGTCCCATTTACCTAACCAGGCGTAGGGATCATTCCCTGCGCTCGGTATGGGCCTTAGTGGTTAACTTATACGTCTAGAGGGATCTCTCATGTTCAAACTCAAACCCCTGGTTGTAGCATTGCTGATGCTCTCCGGCAGCTATGCCCTGGCTGCAAACAACACCGCTACCCAAACGCAGGACGGTAATTACAACGAAACGACACTGGAGCAGACGGGCGAAGGCAATACCGCTACCCAAACTCAAGAGGGCAACGGACATCGCTCGGCTATTACTCAGAATGGGGCCACCAATGCGGCTGAAACAACGCAGCTGGGGCTTGGGAGTACGGTTGATCTTTATCAGACAGGAAATAGCAACGTAGCCCAGGTCTACCAGCAGAGCTTCGATCTAGAGCATAGCGCCACTGTTACCCAGTTGGGCGATACAAACACCGTAGCGTTGTATCAGCAAGGCGGTAATGGCGCTGTCGCTACGCTGTATCAGGAAGGCAGCAACAATACGCACAATGTTGAGCAGAACGGCTATGGCGGCAACGAGCTGACAGCACGTACGGTGGGTAATGGCAACGCTCTGAATGCTATACAACGGCACGGAATGCAGGCAGACGCGATACAGACAGGCGATAACAATGTTATCAACCTGGATCAAACCGGCGGCTCCTCAGGTGGTACAGCCACAATCCAGCAGAACGGCAATGAAAACCTGGCTTCCGTTACCCAGAGCTCAGGTCGCTACCCTGCGACCAGTGTGGCATTAGCGCAGGAAGGTGATACCAATACCGCCACGATCAATCAAAACGGTGGATTTAGTACGGTTGATTTTGCCCAGCAGGGCAATAATAACGACCTGACAATTGATCAGCTTAGTATCAGCGGCACCATTACAGGACGCTCTACGGGCAATGACAACGTGGCTGCTATTACCCAGGACCTGTATTTCGCTCGTGTAGATCTCGTACAGGAGGGTGACGGTAACCTCGCCACAATCGACCAGTCTGGCAACAACAGCCTGGCTGCGGTCAGCCAGATAGGCTTCTCCAATCAGGTTGCCATTACTCAGGCCACGCCAGTAGATGTGAACGGCAACTCAGCTACCGTCCTGCAGAACGGTACAGGAAACATTGCCAGGATTACCCAGCAGTGATGTAAGCAGCTGGCGCTGACATGGTTAGCGCCAGCCCTGAATACTGGGCTGGTAAGAACAGAGTTCGTCCGTTCGTGTGACCTCATAGAGGTACTTCTATATGTTTACGCTCAAGCCCTTGGCTATGGCACTGCTGATACTCTCAGGCAGTTATGCCCTTGCCGCAAATAACGCTGCTATCCAAACACAAGACGGTAACTACAACGATACTCTTCTGGAGCAGGCCGGTGAGGGTAATAACGCTGCCCAGATTCAAAGGGGTGACTTCAGTCGCTCGGAAGTTGTGCAGACCGGTAACGGTAACTCAGCTCAAATCGAGCAAGAATCCCAGGCTTCTACTCCTGAAAACAGTCTGCGGCTTGAGCAGATTGGCAATCAGAACACCGCGCTGCTCAATCAACAGAACCTGGGATACGGACATCAGGCTACTGTTTTGCAGCGAGGAGATGGCAATGACATAACGCTTTACCAACAGGACGGCAATGGCTCGGTTGCCAGCTTGTATCAGGAGGGGAATGGGAACATCCATAACATCCAGCAGCTGCGCTACGGCAATGAATTAAGCGTAACGAGTGTGGGTAATGGAAATAGCGCAACCACTACGCAGTATGGAGGCGGACCTGCGCATGCTGAGCAGCGAGGCGAGGGTAATTCGGTTGAGCTGACCCAAAGTGTAGGCTACGCCGGGGGCAATATCGAGGTCTACCAAGAGGGTACAAACCAGGCGGCGACGCTTTATCAAACCTCGTCGCGGTATGGGCAAATCGACTTGATCCTGAATCAGGTAGGTGATGGCAATACAGCCAACTTGGCTCAACGTTCCGATATGGCAACGCTTGAGTTCGTTCAGGATGGCACTGGCAATGATCTGGTTGCAGACCAAGGCATCTGGCGAGGCTCTTTGGGCGGCGCCATGGTTGGAAATGGCAACGTCATAGAAGCCAGTCAAGTGGGGACATACTTGAATGCATGGCTGGAGCAGAACGGTGATAACAACCGTATAGCTGTCTCTCAAAGAGGGCTTGGTCATACCGCGTCTGTTCGTCAGACCGGAACAGGAAACGAGACTGCCATTACGCAAGATGATTACGTTAGTGATTACGAGCCTAACAGCAGTGCCTATGTCCTTCAGGAAGGAGAGGCAAACAGCGCTGTGTTGAACCAAAGCTTTGGGCCTTTGGCGAGAGGTTTTATCGAGCAAGCCGGAGCAGCCAACCAGGCGACTATAGATCACAGCAATATTGAGGGTTGGACAACAGCCGGCATTCAGCAGACTGGGGATAACCATAAGGCCTCGATTACTCAACATGACACGGTAGGGTTCGACGAGGCCACAATTACCCAGCAGGTGGCAGGTAATGTAGCGAGTATCACTCAAGGCGGCCTGCTCAATGGCGAAGTAGTGGTCGGTGAGCGTGTAGCCACTATCTCTCAAACCGGTATGAACAATGTGGCTTCGGTTATTCAGCAATAACCGACGGTGCAGGTGTTGTTCTGAATGAGGCAGCACCTGTTGTTCTAGCGTCTGGGCCTGAAAATTACTGCCGTAGTCCAGGCGTGCGTTACCGCCTGTCCGATCCTGTGAGATACAGGCCCGGACAACAACAATAACGCTATTGAGGGACGTGCATATGTTCAGGTTAAAACCCTTGGCTGTTGCCTTGATGTTGGTTATTGGCAGCCATGCCTATGCTGAAAGCAACACCGCTACCCAGAGTCAGGCAGGAGACAACAACGAGGCTACGCTAGAGCAGCAGGGCGCAAGAAATCAGGCGACGCAAACACAGACGGGAAGTTTCGGCCGATCTGCCATTGTCCAAAACGGCGATGACAACGTCGCGGAGACTGTTCAGGACACTGCGTTTTCTTCCAACACTATCGATCTGGGCCAGACCGGTAACCGGAACACGGCCTATCTTTATCAGGACAGCGGCTCACAATCGGCTACTGTAACCCAGGCAGGCGATGACAACAGCGTGTTGCTGTATCAGCAGGATGGGCAGGGCTCCGAGGCCACGGTCTATCAGGAAGGCAACAACAATACACATACCATCCAGCAACAGTGGTACGCCAATACCGTTAATACTTCCAGCGTGGGTAACGGCAACGCCACTCAGGTGACTCAGACCGGCTATGGTGTTGGACAGACTACCCAATTAGGCGATAACAATACGATTATCCTGGAGCAGGGCAGTAGCGATTCGGGAGCTGTTGCTACGGTTACCCAAAACGGTAACGAAAATCTGGCGTCTGTCACTCAGAGTACCTCACGTTATCTTTCCGAGATGACATTGGATCAAGTAGGTAATGGCAATTCCGCGACGGTTGATCAAGGCTCGAATGCGTCGTTCATTTTCCGCCAGGAAGGTAACGCCAACCAGCTGACCAGCGCGCAGAGTGGGCTCGGCGCCACGGTGCGTGGCAGTTCCATTGGTGATGAGAATACCGTTTCGATTAATCAGGATGGGATTACCAACACCATTAATCTCGATCAACTAGGTTCCACCAATAGCGCAACACTAAGCCAACAGGCGGACCGTAGCGTGATTGATGTCAGTCAAACCGGTAATGCCAACCAGGCCGCGGCCGCCCAAGGTGGTGGTGGGCCTATGGTGTATGACAGTGTGGCGCGGATTGCCCAGGAGGGTGATCGCAACACTGCTTCGATTGACCAGTTCTGGGGCAGCCGGCAGGCCGAGATTACCCAGACTGGCAATGACAACGAGGCCGACATCACCCAGGCCAACCCCACTGGGACGGCCATGGCTGAAATCACCCAAAGCGGTGACTTCAACAGCGCCAGCCTGACGCAAAGCTGGAGCAACGGCGGTAACGAGGCCAGTATTAGCCAGAGCCTGAGCGGCAACGTGGCAACGGTGGTGCAGGGCGGTCTGGTCAATGGTGACTTCAACAGCGGAAATGACTCGGCGACCATCGTTCAGAATGGCTTGAACAACGTGGCTTCTGTGCTTCAGCAATGAGGGAGCAGACGCTGCCGTGCGTTACGGCAGCGTCTCGTTACCTAGAGCAAAATCCATTGCGGCTTCGGCGTGAATTTCGGTCGTATCGAAGACAGGAAGGGCGAGATCCTTCTGGCTGAGCAGTAATCCGATTTCCGTACAGCCTAGGATCACGCTGTCGGCACCCTGGTCGGCCAGCTTTCCGATTTCTGCCACATAGGTCTGTCTGGATTCGTCCCGAACCACGCCCTGGCACAGCTCTTCATAAATGATCTGGTGAACCCGCTCGCGACCTGGGGCGTCCGGGATACGTGGGTCCAGACCGTGGGCGCGCAATTGGCCGACATAGAAATCCTGCTCCATGGTAAAGCGTGTGGCGAGCAGGGCGGGGCGTTGCATACCAGCTTTCGTTAACGCTTTTGCGGTCGCGTCAGCGATGTGGATCAACGGAATATTAATTGCCGCCTGGATAGGTTCGGCCAGCTTGTGCATGGTGTTGGTGCAGATGAGCAGACCTTCGGCGCCTGCCGTTTCCAGGCGGCGTGCTGCATCTATCAGCAGTCTGGCGCAACCATCCCAATCGCCGTGATGTTGCAGCTCGGCAACCTTTGCAAAATCGACCGACCACATAAGCAGTGGTGCCGAGTGCAGACCACCAAGGCGCTGTCGGGCGATTTGATTGAGAAGGCGATAGTACGTGACCGAGCTTTCCCAGCTCATGCCGGCAAGAAGTCCTAGCGTTCGCATGATTCTGCTCCTTGATGAGGGAGTGGAACCGTCTCATAGGCCAGTCCAATGCAGCAAGGCAAGAGGCCACTGTACCGATCCAATAGTTAACAGCTGTATCGATTGTTCAATAAAAAGCCCGATCTAGAGCTTTAAATAGTCAAAAATACTTAACCCCGCTGTCATTTTCGATTGTTAGCGTGCCCCCATCATTTTGGAGGGCAGTCATCATGAGAACCTGGGAAGAACCCAAGAAGCGCAAGGCTCATATCGAGCTTATCCCGATGATCGACGTGATGATGTTCCTGTTGGTCTTCTTTGTACTGGTCAGTCTGAACGTAATCCCGGCATTGGGAATGAAAACCCAGCTCCCTAGCGCCAGCAGCGCGCAACAGCTCAAACCGCAGAACAAGGCCATCCTGACGCTGGGCGCTAACGGTGAGCTGCAGCTGGATGGTCAGGACATTCAGGTCGATGCCCTGGTCGTGGCGCTCAAGGCGCAGGAGAAACCAGACAGCAAGACCACCATCATCGTCAACAGCGACAAGGGCGTGGAAGTGGCCCGGTTGGTCGAGGTGATGGACACCCTTCGTCTGGGCGGCTTTACCTCCGTCTCCGTCGCTACGCGCAAGTCCTGATCCATGTATACGTTCTATCGCTCCCGCCATGTGTTGGGCTGGCTACCTGCGCTTGCTGCGCTGGTACTGATTGCCCTGTATGCCCAGCGTACGCCGCTGAAAGTTCAGCCGGTATACGACGAGTCGGCCGTGGAATTGGCTTTGGTTGAACCGGACCCTGTTCAGGAACCCGAACCGGTCGTTACACCGCCGGAGCCTGTAGCCGAACCGGTTGATGCGCCTCCGCCGGAGCCTGTTGTTGAGGAAGAGGAGGCAGCCTTGCCACCACTTCCCAAGCCGCAGCCCAAGCCGGAACCCAAACCTGAGCCCAAGCCAGTGCCGAAGCCGCAACCCAAGCCTCAGCCGAAACCACAGCCAAAGCCAGTGGCCAAGGTCGAGCAACCGGTAGCCAAGCCGACGCCTGCTTCGGCACCTGCGCCGGCCGCGGCCAAACCCGCCCCGGTTGCGCCAGCCACACCCCCCAAACCGACCGTCAATGCCCAGGCACTGGAAGGCGGCTACGTACAGGGGTTGCGTGCCGAGCTGGATCGTTACAAGCAGTACCCCACCGGACGCCAGGCATCGCTTGAGCGGCCACACGGTGATGTCGTGATCTGGCTGCTGGTCGACCGCGCCGGGCGCGTACTGGACTCCGGCATACAGGACAAGGCTGGCAGCATGCTGCTCAATCGTGCGGCCGCCAACAGCCTGAACCGTATCAAGAGCGTCAAGCCGTTCCCGTCCGAGGCCTTTGCCGGCAAGGACCAGCTCCGCTTTACCGCCACCTTCAGTTACAGCATGCAGTGATTACCCGACTCGAGGAACTTCAATGAAGTACACAAGGATTTACCTGGCCCTGGTTGCTTCCGGGTTGTGTCATGGCGTGGCCATGGCACAGGAAACCGGTGAGCGTGATGTCGGCACCATCGGTGTCGAAGGAAAGACCACGCTGGGCAGCGGGTACATGACGCCTGAGGAGAGCCCCAAGTCGCGCTCCACCCTTACTCGCGAAGCCATGAACAAGCAGACGGCAACCGCCAATGCCGTCGACCGTCTCAAGTACACACCGGGACTGAACATCTCCAGCGAAGACGCCACGGGCCTGTCGGGCTTTCGCTTCACCCTGCGGGGGCTTAACTCCGATCAGGTCGGCATGTCCGTCGACGGGATGCCTATCAACGACTCGGGCAACTATGCGCTGTATTCCAACCTACTGGGCGATCCGGAAAACATCGACCAGATCTCCGTAGTACAGGGCGCCTCGGATGCCGACGGTCCGCACATCGGCTCCAGTGGCGGCAACATTACCCTGACAACTATCCGGCCAACCAAAGAGACCGGCGCATTTGTTAAACAGACTGCAGGCAGCAACGGTACTTACAAGACCTTTGCCCGTCTGAATACAGGCGAGTGGAATGGCCTGTCCAACTGGCTGTCTGCCTCGCATACCGAAGGTCAGATGTGGCGCGGCCACGGTGCCGTTCGGGCCGACAAGGTGGAATGGAACAGCTTTTTCGACGCCGGGGATGGCAATACGGCCAACCTGATCCTCAAGTACCATGAGCAGGACAACAACAGCTATAGCCAGCTCACCAAGAGTGAATTCACCCAGTACGGGCGCAAATACGATCCTAACCCCAATCCGCCTGCGCTGGGCTCCAACGGCAAGATTTCCAAGTACTACGAGCTGGCACAGAATCCTTTCAAGACCTTTACCGGCGTGCTCAACACCCAATTCCGCCTGCGCGATGACATGTCCCTGTCGGTCATCCCTTATTACTACTGGGGGGACGGCAGCGGCGTAGGCAGCACCGCGTATTCGCTCAACCGCGGAACCAGCAGCAATGGTGTTTACGACCTGGGCAATCTGCCTACGGCCAGCAGCTACGCCAATGATGGGCTTTCCTATACCGGTGTTTATTATCGGCCGTCTCGTACCCAGACCTGGCGCCCCGGCATCACGACCAAGCTGAATTGGGACCTGGGCGATCACAGCCTGCAGTTCGGTTATTGGTACGAACGCGCCCGTCAGCGGCAGACCCAGCCGTTCATTGCACTCAAGTCCAGTGGCAAGCCTGAGAGTGTCTGGTCGGACTCGGACGAGACCCGCGACGCTAACGGCAACATCATCCAGGGACGCGACCGTTACACCGTTACGCCAGCCCATAAGGTCTGGGTACAGGATACCTGGTACATGAACCCGGACTGGACGCTCAACGCCGGCGTGGCCTACATGGATGTCGATCGCAAGGGGACCAACCATGGCAGCCTGACCGAGCTGCCGGAGAAGCGTCACCAGAACTACAGCAAGGTGCTGCCGACCTTTGGTATCGGCTACCGCTTCGACGAGCAGAACCAGTTCTTCTATAACCTGACCCGTAACATGCGCATACCGTATAACTACGTGCTGTACGATCAGGGTGAGGGCTCGATCAATCTCAATCCTGAAACCAGCTGGAGCAACGAACTGGGCTGGCGCTACACCCAGGAAGACATGGCCCTGTCGGCTACCCTGTTCTACCTGAAGTTCAAGGATCGCCAGGTTTCCTCGCGTGACGAGAACGGTGACTACGCCGATATCAATGCGGGTGACGTAGACAACATGGGGCTTGAGCTGGAGTGGAGCGGCCTGCTGCCGCACAACTTCAATTACTACACCTCCTACACGTACACCCGTGCCAAGCAGAAGGACGACGTCACTGCCTACAACAATGGCGTTGCGGTGGAGCTGCCTACCAGCGGCAAGCAGTTTGCCAACGTGCCCAAGAACATGCTGGCAGCCAATATCGGTTATGACGACGGCCGTTATTACGGCACTTTCGGTGCCAAGTACACGAGCAAGCTCTACGGTGACCTGACCAATGACGAGAGCATTCCGGGCCGGACGATCTTCAACCTTGGGGCTGGCATATACCTGCCGGTAGACAAGCACATCGTCAAGGACGCCACCCTGCGTCTGAACGTCGACAACCTGTTCGACAAGAAGTATCTGGACGGTGTGTACACCTACAAGACCAACGCAGCGAGCTACAGCGGCTACCGCGACGGCGACCCGGCTTACATCGTCGGCGTCGAGCGGACCGTAACGGTGTCCCTGGAAGCCAGCTTCTGACCTTCGAACCTTCTTTAACGAGGTGTGCTGAATATGAATACCGACCTGCTCCATGACATCACGTTTTATGTCATGTACGGCGCTATTGCCATTGCCCTGTTCGTCATCATCGAGCGGAGCCTGTACTTTGCCTATACCCGCAGGCAGGCGCGTCAACTGGAGTCATTACTGACGGCTAAGGTGCGTAGCGACCGTGATCTGCCGGAGTCCTTTACCCGCCGCGAAAGCTTGCCGCTTACCATGGTGCGGCCGGTACTGGCGCAAAAGGCGCAGCGCGGCACTCGCAAGGAACTGGACGAGACGATCGAGGCGCAGTACCTCGCAACCCGCGCACCGCTGGCCCGTAGTCTATGGATCATCGAAACCATTACGACCGCGGCGCCGCTGCTGGGTCTGTTGGGTACCATTCTGGGCATTATTGATACCTTCAAGGCGCTGGCCTCAGCAGGTGTCTCTGATCCAGGCCAAATTTCGGCAGGCATCGGAACGGCGCTGTTTGCGACCGGTTTGGGTATTGCCATCGCGCTGGGCTGCGTGGTCTTTCATAACTTCTTCCAGGATCGCCTGGAGCGCATCAACGATCAGCTCAAGATCCTGCTGATTCGCGCCAGCATGGGTGCTCAGCCTGTGGATGAAGCCCACGTTCAATCTGCAGAGCCGATGGCGCAGTACCGTACCGCCTGATCGGTTGCGGCGAGGGCCAGTCGGTCCTCGCCCAGTCTTTTCCTTCTTGTTTGAGACCTCCATGCCTGTATTGTCCTGTTTGCCGATCCGTGGCGCTCGACGCCTGTGTTTTGGGTTTTTCTTACTCAGCGCCAGTACGCTCAGTTGGGCCGATTTCAAGATTCCAGGGTTCGAGCTGGTGCATACCGTGCCGGTGGCGACCGATCTGGCAACGAATGACCTGCGTAACCCGGTCGAGGTCTGGAGCGAAATGTTCGACCGGGCCCAGCACCGTATCGACATTGGCCAATTCTATGCGTCCGGTCAGCCGGGTTCACAATTGGATACTGTGATCGAGCATTTGCAGGCGGCCGGGCAGCGCGGCGTGACGATTCGCTTCCTGCTGGAAGAGAAGGGGCTGCGGATGTCGGACCCTGCCACGCTGGACCGCTTACGCAGCATTCCTAATCTGACCTTGCATGTATTGCCGTATGGCCAGCTGACCGGGGGGATCATTCACGCCAAATATCTGGTCGTAGATGGCCGCGAGGCATTTGTGGGTAGCCAGAATTTTGATTGGCGCTCTCTGACGCATATCCATGAAACAGGTGTGCGGGTCAGCGACCGCACGGTAGCGGGTCAAATACAGGCTATTTTCAACCAGGACTGGCAGGCACAGCAGGCTTTGGCGGAGGGCAAACCGATTCCGCAGCCGCGACAGGACTCCAGCAGGGAGCCAGCGCCCACCGGCAATTACTTGGTCGCCAGCCCTGCGCGCTACAACCCGCCCGGCGTGCGTGACTCCCAGATAGAGTTACCGCGTTTGCTTGCTCAGGCCCGACATGAGGTGCGGGTGCAGTTGCTTGACTATGCGCCGCTTTCCTATGGGCCGGACAATACCCGCCCGTATTACCCGGTAATCGACAATGCCTTGCGCGCGGCGGCCGCCCGAGGGGTATCCATCAAGCTGATGGTGTCCCACTGGAGCACGGGCGCACCGGAGATCGACTACCTGAAAAGCCTGGCCGTGCTGCCAAATGTACAAGTCAAGATCGTCACGCTGCCGGCCGATCCGGGCGGTTTCATTCCTTTTGCGCGGGTGATTCACAGCAAGACGATGGAAATCGATGGACGCCTGGCCTGGGTAGGCACCAGCAATTGGCTCGGCGGTTATCTGGATAACTCCCGCAACCTAGAGGTGGTGATGCAGGATCACGCCATGGCCGAGCGCATTCGCCAGCTCCATGAGCAGTTGTGGAACAGCCCCTATGCCGACATGATCAGCGTGACGCGTACTTACCCGGAGCCACACCCCGGTACGCCGTGATTGCCAACGGGACGGGTATCGGGCTGAATGCCGCTCACCCTGGAAAGGAGTCTGTACCGTGACACGTAAACCGCTGCTGATCGCTTGGGCAGGTGGCCTTGTGCTGATCCTGCTGGGATATGGCGTGATCGACCGGCCCATTGCCTATTGGGCCCATGCAGGCGACCTGCGCCGTCTGGCGTGGCCCAACCTGATGACCCATGTGGCGGACTGGCTGACGGTGCTGGCGGTACTGCTGATCATTGTCCTGGGCATCGGTCAGCGATTGTTGCCTGTGCATCGTCACCGCTGCTTCGTGCTGGCCTTCAGCGTCCTGGTCGCCAAGGGCGTGAAGGATTCGCTCAAGCCTGTCTTCGGTCGTTATTGGCCGGAGACCTGGACCCATGGCAATCCCTCGCTGATCCATAATCAGGCTTATGGCTTCAACTGGTTTCACGGCGGAGACTGGTACGCGTCCTTTCCTTCTGGACATACCACAGTTGCCTACGCTGCCGCCGTGGCGATTGCCCTGTGCTGGCCCCGCCTGAGAGGACTTGCGGTAGTAATAGCCGCGGTGGTACCGGTGGGGCTTTTGCTGTGTAACTACCACTTCTTTTCCGATGTGGTCGCCGGTGGCTTGCTTGGCGCCAGCGTAGCGGTACTCGTCACCAAGGTCATGGGTGTGGCGTCGAAAGGGCGATAAGGTCTTCTGTATCCACTTCGCGTCCGAGCATAGCTTTGTAGGCGGCCAGCTCATCACGGTCCATTACCTGAAGGGCTACGCCCAGCAGCGTGGCGGGGCGGGCTTTGGCCAGGTTTGCCTCAAGGTCTCTCCAGGTTGAGTGGCCCTTATCGAAAATCCGGGCACCGGGCGTGCCGCCTATCTCGATCTTCACGCCTTCAACTTTGAACTGCACGTACTCCACATCCCAGCCTTCCTCGCAGCGGCGTTCGAGGGGCTTGGTCGTGACAGCAGCGCCGGCAGCGGCTATTTCTTGCAAACGGTCTGCTGGAACCAGGAGATCAATATCGTTCAGCGGGCGTCTGGCGCCATAAACATGGGCCGCCAGACCGCCACATAAAAGAAAGGGGATGTGTCGCTCGTTCAGCAGATCGATGATCCAGTGCAAGGCAGCAGCGTGACTCATGGGAACCCCTTTTGGCTCTACTGCGTATCTGCCTTGCAATATAGAGGCGCTACGCAGCCGTCAGCATGCCCTGCTTTTCGATAAAGGCGATGATATCCTCCAGGCCCTGGCCCACTTTCTGGTTGCTGAACACGAACGGCTTCTCGCCCCGCATCTTGCGGGCGTCACGGTCCATCACTTCAAGTGAGGCACCGACCATTGGGGCAAGATCCACCTTGTTGATAACCAGCAGGTCAGACTTGCAAATGCCTGGGCCGCCCTTGCGGGGGAGTTTGTCGCCCGCAGACACGTCAATCACGTAGATAGTCAGGTCGGACAGCTCCGGGCTGAACGTGGCGGAAAGATTATCGCCGCCGGATTCGACCAAGATCAGATCAAGACCAGGAAAGCGGCGGTTGAGCTGGTCTACCGCTTCCAGGTTGATGGAAGCATCCTCACGGATGGCTGTGTGCGGGCAGCCACCGGTTTCCACGCCGATGATACGCTCAGGGGCCAACGCCTCGTTGCGCACGAGAAAATCGGCATCTTCACGGGTATAGATATCGTTGGTGACAACCGCCAGGTTGTAACGATCACGCAGGGCGCGGCAGAGGGCGAGGGTGAGGGCCGTCTTGCCGGAACCGACCGGGCCGCCAATACCGATGCGCAGGGGGTGAGTGTTCATCACGCTTGTTCTCCTAGGATCTGAAAAGACGGCTGTATTGTTGTTCGTGGGCCATGCTGGCGAGCGCCAGGCCAAACGGTGCGCTGCCCCAGAGGGTTTCCGGCAACGCGCGGGCAGTTGCGAGGGCTGCGTCCAGGGCTGGCAGGAGTTCAGAGGTCAGTCGCTGTGCTGCCTGCTGGCCGAGTGGCAGGGTTTTCATCAGAACGGCCAGCTGGTTTTCCAGCCACCCCCAAAGCCAGGCCGAGGCGGCCTCTGCTGGGGCAATGGCCCAGGCACGCGCGGCAACCGCCCAACCCAGGGCAAACGTTGGCTCGCTGGCCAAAAGGTGCTCGCGTGCTTCGGGGTCCAGTTCGGGCAAGTCCTTGAGCAGTTGCGTCAGGGAAAAACCGGTCTGGCGGCTCTCCAGGCGCAGCTCTCGGGTTTCTCGGCTGGCTGAGTGGCGGCCTGCTAATTCAGTTAGCCGAAGCCAGTCGCCTGAGGCAGCCGCTTGGCAGTGAGCCAGCAGCAGCGGTGCTTCGAAACGGGCAAGGTTAAGCTCCAGCTGATCTTCGAGCCAGACGCGAGCCGAGCTTGAGTCGGTTACGAGGCCGGTCTCGATGGCCGCCTCTAACCCTTGGGAGTAGCTATAACCGCCGATGGGTAATTGCGGGCTGGCCAGACGCATCAATGCCCAGGCCGGGCTCATATCCGCACCCCGAAATGGTGCAGCCGAGGGCCGTAATTGAAATCAGCCTCACCGTGGTGCGAGTGGTGATGCCCACCACCATAAGCGCCATGCTCAGGTTGGAAAGGCGCCTGGATCGATTCACACGTAGCGCCCAGTTGATCCAGCATGGCCTTGAGTACATGATCATCCAGAATGCGTAGCCAGCCGTCGCCTACTTGCAGCGCCACATGACGGTTGCCCAGGTGGTAGGCAGCGCGGGTCAGCTCATGGGCATTGGCGCAGGTGATGTGCAAAAGAGCCTCGGGGCGGGCGCAGACGCGTACGATACGGCCGTCCTGGGCACGCAGCCCTTCACCGTCAAACAGGGGCGGCTGGCCGCGTTCGAGAAACAGCCCGACATCTTCGCCACTGACCGTCACGGTTCGCAGCCGGCTCTTGCTGCGCGCCTCGAAGCCAAGGTGAATTTCTTCGTGCCAGGTATCGGGGGAGGGCAGACGGGTGTGAATGACCAACATAAGGCAGTATCCGCTGTGCTTTATGAAGACTACAGCAAGCGGCCTGCCAGAACGCAACGGCTCGTTTCACCGGCGTTGCACAGGGAATCGTGCGCTCAGTTTGCCTGATTTCGGTGCAACAGCGGGTCGGAGGGCAGGGGTTCGCCCTGATTTGGTGCGAACAGCATGTTAAGGCCGCGCCAGTGCTTGGCACCGATCATGATGAAGCGTAGCTGATGAATGATCTTGGCCTGGGGCGTCTTGTGCGGCTCCAGTCCCTCATCAGGCACATCAATCAGCTCGGGCAGAGTGGCGAATACGGTCTTGACCACCAGATCCGCCAGAACATCGATGTCCTGACACGTAAGGTGGGGCAGCCGGTTGAGTTGGGACAGGTCTAATGCAAGGTCATCAGTGATGTGCTGGCGCAGTTCACTGATGGCCTGACGAATCGACAGCGAACCGCCGTACTGCTCCCGGGCAAGAAAGATGAATTGGCTACGGTGTTCGGCGACGGCTTCGATAAAGATGCCGACCGAGGCATCAATCACACCACGCAGCTCGATTTCGTTATGACGTACCCGGCGCAGGGTTTCGCGAAAGGTCTCGCCCACTTCGGCAACCAGCGCAAGTCCAAAGGCATCCATATCGGGAAAGTGCCGGTAGAACCCCGCCGGAACGATACCGGCGCTGCGGGTCACTTCCCTGAGACTCAAACTGCCGAAGCCGCGGCCACTGCTCATGAGCATACGTGCAGCATCCAGCAGGGCATGGCGGGTTTGCAGTTTTTGCTCGGCGCGGGAGGACATGGCGGTTTTCCAATCAGGCAAGGGGGTACTCTATCAAATACCCGCACGTCCGGTTGAGACACTTGTCGTGTGACAAAATCCGGGCGCCGGTAGTCTGTCTGCATATGGCGCATCATCCAGGTGATAATCGATGCGCTTAAAGATGAAGCACCCACGGCCGATAGCCGTGCCTTCGATCGCTCTCTTCCCGCCAGGATTGGCTCAGCTCAAATCAGACGACTCATGTTCAGCCCGCTTGTCACATTTCCCGCGCTCTATATTGCTACGCTCCTGATGCTGGCCGGTTCCGGCCTCTTCACCACTTACATCGGCCTTCGCCTGACGGAACAGGGGGCGGGCGATCTGTGGGTCGGCTGTCTGATGGCGGCGTATTATTTCGGGCTGGTCTGCGGTGGCAAACTCGGCCACCGGCTGATCGCCAACGTAGGGCATATCCGCTCATACGTCGCCTGCGCCGGCGGCGCGACGGTGACGGTACTCATTCACGCCCTGACCGATCATCTGGGCGTCTGGCTGGTGCTGCGCTTCATCATGGGTGTCCTGATGATGAACCAGTACATGGTGATTGAGAGCTGGCTCAACGAGCAGGCCGAAAACCACCAGCGGGGCAAGGTGTTTGCCGGCTACATGGTGGCGGTGGATCTGGGACTGGTGGTCGGACAGGCCTTGCTGGCCGTACACCCGGCACTGGATTACAAGCCGCTGCTGCTGGTGGCAATCTGCTTTGCGTCCTGCCTGATTCCCATCGCCATGACGCGTCGCGTACACCCGGCCAAGCTGGTCGCCGCGCCCCTTGAGATCAAGTTCTTCTGGCAGCGCGTACCGCAGTCACTGGTCACGATCTTTGCCGCTGGCCTGATGGTCGGTGCCTTCTATGGTCTGGCGCCGGTATATGCCAACCGCAATGGGCTCGATACGGCGCAGTCGAGTATGTTTGTGGGTATATGCATCGTGGCAGGTTTTTGTGCACAGTGGCCGCTAGGCTGGTTGTCCGATCGGGTCGACCGCTGCAAGTTGATCCGCGCCAACGCCGTGCTGCTCTGCCTGGCGGCAATTCCTATGTGGGGATATATCACCTTGCCCTATGCCGGACTGCTCGGCACCGGCTTTTTGACCGGCATGCTGTTGTTCACGTTGTATCCGTTGTCAGTGGCCTATGCCAACGACCATGTGGAGCCTTCGCGCCGCGTGGAGCTCTCTGCCATGCTGCTGACCACCTATGGTGTAGGCGCTTGTATCGGACCGCTATTGGCCGGTGCGCTGATGAATCAGTTTGGTCCCGGCATGTTCTACATTCTGGTGTCGATCTATGCCGTCATTTTGATCATCTGGGTTCAGCCTCGCTTCGTAACAAATGAGCATCTCGTGGATGAAGCACCACTGCATCACGTGGCGATGCCGGATACAGTTAGCCCGATGGCCGCTACGCTCGACCCCCGCGTGGAGGAAGTGCCCGAGGAGCTGATGGTGGATACGCCGCCTAACATTGGCCGCTCCGATGGCCTCCCGGATGAAAAGCCGGTCGCCTGACAGGTCGCATGAAATAGTCGCGTGAAGCAGTCGCTATAAATAAAAAAGCCCGATCAACTGGTCGGGCTTTTTTATGGGGCCAGCATCAGACAATCCGGTGCATGCGGTGATGCGAGCGGTCGATGGTTTGCTGTGAATCATCGGCAGCCAGCTGCGGCTGAATGTGCTCCTGCTGACGCTGGATCATCCGGTCAATGGTCTGCTCGGTACCGTCTTCGGCTACCTGAAGCTGGTGCTGCTGGCGATGGATCATCTTATCGATGGTCTGCTCGGTACCATCTTCAGCTAACTGGATCTGATGTTGCTGACGATGAATCATCTTGTCGATGGTCTGCTCAGTACCGTCTTCGGCCAGTTGGGCAGGAGTATTCAGGCGGTTTTGCTGGCGCTCGATCAGGCGGCCCAAGGTCTGGTCGGAGCCGTTCTCGGTCAGCAGACGTTCTTCAATGCTCTTGGTCTGACGGTTGATCATCTTGTCCACGGTGTGCTGGCTGCCATCTTCAGCGTACAGCTGAGCGGCTTGGGGCAGGGATTGAGCAGCAACCAGAGTGTTGAATGCCAGGGCGGTGAGGCCGATACCGAATGCGATAGTGCGTTTCATGATCTGTTTCCTCGATGGGATCGTTTCGACAGATTCAGTATCGGCTCGAGTTGATCCATTAAAAAATGGATCGTAGGCATACCAAACATCACCGGAAATGATGCCCAATCGAGGTGGCATATGTTCTCGTTGATAGTGCAGGGCGCGCTGATCTCTAGTACGCGCCTTTCAGCCCGAAGAGATCCCGTACTGCCCGAGCGTATTCCTGGCTTCCGATGGACATGCTGTTGGTGTGGTTGCCTCCCTCAATGAGCAATAACCGCTTCGGATCCTGAGCTTTTCTAAATAACTCCTCGCTGAAGCGGGAGGGTACGTACTGGTCACCTGTTCCATGGACGATCAGTACCGGCATATCAACCTGGTCGATCTTGTCGATGGAATTGAATTTCTCCGACATGATCCAGCGGATCGGCAACGAGGTGTCGACCACGGCAGCTGCTGCATCCGCCAGGCTGGTAAAGGTCGACTCGATGATCAGGCCGGCTGCGGCGGCGGGGTCGCCCTCCGGGTCTTTCTGTTTTGAAATCTGCTGAGCCAGGTTGACGGCTATTGCACCGCCCAGCGAGTGTCCGTAGATGTAGCGTTTTTCAGGGTCGGGCTGCAGCTCAACGAGGCGCTTCCAGGCCACCCGAGCATCCTCATACACTGTGCTTTCCGAGGGCAGATCGCCAGGGCTTTCACCAAAGCCCCGGTAGTCGATGGCCAGGACGGAATAGCCCAGGCTGCGCAGGGCAGTGATGCGACGCACCTGGGCGGTCAGATTCCAGCGTGTTCCATGCAGGTACAGGGCGGCAGGGGCATCTTTCTTTGCGGCAGGCCACCACCAGGCATGGACATATTGCGTCTTGCTGAGCCCAGTCGTGACCGGGATGTTGAACTGCTGGACACCGGTGGGCACGCCCGAGAACCAACTGGCAGTGCCGGGTTCGATGTTGAACACCAACTCACGCTCTTTGTGGGCGAGTTCAGAACAGCCAAACGGCAGACCCACACCCAGCAACAAGGCAAGAAAGGCCAAGGGGCGCCAGCGGCGGCGAATCAATGTGGTAGACATGAACAGGGCTCTTGCGAAATGCAGATAGACCGTTGGAGGCGCGTTACCTAAAAGAGACTGGAAAACCTGCCTGGCCGTTCGGCAGAAGCCTTTAATGAATATTTCAGCGAACGTCTGCGAACAACTGGCGTCTTAATAAGTGAACGCACTTAATCAAGGAGCATGGGTATGTTGAAGTTTATTGGGGGCACCGCCGGCGTTATTTTCATCATCGGCCTGATCGTGGTTATCGGCATCATCAAGTTGATCTTCTGATGCGAGGCTCATGAAAAGCCCACCTGAGCATGCGGTGGGCTTTTTTATGGGCGCATGCGTTACTCTTCTTCGTCCTCAGGCATTTCTTCAAAGTCATCCGGGGACAGTTCCGCTTCCTGGCGCTCTGGTGCTACTGGCGATTTATCGGCCATGCTAGGTCTCCTCTGAGTGGGTGTACCTGTTGTGAGGAGCCGAAATAGCCGAAGTTCTGTACAGCCGACTTACGGTGTATCGCTGCTGCCTTTACCCAGATTTTTCTGCATCACCACCACGTCATGCCACTGGCCGAACTTGAGGCCGACCTTTTCCAGAATACCTATCTGACGAAAGCCCAGGCTGCGATGGAGCCCGATGGAGCCTGCATTGCTGCTGTCGCCGATAAGCGCCACCATCTGCCGCCAACCTCCCGCTTTGCAGCGCTCAAGCAATGCACTCAACAGGGCTTTACCCAGGCCGCGGCCACGCCAGCCTTCCTCCAGATAAACCGTGTCTTCCAGGGTGTAACGATAGGCCGATCGCGTGTGATAGAAGTTGGCATAGCAGTAGCCTCGTACCATGCCATCCAGCTCGGCGACCAGAAACGGCAAGGAAGCTTCCTGAAGGGTCCGCAGGCGTCGTTTCATGCCGGCTTCATCGGGTGGGATTTCTTCGAAGGTGGCCGTTCCATGCAAAACATGATGAGCATAAATGGCCTGGATAGCAGGAATATCCGACTCGGTGGCATCACGGATTTGAAGCGAGGGTAGCGGCATGACCATGTCCTTCTTGAAGCGTCCTTCTTGATACACCCCGTCGCCTGGCTAGAACAAGCGTCTCGATAGGTGGTCCCCATTTCCGAGGGGTCCGAAACTCTACTGAGGAGAAAGACAGATGTCTGCTACCGCCAGGAAGACCGATCCGGAATTGTGGAACAGTGTTAAAGAGGATGTGACGCGTGGCTCGAAGGGTGGTCGTGCCGGCCAGTGGTCGGCACGAAAAGCGCAATTGGCGAGCCAGGAATACCAGAAGCGGGGTGGAGGTTATGAGGGCGGCAAGGGTCCCGATAACCATCTCCAGCAATGGACCGAGCAGGACTGGGGGACAAAGTCCGGCGAGAAGTCTACCGAGACGGGTGAGCGCTATCTGCCTAAGAAGGCACGAGAGCAGATCAGCGACAGCGAATATGCCCGCAGCACTGCCAATAAGCGGCGGGATACCCGTCGAGGCAAGCAGCACTCCAAACAGCCGGAGGATGTTGCCCGCAAGACGGCGTCTGCCCGTAAGACCGCTCTATCCGATATGACCAAGACCGAGCTGATGGCGCGTGCAGCACACCATCAGGTCCGTGGGCGCTCGCGGATGAAAAAGGACGAGCTGATTCATGCACTCAAGCAGGCAGGTGAATAATGACAGCAAAAGCGCTTACCGATGCGGACAAGAAAGAACTGCGCAGTGAATTCAAACAGGTGGTCAACATGCCGCCTGCCCGGCTGCGCAAGTGGTTGCAGGGCGAGGAGAGCCAGTCTGTAGGCATGACGGCCAAAGGCCAAAAGGTCAAGGCAAAGGCTGACGGCGAGGCGGTTGGCCATGAGATGGGCGAGCGTATCCTCGAGATTAAACGCAAGCGGCAGGGTGAGCTGAGCGAAGATGACTACCTGGCCATGCGTAAGGTCATCGGCTATGTGCATCGGCACATCAAGCAGCGCCCGGATGGTGAGGTAGGTGATACGCGCTGGCGCAAGTCCCTGATGAACTGGGGGCATGATCCCATGAAGCAAAAGGCCGGCTGATGACATCCCCAATCGCTCCGCCCCTTGGTCCAGTACTGGAAACCGGTCTTTATGTAGCTGACCTGGAAAAGGCTCGCCGTTTCTATGAGGAACTGCTGGGCCTGAGCGTCATGTTTCATGATGAGCGTGTCGCGGCCTATGACGCCGCACCGGGTAGCGTTTTACTGCTTTTCCAGCAGGGCACGACCGATACGCCTGCTCAGCTTCCCGGCGGCACCATTCCACCCCATGACGGTTCAGGCAGACTTCATTACGCCTTTTCCATTGCTCCTGAATATCTACAGCCGTGGCGTGATCATCTGGCGACTCACGGGATTGTGATCGAAGGTGAAGTGCGATGGCCGAAGGGCGGAGTAAGCCTGTACTTTCGTGATCCTGACGGGCATTTGGTTGAGCTGGCAACGCCGGGGCTGTGGGAAAACTACTGATCTGCCCATTGCTCTAGCAGGGCATCCTACTCGGTTCATGAAATATCTTGTTACGTCTATGCGGGACACGTTCGACTGGTGGCCTTTCAGTCTCATTGCCCAATTGTAATGTTAGCGCTAACATCAAACAAAAATAAGAATGAGCGCACCGAAAGGCGCTCTGGAGAGCGCCATGACTTCACCCGTCAGTACCTCCGCTACACCCGCTCAGGCCCTTGTCATCATGGGCGTTAGCGGTTCAGGGAAGACCGAGACGAGCCTGGGCGTTGCCCGCTGTCTTGGTTTTCGTCATATCGAAGCCGACCATTTCCATTCCGCTGAAAACGTGGCCCGCATGCAGGCCGGTACGCCATTGACCGATGCCGACCGTATCGAGTGGCTCGATCGCCTGCGGCTTGAGATGCAAAAGGCCGTTCAGGATGGCACGGGATTCGTCCTGTCCTGCTCGGCACTGCGTCGCAGCTACCGGGACCGTCTGCGTGATGCTGTACCCGGCCTGCGTTTCGCGTATCTGTCGGTCGATTACGAAACGGCGCTCCAGCGCGTCGGAGAGCGTTCTGGCCATTACATGCCTACGTCACTCGTCAAGAGCCAGTTCGACACCCTCGAATCTCCCAGAGGAGAGCCAGGGGTGCTGTATGTCGATGCATCCAAGGCCAGCGATGCGGTTGTTCAGGAGGTAAGCGCCTGGATGCATGCGCCAATTCCAAGTAGCGAAATGGCTGCCTTGATCAGCCTGGCCTCAAAGATGCCCGATGCACCTTCTCCGCGGAACGAGCCGCCCCTGACCAGCGAGCCGATCTATAACAACCGCACGGCCCAGCGCTTCGATAAGCTCACCGACAGCTTGATGGCCATTCTGATGGCCTTCATGGTGGGCGCTGTCTTTGTCAATGTGGTGCTGCGTTATGCGTTCGGCTCCGGATGGGCCGGGGCCGAGGAGCTGTCCCGGCTGGCCTTCGTCTGGCTGATCTTTGTTGGCGTTGCGTCCAGTATGCGTCGCGGCGAGCTGATGAGTTTTACCCTGATCCGTGACAAGTTTCCGCGCATTGCCCGGCGGCTTGTCGATTCGGTCAGCGCCTTGCTGATTGCCACAGGCAGCGGCCTGTCTGCCTGGGGCGCGTGGTATCAGATGCAGTTTGGCTGGCAGAACGCGAGCCCCGTGGTGGGCTACCCGTTGGCTATCGCCATGTTACCGGTGTTGGTAAGCATGATCGCACTCGCGGTGCTGGCACTGGTGCAACTGCTCAATGCCTGGCGTACCGAGCGGGAGGTACCGCCAGCCCTGGCAAATGTCACGGCAGACTGAGCCCGGTGTAATCAGTCGATTCCAATAACAAGACTACGAGGCGCTGCCTCCCTTAAGGGCTGATCATGACCGTTGCTGTCTTTCTTTCCTCCCTGTTGGGCTTCATGGCGTTCGGGATGCCGATTGCGTTTGCACTCCTGCTGACCGGCGCGGTGCTGATGTGGTACCTGGACTTCTGGGATGTGCAACTGCTGGCCCAGAATCTACAGGCCGGTGCCGACAGCTTTCCGCTCCTGGCTGTGCCATTCTTTATTCTGGCTGGCGAGCTGATGAACGCAGGCGGCATTTCCCGACGCATCATCACCATGGCCCAAGCCTTTGTCGGCCACAAGAAGGGCGGGTTGGGTTACGTTGCCATTGCCGCCTCGGTGCTGCTGGCCAGCATGTCGGGTTCGGCCCTGGCCGATACCGCGGCGTTGGCGACCCTGCTACTGCCCATGATGCGTCAGCGCGGCTATCCGCTCAGCTCTTCCTGTGGACTGGTGTCGGCGGGCGGCATTATTGCGCCGATCATTCCGCCGTCGATGCCCTTTGTGATTTACGGCGTTGTAACCAATACCTCGATCAGCCAGTTATTCCTGGCGGGTCTGGTTCCTGGGCTCATCATGGGGGCCGGGCTGATCATCGCCTGGACATTGATCGCCCGAAGCATTCACGAGCCGCCGCAACCCAAGGCTTCCTGGGCGGAACGCCGTCATGCCATCGTGGATGGCATTGCCGCCCTGATGCTACCGGTGATTATTGTGGGCGGTCTGCGGGGCGGTATCTTCACGCCCACCGAGGCAGCCGTGGTCGCGGCGGTATATGCGCTACTGGTGTCCACGCTGCTGTACCGGGAACTGAGCTGGAACGCACTGGTTGAGGTGCTGACCCGGGCCAGCCGCACCACGGCCTCGGTGATGTTCCTGTGTGCGGCCGCGACCGTTTCGGCCTACATGGTCACACTGGCCCAGCTCCCCGATGAAATCGCTGCCATGCTGGGTCCGATTGCCGACAATCCCAAGCTGCTGGTAGCCGCCATCATGCTCTTGATGGTGGCCATCGGCATGGTGCTGGACCTTACGCCCACCATCCTGATCCTGGGACCTGTCCTGGCACCCATTGCAGCCAAGGCGGGCGTCAACCCGGTTTATTTTGGCGTGATGTTTGTGCTGATCGGCTCGATCGGCCTGATTACGCCGCCGGTGGGCACCGTATTGAACGTGGTCGGAGGGATCGGGCGTATCCGCATGGAAAAGCTGGTGCAAGGGGTTTTGCCCTTCTTCTTTACCTATATCGCCATTGTTGTCCTGCTGGTGATCTTTCCCGAGATCATTACCGTACCTCTGAAGTGGTTGCATTGAACGGCCTGGGCCCTTGTAGCGCCCAGGCATCAGGCTTTATCAACAACAATAAAAGGAACGCCCATGAAACGCTTTCTCTTCGCAACCCTGGCCACGGCTGTGCTCTGCGGCCCGCTAGCCACCCTCACAACCCAGGCCGCCGATGACATTCGCCCCCGCATGATCCGCTTCGGCTATGGCCTCAACGAAGACAGCAACCAGGGACGCGGCGCCAAGGTATTTGCAGAGGAGGTGGCCAAGGCCTCAGGTGGCAAGCTCAAGGTGCGCACCTTTGGCGCCGGTAGCCTGGGCCCGGATGCCCAGATGCAGAATGCGTTGATTGGCGGGGCGCAGGAAATGATGGTGGGTTCTACCGCGACACTGGTCGGCATCACCAAGGAGATGGCGATCTGGGATACGCCCTTTTTGTTTTCCAATGCAAAACAGGCGGATTATGTACTCGACGGACCAGTAGGCCAGCAGGTTATGGACAAGCTCCAGGAAAAGGGCCTCGTCGGCCTTGTCTACTGGGAGAACGGCTTTCGCAACATGACCAACAACGTTCGCCCGATCAACAAGCTGGAAGACTTCTCCGGCATCAAGGTGCGGGTGATGCAGAGCCCGGTCTTCATGGATACCTTCAAGCAACTGGGTGCCAATGCCGTGCCGCTGCCGTTCTCCGAACTCTTTACCGGTCTGGAGACCAAGGCCGTGGATGGGCAGGAAAACCCGTTCAACACGATTCTGTCGTCCAAGTTTTATGAGGTGCAGAAGTACCTGACCGTGACCAACCACGTCTATAGCCCCTGGATCATGATGGCCTCCAAGCGCTGGTGGGATGGGCTGTCCAAGACCGAACAGGACATCCTGATGGAGGCAGCCAGGAAGGCACGTGATGCTGAGCGGCTGGACACACGCGCCGAAGGCGAAAAAGCCCTGGAAGAGCTGAAGGCCCACGGAATGCAGATTAACCAGGTAAGCGCAGAGGAAACCCAGCGCATGCGTGAAAAGGCGCAGCCGGCCATCCAGTCGGTTATCGATACCGTGGGCAAGCCACTGTTCGATCAGGTGCAGGCTGAAATCCAGAAAGCGCCGCAGTAAGGGGCACTTCACCCTGTAAATCGAGGGTGCAGTACCAATCTTCCGCATTCTGCTTGCAAGCCTTGCAACACCAGAAAACCCCAGCCTGCGCGCTGGGGTTTTTCATTTATACAAAAAGTTATAAGCAAATTAATAAAAATGATTTTTAGGTATAAGCTAAGGCTTGCTATGGTTCGCTACATACCTGAAGGGCATACCGACCCTGACAGGACAGTTGAAGGGGAACGGCATGCTAGTGGTTTCGCTGGCGGGCAGCCCGGGGGCCAGATCCCGATCGAGCGTACTGCTCGGCGAGGCCCGGCAATGGCTGAACGCACATGGGGTCGAGGTAGCCTCCTGGCGCATCCAGGATTTCCCGCCCGAAGATTTGATCCAGGCGCGGTTCGAGAGCCCTCAGGTCAAGGCCTTTGTCGAGCACGTGCACAATGCGGACGGCCTTGTGGTGTCCACACCGATCTACAAGGCCTCATTTTCCGGGGTGCTCAAGACGGTACTTGACCTGTTACCGGAGCGGGCACTCAACCATAAGGTGGTGCTGCCGTTGGCAACCGGCGGCTCGATTGCACATATGTTGGCGGTGGACTACGCACTCAAGCCGGTGCTGGCTGCGCTCAAGGCGCAGGAGATCCTGCCCGGCGTGTTCGCCGATGACAGCCAGGTCAGCTATGAAAGCGAAACACCGCTCTCATCTGCACTGGCGGAGCGTTTGGACGAGTCACTGGAGCTTTTTCTGGCCGCACTGGCCCGCCGACCGAAGCCGGTCGAGCCACATGTTTTGACAGCGCAGCTGACACAGGCACGCTGGAGCATCTGATGTAACCACTCCCACACGGGAGAATAGATTACTGACCTTACTGACCCGACAACGGGGCAGCAGGCAGGACACCACTCGAAGCCAAGGAGCACGCGATGCGCGTCAAACCCTTGCATCGAGGATGGGTTGCCGCGCTGCTGCTGGCCCTGTCGCTCGATGCCACCGTTCAAGCCGCCGAAACCTTACGGGTCGGCTATCAGAAATACGGCACGCTGGTGCTGCTCAAGGCCCGTAGCACGCTGGAAAAGCGCCTGGCCGAGCAGGGCGTTACCGTGCAATGGACTGAATTTCCCGGCGGCCCCCAATTACTGGAAGGGCTGAATGTTGGCAGTATCGACTTTGGGGTTACTGGTGAAACCCCACCCGTTTTCGCTCAGGCGGCGGGTGCTGACCTCGTATATGTCGCCCATGAGCCGCCAGCGCCGACCAGCGAAGCGATCCTGGTGCCTAAGGATTCTTCCATCCAGACGCTGGCCGATCTCAAGGGCAAGAGGATCGTCCTGAACAAGGGCTCCAATGTTCATTACCTGCTGGTTCGCGCGCTGGAAAAGGCAGGCCTGAAATACAGCGACATCCAACCGATCTACCTGCCTTCGGCAGATGCCCGCGCCGCTTTTGAGCGCGGCAGCGCCGATGCCTGGGTTATTTGGGACCCGTATCAGGCGGCTGCGGAAAAGCAGCTTCAGGCGCGCACGCTTACCGACGGTACCGGGCTGGTCGACAACCACCAGTTCTACCTCTCGACCCGCCCTTACGCCCAACAGCACCCGCAAGTCATTGCCACGCTGGTCGACGAGGTTCGTTCGGTAGGGGAGTGGGCAGAGGCCAATCCTGATGAGGTCGCCAAGCAGGTCGCGCCGCTGCTCGGCTTGCCGGAAGACATTGCCCGTACGGTCGTAGCGCGGCAGGGCTACGGGGCCCAGTTCATCACTCCCGAGGTGGTAACTGCGCAGCAGAAGATTGCCGATGCCTTTACGCAGATTCGTCTGATTCCTAAAACGCTGGCGGTTCGTGACGTGATCTGGACACCGCCTGCCAACCTTGCCCAGCGCGCGGAGGTAAAACCATGAAGCCTGCTTTCCTAACCCGCAGCCTGATCCTGCTCGGCACGCTGGCAGCGTTCGCGTTCCAGACCGCCTCGGCCGATCCCGCCGAGTTGCGCATCGGTTATCAGAAGAGTGCCGTGAATCTGGTGGTGGCGCGGGAGAAGCGCTTCCTGGAGACGCGCTTCCCGAACACGCAGGTTCGTTATGTGGAGTTTCCGGCCGGGCCGCAGCTGCTCGAAGCCCTGAACGCAGGCAGCATCGATTTGGGTGCGACAGGTGATATCCCGCCGATCTTTGCCCAGGCTGCCGGAGCCGATCTGCTCTATGTTGGCACCGAGCCCGCCAAGCCGTTGGCCGAAGTCATTCTGGTGAGCAAGGACAGCCCGATCCACACCCTGGCGGATCTCAAGGGGAAAAAGGTAGCCTTCCAGAAAGGCTCCAGCTCCCATGCGCTGCTGCTTCGAGCGCTTAATCAGGCAGGCCTCAACTACACCGATATCCAGCCGGTCTACCTGCCGCCTGCCGATGCCCGTGCAGCCTTCGATCAGGGCAACGTGGACGCCTGGGCCATCTGGGATCCCTTCTATTCGGCGGCGCTATTAACCGGTCAGGTGCGTGTGCTGACCGATGGTCGTAACGGGCTTTCCAACTCAGGCTCCTTCTACTTGGCAGCCCGTCCGTTTGCCGAGCGCAATCCGGACCTTATCCCGCAGATCTTCAATGCGCTGAACCAGGCCGAGGCGCTCACGCGGGCCAATCCCGAAGGCAGCATCGAGATCATGACGCGCCAGCTGGGACTGCCGCGGGCTGTGGTGGCCTCCTATTTCAGCCACCGTCCGGATTCGCCCATCAGCTCGATTACCGCCAGGGACATCGAAAACCAGCAGCAAACCGCTGACCTGTTCTACCAGAACCGCCTGATTCCCAAGCCGATACGCGTGGCCGACGTTGCGACGCCCGCCGTACCGGTTACTGCGCAACGCCAAACCAACACCGAGGTGACGCCATGAATACCAAGCCCCTGCCTACGATCGCCAGCCGTCTGGTCGAGCGCTACCTGAATGGGATGGATCAGGCGATGGCACGCGTCATGGTGTGCCTTTGTCGACGCCCATGTGCAGCCCTTGCCCCTGGTGCCCACGGCTGATGCCGCTGAAAGCACCCTGAAGCCCACATTCGAATTGACCCAGATTTCCATCTGACGGAGCCCTGTTCATGAGCAATCTCAACGTTTTCTGGTTTCTACCAACCCACGGCGACGGCCATTACCTCGGCACGGCAGAGGGCGCCCGCGCCGTTGACCACGGCTACCTGCAACAGATCGCCCAGGCGGCGGATCGGCTCGGGTTTGGCGGCGTACTGATTCCTACCGGCCGCAGCTGCGAGGACTCCTGGCTGGTAGCGGCCTCGCTGATCCCTGTGACCCAGCGACTCAAATTTCTGGTAGCGCTGCGCCCTGGCATCATTTCACCCACCGTGGCCGCCCGTCAGGCCGCTACGCTCGATCGCCTATCCGGCGGGCGGGCGCTGTTCAACCTCGTGACCGGCGGCGACCCGGAAGAGCTGGCCGGGGACGGATTGTTCCTGAGCCATGAGGAGCGTTACGAGGCCTCGGAAGAATTCACTCATATCTGGCGCCGTGTGCTGGAAGGCGAGACGGTGGACTTCGATGGCAAGCACATCAAGGTCAAGGGCGCCAAGCTGCTCTATCCGCCGCTGTACTTTGGAGGCTCCTCCGAGCCTGCCCAGGAGCTGGCTGCCGAGCAGGTCGAGCTGTACCTGACCTGGGGTGAACCGCTTGAGGCGGTACGTGAGAAGATCGAGTCCGTACGTGAAAAGGCCGCTCGCTATGGCCGTACCGTTCGCTTTGGGATTCGCCTGCACGTCATTGTCCGTGAGACGAACGAAGAGGCCTGGAAGGCGGCCGACCGGCTCATCGCCAATCTGGATGATGCCACCATCGCCAAAGCCCAGGCTTCGTTTGCGCGGTTCGATTCGGTTGGTCAGCAGCGCATGGCTGCGCTGCACGGCGGACGACGCGACAAGCTAGAAATCGCGCCCAACCTTTGGGCAGGCGTGGGTATTGTGCGCGGCGGGGCGGGGACTGCTCTGGTCGGTGACGGCCCCACCGTGGCCCAGCGCATGAAGGAATATGCCGAACTGGGCATCGATACCTTCATCCTGTCCGGCTATCCGCACCTGGAAGAGTCCTACCGTGTGGCCGAACTCCTGTTCCCGCACCTGCCGCTTAGCCGACCCGAGCAGCCGGCGGGTGCCAATAACATCAGCCCCTTCGGCGAGATCGTGGCCAACGACATCGTGCCATCCTCAACCACGAAGTATGCCGCGCAGAGCTGAGGAGGCGGTATGAATCATACGATCAACACCTCCCTGCAACGCGTAGCGCCCTGGGTGCTCCCCGTGCTGCTCCTGACCGGGTGGCAGGTGGCTGTGGAAACCGGCCTCTTGTCCAGCCGTATCCTGCCGGCACCCAGTGCAGTGTTGGAGGCAGGCTGGAGCCTGGTGCGCAGTGGCGAGCTCTGGCAACACCTCGCCATCAGCAGCTGGCGCGCCAGTATCGGCTTTGCTATCGGAGGTGGTATCGGCCTGCTTCTGGGCTTTATCACAGGGCTTTCGACCTGGGGCGAGCGTTTGCTCGACAGCTCCGTGCAGATGGTCCGCAACGTACCGCACCTGGCGCTGATCCCGCTGGTCATCCTGTGGTTCGGGATCGACGAGTCGGCCAAGATCTTCCTGGTCGCCCTGGGTACGTTTTTCCCGATCTACCTCAATACCTATCACGGCATTCGCAACGTCGATCCGGCCCTCGTGGAAATGGCGCGCAGTTACGGGCTCTCTGGCTATCGACTGTTCACGCAGGTCGTGCTGCCTGGGGCGCTGCCGTCGATCCTGGTGGGCGTGCGCTTTGCGCTTGGGTTGATGTGGCTGACCCTGATCGTGGCGGAGACCATCTCGGCCAGTTCCGGCATCGGTTATCTCGCCATGAACGCCCGTGAATTCCTGCAAACCGACATCGTGGTTCTGGCGATCGTGCTGTATGCCGTCCTCGGCAAGCTGGCGGATCTTGCGGCCCGCGGCCTTGAGCACGCATGGCTGCGCTGGCATCCGGCCTATCAGAAAACAGGAGGTGCAGCATGACGGCCTTGCACAGTCTCCCTTACAAGCGGGGAACAGCCCTGACCCTGGAAGGAGTCGGCAAGCGGTTCGGTGAGCGCGACGTTCTTCAGGGCATCGACCTGACGATTCCCTCCGGTCAGTTCGTGGCCGTGGTGGGGCGCAGCGGTTGCGGCAAGAGCACCTTGCTGCGGCTGGTGGCCGGGCTGGATAAGCCGACTAGCGGGCAGCTGCTGACGGGAAAGGAGCCGCTTGCCCGGCATCAGGACGCGACCCGTCTTATGTTTCAGGATGCCCGTCTGCTGCCCTGGAAACGCATCATCGATAACGTCGGCCTGGGCCTCAAAGGCAACTGGCGGCAGAAGGCGCTAGAGGCGCTGGACGCCGTGGGGCTGGCTGAGCGGGCCCACGAGTGGCCGGCTGCGTTGTCGGGTGGACAGAAGCAGCGTGTGGCCCTGGCGCGGGCTCTGATCCACGAGCCGCGCCTGTTACTGTTGGATGAGCCCTTGGGTGCGCTGGACGCCCTGACCCGTATCGAGATGCAGCAGTTGATCGAGCGTCTCTGGCAGCAGCATGGATTCACCGTCCTGCTGGTCACGCACGACGTGGGCGAGGCCGTAGCCATGGCGGATCGCGTGCTGCTGATAGAGGAGGGCCGGGTCGGCCTGGACCTCGACATCAATCTGCCGCGTCCGCGCAACCGCGGCTCGGCCGGGCTTGCCGCTCTGGAGGCCGAGGTGCTGGCCCGCGTACTGGCCCAACCTTCACTGCCCGACCATCACGACACCGACTACCGCCCCACGCAACTGCGCTGGGCACTTTGATCACTTGAGGAGCACAACCATGACCATTAAAGCCATCAACGTTCGTAACCAGTTCAAAGGCACCATCAAGGAAATCATCGAAGGGTCGGTGCTTTCCGAAATCGACGTACAAACCGCTGCCGGGATCGTTACCTCCGTTATCACCACGCGCTCGGTCAAGGAGCTGGAACTGGTGGTCGGCAGCGAGGTGATCGCCTTCGTGAAATCCACGGAGGTCTCGATCGCCAAACTCTGATTGCCACGCGGTCACCCACGTCACGCTGCCTGTAGTTATTCCCCTATAAGGCACCTTTAGCCCGCCGCGAGGCGGGCTCTTTTTAAGACCGACGCCGATTGACCGTTTCAAGCGTGTGCTGGATAAGCGTATCGAACTGGATGGGCTTGCTTAAATGAGCGTCGAAGCCCGCCTGCATGGCCTTGTCGATGTCTGTCTTGCTGCCATAACCCGTCAAGGCTATCGCTGGCGTCTGCTGATTGAGACTGTCCTGACGCAACGCAATCATCAGCTCGTGTCCATCCATGCCCGGCATGCCAATATCGGACAGGATCAGATTAAAGATCTGCTCTTTGGCAAGTGCCAGTCCCTGCTCACCGCTACAGGCCGGTGTAACCTCGGCCCCTTCGCTTTCCAGCAGCATTTGCATGGTTTCGACAATATCTTCGGAATCATCCACCAGCAGCAGCTTGAGCCCCTGCAGTTGTCCCGCCTCCGAGCAGGTGTCGATACACTCGCCAGTTGCCTCGTTGTGGCTGCATTTCGGTATCCAGACCGTAAAGCGTGAGCCTTGGCCCAAGCCGGCCGATTCGGCTTCTATCCGGCCGTTATGGGCCTCGACCAACTGCTTTACCAGGGCCAGACCAATGCCCAAGCCATGCCGAGCGCGCGCCGTATTGTGCATTTCGGCCTGGCCAAACATGTCGAATACCTTGGGTAGAAACTCAGGCGCGATGCCTTGTCCGGTATCGATGACATCCAGCCGGACGCTGTCGCCGTCTTCGCTCAGGCGGAGCGTAACGGTGCCGCCAGCAGGCGTGAACTTCACTGCGTTGTTAAGCAGATTCCATACGATCTGTTCCATCCGGGTGCGGTCCGCCTCGATCAGCAAGGGCTGCTCGGACACATTGGGACCCTCCAGGCGGATAGACTCGGCAACTGCCGTGGGCCGCAGGACATTGGCAATTTCCTGCAGCAGGCTGACAACATCCACTATAGTACGATCGAGCTTGAGCTTACCGGTTCGCACACGCGAGAAATCGAGCAGATCATCGATGATCTGGGCCTGACTGCGTACCGAACGCTGGATCGTTTCGGCGGCGCGCAGCGTGGCGGCAGAGGCACGAACCGAGGGCGCGCGAGCAATCAACTCAACGTTCAGCTGAATCAAATTCAACGGATGCTTCAGCTCATGGGACATGACGGCAAAAAATTCGTCCTTAAGCTGGCTGCTGGTTTCCGAGCGGACTAGTTGATTGTCCCTCTCGCAGGCACGCTGATACTCTTCTGTGGTGTCCTGGGCGATCTTGGCATAGCCGCGTAGCTCGGTATCTCGCATAGGGTAGGTGACACCACTGCAATACAAGCGGCTGCCATCCTTGCGCTGATGCCAGCGTTTATCAAGGGAATGGCCTTTCTCCCGGGCAATTCTAAGCTCCTCAAGGTGTATGCCCTTGGCTCGCTCTTCAGGCGTGAAGATGGTCTCGATGCAGTGCCCGGCCACCTCCGCCTCGGAATACCCGAACATGAGTTCGGCGCCATGGTTCCAGGTGGTGATGAGTCCGTTCTGATCCATGGTGATGATGGCGTAGTCACTGACGCTTTGTGCCACCAACTTCATGTGGTTTTCGCTGGCGCGTACCTGCTCTTCGGCTTCGCGTCGCCCGGTTACATCGATAAAGGTGAGTACCGCGCCTTCTATTCGATCATCCGCCGTGCGGTAGGGCAGCATTCTGGCCAGATACCAATGCCCATTCGAGGCGCGGATTTCGCGCTCGATCAAATGCAGGGATTCGAAGACCCGGGTCGCGTCCTCAGCCAGTTCGTCATAGTCCAGCCGATGCGTGATATCGAGTAATGAACGCCCGGCATCGTTGGCAATGATGTTGAACAACTCGGTTGCCCGGGGCGTAAACCATTTGATACGCATGCGACGGTCCACGAATACCGTGGCGATATCCGTCGAGGTGATCAGGTTCTGGAGATCGTCATTGATCTTGCCGGTTTCCTCAATCTTGCTCTTGAGCTCAGCGTTGACGGTAATCAACTCTTCGTTGATTGACTGCAACTCTTCCTTGCTGGTCTCCAGCTCCTCGGTGGCCGACCGCAACTCTTCATTGATGGCCTGAAGCTCCTCGTTGGATGCCTTGAGTTCTTCAGTGGAGGTTTCGGAGTGTTCGATGGTGAGCTGCAATTGCTCCTTGGTGCGGTGCAGCTCCGCTTCGAGCTGGGTGAGTACGCTGTCCTTGGCTTCGGTATGCGGTGTGCTGGACTCCATGCTCATCACATCCTCGACTTCATCGAAGATCACCAGCATGAAATCGCTGTTGGCCTCATCGTCGCGGAAGGGGCGCACGACCATGTTGATGTAATACGTCCGATCGTCACGGGTGATTCGCACCCGCCGTGCCTCGACGCTCTTATTGGACTGTATCGCCTGGAAGAGCGCAGTCCGCAATTCAACGCGCAGTTCGGGTAGTACCAGGGTTGGCAAGTTGTGAGACGGCTCGCCGCCCACATAGCGCAGGAACCGCCCGGCACGGTCCGACATGTGCACAATGTTCGATTCGTGATCGACGATTACGCTGGGTGGCGCATACTGCTCCAGTACCCGGCGATGCACTTCGGCAAAAGAAACCTTCTTGCTGCGGCTCCCCTGATGTTGGGGCAATTGTACCGCTGGATAGCCTGTGCTGAGTTGCAGTACCGGGCGGGACCGAAGGATCCCGGCCGTGTTTTTGGCCTGATAGATACGGTTCTTTTTATCGACTGGCGTAAACAGGTTGCTGCACATGTCGGCTGATTCGGAGCTGCCTAGAAAAAGATAGCCCCCTGGCTTCAACGCAAAGTGAAACGTTTGCAGGATTTCACTCTGCACTTCACGGTCCAGATAAATCAGCAGGTTGCGGCAGCAGATCAGGTCCAGCCGGGAAAAAGGGGGGTCGCTCAGCAGGTTATGCGCCGCAAACAACACCCGCTCGCGAAGCTCTTTCTTGATCCGGTAATGGATCTGCTCTTTCGTAAAATGCTGGCGCAGACGGGGCGGAGGAACGTCCGTGACAATGGCTTGTGGGTATAGGCCTGCACGCCCTGTGGCCAGTGCCTGATTGTCGATATCGCTTGCAAACACCTGGATTTTGGCAGGCGAGCCTCTTAGCTCAGCCTGTTCGGTGAACAGCATGGCCAGGGAATAGGCTTCTTCACCTGTCGAACAGGCAGCAGACCATATCCGCATTTCACCGTCTTCGCTCTCTGCCGCAGCGAACTGCTCGAACAGGTCGGGAATAATGTCTCGTTCAAGCGCCTCGAAGGCTTCGCGATCCCGAAAGAAATTGGTCACGCCTATCAGCATGTCTTTAAGCAGCGCCGGCGTTTCCTCGACATGGTCATGCAGAAAGGTTGCATAACTGTTCATGTCTGGAATGGAGTTGACCTGCATGCGCCGTTCGATACGGCGCAATATGGTGGCGGTCTTGTATTGCTTGAAGTTATGACCGGTGCGCGTTAGCAGCAGCGTCAGGATATCCCGAAGGGCCAGCTGATTCGTTCGATTTCTGATCTGAGGATCGATCTGCGGCTCGTTCTCTTCACGGGGGTCGTTGATCGGTATCTGGATATTTACCAGATTGGCAGCGACTTCCAGCAGCTTTTGTGGCATCTCAACCACAGGCAGGACGATATCCACCACACCGGTAGAAATGGCGCTGTTGGGCATCGAGTCATATTCAGCATCCTGCGGGGACTGGGCAAGGGTAATACCGCCTTGCTCCTTTACCCGTGCAAGCCCCACCGAGCCATCGGCTCCGGCACCCGATAGCACGATGCCAATGGCCCTGCTCCGATGAACATCGGCCAGTGTCCGAAAGAACAAATCGATTGCTACGTGATCCCCGCGGGTACGCTGTGGTTCTCCCAGACGCAGGTAACTGTCGTTCATGCTCAGGTCTTTGCCCGGCGGTATCACATAGACGTGATTCTTCTCGACTGGGACAGGGCTTGTGACCTGAATAACCGGCATCTTGGTTACGTTCTGCAGGATGCGGTCAGCCGCGCTTGTGTGCTTGGGCGACAGGTGCATAATGACCACAAACGCCATGTTGCTATCGCTGCGCATGTGTTCAAAGAACTTCAGAAGGGCTTGCAGCCCGCCTGCCGAGGCGCCGATACCTACCACCGGAAAATCAATATCGCTGCGAGTCAGGTTCTTCTGATTGTCAGGAACCGATGGTTGGGTAGTGGTGTTCATATAACCCCGTACGATCCAGCGGGTCGCCTATGGGTGAGGCGAAATGTAAGTAGCAAGCCTTGCGCAGGAGTACTGTCAGGCAAACCTGTTAAAGCTTTTATAGTGTCCAAGACAGCGCTCAAAAGTAGCAACAATGCTATGAGCAAAGACCTTCAAGCATAGCGTCTGATTCAGGTCTTTTTCAGTAGCAGACAAATGGCTTGGCTCCGGCCTGATACCTGTGTTCGCTCAATACTACTGAATTGAAGGTATCACACCACATACAGGGCGATGGTAATAAAGTGCAGCAGGCTGCCCCCCATAACGAATAAGTGCCAGATGCCATGCCAGTGGCGAAAACGGTGATCGAACGCGAAGAAAACGATCCCCAACGTATAAAGGCAACCCCCCGTGACCAGCCAGGTAAAGCCTGCCGCGCCCAGCGACGCCAGCAATGGATTGACCGCGACCAGAACGATCCAGCCCATCACGGCATAAATCACGACAGACAGAACGCGGGCCTCGGAACGGGGTTTGATCTCCTGCAGCATACCGATGACCGCCAGCCCCCAGACGATAGCGAATAGCGTCCAGCCCCAGGGGCCTTTCAATGTCACCAGGCAGAACGGCGTGTAGCTGCCAGCAATCAACAGGTAGATGGAGAGGTAATCCACCTTGCGCATGACCGTTTTCGCACGGCCTTGCACACTGTGGTAAATCGTCGAGGCGCTATAGAGCAGCACCAGCGTGACGCCATAAATAATGATGCTGATGACCTTGGCTGGTGAGCCGTCCAGGGTGGCCCGTACCAGTAGCCATACCGCACCCATGAATGCCAGGGCTGCGCCGATCAGGTGCGTCCAGGCGTTGAGTCGCTCTCCGTAGTACATAGTTCTCCCAAGCTGAATGCCTTCGGTTCATGTCAGTACCGCGCCTGCGCCTGTATCAGCGATAAGAACCCGTCTGGCATGGGCTTTCTATACGTGCTCAATCAGGCCTGCCGCTGTGCTGAACAGTTTGTCGCTTTGATCGCATGGCAGAACAAGGATTCCCACCCGTCGCCGCACACCTAAATAGCCGCACACCCCAGGCCGAATGCGCCTATGGTGAAGTAACTACGTTGCTATCATGCTGCCATGACCCCTTGAGGGTGTTTTATCTACACCCCAGCCTCTCTTTGGATCACTGCCGCCTCGGCTCGTACGGGATGTTTCCCTGCGGCCTACCTTATCCAGGAGCCTTTCATGTCTGATCGTCAAACCGGTACCGTCAAATGGTTCGACCGTGTCAAAGGGTATGGCTTCATTGTTCAGGCCCAGGGGCCTGAATTGTTTGTGCACCACAAGTCGGTCAACGGTGGTCATGCGGTCAAGCAGCTGATCGCGGGCCAGCCGGTTTCTTACATTGCCGCTGAAGGCAAATTAGGGAAGGGCATGCAGGCTGAACATGTCGAGGCACTCTAGGTGCCTCGCACTGGCTTCTGGAGCCATAAACGCAGCGCTGGCTGCCAATATCTACCATTCTGCTCGGCGAGGTGTTTCACATGAAGGCGTATCTCAAGACCCTGTCATCCTCCTTTGAGGTTAACCGGCCTGTCATTTCAGCCGTTCGACCTGACGGCAGTCTGACGCTAACGTTTTCAACGCAAAACAAGGATGTGGTGGCCATACGTGTGATTTCCGCAGCCGATCTGGATGATCAGGAGCGGTTACATACGGTTATTGATGGTATCAAGACGCAGCTCGCGGTTATGGCTGGGAAAATGAACCGAAAAGCCGCCACCCGCAGCAACATGGTGTACCTCAGCCGATTCCGCAGTGAGTGGGCATTGGCACCCTTGGCACCAGGTTTTACAAAGCCGTTTATATCACCGGATGGGCCCGTGCCTACCTGATCATTGTCCAGGTGCAGGCATGCTCACGGGGTATGCCTTGGGCGAATCGGTTGGCAGGCTATTTTCCAAGGCAATAAAAAAGCCCCGCAGTGCGGGGCTTTTTTGGATCAGGTGTCTTAAGCGACTTGAACCTGATCAGCTTGCATGCCTTTCTGACCTTTGACGGCCACGAAGGACACTGCTTGACCTTCGCTCAGGCTCTTGAAGCCTGAGCTTTCGATCGAGCGATAATGGACGAACAGGTCCGGACCACTCTCAGGAGTGATAAAACCAAAACCTTTTTCATCGTTGAACCATTTGACGGTGCCATTTTGACGACCAGACATGATGTATCTCCAGGGTAAAATAAGGCTGCGGCGCTGAAACATTCAGGCCGAGACTGAGGTGCGAAAGTAAAACGAGCCGAGGAGATGAAACGAAAAACAGAACATCAAGCCAGGTATCGAAGTAGCAATTGCAAAGCAGTGAGATCACAATACGCTTTTTTCAGCTCTTGTATACCTTTATTTTTATTTTCTCGATTATTTTTCTCTGCTAAGAAACGGTTTAAATAACACTTGCTCAATGAAATCAGAGTGTTAGACCAAATAAATGGCAGACCTATAATATTTGGGAAGCATAAATAATGGAGTAATAATAGTCATATTTGTTTTCATTTATTCCGTCCGTCTAGGTTCAGTATAAAAGCAACACATGGACGTGAAAGAGAGTACAGTGGCCTTACTGTATAGCTAATTGTCACCGCGATGCTGACTTGATGGCCTGTCTGAAATCATCTCCTCGGTTCCTCTGCCCGTTAGGTGCAGTCTCGGCGCATTTCAAAGGCTGCCGTGATTCATATACCCAGGAGAAAAATCATGTCCATCAGACATCAAGGCACTATCAAGTGGTTTAGTGAAGATAAAGGGTTTGGCTTTATTATTCCGCAAGAAGGACCAGACCTTTTCATTCATACGAAATCTTTTGAAAACCGAAGCTTCAGAGGTCCGAATGAAGGCCAGCTTGTGAGTTATCAGTTGATCGTAGGGCCTAAGGGCTTCGAAGCGGGACAGATCAGAGAGCGTTGACATAAGGCCCCGCCAAGCCGGGGTTTTTCACCTTTATTAGCGTAAGGAAAATTCATGTCGACTGACGTATCAGCCCCTGTTCTCACCTATATGAAGTCGCAGTTTCTGCCCTTGGGTTTCCAAGTGCTGGAAGAGAGCGAAAAAGGCTTCGCCGTGCGCATCTTCAATCAGCAAAGCGGTACTACCATTCTAGAAGCCAGACGAAATAGTTCACCTTATCAAATGAGCCAGGCTGAGGCGCAAGTGTGGGTGACGGGCATCAAGCGTGAAATAGATAATCAGTTTGATATTCGAAGAAAGAATAGTCTGGCCAAAGTTTAACGAGGCGCAACGGTTATTCATTAACTATACAGGTACTTCATGACTGCCTGGACAATCAAGACCAGTGACGGAAGAACGCTACATAGCTGTTCATTACGAGGAAAGTTGGTCACGGTGGTATGGCAGGAAAGAAACATACCGGCTATGTGTACTGAATCCCAGCGGCCGTCTATTGAATTTCGCCATGAACATCAGGCTCATGCGTTTCTCGCTTCGCTGAAATTGTTGCGGATGGAAGAGTTCAGCGATGCCGCTATTGTGCAAACCATAGGAAGATGAAATCGGCTTTTTACCGGTATTGTTTTTAAGCTCTGGTTATCGGTGTGTCTGTTCTGCCAATTTAATTCATAAGCCCTCCGGCAATTCCCAATTGCCCTCATCAGGTTATTACCTTTACACGCTTAAGGCAGATGTCTCTGTGTAGCTCTATTTTAGAGAGGCTATACCAGACCCTCATGCGCTTGAGCTCTTCTCTGGAGGCCGAAATACTCCAAAGAGCAGGCTCTTTCTATCGCTCAGGCAGATACGTCTGAAGCGAGCGATCAGGTCATGTCAGGGAGGGTGACGATCAAAGAGGGATATTAGAGGTTGGTAAAAGCGTGGATTTATTCAAACGGTAGGAAGTGTCTTCAGCAGCGCCTGAAAACAGAGCTTGAGCGGAAGCTGGGCCTCCGCTCAACCACTCAGCTGCTAGCTGCGGCCGCCGCCATGGCTGTTCTGGCCACCTTTTTTGCCTGCTTCAGAGGCCTTCTCGCGATCGTTGGCAAAGTTACCGCCGCTGTTCTGACCCCCTTTCTTGCCTGCTTCGGAGGCTTTTTCGCGGTCGTTGGCAAAATTTCCTGGGTTGTCGTTTTTAGCAGTCATTTGAATTCTCCAGGGGGAACCCCTGATTCGGCTATTGATGATCAACAGCCTTCCTAGGTAAGGAGAGGAATATCCGCGGGGAGTTCAGATATTACGGGCTGATGGTAAGAAAGAAGACCAATGGCATAGGGGGCGTAATCATCCAGGCCAAAGCGCGGCAGCTTGTCGAGGAACAAGACTTATTCCATTAAAGAATAAATAAATTATTACTTATTCTTTGTGCGTATTTTAGGCGTGCGTACACTGCTGCCATGACTCCTGTAGAGGCATCGCCATGGGCACCACCCCGATACACTATCTGATCGTTCCCGGCTGGCAGGGCTCGCCTGACAATCATTGGCAAAGCCACTGGCAGCGTGTTCTGCCTGATTGTTCTCGGGTAGAGCAAAAGGATTGGTTCATGCCGCAACGTCAGGAATGGGTGGATGAACTGGAGCGCAGCCTGAAGGCCTGCCACGCTCCGGTTATCCTGATCGCCCACAGCCTGGGCTGTGCAACCGTGGCCCATTGGGCCGAGCAGGCCGACCCTGAAACAAGACAGCGTGTAGTCGGTGCGTTGCTGGTTGCACCTGCAGACGTCGAGCGACCGGCCTGTCCCGCGCCGCTAAAGAATTTTGCGCCATTGCCTCGGCAGGCTCTGCCGTTTCCGGCGCTGCTTGTCGGCTCCGGTAACGACCCCGCTGCCACACCGGAGCGCGCGCGTTATCTGGCGAATATCTGGGGCGCCGCCTCAACGATCCTGGCCGATGTCGGTCACATCAATGTGAAGTCCGGTCATGAACGCTGGGAGGACGGTTTCACATTCCTGTACCAGCTGCAGCATCAAATCGAGCGAACGTCACGATACCGGGCTTAACTTATCCGGACCATCTGTCCAGGCAGGTGGCCCCTTGAACCGATACAGGAGGATCACCATGAGCCTTAGATTGGGCGATATAGCACCCGATTTCGAACAGGATTCCAGCGAAGGCCGTATTCGTTTTCACGAGTGGCTGGGCGATAGCTGGGGCGTGCTGTTCTCGCACCCGGCCGATTTCACGCCCGTCTGTACGACAGAGCTTGGGTTCACGGCCAAGCTGAAGGACGAATTCGCAGCCCGAAACGTCAAGGTCATTGCCCTGTCGGTCGATCCGGCCGATTCTCACCGCCGCTGGATCGATGACATCAATGACACTCAGAAGACCACCGTCAACTTTCCCATCATTGCCGATGAAGATCGGAAAGTGTCGGGCCTGTACGACATGATCCATCCGAACGCGAACGACTCGCTGACGGTTCGCTCGTTGTTTGTCATCGACCCGAACAAAAAGGTCCGGCTGATCATCACGTACCCCGCCAGCACGGGACGTAACTTCAATGAGATCCTGCGGGTGATCGATTCGCTGCAGCTGACCGATAACCATAAGGTGGCTACGCCAGCCAACTGGGAGCAGGGTGGCGATGTGGTGATCGTGCCTTCGCTCAAGGATGAAGACGAGATCAAGCAGCGCTTCCCGAAAGGCTATCAGGCGCTGCGCCCCTACCTGCGCATGACGCCTCAGCCAGACAAGTAACATTCTCCTCAGGGAGCGGCAGCTGCCGCTCCCGTCTCTACAGGCGTGGTGCCCCAGGCGTTGCCGTCTGAGAACTCCTGCTCATTTGTCATCTCTGATAAGTACCCTGGGCCTCTCTCCGAAGCATTCATCTGGATATTTCAGGCGCTGAGCCATAGTCTTGTCGACCTGTTCAGACCGCCACGGTGTGGTCGATCAATGATCTTTTACTCTCTGGCAGGGCCAATCGAATTGAAGCAACTAACGCGCCTGGAAAGTGGAATCGAGGGGCTGGATACCTTATTACGGGGCGGCTTTGTGGCCGGCGCGTCATATGTCATTCAGGGCCGTCCGGGTTCCGGCAAGACAATTCTGGCCAATCAGATTGCCTTCAACCATGTGCGCAAGGGTGAGCGTGTCCTGTTCGCCACGTTGTTGTCCGAATCCCATGAGCGGATGTTCCAGTTTCTTTCCACGCTCAGCTTTTTCGATCACAGCCAGATCGGCGGTGATATCCAATACCTTAGTGCGTTCGACACCATGGAGCAGGAAGGGCTGGAGCCGGTCGTCAAGCTGCTGCGCCGGGAGATCTCCCGACAAAAGGCGACGCTGCTGGTGGTCGATGGACTGCTCAATGCCCGCTCCAGAGCCGAAACGCCTTTGGACACGAAGCGATTTATTGCCGAATTGCAGGCCCATGCCGCCTTTGCCAATTGTACGGTTCTGTTCCTGACTAGCTCACGTCTCGATGACGGCAGCCCCGAGTTGACCATGGTCGACGGTGTGCTGGACGTGGGCGAGGAGATTCGTGGCGTGCGCTCCATTCGTCGCATGAGCCTGCGCAAGACGCGTGGTAGCCCTGCGATTGCCGGGCTGCATGAGTATCAGATCACTGAAGATGGGTTTGTGGTCTATCCAAGGCTCGAGGCTGTCTACAACACGCCTTATCGTCCGGAACAGATTGATGAGCGCCGAGTCGGCACAGGGCTGACCAGTTTTGACCAGATGCTTGCAGGAGGCCTTAGTCAATCCTCCATCTCCTTGCTGATGGGGCCGTCAGGCAGCGGCAAAACCTCCATGGGCCTGAGCTTTATTGCCCAGTCCTCTCTGGAGGAACCCGGCGTGATCTTCGGGTTTTACGAGACGCCAGACCGGCTCCGCATCAAGGCACGCAGTATAGGGCTAAATCTGGGCGGCCTGATCGATAGCGGCGCTGTACATATTCATTGGCAGCCAACGGTTGAGTTGCAGCTGGATAAAGTAGGCCATCAGATTATTGATGAGGTCCGCCGATTGAAGGCCAGGCGGTTATTGATTGACAGCCTCGGCGCCATTGCTCGCATGGCCAGCAAAGAGGATCGACTCATGGAATTCTTTACCGCGCTCACCAACCAGCTCAGGTCTATGGGTGTCACAGTGTATGGCACGTGGGAGATGAAAGACCTCTTCGGGTCGGATATTCACGCGCCTGCGCCTGAACTGTCAGGCATTACAGACAATCTGTTCATGATGCGCTATGCGGAATTGAATGCCGAACTCAAGCGGGTCATTTCCATATTGAAGGTGCGGGACAGCCACTTCGACCCGTCACTTCGTGAAATTGTTATCAGTGATAGTGGTATTGATTTAGCTAAGGCTTTCAGAAATGCGGAGATGGTTCTTTCAGGCTCAGCAACGTCGAACAGTCAGGGCTGATGTCGTCATTACAGGGAAGGTAAATACATGACGACGATTCTGGTGGTCGATGATGAGTTTTTAATCGCTGAAATTCTCTCGTTCGCGCTTGAGGATGCGGGGTTCCAGGTCAAAACGGCCAGCAATGGCCAAAAGGCGCTGGATGCCTTGCTGCGCGAGCAGCCTGCGCTGGTCATTACGGATTTCATGATGCCCTTGATGAATGGCATGGAGTTGGCCCAGGCCATTCACGACCATCCCGATCTCAAGGCGATACCCATCATCCTGACCACCGGTGCGCAGGCGCATATCGCTCAGCAGAACCAGCATCTGTTCAATGCCATCTTCGAAAAGCCTTTCGACGTCTTCAAAGTCATCGACACGGTCAAAGCACTTACCGACACGGTATAAGCACCGCGCGCTAGCTCATGCCTGTTCTTTCGCATGTTTACGCTCATAGCGATCCAGCAAGGGCTGGGTAGTGACTCCGTGCAGCAGGATGCTGATAGTCACGACGGTCAAAGTGATGTCGATACTGTCCTTGAGTGAGCCTTCCGTAAGGCCGTGGTTCAGGGCATAACTCAGGTAGTACAGGCTGCCGATCCCTCGTATGCCGAACCAGCCGATCAGTGTGCGCTGGGCAGGGGTCGCCCAACGTCGACCCATCAGCAAGTACACGCTTAAAGGGCGGATCACGCAGAACAATATCAGCGCCAGCCCTGCCGCGCGCCAGTCCCAGTGGGGGTAGAGCAATACGCCCAGCAGCGTGACCAGCAACACTTCCAGGGAGCGTTCCAGCAGGTTGCCAAAGGCCAGCATGTCACCCATTAGTACGCCGGCTGCCACGGTGGGGCTGCTCAGTTTGTCCTGGTCGAGCTGATTGGCCTGTACGACCGATCCGGTCATGTGGCCCAGTACCGGCTGGGTCTGCTCCTCGGCTGGAATCTTGGCGTGGCCGGAGGATGAGACCTCCACTCGACGCAACCCCACGCCCGCTGCAAACACGGCAAGAAAGCCCCAGGCGCCGACCAGATCGGCCAGTACATAGGCCAGACCTATCAGGGCCAGTGCAAGAAAGTCATTGGGAGAGATGACGCTATCGCGGTGCTTGATCCGCAGGTAAATGGAGAATCGCCCCATCAACCGCCCCAGGGTGTAGCCGATCAGAAGGCCTGCAGGCACGGCCCAGAGCAGGCGATGCAGAACCCATTCACCCAGCCAGTCAGCCTGTACGCTATCGTGGTGCATGACCAGCAGGGCCAGGGCAACAAACGGAAAGGCCGTGCCATCGTTGAGGCCTGCCTCACCGGACAGCGAGTAGCGCACCCGGTCGAAGTCCCGGGCATGGACGACCTGGACGAGTCCGGCCAGGACCGGATCGGTAGGGGCCAGGGCCGCGCCGATGAGCAGGGAGGTGCCCCAGTTGAGACCAAACAGGTAGTGACAGACCAGGGTGCTGCCGGTAATACAGCACAGCATGATCGGTCCGGCCAGCATATAGGCACCGCGCCAGGCCGGGTCTGTCAGGGGTAATCGCAGTTTGAGTCCGGTCACGAACAGGGAGATCAGAACGGCAACTTCCGTCAGATGCTCCATCCAGGGGGCCACGTCCTGAAAGCTTTCCTGCCAGAGGCCCAGCCCCAGCGGGCCAATAGCAATGCCAAATGCCAGGCAAACGACGGATGTAGTGACAGGAAGCCAGCGAAGGTAGGCCGATGCCAGGGCCAGAACCAGCAGTAACGTACTGAGTACGCCTGCCCATTGAATGAAAGTCATGCGCTCATGGATACCTGATACTGAAACGTTATGGTTCGAGACATGACAGGGCGTACTGGTTCAGGTTATCGGATCAAAACGCTATCAATGACATACTGTAGCCTGACGAAACCATGAGCAGAAACGGCTGCTTATCTGTCAGACTGTAAAATAGTCCCGCTTTAGCCTGACCATTGCCATGTTGCCAGCAGCCGATCCTTCCTACGAAACCGAACGCTTGCGCGTCCTGAATGCGCTTGAGCTGATGGATTCGCCTGCCGAGCCTTTTTTCGACCGGATTACCCGGCTGGCGGTACGTACATTGGGTATGCCCATCGCCTATATCTCGCTGGTGGATGACAAGCGGCAATGGTTCAAGTCCCAGATTGGCCTGGATCTCGTGGAAACCAGTCGGGAGTCCTCGTTCTGCGCTCATACGGTATTGGCGCAGCAGGCTATCTTTATCGAAGACACAACGCTGGATGAGCGGTTTAAAAACCATCATCTCGTCAAGGGTGGCAAGCATATTCGCTTTTATGCCGGGATCCCCATCACGAGTATCGAAGGTCTGGCGCTCGGTGCATTGTGTGTCATGGACACAACGCCGCGCAGGCTGGAGGCAGAAGAGCTTGAGGCGCTCAACGACCTGGCCGCCCTGGTCTGTCATGAGGTTCAGCTGCGCGAAACAACCCTGCTGGCCCGCCGTCACGTCAAACGGTCGAAAGCGGTGTTCGAGACACGTGAGGCGCGCTTTCGCGCCATTTTCGAACGGGCCGCGGTAGGAATTTCCCTGGTAGGCAAAAATGATCATTGGATCGATATCAATGATGCACTCTGTCGAATGTTGGGTTACAGCCGCGATGAAATTAAGAAACTGACGTTCTGGGAACTCATTCATCCAGACGATCTAGCCGAGTTCAAGCAGCTGGCTGAGGGGTTGATTACCGGAAAGGTAGATGCCATCGACCTGGAACGGCGCGCACTCAACAAGCAGGGCGATTCGATATGGGTTCGTTTGAATGTCAGCCGGCTGGAAGATCAAAACGGTAATGCCAGCAGTATTGTGACGATCGTTACCGATATTCATGCGCGTAAGGAAGCCGAAGAGGCACTGGCGGCCCTGATGGAGGATCTGGAGCAGCGCGTAGTGCTTCGAACCTATGAGCTTCAACGTGCCAATGAGCAGTTATCTCAGGCGATGGCGCACCAGCTACAGTCCGAGCAGGCGCTTCGTCGCCGGGAGGCGGAACTTAGTAGCGTGATCGAGCATGCTAATGATGCTTATGTCCGCGTTAATGAGCTCGGCATTATCACAGCCTGGAACCGTCAGGCCGTCGAAACGTTTGGCTGGACAGTAGAAGAAGCCCTGGGCCAGCCAGTAAGCGAGCTGATTATTCCTCCTTCGATGCGTGAGGCGCATCTGGCAGGAATGGCGCGTTACTTGGCGACTCGGGAAGCTAAAGTCCTCAATCAACGCTTGGAGTTGCCTGCGATACGGCGAGATGGGTCCGATGTTCCAATAGAGATACGCCTTCGAGCACTGAATGTGGAGGGACAATCCTTTTTTAGTGCCTTTTTGCACGATATCTCTGAGCGCAAGGCTGCCGAAGCGAGGCGTGAGCACGAGGCGCGTCATGATGCGCTAACGGGGTTGCTGAACCGGCGCGCACTGCTGGAGGTCCTGCCCAAGGCCATTGCACGGGCTGAGCGTACTCGGGCGACGCTGGCACTACTGTTTCTTGATCTCGATGGTTTCAAGGCTGTCAATGATGCTCAAGGCCATAATGCCGGCGATGCGTTGCTCATTGAAATCGCGAAACGGCTGCAAGGTAGTATCCGCAAGTCCGATGAGGCTATCCGCCTGGGCGGCGATGAGTTTACGGTCATTCTGGAAGGGTTGGTCGACGGAGTGAACGATGCATGTCGATTAGCGGGGCAACTGCTCGAGAAAATCCAGAAGCCGATCTGGTTGGAAAGCTATGAAGCCAAGGTAAGTGCCAGCATAGGCATCACGCTCTACATACCGGGCTCGGCCCGTACGGCAGATGATCTTATCAATACTGCCGACACCGCGATGTACGAGGCGAAGCGGGCCGGGAAGGCCCGGTATCACTTGATGTAAGTCTGCTATACGACGGTTTTTCGTTCGGTTTCTTCGTCCAGCTGCTCACGGATTGCGGCCAGTAGTGGGTGAGCGGAGGTGTATTGGCGGCCGTAGTTCAGGTTGAAGCCATAATCGAAGTCTGGCGGATTCAAGCCTTGGTTGTGCTGGAGAATGGTCTCGAGCTTATCCAGGCCCTTGGCAAGCTTGGCCTCTGGAGAGGAGCCGTTCTCGTACTCGTCCCACAACGCCAGAAAACGTTCCTGACGCTCCGCGGGGAGCGAGGCCAGCAGGGTTTGCAGGTCCTGGCGCTCCTGCCCGGACTTGCTCAGGCCCGGTCGCTGCAGCACGGCCGGAATATCACCGCTGATGGCTTCGCCCAGGTCATGGATAAGGCAGATTTTCAGCAGCTTGGCAAAGTCGATGCCTTGGAGTTCGTCTTCGTACACCATGGCCATGAGACATAGCCGCCAGGTGTGTTCCGCGGTGCTTTCCTGCTTTCCCGAGCGGGTATAGGCGGTGCGAAGGGTATCCTTCAGCATCTCGGCATCCTTGAGAAAGCGGAGTGTTCCCATTAATTCGCTTAGTGTCATGCAGGCCACTCCTGTCAGGGTGAATCAATACAACGAATCGAGTGCGCAGGGCCTGAATGTGCAGGCACGGCGCGGGACGCTCGATAGATGATGGCTTGGACAGCACAAAGGCGAAAAGGTGAGAGAGGATTGGGTCTTCCTGTATTGAAGCCTCACGCAAGAGACAGCAGGGCATTGCCAACGGTGACAATGCCCTGCAAGACCCGCCTTATAAATACAGCTTCAGGTGCGCCAGGACCTGACTTTTCGATATATAGCCCAAAAGCCTGGGGCAGGACTGGCTTTCCACCACCGGCAGGCGTTCGCCGGGATGGTTCAGGAAGGCTTCCAGGGCAACCGTGAGGTTATCGTAAGGGTGCAGCAGAGGAAGCGTATGACCGGGCAGGTCCCTGGCGAGCAGGTTGGCATCAAGTGTTCCAGCCGCCTGGGCTCTGTTGAGGTCTCGCAGCGCGACGATCTTGACCAGCAGGCCATTTTCGTCGATTACGTACACAAACTTGACGATCTGCTCGCGGAACGTTTGCAGCACTTCTTCCAGCGTGGCTGATGCTGGTACGGTTTGCGCGCCCTCGTTAAGAATGGCTTTAACCTTAAGGTTGCGCGTCTGGTTACGGGCTTTCCATAGTTCGTTGTTTTTGGCGGTCACGGCGTACATGGAGCGAGGCGAGAATGCGCCGCTGATGTAGTAGCCAGCCACCACGCACAGCAGCAACGGCAGCACGATGTCATAGCTCAGCGTCATCTCGAACACCATGAGGATTGCCATGAGCGGCGCCCGGCTGGTGGCAGCGAGAAACGCGCCCATGCCGACCACGACATAGGTAAAGGTTGGCGCATGCAGGGTAGGGGCGAGATGCTCGACCAGGCTGGCAAACAGCACACCGATGGCGGCGCCGACAAACAAGGTCGGCGTGAAAATGCCGCCTACCGTTCCCGTACCGGCTGAGGCGGTTGTCGCCAGGACCTTGAAGACCAGCAAGGCCGCCACGGCTGTCCAGGGCCAGGGGTGGTTGATGAAGTCATTGATGACGCTATAGCCGTTACCCCAGGTCTGTGGATAGAAGATCGAAATCAGGCCGACCACGAGCCCGCCGCACCCCAGCTTGATAGGCAGCGGCAGGGGAATCTGGTCGATTCGCTTGCGCGAGCGTTCCAGCAGCCAGAGAAAGAGCGGGGCCAGCGCGCCGAGCAGGATGCCCAAAAGAATAAACATCAGGTCTTGCGACAGGCTCAGGGGCTCGAACAGCGGTACGCTGTAAATCGAGTGATACCCCGGCAGTGAGCGCATGGTGAGGTTGGCTATTACGGATGCCATGATCAGCGGAGGCATGCGCTCCGCCACGATGGAGCCCAATACGATCTCTGCCACGAAGAAGGCACCGGCAATCGGGGCGTTGTATACAGAAGTGATCCCGGCTGCGGCCCCGCAGGCCACCAGGGTCCGCATCTGCTCCGGTGAGATCGTGCGAAAGCGACCCACCAAAGAGGCGCAGAGGGCGGCCAGCTGCACCATGGGGCCTTCTTGTCCGATAGAGGAGCCGGTGGCAATCGAGCACAGTGAAGATGAACTGCGTGCCAGCGTCTGCCGAACCGGGATACGGCCATCGCCCAAGGTGATGGCTTCCATGTAATCCGAATGCGCCGTGGCTTTGGTATAGCGCCGACTGAGCAGGAGCAGGAAGCCCGCCACGATCCCGCCCAGCGTAGGCACGATCAGGCGCATGTACCATTCGCTGGACTGGGCCAGCTCGACCACGTCGGCCGTTTTGCCGAAGGCCGCGAGATGGATGAGGTCAATCGCATGGCGGAAGCCCAGCGTGACCAGCGCCCCGACGATCCCGATTGGGATGGCCCAGAGCAGAGTACTCAGGCTTTCAGCATCGCCGAGTCGTTCGCTCAGGTGCTGCCAGGTTTGACGAAAGGACGATACCAGCCGGGTGATGACCCTCATAAACAATCCGAAGCCACAAGAAATGCTGTTCGGATCATGGACCATGCCTCGCTCAAGGGCTATCCCCCTGTGATGGCAAAAGCGTCCTGATTGATGCTGGCTGCGACAAAAAAGGCCCCTTGCGGGGCCTTTGGAGGAAGGATTATTCGTGGGTAATGCGGGAGTGGTCGCGGGTGTCCTTCATGAACAGGTAGACCAGAAGTGAGCAGGCGATACAGCCGGTAACGTACCAGTAATAGCCGGTCTCCATGCCGATGCTCTTGAACCACAGGGCTACGTATTCCGCGGTGCCGCCAAAGATCGAAACGGTCAGTGCATAGGGCAGACCCACACCCAGGGCACGGATTTCAGTTGGGAACAGCTCGGCTTTCACCACCGCATTGATTGAGGTGTAGCCGCTGACGATGACCAGTGCCGCCATGATCAGGAAGAACGCGCCCCACATGGACTGAATCGTGTGCAGCGCAGACAGGATCGGAACGGTGAATATCGTGCCCAGTACCCCGAAGGCGATCAGGATGGGGCGACGGCCGATCTTATCGGACAGCGCGCCCACTACGGGTTGCAGCAGCATGAAGAGAAACAGCGTGGCCGCCGAAATCATGGTCGAGTCGGACTTGCTCATGCCTACGGTGTTTACCAGATACTTCTGCATGTAGGTGGTGTAGGTGTAGAACGCCAGGGTGCCGCCCATGGTCAGGCCTACCACGGTCAGCAGCTCCTTGGGGTGGCGCATCAGCGTACGCATCAGGCTTTCCTGGACAACGCTTTCATCCTTTTTCTTGAAGGAGGCGGTTTCTTCCATTCCACGGCGCAGGTATAGCGCGGTGACAGCGCAGGCCGCACCGATCAGGAACGGAATGCGCCAGCCCCAGCTTTCCAGCTGCTCGTTGGTCAATGTCAGCTGCAGGATGATCAATACTGCCAGGGCGATGAGCTGGCCGGAGATCAGCGTGACGTACTGGAAGCTGGAGAAAAAGCCACGGCGTTCCTTGGTCGCCATCTCACTGAGGTACGTGGCGGAGGTGCCGTATTCGCCCCCCACGGAAAGCCCTTGTAAGAGCCGGGCCAGCACCAGCAGGACGGGAGCGGCTACCCCGATGGTGGCATAGCTGGGCGTGAGTGCGATGATCAGCGAGCCGCCGCACATCATGACGACCGATAGCATCAACGCAGCCTTACGCCCTTTTTTATCGGCATAAACGCCCATCAGCCAGCCGCCGATGGGACGCATCAGAAAACCTACGGCAAAGATGGCGGCCGTGTTCAGCAGCTGAGCGGTGAGGTCGCCTTGCGGAAAGAAGGCCTTGGCGAAATAAAGCGAGAAGGCGGCATAGACGTACCAGTCGTACCACTCGACCAGATTGCCAACGGAGCCACTAAAGATGGATTTGATGCGCTGTGACGTGGTCTTGGGCGTTACGCCCGCGGCCAGGGTGGCGGTGCTTTCCATTCGGAATCCTCTCTTATCATTGTTGTATGCCGCTGCGTGAACGCACGGCTTGTCATCCTGACTGCACGAGGCGTGCCATTAGGGTGCTGGCCGTATCCAGCGGGTTGTAGAGGAGGACGTAAGCGGAATCTTGCCGAAGGCCTTTAACCCATAAGCGGATTTCCGCCTATGGTCGCCGCTGGTTACGCCTGGGTTAGCCGTCCGTTTCCAGAAAGACTTCCCGCATCAGCCCATGGCGCTGCATTTTTTCATTGAGGGTACGACGTGGAAGCTTGAGCTCTTCCAGTACCGCCTTTATGTCGCCTTTATGCCGGGCCAGCGCATTACGCAGGCATTGCGCCTCGAAGGCTTCCATTTGCTCATAGAGGGAAAGGTCCGCCGTTGATTGCGGAGCACCACTATCCAGGCCCAGCACATGCCGCTCGGCCGCGTTGGCCAGCTCCCGGACATTGCCCGGCCAGTCATGGGCCAGAAGGCGTGCCAACTGGTTGCCACTGGGCGTGCCGGGTTCGCGGCCCAGGCGTTTGGCAGCCTGCTGGAGAAAATGCTCGAACAGAAGGGGGATGTCCTCACGGCGCTCGCGCAGCGGTGGCAGGTAAAGCTCCGCTACGTTAAGACGGTAGGCAAGGTCCTCTCTGAACCGGCCGGCACGGGCTTCTTCCAGCAGATCAGGCTTGGTGGCGGCAATGATGCGCAGGTCCACAGGAATGCTCTGATTGGAGCCGAGCCGCTCCAGCTGCTGCTCCTGCAAGACCCGCAGCAGCTTGGCCTGCTGGGCGAGAGGCATGCTTTCGATCTCATCGAGAAACAGGCTGCCGCCGTTAGCATGTTCCAGTTTGCCGATCCGCTTGCCGGTTGCCCCGGTAAAGGCGCCACTCTCATGCCCGAACAGCTCCGCCTCGAACAGCGTATCGGGGATGGCGGCACAGTTGAGCGCCACAAAGGGCTTGGCGCTACGGGTGCTGAAGTCATGCAGGCAACGGGCGACCAGCTCCTTGCCGCTACCCGTTTCACCTCGCAGAAGGATATTGACGGGCGTATTGGCGAGTTCAAGCACCTGTCTGCGCAGCGTTTCCATGGGGCGTGAATAGCCAATCAGACGTGCAGCCAGCTGGGCTTTCTGGTCCGAGTGATCGTGCAGACGCCGGTTCTCCAGCACTAGACGGCGTTTTTCCTGGGCGCGCTTGAGGCTGCCGAGCAGGGCCTCGGGGCTGAAAGGCTTTTCCAGGAAATCATAGGCACCCTGGCGCATCGCTTCGACGGCCATGGTCACATCGCCGTGGCCGGTCAGCAGGATGACCGGCAGGTCCTTGTCCAGGGTCTGAAGCTGCTCGAGCAGGGAGAGCCCGTCCAGGCCGGGCATGCGGACATCGCTGATGATCACACCGGCGAAGTCGGGCGTCAGCTGCGCCAGGCAGGCCTCGGCGCTGGCATACAACGCGACCTCGAACCCCGAGAGTTGCAGCCATTGCTGGATGGCTTCCCGGATAGTGGATTCATCATCGATGACGATTACGCGGTCCGTCATGTCGGGTCCTCTTCGATCACCATGGGCAGGGTCAACATAAAACGCGCGCCCTGGGCCGTATTGTCAACCGTCAGCTCGCCGCCCAGTTCGTGGACGATAGCGTACGACACGGCTAAGCCAAGGCCCAATCCTTCACCGACCGGCTTGGTGGTGAAGAACGGGTCGAAAACCTGGCTCAGATGTTCTTCTGCAATCCCGCCGCCGGAATCCGTGACGGACAGCAGCCAACGGCCTCGCTCGGGTGTCAGAGCAATATCCAGCTGGCGAATCGATTTATCCGCCATGGCATCCAGTGCATTGCGCAGAAGGTTGACGAGCACCTGCTCAAGACGGATGGCATCACCACGCACCTTGGCGGGTCGGCTCATGCGCAGGCTGACGTCGACCCGCTCGTTCTGGACCCGTGGTGCCAGCAGCTCGAAGGACTTGTCTACCACGCAGGCCAGATCCAGCGGTTCGCGAAGACCGGCAGGCGTCTTGCGGGCATAGGTTTTCAGATGACCGGTCAACGCAGCCATGCGGCCCAGGAGTTCATCGATACGGATAAGGCTCTGGCGAGCCTCATCGTGACGCTGCTGGTCGAGCAGGAGGCGAACGCTGGCCAGCTGCATGCGCTGGGCTGTGAGCGGCTGGTTCAGCTCATGGGCGAGGGCGGCGGACATCTGCCCGAGCGCGGCCAGTTTGGCGGCCTGGATCAAACCGTCCTGGGCGGTTCGCAGGTCGGCGGTACGGGCTTCGACCAGACGCTCCAGCTCATCACGGCTGCGCTGGCGCTCACGGGCCAGACGCCGTCGCTGCTGAAGAAAGAGCAGGGCGAAGACCAGGGCAAACCAGGCACCGGCGGCCGCAAGGCCCGTGGTTTGGGCCGTGGCAGGAAGACGAGAGCGATCACGCAGCAGGTGCAGCGTCCAGCCTTCTTCGGTGAGGGGCAGTGAAGTCCAGAGAAAATCCTGCACGCCCAGGGGGCCGTGGACCCGGGTAAGGCGCTGATTCTGTGCCAGGGTGTTCATGGGCTGATAAGTGAGCGGCAACAAGGGCTGACGGTTGTACTGCCGGGTCTCCTCAAGTTCGGCATGGTCATCGGGCCTTAGCGACTCAAGGATGCGGTAGCGCCACCCCGGCTGGTTGGCGATAAACACGATTCCACGCGCATCGCTTACCAGGATGATATCCGGCTGCTGGCTCCAGGAGTGTTCAAGCTCTGGAAATTCCAGCTTGACCACAATGGCCCCAAGAAAGGTGCCGTCATCGGCCGTCACCGCCTGGGAGAGAAAGTAGCCGGGTATGCCTGTGGTGACGCCTACTGCATAGAAACGACCCGCTCCCCGGGTGCGCGTCTGTAGAAAATAGGGACGAAACCCGTAGTTATGCCCTACATAACTGGTGGGCAGGCGCCAGTTGCTGGCAGCCACGGCAAGGCCCGTGCGGTCGAGCAGTTCTAACGTGGATGAACCAGCTGCCCGGTTGAGCTGTTCGAGCTTAAGGTTGAGCCGATGCTGGGCTTCGGTACTCAGGGGCCCGGCCAGACTCTGGCTCATCTCGGGATCAAGTGCCAGAACGGCGGGTAAGGAGCGGTAGCGGTCGATCAGGGTTTGCAGGTTGCGGGCATAAAGGTGCAGCTGCTCTTCGCTCAGGGCACCGGCTTCGCGCAGGGCATAGCGCTCAGCCTGACGTGTGGCGGCATAGGCCACCAGCACGGCACCGGCCACGATGACGAGCGAGGCAACAAACAGACGCGAGGAACGGGACAGGCGCATGGCAGACTTCGCGATCAGCGGAGCATGGATCATACTGCGTTCGGCCGGTACTGACAGCCCAGTCACCGAAATGCACGTGAACGGTTTTCCGGTGACTGGGCTGTTTCAGAGGTCTACGTAGGCATCAATGGTGGTGGTCGCTCGGGCTGACAAAGACCAGGGTGGAAAACATCCCGCGCACACGGCCGTTGGGGTCGTCCTGCTTGACCTCTGTATTGGCGCCGATCACGTTACGACCATGATGGCGCACCGTAATCTGTGCCCGGCCCTGGGCGTCGGTCGTGGTGCTGACATGATCAGGGTCGTTGATCACATCGTCGTACAGTTTGATACCGGAGGCGGGCTTGCCGTCGAGCAGGACTTGCACCTCCAGCGTCTCACCCGGCTCTACGGCCAATGGATCGCGCTGAGGAATAATGGCGAATTTAAGTGCGTCCAGAGAGGGCAGCTTGGCGTCTTTTTCCATAACCGCGAGGCTGTACTTGTAATAGCGTCCTGAGGCGAGGGCGCCCGATACCTCAGTTGCCCCTTTGTTCACCCACTTCTTGTCCTGGCCTTGTGCCCAATAGCCATTGTCCAGTGCAACCGCCAGCACCGCTGGTGTAGCGGCCGGTTTCAGACGCGCATGGTCGCTCTGCTTTTCAACCGTGATCGGTACGGGCTTGCCGGAGGTGTCGTATGCCCAGGCACCGGAAATCCGTGCAGGGTCATAGGCGTCCTCTTCGGCGCCTTCGCCAAAGACTACTTCGATCTGGCCGCGGCGCTCCTCCGGCCAGAGCGCATGGGCAAACAGCGAGCCGCTGAAAACGGACAACGCAAGGGTGGCGGCCACCAGGGTGTGCTTGGTATTCATGTCGAGGTTCCTGTAGCGAGCGTGACGGGATACAGCGTTTCGATAAAAGCGAAGCGTGTGCAGGCGATGAATCCGACACACGCCGCGTTCGGCTTACAAGGTGATGGAAACTCCGGCCTGCAGGGTGCGTGGCGCACCGGGGTAGGCCCAGATCGAACCCCAGGCACGCTCGTCGTATTCCTCGTTGAAGACGTTGTCGAGGTTGAGGTTCAGGCGAATACGGTCGGTCAGCGGGTAATAGGCAAGCAGGTCGACCACGGTATAGGACGACATGTCGAACGCCGTGGACGAGGTGCTGCCCTTGCGGTCGCCTACGTATTTGAGGCCAACGCCCACGCCCAGCCCGCTCAACAGACCCGAATCGAATTCATAGGTATTGAGCAGATTCACGCTGTGCTTGGGAACGTTTGCCAGACGGCTGCCGGTGGGCATGGTAGACGTCGTGCTCTTGGTCACTTCGGCATCGACATAGGCATAACCACCAATAACGCGCCATTGCGGCGTGATATTGCCAGCCAGGCTGAGGTCGAAGCCACGGCTGCGCACTTCGCCTGCCGCAATCTGGTAATTGCTGTCGAGCGGGTCCGATGTGAGGACGTTTTCCTTGGTGATATGGAACAGGGCTGCCGTAATACTCAGGTCATGCTCCGGCACGTCGTACTTGATGCCAGTCTCGTAGGCGATGCCTTTTTCCGGGTCGAAGGCCTGGCTGCTGCGATCGGCGCCCCGGTTGGGCTTGAACGAGCGAGCCGTGTTGGCATACACGGCCAGCGAGTCGGTCAGGTCATACACCAGGCCGAAGCGAGGCGAGACGGCGTTATGTGCCTGCTCCCAGCTGCCTGATGCGGACAGGTAGTTCGTGTACTGCTGCTCGAAGCGTTCCAGCCGCGCACCGATCTGGGCCTTGAGCCGGTCGGTAAGTTCGACCTGATCCTGCAGGTACAGCGCGTAAGACTTCAGGTTCTCGTCATCATGGGTGGTCGTACGGGTCAGGGCAGGCAGCGGCTGGCCATACACCGGCGCATAGAGGTCGAGCGGGAAGGCACTGACGCTGCCGCTGGAGCGGCGGATAAAGGATGTGTAATTGAAATCGTCATACTCGACACCAGCCAGCAGGGTGTGAGCAAAACCCGCCGTCTTGAAGTGGCCTTCAATGTTGGTCTGGAAGGCTATATCGTCCCATTCCAGGGTGCGCTCGCTATAGTTCCGGCCAATGGTGCGGCCATCGGCTGCCAGTCCATTGTTCTCTACGGCGCCGCCGTCCAGGCTACCGTCGAGATACTGCACGCCGCCACGAATGGCCCAGTCGTCATTGAGCTGGTGTTCCAGACGCAGCTGGGTGGTGGCGTTTTCATTACGAAGTTTGCCAGCGTCTTCCTCGCCCAGGAAACGATCGCGTGGCAGCTGACCGGCCTGGGTGGCATAACGGGTAACGCCCCGATCCATAGGATGGCGGTTGTGCAGGTAGTCGCCCTCTAGGATCACAGCGGTACGGTCGCTCAGCTGCCAGCGCAGCACGGGCGCTACGTTGTACCGTTCGCTTTCCACATGGTCACGAAAGCTGTCGCTGCCTTCAGCCACCAGGTTCAGGCGATAGGTAAATTCGGCGTTTTCATCCAGTGCGCCGGTGGTGTCCAGCGTGCCGCGGCGCAGCCCCTGGGTGTTGAACTGGCTGCCCAGAACGGTTTTCCGATCGGCCTGGGGCTGCTTGCTGACAATATTGAACGTGCCGCCCGGGTCGCCTCGGCCATAGAGCATGGATGCAGGGCCACGAAGTACCTCCAGGCGCTCGATCGTGCTGGCATCCGGCATATTGGGATAGCCACGGTTGACGGCAAAGCCGTTGCGGTAGAACTCCTGGGTACTAAAGCCCCGCACCAGGAACTCAGTCAGACCCTGTCCGCCAAAGTTGTTGCCTCGTTCTACGCCCCCCGCGTAGTCCAGGGCATCTTCAAGCCGGGTAGCACCAATATCTTCTACGACCTGACGCGGCACTACGCTAATGGACTGCGGCGTCTCGTGGATGGCCGTATCGGTACGGGTGGCACTGGCCGAACGGGTTGCCCGATAACCCTCAACGGGGCCTTGAGCGCTTTCGGTCACGTTGGCTGTGATTTCCATCTGCGATAACGAGGCTGGCTCGGAGTCGGATGGGGTTTCCTGGGCATAGCAGGTGAAGGCGTGCAGAGAGAGCACGGGGACGATAAGACGCCGCATTTCTTCTTCTTTTCCTTGGTAAGAACCGCCAGACGCGGAGATAGGATGCGGATGCTATATATTATGATAATCGTTATCAATAACGAGTTGATAGCAACTTGATTGCGTCGTCTGGAATGCAACGAGCACGGAACGCGCTGTCCTAACGCCTCAGGTGTTTAGGCGGAAGAAAGACGGCTAGTCGAAGGAGAACCGCTTGGGTCGCGGGGGCTTGTCTGGAAAGCGGGTTCCAGACTTGGGCGGGTGCGCTTTGCGCAGCGGTTCGAGCAGCGGTGACAGACCGTTGTGGTCGATCTCCTGCATCAGCTGGATCAGGCGGCCGATTTCGCCCTTGGGAAATCCTTCACGGGCGAACCAGTTGAGGTAATGACCGGGTAGATCGGCAATGACGCGACCCTTGTATTTGCCATAGGGCATTTCACGGGTCACCAGCAGTTGCAGATCCTTCGGGTCCATAAAGCCTCACAGGGTAACGGTTGGAATGCCCGGATCTTCACCGGACCCGGACATTCTACCGTATCGAGGCTGACAGGTGAGGTCAGCGCCCCTGAACGGCATGGGCCGCTCGAATCACGCAGCGGGTTAGCTCCGGTGGCGAGAACTTGGTGAGTACGTCGTTGGCACCTGCCTTCTTGGCCCTGTCGCTGTTCATGGAGCTATCCAGTGACGTATGCAGCAGCACATAGAGGCTGCTGAAGTCCGGACTCTCGCGCAGGCTCTGGGTAAAGGCGTAGCCGTCCATTTCCGGCATTTCAATGTCGGAGACAACCACGTTGATCTCATCATCTGTGCCTTGTAGCTCTAGAAGCTTTTCAATGGCTTCTTTGCCGCTGCGGGCAACATGGCAACGGATATTCAATGTCTGCAGGGCATGAAGCGACAGGTTGCGCGCGACTTGGCTGTCATCCACGATCAAGATACGCGTTGCCTCCAGGGCTTCGATATCTTCTTCGTTCAGGGCCGAAGGCGTCTGCGGTATGGCAGGCGGTGCAATACCATGGATAACCTTTTCGATATCCAACACCTGAACCAGCGTGCCTTCCACTTGGGTCACGCCGGTGACAAACGCGCGACTACCCGAGCCGAAGGGGGGCGGGATGATGTCGCTCGACCGGCAGTGAATGATCTTGGCAACGTTCTGGACGTGTAGCGCCTGCTTGGTACGGCTGATCTCGGTCACGATCAGACAGCCACCAGAAGGGTCGGCCAGGGGCTGTTCGCCAATGGCACGGCTCAGGTCAATCACCGATAGCGAGGCGCCTCGCAGGGTCGTGACGCCTTTGACATGTGGATGCGACTCAGGCATGCGCGTCAGGGGCGGGCACGGAATGATTTCGCTGACCTTGAGCAGGTTGATGGCCATGAGCTTTCCGCTGCGCAATGAGAACAGCAGCAGCGAGAGGGAGTCATCGGACGGGTTGTGCTTGGGCATGGGTGACCTGTTCAGGAATTCAACTTGGCTGCCAGGACTATCGGCCAATAGACGCGAAGGTTTAGGCGAAAGTTTGCTTCATTCTGTCGCATCCGCCCGAGGAGCCACTGGCCGGGCGAGCGTAGCCAGTCATCGGGTCGGGCTTCAGATCCCCGAAAGGGAGTCGATGAATCCAAAGACAGCCCGAAAAGAGTCCGGGCACCGTCATGTCATGTGAGCTTCAACAAGAATAAACAGGAGCCTGTTGCATGGATGTCTTACGCAAATACCCCGTTCGCGCGCGTCTGTGGTTGATCCTGACCGTCGCGGCCCTGATGCTGCTGGCCTTCGGCGCGCTGACGCTCAGGGCCTCCTATGAGCACCTCTATCAGGGCAAGGCCGAAAAGACGCAGCATGTGGTCGAGACCGCCCTGGGTGTGTTCACACATTTTCAGGCGTTGGAAGCGGGCGGCACGCTCAGCCGTGAGGCGGCGCAGCAAGGCGCCTTGGCTGTGCTCAAAGCGCTTCGCTACGGTCGCAACGACTACTTGTGGGTCAACGATCTGCAACCGCGTATGGTCATGCATCCGATGAACCCCAAGCTCGACGGGCAGGACCTTTCTACCTATAAAGATCCTGACGGCAAAGCGCTGTTCAATGAGATGGTAGTCGTGGCAAAAAACGGCGGTGGGGTTGTGGCCTACCGTTGGCCCAAGCCCGGTGCCAGTGAGCCGGTGCCCAAGGTTTCCTACGTCAAGCAGTTCGAGCCCTGGGGCTGGGTGCTGGGGACAGGCGTCTACCTGGATGATCTGCAGGCCGAGTTTCGCGCACAGGTCTGGCAGACGGCAGGCGTCGGGGCCGTCATCGTAGTGCTCATGGGCGTCTTGATCTTTCTCATTCAGCGCAGCATCACCCGACCGCTGACGTCGACCGTCAAGGCGATGGCCAGTATCGCCAGTGGCGAGGCCGACCTGACCCACAGGCTCGACACGTCGGGCCGTGACGAGTTGTCTGAGCTGGGCCGTCATTTCAACCGGTTTTCGGAGCATTTGGGTGAACTCATTCGTCAGCTACTGACGGCCGCTCATTCGCTGGATCGTCATTCGGGCGAGCTGGGTGCCATTGCGGCCCAAAGTCAGCGGCACAGCGACACCCAGACCCAGCAGATGGATATGCTCGCCACGGCTATCAATGAAGTGACGCATGCCATCCAGGATGTGGCCCGCCACGCCGAACAGGCCTCGGGCGAGGTGCAGAGTGCTGAACGTAGGGCCGATCAGGGGCTGGTCAGTATCCAGACCAGCCTCCACCAGACCGAAGGGTTGTCAGATACCATTCTTCAGGCCGCCGAGGTCATCGAATCACTGGCGCAGGAGAGTACCCAGATCGGCACCGTACTCGACGTGATCCGCTCCATTGCCGACCAGACCAACCTCCTGGCTCTTAACGCTGCTATCGAGGCAGCACGTGCCGGTGAGCAGGGGCGCGGGTTTGCGGTAGTGGCCGATGAGGTCAGGCTTCTGGCGCAGCGTACCCAGAAGTCCACCCAGGAGATTCATGCCATGATCGAGCGGCTGCAGACCAATTCGGGCGCGGCGGTTCGGGTCATTCAGGAGAGCCGGCAGGCTTCGCAGCACACCATCGAGCAGGCCGGTCAGGCCAGCGACAGCCTTGAGCAGATCAACCAGACCCTGCGTAACCTTGCAGCGGTAAACGCCTCGATTGCGAGCGCTACTCTGCAGCAGTCCCATGTGGTGGAGGAGATTAATCAGAGCGTCGTGCAGGTGGCCGGCCTTGCCCAGACCAACGCCACGGCGAGCGTGCAGACGAGTCAGGCCAGCCAGCAGTTGCGTGGCATTGCCGATCAGTTGGGTCATCTGCTCGGCCAGTTCAAGGTGTAATGCCTTCCCTTGCAGGGCCGGTCCTGACGGGTCGCCCTGCATTTCTTAACGCTTTCTTTACGCCTCCCTGGGGGCTTACGTCTCGATCCTTTACAGGACTCCTCCCGACAATGCTCTCCATCAGCGGTCGTGCCGCGTAAAGGAGAGAGTCATGAGCGTTCTGGATAGCCTGTGCCTGCTATTGGCCGTGGGCCTGTTCGTGTACCTGCTGGTGGCGCTGATGCGCGCCGACCGTTCGTGAGGCCGCGACCATGAGCACTGCCGATGGCCTGTTGATTGTCCTGTTTTTGGCGTTGTTCCTAGCGCCAGCGCCTCTTCTGGGGCGTTTTTTCTACCGTGCCCTCGAAGGCGAGCGTACTTGGCTTACCCCGGTCCTGGCGCCGCTGGAGCGGGTGGGCTATCGCCTTGGCGGTATTGACGCCCGGCAGGAGCAGAGCTGGCAGCAATACGCCCTGGCGCTGCTCCTGTTCAATCTGGTCGGCTTGCTGGCCTTGTTCCTGATGCTTCTGCTGCAAGCGTATCTGCCGCTCAATCCGCAGCATCTGCCGGGGCTTGAATGGACCCTGGCACTGAACACGGCGATCAGCTTTGTCACCAACACCAACTGGCAGGCCTATAGTGGTGAGGCGTCGCTGTCGTATTTCAGCCAGATGGTAGGGTTGGGCGTACAGAACTTCGTGAGCGCTGCGACCGGGATTGCCGTGCTGGTAGCCTTGAGCCGCGGCATTACCCGCCGCAGCGCCCTGGCGCTGGGTAATTTCTGGGTCGATCTGACCCGCGCGACGCTTTATATCCTGCTGCCGCTCAGCCTGGTGCTGGCCGTGTTGCTGATCTGGCAGGGCGTGCCGCAAACCTTCTCGGCCTATATCGACGCCCAAACGGTCCAGGGCGGTACGCAAGCCTTGCCGCTGGGGCCAGCCGCCAGTCAAATCGCCATCAAGCAGTTGGGCACCAATGGCGGTGGCTTTTTCGGCGTGAACTCCGCGCACCCTTTCGAAAACCCGACGGCGCTGAGCAATCTCCTGGAAATGGTCTCGCTGCTGCTGATCCCGGCCGCACTGGTGTTTACCTTTGGCCATTATGTGAAGGATCTACGGCAGAGCCGGGCGATTCTGGCCTGCATGCTGGGCCTTTTGCTGATCGGCATAGGCGTATCGCTGTGGTCCGAATGGCAGAGCAATCCGGCCCTGGCCTCGCTGGCTGTTGAGCAGGGGGCCTCGCTGGAGGGCAAGGAAAGCCGCTTTGGCATCACGGCCTCGGTGCTCTGGTCGGTTGCCACCACGGCGGCCTCCAACGGGTCGGTCAATGCAATGCATGACAGCCTTTCGCCGCTGTCCGGGCTGGTGGCGTTGTTCAACATGATGCTGGGAGAGGTCATCTTTGGCGGGGTAGGCGCCGGGCTCTACGGCATGTTGCTCAACGTGCTGATCGCGGTGTTCCTGGCCGGGCTTATGGTGGGGCGCACCCCGGAATACCTGGGCAAGAAGCTTGAAGCGCGGGAAGTTCGCCTGCTGGTGGCAACACTTCTGGTCATGCCGCTGGGCGTGCTGGTGCTGGGGGCTCTGGCCATCAGCCTGCCGGGACCGGTATCGGCCATCAGCAACCCCGGCCCCCACGGCTTCAGCCAATTGCTTTATGCCTATACCTCCGCCACCGCCAATAACGGCTCGGCCTTTGGCGGGTTCGGTGCCAACACGCCCTTTCACAATCTGATGCAGGGACTGGCCATGCTGCTTGGCCGTTATGGCTACATCCTGCCGGTACTGGCCATTGCCGGGAGCCTCGCCGCCAAGCGTACCGTACCGCAGGGGCCAAACAGCTTTCCTACTCACGGCCCGCTGTTCGTCACGCTGCTAACCCTGACCATCCTCTTGGTAGGTGGCCTGACCTTCCTGCCGACCCTGGCCCTTGGGCCGATTGCCGATCAACTGATGCTTTTCGGTGGACATTGATATGAACATGCATACCCAACCGACCACTGCTGCCGCTGCGCCTGCGCCCGGCAAACCGCTCTGGCAGGCAGCGCTGGTCCAGGCCTTTGTGAAGCTGGACCCACGGCAGCTGGTGCGCTCGCCGATCATGTTCGTCGTGGAGCTGACTGCCGTCTTCACCACCGTGCTGTGCTTTTTGCCGCAAGCCGGAGTGAGTACCGCCGTGGCCGTACAAATCACTTTGTGGCTGTGGTTCACGGTGCTCTTTGCCAACTTTGCCGAAGCCCTGGCCGAGGGACGCGGCAAGGCGCGTGCCGATAGCCTGAAAGGCGTAGGGCAGGACCTTATGGCCCGTCGCCAGACCTCGGACGGTCTGTTCGAAATGGTGCCGGCCGTGGGGTTGCGCAAAGGAGATGTGGTCCGCGTCGAGGCAGGTGAGCTGATTCCGGGAGATGGTGAGGTCGTCCAGGGGATCGCTGCTGTCAACGAGGCGGCCATTACAGGCGAGTCCGCCCCGGTCATCCGTGAGTCCGGCGGGGATCGCTCGGCCGTAACTGGCAATACCCAGATCGTCTCAGATTGGCTGTTGGTACGCATCACGACCAATCCGGGCGAATCTACGCTGGATCGCATGATCGCCCTGGTGGAGGGGGCCAAGCGGCAAAAGACGCCTAACGAGGTCGCGCTGGATATCCTGCTGATCGGCCTGACCCTGATCTTTCTCCTGGTGGTCGCTACGCTTCAGCCCTTTGCTCGCTATGCCGGTGGGGACCTGCCCATGCTGTACCTGGCGGCACTGCTGGTGACGTTGATTCCGACCACCATTGGCGGCCTGCTTTCGGCCATTGGCATTGCCGGGATGGATCGTCTGGTGCGACTGAACGTGATTGCCAAATCCGGCCGTGCTGTGGAGGCTGCCGGGGACGTGCATACGCTGCTGCTGGACAAGACCGGCACCATCACCTTTGGCAACCGCCGGTGCAGCGCCATGTATGCGGCAAGCGGCGTTACGGCCAAACAGCTGGCTGAAGGCGCCCTGCTGGCGTCACTGGTGGACGATACCCCTGAGGGCAAATCCATCGTCGAATACCTGCGGGCTCTACATCCCATGAACGAGCCTGCCCGTGATGCGGTCACGCCGATCACTTTTAGCGCCGAGACACGCCTGTCCGGTATTGATTGGGACGGCCACGTCTACCGCAAGGGGGCAGTGGACGCCGTGCTGCGTTTTCTGGGCATGACACGTAGCCACCTGCCGGATATGCTGGCCCGTGAGATCGACCGCATTGCCAAGGATGGCGGAACACCGCTACTGGTCTGTGCCGATGGGCAGCTGCTTGGGGCCATTCACCTGAAGGATGTGGTCAAGCCCGGTATCCGAGAGCGTTTCGCCGAGCTGCGCAAGCTGGGTATCCGCACCGTGATGGTAACCGGTGACAACCCGCTGACCGCCGCGGCGATTGCGGCCGAGGCGGGTGTTGATGATGTGATCGCCGAAGCCACGCCTGAGAAAAAGCTGGCCCGCATCCGTGAGGAACAGGCGGACGGCAAGCTGGTTGCCATGTGCGGTGATGGAGCCAACGATGCTCCGGCGCTGGCCCAGGCTGATGTGGGCATGGCCATGAACGACGGCACCCAGGCGGCTCGCGAAGCGGCCAACCTGGTGGATCTGGACTCCGACCCTACCAAGCTTCTGGACGTCGTGCAGGTGGGCAAGGAGCTATTGGTTACACGTGGTGCGCTAACCACCTTTTCCATCGCCAATGACGTGGCCAAATACTTCGCCATCTTGCCAGCATTGTTCGCCAGTATTTATCCGCAGTTGGGTGCACTTAACGTGATGGGCCTGCACAGTCCGCAAAGCGCGATCCTGTCCGCCATTGTGTTCAATGCCCTGATCATCGTGGTGCTGATACCCCTGGCACTACGCGGTGTACGTATCCAGGCCGCCAATGCTAGCCAATTACTGCGCCGTAACCTGCTGATTTATGGCCTCGGCGGGCTGCTGGTGCCGTTCGTGGGAATCAAGCTGATCGATATGGTGTTGACTGCTGTAGGGCTGGCCTGAGCGGCCGGTCTTCCTTAGGAGAATCGTTATGTTTGCGCACGTTCGTCCCGCCCTGGCCATGATGCTGGTCCTGAGCCTGATCACTGGAGTGGCCTACCCGCTGGTGGTCGCCGGTGTCGGACAGGCCGCCTTTGCCAGTCAGGCCAATGGAAGTCTGATTCGCAACCCGGCGGGTCAGGTCATCGGCTCGGCATTGATCGCACAGCCCTTTACCGGAAACCAATGGTTCCACCCGCGTCCCTCGGCGGGTGATTTTGCCACGGTGTCCAGCTGTGCGAGCAATCTCGCGGCATCCAACCCGGCACTGGTACAGCGAATCGCCGAGTCGCTGGGGAATGAGCAGGGCAGTTGGCCGGCGCCGCTGGCGTTGGTCATGACGTCGGGCAGCGGGCTTGACCCGGATCTGCCGCCGGAAGCCGCCCGATATCAGATTGCCCGGATAGCCCAGGCGCGCGGCATACCGGCCGATGAGCTGGAAAAACTGATCGCCGAGCATACGGAGCGCTCGCTGATCGGGCCTCCAGTGGTTAATGTGCTGCAACTTAATCTGGCCCTGGATGAGCGTACGCGATGACCGATGCCGCCGAGCGCGCCGATGCACTGCTTGCCGACCACGCCGAAGGACGTGGTCGGCTGAAGGTATTCCTGGGCGCGGCGCCCGGTGTCGGCAAGACCTACGCCATGCTCCAGGCTGCCCAGGCTTTGCAGCGACAGGGTGTGGACGTGCGGATCGGCGTTGTGGAAACCCACCGACGCGCCGAGACTGAAGCCTTGGTCGCTGGTCTTGCGCAACAACCGCTACGGCGATACGACTACCGGGGCATGCACCTGGCGGAGCTGGATCTGGACGGTGTACTCGCCAATCCACCCCGACTCGTGCTGGTCGATGAGCTGGCGCATACCAATGCGCCGGGGAGCCGCCACGCCAAGCGCTGGCAGGACATCGAAGAGCTCCTGGCCGCCGGGATCGATGTCTACACCACCGTCAACGTCCAGCATCTGGAAAGCCTGAACGATCAGGTGCGTGATGTGACCGGCGTACAGGTGCGCGAGACCGTACCGGACCGGCTGTTGCAGGATGCCTATGAGATCGTTCTGATCGACCTGCCGCCGCGCGAGCTGTTGGAGCGGCTGCGTGAGGGTAAGGTCTATGTGCCCGAGCAGGCGCGGGCAGCCATCGATGCCTTTTTCAGTCAGACCAATCTGACCGCCCTGCGCGAGATGGCCATGCAGACGGCAGCGGCGCGGGTCGACTCGGATCTGGCCCGGCGTTATCGCGCCCAGGGGGAGGATGCCCCGGCGCTTCTGGGGCGTCTGCTGGTGGCGGTCAACGGTGACGGTCAGGCGGAGCGGCTGGTGCGCCATGCGAGCCGGGTGGCGGAGCGCCGGCATCTGCCGTGGAGCCTGGTACATGTCGAGACCGGGCGGACACAGGACGAGGCCGAGCGCGCCCGCCTGCAAGCCGCCCAGCGTCTGGCCGAGCGGCTCGGGGGCGAAGTGGTCATTCTGCGGGCCGGGGAGGTGGCGAAATCCCTGGTGAATTACGCCGTGGAGACCCGGGCCAGCCTGTTGCTGGTTGGGCGCAGCCGGCCCACCTGGGTTCGCCGTCTGTTTGGTACGGGGCTGGCCTCGCGCTTGCTACAGTTCGAGACGGGGCTTGAGATCAGTGTGCTGGACGCCCGCGAGGAGGTAGGCACCTCCCTGCCAAAGGCGCCCCAACGCAATGGCGGGGATTACCTGCTGGCGATCGGCGCTACCGTGGGCGCAGCCCTTCTGGCCAAGGCCGCCTCCAGCCTGCTGGAGCTTCCCAATATTTCGCTGGTATTCCTGACCGCCGTTTTGCTGGTCGCCATTCGCAGTAGCCGTGGTCCGGCCATCCTGTGCGCGGTTCTGAGCTTTCTGACCTATAACTTTCTGTTCATCCCACCGCTGTTCTCGTTCACCATTCAGCGTGAACAGGATGTGCTGACGCTCATGTTCTTTCTGTTCATGGCAACGCTTACCGGCAATCTGGCGGCCCGCCAGCGAGGGCAGCTGAACAGCCTCAGACAGGCCCAAACCGAAACCGGCGCCCTGCTTGAACTCTCCCGCAAGCTGACGGCCGCCACTGACCGGCAGGCGGTACTGAAGGCTGCGGCGCAGCAGCTGAGTTCCACCGACATCGAGGTCTGCCTGATGAGCCGGGATAGCCATGAGCAGTGGCATGTCGAGGCTGGGACCGCCAGCGTCCTGAATGAAAGCGAGCGTGCCGCGGCTGACTGGGCGTGGAAGCACGAGCAGCCAGCCGGTCATGGAACGGATACCTTGCCCCATGGGCGCTGGTGGTGGTGGCCCTTGGCATCCGAAGAGGGCCCTCTGGCGCTGCTGGGGATTGCCTTGAAAGACGGCAGGAGCCTGAGCGCCGAGGAGCGCCGGCTGTTTGCTGCGCTGGGTCAGCCGCTGGCCCAGGCGCTGGCGCGGGCGCGTCTGGCCGAAGACCTGGAGGCTGCACGCCTGCATGGGGAAACCGAGCAGCTACGCAGCGCCTTGCTGGCCTCCGTATCGCATGACCTGCGCACCCCGCTTACCGCCATGCGCGGCTCTATCGACACATTGGCCACGCTGGGCGACAGCATCAGCGCCGAGGATCGCCAATCCCTTCTGGATACGACACGCCTCGAAGCCGAACGTCTGGATCGGTACATCCAGAACTTGCTCGACATGACCCGGTTGGGTCATGGCGGGCTGCAGCTGGCCCGCGACTGGGTCTCCCCAGGCGACGTCGTGGCCAGCGCCCTGAGCCGACTGAAGCCTGTACTGGCACCGCTGCATGTCGAAACGTCAGTTCCCCCCGATATGCCGCTGCTCTATGTGCATCCTGCCCTAATCGAACAGGCCCTGATCAACGTATTGGAAAACGCGGCGCGGTTTTCCCCGGAGCACGGGCGTCTGCGCGTTGCGGTCGAGCATGACGATAAAGAGATCCGCTTGGCTGTGAGCGACCAGGGCCCCGGTATTCCAGAGGCGGAACGTGCCCGGATTTTCGATATGTTCTACACCGCCGCACGGGGTGATAGAGGCGGACAGGGTACAGGGCTGGGATTGGCAATCTGCCAAGGCATGGTGGGCGCGCACGGCGGTCGCGTGACTGTTGATACCGGCCTGGACGGAAAGGGGGCGACCTTGACCCTGCATCTGCCGCTGCATCCACAACCGCTCGGTGACAACGAGGGCTGAGGCGTTTCGCCTTTCAATAACGTAGCATGCGGAAAGTGTTCGCTTTTTCTGAAGGCTTCCATGACCACAAATGCACCCTTGATCCTGATCGTCGATGACGAGCCGCAGATTCGTAAATTCCTGCGCATCAGCCTGACGGCCCAAACCTATCGGGTCATCGAGGCTGCCACCGGCGCAGAAGGGTTGGCCAAGACGGCACTGGAGCGGCCTGATCTGGTCGTGCTGGACCTGGGCCTGCCGGATGAAGATGGGCAGACCATCCTCAGGGAAATTCGTGAATGGTCGTCCGTACCGATACTTATTCTGTCGGTCCGGGCGGATGAGCAGGAAAAGGTCCGTGCACTGGATGCAGGGGCGAATGACTACGTCACCAAGCCCTTCGGCATTCAGGAGTTTCTGGCCCGGGTACGGGTATTGTTAAGGCAGGGTGTAGCCCAGCCGCAGACGGAGTCAGCCCTGAGCCTGGGAGCGCTTAAGGTAGATTTTGCTTTCCGCCGCGTCACGGTGCAGGACAGTGACATCGCCCTGACGCGCAAGGAGTACGCAGTGCTTGAGCACCTTGCTCGACATCTGGGGCGCGTGGTGACCCAGCAACATCTGCTCAGGGAAATCTGGGGCTCGTCCCATGTCGAGGACACCCATTACCTACGTGTCGTGGTAGGGCATTTGCGGCAGAAACTGGGCGACGACCCTGCTGCTCCGCAGTACATCATCACCGAGCCTGGGGTGGGTTACCGGCTACGTGACAGGCACGATGCCTGAGCCCATCCCTGGGCGCTGGCGGATCACGCTTCGAGCATCTGCTCGCGACTGTACTGAAGTGCAGCCTGAGCGCGCTTGATCAGGTCCTCTTCTTCAGTCTGGGCCAAGACGGTATTGGCCAGCAGTTCGATGTTCTGCAGGTGAGTCATCTTTTCATCCCGACTTATATTGTCGAGCATGCCAAGCTCTTCGATCCGGTCTTCACACCGGGTGAGCAAGCGATTGTGAAAGTCGTACTGGGATTCGTAGTGCTTGGTACGACGGGCACGGCGAGGGGTACTGATTACCTGATCGGTACTGGGTGCTAGAGACATGATGTACTTCTCAATCATCAAATAAATCGTGGTATGGCAATATGCCATTTCCCGATCTGGTCGACCATACCCCGTACCGGTAATGGTTCATTTTGGAGATGAGCGGATACGTCTTGGGCACGTAAAGGCTCCCTTTCAATGAATGAAACGGCAGGGTAGCGATTTGAAATCATTCAATTGTCAAAAAAACGTGAAAGACTGACCGGTGGAGTTGACCTGTGTCACGAAAGAGGCACTGCCTGTATCCGGTTTCCCTCACCTCAATTCGAACCATCCAGAACGATCGACGGTCGACTTTCTTACACGGGCCTCAGTATTGGCGGGTCCGGAAATCGACGTGGAGGTAGAAAGATGGTTTCCAGAATAGGCATGGTCGGACTCACCCTATGTGCCGTGCTGCTCAGTGGCTGCTTTGGCAGCTCCGATGACAAATCCAGCGAATCCAGCTCCGAGAAGGCATCCATCCAGATGCACTCGCCCCAGGACGACGCCACCGGCCAGGACAACCAGGACGCCAACAGCGGCAAGTAAGTCAATAGGGCGCGATTGAAGGTTGGTGGCCTGCCTGGCAGGTCGCCCGGAGCAGGTCGCCCGGAGCAGGAAGGTAAGGCATGGCGAACACCGAGGATCTGAAACTGCTGGAAGAGCTGCTTCTGGCCCGAGGCCCGGGCGGGCAGGAGGATGAAGTCAGGCGCATCTGCCTACGTGAGCTCAAGCGCAGCTGTGATGAGGTATGGGTCGACGCGGCCGATAACGTGATCGGGGTCGTGCGGGCCACCGAGGAGATTTCCCGGGAAGAGGCTGCACAGCGCAGCGTCGTGATCATGGCGCACCAGGATGAAATCGCCATGGTCGTCAAACGCGTCAACCCTGACGGTACGTTGAGCGTCGTCGCACTGGGCGGGGCCTTTCCGGTGAACTTTGGCATGTGCCCGGTCGATATCATGGGTGAGCATGCCCTGCTGCCAGGTGTACTGTCATTCGGAACCATGCACGCCACGCCCGAATCGCCTCAAGGAGCCGATGTGCTCAGCGGCAATGTGCAGTGGAAGGATGTGCATGTGCTTACCCGGCGCTCGAAGGATGAGCTGGGCGAAGCAGGCATACGGGCTGGTACACGAGTTGTACTGAGTCAACATTGGCGCCAGCCCTTTAATGTTAATGACGCTATCGCAGCCCATTTTCTGGATGACCGTGCGCCTATCGTGGCGACGCTCAAGGCTGCTGCGTTGACGGCTGCGCGCCGTTCCCTCCTCAAGCGCGATGCCGTGTTTGTCTTTACGACCAAGGAGGAGGAAACCAATGGCGGTGCTCAATATGCAGCCCGAACGCTACCCGGTGAAATTGTCATTGCCGTCGAGGTGGGGCCTATCGCCGAGGAATACGATACGCAGCTTAGCGCCGACCCGATTGTGCTGACCGGTGATGAAAAAGGGTTTTACTCGAAATCCGTAACGGACGATCTGTTGCAGGCTGCCGAGCGTTGCGGACTCAATCCGCAACCGGCGCTCATGCCGGATTTTGCTTCCGATGCCAGTGCCATACTCAGTTCCGGCTCGAAAGGTAAGGCAGGGTGTATCGCCATCCCAACTGAAAATACCCATGGCTATGAGGTGGTCCTGCATGACGGTATGGATGCCTGCGCCCGAACGCTGACGGAATACCTGATCGGCAAGCCTGTGAACGGATAGTGGTCCCGTAGAGAAAGGCCATTCGGAGAATGGCCTCGTGTTCACTTAGATCGATACGCTGATCCGGGACGCCTTGGACGCATCCAATGAATAGTTGCTAACGCTCTGGTACTTGCGTATCACCGCTTGCGCCAGCAGGTTAACGGCATCATTGGCGGCTGTTGATGAGGTGCTGGCTGCACTGACCGTACCAGACGTGCTGCTATCGTCATTGTCCGTCTGCGCCATCATCGAGGCCTGTAATGCACGGCTCAATTCATCCTGACTGACTTCTCCGTTCTCGTCTTCGTCCAGTGCGGACATCAGCGACGTGCTGTTAGTGTCGTCCAGAGCGGCCAGTTCGAGGGTACTGAGTGTACCGCTGGCATCAGCATCCAGGCTGACGATCAGCTCGTCGGTCAGGTCGTCGCTGTCTGCATCAGCTACCGGCATGGGAGGCGGTGGTGGTGCGAATGCACTGGCAAATTCACGTGGGCTGATGCTATCGCTGCTGTCCTGATCCATCAGGCTGAGCAGCTGGTCGACATCAATTGCCGTGCTGTCGTCACTCTCTCCGCTGCTGGAGGCGGCTGCGGTCAGCTCGCTCTGGCTGATCGAACCATCACCGTCGGCATCCAAGGCCTTGAACAGATTCTTGAGTGGATTTTCATCATCACTCGTGGTGCTGGCGGGTACGGTGGTACTGTTCTTGTTAGCAGTGTAACTGCTGAAATAGCTGGAATGACTGTTACCTATTCCACTGATCATGACGGGGCTACCTGGCTGAGAAAGGGCTAAAGGGAGTTCTCAGGTTCAAGCTTCACGCATGAGTATGTCGTGGGTATCGTGACTGTGTATCTGGCGAGATACACAGCGGTTGAAGGCATCATGCCGAGCGTATCGGCAGCATAATGAGGGCGGTCAGTCCACCGCCTGGGGTTTCTTCCAGGCGCAACGTGCCGCCTTGGTTTTGAATGGACTCCCGCGCAATGGCAAGGCCCAGCCCCACGCCGCCGGAGTTGCGGTTACGGGAGCCTTCCAGGCGGAAAAACGGCTCGAATACTGCCTCGCGGTATTGGGCCGAAATGCCGGGACCGTGATCGCGCACCTGTATTTCTATGGAGTCAGGATGTTCCTTCAATACGATTTCGGCGCTACCCCCGTAGCGCAGTGCATTATCGAGCAGGTTGGTCAGGCATGAGCGCAGGGCCATGGCCTGGGCCCGAACAGGTTTGCACTGGCCACTCAGCGATACATCGGCTCCGTCATCCAGAGCGTTTTCCGTCAGTGATTCAGCCAGAGCCTGAATATCGAACAGCACCCAGGGCTCTTCACTGCGTTGCTCGCGCAGGTACTCCAGTGTTGCGTTGAGCAAGTTGATCATGTCGTCCACATCCTGCGTTACACGGCTGCGCAGTTGAGGATCATCGATGTCTTCCAGCCTGAGCTTCACGCGGGCCAGTGGTGTACGCAGATCATGGGAAACCGCCGCCAGCATCCGTCCGCGTTGCTGGATCTGCGCCACAATGCATTCGCGCATCTGGTTCATCACCCGTGCCGCTTCACGGGTTTCGTGAGGGCCCGTTTCCGGTATGGGAGGGCTGTCCAGGTTATCGCTCAGGTCCTGCGCTGCCGCGGTGAGACGGCTGATAGGGCGGGTCAGCAGACGGGCACTGATCCAGGCAGCAACCAGCAGAGTGCCTAACTGAAAGGGGAACGGTCCGCCCAACATCCAGCCAAGCTGACCTAATGCCGAAACCGGCGGTCCGGCAGGAGGCGGGAGCGATGGCTTGGTAAAAGGCGGCAGAGGGTGAGGACCACTGAATGCTGTGATCGCGGGTGGTGGTAGACGAGACTCAGCGCCTGGCAGCAGCAGGGATGGGCCGGGCTGCCTTCCCATATAATGGAACCAGGCGAAGGCCAGCAGGTGGCCCAGTACGATGGCAATGACCAGTACGCCGAACAGACGCGCAAATAAGGTGTCCAGACGGCGCACAGGTCAGTTTCCGATTTTCTGGGCGTCGAACAGGTAGCCTTCGCCGCGCACCGTCTTGATAAGCGTTGGTGAGCGGGGGTCGTCTCCCAGCTTTTGCCTTAACCGTGAAACTTGCAGGTCGATACTCCGATCGAACGCCTCGATGGCGCGTCCACGGGTGGCATCCAGTAGCTTGTCGCGGCTGAGCACCTGACGCGGGTGATCGATAAATACCCAGAGCATTCGCACCTCGGCGTTGGATAACGGAACGACCATGCCGTCCGGTGAGTGCAGCTGGTGCCGCACTCCATCGAGCTTCCAACCATCGAAGCGGATATGCGTGCGTGCAACATTCCGGCGTACGCCTCGCGTATCCTGAGTTCTACGCAGTACGGATTGAAGACGGGCGACCAGCTCCCGTGGTTCGAAGGGTTTGCCCATGTAGTCATCGGCACCCAGCTCAAGGCCGATGATCCGGTCCATGGGCTCCGACTGGGCCGTCAGCATCAAGATGGGAATACTGCTGTCCTGACGCAGCCACCGGCACAGAGACAATCCATCTTCACCAGGCAACATCAGATCCAGAATGATGATGTCGTAGCTGTTGCCGCCCAGCTTCTGCCGCATCTCGGTGCCACTGGCCACGCCGTCGACATACAGATTGAAGCGCGCCAGATAATCACCGATCAGCTCGCGCATGGGGGCGTCGTCATCGACCAGTAAGACCCTGGCCGTCCAGCGGCTGGGCTCATCAGCAACGGGCGATGCAGGAAAAGGCTGGCGGTCCATAGATACCTGGCGAAAACAAAAAGGCAGGGCCGGAATGCTAGCGAGTCGCCCTACCGGCATCTATAGGTAGCGGCTGACCTTACCTCTTCTTTACAAACCGATACATTCGACCGATAAGAAGAACTAATGGATGGGTTTAACGTTATCAATGAGGTCGCTTGAATAAAGGCGAAAGCCAACTTCGAATAACCCCCTGTTTCCAAGTACTCAAACCATGCCCGAAGGCAGGCTGGGCAAGGGCTCCAGCTATTCATGCGCTTTTGGCGGGGCGGTTTGCTAGACCGTTCTCATCGGCACTTTGCCATGCTGCCTGACACCTGATTGTCATGCTATGTCCGCCTAATGGCGCTTCGCTTGGCCGAACTCCCCGTAGCTTTCCAGACCTAAATAACTCCAACAACCGTGAATTTAGGCTTGGAAATCGCTATGGCTGACGAACAGAAAACACTCACAACCCGTCAGGGGCATCCTGTCAGTAATAACCAGAGCCTGCGCAGCGTAGGCGAGCGCGGCCCGGCTACGCTGGAAAACTATCAGTTCATCGAAAAGATTACCCATTTCGACCGCGAGCGCATCCCGGAGCGCGTCGTGCATGCCCGTGGTACGGCGGCGCATGGTTATTTCGAACCCTATGGCAAGATCGGCGACGAGCCTGCCAGCAAATACACCCGAGCCAAGGTGCTCACCAAGACCGGCGTTCAGACGCCTATCTTCCTGCGCTTCTCCACCGTGATCGGTGGCAAGGAATCGCCCGAGACAGCTCAGGACCCCCGTGGCTTCGCCATCAAGTTCTATACTGAAGACGGTAACTGGGACCTGGTCGGTAACAACCTCAAGGTCTTCTTTATCCGTGATGCGATCAAGTTTCCGGACATGATCCACGCGTTCAAGCCGGACCCTATCAGCAACCGTCAGGAGCCCTGGCGCTTCTATGACTTTGTGCAGCATCATCCTGAAGCGCTGCACATGGTGACTTGGGTCAAGAGCCCCTGGGGTCGCCCGGCTACCTACCGCAACATGCAGGGCTCCAGCGTAAACACCTACAAGCTGGTGAATGACAAGGGTGAAGCGGTACTGTGCAAGTTCTCCTTCGAACCCAAGCAGGGTGTGAAGAACCTGACCAGCGAGCAGGCTGCTGAAATCCAGAAAAATGACGTGGGGCATGCCACCCGCGACCTGTACGACGCCATCGAACGAGGCGAATTTCCTGAGTGGGAAATGTGTGTCCAGGTCATGTCCGAGGACGAGCACCTGAATCTGGACTTCGACCCACTGGATGACACCAAGCGCTGGCCGGAAGACAAGTTCCCGCTGCTGCCGGTAGGCCGAATCGTCCTGAATCGCAATCCGTCCAATGTCTTTGCCGAGACCGAGCAGTCTGCCTTTGGTACTGGCGTGCTGGTAGACGGTATCGACTTCTCCGACGACAAGATGCTGCAGGGTCGGACGCTATCGTATTCCGATACCCAGCGTTATCGCGTAGGCGCCAACTACCTGCAACTCCCGATCAATGCGGCAAAAACAACGGTAGCCACCAACCAGCGCGACGGCTTCATGGCCTACAACGTGGATAATGGTGGGGAAAATCCCCATGTGAACTACGAGCCCAGCACCCAGGGCGGTCTGCGTGAAGCACCCAAGCCCAAGAAGGACTACCACCAGTGGGTCGAAGGGCATCTGGGACGTTATCAGACCACCAAGACCGCGGCGGATTACAAGCAGGCCGGTGACCGCTATCGCACCTTCGAGGACTGGGAGCGTGAGGACCTGATCAACAACATCACAGGCGATCTCAAGCAGTGCCCGGAAAACATCCAGCTGCGGATGATCTGGCACTTCTGGCATTGCGATCCGGATTACGGTCAGCGTCTGGCCGACGGTGTGGGTGTTGATATCGAAAAGGCCAAGGCACTGCCTCCGTTGGAAGGCCGTCCGGCACCGGGCCAGGATCTGGACGTGACCCTCTATGACACCGGCGAGCCGGAAGGGGATAGCAAAAACAATCCCACGCAGGCCAGCGTCATGACTGACAGCGTCAAGTAATCTCCCCAAAAGGCCCTTGAGGCCTGGTTTGGCGGCTACGTCGACTCATGAGCGACGTAGCCGCTTTTTTATTCAAGCGGCAGTCCCAGCTCCTTTTCGATTTCCACCTTTGAGATGCCAAAGTGGGTCATCAGAAAAATGATCTGGCTTTCCAGCCCATGTGGCGCATCTTCGGCTTCTAACGTATCCAGCGATTCCATCTCACCTTCTTCATCCTCCGGCGCCTCGTCCGTACGAATGCTGATGACATCGGGCTGGTTAGCCCCTGACGCATCGCGAACCAGTTCATCCAGAGCCGACTCCCGAATACCAGCCTGACGGGCACGTTCCGCCAGCTCAGCCGCAACGTGCTCGATATGGGTACGTTCCGACAGCCATTGCCGAAAGCTGACGCAGGCCAGCATGGCCTCGGTGCGTTCATCGCAATAAGCCACATAGGCTTCGAAAAGCGGATGTTCGCGGTCTCCGTCCAGAACGGCTCCCAGGACATGCTCTTCACTGTTCAATGACTCGATGCTCATGCAGACCTCATCTTCGATTTGAATATGTACCTGTAAACAAGGAGGCTTGAAACAACGCGCAAGTTCAAAGCCTGTATGCAAAGTACGCAGCATAAGACGGCGAGGGTTTCATTCGTCACCGCAAGGTCGGAAAATGGTAATGACTCTTACTTGCTACGGTGAAGAGTTTTGATCCCGCGGAGCCAATGTGGAATAGTGCCCGCTTTTTTCGCCTTACCGTTAATGGCCCCGTGGGCTATCAGGTCACTCATGTTCAAGCGCTCATTTCTGTCTCTCTGTCTGTTTTCCCTGGCGGTTGTTTTCGCCCAGGCGGCCCAAGCCAATCCGATCACGCTCAATGATGGCGAGCACACCCTTACCTTGCCAGAAGCACCCAAGCGTGTCGTAGCGCTGGAGTTTTCCTTTGTCGATGCGCTGGCTTCAATTCATGTCTCGCCGGTGGGCGTTGCCGATGACGGCGATGCCAGCCGCGTCCTGCCTCGCGCTCGGGAAGCCATTGGTGAGTGGACGTCTGTCGGTTTGCGCTCGCAACCCAATATCGAGGTCATTGCCCGGCTGAAGCCGGACCTCATCATTGCAGACGAGAGCCGTCATGCCGGTCTCTATGACGAACTCTCCAGCATTGCCCCTACGCTGCTGCTGCCGTCTCGCGGAGAGAATTACGAAAGCAGCCTTACCTCAGCTGAATTGATCGGCAAGGCGCTGGACCGTTCCGTGGACATGCAGGATCGTATCTCGGCCAATCGCCAGCACCTCAAGGACATTGCGGCGAATATTCCTGCCAACACCCAGGTTCTGTTTGGTGTGGCCCGGGAAGACAGCTTTTCCGTACACGGCCCTGACTCATATGCTGGCAGCGTGCTTAAGACCATTGGCCTGACGGTACCAAGCGTGCGTGCTGGCGCAGCACCGACCGAGTTCGTGAGCCTCGAACAGCTCCTGGCGCTAAACCCCGGCTGGCTGCTGGTCGGGCATTATCGCCACCCGAGTCTGGTGGATGCCTGGAGCAAACAGCCGCTGTGGCAGGCCCTCGGTGCGGTACAGGTCGGGCATGTGGCCGATGTGGACGGTAACGTCTGGGCACGCAACCGCGGCATCATGGCGTCCGAGCAGATTGCCGAGGATGCGCTGAAGATCCTGACCGGCAAGGACCAGGAGTGAGCCGTACCCTGGCGCTGTGCTTTGCTTTCGGGGCGATGAGTGCGGTAGGCCTTGGGCTGTTCTGGTTGTCGTTATCGGTCTACTCGCCCTTCGTCATTACCCGGCAGGATGCCTTCCACGGGCTGTTTTCCGGCGGCCAGGGCGGTACGCAGATTGCCTTTGTTGTTGCGCAGCTGCGTGTGCCCCGAGCAATGGCGGCTGCCCTGGTAGGGGCTGCATTGGCCATGGCGGGCGCACTCATGCAGGGTATTACCCGCAATGAGCTGGCATCGCCTTCTCTGTTTGGTGTCACGGCGGGAGCGGCGCTGGGGCTGGCGCTCTTTTCAACCGGATTGGTGGCGCTGCCATTGCCGGGCGGTGCCATGATCATGACCCTGCTAGGCGGTGCGTTTGCCTGGGGGATCGTGTTCAGCCTGGGCAAGGCGTGGTCGGTGGGGGATACCCAGGGCCGTCTGGTACTGGCCGGTGTGATTGTCGCGGCGCTGTGTGCGGCATTGACACGGCTGACCATCATTCTGGTCGAAGATCAGGCGCAGAATGTCCTGAACTGGCTGGCAGGCTCCTTTGCCAACGTCACTTACAGCCAGGTTGGACTGCTGTGGCCTGCCGTGCTGGTCGGCAGCGTCCTGGCGCTGGCCTGCGCGCCCCGGCTCAATCTCATCAACCTGGGCGATGACGCGGCCCGCTCGCTGGGTGTTCGGCTTGCCGGGCTGCGGCTGCTGGTCTTTGCGGTCAGCCTGTTGCTGGTAGGCGCGAGCGTCTGTGCTATCGGGCCGATCGGCTTTGTCGGTCTGGTCGCGCCCAACATGGCCCGCTACTGGCTGGGGCACGATTACCGTGTGCTGGTGCCCGCCAGTGCCGCTCTTGGCGCGGTCATCGTTCTGGCCTCCGATATCCTGGCTCGCGCAGTGGCGTTTCCGGCTGAAACGCCGGCTGGTGTAGTGACGGCTCTGGTGGGGGCGCCGTTTTTCCTATGGCTGGCGAGGCGCTCCCGATGAGCCGTCCTGCCGCTAGCCTGATCGCGCTTATTGCCGTATTGCTCGTCGTCTGCCTGGCGAGTCTATGCATCGGCACGCAATGGTTGAGCCCTGTCGAGGCGATCCAGCACGTTATCGCGCATGACGCGCAGGACTTTCTTGTCTGGCGGCATCGTCTGCCGCGAACATTGATCGCTGTGCTGGCCGGAGGAAGCTTTGCCCTGGCAGGCGCGTTGGTGCAGGGCGTGATTCGCAACCCGCTCGCTTCACCTGAGATTCTGGGGGTAACCCAGGGTGCGGGGCTGGCATTGACCATCGCGCTGATCTATTTCCCTGCGCTTTCGCTTGTCTGGCTACCCGGGGTAGCCTGCCTTGGAGGTGCGCTTGGCGCAGGTGCCCTGGCACTCTACAGTGCCGGGCGATCCTTTTCCGGGGTACGTTTTGCGTTATCGGGTGTGGCGATCTCACTCACCCTTGGCAGCGTAATCGAGTTTCTAATCCTGTCTCACCCTCTTAACATCAATACCGCCCTGCTGGCCCTGACCGGTAGCCTGTGGAGCCGCACCTGGCACCATGTTGGACTGGCCGTACCGCTGCTGGCAGGGCTGCCCTTGGCGCTTATGCTGGCTAAGCCTCTCAATCTGATTGGGTTGGGCGATGAAGCCGCTTCGGGGCTGGGGGTTCGCCTGGGCCCAGCACGACTCGCCGTGCTGGTACTGGCCGTGATCCTGACGAGTCTGGGCGTGGCGATCATCGGGCCGGTCAGCTTTATCGGTCTGGTCGCACCGCATCTTGCGCGCCGCCTGATCGGTGGCCGTCATCAGTGGCTACTGCCAGCAAGCGCCATTGTAGGCGCCATTCTGCTGGTACTGGCCGATACCTTGGGGCGAGGGCTGATCCCACCGGTTGAGATTCCAGCCGGTATTCTCACGGCCATCATTGGCGCGCCGTATTTTCTATGGCTGCTCACGCGGCTCAAGGGGTGACTCCATGCTCGAAGCAGTCGCATTGACACTGGGATATGGCAGCAAGGCCATTGTCGACACGCTTCACTTCAAGGCACCTGCCGGCCAGGTAACAGCCTTGATCGGCCCCAACGGCTGCGGCAAGTCGACCTTGCTCAAGGCCTTTGCCCGAGTGCTGGCACCCACGCAGGGCGAAATAAGGCTGGGCGGTAGGGCGTATGCCTCTCTGTCTGCGAAGGAGATCGCTCAGCAGGTTGCCTTTCTGCCGCAAGTGTTGCCTGTGCCGGAAGGGGTGACAGTCGAACAGCTGGTGGGCTACGGCCGTAGCCCGCATAACGGCCTTTGGGGGCGTCTGCGCCAGATGGACAAACCCCATGTGGAAGCAGCGCTTGAACGCATGGGGCTTGGCGAACTGCGTGGTCGGCTGTTGGCGGACCTTTCCGGTGGCCAGCGTCAGCGCGCCTGGCTGGCCATGGTACTGGCGCAGGATGCATCCGTGGTTCTGCTGGACGAACCCACAACCTATCTGGACATCTGCCATCAGGTCGAGCTGCTCGAACTGATGCAGTCGCTTGCAGAAGAGGGCAAGACCGTAATTACCGTACTGCACGACCTGAATCAGGCCTGTCGCTATGCTGATCACTTGGCTGTGATGAAACAGGGTGCCCTGCAAGCGCTCGGCTCACCTCACGAGGTTATCAACCCTGCTTTGGTGAAAGAGGTGTTTGGCGTCCGGGTACAGGTCATGAAAGAGCCCTGCGCCGGCACCCCGATGTGCGTCATCGAAGGTGTAGCCTAAACAGGGTATCGGCAGATGAGGTCGCCTAGACGGGGTCGCCTAGACGGGGTCGCCTAGACGAGATCGTCTGGACAGCGCCCATCAGGTGGTGATTCCGGTCTGTACTCTAAGCGGTCAGGTTATGAGCCGTCTGCGCATCGGCCAGGATATCCCTGAGCCGTTCGGCAAGCTGCATCAGCCTGACCGGCTTCATAAGTACTACGATCCGGTTGGCCTTATCCAGATCATTGTTGCAGGGATAGCCTGATACGATCATGGCGGGCAGGTGTGGCCGCCGCGCCCGCAACTGATCGATCAGCTCCCGACCATTCATGCCGGGCATGGACAGGTCTGTGACCACCGCATCAGCGGCGTCTCGGGCATCGGCTTCAAGCGCTGCCAGGGCATTGTTCGCGACGGTTACGCGATAACCGCTGGCCTCCAGAAAACCTTCAAACAACATGGCGATTTGCGTGTCGTCATCTACTACCAGAATGTGTTGCATGTATTCCTCAGACTGAACACAAGGCATCAAGGCGTGGAAGAAGGCTTGTCACGCTTGAACACCGCATGGATATGGTCCACCAGCTCGTTACGGCGATAGGGTTTACTCAGAACGTTCATCGAAGCGTCTCTAACGTTCTGGTTGGCCAGCTCATCCATGTATCCCGTGGCAAGCAGGACAGGGAGGTTAGGCAGCCGCTGCCTGACACGTTCTACAAGTACCAGGCCATTCATGCCTCCCGGCATGATCACATCCGTAAATAATAGATCGACCTTTCCATGGCGGTCGAGCAGCTGAAGTGCTTCCTCGCCGCTCTGGGCCGAGAGCACCGTATAACCCAGCGAACTCAAGTAATCCTCAGTTACCCGACGTACATCTTCACTGTCCTCTACAAGCAGAATGGTGCCCGACTCTGAAGGCTGTGTTGAGGCGCGAAACGGCTGCTGGTGCGGAGAAAAAGCCTGCTCCTGCGTAATCGGGAAAATCATGCGTACGGCCGTCCCCTTGCCCTGTTCGCTTTCGATTTCCAGGCGTCCATTGGATTGCTGAACGAAACCGTGAACCATAGCCAGCCCCAATCCGGTGCCTGGCGCCTTGGTCGTAAAGAAAGGCTCTGTTGCACGGCGAATCACTTCGGGGGACATGCCTTCGCCTTCATCGATGACACAAATCACCACATACCCACCCGGAGGCAGGTGGTGCACATCAATGCGCTCACGGTTGGTTATCGTGGCTGTTCCAATCGTCACCTTGCCGCCCTTGGGCATGGCGTCGCGTGCGTTGATGAGCACATTGAGTAGCGCCATCTCCATATGCGTTGGGTCGATCGTGCAATAAGGCAGGCCTGGTTTGAGGTCCAGGCGCAGATCGATTCGCTCGCCCAACGCCCGCACCAGCATTTCGCTGAAATCGACGATCAGGGCGTTCAGGTTAAGGCGTTTGGGTTCGAGCCGTTGTTTGCGAGCAAAGGCCAGCAGCTGTTGCGTCAGCTTGCCGCCCCGTTCGGCCGCTTGTTGTGCGTTCTCAATGGCCTGAGAGAGGATCGGATGAGTATGTGCGTACTGACCCGCCAGTTCGAGGTTGCCCGTAATGACTTGTAGAAGATTATTGAAGTCATGGGCCAGCCCCGCGGTGAGTTGCCCGATAGCCTCCATCTTCTGTGCCTGCCGAAACGAGTTTTCGGTGAGCCGCCGCTGGGTGATATCCATCTGCGAAGCAAACCAGTAGAGCAGCTTGCCGTTCTGATCCGACACCGGCCCCATGAACAGCGCATTCCAGAAAGGCGTTCCGTCAGCTTTATAGTTGAGAATGTCTACAGCCACTGCGCGATGTTCACTCAACGCAGTGCGGATTTCGGCAACCGTAGTCTGGTCGGTCTGCTCGCCTTGAAGGAGGCGACAATTGCGACCCAGGATGTCTTTTTCAGTATATTACGTCAGGTCCATAAACGCCTTGTTGGCGAATACGATGGGCGTATCAGGCTGATTGGGATCGCAGACGACCATCGGCATGCGGGTCATCTGCACCGCGGCAAAAAAGATATTGTTACGTTCATCAAGGCCTGTGTGGGTAACGTAACCTGCCTGCCAATGGTTTTCGCCGGGATTGCCCAAGGGGTTATAGGCATTGCCTTCCAGTTCGCCGGACGCCGGTACGCCTGCGCTTTGGCCGTCGCCTTCAACCTTAATCGCCTGTTCACGTTCGAAATCGCTTTTGCCCAGGACCATGCTCGCTTCCCATATGAAATACAAACCCGTCGGAGAAAGGCAGAACGGCATTCCTGGCTATTGTCATGATAGGGTCTGTCGCTGTCCTGACGTCGATGCCTTAGCTACTCTTAAATGGACTTTAAGCGGCTCGATTGGGTTTCATGCCTTACCCTTCCGTTGATCACATCAGGGCTTCTGGAATCATGCCGTATTCATCGCTGTGCTTTTGGGCGCGCCGGGCTTCAGCGCTGCGGCGGCGAGACCTATCGGTTATTCTGGGAGTCCTCATCGCCTCGGTTGAATATGCTCAGGCATTCGAGCGTAAATCGATGCAGGTGGGCATTCATACGGTCACGGTCGAGGTTGCCGATACCGCTAGTAAGCGTGAGCAGGGGCTCATGCACCGGCATCAGTTGCCAGAAATGCATGGCATGCTGTTTGTGTTCGATGAACCCAAGAAAGTGTGCTTCTGGATGTACGATACGATACTGCCGCTCTCGATTGCCTTTCTCGATGCGCGAGGCCGTATTGTCGATATTCAGGATATGGAGCCGTTAAGCGAGGACTTGCACTGTGCGCCGTCCGAGGTCACGCATGCGCTGGAAATGAACAAGGGATGGTTCAGGCGACAGGGCGTCAAGACAGGCGATCAGGTACAGGGTTTATAGCGTCTGGCTAGCGTCAGACGCCTAAAGGTTCCTGCAACGCGTTGGCGATCCCTCATGCTGGGCGTGGAGCACGCCGCTCCGACCGCAGGAGCGGCGTCACTGTATCAGCCAAATTGAAGACCGTAACCCCAAAGCAATACGGTCATCGCCATCAGTAGTTCCAGCACGAGCACGCCAATGGCCAGTGTCGAGCCTGACATGATGAAGCCTTCACGGCGATCGATATTCAGAAAGTTCGGGATACCTACATAGAGCAGGTAGGCGGTGTAGCAGAGCCCGGCAATCCCGGCCAATGCACATAGCCAGACCAGCGGGTAAAGCGCAACAAGGCCGCTTAAAAACATAGGCGTGGCAATGTAACCTGCAAAGACTACGCAGCGTTCCTTGCTGGGCCGGTCAGGATAGCGCCGTGCCAGCCAGTGAATCACACTGCCCATCACGTAAACGGCGCCCAGCATCAAGGCGTAGGACATTACCCCTATCGTGAAGGCTGTCCAGGGTGACAGGCGAAGAAGATGGTTACCGCCAAAGCTCCAACCCAATTGGGTCGTGCCAATAAAGGCGCAGACTGCTGGAATGGCAGCCAACCAGAGGATGTGATGCGCATACGCATGGGAAACCGACTCCCTCTCGTTATCGATCTGCTTCCATTCACGATCAGGATGGGCCAGAAGGCCCCAAACGTGATTGATCATGACACACCTCACTTTCGCCGAAGGACGCTATCGGCGAAACGTTGTAAGTCCTCCGCAGCAGGCCGCTGCGAGAGGTGCGGCCTGTTTTCAGTATAGGAAGTCAAAATGCTTGGTCAGGTCATTGTTATGAGCATTTGGTCATAAGTAACAAACCTTAAAGATCAAACCGAAATGAAGAGATCGGCTACCCGCTTACTGACCGATGAATGGTCTACCTGAGCTGGGCTAGGCGTCATAGAGCCGATAGGCGGTAATGCCTGATGTCAGGTCGCTATCAGGAAGTTTGATTTGCCTCTCACTTTGAAAGTGTGCGCTGGAACTCAACCTCCTCGCTCTGGATCATAGGCCGATCCCGCCATGCAATCGGCGACCCTTCGCCCGCCCAATCAAGCGTGGGCACAGACCTTACCGAGTGACGGATCACAGCATGCGCTATTTGTGTTCAGCTTTATTGACTTCATGGCTGCTGGCCTCGCCCACGTGGGCCATGGCAGAGCAAAGCAAGGAAACCTCCCTGATCAGCAAGGCTGATCAAACGAGCCTCACGGAAAAGCCTCGTGCCAAGCGTAAGGGCGGTGTTCGTCTCCTGACATTGAACACCAAAGCAGGCAAAGCGCTGGAAGTCCGCAATGATATGGACGTACCCGTAACGGTGACGGTGCGCTTGAGCCGGACTGTCAATGTAGGCGGGGTTGGTAATGGCGTGATTCGCCAGACGGTCCCAGCCAATAGTCAGCTTCGCGTGGCCACGCTGCAGAAACGTCAGCAGGGCTTCCCGATGCACTATGACCAGGCGTTCAGCTTTTCTCCTCATTTCGCACCAGGCAGTGGCGGCGGGCTGGGCAACCCCAACAGTTTGGCCAGTATTACAGCCGGCTACGCCTATTCCTTGCCCTGGCAGGGCGGTCCGTTCTTCATCAGCCAGGGCGCGAACGGTGACTTCAGCCATCATACGCCCAAGGGCCGTTATGCCGTGGATGTCGCCATGCCTGAAGGCACGCCCGTCGTAGCGGCGCGTAGCGGTACTGTCATCGAGATCCAGAATCGCCAGTTCGGGCATGGACCGAGTCCGTCAGGCAACTTTGTTCGTATCCAGCATGATGATGGTACGCAGAGTGCCTATCTGCATCTCAAGCGTGGCTCGGTTGTCGTAAGGGAAGGGCAGAAGGTTACGACAGGTACACCCCTGGCGCAGTCAGGCAATACCGGACGCAGTACCGGGCCGCACCTGCATTTCGTGGTTCAGCAGGGCGAGGGGGATGCGCTGGTGTCCATTCCTTTCCGCTTCGCCAGACCTGTAGGCGAGTTGCCCAACTTCGCGCTGGGCGGGCAGTAAACATCGCATGGCGGGGCCCGCTTGCCCCGCCTGCCTATCAGCGTGAAACGATCAGACGCACGCCCAGCGCGACGAAAATGCCGCCTGCGACTCGATCGAGCCATAGCCCAATACGGGGCTTTCGCTGCAGCCATTGCCCGGCTGCGCCCGAGAAGTACCCCAACAGACCAAACAGCACCGCCGCCTGAAGTGTGAACAGTACGCCCAGCTGCAGGATTTGCAGACTGGCATGACCCTGTTCGGCAATCACGAACTGCGGCAAAAAGGACAGGAAGAACAGCACGACTTTTGGATTGATCGCATTGGCGAACAGACCTTTGAAGAACAGCTTGCTCAGCGACTCATCAATCTGAACATCATTGTCGATACGCGTCTGCCCGGTGCTGCGAAGCGCCTGGATACCAAGCCATATCAGGTAAAGCCCGCCGGCAATCTTGAGGGCAGTGAAGGCCGTGGCCGAGGCGGCAATCAGCGCACTAACGCCCAGCGCGGCCAAGGCGGTATGCGCCAGACAGCCGAGTGCACAACCAAAGCCAAATACCATGCCGCGCAATCGCCCTTTGGAGACGCCAATACCTAAAACCATCAAATTGTCTGGACCCGGCGAGGCGGTGATCAAAAGAGCCAAGGCCAGAAAGCTTAAGAATTGCTCAGGTGAGAGCATGTGAATCATCTCTTCTCGTAATGGGGAGCAAGAGATAGTGCAGGGAGGGCGGTACAACGTAAAGGGGGTAGAAGCACCACGCCTCGCTCAAGGTTCTTGAGAGACACCCATAAGCGAGGCGTGGCGTGCTGTTGCGTTACATCAACCGAACCGTCCGGTGATGTAGTCTTCGGTCTGCTTTTGCTTAGGCTTGGTAAAGATCAGGTCTGTCGACCCCACTTCGATCAATTCACCCAGGTACATGAACGCAGTGATATCCGAGCAGCGGGCGGCCTGTTGCATGTTGTGGGTCACGATCACAACAGTGAACTGCTCTTTCAGGTCCGTGATCAGCTGTTCAATCTTCATGGTTGAGATCGGGTCGAGCGCTGACGTGGGTTCGTCCAGTAGCAGTACGCGGGGACGCAGGGCAATGGTCCGAGCAATACACAGGCGCTGCTGCTGACCACCGGAAAGACCCAAGGCGCTCTGCTGGAGCTTGTCCTTCACCTCATCCCACAATGCCGCGCCGCGAAGGGCCTGCTCTACGCGATCGTTCATTTCGACGCGGGACAGTTTCTCGTGATGGCGAATGCCATAGGCCACGTTGTCGAAGATCGACATCGGGAAGGGCACCGGCTTTTGGAATACCATGCCCACGGTGCTGCGCAGGCGGCTCAGCGAATACTTAGGATCAAGGATGTTCTCGCCATCAAGCAGGATCTCACCGGTAGCCTTCTGATTGGGGTATTCGGCGTAGATGCGGTTGAAGATACGCAGAAGCGTGGACTTGCCGCAGCCGGATGGGCCAATGATCGCGGTGATCTTGTTGGCCGGGATATCCAGGTTAATGGATTTCAGCGCGATATGGTTCTTGTACTGGAACCCAACGTTGCGCGCGCAGATTTCTGGCATATGCGTCTGAAGATTGCTCATTGGGCACCTTTATTACGGGAGAAAACGAAACGGGATAGAAGGCTCAGGACCAGAACAAAGATAGTCAGCAACAGCGCACCTGCCCACGCCAGCGCTTGCCAGCTTTCGAACGGGCTCATGGCGAACTGGAAGATGGTGACCGGCACACTGGCCATCGGCTTGAGCAGGTCGGAGTTCCAGAACTGGTTGCCAAAGGCGGTAAACAGCAGAGGCGCTGTTTCACCGGTGATACGCGCCATGGACAGTAGAACGCCTGTTACCACGCCGGCTTTGGCCGCGCGTAGCAGGATCTCAATAGTGACTTTCCACTGCGGGATACCCAACGCCAGGGCCGCCTCACGCAGGGAGGCAGGCTGCAGCTGAAGCATTTCGTCCGTGGTCCGGGTCACCACTGGAATCACCAGCATGGCAAGCGCAAGTCCACCGGCAAAGCCCGAAAAGCTGATCGAGCCGTTGGTGAACTGGTTCATCGGGATCACGACGGCGGTGTAGACGAACAGACCGATCACGATGGACGGGGCAGACAACAGGATATCGTTCACGAAACGAATCACCGTGCCCAACTTGGAGGTACGAGCGAACTCGGCCAGCCACAATCCAGCCAGAATGCCGATAGGCGCACCAATGGCCAGGGCAAGCAGGCTGATCAGCACGCTGCCATACAAGGCGTTGGCCAAGCCTCCTTCGGCGCCGGGCGGTGGCGTCATCTCGGTAAAGAGCGTCAGGCTCAGCGCACTACCACCCTTGATCAGGGTAGTGGCCAGAATCCAGACCAGCCAGCCAAGGCCGATAATCGCCGCCGCGCTGCTGAGCGTCATGGCGATGGCGTTCTTGATCTTGCGGGCGCGATAGAGGTTTTCGTTGACGGCCATCAATTACCTGCCCGACGCGACATACGCGCCAACATGAGACGGGCCAGCATCAGCACGATAAACGTGACGACGAATAGCAAGAAGCCCAGGGCGATCAGCGAGGAGCGATGCAAATCAGTATAGGCCTCGTTGAACTCGTTAGCGATGACCGAAGCAATGGAGCTGCTGGGCATCATCAGCGACAGGGAAAGCTGGTGGGCGTTACCCAATACAAAGGTCACGGCCATGGTTTCTCCAAGCGCCCGTCCCAGGCCCAGGAAGATACCGCCGACGACTGCTGAGCGAGTGTAGGGGAGAACGATATCCCAGCAGACTTCCCATGTCGTCGAGCCCAATGCATAGGCTGATTCTTTCAGCTGTTGTGGAACGGTTCGGAAGACCTCGTACATCACCGATGTGATGAAGGGCAGAATCATGATCGCCAGAATAATGCCGGCGCTCAGCATACCGATACCCAGCGCCGGGCCCTGGAAAAGACCGCCGATAACCGGAATAGCGCCTAGATAGTCATTGATCCAGGGCGCCAGATACTCCGCCATGAACGGGCCGAATACGAACAGGCCCCACATCCCGTAGATGATCGAGGGGATGCCGGCAAGCAGTTCGACTGCGGACGCAACCGGCGTACGCAGCCAAGGTGGCGCGATCTCGCTTAAAAACAGCGCGATACCAAAGCTGACCGGTACGGCCAGAATCAGCGCAATCAGAGAGGTAACCAGTGTGCCGTAGATAGGCACTAGGGCGCCGAAGCGTCCGTTGACCACGTCCCACTCGCTGCTGGTCAAGAAGGACCAGCCAAAGGTGGTAAAGGCCAGGCGACCACCCCAGAGTGTGGATACCGCTGCGCCAAGCATGACGAACAGGACAAGCAGTGCAGCGGTCAGCAGGGTAATACGGAACCAGCGGTCATGGCGCGTATCGCGTCTGGCACGCTGCTCTCGTTGTTCCCGGGTGGCGGTCGTATAGGGTATAGCGGGCATTTTTCAGGATCCTTCAGCAGTGCACCCCGCCTCGACGATCGAGGCAGGGTGCACGGGGAGGGGCAGTGGGGAATCAGCTCTTGAAGTCAGATGCCCAATACGCCTCGATCTTCTTGACCAGGGAGTCCGGCAGCGGAACGTAGTCCAGTGCAGCGGCATCCTTCTGGCCGTTTTCCAGGGACCACTTGAAGAAATCGAAGGCTACCTTACTACGCTCGGCGTTCTTCGGCTCCTTGTACATGATCACCCACGTCGTGGCAGTGATTGGCCACGCGTCAGCACCTGGCGCGTTGGTCATCAACAGATTGAAGTCCTTGGAAGCGCCCCAGTCTGCAGTATCAGCAGCGGCCTGGAAGCTCTTCGCGTTCGGCTCAACAAAGGTGCCTGCCGCGTTTTTCAGCTGAGCATGGGACATCTTGTTTTGCAGGGCATAGGCGTATTCCACGTAGCCAATGGAGTTCTTGATCTGCTTAATGTAAGCAGAAACCCCTTCGTTACCCTTGCCACCTACACCGGTCGGCCAGTTGATTGTAGTGCCGAAGTTGACCTTTTCCTTCCACTCAGGGCTAACCTTAGCCAGGTAGTTGGTAAAGTTGTAGGAGGTGCCCGAGCCGTCGGAGCGGTGTACGACGGTGATGTTGGCCGAAGGCAGCTTCAGGTCCGGGTTCAGCGCGGCGATGGCCGGGTCGTTCCAGGTCTTGATGGTACCCATGAAAATCTTGGCCAGGGTTTCGCCGTCCAGCTTCAACTGGCCGGGCGCAACACCTTCCACGTTGACGACCGGTACGATACCGCCGATCACGCTGGGGAACTGACCCAGACCTGACTTTTGCAGATCGTCAGTGCTCAGCGGGGCGTCGGAGGCACCGAAATCAACCGTGCCCGCCTTGATCTGGGCAATACCGCCGCCCGAACCAATGGACTGGTAGTTGATACGGTTTTGGGTTTTCTGGCTGTAAGCCTGAGACCACTTCGACAGTACCGGGTAGACGAAGCTGGAACCGGCGCCTGTAACGTCTGTGGCATGAGCGACCGTGCTCAGGCAGAGAGCAGACAGAAGAGCGGCAAGACGGAAAGTGCGAGTGGCGTACACGATGCCTCCTAGGCATGTCTGGCTGTTAAGTGAGGCAGAAGCTAGTTTGTGTACGTGAAATTAAAGCGACAAATATGTTACAGAATTATGAACAAGCGGCACTGAGCCATCAGGAGATTGTATCCAGGCGTGTTTTTTAGCTTTTAAATTGTCTTGATCCCCCTGAAAACAAAGGGTTCCGGAGGATATGGAAGGTTTTATCCGAAATTTTTTGTCTATTTGTGCAAACCGACCGTGTAGGGGCTGTCACGGTCGGTTTTAAGACAGGTTATTACGTGAGTCAGCCTGGAAGGCTTAACGCGGTGATTCGGCATTACCTTCTTTCTGAGGGTCTTTTTCAGCTTCCTCAAGGCGCGCGGCATGATCGGCTTCTGCCGCGGCGGCACGCTCGGCATCGGCTGCCTGCTGATTACCGGCGGCTTCATGCTCCTTGGCCTTTTGCGCGTGTTCAGCAGCCTCCTTGCGGCGGTCCTCAGGCTGGTCATCACACCCGCCGAGTCCTGTCAGGGCCAAGGCTGTAAACAGGATGGCTAACCATTGGCGCATGGTGTACTCCCCCTTCTCATAATGATGTCGCTTGGAAGACAGCCGCTTTGCGTTAGTTCCAGCGAGGGCCACGCAAGCGGCTGTCTGCGGTGGTTGAGCCTGAAAACTGAGAACTACGGCAATGCTTGAGCAGAAAAAGCTGTGGCGGTAGAGGCGATGGGTATCGCTGTACTCCACCCATCGTGCGGGCGCTACGAAATGAGCCGTAGCGCCATGACCGGGCTTAGGTATTGGCCGTCAGGACCTCTTCCATCCAGTGCACGACTGCTTCGCCATCGATGCCCATGCACACGTCGACGAGAGGTGACTGGCTCCACCGGTCTCCTACGAACTGGCGGCCTTCGGGTGCAAATACGGTCTGGCCTTCGGCAAGCCCCTCGGTTATCACGTTCAGGTGGCCGCGTACGGTCTGGAACCACTCCGGATGACGCAGGAATGCCACGGCGCAGCTGTCATGGGGTGTACAGCCGTCTATGCCCAGGGCCGATTTGTAGAACTTGGCATAGAAGGCGTAACTATGGGCCAAGAGTGGACCCAGGGTGCGGTGCGCTTCGGTGATGCGCTGCATGCGCACCGGATCGAGGCAGGTGCGGTGGGTAACGTCCAGGCCTACCAGCGTGAGCGGCCAGCTAGCCGTCATGACGCGGGCGGCTGCATGCGGGTCGGAAAACATGTTGGCTTCCGCCAGTGGCGTAACGTTGCCGCCCTCACGGATCGAGCCGCCCATAACGATCACCTGCTTTACGCGGTGGATAACCTCTGGATCAAGCTCCAGGGCCTTAGCCAGATTACCCAGCGGGCCGACAGCCACCAGAGTGATTTCGCCGGGACGCTTGCGCGTTTCCTCGACAATGAACTCGGCCGCACTCTGGGACACCGCCTGACGCGTCGGGGCGGGCAGGTTCAGATTGCCCAGGCCGTCATCGCCATGCACATGGGCGGGAACAGGGTGAGGCGTTTTTTCCAGCGGAGTACCCATGCCCTGGGCCACGGGAATGTCCTGACCCGCCAGCTCGACAAGCGATAAGGCATTACGCGTGGCCGTCTCGATCGAGACATTGCCGAAGGTGGTGGTCAGGCCAACCACTTCGATGCCCGGATCAGCCATGATGATGGCAATGGCCTGGGCGTCATCAATGCCCGGATCGGTGTCGAAAATGATAGGGGTTGTCATGCGGTCATGTCCTTCTTGCTAAAGAGGGTGGTGGCGTTTGCATCAAGGCGCGCCAGGACCCGATAGGGGCACGGTAACTTTGCCGGTGGAAACGAGTCCACTGTTTCCTGCCTTTTTCTGGCCGTTACGGCCTTCTGCAAGAGGACGATAAGCATGATCAAGTCTCAGGGCTATGCCGCTCATTCCCCTCAGGATCCACTGGTACCGTACAACTTCGACCGGCGTGATGTAGGCCCACACGATGTACAGATCGATATCCTGTACTGCGGCGTCTGCCATTCGGACCTGCACACTGCGCGCAATGAATGGAAGAACACGCTATACCCGTCAGTACCGGGACATGAAATCGTTGGTCGTATCGTAGCGGTTGGTGATCATGTGACCCGCTTCAAGGTAGGCGATGTGGCTGGCGTAGGGTGCATGGTCGATAGCTGTCAGCAATGTTCTTCCTGCAATGAAGGGCTTGAACAGTATTGCGAGAACGGTTTCGTTGGCACCTATAACGGCCCGGTCTTTGGCGGCGAGAATACCTATGGCGGTTATTCCGACAATATCGTCGTCAGCGAAAAGTTTGTTCTAAAGATCACCCATACCGAAAATCTGGCTGCCGTTGCACCGCTCCTGTGTGCCGGTATCACCACTTACTCGCCGCTCAGCCACTGGAAGGTCGGCCCGGGCAAGAAAGTAGGTGTTGTTGGTCTGGGCGGCCTGGGCCACATGGCAGTCAAGATTGCCCATGCAATGGGGGCCCATGTCGTACTGTTCACAACCTCGCCCGACAAGAAAGACGACGCGTTGAGACTGGGTGCTGACGAAGTGGTAGTGTCGAAAAATCAGGACGAGATGAATGCACACCTGAACAGTTTTGATTTCATCCTCAACTGCGTGGCCGCCTCGCACAACCTGGATGCGTTCATTTCCTTGCTCAAGCGTGACGGCACCATGACGCTGGTGGGCGCGCCCGGTGAGCCGCATCCGTCTCCCGACGTGTTCAACCTGATCTTCAAGCGTCGCCAGATTGCCGGATCGTTGATTGGCGGAATTGCCGAGACCCAGGAAATGCTGGATTTCTGTGCCAAGCACAACATCGTCTCCGACATCGAAATGATCAAGATACAGGACATCAACGAAGCCTACGAGCGCATGCTCAAGGGGGACGTGAAGTACCGTTTCGTGATCGATATGGCCTCGCTGGAAGAGGCCGCTTCTGTCGCCGCCTGATCACCAACAGACAAAAAGCCCGCCCTGTGCGGGCTTTTTTATGGGTGGGGTAAAAAGGCCAGTCGCTTGAGTTCAGCCACAACACACCTTACGCGTGCCTCCACGGTCATATCGCCTTCCAGCCTAAGCACCGGGCAGGTACGCTGGCACAGCCAGGCGGTATGGTTAGCAAGGCTCCTGCTCCCAACCGCGGGACCACTATCGTATTGAGCAGCCCAGTCCAGAAACTCGGGGCTGGCTGAGCCGAAACGGGCTTCCTCCCGTGCCTTGAGGCGAGGTATGCGGATTTCAGCGGGCAGGTAAAGAAACACAATCAGGTCGAACAGATTTTCGAGGGAGTCCCCGTAGTTCATGATCGAGCCGGAAATAATCACCGTCTCACTGACCTGCATGTCTTTAATCAACAGCGCATTACGCTCGGACTTGTCGCGTCGCTGGGTATAGGGTGTTTCAGTGGGTAACCAGTAATAGCCATCTGCATCCAGGGCCACGCCATGCAGATGTGTGGCCAGTGCGACACCTAGCGTTGTTGTACCAGAGCCCGAGGCGCCCGTAATCAGTATGTTCACAAAGCAGGCTCCACCTTGGAGATGAGGGTATGGCAGAAAAGCGCTACACGGTCCGTGCGATTGTTTGATAGTTATCCCGGAATATTTAAAGCGACTAACAAAGCCTTTCTGATGAGCACACCCGGCTGATGCTGCAGACTAGAAATAGAGTGCTCGGGAGTATCAAGCCTGCGCTTAAATCGGATACGCAGTTCGCCCGTCGCGGCTAGCCAGCTACTAAGATTGATTAATCCACTTGTAACGGGCTGTTATCTCTGGCCTCTGTTCAGAAGTTTGACAGATCGCCTTTTAAGATAGGTTTCTTAATTAAAGGCGGGCAGGCTCGGACAGCAGTAATGCAGTTAGCTAAAAAAGCAGCAGAATAGACTACTGAAAAGCCGGAAATTCCAATCCTTCAGTACCGGGGAACAGATCTTGCATCTGATCAAAATTTTAGGGCTTTGATCAAGGGAGTGACAGAAAAGCGTTCCTTATCTCAAGCAATGACCATATTAGTGGAAAGTCATTTGCCCGGAGTAAGAGATCTATCCAAAGATGCATGGTTCCTACAATGTTGTTCTTGTCTGTCTTTCGATTCTTATTGCCATAACTGCAGGCTTTACTGCTTTAGACCTTGCTGGACGTGCGCGTACCGCAATGGGATGGGCACGTCATTACTGGCTATTAACGGCAGCGACCGCCTTGGGGGGTGGCGTTTGGGCGATGCATTTTGTCGGCATGCTAGCGTTTGAGATGCCGGAAATGCCAATGCAGTACGACGTCTATCTAACGGTTATATCGCTACTTGTCCCAGTCGCTGTAACAAGCGTCAGCTTTCTGTCAGCCAATCACATCAAATCCAAAGCAGGTCTGTTAGCGAGCGGTCTGTTTATGGGGTTAGGCATTGCCAGTATGCATTATCTAGGCATGGCAGCAATGGACATGCCTGGAAGCATCGATAACGATCCGTTTTGGGTAGGCGTTTCGATTCTGATAGCCATAGGTGCGTCTGTCGTTTCGCTGTGGCTTTCCAGAAGGACGAATCGACTGTTGGCAAGAATGCTAGCTGCACTTGCCATGGGCATCGCTATATCAGGTATGCATTACACAGCGATGCATGGGGCAAGTTTTAACGTCACTATGCCCTCTGGCATGACTCATTATTACGGCAACGTTGATCAGGTTACGCTTGCTATTGCTGTTTCTGCTTCAACGCTACTTATCCTTTTTTTGGCATTAATTGCCGCTATGTACGATAAGCGTGTTGCCTTTATGGCGCAGCGGGAAGCCGACTTACTCCGATTAAGCGAGGCCCGCTTCCGATCGCTTTACAAAAAAACGCCGCTTCCACTTTATTCCCTGGATGAAGACGGGCGACTTGAGTCAGTGAGTGAGGCTTGGCTGACGTTGCTTGATTATGAGCGAAAGGATGTGATTGGCCAGCCTCTGAGTCACTTTATGACGGAAGCCTCGGCACGTAAATTCATCAAGCATGACTGGCCAGGTCTGTTCCAAACAGGTGAGATTAAGGATCTTGAGTGCCGGGTAGTTACTCGTGCAGATGAGGTTCTGGACGTATTGGTCTCTGCACGCATCGAGCAAGATGAACAAGGCGCCTTCCTGTATGTTTTAGGCGGCCTTATCAATATTACCGAGCGTAAACGGGTTGAAGAGGCTTTGCGGCAGTCCCAGAAAATGGAAGCCATAGGCCAACTAACGGGTGGCGTCGCGCATGACTTCAACAATCTATTGGCGGTGGTCATGGGCAATCTTGAGCTTTTGCGCAAACGCATGGTAAATGACCCTAAAGGGCTTGCGCTGATCGAAAACGCACTGCTTGGGGCTGAGCGTGGAGCTAACCTCACGCAGCGTTTGCTAGGCTTTGCTCGCAAACAGCAACTTAGCCCCGCAGCTGTTGAAGTGCCGGACCTTATTCGCGGTATGAGTCAATTATTTGAGCGCTCGGTAGGGAATGGTACTCAGATTGACATCCATTTTCCCCTCACGTTGTCCAAAGCTTACGTGGATGGTCATCAGCTGGAAATGGTTCTGTTGAATCTTGTGGTAAACGCAAGAGATGCTATGCCAGAGGGCGGTACGATTAGCCTTACCGCCATAGAGCGGAGCATAAACCATGCTTCCCTCAGTCGTTTAAAGCCTGGTCGCTATGTCTGCCTTTCTGTAACCGACACGGGAGAAGGCATGGATAAAGAAACCCAAGCCAGAGCTACCGAGCCCTTTTTCACAACAAAGGCCGTTGGCAAGGGCACGGGCTTGGGGCTCTCCATGGCGCTGGGGTTGGCTGAGCAATCGGGGGGACAACTTCTGATTAACAGTAAACAAGGGCAGGGTACGACGATTGAGTTATGGCTCCCTACAGCTGAAGTGGAGCTCATCATCAATCAGCCCGCTCTCGCTATTGATAAGGGCTTAAACAGCGCCGAACCGTCAGACAAATCGTTGAAAATCCTTGTGGTGGATGACGACACGCTTGTTCTGAGAAATACCGTAGCGATGCTGGAAGATCTCGGTCACGCCGTGCTCAGTGCTGCCACAGGTACTGCCGCATTGGAAATCTTAAGGCAGGAGCCTCGCCTTGATGTCCTGCTAACTGATCTGGTCATGCCGGAGATAAGCGGGACGCGACTAGCCGAAATGGTAAGAAGTGAAAGGCCTGATTTGCCAATCCTGCTTATGAGTGGTTATGTCGATCTGTCTTCTTATGCAGATACAGCACTACCAAAGCTGGCAAAACCCTTTACTCAACGGGTGTTGGCTAAAATACTCAATGAGGCAAGTGTCGCACCTAAAAAAGCGGTAGTGGTGCCATTTCGGTAATGACCAACCGGATGGAGGCATCATAGATATCTCCATCCGCCACTTTCCAAGCCTGGATAAGGTAATTCTCTGCCTTGCAGCTATACCAAGAGCGGTTAAAAAACTCTCTAATGAGCGCAACCAAATATTATTCATTCCCAAGAGGAATGGATAATATAAAAAAACCGATTTTTATTTATTGAGCAATTGGCCATAGAGTGTCTTGAGAACTGGAGAATCTCTATGGACCACAGCCCTGAAAATCCTGCTGCAAAGTTCGACTCATCCCGCGCTAATGAATATGGACAACAGAGCCGAATTGCTCTTGCTGGTTATGAAGCCTGTCATGATCTAGCTGCCTGTGTCTTGACTGCTAGCCTTGGAGATACTGCGTGTGCACGTATCTTGGTGGTTGGTGTGGGAGGTACTGCACAAGAAATCATATCGCTGTCGGCCCTTGAGCCAACGTGGAGCTTCGTTGCTGTTGATCCATCGCCATCCATGCTGGAGACCGCAGCCGAGCAGTTAAAAAAACATGGGCTGATGGATAAGGTTCAATTGCTGTTGGGCACGGTTGAGGATCTACCAACCGATACGGCATATGACGCTGCGACGTTGATCGGTGTGCTGCATCATATTCCGGGAGATGATCCCAAGAAAAAGTTGCTGCGCTCGATCCAGACTCGCTTGAAAGCGGGTGCCCCGCTGGTTGTGGCAGCTAACCACTATGCCTATGCAGATCAACCATTTTTGCTCAAGGTATGGGGTGAGCGCTGGCGGCAGCAGGGTGCTACTGCAGATGAGGTCAGAGCCAAGCTCGGCAAAATTTTACAAGGAGCAGATCCGCCTCATTCCGAGTCCGCCGTTCAGGGCCTTTTGTATGAAGCCGGATTTAGTGACTTCCAGCGTTTTTTTAGTAGCCTTTTCTGGGGCGCCTGGGTAACACATAAGGTAATCTAAAACAGTCATTGGCTCTTAGAGCCGCTAACAAACCCCTCCAATGAATGTAGACAGATGAAGCTGCAGGCTAGGGATAATAAGGTTCGGTGAATATCGAGCCCGCGTTCAAACTGGATACGCAGTTTATCCCTATCAGCCCACCAGGCGTGGGTATGCCCACTACCCCAGCGGTGCTGGCCGAGCCGTTTCTTGCTTTTCCTTTACGTGCGATTCGATCAGTGATCCCTTGCTGTCAGTATGTAGCTTCTCTACAAGGTCGTAGACTGGATGAGGGAGCTGTCCCGTTAGTAGAGGGTATAGCGGACCAGCCTTTCCCATGGCGACCGCATCTTGACGACGGTGACTCGTGTCAGCTTTAGATGGCCGCGAAAATCCATTTCATCATCGGCATGGGTTCAGAGTACCTCGGTCGTGTCGCCAGCATCAGCTGTCCCTTAGCAGGCATACCTATCAAGGGTCAGCCTGCATGGGAGATACCACTGGATTAGACCGATACAAGCGAGACTACCCATGTACCCGTACTGCTATGTGCCGCCTGCAAAAAATGCTAGACCTAGACAACGACTCGAATGTCGTTGTGCTTAGAAATACTGGGTACGCTGAGGCGAAGGCTATTACTCATTACGGCATATGTATTGAACTGACGTTAAAAGAGAAGTTAAAGCCAAGGTCTGTCGCTTCTGCCAATAGAGGCTTGCGTAAATTTCATCCCGCGCCGGTTGCAGCCTGAAGAATTGAAATCTTCATCCGACACGGCAGGGAACAGTCACAGCCTATATCGATCTAGTGGCTTTTTGCTGCTTATTGAACAAAGTAAGTGCGTAAGAGTGAGATGCCAACTGGATGAAGATGTATATAGCCTGCGTATCACGTTTTCGGGCACTGATTCACTTCCAGCGTATCTATAGCTTTACCTATTTTGGGTGCAGATTGAGCATGTCTATAACCGCAGCTCTTAATCGTTTGCTTGCAAACATTCCAGAACGTTTCCATTTTGCGCTCGGCAAAAACGACGTTCACGAGTGGGAGCTAGATATCCAGACGGGGAGACTGACCTTTTCGACCGACCCGGGGATATTCAAAGATATAGGCAGCATAGAGCTCTTTTTCGAGGCTCTGCACCCTGAAGACAGGGATGTGGCCAAGCGTATTACTAAAAGCATCTTGCTCAAGGCCAACCGCTTTCGCTACGAATGCCGCTTTGTCACAAGTCAGGGTGACATACGCTGGATTGCTGTCAACGGCTGCTCGGAGGGACAAGCTGGTTGCATCGAGCGGTTGTATGGATTTACTCAAGACATTACTGAGAGTAAACGTGCCGACATCATCGCCAAAGGTCAAAGGCAAGCTCTTGAGCTAGCCATGACCAGCGCTCCGCTGAAAGAGGTCCTTGAGCTTTTGTGCAATCTGGCCGAGGAGCAAATTGGTAGCAAGGTAGTGTCGTCCATTATGCTGCTCGATACGGATCAGAAGCATTTAAGAAGCGGCGCGGCTCCATCATTGCCAGCTAAATACAGTCTATCGCTTGATGGCTTAGCCATTGGACCAGATGTTGGCTCCTGTGGGGCCGCTGCATTTTTTGCCAAGACAATAATCGCCACAGATATCGAGAATGACGAACGCTGGCGTCAGTTTTCTCACCTGGTATCACCCTACGGATTTCGCTCCTGTTGGTCAGTACCTCTGCTCTCAACCAAAGGTACTGTGCAGGGGATAATGGCGCTTTATAGCCGAAAAATGAGAAGCCCCACCGACTGGGAGCTTTACTCGATAGAGCTATTGGCCAATACCGCTTCACTGATTATCGAGCGCTATCGTGAGACACAAGAGCGAAACAGGGCTGAGTTGCGCTTCCGCTCATTGGTGAACGCAACGAATGCCATCGTCTGGACAACGTCCAAAGACGTCGAAGTCTTTACGCCTCAGCTCGAGTGGGCCAGATTTACAGGCTTCACTCCCGAACAAGTGGATGGGATGGGGTGGCTCAATGCGATTCATCCAGATGATCGCAACATTATGCTAAATCTAGTTTCCCGTATGCGCCACGAGGCTACCCCTATTCACACCGAGGTGCGTTTGAAGCGTGCCGATGGCGAGTTCCGAGAAATGGAGTTGCACGCCGTGCCCATTCTTGACTCCTCGGGTGCGGTCAAGGAATGGGCAGGTAGTTACGTGGATATTACCGAACGCAAGCAGTCCGAGAACCGTCTCCGTCACATGGCTACATACGACGCTCTGACGGGCTTGCCTAACCGAGCATACCTTAACGAGCATTTGCAGGAGCTACTCGATTTCACCTCGCCCACCGAGCGTATCGCAATCATGCTAATTGACCTCGATCGTTTCAAGCGCATCAATGACTCGATGGGGCACAAGGCAGGTGACGAGCTGCTCTGCATCATTGCCAAGCGCCTGCAGGACGCGCTTCTGACAGGTAACCTAGTCGCTCGTCTAGGTGGGGATGAGTTCATAATCGTAGCGCATGCCAATGATGGAAAAACTTCGGCGGAATTACTGGCAAAAAGATTGTTGGGCATTGTTGCCTTACCCGTATACGTTGGTGGTAATCAGCTTTTTTCTAATGCATCAATTGGGATCTGCCTGTACCCAGATGACGGTCAGCGTAACGACATTCTTATACAAAATGCTGACATCGCTATGTACAAGGCCAAGGCAGACGGAGGGAATCGCTATAGCTTCTTCTCAAAAGAAATGAGCACTGCCATGAAAGACCGCATGGCATTGGAGATTGCTCTTCAAGGCGCGCTTGACCGAGGCGAGTTCGTACTCTACTACCAACCGAGGGTCAGTTTACCCGATGAGAAACTCAAGGGCTTCGAAGCACTGATCCGCTGGAAAAGCCCGGAGCGCGGCCTGGTTTCGCCATTAGATTTTATTCCAATCGCTGAAGAGACCGGTCTGATTAACGAAATCGGAGCCTGGGTGCTAAGACAAGCCTGCGCTGACATAAAGACCTTAAGTTTGCGTATGGGTTACGCCCTGTGCGTATCAGTAAACCTGTCGCCCAAACAATTGATGTGCTCCAATCTGACTCAGAAGGTCAAAAGTGCTTTGAACCAAGCAGGCCTGTCGCCAGAGCAGTTGGAGCTCGAACTGACTGAGGGCGCTTTCATTCACGACATCGAAGCATCAGCCCTGGCCATGGAGGACTTGAAATCACTCGGTGTACTATTGGCGGTTGATGATTTCGGAACGGGACATGCCGGCATATCGTATCTGCGCCAATTTCCTATCAATGTTGTCAAACTGGATCGTACGTTCATCGCACCCAATGTTTGTGAGTCCAATTCATCAGGGTTCATGAAGGCATTATCGGACATGGCCCATGCGCTAGGGCTCCATGTCGTCGCAGAGGGCGTAGAGGACAAGGAGACCCTGGAGCTCCTTTGCAAAGCTCAGTGCGACGAGGCGCAAGGTTATCTATTCGCAAAACCGCTACCGTGGCCTGAGCTACTTGCTTACGTAGATAAGGTGTCAGTGACGAGCGACTGACTATCCTTGCCAATTCTGGGTTTTGACGTCTTGATCATCATGCCGTATCGCTTGATGTATGCCCTAAGGGCTACACAAAAAGGCTCTCACTGAATACATAAAGGGCCTGATCTGAAATGAGGGTCTTAACCTTCTCATCACCCAAGCTCGAACTTCAGCATTCTCTTGGCAGGGCAGGTAAAGTGTCACGATAGTGATGCGGTAACATCTGTGATCCTGTGGAGAGCTCCATGACGCTGCATGTCTAGTTTGTCTTTTGTGTTGCTTACCTGGTAACAACGCTTTCTCCCGGGCCCAACGTCCTTTTGGTCATTCGCAATACCTTGCGCTATGGCGCACGGGGAACGCTGGCGACCCTGGCAGGTAACCTGACGGCGCAGCTATTCGTGATCATTCTTGTGGCGCTTGGCATAGGCGCTCTGGTGGCAGCCATGCCGATGGCGTTTCTGGCGATGAAGCTGATCGGAGCGGCTTATCTGATCTATCTTGGTTTTGTGCAGCTGCTCAAACGTCAGCCCGGATCGTCTACGGTCACACCAGCTATTGCGCCCCGTGTCTCGTCGCCCAAGGTTTTTGGCGAAGCGCTGCTGGTATCAATCAGCAATCCGAAAACGCTTATCTTCTTTTCCGCTTTCTTGCCGCAATTCATCGAGCCGGGACGGTCATTGGTTGTACAGTTCACCACGATGTACCTGACCATCGCCATGATTGTCGTGACGGTACACTGTGTGTATTGCTTTAGTGTGTCCAGGCTCAGCAGGCGGCTTTCCGCGAGCCGTTGGGTCACGGCGATCAAGCGGGCCAGCGGCGCGTTATTCGTAGGGCTGGGCGTAAAGCTGTTGATGGCCCGGCAGGCCTAAGAGGAGGTTTGCACTATGACTGCCACACTAAGCGCACCGATTCCCAGTGATTACGAGGCACTGGTTGCCTGGGTGCCTACGGCTGACGCCTGCGCGCGCTGGGCAGGGCCCCAACTTAGATATCCGTTCACCGCCACTGAGTTGCCGGAACTGCTGGAGGTGCCCGGTAAGAGCTTTTCATTGGTAGAGGGCGTCAACCGGCCGCTTGCCTTTGGGCAATACCGAACCGTCTCGCCCGATACCGTCCACCTGTGCCGCATTATCGTCTCGCCTGACTGGCGGGGCCACGGTTATGGCAAGCAGTTGTGCGAGCAACTGATTCGGCAGGCTGTGGCGGACACAGGCGCTTCCATGGTTACGCTGCGCGTCTACCGGGACAATGCCGTGGCACAGTCGCTGTACCACAAGCTCGGCTTCAAACCAGTGGAGCTGCGCTCGGATGTGGATGTCATCGGCATGCGATTGATCCTGACCGAGCAAGCCGGTTAGCAGCCGAGCGGCTCATTCTTTAAAAGCCAGATCAACCGGTCTACCGCCCACTGGAAATCCAAGTGTTTGGCAGGGTCTGAAGAGTGCGAAAGCAGCGCATCAAGGCGTAAGCTCATGGGCCGTCCTGTCCGTAGGGGAGGAAGACGCAGCAGAGGTCGTGCGCCGTTTGAAGCGCATGACCAGTGCATACAGGAGCGGGACGAAAAACAGGGTCAGCAGCGTGGCCGAGAGCATGCCGCCGAAAACGCTGGTGCCAATGGCGTGCTGGCTGGCCGATCCCGGGCCCTGGGAAAACATGAGGGGCAGCACGCCGAACATAAAGGCTAGGGACGTCATGACGATAGGGCGCAGGCGCATCCGGGCGGCGTCCAGAATGGCCTGACGCAAGGGAGTGCCCTCATGCTGGAGTTCGCGGGCTACCTCAATGATGAGGATGGCGTTCTTAGCAGTGAGGCCCATGATGGTGATGAGGCCGACCTTGAAGTAAAGGTCGTCCGGCAGTCCGCGCAGCGTAGTGGCCATGACCGCACCGATGATGCCTAGCGGAATCGCCAGGATGACCGCAAAAGGTACCGACCAACTCTCGTAGAGCGCCGCCAGGCACAGGAAGATTACCAGAATGGACAGGCCGAACAGCAGGGGTGTTTGATCCCCGGACAGCCGCTCCTGATAGGACTGGCCTGCCCATTCGTAGCCGACGCCGGTGGGTAGCTCGCCCACCAGGCGTGCCATGGTATCCATCGCCTGGGTGGTGCTGTAGCCCGCCGCCGGTGTGGCGTTGATGGAGAGCGACGGGAAGCCGTTGAAGTGCTCGATAGCCATCGTGCCCACTGTCCATCTAAGCGTCACGAAGGTGCTTAGCGGCACCATCTCGCCGTCAGCATTGCGAACCCGGGCCTGGAGCAGGCTGTCAGGCTGTTGCCGGTCCTTGCCCTCCGCCTGGATGACGATTCGGCGGACCTGATTATCATGGATGAAATCTCCCACATAGAGCGAGCCGTAGAGGGTAGCCATGGTCGAATTGATCTCATCCACCGAGACGCCCATGCTCTGGGCTTTCAAACGATCAATGGAAACCTTGAGCTGCGGCGTGTCGTCCTGCCCTGAGTAGGTGGCGGTAGCGAATACAGGATTCTGCCGTGCCAGTGTCAGGAGCTTGTCCTTGGCGGCCAGCAAGGCTTCGTGCCCAAGCCCTGCGCGATCCTGAAGACGCATGTCGATACCGGCGGTGCGTCCCATGGAGGGCAGAGGCGGGGTATTCAAGGCCTGGATAGTGACGTTGGGGATCGACGCGACGCCATTGGCAAAGTGCTTGTTTAGCCGTGCGATGATGGCATCGACGTGCTGATCGGGCGCCTTGCGTTCGGACCAGTCCTTGAGCGTGGGCCAGATCATGGCAGCGTTCTCGCCGCCGCCGAAATAACTGAAGCCCTGCAGGGTGAAGAGCTGGCCGACCGAAGGATCGCTGTGCAGATAGGCCTGCACTTCCTCTACCACCTGATGCGTCATTTCCTGCGTCGAGCCGGTGGGAAGCAGCACGACGGTGGCAAAACTGCCCTTGTCTTCGTTCGGCACAAAGGAGCCGGGCAGGCGGCTGAACAGAAGCGCCAGCACGGCCAGCAGAACGAGATACAGCAGCACGAAGCGCACCGGGCGATTCAGGACACCGCCCAGGCTGCGTTGATAGCCTGTCGATAGGGAAGCCGCCCAGCGGCCCACTCTGCCCAGGCTGAGCGTATCGGTCGCTGCCGGTTTGAGTAGCGTTGCGCACAGGGCGGGCGTCAGCGTGAGCGCCAGAAATGCCGAGAAGGCCATCGGCACGGCCAGCGCCACGGAGAACTGCCGGTAGATCGAGCCCGTAGCGCCTTCGAAAAAGGCCATGGGAATGAACACAGCCGTGAGCACCAGCGTAATCGCCACAATGGCCCCGCTGATCTGCTGCATGGCCTTGAGCGTTGCCTCGCGGGGAGCCAGTCCTTCCTCGCGCATGATGCGTTCGACGTTTTCCACTACTACGATGGCGTCATCCACCAGAATCCCGATGGCCAGGACCATGCCGAACAGGGTCAGCACGTTGATGGAGAAACCCAGTGCCAACATGGCGCCACAGGTGCCGGCCAGGGCAATCGGTACCACGATGGACGGGATCAGCGTGGCGCGCAGGTTTTGCAGAAACACCAGCATGACCAGAAAGACCAGCACCATCGCCTCGATCAGCGTATAAGCCACCTTCACGATGGACATATGCACGTAGGTCGTCGTATCGAACGCCGTCTGGTAGTGCATGCCCGGTGGGAACTGCTGGGACAGCTCCGCCAGCGTGGCTTTTACAGCCTGTGCCGTACTGAGGGCGTTGGCGCCGGGAGCAAGCTTGATGGAAATAGCGCCGCAAGGCCTGCCGTTCACGTAGGAGGGGTAGGTGTAATAATTGCCGCCCAGCTCGACACGGGCCACATCTTGAATGCGCAGGGCCGACCCGTCCGGGTTGACTCGCAAGGGAACCGCGCCAAAGGACTGCGGCGTATCGAGAGTTTCCTCAACCGTCAGCGGGGCCGTGAGTGTGGTATTGGTGGGCACCGGAGGCGTGCCAATGGAGCCAAGGGTAATGCGCTCGTTATAGCGGTTAATAGCGCTGACCATATCTGAAGTGGTCACGCCCATGGCGGTGAGCTTGTGGACGTCCGGCCAGATCCGCATGGCGTATTCGGGGCTATAGACCTCCACCTTGCCCACGCCGGGCACACGCAGCAGGGCAGGGCGCACCACGGTAGTGGCGTAGTCGCCCATCTGGATATGCGTGATGTTCGGGTTATCTGCCAGAAGCGTGACGAACAGCAGGTCGTTGTCACCACTCTTGTCCACTTCGATTCCCTGGCGCCGCACGCTTTCCGGCAGACGCTCCTCGACGCGCTTGATGCGGTTCTGCACTTCAATGGAAGCGATCTGCGGATTGGTGCCCGGCTCGAAGGACAGGCCGATTTCCACCTCGCCCGTGGCGGTACTGTCGGAGGCGAAGTACAGCAGTCCCTCAATACCACTCAGCTCGCGTTCGATCACCGAGGTGACAGTGCGCTCGATAACCTCGGCTGATGCGCCTGGGTAATAGGCCTGTATGCCTACCCGCGGAGGCGAGACGTTGGGGTATTGCTCTACCGCCAGACGCAGCGCCGTGAGGCCGCCGCCCAGAAAAATCATGATGGCGACGACCCAGGCGAACACCGGACGCGCAATGAAAAACGAGGACATGGTCTGCGCTTACTCTTTTGAGGCGACGGGCTGGGTCGTCAGGGCGGCTTGCTTGGGCTCTACGGCCTGACCGTCCTTCAGGGCGCTGCCACTGAGGATGACCCGCTCGCCAGCTTTCAGACCGTCGGTGACGCGCCATTGATTGCCTTCGAGCGTATCGGCGGAAATCGGGCGGCTGTGGGCGTGGTTGGTCTCGTCGACAACCATGGTATAGGCGCCTTCACGGGTGCGTGTCAGGGCCTGCTGGGGAATAAGAACGGCCTGCGTCTGGCCGGGCTGCTGCAGCTCGACCTGCACATACATTCCGGGCAGCAGCAGATGGTCGGGGTTATCGAAAACAGCCCGCATGGCTACCGTATCGGTCTTCTCATCCACGGCCCAATCGGAGAAGAGCAGGGTGCCGTTCAAGGGGTAGGTCGAGCCATTGCTCAGTCGCAGGCGCAGGATGGGCTTCTCGCGCTTGTCGGCCTGCTGAAGGCTCTGCCTGAGCCCCAGGGAGTCGGCCATGGGCTGGGCAAAATTCACATAAATCGGATCGATCTGTTCGACTGTAGTTAGCTTGGTGCCTTCATCCTGACCGACCAGTGCACCCTCCGTGACCTCGGCCCGGCGTGCGCGGCCGGCAATCGGCGAGGTCACGTTGGCATAGGCGAGCTTCAGGCGGGCGCTTTGTACCTTGGCTTCGGCTGCCTTCTCGGTAGCCCGTGCCTGCTTCTCGGTAAAGAAGTCCTTGCGGTACTGCTGGGCGCTGATGGACTCATCGGCCATCAGCTGCCTGGAGCGTTTGGCAATGTCTTCAGCGGCATCGGCAGCCGCCCGTGCCTGGGCCAGCTCGGCTTCTGCCGCAGCCAACTCGGCCTTGAGCGGGGCCGGGTCGATACGAAACAGCAACGTACCGGCTTTGACCTCCTGGCCCTCCTGGTAGGTGCGAGCCTCCACGATACCTTCCACGCGGGCACGGACTTCCGCCGTACGATAGGCCTCCATCCGGCCGGTGAGACGCGTGGTCAGCGGCTCCGTCGAGGGCGTAACCGTTGCGATGTCCACCTTCGGGACGGCTGGCGTTTGCGTTTCGGCTGTCTTTTCGGTGGGTTCACAACCTTGGAGCAACACGGCCAGTGCCAGCAGCGCGCCCTTTACCACATCCTTCATGCTCTCACCCGGGCCATGCAATAGACATCCACGTAGGCACCGTCACGATAGGCATAGGCGATCTGAGTGCCCTCGTGAACAAAGCCGAATTTTTCATACAGGGCGATAGCCGGCGCGTTATCCGTGTATACCGTCAGCTCAACACGCTTGAGGTTCATCCAGTTGTCGGCGGCATCGATCAGTGCCGCCATCAGCTGGGTTCCCACGCCTTTACCAGTGTGGTCATCCCCAACCGCAATGACCAGCTCCGCCACATGAATCCGCCGGCCTTTCATACGGTTGAGCGTTGCAAAGCCCAACACGTTGCCTTGCTGTTCGGCCAGTACCCGAACGTCTTCAGCGGGGTACTGCTTGATCCAGTCGCTCATGCTCTGAGTGGGTCGGTAGGGTAGGCGCAGCGTACCCCGGCGCGTGCCCGGCTGGTTCAGAATCGATGCCAAAGCCTCGGCATCGCTCTCGCGGATAGCGCGTAGGGTAATGGTCATGAGTCCTCCTTGATTCAGGCCCGTTGTCGGTCAACGATCTCGCCTGAGCGTTCCAATGGTGCGACCGACGCCGCCAGTAATTCCTGAGTATACGGGTGTTGTGGCGCCTGAAAGATCCGGCAAGCCTCGCCGTGTTCTACGACCTTGCCATCCTTGATGACAATCAGATCATGGGCCAATGCCCGAACCACGGCCAGATCGTGACTGATGAACAGATACGTTAGCCCATGGATCGCCTGTAGGTTACGCAACAGGTCGACAACCTGCTTTTGAACGGTACGATCCAGAGCCGACGTGGGCTCGTCCAGCAATATCAGCTCGGGTTGCAGCACAAGCGCCCTCGCGATGGCGATACGCTGGCGTTGGCCGCCCGAAAACTCATGAGGATAGCGGTGCCGTGTTTCAGGATCGAGACCTACTTCCTGTAAGACCCGAATGATCGCCGATTCCCGCTCTTTGGGTGTGCCGATCTCATGGATATCCAAACCCTCACGGATGATCTGCTCGACGGACATCCGTGGGCTCAGGCTGCCGAACGGGTCCTGAAACACAACCTGCATGTGGCGACGAAGCGGACGCATCTGCCTGGCGTTGAAGGTTTCGATCGCCTGCCCCTGAAAGCGAATGCCGCCCTGGGCCTGCACCAGTCGCAGAATCGCCTGGCCCAGGGTGGACTTGCCTGAGCCGGACTCGCCCACGATGCCCAGGGTACGGCCTTTCTTTAGCTCGAAGCTCACACCGTCTACCGCCTTGACATAGTGGCGCTGGCGGCTGAACAACGGTTTGGGCAGCGGAAACCAGACGCGTACATCCTGCGCCTGTATCAGCGAGGCATCGCTGGTTGTTGCTACCGGCCCGCCGTCGGGTTCGGCATCGATCAGCATGCGGGTATAGGTATGCTGAGGTGCGGAAAAAAGGGCCTGACAGCTGTTCTGCTCAACTACCACGCCGTTACGCATCACACAGACACGCTGGGCAATGCGCCGGACCAAATTCAGGTCATGGCTGATAAGCAGCAACGACATGCCAAGGCGCGCCTGGAGGTCCTTCAGGAGTTCGAGGATCTTCTGCTGCACGGTCACGTCCAGGGCTGTGGTGGGCTCGTCGGCGATCAGTAATTCCGGCTCGTTGGCCAGCGCCATGGCGATCATCACCCGCTGGCGCTGGCCACCCGAGAGCTGATGCGGGTAGGCCTTGAGCCGCTTGAGCGGTTCGCGTATGCCGACCAGTTCCAATAATTCGATCACCCGTGCACGCGCGTGCTTGCCGCCCAAGCCCTTGTGCAACGCCAATACCTCGCTGATCTGCCGCTCCACAGTATGCAGCGGATTGAGGGATGTCATGGGCTCCTGAAAGATCATGGCGATACGGTTGCCGCGCAGGGTGCGCAGACGCTTTTCGTCTGCGGTCACGAGGTTTTCACCGTTGTAGCAGATGCCGCCGGAGGTTGTGGTAATGGAGGCAGGCAGCAGGCGCAGGATCGAGTGAGCCGTGACGGATTTGCCCGAGCCAGATTCGCCTACCAGCGCCAGACATTCGCCACGGCGAATATCCAGGTCGATACCGTGTACGACTTCCTGGCCGGAAAAGGCCACTCTCAGATCGCGGATTTCAATCAGATTCTCGGTCATCACACGGCCCTCGGGTCGAATGCATCACGGAAGGCTTCGCCAATAAAAACCAGCAGGCTCAAGATCAAGGCGAGGGCGAAAAAAGCGGTCATCGCCAGCCAGGGTGCTTGCAGGTTCTGCTTGCCTTCGTTGGCCAGCTCCCCTAGCGACGCGGTGCCGATCGGCAGGCCAAAGCCCAGGAAGTCCAGGGCGGTCAGCGTTGTAATGGCACCGGTAATGATGAAGGGAACATAGGTGAGCGTGGAGGTCATCGCGTTGGGCAGGATGTGCCGCCACATGACCTTGCGATCAGACAGCCCCAGCGCCCGTGCCGCTTTGACGTACTCCAGACTGCGCCCGCGCAAGAACTCGGCCCGTACCACGTCCACCAGCGCCAGCCAGGAAAAGAGCGCCATGATGCCCAACAGCCACCAGAAGTTAGGCTCCACAAAGCCGGACAGGATGATCAGCAGATACAGAACCGGCAGGCCTGACCAAATTTCGATAAAGCGCTGCCCCAGCAGGTCTACCCAGCCCCCGTGATAGCCCTGCAAAGCGCCTGCGGTGATCCCGATCACAGCGCTGACAGCGGTTAGTGCCAAGGCAAACAGGATGGAGATGCGTGCGCCGAAAATTACTCGTGCCAGCACATCACGGGCTTGACTGTCGGTGCCCAGCCAGTTCGTGTCCGACGGCGCACTGGGTGCTGGAACGGCCAGGTCATAGTTCACCGTATCGTCACTGAACGGAATGGGTGGAAAGACCATCCAGCCGCCCTGGTCCTCTATCAGTTTCTGTACGTATTCGCTGCGGTAGTCCGGTTGGAAGGGCAGCTGGCCGCCAAATTCGGTTTCGGTATAGCGCTTGAATATCGGGAAATATAGCGAGCCGTGGTAGCCCACCACCAAGGGTTTGTCGTTGGCAATGAGTTCGCCACATAGGCAAGTCACCAGCAATGCGCAGAATATCCAGAGCGACCACCAGCCGCGACGGTTGGCCTTGAAGCGGGCAAAGCGGCGTTGACTCAAGGGAGACAGTGTCAGCATCAGGCGTTCCTCGCCGAAAAGTCGATGCGTGGATCGACCAGGGTGTAGGAGATGTCCCCGGCCAGTTTGATCAGCAGGCCAAACAGCGTGAAGATGAACAGCGAGCCGAACACCAGCGGATAGTCACGGTAGAGCGCCGCCTCGTAGCTCATGCGACCCAGTCCGTCGAGCGAAAAGATCACTTCAATCAGTAGGGAGCCGGCAAAGAAAACCTCGATCAGTGCCTGGGGAATACCGGCAATGACCAGCAGCATGGCATTGCGAAAGACATGCTTGTACAGCACGCCGCGCTCAGTAAGCCCTTTAGCCCGCGCCGTGACAACATACTGGCGGCTGATTTCGTTCAGAAAGCTGTTCTTGGTCAAAATGGTCAGGGTAGCGAACCCGCCAATGACCAGCGCCGAAACAGGCAGCACCAGATGCCAGAAATAGTCCACTACCTTGCCCGCGAGGCTGAGCTGGTCAAAGTTCTCCGAGGTAAGCCCTACGGCGGGAAACAGACTGAAATAACTCCCACCGGCAAACACCACGATCAGGAACATGGCGAACAGAAAGGCCGGCAAGGCATAACCCACGATGATGGCGGTGCTGGTCCAGATATCGAATGCGCTGCCATGACGGATCGCCTTGCGTATCCCGAGCGGAATCGAGATCAGGTAAATGATCAGTGTGGCCCAGAAGCCGAGTGAAAGGGATACCAGCAGCTTTTCCAGAATCAGGTCCGTTACCTTGGCACCACGGAAAAAGCTGTTACCAAAATCCAGGTGCGCGTAGTTCTTGAGCATCAGCCAAAGGCGCTCAAGCGGTGGCTTGTCGAAGCCGTACTGCCGCTCGATTTCCTTGATCAGCTCAGGGTCCAGGCCTCGGCTGCCCCGCGAGCCGGAAGAGGCTCCGGCCGCTCCGTCATGGCTGCCTCCTGCGATACCGCCCTGGCTACCCATCCCTTGCAGGCGAGCAATAGCCTGATCCACCGGCCCGCCGGGAGCCGCTTGGATAATGGCAAAGTTGACGATCAGGATGACCAGAAGCGTGGGCACAATAAACAGCAAACGCCTGAGAATGTAGGCTGCCATTAGAGTTTCTCCTGTAGCCGCTCGGCCATCTGCTCGTTGGTGAGCGGGGTTGGGCTGACTTCCCACCAGGTGTCGAGGCCCTCTTCATAAGCGGGCGCGATACGAGGCCGGCCGAAACGGTTGCGAAACACGCTGGGCTCGCCGTCCGAGTAGTAATGCGGAATCATGTAATAACCCCATTGCAGCACCCGGTCGAGCGCGCGGGCGTAATGCACCATCTCATCCCGGCTTCTGGCATTGGCCACGCCTTCGATAAGCCGGTCGACTACTGGATTCTTCAGGTTGATGGCGTTGGAGCTACCCACCCGGTTGGCACTGTCGGAGCCGTAATAATCAAAGAGTTCCCGCCCTGGCGATGCGCTGGGATCGCCTCCCCGGGGAAAGCCGGTCACGATCATGTCGTAGTCACGGCTGTTGGTGCGGTTGATGTACTGCGCTGTGTCCACGTTGCGAATATTCAGCTCAATGCCTATTTGTGCCAGCGTCCGCTTGAAGGGCAGCACCATCCGTTCAAAACCGGATTGCCCGTTGAGAAAGGTAAAGATCAGGGGATCGCCGTTGGCGTTGACGAGCTGGTCGCCCTTGGGATGCCAGCCGGCGGACTCAAGCAGGTACAGGGCTTCGAGCTGCTTGTCCCGAATAAAGCCCGAGCCGTCGGTCTTGGGCGGCTGGAACACCTCGGTAAAGACTTCATCCGGTATCTGGCCTCTAAAGGGCTCGAGGATTTTCAGCTCCTGTGCATCCGGTAGCTGTGTGGCAGCGATTTCGGTCTTGGGAAAGTAGCTCTGCTGGCGTTTATAGAAGCTGCGCATGAGCTGCTTGTTGGTCCACTCAAAATCCCAGAGCATGGCAATGGCCTCTCGGACGCGGCGATCCTGAAAGAAGGGGTTGTCCAGGTTGAAGACAAAGCCTTGAGCGCGGACGGGCTTTCCTGTCGCCAGGATGTCTCGCTGCAAGCGCCCATCGCGCAGGGCGGGGCTGTCGTAGCGGATGGTATAGCCTGTGGCGGAGTACTCGCGGTTGTAGTCGTACGCGCCGGCCAGCAGGAGCTCGCGGGCGACATCGGTGTCGGCAAAGAAGTCGACGGTGAGCGTGTCGAAATTGTACAGCCCTCGCGTCACCGGCAGATCCTTTGCCCACCAGTCCTTGACGCGCTCGAATGCGACGGTACGGCCCGGATCGACGTGCGAGACCTTGTAAGGTCCGCTCCCCAGCGGCGGCTCAAAGCCGTTACCGTTGGCAAAGTCCCGGTCTTTCCACCAGTGCGCTGGCAGGATGTGCATGGACGCCAGATCCAGCGGCAGGCTGCGGTTTTCGTTCGTCTTGAAGGTAAACAGGATCTGCCGATCATTTTCGACGGTGACGTCTTTTACATCACCGTACAGCTGCCGAAAGCTCAGGCTCGCCTTGGTCATCAAGGTCTCGAAAGTGAAGCGAACATCCTCAGCCAGAACGGGCATACCGTCATGAAAGCGTGCCTTGGGGTTGAGAAAGAAGCGTACCCAACGGTTCTCCGGGTCGCGCTCCATCTGTTTGGCAATCAGGCCATACACCGTATAGGGCTCGTCCAGCGAGCGATAGGCCAGCGGCTCGTAGACCCAGGCATTGATCTGGTCGACGCCAGTGCCCTTGTCTAGATAGGGCAGCAGGAAGTTGAAACGGTCGATCGATTTGGCTGAGCGTCTGAGCGAGCCTCCTTTGGGCGCGTCGGGATTCACATAGTCGAAATGCTTAAAGCCCTCAGGGTACTTGGGCGGGTCGCCATAGACCGTCATGTAACTGTGGGGCGTAGCCAATAACGCCGATGAAACGAGGCAGGAAACAAGCAGTACCATCAAGCGGCTGTACGTGTGGATCGACCCTGTTGAAAACACCGCTTCACTCCTTATGAACGACACGCGTTGACGCTCGGTTCAGGCAATCAACCTTAATTGATAGGGGATACTGGCAAGGGCCTGCACGAGTGGTTATACCGTCCTGTCCTGAAGCATACCTGTCTCCAGCCAAGGCGGCTGGAGACAGACAAAGAGGTTAGAAGTGATAGGTCGCACGGGTGAACAGCGTGCGGCCAAGTGGGTCGGTGTAGCGGGGGTCGTAGCCGCTCTGGAAGGTGTATGCCTGGTTCGAGAAGGGCGGGTCGCGATCGAACAGGTTCTTCACGCCTACGTCGATGTCCAGAGATTTGCTCCAGGTGTAACCGGCTGAGAGATCCCATACAGAGTAGGACGACACTCGGTTATGGGTTTCCGGATCGTAATCGCGGTAGCCCGTCTGGAAGCGGTTGGTTAAAGAGGCACGGTACGGACCCTTGCTCCAACTGCCGGTCAGAGAGTGTTTCCAGCGAGAAATAACACCGATACCCTGGAAGTCACCTACGTTGTCAAAGTAAGCACCGTTGATGGTTTCCTGATAGTCATATCGATCAACGTAAGTACCCTGCATGGATAAGCCAAAGTTGCCGTAGGCGGTTGCAGGGAATCGGTAATCCAGTGTTACGTCTATGCCGCTAGTCTTGACCTTACCCAAGTTAGCCAAACCAGTTTGGATATACTGAAGCGAGCCATCCGGATTGCGAATGTAGCGATCAGCATAGCTATCTGGGTTGTCAAATACAGAGGACTCTGGAAATTCGGCGATCTGATCGGAAATCTTGATCCAATAAAAGTCCAAGCCTACTGATAAATTACGGACTGGCTGGTAAACAAAGCCCAACGTCACGTTACGCGCTTTCTCTGGCGAGAGATCTTCGTTGCCGCCAGTACGGTTGCGGAACTGCTGGCTACAATCGCGACCAGGGTTGGCACCGGCAATAGGCGTACCACCCGGACAGAGGCGTGGATCATCATAAAAGCCAGATGTGAAGGTCGTGTAGTTAGGGTTATACAGCTCGTATAGTGAAGGTGCACGGAAGCCTTCGCTATAGGCACCACGAACAACCAGTTCACGAATCGGTTGGAAGCGGAAGCTGTATTTCGGATTGGTTGTGCTACCTACATCGCTGTATTTATCGTGACGAATAGCTGCGCCTAGTTCTAGTGATTCCAGAACGGGAACGTTAATCTCGGCATACTGAGCCTTGACGTTACGATCACCTGAAACGCTGGAGTCAGGGTCAACCCCCAGGCTGTCAACCAAACCTGCAAATGGCTCGACGTCGCTATGGAATTCTTCTTTACGGAATTCACCTCCAAGTGCTAGACCTACAGGGCCTGCTCCGAACCAATCACCGATTTCACGACTGATGCGTCCATCAATCGCTTTTACGCGACCTACGGCCGTCTGGTAGTCGCCATGTACGCCAGCGTTATTAATGAAGTTAATCCCCCCCTGAGTTTGCTCTCCAAAAGGGTTAAGGATGCCATTAGCTATGCCTTCGGTAACCAAATCATCATTTAGATAGCCGCCACGTAGGCTGCTGATAACCTTATTTTCATTGTAGGAGGTACCAATGTTGTAATCCCAGCCTCCGACGTTACCGTCAAATGTCAGCTGCAGACGTTGGCTGGTGTTCTGATCCTTTTGGATACGCGCACCGGCTGCCGACTCTCGCCAGTTCACATCAACAGGCTGAGTCGGGTCGAGAGCAAAGCCAGGAGTCAGCGGCGTGATGCCATTGCCAGGATAAAAGGCTGTACCCGGATTCACTGAGATATCAGTGAGTGGTGCAGGCGCAATAGTGGTGGTATTGTCATTGCGAGCCCAGAAGTAATCCACGCTGGCAGTTTGATCTTCCGCCCACTTAGTAGAAGCCTTACCGAAGAAAGATGTTTTTTCAGTCTCTGGAACGGCATCGATGTAGTTTCGTGTGCTGAATCGGCAAGTTCCAGTACCAGGGTTGATCTGGTTTGGCCCATTGCAACCGGCAGTAGCCAAGGGGTTAGTGTAGTTGCCGTTCTGACCATAGTTAGCCGGATAGGTCGTACCAGAGGTACTATTCAATCCACGTCCAGGCTCGTAGTCCTTGGTAAAGGAGCGATCCGCCGCTGAAAGATTATTCTGCTTGTCGTAGTTGAAAACACCAAAGACATTAAAATTATCATTGTCCAGGTCACCAAAACCCCAACTACCGTCAAAGGACCGGCTTTCACCTCCGCCAGAGTGAGTAGGGCTATCAAAGCTGGCGCTAACCTGTCCTTCGGTAATACTTTTTTTGGTAATAAAGTTGATTACGCCACCGATGGCATCGGTACCGTACAATGCAGAGGCGCCGTCACGCAGAATTTCCACGCGGTCAATAGCAGCAAAGGGAATAGTATTCAGGTCAACGGCTGATGCATCGATGGCGTTGTTGGCCAGACGTCGTCCGTTAAGCAGAATCAGCGTCTTGTTGGAGCCAATGCCACGCAAGTCGGCAAATGAGGCTCCCCCTGTGCTAGAGCCTACCGATTGGCTAGAGCTCTGGGTAGACTGACTGGCAACGATGCGTGTTAGCAGCTCTTCAGTCGTGTTAACGCCTTCTTTCCTCAATTGCTCCGAGCGTAGGATTGTCACAGGGACAGCGGTTTCTGCATCTACGCGACGTACCGCTGTACCGGTGACTTCCACTCTTTCGAGTTGCGTTGTTCCTGCCGCAGCGGTAGGTGCTACGGCTGGAGCAGCAACAGCAGCTGCGGTCGAATCAGGCGCTTCCTCTTCCGTCGCCTGCTGCGCATGGACCAACGGTGCTACGCCAAGGGCCAGGCACAACGGTATGAATCGATACCGATGTACGGCCGCGACGAGCGGAGTGGGAGCAAACGGTTTGGCTATATCTCTCATCATCACTCTTTCATCCCCAAAGGTGAGGCGTTGTTTGTGTGGCTTTATGGGCCGCCTGCGCGCCGGTGGGTTGTGCCTTCCCGGGCGATTTCTCTTTTTTGAAGCAGCCGTTCCCCAACCCGCTTACGCAAGCGCAAGCGGGACGGCTGTACAGCGGGGGATCTAGCGGGAGGTCATGACCGCGATGCGGGTGATTCCCGAACGTTCAATGGACGCCATGGCCTTGGCGACCTGTCCATAATTCACGCCTTCATCGGCTTGCAGCCGGACGCGCACTTCCGGGTCCTTGGCTTTCACATCCTTGAGGCTGGTCTCCAGGAGTTCGGGTTGCAGCTCGGACTTGTCCAGATAGAACTTGCCGTCCTTGTCTACACTGACGATCACCGGGTCCTTCTGCTCGGCCGGAGCGACGGCGTCGGTCTTGGGCAGGTTGACCTTGATGGCATTGGTCATCAGCGGCGCCGTCACGATAAACACCACGAGCAGTACCAGCATCACATCCACCAGGGGCGTGACGTTCATCTCGCTCAGTACTTCATCGCTGTCTTGGGTTGAAAAGGACATTAGCTAGCCTCCCTCATGTCAGCGGCAGTGTGGGATATCGGCTGGCGGGTCACCACAAAGGCGCTGCGCTGGGCCAGGCTGTCGAAGTCGTGGGCGAAGTCTTCCATCAGGGCGGCGGCCAGCTTCAGGCGACGCAGGAAGAAGTTGTAGACCAGCACCGCAGGAACCGCGACGGCAATCCCCACACCGGTCGCGATCAGGGCATGACCGATAGGGCCTGCCACGGTTTCAAGGCTGGCAGAGCCGGAAGCGCCGATGCTCTGCAGGGCTTCCATGATGCCCCATACGGTGCCGAACAGACCGATGAAGGGCGAGGTACTGCCGATACTGGCCAGAATCGCCAGGCCACTTTCCAATGCACGCCGCTCCTTCTGGATCTGCTGGCGCAGGTTGCGTTCAAGGCGATCCGATCGGTTGATGGTCTGGGCCAGCTGCTGGGTATTCTTGGGGGACTCGGTGGTGACCAGTGCGGCAAAGCCGCTGTTGGCGATACGGGCTAGAGCGCCTGGGTATTGCGCAGAATGCTCGGCGGCAGTGAGCAGATCCGGCGCCGCCCAGAAGGCTTTCTGGAAGCGCTTGTTCTCGCCTTTCTGCTTGGTGAACTGGATACCCTTGATGAGCAGGATCGCCCAGGTCACTACGGAAAACAGAATCAGCGCCCAAAGTACGCCGGGAACAATCAAGGAAGTCAGTGAGCTGTTCATATCGTTACCCTCGTAAATCGTCTTGTCGGTACAAGCGGCCGTTGGTTATTGAGGCAGCTTGAAATCAATGGTCTGTGTGGCGAAGCCTTCGATAGGCGTATCGCCGCGCTTGGCCGGTATGAATTTCCAGCCGCGTACTGCTTCTACCGCTGCATCATCCAGCTGCTTCTTGCCACTGGACTTGGTCACGTCCACGCTGCCGGCTCGCCCATTGGGCAGAACACGAATACGCAGGGTGACACTGCCTTCCCAACCCCGGCGCAACGCCAGCGAGGGGTATTCAGGCGGCGGATTACCCAGGCTGGCGAGACCTGAAACCGCAGCGGTTTCCTTGACCGGCGCCGGTGGGGCGGGCGGTGCAGGCGGCGCTTTGGGAGCCGGTGGCGCAGGGGTTGGCTGCGGCGCGGGTGGCGCAGGCGGTGTAGGCTTTTGCACGGGCTTAGGCTTGGGCTTGGGTTTTTCAACCGGCTTGGGCTTTGGCTTCTCGGGCTTGGGCGGTGGCTTGACGGCATTCTCGTCCACCGGCGGCGGCGCAGGCTCCTCGACCTTGGGCGGTTCGGGCTCAGGCGGCGGTGGAGGAGGAGGAGGCGGGGGCGGAGGTGGCTCCGGCGCAGGCGGCGTAGGGCTAGAAAATTCCACGACCATTTCGGGGATCTTGGGTGGTGTTTCCAGTTGTTCAGCCGGCGCGTTATTGATGTACCACCAGATACCGCCATGAAGCAGAAGAGATAACCCTGCCAATAGCGATAAGTCTCGACGCGATACACTACGTAACGAAGAACGGTTCGGTTTGAACGGTATATCTAATACCTGAGTTTGGCTCGCCTTATTGGTATGAAGCCCTCCGGCTTCAACTTTAGTAACAGCATTACCCATCAAACGTCCTCTGCATTAAATCGACAACACGAAGCCATCGAGCCAATAAAGGCCCGCTCCAAGTAACAGCGCGTCGTAATTAGTTAGGACGTTGCTTACGTTGTAGTATTGGCTGCATCAGTCGAACAGGGCTTTTGGCCCTTAGTTACCAAAAGTGCGTTCAGCACATTGAGGCAATCCGATAAGTACGGCGTTGTTGTTTTCATCTTAATTCCCAGCGGGTTGGTGAGAATCATCAACGTCTTTTACTGAGCAATGCATGTGCCAATGTAACGAAAATTTATCAAATTTCTGAATGGCTGCTGAATGGTCGCAAAATTGGAGCATTTATACGGTCAAGCGACTTTTTGGGGTCAGCTTAGATACATTTTTTGTTGTGTAACTGCACTGTTTGTGTGCGGTCATCTCTTTTTTAGAGCAGGCAGGGTGAGACTAAACTGAAGCCATTTAATAACTCATTAAATATTTTATAAGTTGATGATAAGTGTCCTTGATATGACTGGTTGGTCATTAAATTTTGTTCATCAAATTGCAAGTATTCCGCATCGTTTGATAACTAATTAAAATAAATAGTGATGAGGTTATAAACGAACCGTGCCTTAGCTAAGGCACGGTTAAGCGGAAGGAAAGCCTGCAGGACGTGTTACTTTACCGAGGCGACTTCATCCTCGGTCGCTGTGATTTCCACACCAAAGCTACCATTTGCCTGATGGGCCCAAAGGTTGGCGTAGGCACCTTTCCTGGCCAGGAGCTCATGGTGGCTGCCGTCTTCGATAATTCGCCCCTTATCCATCACCAGGATTCGATCCAAGTGGGCAATGGTGGATAGACGATGTGCAACGACCAGAACGGTCTTATTGCCCATGATTTCATCAAGGCTGTTTTGAATAAGGCGCTCCGTCTCCGAATCAAGACTGGATGTCGCTTCATCCATAATGAGAATCGGAGCGTTTTTTATCAGTACCCGGGCAATGGCGATACGTTGCCGTTGGCCGCCGGAGAGTTTAACGCCACGCTCACCTACCAATGCTTCATAACCCTGCTCCATGTGTTTAATGAAATCATGGGCATGTGCACGGCGTGCCGCTATTTCAATATCATCCTGTTTGGCTTTTTCTTTTCCATATCCGATGTTTTCACTCAACGTGCGATGAAATAAACCAGGCTCCTGGGGAATAAGACCTACTTGTCGGTAAAGCGACTCATATGTCATGTCGCGTATTTCAATGCCGTCAATTCGAATATTGCCCTCTTGCGGTTCATATAGGCGAAGTAACAAATTTAATAATGTGGACTTTCCTGAGCCGGAATACCCTACTATCCCCACGCGTTGTCCGGCCGGTATTTTGAGTGAGAAGTTTTGGAGTATAGGGCGGGTGGCCGAATATCCAAACGTCACATTTTCAAGCTCAATATCGCCGCGCTCGATTTTTATGTCCTGTGCCGTTTCTCGGTCCGGGTATTCATGGGGTTTTATTAAGGTATCGACACTGTTCTGAATATTGCCGCTCGACTCAAAAAAGTGCAGGAACTGATAACTTAGGTATTTGGCGTTGGCCACGATCAATAAGCCAAGGCTGGCGACCATGACGAACTGAGCGACATCGATTCGGTTTATGTGCCAAAGATACAAGGCCAGAATGATCAGACCCAGCCGCAGAACTAAAGCCATGGCATCCTGAAACCAGCGCACCCGTTCCATGAAGAAGAATGAGCGACGGGCCGCCTGCTTTTCCCGGGAAAGATAACGGTCCAGGTACTGCCGCTCATACTGGTTTCTGGCAAAAAGCCGAACGCTGCTCAGGTTGGTGACAGCATCGACTACTTTGCCGGAGGTGGTGCTGCGTGCTTCAGAATGGGCATGGGCAAACACCTGAGCACGTCTGGCCATCTGGTAAGAGGCCGTGACATAAATGAGCATCCAGGCCAAAAGGCTCAGGCTCAACCAGACGGACGCCGTAGCCAGCAACAACAGCGAGCCGATGAGTGTCACCGCAATCGGCATAAGCTCCACCACGGCCATATAGTTGATTTCGAGCAGTCCCACGCTGGCTTCACTGATGCGCTGGGACAGACTGCCAGCAAACCGTTCGCTGAAATAGCGGTGGGAGTGCTGTTGCAGATAGGCGAAAAGATCGCCGGTGACCCGGCGTTTCTGCATCGGCCGCACAATGATCATGCAGATACTCATGGTGCGTGAGAACAGCATTTCACCTAATGCCAATCCGGCCAGCAGCAGAAGGTAGGGCAGGCAGGCCTCCAGTACATCGGTGCTGCTCCAAAGTCCCTGGCTGACAGCGCCGGTGATTTCACCGATGGCATAGGGAATCAGTGTGGTACAGGCCGCTGCACAGAGTTGCAGCAGAACGATGGCTATATTCCAGCCAGGATACAGCCGGTTGTAATGCCAGATAAACGCCCGCGGCGTGCCGGGTGGAATCGTCAGGGGTTCAGCGGGATCGTCAGACATCGGATAGTCCTGGCTAAGTCGAAAGATCAGCAACAATCACAGCGAAAACGGCCCGGTTACCTGCTATGGGAGGAGGCGACCGGGCAAAGCGGGGATAAGCTAGAGCGTGAGCGTGAATCGGCTGGTCAAAACGCCGGGCAACAGGGTTGAGTCGGTATGTCGCTGACCGTAGGTGCTGTCGCTGACGCACAGGTCGCGCCGTTGGGTCACGGCTTCCAGGCTGGAGCCCAGGAAATTGAAGACGCTGTCATCAAAGCGCATCGTACTGACTGGCGCGACGATCTCTCCATTTTCTACCCAGAAACAGGCAAAGCGCGTCATGCCGGTCAGACGAGCCACGGTGATATCCGAATAATTCAGGTACCAGAGATTGCCGATATACAGCCCGGTATCCAGGGTTTTCAGAATGGCGTCATCAGCCAGATCCCCAGCTTTCATCACCAGCGATTGTGAGCTTTCGCCATTGCCGACGCCGTTCTGCGTCAGACCGTACTCACGTGCACTGCGCGGGCTGACGAGCTGGCCAACCATCCTGCCAGCCTCGACGAGCGGCTGGTCCTGCCGTTGGAACCCGGCCGGGGTGAACGCAGGAGCCAGTGAGCCAGATGCCTGCTCCGTCCAGCTTACCAATGGGCTGAGCAGCATGTGTTCACTGTGCAGTTTTTGCAGTGCACTCCGCTTGGTTGCCAGTTGCCGGGCAGAAAAGCTGCCCCAGTTCAGCAGGCCTACCACCTCGTTCAAGGCCGCTGGAGCAAGGTATGCACGATACTCACCGGGCGAAAGCTGCCGGATTGGCTTGTTGAAGTGCGCAAGCTGACGCTGGGCGCTGTCCATCTGTGCGGCCACCTGTTCGCGATCCCAGGAAGTGCCGGCATACATGGATTTGACGGCATTGCCCTGCGGCTCGAAGAGGCTCCTGTCAAAGGTGCAGCTGCTGGCTTCGTGCCAACCCAGGCTGCCCCATGAGCTGGCAAAGCCGCGATAGACAGGGCCGCCGGCATAAAAGCCTACAAGGTCCTGAGCACCCGCCAGTGTGCTGACCTGCTCGGCGATTTCCTCTGCTGACGCAAGATTACCCGACTGAATGTTTTCACTGCGCCAGGGGCTGGTGTCCATCAGCAAATAGGGATCTGCCGGCAGGGCCGCCACGAGTTTGCGCAATGAAGCCAGCGCATCCTGCAGGGCGCTGCGATCGGCCGCAGGGTTACCTGATAGCGTTACTTTGAAGCTGGCATGGCGCTCACCCTGGATCAGCTTGAGCGTTGCCTCCGCCTGTTGAACATGGCCGGCCTGTCGGACCTTGGCATGGTTGAGGCGGATAAAATCGGATGCTTCAGCGCTGTACCAGAGCGTGAAGTGTTCTTCAGCTGATACAGCGGTACGCAACCAGTCCACTAGGGCTGCGAAGACATCGGCCGGCTTTTCGGTGGAGGCGAGTGGGGTTATAGGCATCAGGCTTCTCCTCCGAATACATCGACGTGGCTGAACACACAGGCGGGACTCGCATGGCCGACCCGAATAGCCTGGTTGGGCTCACCCTTGCCACAATGGGTGGTACCCATGACTTCGCGCGTCGAGGCATCGCCCACTGCCGACAGGCTACGCCAGAACTGAGCGGAAACGCCGCGGTAGTTGGGATTCTTCACAACATGGGTAAGCTGCCCATTCTCGATCATCTGCCCCCATTCGCAGCCAAACTGGAATTTGTTACGTGCGTCGTCAATGGACCAGGAGCGGTTGCTGGCCATGAGCACGCCCCGCTCGATCCTGGCGATCAGCTGCGCAAGGGACTGGTCGCCATTCTCAACGTTCAGGTTGGCCATCCGGTCGATGGGAGGGCGGTTCCAGCTGCAGGCCCGGCTGTTTGCGACGCCTGCCATGCCACTGCGTCGCTGTGAAAGTGCACCCCCCAAGGGTCGCTTGAGAATACCGCCTTCAATCAACAACGCCTTACGCGCCGGGCTGCCGTCATCGTCATGGCTGTAGCTGGCAATCTCTTCGGGAATGTCGGGATCGAAGCTTACGTTGAGCAGCTCGGAGCCGTACCGGTAATTTCCGAACATGTCGGGTGTGACAAAGCTCGTTCCCGCATAGTTACGCTCATCGCCCAGGATGCGATCCAGCTCCAGCGGATGACCGATGGACTCATGAATCTGGAGGATCATCTGATCAGGCATCAGCAGCAGATCAAGCGTCTCATTGGGTGTGTTCGGCGCGAGCAGCAATTGCAGCGCCTCATCGGCCAGGCGCGGTGCGCAGCCGATCAACCCGATGCGCTCCACCGCTTCCCGACCGCCTTGCTGACCCAAGCGGCCAAAGCCGAGGGTACGGGTCTGTGTATCGGTGCCGTCATAGGCGGTAACGTGCATGTCGGGGAAGAGAAACCGCTGGGCCTGCCGTACGCAGGCGCCGTGGTTGTTCAGGTAGATCTGCTCGGTCTCGACAATGTTGAGCTGGGCGGACCAATCCACGAAGCGCTCGTTGCCCGGAACGGAAGCAGACTCCGCCGCCAGGATGTCGAGCCATTCGCGGGTATCGGGAAAGGCCTTGTCCAGGTTGGGCGAAAGGTAATCCGCCCTGGCCGTGGCCACCGGCATATCGGTAAAGTCGATCAGGCTATGCCGGGCCAGTACCTGGGCATACTGCTCGGCCTGCTTGAGGGCTTTTTGAAGACCCGCTACGGTGAGGTCCGAGGTTGCTGCATAGGTCTCGATCCCATCCAGGCGAACATAGACCATTGCGCCTTCGTCCCTCTGGAAGAAGGGCGGATCGATGACATTTCGGGTGACGCTCAAGGCATGGGTGGTTTCGCTGACATAACGCAGGGACCAGGTGTCAGCGCGACTGTGAAGTAAGGCGAAGCGTTGTTGCAAAGACGCAGTCACATCGAACATAGCGAGGGTATTCCTCATATCCGAAGCGCCCGGGTACAGACCTTTTGAGTCTCTACCGTGCACTTGTCTGGACTCGTTCAAGTCCGCCAAAACAGAAAAGGAACCGTGTTGGTGCCTGATCCGCTCCTTTTGTTGTTCTCATCCAAGAGAGCTGGGGTCTATGAAAAAGTTGTGCCAGGTTTAATCAAGGCAAAATGCCTGTATGCCTTGGTTTAGACGGGATCGAGCTGTTTCAGCAATGCTGAGGGGAAAGAATAGACGGGTCGGGGAGGGAACGGTATGAAACTACCATGAAAGGACTGGACGCAGCGTGGCCTGCGTCCAGCAGTGGGATCAGGGCTGTCCCACGTGGATGACGATCTTGCCTACTGTACGGCCGGATTCGCTTGCCTCATGGGCCTTGGCAATGTCCTTTAGTGCGAACTCGGCCGACACGACCGGGCGCAGATGACCGCTGTCTGCCAGACGTGCTAGCTCCTGCAGGATCTCGGCATTGGGCTCGATGAAGATAAACGCACTGCGGACATTGTGGGCCTTGGCCTTTTCTTCCGACGGCGGTGCAATGATGGAAACCAGAATGCCGCCAGGCTTGAGCACGCTAAACGATGCTTCCTGCACCTCGCCGCCCAGGGTATCGAAAACCAGATCGGCGTCTTTTACGATCTCCTGGAACTTCTGGCTCTTGTAGTCGATGACCTGATCAGCACCCAGGGATTCGACAAGCTTGCGGTTCTTTTCGGAGCAGGTGGCAATCACCTGAGCGCCGCGCCATTTGGCCAGCTGTACAGCCAGTGTGCCGACGCCGCCTGAGGCCGCATGAATCAGTACCTTCTGACCCGGCTGGGTCTGGCCCACATGCACGATGGCTTCCCAAGCCGTGATACCGGCCAGGGGCAGGGAGGCGGAATCGGCATGGGACAGCGTCTTGGGTTTGCAGGCCACTTCGCTTTCGCGCACCGCGATGTATTCGGCGTAGGTGCCATTGCGCTTGATGTCCGGGCGGGAATAGACCGCATCGCCTTTCTTGACGCGAGTAACGCTCGCACCGACTTCTTCAACGATGCCGGAAACGTCCCAGCCCAGGGTCACAGGCAGGTCGTAGGGCAGCATGTCCTTCAGATAACCCTGGCGGATTTTCCAATCGACGGGATTGACCGAGGAAGCCACCACACGAATCAATACATCGTCGGGGTTCAGGGTCGGCTTTTCCACGTCAGTATAGGTAAGGACACTGGCATCGCCATAGGAGTGAATCTGAACAGCTTTCATCGAATTCTCCATGAAGTAGGGAGAGCGGCCGCCGTGGCCGTCTGATAGGTGATGTTGTTAGGTTCTTTTCAATGCAAGAGTTGCATTGACCTGCTTCAGGTGCGAAGTAGTTAGCGTCTCGCTTGTCATAAAACACGTTGAATCAAGGCGTTTTTCCCGTTTTCGAGCCATGCCGGTCGTCTGGCCAGACAAATTTCAGGCGACTCCTGCGGGTCTAGTGCTTACCGCATGATGACTGTCTGCTAGAGGTTTCATGAAACGTACGTCTGATAAAACGCTTCCTGTGCTGCTTATTGTAGTCGCCGTGCTTGTCCTGGCGCGACTGGCAGCACCTTATGGTATCCACCGCTACGTAGAGCAGACGCTCAACGAAATACCGGGGTATCGAGCCACCATCGAAGACGTGGACGTCAGCCTGTTGAAAGGCGGCTACACGCTCAAGAACGTTCGGATCGAAAAGTCCAACGGTGCAGTGCCGGAGCCGTTCTTCGAGGCTGAGCGCATCGATAGCTGGACCCAATGGGGAAAGTTTGTCGATGCAAAACCTGTGGGACTGATGCACATGTATCGCCCGGTGCTGACCTTTGTACTAGCAGATAGCGAAAGTCATAGTCAGACTGGAATCGATTCGAGCTGGTTGCAACAGGTCGATGCCTTATCGCCGCTACCGCCGAATCAGTCGGAAATCCATGATGGAATAATTCAATTGATCGACAAGCGTCCAGAACGCCCCGTGACGCTTTACATCAGTAACATAGAGTCGGTTACTCGTAATCTGGCCAATGCAGACAATGTCGATGATCCGCTCTGGGCAGAATCAGAAATGACGGGTAATCCCATGGGGGCCGGCAGCATGACGACCCGCTTGCGTCTGGATGGTCTGTCGCCCAACCCGACGTTTGAGATGGACAGCGCAATCGATGATTTGCCGCTCAGCCGGCTGAATGATTTTTTCCGGGCTTATGCCAATATCGATGTAGAGCAGGGCACGCTGTCTTCACGAACACACGTCTCGGCGCAACAGGGTAACTTCACGGCCTATACGAAGCCCCGGTACGAAAACCTCAAAATGGTTTCGCTGGAAAAGGACGTAAAGGAAAAAGGCGTCTTGGGCACTCTGAAGGAAGGCATCGCCAGTGTGGCGGCCAAACTGACTGATCAGGATGACCCACAGGATCCGGACGACGGGGTCACGTTGCGGTTGGCAGGCGTCATTAATGCGAATGAGCTTCGGCTCGATCCCAAGGCATCCTTCCGGCAGCAGTTTATCGACTCGGTGGTACCAGGGGCTCATTAGCCGGGCGGCAAGGCGAAGGGTGCTTTCGCCTTGCCTGCCAGTCACTGATCAATGCCCGCCAGGCCCTGCCGGATATCGTCGGTATTGGCGGGACGCACCAGACGAGAGATTTCCTGGCCGTTTCGAAAGAAGATCAGCGTAGGCCAGAGCTTGACTTTGAAGGAGCGGCCTAGTCGCCGGCCGCTGCCATCCTCGATCTTGAGATGACGAATAGCTGGGTGATCCTGGAAGGCTTGCTCGATCAAAGGTTGTGCGGCCCGACAGAAGCCGCACCAGGGCGCGCCGAACTCGATGAGCGTGGCACCTTCGAGCGCATCGACCTCATTGCGGCTGGGCTCCTGCGCAGCATAGGTAGTGTTCATGGCTATAAGGGGACTCCTGAAGCGTCAAGGGATACCTTACAGCAGACCACCGATCGCCAGGGAATATCTCGAAAGCCGTTGCCATGTCCTACAGCGATATAGCAAAAGGCTTACACAGCATTACCACAGTTGGCGCTATGACGCTGCCGGGCCTGTGCGTAATCTACACATATCGGACAGCAGCGCAGGACGCGCTCATACGAAGGTCAAGGATGATGACCGAGCCAGGATGGCAAACTCGATAAGGACATTGAGTCCGGTCAGAAAACCCCGCTTAGGCGGGGTTTTTGTTTGCCTGCTAAAAAGTACCGCGCATGAAAAAGCCCGCCGAAGCGGGCTTTCCAGTATTACCGCGTTACAGCTTGAAGCGTGCCACCATGGTGTTGAATGAGGTCGCCAAGCGGGACAGTTCCTGGCTTGAGGCGCTGGTCTGGTTAGCCCCTGCGGCAGTCTGGGCCGACAGGTCCTGGATGTTGACCAGATTACGGTCGACCTCCCGGGCGACCTGGGCCTGCTCTTCGGACGCACTGGCAATTACCAGGTTGCGCTCGTTGATCTGCGATACACCTTCGGTGATCCGGGTCAGCGCATCGCCGGCAGCAATCGCCAGGCTTTGGGTGTTAGTGGCCAGCGACTGGCTCTTCACCATGGCTTCTACTGCCTGATCCGCCCCGGCGCGTACCGTACTGATCATGCTTTCAATCTCTCCGGTGGAGGCCTGTGTGCGATGGGCCAGCGCACGCACTTCATCGGCTACCACGGCGAAACCACGACCCTGCTCACCGGCACGGGCCGCCTCGATCGCGGCGTTCAGTGCCAATAGGTTGGTCTGCTCGGCGATGGCACGGATCACGTCCAGCACCTTAGCGATATCGCGCACCTGACCAGCCAATGTGCCAACCTTGTCAGTGGAGGCGGTGATTTCCGATGTCATGACATTGATGGCCGTTACGGCTTCCTGTACCTGATTGCGGCCGGTCATGGCGTCCTGGCTGGTGGCCTGAGAAACTTCGGACGTCGAAACGGCGTTACGTGCCACTTCTTCCACCGCAGCGGTCATCTCGTTGACTGCCGTGGCGGCCTGCTGGATCTCGTCATTCTGGCGAGTCAGTCCCTGGGTACTTTCCTCGGTTACCGCACTGAGCTCTTCGGCTGCCGATGCCAGCTGATGGGAGGCATGGGCAATTTCCTGCAGGGTGTCCTTGAGGCTGCCCTGCATGTTGGACAGTGCCACCAGTAGCTGACCGGTCTCATCCTGGGTATGAGCCTGAATATGCTGGGTCAGATCTCCTTGGGCAATGCGCTTGGCGTTATCCACCGCCGAATGCAGCGGGCGAGTAATCATGCGAGTGATCAGAAGACCCAGACCAATGGCCAGGAAGAAGGCGATGATAATGCCCGTGAGCAGCGTCAGGTTGGCGCTTTTCTGCGTATGCATCGCATCGGCGGCACTTTCTTCGCTCTGCTTGATGTTGATGGTCAGAATGTTCTTCAGCTCGCCAACAGCCTTGCGATAAGCCGGATAGGTCTCGCTGTTGGTTATCTTCACAGCGGTCTCAAGCTCCCCCCGACTTAGTGCCGAGATGACTTTGTCCACGCTGGCAGTATAGGCGGGCCAATCGTTGGCAAATTTGTCGCCTTCGGCCTTTTCCTCGCCATCCAGAGGGGTCGCTCGATAATCCACGAATGCTTTATCAACCGTCCCGCCGTTCTCTTTCAGCGAGTCCAGGGCTATTTGAACTTCGGCGGGTTCCGCATTCGCGGCCTTGAGTGCCAGCACTTTGTAGAGATCGCGGTTATGGGCAATGGCGTTTCGGTAGAGCGTGTTGATTGCTAGTACCGAGGCCAGATCGTTGTGGATGGCGTTGTCCAGATCATCGGAGAGCGAGTCGATGCTCTGTTTGCCCAACAGGCCGACCGCCAAGGTGATCAGTGCGCATAAAAGAAAGGCAATTAGCAACTTTGTTGCAAGTCTTGCATTGGCAAACCAGGCCATGGTGTGTCCCTGAAATAAAGGTGAGCGAGGTCTGAACATCATCGCTCTAGCATGAGTAATCAAACGTATTTAGTGGGCGTAGGGCATCGTTTAGCTGGGTTACGCCCATTGCTCACCCTTCGTCATACATCGACTGGAAGGCGGGAAACTTGAGTTGTAATGAGGGATGGTTGGCGAAATGCTGTTGAAAGGATGGCATTTATATCGCGCTGTTCTACAGTTCTTTAGTCAGACTATTTGCTTCGTCCTCTCTAGGGTGGGCGTTTGACGACTTCCTCTAACAATCACAATAAGGAATGCAGAATGGCTTTCGCGCGTCGCGAATTTCTTACTGTTTCACTCACCTCGGCCGCAGCGCTGGCGGCTGGCAGTGCGCTGGCAGCTACCAATACCCCCTCCGGCGATCCGTTTGGCCTCACCCGTGACTGGAACGGGACACCGGCTACCGTCATGCCTGATCCTGCCTGGGAGATTCATGACAAGGCATTTACCGGGCGGCTGGGCAATGCGATGGTAGAGCGCCTCTGGAGCGGCGGTCGCTGGACGGAAGGCCCCGTATGGATGGCGGATTGGCGCTGTCTTCTCTTCAGTGACATTCCTACCGGGCGAATCCTGCGCTGGAATGAGGATGACGGTCGCGTCACGGTGTATAGCGCCCAGTCCAATAATGCCAATGGCCATACGCGTGACCGGGAAGGACGGCTGATCAGCTGTGAGCACGACAGTCGTCGGGTAACTCGCCTGGAGCATGACGGCACAATCACGGTACTGCTGGACGCGTTCCAGGGCAAAAAGCTCAACGCGCCGAACGATGTGGTCGTTGCGGCTGATGGCGCCGTCTGGTTTACCGATCCGGGCTATGGAATCCTGGGGGCATACGAAGGCCATAAGGCAGACTTTGAGCTGCCGACCAATGTCTATCGCATCGATTCACAAAGTGGCGAGGCCCAGGTGGCCGTGGGAGATTTCCAGCGTCCGAACGGTATCGCGTTCTCACCCGATGGCAAGCGCCTGTATGTCAGTGATACGGCCGGCGGCGGTGATCCGAGCAAGCCCTGCCATCTGCGGGCGTTTAACGTGGGCGAGGGCGGCAAGCTCGATGGGGGGCGTGTCCTGATCGATGCAAAGAATGGTGTAATCGATGGATTCCGCTGCGATAGTGATGGCAATCTCTGGTGCAGCTGGGCTGGAGATACGGCTAACAACAGTGTTCGCGTCTTTTCGCCTGAAGGCCAGCCACTGGCTACCCTGCATCTGCCGGAAACAGTGTCCAATGTGGAATTTGGTGGGCCTAAGGGCAACCGCCTGTTCATTACGGGTGGGCAGTCACTCTATGCCACCTATGTGAATGCAACAGCTGCCCGTCACAGCTGAGCGGCATGAGGTTGGCCAAGCGCAGAATGCCGTCGCGCCTGGCCAAAGAAGGTTACAGGCCGAACGGGTAGGTCTCGTCTGCCGAACCTGCCGCTTCCGAATCGCCCAACGGCGTAACGGCCTGGGTTTCCTCAATCCAGACGAAGGCATCGAACTGATCGGCCAGTACCGTTTCGAAGTAGTGGCTCATGCGCTCGGTTTCAGGTCGGTAGATGACGCCGATGGCGCGGTTGAGATTTAGCTCACCCAAGGCCTCACGCAGATCCTCTCGCCGGAAGTCCCGCCAATCAGTAAGAGACACCGGTACACCCGCCTTCAGGAAGCGATGTTCCCAGCTGTCGTGACGGGAAGGACGAACCTGCTTGATATACATCTCGCCATCCCAGTCGTCTGCTGCCGCGACGGTTCCCCGGTCAGTGCCCATACCAATCAGGACGGCCTCCCGCTCGTAGGCGCTGCGGCACAGCTGACCAATATTGAATTCACCGCGCCAGCCCATGGCAGTCGCATCGGCATTACCCACATGGGAGTTGTGTGCCCAGACAATGGCCTTTGCCTCCGGGCCACGGTGCTCCAGAAGGGTTTGCAGGGTATCGAACATATGTCGATCACGTAGATTCCAGGAGGCGACCGAACCGCGGTACATCGCCCGATAGTATTGCTCTGCCGCCCGGACCACTCGAGCGTTCTGCTTGGCGTTGAACAAGTCTTCTTCATCCTGCGCAAGCTCTTCAAGCCGGGTGGAGAGCAGGCTGTGCAGCTGGTTGACGACTGCGTCTTCGCAGGAGTCCTTTCCGGCACGCTCTACTAGGTGGCCATAGATAGCCGGCTCGTCCTGCCAACGGGAAAGACAGCTATAGCGCTCCCGGGCCTGCTTCGCTAGTTCCGGGTCGGTTTTGCCCAGGTAATCCAGCACCTCGGCGATGGAGTTGCGCAGGCTGTAGACATCCAGGCCACGAAACTCTACCCGGTCCTCAGGGGCTCGTTGCTCGTTATAGCCGCGTAGCCACTGTGTAAAGACTTCTACGTCCGTATTACGCCACATCCAGGTGGGGAAGCGCTTGAAGCCCGTTGCCTTCCAGTCATCGTTTGTTCGCCCGCGCACGTAGCGATCTATGTAGCCGGCGTCCGGCCAGTCCGCTTCGACGGCCACGATCGAAAAACCATGGTGCTCGATCAGGTGGCGGGTGATGGCGGCGCGGGTCCGATAAAAATCGGATGTGCCGTGACTGGCTTCGCCGATCAACACCACCCGTGCATCGGCGTAGCGATCGAAGAGAGGGCCAAAATCAGGGCTTTCCAGGTCCGGAAGCGGTTCTGCATAGCGCCTGAGCATGTCGATCGTGTGTTGATCCGAGGTGGATGATCGACGCAGGAAGCGTTGCAGTCGTTCTCTGGCCGGTGCGCTCATGGTTGTTACCTCGCGAATGCAGTGAGGCCCTTTATCCATGGGCGGTAGGGTACGGTCATGCCTATATCAGAGACAGGGCTCGGCAGGGGGATGTTCCAGCCATGCGACCAACGCACTGGCGTCCAAACCAGTCATCGGCAGGGGCTCCGCTTCGTTGCGACATTATTACAGACGCACGGTCAACCGAATTCATCCTGCAATCACGAGGAGGACCTCTATGTCATCCAATGTCGAGGTGTTGGACCGAACTATTCAGCAAACGAACCTGTGGCTTGACGATATCGCCACGCACCTGGGCGCTCCTGATCGACAGACGGCTTATCATGCCTTGCGCGCTGTACTGCTTTCGGTACGAGACCGTATCGGAATCGATAACGCGGCTCACCTGGCTGCCCAGTTGCCCCTCATGATTCGCGGTATTTTTTATGAGAACTTCCATCCGGCGGGCACACCCACCCAGGAAGAAACCCAGGACGCCTTCCTGAAAAAGATCAGCAGCCTTGTATCACCCTCGATCGATCTGGATCCGCACAAGGCGGCCAAGTCGGTGCTACGTGTCCTGTATGAGCGTATAGACCCCAACGAAGTCGCCAAGGTCGCCAGCCTGTTCCCCATGCCGCTGCGTAGCCTTTGGCCGGAAGACACCGGTGTGCCCGGCACTCGGGAAGGGGAAGCGTAAGATGCACATCAACGTTGAAGAGCTGGACCAGTCCGTAAAGCAGGCCTTGCAGTGGATCGCGGACGTCGATGAGCGTATGGGAACTCGAAACCGGCGTCTTGCCATGACCTCTTTGCAATGCACGCTGCAAGCGGTCCGTCGGCAGCTCGATCCTGATCAGGTCGCGCGTCTGGCCAAGTGTCTACCCATTCCATTGAAGGGGGCCATGTTCGAGAACTGGCGCCCAGCAGCACCTAGTCCGGCTACAAGCCGTAGCGAGTTTTTGGGCCGCATTGAGGAAACTGTGTTTCGCAACCTCGACATTTCGGTCGAGCGCGGCGTCAAGGCATCCCTTGAAGTGATGTGCAAGAAAATACCGGCTGAAGTCGTGGCCGAGTTTGCCGGACGCCTGCCATTCGACCTGCGCAGTTTATGGAGCAATGAGCCCTTGCCCTATCCAGGACACGGAGCGGTTTGAGTTTTTTCTAGGTAATTGACTCAATGCGGCTCAAGCTCTGGCAAACCGTGTCGATACAGTGATCAGGCAGGCAGCTTTCCACCCTCCTTCGCTGCCTGACTTCTTTTTCTGCCCCACCTGTTGGGGCTTTTTTTTGCCCGTTAAAAGGCACGGACCATTGCGCTCAGGACAGCAGGCAGAACGCTGTGCTAGTGGCTCGCGGCTCCTCTGCGGCCCGCCCACATCACGCACCACAGTGGGAGGGGAAGGGTAGTGATCAGCAGAACCCACAGCAGGGTGTATACCGAGTCGACGCCTTCGTTTTGCAGGTTGATGAACAGCTTGACTGGAATCCCCTGCGGGAAATAGCTAAATACCAGCACGATGCCAAACTCGCCTATCACCCTTACCCAGGTAATGGCCAATGCAGCGGCCAGCCCGCGGGCTGCCTGGGGTAGGGTGAGCCGCAGAAAGATCTGCCAGGCACAGGCACCCAGCGTTCTACCGGCTTCTTCGGTCTCTACCGGCACCTGCTCAAATGCCGAGCGAGCCGACAGTACAAAGTAGGGGAGTCCGCCGTAAATTTGTGCCAGGACAAAGGCGGCTGCGTTGTTATTGAGTTCAAGGCCAATGGCAGAGAGCACTTCCCCCAGCGAACCATAGGCTCCGTAGGCAGATACCAACAGGATACCCAGCGCCAGGGGCGGCGCCAGCAGGGGTACGAGAACAGCCACTTCCACTGCGCCTCGCCACACGGATCGAGTCCTGGCCAGCCATACGGCCAGGGGCAGGCCAAGCAGAATGATTATCGGCAATGAGATAGCGCTCATGCCCAGTGATACGGCCACTGCCTGGCCATCGCCATAGGCAAGGTGAAAGCCTGACCAGGGCGTGACCAGTACCAGTGTCATGAAAGGGATGATCAACAGAAGGACCGCCGGTATCCCCAACCAGAGCGCGTTCAACTCAGATCGACCCACCTTTCGGGCGGTCATAACCGTTTTTCTCGAACAGCGCCTGGCCTTCCGGACTCTTCATGAACGCAATGAATTGTTGAGCCTGTTCAGGATGAGGTGCGTTTTTTAAGACGGCGGCATAGAACACCAGCGGCTGGGTATGGAGTGTCTTACGCTTGCCTTGCGGGTCGGTAATCTCAAAGGTGGCCTGGTTGTACCAGTCTGCCTCCATGGCCGGATTGCTCAGATTGATCTCGTCCGGCAACTTGATATAGGGCAAACCGGCTGAGCGCGTAGCACTTTCATAGCCGGAGGCTGCGTCGACCTGACCGGCTTCCAGCCGCGTCAGCAGCCCTCCTTCGGCAAATACCTGCTGCGGATTTCGCGTGTTGCCCAGTACCTTTTCAGCCAGATCAGGCTGATGGTAATACCGGCTGGCCAGCATCAGCGTGAAGATAATGTTTTGTCCCTGGGGGTCGGTTACCGGATCGGTGCGGCCAAAGCGCAGTGATGGTGTCTGCAGGACTTTCCACCAAGGAGTCGCCTGCGTCGGATTTTCACTAGCGGCGCGAAATGCCTCGGCATATTTTCCCTTCGGGTTGTAGGCGATCACCATGCTGGTACTGGCGACCGGTTCGGCGGTATCGACCAGCCCGGCCTTTTGCAGAACGGCAATCGGCCCAGGCGTGATGGATACAAAAACGTCCGCTACCACTTTCCTGGACGCCAATAAGTTAGCCATGCCATAGGCGCCCTGGCCTTGTCCCTGGTAATTGACCTGTTCACGTTGCGCGAAAGCCGGGCCAAGCGACTTATCCATCACCACGCCCATCGACCCTGCATAGGTCACACGAAAATCATCAGCCGCATGGGCAGGGGAGGTCGAGAAGAGGAGCGACACAAGTGTAACGCCCAGCAGGCGTGAAGGAATAAGAGCTTTCAGAGTGAGGTTCATCTGCATAATCGCTATATAGTTAGCTATATAGCGATAAGGATTTTCAACGCGCTGTCAATGAACGTGACGGCGCCAGCGCTGAACGTGCTTGAGGCCACCTGTCCGAAAGCGGTTGGAAGAGCACCTTTTTGCAGGCAATAAAAAACCCGCCGAAGCGGGTTTTGCTGACCATACTCGACATCCCTGGCAAGCTGCCATCCTGGCGTGGTCATTCATCCTTGATCTCCCTGAGCGCTTCCTGCGCTGCAGTCCGATGTGTGTAGATTACGCAGGATAAGGCGCGGGCAATAGCGCTGACTACAGGCATGCGATGTAAGCCTTTTGCTATTGCGTGAGTAAGACGCCTGTAAGTCGACCGTTAGGGCTTCTTCTCGTCAGAGGCTCTGGCAGCGGGTGCCAGTTCCTGCTTGACGCCCTGCTCGCTGGCAGGGCTGGACACGGCGCCTTGCGCCTGCTCGTTGGTAGGCTGACTGCCAGTCTTGTTGTCTTCGGAAGTCTTTTCACAAGCGGCCAAGCCAAGTGCACTGGCCAGCAAGACGGCAGAGGCAAGAGTCTTGTGCATGATGTTGTCCTCGGATGGGTGCGTTATTTCGAGCCTGCACCCGAAGGCGAGTTCCGGAGCGATCCTCCGGCACTTTCGCCCATCTGCTTTAATGACGTAACGATGAATAGAGGGAATGCTGCATGAGAATCGCATGGATACTACTGTTGGTGACAGTGGCAGGATGCTCGAAAGTGTCTACCCCAACGGAGTCCGCAGATACCCCGGACTGGTTAAAGGCCAGGATCAAGTCGTTACAGGCGCTGCCTGAGGCCAATCCACCCAGACGTATTTTCAGGACGACGTTTGAGGGAGAGACCGCTTATTACGTTTCTCCGGCCTGCTGTGACATACCCAGTGAACTCTACCGGGTTGACGGTACGTTATGGTGTTATCCCAGCGGTGGCATCGCCGGTGGTGATAGGCGCTGCCCTGCGTTCAGTCTGGATCGCCAGCGCATGGAGCCTCTCTGGCAGGACGATCGCTCCTCCAAGGCCAGCCGCACGCCTGCCAGGAACTAGGGTGCCGTTGTACTCTTGAGCCTGAACATCGGCAAAAGTGATTGCCCGCGTACGGATCCTGGCGGCTACGGCCTTGAAATACCGTTTAGCTGATCTATTCCTCAGAAATATTCTAGACGGCTGTGTTTGTTTTGGCCTGTGGTAGACTAGCCAACTCTTTGTTTTTAAAGGAAATCAAGAGGCATGCCCATGCCGAATCGGTATAGGGCAGATAGGAGCGGCATTAGACGGTAGTGTCTCGTCAGCCAATGATGGCCGCCTTTTTGCGCCAATTCTCTTTTTCTGGCGCCTTCCATTACAACGCCAAAACTAGAACAACGGGGATATACATTCATGTCCAAGCCCAAGCTTAGTCTTGCCTGGCAGATTCTCATCGGTCTTGCCCTGGGAATTGCAGTCGGAGCGCTTCTCAACCACTTCAGCGGCGAAAAAGCCTGGTGGATCGACAATGTTCTCAAGCCAGGCGGCGATATCTTCATTCGCCTGATCAAGATGATTGTCATACCCATCGTGATCTCCACCCTCATCGTAGGCATCGCCGGGGTAGGGGACTCGAAAAAGCTGGGGCGCATCGGCCTCAAGACCATCGTGTATTTTGAGATTGTCACCACGATTGCCATTGTGGTGGGACTGATGCTGGCCAACTTCTTCCAGCCTGGCTCGGGAATCGACATGTCTACCCTGGGTACGGTGGATATCTCCCAGTATCAGAAGACCACGCAGGAGGTTCAGCACGACCATGCGCTCGTAGCGACCATCCTCAACTTGATTCCTTCCAATATCTTTGCTGCGGTGGCCCGTGGCGAGATGCTGCCCATCATCTTTTTCTCGGTGATGTTTGGACTGGGCCTGGGCGCGCTACCTGACAGTACGCGTGAGCCCGTGGTTCGTGTGTTCCAGGGCATTTCCGAAGCCATGTTCAAGGTTACACACATGATCATGCGCTACGCGCCCATCGGTGTGTTCGCGCTGATTTCGGTAACCGTGGCCAACTTTGGTTTCTCCTCGCTGCTGCCGCTGGCCAAGCTGGTGATCCTGGTTTATGTCGCCATCCTGTTCTTTGCCCTGGTGGTGCTGGGGCTGGTGGCCAAGCTGTTCGGCTTCTCGGTCATGAAGCTGATCCGTATCTTCAAGGACGAGCTGATCCTGGCGTATTCCACGGCCAGTTCCGAAACCGTACTGCCGCGTATCATCGAAAAGATGGAAGCCTATGGTGCGCCCAAGTCGATCAGCAGCTTTGTGGTTCCGACAGGGTATTCCTTCAATCTGGACGGCTCGACGCTGTATCAGAGCATTGCCGCCATTTTCATCGCCCAGCTCTATGGCATCGATCTGAGCCTTGGTCAGCAGCTTCTGCTGGTCCTGACCCTGATGGTGACCTCCAAGGGCATCGCCGGTGTACCGGGTGTGTCCTTCGTGGTGCTGCTGGCTACCCTGGGCAGCGTGGGTATTCCATTGGAAGGTCTGGCATTCATTGCCGGCGTGGACCGCATCATGGACATGGCGCGTACGGCCCTGAACGTGATCGGTAATGCCTTGGCGGTTCTGGTCATTGCCCGTTGGGAAGGTTTGTACGACGCTGAAAAAGGCGAGCGTTACTGGAACTCCCTGCCGCATTGGCGTCATGATAAGACGCAGGCATACGGCAACATGACCAAGTCGGATATTGCACAATCCTGATCGAAAAGAAGCCGCTGAAAAGCGGCTTCTTTTTTGGGTGCAGATTGGTGACCGGCCCGTTTTTCGTCTGTCAGGATACCTTGCTGAGCGAGATGAACCCGATGTTTTCCAGGGCCGAAGCGATCATGGCACCGGTTTCTTCGAGTTGGCTGGCAAGGTCATCGCTCGAAACCCGCATTGACCACTCTTCCTCTTCAAGCGGCGGCCAGGGTTGTTCAGGGCTGGCCTCTACCTGATCCACTGCATTCAGGAAGGCACCTAGGTCTGGCAGGAAAACGGTATAGCCATCCCCCTTGAGCGCCATGGTACGAATGCCCAGCAAACGGCAGATTTCCGCCTTTGCGCCTACTTCTTCGCGGTCCGCCTGCCGGGAGCGCTCGATCAGAGCTGCCAGCTCTGTATCCATGAGGCGCCCCCCATGAATCAGCTCAGGGCCGGACTGCCAGGTTTCAGGCGCGCAGTCCTTTAAATCCGGGCGCAGCGGAATATGCGGATTGATTTCCATGGGGTAGATCCGGCAGACCAAGGGGCGACGCTCATAGATCGAACAGCGATTACTGTCGTCCAGGTTGCGGCACGGGCCAACGTTATACGCGGCGAAGGTGATAGAGACGTAGGCCTGTGTATTGCCGCAACGAACCGGTAGCGAACGGCGTTGTACATGCTCACGCTGGTTGACAGGCACTCCGTAGCCATTGTCCAGAAAGCCTTCGACCAGAATGATCAATTGGCCGCCATCGGTTGCCCAGGCCTTGGCTTCCTGAAGCGTCAAAGGGACGTGATGATCGTTGCAGCACTTGCCGCAGCCGTTACAGGCGAATCGAGTATTCATGTCGGACCCAGAACTGGTTGAACGAGCGGCGGAAAACAGGCACCGCCGCCAGGAAAACCTCTTCCGAGCAATTAGCGCGCCAGCCTTGCAAGGGCTGGCGAACCTGTTAGTGCTCGATCATCTCGCGGATACGAATGGCCAGCTTTTCCACGGCAAAGGGTTTGGTGACCATTTCCATACCGGGCTCCAGAAAGCCGCTCGCCAGCGTCGCGTTTTCAGCATAGCCGGTGATGAACAGAACCTTCAGGTCGCTGCGTAGCTCGCGGGCGGCATCAGCCAGCTGGCGACCGTTGAGGCCGGGCAAACCAATGTCGGTGATAAGCAGATCGATAGGCTGGGATGACTGAATGATCTTGAGCCCGGACGGTCCGTCATGGGCTTGCAAGGCCTTATACCCCAAGTCCTTGAGGACCTCGACGATCAGCTCGCGAACAATGGGCTCGTCCTCGACAATCAGCACCGTCTCGCCGTGCTCGGTGCGGTAGGCGTCGGTCAGGCCTGTTTCTTCACGATCCTCTTCGTGCGAGCCCTGAAAGCGCGGTAGATACAGTTTTACCGTTGTACCGATGCCTACTTCAGAATAGATAGTGGCATGGCCCTCGGACTGGCGAATAAAGCCATAGATCATCGACAGGCCAAGCCCCGTACCTTGTCCGATGGGCTTGGTCGTGAAGAAGGGATCAAATGCTCGCTCAATGACTTCCCTGGGCATGCCGACGCCGGTATCGGTTACGGAGATGCACACATACTGTCCAGGCTTTATATTGCGTTGCCGTGACGTATAGGCCTGATCCAGATGGGCATTGCAGGTTTCGATCACGAGACGGCCGCCGTTGGGCATGGCATCGCGCGCATTGATCGCCAGATTGAGGATGGCGCTTTCCAGCTGGTTGGCATCGCATAGGGTGATCCACAACCCGCCCGCAGTGACCATCTCCATCTGAATGCTCTCGCCCAGGGTGCGATGCAGGAGGTCTTCCATCGAGACAACCAGCTTGTTCACATTGACGGGCTTGGGGTCCAGCGGCTGTCGGCGTGCAAAGGCCAGCAGGCGATGAGTCAGCGCGGCTGCCCGGTTGGCAGAGGTCATCGCGGCCTTGGCGTAACGCTCGATAGCCTCGACACGGCCCTGGGCCAAGCGGGTCTGCATGATATCGAGCGAGCCGATGATGCCGGTCAGCAGGTTGTTGAAATCATGGGCGATGCCACCCGTTAGCTGTCCCAACGCTTCCATTTTCTGCGACTGACGCAAGGCTTCTTCAGCCATTCGCAGCGCTTCGGCCTGCTCCTTTTCTGCGGTGATTTCTCGACCTACGGCATGGATGAGTGTGCCATCCGGAACGGCAATCCAGGACAGCCAACCGTAGCTGCCATCCTTGCGCAGGTATCGGTTTTCGAAGCGCATGGTGGTGATTCCCTTGGCGAGACTTTCTGTCTCGGCCAGGGTGCGCTGCCTGTCATCAGGATGGGTAAAGTCGAAGTAGGAGCGGCCAATCAGCTCCTTTTCGTTCCAGCCAAACAGTGTTTTCCAGGCCGGGTTGGCCGCCGTAATGGTGCCATCGAAGCGGGCCACCAGCATGACGTCTGTTGACAGTCGCCACATCCGGTCCCGGTCGGCGGTGCGTTCGGCTACCTGCGCTTCCAGCGTCTCGTTCAGCTTGCGCAGTGCCTGCTCCGCCTCCAGGCGCTTGAGTACGGCCCCGGCCGCGCGCGCCAGCGCTTCAAGCGTAGCAATCTCGGCCGGTTCAGGCGTATGGAGTCTGGCCCAGTACGCGCCGATGGCAGCGGTAGCGCGTCCATCGCTGACCAAGGGCACCATCACGAGGCTCTTTATGAAGGTAGGCGTGTAAAAGCGTTTGATCAGCCTGGGATCATCCTGCACATCGGGAATCACTGCTGTTTCCAGGTGAGTCATGGCCCAGCCGGAGATGCAGTCGGTAATGGCGAACCGTTGACCCTTCCACAGCGGTTCAGGCGTGATCTCGGCAGCGTAGAAACACTGATCGCCTTCGCGCAGCACAATCGCGACCCCATCGGCATTGGAAAGCCGACGTGCTGCATGACTCACGATCTCGATCAGCTCCTCCAGCGTGTGGGCGGAAGGTGCTTTCTCGATGGCCTCGGACAGCAGCTCTAGGCGATTGCTGCGCTCATGTGCCAATTGCTCGGCCCGCTTGCGTTCGGCCAACTCGTTCTGGGCTTTGCGGAAGAGACGGGCATTGTCTATGGCAATGGCCGCCTGACCGGCAATGCCATCCAGCAGGTATTCGTGCTCTTCGGTAAACATGCCGGGCTCGGCGTGGCCAAACAGCATGCCGCCCAGTACCTCGCCGGAGCGTGAAACCACCGGGACGGCCAAATAGCTGCGCACTGGCAAATGCCCTTCAGGCATTCCAGCATGGGGGGCGCTTTTTCCGTAACGGGGGTCTTGGGTGATGTCATCAGAGCGTACGATGCCCTCGCCCTTGAAGGTTGGCGCAAAGACGGCGGTGTTACGCGGCATGGGAAAATTAGCAAACGCTTCGCGCGGTACACCCGACAGCGCATACAGCATGTAACTTTCACCCTGCTCGTTCAGCACGTTGTAGAAGAACGCGCCGAACTGCGCATGAATCAACGCAACGGCTGCATCGGTCGCTTCCTGCACCAGCTTGTCCAGGTCCAGTTCGGCGGCCAGGCGGGCACCAATCCGGTTGAGGATTTCAAAGCGATCCACGTCTGGAGTGAGCGCATCCTGCGGCCTGATTGAATTGAGTTCGACATCCAACATGTAAACGGCTCTACAACGGGGCAGGCAGAAACAAAGCCGCCGGCTAGCGGGACCTTGGGTATATGAGGAGGATGTTGGGCTGCTTGACGTGGCTTCGCTCTGTTAAAAACAGGCCGCAGGGCGCGCGTGGGCGATCAAGGCGCGCAGCTACTCATCAGGCTTACCAACAACTTCATCTACAGCCGATGGGCATTGGGCGCGGAATCTACTGGCAGGAGGGGAGGCTGGCAATACAGATCTGACGACCGTCACAGTTTTATGGTCTCAAACCATTTCGTTGTCAGGTGGGGAGATGGCCTCCAGAGAGGCCATCCAGATGCTTAGAAGCGCAAGCTCAGGTTGGCTTTGACATTCTGATCAGTGGTATCGCTGCTGAGTTGGCCGCCGTAGCTGATCCCTACGCTGACCGTTTCGTTCAGGGCCATATCCACTGCGCCTTCGATAACGGCTGCGTTGCGAGCAATCGGTGCGCCTTCCAGGGTGAATGTATTGCCACCCTCGAACGCTGCCTTGTGCTCAGGCGTTACGTCGCCAAAGGCATGCCGCCACCCGAGAGTTGCGCTGGGCTTGAGTTGTACGCTGCCAACCGAGGCCGTAGTCGACGCACGCAAGCCCAGAGTGCTGAAGGTCACGTCTGTATCCTGGGATTTGTTATCCAGCGCCAGGGCACCGCTGCGCTCATGGAAGCTGTCGGTATGCACACGGACATGGGCAAGGCCCGCGAAGGGCTCCAGCGTCACCTGATCCTGCCTGATCAGATAACCCAGTTCGCCAAACACCTGTGTGGTGCCTGCATCATAATTAGGCGACAGCCGATCGGCACTGCCCAGAACGGACAGGGTGCGCTTGGCATCAATGTCATGCCAGGTGTGCGCCGCGCCCAGCTTCAGGCTCAGGGCATCCCATTGGGCGCCGGCGTACAGACCCAGATGATAGTTGTCGCTCTTGGACGAGCCCGAGGTGTGGCGCAGGTCGAAGTCACTGTGGCTATAACCTGCCAGCGCGCCCAGGCGCCAGGTATCGTTAAGCGGTGCATCAGCGCCGAACAGGATGCCGGTGGTGTGCGTATCCAGACCTGAGACGTTATGTGTGCTATCGGTCTTGCCCCAGGCGCCAAGGGCTTGCGTCCAGACCACACCCCTAGCGTTATCGCCCATCAGGTTCTGTATGCCCGGCGCGGTATCAGCTGCCGAGACCTGGGCATTATGCAGGCGATCCGTCATGGCGTTACGGACCAGACGGCTGTCCTCGACCAATGCTGTCTGGGTAGAGGCGTGCAGTTCATTCGACAGCGCACGGAAGGTCTGCTGCGCCGTCGCCGTGTCCAACTGTGCCACCTGATCCCACAACGCACTGCCAGCTACGATGCTATCCAGCCCAGCCGCAACGGCGCGCTCGTTACGGGTCGTGCCCAGGGAGGCAAAGGCAGTGCTGTTTCGCTCCAGCGCCAACTCAACACCATTGGCAGAGTAGCTGAGCGTGGGCGTCAGGAAGGCATAGTTGGAGGTGACGTTGGCAAAGGTGCCCGTAACCCCGCCATTGGCTGTCAGGATGGAATAACGCGTCAAGGGTTGCCAGTTGCCGCTCTGGACTAGCGACAGCGTGCTGTTATCGATCGTAGCGCTACCGGTCGCGACGATGCGATCCGTCTGGCCGGCCTCGTTGGTTTCAACCTGATAGACCGCTCCATTGGCGAGCGTGACATTACCGTTCACGTTCAACTGTCCGACGGAATTTCCGGGCGCGACGATGCCGCCCTGGGCCACGACGAGGGTGCCGATCGTACCGTTGCCACCCAGGGTCGCGCCCTGGTTGACGGTAACGGCAGAGTTGGCGAGGCTGCCGTTCACGGCCAGGCGGCCTTCGTTGACTGCTGCGGTACCCGAAAAGCTGCTATTGCCGGTCAGGTCCAGCGAGCCGGCTCCGGTCTTGATCAGCGAGCCGTTACCGGCAAGGGTGTTGCCCATCGTATCGTCGACGGACTGGTCCAGCACAAGGGTGGCGTTGTTGGTGATGGCACCGCTGCCAAACGCGCGGGCATAGCCCCTGAGCGTACCGCCATTGATCGTCGTGCCGCCGGTATAGGTATTTTCGCCACTTAGCGTCAGCTCGCCGGTGCCATTCTTGATCAGCCCACCGCTACCGCTGATGTTGTTGCGCCAGGCATCCTTGGCGTTGAAGCCGCCGAGGCTGGCATCCATGTTGACCGTTACGTCGGAGGTGAAGGCCCCGTAGCCATCACCAGCCGCCAACAGGTTCAAGCGGCCATAGCCGTTGGACTCATCGATGACCACATAGCCGGACGAGATTTCGGTACTGGCCAGCACATCACGACGCTGGCTGGCGTCCAGATAGGGGAAGCGGGTTTCCAGCAGCACTTCGGCATTGACCGGCACCACGGGCGCAAGGTCTGTCGGGCCTACCGGCGCAAAGCCATAGGTCATGCGTGAGGTATACAGCGCCTTGTCCTGCGCATGTTGCGAGAAGCGGTCCGTTGCCGGGTCGATTGGATCCATGCAGTTGTTGATATCGCCACCGCACTGCTCGGTGAGGTATGCCTGCGCCTGCTGAAAGGCCTCGTTGCGAAGTTGGGCGTTATTGGTGAGGTTGTCGATCGCAAAGTAGGTCGCGGTGATACGGCCGCCTATTACATCGAACGGCGAATGCATACCTGCGACGATCCGGTTGTTACCTACCTCCGAGGCGCGCAGCATCAGTTCTTCGAAGCGCTGCGGGATGGCATAGCTCAGGGCAATCGAGGAAAGATAGGCCGCGTTGGTATGTCCACTGGGAAAGCCGCCGTCCGTTTCTGGAGTGCTGCTGCGAGCCGGCCGCAGGGAGGGCTGAATAATCTCTTCCTGGGTCTGGCGCCAGGGGCGAGGGTACTGATAGGCATTCTTGGCGGGTGTAGTGGATGCATCGTTGCGCACCGCACCGACCAGCTGGACAACCTTGCCCAGGGCGGATGAGGTCTCGCCTGCACCGTTACCCTTGTCGTCGTATTTGACGGTCTGGTTGGAGTCGTCGAACGTGGTGATAGTGGTAAAGGCACCGGAACCTGCGCGGTATCCGTCCGCCAGTGAGCCCAGCCCATCGATGGCGCTATAGCTCTGGTTGCGACGGTCATCGTAATAGGCTGCGATTTCCTGCTCACGTGTCCGAGTATGGGAAAGGTCCACAACATACTGAACGTTACGCTGAAGAATCGGTGCCCCCAGCGCGGTCGGCGTACCGGTATTCCACGTGGCGCCGGGTGTCCAGAGCGTGTTGAAGCCAGACAGCAGGTCTACACCGTTAATGGCGTTGTTATCGGCACGACCGGCCGCTTGTACTGATGCAGCCAACAGGGACAGAACGAACGATGAAGCGACCACACACGAACTGACGTTTGACGGTCTCACTAACGACTCCTTTCATGTATCCGAAGCTTTACGAAAAGTTACAAAGCGGTACAAAGGTCGAGGAGCGTACGTAGCCAGCTTTTCAGTTCTGTGGCGGGAACATGACAATTGGGTTGTGCGATGATTTTTAGGCGGCCATGAAAAAGCCCGGTCTAGACCGGGCTTCATGCTGACGCAGACTGATTACTGCTGACCGAATACGCGCGTCAGGTGCGCCTTGTATTCGGCCTGATGGCGCTCGATGTCCGGCGCCTTGATGACATCATTCGCCAGATAGGTCGGCAGGGCCTCAAGGCCCACAAACTGCTGCGATTTGTGGAAGGGGAAGTACACACCGTCCACACCTTTGCCCTCGAAGAAGTTGCCCGGCTCGTCGAACGCTTCACGCGGTGCGTTCCAGGTCAGGGACAACATGTAGCGACGGCCCTGCAGCAGGCCACCGGTGCCGTACTGCTTGGTGGGATCGCTACGGGTACGACCGTCGTTGGCATATAGCGAGCCGTGGCCGGCGGTCAGGACCTCGTCTAGATACTTCTTGACGGTCCAGGGGGCGCCCATCCACCACCCCGGCATCTGATAAATGATGGCATCAGCCCACAGGTACTTCTGGACTTCAGCCTCAACATCGTAACCCGACTCGATCACGGTTTCCTTGACGGTATGGCCCAGCTCGCTCAGGTGGCCCACAGCCAGAGTGTGCAGGGTTTCGTTATAACGCCCTGCGGAATGGGCGAACGATTTGCCGCCATTGATCAACAAGATATTCATGAAAGCTCCCACTTAAACGGGTAGGGCGCAAAAGGGGTGCGCCAGAAAGCGGTACAGTGTCCTCCGCACATGCTTGTCGTTAAAGTAGATAAACTGGAAAAGATAATTGATTTGAAATCAAGAATGACGGGCGAAGGCAGGCATGAAAACCACGCTGGAAGAACATCTGGTATTCAAGACCGTTGTCGAAACGGGTTCCATAACCGCAGCGGCCGACCAGTTGGGACAAACCGTTTCGGGCGTGAGTCGCGCTCTTAGCCGCCTCGAGCAAAAGCTTGACACCACACTGTTACGTCGCACGACCCGGCGTCTGGAGCTTACCGATGAGGGACGGCATTTCCTGACCCAGGTCCGTGCCATCCTGGCCTCGGTCGATGAGGCCGAGGAGCAACTGGCGATCCGGCGGCAACGGCCGGCAGGCCGTTTGCGGGTAAATGCGGCACCGTCCTTCATGTATCACGTTGTCGTCCCGTTGGTGGGTCTGTTCCGTGAACAGTATCCCGGCATTACGCTGGAGCTGGACACGAATGACCGCTTCATCGACCTGCTGGAACAGCGCACGGATGTTGCCATCCGGATCGGCGAATTGCGTGACTCTACTCTGCACGCGCGACCGTTGGGGCAGAGCCGGCTCAGCCTGCTGGCCAGCCCGGACTACCTGAATAGGCATGGGACACCGCTTGCTGTCGCTGACCTGCATAAACATACCTTGATCGGTTTCAGCCAGCTTGATCACCTCAATCAGTGGCCGCTACCAAACGAGCGAGGCGCTACGCTGGCGGTTTCGCCCGATATATCCGCCTCAAGCGGGATGACGATTCAGGCATTGGCACTGGCCGGACAAGGAATTGTGTGCCTGGCGGACTATATGACACGGTCGGCTCGCGAGCAGGGCCTGCTTGTTCCGATCATGAGGGATCAGGTGCAGGACTCCTTTCAGATCATCAATGCGGTCTACTACCGCAATACCCAACTTTCACTGCGGATCACGCTGTTTCTGGACTTTATTGCAGAGCATTTGCGCGAGCGCTTGTAGCGTCTGTCGACCGATAGCGATCGCTGTTCAGGCACTTCGGCCCGAATACAGCCTCCTAATAAAATGTTATCCAGAACAGGTGATGCCTATGAGCAACGCCTGTCCGTGCCTCGAAGGAGTTTGCCATGTACCGGATCGGCTTTGCCTGCAATTACCGCCATCCCGACAGAAGCCTGCCTGCAAAAGAGATCGAAGCCATCGAGCGGCTCTACAATGGCAAGACCACCACGCTACGTTGGCTGTCCAGCCAGACAACCGAGGCGGCCGAAGAGAAGCTGCTCTATGTGATCGAGCACAATCTTCAGGCCCAGATGCGTCTGTTGCAGTATGTCAATTCCTTGCCGGCTCACCTGCACATGATGCGCATGAGCAGCGATATCCTGCCGTTCTACAGCCATCCCAGTTATGCCTATTTCTACGACTCCACGGCTATCCGGGATTTCATCTCCGAACAGTTCCAAGGTATCGGTGACTATGCGCGTACCCATGACATTCGCCTCTCCATGCACCCGGGGCAGTATTGCGTGCTGGCCTCGGATAACCCGGATACGGTGGAAAACAGCATCCGCGAATTTGAATACCACGCCGATATGATCCGCATGATGGGCTATGGACGGCAGTTTCAGGATTTCAAATGCAATATCCACATTGCGGGCAAGCTGGGCGTCGAAGGCATCCTGCATATCTGGCCGCGCCTGTCAGACGTGGCCCGCAACTGCATAACCTTTGAGAACGAGGAAAAGAAATACGGTGTTGACGCCTGCCTTGAACTAGCCGACCACGCTCCGGTCGTTCTGGATATCCACCACTGCTGGATTCACGAAGGTCGCTACATCGACCGTCATGACCCACGGGTAAAGCGCATCGTCGAAAGCTGGCGGGGCGTACGTCCGGCCATGCACTACTCACAGTCCCAGGAGATGTTGATGGAGCTGGGTATCTCGGCTGACGAGAAGATTGAAATGGAACAGCTGCTGACTAAGGTCAACAAGCGTGACCTGTATGGTCACAGTGACCGGATGTGGAACCGCTGGTGTAACGAATACGCCAAGTCATTTCTAGACGAGTTCGACATCATGTTCGAAGCCAAGCACAAAAACCTCGCCGTGATCGATTTCTACGAACAGTACATGGTCCAAAAAGCTGCCTAGGTCTCAAACCTGGGCATTCTCCGGTTTCTGGCCTGCAAAGCCCCGTAAGCTGGCTATAGTCACTAGAACAATAATAAGAGGAGCACTGCCATGCCTGAACTCGCCCGTCGTGAATTCTGGAAAGAACTCCAGCCGATTCCCAACAGCTTGAAGCCTGATGCCAGGCCTGAGGTCTACATTGAGGACGCACCGACAGAAGACGAGCGCTATTACGTGCCGTTTACCGATACCGTCTCGAGTCGCCCGTTATGGATCTCGCCCTCCGAGAACAAGTGGTGCGATGTTCTCATGGCCAAACAGGCGGGCCTGGTGAACCGTCATTACCATCCCCATGAGGTTTTTGCCTATACCATCTCTGGAAAGTGGGGCTACCTGGAGCATGGCTGGACGGCCAGAGCCGGCGACTTCGTTTACGAAACGCCTGGCGAGGGGCATACGCTGGTGGCTTATGATTATGATGAGCCGATGCGGGTCTTCTTTATCGTCAAGGGCCCTCTGATCTGGCTGGATCAGGACGGCAACGCCGCGGGCTATTTCGATGTACACGACTATATCAAGCTATGCCGGGAGCATTTCGAGCGCGTCGGTATCGGCGCAGATTACGTCGATACCTTGTTCCGCTAGGTAAAAGCGCCCTGCGATCCTGCCTTGCAGGGCGCTACGTCATACCGGGACGTTCATATTGATACGACGCCATACCGCTTCGGCAAAGCTGTAGACCGCAAAGGCGATCAAACCCAGCGCAACCACCAGCAGAATGATATGGCCGAAAGGCAAGTTCTGAAGCCCGTTGAGAGCCTCCTTGATTCCCGGTGGGTGCATTGCATCGTAGCGTGAGCCACTGACAGCCAGCAGTACGGCAATCTCGATAAAGGCCACCCCCCGTGCAATCAGTCCGAATCGGGAGACGGGGCGTACCATGCGCATGACACCTTCATCCGCCTCGAAATACCGTTCGAAGGAGGCCTTCCACCCCTTGATGATATGGGCAATGCCTACACCCAGCGGAATCAGGGCTATCAGCCGTATCACTATATTGGAGTGGTCCCAGCTGAGCAGGTGTGAAAGAAAGTCCTGTGCCTGACCACCACCTCCAGAGCCTCCGCCCTCACCAGGAGTTTTGAAACCGCTGATCAGAAGGCCTAGGGCGAAGAGCGCCAGGAGGACATATGTCACGCCACTGGCGAGGAGCCCTGTACGGATCGTTAATCCTTTGAGATCCGTGCCGTGATGATCCGAATCTTGTAGAGCCTGTACGGTACGCCAGGCTGCAAAGGCTGCAAGCCCGATCACCACAATCCAGAGCAGGGTACTGCCGGACGGTTGCGCCAATACGGTTTGCAGGCTCTGATGACTGTCGACGGGCTGTCCTGAGCCTATGGCTGCCAGTAACGCGAAGCCACCGATAATGAGGTACACCACGCCTCGGGCAGCGTAGCCACCACGGGCCAGCCAGGTAAGGCCTCGGTTGGGAGTCATGCTGATTAGGTTTCCTGTAGTTATGAGGGATACAGGAAAAGACCCGGCGACTGAGGCGGCGGTTCGTATTCACGGCTGGGGTAGCAAGCCAAACGGACGAAAGGCGATTGGCCAGTATTTGTAGGAAAAAGCTTACAAGGACTCTCAGCGGTTGGCTCTAGGGGAAACGAAGGGAGAGGCGTAATCTATTTACATCGGAGCAGCGCACGGAAGCGCTCATGGTAGATCAAGGATCCGATATGACCGCCAGGATGGCAGCTTGACAGGATGTCGAGCATGGTCAACGAAACCCCGCTACGGCGGGGTTTTTCCGTTTCACCGCTGTTTAGCAGTCTATTCTCCGGGTCAGTCGACGTTCCAGACCGACGCGTCCTTTATACGTCCTGCCCTCATCGATCCATCCCTCTTTTAAATAGAGCCCCAGCGCTGATTCATTGTGGGCGTCTACTGCCAGTTGAATATGCCGGATATCGGGCCACTGCCTGCAGACCAGCTCGGGAAGCGCCCGCAGGCAGGCTTTGCCCAGCCCTCGGCCCTGTGCGCGAGCCGCGATTTGCAAGGCATGGAGCGAGCAGGCATCGGCGCTGACCCACTGGGGAGACAGGGGAGCCCGCTTGAGTAGAAACAGACCTGCCGGCAGGCCTGCTTCCAATAAGGCGAACCCTTGTACATGCCGGGGTGACTGCCCCTCAAGACTCACCAGTGCAGCCTCAGGCGTGCCTGAAAAGGCTATCTGCTCAGGGTGTAATTCAAGGCTGAGCAGCGCCTGGCGCTGGGTATCGTCAAGGGCGGTAATGGCTTCAATCAAAAGAGGGCCATCATTTCGTCGGACCTTTGAACCGTTAATGACCACTATCAATCCTGTCGATTTCTCAAGGTATCAATCACAGCGTACTGTGAAGCCTGGCTTAAGAGTAGATAGAGGTCCTTATGCCCATTGTTCAAATCATGTCAGTAGTAGGCAGTGCCGTACCTGCTGCGCTTCGGGAGGCCGGGTTTATGGTCTGCTGGTATCTGGTACGCAATGGCGAGCGCATCAGTGGTCCGTTCACGACGCGTCAGGAGGCACAAGTGCAAATGAGCACCTTGGCCGAGTTGCATACCGTCGCCTGATCAGGCGGTTCGTTTCAGCATTTCCCAGAGCTTGGGGTCGTTGAAGTCTGCTATTGCCAGATCGGCGCCGGCTGCCAGCAGTTCATCGGCTGTCAGTGTTGAGGTAATACCGACCGTAACGATTCCGGCAGCCTTGGCTGCCGTCAGGCCGGGAATAGAGTCCTCGAAAACCAGCGCCTGCCGGGGCTGGGTCTCCAGCGTATTCAACGCAGTGGTATAGGGAAAGGGATCCGGCTTCGAACGTTCCAGCTCTTCACCCAGCACGACCAGGGGAAAGCGGTTTTCCAGTCCAAGCGCCTTGAGCATATGGTGGACATTAGCACGCGGGGCATTGGTCACGATCGCGCGTTTCCATCCCTGTTGGTCCGCGTAGCTCAACAAGGTTTCAAGGCCAGCGGTGGGCTCGAGTGTGTTGGCTAACTCACGCAGCAAGGCTTCCTTTTCGTTTGCAATCACTGTGTGCTCATCGGGCGTCTTGTCTGGATAGAGGTCTTTGCAAACTGCGTCGTTGGCGCGACCCGAAATGTGACGCCTGAAGTCCTCTTCACTCAAGTTGCGTCCCTCGCGGGCCAGGAGTTGCTTCCAGGCCTGGTAATGAACCGGATCGGTATCAGTCAGAGTCCCGTCGAGATCGAATATCAGTGTATTGAGCATCAGCATGTCCTGAATGGCTCCAAGGGTGAACCTGAAAGGACTCAGGCTCACCGGTAGGGAAGGGGCTTACCAGATCTTGATGCGCTTGTCCGGGGGCAGGTACATCTGGTCGTCTGGCTTGACGTCATAGGCCTCGTAGAAACCAGGCACGTTGCTCAGCACACCATTGGTGCGGTATTGCGCCGGTGAGTGCGGGTCGGTTTTCAGACGGTTGAGCAGGTTCTGTTGTGTGTACTTGGTGCACCAGACCTGCGCCCATCCCGTAAAGAAGCGCTGTTCGGCCGTCATGCCGTCAATGACAGGGGCAGGTTTGCCATTCAATGACAGGTGATACGCCGAGTAGGAGATCGTTACGCCACCCAGGTCGGCAATATTTTCACCCAGGGTAAAGCGGCCATTGATGTGATAGCCCGGTACCGGCTCATAGGCCGAGTACTGTTCAGCCAGCGCTGTCGCACGCTTTGCGAAGCGCTCGCGGTCTATCTTGGTCCACCATTCTCGCAGATTGCCGTCGCCATCGAACTGCGAGCCCTGATCATCGAAACCATGACTGATTTCGTGGCCGATGACTGCACCGATACCACCGTAATTGACAGCATCTTCTGCCTGCATGTTGAAGAAGGGCGGTTGCAGGATGGCGGCCGGGAATACGATCTCGTTACGCAGCGGGTTGTAATAGGCGTTAACTGTTTGTGGCGTCATGGCCCACTCATCTGGATCGACCGGCTTGCCGAGTTTGGCAAGGTTGCGCTGATACTCGAATGTCTGGGCCCGCTGCAGGTTGCCGATCAGGTCATCCGGGGCAATGTGCAAGGATGAGTAGTCACGCCACTGGTTGGGGTACCCGATCTTGTAGGTGAACTTCGCCAGCTTGGCCTTGGCTGCCTGGCGGGTGTCTTCGCTCATCCAGTCCAGCTTATCCATAGCCTGCCCATAGGCGGCGATGAGGTTGCGAACCAGCGCCTCCATGCGGGCCTTGTTTTCCGGCGGAAAATGACGCGCGACATATTCCTTGCCCAGGGCTTCACCCAGGCTGCCTTCAACCGCACTTACGCCACGCTTCCACCGTGGACGCTGCTCCTTGGCGCCGTTCAGGGTCTGCTGGAAGAATGCGAAATCCTCCTGGGCATAGGCGTGCGGTAGTGCCTGAGCATAGGCATGCAGCACGTGCCACTTGAGGTAGGTTTTCCAGGTGGAGAGCGATGTAGACGTCAAGAGCTTGCCAAGCCCCGTGATGTAGCTGGGCTGCTCGACAATGATCGGATGCTGACCGACAAAGCCGGTCTCCTTCAGGTACGACGGCCAGTCGATGGCACGGGTCAGCGTACGCAGTTGGGTGGGCTCATAGGCATTGTAGGTCTTGATGGGGTCGCGGTTGTCGACCTTGTCCCACTGGGCCAGGGCGATCTGCTTTTCCAGTGCAGCCACCTTGCGGGCACTACCGGCAGGGTCAGGGAGGTTGGCCAGGTCCAACATGCGCTGCACGTGCGAAACGAAGCCGGAGCGGATCTCGGCGAATGACGTGTCATCGATCAGGTAGTAATCCCGGTCGGGCAGGCTGAGACCGGACTGGGCAATCTCGGCTACGTATCGCTTGGAGTCCTTGGCATCCTGGGTGACATAGGGTTCGAGCGGAACATCGATACCCAGCTGCTGGAGGCGGGCCATTGTGATGAGCAGCGAGCGACGATCATGAATGGAGTCGATAGCATCGAACGCACCCTGCAAGGGTTTAAGCCCCTGCGCCTCGATGGCGGCTTCATTCATGAAGGAGGCATACAGGTCGCCGATTTTCTGCTCGTCGCTGCCAGTAGCCTTGTCGGGCTTGGCGGCCAGCGCCTCGATGATGGCGTGCAGCTGTTTCTCGGTGGTATCGGCAATGGCATGGAAAGCGCCGTAGCTGGTCTTGTCGGCCGGGATAGGTGTGTTTTTCAACCATTGACCGTTAATGGCGTTGAAAAAATCATCCTGAGGCCGGACGCCGGGATCGAAGTTCTCCTTCTTGATGCCGGACTGCAGCGTGTTGGCAGGGGTTTGGGGCTGGACAAATTCCGATTTACCGCAGGCGCTCAACGCCAGTACACAAACGGCGCCGGCAAAGATATGTCTCATGGGATCTCCATTGGGATTAGCGGTCACGCACGTGACTATAACGGGCTCGCTTATGGCGAGGCCAACGGCTTTGCAAGGGCAGGGCCAGGCACTGCCGAGGGCGTATCACACCCGTTATGTCTGTGGTGAACGTACCAGAGGCACGCGGCTCTGGCACTGTTTTGGGCTATGGAACATCCCTTGTAGAGCGCCTGGCTGCAAAATGGTGCCCGCTATCGGCACGGTAAGGCGTCACTCCGGGCAGCTGGCCGCCAGAGTAGGTTGCTGCGCTACCTGAAGTTTTCGCAGGAGATCCCGCTTCTTGGAGTGATGCGCCTGCATGCGTGCCAGCAGATCGTGCAAGGTATGGACGGCCTTCAGAATGTGCGGACCCTTGTTCAGCATCACGCATTCGGCCCGTACACCCATGGCGGCATCCGTAATCTCGGCCCGCGACGGCGCGCCTTTCTTGGCCAGGGTTTCCAGTACCTGGGTCGCCCAAATCACCGGCACATGGGCCGCTTCGCACAGGCAAAGTATTTCTTCCTGAAGCTCAGCCAGTCGTTCGAAGCCGCTTTCTACCGCCAGATCGCCCCGCGCGATCATGACGCCGAAACGCGGAAGATTCATGCCTGCAAAGAGCAGCGCCGGCAGGTTCTCGAAGCCTCGACGTGTCTCGATCTTGAGCACGACGCCCAGCCCATGGGCGTTCAGTCGATCAATGTGATGGAGCAGGGTCCTGACGTCATCTGCCGTGTTAACGAAAGAGAATTCGACCACGTCGGCATGCTCGGCTGCGAACGACAGGGCTTCGATGTCATGGGGCGTGAGCGCATCGAGACGCAGATGGCTGTCCGGAAAGTTGATGCCTTTGTCGCTCTTGAGCTTGGCACCCCCAGGCGCGTGGGTGATACGGATACGCAGCGTCTCGCTCTGCACCGAATCAATGATTCCGCCGATCTTGCCATCATCGAACCAGACCGGCTCGCCAGCCCGTACATCTTCGAAGATTTCCGGCAGCGTGCAGCCGATGGAAGCTGGGGTCAGGACTTCTCCGAAACTGTCGTAGGTTGCCGGATGCCCGGTATGTTGATCCTTGGTCAGAATCAGCACATCGCCCTCCACTAACTTGATGGCCTGCTCTTGAGCCGGGAAGGGCGCAATGCGTGTCTCGCGTTTCCGGCCTTTCCTGTCCTTGATCGAGAGGGCTGTGTTCGGCGTCAGGTAGGCGGTCTTGTAGAGTTCGCTCCAGCACCCTTCGCGGGAGGTATCAACGATCTCGATCTGCCGCTTCGAGCCGCGGGCATCGTGAAGGATTACCTGTGTATGTGGCTGTAGATTCGATAACCAGTCCGCTGCCACCGGCAGGCTGGCATCTGCCTGGGTCGGTGGAGCTTGGGGATTTTCTCTGGCAGTCAGCCAGAGGCGGGCTGGCTTGACTGCTCGACCGAAATCATCGCGGGTCGGCTTGACGCGTATCACGGCCGGCCCGGCGTTGATTTGCCCGGTGCGCAGCTTGGGACCCGCAAGGTCCATCATGACGCGGCAAGGCTTGCCAAGGGCCTTTTCCGCTCGGCGTGCATGTTCAATCATCTGTTGCCAGGTCTTGGCGTCGTCATGAGCACAGTTGATGCGCATGCTGTCCATGCCGGCCGCCAGCAGATCATGCACAAGCGAGTAGTCCTGTGCGGCCTCGCTGGGCATGGTCACCATGATTCGGACTCCACGCCCGACAGGCGTTGCGCCAAACAGAGCCTCGGTGTGCTCATGCAGCAGCTGTTCGCCCCGGTTCATGCCCAGCGGCTCATAGGGAGGAGGCGCGCTCTTGCTGCCAGAGAGCTTTTGCAGGATTTCGATAAGGGTGGTGATTGCAGCCAGGATGTAGGCTTCCGAACGACCCAGCGACGACAGTCCCAGCCGTGCCAGGCGTGCCTGTAGCGGCCGGATGTCATGACGGCGTAGCGCCAGATAGTTAAGCAGGTTATGTGCGCTCTCGGTATAGCTCTGGTGCACATGCTCCGCCAGGATGGGTGCGTCACAGGCCGCCGTGATCATCTCGTCACGCAGAGCAATCAGTTCGGACAGGGCCGCTTCGATATCGGCCGGTATCAGTGAGCCTGGGGGAAGTGTCCTGGTGTTCAAATGATAACCTCAACAGTCAAAGTCCGGATAACAACAGGCGTCATTACGTCGCGTCGGCCGAGCTAAGCACAGGTATGTGACGTTGGTATGTAGGGGTGCCCTTATGGGGACAAGCGAAGGTTTAGAAAGAACCAGGCTGTGGGTGTTCTGCAGGATAGCGGACGCTTTGTTTCATGAGATTACGGTAATGGCATATCTGCTCAGAAAGCTATCTATGTAGGCAAAGGCTTACAGGAAGTGACTGTGATTGACGCTAGGGAAGAAGGCGGCGGTGGCGTAGTCTTCTTACCCATGGAATGCAGCGCGGGACGCGCTCATGAGCCTCAAGGATGAAAGACCCGCCAGGATGGCACTCGATAAGGATATCGAGCGGTCAACAAAAACCCCGCCTAGGCGGGGTTTTTTCGTTGGGCCGGAAAAAGGATCTCCTCGAAATCCTCTCCGGCAAGCCCTCACTCACGTATGGGAGTGAGGGGCTGGTGTTTCGCTCTGGGCGGTATTGGTAGGCGGCAGGTTGTCGGGCGGAATGGCCAGCGCGCGTAGCGCACCTGACATGATTTGGCTGAACACCGGTGCCGAAACCAGACCGCCGTAGTAGCCGATCTTGGTCGGGGAGTCCATCATCACGGCCAGTACCAGCTTGGGATCGCTAGCGGGCGCCATGCCTACGAACATCGAACGATAGGCATGCTCCTTGTAGCCGCCGCCCCCGGAGCGACGGGCAGTACCACTTTTTCCTGCCACCTGATAACCCGGCACTCGAGCGCGCACGACGCCGCTGGGATCTTCCACTACCTCCTTGAGCATCATGCGAATCCGATGCGCCACCTGTGGGTCCATCGCAGGTACCAGTTGTTGTGGGTTATCGCGCAGCAGCGAGAGTGGGGCAAGCTTTCCGTCATTGGCAAAGACCGTATAGGCCTGGGCCAGCTCGGCGGTATTGACGGCCAGACTATAGCCATAGGACATGCTGGCTGTGGCGATTCTGGACCATTTCACATGGTTGGGCAGATAACCTGCGTTTTCACCCGGGAAACCCAGAGACAGGGGCGAGCCAAAGCCGACCCGGGCCAGCTGTTCAAGGATAGGTTTGGGACCGACTTCCAAGGCAACCTTGCTCATGCCGATGTTCGACGAGTTGATCAGCACGCCGGTCATGGTCAGGATGTCCCGACGTGCTACGTCGCGAATCGTGTGGCCGTCGATGACAAACCAGCCCGGCGCCACACTCACCTGGGTATTTTCGTTGAATTTTCCCGTGGCCAGCGCCGCTGACATGCTGAACGGCTTGATAACCGAGCCGGGTTCGAACACATCGGTTAGCGCGCGGTTACGCATGAAAGTCGGGTTGATGGATGCCCGGTTGTTCGGGTTATAAGACGGAAAGTTCGCCATGGCCAGGATCTGACCATTCTTGGGGTTGACCAGTACGGCCGAGCCGGACAGGGCACCAAACTTGGTTACGGCCTCCTGCAGAGCGCGATAGGCCTCGAATTGCAGGCGCAAGTCGATGGACAGGGCAATGTCCTGGCTGGGCTTGGGCTGTTTGTCGACCTTGATGTTCTTGACGATGGAGCCGCGCGGGTTGATCAGCACCTCGCGAACGCCTGCTTTCCCGCTGAGCCATTCGTTGTAGCCCAGCTCCACGCCCTCCTGGCCTTCGCCATCCAGGTTCACCAGACCAATCAATTGGGCTGTCAGGTCAGAGGTGGGGTAATAGCGCTTGTACTCCTTGAGCTGGTGCACGCCCTTGATATCGAGCGCCATGATGTCCTCGCCTTCGATGGGGGACAGGCCACGGGCCAGGTAAAGGAAATGCTTTTCCGAGCGGGCCTTGATATAGGACATGAGCTCGTCTGCGGGACGATGCAGTGCCGCTGCCAGCGCAGGCACCCGGTCCATGCTCTCCTTCATTTCCGAAGGGTTGCACCAGATCGTCGACACTTCGGTTGAGACGGCCAGGGGGGAGCCATTGCGGTCGGTAATCAGGCCGCGGGTAACGGGGATGGGGATATGACGAACGCTGCGCCGTTCGCCCTGATCGATCAGGAACTCACTGTCATGAACTCGGAGATAGACCAGCCTGGACGCGACGGCCAGAGTAAGCAGGAACAAAAAAAATAACACCGCATGAAAACGGTAGCGGTTTGAAAATCCATTCATGGTCTTGGCAACTTGACGTGTTCAATGCCTGGGCAGGCCATCGTCAGGCCTGCTGGCCCGGCGAGGCGAGAAAGCGCGGATAGTACCGTAAAGGTGCCAGTAGTTGGCGATGGGTTTCGCATCAGCGTAGGCATCTTTCGATCTAGAAGGCGCGATACGACCAGTGGTCATTCCGCCAAACAACTGGTCTTGAGCGGCTCCAGCAAGCGGGATTGCTAGCGTCTGGGTGTAATGCCGTGTTTGTGTAGCTTCCGGTAAAGCGTGTTTCGGCTTATGCCAAGGCGTTCGGCCGTGCGTGTCATCTGCCAATGTTCCTGCTCCAGTATCTGGAGCAGGGCGGTCTTTTCGGCATCTTCCAGGGGCGCATCCAGCGTCAGGGCGGGCAGGCTCGCTGGGCTGGAAATCTCCTGCGGCAGATCACCCCTGCGAATCACCCCATCCTCGCACAAGGCCACCAGGGTTCGCAGGACATTGCGCAACTGACGAACATTGCCTGGCCATTGATACCCAAGCAGGGCCTGGCGAGCCTCGGCGTCCAGGTGCAGATTCTGGCCCTGCGCCTCTTCAAGCAGCAGGTGATTGAGCAGCGCGGCCTTGTCGAGCCGCTCACGTACCGGCGGCAGGCTCACCACCAGACCGTTGAGCCGGTAGTACAAATCCTCTCGAAAGCTGCCGTCGCCTACCCGTATCCTGAGATCGCGGTGGGTGGCGCTAATGATGCGGACGTCGATCGCCTGCGGTTGTCCGCCCAGCGGAACGACCTGCCGTTCCTCCAGTACGCGCAGCAGGCGGGTCTGCAACATCAGGGCCATATCGCCGATTTCATCGAGAAACAGGGTGCCGCCGTGGGCTTCGAGTAGCTTGCCACGCATGCCTTCCTTGCGCGCACCGGTAAACGTGCCACCGGCGTAGCCGAACAGCTCGCTTTCGATAAGTGATTCCGGGATCGCCGCGCAGTTAAGAGCAATAAAAGGCTTTTTGGCGCGCGAACCGGCCAGATGCAGGGCTTTGGCGAAGGCCTCCTTGCCGGTCCCCGTCTCACCGGTGAGCAGCACCGGAACATCGCGCTCCATGACCTTGCGGGCGCGCTCGAACTCCCGTGCAAGGGCAGGATCTTCGAGGCACAGCGCTGGACGCGGCGGGGTACGGACAGGTACGGAATGAACAAGCTTGTGCGGCGCTCGCAGCTGTCCATAGAAGCGTGTTCCTTCAGTGCTGTACAGCGGCCAGCAATGTGTAGGATGCGGTTGTGCACGATCAAGTAACGAAGCAAGGGGAAGCTCGATGAGCGTCTCTACGGGTTGCCTCAGAAGGGCCGGTCGCGTCGTGCCTAGCAGGTTCAGCGCGCTTTCGTTGATGGCGCTGATTCGGCCAGACTCATCAAACGCCAGCAAGCCTTCACTCAGCAGCCCGACGTAGTCCGGCTGGGTATGGAAGCGCAGCAGATAGCTGTCCTCGCATTGACGAAGGAAATAGCAGCTTTCGATGAGCTTGGCCGACAGGTTGACCAGCGCCATGGTGTGAAACTGGCTCTGCCGGGAAACGGTGCGCCGCGCCGAGGACACATCCAGTACGGCCAAAAGGTCTCCGGCAGGGTCGAATACCGGGCTGGCGGAGCATGTCAGGATGGTGTGGCGATTGCGGAAGTGCTCATCCTGATGAATCGTCAGTGCATGCCGTTCGACCGCGCAGGTGCCGATGCCATTGGTGCCCTCGCAGGATTCGCTCCAGTCTGCTCCCAGCCACAGGCCTGCCCGCTGAAAGGTGTCTCGTTCGGCCTCGTGGGTGATGCAATCGAGAATAAGGCCGCTGGCATCGGTAAGCAGGACGGCATGACCGGCACCCGCGAGCTGCTGATGCAGGCGATTCATCTCGCCATGGGCGATTTCCAGCACCCGTTGTGAGCGCTCGCGCTGCTCAAGGATACGAGGGTGCTCGAGTACGCTGGGCGAGGTGGCAGTGGACGGATCCAGGCGGTGCTGTTCGAGACAGCGACGCCACGAACGGGCAATGGCTGGATCGGTGTCGGCCTGGCCCAGACCATGACCAACGGCAAGCACCTGACGCGTGTGACGACTCATGGGTGTGGCAGTCATTCTTATTGTGCTCCGCAAGGTGAATTCCGGGTCCTTGATTCACAGGAACCCTCCGATTCAGCGAAGTGCGTAATAGCGCCTATGCTTGATCAGGCGCAGGTTAAATGCAATGCAGATCATCGACTGTGTCAGAAGTGGTACAGCCTGTCACGCCTGCTGTCCTGGCGCTGACACACGATGTGACACCTGCCGGTTCGCGCCGGACAGCCGAAGCCGCCTGCGGCGCACATTTGCCACAGTTGGCCCAGGCCTTGCTATTTCTCAGGTATTACCGGTCCTCATAACAAACACAACATCGGGAGAACCACCATGCGTTACGCAGCCCCTGGCAGCCAAGGTGCTCTGATCACCCTGCAATCCCGTTACGGCAATTACATCGGCGGCGAATTCGTACCGCCGGTCAAAGGCCAATATTTCACCAATACCTCGCCGGTCAATGGCTCTGTGATTGGCGAGTTTCCCCGTTCCTCTGCTGAAGATATCGAAAAAGCGTTAGATGCTGCCCATGCGGCGGCAGATGCCTGGGGCAAGACCTCAGTGCAAGCGCGCTCGTTGACCCTACTCAAGATTGCCGACCGCATCGAGCAGAATCTGGAAAAACTGGCCATTGCCGAAACCTGGGACAACGGCAAGGCCGTGCGTGAAACCCTTAATGCCGACGTGCCGCTGGCTGCCGATCATTTCCGCTACTTTGCAGGTTGTATCCGGGCTCAGGAGGGGACGGCGGCCGAAATCGACCAGCATACGGCGGCGTATCACTTCCATGAGCCGCTCGGCGTGGTCGGGCAGATCATTCCCTGGAACTTCCCGCTTCTGATGGCTGCCTGGAAGCTGGCGCCCGCGCTGGCTGCAGGTAACTGTGTGGTGCTCAAACCGGCCGAGCAGACGCCGCTCTCCATTACGCTCTTCGTTGAGATGATTGGCGACCTGCTGCCACCCGGTGTGATCAATATTGTGCAGGGCTACGGCAAGGAGGCGGGGGAAGCCCTGGCGACCAGCACACGCATCGCCAAGATTGCCTTTACCGGCTCGACGCCGGTGGGCTCGCACATCCTCAAGTGCGCAGCGGCCAATATCATTCCAAGTACGGTCGAGTTGGGAGGCAAGTCACCCAACATCTATTTCGACGACATCATGGGTGCGGAGCAAAGCTTTATTGAAAAGGCGGCCGAAGGGCTGGTGCTTGGCTTCTTCAACCAGGGAGAGGTGTGTACCTGTCCATCCCGCGCCCTGGTGCAGGAATCTATCTATGAGCCGTTCATGGCGGAAGTCATGAAAAAGGTTGCGCAGATCAAGCGCGGTGATCCGTTGGACACCGACACCATGGTCGGCGCCCAGGCCTCTCAGCAGCAGTTCGAAAAGATAGTTTCGTACCTGGAAATCGCGCGTGGCGAAGGGGCCGAATTTTTGACTGGCGGCGCTGTAGAAACCCTGCAGGGCGACCTGGCCAATGGGTATTACATCCAGCCGACCCTGCTCAAGGGCCACAACAAGATGCGGGTATTCCAGGAAGAGATCTTCGGGCCGGTCATCGGCGTGACCACGTTCAAGGACGAGGCCGAAGCGCTTGCCATTGCCAACGATACCGAGTTTGGCCTGGGCGCGGGGGTCTGGACGCGGGATATCAATCGCGCGTATCGCATGGGTCGCGGCATCAAGGCCGGGCGTGTGTGGACCAACTGCTATCACCTCTATCCTGCCCATGCGGCATTCGGTGGCTACAAGAAGTCCGGCATCGGTCGCGAGACCCACAAGATGATGCTGGATCATTATCAGCAGACCAAGAACCTGCTGATCAGCTACGACACGAATCCGCTGGGCTTCTTCTAGGCTCGTCATGGGGGCCGGTGAATCCTCATCGGCCCCTGGGACTGCGGCGTATCTACTCCTGTGAAGGCTCAACCTGAGCCTTCCTTGAGCCAGGTCATCATTTCTATGCCTTGTTTGCTCCAGGCTTGCAGTATGGAGCGCCGGAACGATTGACCTGTATTTGCCAGCACGACTCCATACGTCATGTATCCATGAGGGATCACGTCATGCCTAAAACAATGAAAGCTGCCGTCGTTCGTGAGTTTGGTAAACCGCTGGAAATCGAGGAGGTGGATGTCCCTACCCCAGGCGCAGGACAGGTCCTGGTGAAGATCGAAGCCTCCGGGGTGTGCCATACCGACCTGCATGCCGCCGAAGGCGATTGGCCGGTCAAACCCAATCCGCCCTTCATCCCGGGGCATGAAGGGGTTGGGTATGTGGTCGGGGTGGGCGCTGGCGTCACCCATGTGAAGGAGGGGGATCGGGTCGGTATCCCATGGTTGTACTCCACCTGTGGTCATTGCGAACACTGCCTCGGGGGCTGGGAAACACTGTGCGAGGATCAGAAGAACACGGGCTACTCGGTCAACGGCGGCTTTGCCGAATATGCCCTGGCTGATGCCGGCTACGTGGGACGGCTGCCGGATAATGTGGGCTTTGTGGAGATTGCGCCGGTGTTGTGTGCCGGGGTGACCGTTTACAAGGGACTCAAGATGACCGAAACCAAGCCCGGGCAGTGGGTAGTGATCTCCGGAATTGGGGGCCTTGGGCACATGGCCGTGCAGTATGCCAAGGCCATGGGCATGAACGTGGCCGCAGTCGATGTGGACGATAAGAAGCTGGAACTGGCGCGCCGGCTGGGGGCCGAGGTTACGGTCAACTGCCGTGAGCTGGACCCGGCGGGCTATCTGAAAAAGGAAATCGGCGGCGCCCACGGTGCCCTGGTCACGGCTGTCTCGCCCAAGGCATTCGAGCAGGCTATCGGCATGACCCGTCGTGGTGGCACCATTGCCCTGAACGGGCTTCCGCCGGGAGAGTTTCCGCTATCGATCTTCGACATGGTCCTCAACGGCACGACCGTTCGCGGCTCCATTGTCGGGACGCGGCTGGATTTGCAGGAAGCCCTGGAGTTTGCCGGTGAGGGCAAGGTCAAGGCGACGGTTGCAGCCGAACCCCTCGAAAACATCAACGATATCTTTTCCCGGATGCACGAAGGCAAAATCGAAGGACGTATCGTGATCGATATGAGCCTGTCCTGACCGCTCTGCGGCACGTTTCTGTACCCTTTGGGCAGGACGTGCCGCTTACACATCATATCGCCTATCTAGCGGCTCTAATCTGGTGTCAACTAGCCTCAAGCAACTAGCTCTCCCTGTATAAGCGCATACAGAACTGGATGTCTTCACCTGAAAGGCAATGGTCATCCCGGCTGACGTGGGGGCCCGCTTGTGAAACAATCCGGCGCTGCCATCTTTTGGGAGCTAAGGGCATGAATGTTCAGACGCGTAATAACGTTCACGTCACTGGTAGCGGGCCTTCTACCATCGTATTTTCCCATGGCTTTGGCTGCGACCAGAATATGTGGCGCTTTCTTGCCCCTGTGTTTGCCAGGCGTTACCGGACAGTGCTATACGACCTTGTCGGAAGCGGCTCTTCAGATCTGAATGCCTATGATCGTGTAAAGTACAACACATTGAAGGGCTACGCAGATGATGTGCTTGAGATCATCGATGAGTTTGCGCAAGGACCGGTGATATTTGTTGGCCACTCGGTCAGTGCGATGATTGGCATGTTGGCAGACATCGCTGCTCCAGAGCGTTTTGCTGCCCATATCATGATTGGCCCGTCGCCTTGCTACATCAACGATGGCGACTATTTCGGCGGATTTACCCGTAGTGATATCGAGTCACTGCTGGAAACCCTGGAAAGTAACTACTTGGGATGGTCTAGCACTATGGCTCCAGCCATCATGGGGGCGCCAGGCCAGCCGGAACTGGGGGCGGAGCTGACCAACAGTTTTTGCCGCACCGATCCAGAGATTGCCAAACAGTTTGCTCGCGTCACGTTTACCTCGGATAACCGGGCAGAACTCGCCAGGCTCAAAACCGATACATTGATTCTTCAGTGCAGCGATGATCTGATCGCACCGATTCAGGTAGGTGAATATATGCATCGGACGCTACCGAACAGCGTACTGAAGATCATTGATAACGTAGGGCATTGCCCTCACCTGAGTGAGCCGGATGCGAGTATCAACGCTATGAATGCTTTCCTCAGCACGCGTTGCCGTGACGCCAGTGGCGTTTGACGCTAGCGGTTTGCCGGATGCTGAGGCGCTCTTTGAAGAAGCTGCCTGTGGGCTTTTGGTTACCAGTCGGGACGGGGTCATTCGCCGCGTCAACAAAACCTTTTGCCGGTGGATGGGCTACTGTGCGTCCGAACTGGTCGGTTTGCGGCGGATACAGGATCTGCTGACGATGGGCGGGCGTATTTTTCACCAGACCCATTGGGCGCCGCTGTTACAGATTCAAGGCTCCGTGGCTGAGGTCAAGCTTGATCTGGTTCATCAGGCAGGGCATACGATCCCGATTATTCTCAATGCCGTACGCCGTGAGTATGCCACTGGTGTTTTTCATGAGCTGGCCATTTTCGTGGCCGAAGATCGGCATAAATACGAGCGCGAGCATATCCTGGCGCGGCGGCGGGCCGAAGAACTATTGATCAAGCAGCTTGAGGCGCAGCAGGCTCTTGAAGTGGCTCAGGCAAAACTTCGGCTGGCGCTCGAGTCTGGTCAATTGCTGGTCTGGGATGTTAATCCCGAAACCACTGAACGCCGTTATGAAGAGGGAGTTGCCAGCCTGCTGGGGTTCGAGACGCCCCAGACCATCACCGAAGAGCAGTATGCCTCGTTCATCGAGCCTGAAGACCGTGAGCGGGAGCAGCTAGCCTTCTCACAGGCGTTAAACGTCTATGGTGAAGCCTATCGCTGTGTGTATCGGCTTAATGGTGTGGATGGGGTTCAGCGGACAGTGAGCTCTTCGGGGCGAGGGCTATTCAAGGAGGATGGCTCCCTGCATCAGTTTGTAGGCATCCTGCAGGATATTACCGAGCTGAGCCAGCAGCGGGCAGAGGCGGAAGATCGCGCGTTGTTTGCCGAGCAGATGGTAGGCATCGTCAGTCATGACCTGCGTAACCCGCTATCAGCTATCAGGATGGGAATTCATCTGTTAGAGCGAGGCGAAGTCACGCCTGCCCAAACTCAGGTGCTGGGGCATCTCACGCATTCCACGGACCGTGCGCAGCGGCTGATTGCCGACCTGCTAGACTTTACTGTGGCGCGTGTGGGAGAGGGAATCACATTGTCCCCCGAACCTATCCAATTGCATAAACTGGTATCGGCCAACGTTACCGAGCTGACCCTCGCATTTCCCGGACGAGCTCTGGAACATGGAGCATTTGGGGAAGGCATGTGTATGGGGGATGCTGATCGCATTGCTCAGGTCATTGGGAACCTGGTCTCCAATGCCATGGCCTATGGCGCTCCAGACCGTACGGTGACTGTAGCATCCGGTATTGAGGGCGATACCTTCTGGGTCTCGGTTCATAACCATGGCGTACCTATTCCAGACGATGTATTGCCTAGATTGTTTGAGCCCATGACCCGCGGTGGCAGTGGTAACAGCAAGGCACGCAGCGTAGGGCTCGGCTTGTTCATCGTGCGTGAAATTGTAAGAGCCCATGAAGGTGATATTCGTGTTCGCTCATCGGCTGGGGAAGGCACAACCTTTATCGCGACCTTTCCGCGGAGAACCATGGAGCGTGCCTAGCCTGACCGAAGCCTGCCGTTAGAACACGCCTCGATCAGTTTTGGATTTATGCTGGCCGGCTTTCACTAACCATTCGCACGGCCAACCCTGCCAGTACGGTTCCCATCAGCCACCGCTGAACAGTCAGCCATAACGGGCGGCCTGCCAGAAACGCTGCAATAGAGCCTGCCGTAAAGGCGATCAATCCGTTCACGGTTACGCTGATCAGAATCTGCGTCGCGCCCAGGAGCAGGGACTGGGTCAACACGCTGCCCTGCTCAGGCGAAATGAACTGCGGCAGCAAGGACAGGTAGATCACGGCAATTTTAGGATTGAGCAGGTTGGTCACAAAGCCCATAGCGAAGAGTTTGCGCGGACTGTCCTTGGGTAGGTCCCTGACCTGAAACGGAGACCGTCCGCCGGGTTTCACGGCCTGCCAGGCCAGATATAGCAGATACAGCGCACCGCCTATCCGCAGCGCATCGTAGGCGAAGGGCACCGCCATCAGCAGAGCAGTGATTCCAAGGGCTGCACAGACCATGTAGAACGCAAAGCCCAGGGCCACGCCGCCAAGGGAAATCATGCCAGCCGTTCGGCCCTGGCAGATGGAGCGGGAAATCAGATAGACCATGTTTGGTCCGGGTGTCAGCGCCATGCCCAGGGTGATGGCCGCAAAGGCGAGCAGGTGTGAAAGTTCAGGCATGACGGCTCCGTTCAAGACATTGTTTCTAGGCTATCTATATATCATCGGAAAACGTTCAATGGATTGAATAATAAGCCAGCAGGAAAGGGCTAAGCTTAGAGCACTCGCTATATACAACAAGAACAAGGTGAAAGGCCCATGAATGCGCAACAACCCTTTCTCTCTCCATTATCTGCTGTCATCGAGGAGATTCAGGCGTTTCTCGGTGAGCGGATCGTAACCAGTCTCGCGGAGCGTGAACAGCATGGTCATGGCGAGTCCTACCATGCGACCCGGATGCCTGATGCCGTCTGCTATGCACATAGCACCGAAGAAGTCTCCCGCATCGTCAAGGTCTGCGCCCACTACGGCGTTCCCATCGTTCCCTTTGGGGGCGGCACCTCGCTGGAAGGGCATGTCTGTGCGCTCAAGGGTGGTATCTGTATAGACCTTAGTCGCATGCAGCGCATCCTGGCGGTCCGCCCGGGCGATCTGGATGCCACGGTTGAAGCCGGAGTGACGCGCCAGCAGCTCAATACCGAACTGCGGGCCACGGGACTGTTCTTCCCTATCGATCCGGGCGGAGAAAGCACCCTGGGCGGCATGGCGGCAACACGTGCCTCCGGGACCAATGCCGTACGCTACGGGACCATGCGGGAGAATGTCCTGTCGCTGACCGTAGTGTTGGCCGATGGCCAAATCATCAAGACGGCCAACCGTGCCCGCAAGTCCTCGGCGGGTTATGACCTGACGCGGCTGTTTGTGGGCTCGGAAGGTACGCTGGGGATCATCACCGAAGTGACCTTGAGGCTCTATGGCATTCCGGAAATCACGTCCGCTGCGGTATGTACCTTTCCCGATGTAGAGAGCGCTGTGACCTCGGTGGTAACGATCATCCAATACGGTATTCCTGTCGCCCGGGTCGAGCTGCTGGATGCGCGGACTATCATGGCTGTGAACCGCTATTCAAAGATGACGCTGGATGAGCGGCCCACCTTGTTCTTCGAATTTCACGGCTCACCGGCAGGCGTTGCCGAACAGGTAGAGCTGACCCAATCAATCACCGAGGGCAACGGGGCGCTGAGCTTTGTCGCTGCGGCCGATGCCGACTCGCGTAACGCGCTCTGGAAGGCCCGCCACGGGCGAGCATGGCGTAGGGTCGGGCAAGATCAAGTTCATGACGCTTGAGCATGGCGCCGCAGTGAACACCATGCGCACCCTCAAAATGGCGCTGGACCCCCAGGGAATTCTCAACCCAGGGAAGGTGCTCCCGGACGCCGATGTCTGACGCCTCGGCAAGCAGGCCCGCCTGGAAATAACAGCGGGCCAGCTTTACATACCTTTTTATAGATCGGATCTTTGTATACCCTAGGAAAGACGCATGGTGTACTTTCTGGGACAGAGCAGGGGCGGACGATAGGATCAGGCGAACCCGCCATTGGCGCGGATGACTTGCGCGTTGATCCAGCTGCCTGCAGGGCTTGCCAGAAACGCCACCACCTCGGCGATGTCCTCAGACGTTCCGAGGCGCTCAAGCGGTGTAGCCTGTTCGATCTGCCGGATCTGCTCCTCACTTTTGTCACTAAGAAAGAGCTCGGTTGCCACCGGGCCGGGCGCAATGGCATTGACGGTGATGTTTTGACCGCGCAATTCATTAGCCAATACTCTGACCAAACCTTCAACGCCAGCCTTTGTGGCGATATAGGGGCCGTACGTGGGCAGCGATTTGGCGATCACGCTGCTGGATAGCGCAATGATCCGGCCGCCACGCTCCACCTGCTGCGCCGCCTGGCTCAACACCAGAAACGTGCCGCGCAGGTTGACGGCCATCATTCGGTCAAACGCCTCCAGGTCACCTGCCGAAACAGGAGTATTGGTCATGATACCGGCGCTGTTCACGACTATATCGATCCGTCCGTAGGCTTCCTTGGCCGCCTTGAACAGGGTCTGCACATCTTCCAGAGTGGCAACGTCGCCTCTGACCGCGAGGGCATTACCTCCCAGTGACTCTATTTCAGCCACCAAAGCCTCCGCAGGGCCTCGGCTGTGGGCGTACTGAATGGCAACGGAAAAGCCTGCCTGGGCGAGACGTTTGGCAATGGCGTGTCCGATACCACGGGAAGCGCCGGTAACAATGGCTGTACGGGATGAATGCGGCATGTCCGACTCCTAAAGGCAGGGCCGGAACGTCCAGCCCTTTCATGGCTGTCATTTTTTGCAATTCATTGGCATTGGATAAATGCACAGAACTTGGTAAGACCGTTCAACAGGCACCAACAATGGGCTGAAGTCATGGATAGATTCGAGTCGCTGCGGCTGTTTACCCGTATCGTCGAGCTGGGCAGCTTCACGCAGGCAGCCAATGCCCTAGGTATCCCTCGGGCTACGGCAACCCACGCGGTTAAGGAGCTGGAGAAGCGGTTGGGAACGCGCCTGCTGGAACGTACCACCCGGCAGGTCCGCACAACGCTCGATGGTCAGGCCTATTACGAGCGATGCTCTCGTATTCTGGCAGATCTCGAAGAGGCTGAGTCTTCCCTGAGCGCCATTGCGGCCAATCCGCGCGGCATGCTTCGCGTCGATCTGCACGGCAGTCATGCCACACGAATCATCCTTCCTCGAATCGCCGAATTCCGGCAGCGTTATCCAGACATTGAGTTGTCCATCAGCAGCGGTGATCGGTTGGTGGATCTGGTGCGTGAAGGAATCGATTGTGTGGTACGGGCAGGGCACCCTAGGGACTCAACGCTGATCGTAAAAAGGCTGGCGCTCATGCCCGAGGTGGTCTGTGCAAGCCCTGGCTACTTTGCCCGCTATGGTGTGCCAAAGCATCCAGATGAGTTGACCCGGCATCAGGCCGTCGGCTTCTTCGCCAGCAGCCACGACATTCGTTACCCCTTTACCTTTCAGGTTGAGGGGGAGGTTATCGAGTGCGATCTTGGCGGTTGGATCTCCGTCAACGATGCCGAGTGCTATACCCGCGCAGCCCTGAGCGGTTGCGGTTTGATTCAGGTGCCTCGCTTTCGGGTGGAAAAATACCTGAAAGCGGGGCGGCTGAAGGCGGTTCTACAAGAGTTTGCTACGCCGGGCCTGCCGGTTTCATTGCTCTATCCCCAACACAGGCAGATATCGCCTCGAGTGAGAGTTTTTGTGGAGTGGCTGACTGACCTGTACCGCGACCGTTTTGACCCGATAACCTGAGCTGGCAGTTGGTTTTATTTGGCTGGATGGATTTCTTGCCAGAGGTGGACCTTGTTGACGAAGGCTTTGCCAATGGAGACCGCCATCGGCTCTACCCCGAACACCTCAAAACCGCAACGTTCATACAGGCGCAGTGCGGTGTGGTTGCCTTCCGTGACGGTAAGCTGTACCAGCCTGATGTCTTCGCGATGTCGGGCATGCTCCAGTACAGCTTGGATCAGATGAAAGCCGATGCCTTGACGGCCAAACCGCTGTGGAACGTACATGCCAAACAGAGTGGCCTTGTGCCTGATCTTTTCTCGAGATTCGAAGGAAAGTCCTGTTACACCCAGCAGCTGATCCTTGTCGAATGCGCCAAATACCGCATCGCTTTCCAGCCGGGATCGCCACCAGTCCAACGGTAGCACCGCGCGCTCCGCCTCGCTGGAGGTAAAAGCTTCCGGATGCAAGGCATAAGCCTCAAGCATCAGGGTGCGGTAACTGATTGCATGATCTGGACAAAGACGGTGGATAACCATGATGAACGGTAATAAAAAGTAGTTTATTTAATTATAACCAGCTGCTTTTTTAAAGATCTTAACAAGGTTTTCACATAGTGCTTGGTAATAAGTATTTTATTGATCCTTCATATTGAAAATTTATTCATGGTCCCTGATTTTTAGCCGATAAGTTTGTTTGCCAGAATTCTTTTTGCAGATTAAATATCTGCATCTTTATAGCCCTGCAGTTTGCCTTTTCAGGCAAAGGATGTGTGTATGCTAAGACGCATGAGAATCGCACAACGGACCGTATTATGTTTTGGTCTCATTATTATCCTGCTGTTTGGGCTTGGTGTCTTTTGCCTGCTCCAGATGGCGGAGATCAGAAAGTCCGGCGAGGTCATTCAGAACGAATCGTTACCCAGTCTGGCTTTAGGCGATGAGCTTGGCATTGCACTTGCCCGTTTGCGTACCACAGCACTGCAACTCTATGTATACGACCTGCCGGAAGAGCAAACCAAATATAAGGAGCGATTTTCCAAAATAACGGCTAAGGTCGAGCGCGTCATGGCAGATTACAACAAGGATGCCGATGCGCCGGAAGAAGTTAATGCCATGAAGACGCTAGGCGACTCTTATCAGGTTTATAAAGAAGCCATATATAAGGTTATCTCCCTGATGGAGGCTAAAAAGCCGGAAGAGGCGTTGAAAGTTCTTCGCAGTGTTTCTTCCTACGCAGACGTTATCAATGCGCAGATTGAAGTTCTGGCAAACCATAACCAGAAAGAAGCGCAAGGTGCAGGTAATAATGCCAACAATGCCTACACTCAGGCACGCACCATTGCCATTACAGCCATTACTTTGGCTGTCTTGTTTGGTGCACTGCTTGCCTGGTTTTTTAGCCGTAGCATCATTTTACCAATTCGTTCGGCGGTCAGCGTGGCCCAACAGATTGCGCAAAACGATCTTACGGGGCGTATCGATACCCAAGGTGTAGATGAAGCAGCTCAACTGCTTCAGTCCTTGAACCTCATGCAGGAAAACCTGCGTACAACATTGGGCGAAATCGAGGGTTCTGCCAACCAGCTTGCAGCTGCTGCGGAGGAAATGAGCAACATTACCCAGGAAAGCAAGCGGGATATTCAACAGCAAAACAGTGAACTGGATCTTGCAGCGACGGCCGTAACCGAGATGAGTGCTGCGGTGGATGAAGTGGCCTCCAATGCAGTGGCTACTTCGGAGGAATCCAAAGCGTCCACCCGTACCGCCGAGCAGGGCCAGGCTCAACTCAGCGAAACCATTGAGTCGATCCAGTCCATGGTGAGCAACGTGCTGGGAGCTTCTCAGCGAGCGGAAGCGTTGGCTGCGCAAACGCAAAACATCAGCAAGGTTCTCGATGTTATTCGTGCTGTGGCAGAACAGACTAACCTGTTGGCCCTGAACGCAGCGATCGAGGCTGCACGAGCTGGAGATGCCGGACGGGGCTTTGCAGTGGTTGCCGATGAAGTACGCGCCCTGGCCCACCGGACCGGTGAGTCGACTCGCGAAATCGAGAGTATGATCGGCCAGATTCAGGTCGGTACGCGCGAAACTGTAAGTGCATTGCAAAGCAGTGCCGAGCAGGCAGGGGAGACTATGGATAAGGCGAGCGCTGCTGAACAGGCTCTGCACAGCATTACCTGTGCGGTCATGGGTATTAACGAGCGTAACCTGGTTATCGCAACTGCCGCTGAAGAGCAGGCGCAGGTTGCTCGCGAGGTGGATCGCAATCTGGTGCGCATCCGCGACCTGTCCCAGCAGACAGCCTCTGGCGCAGAACAGACAGGCGTGGCCAGCCATGAATTGTCGCGTCTGGCAACGGACCTCAACGGCATGATCCGGCGGTTCGCTCTGTAACTCAGTCGCCTATCGGCTGTAACTTCTTTTCGCGCAATAAAAAGCGGCTCACAAGAGCCGCTTTTTTCATGCACTATTCCTACAGATCAAGGGTAGCGACGGCGCTCAGGCGCTGGCGGGAAGTATTGATACAGCCATGTTTCGCTGAGCGTTCGGTCGTTGGTGCGGATGAACAGGCGCATGTCTACCGGGTCCACGCTATCGCTGGTCGGATACCAGTCAAAGATCACACGATAGCCTTTGATGTCCGGTATCCAGAGGACGTGGAAGTCTTTCAGCTCACCGCTCGAGACCTTGACGACGGGCTCGATTCCGGTGCCTTGGGGGAGGGTATCCAGGCCACCGCCCACGAAGTCCACCGCAAAGCGGCGGGCCCAGACGTCTGGATAGTGCTCACCCGGCGCCCACCCCTCTACGAAGCCGCCCATGCCGGAGCGCGTCGCATGGACCTGTGCCAGCGGTGTTCTAACCGGCGGCAGCGCGCTCCAGTAGAGCTTGTAGCCATAGCGCAGCTCTTTGCCCGCCGTGATAGGCACCTTGGGATTCCAGCAGGCCACGATGTTATCGAGCGTTTCGCCGGTTGTCGGGATTTCCAGCAGATCAATGCTGCCTTCACCCCATTCCGTAGTGGGCTCGACCCACAGGCTTGGGCGGCGGCTGTACCAGTCCACCGTATCTTGATAGCTGGAAAACTCATGGTCGCTCTGCACGAGGCCAAAACCCTTGGGGTTTTTGTCTTCGAACGCATTGAACTGAAGCTTGGCGGGGTTATTCAGCGGACGGCACACCCACTCGCCATTACCGCGCCACATGTAGAGGCGGTCGGAGTCGTGGATCTGCGGGTGGATGGTGTCGCACATGCGGCGCTCATGGGTGCCGCAGCTGAACATGCTCGTCATCGGCGCAATACCCAGCTGCTTGATTTCCTTGCGCGCATAGATATTAGCGTCGATTGCCATTACCACCTGCGTGGCGCGGCAGTCGATGTCGAAGCGATATGCACCGGTCGCGCTGGGCGAGTCGAGCAGGGCATAGACTACAAAGCGCGTGCTGTGCGGCTCGGGCGTCTCGAACCAGAACTTGGTGAAGTTCGGGAATTCCTCCACCGTATCCGAGAAGTTATTGATGGCAAGGCCACGAGCAGACAAGCCGTACTGCTTGGTGTCGTCCACTGCGCGGAAGTAGCTTGCCCCCAGGAACGAGACGATATCATGCTGCGTCAGCTCAGGAGACTTGAACACCTTGAAGCCTGCAAAGCCCAGGTCGCCCTTGAGCTGTGACTGGTCGACGCCGCTGTTCTCGTACTTGAACATCTGAGGCCGGAAATGGATTTCCGTGGCCTGCTTTTTCTTGGGATCAACGCTGTACATGCGGACCGGCTGTTTGAAGCCCATGCCAACATGGAAGAACTGAACATCGAGCTGGCCTTTCAGGTCATGCCAGAGCGACTCGTTGGCATCGTACTGAATGGCGTTGAACTGCTGTGGCGTCATTTTTGCCAGCGTGGGCGGCAACTGCTGAGACGTATCCACATAGGCACTGGCTGCCATCTGCTTGGCCTGATTTTTCAGCAGATCGAACTCGAACGGTTCTACATCCTGGCTGGAGGCGCCAGACAGGGATTGAGCGGCGAATACGGTCGTCGAAGGAAGACCGGTATACGCGGCAAAGGCCAGTGAAGCTTTCAGAAGATCTCTGCGGTGCATACATGAACCTATGTGACTAAGGTGTCGTCAAGCGCTGTGGCAACGGGGCCGGCTCTGTCCGATAACAAAGACCTGTCTCGAATAATCCTCAACGCAGCGGCTGAGGGTAAGAGATGTTTGCGAACGAGAACAGTTCGATTCTGTTTCGGAAACTGTAAAACACCGCACAAAGCTGTCGATTTGGGTCTGGAATGCCTTTTCAGGGTGTTTCCAGGGGTTGTCTCATCTGTCCCGCTGGGGCAGATGAGACATAGTCCGACACGAATCCTGTCAGGCGTGGCGCAGCAGCATGCGCTCGATGGCACTCAGCAGCACCCCGTAGAGCGGCAGGAACAAGAGCAGGCTGACGCTGAGCTTGACGGTATAGTCGACCCAGGCAATCTCCACCCAATGCTCGGCCATGAAAGGGTTATCGCTGTGCCAGAAGGCAATAGAGAAAAAGGCGAAGGTATCGAGCAGGTTGCCCAGTATCGTCGAGGCGGTAGGTGCTATCCACCATTGCTGCAGCTGACGCAGACGATCAAAGACATGGATGTCCACCAGCTGGCCCAGCACATAGGCAAAAAAGCTCGCCAATGAGATACGCAGTACAAAGGTATTGAATTGCGCCAAGGCATCCAGACCGCGGAACGCACCCTCCTGAAACAGCACGGAAAGAATGTACGAAACGACCAGCGCCGGCACCATGACCCGGGCAATGACCTGGCGCGCCGGGCCCTTGCCGAGAATCCGCACCGTCAAGTCAGTGGCCAGAAAGATGAACGGAAAGCTGAATGCGCCCCAGGTCGTATGCCAGCCAAACAGGTTGAGCGGCAGCTGGACGAGGTAGTTACTTGCGATGATGATCAGGATATGAAAGCCAATCAGGCCGGCCAATGCCGAGCGCCTGACGGAAGAGGTCAGTTGCATGATGCATCCTTTTTAGTGGAATGGGGTGAGGGAACCCATGACGTTGATCTGCTCTTGGGAGCAGGGCGCGCATTCTAAGCGCAGTGCCGACTAAAACGTAGCGAAATTCGCCGGGCGTTATTGACGCACCCAGGAAAAAGCCCACCAGGCGGTGGGCTTTTCAACACACAGGGCTTACAAGCGGAACTGCGCGACCTGCTTGTCCAATGACTGGGCCAGATGCTGAATGCTCGATGCATTGCGCGAGGCGCTTTCAATGGAATGGCTGTTGGTCTCTGCCATCTGTGCGATGCGCTCCACGCTGCGAGCTACATCCTGGCTGGCAGCAGATTGTTCACGCAGTGCCATGGAGATCTGGTCAACCACGGAGATGATGCGATCCGAGCCACTGCGAATCTCGTCGATGGCCTGGCTGGCCGAGTGAGCCAGTTCCACACCCTGGTTCACCTGAGTCACGCCCACGTTCATGCTGCTAACCGCGTCCTGGGTACTCGCCTGGATCTTCTTGATCATGTCGGCGATTTCCTGGGTTGACTTGCCGGTGCGCTGCGCCAGCAGGCGAACTTCATCGGCGACCACCGCAAAGCCGCGGCCCTGGTCACCTGCACGGGCGGCCTCGATGGCTGCGTTCAGGGCCAACAGGTTAGTCTGCTCGGCAATCTCGCTGATCACGTTCACGATGGAAGTGATCTGATCGGCGTGGCGGTCCAGCTCGGAAATCTGTTCAGCCGAGCTCTGCACCGTACCGGCGATCTGCGTCATGCTGTCCAAGGTTTGCTTGATGACATTGCCACCCTGGATGGAGCGCTTGCCGGAGTCAGTAGAAATACCATGGGCCTCGTTCGCGCTGGTCGAGACATGACTGATGCTGACGGTGAGTTCTTCCACGGTAGCGGCCATGGAGGATGCCGAGCTTGACTGGTCCCGTGCGGCGACAGCCAGTTGCTCCGAGGTGTTGGAGATATCGCGAGCGGCCGTCAGAAGCTGCTCGGCACCACCCTTGATCTCGGAAATCATTTCCCGCAGGCGCTGCTGCATGGCGTTGAAGGCCTTAAGCAAGCTGCCAATTTCATCTTCGCCGGTGCTGCGGATCTGAGTATCCAGACGGCCAGCGGCAATGGCCTGAGCAACCTGAATGGCATCATTCAGACGGCGCTTGATGGATACGGATAGGCTGAAGGCAATGACTATGGCCGCTAGGGCAGCCAGGATTCCACCCCCGATAAGCGTCCAGATAGCAACCTGTTCGGCAGACTGCATGGCTTCATTACGCACGCCCAGCAGCTTGGACTCATCGTTGCTGAAGTCAGCGATGATCTTGCGCATCTTGTCCATCTTGGCCTTGTCCTGACGGTCGATGATGCGTTGCACCATGTCGTCCATGGAGGAGGCACCTTGTACGACTGCGCGGCGTAGCTGGATGGAACGCTCGATGTCTTCGCTCAGCCACTTCATTTGCGTGGCCTTGAGTTCATCCAGACGGCTTTGTTGGGTCGGGTTATCCGACGTCAGGTTTTTAAGCTTCGTCCAGGTTTGCTCGAACGCCGTTTTCCCAGCGTTGTAAGGTTCCAGAAAGTCATCCTGACCGCTGAGGGCAAATCCACGCATAGCCGTTTCGATGTTGGTCAGGCTAATCAACAGGTTGTTAGCCCCATCAATGGTCTGATAGGTATGGATGTTCCACTTGACCGAATTATCGACCTCGGTAAAGCCGTGGCGGGCTACATACACCAGGATGCAGATGATCGCGATGATAAGCCCAAAGCCTGCACCAAGCTTTTTGGCAATACTTAAATTGGACAACATGGGACGCGCTCCGATAGGAGAAGGCAGTAAAGGTTTCACCTGCTCTGTATCGGTAAAAAAATGAAATATCTTTAGGCTGGACGCACCCTGCAGATGGCGATTATTCGGCAGCCGCTCTAGCGCGGCTATCTAAAGCGCTCCGTTGGTAAGAGGAGCGCTTTGAGCCTTGCGGCCTTATGAAAGGGGTATTCCCAGCTGCTCTTCACAGCGCTTGAGCGAGCGCGCCTGGGTCTCGGCGTACAGGGCCAGCTCATCCAGTACCGACGCGCCCAGTGCCTGCTCGAAGCGGTCCTTACTGGACGCCTCGGCATACTGCGTCTGAGCCTGATCGCCCAGGTTAGACTGGAAAATACCGGCCGCGCTGACCGGCAGAAAGTCCTCATATACCAGTGGTTCATAGTGGATATAACCTGATTGGATCAAGGCATCCAGATCTCTTGGCCCATCCTGGGTAACCGCATCGTCCTTGTCGGTGACGAAGTAACGAAAATAGGCCAGCCCCTGCTTTCTCAAGGATTCATAGCTGTCCGGCAGCTCTGCGAATATGTCGGTCAGTGCCTGCATGTATGCCTGGGCGTTGCTCTCGCTGGGAGCCTGGGTGCGGGCAATGTTCAGGAGCTTGTCGTAGAGCGCACGTCCCTTGGGCGTCAATGCAACACCACGCTGCTCGATCTCGCCAAAGCGGGCCGTGTGGCTGCCAGCAACGGCATTGCCCTGTTCATCGATGAAGGTCACCTTTTCCTGCAACGCCTTGAAGCTTGTCTGGCGAAGCAGAACAGGGCAGCGGCGGGGGGGTGGTCCCTCGATGACCGTCTTGGGCGTAATCCCCCGTGACGGCATGTCTTGCTGGATGGCATCAATATCCAAGGTCCGGGGCGTCAGGTGATTGATGTGCGGCCCCTTGAACGCTACGATATCGGCAATCAGACGATGCTGGTCGTGCAGCTGCTGATATACCTCGGCGCTGACTGTGGCCTCGCCGTGCCAACGGAAGGTTTCCAGGGCTTCACGCACGAAGGCATCGGCGTCGCTTTCGCTCAGGCCGCCTTCGGTCTCACAGCGGGCGATCAGTTCCAGTGCACGTGATGTAAAGATAATGCGCTGCGCCAGAATCGCTGCGGCTTTCTGCTTGAGTGCTTCGTCCTCGATCAGCTCCAGACGGAGCAGAGAAGTAAACACGCGAAAGGGACTCTTTTGCAGCGAAGCCTCGTGGACGGCCCGAAACGCAGTGGAATGCACTGGCACGCCTGCTTCGGAAAGATCGTAATAACCCACCGGATACATGCCCATGACTGCGAACAGGCGCCGCAGCGTAGCCAGCTCCTGCGCCGTACCTACACGGATCGCCCCATGGCGCTCCTGGTCCAGCCGCTCGATTTCACCCGTCTGGCGCAGCTGCTCTGCCAAGGTCGGATTGTTTGCCAGCGTACGCTGATTGATATCGCTCACCAGCTCCAGCAATGTTCCGTACAGGGGCACTTCGGCCTTGTACATGTCGGACATGGCTCGGGAGAACCGGGCGCGAATCTCATCGGGATCGACAAAAGCCTGCGTCGTCATGGCATACCGCTCCTTAGATGGGCCGGACTATAGAGGTATCAGTCCATTCTGCTGGCCGCTTTCCTGCCTTACAAATGACAAAAATTCACCCATTCATTCATAAAGGGAATCAGACAAGCCGCTCAGTCGTGCCGCTTCTCACTGTCCATGTGAGCCAATTGAGCGGCGGGATAGCGTTCTCCTGCCGCGGCGTTGGCGGGAATGGCCTGCTCGATTCTGGCCAGCTCCTCGGCGGTTAGCATGATATCCAGTGCACCCAGCGACTCATGCAAACGTTCACGGGTACGTGCGCCTACCAGCGGGACAATATCTTCACCGTGCGCCAGCACCCAGGCGATTGCCATCTGTGCCGCGGTAACCCCTTTCTCTTGAGCAATGACTTTGAGCGTGTCGGCCAGCTTGAGGTTGGCGTCCAGATTGCTGCCCTGAAAGCGCGGGCTGATGGCGCGAAAGTCCTGCTCACCTCCGCGGTCTTTTGACCAGTGACCGCTGATAAGTCCACGTGAGAGCACGCCATAGGCCGTGATTCCGATGCCAAGTTCACGGCAGGTAGGCAGGATGTCCGCTTCGATTCCGCGTGAAATTAGTGAGTATTCGATTTGCAGATCAGCGATAGGGGTAACGGCCGCGGCCCGGCGGATCGTATCGGCCCCAACTTCGGAGAGGCCGACATGGCGCACATAGCCTGCCTTGACCATTTCGGCGATGGCGCCCACGGTATCTTCGATAGGAACGTCTGGATCGAGGCGGGCAATACGGTAGATATCCACATGATCCGTATTCAGGCGTTTGAGCGTGTACGCCAGGAAATTCCGGATAGCCTTGGGGCGGCCGTCGTAACCCATCCAAGCCCCGTCTGGCCCTCGCAGGGCACCGAACTTTACGCTGATCGTTACTGCCTCCCGGCGATCCCTGAGCGCTTCGGCAATCAACAGCTCGTTATGGCCCATGCCGTAGAAATCACCGGTGTCGAGCAGGTTGACGCCCGCTTCCAGCGCCGCGTGGATCGTGGCAATACTTTCTGTACGGTCTGCCGGACCATACAGGTCCGACATGCCCATACATCCAAGGCCCAGCGCGGATACCTGGGGGCCGATCTTGCCGAGCGTGCGTGTAAGCATGGCGAAAGCTCCTAAAAGAAGACGTTCACCATAGACCGGTCCCTGCTGGCATCTACGCCCCAGGCGCGCAGCGTTAGCCTGGCTAAGCGCTCATTCAGTGATGAGCGGCCTCTTCCTCGGCTCGCGCCACACGCTCTGAAGAGCGCAAGGTCGGTGTAGCGGCCACTTTGTCATCCAGCTCTTCCAGCTTGAATTCGACGTCTCTGAGTTGCGTACTGATGGCCACCAGCTGATCTTCCAGCAGGCGCGCGCGGCCTAACGTTTCCCTAATGATCTTGAAGGAGGGAATTCCTACGACGACGATAAGAATCAGGGCAATGATCGAGGCGATGCTCATGGGTGGGGTCCTTTTATCGGCAGTCATCAAACTGCGGCATTCCATTACCAGGGGCTTTCCCGCATGAGTCTCGGAAAGTATGGCGAGTCGATACCGCGTCTGGTCTCGGCTACGCTTTTAAAGGCGCGCCGATCTGTGGTTAAGGGCGAGATGATGCTCTATTGCCATCAACTCCCGCTGTGACAGTGCAAATGATGTTTTGATCCTCAATGCAACCGCGTTCGCAGACCAAAGGTCGCCGTCGCGGTATGGATTCGTGTGGAAAAACAGGTTCGGGCTGCGTACCAGACACGCTGGCGCAAGGTCTGGTGGTGGAACCACGACAGCGGCCTGCAAGTCACACCCGCAGGAGCCCCAGATGCTCTGCAGGCGGCTGGCGCCGTTGATCTGCCAAAAGGAAAAACAATGACTCCATCCCTAAAGAAACTGATAACCCTGGGGCTGCTCATGGCGCCTCTGGGTGCCTTCGCTCAACCCGGCGCGTTGACTGAGGTAGGCATCGACAGTGGCCGCTTGAAAGGCAGCCAGTCGGGCGATGTCATCTCCTTCAAAGGCATTCCCTTTGCGGCCCCGCCGGTGGGTGAGAACCGGTGGCGTGCGCCTCAGCGTGTGAAGCCCTGGCGCGGAGTGCGTGAGGCGACTGCCTATGGTGCAGACTGCATGCAAAAGCCGATGGCCAGCGATGCAGCTCCCTTGGGCGTAGAGCCCTCCGAGGACTGCCTGTACCTCAACGTCTGGCGTCCGGCGCAGGAGACGGCAAACCGCAAGGCCACGTTGCCGGTTGTCGTCTGGATCTATGGGGGCGGTTATGTAAATGGCGGGGCTTCGCCGTCGGTCTATGACGGCAGTGCTTTTGCCCGCGATGGCGTGGTCTTTGTCAGTTTCAACTACCGGCTTGGCCGCTTCGGCTTTTTTGGACATCCCGCGCTAACGGCTGCAAAGGAAGGTCCGCTGGGTAACTATGGCTACATGGATCAGATCGCTGCGCTGCAATGGGTGAAGCGCAACATCCGTCAGTTCGGCGGTGACCCAAACAACGTTACCGTCATGGGTGAGTCTGCTGGCGGCGGCTCGGTGCTCAATATCACGACCACACCACTGACGCGGGGGCTGTTTGACCGTGCCATCGTCATGTCAGGGGGCGGACGTTCCTTGATGGGTGAGCTGCATGAGGTCAGCCGTGACTTGCCCGGGAATCCCTCCGCCGAGACCATCGGCAAGAATTTCGCCCGCAGTGTTGGTGTTGAAGGCACTGGTTCCGAGGCATTGAAGGCGCTGCGTGAATTGCCGGCCAGCCGTGTGCTGGGCGACCTGAACATGATGACCATGGGCAGCAATACCTCTACTTACGTGGGCGGACCGGTACTCGACGGGCGGGTCGTGGTGGGTACACCGGAACAGGTCTACAGCGCTGGTCAGGAAAACAAGGTGCCTATGCTGAGCGGTTCGACCAGCGCCGATCTTGGCTTCAATACGGCCAAGACAATGGATGAGCTGTTCGCACCGTTTGGGCGTGAGGCAGAGCGGGCTCGTCAGCTATACGACCCGGAAAATACAGGTGATGTGCAGGCGGTAGGGGCTGCGGTTGCCATGGACCGGATGATGACCGAGCCGGCTCGCTTCGTGGCCGACAAGATCTCCCAGCATGATCGCCAGGCATTTCTTTATCGCTTCTCCTACGTCGCCGATTCGCTGCGCAGTGAGACCAAAGGGGCGCAGCATGCCAGCGAAATTCCCTATTTCTTCAAAACGCTGGAAGCGCGATATGGCGACAAGGTAACGGACAAGGATCAGGACATGGCCAGCGATGCTCACGCCATCTTTGTCAACTTCATCAAGACGGGTAATCCCAACGGTACAAATGTGGCGCGCTGGCTACCGTTCAACCGTGAGGGCAATCTGGTCATGGATTTCACGGCCGATGAAGGTCCGGTTCTTAAAGAGGACCCCTGGAAAGAGCGCCTCGACCTGATCGAGAAAACTCAGCACGCCAAACCGTAAGCTATTCGTCGAGCCGGTCCTTGCCGGCTCGACATGCCTGTTTTCCCTGTTTTTCTCTCTCTGGCAACCCGTCCGCCATCACACTTCGCAGATTGACAATTCTGCCAATTCTTCTCATAGTTTTGCCACGCAAACGTTTGCGCCATAACAAAGACAACAATGGAGTGCACCATGAACGCATCCCGCCCTATGCGGCTTCTCGCTGCTGCTGTTCTGTTTTCCACGACTTCCGCTTTTCTGCCCTTGTCCGCGGCTTATGCTCAGGATGCGGATAAACCCAAGGTCGCGCTGGTGATGAAGTCTCTCGCCAACGAGTTCTTCCGCACTATGGAAGACGGTGCCAAGGGTTATCAAAAAGAGCATTCTGACCAGTTCGATCTGATCTCCAATGGCATCAAGGACGAAACCGACACGTCCAGCCAGATTCGTATTGTCGAGCAGATGATCGTGTCCCAGGTCGATGCCATCGTCATCGCACCGGCAGATTCCAAGGCGTTGGTGCCCGTCATCAAGAAAGCCATGGATGCAGGCATCAAGGTCGTCAACATCGACAACCGTCTGGATCAGGACGTACTCAAGAGCAAGCAGCTTGAGGTGCCCTTCGTAGGCCCGGATAACCGCAAGGGTGCCCGTCTGGTAGGTGAGTACCTGGCCAAGCAGCTCAAGGCCGGTGACGAAGTTGGCATCATCGAGGGCGTTTCCACTACCTTCAATGCCCAGCAGCGCACCGCTGGCTTCAAGGACGCTATGGAAGCGGCCAACATGAAGATCGTGGGTGTCCAGTCCGGCTCCTGGGAGATCGACAAGGGCAACGCCGTGGCCTCTGCCATGATGAACGAACATCCCAATCTGAAGGCGCTGCTGGCTGGTAATGACAGCATGGCCCTAGGCGCTGTTTCTGCCGTTCGCGCTGCGGGCAAAAAGGGCGAAGTATTGGTAGTGGGTTACGACAACATCAATGCCATCAAGCCCATGCTCAAGGACGGCCGCGTTCTGGCTACGGCTGACCAGTACGCCAGCAAGCAGGCGGTCTTTGGTATCGACGCTGCGCTCAAGCTGGTCAAGGGTGAGTCCACCGGTGCTGTCGACGGTGTGATCGAAACGCCTGTCGAGCTGGTAACCAAGCCGTAATTCATCCTTACCCGCCGGGCTTTGGCGCGGAGTCGATCGTATTCGCCTCTGCACCGGAGTCTTGCGGGGCACCTGAGTTTTAAAGGAGACCGTCATGTCGGGCAGGCCAGTCCTTTCCATTACCGGCATCGGCAAGACCTATGCGCAACCCGTTCTGGGAGAGGTCAGCCTTGAGCTGTATCCCGGCGAGGTGTTGGCGCTGACAGGTGAGAACGGCGCCGGCAAGAGTACGTTGTCCAAGATCATCGCGGGGCTGACTCCGCCCACGACCGGGCAGATGACCTTTCTCGATCAGCCCTACACCCCCGGTAGCCGCACCGAGGCCGAGCGCCTGGGCGTGCGCATGGTTATGCAGGAGCTCAACCTGCTGCCGACCCTGACCGTTGCCGAAAACCTGTTTCTCGATAACCTGCCCAGTCGGGGCGGGTGGATTTCCCGCGGGAGGTTGCGTGAGCAGGCACGGCTGGCCATGGCGCAGGTCGGGCTGGATGCTATTGATCCGGATACCCTGGTCTCTGATCTGGGGGTCGGCCACCAGCAGATGGTCGAGATCGCCCGTAATCTGATCGGTGACTGCCGCATCCTGATTCTCGACGAGCCTACCGCCATGCTGACGGCGCGCGAGGTCGACCTGTTGTTCGAGCAGATCGAGCGCCTGCAGGCCCGTGGTGTCGCCATCGTCTACATCTCCCACCGCCTGGAAGAACTCAAGCGCATCTCCCAGCGGATCGCGGTTCTACGCGATGGCCGGTTGGTCGCCGCCGAGTCCATTAGCCGTTACAACACCGATCAGCTGGTAGCGCTGATGGTGGGACGTGAGCTGGGTGAGCATATTGACCTGGGCGAGCGCCACATTGGCGCGCCGATACTGAAAGTGGACAAGCTGAGCCGTGCCGGCAAGGTCTGCGATGTATCGTTCGAGGTTCGCGCTGGAGAGATTCTCGGTATTTCCGGCTTGATCGGCGCGGGTCGTACCGAATTGCTGCGGCTCATCTACGGCGCCGACCGGGCCGATAGCGGGCGTGTTTTTGTGGGTAATCCGCTGCGTGAAGTCAACGTCAGCTCGCCAGCCGAGGCGGTACGCAATGGCATCGCCCTGATCACCGAAGATCGCAAGGGGGAGGGGCTGTTACTCACCCAGTCCATCTGCGCGAATCTGGCGCTGGGCAATATGCCTGCCGTTGCCAAGCGCGGCGTGGTTCAGTCTGCGTCCGAACTTGCGTTGGCTGAGCGGCAGATCAAGGCCATGCGCATTCGCAGCTCCAGCCCCCATCAGCCGGTGGGTGAGCTTTCCGGCGGTAATCAGCAGAAGGTCGTAATCGGCCGCTGGCTGGAGCGTGATTGTCAGGTGCTGTTGTTCGATGAGCCTACCCGGGGCATCGACATCGGCGCCAAGTTCGATATCTACGGCTTACTGGGCGAACTGACCCGGCAGGGCAAGGGGCTCGTTGTCGTGTCCAGTGACCTGCGTGAGCTGATGTTGATCTGCGATCGGATTGCCGTGTTGTCTGCCGGCCGTCTCATGGAAACCTTTGACCGTAACGATTGGAGCCAGGATCGCCTCCTGGCCGCCGCCTTTGCCGGATACAGCAGCCGTGAAGCGATGCTGGGCGAAGCGGTTTCTCCCATACAGGAACTCTCCGTATGAACACTACCGTAACTCCGGCCGCGCCCAAGCGCAGCAGCAGTGTGTCCGGCCTGGGCACCTACCTGGGACTGGCCGGTGCCTTGCTGGCCATGATCGTGCTGTTCTCCGCCATGAGCAGCCATTTCCTGTCCTATAACACCTTCACCACCCTGGCCAACCAGATTCCGGACCTGATGGTGCTGTCGGTGGGCATGACGCTGATCCTCATCATCGGTGGGATCGACTTGTCCGTAGGCTCGGTGCTGGCACTGGCGGCATCGGTTGTCAGTGTGGCTACGCTCAACTGGGGCTGGGGTATCTTCCCGGCAGCGGCCCTAGGTATGGTTTGTGCAGCCTTGGCAGGCACCGTGACGGGCAGCGTAACCGTGGCGTGGCGAATTCCTTCATTTATCGTCTCCCTGGGTGTGCTGGAAATGGCGCGGGGCTTGGCTTACCAACTGACGGATTCGCGCACGGCCTACATCGGTGACGCCTATGGTTGGCTATCCACGCCGTTCGCCTTTGGGATTTCGCCTTCCTTTATCATCGCGCTGCTGGTGATTGCTGTTGCCCATGCCTTGCTGACGCGTAGCGTGTTTGGCCGCTATCTCGTCGCTATCGGCACCAATGAAGAAGCAGTGCGCCTGGCGGGTATCAACCCCAAGCCTTACAAAATCCTGGTTTTTGCCCTGATGGGTCTGTTGGCAGGGTTGGCCGCGTTGTTTCAGGTGTCCCGTCTGGAAGCGGCTGACCCCAACGCAGGCGCCGGGCTTGAATTGCAGGTCATCGCGGCGGTAGTGATCGGCGGAACGAGCCTCATGGGTGGACGCGGTTCGGTCATCAGCACGTTCTTTGGCGTGCTGATCATTTCCGTGCTGGCCGCCGGGCTTGCACAGATTGGTGCCAGCGAGCCGACCAAACGCATCATTACCGGTGCGGTGATCGTGGTGGCCGTGGTGCTGGACACCTACCGCAGCCATCGCGCCAAGCGCCGAGCCTAACCATGGCGACCATCAAGGACGTTGCGGCACTGGCCGGTATCTCCTATACCACCGTGTCGCACGTGCTCAATGGTACTCGCCCGGTTAGCCCCGAAGTACGCACCAAGGTCGAGGCGGCCATTGACCAGCTGGGCTACGTTCCCAGCGGTGTAGCCCGCTCGCTCAAGGCCAAGGCCACCAGCACCATCGGGCTGCTCGTGCCCAATGGCAGCAACCCGTACTTCGCGGAGCTGGCGCGGGGTATCGAGGATCACTGCGAGCGTAACGGCTACAGCGTCATCCTCTGCAACTCCGATGACAATAACGACAAGCAGCGCCGTTACCTGCGTGTGCTGCTGGAGCGTCGTATCGACGGCTTGATCGTGGCCACCGTGGGCGGCGACGGTGAGTTCGCCCAGGCCTTGGCTGCAGTCAAGGTGCCGATGGTACTGGTCGACCGCCCGCTGGAAGGCGTGGAGGCGGATCTGGTGCAGATCGACCATGAAGAGGGCGGCTATCTGGCAACAAGGCACCTGTTGGAGTTGGGTCATCGGCGTATCGCCTGCCTGGGTGGACCTGCCGAAACGCTGGTCGCTCAGGAACGTCTGGCCGGTTATTGCCGTGCGATGAAGGAAGCTGGGCAGACGATACAGCCTGCGTGGCTGCTCAATACCGAGTTTACCAGCGCCGCCGGTTATACCGCTGCCGCATACTTGTTGGAAAAGAATGCGCCCACGGCCATTTTTGCCGGGAACGACATGATCGGAATCGGTATCCTGCGCGCCGCCGCCGAGCGCGGCCTGCGCGTTCCGCAGGAGCTGTCCATCGTGGGTTTCGACGATATTGCCGTGAGCCGCTACCTTTATCCGGCATTGACCACGGTGGGGCAGTCCATCCTGCAATTGGGCGAGCGCGCCGCCGGACAGCTACTGGCCCGGCTCGGGCAGCGGCACCGGCCCACACCCGAACATACCGTGGTGGCGCCTACCCTGATGGTACGCGAGTCCACTGCGTCTATCGAATTGAACGAGAGTCCATAAGATGCAAGCAAAAATAGTGATCGTGGGGAGTCTGAATATGGACCTGGTCGTACGAACCCCCCGCGTGCCGGTAGGCGGCGAGACCCTGGCGGGCCGCAGCTTCGTGACAGCGCCTGGTGGCAAGGGTGCCAATCAGGCAGTGGCGTGTGCCCGTTTGGGCGCCCAGGTCACCATGATCGGCTGCGTAGGCCGTGACGCCTACGGCGAGCAGCTGCGCAGTGGATTGGAAGCCGAAGGCATCGAGTGCTCCACGGTCGAATCCGTAGAGGGTGTACCGACCGGTATCGCCTCCATTCTGGTTGATGACAATGGGCAGAACTGCATCGTGATCGTGGCAGGGAGCAATGGCGAGCTGTCGCCCGAGCACCTGACCCGCCACGACGCCGCATTGCAGGCTGCCGATGTGGTCATCGCCCAGCTGGAAGTGTCGGTCGCCACGGTCGAAAAGACATTGACCCGCGCTCGTGAGCTGGGAAAGACGGTCATTCTCAATCCAGCACCAGCCGTAGGCCCGCTGCCTGCTCATTGGTATGGTCATGTGGATTACCTGGTTCCAAACGAGAGCGAGGCCGGCCTTCTGACCGGTATTGAGGTCAACTCGCTGGAAACAGCCGCCCAGGCTGCCCAACAACTGCTCGACGCAGGCGCCAAGCGTATCCTGCTGACGATGGGCTCACAGGGCGTGCTGTATAAGGATACCGAACGGCAGCAGCACTTCCCGGCGCAGGTTGTCCAGGCGGTGGATACCACGGCGGCCGGAGACACCTTTGTTGGCGGATTTGCCGCTGCCCTGGGTGAAGGTCTTCCATTGGAAGAGGCCGTTCGTTTGGGCCAGCAGGCGGCTGCGCTGTCCGTCACCCGTGCCGGAGCGCAACCCTCCATTCCCTATCGCCGCGAATTGAACATCTGAGAGCGCCCATGAAAAAGACTCCTTTGCTTAACAGTGCGCTATCCCGCGTGATCGCCAGCCTTGGTCATGGTGATGTGATCGTGATCGGTGATGCCGGCATGCCCGTACCGCCCGGCGTGGAATGTATCGATCTGGCTGTGACTCATGGCGTGCCCGACTTCGCCACTACGCTACGCGTCATCGTGAGTGAAATGCAGGTCGAGGCCCATGTCCTCGCCGAGGAGACTGTTGTCCAGCATCCGCCTGCCTTAGCTGAAATCCAGCGGTTAAGCGCCGCGGGCGAGTTGGGCAAGCGCCAGCTGGTAAGCCATGAGGACCTCAAGGCGCTATGCAAAAAGGCGCGCGTTCAGGTCCGCACCGGCGAATGCCAGCCCTATACCAATATTGCATTGATTGCTGGCGTCACTTTCTGAGACACCGGCAGGGCACGCTCACTGAGGCAGTCTATTCAGTGAGCGTGGCTCATGAATGGGGCAACCGTTGAACTGCCCCCTGAACCCGGATGACATCTCGTAGGCCGGCTTGCGAGAACGCATCACACCCCCAATGGGACGATGCGCTGCCAGGCCATGCCAGGGTGAGAACGCCATGCTGTCGTCTACTTCCCTGGCGCGGGCCTCCGTCCAGGTGGGCTGCGGATCGACTTCGATCCGGGCTACGGTGATATAAGGGCTTTCTTCCTCCGGCCACTGTGCTGAAGCATCCTCGACGGGCATCTTCTTCGCATCGGTAGCCAGCTGAACCCGCATCTCCCATACGCCACCCTGCCTGGCAAAGAATTCGCTTACCGCCTCGCGTAGCCCATTGGGTTTGCCGTTTACATTCAGCGGTGCGTCGGTCAGGGCCGTCAGCTCGGGAGAAGCAGGCGCCACGCTGAGTTTGGCGTAATAAGGGCCATACAGCAGGGGCACGCTGGTGTAGAAGGTTTCGCCCAGGATATGGGTTTCCGGATGGCCACCCAAGGATTTGAGCGTTGCACTTTCACCGCCAACGGCTTCGATTACCTTTTCAGTACCGCGCAGAACAGCCGACAGCGCTTTCTTGAGGCCCGGTGCCTTGTCGGTGGTTTCGGCCAGAAGCTTCAGGCTTTTCAGGAAAGCCTTTGGTGTTGCTGCCGAAAAAGCCGGTGCATTCACCATTACGAAATCCTGAGTCAGCTGGCCTTCACTACCCGGTAGACGATCTCCCTCCACACCAATGACCTTGATCGCAAGCCCCCGCGGCGAGGAGACGCTATCGTCCAGCAGATCTCCAGGGTTGGTCGAAAAGCGCAGCACGACAGGGTAGTCACCCATCTTGGCAAAGACACCCTGGGCAAGCTCCGGTGGCAGACCTTCCAGTACCTTCAGACGTCCCTGCAACAAGCCATGGCTCTTGGCATGAACACTGCGTACGGCGTGCCCATAATCCTCGGAGGTCGTCTCGATGATCTTGCGCATCGTTTCGACAAGCTCGCGAGTGGTCTCGGCCTCATCCTCCGTGATCTGTTCAAATGATGGATCAAACAGCAGTGGGCGAATGGGAAGGGTGGTCGACATGGAAAGTCCTCAGCTCATCAGGGTGCGTTATGTGGCATCGTTGTTATGGCGTGCGTACTGGCCACAAGCCTTCCTAACTCTGGACAAGCCCTGCTATCGACTGTTCATGAATGGCGTTGATGAATGACAATAGATAGCATTTTGTATACAAAACCCTGGCCTTACCGTCTCGTTTGGAGCGAATCGAATCTTTTCCGCTGCACATTCCGCTTAAACGCAACAAAACGCTACGAAATAAAACCCTTCCTACTGGCCGCAGTCCGTTAAAGAACGGTCTACCAGAGGAGAACGTCATGTCTGCCCCAGCACTTCCCATGATGCCGCCGGCTCGTATAGCCCAGGTCAACGGTATCCAGATGGCCTATTACGAGGCCGGCCCTCGAATGACCGGCTCCAAACCAGCCATTCCCATTGTGCTCTGCCACGGTTTTCCCGAGCTGGCCTTTTCCTGGCGTCATCAGATCAAGGCGCTGAGTGAAGCGGGGTATTGGGTCATCGCGCCCGATCAGCGCGGCTATGGACTGACCGATCGGCCCCAGGCTGTTGAGGCCTACGATATGGAGCACCTGACCGGTGATCTGGTCGGTCTGCTGGACCATCTGAGGGTAGAAAAAGCCATTTTTTGTGGTCATGACTGGGGCGGTCTGCTGGTCTGGCAGATGCCGCTTCTGCATCCTGACCGTACCGCCGGTGTGATCGGCCTTAACACGCCGTATTTGCCACGTCCGCCTGTCGAACCGATCGAGGCGATGCGCCAGCGCATGGGAGACGAGATGTATCAGGTGCACTTCCAGAAGCCCGGCGAGGCAGACAGCGTTTTCAACCGAGATGCCCGTAAAGTGTTCAGTTTCCTGATGAAAAAGCCAGGAGGAGACGAGGTCGACGGGGCGGGTATCGCAAAGGCCAAGGCATCCGAGCAGGGCTCAGCCTTTGCACTGGTGCGCTGGCTGGAGGCCTATCAGCCCGAACAGGATACCCGGGAAACCTTTCTGACCGAGGAGGAGTTCAACGTCTTTGTTGAAACCTTCAGCCAGACCGGCTTTACCGGTGGCATTAATTGGTATCGCAACATCACACGTAACTGGGAGCGTTCGGCCAATCTGCCGACGGAGATAAACGTGCCTTCGCTCATGGTCACGGCAGATCAGGATGCCTTCCTGCCGCCTTCCATGTCGGAAGGCATGGAAACGTACGTGCATGACCTTCAGCGAGGCGCCATCCAATCTTCCGGTCACTGGACCCAGCAGGAGCGGCCCGATGAGGTCAACCGCGTCTTCCTGCACTGGTTGCTGCTGCGCTTTCCGCTAGAAGCCCGTTGACAGGGTAGGGCACCCGTTGATGCCGCTCAGGCTGCTACAGCTTGAGCGGCTCGCATGATTCGGTTGCGGCCTTGCTGTTTACCCTGGTAAAGCGCCTTGTCGGTGCGCTTGATTGCATCCTTCAGACACTCACTCTCGCCAATCACGCAGGTCGCCAGCGTGGCCGTCACCATGATGGTGGCACCCTCTACCTCTAAACGTATTGCGCGAATTTCATTCAAGATCCGCTCGGCAATCTTGTCGGCATTTTTCAGATCGGTATTACGCATCAGGATCAAAAACTCCTCACCACCCCAGCGTGAGGCCACGTCTGTGCCTCTCACTGAGGCGGCAATGACTGATGACACCCGCTGCAGGACCGTATCGCCCACGTCGTGGCCAAAGGTATCGTTGATGTTCTTGAAGTGATCCACATCCAGCATGATCAGTGAGATCGGCTTGAACGTTTGAGGGCTGCGGTACAACCGCTGCGCCTCGCTGTGCAGGCGTCCGCGGGTATATAGATTGGTCAGGCTGTCCTTGTTGGCCAGGGTAAACAGGTCTGCCTGCATGGCAATCGAGCTGGAAGCCGTCAGGGCCGAAATATAGACCAGCATCACGATGGCCGAGCTCAGATTGAACAGGCTGAACAGCTCTGTAACCTTGGGGCTCAACATGAGCAGGGGTTCAACGGCGAAAAACAGATCCGTAACCTTGCCTATCAGTAGGCAAGTACAAATCAGTATGCAGGTTACCCAGCGCCAGAAGGGGGCAACGGTGTAATTGAACAAGGCAATCGGAACGATGCAGAGCAAGTAGTAGTAAAACCCGGTATGCCATCCTATGACCACGGTTGCGACCACGGCATGCACGACGATTTCTGATATGAGCAGCGTGCTTGTCAGTCGATAGCGCTTGGCCTTGAGTAATTGAAGGCAATAGAAATGAATGGCCACGCTGCCAATGTTAGTCAGCCAGAGGGCTTTTACATCCAGTGCAATGAACGTCACCAGAAAAATGATGTGAATACCCAGCACCGCCTTGATACCAAGTACACCCCTGCTCCAGAAACGATCCGTTGCTGTTTCCAAAATCTGGGCGCGATCAGACGCCGAAAGATCATTACTCATTAAGTCCGACCCGACTTATACATGCATGGCGCTGCACGTTTCAGCTCGTGAAAGTTGTTACAGAACATCGGCTGGACCTGGTAAGTCTTGAGTGAGAACAGCTTGAAAATAAGCCGCTTGATCAGCGGCACGGCAATCTTGAGGAGGTACAGGAACCGCCGATTAGTAAGGGTATGTTGCTTACAGTAAGCTAGCTAATAAGACACGCTTATCCCTGAGTATGAATAAGCCTATTGAACCGGCACCTCATAACGCCGGACACCCATTACCTGATGAGTATCGAGACGCAGCCCGAATGGCTTGCGTGGAGTTGATGTGTGCTGCCCAACAAACTGATTCTTGCCGTGCTGATTGTCGGCATTTCTGTCGTCGGCCTCAGTATCGGCGCCACCATTCCTGTCGTGGCGCTACGCCTGCACGAAGCGGATATCCCCAACCTGACCATTGGCATTCTTTCGTCCTTGCCGGCCGCCGGTATGCTCGTGACGGCCTTTATCGTCGAATGGCTCACCGCACGGCTTGGTCGCAAGCACATCTACCTGCTGTGCTTTTTCCTCTCCATGATCAGCATCGCCATGCTGGAAGTCTTCAGAACCGAACTCATCCTGTTAGGGCTGTTCCGCTTTCTGATGGGAGTAGGGGCGGGGCTGATCGTCATTCTGGGGGAGGCCTGGGTCAACGAGATTGCCGATGAGTCCAACCGTGGCCGTGTCGTTGCCCTGTACGCCACATTCTTCACTGGTTTTCAGCTGCTTGGGCCTGCCATGGTTTCCGCCTTGGGACCCAGCAGTGCCTGGGTGACAGGCATCGTTCTGGCGATCTTTGCTGTGTGTTTGCTGGCTACCGCGCGGTTTCTGCCCAACCCCATCGCCGGCAAGGCTATCGTCGAGGAAAAAACCTTTACCGTGTTGGGCTTTCTGAAGGTCGCCCCTGCGATCTGCGCAGGCGTCGTGTTCTTCTCCTTTTTTGATAGCGTCGTGCTGTCCATGTTTCCCGTGTTTGCCTTGAGCCACGGTTACGAGGTTGCACTGGCCGCACTGATGGCGACCGTCATTCTGCTGGGTGACACCTGCTTGCAATACCCGCTGGGTTGCCTGTCCGATCGCTTCAACCGTAACCACCTTTACCTCGGCTGTGGTCTGATTGCCTTGTTGATTGGTCTTGCGCTGCCCTGGTTGATCCAGATGCAAGCGTTGCTTTGGCCTGTGCTGGTCATACTGGGTGCGGTAGCCGGTGGCGTCTATACCCTGGCCATTACCCTTATCGGGCAGCATTTTCAAGGGCAGGACCTGATTACCGCCAATGCCAGTGCAGGGTTTCTGTGGGGCGTGGGAAGTCTTGCTGGTCCCATCCTGAGTGGCGCAGCCATGTCCGCAGGACCAAATGGCCTGCCACTGGTATTGGCCGCAGCGGCTGGCTTATTCGTACTGTGTGCCCTGAAGGCAAGGGGCGGACGTGCCCTCAGACTGGAGCAACATGGTTAGAGACTCGATAGACGAGAGCCATGCGTTCTTGCAGCGTGGCTGATGAGCTTTGTTCCCCGGCAGACAGGGGCGCGGCTGCAACCATAAAAGCTCTTGCCAGCCTTGGCCGTGCGCAGGCTCATGGGCGCCGAGCAGAACGGGCAATTCTCCGCGTTGGCCTGCCAGGGTGTAACCAAAGGTGCATTGGCAGCAATGATCGAATGGTGCGGCGCGGGTTTTTGAGTTATTCGACTGCTGCGCAACCCCTCATAGACGCTCCAGGCTACCAGCACGCCAACAATACCCAGCATGATCGCGGCATCGCTGACGGAAAGTGCCCCGGCAGCCGCATCTCCAGCCCATGTCAGGTAGGGTAGAAGAAAAAGCACTGATCCAGTGAATGCCTTTTGCGTAAGCGGCATGCGTCCCATGACTCTATCCATTTGGCTGATGCGCGGCGCACAGTGCGCCTGATATGCGAGGGCTATCGGCAAAGGACATTCAAGCTTAAGTCGAAGGCAATAAGCCCCGACCAGTGGCGTGTCGGGGCTTTGTTTTGTCACCGATGAATGGGAGAGGCGGCATTCATGGCGAGAGCGTGCAGGCGCTCATCAATGCGTCTCTGTCACCTTTTTCAGGTAACGCGGCTGATCAGGGTTGCAGCCACGCGCCTTGGCCAATGCCTCGGCAAGGACATAAAAGCTCTGGATCAAGGTAAAAGGCTCCAGCATGGCATGGTCGGTCCGGGCGCTGGGTAAATCGACGCCGTCATTGTTCTCGGTTGCAGCCACCAATACCCTGGCTCCGCGGGTACGCATTTCTTGGGCGAACGCTAGCGTGCCGGCCTGCTCAGGGCCGGCAGGTGCAAAAACCAGAACCGGATACCCTTCGGTGATGATCTCCATCGGGCCGTGTTTAACCTCTGCACTGGAAAAGGCTTCGGCCTGTATGCCGCAGGTTTCCTTAAGCTTCAGAGCTGCTTCCATGGCAATCGGGAGGGCCGGGCCTCTGCCGATGACCAGCATCTTGTCGATCGGTGTCAGTACCTCGATGGCCTTGGACCAGTCCGCTTCCACGGCACGCTCCATCTGCTGAGGCAATGCCTGGAGCGCTTGTAGCAGGTCTGACTTTATACCCAGGTTGCGCTCCAGATAACCTACCGTCTGGGCGGCTGCCATAAGCATGGCAACATAGCTCTTGGTGGCAGCCACACTTTGCTCAAGTCCGGCAGGCAGCAAGACCTCACCATCAGCAATTGCCGCCAGAGGCGAATCGGGGGTATTCACCAGGGCAGTCGCCCGAGCGCCGCGGGATTTCAAATAACGAACGCTGGCAATCAGGTCCGGACTCTTGCCAGATTGGGAAAGCGCCGCCACCCAGGCATTGTTGAGGCGCAGGGGCGGCTGATTGAGGCTGACCAGCGAAAGCGGCATGGAAAGGCTGGGAATGCCGATCCGGCACATCATCAGATGAGCAAAATAGGCGGCTGCGTGATCCGAGCTGCCCCGCGCCACGGTCATCATGAGGTCGGGCAGATTGCAAGCCAGACGGTCTGCCAGTGCCGTAACAGCACTGTCGTCGTCCAGCATGCGTTGCAGGACGGCAGGAATGGACTGGGTTTCATTCAACATCAGGGACATTGCAGTTACCTTCGGGACGTCAACCTTCGGACGCTGTAGCGTCCGGTGTGGAAAGAAGCTCGGTTTGGCTCAGGATCTGCTCGGGGATAAAAGCAAGCCCGGCGGCATCCATAGCCATACTCAGCGCGCCCCATAGAGGCGCGTCGTGCGTGAAATGCGCCGTGACGATTTCAGGCGCAAAGGGAACAGTACGGTTAATCATGTGCTTGATGAGCGGGGCCAGCGTTGCCGCTTGCCGATAAAGCCCTCCACCAATGGCAATGCGGCCAACATCCAGGGCGATCGCCAGATTGGCCACCTGAGCGGTGCAGGCAGCAATCCGCACATGCAGCGCCTGCTGAGCGCGAGGCTCCTGGCTGGTGAACAGGTCGAGCGCCTGGTGGCCCGGCCCGAGCAGCTCAACGGCCAGCTGATTCAGGGCCGTTCCGGAAAACAGCTCCTCCAGCGGGGCGCCGCCTTGCTCGTGGCTGTACCAGTCCGATACGCGCTCAGGGTCCAGAAACGGTGACAACATATAGCCAATTTCCATGGCGGCGCCGTTATGCCCACGGATCAGCTGCCCATTGGCAATGGCTGCGGCAGAGAGCCCCGTGCCCAGATTCAGGTAGAGGGCATGATCGATACCTTGCAGGCTACCCCAACGTGCCTCGGCCAATGCACCGGCCTTGACGTCGTTGTCCAGCATGACCGCAGGCGTACCCAACCCTTGAGCAATCAAGCCGTGCAGGTCGAGCCCTTCAAAGCCGGGTGTATTAGGTGCCATCAGCAAGGTATGAGCACGTACAACGCCTGGGAATACGCCCGCCACGCTGCGAATGGTCGTTGCGCCGAGTTGCTGTGCACATTCCCGTGCGGCCTCAAGCAGGCGCATCAGGGCCGGCTCGCCAAGCAGGCCCTCGGCATGGGTCGGCAGGACCCGAGTCGCCAGCTGCTCGCTGGCGGGGTCATAGCAGGCAATGTGGGTTTTAGTACCGCCAACATCGATGGCCAGCAGTACGCCCTGATCAGGCATCGTGAGACTCTCTTTTTCAAGTGCTTGTGTCATGGCGCTACAGTCAGGAGAGCCGGTGTGTACGCGCCCACAGGAGATAGGCGCCGCCACCCACCAGCAGCCAGACCAATGACCACTGGATCGGGTAGGCACCGGGTGCGTTATGGTTGGAGGCCATGTAGATATAGACCCAGCCCACCAGCGCAATAACGGCTGGCACCGGGTAAAGCCACATCGCATAAGGTCGTTTCAGGTGCGGTTGGTTCTTGCGCAGCACGAATAGTGCAATGATCTGGGCAACAGACTGCACCAGAATCATGACGGTTGTCAGAAGCTGGATCAGCGTGGTCAGGTCGCTCAACCGGCCGATCATGAAGCCGATCGACGTCAGCACACCCATGCTCAGCAGCCCATACGTCGGGAACTCATGGCGGGCATGCACCTTGGCAAACGCCTGGAAGAACACCTTGTCCCTCGCAGCTTCATACGGCACCCGCGAGCCTCCCAGAAGCCCTGCGAACACCGAAGCCAACGCAGTGATCAGAATCAGAACCGTCACGACATTGGCCGCTGTAGCGCCCCATGTTTCGCTCAGTACCACCGAGGCCACGGATTTATAAGCTGCCGAATTGGGATCAAGCATGCGATGCCAATCCACGACGCCCAGCACGCCTACCTGCATCAACAGGTAAATGGCGAGAATGCCGAGAATCGAAAAGATGATGGACCTGGGAATCACGCGGCCCGGCTGGTCAACCTCACCAGCAAGGTAGGCCGAGGTGTTGTAGCCCAGGTAGTCATAAATGCCGATTGTTAGCCCTCCAGCCATGCCAAGCCAGAAGCCACTGTCGGAAAGATCAAACGCTCCCTCGGGAAAGCTGAAGGCCAGCTCAGGGTGAAAGTGGGAGAGGGCTGCAGTAATGAGACTGCCAATGCTGATCAGCATGATCACCCACAGCACGATGCCCAGCTTGGCGACCGACTCGATCTTGCGCCACAACAGCCCGATGATCAGCCAGATAAGTCCCAGGCCAATCACATTACCTGCTGTCTGGCTCATGTCCGGCCAGAACCAGGTGAGGTATTGAACGAACCCGATGATTCCCGTGGACATGATCAGCGGAATGAACAGCATTGCCGTCCAGATGAACAGAAAGGGCATCAGCTTTCCCGTGCGTTTGCCAAAGGCCTCGCGCAGGTACACATAGGTACCCCCGGCACCTGGCAATGCCGCACCCAGCTCCGCCCATACCAGACCATCGCATAGGGCCAGCAGGGCGCCCAGTATCCAGCCGAGATAGGCCTGTGGGCCGCCCATGATGACAATCATGGTTGGAATGGTAATGAAAGGCCCCACACCACACATCTGGCTCATGTTGAGCGTAGTGGCGGGAAACAGACCAAGTTTTTTCTTGAGGCCGGAGGAAGGCTGGCCGGTTACGGGTGATGACGGCATAGGACGATCTCTTCGCTCGAAAGGTAAAGGATGGGCAGATGAAAGATTCTTCGTGCCATCGATCGGCTCTACCGATTCGGCATTATTGTTGTAGTGAAGGGATCGCTTTGGTCAGGTGAGCACATGCCAAACAGCGAACCACCCTTAGAAGACCATAGGCTTTATATTAATTCAACTTGATTTAATTAATGCGCGATCCTGATGATGTAAACATGAGAAAGGCATCTACCAAACGCATCGTGACCACCGGCACCAATGCCGAACACGCCCGCCTGCATAATCGCCGGGTCATTCTGGAAGCCATCCGCCTGGGTGGACGGCTGACTCGTGCCGACCTGACAAGGCTGACCTCCCTTACCGCTCAAACCGTCTCGAACATCGTGACGGAGCTGCAGGAGGAGGGCGTGCTGCTCGCCCATGCGCCGGAAAAGGTTGGCCGGGGCCAGCCCCCGGTTCCCCTGTCGATCAACCCTCAGGGCGGCTATGCCATCGGCTTTCATGTCGAGCAGCATCGCATCATTGCCGTGCTGCTTGATCTACTCGGAGAGTGTCAGGCGCAGGCCAGCCTGCCGGTCGATTACCCCACCTTTGACGAAGCGCTGCCCCTGCTCACTGAAACTGTTGGCCGCTTCCGGGCACAGTTTCCCTCGCATCGCTTCATCGGTGTCGGTATTGCCTTGCCCGGGCCGTTCGAGGTGGAAGGCATCACTGCCGTTGGCCCCACGGCCCTATCCGGCTGGGATGACCCTGCCATTCCTTCACGCCTCGAAGAAGCCTTGGAACTGCCTGTGCTTATCGAAAACGACGCAACCGCCGCCACCATGGGTGAGCGACTACATGGCGTTGCCAGCGATCTGCAAAACTTTGTGCATCTCTTCATTGGCAGCGGCCTGGGAGCAGGGCTGTATCTGGAAAATCGCCTGTATCCCGGGCACTGGCATAACGCCGGGGAGATTGGCCACATGTCCGTCATTCCTGACGGCAAGGTCTGCTACTGCGGAAACACGGGTTGTCTGGAACGGTATGTGTCCATCGCCTCGCTGCTTGAACACCTGGGACAAACCGCTGATCAGGATATTGCCACCTGGGACTGCAACACCGCCGCCTTCAGGCAAGGCGTCGATGCCTGGCTGAATGAGGCCGTACCCGCCCTGCGACATGCCATCAACATCCTCGAATCCCTCCTGGACCCGCAAACCATCCTCATCAGCGGTTTTCTGCCTGAGCCAATTCTCAAGCAACTGGTAAACCGGCTAGCGCCGCTACCCGTCTCGGTCAGCCGCCGCCCGGACCGTGAATACCCCCGCATCCAACTCGGCGCTGCGGGCCCGGACACCGTCGCCCTTGGTGCTGCCGCCCTGGTCATCCTGTCCGAAATCAGCCCACATTACGAAGCACTGCTCAAGGCTGAAAGAGGATAAGAAACGAAAAAGCCCGCACAAGGCGGGCTTTTGGTGTTTCGCTACATGCAGCGCATGTGGAAACAGGTATCTGGCGCATCCGGCGGGATTCGAACCCACGACCCCTGCCTTCGGAGGGCAGTACTCTATCCAGCTGAGCTACGGATGCGTTACGAGGGCGACATGATACTCATGTCAGGGCGGAACGTCCATGCCCTGTTGCGCGTTCGTGTTTCCAAGCAAAATCAGCGGGTTGGCTTCGTAGCTTCTCTAACGGTTTATTTCTTCTATAAAGCAGCATGCGTTGTTTTTATCGAACACATATTGCGCTTATGTTAGCGGAAGCCTAGCATGCGTTTGAGATTTTGAACGCTTGCCGCTTCGCTTTGGCAGACGTTCGCTGTGTCATCCATCGGCCCGTCCGGCGATGGGCCGTGTTCCGCTGTATACCGCCAATCATTGCCTCTTCGTAACCCTTTGAATTCAGGGTGAGGGATGGTTATCGATTCGCGATAAAAGAGTTGAACGGAAAGCGCTGTTGCCTTTCCCATTCAGAATATCGTCAGCGGGGTTTAATAAAGTGGCCCCGTCGACACTGAAATCTCTCGAGGAGACCTTCATGCAATTGAAAGATGCTTCACTGTTCCGACAGCAGGCTTACATTGATGGAGCCTGGATGGATGCCGACGGCGGCCAGACGATCAACGTAGGCAACCCGGCCACGGGCGAAACCCTGGGAACAGTACCAAAGATGGGCCGCGCGGAAACCAAGCGCGCCATCGAGGCTGCCGAGCGCGCCCTGCCGGCCTGGCGTGATCTGACGGCCAAGGAGCGTTCGCAGAAGCTGCGTCGCTGGTTTGAGCTGATGATCGAGAACCAGGACGACCTGGGTCGCCTGATGACGCTGGAGCAGGGCAAGCCACTGGCCGAAGCCAAGGGCGAGATCACCTATGCCGCGTCCTTTATTGAGTGGTTCGCTGAAGAAGCCAAGCGCGTTTATGGCGATACCATTCCGGGTCATCAGGCGGACAAGCGCATTATCGTTATCAAGCAGCCGATTGGTGTAACAGCAGCAATCACGCCCTGGAATTTCCCGGCCGCCATGATTACCCGTAAAGCCGGTCCTGCCCTGGCAGCCGGTTGCACCATGGTCATCAAACCTGCCAGCCAGACGCCATTCACCGCACTGGCCATGGCCGAGCTGGCCGAGCGTGCCGGTATTCCAAAAGGGGTACTGAGCGTGGTTACAGGCAGCGCGTCCGAAATCGGCGCCGAGCTGACCAGCAATCCGACTGTTCGCAAGCTGTCCTTCACTGGCTCTACCGAGATTGGAGCCAAGCTGATGGAGCAGTGCTCCCCAGGCATTAAGAAGGTGTCTCTGGAGCTAGGTGGTAACGCACCGTTCATTGTATTTGACGATGCCGATCTGGATGCCGCCGTTCAGGGCGCGCTCATCTCCAAGTATCGCAATGCGGGCCAGACGTGTGTCTGCGTCAACCGTATCTATGTGCAGGATGGTGTGTACGACGCGTTTGCCGAGAAGTTCAAGGCAGCGGTCGAGAAGCTTAAAGTGGGTAATGGCTTGGAAGAGGGCGTAGCCATTGGCCCGCTCATCGACGACAAGGCGGCTGCCAAGGTTAAGGAGCACATCGAGGACGCTGTGTCCCACGGTGCCCAGGTGATCACAGGCGGCAAGGCTCACCAGCTGGGCGGCAGCTACTTTGAGCCGACCATCATGATTAACGTACCGGCAGACGCCAAAGTCTCGAAGGAAGAAACCTTCGGTCCGCTGGCTCCGCTGTTCCGCTTCAAGACGGAAGAAGAAGCCATCGCCCGTGCGAACGATACCGAGTTCGGTCTGGCCGCGTACTTCTATGCCCGCGACCTGTCCCGCGTCTTCCGTGTGGCTGAGGCGCTGGAGTCCGGCATGGTGGGTATCAACACTGGCCTGATCTCTACCGAAGTGGCACCGTTCGGTGGCGTGAAGTCGTCCGGCCTGGGACGTGAAGGTTCCAAGTACGGTATGGAAGATTATCTGGAAATCAAATACCTCTGCCTGGGTGTTTGATTGCCACGGCGTCTGGTTAACAGACGTTGATGGCTATCGGACCCCGTTTGGCCCAAGGCCAGACCAGTTTTGGTAGCTGTCTTGTGGTTCCCTCGCTCAGGGTGTCATCGCCTTGAGCGAGCGGTTAGTAACACACTACCTCCGGCGAGTGGCTGGCGTTGTTGGCAGTCGATCATCGTATGCTGCCCTGTGACCGGTGCTCGCTTTTACTCCCTATCTGGCTGACGATGAGCAGCTCAAGAGGACACCATGACTGATACAAACGCTTCCCTGATGCATCGCCGTAACGCCGCTGTACCCCGTGGCGTTGGGCAGACTCACCCGATCTTTGTCGACCGCGCCGAGAATGCCAAGGTGTGGGACGTCGAAGGCAACGAATACCTGGATTTTGCTGGCGGTATCGCTGTGCTGAATACCGGCCATCTGCATCCCAAGGTTGTGGCGGCCGTACAGGAGCAGCTGAAGAAGGTGTCCCATACCTGCTTCCAGGTACTGGCGTACGAGCCCTATGTCGCCCTTTGCGAAAAGCTCAACCAGCTGGTGCCAGGCAACTTCCCTAAAAAGACCGCACTGTTCAACTCAGGCTCTGAAGCCGTTGAAAATGCGGTGAAGATTGCCCGTGCAGCCACTCAGCGCGCCGGTGTCATCGCGTTTACCAGCGCCTACCACGGCCGTACCATGATGACTCTTTCGCTTACCGGCAAGGTCGCTCCGTACTCGGCTGGCATGGGTCTCATGCCGGGTGGTGTGTTCCGCGCTCTGTACCCCTGCGAGCTGCATGGCATCACCGTGGACGACGCTATTGCAAGCGTGGAGCGTGTGTTCAAGAACGACGCACAGCCGGGTGATATCGCAGCGATCATTCTTGAGCCGGTACAGGGCGAAGGCGGTTTCTATGCGGCGCCGAAAGAATTCATGGTTCGCCTGCGCAAGCTGTGCGACGACCATGGCATCCTGCTGATTGCCGATGAGGTTCAATCGGGTGCGGGCCGTACCGGTACTTTCTTCGCGATGGAGCAGATGGGCGTTGATGCTGATCTGGTCACCTTTGCCAAGTCTATCGCGGGTGGCTTCCCGCTATCGGGGGTTACGGGCCGTGCAACCGTAATGGACTCTGTTGGCGCTGGCGGCCTGGGCGGTACCTATGCCGGTAACCCGCTGGCGTGTGCGGCGGCACTGGCCGTCATCGAGGCCTTCGAGGAAGAAAAACTGCTGGACCGTTCCAAGGCTGTGGGCGAGCAGCTGACGGCAGGCCTCAAGGCCATTGCTGCCAGACACAAGGCAATTGTCGATGTACGTGGCCTGGGTGCCATGATTGCGGTCGAGCTGGGTGAAGACGGTGACGTCCACAAGCCCAACGGTGCACTGGCCAGCCAGATTGTGGTTCGTGCCCGTGAAAAGAACCTGATCATGCTCAGCTGCGGCACCTACGGGAACGTACTGCGCATCCTGGTTCCGCTGACCGTCAGCGATGAAGACCTGCAGCGTGGTATTAGCATTATCGGCGAGTGCTTCGACGAACTGGCCTGATCTGCAGCATGACAAGAACCGCCGCTTTCGCGGCGGTTTTTTATTGTCTGGGAAGAAGTTGTCTGATGATTTAAGGCGCTGATTTAGAGCCTTTAGGCCGCTTTGTGAGGCGTTCTGCAGCCTTTTCCTTGCAAGTCATACGATGACTTGTCTAGAGTCTGTCTTTCCTCTTCGAATGCTCCCGTACTGTATGCAGCACGAGCGGCCAATGTGGGCGTTGCTGTCGGGAGGATGACAGGCCCGTCGCCACGTTTCGGCAGGCTATCCATAATAAGAACAAGGAGTAATGCCCCCATGGCTGATCAACAGCAGCATGGCGCTACGGCTGACGATACCCGTAGGCGCTTTCTCAAAACATCACTCGTCCTTTCGGCTGCATCTGTAACCCTGTGCCGCTTCAGTCTTGCAGAAGCCGCAAGCCCCGAACCGCTCAGTGAGCGTTATCCGGATCCGCTGGTCCAGGTGCTGGATGAAAGCTTTCTTAAATACCGTATTTTCAACGCGAGCATTGAAAAGCTCGGCACCGGCATGCGCTGGCTCGAAGGGCCGGTCTGGTTTGGTGACGGTCGGTATCTGCTGGTTAGTGATATTCCCAATAACAGCATCATGCGGTGGGACGAGGTTACCGGTAGCCTGAGCGTTTTCCGTGATTCTTCCAATTATTCCAATGGCTTGTGCCGGGATCGTCAGGGTCGCCTGTTGATCTGCGAAGGATCAACTACCACCACTGAAGGCCGCCGCATCACGCGGATGGAATACGACGGTCGCATCACTGTTCTGGCGGATCAGTTCGAAGGCAAGCGCTTCAACTCGCCGAATGATATTGCTGTGAAGCGTGACGACTCCATCTGGTTTACCGATCCACCGTTCCAGGCCGACAGTAACTATGAAGGGCATAAGGTCCAGACCGAGCTGCCGCATGGGGTTTACCGCATCGATGGCAAGACGGGAGCGGTCACGCGGGTGATCGATAATCTGGCAGGGCCCAATGGCCTATGCTTCTCGCCAGATGAAAAGACCCTGTATGTGGTCGAGGGGCGTGCCAAGCCGAACCGTCTGGTCTGGGCCTATGTGGTCAACGATGACGGTACGTTAGGTGAGCGGCGCAAGCATATCGAAGGCGTAAATTACGGGGCGCTGGACGGTATCAAGTGCGACGAAGACGGCAATCTCTGGTGTGGCTGGGGAAGCCCAGGTGTCCCGGAGGCCAAGCCGGAAGAGCTGGACGGCGTGATGGTTTTCAATCCGGCCGGCAAGGCGATCGGTCATATCCGTTTGCCGGAGCGCTGCCCGAATCTATGCTTCGGTGGTTTGAACGGTAACCGTCTCTTCATGGCGAGCAGCCACTCGCTTTATTCGCTGTATGTGAATACGCGTGGTGCGATCTATTTATAGCAGGCGATAAAAAAGCAGCCAGCCGGGCAACGGCTGACTGCTTTCATAGTAAGGATCAGCTGACGGTGGGGCGGAAATACAAGGCATCACCTCTGTGCAAGCCAATGAGGCTGTCGTGATCCTTGATGACCTCTGCCTCGATCAGCTCATCCTGACCATTCACGCGTAGCGTCACCCGTGTGGTCGCACCCAGCGGGCGAACATCACGTACCTCGGCAGGCTGATGCCCTGTAAGTGCCTCCCGGCTGATGGAGACTTCGTGGGGGCGGAACATGATCTCCGAGCCATTAACCTGCAGGCGGTTCGAGTCGCCCAGGAAGTGATAGACGAAATCGCTGGCAGGTTGCTCATACACCTCGCCCGGCGAGCCGATCTGCTGAATCACGCCCTTGTTCATGACCACGATACGATCTGCCACTTCCATGGCTTCTTCCTGGTCGTGGGTAACGAAGACGGATGTCAGGTTGATTTCTTCATGCAGACGGGCCAGCCAGCGGCGCAGCTCTTTGCGTACCTTGGCGTCCAGCGCGCCGAAGGGCTCGTCGAGCAGCAGAATCTTCGGCTCTACCGCCAGCGCACGCGCCAGGGCGATCCGCTGACGTTGGCCGCCGGACAGCTGCTCAGGGTAGCGGTCGGCCAGCCAGTCCAGCTGAACCATGTTTAGAAGTTCATGGACCTTTTCGGCGATCACTTTCTCGCTGGGCCGTTCGCGCTTGGGCTTCATGCGCAGGCCAAACGCCACGTTGTCGAACACGGTCATGTGGCGGAACAGGGCGTAATGCTGGAACACGAAGCCTACGTTTCGATCCCGCACGTCACGGTCGGAGACGTCTTCACCATGAAAGACAATGTTGCCGTTGTCCGGTGTTTCCAGGCCGGCAATAATCCGCAGCAGGGTGGTCTTGCCGCAGCCGGAAGGGCCGAGCAGGGCGACCAGCTCACCGCTCTGGATATCAAGGTTGATGTCATTCAAGGCCTGGAAAGCACCGAAGCGCTTGCTGACGTTACGGATTTCGATGCTCATCAATGCGTCTCCTGGGTGCTGTTCTGGTTGGCGAGGCGGCTTTCGCTCCACTGCTTGAGCAGCAGGGTCAGCAAGGCCAGGGCCAGCAGCAGCGAGGCCACGCTGAACGCGGCCACATGGTTATATTCGTTATAAAGGATCTCGACATGCAACGGCAGGGTGTTGGTTACGCCACGGATATGGCCGGATACGACCGATACCGCACCAAACTCACCCATGGCACGTGCGTTACACAGCACCACGCCATAGATCAGGCCCCATTTGATGTTGGGCAGGGTGACATGCCAGAACATCTGCCAGCCGTTGGCGCCCAGCAGCCGCGCGGCTTCCTCTTCCTGCGTGCCTTGCTCCTGCATCAACGGGATCAGTTCGCGGGCCACGAAAGGAAAGGTCACAAACAGGGTCGCCAGCACGATTCCGGGTACGGCAAAGATGATCTGAATATCGTGATCCTGCAGCCACGGACCCAGCAGCCCTTGCGCGCCGAAGAGCAGCACATACACCAGACCGGCAATGACGGGCGAAACGGAGAAGGGCAGATCGATCAACGTGACCAGGATGCTCTTGCCACGAAACTCGTACTTGCTCACGCACCAGGCCGCCGCCACGCCAAACACTACGTTCAGTGGCAGCGATATACCGGTCGCAATGAGCGTCAGTTTCAGAGCCGACAACGCATCCGGCTCGATGATGGCACTAACGAACGTGCCGAACCCCTCTTTCAGGGCTTCCGACAGGACGATATACAAGGGCAGCAACAGGAACAGTGTAAATACGATCCAGGTAGCTGTGATCAGGATACGACGCCCCCAGGGGCTGACACGCCGAGCGGCACTGAGGGAGGATGGATTCGATGTATTCATGGTGTTCCCTCAAGGATGCTCGATGCGGCGCTGCAGCAGGTTGATGCCCAGCAGCAGGATGAACGACACCACCAGCATCATCACGCCAATGGCCGTGGCGCCGGTATAGTCGTATTGATCGAGCTTGACCATGATCAGCAGGGGCAGGATTTCAGTCTTCATCGGCATATTGCCGGCAATGAAGATAACCGAGCCGTACTCACCCACCCCGCGGGCGAAGGCCAAGGCGAAGCCGGTCAGCCACGCTGGAAGAATCGCCGGTAACAGAACATGACGAAACACCTGCAACGGCTTGGCGCCGAGGCAGGCTGCCGCTTCTTCAATTTCCTTGGGAATGTCCGCCAACACAGGCTGCACGGTACGGACTACGAACGGCAGCGTGACGAACACCAGCGCCAGGGTGATACCCAGCGGGGTGAACGCAATCTTGATGCCCAGCGGTTGGAGCAGGCTGCCAATAAGCCCGGCCGGAGCATACAGCGCCGTTAAGGCAATGCCGGCAACGGCCGTTGGCAACGCAAAGGGCAGATCGATCATGGCATCGATGATCTTGCGTCCGGAGAAGGTGTAGCGGACCAGTACCCACGCCAGCAGTACCCCGATAACACTGTTGATAACAGCGGACGCAAACGCGGTGCCAAAGCTCAGGCGCAAAGCCGCCAATACACGCGGTGCGGTAATAATGGCCCAGAACTGGTCCCAGGTAAGCTGGGCGGCATGGACAAACATGGCCCCCAACGGAATCAGCACAAGAAGGCTGAGGTAGACAATGGTGTAGCCCAGGGTCAATCCGAAGCCGGGTATGACCGGGGAAGTACGACGCGACATAGTGTGTCCTTAGTCAGGCCCGCAGACCTGGCAAAAGGCCCCGGTTAGCCGGGACCATTCTGTGGAGCTCATCCGGGCATCAGTGGCCCTGGTAGATTTGGTCGAAAACCCCGCCATCATTGAAGAATTTGGGCTGCGCCGATTTCCAGCCGCCAAAGGCGTCATCGATGGTTACCAGTTCAAGCTTCGGAAACTGCTGGGCAAACTCGGCAGCCACCTTCTCGTTACGCGGACGGTAAAAGTTCTTCGCGGCAATACGCTGGCCCTCTTCACTGTACAAGTACTGCAGGTAGGCCTCGGCAATCTTGCGTGTCCCCTTGCGATCGACCACCTTGTCCACCACCGCTACCGGCGGCTCAGCCAGAATGGACAGTGACGGCACGATGATCTCGAGCTGATCGCCGCCTTGTTCCTTCTTGGCCAGAAAGGCCTCGTTCTCCCAGGCAATGAGCACGTCGCCCAACTGGTTGTTCACGAACGTGATGGTCGAACCGCGCGCCCCGGTATCCAGTACAGGGACATGCTTATAGAGGTCTTGCACATAAGCCTGTGCCTTCTCGTCAGTGCCGTACTGTTTCTTGGCCCAGGCCCAGGCTGCCAAAAAATTCCACCGAGCCCCGCCAGACGTTTTCGGATTGGGTGTAATGACTTCTACACCTTCTTTGGTCAGGTCGGCCCAGTCATGAATACCTTTCGGGTTACCCTTGCGTACCAGAAATACAATGGTCGAAGTATAGGGCGTGCTGTTATCGGGAAGACGAGTCTGCCAATTATCTGGCAGCAGCTTGCCGATGCTGCTGATCTGGTCAATATCGCCTGCAAGGGCCAGCGTGACTACATCCGCCCGTAGCCCATCGATCACCGAGCGCCCCTGTTTGCCTGAACCACCATGCGAATTTTTGACGGTAACGCCTTCACCCGTTTCGCTTTTCCAGTGCTTGGCGAACGCCGCGTTGTACTCCTGGTACAGCTCACGTGTCGGGTCGTAAGACACATTCAACAGTTCCGTTGCGGCTGCGGCCGGCCCTGCAATCAATACGCTGGCCAGCGCGGCCAAAGCGAAACGGCGGATGAACATGAAACGGCTCCTTGTGACTTTTTATTTAGAGTTGGCTACTAGGATAGACGGTGGCATGGCACGAACGTCGCATAGACGTTCAAGCCTTATTATTGGAAGGTAGCTGCGGGCGAAACTTTTCCTTGCGTTCAATCTGCACAACCTGCCCGTTATGCACGGTGATCTCGACCGAGCCGAAGCGCAGGCCCTGCAGAGCGTTTTGAATATCGTGAAGAATGGTGTCGTTGTGGTTATCCAGACTACGAAAGGGCGTTGCGCTCATGGAGTCTTCCTGATCGTCATGTCGTGTTAACGGCGTGAGCGCATAGTGATGGAAACGGCTTATTTCTTAAAATACTATTTAGTGATTTTATTATGCTTTAAGGTTTTAAGAAGCCGAGCGGTGACATTATTCGTAGCAAAAGCATGAGTAGACATCTGTAAATACTCAGTAATAATGGGCGAACGCCTGTTCACTGAGCGTATTCATTCTTACCCCCTCTGAGGTAATGCCAGCACTATGTGGTACAACGGCTTGCTCGATCTTTCAGTGTGGCAACTGATTGCGGTTACGCTGGTGCTCACGCACATCACCATCGTAAGCGTCACGGTGTACCTGCACCGTTATTCCGCTCACCGCTCGCTGGATCTCCATCCCGCGCTCAAGCATTTTTTCCGTTTCTGGTTGTGGTTGACCACGGCCATGAACACCCGTGAATGGACTGCCATTCATCGTAAGCACCACGCCAAATGCGAAACCGAAGACGATCCTCACAGCCCGGTTTTCAAGGGACTCAGTACAGTCGTTCGTAAAGGCGCCGAACTCTATAAAGAGGAAGCCAAGAACGAAGAAACCCTGCGCATCTACGGCAAGAACTGCCCGGACGACTGGCTCGAGCGTAACGTATACAGCCGGTATCCCAACGGCGGCATCCTGCTCATGTTCCTTATCGACATCGCCCTGTTTGGTACGCTCGGAATAAGCGTCTGGGCTATCCAGATGGCCTGGATTCCATTCTGGGCAGCCGGTGTGGTCAATGGCCTGGGTCATGCGGTGGGCTATCGCAATTTCGAGTGCCGCGACGCGGCTACCAACCTGATCCCGTGGGGCATCATCATTGGTGGCGAAGAGCTGCACAACAACCACCATACCTATCCGAACTCGGCCAAGCTGTCGGTCAAGAAGTGGGAATTCGACATGGGCTGGGCCTGGATCAAGCTCTTTTCCTGGCTCAAGCTGGCAAAGGTCAATCGCGTGGCACCCATCGCGCATCGCGTGGAGGGGAAAGGGCTGCTCGATATGGATACGGCCATGGCGATTCTCAACAATCGCTTCCAGATCATGGCGCAATATCGAAAGCAGGTCATCGCTCCCCTGGTCAAGCAGGAGTGGCGCACGGCCGATCCAGCCAAGCGGCCGTTGATCCGCAGCGCAAAGCGGTTGCTGTCCCGTGAAACCAGTCTGCTCAAAGAGCGCCAACACGCTACAATTCAATCACTGCTCGAGCAAAGTCAGTCGCTCAAACTGATCTATGAGAAACGTTTGGCATTACAGCATATCTGGGTCAAGACCAGTGCCAACGGACATGACATGCTAGCGGCCATGAAGGAGTGGATTGTCGAGGCGGAGACAAGTGGCATCCAATCCTTGAAGGAATTTGCAGAGCATTTGAAGACGTACTCACTGCGACCAGCAACGGCTTCAGCGCTTTCTTAAATAAACTTGAACAAAAGCCCGCCAAATGGCGGGCTTTTGTCTTTTCGGCAGCGGAACTGGAAACCCGAATGATGTTCTTATGCTGCTGGATTGATATAACGGCGACATTATGGACGAACAGCTGCTAGGTCCGCTTTCTGCGGATGAAACAATGCTCGCGTTACTGCATTCGCGTGCTGAGGCTGAGCGTCTGCGGGAGCGTGAAAGACTCTTTAGCGCTCTGCTGGAAAGCGTTAATTCGGTTCTGTGGGCACTCAACTGGCAGACTGGTGAAATCATCTACGTAAGTCCTGCCTATGAGCAGGTATTTGGTCGGCCGATCGCCCTGGCCATGACCAGCTACGACGTCTGGATAAATAACGTCTACCCCGATGACGTCGAATATGTTCAGGAAACGCTTAACCAGGTGCTTCAGCAGGGCGCCATGGAATCCCGTGAATACCGCATCATTCGAGGGGATGGAGAAATTCGCTGGCTAAGCGACAAGTGCTTTGTCAGCCAGCGCAGCGAAGCCGGTATGCCGCTGCTGGTCGTCGGTATCGCCGAGGACATCACCGAGAAAAAGCGCATGGAGGAAGAACTCCAGCGCCTGGCGACAACTGATGTGCTTACGCGCAGCAGTAACCGACGTCACTTTTTCGAGAGCGCACAGCGTGCCTTTGAGTTGGCTAAAACGACCACTGAGCCGCTGGCTTTTCTGCTTTTCGATATCGACGACTTCAAGAAAATCAACGACCGTTTCGGTCACCAGATGGGCGACCTGGTGCTTCAGCGTGTGGCTGAATGTGGAGCCCAAATGATCCGCCGGGGCGACCTGTTTGGCCGCATCGGTGGAGAAGAGTTTGCGCTGCTGCTACCGGGCTGTGATCGAGAGCTGGCGGAGCAAATCGGGGTACGCTTGCAACGAGCGGTACGCCAATTGATGGTGCCTACTCCCCAGGGCCCCTTGCGGGTCACGATCAGTCAGGGATTGGCCGTTCTCAAGGAAGACGACAAAGGGCTCGATGCCCTCTACGCTCGTGCTGACGAGGCCATGTACAAGGCCAAGCGGCAGGGTAAAGATCAAATCGTCCAGGGCTAGACGAAAACACTTTTTACATTTAGTTTGCTCCCCTGCAAGGGAACCGGTCACTAATGACGGTTTTAATAGCTACATGAAATAAGACGGGGAAACCTTATTTCAAATAGCGTTAAAACGGTGTTGCTAGTGGTCTACGCTTAAGTTCTGTTCTTATCGACCGATAAGTTCAGTAGCAACACAAAAATAGTTTGGAGCATCTATTTTCATGGGTAAGAAGCCTTTGGCTCTGGCTGTCGCCAGCGCTTGCTTGTCTCTGTACGCCTTTTCCTCCGCTCAAGCTGCTGGGTTCGTAGAAGACAGCAAAGCAACGCTTTCGATGCGGAACTTCTACATCAACACCGATAACCGCAACCAGATCAACCCAACTCGTAAACCTTCAAAAGTTGAAGAGTGGGGTCAGGGTTTCATGCTTAACTACCAATCTGGCTTTACTCAAGGTACAGTTGGTTTTGGTGTTGACGCTGTTGGTATGTTGGGCTTGCGTCTGGATGGTGGCGGCCGTACTGATAAAGGTGACCGTCGCCCTAGTACTAGCGGTAGCTTTCCGCTTGAAAGCGATGGCAGCTATGTAGATGAGTTCAGTAGCTTGGGCCTGACTGCTAAAGCTAAGTTTTCCAAGACTGAGCTGCGTTACGGCACGCTTTCTCCAAAGCTTCCGGTTGTAACCATCAACGATGGTCGCTTGCTGCCGCAAACTTTCCAGGGTGGACAAATTACGTCCAAGGAAATTGATGGCGTAACGTTCATTGCTGGTCAGCTTGAGCATACCAAGACTCGTGGCTCCAGTAGCAATGAAGAGTTTTCGATTGCTGGTTCCAACACTGGCGGTACAGCGCGTGATTCTAATCAGTTCCGTTTCGCAGGTGCTGATTACGCTGTTACCAAAGACCTGACGCTGCAGTACTACTTTGGCCAGTTGGAAGATTTCTACAACCAGCATTTCCTAGGGCTGGGCCACAGTGTCAAGCTGGGCGACGGCACGTTCAAAACCGACCTGCGCTATTTCAACAGCAAAGGTAACGGCAACAATAAAGACTCTGACACTACTGGTCTTTATGGCTCTACTGGCTACTACGGCAGCGGCCGTACCCGCGGTAAAGTAGACAACCAACTCTATAGCGCACTGTTTGCATACACCATTTCCGGTCACACAGTAGCTGCTGGCTACCAGATCACCAATGGTGACAGCGACTTTCCCTTCATCAATACGGGTGAGGGCGCTTCTGCATATATCAACACGGACTCCCAGATTGCTAAATTTAACCGGGCTGGCGAAGACACTTGGCAGGTTCGCTACGCCTATGACTTCGCAACTGTTGGTGTACCAGGCCTGACGGCAGGTGTTACCTACCTGAACGCTGACAATGCCAGACACTCTACGGGTGACAAGAGCGAATGGGAGCGTGATATCTCCGTTGCTTATGTTATTCCTGAAGGCACGTTCAAGGGGCTGGGCCTTACATGGAAAAACGCCGTGTATCGTTCTGAGTTCCCTACCCAGCGCGACCAGGACGAAAACCGTCTGATCGTCAGCTACTCGTTGCCGCTGCTCTAATAGAGCGGTTCGGAAAAAAGCCCGCCTTTATGGCGGGCTTTTTTGTGCGTGCTCACGGCGGATACTGTATCGACAGGTGAGCGGCCTAAAAAGCGCTACTTGGCTAAAAGTGTTTTGCCCCAAAAGAGTGCATTGAAAGGTAGACGCTCCAGACGTTTGACTTTAGTTTTGCCGCCTCCGGCAGGAGGTAAGGCAGCCCATCCAATACCAACCTCTTGCTCTAAGCGTTGTAGCGCTCCGGTGCTGCAAGAAGTTGTTATTGCGTTGGAGCACTCCTTGAATACCTCTCCCTTTGTCCTGGCGACTGCCATCGGGCTGCTTTCCTTGCATACGGCCGCACAAGCAGGCGGTTTTATCGAAGACAGCAAGGCTACGCTGTCCATGCGTAACTTCTACATCAACTCCGACTACCGAAGCGGCGGCGGCAAGGCAACGGACCCTTCCAAGGTCGAGGAGTGGGGACAGGCGTTCATACTCAACTATCAGTCCGGGTTCACACAGGGGCCGGTAGGTTTTGGAGTAGACGCGATAGGTATGTTGGGTCTGAAACTGGACTCTGGCAGTCATATCGGCAAAGGCAGTCGCCAGCCAGGAACCATGTTTCCCCGCGAAAGCGATGGCGCTTCCACGGATGATTTCAGTAGCCTGGGATTGACCGCCAAGGTTCGTGTTTCCAAGACTGAGCTGCGCTATGGCACGCTGATGCCCAAGCTCCCTGTGGTCAACTACAACGATGGGCGCCTGTTGCCACAAACCTACGAGGGTGGACAGATCACTTCGAAAGAGTTTGATAACCTCACGCTGATTGCAGGCCAAATCGAACAGGTCAAGGACCGCAACTCCAGCAATTATGAGTCGGTTTCCATTGCCGGATCCAAAGCGGACAGCAACCAGTTTCGCTATGCAGGGGCTGATTACCAGCTCACCAGAAACCTGACACTTCAGTATTACTATGGCAGCCTGGATGACTTCTACAAACAGCACTTCCTGGGCGCGCTACATAGCCAGCCGCTAGGCTCTGGTGTGCTCAAAACGGATCTACGGTATTTCGACAGCCGTAGCGACGGCGCCAATGGGCATGAGCCTGCGTACTATGCCAACGGGTATTACGATGGCGGAAGTGCTGTAAAGGGTAAAATCGACAACCGCCTGTACAGTGCCATGTTCAGCTATAGCGTAGCGGGGCATACGCTGGGTGCGGGGTATCAGGGCTCGGAAGGTAACAGTGACTTCCCCTACCTTGAGCAAGGTAATGGCAAAACCCTGTACACCATCACCAATGCCCAGATTGGCAAGTTTATCCACGCGGGTGAGGATACCTGGCATGTCCGTTACGCGTACGACTTTGGAAACGTAGGTGTACAAGGGCTCAATGCCGGTGTTGCTTACTGGCATGGTGATAATGCCCGTTATCAAACAGGTGACAGAAGCGAATGGGAGCGTGATCTTACCGTATCGTATACGGTGCCCAGAGGAGTCTTGAAGGGTGTGGGTCTTACGGTGAGAAATGCCATGTACCGGCCGGGCTTTCCCGGGCAGCGTGATCAGGATGAAACGCGCGTTATTATCAACTACTCCATTCCACTGCTCTGATGAGGTTGGAGGGGATTGTCGCTACACGGCAAGCCTTATCAAGCCTGGACCTGGCAGGAAAGAATTTCTCTGAATATTCAAGCCTAACGGTGAAAAAGTGTTTTGCCTGAAATGATGGCACTTTGTTATAGACGAAACACTTTTTTACATTTAGTTTTGCGCCGCCGACAAGGGACGCGTCAGTGAACGACCTTATCTTCCAGGGAGTGGAGACACAAGGCGTTATAAAGCCAACCTCGATCTACCCGCTCTCTTGCCGGCCTAGCCGTGCGGCCGTACGTGTGCCTTAACAGCCGCTCTTGTTGTTGTTAGTTGTGGAGCATCTTTTGAACGTAAAACCTCTCGCCGCAGCCATTGCTGCCGGCTGCCTTGGCCTGACTCTGAACAGCGCTGCCCATGCCGCGGGCTTCCTGGAAGACAGCAAGGCTACCCTTACGTTACGTAACTTCTATTTCAATCAGGATAACCGTGACTCGGCTGCGCCCAAGTCTGCCTCCAAGGCAGAGGAGTGGGGGCAGGCGTTTATGCTCAACTATCAATCCGGTTTCACCGAGGGTACGGTCGGCTTTGGCGTTGATGCCCTGGGGATGCTGGGTCTCAAGCTTGACTCGGGCAAGGGGACGCACGGGACTGATGCCAACAGTGTGTTCCCGGATAACGGGCACGGCACTGGCGTTGATAACTTTTCAACGCTGGGACTGACCGCCAAGGTTCGTATCTCCAAGACCGAGCTGCGTTACGGCACACTTATGCCAACGCTGCCGGTGGTGACCTACAATGACAGCCGCATGCTGCCACAGACCTTTGAAGGCGGCATGATCACCTCCAGGGAAATCGAAGGCCTGACCTTGAATGCCGGTCGCCTGGAGCATTCCAAGGCGCGTAACTCTTCAAACATGGACAGCCTGCGCATTCTCGGCGGCACCGAGCGCAGCAACGCGTTCTACTTTGCGGGGGGTGACTACAAGCTGACCAAGGACCTGACGGTCAGCTACTACTACGCCAACCTTGAAGATTACTACAAGCAGCATTTCCTGGGTCTGGTGCATGACTGGCAGATCGGTCCGGGTGTGCTTAAGAGTGACCTGCGTTATTTCCACAGTACCGACGATGGTGCCAATGGACATAATCCGGACTACTACTCCAATGGCTACTACGGCAGCGGCGTAACCAAGGGTAAGATCGATAACGATTTGTACAGCGGTCAGTTCCTGTACAGCGTGGCCGGCCATACCTTTGGCGGTGGCTATCAGGTCATCAACGGGGACAGTAACTTTCCCTTCCTGAACCAGGGAGATGGTGCTACGCCATACCTAATCACCTTCTCGCAGAATCAGAACTTTACGCGTGCCGGTGAGCGGACCTGGCTGGTGCGCTACGCGTATGACTTTTCCCAAGTGGGCGTGCCGGGGTTGACGGCAGGTGTGGTCTATCTGAAGGGAGACCATATCGAGGCGGCTGGCAGCAATCCGAGCGAGTGGGAGCGGGACTTTACCCTGGGCTATACCGTGCCTACCGGAACCTTGAAAGGGCTGGGCATTCAGTGGCGTAACGCGGTATGGCGTAACGATGTCGCCAACACCCGCGATCAGGATGAAAACCGTCTGATGCTGAGCTATTCGATTCCGCTGCTCTAAGACGTGAATAAGACCATCCTTTACGATGGTACGTAGACTGGAAATGCCGCCTCCCTTTCGGGAAGGCGGCATTTTCTTTTTGCAGAAGGCTCCACGGGTTTAGCGAGAGAGCTGTTCCAGCACGGCCTTGGCCGCAGGCTCCGAAGAGGCGGGGTTTTGGCCTGTTATCAGATTACCTTCAGTCAGCACGTAAGGCGCCCAGTCAGCCCCTTTGCTGTACAGGCCGCCGTTGGCCTTGAGCATATCTTCCACGAGGAAGGGTACGACGTCGGTGAGTTGAACCGCTTCCTCTTCGGTATTGGTGAAACCGGTTACCTGCTTGCCCTTGACTAGAGGCTCACCGTCAGCAGTCTTGACCTTGGCCAGCACGCCGGGTGCATGGCAAACCAGGGCAGTAGGTTTGCCTGCTGCATAAAAGGCTTCCAGCAGCGCAATGGAATCCTGATCTTCAGCCAGATCCCAGAGCGGCCCATGGCCTCCGGGATAGAAAACAGCGTCGTAATCATCCGCCTTGACGCTCGCGAGCGGCACGGTATTGGCGAGAGCCGCCTGTGCGTCGGGATCATTACGGAAGCGTTCTGTCGCCTCGGTGCGCGCTTCCGGCTCATCACTCTTCGGGTCCAGAGGCGGCTGGCCCCCTTTGGGTGACGCCAGGGTCAGCGTAGCGCCTGAGTCCTTGAAGACATAATAAGGTGCCGCAAACTCTTCCAGCCAAAAGCCGGTCTTTTTACCGGTATTGCCTAGTTGGTCATGGGACGTCAGTACGAGAAGGATATTCATATGATGGGGCCACCGATCCAGTTGCCGATAAGCTCCTTATGGAGCGCGGTAGGGGTATGGACAGCACATCCGAGAGGACAATTCAGCGTTATCACATGCGTGATGGCGGTTTGTATATGAACCGCCTGACATGTTCACAAAAAACCGAAGCCTGGCGGGAGGCTCCGGTTTTATTCCACAGTACGCGTGGTGCTTAGTTTCGCGCTCTGGGGGCAGGCTGCTGCTGGGTAATGCAGTGGATATTGCCACCCCCCAGCAAGATCTCGCGGCCTGGGACCTGTACGATCTCGCGCTCGGGGAAGCAGCGCTGAAGAACGTCCAGGGCTTCGGCATCTTCCGGGACATCGAACGTTGGTGCGATGATGGCGCCATTGACGATCAGGAAGTTGACATACGAGGCCGCCAGGCGCTCGCCCGACTTACGCGGTTGGCTACCCACTGAGGCATCTACGGTTTCGTATTCTTCATCCGACGCGTACAGCGGGCCGGGCGTTGGAATTTTGTGGACGGTGAACTTGCGGCCTTTGGCATCCGTGTTGGTTTCCAATACCTCAAGCGCCGCGCGACACCGCGCATAGTTCGGATCGTTTTCGTCGTCGCACCAGCTCAACAGCACTTCGGCAGGACGCACGTAGCAGCAGAAGTTATCCACATGACCGTCGGTTTCGTCGTTATACAAACCGTCTGGCAGCCAGATAACCTTATCCACAGCCAGATAATCACTCAGGATCGCCTCGATCTCACGCTGGGACAGATGCGGATTGCGGTTGCGGTTGAGCAGGCACTCGCCGGTAGTAATGAGCGTGCCTTCGCCATCGACATGGATAGAACCGCCTTCCAGCACAAAATCCTCAGTGCGGTAGCGGGGGCAGCTTTCCATCATCAGGATTTTACTGGCGACCTGATCGTCCCGCTTCCAGGGGAAATACAGCCCGCCAACCAGCCCGCCCCAAGCGTTGAAGGTCCAGTCCACACCGCGCACTTCCCCCTGATCGTTGATGACGAAAGTCGGGCCGGTATCACGCGCCCAGGCATCATCGTTGCTGATCTCGACGACACGAATGGCCGGGTGGTTGAGTCGTGCACAGGCATTGTCGAACTGAGCAGCAGAAACACCAACGGTGACCGGCTCGAAGCGTGCAATGGCTCGTGCGACTTCGGTAAAGGCCAGTTGGGCTGGCTTGGCACCCAGGCGCCAGTTATCGGTACGCTCGGGCCAGATCATCCAGACCTGCTTTTGGGGCTCCCACTCCGCGGGCATACGGAAGCCTTCAGCACGGGGTGTCGAGGCGAGCAGACTCATGATTGCAATTCTCCATCGAAGGGGTAGGTCGTACAGGTTCAGGCAACGGTCGCGAATGAGCAGGACATCCCGTTAACGGTAGCAGATTCGAGCGCCATTACTGGCTGGCCGTTATGCCGACAGGCAAAGGCGTGCTTTATAACGGATAAATATCCGACTTAAAAATGAATTTAAGCAATACCATTACAGCATGCGATAACTGGACGGATAACTATCGGTTTATTGGGCAACTGTTAGATCGTTTGGCAGGTACGTGTTTCGCTTGGGCAAATAGGGCGGAAGGTAAAGACTAAGGTAGGCATCGAAAACCCGATGGCTTTCTGCTGCCCAGCGAGGCGTAATAACGCCGTGCTGTTGTACGGATCTTGCGTAGACGCGATCACCCAGTTCCATGGCAAGGGCGAAGACGTCGATATCGTCCGGCAGAGGCGGCAGATGAAAATGGGTTGCGAACAGGGCCTGAAGCTGCTCGCCCAGCCGGGTGTCATGCTGTCGGTCGGCCTGGACTACTTCGGTCAGGCCGTGATTGGCCAGGATCAATTGCCTGGCCGCGGCATCCTGTTCATATACTTCCAGCATGCGTGCCTCGACGATCCGCGATAGATCGCGCCAGTCGTTAAGGCTGTCATGGTCGACGGAAGTCTGAAGACAGGCGCGAAACGCTGCATGAGCCTCTTGAGTAAGGGCCTCGAGCAATGTGGCAACGCTGGGGAAGAAGTGATAGACCGAGGAAGGCGGAAGGCCCGCCCTTTCGGCGATGCCATAGATGCTCAGGCGTGCAGGCCCTTGATCTATCAGCATATGCCGAGCCGCTGTCAGAATCTGCTCGATGCGCTGGCGGCTGCTGCTGCGCGCCTTGCGTGGGCTTGGGGTTCGGGCCATGACTCTACCAGTATCCTGGGTCGCAAAGGTGATGAGGTTCTGACAATGCCTGTCCGGACACGCCGTATTACCTCGCCTTGTCAGAACCTGATACGGCCCATCCAGGGGTAGCTTGCCTGTTGATTCCCTCTGAAAACTTAGTGAGCCTGCTTGAATGTCTGCCAGAGACCTTCAAATGTCTGGCGAGTCTCGGCAGGTGGCGGAACCAGAGCAAACAGGCGACGGCGCAACGCTCCGTTGGGGTAAAGCGCATTTTCCTTCTGAAGCTCAGGCGAAAGCAACTTCATCGAGTCAGGGTTGGCGTTTGGATAAGACGTCTCTTCGGTAATGCGGGCCAGGGAACGAGCACTCATCACATAGTTGATGAAGCGATGCGCCAGTTCCGCATTGCGCGACTTGCTGGGGATAGCCAGCGTATCCACAAAGACATACGTGCCTTCTTGCGGTACGACATAGCTGACCGGCTGGCCTGTCTTACGCGTATTGATTACATCGCCTACGCTGTACACCATTGCTACGCATAGTTGGCCATTCTTGAATGCATCAACCGTGGCGTCGTTATCGATGGAGCGAACATAGGGGCGAATGCTCATCAGGTCCTTGGCAATTTTCTCCATCTGCGCGGGAGAGCTGCGCTCGGGAATGTTGCCCTGATAGTTCATCATGATTGATGAGACATAGATGGGATCGTCGAGCAGATTGACGCCGCACTTGGAAAGGCGCTTGATCTGCTCGTGATCGAACAGCACGCTCCAGCTCTCCGGCAGCGGACCGCCAAAGGCTTCCTGCGCCTTGGGAACGTTGATTGCCAGACCTACTGCGCCCCATAGATAGGGGACGGCATAATGGTTGCCCGGATCCACGGAGTTCAGAATGCCCGAAACATAGGGATCGAGCTTGCTGGTATTGGGCAGCTGTTGGGTGTTGAGTTTTTGCAGCTTGTTTTCCCGGATGAGTCGTTTGAGCTCGTCATGGGAAGGCGCATACACATCGATCGGCGTGTCGCCATCCAAGAGGGCATTTGCCTCCTCAGAAGTGCTGAAAGTGTGGTAGTCGACACGGATGCCGGTGTCCTTCTGGAAGTCACTGATGACCTGAGGGTCAATGTAGTCCTCCCAGTTATAGACGTGCACAACCTCTTCGGCCTGTGCGAGCAGGGGCAGAATGGCCAGCGCCATGAGCAGCTTTCGCATGGAAACTCCTTGTGTTCCATCATGGGACCTTCCGTGGAGCTAAGGCCAGGACGGTACGAAAAGCTGCAAAGTGTGACGGCGTTCTCGTAAACAGACAACGGCCGCCCGGCGAGGACGAACGGACGTTGTCTATAACCGACGTGCTAGACGGTGTGCAGGTACCAGTTGTATTCGAGATCCGAGATGGAGTGCTCGAATTCTTCCAGTTCATGCTCCTTACAAGCCACGAAGATATCGATGTACTTCGAATCGATGTATCGCGCCATGATTTCGCTGTCATCCAGTTGCCGCAAGGCATCACGCAGGTTGTTCGGCAGACTTTGCTCGTGCTGCTCGTAGGAGTTGCCTTCGGTCACCGGCGGCGGCTCGACGTGATTAGTCAGACCGTGATGGATTCCTGCCAGTACGCCTGCCAGCAGCAGGTAGGGGTTGGCATCAGCGCCCGCCACACGGTGCTCGATGCGTACGGCATCGGGCGTGCCAGTCGGAATGCGCAGCGCCGTGGTGCGGTTATCCAGCCCCCAGCTCGGTGCATTGGGTACGTAGAACTGCGAGCCGAAGCGACGATAGGAATTCACGTTGGGGCATAGAAAGGCCATCGAGGCGGGCAGGGTCTCGAGCACACCGCCGACGGCATGACGTAACGCGGCGTTCTGCTCGGGATCCTCGCTCGTGAAAATATTGTTGCCATTCTTGTCCAGCAGCGAAATGTGCACATGCAGACCGTTACCTGCCTGCCCCGGATAGGGCTTGGCCATGAAGGTAGTGTCCATTTCATGGTCGTAGGCGATGTTCTTGATCAGCCGCTTGAGCAGCACTGCGTAATCACATGCCTTGATCGGGTCAGCCACGTGATTGAGGTTGACCTCGAACTGCGCGGGAGCCGACTCGGCCACGACGGCATCGGCAGGAATATTCTGGGCGCGGGCACCATCGATGATGTCCTGCAGGCAATCGGCGTACTCGTCGAGATCATCGATGGAGTAGACCTGAACGGACTGCGGGCGCTTGCCGGAAATAGGCGAGCGGGGCGGCTGGGGCCGGCCGTTGATGTTTTCCTGATCGATCAGATAGAACTCAAGCTCGAAGGCCGCGACGACCGTCAGTTCCATCTCGGTAAAGCGTTCAACGACCTGACGCAGCACTTCGCGAGGATCGGCGAAGAATGGCGCGCCTTCCATTTCGTGCATGGTCATCAGGAGTTGTGCGGTAGGGCGTTTCTGCCAGGGCTCCATGGAGAGCGTACCGGCGATGGGATAGCAGACGCGGTCGGCGTCACCGATATCAAGGCCGAGGCCTGTGCTTTCTACGGTGGAGCCGGTGATATCGAGAGCGAAGAGTGAGGCGGGTAGATTGATTCCTCTTTCGAAGACTTTGGGCAGACTGTTTCGGTCGATGCGTTTACCACGCACCACGCCGTTCATGTCCGAGATCAGAAGGTCGACGAACTGCACTTCAGGATGTGCCTGGAGGAAGTCGGTCGCTTCATTCAAGTGAACGGCACGCGGGGGTACCGACATGATGCAACACCTATAGTTGTTAAAAATATCAATCAGCGGGGACTTCACCTAGGAGTCAATCCGAAAGGGGACCTAAAGTCAACTTTGCTCGTTATTGGTGCTCGAAGGCCTCATCAAGGCCTTTCATTGGGGCACAGGGCTTCGCTTGAGACCCCGTAACACGCCGGCTGAAAGAGAATGTGCGAACCGCATGAGCGGTCTTGAAAGAACGGTTGTGGAAAAAAATGAACAAGACTACTCTCCAATTCATCCAACCATGGCAAACGTAACGGGTGTCCCATGTCGTGCCTGCCGTTGATCGGCGTGACCGCCTGCACCAAGCAGATCGGTTTGCATACCTTCCACATCGCCGGCGACAAGTATCTGCGTGCCGTCGTGACCGGAGCGGGTGGTCTGCCACTCGTCATTCCCGCGCTGGCTGACCTGCTTGACCAGCCCACCTTGCTTGCACGTCTCGATGGATTGATGTTTACCGGCTCGCCTTCCAACGTGGAGCCGCATCACTACCAAGGGCCTCCCAGTGCGCCGGGCACCGCCCATGATCCTGATCGCGACCGTACTACTCTGCCGCTGATTCGGGCGGCCGTGGATGCAGGTGTTCCTGTGCTCGGTATCTGCCGCGGATTTCAGGAGATGAACGTGGCAATGGGCGGCAGCCTGTATCAGAAGGTGCATGAGGCCGGCCCGTTTGCCGACCACCGCGAGCGACCGGATGATCCGCTTGACGTGCAGTATGCGCCCAGTCATGCCGTTCATGTTCAGCCGGGCGGTGTATTCGAGCGCCTGGGGTTGCCCGAGCAGTTCCAGGTCAATTCCCTGCATGGGCAGGGCGTCGAGCGTCTCGCACCAGGTCTTCGGGCCGAGGCTCTGGCGCCGGATGGCTTGGTGGAAGCGTTTTCCGTAGAGGGCGCCTCTGTCTTTGCCGTTGGGGTGCAGTGGCACCCTGAATGGCAGGTACGCTCCAATTCGAATTATCTAGCGATTTTCAACGCCTTTGGCGATGCCTGCCGACAGCGGGCCGGGCAGCGCTGACGGCGGTCCTTGACCGCCGTATCATCCTGCCTGGACGGTAAGTCCATATGCCTTCCGGGCAGGTTTTTCAAAACCTTGAGGTCTTTATGGCTAACCAGCTTGACCAGCTCACCCAGTGGTTGAAAGAACACAAGATCACCGAAGTCGAATGCCTGATTTCCGATTTGACCGGCATCGCCCGCGGCAAGATCTCGCCCACCTCGAAATTCATCAATGAAAAAGGCATGCGCCTGCCGGAGAGCGTTCTGTTGCAGAGTGTGACGGGAGACTATGTCGAGGATGATATCTATTACGAGCTTCTCGATCCGGCCGATATTGACATGCTTTGCCGGCCTGACGAGAACGCTGTCTTCCTCGTGCCCTGGGCCATCGAGCCCACGGCGCAAGTCATCCACGACACCTACGACAAGCAGGGTCGCCCGATCGAGCTGTCTCCGCGCAATATCCTGAAGAAGGTGCTCAAGCTGTATGCCGACAAAGGCTGGAAGCCGATCGTTGCGCCTGAGATGGAATTCTATCTCACCAAGCGTAGCGATGACCCGGATTATCCCCTGCAGCCCCCGGTAGGCCGTTCCGGTCGCCAGGAGACGGGTCGCCAGTCGTTCTCGATCGATGCCGCCAACGAGTTCGATCCGCTCTTTGAAGACATGTACGACTGGTGTGAGCTTCAGAAGCTGGATCTGGATACGCTGATTCATGAGGAAGGCACGGCCCAGATGGAAATCAATTTCCGTCATGGCGATGCCCTGCATCTGGCGGACCAGATCATTGTATTCAAGCGAACCATGCGCGAGGCCGCTCTGAAGCACAACGTCACGGCTACCTTCATGGCCAAGCCCATGACCGGTGAGCCCGGCAGCGCGATGCACCTGCACCAGAGCGTCGTGGACCTGAAGACAGGCAAGACGGTGTTCTCGGAAGACGACGGCACGATGAGCGAGCTGTTCCGTCATCACATCGGTGGGTTGCAGAAATACATCCCCGAAGCCTTGCCCCTGTTTGCGCCCAATGTGAACTCGTTTCGTCGCTTCCTGCCGGACACCTCTGCTCCGGTAAACGTGGAGTGGGGCGAAGAGAACCGCACTGTAGGCCTTCGGGTGCCGGATTCCGACCCGCAGAATCGCCGTGTGGAAAACCGTTTGGCCGGTGCGGATGCCAATCCCTATCTGGCGCTGGCCGCCAGCCTTCTGTGTGGGTATCTGGGCATGATCGAAGGCATCGAACCCAGCGCTCCTGTCAAGGGACGAGGCTATGAGCGTCGTAACCTGCGCTTGCCGCTGACACTGGAAGCAGCCCTGGAGCGCATGGAGCAGTCTGTGACCATTGAGCAATACCTGGGCACACGCTTCACGCGGGGCTATGTGGCCGTCAAGCGCGCCGAGCATGAAAACTTCAAACGGGTCATCAGTTCCTGGGAGCGCGAGTTCCTGTTGATGAGCGTATGACCTGATCGCGCCAGCACAGCTGGCGCATTCCAACCCAGGAGGTGTTATGAACGACAGGACCGTCAGCGAGCGTACCGCGCACTGGCAGGCACTCAGCCGGAACCATCACCTGCCGCCCTTTACGGATTACAAGCAGCTCAATGCAAAGGGCTCGCGCATCATCACGCGTGCCGAGGGCATCTATCTTTGGGACAGCGATGACAATCGCATCCTCGATGGGATGGCCGGACTGTGGTGTGTGAATGTCGGCTATGGCCGTGAAGAGCTGGTTCAGGCTGCTACCCGGCAGATGCGCGAACTGCCTTACTACAACCTGTTCTTCCAGACTGCGCACCCGCCAGCTATCGAGTTGGCCAAGGCGATTGCAGATATCGCACCCGACGGCATGAACCACGTGTTCTTTACCGGCTCGGGCTCGGAGTCCAACGATACTGTCCTGCGCATGGTTCGTCATTACTGGGCGACCAAGGGGCAGCCACAGAAGAAGATTATCATCGGCCGCTGGAATGGTTATCACGGGTCAACCGTGGCCGGCGTGAGCCTGGGCGGCATGAAGGCCTTGCACGAGCAGGGCGATCTGCCCATTCCGGGAATCGAGCACATCGACCAGCCTTACTGGTATGGCGAGGGCGGCGATATGAGTCCGGATGAGTTCGGGATTCAAGTGGCCGATCAGCTGGAGCAAAAGATTCTTGAGCTCGGCGAGGACAAGGTGGCGGCCTTTATTGCCGAGCCGATCCAGGGGGCTGGAGGTGTAATCGTTCCGCCGGATACCTATTGGCCGCGGATTAGCGAAATACTGGCGAAATACGACATTCTGTTCATCTCCGATGAAGTTATCTGTGGGTTCGGGCGTACCGGAGAATGGTTCGGCAGTCAGCACTACGGCATGACGCCAGACCTCATGCCCATCGCCAAGGGGCTGACCTCCGGTTATATCCCCATGGGAGGTGTGATCGTGCGGGACGAGATCGTCGAGGTGCTCAACCAGGGCGGCGAGTTCTACCACGGTTTCACCTACTCGGGGCATCCGGTTGCGGCCGCTGTGGCGTTGGAGAATATCCGTATCCTGCGCGACGAGGGCATTATCGAGCGAGTCAAAAGCGAAACGGCACCTTACTTGCAGAAGTGCTGGCAGACGCTGGCCGATCATCCACTGGTAGGCGAGGCGAGGGGTGTGGGCCTGGTGGCCGCGTTGGAGCTGGTACAGGACAAGCGGACAAGGGCGCGCTTTACGGGACGCGAGGCAGGCATGATCTGTCGGGAACATTGCTTCCGCAATGGCCTGATTATGCGGGCTGTGGGCGATACCATGATCATTTCGCCACCGCTGGTCATCACGCCCGCGCAGATCGATGAGCTGATGGTGCTGGTGCGCAAGTGCCTGGACCTGACGGCTGCTGACCTGCATCGGTAGTGAAGACGAGTCGCGAGCAGAACGAGCGTCCAGGGGTGTTTGTCTGACATAACAGCACCCTTGGATGATGGCAAAAATCAAAAGGAATGGTGGCGCACTCTTGAGCCGCGCGCCGGACCTTGCCAGACTGCGCCGGTGCGTTGGCCAGACGCACCAGGGGAGGATTGAAAAGCCTCCTCCGGAATACTTATACGACCCTGTTTAGGAGCATTTCCGCATGAAAGCTTTTGGCAAGACACTGCTCGCACTCAGTCTGGCTGGCGCCTTCGCCGGTCACGCGATGGCAGACGACAAGGTTCTGCACGTTTACAACTGGAACGACTACATCGCTGAAGACACCATTGCCAAGTTTGAAAAGGAAACGGGCATCAAGGTGGTCTATGACGTGTATGACAGCAACGAGGTACTCGAAGCCAAGTTGCTGGCGGGCAAGTCGGGCTATGATGTGGTTGTCCCCTCCAACTCTTTCCTGGCCAAGCAGATCAAGGCCGGTGTCTACCAGACGCTGGACAGGAACAAGCTGCCCAACTGGAAAAACCTGGATCCCCAGCTGATGAAGACCCTGGAGGTCAGCGATCCGGGTAACCTGTACGCCATTCCTTACCTGTGGGGTACCATCGGTATTGGCTACAACCCTGACAAGGTAAAGGCTGCACTGGGCGACAACGCCCCGGTGGACTCCTGGGACCTGATTTTCAAGCCGGAAAATATTTCCAAGCTCAAGAGCTGTGGTGTCGCACTGCTGGACTCGCCAACCGAGATCATTCCTGCCGGTCTGCATTACCTGGGCTACAAGCCTGACAGCCAGGACACTAAAGAGCTAAAGGCGGCGCAGGACCTGTTCATGCAGATTCGTCCGTCGATCACCTACTTCCACTCATCCAAGTACATCTCTGATTTGGCCAACGGCAACGTCTGCGTGGCGGTCGGCTATTCCGGCGACATTGCCCAGGCCAAGGCCCGTGCCGCTGATGCCAAGAATGGCGTGACGGTGAAGTACAACATTCCCAAGGAAGGTGCCGGTACGTTCTTCGATACCATGGCCATTCCAAAGGACGCTACCAATACCGAGGGCGCCTACAAGTTCATCGACTTCATCATGAAGCCGGAGATCATTGCCGAGATCAGCGACTACGTGCAGTACCCGAACGGCAACAAGGAAGCGACACCGCTGGTCAGCGACGAGATTCGCAACGACCCGGGCATCTACCCGACTCAGGAGACGATGGGCAAGCTGTACGCCTTCCCGGACCTGCCGGCCAAGGTGCAGCGTGCGATGACCCGTGCCTGGACAACGATCAAGTCCGGCAAATAAGTGATGCAGGCCCCTCCGGCAGCTGTTGGAGGGGCTTTCTGGAAGGATAGGGCATGTATACAACGCAGCGATTATCCGACCCATGCTCGAATCTGATTGCAGCTTCGGTGAGCTGTACCGATACGAAAAATCAGTTTATCCGTGACATTTCCACGCTCATCCTGTATCAACGCGGCCCGTTATCAGGCAGGCCGTACGGTAAGCAGGTGAAGGCACTATTGCCACTGGCGGTAGCCGCCGGGAATTCGCATGTCTGCAACCGTGCATGTGCGGGCCATATTAGCCGTTGCCGGATGCGTTCCAGGGTTAGGTAAGAGCCCTATGGTAGGGCCGTCGCGTTAAACCTGTATTCATTCATAGATTCTTCACAAGGAAATCGGCCGCACAGTCAGGTATGGACTGGCCACTAACCAAGAGGACGACCGAGTGTTTCTTTCCCTTCGTAAGACGCTGCTTGCCACTGCCGCTGCGCTGGCCTTTACACCATTGGCCCATGCCGAGAAAGTCGTGCACATCTATAACTGGAGCGATTACATCGGTGAGACCACGCTGGAAGATTTCCAGAAGGAAACCGGAATCAAGCCGGTCTATGACGTATTCGACTCCAATGAAACCCTCGAGGGCAAGCTTCTGGCCGGCCGGACCGGCTATGACGTGGTAGTGCCGTCCAACCATTTCCTGGGCAAGCAGATCAAGGCTGGCGCGTTCATGAAGCTGGACCGCAGCCAGCTGCCCAACTGGCAGAACCTGGACCCTGCTTTGCTCAAGCAGCTTCAGACCAACGATCCGGGTAACGAGCACAGCGTGCCTTACCTATGGGGAACCAACGGTATCGGTTACAATGTCGACAAGGTCAAGGAGGTGCTTGGCACCGACAAGATCGACTCCTGGGCAGTGCTGTTCGAGCCGGAAAACATCAAGAAGCTGACCAAGTGCGGTGTTTCCTTCATGGACTCGCCGGATGAAGTCATTCCGGCCATGCTGAACTACCTGGGGCTCAACCCCAACAGCACAAATCCTGACGATTACAAGAAAGCCGAGGCGAAGCTCCTGCAGGTTCGCCCGTACGTGACTTATTTCCACTCCTCGAAATACATCTCCGATCTGGCCAACGGCAATATCTGTGTGGCCTTTGGCTATTCGGGTGATGTTTTCCAGGCAGCGTCACGTGCCGAGGAGGCGGGAAAGGGCGTCAAGATCGCTTATGCCATTCCCAAGGAGGGAGCGAACCTGTGGTTTGATCTATTGGCCATCCCCAAGGATGCGTCCAATGCGAAAGAGGCACATGCGTTCATCAACTACCTGTTGCGGCCTGAGGTGATTGCCAAGGTAAGCGACTCCGTTGGTTACGCTAACCCCAACCCCAAGTCAGGCGAGTTGATGGACCAGAAGGTGCGCCAGGATGAAACGGTCTATCCACCCCAAGAGGTGATGGACAAGCTGTATGTGATGGCGGAACTGCCTCCGCAGATATTGCGGATCAGTACACGCAGTTGGACCCGGATCAAATCCGGTAAATAGCGTTCCATATTCGATAGCCTGACCGTTGAGTCAGGCTGAATGCCTGGCTGACAGCAAGGCGAAAAGAGGCACGGTCGGCGCTAGGGCAAGAAGGGCGGAGGGGTTTTCCGCACCGACTCTAGAACCTCATGCCGTAGCTGTCAGGCAGGATTTCAAGACCCCTGGGGAGTAAATAATGGCGATAGCCTCCGGTGCCTTTAAAAAAGCCGTGACCGGTGTTCAGCAGACCAAAGAAGTGCTGGTGAAGATCGATCGGGTAACCAAGAAATTCGATGAAACGGTGGCAGTTGATGATGTTTCACTGACCATCAACAAAGGCGAGATCTTTGCGCTGCTTGGTGGCTCCGGTTCTGGTAAATCCACGCTGCTGCGCATGCTGGCGGGGTTTGAGCAACCCACCGAGGGAAGGATCTTCCTGGACGGGCAGGACATCACTAATATTCCGCCGTATGACCGGCCGATCAACATGATGTTCCAGTCCTATGCCTTGTTCCCGCACATGACGGTCGAGCAGAACATTGCGTTCGGCTTGAAGCAGGACAGGCTGCCCAGAGAAGAGATCAACCAGCGCGTGGCCGAAATGCTCAAGCTGGTGCACATGACACAGTATGCCAAGCGTAAACCGCATCAGCTCTCTGGTGGGCAGCGTCAGCGGGTGGCCCTGGCGCGCTCACTAGCCAAGCGGCCCAAGCTTCTGTTGCTCGACGAGCCGATGGGGGCGCTCGACAAGAAACTGCGTTCGCAGATGCAGCTGGAACTGGTGGAGATCATTGAGCGCGTGGGCGTGACCTGTGTAATGGTGACGCACGACCAGGAAGAAGCCATGACCATGGCTCAGCGCATCGCAATCATGCACTTGGGCTGGATCGCTCAGGTGGGCAGCCCGATGGACATCTATGAAACGCCGGCCAGCCGCCTGGTCTGTGAGTTCATCGGCAACGTGAACCTGTTCGACGGTGAACTGATCGAGGACGATGCGGATCACGCCATCATTGCCTCGCCGCAGCTCGAGCGGCATATCTACGTGGGCCACGGGATTAGCACCCGCGCTGAAGACAAGCGCGTGACCTATGCGATTCGCCCGGAAAAGCTCCTGATGGCCAGCCGCTTGCCGGAAGACCATGAACACCCCAATTACAACTGGCTAAGCGGGACCGTGCATGACATCGCCTATCTGGGCGGGCATTCGGTGTATTACATCAAGCTGGAGTCCGGGCAACTGGTCCAGTGCTTCATCGCCAACGCCGTGCGCCTGGGCAAACGCCCGACGTGGGACGATCCGGTAGTGGTGTATTGGGAAGATGACAGCGGCGTGGTACTGCAATCATGAGTCTGAAGAAACTGTTCGACGGCCGCCGCCTGGTTATTGGCGTCCCGTTCGTGTGGCTGTTCCTGTTCTTCCTGCTGCCGTTCGCCATTGTGCTGAAGATCAGTTTCGCCATCGCGGACGTCGCGATTCCACCCTATACCGAACTGCTGACCTATGCCGACCAGCAGCTGGATATTGCCCTGAATTTCGGGAATTACCTGATGTTCACGGACGATCCACTGTACCTGGACGCGTACCTTGGTTCGCTCAAGATCGCTGGCATCAGTACGCTGATCTGTCTTCTGATCGGATATCCGATGGCCTATGCCATCGCTCGGGCGCGCAAGGATGTGCAGACGGTATTGCTTCTCCTGATCATGATGCCGACCTGGACGGCCATTCTGATCCGGGTCTATGCCTGGATGGGGCTTCTGTCCACCAACGGCCTGATCAATGAATTCCTGATGTTTATCGGTGTGATTCACGAGCCGCTGCGCCTGCTCAATACCAACTTTGCGGTATATCTGGGGATTGTGTATTCCTACCTGCCGTTCATGATCCTGCCGCTGTTCGCCAATCTGGTGAAGCATGATCTGACACTGCTGGAGGCGGCATCCGACCTGGGAGCGAGTCGTTTTACCAGCTTCTGGCGTATCACGGTGCCGTTGTCCAAGAACGGCATTATCGCGGGCTGCATGCTGGTCTTCATCCCTGCAGTAGGCGAGTTCGTGATTCCGGAACTGCTGGGCGGGCCGGAAACGCTCATGATTGGCCGTGTGTTGTGGCAGGAATTCTTCAATAACCGCGACTGGCCGGTGGCTTCGGCTCTGGCAGTGGTCATGCTGATCATCCTCATCGTGCCTATTGTCCTGTTCAACAGGAATCAGGCGAAGGAACTGGAGGGCAAGCTATGAGAAGCCTGAAGTTCACAAACCTGATGTTGGTGTTGGGCCTGTTGTTCATCTACCTGCCGATGGTCATCCTGGTGATCTATTCGTTCAACGCCTCGCGTCTGGTGACTGTCTGGGGCGGCTGGTCGGTGCACTGGTATGCAGGGCTTCTGGACAATAACCAGCTGATGGGCGCCGTAGGGCGCTCCCTGGAAATCGCGTTCTACACGGCGATTTCCTCGGTCATCCTGGGAACGCTGGCGGCGTTCGTGCTGACGCGTATTCCTCGCTTTCGCGGGCGTACGGTGTTTGGCGGTCTGGTCACTGCACCGCTGGTCATGCCTGAGGTGATTACCGGTCTGTCGCTGCTGCTCCTGTTCGTTTCCATGGCACAGTTCATCGGCTGGCCGCAGGATCGGGGTGTCGTCACGATCTGGATCGCCCATACCAGCTTTTGCGCGTCTTACGTAGCGGTAGTAGTGTCGGCGCGTCTGCGCGAGTTAGACCTGTCTATCGAGGAAGCCGCCATGGACCTGGGCGCGCGTCCCTGGAAGGTGTTCATGCTGATCACCATCCCGATGATTGCGCCTTCTCTGGCAGCGGGTGGAATGATGTCCTTTGCGCTATCGCTGGATGATCTGGTGCTTGCAAGCTTCGTGTCCGGCCCTGGCTCAACCACCTTGCCAATGGAGGTGTTCTCCGCTGTGCGCCTGGGCGTGAAGCCGGAGATCAATGCCATTGCCAGCCTGATTCTGCTGGCGGTCTCGCTGTTTACCTTCCTCGCGTGGTATTTCACGCGTCGGGCTGAGAAGAAGCGGCTGCAGGGGTTGAAGGAGGCCATGGAGTCGACGGTGACGGAAACTGCCAATGAGCGGGACGTTGAGCGTTTCACCGCGCCGCCTACCAATAGCTGATACAAGAAAGCCACCGAAAGGTGGCTTTTTTTATGCCTGGGGTGGATCAGCCTGTTGCCAGAATGAATCGGTGTATGGCCTCGGCCAGACCGTTCCTGTCGGTTTCGGCGGTGATCTGCATGGCGTGAGCTTTGACGTCTTCCTCGGCTTGTCCCATGGCAATGGAGAGCCCGGCTTTCTTGAGCATTGAAATATCGTTTTCACCGTCTCCAATGGCGACGGTACGCGTGAGTGGAATGCTCAGATGCTCCGCCAGTGCCACTAGCGCATGGCCTTTGCTGGCCTGGGCGGCTGTAATATCCAGATAGTAGGGTTGGGAGCGTACGGTGTGGGCGTATTGCCCCAGCTTCTGATCCAGCTCGGGTTGCAGGCTGGCGAGGCGATCATGGTTCTTACTGACAGCTACCAGCTTGTCGACCCGGTCAAGGTAGTCGTCAAAGCGGTCGACGATCAGCGGATCATAGCCCAGGGCTCTTTTCTCATGGCCGATGTAGTGGTTGTCTGGATTGGCAATGATCCATTCATTATCGGCGAATAGCCAGATATCCAGGTCTTCGTCCTCAAGCTGCTCAAACACGCTGTCCACGGCATTCCGGGGTATACGGTGTGCCTGCAAGAGCGTGCCATCCGGCTTGAGCAGGGTGCCGCCGTTGAAGGCGCCGACGGGGAGGGTAAGATCAAGCGCTTCGATCAGCCAATGCATGGCCCGTGGCGGGCGACTGCTGACCAGCGTAAAGTTGATTCCAGCCTCACGCAGGCGCTGTACGGCCTCGATCGTGGCTTGGTTTAATTGCTTGTCGGTACGCAAAAGGGTGCCATCGACATCCGACAGCATGAGTTGATACGGGTGGTTCGTCATTATCGTTCCTGTCGAGCCATAGTAGAAAAGAGCGACAGGCTGCCTGGAGGTACGCCTCGATGCGCTACCTCCAAGCCTGCTCGGAAAGCGTTACTGCGGGATTTCTACGTGCCCACCAAAGCCGAAGCGCATGGCCGACAGGAGCTTGTCGCCATAGGTCGCCTTCTGGCGTGAGCGGAAACGGGCATACAGTGCGGACGTCAGTACCGGGGCAGGTACGGCTTCCTCGATAGCGGCCTCGATGGTCCAGCGACCTTCACCACTGTCGGACACGAATCCGCTGAATTTCTCCAGCTCCACATCCTGAGCCAGTGCCTGAGCGGTCAGGTCCAGAAGCCAGGAGGAAACGACACTGCCACGGCGCCATACTTCAGCGATGTCTGCCAAATCCAGCTGCAGGCGTTCTTCTTCCGGTACATTTTCGGAGCCGCGCATTTTGAGAATGTCGAAGCCTTCGGCGTACGCCTGCATCATGCCGTATTCGATACCGTTGTGAATCATCTTCACAAAGTGACCGGAGCCAGCCGGGCCTGCATGGATATAGCCACGTTCGGCACGCTCGTCCGGAGCATTGCGACCGCGGGTGCGCTCGATGTCGCCGTAGCCAGGGGCCAGGGTGTCGAAAATGGGATCCAGACGGTCCACGGTTTCCTTGTCGCCGCCAATCATCATGCAGTAGCCGCGCTCAAGGCCCCAGACGCCTCCAGAGGTGCCCACGTCGAGGTAGTGGATACCTTTCTCGGCCAGCGCCTTGGCGCGGCGCAGGTCGTCCTTGTAGTAAGTATTGCCACCATCAATGATGGTGTCGCCCGGCTCCAGCATCTGGCCCAGGGTGTTGATGGTCTGTTCGGTCGGGTCACCCGCCGGAAGCATGACCCACAGCGCGCGTGGCTTAGCCATCTGCTGGATCATGTCCTCAAGACCGGTTGTTGCTTTGGCGCCTTCTTTGGCCAGCGTCTCGATGGAGTCGGCGCTGCGGTCGTATGCGAAGACCTCGTGCCCGTTTTTCATCAGCCTGCGGGCAATGTTTCCGCCCATCCGGCCCAGTCCGATAATGCCAAGTTGCATGTTGTTGCCTCCACGAGCTTTTACGTCAGGCGATAGCCGCCTCGACTAATTGTACGATACGTTGCAGCCCTGCTTCGCTATTGCCGTGCTGAATGTGAATACGTAAATGTCGACGACCTCGCTCGGCGAGCACGGAAAGGTCCCCTTGTGCCTGAGCGGCTTCGACGATGCCGAAGCTTACCTTGCGTCCGGGAATGGCCAGATCCTGCTGGGGTTCGGCGGTAATCTGCAGGAAAACCCCGCTATTTGGTCCCCCTTTGTAGGCTTGGCCTGTGGAGTGTAGAAAACGGGGGCCGAAGCCGCCAACGGTGGCGACACGGTAACGATCCCGTAGCAGGGCCCGCAGCCGCGTCATCAAGGTTTCGTGGGCGGCGTTACGCTCGATATAGGCAAGCACGGCAGCGTAATCGCCCGGATTGAGGCGAGCAAAATGCTCCCGAAGAACCTGCTCGGCCGAATCGCCGCTCAGGGGGGAATCGCTGTAGAACGCCAGCTCGCCATCGGTGAAGAAGGGATTTCCGCTGGAAAGCTGTCCGGTTTTTTCATACTCATCGGTTAGCGCGCGCGTTTTGACCTTGCTGGCTTCGACGTCAGGCTGATCGAAAGGATTGATGCCTATCACGGCACCTGCAATGGCGGTAGCCACTTCCCAGCGGAAAAATTCCTGACCGATAAGATCAGGCCGCATCAGGCTTATGCGGATTACAGGCTGGCCGGCTTTTTCCAATGCCTCGACCTGAGCATCCAGTTCGCTGCCGTCATTATCTGCACGCAGATAGACGAATAAACGATCATTGCTGTAATGGGAGGGGTCAGCCGGGGGCTCCAGGTCGACCGGAATGATGCCTTTGCCTTGTTTGCCTGTGGACTCCGCCAGCAGTTGTTCAAGCCAGGCACCGATACTGGCGATCTGGGGCGAGGCTAACAGGGTCAGCTTGTCCCGCCCGGCCTTGACGGCTTCACCCATGACCACACCCAGATAAACGCCCGGATTGATCGCAGGCGGTGCACTGGGATCGCACGCCAGCACCATGGGGCGGGTAATCTCGAACAGGCTGTCTACATCGTGTCCAAGCAGGCTCAGCGGTACGAGCCCAAAGGCCGAGAGCACCGAGTAACGCCCGCCAATGGTCGGATCGCCATAGAAGAGGGTGCGATAGCCCTGCGCCTTGGCGCTGACCTCGAGCTTGGAGCCGGGATCGGTAATAGCAATGAAATGATGGCTGGCCTGATCCTCTCCGAGCGCTTTGCAGGCAGCGTCGAAAAAGTAGGCGTTGAGAATTTCAGGTTCCAGGGTCGAGCCGGACTTGCTCGATACCAGAAAGACCGTGCAGGCATAATCAATGGACTGCTCCACGGCGGCAATTTGAGCCGGATCGGTAGAGTCCAACACCAGCAGGCGCAGGCCTTCAGGTGTGTTGCCCAGCGTTTTCGCCAGCACTTCCGGTCCCAGGCTGGAGCCACCCATGCCCAGCAGAACGGCAGTGGTATAGCCTTCGGCTTTGAGCGATTGCTCCAGTATGACCAGAGCGGAGGTATTGATATGCGGCTCAGTAGCAGCTTTCAACCAGCCGCCCCATTTCGCTTCGTCCTGACCGGTCCAGAGGGAAGCATCCATGTGCCATAGCCGACGTGACCAACCTTCGCGGCGGGCCTGCTCAAGCTGCTGCTCGACGGCTTGGGACAGGTCTTCTGGCAGGCTGAACTTAGCCTGGTTGAGTTTACCGGCCAGCAGTTTGACGCGCTTGGCACCCACAGCACCGAGCAGATCGTCAGCTGCATCGGAGAAAAGTTTGGCGCCTGCCTTTACCAAGTCTGTCGTTATGCCCGGCAGATCCAGCCCGAACCGCTCGGTGGCTTCGAGTGTGGCGCGGGCTTCATCCAACCCTGTAGTGAGGGTTTCCTTCACCGTGCCATGATCACGAAAGGCATCCATGGTCTTGGGCGGCATGGTATTAACGGTGTCCGGTCCGATCAGCTCATCGACGTACAGTGTATCGGGATGGTCGGGATTCTTGGTGCCGGTAGAGGCCCATAGCAGTCGCTGAGGTTGAGCGCCCTTGGCGGCCAGGGCTTGCCAACGTTCGCTGGCTATCATGGCCTGATAATCAGCATAGGCCAGTTTGGCGTTGGCAATGGCAACCCGACCCTTGAGGGACTTGAGCGTTGCGTCGTCATTCCCGGCTTTCAGCTGTTCATCGATCTTTTTCTCGATTTCCGAATCGATCCGGCTGATGAAAAAGCTGGCAACACTGGCTATGCGGCTGATGTCTTCTCCAGCCTGAATACGCGTCTCCAGCCCAGCCATGTAGGCCTCGGCAACAGCGCGATAGGATTCCCGGGAAAACAGCAGTGTCACGTTGACGCTGATCCCTTCGGCAATCAGTTGCTGGATGGCTGCTGCGCCCGCTTCGGTACCAGGCACCTTGACCATCAGGTTCGGTCGATCGACAGCTTTCCAGAGTCGACGTGCCTCTATCAGGGTGGACTCGGTATCCATGGCCAGATAAGGCGATACCTCCAGGCTGACGTAGCCGTCCTTGCCGTTTAAACGGTCATAGACAGGCCGCAGGATGTCGGCGGCCTGTTGAATGTCTTCGACCGCCAGATATTCATATACATCGACCGGTGAGGCATCGGCACGGTTGAGGAAGCGCTCTAGCGATTCATCGTAATCCGTACCGTGTCCCATGGCCTTTTCGAAGATGGATGGGTTGGAGGTAACGCCGGTCAGGCCATCCCGCTCAATGAGCGTCTGCAGCTCACCCTTGCGCAAAAATTCCCGACTGACGAAATCCAGCCAGACGGCCTGACCGGCCATACCCAACTCTCGCAAGAGGCTGCTCATCATGACCTCCCGGCGTTCGCCTGTTCAGTGGCCAGTTTGACAACGTTTTCAACCGTAAAGCCGTATTTCGCCTGCAGCTTGCCGATTGGTGCAGAGGCACCAAAGCTGTTCATGACGACCATGGCGCCCTTGCGGCCTACGTAACGCTCCCACCCCATCGGGCCAGCCTGCTCGACGGCAACCCGACCGGTTACGTCATCAGGCAGCACGCTTTCTTTGTAGGCTTCGTCCTGCTGCTCGAACAGTTCCCAACACGGCATGGAGACGACACGCGCCGCTATACCGTTTGCTTTGAGCTGCTCATAAGCCTCGACACACAGGCCGACCTCACTGCCGGTACCCATGATAATGACATCCGGCTTGCCGTTTTCGGCATCCGCCACGACATACGCACCACGCGCCGTACCTTCCGCTGAGGCGTAGCGGGTGCGGTCAAGCGTCGGCATGGGCTGGCGGGAGAGGACGATGCAGGAGGGGCGGTTGGTCTGCTCGAGCGCAACCTTCCAAGCCTGGACGGCTTCGTTGGCATCACCGGGACGCAGTGTCAGGAGACCGGGGGTTGCCCGGAGCTGAGCCAGCTGCTCGATGGGCTGGTGCGTAGGCCCGTCTTCGCCAACACCGATGGAGTCGTGGGTAAAGACGAACACCACAGGCAGCTCCATGATCGAGGCCAGGCGAATCGGCGGCTTCATGTAGTCGCTGAACACCAGGAACGTCGCCGTAAAGGAGCGCAGGTAGCAGAGGGCAAGGCCGTTGGCGATAGCGCCCATCGCGTGTTCACGTACGCCATAGTGGAGGTTGCGACCGGCGGGTGTCTGCGCTGAGAAGCTTCCAGCGCCGTCAAAGGTCAGCTTGGTCTTGGTAGAGGGCGCCAGGTCCGCCGAACCGCCGATCAGCCACGGGATCTTGCTGGCGAAGGCGTTGAGTGCCTTGCCACCGGATTCACGGGTTGCCACGCCCTTGGCGTTGGCTTCGAACTCTGGAAGTGCATCCATCCAGCCTTCAGGCATCTGACCGGCGCGCATGCGGTTGAGCTCGTCTACAAGGGTAGGCTCCTGCTGCTCAAGCGTTTTCAGCGCTGCCTGCCATTGCTCGTATTGGCTTTGCCCGCGCTCAACCATCTGGTCGCGCAGCCAGGTTCGTGCATCGTCCGGCACCAGGAAGTCAGCGTCTTCGGGCCAGCCATAGGATTTCTTGGCGAGACGGATTTCATCAGCGCCCAGTGGCTCGCCATGGGCGGCGGCCGTGTTGTGCTTGTTGGGTGCACCATAACCAATGATGCTGTCGACGATGATCAGGGTTGGCGCATCGTCATGGGCCTGGAAAAACTCGATGGCCTGGCCAAAGGTCAGGGCGTCGTTGGCGTCCTTGACATGGACCACGTTCCAACCATAACCCTTGAAACGTGCGCCAACGTCTTCGCTGAATGTCAGGTCCGTGTGGCCCTCGATGCTGATGGTGTTGTTGTCGTAAATCCAGCACAGGTTGGACAGCTTCAGGTGCCCGGCTACCGAAGCCGCTTCACCACTGACACCTTCCATCATGTCGCCATCGCCACACAGCACGTAGACGTTGTAATCGAAGAGGGTAGCGCCGTCACGGTTGAAGCGCTGTCCGAGCCAGCGTTGGGCCATCGCCATGCCAACGCTATTAGCACACCCCTGGCCCAGCGGGCCGGTAGTGGTTTCTACGCCGGTAGTCATGCGGTATTCGGGGTGGCCGGGCGTCTTCGAATCCATCTGACGGAACTGCTTGATGTCATCCAGGCTGACGGCCGGGTTGCCGGAGGGCTGGCCATGCTCGTCGATCTCGGTCACACCGGCCAGATGCAGCAGTGAATACAACAGCATTGACGCATGACCTACAGACAGCACAAAGCGATCGCGGTTGGGCCAGTCTGGATGCTCAGGGTGGTAGCGCAGGTACTTGCTCCACAAGGTATACGCCACAGGTGCCAGGGCCATGGGCGTGCCTGGGTGGCCTGAGTTGGCCTTCTGCACGGCGTCCATGGAAAGGGTGCGTATGGTGTTCACGCACAGCTGGTCACGCTCGATGTTGGGGTCGTTGGAAAAAGTGGTGTTGGCAGAGCACATTGCGGATTCCTCGATTGGAGCGTGGAAGCGAATGGCCGGGATGCCGTCTCGCGGCTCGTCATGGTGCAGGCGATAGGCAAGAACAGCAGCTCGGCTGACCGGGCATGCGGGTTATCCAGGCGCAGGGCCAGGGCTGGCGATCCGGCCGATAGGCTGGCGTTAAGCTACTTCTCGACAGCTAATTCGCATGCGACGGAACAGTACTAGGAGGTGTGAGCTTTCAGGCGGGCGTTTGTTCCTCTCATTTTGCGAGAGAGTGCGTTGAAGGTCTTTAAAGGTATCAGGCCGACACGCGACGACCGGGCACGTGATCCAAACAGCCAGCTTCGTTATCATAGGCGCTGACTTTTCTCCTGCGCCCTTCGGGGCGCCGCACCGAGCCCAGCATGAAACAGTACCTAGACCTGATGCGACACGTGCGTGAGCACGGCACCTTCAAAAGCGACCGCACCGGCACCGGCACCTACAGCGTGTTCGGCTATCAGATGCGCTTCAACCTGGCCGATGGTTTTCCCATGGTCACCACCAAGAAGCTGCACCTGCGTTCCATCATTCATGAGCTGCTGTGGTTTCTCAAAGGCTCGACCAATATCGCCTACCTCAAGGAAAACGGCGTTTCCATCTGGGATGAGTGGGCCGATGAGAACGGTGACCTTGGCCCGGTCTACGGTTATCAATGGCGGAGCTGGCCCGCGCCGGATGGCCGTCATATCGACCAGATCGCCAACGTTATCGAGATGATCAAGAAGAATCCCGACTCGCGCCGGTTGATCGTCTCCGCCTGGAACCCTGCCCTGGTGGATGAGATGGCCCTGCCGCCGTGCCATGCGCTGTTCCAGTTCTATGTGGCAGATGGCAAGCTCTCCTGCCAGCTCTACCAGCGCTCGGCGGACATTTTCCTGGGTGTGCCTTTCAATATTGCCAGCTACGCGCTGCTGACCATGATGGTGGCACAGGTCACGGGTTACGAGCCGGGCGAGTTTATCTGGACGGGCGGTGACAGCCACCTGTACGCCAACCATCTGGAGCAGACGGACCTGCAACTGACCCGCGAGCCGCTGCCCCTGCCTACCATGAAGCTCAACCCAGCGGTCAAAGACCTGTTCGAGTTCACGTTCGATGACTTCGAGCTGGTCGGCTACGAATCCCACCCCCACATCAAGGCACCCGTCGCTGTTTGATGCTTTGCCTGGATGCTGTGCTCATGCGCAGCGTCCAGGCAGGTTGATCTTGTTCCCAGTAATCGTCAGCGCTGACGATTCGTGCGTCCAGGGAACAATTCCTGTGCAGGCTCGCTGGCTTATGTCATTTCGGTCATGCCGTCATACTAAGCGGCCTTATCTCCTGGAGCATGCTTCTCATGTTGTCGCATGGTTGGCATCTTGCCCAGCGCCCCGCCTGGCTAGCCGACATTAGTCTTCTATTGGTGGCGGTGGTCTGGGGTTCCAGTTACAGCGTTGCCAAAACAGCCTTACTGCTTTATCCCGTGCTTGGTTTTCTGGCTATCCGGTTTTGCCTGACGGCGCTGCTGCTATTGCCTCAATTACGGGGCGAGGGGCGAAAAGCAATCCGGCCAGGGCTACCGCTGGGCCTGATGTTGCTAGCGATCTTTTTGTGCGAGACCTTTGGAGTGGCACAGACTACAGCGAGCAAGGCAGCATTCCTAATCAGCTTGTTTGTGATTTTTACACCACTATTGGAGTGGGTGCTTTTAGGTCAGCGCCCTGCGCGGGGAGCCTTTTTAGCTGCGGCCGTCTCTCTGCTGGGTATTCTGCTGCTGACGGGAGAGGGCGCAGGCGAGCTACAGTTCAATCTGGGTGATGCACTCATGGTGGCAGCAGCTGCTCTTCGCGCGCTCATGATGTGCGTGACGAAGCGCTACTTCAGCACACAGGCTATTCCTGCCCTTGCGCTTACTGCTGTGCAGGCTGCGGTGGCTGGCTTGGGCTGCCTTGTAATGGCCTGCCTGCTGCCGGCGGGATTACCTGCCTTGCCAGCCACGTACACATTCTGGCTAGCCACGGGATACCTGGTTGTCTTTTGCACCCTGTTTGCCTTTGTGGTCCAGATCCAGGCCATCCGCTATTCCAGCCCAACCCGTATTTCACTTCTGATGGGAACCGAACCGGTGTTTGGTGCCCTGTTCGCGGTTTTGTGGCTGCAGGAAAGCCTGTCGGTTCAAGGCTGGATCGGTGGTTTTCTGATTGTAGCGACTGCTATCTGGGCAACGCGGTTACGTAGCGCTGCCGTATAGCACACCTATAGTTCATCCAGTCTGGTAGAGCGTGTCTGCGTGAAGCCTCGGTTATGCTTGCTCAATGGCGAGTTAGGGTCCAGCAGCGAGGTTAGGATGAAGTGCAGGTAGCTGCACACGCGGCGTAGCGGCGAACGTTCGAACTGTCCCGAGTTGGGCTCCTGATGAATCTGGGCGGCCTGAGCCGTCTCGATGGCATGGTCTACTGCCGACAAGGCCCGCTCCATATGCTTGGGGCTGGGTTGCACGAACAGGCGGATCAGGGCGCGTCCCATGATGCGGATAGCCTGTCGCCAGGGGCGCGATTCCTGATAGCAGGGGTGCAGGGGCAGGTTTTCCTGTTCGTAGCGCAACTCGATGATGGCATGACCAATTTCCAATGACAGGAACATCCAGCGCAGAAGCTGGCGCTGCACGGCGGTATGACCGGTGGAAAGTACATAGGCCTGGTTGAGCAGGTCGCGGGTACTGCTATCGAAGCCTGATGCCAACCCCTTGAGCTTGCCGCTGATGGCATAGACGACCCGCATGCGTAAATCCTGCTCGAGACGTCCCCATAGCCATGGGCGATTGGGCGGCATGAGCACCGCAGCGGCGACCGCGGCAATAAAGGCGGCGAGCAGATAGGACAGGTACTGGTTGAAGAAGATATTGGCGTCATACAGCGTGACGTTGGCCGGCAAGGCCGCCGAGCAGAACCACACCATCAGCCCTGTGCCGTAACCCGCCCACTGGGGACGGGTGATGAAAAATGCGCCAATGGCAAACACCGGCGACAGCGCGTAGAACAACAGGGGAAAGCCATCCAGTTGGGGCAGCACCCAGAACACCAGAAAAAAGCCGGCCAACGAGCCGGCCAATGTCCCGACGGCCAATTGCAGGCAGTAACGGCGTGGGTTGGGCGAGGTAGACGAAAGCGCCGAGATTAGGACGGCTGCCAGCGCACAGGTATCACCGCTGGGCCAGGAGGTTTCGATCCAGAACAGCCCCAGCACGAGAACCACGAGGGCGCTACGAACACCGGAAATGGCCGCTGCCATGGGGTTGGCCACGGGAGTGAAACTCTCGGGGGGCGGCGTCTTGGGCGGTTTGGGACCATTCAGAGTGGCATAGGCCAGGCAGTAGCTGTAGAGGTCTTCGGCAAAGCGGTAGAGCAGTTCGGCGGCCGTGTTGAAGTCCAGCAGGTCGCCGTCTCCAACCTGTTGATCCTGAAGCTGCGTTCGGCCCTCGCGAATAGACTGCATCAGCGGCTCACGGTGTAGCGCGAGCTTTTCTGCCAGACGGGCCGCGTCAGTCTCGGTGGTCAGCCGCTCCCCGAACGGTGCAAGCAATGTGGTGATCTCCGAAACGCAGGGCGAGAAGGCGTCCAGCAGGAGCGGGCGCTGGCGGATCCGGGTCAGCAGTTGGTTCAAGGCATGGAAGCGGGTGTTGAGCTGCATGAACTGGCTGCCCAGGTTGGCCAGCCGACCGCTGCGCTGACGCAGGTGTGGGTCTTCGAACGCACTGGCGCTGCGCAGGCTTTCAAAGCCTACGGACTCGGCCGCAAAGCGTGCCGCCAGGGTTTCGAACTGTTCGCGGGTCAACGTGCCGCTCAGACCCTCATGGGCCATGCGGGCGAAGTCACGAAAGCGCAGGGAAAGCGTATTGCGCAGCACGGTGCGGGTCGTCTGCGGCAGGACGATAGCGCTGACTGCACCGGTGCAGCAGATGCCCAGGCCAATCTCCAGTACACGCCATAGGGCCTGCATAAAGGCATTTTCCGGATGGCTCGTGGCTGGCAAGCCGATCAGGCTGGCGGTGTACCCGGCCAGTAGAAAGGCATAACCGCGAAAGTCGCGATAACGTGCAGCGCCCGCCGTACATAGGCCTACCCACATGGCCAGCGAGCCGAGCAGCAGGATCCTTTCCTGGGCGAAGAGGGCAATGAACAGCACCATTACGCTCAGGCCGACCAGCGTTCCGATGATGCGATAAAAACTCTTGGCCAGCACCTGTCCGCTTTGAGGCTGCATGACGATAAAGACGGTGACCAGTACCGTACTGGGTTGGGGTAGCTGCAACCGGTAGGCCAGCCAGAGTGCAATCAGTGCTGTCAGCAGCGCCTTGAAAATGAAGGCCCAGGTAATGCCATCGGTACGGGCCCATTCCAGCAGGGCACGGTGCCAGGCCGAGCGGCTCGGTAATCGACTGGCAAGAGAAATAGCGCGCAACGGTAACCTCGACGCTCAAAGGGCGCACGGAGTGAATCGGTCAGGGTGAAAAACAGCGTTGCAGTCAGCGCAGGGCGATAGCGCACTGGCCGTGAAGCGGCGGCAAGATCTTCTTGAACAGACGAGACAGCGGCCTGAACAGACTGGCTGACAGGGGCGTTACGATCAGATAAGGCGGAGCGGGAAGCGGAAGCGTTTTCCGAAACAGTTGCAGCACGGTGGCCTACTCAAACAGTCACTAGCTCAGACGAGCGCTATCCATTCTATGTAGAGCAGGGTGGCGGGAATAAGCAGGAAAATCGTGAAGGATTATTAACTGTAAAGCGAGTAATCAAAGGGTAGGGAGTTGTGCCAGAATTTGCCGCTCTGAGAGGAGTACGATGGACAATCTCTTTAACATGCGTGCTTTCATGTGTGTTGTGGAAGCCGGCAGCTTTACTGCGGCGGCCCAACGCCTTGAGCTTACCACCGCCTACGTTTCCAAGGCGGTCACCAATCTGGAAACACACCTTCAAACCCGTTTACTTCACCGCACTACCCGTCGGATCGCGCTGACCGAGGCGGGGGAACGTTACCTACAGCGTTGCCAACAGATCTTCGCCTACATTCAAGAGGCGGAGGCCGAAGCCAGCCATGCCCATGCGCATCCGGTGGGCAAACTCAAGGTTCATACCATGACCGGCTTGGGTCAGCATTACCTGATCAAGACGATTGCCCGTTACTGCGAGCAATACCCTGAGGTGAACTTCGACCTGCGGCTGACCAACACGTTTACCGATATCCTGGAGGACGGCTACGACGTCTCCGTGATCCTGGCCTCCCAGCTTAAGGATTCAGGCTACTTTTCCAAGCGACTGGGCAGTACTCATAGCATTCTGTGCGCATCGCCGGCTTATCTGGAAAAATACGGCACCCCCCAGACGACGGCTGCCTTGCGTCAACATCGTTGCCTGCGTTTGGTGAACAAGGCTATGTCACTGGATAAATGGTTGTTTCAAGGCCCAAAAGGCGAGGAGCTGGTAACAATTGACCAGACCCTGTTTCAGGTCAACACGGCGGATGCCTTGATGGAGGCCATTGCTTCTGGCATGGGCATCGGGGCGCTGCCGATCTATGCCGCCGTCAAGGGGCTCAAGGACGGGACGCTGCAGCAGGTCCTGCCAAACCACAGCCTGTATCCACTTAATGTCTATGCGTTGTATCCCTCTCGCCAGTACCTGGATGCAAAGATCCGGACGCTGGTGGACTTCCTGCGCGATACCTTGCCGGGGCTTCTAAAGGCCGACGAGCAGGCTGTGAAGCGGCTGTATGAAGAAGGCCCGGTCAGCGCCTGATGATTAGTCAGGCTGCTGCGCCAATTGCTCGGCCAGGTCTTCGATCTGCTCGCGGCGGTTGGCGTCTCGTAACTTGTGGGAAGCGTTGAGCGAAGACCACTCCGGATGGGCACGGGCGTGATTCAGGGCGGCAGGAAGCTTGCCCTCACGCCAGCGCTGATCCTCAGGTGTTTCCACTTCGATAGCCTTCATGGCTGCGTGACCGCGGGCATCGAGTGCCTTGACCAGTTGACGCTGGCGCAGGGCGAGCAGGCGTAGCACGGCATCATCCACGGTCAGCTCCCGCTGGCCGCGTAGCTTGCCGAGCAGGCGCTGACCATAATGACCACCGGTTTGCAGCAGCCCGCCTGCCAGGGCGCCCAACGCTGTTGCAGCACCCAGCATCAAGCCACCCGCCAATAGGTCGATACCGGCACCTGCCGCAGCACCGGCAGCAACACCCCCGGTCAGACGGATACCCAGAATGCGCAGGGTTTCGGGATTGAATAAATCATCGCCCCAGCGGCCATCCAGTAATGGAAGGTCAGCGGCGCGTGCATCGCCCGAGCGAAAGCCGTACAGCTTGAGTAAGTCCTCCACGCAGCGCTGCTCACGCTTACGCAGATCGTCCCGCAGGCGTTGAGTCGCGGCCTTTACCGCGTCGTCCTCTGGCGGCACTACATAACGACAGGCAGCAGCATCGATCAGTAATTCGGCAATAAGCTGTCCAGCACCGTGCTGGCGTGCCACTGCCTGAGCCTCGTGATCGGCAATCAGCCGCTCCAGTTGAGGGCGCGCCGGCTCGATGAGTAAGGCCAGGCTTTCATACAGACGGCGCTCGCCATCTTCAGGCGGAGCAACACTGTCGAAGCGCACCAGGGCATGCAGCCCGAGGCGTGCCAGTGCGGTGCGCCATTCTTCCTCGCGATGCTGCTCGGCTGCCACAAAGTTCAAGACGGGCAGCAGCGGCTTGCCGCACCCGGCCAACACGGCCAGTTCATCCTTGTATTTGGCGAGTACCGGCTCGCGGGCATCGACGACATAGAGCCCGGCATCCGAGCTGCGCAGCTGGCGCAGTACCTTGGCCTCCTGCTCGAAGCGGTTGCGGGCCTCGGCGGTATCGAGGAAACGCTCCACGCGAGCGGGGCCATCCAAGCGCTCGCCGGGGCGTTCGAGCTGATCAAGGTAATCCCGCAGAGCGATGGCATCTTCCAGACCCGGCGTATCGTAGAGTTCGATCAGGGCTTCGCCGTCCACGGAAAGCCGGACACCCTCTACATGACGCGTGGTACTGGCGCGATGGGAAACCTCGCCAAATCCGATGTCGCGTGTCAGTGTTCGCAGCAGGGACGTCTTGCCAACATTGGTATGGCCCACAACAGCCAATACGAGCGGTTGGGTCATGGGCGTTCTCCTGAGGCGCAGCAGGCGTTGTTGGGCATCGCCTTGCTTACTCCAACCGCGTTCAAACGCCACTTATTCATGTCCAGTCTCCAACCATTCCAGCGGAGACCGTTCTCCATGGGGAAGTGCCATTCGATCCAGCCCCTGGCGCCAATCATCGAGGCGGTCGGCATCCAGTTGGGTGTCTGCAGGCGCAGGTAGCAGCCAGACGCGGGTAGTACCTGCGCAGCGGGCTAGTTCGCCGATCAAGGACAGGGTGCCCCGGTCCGGTGAACGACGGGGATCGCAGGCAATCACCAGGCGTACGGGCGGATAACGGGTGAGTTGCTCCAGCAAGCGGCGGCGCTGCTGTCCGTCGTCCAGTACACCGGCGTTGCGCACGGTGTCCGGCAGCGCGGGTGGCCAGGCCTGTGTGTCGTCCAGCTCAATCGCGACCAGCACAGCACTTTCACCGGCAATTTCGAGGTTACCGGCAGACGGCTCCGGCAGCTGCTCAGGCGCAGCGTCGTTGACGCCCAGACGCTCGGTGGTAGGCATCAGCTTTTCACGCAGCAGCACATAGCCGGGCTGCTCGATATCCAGCGTCAGTTGCTGGCGGCGGCGTTGCCATTGCCAGAGGCAGAGGGCAAAGAGAAGCGCGCGGGGAATGAGACCATAGACAATCAGCACCCCTACCAGCCAACCGGCCCAGGCATGACGTGCCGCCTCAAGCCCCTGTGCCGCGTTGCCACTGGCACGAATGGTCTCGATATCCGGCATGGGAAAACCCAGCAATGCAGGCAGCGCACCCAGCGCGTGAGTCATGGTGACAAAGGTATCGCTGCTCAGAATGGTGGTTTCCCAGATAAAGCTGTAGCTGCGGGTCGCCAGCAGGGCAAGCAGGATGCCCAGCGCTGCACTCAAGGCCAGCAGCCAGAGCCCATGCACCAGTGTGCCCAGCCCCCAGCGCACCAGCCGTTGACGACCGAGGAGAATAAGCAGTGCCGGGCCGAGCTGGGCTGCGCGAGCATCCCGGGCCAGCTTGCCGGCCAGCCACAGCCAGAGGCGGCCCAACACACTGGCGTTGCGTCCACCGCCGAAAAAGCCGATCAGCCATAACAGCAGGGTCAACAGGTGCAGGCCCAACAGACTGCCCAGGGCCCAGAAGACATTGACCGGGCGCATGCCATCGCCCAGAGCGCCAAAGCCGAGGCCGGCACCGGACAATACAGCCAGAAAGGCGAGCAGCCAGAAGGCGAGGGTGGCACCCTGACGCCAGTGGCGACGGGCTTCGATCAGGCCGTCACGCTGGCCTAACAGATGGGCGCGCAGGTTCAGGCGCTGCATGAAGCTGCCGCCGGCGGCGCGCGCGCGGCGGTTGGCCTCGCTGTCTTCCAGCGGACCGGCTTCTTCCTCGGTCAGGCGGACGGCTTCGGTCAGCCAGAGTGCATCAAGGGTGGAATCGGAAGGGGCAGTAGTGGGTTCGGTCACTCGTCAAACTCGTCCTGGGGATGCGCGGAGAATAACGGGTCGGCATCCGGCGTGTTAACTGGCAAGCCACTGGCAAGGCGGTTGTGCTCTGCTATGCTGCGCGGCTATGAACAAGACACTTCCTCTCAGCTTGATCGTGGCGGTCGCCGACAATGGCGTGATCGGCCACGAAAATCGTCTGCCCTGGCACTTGCCGGCAGAACTCAAATACTTCAAGGCCGTGACCTTGGGCAAGCCGGTGATCATGGGTCGAAAGACCTGGGATTCGCTGGGTCGTCCATTGCCAGGGCGTTTGAATCTGGTCGTCAGCCGTCAGACCGATCTGACGCTCGAAGGTGCCGAAACCTTTACATCGCTGGATGATGCGGTGACGCGAGCCGAGTCCTGGGCCAGGGAGCAGGGTGCCAGTGAGGTTATGCTGATCGGCGGGGCGCAGCTCTTCATCGAGGCGCTGCCTGATGCGGATCGCTTCTACCTCACCCGTGTAGCACTGGAGCCGGAAGGGGATGTGTATTTCCCCGAATGGGATGAGCAGCAGTGGCAGCGGGTATCGCGTGACGAGCACCCGTCCGAGGATGGCCGTCCGGCATATGCGCTGGAAGTGTGGGAACGCAAGCGCTAAGCGCTGCTCATGTTGATTACCTGTTAAACGGGGCGCCTATCAGGCGCCCCGTTTCGTTCTAGAAATACTTCAACCAGGTGATATCGCGGCGGCGCGCCTTGAGGTGGGCAAACCAGCGAACCGGCCAGTAGAGCGCAAAGGCCAGCACGATGGCGCTGATCCACAAGGCCCAGACATGATCAAAGCCGAAGTACGTTCCCTGATTGAGGCCGAACAAGGCAACGGCAATCCGGTACAGCACGCCCAACACGTATAGATGCAGGATGTAGAAGAACATCGGTGCCGCGCCAAACACGGTAAACCAGTGCAGCAGACGGCTTTCCGGCTTGCGCTCGAACAGCACGAGTAATAACAGGCCCAGGCCCAGTGTGAGCGAGAGGAATAGCAGGGAGGGGGGGTACTTGGTGATGTTCAGAAAGCTCATCACCGTCAGCAGGGGTGTTTCTCCGGTGACCCACTGCTGCGCCTGACCATAGCCATTGATCATCCGCAATACCAGGAAGAGCAACAGGGCGCCAATCCCCCAGCCTAACAGACGCTTCTGGCGCTCGGACGGGTTCAGCTGGGTAAACCACGGACCCACGGCATAGCCCAGCGCAATCACGCCAATCCAGGGCAGAAGCGGATAGGACGTCCGCAGCCGCAGGCTTTCGCCCAATTCGATCCAGCCGCGGTCATGCAATATCGCCCATGGGACATGGAAGGGCGAGCCTGCCGGAAAATGCACCCCGTCCAACAGATTGTGCCCGGCTACCAGCACGAGGCCGATGGCGATCAGCGCTGCGCGGGGCAACCAGACCAGTGCCGACAGCATGATCATGCTCAGGCCAATGGCCCAGATTACTTGCAGATAGATCACCTTGGGTGGGAGCTGGAACGACCAGGCCAGGCTGACCAGCGTAAATTCCAGAATGACCAGAAATAGCCCGCGCTTGAACAGGAAGCTGGAAACCGCAGCCCGATCATTGTGCTTTGCGCCATAAAGAAAGGCACCCAGGCCTGTCAGGAAGACGAAGACCGGTGCGCATAGGTGACTGGCAATCCGGCTGAAGAACAGGTCAGGTGAGGTCGAGGCGACATCCATGGGGTCGATGACCTGCCGATGCAGGAAGAACGTTTCGCGAACATGATCGAGCAGCATGAATACAATCACGAGCCCGCGCAGGGCATCGATGCTTTTGAGGCGGTGGGACGTTGAGGTCATTTAAGGTCGTTCCATGAGACACATCAGCAGATAGTGCAATCTGTAATGTTATCTTATTTCAATGGTATATCCCTGGTTCTGCCACATTTGGTTACGGTTTGGCTGACCCCTGTGATTATCTGAATAACGCTCAGGATCCTGATTTTTCTACCTTCAAGCCAAAAGGACTTTTTCGCTTCGCTTGTGGAAATAAAATTCCAAAATAGAAAACATGGAAAAAATGTTTGATTAATGCGTGAAGACGTTTTAGGCTGACTTCAACTCGTTCAGCACCCCCGGTGCGAAAGACCGCAGGCCGATAAAAATAAATAGGAGCCACCATGGGCGACACAACCTTTGCCAATGGACGTCAGCTGGATGTCATCTGTCTTGGGCGCCTTGGCGTCGATCTGTATGCACAGCAGATCGGGGCACGGCTCGAAGATGTGAGCAGTTTTGCCAAGTACCTGGGCGGCTCATCCGCCAACATCGCCTTCGGCACCGCCCGGTTGGGGTTGAAGTCCGCCATGCTGACCCGCGTCGGCGATGACCATATGGGCCGCTTCCTGGTGGAATCTCTGAACAAGGAAGGCTGTGATACCCGGGCCATCAAAGTCGATCCTGAGCGGCTCACCGCCATGGTCCTGCTGGGAATCAAGGACCGTGAAACCTTTCCTCTGGTGTTCTATCGCGAAAACTGCGCCGACATGGCGCTGCGCGAGGAAGACATCGACGAATCCTTCATCGCTTCAAGCAAGGCCTTGCTCATCACCGGTACGCATTTCTCCACCGAGGGCGTCTACAAAGCGAGCAGCCGTGCGCTGGACTATGCCGAAAAGCACAACGTCAAGCGTGTACTGGACATTGACTATCGTCCGGTACTTTGGGGTCTCACCGGTAAGGCGGATGGTGAGACCCGTTTTATTGCCAATGCACAGGTAAGCGCCCACGTTCAGCGTATCCTGCCGCGTTTCGATCTGGTCGTCGGAACTGAAGAAGAGTTCATGATTGCCGGCGGCTCGGATGATCTGCTGACTGCCCTTCGCAAGATGCGTGAAGTCAGCGAGGCGACACTGGTGGTCAAGCTGGGCGCGCTGGGCTGCACCGTGATTCATGGCGAGATTCCCGAGCGCCTGGAAGACGGCAGCATTTACCAGGGCATCCGTGTGGAAGTGCTCAACGTGCTGGGCGCAGGTGACGCGTTCATGTCCGGTTTCCTGCGCGGGTGGCTTACCGGCGGTGATGATGAGCGCTGCTGCCAGCTGGCCAATGCCTGTGGTGGTCTGGTCGTCTCCCGTCATGCCTGTGCACCGGCCATGCCTACCCTGGCGGAGCTCGATTATTTCTTCAACAGCCCGATACCGATTACCCGACCGGATCTGGACCCTGCGCTCAACCGCCTGCATCAGGTAAGCGTGCCGCGCAAGACATGGCAACCGCTGTACATCTTTGCCTTCGATCACCGCGGTCAGCTGGTGGAGCTGGCGCAGCAGGCCGGGCGCGACCTCAAGGCCATTCCCGAGCTGAAGCAGCTGTTCATCCGTGCCATCGAGCGGGTGGAGGCGGATCTGAGGGAGAACGGCGTGCAGGGCGATGTTGGTTTGCTGGCCGATGAGCGTTTCGGCCAGGATGCCCTCAATACGGCAACGGGGCGTGGCTGGTGGATTGCCCGTCCGGTGGAATTGCAGGGATCGCGTCCCCTGGCGTTCGAGCATGGCCGTTCCATTGGCAGCAATCTCATCAAGTGGCCTCAGGAGCAGATCATCAAGTGTCTGGTGCAGTTTCACCCGGACGATGAGCCTGAGCTTCGCCTTGAGCAGGAAGCTCAGCTCAAGGGGTTATACGAAGCGGCTCAGGTCAGCGGGCATGAGCTGCTGCTGGAGGTGATTCCGCCGAAGAACCACACCTCCGATCAGCCGGATGTGCTCTACCGCGCCATCAAGCGGCTCTACAACATCGGAATCTACCCCAACTGGTGGAAGATCGAGTCCCAGCCTGAGGCGGTGTGGGAAAAGTTGGATGAGCTCATCACCGAGCGCGATCCGTATTGCCATGGGGTTGTACTGCTGGGACTCAATGCACCGGCCGAAGAGCTGGCTGAAGGGTTCCGTCATGCCAGTGCCAGCAAGACCTGTCGCGGGTTTGCCGTTGGCCGGACGATCTTTCAGGAGCCGAGCCGCGCCTGGCTTGCCGGTGAGATCGATGACGAAGCGTTGATCAGCCGAGTGCAATCGACTTTCGAGTTCCTGATCAAGTCCTGGCGTGAGGCTCGCCGCCTGGGCTGATACGTCTCGACTTTTCGCACTACCAGACAACAACAAGATTAGGTGTGGCAACCATGACGAATTCACCGGTCAAGATCGGGATCAATCCGATCTCCTGGAGCAATGACGACCTCCCTTCGCTGGGCGGCGAAACCCCGCTGAGCACAGCACTGCGTGAGGGTAAGGAGATCGGTTACCAGGGGTTTGAGCTCAACGGCAAGTTTCCCAAAACGCCTGAAGGCGTGCGTGACGTGCTGGGCGAGTACGGGCTGGAGCTGGTGTCCGGCTGGTACTCAAGCCTCATGGCGCATCGCAGCGCAGAAGATGAAATCAAGGGCATTGCCGAGCATTGCCGCCTGTTGGCCGAAAATAACGCCAAGGTCCTGGTATATGGCGAAGTGGCCGGTTCCATTCAGAGCAAGCGGGTCCCTCTGGTTGAGCGTCCACGCTTTTATACAGACGAGCAGTGGAAGGTTTACGGCGACAAGCTGACGGCTCTGGCACGCTTCACCCAGTCCCAGGGGGTGCGTCTGGCCTACCACCACCATATGGGTGCCTATGTGGAGTCCCCCGAGGACATTGATCGGCTGATGGAGGTGACTGGCGAGGAGGTCGGGCTCCTGTTCGATGCTGGTCACTGTTACATGGGCGGTGGCGATCCGCTGGCCGTATTGAAGAAACATATCGACCGCGTTTGCCATGTGCACTTCAAGGACGTTCGCAAGAATGTCGTGCAGCTGGCCCGTAACAACCAATGGAGTTTCCCGGATTGCATCGTCAACGGCACCTTTACGGTGCCCGGCGATGGCGATATCGATTTTGCGCCACTGCTCGACACCTTGTATGCCGCCAATTACCGCGGCTGGCTGGTAGTGGAGGCCGAACAGGATCCGGCCGTGGCGCCCAGTTATCTCTACGCCCAGAAAGGGTATGAAACGCTGCGCGCACTGGTATCCCGCGCCAACGCTCGACTCACCCTTTATTAAGAGGAGGTTGTATGGATTTGCTCGTCAAAGGCTCCGCTGAACGCCGCACGCTGGTCCAGGTACCCGACAATGCACTCGAATACGTGGGCTTTTCGGCCCATAAGCTCAAGGATGGCGATGAGCTGCCTGTGAACGGACAGGACAGGGAAGTGTGCATCGTACTGCTGACCGGCAAGGCGACCATCAAGGCGAACCACCCGCAGAAGGGTGCGTTTGCCTGGAAACACATTGGCGATCGCCAAAGCGTGTTCGAGGACAAGTCACCCTATGCAGCTTATCTGCCGCCCGCTACCGAAGCCCTGGTGGTAGCCCACGGTGATGCGGAAATTGCTGTATGTCTGGCGCCGGGCAATCCAGAAGAAACGTTGCCGCCCCGGCTGATCGAGCCGGCGACCATGAAGCGTTCAACCCGAGGCAAGGACGCCAACACCCGTTACGTCTGCGACATCCTGCCGGACACGGCCGAGGCGCATTCGCTGCTGGTGGTGGAAGTGATCACGCCGTCTGGTCATTCCTCCAGTTATCCGCCCCACAAGCACGACACGGATGACCTGCCGGCACAGAGCTTTCTGGAGGAGTCTTACTACCACCGTCTGAATCCGCCCCAGGGCTTTGCCTTCCAGCGTGTCTACACCGACGACCGCAGCATCGACCAGGCGATGACTGTGGAAAACAACGATGTGGTACTCGTTCCCAAGGGCTACCACCCGGTTTCCGTACCCTGGGGATACACCTCCTACTACCTCAACGTAATGGCCGGGCCCAAGCGTGTCTGGAAATTCCATAACGACCCGGCCCACGAGTGGTTGCTTCAGGGCTGATCCGCTTCAACACCGAACTCCCGCCATGGCTGGCGGGGCTACAACAACGCGTCTCAGGGAGTGCACGAGCCGAATACACGATCAGAAGCAACTTCGTAGTAGCTGACTTCTGGAAACCCAAGAACAAGAACCAGAGCGAGCGATATGACGATCCCTACTTCCACCCATGCACATCGCCATGACATCGGTTATGTGCTGAGAATCTGCGCCGTGGCGGCGTTAGGCGGCATTCTGTTCGGGTATGACACTGCTGTCATTTCCGGCGCTGTGGACTCGCTGCGTGCGTATTTTTCCCTGTCTGCGGCCGAGACCGGCTGGGCGGTTTCCAATGTGGTCATCGGCTGCGTCGTCGGTGCCTTGAGCGCAGGCTGGGTAGCCGGCTGTCTGGGTCGTAAGAAGGCGCTCGTTCTGGCCGCTGTGCTGTTTACCGTTTCAGCAGTAGGGGCGGCGGTGGTCGACAGCTTCGTCTGGTTTGTCATCTACCGCATGATTGGCGGGTTGGCCGTGGGGCTGGCGGCTACGGTCTCGCCCATGTACATGTCTGAGGTCTCGCCCAAGAACATGCGGGGCCGTGCGCTTGGCATGCAGTCGATTGCCATCGTCGCTGGCCAGGTGATTGTCTTTACTGTGAACTACCTGATTGCCCGTGATGTAGCGGCGGAGTGGCTGGTCGACTACGGCTGGCGCTGGATGATCGGCTCCGAAGTTGTGCCCTGCATTCTCTTCTGCATCATGGTATTCACCATTCCGGAGTCGCCCCGCTGGCAGGTGATGGTCGGTCAGGACGATAAGGCCCTGAAGACGCTGACACGTATTTCCAACGCCGAGCATGCCGGGCATCTCCTGGCGGAGATCAAGGACTCATTGAAGCAGGACCGCCAGGGCTGCCCGCAAAAAGTGGAGCTGTGCAAATCCGGCTTAGGGGTGATCCTGTTTGTCGGGTGCATGCTGGCCATGCTTCAGCAGATCAGCGGCGTGAACGTGATGATGTATTACGCGCCGATGGTACTCAAAGGCGTCACCGCCAGTACCGAGTCCGCGTTGTTCCAGACCATCTGGATTGGTGTGATGCAGCTAGTGGGCACGCTGATCGGCGCCTGGTTGATCGACCGCGTCGGCCGGATTCCGCTGATGAAGTACGGCACCATCGGCTCGGTCAGCGGGCTCCTGATCACCTCTTACGCCATGTACACCCATCAGGACGGCTACCTGACGCTGTTCGGGATGCTCCTGTTCATGCTGCTGTATGCGCTGTCCTGGGGGATCGGCACCTGGGTTCTGATCTCCGAGATTTTCCCGAATCGTCTGCGCTCGCTGGGCATGAGTGTGGCCGTATGCAGCATGTGGATCGCCAACTTTCTGGTGACCCAGACGTTCCCGATGATCAATGACCATCCCTACCTGATGAGCACATTCAATGGTGCCTTCCCGATGTGGCTGTTCGCAGGCTTTGGCGTGTTCAGCTACTGGTTCGTCATCCGTTTCGTCCCTGAAACCCGTGGTGTATCGCTGGAAAAAATGGAAGGCGTGATGCTGGCCAAGATTCGTCGCCAGCCCATGCCGGCCAGTACTCGGAAAACCGGTCGGGCCTTGTCATCCAAGCCCATTTGATAAGAGCGGATCGCGGTAAGGATCCATTGGTTTTGTTAGCTACGCCGTGCTTCGAGCGGCCCCGAAGGAGTTCGACATGAGTCAAGAAACAATTATCGGCCATTACATCAATGGTCAGGTCCAGGAAGCGGGCACCGAGCGTTACAGCGATGTGTTCAACCCGGCGCTGGGGCAAGTAAAAGCTCGCGTGGCGCTGGCGACCACCCAAACGGTGAATGAAGCTGTCGCAGCCGCCAAGGCCGCGTTTCCGGCCTGGTCCGAACAATCGGCTCTGCGCCGTTCGCGCATCCTGTTCAAGTTCAAGGAGCTGTTGGACAAGCACCACAAGGAGCTGGCGCAGCTCATCACGTCCGAGCACGGCAAGGTCCTGTCTGATGCCATGGGTGAAGTCACCCGCGGCATCGAGGTTGTCGAGTTTGCCTGCGGTGCGCCCCATCTGATGAAGACGGCATTCACCGACAACATCGGTGGTGGCATCGACAACTACAACATGCGTCAGGCGCTGGGCGTTTGTGCCGGGATCACGCCGTTCAATTTCCCGGTCATGGTGCCGCTGTGGATGATCCCGATGGCACTGGCCACCGGCAATACCTTTATTCTCAAGCCTTCCGAGCGCGATCCTTCCGCCAGCCTGCTCATGGCGGATCTGCTCAAGCAGGCTGGCCTACCCGATGGCGTGTTTAACGTCGTACAGGGTGACAAGGAAGCGGTGGATGCACTGCTGCAACACCCGGACGTTGAAGCTATCTCCTTTGTAGGCTCCACACCCATTGCCGAATACATTTATCAGGAAGGCACCCGCCGCGGTAAGCGCGTCCAGGCCCTAGGTGGCGCGAAGAATCACATGATCGTCATGCCGGATGCCGATCTGGATCAGGCGGCCGATGCCTTGATCGGTGCCGGTTACGGCTCCGCCGGTGAGCGCTGCATGGCGATTTCCATCGCCGTGGCCGTAGGCGATGTAGGCGACAAGCTGATCGAAAAGCTTTTGCCCCGCATCGACAACCTCCGTGTACGCAACGGCATGGAAGGCGAGGCCGACATGGGCCCGCTGGTGACTGCCCAGCACAAGGCCAAGGTCGAGGGGTACATCACCAAAGGCGTTGAAGAGGGTGCGCAACTGATCGTCGACGGTCGCAACTTCAAGGTGCCGGGTGCCGAGAATGGCTTCTTTGTTGGCGCAACCCTGTTTGATCAGGTCAAGTCCGAGATGACCATCTATAAGGACGAAATCTTCGGCCCGGTGCTGGGCATCGTGCGCGTGCCGGACTTTGCCTCGGCCGTCGAGCTGATCAATGCCCATGAATTTGGCAATGGCGTGTCCTGCTTTACCACCGACGGTGGCGTGGCCCGTGCGTTTGCGCGCTCCATTCAGGTGGGCATGGTAGGTATCAACGTACCGATTCCCGTCCCCATGGCCTGGCATTCCTTTGGCGGCTGGAAGCGCTCTTTGTTTGGCGACCACCATGCCTATGGCGAAGAAGGCATCCGTTTCTATACCCGTTACAAGAGCGTCATGCAGCGCTGGCCCGACAGCATCGCCAAGGGTGCCGAATTCAGCATGCCGACTGCTAAATAACCCATACCCCAAACCAGCACTGCGTTTATCGAATCCTGGAGAACAACAAGATGAGCCAGCCCTTACGTTTTGCCCTTAACCGCATGGTTGCCCCACGCCTGCCGTTGGAAGAGTTCATTTCGCTTGCTATCACGCTTAACGCGGATGCCATTGAGATCCGCAACGACCTCAAAGGCATCGAAATAGAGGATGGCACTCCCGCTTCACGCGTACGTCAGCTGTGCCAGGAGAAGGGCATCCGTGTGCTGTCGATCAATGCGCTGTATCCCTTCGATGTGTGGAATGACGAGCGTCGTGCCCAGACGTTAAAGCTGGCCGCCTACGCCCGCGACTGTGGCGCAGAGGGTCTGGTCATGTGCCCGCTCAATGATCCCAAAGACCCGCGTAGCGAAGCCGAACGCGCTCGTGATCTGCGTATGGCGCTGACCGAACTGGCGCCTATCCTGCGTGAGCACGGCATCCTGGGCTTTGTGGAGCCGCTGGGCTTTGAGGAATGCTCGCTGCGCCGTAAGCGTGATGCCGTAGACGCTATCAATGCCGTAGGCGGGCGCGATGTGTTCCGTGTCGTGCATGACACCTTCCACCATCATTTGGCAGGTGAGCAGGAGTTCTTCCCGGAGATGACCGGTCTGGTGCACATCTCGGGTGTGGAGGACGGTGCGCTGCCGTTGAACACCATCCGTGATGGCCACCGCGTGCTGGTGGGCGAGGCCGACATCCTGGGCAATGCCGCACAGGTTCGTGAGCTGCTCAAGCTGGGCTATAACGGCCACCTGTCGTTCGAGCCGTTCGCCGAAAGCGTCCATGCGCTGACGGATATTCAGCCGTCATTGCTAGCCAGCATGCAGCATCTGAAAGCACGTGTAGACGCTGCCAAAGGGCAGGCGGCCTAAGCAGAGACAGTACCTATAACAAAGGGCAAGGCAGGGCGGCACATGTCGCCCTGTACTCGACCCCAGGCGTGGAATTGAAAGGGTGACAACATGAGTACAACACGACTGACCATGGCCCAGGCGCTGGTGAAGTTTCTCGATAACCAGTACGTGAGCGTCGATGGGGTTGAAACCAAGTTCGTCAAAGGCATCTTTACCATCTTTGGTCACGGCAACGTGCTGGGGCTTGGACAGGCACTGGAACAGGACCCGGGTGAGCTCATCGTCCATCAAGGCCGCAATGAGCAAGGCATGGTTCATGCCGCCGTGGGCTATGCGAAGCAGAAGCTGCGTCGTCAGATCTATGCCTGTACATCGTCAGTCGGCCCGGGGGCGGCCAACATGATCACGGCGGCAGCCACTGCAACCGCCAACCGCATTCCAGTGCTGCTCCTGCCGGGGGACGTCTACGCCAGCCGTCAGCCTGATCCGGTGCTACAGCAGATCGAACAGTCCCACGATCTCTCCATCAGCACCAACGATGCGTTCCGGGCCGTCAGTAAGTACTGGGATCGCATCACCCGTCCCGAGCAACTGATGACCGCTGCCATCAATGCCATGCGCGTGCTGACCGACCCGGCCGAAACCGGTGCCGTAACCCTGGCCCTGCCGCAGGACGTGCAAGGCGAAGCCTACGATTACCCGAATTACTTTTTTCAGAAGCGCGTGCACCGCATCGACCGCCGCCCAGCCACTAAGGCCATGCTGGACGATGCCGTGGCGCTGCTCAAGAGCAAGCGCAAGCCGCTGCTGATTTGTGGCGGTGGGGTCAAGTACTCCGGCGCAGCCGAAGCCCTGCAGCGCTTTGCCGAGCGCTTCGAAATTCCGTTCGCCGAGACCCAGGCGGGCAAGAGCGCCATCGTCTCGGCCCATGAATTGAACGTGGGGGGAATCGGCGAAACGGGTTGCCTGGCAGCGAATATGCTGGCCAAGGAAGCCGACCTGGTCATTGGCGTCGGCACGCGTTACACCGATTTCACCACCTCGTCCAAGTGGATTTTCCAGAACCCGGACGTCGAGTTTATCAACCTCAACGCCAGTGCCTTCGATGCTTACAAACTCGATGCCGTGCAGATCGTTGCGGATGCGAGGGTAGGGCTGGAAGCGCTAGGCGAAGTCTTGGGTCGTACCGGCTACAAGGCGCAATGGGGCGATGCACCGCAGCAGGCCCGCGCCAAGCTCAAGGAGGAAATCGACCGTGTCTACAGCGTTGAATACGGCACCGAAAATTTTGTACCCGAGATCGATGATCACCTGCCACGTGCCGTGCTCGAAGAGTTTGTCGAGCTGACCGGCTCCAGCCTGACCCAGAGCCGCGTGCTGGGTGCGCTGAACGAAACCCTGGCCAACGAAGACATCATTGTTGCCGCTGCCGGCAGCCTGCCAGGCGATCTACAGCGGGCCTGGCGCAGCAAAGGCACCAACACCTATCACCTGGAGTATGGCTACTCCTGCATGGGCTATGAAATCAACGCAGCCCTAGGCGTGAAGATGGCCGAGCCCGAACGCGAAGTCTATGCCCTGGTCGGCGATGGCTCCTACATGATGCTGCACTCCGAACTGGCAACGTCCATTCAGGAACGCCAGAAGATCAACGTGATCCTGTTGGACAACATGACGTTCGGCTGCATCAACAACTTGCAGATGGAGCACGGCATGGACAGCTTTGGTACCGAGTTCCGCTATCGCAACCCAGAAACCGGCAAGCTCGATGGTGGTTTTGTCCCCGTGGATTTCGCCATGAGCGCCGCCGCCTATGGCTGCAAGACTTATCGTGTAAAAACGCTGGACGAACTGCACGCCGCGCTGGAAGACGCGCGTCGGCAGACGGTCTCCACGCTGATCGACATCAAGGTCCTGCCCAAGACCATGATTCACAAATACCTCTCCTGGTGGCGCGTCGGTGGTGCCGAAGTCTCCACCAGCGAGAAGGTCCAGGCGGTGTCACGCATGCTCAAGGAGAACACCGCCAAAGCCCGACAGTACTGATTTGCAGGGTGGCGATGGGTTGAATGCAACGATACCTATCACGCCCGGTATTACCCCAACGTTTTTCGAACAAGAATTCCAAACGGAGAATGACCATGACACTGCGTATCGGCGTAATCGGAACAGGGGCTATCGGACAGGATCACATTCGCCGGTGCAGTCATGCATTGGTGGGCAGTACAGTCGTGGCGGTCAACGACATCAATCAGGAGCAGGCCGCCAAGGTCGTACAACAGCAGGGCATTGAAGCCGAGGTTTATGCCAGCGGCCACGATCTGATCAATGCACCGGAGGTGGACGCCGTTCTCGTCACCTCCTGGGGGCCAAGTCATGAAGAGTTCGTGCTGTCGGCCATTGCAGCCGGCAAGCCGGTCTTCTGCGAAAAGCCGCTGGCGGTTACGGCAGAAGGCTGCAAGAAAATTGTCGAAGCTGAAATGAAGCATGGCAAGCGTTTGGTACAGGTCGGCTTCATGCGTCCTTACGATCAGGGCTATCGCGCGCTCAAGGCCGTGATCGACAGCGACAAGATCGGCGAGCCGCTGATGATCCACGCGGCGCACCGCAACCCGACGGTAGGCGAGTCCTATACCACCGAGATGGCCATCGTCGACACGCTGATCCACGAGATTAATGTCTTGAGCTGGCTGCTGGACGATCAGTATGTGTCAGCCCAGGTCATTTATCCCCGAAAGACGTCCCAGGCATTTGCTCATCTGAAGGACCCACAGATTGTCCTGCTGGAAACTGCCAAGGGCACCCGTATCGACGTGGAAGTCTTCGTCAATTGCCAGTACGGCTACGACATCCAGTGCGAAGTCGTCGGCGAGCGTGGCATTGCCAAGCTGCCGGAGCCTGCTTCCGTTCAGTTGCGCAGCGGTGCCAAGTTGTCCACTGAAATCCTCATGGATTGGAAGCAGCGTTTCATCGATGCCTACGACGTGGAGCTGCAGGCGTTCATTGACGGTATCAAGGCGGGCAAGATCACCGGTCCATCCTCATGGGATGGTTACACCGCCGCCGTGACCGCCGATGCCTGCGTGGCTGCCCAGGGCAGCGGCGCTATCGAGCCGATCCGCCTGCCACAGCGTCCTGTCTTCTACGAGTAAGCCTCCCATAACAGATAAAAGGCCTCTCCTTCAGGGGAGGGGCCGCCACAGGAGAACAGATCATGCGTATTTGTCTGGACCCGAACATGTACCGTTTCCTGCCCATCCCCAAGATGGTGGATAAAGTAGCGGAGCTGGGTTACGAATACATCGAGCTGTCCCCGCGGGACGATTTCCTGCCGTTCTACAAGTACCCACGCGTCGACAAGGCTCGGATCCGTGAATTCAGAAAGGCACTGAGCGATACCGGTGTAAAGCTGTCCTCGCTGCTACCGGTCTATCATTGGGCTGCACCGGACGAGGAGCTGCGCAAGGCAGCGGTTCGTAACTGGAAGCGCGCTATCGAGATCTCCGTAGAAATGGACTGCGATCTCATGAACACCGAATTCAGTGGTCAGTCGGACCAGCCGCTGGTGTGCGAAAACCAGTTCATGAAGTCCATGGAAGAGCTCCTGCCAATTTTCGAACGCGAAGGCATCAAGCTCGACATCCAGGCGCATCCCTATGACTTCAGCGAGCGCAACAACGAGTCGGTCGACCTGATCCGTGGCCTCGACAAAGACTTCGTGAACTACCTGTACGCTGCGCCACACACCTTTTTCTACGATGACGGCAAGGGCGATATCGCCTCGATGCTGCATTACGCCGGGGACAAACTGACCCACGTGATCATTGCCGACACCTGGAATCATCGAGCTTCGTCGGGTCTGCGCTATATCGTCAACCCACCAGGCGTCAACGCCACCGTCCACCAGCACTTGGATATCGGGCAAGGCGAAGTGGACTGGGAGGCCTTCTTTTCTACGTTGCGGGAAATGAAATTCGACGGTATCGCTACCGTCGCCGTCTTCGGTTTTGAAGACCGGGCCGATGAGTCGAGCCGCTTCATGCTGGAGCGCGTCAAGCAGGAACTCGGCTAATACGCCCTTCTGGCCGGGAGTGTTTGCAGGCTCCCGGCTTGCGCAGCCGTCATGCAAGACGGCTATTTCCCCTACTAAAAAAGGACCCTGACGCGCTTCGTTGTCGGACACAGGGTAGGCCTGTTATTGCTCGGAGGTTTTATGCGTGTTGGTTTGGTGGGTTATGGTAAGGGCGGACGGTTTTTCCATGCGCCCCTGATCACGTCAGTGTCACCTATCGCCCTGGTGGGTGTCGTAATACGTTCACCCGATCGCCGCGCCGAATTGCAACAGGATTATCCCGGCGTACCCGCCTACGACACGCTAGCCGAGCTGATCGATGCCGGTGTTGATGCTGTGGTAATTTCCACGCCGCCCGAAATCCGGGAAGGCATGATTCTGGAGGCTGTCTCCAGAGGCGTTCCCGTCGTCAGCGACAAGCCGTTTGCCCTGGACGAATCGCGTGCTCAACTACTGATCTCAGCCGCCCGCGAAGGTGGCGTACCACTCACGGTTTACATGAACCGCCGTTGGGACTCGGACATCCGTACCGCTCGCCGGATGATTACGTCAGGCAAGTTGGGCGAAGTCCTTACATTCGAATCGCGTGTGGAAACCTTTGTATCCGGCACTCGGGGTAACGCCAGTGGTGGAGGTTTATTGCGGGATCTGGGCAGTCATCTGGTCGATCAGGCGCTCTGGCTGTTCGGATCGGTACGCTCGGTCTATGCCGAGGTCCGTTTCATGGATGAGCAGCAGCAACTCGATGAGGACTTCTTCCTGTCGCTTACCCATCAAAATGGTGTCATCTCACGTCTCTGGGGCAGTACGATTCAGCATAATCCAGGGCCTCGACTCAAGGTTAACGGCACCGAAGGCTGCTATCGGATAGAGTGCCTGGATGGGCAGGATCAGGCACTCCTGGCGGGACGTTCACCCAAGACCGAGCGGGACCGCTGGGGCGTTGAGGACCACCTGCGCTGGGGCTGGATGCAGCATGGCGAAGAGCGTGAGCTAGTGCCCTCCGAGCGGGGCCGCTGGGACCTCTTCTATGAGCACCTGGCAGCTGCCCTGAGCGGAAAAGGCGAACTGCCTGTTTCGTTGGAAGACGCCCTGGAAACCACACGCATCCTTGATGCCGCCCGCCGCAGTGCTCAGCAGGGTCAGGTTATTACGCTGGGCTGATCATCTCGTTCTCATCCTTATAGAAGCCTGGAGCCGAGAATTGCTTCCCGGCTTTACAACGTCTGCAAACTGCCATTTTCTGCCACTGCTGCGATAAAAAAGATAATTCTATATGTTGTTGTTTTGGAAATTAAATTCCAATACAGTCTGAATCAGATTGACGATTTCACGACCCATACAGGGCTTGTACGGGCAGGCCGATAAAAACAAAAAGGTGCCGTCGATGAACGATAATCCTCTCTGCGCTCAAGCGGCCTTTCTGGCCGCGCCGCCTCGCTTTTCCTACTCGGTCTTTTACCTGACTGGTTCCTGCTGCCTTCTGGCTTGCCTGGGTAATCGCCAAGAATGACGCGTTCCTGTTCGTAAGAAAGGGGAGTCCCGCCCTGGGGCTCTGCTTGATCGTGATGCACTTCCACCCATAACACTCACAATATCTGGAGTCATTCATCATGCAGATGAGCAAACGAATCGCCGCCGCAGCCCTGTCGCTGTTCATGGCTACAACCACTATGGCAGCCGATATCAAGGTCGGGGTCAGCATGGCGCAGTTTGACGACAACTGGCTGACGTACCTGCGCGAGTCGATGGCCAGGAAAGCCAAGGATGAAGGCGTTCAGTTGCAATTCGAGGATGCCCGCAGCGATGTGGTCAAGCAGCTCAACCAGGTACAAAGCTTTGTAAGCCAGAAGGTCGACGCCATTATCGTCAACCCGGTCGATACTGCAGCTACCCGTAATATCACCGAGGCGGCGACAAAGGCCGGAATTCCACTGGTGTATGTCAATCGTCGTCCGGATGAGGAAAGTCTGCCAAAAGGCGTAGTCACAGTGGCATCCAATGACCTGGAAGCCGGGCGTCTGCAGATGCAGTACCTGGCCGATAAAATGGGCGGGAAAGGGAACTTGGTCATCATGCTGGGCGATCTGGCCAACAACTCCACGCATAACCGCACCAAGGGGGTAAAGGAGGTTCTGGCCAAGTATCCCGAGATCAAAGTAGTAGAAGAGCAGACGGCCAATTACATGCGTGACAAGGGCATGGACCTGATGAGCAACTGGCTCCTGTCAGGTAAGGAGTTCGATGCGGTTTCGTCCAACAACGATGAAATGGCAATTGGCGCGGCCATGGCGCTACAGCAGGCCGGCAAGGCAAAGGGCTCGGTATTGATCGGAGGCGTTGACGGCACGCCGGATGGTCTGGCCGCGGTCAAGCGCGGCATGCTGGCAGCCTCTGTCTTCCAGGATGCCAAAGGGCAGGCTGATGGCGCTGTGGAAGCAGCCGTAAAGCTGGCAAAAAAGGAGCCGGTTGAGCAAAACGTTTGGATTCCCTATGAGCTGATCACGCCCGAGAATGTGGATTCGTTCCAGAGCCGCATCAAGCACTAACGCAACACTGTCTTTTGCGCCGCGTTCTGCGGCGCTACTCCTTCACTGATTCCAGTACGCGCCATGGACTCGCTTTTGCTGCTGTGCATAGAGTGGGGCAGCGGCAACACCTTGGCAGTCCAGTACGGAGCCAGGTATGGCGCTAGGGTCTACAGGACCGACAGGTTATAACAAGGGCAGCGTCAGTTTCCGGGTTGTTGAGTTTTTCGACTGGCAGGTAGCCCAGTGCTTTGGCAGCCAGTTCCAGATGATATATCCGCGTGACAAACGCCGTTTCGATGGCACATAGCAATGGTATTCCATTGGCAGGCGCACCGTGTATGGACTGACCGGCAATGGGAGTTCGCCACGGAGATCGACCATGACCGGATCAATGTTGATGACGACCCCCGTACGCTGACCAAGCTGACCGTTGCGCCTATCTAATCGCCTAATGGCCCCACCTTTCGCAAGGCCCGTCCTGAGGTGCATTTCTACGTGACCTACGCCGTCTGGAGCCGTGGTGAGCAACGGGCTGCTAATCCTCTGGCACCCGGCTCGGCATTATCGAGCACAGGTGTCTTTGGCGCTGACCGGCACAGCGCTCATATAGGTGTTCAGCTGGAACGCTTATGGTAGAGCGGGTTATTTATATAATGAAAAATAAATTCGGAAATTGCGTTGTAATGGAAAATTTATTCTAGTAGATTCTGATCCAAGGTTGACGACTGTAACGCACCTCCTCCACAGGAGGCGTGCACACCAACAAGAACAAACAGGTACTGTCGATGAAACCCTCTCTTCCTTACAGGACGACTCCGAGCGGTCTACCAGCCGTAGACCGTCGCGTACTCGCTTCGAGCCTCAGCTTGCTCAGCGCACATGTCCTATCGTGCAACCAGCATGGCCCTTCGTCCTGCTCACGTCGCACTCCGAACAGAACCGTTTCGGCTCGGCGCTCTACCGCGTCGGGGTTTGCCTTTTTCGATGTCAGCATGATGCTGGTGCATAGGGCTTAAGGAGCCACCATGAAGCGCTGTCTGGGTTTGCTGTTCTGCCTGCTTATCTCTCCGCTGGCCTGGTCCGATATGAAAATCGGTGTGGCGGTCGCACAGTACGATAACTACATCGCCTACCTTGTTCAGGCCATGCAGGCGCGTGCCAAAGAGACACCCGGTGGCGCCTCCCTGCAACTTGAGGATGCGGGTGGTGATGTAGTGCGTCAGCTAGGGCAGGTTGAAAACTTCATTAGCCAGAAAGTTGATGCCATCATCGTTAACCCGGCTGATACGGCCGCGACCCGCAAGATCACTGAGCGCGTTACCCAGGCGGGTATCCCGCTGGTTTATCTCAACAGCCGCCCTGAAGTAGACAGTTTCACGGCAGGTGTCGTGTTTGTAGGCACGGATGAGCGTCGCATTGGCCAGATGCAAATGGAGTATCTCGCCGAAAAGATGGGCGGCAAGGGAAACCTCGCCATCATCCTTGGCCGACTGGCCCATGACGATACGCGCAAGCGCACGACTGGGGTGAAGGATGTTCTGGCTAAATACCCCGATATCAAAGTGGTGGAAGAGCAATCCGCCAACTGGGAACGTGACAAGGGTATGGACCTGATGAGCAATTGGCTCTTGTCCGGCAAGGCGATCGATGCTGTTGCGGCCAATAACGATGAGATGGGTATCGGTGCAGCCATGGCACTGCGTCAGGCCGGTCGCAAGGACGTCATGGTAGGCGGTGTCGACGGCACGGCCGATGGCCTGGCTGCCATCAAGCGCGGACTGCTGAGTGTAACGGTGTACCGCGATACCGTCGGTATCGGGGCCGGCTCGGTAGATGCCGCTGTCCGCCTCGTCAACAAGGAAAACCTGCAAGGCGACATCTGGGTTCCGGTGCAGCTGGTTACCCCCGAGAACTATCAGCAATTCCAGAGTAAATAACGATCAGACGCCAGCGCCCTGCTTCAGCTGGCGCTCACGAACGTTCCGAGGAGAAGAATAAGATGCTCGGCTCAACTACTGCTGTAACGCCCTCAACCTACAAACAGATCAATTACGAAGCCGACCCCATGGGTACGGAGTACCTGCTGGAAATCCTGAACGTCAGCAAAGGCTTTCCAGGCGTTGTGGCTCTATCCGATGTGCAGCTCCGTGTTCGTCCAGGCACTGTGTTGGCGCTGATGGGAGAAAACGGGGCGGGTAAATCCACCCTCATGAAGATCATTGCAGGAATTCATCAGCCCGACAGTGGCGAGATTCGCCTGCGTGGCAAGCCCGTGACGTTCGAAACGCCGCTGGCCGCCCTGCAGTCAGGCATCGCCATGATCCATCAGGAGCTCAACCTGATGCCCCACATGACCATTGCTGAAAACATCTGGTTGGGCCGTGAACCGCTCAACGCCCTGCACATGGTCGATCATGGTGCCATGCACCGTAATACCGAAGCGCTGCTGGCGCGCCTGCGGATTGATCTCGATCCTGAAGAGCCGGTCGGCAACCTCAGCATTGCTGGCCGGCAAATGGTCGAGATTGCCAAGGCGGTCTCCTACGACTCCGATATCCTCATCATGGACGAGCCCACCTCAGCCATCACCGAAAAAGAAGTGGCTCACCTGTTCTCGATCATTGCTGACCTTAAGGCGCAGGGAAAGGGCATCATCTATATCACGCACAAGATGGATGAAGTTTTCCAGATTGCCGATGAGGTCGCGGTCTTCCGGGATGGTTCCTACATCGGCCTGCAGCGTGCGGAAAGCATGGATGGCGACAGCCTGATCTCCATGATGGTAGGCCGTGAGCTGACTCAGCTGTTTCCCGAACGTACCGCTCCGACCGACAAGGTCATGCTCTCGGTACGCAACCTGTCCCTGGACGGTATCTTCAAAGACGTATCGTTCGACCTGCATGCGGGTGAAATCCTTGGCATCGCCGGCCTTATGGGGTCAGGGCGTACCAACGTAGCCGAAACCCTGTTTGGTGTCACGCCAGCCACCAGCGGGGAAATCTACCTGGACGGTGAAAAAATCACCATGAGCGACCCCTGTCTGGCCATTCAGAAAGGACTGGCGCTCCTGACCGAGGACCGGAAGGACACCGGCATTTTTCCATGCCTGTCGGTTCTGGAGAACATGGAGGTCGCGGTCCTGCCGAATTATAGCGGTAGCGGTTTTGTCCAGCAAAAACCACTGCGCGACCTCTGCGAAGACATGTGCAGGAAGCTGCGCGTCAAAACGCCTTCGCTGGAGCAGTGCATTGCCAACCTGTCCGGTGGTAATCAGCAAAAAGCATTGCTGGCACGGTGGCTGATGACCAACCCGCGTGTCCTCATTCTGGATGAGCCGACGCGAGGGATCGACGTAGGTGCCAAGGCTGAGATCTACCGGCTGATCTCTCTGCTGGCCAGTGAAGGCATGGCCGTCATCATGATCTCGTCCGAACTGCCTGAAGTGCTCGGCATGAGCGACCGCATCCTGGTCATGCATGAAGGGGAAGTGACTGGCGTGCTCGACCGCGACGAGGCCACGCAAGAACGGATCATGCATCACGCATCCGGAATCAGAGCGATTCACTGAGTAGGGGCGGAGGTTTTCTCCGCATATCGATACGCATAGCGGCCTGGCAGTAGTCAGCGGGCACGTTCGCCTGGGCGAAAGCAGGAGAAGAGGAAATCACTATGAATGCTATCACTGAAAACAAAACAGCTGAGGTACCCAGGAAGACCAAGCGGCGTATTCCTACTGAAGTGGGTATTCTGCTCGTACTATTGGGTATTGGCTTAGTGTTCGAGCTGTTCGGCTGGGTCATGCGTGATCAGAGCTTTCTCATGAACTCCCAGCGCCTGGTGCTGATGATTCTCCAGGTTTCCATCATTGGTCTTCTAGCCATTGGCGTTACCCAAGTCATTATCACCACAGGAATCGATCTGTCTTCAGGCTCCGTGCTCGCGCTTTCTGCAATGGTTGCAGCCAGTCTGGCGCAAACGTCCGATTTTGGCCGAGCGGTCTTCCCCTCATTGACCGACATGCCGGTTTGGGTGCCGATCATGGCCGGATTAGGCGTGGGACTGCTGGCCGGCGTCATTAACGGAAGCATTATTGCCGCTACCGGCATTCCTCCTTTCATCGCCACGCTGGGCATGATGGTGTCGGCCCGCGGTCTGGCGCGTTATTACACCGAAGGTCAGCCCATCAGCATGCTGTCCGACTCGTACACCGCCATTGGCAGCGGTGCCATGCCGGTCATCATCTTTCTGGTCGTGGCTGTCATCTTTCATATCGCCCTGCGGTATACCAAATACGGTAAGTACACCTATGCCATTGGCGGCAACATGCAGGCGGCTCGCATCTCGGGCATCAACGTCAAGCGCCATCTGATCATCGTCTATAGCATCGCTGGCCTTCTAGCAGGCCTCGCTGGTGTCGTTGCCTCGGCCCGAGCCGCTACAGGTCAGGCGGGGATGGGGATGTCCTACGAGCTGGATGCGATTGCTGCCGCCGTGATTGGCGGTACCAGCCTGGCGGGCGGCGTAGGACGTATTACCGGAACGGTCATCGGCGCCCTGATTCTGGGCGTCATGGCCAGCGGCTTTACCTTCCTCGGGGTCGACGCCTACATCCAGGACATCATCAAGGGCATCATCATTGTGGTGGCCGTTGTCATCGACCAGTACCGAAATAAGCGCAAGGCTAAGCGCTAAACGGCTTTCCACGTCTTGGCTCGTCGTTTCCAGGCGAGCCTTTTTTATTCTGCAATGTGTGCTCTGCAAGTCAGTTCCGGTCGCTGTTCGGAACCTTGATCGACCGGAAACTCTCCATTCATAAGAGACTTCAACGGTTATAAGGAGACTGCTTGATGAGTACCGCCGCCACGATTACTTTCGCACAGCTTTGCCCAGGAGACCGCTTCACCTTGCAGGATGATGATCGCCTGTTTACCAAGCTGAGCAATACGAGTGCCCGAGAACACAGCACACACTCCATCAACCTGAAGGAGGAAGGGTTCGGCTATCAGGACGACCCTGTCCAAGACCTCCCAGGTGAGACACCTGTTGAGTACGTTCCGGTTGGCGGTCCTTTGCGGGTTAGCGGTTGATCATGTAAGCGGCCTGCTTCCAATGTGCCCTTGTTCCAGCGGAGGTGCTGTCGCTGTCACGCTTCTGGGCAGGGGCGACATTATGTCCTAGTAAAAACGTCCTATTGACTTTTCAAGACGCTACAATAGCGGCCTTATGATTCGATGGCGTTATGACATCAGCTGTCATGACGATTCGCCTTCATACCACATCCCGCACTAATTAAATCGATAACCGCGGAGCTTAACTATTCGCGGCGCCTTGCTGTTTCTAAAAAAGGCCCCGCTTTGCCTGGCCAGCGAATAGCCCTTTTGGAGAAGTAAATGCTAAAGGATTTTTTGCGTGTAGCCGTTTTGGGCGTCAGTCTTGTTAGTGCCTCTTGCTGGGCGGCCATTACCCCTGAAGAAGCGATGAACATGGCTGGCCTTCAGCGCACGCTGGGCCAACGCATGGCCAAAGATTACCTGATGATGGGGTCCGGTGTTCGCGTAGACGTTGCAGCCAAGCAGCTCAAGGACACCGTTACACTGTTCGACAACCATCACAAATTACTTGTCGAGTTCGCACCGAATACTGAAATTCGCAGCAAACTCAGCGAGATAGAGAAGACTTGGCAGGAATACAAGCAGCTGGTTCAGGCTAATCCTGACAAGGATCAGGCCGTCGCCATGCTGGGCGTCAGTGATCAGCTCTTGGATCAGTGCCAAAAGCTGACGGATCTCGTCGCAAAGAACAACGGTGGTGAGTCTTCCCGTCTGGTGAACCGTAGTGGCTGGAACCGAGTGCTAAGCCAGCGGATCGCCATGCTGTACATGGCCAAGAACTGGGGTGTGCAGGCGCCCGGGCTGGACGAGGCGTTTGACAAGTCCGTCGGTGAGTTCGATACCGTCATGACAGAACTCAATACCGCGGGCACGCCCAACCCTGAAATTGCCACTTCGCTGCGTAAAGCCGAAGCTCAGTGGAAATTCACCCGTACGGCGGTAGATCTAACCACTCCCGACAACTATGTCCCCACAGCAATGGCCTCCAGTGCCGATACGCTGTTCAAGCAGATGAACGAGCTGACACGGCTGTACGCAGGGCTATCTGCCGGCAACTGACCGATACCTATGCTGAGGGCCATTCTGCTCGTACCGGCAGAATGGTCCTTATTGCTTCGTCCTCCATTTTGCTCACGCTACCTTTATTTCTTCCTGAAAGATTAACGCAGCACTTCTGTAAAAGCGCTGAAGTGAGCTTGTCGTGATGGAGTCGTTATGAGCAACTGTGCCTGATCTGGAAAGAGCATTCGAGGCATTGGTAAGAGACTTTGAAGCACTATTTGGCAAGCAGGAACGCCAAATCAAGTGACTGCTGTTGCCTTATGCAAGGTTAAGGCGCAGTGGAAATTTACCACCATGGCTGCTGGTTTTTCCCAGCCTAACCAGTTTGTGCCTACCACCATGGCTACCAGTACCGACAAGCTATACGACAAGGTCAACGAGCTGACTCAACTGCATGCGGCTTTGCCAGTCAACCAGTAGACGTAAGTTGCTGCTGTCTTGAGCATGTGCAGGTAGAAGGGAAGGGGAGCGGACCTGCATCGCAGGTCCGCTGAGCAGATCAGACGTTGAAGCGGAAGTGCATAACGTCGCCATCCTTGACGATATAATCCTTACCTTCCAGGCGCCATTTGCCTGCTTCCTTCGCGCCATTTTCACCCTTGTACTGAATAAAGTCGTCATAGGCGACCACTTCGGCGCGGATGAAGCCTTTCTCAAAGTCAGTGTGAATCACGGCAGCTGCCTGTGGCGCGGTAGCGCCCACCTTGACGGTCCAGGCACGAACCTCCTTCACTCCGGCAGTGAAATAGGTCTGTAGATTCAGCAGTTCATAGCCAGCGCGGATTACGCGGTTCAGGCCAGGTTCTTCCAAGCCTAGCGACTCAAGGAACATATCCTTTTCTTCACCATCATCCAGCTCGGCAATTTCAGCTTCGATTTTGTTGCATACCGGAACGACAATCGCGCCTTCTTCGGCAGCAATGCCTTTGACGATATCCAGATGAGGATTGTTTTCGAATCCATCCTCAGCCACGTTGGCGATATACATGACTGGCTTGCTGGTTAACAGATGAAAGCCGCGTACCATGCGCTTCTGCTCGTCATCCATGTCCTTCAACAGGCTGCGCGCAGGCTTTCCTGCTTCGAAATGAGGAATCAGCTTTTCAAGAAGTGCTTTTTGAGCTACTGCCTCCTTGTCGCCGCCCTTGGCGTTGCGAACCACTCGCTGCAATTGCTTCTCACAGCTTTCCAGGTCCGCAAAGATCAGCTCAAGGTCAATGACCTCAATGTCTCGCTTGGGGTCAACGGAGTTGGCTACGTGAATAACGTTTTCGTCTTCAAAGCAGCGAACCACATGAGCAATGGCATCGGTTTCGCGGATGTTGGCCAGGAACTTGTTTCCAAGGCCTTCGCCTTTGGATGCGCCTTCTACCAGGCCGGCGATATCCACGAACTCCATGGTTGTAGGGATTACGCGCTCGGGCTTGACGATCTCGGCCAGTGCGTTGAGTCGAGCGTCAGGCATTGGCACTATGCCGCTATTCGGCTCGATGGTGCAGAACGGAAAGTTTTCTGCAGCAATGCCGGACTTGGTGAGGGCGTTGAATAGAGTGGACTTGCCAACGTTGGGCAAGCCGACGATGCCACAGTTAAATCCCATGAAATTGTCCCTCGCGGAGTAGGTTAGGCCTTCTGGCTATGCAAGCGCTGCATGGCACGGGTCCAATCCCCGGCCAGAATGTCCGGCAGCACGCCGAGGGCAAAATCGATACTGGTATCCAGCAGCTCCTGTTCGGCACGTGGCGCGCGGCCCAATACGTAGCCGGAGACTAGACTGCTATGCCCCGGATGGCCAATGCCAAGCCGTAGGCGATGAAAACCGTTTTGGTTGCCCAATTGGGCAATGATATCGCGCAAGCCGTTATGACCACCGTGCCCGCCACCTTTTTTCAACTTGGCAACACCTGGCGGCATATCCAACTCATCGTGGGCGACCAGAATGGATTCCACAGGAATACGGTAAAAACCTGCAAGCGCCGCAACAGCTTGGCCGCTACGGTTCATGTAGGTCGTAGGAATCAAGAGGCGAACATCATGGCCGTCATGTGTAAATCGGCCCGTCAGGCCATGATACTTGCGATCAGCGACTAGATTGACATGATGTTGAGCAGCAAGACGTTCAACAAAAAGGGCCCCCGCATTATGCCGCGTCTGTTCGTATTCAGCGCCTGGATTACCCAAGCCAACGATCAGTTGTACGGCAGTCATAACGGGAGCCCTTCTTCCTAAGTTTGTCTATGAGGTTAAGGCAGCGACTATACAGACAGAGTAACCCTATCGAGAAGCGCATCAGGGCGATGCGCTCATAATAGTCTGCTGTAGAGGCGTTACCTTCTCCTCAACAAGCCTTAGGCAATGCCTTACTCAGCAGAACCTTCGCCTTCGCCCTCAGCCGGAGCCTGGACGCGGGACAGGTGGATGCTTGCTACTGGCAGGTCGCTGCCATGAGCCAGAGATACCAGCTCAACGCCAGCCGGCAGCTTCAGGTCGCTCATGTGAACAATCTGGTTCAGCTCGACCTTGGACATGTCGACTTCGATGAACTCAGGCAGGTCTTTTGGCAGGCAAGAGACTTCTACTTCGTTCACGTTGTGCGAAACTTCACCGCCGCCTTGCTTAACGCCAATGGCAGCTTCCTGATTGATGAAGTGCAGCGGAACGGTTGCGGTCAGCTTTTGGCCAGCCACTACACGCAGGAAGTCAGCATGCATAACGTAGCCCTTGGCAGGGTGACGCTGCAGTGCCTTGATCAGAACGCTTTCGTTCTGGCCGTCAACGTTCAGGTTGATTACGTGGCTGAAAGCAGCCTCGTTGTTCAACAGCTTGGCCAGATCCTTGCCTTCCAGCGTAACGGATACAGGCGCTTTTTCACCGCCGTAAATTACGGCAGGAACTTGTTCGGCATTACGACGCAGGCGGCGGCTCGCACCTTTCCCCAGGTCGGAACGCGCTTGGGCATTCAGAGTAAAGTCGACCATTTGTAGTCTCCTAAAAAAGACAATTGCCTGAGTCACTTGCGACCAGCGATCAGACCATTGACTAAAAAGCCCCGCATGATGCGGGGCCGTTATACCAACACCAGTTCTTAACGGAACATGGCGCTGATGGATTCCTCATTGCTGATACGACGCACAGCTTCGGCTACCACTGGAGCAATGTCCAACTGGCGGATACGAGTGCAGGCTTGCGCAGCAGCAGAAAGCGGAATGGTGTTGGTAACGACAAGCTCATCAAGAACGGAAGTGTTGATGTTCTCGATTGCGCGTCCGGAAAGCACGGGGTGCGTGCAATACGCCAATACCTTGGATGCACCATGCTCTTTCAGAGCCTTGGCGGCATGGCAAAGTGTACCGGCTGTATCAACCATGTCGTCGACTAGCACGCAGGTGCGGCCTTCGATGTCGCCAATGATATGCATCACTTCGGACTGGTTGGCTTTCGGACGGCGTTTGTCGATGATCGCAAGATCTACGCCCAGGCTTTTAGCCACGGCGCGTGCGCGAACTACACCACCAATGTCGGGAGAAACAATCATCAGGTTCTCGAAACGCTGGTCTTCGATATCGTCAACCAGAGCGGGGGAGCCATAGATGTTATCAACGGGAATGTCAAAGAAACCCTGAATCTGGTCGGCATGAAGATCGACAGTCAGAACTCGGTTGACACCGACAACGGTAAGCATGTCAGCCACTACTTTAGCGCTAATAGCAACGCGTGCGGAGCGCGGGCGGCGATCCTGACGTGCATAGCCGAAGTAGGGGATAACAGCAGTGATTCGGGTAGCTGAGGAACGACGGAAGGCATCAGCCATCACGACCAGTTCCATCAGATTATCGTTCGTAGGTGCACAGGTCGGCTGAATCAGGAAGACGTCCTTACCACGAACGTTTTCGTTGATCTCGACGCTGATTTCGCCATCGGAGAATTTACCGACGGAAACATCACCTAGAGGAATGTGCAGCTGACGCACAATGCGCCGTGCCAGATCGGGGTTAGCGTTCCCCGTAAAGACCATCATCTTGGACACGCTGCAGTACCTGCCGGCTGAGGGTGGACCTGATGAAAAGGAAATGGCAGGGGCGGCTGGATTCGAACCAACGCATGGCAGGATCAAAACCTGCTGCCTTACCGCTTGGCGACGCCCCTGTGACGTTTCAGATACAGTTGTATCTGTTTCTCAGAACAAACTTCCCAGTTTACGGTGCAACATTGAAGTGTTGCTTCCTTTAGCTACGAAGCTTGGCAGGGTAGCTGGAAGTTGGTCCGCAACTTTAACAGCTTCGGTCTGACTTGGGAACCCCCCAAATATGCAACTACCAGTGCCGGTTAATCTAGCTGAAACAAATTTGTTTAGCAAGATCAAAGCGTTACGTATTTCTGGATAACGCTTTTCTACCACGCTCTGGCAATCGTTTCGACCGCCCCACTCGAGAACGGGGCGAACTTTACTGGGAGGCGTGTCACGTGTCAACAGGGGATCGTTAAAAATTTCTGCTGTACTTACAGACACTTGCGGAACAGCCACCAGATACCAGGGCTCTTCTATCTCTACCGGCGTCAGTCGCTCACCAATCCCTTCCGCCCAGGCTGCCTTGCCTCGCACGAATACCGGAACGTCCGCGCCAAGGGTAAGGCCAAGCTCTGCCAGTGCCTCTTCGCTGACGTTGAGCTTCCAGAGGTAATTCAGCCCGAGCAGGGTAGTCGCTGCATTCGAGCTGCCGCCTCCGATACCACCGCCCATGGGCAGCCGCTTATCCAGCCAGATATCCGCTCCGAGAGAGCAATGAGTTGTCTGTTGGAGAAGCCGAGCGGCACGAACGATCAGGTTGGAATCATGTTCAACACCGGGAAGGACGGTATGCAACCGGATCTGACCGTCATCACGCAGCGCAAACTTGAGCTCATCGGCATAGTCCACGAACTGAAACAGTGTCTGCAACTCGTGGTAGCCGTCGTCGCGCCGACCCAGGATATGAAGGAAAAGGTTCAGCTTGGCTGGGGCCGGTAAGGTCAACACGTCTTTCATTGGCCTAGCTGGCGTGGCTGCCAGTCCTTGATAACCAGTGTCACATCGAGGTCCTGACCTTTGATCTTCAAGCGCTCGGGCAGACTATAGCCATTCTGTTCGGTGTAGCGGGTGTACTCCACGGTCCAGCCGTCCTGGAAGAGGCGGGACAGGTGACTGTCGCCGTCCAGTGTAAGTTGGCTGCGGCTGTCTGGAGCTGGAAGTCCACGCACCCACCAGAGCAAATGGGAAACGGGTAAGCGCCAGCCGAGCTGCTGCTCAAGAAGCGCCTCGGGGGAGTCTGCGTGGTAACGCCCCTGATTGGCTACCTCCAGCGTAACGTCGTCTGGGCGTCCCGTCAGACGGGCTGCGCCACGGCCTAGAGGTCCTGACAGGCGTATATCGAAATACCCTTGCCGCTGAAGCCAGAATAGGGTGCCACTGCCGGAATCATTGGGAGCACGGATACCTACCTTGCCGTTGATCTGCCAACCGTCCAGCGTCGTAATGCGTGCCTTGTGAGCCTTCCAGGCCGCGCTGTTGCCATGCCCTTCGACCGTTTCATGGGGCACTTGACCCGCGCACCCGGCCAGGAATGCCAGAAATGCCGTTATGAGGATAAAGCGGATATTGAATTTCACAGTGTTTCTGAGCCTGTCAATCGTTTGAGCGTGCTACGTAGCACGGCGTTATCAGGGGACTGTTCAGCAGCCGCCGCCCATACCTTGCGTGCTTCCTGCTTCTTGCCTCGCGCCCAGAGAACTTCGCCCAGATGTGCGCCGATCTCGGTATCGGGGAAGCGCTGAAGGGCTTGGCGTAGATACTGCTCTGCAAGATCAAGCTTGCCCTGGCGGTAATTGATCCATCCCATGCTATCGAGGATAGCGGGATCATCAGGATTGATCTGATGAGCTTTCTCGATCAGCGTGCGTGCTTCGGCGTAGCGGGTCGTACGGTCGGCCAGGGTGTAGCCGAGTGCATTGAGCGCCATGGCATTGTCGGGATCCTGCTTGAGAATAAGGCGTAGATCCCTTTCCAATTGACCAAGGTCTCCGCGCTTCTCCGATACCATGGCACGGGTATAGAGTAAATTGAGGTCGTTTGGATACAGCTTGAGGCCCTGCTGGATGGTATTCCAGGCCGCCTCCGACTGATTGTTGTTGGTCAGGCTTTCGGCCTCGAGCAGGTAGAGCTGGACCGCATAGTCAGGCTGGCGTTGGCGAGAGGCGGCAAGAAGCGATTTGGCTTCTTCGAATCGCCCCTGACCCATCAGGATTTCAGCCTGACGCTGCTGGGCGGGTAGGTAGTCGCTACCCGGGCCGACCAATGCGTATTGGGTCAGCGCCTGTTCGGGATCATTCAATTCCTCGGCAACACGCCCCAGGTTGAAGTGGGCCGCGTCCACGTGGCTGCCACGCTGAACCAGTTCTTCCAGATAGGTGCGTGCGTCAGTCCAGGCTTCGGCTTCCAGGCATACCAGTGCCAGGGAAAAGCGAAGATCGTCATCATCGGGAAACTGTGCGACCAGGTCCGCAAACTCCTGCTTGGCCTGATCAAGCTTGTTTAGCTCAACCAGCAGGCGGGCATGAGCGAGGCGCAGACGTTTATCGTCCGGATGCTCCTTGATTCCATTTTCCAGCAGCGGAAGGGCTTCCTTGCTACGACCAAGACTCTGAAGCATGCGGGCTCTGAGCAGCAGCGGTGCCACTTCATGTCTGGCGGCAGGGTGATCTTCCAGTAACGTCAGCGCCTCGTCGACTCGTCCGTCCTGCTGAAGCAGCAATGCCTTGCCGAACAACAGCTGGCCGTTCTCGGGGTACTTGGCCTGAAGGCGATCAAAGCTTTTGAGCAGGCCTGCGCGGGTGTCTGCGTCCGTCTCGGCTGCCGACAGGGCAAGAAAATCGAAATGGGTGTCGCCCTGGCCCTGCAGAACTTTCTCCATGTAGGTCATGGATTCGTCGTACTGGCCGGCACGTGCCAACATGATGGCAGCAGCGCGTTGGGCATCAAGGTTGTCTGGCGCGTTCTTCGCCCATATAACAGAGGTATCCAAGGCGGAACTGTCTGCACCCAGGTATTCTGCGATGCGAAACGCGCGTTCGGCTACGCCGGGATCCTGAGTGCTCTGGGCCTGTTCGACGTAATTGGCCAATGCAATATCGAATCGATTGCGTTGCCCGGCCAGTTCTGCAACCAGCAGGTCATATAAGGTGTCTTCCCTGAAGGAGCCGTACTTTTCCGGCTGGGCTGGCGCAGCAGCAGGTGTAGCCTGTTCAGGTTTGGTTTGTTCGGAATTCGTGTGGCTGGCCAGGTTTTGGCAGCCACCCAATAGCAGCGCAGTGGTCAGCAGCGCGAGATATTTAGTCATGAGATCGAAACGGCCTCTCTGCATTCAGCCCATCATGCCACAAGGTATTAGGCAAGCACATGGGCCTGATAGTTGTCGTTCAATCGACGACGTAGGACAATTACCGGCTTTCCAAAAAACTTAGCGATTCTGCATGGCTTTCCTCGCGCTTGGCATCAATCACAAGACCGCCTCAGTGGATGTACGCGAACGCGTAGCGTTCACCCCTGAGCAAATGGTAGAGGCATTACGGCAACTGTGCCGGGAGACCTTGAGTCGCGAGGCGGCCATTCTGTCGACCTGTAACCGTAGTGAGCTCTATCTGGAAATGGAGCAGCCCCTTCCGGACAACGTTCTGGCATGGCTCGCCCACTATCATCATCTCTCGCTGGATGAGCTGCGTGCCTGCGCGTACATTCATGAGGATGACGAGGCGGTCCAGCACATGATGCGTGTAGCGTCCGGTCTGGACTCCATGATCCTGGGCGAACCGCAGATTCTGGGCCAGATGAAATCAGCCTACGCGGTAGCACGCGAAGCGGGCACCGTAGGCCCCTTGTTAGGGCGTCTTTTTCAGGCAACGTTCAACACGGCGAAAAGTGTCCGTACCGATACCGCCATTGGCGAAAACCCGGTTTCGGTTGCCTTTGCTGCGGTAAGCCTGGCCAGGCAGATCTTCAGTGATCTCAATCGCAGCCAGGCGCTTTTGATTGGCGCAGGAGAAACCATTACGCTGGTGGCAAGGCACCTCTACGAGCAGGGCGTCAAGCGGATTGTGGTCGCCAACCGGACACTCGAGCGCGCCAGTCACCTGGCAGAGCAGTTCGGGGCGCATACGATTCTGCTTGCCGATATTCCGGAAGAGCTGCCCAATAGCGACATCGTGATCAGCTCGACGGCAAGCCAGTTGCCCATCCTGGGGAAAGGTGCCGTTGAGCGTGCGCTCAAGCAGCGCAAGCACAAGCCGATGTTCATGGTGGATATTGCAGTGCCGCGCGATATCGAGCCGGAGGTCAGCGAGCTGGACGATGTGTACCTGTACACCGTCGACGATCTGCATGAGGTCATCACCGAGAACCTTAAGAGCCGGCAGGGCGCTGCCCAGGCGGCTGAAAAACTGGTGCTGGCTGGGGTCGATGAGTTCATGCATCGTCTGCGTGAGCTGGCAGCGGTGGATGTATTGCGAGCCTACCGGCAACAGGCCGAGCAGATGCGTGATGACGAACTGGCTCGTGCTCAGCGGCAGCTCGCCAATGGTGTTGCGCCTGATCAGGTGCTGGCCGCGCTGGCACGGAGCCTGACCAACAAGTTGTTGCACGCGCCTAGTGTGCAACTCAAGAAATTGTCTGCTGAAGGGCGCATCGATGCGCTGGCTTTGGCTCAGGAACTGTTCGCTCTCGACGAGGGCGTGGATAAAAAATGAAAGCCTCTCTGCTGCAAAAGCTCGATGGATTAAATGATCGTTTCGAGGAGCTGACAGCGCTGCTCGGTGATGCCGACGTAATCAGTGACCAGACCCAGTTTCGTGCTTATTCGAAGGAATATGCGGAAATCGAGCCGGTCATCATGGCGCTTCGGGAATTTCGCAAGGTGCAGGCCGATCTGGAAGGCGCTCGTGCCCTGCTAAAGGACAGCGACCCGGAAATGCGGGCCATGGCCGAAGAAGAGGCCGAGCAGGCAGAAGCCGCGCTGATCGACCTGGAAAATCAGCTACAGCGAATGCTGCTGCCTCGCGATCCTAATGACAGTCGCAACGTTTTCCTTGAGATTCGTGCCGGAACCGGTGGGGATGAGGCCGCCATTTTTGCCGGGGATCTGTTCCGCATGTATTCGCGCTATGCCGAGCGTCAAGGCTGGCGCATAGAGGTCATGTCCGAGAACCTGGGCGAGCATGGTGGCTACAAGGAAGTGATTGCCCGTGTAGAGGGCGACAACGTCTACGCCAAGCTCAAATTCGAGTCTGGTGCCCATCGTGTCCAACGGGTTCCCGAGACCGAGTCTCAAGGGCGAATCCATACATCGGCCTGTACGGTGGCTGTGCTGCCGGAACCTGATGAGCAGGCAGCTGTGGAGATCAACCCGGCGGATTTGCGTATTGATACCTATCGCTCCTCCGGTGCGGGTGGTCAGCACGTCAACAAAACCGAGTCGGCCATTCGTATTACGCACCTTCCCAGCGGTATTGTCGTCGAGTGCCAGGAAGAGCGTTCACAGCACAAGAACCGCGCCAAGGCCATGGCGTGGTTGGCGGCCAAGCTCAATGACCAGCAACAGGCGGCACATCAGCAGGCTATCGCCAGCACCCGTAAATTGCTGGTAGGCTCAGGGGATCGTTCCGAGCGTATCCGGACCTATAATTTTCCACAGGGCCGTGTGACTGATCACCGTATCAACCTGACCTTGTACTCTCTGGGTGAAGTCATGGAGGGCGCGGTGCAACAGGTCATCGAGCCTCTCCTGCAGGAATATCAGGCCGACCAACTGGCGGCCTTGGGGGACTGATATGGCCACTATCGGGGCATTGCTCAAGGAAGCGCGCCTGCCGGATTCACCCAGCGAGCGTCTGGATGCCGAATTGCTGTTGGCGGCTGCGCTGGGAAAGCCGCGTAGCTTCCTGCGTACCTGGCCTGAACGTATTGTGACGCGTGAAGCCAAGGATCTTTACAGCACCTTTATCGAGCGTCGTCGAGATGGGGAACCGATAGCTTATATCCTGGGCCATCAAGGATTCTGGTCGCTCGATCTTGAGGTCTCGCCTGATACCCTGATACCGCGCCCTGACACGGAGCTTCTGGTTGAAACCGCGCTGGCTCTGACAGGTGCCGAACACAGACGCGTGCTTGACCTGGGAACAGGTACTGGTGCCATCGCCCTGGCGCTGGCCCATGAGCGTGCGCAGTGGCAGGTAATAGGGGTGGATCGTGTAGACGGCGCGGTAGTGCTCGCTGAGCGAAATCGGGCACGACTGGGCATTTCGAATGCCTCTTTTCAGCAAAGTCATTGGTTCGCTGCGCTTTCCGCAGAGCGGTTTGACGTCATTGTCAGCAATCCTCCCTATATTCCACACAATGATCCGCACCTTGATGAAGGGGATGTTCGCTACGAGCCTGCCTCTGCATTGGTTGCGGGTGACGATGGTCTGGATGATATTCGCCTTATCGTTCGGCAGGCTCCGGAACATTTGTTACCTAGTGGATGGCTGCTTCTGGAGCATGGGTTCGATCAGGCTCCAGCGGTTAGGTCGCTACTGACTGAGCAGGGCTTCATATCGGTTGAAAGCCGTCGCGATCTGGGTGGGCATGAGCGCGTGACACTGGGGCAGCGGCCGTGCTGAGCGATGCGGAGCTGTTGCGCTACAGCCGGCAGATTCTGTTGCCTCAGATCGATATAGAAGGGCAGCTGCGTCTCAAGCAGAGCAGGGCGCTGGTCATAGGCCTGGGTGGCCTGGGCTCCCCGGTTGCGCTGTATCTGGCCGCCGCGGGTGTGGGTGAGTTGCATCTTGCCGATTTCGACACGGTCGACATGACCAATCTGCAGCGGCAGGTCATCCATGACACGGCCCAGGTAGGGCGTAGCAAAGTCGATTCGGCGCTGGATCGGCTGCAGGCGATCAATCCTGAAATCACCTATAACGCTTACCGAACTGCCTTGGATGCCGACTCCCTGGCTGCAGCGGTCGAACGCGTAGACGTCGTGCTGGACTGCTCCGATAATTTTTCCACTCGAGAGGCCGTGAATGTCGCGTGTGTATCCGCGGGTCGGCCTTTGGTAAGTGGTGCTGCCATTCGACTTGAAGGGCAGCTCAGCGTATTTGACCCAAGACGTGAAGACAGTCCGTGTTATCACTGCCTCTACGGTCATGGCAGCGAGACGGAGCTAACCTGCAGTGAAGCTGGGGTCGTAGGGCCCTTGGTAGGGCTGGTAGGAAGCCTTCAGGCGTTGGAAGCCTTGAAACTGCTTGCAGCGTTCGGCTCTCCTCTGGTGGGGCGCCTGCTGTTGATTGATGCACTCACGTCACGCTTCAGAGAGCTGAAAGTGCGCCGTGACCCTGCTTGTGAGGTATGTAGGAAACGCCATGCCGAGTAATGCACCTATTGGTGTCTTTGATTCTGGCGTAGGCGGATTGTCCGTCCTGCGTGAAATTCATGGGCTTCTACCGGGTGAGTCGCTGTTATATGCAGCGGATTGTGCTCATATTCCTTACGGGGAAAAAGATCCGGCTTTCATTCGTGAGCGTTGCCAGCAGGTAGCTGAGTTCTTTCTCGAGAAAGGCGCCAAGGCGATGGTGCTCGCGTGTAATACAGCTACCGTAGCGGCTGTAAACGACCTGCGCGAATGTCATGCACAGTGGCCTATCGTGGGTATGGAGCCTGCGGTGAAGCCGGCGGCTGCAGCGACAAAATCGGGTGTGGTGGGGGTTCTGGCAACCACTGGAACGCTTCAAAGCGCACGATTTGCCGCCTTGCTGGATCGCTTCGCCAGTACGGTCAGGGTCGTCACTCAACCTTGTCCGGGGCTAGTGGAGCGGGTAGAGATTGGGGACCTGACTGGTCCTGTGACCCGGGCGTTGCTGAAAGGGTATGTAGCACCACTGCTGGCAGCTGGCTGTGACACGATCATTCTGGGATGTACGCATTATCCCTTCCTGAAGCCTTTACTGAGGGAACTGCTGCCTGCTGAAATTACTCTCATCGACACCGGATCGGCGGTTGCACGTCGACTGAGCTCGTTGATCCATGAAAAAGACCAGATGGCAACGGACACTCCTTTGGAATGCCGTTTCTGGACAAGTGGGCATGTTGAGCAGTTTTCGACGGTGTTGCCTAGCCTATGGGGCAAAGTTGCGTCAGTGGAAACGCTGCCTTTCTGAAATCAGTTAGTTTGCTACCTTTTCAGGATGAGAAGTGTCTCCCATAATGTAACGTTGTACGTGTTACAAAATAATACAAGGACTTTCAGATGAAAAAATTGCTTCCACTGGCCATTGTGGCCGCGCTTTCTGCCGGATCCATTCTTTCCGCTCAAGCGGCTGAGGTGTCCGGTGCAGTAGGTGTAACGGGCCAGGGCGATATGACGTATCGTCTGGGAATGGGCTTCGACTGGAACAAGAGCTGGTGGGAGACGTCCACGGGACGCCTGACAGGTTACTGGGATGCTGGCTATACCTACTGGGAAGGCGCTGACCATTACTCTTCCGCGAAGCATTCCCTGTCCTTTGCTCCGGTATTTGTATACGAGTTCGGTAACGGTTCTGTTAAACCCTTTATCGAAGCCGGTATCGGTGTGTCTGTCTTTTCAAGCACTCGTGTCGGTGAAAAGGATCTGGGCTCAGCCTTCAACTTTGAAGACCGCATTGGCGCAGGTGTGAAGATCGGCGAAACCCAGCGAGTAGGCATTCGCGCGACGCATTACTCCAACGCAGGTATCAAGGAGCCTAACGACGGTATCGAATCGTACGCGCTGTTCTACAGCCACACGATCTGATTCATAGTCGTTTCGCCAGAGCCGGACCTTGAAGTCCGGCTTTTTCATGCCTGGCGTTTGGCAGGCTTGGGCAGATTTCTGAACGCCATCAAGGCGCGTTCACGGCTCTCCTTGACTTCGACGATAGGCGCTGGGTAGTCATTGACAGCACGCTGCCACCGCTTGAACGGGTTATGAATAGCCTTGTCATCGAGCGAGGCCAGCTCTGGAACCCAGGTACGAATGAAGCGTCCCTTGGGATCAAACCGCTCCGATTGCGAATAGGTATTGAATATTCGGAAATAGGGCACGGAGTCAGTGCCAGTCGAGGCGCTCCACTGCCATCCACCATTATTGGCAGCCAGATCGCCATCGATCAGGTTTTGCATGAACCAGCGTTCACCTTCGCGCCAGTCAATCAACAGATTCTTGCTCAGAAACATGGCAGTGATCATGCGCAGCCGGTTGTGCATCCAGCCTGTTTCACGCATCTGGCGCATGGCTGCATCAATGATCGGAATGCCGGTTTTGCCGTATTTCCATGCGTCAAGATCGTCTGTATTTCGCCGCCAGGGTAGCGCTTCGGTATGCGGGTGAAACGCTCTGCTCATCGAAACATGGGGATAACCTACCAGAATGTGCTTGTAGAACTCTCGCCATAGTAACTCGTCGACCCAGGTCGATGCGCCTGGCGCTCCGGTTGTCAGCTCACCCCGGTTGGCGTTCAACACCGCGTGCAGACATTGGCGAGGGGAGAGCACACCTGCTGCAAGATAAGCGGATAACTCACTGGTACCAGGGCGAGAAGGAAAGTCCCGGTCGTGGTGATACACCTCCATGCGCTCATCGACAAAGCGACGCAGTCTGGCATGCGCTTCATTTTCACCCGCGGGCCACTGCTGCTGTATCGCGCTTGAAACCATCGTATAGGAGTTTATCTGGTTAGGTACGGGATCCGATTCGATGGAGCGCGCAGTCTGGACACGGGGCGGCGGGTTAAGCGGTGGAAGGCTATGCTGTAGGAGGTTGATGCAGGTTTTACGGAACTGGCCAAAGACCTTGAAGTAGCCTCCGCTTTTCGTAAGCACTGAGCCAGGCTCGAAAAACAGCTGATCCAGATGACGCTGAAAGCCTATTCGATTGCAGTCCAACGCTGCCTTTACTGCATCATCACGACGTTGTTCGTTGACACCATATTCAGCATTGACATGAACGGTCTGAATACCATGTTGTTGGCTTAGCTTGGCGACAATAGCGGCCGCATCAGCCCAGCGAGCCACTTGACGAATCAACAGGGGAATATTGAGCGTATGCAGCGTCTCGGCCAAGACTTTCAGGTTCCGGCGCCAGAAGTCGACCTTGGCAGGAGAGTCGTCGTGTTCCTGCCATTGTTCGGGTGTAATCAGATAAAGGGCCAGCACTGGTCCTGCTGCGCAAGCGGCAGCCAATGCCGTATTGTCCCGTACACGAAGATCGGTACGGAACCAGACGAGTTGGGTCATACGTGTTCTGCCATCAACCCCAATGCCTGAAGACGGCTAAAGACATCCAGAGGGTCATAGGCCACATTCAATGCGGTTTTGCTGACGTCATCCAATAATTTGGCGGCCGGACCGGCAATGATGACGGGGGCAGGGCATGTCTCAGCCAACCTGCGCAGCTGTTGTATCTGCTGTGATTCCAGCGGAGCATTTAAATACAGTACGAGGCAGCGCGGCGACATGCGTTCGGCGGCCAGTGCATAGGCATCCAGCGCAAGCGGCCATTCCAATGTTTCAATTGGACAGTCAGCGTTGCTCAATAGCCAGGCGCTGAGCCAGAGTCCGGCATTCATTGGTGTTTCAGCCAGACTGGCCAGCAGAACGGACTGCCCTTTGAGTTGATAATTATTGTGGTAAATCCGTGCCCCAAGCTTGCTACGCAGCCAGGACAGAAAAAAGGATTGCTCCAGGGAGCCAATCAGAGGCGCCTTGCGGTGCTGTTCAAGATGCTCGACCAGCGGCATCAGCAATTGTTCGCACAGCACCCGGGGCGGGTAAAGGGCTGCCGTTCGGTTATAAGCTTCATCCAGACGTCGCCCAGCCAGCTCACGCACAGCGTCCAGCATTTCCTGGCGCAGCGCGACCCAGGGGGTGTCATTGGGCGATGAAAGCGGGCGCTGACTGTCCAGCAGTGCCTTGACCTGGCCGACAGCAACGCCACGGTTGATCCAGGCCAGAATGTTTTTGATGCGCTCGATATGGCTTTCACCATAAAGGCGGTGCCCTTTAGGTGTTCGCTTGGGAATGATCAGCCCGTAGCGTCGCTCCCAGGCTCGAAGTGTGACGGCATTGACCCCCGTGCGTCGGGCAACTTCACGTATGGGAAGCCAGCCTTCATTCAAGGCGGCCTGATAGTCACCGTCCCCTTCGATTTCTGTTGGGGACTTGCTGGGTATGGACTGCATGTCAGATGGCATTTCTCAAGCTCAAATCTTCCGGGTGCGGTTGCAGGTAGGATTGCTCGATCACGTAGCCATGGGGATGGCGGCGAAAGTGATGCTTGAGCAGTGTCAGGGGCACCACCAGTGGAACAATACCGCTGTGATACTGCTCGATCAGGCGCTGCATTTCTTCTTTATCCGCCGGGCTCAGCGCATTCTTCAAATAACCAAACAGGTGATACAGGACGTTGCAGTGGGTTCCCCGGGTAGCGCAACGCTTGAGTGCGCTCATCACACCCTTGAAGTAGTGAGGGCCCAGCTCCTGTGGATCGTGTAGCCCGATTTCACCCAACATGCGTCCCAGTGTTCTGAACTGCTCGGGGGCATTGGCCATCAGCTGGTACTTATAGCGGGAATGAAAGCCCAGGATCGCTTTGCGTGTCAGGCCTTCACGCAACAGCTGTTGCCACTGTGCATAGGCGAACACACGTGTCACGAAGTTTTCCCGGAGCACAGGGTCATTCAGCCGACCTGCTTCCTCAACCGGTAACTCTGGGCGAAGCTCACAGAAGACACGAGCAAATATACCCTGGCCTTCAGGCTGACTGGGCATGCCGTGTTCTGAATAGATCTTTACGCGCTCCATTCCACAGGAAGGCGATTTTTGCATGAAGATGAATCCGGATAGATCATCCAGCTCGGTCGCCATTTTCTTGCCATAGTTGGCCAGCGCATCCGTTACGTCGAGTTCCCGGTTGACTGTACCTACGGCTCGCGTTTGTTCAGGTGTACCAACCAGACGGATCGGTTCACGGGGCGTACCCAGGCCAATCGCCATTTCCGGGCACACCCGTACAAAATCGAAATGCTCGGCAAACGTGTGGCTGCACAAGCGGGATTCCTTGTGTCCGCCGTTGTAGCGGACCGGCTCGCCCAGCAGGCAAGCGCTGATTCCTAGCTTGGGACGAGGTAATGACGTCGATTGGCGAAAAGGCATGCGCCACCTCCAAAATTGAACGTACAAAACTTATACAAACTATTATTCTTGTACAAGTTCAATATCGTTATTGACCAGAGGTGGCGGTGATAATTCGACAAATCAGACGCAAGGTAGGTGTGCTGCGGAGCGCCGCGAGCCTTGCGCGGCGCTGGATGAGGTCATTCTAGATGATCAAGCAAACGGCTGGCAGCATCAAAACCGCTCAGCCAGGCACCTTCTACACGGCCTGTACCACACCAGTCTCCACACGCATAAATACCCAGGTCCGCGTCAGCCAGCGCGCCCCATTGATGGCCTTGCGCCGGACGTGCGTAAAGCCAGCGATGAGCCAGCGTGAAGGCCGGTTCGGGTACTGCGCAACCGATGAGTTCGGCAAAGGCACCATGAAGCTGTTCGATAACCTGTTCCTTGGATGCATCCAGGTGTTCCCGACTCCAGGCGCTGGTTCCATGGAGAACCCAGGTGTCGTAATCGGTTTCCCGGCCTGGCTTGCAGCGGTTGCGAGCAAACCAGTCCAGCTCACCTTCCTGAACGAAGCAGGCTTCAACAGGCGTATCAAGCGGCGTCTTGAAGGCCAGTGCAACCGACCAGGTCGGATCCATCACCACACCGGCCGCCACTGCGGCAAGCTTTGGCGCAGTGGCCAAGAGTGGTGTTGCCTGGGGTGCAGGTGTTGCGATGATAACGTGGCTGAACGGGCCGTGGTTGTGACCGTCGGCGTCCTGCAGGGACCAATGTTGGGGGCCGCGGAATGCTTCGGTAATCCGGCAGCCAAAGGACACCGGCAGATCCCCGACCATGGCTCGGGTAATGGCGCTCATACGGGGTATGCCGACCCAGCGCGGCTGTTCATCCTGAGAGGGTGTAAGCGCGCCCGAACGGTACTGGTACAGAGCTGGGTCCCACTCCGCTACGCAGCCTTGGATGCGCCATTGGCTGACCGCATCGATGAAGCGGCGGTCACGGGCAGTGAAGTATTGGGCTCCCAGATCAAGCGAGCCGAAATCGCTCCGCTTGCTGGCCATACGGCCTCCACTTCCACGGCTTTTTTCGAACAGATGAACCTCATGTCCTGCCGCGTTGAGGACATGGGCGGCGGAAAGCCCGGCAATGCCGGCGCCGATGATGGCGATGGGTGCTGTCATGAAAGGCCTCGCTTGTCTTGGCAGAACCTGTCGACGAACGTTTTGCAATTAAGCAGGCTCTACGAGTACGACTGTGACAAAGCTGATCCAGTTGCACTATGACCTTAACAAACAAACCTGAAGAGGTCTTCAGCGCGACGCGTTAATGTGGCCCCAAATGAAGAAGGAACGACGACATGCATATAGTGCTGACCGGCGGTACAGGCTTGATCGGCCGGGCGTTGTGTCATGACTGGCTGACGAAAGGGCATAGCCTGACCGTGTTAAGCCGTTCGCCCGACAAAGTGGCCCGTGAGTGCGGCGCCTCGGTGCGTGCCATTGCCCGTCTGGACGAAATAAACGGCGAGCCGGTCGATGCGGTTATCAACCTGGCCGGCGCGCCTATAGCGGATAAGCCTTGGACGTCATCGCGCAAGGCTGAACTCTGGCGAAGCCGGATTGCGCTGTCCGAATCCCTGGTGGACTGGATGAGGGCGCAGCCAAAACCGCCCAGGGTGCTGCTTTCCGGATCTGCTGTCGGCTATTACGGTGATGGGGGAGAGAAGCCGCTCAAGGAGGATGATGCGGTCCCTGGTCATGACTTTGCCAGCGAGCTATGTGTAGCCTGGGAGCAGGTCGCTAATGAGGCAGAGGCTTTAGGTGTGCGTGTCGTCACGCTTCGGACAGGGCTGGTACTGGCCGCGGATGATGGCTTCATGCAGCGTCTTTTACCTATGTTTCGCCTGGGCCTGGGCGGGCGCTTGGGCAGCGGACGTCAATGGATGCCCTGGATTCATTTGAAAGATCAAATCGGGGCCATCGATTTTCTTCTGAACCAGGAGTCGGCCAGTGGCCCTTATAATCTGTGTTCACCACAACCGGTACGTAATGCCGATTTTGCACAGGCTCTAGGACGTGCACTGCATCGTCCCGCACGAATACCTGTTCCCGCCTTTGCCTTGCGCCTGATGGGAGAGATGTCGAGTCTGCTGCTGGGTGGGCAGAGAGCCTTGCCTCAGCGATTGCTGGATGCAGGTTATACCTTTCGCTTTACCGATTTGGACGCGGCACTGAACGACCTGCTGCGCGCTAAGGACTATTCATGACTGATCACGCATTATTGCTCGTCAACCTGGGCTCCCCGGCGTCGACGTCGGTACCTGATGTACGGCGCTATCTCAACCAGTTCCTGATGGACCCCTACGTAGTAGATCTGCCATGGCCCGCGCGTCGCCTGTTGGTCTCCCTGATCCTGGCCAAGCGGCCGGCGGCCTCGGCCCATGCTTATTCGTCCATCTGGTGGGAAGAGGGCTCTCCGCTGGTTGTGCTCAGCCGTCGCCTGCAGGATGCCATGCGCGCCAAATGGACCCATGGCCCGGTGGAGTTGGCGATGCGGTACGGCGAACCCTCCATTGAGTCGGTATTGACCCGGTTGGCGAAGCAGGGCGTTTCCGAAGTTACTTTTGCGCCGCTTTATCCTCAATTTGCCGACAGCACGGTCACTACCGCTGTGGAGCTGGCTCGCAAGGTCATTCTGGAGCAGCGGCTGAAATTGAAGATGCATGTGCTTCCGCCGTTTTATGACCAGCCTGAGTACCTGGAGGCGCTGGTTAAGAGCACCGAATCCTATCTCCAGCAGCCGTTCGATCATGTATTGATGAGTTTTCATGGTCTGCCTGAGCGGCATCTGCACAAGTCCGACCCAAGCGGTACACATTGCCTGAAGGGCGCTGACTGCTGCCAGAACGCCAAGGGTACGGTGTTGGAAAGTTGCTACCGTGCGCAATGTATCCGCACAGCGGAAGGGTTTGCCCGCGAGGCAGGCCTGAGGCCGGATCAGTGGTCCTTCTCGTTCCAGTCGCGCCTTGGCCGCGCCAAGTGGATCGAGCCTTACACCGAGGCACGCCTCGATGAGCTGGCTGTCCAGGGAGTGAAGCGTCTTCTGGTAATGTGTCCTGCGTTTGTCGCGGACTGTATCGAGACGCTGGAAGAAATCGGCATGCGCGGCAAGGAGCAGTTTGAAGAAGCCGGTGGTCAGGAGCTGGTACTGGTGCCGTGTCTGAATGATCATCCCGCGTGGGTTGATGCGCTCACCACCCTGTGTGAGCGGGTGCCCCGTGCGGTGTGAGTCTAGAATCTGAATATAAAAAGCCCCGCTCTAGCGGGGCTTTTTTTACAGAAGACTATCCGGCGGCGGTGCGTCCTTACGCCAGTGATTGTGTCCCGGTAACAGCAGGTTGAGCCCAATGGCTACAATGCCGCAAAGCGAAATGCCCTTCAGACCAACCTCGCCATTACCGATCACGATGCCGCCGATCCCAAAGACCAGGGTCACCGATACGATTACAAGGTTGCGTGCCTCGGACAGATCGACCTGATGACGAATCAGGGTATTGAGGCCGACCACGGCAATCGAACCGAACAGCAGGCAGAGGATGCCGCCCATGACCGGCACCGGAATGCTCTGCAAGGCGGCACCGAATTTACCGACGAAGGCGAGGGCAATGGCAAAGCCGGCCGCCCACAGCATGATCTTGGGGTTGTAATTCTTGGTCAGCATGACCGCGCCGGTTACTTCGGCGTAGGTCGTATTGGGCGGTCCGCCAAACAGGCCGGCCGATGAAGTGGCGATACCATCACCCAGCAAGGTACGGTGCAGGCCAGGTTTTTTCAGGTAGTTGTTGCCAGTGACGCCACCCACGGCAATAACGCCGCCCACATGTTCGATGGCTGGCGCCAAGGCGACCGGCACCATGAACAGGATCGCTCCCCAGTGGAATTCGGGGGCGACAAAATGGGGAACGGCCAGCCAGGGGGCTGCAGCAATCGCATCGGTATGCACCAGGCCAAACAGGAACGCAAGGGTGTAACCCACGATGATGCCTGCCAGGATCGGTACCAGCTTGAAAATGCCACGGCCGTAGATAGCCACAATCAGCGTGGTTATCAGCGCAGGCATGGAGACCAGCATGGCGGTGGCATACGGGACCAGCTGCGCACTGCCATCGCCAGCCTTGCCCATGGCCATATTGGCTGCCACCGGGGACATGCCAAGACCAATGGAAATGATGACTGGTGCAATCACGACCGGGGGCAGGAGCCGGTCGATGAAGCCAATCCCCTTGAGCTTAACGGCCAGGCCCAGGAAGGTATAAACGAAACCGGCCGCGACCACGCCACCCAGCACGGAAGGCAGACCGAACTCGGCCTTGGCCGCAATGATCGGAGCGATGAACGCAAAGCTTGACGCCAGGAAGACCGGCACTTGACGGCCTGTCACGAGGTGGAACAAGAGCGTGCCCAATCCGGCAGTAAAGAGCGCAACGTTTGGATCCATGCCGGTAATGAGTGGCATCAGGACCAATGCGCCAAAGGCGACAAACAGCATTTGTGCGCCAGACAAAATCTGTCGCCATAGCGGATCGTTATGAGACTGCACTATCAGGTGTCCTTTTGCTTGGTGCCGAAGATCTTGTCACCGGCATCACCAAGTCCAGGGAGGATGTAGCCATGCTCATCCAGACGCTGATCTACGGAGGCGGTATAGATGCTGACATCGGGGTGAGCCTTTTCGACCGCAGCAATGCCTTCCGGCGCAGCTACAAGGACCAATGCACGAATTTCTTTGGCGCCTGCTTTCTTGAGCATATCGATGGTGGCAATCATGGAGCCGCCCGTCGCCAGCATCGGGTCGATGATCATGGCCAGACGGCGATCGAGCTCGCCGACGAGCTTTTCCAGATAGGTATGGGCTTCAAGCGTTTCCTCGTTGCGCGCCAAGCCGATCACGCTCACCTTGGCGCTGGGAATGAGGCTGAGGACGCCGTCAAGCATGCCGATGCCGGCGCGCAGGATCGGTACGACTGTTACCTTCTTGCCAGAAATCTTCTCAACCGCTACGGTGCCACACCAGCCTTCGATGTCGACATTTTCGACAGGAAGATCCTTTGTAGCTTCATAGGTGAGCAGGGCGCTGACTTCTTGTGCCAATTCCCGAAAATTTTTGGTGCTAATATCGGCCCGCCGCATCAATCCAAGCTTGTGGCGGATCAGCGGATGTCGAATTTCATGGATGGGCATGGGAATGGTCTCCGGCGTACTGGCAAAATTACGCTAGATTAAATCATTAGGGTCCCTTTCGGGCAGATGTTTTGTCGCGATTGGCTTGCTCGCCGACGGTTAGCCCGGTAACTTTGCCGCCTTTTACCCAAGCCTGCCCCGCAGGCAGGTGTGTACCATGTCTGGAGAGTCCCCTATGTCCGCCGATCTCGATCATATCCGTAATGTCATGGCGGAGGCCGACTGCCTGTTCGACGAAAGCCAGGTAGAGGCAGCCATTGGCAAGGTGGCCGAGGCAATTACGGCTGATCTGGCTGACCGTAATCCTGTCATGTTCTGCGTGATGAATGGCGGTTTGATCTTTGCCGGCAAGCTGGCAACCAAGCTCAATTTTCCGCTGGAGATGTCCTATCTGCATGCGACCCGCTATCGCAATCAGACAACTGGCGGTGAATTGTTCTGGAAGGCCAAGCCGGAAATTTCCTTTATTGACCGTGATGTACTGATCGTCGACGACATTCTCGACGAAGGGCATACGCTCAATGCCATCATCGAATTCTGCAAGCATGCCGGTGCCAAGGCGGTGCATACGGCCGTACTGATCGATAAGGATCATGATCGCAAGGCCGTTCCTGGCCTGAAAGCTACTTATTCCGGGCTGTCCTGTATCGATCGTTACATTTTTGGCTACGGTATGGACTACAAGGGCTATTGGCGCAACGCACCCGGTATCTACGCGGTAAAAGGTCTCTGATATGCGGGGTCCGGCGTTCATCGATCAGGTACTGTTCGCCGGGCTTACCCAACAGGCGGCAGACAGTCCTCGCCTGCGCTACCACCATGGTTTTCATACCATGGATGAGCCCTGTCATCGCCTGTCAATCGGCATGCAGCCAGACACCTACATTGCGCCTCACCGGCATCTGGACCTGACCAAGGCCGAAACGCTGCTGGTGCTCAAGGGACGTATTGGTGTCCTGTTCTTTGATGAAGAGGGAGCGCTGACCGGACAGCGTCTGCTTGAAGCGGGTGGTGATTGTGTGGGGGTCGATTTTCCTCCAGGCCTCTATCATTCGCTGGTAGTGCTTGAGACTGATACTGTTATCTTCGAATGCAAGGCAGGCCCTTTCCGCGCCTTGCAGGATAACGAGTATGGTCCCTGGGCGCCGCGTGAGGGCGAGCCGGGAACCCAGGCCTATCGAGACTGGATGGCGGCCCGCTTCGAGTCCTGACCGCTCGGCTGAGCATGATTTTGGGCGTTGAGTGACGGGGTGGGGCGGAGTAATATGCGGCCCTCTCGTTTTCCGCACAGGTACTTTGCGATGCGTAAGGACAAAAAGCAGGTAATCGGCGAGGAAATCAGCGACGATAAGATCAAGCTGTTTCTCGCAGTCGAACCGGCCGATGATACGCCGCCTTCCCTGCATAAACTGGTAAAGGCATACCGTGGATTGAGAGCTGACGACTTTGAACGTTTCGTTGGTTTCTTCGTTGAAGCAGGTTATGACCTGGACGCTCGTGATGCAGAGGGTCAGGACTTCATCGATCTGATCCGTGCCCATCGCAAGGCTGAGCCGTACGTGGATGCGGTGCGTGGCGCTCACGCCTGATCACCTGTTCTGAAAAGCCCGCCTCCTTGATAAGGGCGCGGGCTTTTTCATGCCTTTTGCTTGAGATGCAGAATAGGGTAAGGCTTGCCGAGGCTATCTACGGCAGAGCGGCCTGTCACGGTGAACCCTTGTGCCAGGTAAAAGCCTTTGGCCCCATCGTTCTGCTCGTTGACGTCTACCGTTAGTCGGCCGTGCAGCCCGGCCGCATGGCGCAAGAGTCGCCTCCCATGTCCTTGACCATGCCGGGCTGGATCAACAAAAAGCATGTCTACGCTGGCCTGGGTAAGACCGATGAATCCTGCAGGTTGATCGTCATCGGACAAGCTGACCCACGTTTCCAGGCTGGGCAGGTAGCTGTCACGCACCAGCGGGCGGAAAAAGTCGATGTCGTCCTCAGGTAGAAAGTGATGGGTTGCCCTGACGGCCTGTTCCCAAATCTCGACCAGCAAGGGAATGTCTGTAGGCGTTGCGCGTCTTATGGACATGGTATGCCTCGTGTGTACGTGATGCATTTATTTGAGCACGTCGCCCTGCTGTTTGCAGCGTTTCGCTTGCGGCGGCTCATACAGTGCTGTCAGGCATTCACGGGCTGGGTATACTGCCTGCCATCAACGACCCACATGAAGATGGAGTAGAGCATGCGCAATCGCTTGTTGCTTGGTCTGATCGCTGTTGCCGGACTGGCTATTGCCGGCTGTGCCAGCAGTCCACAGCAATTGAGTCCGCAACCCAAATTGACAGCCCCAATCGCTGCGGTCGGGCACGGGCAGCCTGTTTCGGTACGTGTCGTGGACGGTCGCTCGTCATTCTCGCTGGGAACTCGGGGCGGTTTGTATCCCGAAACCAGTACCGTGTCGGTCCAGAGCAACGATGTCATTCCAAAACTTCAGGCTGAAGCGGAATCAGCGGTTCGTTTGCTGGGCTTCACGCCAACGCCCAATGCCTACAATGCTCCCCAGCTGACGCTGACCTTGGCAGAGCTGAAGTATCAGTCGCCCAAGGAGCTGTACGTTACCTCGGCCAATATTGGCGCAACCTTCAAGGTAGATGTACGTAACAGCATGCGTGGCTACAGCGGTCGCTATGGCGCCTCGCTGGAGCAGCGTTTCGGTATGGCACCCAATACGGCAACCAATACCAAGCTGGTAAGCGATGTGCTGAGCGATGCGCTGACCCGCGTCTTCAAGGACCAGACCATCGCCCAGGTTCTTAACGGGCAGTAAGCCTGTTATCTGAAAAAGCCCCGGCAACGGGGCTTTTTTGATTCAACCAACTTAATCCAGTGGTCGCCCTGCCAGGAGCCGATACTTGTTCAGTACAGGCTGGGCATATTGGCGGATCATCTGCAGGCGGTATTCGGCAGGGCAGTTATTGAGTCGCTCCTGCCACTTCTGCCGAGCTTCAGCCAGCTCGTCTGCTGGGAACAGGCTTTCTGCCGAGGGTACGGTCAGCGATTCGTCACGGCCGTCCCAGCGCTCATAGGCCAGGTGGTTGGCAGGGAAAAGTCGATAATTGGTCAGGATGCGGCGGTCCATTTCGGTTGCCAGCTGCTTGGCATCGCTGAATTCGCCGGTCAGCATCTCGCCAAACTCCACATGCACGCGTCCCTTGTAGCCCGTGATGCCCAAGGCGATGCTGACGTCATCCTCGCCAGGCGCCTTGGCATAGGTGCCGGTGGTTTCACGAATATAGAGTTCACGGGCCTTGGCCAGATCGCAGGGATCGTACTCATAGCTGATCGACACAGGCACGATGTGCAACGCCTTTACCATATCGGCAAAGGAGTCGTCCTTGCAGCCCATGTGAAACATCTTGAGGATGGCTGAATCGGTGCGGTCGTCTCCATCCTTGGCCCGGCCTTCGGCCTGGGCGATCCAGACGGACTGGCCATCCTGGCGAATGGAGTAATTGATATAAGCCGAAAGCGTCTGATACGCCGCAAGCTTTTCACGCCGTCCGGTGATGGAGCGGTGGACGATAAAGCTCTTGTTCAAGCGCATGAGGTCGCTGACGAAGGGCTTCTGCAAGAGGTTATCGCCAATGGCGATGCGCGGGGTTGGCAGCCCGGCATGATACACGGCGTAATTTACAAAAGCCGGGTCCATGACGATGTCACGGTGGTTAGCCATGAACAAGTAGGCACAGCCGCTACGTAGATTATCCAGGCCCGAATAAGTCACACCATCGGTGGCTTTCTCGATCGTACGATCGACATAAGGCTCCAGTTTGTCCTGAAGCATGCTGACGCTGGTGATACCGGACACTTCCTGACGCAGCCGATGGCGCAGCATAGGCTTTAACAGCCATCCAAACGGGCTGGACAGTTTGGGGAAACGGTAGCGGGTCAGGATGTCGATAAACTGCTCATCATTGATGAGTCGGGCCAAGACGGCAGGGACTTCTGTATCGTTGAAGGGTCGAATGGCTTCGAACTCGCCCATATCGTTCTCTTTTTAATAACAAGTGGCGACACGTGTCGCAAAGTGGCGGCCATAGTAGAGCGCGCAGCGAGAGATGCAAGCCGAATACGGCGTTAATGTCGCCCCTGGCGATTCCAATCATCGCAAAAACACGGTGCCGGAGCCTATTAGGAGCCCATTATGCTGGAAAGCCAACCGTATGAGTGTCCTTACTGCGGAGAACCTGCCGAGGCGGTGGTAGACCTGTCGGGTGGCGATCAGTCGTACTATGAGGATTGCCCCGTCTGTTGCAGACCTATCTTTTTTATCTTACACACAGAGGGTATGACATGGTCTCTCGAAAGTCGGCGAGAGGATGAATGATGCTCCGGATTTATGAGCCGCGAGATCTCCTGGAGGTAGAAATGCTGCTGGCCATGCTGGACAGTGAGGGTATTGACGCGCATTTGGCAGGGCGCCATTTGATAGGCGCCATTGGCGAGTTGCCTGCTATTGGGCTTCTGGGAATTGCCGTGCATGACGCAGATGCTCCGCGCGCCCGCGAGCTGATTGCCTATTACAACGCTGCTCAGCCATTGCCTTATGAGGACCCGGACAGCGGGCCGGCCGTGTTATTGTGCTGAAGCGGTAGTCGGCTTTGCCTGAAAAGGCGAACCGAATCGCTCTGTTTGTTTTCTTGCCTGGTTGTGTATGTCTGGACGCTACGCCTTGTTTCGCTGGCCTCCCGAGGTAACTCGGATGACCGGTTTTCCAGCGGACTATCAGCCGCGCTGGAACATCTCTCCCCATGCCCAGGTGCTATTCATGCGGCACCATGAGGGCGAGTGTCGTGTCGACAGTGGCCGTTGGGGCCTGACGCCCGCCTGGCTCACGGATCTCTCACGCACGCCCACCCATGCCCGGGCGGAAACGGTAGCGGATCAGCCTATGTTTCGCGAAGCATTTGTCCAGCGCCGCTGCCTGTTGCTGGCCAATGGGTTTTATGAATGGCGAGGGACTTCGCGCAAGCGGGCCTTCTGGATGATCAATGGCGAGCCGCTGGCTTTCTTTGCAGGCATCTGGGAGGCTTATCCGGTCATGGGGCAGGTCTATTTGAGTGTGGCCATGCTGACTCAGCCCGCCGGAGGACTCCGTCGCCCGCTGGTGCTGGCCGAGGCCGAACGGGACGCCTGGCTGTCGCCCACAACAGAGCCGCGCGTCCTGAATGAGATCCTGCTGAAGCCCTCAATGCCGCTACGTGAGAGAGTGCTTGCCGGTATTGTGAATGATCCCTCGGTAGACGGGCCGGAATGCCTGACGCCGCTTTAGGCGTTGGGCTGGCAATGCCGAACTGCTAGTCGTGTCACTCGTCGCTTGGTCGGTAGGAGTTGTCGAGACTGGCGGCGCGACCTACCATCTGCGCAGTCGCGCAATCAGGAGAGTGTCATGCGTCGTGTTTTACCCATCGTCGGTCTTTCGCTTTCAGTACTGCTCAGCGCATGTCAGGCGGTGAATACCACTAGCGGAAATGCTGTTGGGGTTGAGCGTAAGCAGTATATGTTCAGCATGTTGTCGGCTGATCAGGTCAACCAGATGTACTCGCAGTCGTACCAGAAGACAGTTACCGAGGCGAAAAACGCCGGCAAGCTGGCCAACGATACGGCTCAGGGCAAGCGAGTACAGGCAATAGCCAAGCAGTTGATTGCTCATACGTCTGCGCTGCGGGCGGATGCAGCTAACTGGGATTGGCAGGTCAACGTGCTCCAGAATGATGAAGTGAATGCCAACTGCGGCCCGGGTGGAAAAATCTTTGTTTATACCGGCCTGCTTGATCAACTGAAGCCTACGGACGATGAGCTGGCCGCTGTGATCGGGCATGAGATTGCCCATGCACTGCGTGAACACAGCCGCGAGCAGATGTCCCGCGCCTATGCCATCGAGATGGGTCAGAATATCGGCGGGGCGCTGCTGGGTATTGGTCAGGGTGGTATGCAGGTGGCGGATCAGGTTACCCAGGTTAGTCTGACTTTGCCGTTCAGCCGTTCCAACGAGAACGAGGCAGATCTCATCGGGCTCGAACTGGCCGCGCGCTCGGGCTATAACCCCAATGCCGCCGTGACGCTCTGGCAGAAGATGGCCAGGCTGAGTAATGGTAACCAGTCACCAGAGATACTCAGCACCCACCCGTCCGATGACAAGCGGATGAGCAATCTGGAGGCTGCCATTCCCAAGGTCATGCCGTTCTATGAGGCCAGCCGTAAGTCGTGACAGGTCGGCTATCGAGAACCAGAAGCCCCGGCTGCTGATAGCCGGGGCTTTTTTATGCTCAGAAAGGAATAATTAGAACATACCGCTTAGCTCAAGCGCGTGATAAGCCGCCGCGAGAGCCAGAATGCCGAATGCTGTAGCGGCAAGTCGGCGGATCAACACCAATGGCAACCGGTCAGCGGCAAAGTTTCCTGCGAGTACAACGGGTACGTTGGCCACAAGCATGCCCAGTGTCGTGCCCATGACGACCAGAATGAAATGAGGGTATTGGGCCGCCAGCATCACCGTGGCGACTTGTGTCTTGTCTCCCATTTCCGCCAGGAAGAACGCCACCAGCGTTGTCAGGAAAGGTCCATAGCTCTTTTTAAGGCCTGATGCCTCATCTTCGTCCAGCTTGTCCGGGATCAGCGTCCAGAGGGCGACGGCTACAAATGAAATCGCCAGAATCCAACTCAGGGCCGTCTCGCTGAAGAAGCGGCTGACCCAGCTGCCAACGGCGCCGGCAACAAAGTGGTTGGCCAGCGTCGAAGCCACCATTCCCATGATGATAGGCCAGGGCTTACGAAATCGGGCAGCCAGCAGCAGAGCAAGCAGCTGAGTCTTGTCACCTATTTCTGCAAGGGCGACGACCAGCGTAGGGACTAACAGGGATTCCATCAGGTTTCCAAAAGGGGCGGGCATTAATTAGACAAATGACATGCATGCCTTCCCACCCCGGGTAAAGGCTGCATGTCATAGGTCTTGTCAAACCCGCAGGTCGCGAACGCCATGGTCGAGGACCAAGTATGTTGACGGACGCCTGGCGCTGATGGCCAGAGACTACTCCCCTAGGACGGCGCGCATTCTGCCCAAACATCCAGGCAGGTGCAATTCAAAAGAGCGATACGCTGTCTCTATCAGCGGCGGAAGGCCTGGTAGATACGAAAGCCGTCACGCTCTGCTAACACCTTGCAGGGCCCCAGATATTGCTCGATCAGCGGGGGATACCTGAGAAAGCTGTTGGCAACAATGCGCAGCTCGCCGCCTGGGCGCAGGTGATGGACGGCTTCGCGTAGCAGGGTCTCGCTGGCTTGATAATGAGTGTGTACGCCCTGGTGAAACGGCGGGTTGCTGATAATGGCGGCCAGCCCAATGGGTGCCGCAGCGATACCGTCGCCAGCCAATACGGTGCCGTTCAGCCTGTTGGCAGCCAAGGTCAGGCGGCTACTCTCTACCGCAAACGCATCCACGTCGAGCATATGAAGGTCATTGTGGGGATAGCGCTGTTTGAGCGATGCACCTACTACACCTGCGCCGCATCCGAAATCCAGCAGCGCACCAGCAGGTAGATTATCGAGGTGTTCGAGCAGAAGGGCGCTCCCCTTGTCGAGCCGCCCGTGGCTGAACACACCTGGCAGGCTGACTACATGAAGCATTGAACCGGCAACATCCAGCTCGAAGCGCTCGGCCCGCTCATGCAGCATGACGGGGGCTGCCTCGGGATGTGAGACCTTCCACAACTGACAGTGCCGAGCATTGTCCAGCTTGCTGGCGGCGCCCAGCAGAGCCAGCTGTTTGGCAGCCCGCTCGATTCCACCCCGCTTTTCGCCTACCACATACAGTGCCCCTTGAGGGACCATGGCCGCCAAGACGCTGAGCAGGTAATCCGTCAGCTCTCTGGACTTGGGCAGGAACAGTACGGCGGTATCGTATGGCTGAGCAGGTGTAGAGGTTCCGAAGTCGACTCTCCCGGGAAAGCGAGCCTGGAAATAGGCCTCATCGCCTGCATGCCAGGTCCAGCCATGTGCCTCCGGGAGGCGGCTCAATAGATCATCTGCAGGTAATCCTGCCAGCAAGGTTCGGCCTTGAAAATGCTCGGGCTGACGGAGCAGGACTTCGCTGCGTGGATCCATGGGCGTCCTCGGTAAAAAAGCGCGAAGCTTAGCAGACCGTGCGAGTCGGCGCGTCCGCAAAAAAGGCGGTTGCGTTATCGGTCAGCTGACCGATGATCCGCTGGCGAGCCTCCCGGCTTCCCCATGCATTATGAGGCGTCACGATAAGCCTGGGAATGTCGTGGGCGAGCAGGGTATTTCCGTCTTTTGGCGGCTCCTGGGTGAGGACGTCCGTGGCGGCGCCTCCCAGATGACCGCTCCGCAGGCAGTCGGCCAATGCCTGTTCGTTCACGATACCGCCTCGAGCCGTATTGATCAGAAAAGCGGTGGGCTTCATGGCAGCCAGTTGCGGAGCATCGATCAGGTTGCGCGTGGCGTCGGTAAGGGGGCAATGCAGGCTCAACGCGTCTACCTGGGGCAGTAGCGCTTCCAGCGGTATGTAGCCTTCGCGCACTGGCCGTCCAGGCAACTGACCCAGCAGGATACGCATGCCAAATGCTTCCGCCAGGCGAGCAACTGCACCGCCAAGCTCACCGTGACCCAGGATGCCAAGCGTCTTGCCTTCCAACTCCATGATGGGATAGTCGAGCAGGCAAAACTGCTTGGCTTCCTGCCAACGTCCAGCCTGAACATCGCGCTGATAATCCGACAGTCGCGTGGCCAGGGCCAGCAGGAGCGCGAGCGTGTGTTGTGCAACGGAAGGCGTGCCGTACCCCTGACAATTGCAGACGGTTATCCCATGTTGGCGTGCTGCGTCCAGATCCACATTATTGGTGCCGGTGGCGCTGACCAGTACCAGCTTGAGCGATGGGCATGCAGAAAGGCAGTCAGCGGTCAGGCTGACCTTGTTCACGATAGCCACCTCCACGGCCTGCAGGCGCTCGATAATCTCGTCGGGCGCGGTGGCCGGGTAGACGTAGAATTCGCTGAAGACTGCCTTCAACGGAGCTGGATCCAGATCTCCCAGGTCCAATGAGGCATAATCCAGAAAGGCGGCACGACGGGCTAGGCTCATAGGGTGTCCTTATGATTATTGGCCGGAACTGCCAGCCTAGCAGAAGCCCCTGGCGCAGGGGCAAGGTAGTAAGCTGACAGGCATGAATTATCTCGCTCATCTTCATCTTGGCGGTTCAGATCGTGAACAGCTGCTGGGAAGTCTTTACGGTGACTTCGTCAAAGGTCCTCTCGATAATCGCTGGCCCTTGGCTATCGAACAGGCTATCCGCCTGCATCGCCGTATTGATGCCTTTACCGACAGCCATCCCTTGATCGATCGTGCCCGTGCACGCTTTCCCGAGGCGCGCCGGCGCGTCAGCGGTATCCTGGTCGATGTCTTTTTCGATCACTGCCTCAGCCGGCATTGGGCTGCTTACGCCGACCAGCCATTAGAAGCTTTTATTGCGCGGTTCTATCGTATTCTGCTGTCGGAGCCTGATTTGCCGCCACGCCTGGCGAGGATCGCGCCGCGTATGGCAGCTCAGGACTGGCTAGGCAGTTATCAGGAATTCAGAATCATCGAACAGGTCATCAATGGTATGGCGAGTCGACTGTCCCGGCCTGCACTCTTTGAGGGCGCCTTTGCGGAAGTAGAAGCACGTTATGCGCTGCTTGAGCAGGACTTCTTTGACTTTTATCCTGAACTGCTAGCGTTCGTTCGTCAGGCGCAGCGGGATCGCTATTGATTCAGGTCAACATGCACAACGGCTTGTGCGCATAGAGTCACCGCGCTATTACGCGAGGTCCCTATGCGCCGCGATCCCATTGTGCTGTTTGATAACGGCTCCCATAAATGTTTGTGCTTCGATAGCCTGGTTACAGGAGACGGAGTGCAATCCAACCAGTTTCTCATCATCGATCATGATGAATACCTGCTGTTCGATCCCGGCGGTGATCTGACCTATACGCCGCTGTCGCTGGAGCTGTCCAGGCATATTCCGCTGCAGGATCTGACCTATATCTTTGCATCGCACCAGGATCCCGACATTATCGCGGCGCTGGACAAATGGCTGCTGCATACGCGGGCTCAGGTCATCTGCTCGAAGCTGTGGGCACGCTTTCTGCCTCATTTGACGGCCGGTTATCTGTCCATTAGTCACAACCTGTCGGTCTTTGAGCGAATCATACCCTTGCCTGATCGGGGCCAATCTTTCCGGCTGGGCCGATGCACCCTCATGGCCGTTCCCGCCCACTTTCTGCATTCAGTCGGTAATTTCCAGCTATACGATCCTGTCAGTCGAATTCTCTTTTCGGGCGATATGGGTGCCTCACTCGTGGATGACGCGGCACCGGTCGAGAATTTCGAGGCTCACATGCCCAGCATGGAGTGCTTTCATCGACGCTACATGGCCTGCAACAAAGCCTGCCGGCTATGGGCAGGCATGGTCAGGGAAATGAATGTTGCCATGATCGTGCCTCAGCACGGGCGGCCCTTTGCGTCGCAGCCCGTGATCAAGGCGTTTCTGGACTGGATCGAAACCCTGGAGTGCGGGATCGACCTAATGACGCAGGAAGACTATCGCTTGCCTGCATGAAGGTAATGCTTGGGCGGATACTCCTGATGTAGCCGCTCCAGCAGTTCATCCTTGGCTGTCCAAAGCTGGTTAACCCAGGCCTGAAAGGCTGCGCGGTATTCGCTGTCCAGGTCGTAGCTCTTGCCCAGAAAGGCTGCGGGGATGGCAATCTCTTCGACACGCACGACAATGGCTGCAATCCGGCCGGAGAGCAGATCCCAAAGGCTCGGCGTTCCGTTGGGATAGTGGATGGTAACGTTGACCAGCGAATGCAGCTGCTCTCCCATCGCATCCAGCACAAAGGCGATACCGCCCGCACGCGGGCTCAACAAGTGGCGATACGGCGCGCGCTGGGCGTCATGTTTGGCCTGGGTGAAACGGGTTCCTTCCAGAAAATTGAAGATTCCCACCGCCGTATCGCGAAAGCGCGCGCAGGCCCGACGCGTAGTCTCAAGGTCCTTGCCACGCTTTTCGGGATGGCGGGCCAGATACGCTTTCGAATAGCGCTTCATGAAGGGAAAGTCGAGTGCCCACCAGCACAATCCAATGACAGGCACCCAGATAAGCTCTTGTTTGAGGAAGAACTTGAGCGGACGGATATGGCGATTCATCAGGTACTGGAGCGCAAAGATATCAACCCAACTCTGATGGTTACTGGTCACCAGATAGGAGTGTTTGTAATCGAGGCTGGCGAGCCCGCGGACATCCCAGTGGATGCGACCCGTCAGGCGAATCCAGAGATGATTGCCACTGATCCAGGCCTCGTGGATGGCATTCATGAGGCGTCTGGACAGCCGTTGTGCAGTCGGGAAGGGCAGGCACAACTTGAGTAGCGTTACGGCAAACAGCGGCCAGCACCAGAACAGGGTGTTGGCCGCCAGGAGCAGGCCGCCCACAAGACCACGGACCAGGCTAGGTAGATAATGAAGCATCAAGCGTTCCCAACAGCAAAAAGGCGGCAAATCATAAAACAAGCCAGCGTCGGGAGACATGCTTCATAAGCGCTCACGGCAGGATTAAACCGGATTGGCCTCATGCCATTCAGCTTTTGGCGCACCAGCCGCATGGAAATGATTGTCCGATATGCTTCAAGCGCTGCGCCTCGTCGGTTACCCAGGTACGGGTTTGCCAGGGCGGGTCGTGGCGGAGGTGCTGGCTGTGTCCACAATTCAATAAAACTACCCAATGACCCTCTTCATCCTGATAAAAATCCAGAATGACACTCGTCTGCTTTGATGGCGGTGGGTCGCAATCGGGGCGATTGCCGCGTACACTTGACCTTTCATTCATCTTATTCAAAGGTTTTTACCATGCAGATTGCGGCCAATAAAGCGGTCTCCATCGACTATACCCTGACCAACGACGCCGGTGAGGTTATCGACAGTTCCGCTGGCGGCGCCCCGCTGGTATACCTGCACGGTGCAGGCAACATCATTCCGGGCCTTGAGCGTTCGCTCGAAGGCAAGCAGGCTGGCGATGAACTCAACGTTGCCGTCGAGCCTGAAGATGCGTATGGCGAGTACAGCCCTGAGCTGGTCGCTACCCTGAACCGCAGCATGTTCGAAGGTGTGGACGAGCTGGAAGTGGGCATGCAGTTCCACGCTTCCGGTCCAGACGGCGGCATGCAGATCGTTACCGTGCGCGACATCGATGGCGATGACGTGACCGTTGACGGCAACCACCCGCTGGCTGGCCAGCGCCTGAACTTCAAGGTCAAGGTTGTGAACGTGCGTGATGCCTCTTCTGAAGAAGTCGCTCACGGTCACGTACACGGTGAAGGTGGTCATCAGCACTAAAACGCGACGGAAATCCTGGTGTGGCGGGAACGAACCCACACTAGAATGTCCAAGCGAGAGCGTCCGAAAGGGAACAGCCCGGTCGGACGCTTTTTTTACGCCTACTGTATTCACAAGGAGCACATCATGAGTGCGTTCCACGATCTCACCTTGCAAGGGCTGGATGGGAAGGATCTCCCCCTGGCACCTTACAAAGGCAAGGTGGTGTTGGTGGTTAATGTGGCATCCAAATGCGGATTGACCCCGCAATATGCGGGCCTGGAATCGCTGTATCAGACCTACCGCGACCGCGGGTTGGTTATCCTGGGCATTCCATGCAATCAATTCGCAGGCCAGGAGCCTGGAAGCGATGCGGATATTCAACAATTCTGTAGTACGAACTATGGCGTGTCGTTTCCCCTGTCGAGCAAGATCGAGGTAAACGGCCCGACACGTCATACCCTGTACCGGCAGTTGGCTGGTGAAGGTGCGGAGTTTCCCGGAGAGATCACCTGGAATTTCGAGAAATTCCTGGTAGGTCCCGATGGCCGGGTTCTGGCTCGTTTCAGCCCACGAACTGCGCCGGATGATCCCAATCTGGTTCAGGCCATCGAGAAAGCGCTTCCCTAGCGCAAAGGCAGCGGGGCGAGCCGCGCAGTTACCGAGGCTCCCCCGCTGCAGGCAATGCCTTTGCGCCACCCTCTCTGACCCAGAACAGCGTCGCGCCGGCCACTGCTGCAGGCATGAACAGCACGTTCACGACCGGGACCAAAAGGGCCAGGTACGTAATTCCGCCAAATCCCAGGCAGCGTGTCCGCTTGCTACGTAACCAGGCCAGCATTTCGGTAAAGCCCAGCTTGTGGTTGTCCGCTGGATAGTCGATGTACTGCACCGCCATCATCCAGACGCCAAACAGCAGCCAAAGCGGTGGAGCAATCAGATTAAGTCCTGGAATGAACGAGAGCACCAATAACCCCAGTGCGCGGGGCAGGTAGTACCGCAGTTTTTTGAATTCCCGCACCATGGTTCGGGGAATCATGGCAACTAACTCTCCCGTGCTGAACGGCGGGAAGTCGTCCTGGCCACGTACCACGACCTCAACCTTCTCAGAGAGAAAGCCATTGAAAGGCGCTGCAATGATGTTAGCCACCATGGTGAACGTGAAATAGATTATGAACAGGACGAGTACGAAGAAAAAAACGTACAGCAACGGTACCAGTACATAATCCAGAAAGCTTAAGTATGAAGGAATGGAGGGCATCAGATGATGCACCCAGCCATTGAACTTGCTTAGCGCAAAGCTGATCGTTGCGATGAACAGGATGAGATTGATCGACAGGGGCAGCACGACAAAGCGACGCAGGCCAGGCCGCAGGATCAGTTTCAGGCCTTCACTGAAATACAAAAGGCCGGATAAAGGCTTGCTCATTCAAAACTCCGGTAGCGAGTAAGAGCGCAATAATGAAGCCTTATTACGGTCGAATGCCAATAGTGACCTGTAAACAGCCGTGACGTGATTCTAGGGTTGTGCGTTGTGGCGTACCATAGTGTCCGACATCAGGCGGGTCCGCATAGGTTATGCCTATGATTTGGATTGAAACTCGCCATTTTATCCAAAGCGGCAAGCCGCGTAGGCTGCTGCCTTATCGCGTTAAGGAGAGGCTAATGAGCGTTCTGGTAAACAAGCAGGCCCCGGATTTTACAGCTCCAGCTGTTCTAGCTAACGGTACTATCGTCGAGAACTTCCAGCTGTCCACTTTGCGTGGCAAATACGTTGTGCTGTTCTTCTGGCCGCTGGATTTCACCTTTGTTTGCCCGTCGGAAATCATTGCCCACAATAACCGCATCGCTAAATTCCGTGAGCTGGGCGTAGAGGTCGTTGGTGTGTCCATTGACTCTACCTACACGCACTACGCCTGGCGTAATACGCCAGTAGAGAAGGGCGGCATTGGCCCGGTCGAGTTCACCATGGTGGCTGACGTCAAGCACGAAGTAGTTCGCGCCTATGGCATCGAGCATTCGGATGGCGTGGCGTTGCGAGCGTCTTTCCTGATCGACAAGGAAGGCGTCGTGCAGCATCAAGTGGTCAACAACCTGCCGCTGGGCCGGGAAGTGGATGAGATGGTGCGTCTGGTTGAGGCACTGCAGTTCACTGAAGAGCATGGCGAAGTCTGCCCGGCTGGCTGGCGCAAGGGGCAGAAAGGTATGAAGGCCGACGCAGAGGGCGTTGCTAACTACCTGGCTGAAAACGCTCATAATCTGTAACTATTGGGCAGGCAGGTCCTACACGGGCCTGCCATCCAGACAAGGTTCTGGACAATAAGCGGGAAATCCCGCACGGTTCGCGGGCTGTCGACTTTGTAAGCCTTCCCCTGGTGCTTCGACAGCCCTTTTTATTATTAGCACGTGTGCCGACGCCCTATGCGCGGCATGGAGACAAACATGTCTGAAGTTCGTCATGCTCGAGTCATCATTCTCGGTTCCGGCCCTGCCGGTTACACCGCGGCAGTCTATGCTGCACGCGCCAACCTCAAGCCGTTACTGATTACTGGCATGCAGATGGGCGGACAGCTGACTACCACGACTGAGGTAGACAACTGGCCGGGCGACCCCCACGATCTGACAGGGCCTGCGCTGATGGAGCGGATGCGTGAGCATGCCCAGCGCTTTGAAACCGAGATCGTGTTCGACCATATCAACGGTGTGGATTTGGCCAACAAACCTTTCACCCTCACGGGTGACAGCGGCACCTATACCTGTGATGCACTGATCATCGCAACCGGCGCCAGTGCCCGTTACCTGGGCCTGACCAGCGAAGAGAGCTTCATGGGCAAGGGCGTATCGGCCTGCGCTACCTGTGACGGTTTCTTCTACCGTAATCGTGAAGTGGCTGTAGTGGGCGGTGGTAACACTGCTGTGGAAGAAGCGCTTTACCTGGCCAACATTGCCAGCAAAGTTACGCTGATCCACCGCCGCGATACGTTCCGCGCTGAAAAGATTCTGCAGGACAAGCTGAAGTCCCGTGTGGCCGAAGGCAAGATCGAGCTGAAGCTCAACGCAGCTGTAGACGAAGTGCTGGGCGACAATATGGGCGTTACTGGTGTTCGCCTGAAGAACAACGATGGCAGCATAGATGAAATCCAGGTTGCCGGCCTGTTCGTTGCGATTGGCCACACGCCAAACTCCTCGCTGTTCGAAGGTCAGCTTGAGCTGAAGGATGGCTATGTAGTGGTCAAGGGCGGCCGTGAGTCCAATGCTACGGCAACCAGCATCGAGGGTGTGTTTGCTGCTGGTGATATCGCCGACCACACCTACCGCCAAGCGATTACCTCGGCGGGCGCTGGCTGTATGGCTGCGCTGGATGTCGAGCGCTACCTGGATGGCTTGGGCGATAACCTCTGGTAAGCCAGTCTCTGGTAAACCCTGTGGTTTCATGAAAAAGCCCCGCTTGTGCGGGGCTTTTTTGTTTGGCTGAATCAACCCGGGTCGCGATGATTCGGATGAAAGCCGCTCACTGGAGCCTGTACGGTTTCACGGGTGGCTATGTCGATTCCTTCACTGGCGACCTCGGCCAGGAAATCAATCTCTTCTGGCGTGATGATGTAGGGCGGCAAGAAGTAGACCACGTTACCCAGCGGACGAAGCAGGGCTCCCCGGGTAAGTCCATGCTGGAATACCTTGAGGCCACGTCGTTCCTGCCAGGGGAATGGTGTCTTGGTGGTTTTGTCCTGAACCATCTCGATGGCGAGCGCCATTCCGGTCTGGCGCACTTCGGCGACATTGGGATGATCCACCAGATGCCGGGTGGCCTGTTGCATCCTTGCAGCCAGTGCCTGATTGGCCTTTATTACCTTGTCTTCTGCAAAGATATCCAACGTTGCCAGGGCTGCGGCGCAGGCCAGCGGGTTGCCTGTGTAGCTGTGGGAATGCAGGAACGCACGCAGGGTATCGTATTCATCATAGAACGCCTGGTAGATGTCATCTGTAGTGAGGCAAGCTGCAAGAGGCAGATAGCCGCCTGTCAGAGCCTTGGACAGGCACAGAAAATCCGGGCGGATACCGGCCTGCTCGCACGCAAACATCGTTCCGGTACGGCCAAAGCCGACGGCGATCTCGTCGTGGATAAGGTGCACGCCATAGCGGTCACAGGCCTCACGCAGTAGCTTCAGGTAAACCGGATGGTACATGCGCATGCCGCCGGCACCCTGAATCAGCGGTTCGATGATGACAGCGGCTACTTCCTGATGATGCTCCGCCAGGGTCTGCTCCATATGGGCAAACATGGCGCGGGAATGCGTTTCCCAATCCATGCCTTCCGGGCGCAGGTAACAGTCGGGGCTGGGAACCTTGAAGGTATTCAGCAAGAGCGATTTATAGGTTTCGGTGAAAAGCGCAACATCGCCTACCGACATGGCCGCTACCGTTTCGCCATGGTAGCTGTTGGTCAAGGTGACAAACTTGTTCTTTTCTGGCTTTCCACTGTTGAGCCAGTAGTGATAGCTCATTTTCAACGCAACTTCGATGCAGGACGATCCGTTATCGGCATAGAAGACGCGATCAAGGCCCGCCGGGGTCAGCTGTACCAGTCGTTCGGACAACTCGATCACGGGCTGGTGGCTGAAGCCGGCCAGAATCACATGCTCCAGTTGGTCAACCTGATCCTTGATCCGCTGGTTGATACGTGGGTTGGCATGACCAAATACATTGACCCACCACGAGCTGACCGCATCAAGATAGCGGTTGCCCTCAAAGTCTTCCAGCCATACACCACGACCAGATTTGATCGGGATGACTGGCAAGCGCTCATGGTCTTTCATCTGGGTGCAGGGATGCCACAACACATCCAGGTCACGCTGCATCCACTCGGCATTCAGGCCCATAAAGGTCATCCTCCAAACACATTTGGCTGGCAAGCCTATGCAATGCTCCGAACGGTAGCAAGGCGCGTCTAGTGGATGCCGCTTCGCTGGCGTATGCTGCGCACCGCCGTTGGGGCTGAGGAGTCTGAAAGATGTCGGTACGTGTAGCACGTCTCGGAGCGCTTGCTGTTTATGGGTTGTTCAGCGTATCTGCGCTGGCTGCAGGCAAGGTGGAAAAGCATGTTGAAAAGCATGCGGAAAAACCGACCGCAAAGGAAGCGGAGCAGCCTGTTGCCAAAGGTAATGGCCGGTCGGCCATCGTAATCGGCGCCGGCATGGCCGGTCTGGCCTCGGCCTATGAGCTGCAAAAAGCCGGTTGGCAGGTGACGCTACTTGAAGCCAAGCCCAGTGTTGGCGGACGCTCGGCGCTGGCGACCAGTGAGTGGATCGGTAATGCCAAGGCTCAGCCGGCCCTCAATAGCTATCTGGATACCTTCAAGATCAAGACGGTCGATGCACCTAGCTATGTGCGCACACCGGGTTATCTAATCGACGGGCAGTATTATTCGCCAGAAGATCTTGCCCAAAAAATGCCGGACGTGAGCGCTGCACTCAAGCGCGTCGACAAGGTGCTGGATGAGCTTGCGGCATCAATCAGTGATCCGCTCAAGCCGACCGCTGGAAAAGGCCTGTTCGCACTGGATCAGACGAACGTGGCCAGCTGGCTGGATAAGCAGAACCTACCGCCATTGGCGCGCAAACTGATCAATCAGCGTATCCGTAGCCGCTATGATGAGCCATCGCGCCTGTCGCTGTTGTATCTGGCTCAGCAGACCCGCGCCTACCGGGATATCAGTGACGCCGATCTGCGTGCGGCCCGTCTGCCGGGTGGTAGTACCGTGCTGGCCCAGGCATTTGTCAAGCAGATCAAGACGCTCAAGCCCAACTCCAAGGTGTCGGCTATCTCGCAGGACAAGGATGGCGTGACCGTCAAGGTAGGGCCTACGGGGTACCATGCCGATTATGTGGTCATGGCAGTGCCCCTGCGTGCCTTAAGCTCGATCCAAATGACGCCGGAACTGGCCGAGGCACAGCGGGCTGCGCTCAAAGGCACGAACTATGGATGGAGAGACCAGATTCTTCTGAAGTTCAAGACGCCGGTCTGGGACAGCAAATCTCGTCTGTCTGGCGAAATCTATAGTGATCAGGGGCTGGGCATGCTGTGGATCGAGCCGGCCGTGAAAGGTGGCGCCAACGTGCTGATCAACCTGTCCGGTGATAATGCCCGTGTGATGCAGGCGTTCGGAGATCGCCAGTTGGCAGATCAAGTCCTGATCCGTCTGAACGCTTTTTATCCCAAGGCTCGCGGTGCATTTTCCGGCTACGAAGTGCGTCGCTACAGCACCGACCCAGGTGTAGGTGGTTCCTATCTGGCCTATGGCCCGGGGCAGGTCAGCCGTTACTGGCGTGTATGGGAGCAGCCTCAAGGGCGCGTCGTCTTTGCTGGCGAGCATACCGATGCGCTGCATCCGGGGACATTGGAAGGCGCCCTGGCCAGCGGTCAGCGGGCCGCTCGACAGGTCGAAGATCTCGCAGCAGGCAAATCCGCTGCGCCTGAGACCAAGCCTACCGATGCCAAGCCTGCCAGCCTTGCGCCTGACGCAGCACCTAAAGCTACTGACGAGAAAAAGGGCTTCTTTTCTCGCATGTTCTCTTGGATGCATTGATTTACGACATGTTTCACCGCCTGGCGTCCTGCCGGGCGGCCTTCTAGCCTTACCCCTCTAGCACCTACGTTTTCCGTTCAGCCAGAGTTGTCATCTTGTTCTATCTAATAAAACGATCGATTAAAGCAACTTTTTCCGCTTCATTTCGATACGTTTATCGCTAGGCTTGCTAGCAGCATGAACAAGGAGATTCATGATGAATTGGCGTAACGATCCGCATCGCTATGGGCTTGTCAGCGTAACCCTGCATTGGGTGATGGCGATCGCCATCGTTGCCCTCTTTTGGCTTGGACTGTGGATGCGGGGGCTTGATTACTACAGTCCCTGGTATCACCGAGCACCCGAGATTCACAAGGGCATCGGCATCATTCTGCTGATTGCTCTGCTCATGCGTATCGTCTGGCGTTTCGTCAGCCGGCCGCCTGCCATCGAAGGAAGCCGAACGACTCAATTGGCTGCCACGTTTGGCCATCTGGCGCTGTATGCGCTCATGCTGGGCGTTATGGTCGCAGGTTATTTCATCTCGACGGCTGAAGGCCAACCGATCAACGTATTTGGCTGGTTTAATGTGCCGGCTACCGTCAGTGGGTTGCGTGATCAGGCTGATTGGGCTGGGGCGATTCATCTCTGGTTGGCCTGGACGTTGATCATTCTGAGCGGGCTGCATGTACTTGCCGCGCTCAAGCACCACTTTATCGACCGCGATGCCACATTGTTACGCATGTTCGGCCGACGCCGGGCATGACGTGACCTATTTCAGAAGGGAGACATCATGATGTTGAAGAAAAGCTTCGCTGCTCTGGCATTGGGAACTGCACTGTTGACCGCCGGCCACGCCATGGCCGCCGATTACAAGATCGACAAGGAAGGGCAGCATGCCTTTATCCAATTCCGTATTCAGCACCTGGGTTATAGCTGGCTCTATGGGACATTCAAGGATTTTGATGGCAATTTCACCTATGACGAAAAAAATCCGTCTGCAGACAAGGTGAAGGTTACGATCAAGACCGATAGCGTCGACACCAACCATGCCGAACGTGACAAGCATTTACGCAGCGCCGACTTCCTGAACGTATCAGCGCATCCGACGGCAACCTTCGAGTCCACCAAGGTGACGCCGACAGGTGATAATGCAGCTGACATCGAAGGCAATCTGACGCTTAACGGCGTGACCAAACCTGTCGTGATCAAGGCCAAGCTGATGGGGCAGGGCAATGACCCGTGGGGTGGCTACCGCGCCGGATTTGAAGGCTCGACCAAGCTCAAGCTCAAGGATTTCAACATCCAACGTGACCTGGGTCCGGCTTCGCAAGAGGTTGAGTTGACCCTGTCACTGGAAGGTGTACGCCAGTAACTAAATATTTCGATACACAAAGCGCAGTTCCGCAAGGGCTGCGCTTTTTTTATGGGCCTAGTCTGACAAACGTGATAATAGCCTTTAAATCTTCATAACTTCTGCACACTGTCTAGGCTAAATAACCAAGTTCAGCAGTGCTCTAGCCTGTTAACCATGAAACGCATCACATCGAATGCGGGTCTGTTGAAAGCTCAGGAGCAAGATGCCAAATGGTTTTTTCAATCGCTTGGATAAGTCCCCGCAGGCGGCTTGTTCCTGTTTACAAACAACCATGTACGTAAGTATATTGGGCGATCACAAGAATCTGCCAAGAATGATGCGGCCGCATAGCGGCGCGTTGCCTAGCACCCTATTCAAAGGTTTTGTTCAAGGACTCCGATATGCACATCAAGTCGGCGCATGCTTATTTTGTCCCGGTTTTATTGCTGGCGACGCTGACGCTCAATGGATGCGGTAAGCAGGATCAGGATCAGCAGGCTCAGCAACAGCAGCCACAAGCGGTTGAAGTGGGTGTGGTTACGCTCAAGGAACAGCCGGTTACCCTGACGACTGAATTACCTGGCCGGACCTCGGCATTCCGTGTAGCGGAAGTCAGACCTCAGGTCGGTGGTATTCTCCAGAAGCGTTACTTCAAGGAAGGTTCTGAGGTCAAGGCTGGCCAGCAGCTCTATCAGATCGATCCTCGCACCTATCAGGCCAACCTGAATGCAGCCAAGGCCACTTTGGCACAGGCGCAGGCGACCATGGCGTCCAACCGGCTCAAGGCCCAGCGCTATGCTGCCTTGGTAAAGGACGAAGCGATCAGCCGCCAGGAAGCGGATGACGCCCAGGCGACTCTCAAGCAGAACGAAGCCCAGGTAGAGACTGCCAAGGCTGATCTGCGTACTGCAGAGATCAATTTAGCCTATACCAAGGTGACGGCGCCGATTTCGGGACAGATCAGTCGTTCACTGGTGACAGAAGGTGCGCTGGTTACCGCTGATCAGGCGACTGCCTTGGCCATCATCAACCAGCTTGATCCCATTTATGTGGACGTGACGCAGTCCAGTACCGAGATGCTGCGTCTGCGACGTGAGCTGGACAGCGGTCTGATCAAGCGGGCGGGTGAAGATGCCGCCCAGGTGAAGCTGATGCTGGAAGACGGTTCCGAATACAAGCATCTGGGCAAGCTGCAGTTCTCTGAGGTGTCAGTGGATCAGGGAACCGGCTCGGTTACCATTCGTGCAGAGTTCCCCAACCCTGACCGTTTGTTGCTGCCAGGCATGTTCGTGCGTGCGCAACTGCAGGAAGGAGTCCGTCAGACGGCTATCCTGGCGCCACAGCAGGGCATCTCGCGCGACCTAAGAGGTAACGCCGTAGCGATGGTTGTTACGCCGGACAACAAGGTCGAGCAGCGTACCGTGAAGACCGAGCGTACGATCGGCACCAACTGGCTGATCTCCGATGGCCTGAAGGCGGGCGACCAATTGATTACGGAAAACCTGCAGCGTATTCGCCCGGGTGCTTCGGTTACGACCAAGCCGGCCACCAATGTGGCTGGGCCTGGCGATTCGGCACAACCTGCTCAGCAGGGTAGTGCCGACAAGCAGCAATAAGGGAGCCGCTGTCGATGTCAAGATTTTTTATTGACCGCCCCATTTTCGCCTGGGTACTTGCCCTGGTGATCATGCTGGCGGGCGGTCTCGCCATTCTTAACCTACCGATCAACCAGTACCCAAACATCGCGGCACCGGCTGTTTCGATCCAGGTGAGCTATCCCGGCGCGTCGGCACAGACCGTTCAGGATACAGTCGTCCAGGTCATCGAGCAGCAGATGAACGGGATCGACAACCTACGTTATCTCTCCTCGGAGTCCAACTCCGATGGCAGCATGACCATTATCGTGACCTTTAACCAAGGCACGGACCCGGACATTGCGCAGGTTCAGGTACAGAACAAGCTGCAGCTGGCGACACCGCTTCTGCCTCAGGAGGTGCAACAGCAGGGCCTTCGGGTGGCCAAGTATCAGCGTAACTTCATGCTGGTAGTGGGTCTGGTGTCAAACAACGACTCCCTGACTCGTGAGGATCTGTCCAACTACATCGTGTCCAACATGCGTGACCCCATCGCGCGGACACCGGGTGTAGGTGATTTCCAGGTCTTCGGCTCGCAGTACGCCATGCGCATCTGGCTAGACCCGGCCAAACTGAATAAATATCAGTTAATTCCCGGGGATGTTTCCAATGCCATTCAAAGCCAGAACGTCCAGTTGGCTTCGGGCTCGCTGGGCGGTTTGCCTGCCGTTGAAAATCAGCAGCTCACCGCTACGATCATTGGCCGTACTCGTCTGGAAACCCCAGAGCAGTTCGGTAACATTTTCCTGAAGGTCAATCCCGATGGTTCCCAGGTGCGGCTGCGTGACGTCGCACGTATCGAGCTGGGCGGTGAAAACTATTCGATCGACGCCCAGTTCAACGGCAAGCCTGCGTCGGGTATGGCGCTGCGTCTGGCGACCGGGGCCAACCTTCTGGACACGTCCAAGGCCGTTCGTGCGACCATTGAACGACTCAAGCCGTTCATGCCCGAAGGTATGGAAGTGGTGTACCCGTACGACACCACACCTGTAGTAACTGCCTCCATTCATGAGGTGGTCAAGACACTGGGCGAGGCGATTCTGCTCGTATTCCTCGTGATGTATCTGTTTCTGCAGAACTTCCGAGCCACTTTGATCCCGACCATTGCAGTTCCGGTCGTTCTACTGGGTACGTTCGGTATTTTGTTCGCGTCAGGCTTTACCATCAATATCCTGACCATGTTCGGGATGGTGCTGGCGATTGGTCTGCTCGTGGACGATGCCATCGTTGTGGTGGAAAACGTCGAACGGGTCATGGCGGAAGAGGGACTGAGTCCCAAGGAAGCGACCCGCAAGTCCATGGACCAGATCCAGGGCGCGCTGGTGGGTATCGCTCTGGTGCTGTCAGCGGTATTCGTGCCGATGGCCTTCTTTGGCGGGTCGACCGGGGTGATCTATCGGCAGTTCTCGATTACCATTGTTTCCGCTATGGCCCTATCGGTGCTGGTTGCTTTGATCCTGACGCCAGCGCTGTGTGCCACGATCCTCAAGCCGGTCGACAAGAACCATCACGAGAAGCGCGGCTTCTTTGGCTGGTTCAACCGCAAGTTCGACAGTGGCGTCAACCGTTATGAGCGCAGCGTCGCTACTGTTATCCGTCACAAGGTACCGTTCCTGCTGGTATATGTCGTCATTCTGGCTGGCATGGCGTTCATGTTTACCCGCATTGCATCATCCTTCCTGCCTGAGGAAGACCAGGGCGTAATTTTCGTGCAGGTAACCACACCAACCGGATCGTCTGCGGCACGTACCCAGGTTGCGCTGGATCAGATGCGCGAAATGATGATGAAGAACGAGCCGTCGGCAGTCAGCTCCATGTTTACGGTCAACGGCTTCAGCTTTGCCGGCCGTGGTCAGAGCTCCGGCCTTGCATTCGTTCAGCTCAAGCCTTGGGAAGATCGTCCGGATGCCAAGGACCGCGCCAGTGCTGTAGCCGGACGCGCCATGGGTTATCTGTCGCAGATCAAGGATGCCATGATCTTTGCCATCGTTCCGCCAGCGGTACTTGAGCTGGGTAACGCTACCGGTTTCGACTTCTATCTTCAGGACAACTCCGGCCTTGGCCATGAGAAGTTGATGGAGGCGCGGAATCAATTGCTGGGCATGGCGGCACAGAATCCGAAGCTGACTCAGACTCGCCCCAATGGTTTGAATGACGAAGCGCAGTACAAGCTGATCATCGACGATGAAAAGGCCCGTGCGCTAGGTCTGTCCCAGACCGATATCAACCAGACCTTGTCAATTGCCTGGGCCTCCAGTTACGTCAATGACTTCATCGACAGAGGCCGCGTAAAGCGTGTGTATGTACAGGGCGAAGCCGATTCACGGATGAACCCGGAAGATCTGAGCAAGTGGTACGTACGTAACAGCAATGGCGAGATGGTGCCGGTATCGGCCTTTGCCCATGGCGAGTGGGTCTACGGTTCACCCAAGCTTGAGCGTTATAACGGTATCTCGTCTGTCGAGATCCAGGGCTCTCCTGCGCCTGGTTACAGTACGGGCGATGCCATGACCGAAATCGAGAACATGGCCAAGGAGCTACCGCAGGGCGTTGGTATTGCCTGGACCGGCATGTCGTACGAAGAGCGACTTTCAGGTTCGCAGGCACCTGCCTTGTATGCCTTGTCCCTGGTAGTGGTCTTCCTCTGCCTGGCAGCACTATATGAGAGCTGGTCGATCCCGATTGCGGTCATTCTGGTAGTACCGCTGGGCGTGATCGGTGCGCTCCTGGCTACCTACTTCCGAGGTTTGGCAAACGACGTGTTCTTCCAGGTGGGCCTGCTAACCACCATTGGTTTGTCAGCCAAGAACGCGATTCTGATCGTGGAGTTTGCCAAGGAGTTGCACGAGGGCGGCAAGAACATCGTCGATGCCGCCGTAGAAGCCGCACGGATGCGTCTACGCCCGATTATCATGACGTCCATGGCCTTTATCTTGGGCGTGGTTCCGCTGGCCATCTCCAATGGTGCCAGCTCCGGTAGTCAGCATGCGGTTGGTACGGGCGTGATTGGCGGGATGGTAACCGCAACCGTTTTGGCGATCTTCTGGATTCCCATGTTCTACGTCGTGGTCAGCAGTTTGTTCAAGGACAAGGCTTCACGTGATCAGGAATCAGGCGCCGAGGGAAGACATTGAGTATGAAGAAGTCTCTTTTATCCATCGCAATAGGTGCAGTGCTGCTTTCGGGCTGCACCCTGACTCCCGACTACGAGCGGCCTGCATCGCCTGTGGAAAACGCTTGGCCGCAAGGCGAGGCGTACAAAGGCAATCCAACCAGCAGTGGTTCGGAATACACGGCCGATATTGGCTGGCGTGAGTTCTATAGCGATCCGCAATTGCAGCGTCTAATTCAAGTCGCTCTGGATAACAACCGTGATCTGCGGCAGGCGGCTCTGAATGTTCGCCTGTATCAGGCGCAGTATCGTATCCAGCGTGCAGAGCTGTTCCCGACCATTGGCGTCAATGCCAATGGTTCGCGGACGCGTACGCCGGCAGACATGAGCTCGGCAGCGGCGATCCAGGAGTTGCTGCAAAACACTGGTCAGGCTGGCGCGGGAAGCTCTCGTAGCGGCTCGATCAACAGCCAATACACGGTAACGCTTGGCATGTCGGCCTATGAGCTGGATCTGTTCGGTCGGCTGCGCAGTCTGAATGAGCAGGCCTTACAAAGTTATTTTGCAACCGTTGAGGCGCGGCGCAGTACCCAGATCAGCCTGATTTCCGAAGTGGCCAACGCCTACTTCACCTGGAAAACCGATCAGAAATTGCTCCAGCTTACCCGCGATACATTGGACGCTTATCAGCGCTCATTCGATCTGACCAAGCGTCTGCTGGATAATGGGGTGGGTAGCGGTCTGGATCTACGTCAGTCCCGTACGGCGCTGGAGGGCGCTCGGGCGAGTCTTGCGCAGTACACTCGTCAGGAGGCGCAGGATCGCAATGCGCTGGGGTTGCTGTTGGGCGCGCCCTTGCCGACCGATCTACCGGCCGGCAAGAGCCTGGATGACAATGACCTGCTGGCCAAGCTGCCAGCTGGCTTGCCGTCGCAGCTGTTACAGCGCCGTCCGGATGTTTTGCAGGCCGAGCTTAACCTCAAGGCAGCCAATGCCAATATTGGAGCCGCCAGGGCAGCGTTCTTCCCAAGCATCAGCCTGACCGCCCAGGGTGGAACGGGTAGCCGGGAGCTTTCTGGCTTGTTTGATGCCCATTCGGGATACTGGACATTCGCACCCAGCATCAATATCCCGATCTTTACCGCCGGTAGTCTGAAGGCAAGCCTCGATGCGGCCAAGATCCAGAAGGACATCAATATCGCTGCGTATGAGAAAGCCATCCAGACAGCCTTCCGGGAAGTGTCTGATTCTCTAGCTGCACAGGGAACCTATGATGACCAGCTTCAGGCCCAGCGTGATCTGGTGACGGCAAGTCAGGAGTATTACGATCTGGCTGAGAAGCGTTACCGTCAGGGCATCGATAACTACCTGACTGTGCTTGATGCGCAGCGATCCTTATATTCGGCTCAGGAGCAGCTGCTCGCAGACCGCCTTAATCAGCTCAGCAGCAGTGTGACGCTGTACAAGGCGTTAGGTGGTGGCTGGTTGGAGCATACGACGGATAACAACGTCAGTGCGACGCCCGCAATCACATCAAAGCGCTAGTAAGGCGGACATGAAAAAGCCGACTCGATTGAGTCGGCTTTTTTATGCCTATTTTTCCCTCCAGCTTGCGCTGGAGGGAAAACGCATCAAGCGTCAGCGTCAGCCGAGCGATTACGTGTCAGCAAGGCAGGCTTTTCAGCCTTTGGACGAACCTGGAGCGAATCCAGTTGCTCAGGCGTCAGCATGCGGTCTGCACGAGAAGGCTTGTGCAGAATGCGAGGTTGCGGCTTGCTGGGTGCACGCTCCTCTGTCATAGCGGGACGCGGCTCACGGGGTTCGCGTGGCTGGTAAGGACGATTCTCCTGACGGGGACGTTGTCCGGCCGGCTTGTTGCGACGCTTGTTCTGAGCTGGGCCACGACTATCGGTTGCAGGCGCGTTGCTGGCATTGGCCGCACCTTGTCTAGGACGGGGCGGGCGTGCTTGAGCCGTAGCGCCTGAAGTCGCTGCGCCTTGGCTATGGGTACGCGGCGGTTGCCCTTGACCTGGACGACGCGGACCACCATTACGGCGATTCTTGCCTTGATAAGGGCTGACATAATCGACCCGGTTACCAAAGTTATCGAAATCGTCATCCAGAAATTCTTCCGGATCGCGGTTCTGGGGGCTCTGAGTTGTCTGCTGGGGCTGGCGCTCGCCGCTGCGCTCCTGGCGTGGCTTGTTTCTACCGGCGCGTGCCTGGTCCTGACCCTGGTTCTGCTGGCGGCCACGACGTGGCTGGCGTGCCTGCCGCTCCTCCTGCTGTGGTGCTGCGTGTTCAGCAGAAACTTCACCTTCCGCTGCTCTTGCAGGCTGCTCTTTGCGGGGTGCACGTGGCTGTCGTGCCTGGCGACGGGGCTCGCGTGGCTCACGCGCTTCTACTTTCTCAACCGGTGCGCTGGCAGGGTCAAAGCCCTGCATGTCACCGTCAGGGATGTTCTGCTTGGTCAGGCGCTCGATGGCGCGCAGCAGTTTCTCCTCGTCGGGAGACACAAGGGATATGGCTTCGCCGCTACGACCGGCACGACCTGTACGGCCGATGCGGTGTACGTAATCTTCCTCCACATTCGGCAACTCGAAGTTGACGACATGGGGAAGCTGGTCGATGTCCAGACCGCGAGCGGCAATATCGGTTGCTACGAGCACGCGAATGGAATTGTCCTTGAAATCGGCCAGCGCTTTGGTACGTGCGTTCTGGCTCTTGTTTCCATGGATAGGCGCAGCCGGAAGGCCGTTCTTGTTCAGGTATTCGGCCAGGCGGTTGGCACCGTGCTTGGTCCGTGTGAAGACCAGCACTTGTTCCCAGGCGCCAAGAGTAATCAGATGAGCCAGCAAGGCGCGTTTCTGGGCAGCGGCAATACGGAAGACACGCTGCTCGATACGTTCGACCGTGGTGTTTGGCGGCGTGACCTGGATGCGCTCGGGATTACGCAGGAGCTTGTCGGCCAAATCGGTAATGTCTTTGGAGAACGTTGCCGAAAACAGCAGGTTCTGCCGTTCTTTGGGAAGCAGGGCGAGAACCTTCTTCACGTCGTGAATGAAGCCCATGTCGAGCATGCGGTCAGCTTCGTCCAGCACGAGAATCTCGATGGCTGACAGATCGACGTTATTCTGACCGGCAAGGTCCAGAAGACGACCAGGGCACGCTACCAGGACGTCAAGGCCCTTGGAGAGCGCAGTGACCTGGGGCTTCATGCCAACACCACCAAAGATGCAGGTGCTGCGCATGGGAAGGTCGCGTGCATAGATCTTGAAACTATCATGCACTTGGGCGGCCAGCTCCCGGGTAGGCGTCAATACCAACACACGGGCTTGGCGCGGACCGGCTTTTTTGCCGTCAGGTTGTCCGTTCGGAAAGAGCCGCTCGAGAACGGGGAGGGCGAATCCACCCGTCTTGCCAGTACCGGTCTGGGCCGCAACCATCAGGTCACGGCCTTGCAGTACAGCGGGAATGGCCCGTTGTTGAACGGGAGTCGGGTTGACATAACCCGCGTCGTTTACTGCGCGGGATAGGGCCTCGGAGAGACCGAGGGAAGTGAAGGACATGCGGGGTTCCTGTCTACTAAGTCGGCGTCCCGCCGACGTTGGGGCGCGGTTTCGCCTGAAACTGACGACAATAATGTGTTCGTCTTCTCCACACGCTACCGCCCTGCGCTGGGTGGAAGGCTGGAAAATGGCTCCAGGCGATGATGTTCAGCTTTTAAAGCCAAGGTTATTCCAAATGGCCAGGCTGGGTTCAGCCTGATTCAATGTGTAGAAGTGCAGGGCAGGCGCTCCGCCGGCCAGCAAGCGTTCACACATGTCTGTCACGATTTCCTGGCCAAACGCCTGAATGCTTTTGACATCGTCAGCATACGCTTCCAACTGCTTGCGAATCCAGCGTGGGATTTCGGCGCCACAGGCTTCGGAAAAGCGAGCCAGGCTGCTGTAGTTGGTAATCGGCATGATGCCAGGAATGATGGGTACGTCTGCGCCTAGCTTGCACGCTCTGTCGACAAAATGAAAGTAGCTGTCGGCATTAAAAAAGTATTGTGTGATCGCGCCGTTGGCTCCAGCCTTGATTTTGCGAACAAAATTGGCGAGATCGGCTTCGAAGTTGCGTGCCTGGGGATGAACTTCCGGATAAGCGGCAACTTCGATGTGAAAATGATCACCGGTTTCTTCGCGGATAAAGCTAACCAACTCGTTGGCGTAACGCAGTTCGCCGCCGGAAATCCCCATGCCGGAAGGAAGATCACCGCGTAGTGCCACAATACGCGTGATGCCCGCTTCACGGTAGCGAATCAGCAGGTCCCGTAATTCGGCCTTGGAGTCGCCTACGCAGGAGAGGTGGGGCGCTGTAGGAATCCGAATCTCGCTGTCGAGCTGAAGAACGGTATTGAGGGTACGGTCCCGGGTCGAGCCGCCAGCACCATAAGTGCAGGAGAAGAATTCTGGGGAGTAGCCGGCCAGCTGGCGAGCAGTATTGAGCAATTTTTCGTGGCCGGCTTCGGTCTTCGTCGGGAAGAACTCGAAACTGACGTTGGGTGTGGTACGAGTCATGGGTAATCCCTGGAGCGCATTGGCGCTTCCTCAAGAAACACCGCCGCTTGGGCGGTGTTGTCCTGAACTGCCGAGGAGAAGGGGAAGACCTTCTCCGTGTCGATTGATGCCTACCGCTTAGTAGCGATAGGTTTCCGGCTTGAACGGGCCGTCCTGCTCAACGCCAATGTAGTCCGCCTGTTCTTTGGTCAGACGTGTCACGACACCGCCGAAGCCCTTGACCATTTCCAGCGCCACTTCTTCGTCCAGCTTCTTGGGCAGAACCATAACCGTGACGTTCTTGGTCTTTTCAACTACAGGAAGGTCGGCGAACTTCTCATTGAACAGGTGCATCTGCGCCAGAACCTGGTTGGCAAAGGAGCCGTCCATGATGCGGCTTGGGTGGCCGGTCGCATTGCCTAGGTTGACCAGGCGACCTTCGGCCAGCAGGATCAAATAATCATCGTTGGCCGGATCGATGTCCTTACCGGTGCGGTGAATCTTGTGAACCTGCGGCTTCACTTCTTCCCAGCCCCAGTTCTTGCGCATGAAGGCTGTATCGATTTCATTGTCGAAATGGCCAATGTTGCACACCACGGCGCGCTTCTTCAGCTTTTTCAGCATGTTGGCGTCGCAGACGTTGGCGTTGCCGGTTGTGGTGACGATCAGGTCGATCTTGCCCAGCAGATCGGCATCAACGCAGGCTTCGGTGCCATCGTTCTGACCATTCTTGTAGGGCGAAACGACTTCATAGCCGTCCATGCAGGCCTGCATGGCACAGATCGGGTCGACCTCGGACACTTTCACGATCATGCCTTCCTGGCGCAGGGAGGCAGCAGAACCCTTGCCTACGTCGCCATAGCCGACAACCAGCGCCTGCTTGCCGGAGAGCAGGTGGTCGGTAGCGCGCTTGATGGCGTCGTTCAGGCTGTGGCGGCAGCCGTACTTGTTGTCGTTCTTGCTCTTGGTAACGGAGTCATTGACGTTGATCGCCGGGATCTTCAGGGTGCCTTTCTTCAGCATGTCTTGCAGGCGATGTACACCAGTAGTGGTTTCTTCAGTAACGCCGTGAATCTTTTCCAGGGCCTGCGGATACTTATCATGCAGGATCTGGGTCAGGTCGCCACCATCGTCCAGGACCATGTTGGCATCCCAGGGCTGGCCATCTTTCAGGATGGTCTGCTCGATGCACCACTCGTATTCTTCTTCGGTTTCACCTTTCCAGGCAAAGACCGGAATACCGGCAGCGGCAATGGCGGCAGCGGCCTGATCCTGGGTAGAGAAGATGTTGCAGGAGGACCAACGCACTTCAGCGCCCAGCGCGACCAGTGTTTCGATCAGTACGGCAGTCTGGATGGTCATGTGGATGCAGCCCAGAATCTTGGCGCCCTTGAGCGGTTGCTCGCCGGCGTACTTGCGACGCAAGGCCATCAGGGCAGGCATTTCGGACTCGGCGATGATGATTTCGCGGCGGCCCCAGTCAGCCAGGGAAATGTCGGCAACCTTGTAGTCGTTGAAACCGGCAGGCGTGATAACAGCGCTCATTAAGCTCTCCATTCGTTCGAAGTTGTTGGCTGCCCCGGCGATAACGTGCCGCTGCAGGACAGCTGTAAATGCGAATGGGCGCCGTTGATGCGTGTGCAGGCCAGGCCTGCGGCTACGCTCCCCCGAGCCTGACAGGAAAACCCTGCTGCAGCGCCCCTCGGTAGGATGGCGGGTAGCGATTTGAGAATCGCCATGGGCTCGAAGTATAGCGGGCAATCCTCAGGCTTTGTAGGTGTACCGGATTCATGATGATCAGTAATTGACTGCATAGAGAGGAACGACCGCTTCGATGGCTTCTCTAACCGGCGGAAGGGTTTAAGCTTGTGGACCGCTATTACTCAAGGAGACGACATGAATTTCCATACACGCAAGTGGGTAAAGCCCGAGGATCTGAACGCCAACAACACCCTATTTGGCGGCAGCCTGCTGAAGTGGATAGACGAAGAGGCTGCGATTTATGCCATCGTTCAGTTGGGCAACCAGCGGGTCGTCACCAAATATATTTCCGAAATCAATTTTGTTAGCGCATCGCGTATCGGTGACATCATCGAGCTAGGGATCACGGCTACTGAATTTGGCCGCAGCTCCATTACCCTGCGCTGTGAAGTCCGCAACAAGATTACCCGCAAGAGCATCCTGACCATCGACAAGATCGTCTTCGTCAACCTGGACGAGGAGGGTAATCCGACTCCCCATGGCAAGACGAAGATCACGTACATCGAAGATCAGTTCAAGGATGAAGAAAAGGGCGCCTGAGTCGCTCTAGGTTCGCGACAGACCTTGGAGTAGCCTTGGCGTTTACTGCTCGTATCGGAAATGCCATGGCTAATCACAAGATCGAGATCCGCCTCAGGAATACGCAGAAGATATTGCTGGCTGCCGAAAAGGTGTTTGCCGAGAAAGGGTTTGGTACTGCTTCCATGGGCGATATTGCCCAGGAAGCAGAGCTGCCGCGGTCGAACCTGCATTATTACTTCTCGACCAAGGATGACCTGTACCGTGAGGTGGTGCTCGGATTACTGGAACTCTGGAAACAGGATGCCATCTGTTTCGAGCAGTTCGATGACCCCCGGGTAGTGTTGACGAGCTATATCCGCGCCAAGATGAACCACTCCCGTACGCGTCCCTGTGGCTCTAAGATCTGGGCCAACGAAATCATGCATGGTGCACCGCTGCTAGGGGCCGCTCTGGATGAACACCTGATGGAGTGGGCCAGACTCAAGCAGGCTAAGATCAAGCAGTGGGTGGATGACAAACGTATCCTGCCGGTAGAGCCGGCTTATCTGCTCTACATGATCTGGGCCTCGACTCAGCACTATGCAGACTTCAATTATCAGATCGACCTAATCAACGGTCATACGCCCTTGAGCGATCGCCAGTTCGAGCAGGCTGTACAGACAGTGACGGCGGTTGTCCTGCGCGGAATTGGTCTGGAGCCTTGAGCATTCCTAACGTAGCTGTCAGGAATAAAGGGTATCCGGCGCTGCCTTGGTGATCGCCGCTCACCAAATTGTTGCACAGGCTATGGCTTGGCTTTTCTGAACTTAATCAATGAGTTGGTTGCTTTTGCAACGCGTGCAAGCGATCACACTGCTTTTTTCTGCACCAGTTTGATTCCTGACAATGCTGTTAGGACGCTTCGCTTCGGTGATCAGCTGTCATTTCCTTGCTAGGCAAACCAATATTCCAGGTGCGATATCAAGGACTTAGCGCAAGGCCCGCTCCCCTGACTATTTTCGATCACGGTTCCGGCACGCTTATTGAGAGAAAGGGCGATCAGCCTGCTAGCAGGACCTACTCACCCCCTATGAGAGAAAACAGGGAGAGCATGCCATGCCATACAACAGATCCGAAGTGATTGTGCGCGATGGTCTTCATGAGCTTCATGCCGGCCCGGATGTTCTGGACAGCCCACGCTATAACCACGACATGGCGCCTACTCAGGTAGCGGAGCGTTCCTGGAATAAGTGGCATATCGCAGCGCTGTGGGTGGGCATGGCCATCTGCGTACCCACGTACACCCTGGGTGGCGTACTGACGGCTTACTTTGGATTATCAGTGGGCGAGGCGCTGGTTACCATTCTGCTGGCCAACCTGATCGTGCTGATTCCCCTGACATTGAACGCGTTTCCAGGCACCAAGTACGGGATTCCTTTTCCGGTCCTTCTGCGCAGCTCCTTTGGCATTCTGGGCTCGAACGTGCCCTGCCTGATTCGAGCAGTCGTGGCCTGCGGCTGGTTTGGCATCCAGACGATGTTTGGCGGTTTGGCGATTCACCTGTTTCTCGGGTCACTTTTCGAGGGCTGGAAGGCCTTGGGCAGTACGGGTGAGGTCATTGGCTTCATGGTGTTCTGGACGGCCAATCTATGGGTGGTCATTCGAGGCGCCGAGTCGATCAAGTGGCTGGAGACCTTGTCTGCGCCGCTCCTGTTACTTGTCGGGGTCGGTCTTCTGATGTGGGCGATGCCCCATGTGTCGATGACGGAGCTCCTGTCCCAGCCAGCCAAACGACCGGAAGGCGAGGGGGTGACCAAATATTTTCTGGCAGGCCTGACTGCCATGGTGGGTTTCTGGGCGACTCTCTCGTTAAACATTCCAGACTTCAGTCGCTATGCCAGAAGCCAGAAGGATCAGATCATAGGGCAGGTAATTGGCCTGCCGGTCACCATGTTCCTGTTTGCCTCCCTGGGCGTGGTAATGACGGCCGCTTCGGCGGCCCTGGTGGGCGAGACGGTGTCTGATCCGGTTTCGCTTATCGGTCATATCCAGAGCCCTGTTTGGGTCGCCTTGGCCATGGCCTTGATCGTAGTTGCGACGCTGTCGACCAATACAGCTGCCAATATCGTTTCGCCCACGAATGATTTCCAGAATCTTGCGCCCCGGCTCATCAATCGGACCCGAGCCGTATTGATAACTGGGTTGGTGGGCCTGGCGCTGATGGCCCATGAACTGCTCAAGAAACTAGGCTGGATTGTCTCGGATGTCAGCTTGGAGAGCGTGTACTCGAACTGGCTGCTGGGGTACTCCAGTCTTCTGGGACCCATCGCCGGCATCATGGTGGTGGACTACTTCATCGTGAAAAAGCAGCAGCTTGATCTGGCCGGGTTATACCGTGACGACTATTACCCAGCCTACAACGTGGCGGGTTTCGTTGCGTTCGGTATTCCTGTCGTGCTGACGCTCATGGCGTTGACAACGGGTGTCATGACCTGGTTTTACGATTACGGCTGGTTTACCGGTTCGGCACTTGGTGGGGTGATTTACTTTGCCTGTGCCGGGCAGCGTCATCGCAGCCCGGTGCCGCTGGCCAGGCCTTCGCTGTGAAGGCCCTGACTAGACTTCCAGGGTAATGAGTTCGGCGTTGACCTCAGTACCCTGTATGGTCAGGCGTCCCAGAGAGACAGGCAGCTTGAAGCGGCGAGGGCCAGGGCTGCCTGGGTTGAAGTAGAGCACGCCCTCGCGCTCCTCCCGTTTTGGCTTATGCGAATGCCCGCAGATTACAACGCGAATACCTTCGGCCGCCGGATCAATCACCAGATCCTGGAGGATGTGGATCACGTAGAGATCGACCTCGCCAAAACGAAGCGTAGCTGTTTCAGGTAGGGTCTGGGCCCAGTCGTCCGTGTCGTTATTGCCGCGGACGACGGTAAGGGGAGCTATTTCCCGAAGTCGCTCAAGGATTTCGGGCTTGCCGATATCACCGGCATGGATGATATGGTCGCTCCCTTCAAGTGCACTCAATGCGCCGGGGCGCAGGAGGTTGTGCGTATCGGCGATAACGCCAATGCGAAAAATCGGATGGTTGGAGGCAGGCATGGTTCTCCCGTACACAGGCTGGGTCTGTATAACCTTTGACCGATAAAGTGTGTAAGGGTTGAATGAGTGTGATCGACGCCCAGTGCAGGCGTCGATCACAAGCGCCCTTTATTCCTGTGCTATGTCTGTGGTGCTGTCTGGCAGGAACCAGTTCATGATCAGAGCGCAAAGCCCTCCCGTGGCCACACCTGAATTCAGCACATCACGTAGCGCTGCTGGCATGTGGGCGAGAAACTCAGGGACCTGGGACACACCCAGACCCAGTGCCAGGGAAACGGCAATAATCAACAGGGCACGGCGGTCCAACTGAATGCCGGCCAGAATGTTGATCCCCGAAGCTGCAACGGCGCCAAACATCACCAGTGCGGCGCCACCCAATACTGGCTCTGGTACGGCCTGAATAATGCCAGCAACGGCTGGAAACAGGCCGAGCAGAACGAGAAAGACGGCAATCCACAGCCCGACGTGGCGGCTGGCGATACCCGTCAGTTGGATCACGCCGTTGTTTTGCGCAAAGATTGAGCTGGGAAAGCTGTTGAACAGTCCGGCCAACAAGGAATTGGCTCCATTGACCAGCACACCGCCCTTGATCCGGGCCATCCAGACCGGACCCTCTACCGGCTGGCGGGACACTTTACTGGTTGCGGTCACGTCACCGATGGCTTCCAGGGAGGTGACGAGATAGATCACCAGCATGGGAACGAACAGTGCCCAGGAAAAACCCAGCCCAAAATGCAGGGGAACCGGCACCTGGAACAGAGGCGCTTCATGCATGCCGGTAAAGTCCAGACGTCCCAGATAGGCCGCCAGGCCGTAGCCGACCAGGAGCGCAATGACGATGGCCGCGCTACGCACCCATACCACGCGAACGCGGTTGAGCACGACGATGATTGCCAGCACCACACCGGACAGCAGCAGATTCTCGCCGTTGGCAAAGGTACCCTGGCTCATGGCTGAGAAGCCGCCGCCCATACTGATGAGTCCGACCTTGATCAAGGTAAGACCGATCATCAGCACCACGATGCCGGTTACCAGCGGAGTAATCAGGCGCTTAACGAAAGGCAGTATTCGGGAAATACCCATTTCGACGAAAGAGCCTGCCATGACCACGCCAAAAATGGCAGCCATTACGGCTTCGACCGGCGTGCCTTGCTTAACCATCAGCGCGCCGCCAGCGATCAAGGGGCCGACAAAGTTGAAGCTGGTACCCTGAACGATTAGTAGCCCTGCCCCGAACGGGCCGAAACGGCGACACTGGATGAACGTGGCAATGCCTGAAATCACCAGGGACATGGACACGATCAGATTGGTATCCCGTGGTGAGACACCCAGTGCCTGGCAAATTAGAAGGCCTGGAGTGACGATAGGCACGATGATCGCCAGCAGATGCTGCAACGCAGCGAGCAGGGCGATAGGCAGGCGAGGCCGATCGTCGAGACCGTAGACCAGTTCATGGCAGGAGGGAGAGGCGTCCGGCTGGCTCATGTAGCGGTTCCGCAAAAGGCGGCAAGTGTACTGTTCCGGTGATGCGCCGCACAGTCTTCATCGCATAAAAGAGACGGGCAATAGGACAGGCTGCTGCCATGCGCCTTGGGCATGGCGTTAACGTTCAGTAATAAAGACGAAAGTCCCACGGCCTAACTTTACCAGTATCCAGGGTCTTAGGCCTTATTCTGATGGCAGGCGCTTGGCATTCACTACTCCAATCCCGCCGGGCTTCATGGCAAGCACTTCAGCAGTCATGCCATGCAGATCCAGCAGCCAGGTTGCCCATACCTTCTTCTTTTACCGAGGGCTTTTGCGTGTTTGACGCGATCACAGGGTTGATTCAACAGGGGGGTTACCTGGGCATTCTTTTGCTCATGTTTCTGGAAAACGTGTTTCCGCCTATTCCATCGGAGGTCATTATGCCGCTGGCAGGGTTTCTAGCGGCGAGAGGGGAGCTGAATTTCATCGGCGTGGTGCTGGCGGGAACGCTGGGGTCCTTTCTGGGCGCGCTACCGTGGTATTACGCTGGTGCGGTATGGGGAGAGGCGCGCATGCGCAAGCTGGCGCAGCGTTACGGGCGCTGGCTGACTCTTTCGGCCAAGGACGTCAGTGAGGCCTCTCTCTGGTTCAGGTCGCATGGCAGTAAGGCTGTCTTCTTTGGCCGCCTGGTACCGGCAATCCGTACCCTGATTTCTGTACCGGCCGGTATTGCCCATATGCCGTTTCGTCGCTTCGCCGGGTATACCCTGGCGGGTTCTCTGATCTGGACAACGGTGCTGACACTGGCGGGTTACCTGCTGAATGCCGAATACGAGCGTGTCGCGACGCTTTTGGATCCGGCCTCCAAAATAGTTCTGGCAGTGATTGTGCTCGTTTACCTGTATCGCCTGTTTAAAACCAACAGTCGGGAAGACTGCCGGGAAGGCTAGACGGGTTGGAATAGCGCCAGGGATGAGTCCTAGCGCTGATCCAGCAGACGCCTGCGCTCGGCTTTCTGTGCTTCTACCTGCGCCTTTTTCTGCTCGATCGCGGCGCGTGCACGCTCTGTTACGCTGGGGCGCGGTGCGGGCTCGGGGGCTGGCTGGGGCGTTGGTGGGGTTGGCCTGGGATAATGATGCCAGGGCGGACGGTGTCCGCCATAATCGTAATAGGGCTCTGGATAGGGATAGTAGCGGTCCTGCCGGCTCGGTGGCGGGACATCATAGTCATCATCGTCGAGATCGTAATAACGATCAGCGTCTGACGGTGTGCGAGTGCTTGGCCGGGACGTCTCGTCTCGAGGCTTAGTGTTGGGCTTTTCCACTACTAGTGGCGTCGGGTCGGCCATACGGGTGACCGGGCCACTGCCTCTTGGTGGAGGGTTATCAACTTCGATACGGTCGGCCAGGGATTGATCAGATGGGCAATGGCCTTGTGTAAACGTGATCTGGCCTGCCTTGTCGACGCATTTGAGTATGGTGTCTGCCTGGGCATGGGTGACGCCGCCCAGGCTTGAGACCGCAACCGCCAGAATTGCCCACTTCATAGCAATCCCCTCTAACGTACCTGCATGCCACTCTAGCACTTTGCAGGTCGGGTCATCTAAACGGTTACTGAAGAAAACCGTGAAGGTTAGGCCAGGGAGTGCTGCGCTGCTGACAGAAAATCGAACAAGCCTTCCAGAGGCAGTGGCTCGGCCAGAAAATACCCCTGCGCCTCGTCGCAACTCGCGCGCTTGAGCAGTTCGAGCGTCTCTTCGTCTTCCACACCTTCCGCCACGACAACAAGGTTCAAGGCATGGGCCATGTCGGTAATGGCCTTGATGAACACGTAGCGGTCCAACCCTTCGGCGGGATGGGTAATAAGCGTGCGGTCGAGTTTGACGGTATCAATAGGAAAACGCCTAAGATAGGACAGGCCGGAGTAGCGGGTTCCCAGGTCGTCTACCGCCAGTTTGACACCCAACGTTTTCAGCGCTCCGAGCGCCTGATTGGAGGCGTCCATGTCTTCAATGAAAGCCCCCTCGGTCAACTCGAGTTCCAGGTGACAGGGTCTCAGTTTGGTTGTGTTCAGAATCGCTTCTATCCTGTCCTTCAAATGTGGTGACTTGAGCTGGAGGGGTGAAAGGTTCACGGACAGTTCCAGCGACTGCCCAAGTCGACTGGACAGGTCGTGAATTTCCTGACAGGCCTTTTGCAGAACCCACAGCCCCAGCTCGTCTATCATGCCAATCTCTTCGGCGATCGGAATGAAATCCACAGGCGAAATCCAACCCCGCTCCGGGTGATGCCAGCGAATCAAGACCTCAACGCCCTGGGGGGTGCCCTCAGGCAGCCGAATACGCGGCTGGTAGTAAAGCGAAAACTGATTCTGCTCCAAGGCGTGGTACAACGCCGTTTCCAGCACCATGCGGTTTTTGGCTTCGACACTCATTTCTTCTGAGAAGATGCGGCAACAATGGCCTCCTGCCGCCTTGGCACGATACATCGCAATATCTGCATGCTGGACCAGTTGTTCCTTGGTATGGCCGTGCTCAGGGTAGAGTCCTATCCCTACCGACGCACCGGAAAAAACACGGCTGCCATTGATTTCGATCGGAGCCGCAACCGCTCGGATGATGGCGTTAGCCACCGCTTGAACGGAGATTTCACCTTCCGGGGCGTGGGCCACCACGACAAACTCATCGCCACCCAGGCGCGCCACCAGATCACCCTGAGGTACCGCTGCCCTCAATCGCTGCGCCACTTCGCGCAGCATTGTGTCGCCTGCATCATGCCCCATCGAGTCGTTGACCTGCTTGAAGCGGTCCAGGTCGATCAGCATGATGGCAAGGCAGCTGTTAAGCGGCGTGAAATTGATCAGAGCCTGCAAATGCTCGTTCAGGTACGCCCGATTGGGCAGCCCTGTCAGCATGTCATGGTTGGCCAGCTGGTGCAGGCGACTTTCGGCCAGCTTCTGCTCGGTGACATCCGTATAGCTGCCTGCCCATTCGATAAGCTGACCTTCCGTATCAAGAATGGGAACGGCATAACCACTGACATGGCGATATTGACCATCGGCCCGGCGCAGCCGGTACTGGGCATATACCGGCTGGCGGTCCTGCAGCATTTTGGCTCCCAGCGCAGCGGTGGGCTCCTGATCGTCCGGGTGAACCACGTTCATCCAGCCAAACCCCTGCATTTCCTCCGGAGTCTGGCCGGTAAAGGCACACCAGTCCGGCTGAGGAGAAACAATTTCCAGGGTAGGCGAAGCCGTCCACACGATGGCTCCTGTAGCATTTACCAGTGAGCGAAAGCGTTGTTCGCTGGCTTGAAGCGCCAACTCTGCCGCTTTGCGCTCCGTGGTTTCCCGGTCGCGCTCGATAACCAGCGCCGCAGTATTGACCAGCAGGCGCATGGACTCCTGCTCTGAATCGCTCGGCTCGCGCGCCTCCCTGCAATAATAGGCCAGGGTGCCCAATACTCTTCCAGAGGATGACAGGATCGGCTGAGACCAGCAGGCGTGGAAACCATAACCAAGCACCACAGACTTGGCTTCAACCCAGCGCGGATCGTTCTCAATATCGCTGACGATAGTCGAGGTGCCGGTATACGCGGCCGCTCCACAGGAGCCGGCGAGGGGGCCAATCGGTATGCGTTCTACGGCCTGATTGAACGATTGGGGGAGCGAGGGGGCCGAGCCAAAGCGCAGGTGCAGGCCATCGGTGTCCATGAGCATGACCGATGCCCAGATGTTGCCACCTGCCTGCTCTTCCGCAGAGCGGGTCAGGGTATCGAGAATCTGCTTGAGCGGGGCTCCCGCGACGGCCTGTGCCAGTGCCTGCTGCTGACCGTTGGCCAGGGCCTCGGTGCGTTTCAGATCACTGATATCTGACGCAATGCCCCGTAGCCGGAGGCTGTCAGCGTCGCTTAGCACCTTGCCTTTGACGCTGATCCAGCGAGTGCGGCCGTCTGACAGCAGCAACCTGCAGTCGAAATGCCAATGCTCGGCACGTTTCGCTGCCGTTTCGATGACGCGGCGTACACGCCTTTGGTCATCCGTGTGGATACGCTCGAAAAACTCCTCGAGCGCCCATGTATCCGGCTGTATGGACGTACCGAAATCCGGCCCGTTTCTCAGCAGACAGGTCAGCGTTCCGCTAGCGACGTCCAGTTCCCATTCACCCAGATCCGCTACATCGAGCGCGAACTGCAGGCGTGCCTCAAGTTCAGCAGCGGAGGAGGAAGGCGAGGGGGTGGTGTTGACATCCTTTTTTACCCTGAGCTCGGCATTGGTGTCCGGCATATCGTTCACTCGAAGTTTCCAACTATCGATTGATCTGCCACGTCTTGCGGGCGCGGCACAGCAGCGGTGCGTCTAAAACAGGACTCTATAGAAAGCGTAGTCGTTCTGGGCAATGGCTCAATTCATAATCATCCATGAGATACGAAGGTAACGATTTACCATGCTGTCGGAGGGCTATCATCGAGCAGAAAGGGAGACGTTCTACAGGCGACGCCATCTTGCCTGAAACAGACTTTTTGCCAAGAGTAAGAGAGTCCCAACCAGACCAGTGGAGAGGCTGCGCTTTTTGCGGAACAGACACAAAAACGCCGCCCGAAGGCGGCGTGCTCAACACGATCCCAGATCAGTCTTCCAGCATCGCCTTGTTACGGACGGCACCCTTGTCGGCACTGGTGGCCAAGAGGGCATACGCCTTGAGCGCTGTGCTCACGCGGCGCGCACGTGGCGTGGCAGGCTTCCAACCCTTTTTGTCCTGTTCGATGCGGCGGTGAGACAACTCCTCATCGCTAACCAGTAGGTTGATGCTGCGATTGGGGATATCGATCAGAACCTTGTCGCCGTCTTTCACCAAGCCGATCGCACCACCAGCCGCCGCTTCTGGCGAAGCATGGCCGATGGAAAGTCCTGACGTGCCGCCCGAGAAACGGCCGTCGGTGAGCAGGGCGCACTGCTTGCCCAGTCCCTTGGACTTCAGGTAGCTGGTGGGGTAGAGCATTTCCTGCATGCCCGGACCGCCCTTGGGACCTTCGTAGCGGATGATAACGATATCGCCGGCTTTCACTTCGTCGTTCAGGATGCCCTTCACCGCGGCATCCTGACTTTCGAAAATCTTTGCCGAGCCTTCGAAAACATGGATGGATTCATCCACGCCCGCCGTTTTCACCACGCAACCGTCCAGCGCGATATTGCCATACAGCACGGCAAGACCGCCTTCCTGAGAGTAGGCATGCTCGACGCTACGGATGCAGCCTTCGGCGCGGTCGTCATCCAGGGTGTCCCAGCGAGTCGCCTGACTGAAGGCTTCCTGCGTGGGGATACCGGCCGGACCTGCGCGGAAAAAGGTCTTGACCGCTTCGTCCTGAGTAAGCGTGATGTCCCACTTTTCGATGGCTTCGCCCAGGGTTCTGCTGTGCACGGTTGGCAGATCCGTATTGAGCAAACCGCCGCGAGCCAGTGCACCCAAAATGCTCATGATCCCGCCGGCACGGTGAACATCTTCCATATGGTATTTCTGGATGTTCGGCGCCACCTTGCACAGCTGGGGTACTTTACGGGACAGGGCGTCAATGGCGCGCAGGTCGAAGTCGACCTCGGCTTCCTGAGCCGCTGCCAGAAGGTGCAGGATGGTATTGGTGGAGCCACCCATCGCGATATCCAGCGTCATTGCGTTTTCAAATGCCTGATAGGACGCAATGTTACGTGGCAGTACAGAGGCATCATTCTCCTGATAGTAGCGCTTGCACAGCTCGACCGCCGTACGGCCGGCTTGCAGGAATAGCTCCTTGCGGTCGGCATGGGTTGCCAGCAGCGAGCCATTACCCGGCAGTGCCAGGCCCAGGGCCTCGGTCAGACAGTTCATGGAGTTGGCCGTAAACATGCCGGAGCAAGAGCCGCAGGTTGGGCAAGCGCTGCGCTCATACTCGGCTACTTTTTCATCAGAGGCGGTGCTATCCGCGGCGATGACCATAGCGTCGACCAAATCCAGGCCGTGGCTGGCCAGCTTGGTCTTGCCGGCTTCCATTGGGCCGCCGGAGACGAATACGACCGGAATGTTCAGGCGCAGGGCCGCCATCAGCATGCCGGGGGTGATCTTGTCGCAGTTGGAAATGCATACCAGCGCGTCGGCGCAGTGAGCATTGACCATGTACTCTACGGCATCAGCGATGATCTCACGGGACGGCAGGGAATAGAGCATGCCATCGTGACCCATGGCGATGCCGTCATCCACAGCGATAGTGTTGAATTCCTTTGCAACACCACCGGCTTTTTCTATCTCGCGGGCGACCAGCTGGCCCAGGTCCTTTAGGTGAACATGACCTGGCACGAACTGGGTAAAGGAGTTGGCTATCGCAATGATCGGCTTCTTGAAGTCTTCGTCCTTCATGCCGGTGGCACGCCAAAGTGCGCGGGCACCAGCCATATTGCGGCCGTGGGTGGAGGTTTTCGAGCGGTAATCAGGCATGGAGGCTGCTCTCCGGGGCGGCTTTGCTTATCACGGTAATCTGTTCAAACGCTGCGGCGTATCCACCGTATAGCTGTAAAGGTAGCAGTGGAGGCTTAGGGCACGCGAGCATTGAATAGGCTCAGGGCTATCGTGAGCGCGGATAGAGCGCAAAGCAAACGGAAGTGGACCGAGTGCCGTGCTCTGGGCCGGTCGGATAGCGCGGGATCTCCGCGTGACTGGCTTGGGCTCACAGACCCGCCGGGGATAATGGCGAGGGAATCTCCCGATTCTACTCCGCATTTGTTCAAAGAGGAAAGCGCACGACAAAGGGTATGTCTTGGCTTGCGCTTTCACGGTTCAAGAAGGCGTCATTTGTTTGCGTGCAGGCCAAATATCTTTGGATCAATGGCATTTGCCATCGCCACATAACCTGCCCGGTTGGGATGCAGTCCATCGCCAGGGCCGCCTGCGCTGCTGGGAATAAACTCTGCACGCAGGCCGCCCGTAGCGGGATCGAGCGTGGCCGCATCAAAGTCAATGATCGAGTCGAACAGACCGCTTTCCTTTATGAAGCGATTAAGTGCCATACGTTTCTGATCTTGCTCCTGAAAGGCCGGGTTTGCAGGATTGGCCGCCAGGCTGCTGGTCAGGGTCGCGCCATGAAGGCGTACGTCGGGCAACGCTTTGCGCATACGCTCAACCGCATTGCGCATGGCTGTCTCGACGACTTCGACGGACGCACCAGTACCCGGTGAAAAATCATTGATACCTTCCATCCAAATAACGTCTATTACACCAGAAAGGCTTAATACATCCCGTTCCAGACGATCCATGATAGATGGGCCGCCGCCATAGCCTTGCCGGGTGCTTTCATCCAGAGGGCCTGCAACCTCGTTGCCAGAAATGCCGGCATTGACTACCGAGTACTGTCCCGGTGCCAACTGGGCGAGGCGACGATTCAAGATGTCTGGCCAGCTGTCATATCCATTGGGTGTTGAGCCGGTACCGTCGGTAATGGAATCGCCCAAGGCTACGATGACTCGCGCAACGTCTGGTGCCTGGATATCAACCGCGTCGAGCAAGAACGTCGAGGTCGTAGTAAAGGGCCAGGCGCTTTCCTGCTCCTCGGCGGCGTGGTCGGTGCCGCGAACACTGAAATAGGAGGTTGCGAGCGCTGCAGCATGCCAGCTCAGCGGGCCGCTGTTCCCAGCGAGATGAAAGCTTACCGCCAGGGTGTGGGAAGGTGCTTTGGGTAGCGGGACCGGATCCGTCCAGCGAGTCTCACCAGGTTGAAGCTGAATTTCGCTCTGGCCGTCAAAGCTGACCGGGCGATTACTGCCCGGTACCAGAGCTGCACCCCCTAAAGGTTGCCCGATATAGACACTGCGCAAGGTAATGGGCCTGTTGCCAAAGGTATTCGAGAATCGCAGGCGTGCCTGGCTTCCCCATACACTAGGTCGAATGATCTGCCGGATACTTTGATCCTGAGTCCCACTAGCCGAAATAATGCCTTCCAGCTTTGGCTGGGCGATGGGCGAACCGTTGGGGTAGGCTGCCTGCACGGGGGCTGTCCAGGCTGTTTTCCAATCATCGGCATGTCCGGGCTTGGACGCGAGTGCAAACAGGCCGGCAGCCAGAAGGGTTAACAGGCGCATGAGGATTCCTTGATCAGGTATCGGACGTTGGATTAAGCAGGCTTTTCAGCTGGGCTTGCAGGTTCTCCCAGTGGGTGCCTTCCCAATAGACACGATCACAGCCCGAGCATTTCAAAAAATAATCATGACGTTCCCGCACGAGTGGCGGCAGGCTATTGAGGACGACACTCTTATCGACGGAATGAAGGGTATCGTTACAGACCAAGCACCGGCTGAAGGGCGCAGCATGGTCAGCCAGGTTGTAGCGCTCGAATACTTCGCGCAGCTGTGCCTCAGGCTTGTTTGAGCGGACGTAGCAGCCGTAGACAATCTGGCTTCGCTTGAGCAGTTCGCGGTCCCGGGTCAGGACAATATAAGGTTCTCGCGCACAATAATTGGCAATTTCATTGTCATGAATGGCCGGATAATACAGCGTATCGAATCCAGCCAGTCGTAGCAGCCGCGCTAGCGCGCCCATATGGGCATCGGCAATGAAGCGAAACGCCGTTAGCCGATCGCGCAACAGGACTGCATCCTCCAGTTCCAAACGATAAAAGGGCGGGTAGACCGCTATCCGATCATCCTGTTGTATCAGGTAGTCAAATCCTACGGATTTACCATTGACCAGAATGAATTCGACTTCTGGATGCGGAACGCCCAGAGCCTCAATCATGTGCTTGACAGTAGAGTTCGGGTTGCAGCTGAGCGTAAAGCTACGCTGGCGGCGAGCCGGAGGTAAAAAGTTATTGAGGCGTGCGTAGAAACGAAATGTCGCGTTGTTCATACGCGCCATCCGGTCGTATCAGACATGACACGACCGGAAGCGGTCGTTACCGAAAGCGTAGAGCGGCTAATCAATAATGATCGGCCGATTCGCATGTTTCGAAACCTTTGCTATCGACGCGACCTGCGCTGTCAAAGCCTACCGAATACACCTGCTCTTTGCCGTCTCTGTTGAGTACGTAGTTATTGCAGGAGCCTGGTTTGACCTTGCGTGTGTATTGGGTGGATGGGGTACCACCAATCTGCAGCACCTGCTCTTTGGTCATGCCTGTCTTCACGTCGCGAACCAGTGGTTGTTCACGGTATTCAATACGATCCTTGGCCGTATCGACGTTTTCCTTGACGGAGCTACAACCAGCGGCCACGGCAGCGAGAGCAACAACGGCGAGTGTCTTCTTGTACATATGATTCTCCTATAAGGTCGTTGATGACCGGTCACTTCTTTGAGCGTGCCGTTGCCCAGAAATTCACTGAATTCGTGATGTTCAACGAAACGGTCTCAAATAAAGAGGCGTACCCTAGGAAGAAACAACCGTGATGATTGAGATCCAACGGTTGACTGGTCAGAGGGTAATTCTGGGAGTGGCATGAGCGAGCATCAAAACCTGACCCGCTATCCGCTAGTGTTGGTCCATGGTCTGCTGGGGTTTGTGGAAATTGCAGACTATCCATACTGGTATGGCATCGTTTCGGCGTTGGAGTCCATGGGGGTCAAGGTCTATCCGGTACGGCTTTCCGGTGCTCATAGCAACGAAGTGCGGGGGGAACAGCTGCTTGCGCTTATCGAGGATATCGTGCGCGACAGCAAGGCCGAGCGGGTCAATCTGATCGGTCACAGTCAAGGTGCCCTGACCGCGCGCTACGCAGCCGCCATTCGTCCTGAGCGGGTTGCGTCAGTCACCTCTGTAGCAGGTCCCAATCATGGGTCGGAGCTGGCCGATATGCTCCAGCTCTCCATGCGTACCAGTAGTCTGAAGGCGCATCTGGCCGCTGAGTATGTTCAATGCATGGCCAAGTTCATGGCCTTTCTGGATCGCAGTAATGGTTATCCCCAGAGCGCGATTGCCAGTCATGAGTCACTTACTACCGAAGGCGTGGCAGCATTCAACGATAAATACCCGCAAGGACTTCCCGCTACCTGGGGCGGTGAAGGTGCTCCTGTCGTCAATGACGTCCGTTATTACTCCTGGTCCGGCATTCTGGTGCCGGAGCTGACGGACCGAGGTGCCAATCGGCTCGACCCTACCCATAGCATGTGTGTACGCCTGTCTCGTTGCTTCGAGCTGGAAGCAGATCAAAACGATGGATTCGTTGGGCGATTCAGTTCACATTTGGGGAAAGTCATCCGCTCCGATTATCCGCTTGATCACCTCGATATCATCAATCAACTGGCCGGTGCGATAGGGCATGGCGTCAATCCGGTAGCGCTCTACACCGACCATGCGCTTCGCCTGAAAGCCGACGGACTTTGACAGCGCACGGCCAAATGTCGTGCAGACTCAACAGCTTGCCGATCTGAGCTCGTTATTCAAGCTGGCACTCGAAATGCCGGTTGGTCAGCACACTGATTCCTCCTCCTGCTCAAGAAGAGTCCTGTCTGCCGTTTACGCGCTGAAATGACCCCTTGTCGGCTTGTTGGTCTATCTATAGATGACATTAAAAAAAGTGCCTATCCTTCCGATTTAAAAGGAAGAAATACTGATTTGGACGTCATGCGCGTTATCTAAACATGCGCTGCATTGGTATCGTTATAATATTTCAAAATATTACTTGCTACGTCAGAGGGTCGCATGAATCGCCGCCGCTTGCTCAACCTGCTCCTGGCCAGCCTGACACTACCCGCTGCTTTTCCAGTGCTGGCGCTTCCTCAGCGTCTGACCAGCGCACGCGCCTGGTTGGATTCAGATAAATTTCGCCTGGTTTTCGATCTGAGCGGCCCTGTCCGATTCAAGACGTTCAGACTTAGTGCGCCTGACCGGATCATCCTGGATCTAGCCAATACGCAACAGGTAGCCGCACTCAACAATGTGCCGCTCAAGAATACCCCGGTGCGCTCCATTCGAAGTGCCCCGTTCGGCTCATCCGATACCCGTGTCGTCCTCGAACTTTCCCAGCCGGTTACCCTGGATAGCTTCCTGCTCGGGCCTGCCGAGAATGCAGGGCATCGTCTGGTGCTGGATCTCAAGCCTGCCCAGGTACCGAGCATCCCTGTACCGGAGCCTGAGGCAATGCTCGCATCCGCCCCCGTCGTGACAAGGGCTGGCAAAGGCCGCGACATTATTGTGGTCGTCGATGCCGGTCACGGTGGCAAGGACCCAGGCGCACTGAGCCAACGCGGGGACCGCGAGAAGGATGTTGCCTTGATCATTGCGCAAAATCTTGCGCGCATGATCAATCAGCAGAAGGGCTACAAGGCCAAGCTGGTACGTAACGATGATTTCTTCGTTCCGCTGCGCAAGCGTGTGGATGTTGCGCGCAAGTACAACGCAGACATGTTCATCTCCGTGCATGCCGATGCTGCGCCGCGCCGCACGGCTTCAGGAGCTTCGGTATATGCCCTGTCCGAACATGGGGCGACCTCGACAACGGCACGCTGGCTGGCCAACAAGGAAAACGATGTCGACCTGATTGGTGCCAATGAGATCCTGAAAAACAAGGATCCGGTCCTGGCGGGCGTACTGCTGGATATGTCCATGAATGCCACGATCTCGTCGAGTCTCGATCTGGGAGACCGTGTCCTGAACAGCCTATCCAATGTCACAGGTCTGCATCTGAAGCGCGTCGAGCAGGCCGGTTTTGCCGTGCTCAAGTCGCCGGATATTCCGTCGATTCTGGTGGAAACCGGCTTCATGTCGAATGATCGGGACAGCCAGAAGCTTCTGAACCCACGTCATCAGAAGGCGTTAGCCCAATCCATTTTTGGCGGTATCCATCATTATTTCAGTGAGCGTCCGCCGACAGGAACCTACCTGTCCAGTATCAAGGAACAGGCCACCGGCTAAGAAAAAGACGCTTGGGTTTCTGTGCACGGGCACGGTATTTTTTCTTGATCCGCGGTAAAGTGTGCGCTTTCATGTCCACAAGGAAAGCGCACATGGCCAACCCCGCTGCTCGTCTCTCCGACGTCAACGCCTGCCCCATGACGGGCCACGGCCCCAACCCGACCGTGACTGGCTCCCCCGACGTTCTGATCAACTCCCTACCTGCCTTGCGTGTCGGTGACTCCAGCGCTTGCGGTGATACCGTGGCGGTAGGAAGTGCTACCGTATTCGTCAATGGCCAGCCGCTGGCTTACCTGGGCAGCGCCACCGCCCATGGTGGCGTGATCATCACAGGCTCCGGTGATGTTCTGACAGGCTGATCGGAAGGCCTAGTAGATCGGGATGTACAGGCTTACTTCAGAGGCTGGGTTATCCGGCCCCTTGAAGTGCTCGTCGTACCGCTCGAAGCTGACAGCTTTCTTCGGTTCCAGACCACGCTCAGGCAGGACGCGGGCATACAGATACTCGTAGGTATCTGGGAGCGTGTCTGTCGTTCCGATGTGGGTGAACTGCAGATATTTCTGCGCAGGCACCGTGTAACGGAGCATGCCTTCCGGTACGGGTGTGTTCTCGTCGACCTTTATACCGGCCAGATAGCGCAGCACACCGGGGGGCGGACTGAGTGTCAGACCGAACCACTGTTGCGGGGCGCTAGGCAATTGCAGCTCGGCTAGCCGATGCGTAACGTCATGCCAGAGCTGTGCAATGCTGCCGCCCTGGCCATCGCCCGTGTACTCCAGGCCCACGACGGTAAACGCTGGAAGCTCGGTGATACTGAGCGGCATGGTGGTCTCCTTGTAGATAGAGGCGTCGCGCCCGGACAGGCCCATGAGGAATATTTCCAGTTGAGCCTGTTTCGATGGGTCGAGTTCAACTGCCTTGATAGGTCAGGTTGCTGTATGGCCTAGCCGTAGCGCTTGAAGGCCTCGATGGCAAGACCGCTACCAATGCTGCCGAACTGATCGCCTTCTGCCTTGCGCGCCTGGGGCAGCAATTGGTCAATGCTGTGGCGCAGCGCCGGAATACCACTCGAGCCGCCGGTATAAAAGACCGTATTGATCTGCTCATGGGAAACGCCTGCCGAGGCCAGCAGTTGATTGACGCTTGCCTGAATACGCGCCAGTAGCTGAGCGATCGACTCCTCGAACAATGGGCGGGTCAGTTCAGCAGACAGGTCCTTCTCGATATGCGACAGGTCCAGGTTCAACCGATCGGCATGGGTCAGTTCTATCTTGCTGTTTTCTACCTGAATCGCGAGCCAGTGCCCGGCGCGCTGCTCGATCAGCTTGAACAGCCGATCCATCCCGGCCGTGTCCTGAGCGTCGTAGCGCATGTCCTTGAGAGCAAGCTGTGCCTTCTGACTGTATACGGTATTGATGGTGTGCCAGGTCGCCAGGTTGATGAAGTGGCTGGTAGGCATCAGTGCCTGGCTTTTCATCAGGCTGCCATAGCCGAAAAGCGGCATGACGCCCTGCAGGCTAAGCTGCTTGTCAAAGTCGGTACCACCGATGTGTACCCCGCCGGTGGCGAGAATATCCGATTGGCGATCCGCCAGCTGCCGGCGCTCGGGTGACAGACGTACCAGGGAAAAGTCGGACGTACCGCCGCCAATGTCGACGATCAGCACCAGCTCTTCCTGATTCAGTGTTCGCTCGTAGTCGAATGCTGCCGCGATAGGCTCGAATTGAAAGGAAATGTCCTTGAAGCCTAGCTTTTGCGCTACGGCAACCAAGGTGTCCTGGGCTTCGCAGTCGGCGGTTTCATCATCATCCACAAAGTAGACAGGTCGGCCCAACACGACACTGTCGAACTCACGTCCGGCCGTGGCTTCGGCGCGGCTTTTCAGCGTACCGAGAAACAGGCCAAGCAGGTCCTTGAAGGGCAGGGCGCTGCCTAGGATGCTGGTTTCGCTCTTGAGCAGCTTGGAGCCGAGCAGGCTCTTGAGCGAGCGCATGAGGCGTCCTTCATAGCCTTCCAGGTATTCATGAAGCGCCAGACGGCCGTAGACGGGACGGCGCTCTTCCACATTGAAGAAAATGACCGAGGGAAGCGTCACCTTGCCGTCTTCTAAAGGTATGAGGATATCCGAGTCGGGGCGCAGCCAGCCGACAGTGGAGTTCGACGTGCCAAAGTCGATACCGCAGGCACGTGCGGGTAAAGCGATAGTCATGGTGCTGGTCCATCCAGAAGCAGCCGCACAGTTTATCTCGACTTGCCGGACCTGTCCGCTCGGTCAGGCAAAAGGCTCGGTTAGCATGCTGCACGATGTTACGTTGTCATCTTCTGTTTGGGAGTAGCCATGCCGTTTCATCTACAAATGTTGCTTCCCGGACTTTTGCTGGCGCTGGGCTATGGGCTGGGCGATATTGACGAAGCGGGGTTGTTGACCGGAGCACTTTATGTCGGCTGGGTGCTGAGCGAGGAGCGGTTGCCGTCCTGGCTATGGTGGTTTGGGGCATTGGCGTCCAGTGTTGCGCTCGCCATTCATGTCGCGCCGGGATTTTCTCCTCATGTGCTCGGCGGGCCGCTGCAATACAGCCCGGACGCCGGGCCAGTGTGGCTAAGGTTAAGCTGGGATAAGGCACTGGTGGGAGTGACGCTACTGGCCTGGTGGCTTGGCAAGGCGGTTCCGTACGATACGCGGCGTATGCTGCAGGTCAGGCCATGCGTGCTGATTGCTGTCGGTACCCTTGCCGTAGTGCCTGCCCTAGCGTTAGGAATGAGATTAGTGGCCTTCCAGCCCAAATGGCCAGCACTGTTCTGGACCTGGTTTTCTCTTAATCTGGGCGTTGCGGTACTGGCGGAGGAGCTGCTGTTTCGAGCCCTGCTGCAGCGCGGGTTGATTGATCGGTTTGGGTTCTGGGCAGGTCTGTTGGTAACGGCAGTCTTGTTTGGCGTGGCGCACTGGCCATTCAGTGCCGGTTTTGCCTTGGTCGCTGCCGTGGCGGCTCTGGGGTACGGTGCGATATTCGAGCGGAGTGGACGGCGACTGAGTATGGCCGTGGCCTTGCATTTGGCTGTCAATGTGCTGCATGTTCTGCTGCTCAGCTATCCGCTGCGATTGTCCTAGCTTGCATCGGTAGGCATGTTCATGGCGTCTGAATCCTCAGTCCGGCGTCCCGATGGTTAAGGCAAGGAGTAGACGTACATGGTGGTTGTCCTCGCAATCATGCCCGTATTCGGACTGATTGTGCTGGGTTATGTATTAGGGTGGCGGCAGTGGTTGACGCCAGAGTCTATGGGTGGGCTGACCCAACTGGCGTTCAAGGTGTTCATGCCGGCTGTGCTGTTCACGGGAATTGCCAAGGCAGACTTGCGCCATGGTTTGTCACCTTTACTGCTGCTCGGATATTTCGGCCCGGTCCTGCTGGTGTTTCTACTGGTCAATCTGTTTGTGCATTGGCGCCGGCGTGAGCCTACGGCGTTCGGGTTGACGGCCAGTTATTCGAACAATGTCCTGATCGGTATTCCTCTGGTCGTCAATTTGATGGGGGAGGAAAATCTCGTCTATGTGTTCGCTATTCTGGCGTTGCATAGCCTGACGTTGTTTGCCATGCAGAGCTTTTATACGGCCTTTGGCGGCACGGAAAAGGTTAGCATCCCAGAGCTGCTGATGAGTCTAGCAAACCCGTTGATCGTCGGACTTTTGCTGGGGGCTGCCGTGAATGTATCGGGGCTAACTTTGCCGGGCCCGATATGGCAAATCGCGACCTGGCTGGCACAAGCCGGTCTGCCTTGCGCCTTGATTGTGCTGGGCGTGAACCTTTCACGCTACCGGCTAAGGCCGAGCCTTTCCGTTGTCGGGTTGACGGCAATAAAGCTGCTGGTCTTTCCCTTCGTGGTCTGGACGGTATGCCTGTGGTTGCCGGGCTTGAGCGGTGCAGCACGGAGTGTGCTGATGCTGATGGCCGCCTGCCCGAGCGGGGTAAACGTGTTGGCATTTGCCCGGACGCCTGAGGAAAACCGTGTCGTCAGCTCAACGGTGTTTCTTTCAACCGTTCTGGCTGTCGTAACCGTGCCGTTGTGGATGGCACTGGTCGGAATGAATCGGTGACTGGCCGTCCGGTAAGGATCGGACGGCCAGAGCGTGGGATCAGCTGGGCAGGATACGGCAGGTCAGACTCTTGATGTAGCGGGTCTCGGGGATGGCAAGGTGGACCGGATGATCAGGGCCCTGGGCACCACGCTCGATCAGCTGGATATGACGATCCAGGTGACGTGCACTGCTGAGCAGGATTTCCTGCAGGTTCTCTTCAACAAGATGCATCGAGCAGGAGGCGCTGATCAGAATGCCGTCCTTGTTCAAGAGGCGCATGGCCTGCTCGTTGAGACGACGATAGGCGGCCTCGCCGTTTTTCACGTCCTTCTTGCGCTTGATGAAGGCGGGCGGGTCGGCCACGATCACGTCGAAGCGCTCGTCAGCAGCCTTCAGCTCCTTCAGGGCCTCGAACACGTCGCCTTCTACGCAGACCATCTTTTCGGCAACGCCGTTCAAGGCCGCATTGCGCTCTACACCATCCAGGGCAAAGCCGGAGGCATCCACGCACATCACTTCGCTGGCACCGAATACAGCGGCCTGCACGCCCCAGCCACCAATGTAGCTGAACAGGTCCAGAACGCGCTTGCCTTGTACATAAGGTGCCAGGCGGGCACGGTTCATGCGATGGTCATAGAACCAGCCGGTCTTCTGGCCCTCAACGATAGGCGCTTCGAATTTCACGCCGTTTTCTTCCAGGGCAGCCCATTCCGGTACGTCACCGTAGGCGGACTCGACATAGCGGGGCAGGCCCTCGGCTTCTCGAGCACTGGAGTCATTTTTCCACAATACGGCCGCTGGCTTGAGCACCTGAAGCAGTGCAGCCAGCACATCATCCTTGTGACGCTCCATGGTGGCCGATGCCAGCTGAGCCACGATGACATCGCCAAAGCGATCCACCACCAGGCCGGGCAACAGGTCAGAGTCGCCGTAGACGAGGCGATAGAACGGTTTGTCGAACAGGCGCTCACGCAGGCTTAAGGCGACTTTCAATCGATGGACAAGCAGGGATTTGTCCAGTACATGCTTGGTATCGCGGGAGATCAGACGGGCGCAGATCAGGTTGTGTGGGGACAGGGCAACGATACCGATCGGCTTGCCACCAGCGGCTTCGAGAACGGCTTGTTCGCCGGCCTGGAAAGCGGTCAGCGGAGTGGCTGCCACGTCAATTTCGTTACTGTAGACCCAAAGGTGTCCGGCGCGCAGACGGCGCTCGGCATTGGCTTTCAGTCGCAGGCTGGGCAAGGACATTTGAGGGACTCCAAGAAAAAGGGGCGAAGTATACCTGCCCGGGCGGCACGGCGCCTTCACGCTTGAAGATCAGTCTAAAAGATAGAGAGAAACGCGACGTACGGATGAAAAATGGCCCGGCTGATACCGCGCGGGCCATGGATCAGGCAGGTTGGAGATCAGGCAGCGATCATGTTGATCAGCTCGCGATTGAACGCGGGAATGTCATCAGGCTTGCGGCTGCTGACCAGTTTTCCGTCCACAACGACTTCCTTATCCACCCACTGGGCACCGGCATTTTTCAAGTCATCGGTCAGCGAAGGCCAGCTAGTCATGGTCTTGCCATCCACCAGACCGGCGGAAATCAGCAGCCAGGCACCATGGCAGATCACGGCGATCGGCTTGCCGCTGCTGCTGGCCTCTTTGACCAAAGTCTGCGCACGCTCATCGGTGCGAATGGTGTCTGAGTTGACGACGCCGCCTGGTAAAACCACCGCGTCATAGTCGCCGATGTTGGCAGCATCGAACGTCAGGTCGACATTGAATGTGTCCGCCGGGTCGGTGTGGTTCCAACCCTGGACGGTGCCAGACTTGGCAGAAATGATATGAGTCTTGGCGCCTACCTTCTCGAGGGCCTCCTTGGGACCGGTCAGCTCGGCCTGCTCGAAACCGTCAGTTACCAGGATTGCTACTTTTTTGCCTTCTAACGATGCCATCATGGAACCTCCGTAAGCTATGTGATCTAGGATTAAGTGGAGATGCGTTTCCACGGCTTCTGTATGAGTCGAACCCGGGAAAGCAGGCAAGTTCCTCCAGTGATCAGTGGTTGCTGAGCGTAGGGTGGGCTAAAATGTGAGGTCATTCACAGGTATCTGATCCATGTCGCTAGAGCTTCAACCCGAGCAGATTCGCCAGGCGCTTCAGGGAATCACCATCCCGCCTCAACCGCAGGTCATGGTTGATCTACAACTTGAGCAGCTTGCCCCGGATCCTAGTCTCAAGGTGATTGCGCAGCTGATCAGCCAGGACCCCGGCTTGGCAGGTGCGCTGCTCAAGCTTGTCAATGCACCCTGTTTCGGGCTGGCCAACCGGATTACGTCTATCCAGCGGGCCGTCAACCTCCTGGGGATCAATTCCGTCGTCAATCTCATCAATGCGCAGTCCATAAAGAGCGAGATGAGTGATGAGACGATCGTGACGCTCAACCGCTTCTGGGACACCGCCCAGGATGTGGCGGAAACCTGCCTGACACTGGCCAAGCGGACAGGCTATCAGGCTCCGGATGAGGCATACGCTCTTGGGCTCTTTCACAACTGCGGCATACCGCTGATGCTAGGGCGGTTTCCTCATTATATGGAAGTGCTGGAGGAGGCCTATGGGCGGGTTGGGCCTGAAAGGCGTGTCGTGGATACGGAAAACCATTACTTCAACACCAACCATGCGGTCGTCGGTTATTACACGGCCCGCTCATGGCGTTTGCCAGCCCATGTCGCCGACGCCATTTCCAATCATCACAATGCGCACCGGATTTTTGTCGACGGTGATGCCAGCAGTGTGCCGATGAAAAACCTGTTGGCCATTCTGAAAATGGCCGAGCATATCTGTGGCTGTTATCGCGTGCTGGGCAATCAGGCTCAGGACGCCGAGTGGAATCTGGTCAGTAATCAGGTTTTGGATTACATCGGTCTTTCCGAATATGACTTCGATATGCTCAAGAACAACATCCTTGAAATGGGGCTTGGGCACATCCATTTTTAAGAGCATATTGTTTTCTCTGTCGAGGGCTGAATGCCTGAATTACCTGAAGTCGAAACGACCCGGCGTGGAATAGCGCCGCACCTGGTAGGGCAGCGTGTGTCCCGCGTCATCATTCGTGATGCCCGGCTGCGCTGGCCCATTCCGGAAGACCTGGATGTTCGCCTGTCCGGCCAGAGGATCGAGGCGGTCGAGCGGCGCGCTAAGTACCTGTTGATTCGTGCCGAGGCAGGTACGCTGATTGCTCATTTGGGCATGTCCGGCAGCCTGCGAATGGTGCCGGTCGGGACGCCGCTGGTTAAGCACGAGCATGTGGATATCGAACTCGAGTCAGGATTGTCGCTGCGCTATACCGACCCTCGCCGCTTCGGCGCCATGCTGTGGTCCCATGAGCCTCTGGAGCATGTGCTGCTCAAGTCGCTCGGACCGGAGCCTCTGACCGAGGCGTTTGACGGGCGGCGACTCTACGCAATGTCGCGTGGTCGCTCCATGGCGGTAAAACCCTTCATCATGGATAACGCCGTTGTGGTGGGCGTTGGCAATATTTACGCGACGGAGGCCCTGTTTGCGGCCGGTATCGATCCGCGTCGGGCGGCGGGTAGCATTTCCCGTGCGCGCTACGACCGGTTAGCCCAAGAGATCAAGCGCATTCTGGCACTGGCTATCGAGTCCGGGGGCACGACCCTTCGGGATTTTGTGGGTGGCGACGGCAAGCCGGGCTATTTCAAGCAGGAGCTGTTTGTCTATGGCCGGGCAGGTGAGTTTTGCAAGAACTGCGGCTCAGGGCTACGTGAGATACGGCTGGGGCAACGCGCCAGTGTTTATTGCGGCAAATGCCAGCGATAAGTGAACGTGCGTGAGCTATTTCTCTTTTTATAAGTCAGCCGGTTAACGTACGGGCTGCATAGGGCGGAATCCTGGTCTAGGCTGTGGTCGCTTGCCAAACAGCAGAACTGACCCACAAGATCAAGGATAAGCCATGTCAGTCCGTCGTCTCGCTCTTGCCTCCCTGTGCGCTGCGATTTCCTTCGCCAGCGCCGCCCATGCCGCTCCCAACCCTTACAGTCATCTGGTCGTCTTTGGCGATAGCCTGAGCGACTCGGGACAGTTTCCCGACCTGAATGGCCCGTTAGGCTCCTCGCTGCGCTTTACCAATCGGGTAGGGCCCACGTACCAACCGGGGAGTGGTGAGCCGGTCGGGCCTACCAGCGTCATGCTGCTGGGCGGCCGACTAGGCTTTTCCAGCCAGGAGCTTGGGCCATCCACATCGCTTATCAATTCCGTGTTGGGACTTCCCGACGGCAACAACTGGGCGGTAGGCGGTTATCGAACCGACCAGATTCTCGCGTCGATTACCGAGGAGAATGGCTCTGTTGTAGCCACCAATGGTCTGACGCTCCGCCGCCGGGATGGCTATCTGGTCGATCTGGCGGATCAGGGCCAAGGCCTTGATTCCAACGCATTGTATTACCTGACGGGAGGGGGAAATGACTTCCTGCAGGGTGTGGTCACATCGCCTGCAACCGCCCAGACAGCGGCCAATCAACTGGCTGCCAGTGCCAGCGCATTGCAGCAGGCCGGTGCCCGCTACATCATGGTCTGGCTGCTGCCTGATATCGGCCTTACGCCTGCCTTGAGCGGAACCCCGCAGCAAGCGGCTGCGTCCCAGCTCAGTGCTGTGTTCAACAATCAGCTGGTGTCACAGCTTTCCACCATTGATGCGCAAATCATTCCATTGAATGTGCCACGACTTCTGAGTGAAGTGTTGGCCGATCCTGCCCGTTACGGCCTGGCGGCCGACCAGAACCTGACGGCTACCTGTTTCGATGACTGCACGCAGCAGAACGCTGTTTACGGCCTCGACAGCACCAACCCTGATCCGACCCGGTTGCTCTACAACGACCGTGTGCATCCTACGATTACTGGTCAGCGCCTGATCGCCGACTATGCCTATTCAATTCTGGCGGCCCCCTGGGAGCTGACCTTGCTGCCGGAAATGGCCTACGGTTCGCTGACTGCCCATCAGGGACAGCTGTATTCGCAATGGCTGAGTGACCGCAATCACTGGCAGCCAGTAGGCACATGGAATTCCTTCGTATCGCCGGGCGGGTTGCGTCAGAACTTTGATGGACAGTCCAGCAGCGTGAGCGGTGATGGCGACGGCTACAGCCTGGACTTGGGAGGCAGTTTCCGCCTGAATGACTATTGGCGTGTGGGCGTGGCCGCCGGGTTTTACAAGCAGGATCTGAACGTGGGTGCTGCTGATTCTCGCTATGACCTGCGCAGTTATTTCGCTACCGCCTTCGCGCAATATCAGCAGAATCACTGGTGGGCCGACCTGGCCTTGACCGGGGGACACCTGGATTACCATGATCTCAAGCGTACCTTCGCCCTGGGGCCGACTGAGCGTAGCGAAAAAGGCGATACCAACGGTCATCTGTGGGCGGCAAGTGGGCGGCTGGGCTTTGATCTGGCCCAGCCACAAAGCGCCTGGCACCTGTCGCCGTTCATCAGTGCCGACTACGCGCGAATTACCGTGGACAGTTATTCGGAAAACAGTGATCGAGCAACGGCGCTGAACATCGACGAGCAAAAGCGCCGCTCGCGGCGCCTGGGCGCTGGTCTGCAGGGGCAGTTCGAGCTGACCACCAGAACGCAGGTTTTCGCAGAAGTAGCTCGGGAAAAGGAATTCGAGGACAGTACGCAGGACCTTACGATGTCTCAGGTTGACCTGCCAGGACTCAGCTATACGTTGCAGGGCTATACGCCATCGGATCGGTTGGACCGTGCTTCGCTAGGGGTTAGCCAGCAGCTGACCGACGATGTGGCAGTGCGTGCGAGCTATTCCTATCGCAAGAGCCGGGAAGACGATGCCCAGCAGTCTGTAGGCCTCAGCGTGTCGTGGCAGTGGTAATAAAGAGGTCTGAAATGGGAGTCGGCGCATAAAAAAGTCGTCGATTCCTTGGACCTATTTGCCGTTTCGACCTACAAAGATAGGTATGCACCCTTAATCATGGGCCGGTCGATGTGTCTCCCAATACCTTCCAGACACGCTTGCCGGTCAGCCTATCAGTGTTCGTTATGCCGAGGTTGTTACTAGATGACGAGAGCCCGTTTTATCTCGCCCAACGAAGTTGCTGCTCTGCGTTCAAACATTCTTTCCAAGCTGACCTATGACGTAGGCAAGGACCCCGAGCACGCCCTGGATCATGACTGGTTCATGGCGACTGCCCTGGCGACGCGTGACTATATCGTCGATCGCTGGATGAGTCGGACGCGTGAGGCTTATCGGGCCAACCAGAAGCGCGTCTATTACCTGTCCCTGGAGTTTCTCATTGGCCGCCTGCTGATCGATAGCCTGTCCAATCTGGGCATACTGGAGGAAACCCGTCGCGCACTGGCAGACCTGGGTGTCGACCTTGAGCGTATCCGCGGACTGGAGCCGGACGCTGCCTTGGGTAATGGTGGTCTAGGCCGTCTGGCAGCATGCTTCATGGAAAGCATGGCGACGCTGGGTATTCCTTCTCATGGGTATGGTATTCGCTACGAGCACGGCCTGTTCCGTCAGGTCATCGCTGATGGCTTCCAGCACGAGCAGCCGGAGAACTGGCTTGATTTCGGTAATCCGTGGGAATTCGAGCGTGCCGAGGTCGTGTACGAGATCGGGTTCGGCGGTCATGTCACACCCTATGAAGGCAATTCATTGCGCCAGGTCTGGACGCCGGGTGAGAAAGTTCGTGCGGTTGCCTATGACACGCCCATCATGGGGTGGGGTGGGGAAGGGGCCAATACGCTGCGCCTGTGGCGCTCCCGCCCGCTGGAAAACATCAAACTGGACACTTTCAACGCAGGTGACCACGTCGGGGCCGTGGCCGATCAGGCCCGGGCTGAAAGCATTTCCCGGGTGCTGTATCCGGCCGACAGCACCGAGGCGGGGCAGGAGCTGCGCCTGCGCCAGGAGTATTTCTTCGTGGCCGCCTCGCTGGCGGATCTTACCCGGCGCCATATCAAGCAGCACGGCGACATCATGAGCCTGCCCGAATACGCGGCCATCCAGCTCAATGATACTCACCCAGCCATTGCCGTAGCCGAGTTGATGCGCTTGCTGGTGGATGTGTACGGTCTGCCATGGGACGCTGCCTGGAGCACCACCGTCAACACGCTGTCCTATACCAACCACACCCTTCTGCCGGAAGCACTGGAAACCTGGTCGGTCTATCTGATGGAGCGCCTCCTGCCGCGCCACATGCAGATCATCTACATGATCAATGCCCAGTTCCTCGATTCGCTCCGGGCACGGGGCGAGACAGATGGCTCCATGCTGTCTTACGTGTCCCTGATCGATGAAAGTCACGGCCGTCGGGTACGTATGGGCAACCTGGCCTTTATCGGTTCGCACAAGGTCAACGGTGTGTCCGGATTGCATACCGAGCTGATGCGCAAGACCGTCTTCCGCTCCATGCACCGGCTCTTCCCGGATCGAATCAACAACAAGACTAACGGCATTACCTTCCGCCGCTGGCTCTATCAGGCCAACCCTGCGTTGACCGATCTTCTGGTGGATGTATTGGGCGAGGATGTCCAGCACGATCCTGAAAAATCGCTCCCCCGGCTCAAGCCCTATGCCAACGATGCCAATTTTCGAGAGCGTTTTGCCCACCAGCGGTTGCATAACAAGAACAGTTTTGCCGAGCTGGTGAAAAAGACGCTGGACGTCTCCCTCAGTACCGACGCCATCTTCGATGTGCAGATCAAGCGCATCCATGAATACAAGCGGCAGCTGATGAACCTGCTGCAGACCATTGCGCTGTATCAGGCCATCAAGGACAACCCCAACGGGCAATGGACACCTCGTGTAAAGATTTTTGCGGGCAAGGCAGCTGCCAGCTATCACCAGGCCAAGCTCATCATCAAGCTGGCCAACGACGTGGCCAAGGTGGTTAATAATGACCCGTCCATTCGTGACCTGCTCAAAGTGGTGTTCCTGCCTAACTACAATGTGAGCCTGGCTGAAGTCATTATCCCGGCGGCCGACCTTTCCGAGCAGATTTCCACAGCGGGTCTCGAGGCGTCAGGCACCAGCAATATGAAATTTGGCCTGAACGGTGCACTTACCATTGGCACGCTCGATGGCGCCAACGTTGAAATGAGCGAGTTTGTCGGTCAGGAACATATGTTCATCTTTGGCCTAAAGGCGGCCGAGGTTGAAGAGCGCCAGCGCATGGGGGGCAACTCTTCGGACATCATCAACAGCTCGCCACGACTGTCGGCCGTGCTTTCGGCCATTCGCAGCGGGCAGTTTTCACCGGATGATCCCTCTCGCTATAACGGGCTGCTGGACGTGCTGACCTGGCACGACCGCTTCCTGGTCTGTGCTGATTTTGATGCCTATTGGGATGCTCAGGTGGCCGTCGAACAGCGTTGGAATCAGCCGGACGAGTGGTGGCGCTCAGCGGTACTCAACACAGCCAGCATGGGCTGGTTCTCCTCCGATCGAACTATTCGTGAATACGCCACGGATATCTGGCAAGTCTTGTAAGTCTCAATAGCCGGCACCTTTCGCGTGCCGGCTTTTTTCTGCTTTACGGAGATTTTCTGTGCCCCGCCACGTGACTCATCTCGAAACCGGAAACCCTGCTGAACTGGGCGCGACACTGGTCGGCGATGGCATCAACTTTGCCGTGTGGGCGCCAGAGGCCGAGCGGGTAGAGCTCTGCCTGTACGATGCCAAGGGAGAGCATGAAACCCATCGGCTCGTCTTCCACGAAAAGACAGGCAGTGTCTGGCACGGGCATTTTCCGGGAGGTAAGGCGGGGCAGCGTTATGGGCTGCGGGCTTATGGTGCCTATCAGCCTTCTCAAGGACTTTACTTCAACCCTCACAAGCTGCTGGTCGATCCTTATGCCAAAGCAGTGGACCGCCCGTTCGTGCTGCATCCCAGCGTCTATGGCTTCGATCCAGACCACCATGATCGCCCGGACCATCGCGACAGCGCGGCTCATGTTCCCAAGGCCATCGTTCAGGCACCGTTAACACCGCTTGAGCTGGAAGGCCCGCGTTACAGGGGTAGCCAAAGCCTCATCTATGAGCTGCATGTGCGTGGCATGACTATGCAGCATCCCAAAGTTCCTAAAACCATGCGTGGCAAACTGGCCGGGCTTCGGCAGCCTGCCGTGATCGAGTATCTGCAAAAGCTTGGCGTGACTACGCTGGAGCTGCTCCCTATTGCGGCCTGGGCGGATGATCGTCATCTGCCCAAGCTTGGGCTTGGCAATTACTGGGGCTATAACCCCGTCACCATGATGGCTGTCGACCCCCGTCTGGCAGGACGTGACGCCATTATTGAGTTACGTGAAACCGTGGCAGCGCTGCATGCGGCAGGGTTCGAAGTCATCCTTGATGTGGTGTTCAACCACACCGGTGAAGGTGACGAGCTGGGTCCGACCTTTTGTATGCGAGGACTGGATAACCGAGGCTATTACCGGCTGCACCCAGACGATCCTTCGGTTTACATCAATGATGCAGGTTGCGGTAATTGCCTGGCGCTGCAACGCGAGCCAGGGCTGAGGCTGACAATGGACTCGCTGCGCTATTGGGTGCAGGCGGCAGGTGTAGACGGTTTCCGTTTCGATCTGGCGCCTGCACTTGGACGACTTGAGACCGGCTTTAGCGTCGATGCACCATTGATGCTGGCTATTGCCCAGGACCCGGTTCTGCGGGAGGTCAAGCTGATCGCCGAGCCTTGGGATATTGGCCCAGGCGGCTATCAGGTCGGACAGTTCCGTAGCCCTTGGGCTGAATGGAATGATGATTTTCGCGACGATGTTCGCAAGTTCTGGCGGGGCGACGACGGCATGCGTGGCGCACTGGCGACCCGATTGTCAGGAAGCGCCGATCTGTATGACCGGCACGGCCGGAACATCGATGCCAGCATCAACTTCGTGACGGCTCATGATGGGTTCACGCTGGCAGACCTTGTGACTTATGCACATAAGCATAATGAAGCCAATGGCGAAGAAAATCGCGACGGGACTCAAGACAATCACAGCTGGAACAACGGTGCCGAGGGCCCGACCGACGATCCCCACATCAATGAGCAGCGTGCAGCTGATCAGCGTGCCCTGCTGGCAACGCTGCTGCTGGCAGGTGGCACGCCAATGTTGACGGCTGGCGATGAGTTCGGTCGCACTCAGCATGGCAACAACAATGCCTATGTTCAGGATAATCCGCTGTCATGGTTGGACTGGGCACTTGCCAGCAGCCCAACCGGCAAACGCCAGATCGATTTTGTCGCCCGGCTGGCTGCGCTGCGTCGTCAATACAAGGCGTTGCAAGCCGAGCACTTCATCGGGCGCCCCGCTCACGGTGACTGGGTTAGTGTGCAATGGCTCGATGCAGAGGGTGAACCCCTGGACGAGGCGGGTTGGAATAGTCCTGAATCTGCGCCATTGGCACTGGTGCTCTCGCCCATGAACGGTGCCGGGCACCTCAGGGCAGAGCGGTTATGGCTCTGTTTCCAGCCGCTTAACCATCCTCAGACGTGTCGGTTAGCGCTATCTCGTGACGGCCATCACTGGTCGCTCATTCTAGATAGCGCACGACCTGAACTGGAAGCCGGTCATGCAGTCTACTCCAGCGCCGAAAGCCTAGCGCTCGGCCGCGGTGTTAGCATAGCCGTGGAGTTGCTGCGTCCCTAGCGGCGTGCAGACCTTGTCTCTCGAACAATCAGAACGTTGGGTGGGGCTTGTAGGCCGCTTCGCTTGAGACGGAGCTTGAGCATCCGCGCTACACTGCGCGAACCTTTTCTACCGGAGCCTCACATGTCCCGTATTACGCTGAGCCGCTATCTGATCGAACAGACCCGTAGTCATAAAACCCCAGCCGATCTGCGTTTTCTGATCGAAGTCGTAGGCCGTGCCTGCAAGCGAATCAGCTATGAGGTATCCAAGGGTGCGCTAGGTGGCGTACTGGGCAGCATGGGCACTGAAAACGTTCAGGGCGAAGTTCAGAAGAAGCTGGACGTCCTGTCCAACGAAATCCTGCTTGAAGCCAACGAGTGGGGCGGCACCCTGGCTGGCATGGCGTCCGAAGAGATGGACCAGGTTCACCAGATCCCCGGTGAGTACCCCAAGGGTGCTTATCTGCTGATGTTCGATCCGCTAGACGGCTCCTCCAACATTGACGTGAACGTGTCGGTTGGCACTATCTTCTCCGTTCTGCGTAAGGATCATGGAGGTGCCACCTACGGTGATACCACTGAAGAAGCCTTCATGCAAAAGGGCACTGAGCAGGTCGCTGCAGGCTATGCCATCTATGGCCCCCAGACCATGTTCATTCTGACCCTGGGTGATGGCGTCAAAGGCTTTACCCTGGACCGTGAGCTGGGCAGCTTCGTATTGACACACGAAAACATCTCCATTCCTGAGACAACTGCCGAGTTCGCTATCAACATGTCCAACCAGCGTCACTGGGAGCCGCCGGTACAGCGTTACGTAAGCGAGCTGCTGGCTGGCAAGGAAGGTCCGCTGGAGAAGAACTACAACATGCGCTGGATCGCCTCCATGGTGGCCGATGTGCATCGTATTCTCACTCGTGGCGGTATCTTCATGTACCCACGTGATGCTCGTGAACCGGAAAAGCCCGGCAAGCTGCGTCTGATGTACGAAGCCAACCCGATGGCCATGCTGGTCGAGCAGGCAGGCGGTGCGGCCACTAATGGTTACCAGCGTATTCTGGAAGTTCAGCCGGAAGGCCTGCATCAGCGTGTAGCCGTCTTCCTTGGCTCCAAAGAAGAGGTCGAGCGCGTTACCCGTTACCATCAGGACGCCTGATGGCCGACTGGCCAATGGTCATTTACCGTTGGCCAGTTCTCTTCTCTCGCTAATGCAGGCTTCGTTCAGCCTGTATTAAGCCGCGATTCAGACGCTGTTAAGGGCTCTTTTTCTACTCTGACCCTGCTTGCTCATTCATGGCCAGCGAGGACAGCATTATGAATCTCTTTCAGAAAATGGCAGCGTTTGCAGTAATCAATACCGTAAGCTACACCGCCCTGGCAGCAGATCGCGATGCTTCTGTTGAAACCCCGGTCGGCTCTACGAGCGGTGATGTGATGGATACCCGTGACTTACTGCAAACAGTCAAAGAATCCGATACTGGCGATGAGGTTTCCCAGGGTCAGTCATGGAGTCAGCGTCTTGGGCGCTCCGGTCAGCGCTATACAATCGCAACCCAACGCTTCAACGGTGAGGCTATTGAGCCGCATAACCTCTCCGGGCATTACTCCGGTGTCTCGGCCACAAACCCGCCGGGTACTGTAACTTTCGAGGTTCTGTCCCTTGAGCAAAGCACATCGGCTCACCAGTCGACACCGTACTCATCTGGCAAAGGGACAATCTGACGGCGTAAACCTCTGCACGGGAGCGTAGTGCTCCCGGCAGGGCAGGTTCAAGGCCGACGGGTTGCCAGAAACTCACCTTTGCCTACCGGCACAAGGCAAGTCGAAAAGTCCGGATCGCTCTCAACCAGAGCCTTGAAGGCCGCCATTTCATCGGCATGGGACAAGGCATTGTCCACGATCAGAAGGCCGCCCGGGCGCAGGACTCTTCTGAGGTCAGGCCACCAGCCACAATATTGGCAGCGTTCGGAATCAAGAAATACAAGGTCCAGTGAGTACTTGTCCTGCGCAGCCAGGATGGCACCGCCGTCACTGTGAAGCTGTGTTATCAGCGCTTCGAGCCCGGAGCGCTTGAAGTTCTGCCGTGCCAGCTCGATTTTGGCTTCGGAAAGCTCCACGGTGCGAATGGTTCCGCCCACTGTATGAGCTGCTTTTGCCAGCCACAAAGTGGAGTAGCCATTGGAGGTCCCGATTTCCAAGACACGCTTGGCATTGGTAGCCTGAACCATGACATAAAGAAACTCACCCGTATCACGTGTGATGTTCAGCATGCGACTTGGCCGCTCATGGGTACGGTTATCGTTAACTTCCCCAAAAGTTTCCAGTTCTTTTAATAAAGTATCCAGATCTGAAGGCATTAATTATCCACTCACTGTTTTTGTTTTAGGGAATTAATACTGCTGGATAATAGTAAGTGTTTGGAGAATAAAAAAGCCCCGCCAATATAGTTAGCGGGGCTTTTAGTTAACGCTTTAAGAAGCAAGCGGGGGTGTATCGTTACTCGGCTGCTTTGGGTGCTTTTTTAGGAAGTTTAACTTTGGTGCCTGGAACATATAGTCCATGTGCAGTTTCAGCATGATCTTGGCCGCAATAATCGGTACGACAATGCCAACAAGGCACGCTGCAAAAATATGTAGGTAGACGTTATCGACATGCAGAAACTTGCTCAGGATAACGCGCACGCCGCTCCCGGCCAGGATGTGCATGAGATAGATCGGCATGGATAGCGTGCCGATGGTAATGAACCACTGAACAGGTTTGCGGGCCAGCAGCATGGACAGGCTCGTAACCAGCAGAATGGCCGATAGCGCCACCATCAGCGACATCCATCCGCGGTCGGTATAAGTGTGATGCGAGATGATATGGAACTGATACTCCAGCCCCGCTGTAACCAGAAGCGTAAAGGCTGCTATGCGACCTGGCTGCGCTTCGATGGCAGCAGCAATATTGGTAAACCAGACGCCAAAGGCGAAAAACACGAAGTTCTGAATCAGAAAGTCGACCAGCATCTGGCGCGGCGCGTATTGCTGGAGCCCGTAGGCCACGGCGGACAGCAGGAAAATGGGTAGGAAAACCTTCTTCGATTTGCTGCCGTACAGCACGATGGACAAAACAAATACAAAGAACAGCGCATACAGGAACCAGAACTGAGCTCTGGGCCGCCACAATAGGGAGAACACCTCACCCAGCGTTACATCGCCATTGGTATAGCGAGAGAGGAAGGCTTCAATTACGCCCTGCAGGATTGACCAGACAAGGAAAGGGTAGACAACCGTGTCCAGCTTGTTGACGAACACGCCCTTACCGCCGCGACTCGTTAGCGATTTGAAGAAAAACAGGCCAGACAGGAAGAAGAACAACGGCATGTGAAAGCTGTAGATGATGCTGTCCACAAGCATGTGCGTCTCGACATCGGTCTTGATGATGCCGGCATTTAAAAGCCCGCGGAGCACATGGCCATAGACAACCAGGATTATACCAATGGCCTTGGCATAATCGACCCACACATTTCGGTTATTCATTGAACTATCCTTGATTCAAAGGTTGAAACTAAGACGATTTTTTAGAGGTAGTAAGTTGGGATCCAACTGCTCATCCCTGTGCCTGAGGAGTTCCGCTTCCTTGGTCAGGCTTGGCCGCTTTAATAACAACGCGAGATCGTAAAGCCATCATAAATTAGAATGTGAAACGTATAGTGAAAAGTCTAAAAAAATAATTCCGACAATCGGGATTTGCTTTAAAGTCTGGCCAGACCTGCACACGCTTATTGTTATTAGCAAAAATAAATACGCCAATAAAACCCTGAATAAAGAACGGGTTTTATAACAAGATAAAAACGTGTTTATGGAACAATCACAACTCCAGCGACGAGGTCTGACAATGGCGATGTGCTATTGTTCCGTGGCGCTTTGAAAAGATTTCGCTGTTCTGTCTGGCAGATCGCCAAATCAGCATTTGAGGCTGGACATCTGCACGCTGGAGTGCTCACTGGCAATCTAGAGGTCTGGATTGATGCCCTTGAGCTGCTGTTTGACGAGGATTTTCTCGTAATCGGGTGAGGTGTAGATCAGAAGTGCCTGCCGCTTCATATCTGCGTTGGTGGAAAACCTGTAGAACACCGTATTGTTATCGAACGCCATGAATGCATGACTGTTGGGCTGACTTTCCAGTTTAATGAAGTGATCGGACGGCGATTGCGAGGAGGGTGGCCCATATTTCTCGGTCAGGCCTTGAGCAATGAGAAAGCTCTTTTCAACTGGCGTGACAATCGAAAGGCGCAAGAAGCGGTTGTCGATAAAGAACAGCCCAGCCTCAAGGCTATCCTTGCCCAGCTTAAGATCGGGGCAGCTGTAATACTCCAGCCCCTCGATAGGTGCAGTACGCGGTGTCAGGGTGCAGATCTTGCTTTCCAGTACCGTTTGCTTGCTATCACCAAAGTGCAAACCCTTATAGCCGTCTACGGCTTGGGAAAGGCCTGCATGCAGCGAAGCGATAACGCCTAGCAGATACCCTGACTTGCGCATTACATGACATTCCGACGTAAGGGTGAGTGATGATGACGCGCATCATACCTCATGTCAGCGATGTTGAAAGAAGTGGTGCAGTCGCCGGGTAAGCCGGGAGGGGAACCCAGGCTTACCCGTTCAGAGGTGAATTACCAGACGCCAGGAGGAATGATGTCGTCAGAGTCATATTTGATCTTGTCGATGTTCTCTTTCTTGCTGTGTTCCGGCGTCGTGTCATCCAGGGTTTCAGGCTGGGTATCGTCCTTGGGATAGTCATCAGCTTCAGGCATACAGGCGTCCTCCAGTGGATACGGGGTCTCTTGTTTGGGCCGATAAATGCCCGTCAGGTTCCTTGGGAGCCTGATTCAGAGGCCATCACGACTCGATTACGGCCCTCGTGCTTGGCCTGATAAAGAGCCGCATCAGCGCGTTTCAACAGTGACTCGGCAGGTTCATCCGCATCCCCATCTGTACCGCCAATGCTGGTGGTAACCGCAACAGGGCCGTTGACGGTCAAAAAGGGGGTGTCAGCAATGGCAAGGCGTATGCGTTCAGCTATGCCGTCCAGCTGCTCCGCCTTGTCGATGCGGGTAATCACGGCAAATTCTTCACCTCCCAGTCTGAGTAACAGGTCATGGGGGCGAAGCGTGGTGGCGATCCGATGCGCGGTTTCGACAAGCACCTGATCGCCTGCGGCATGGCCATGCTGATCGTTGACTGCCTTGAAGTGATCCAGGTCGATGAACAATGCGCCGATTCGCTCGTTGTCGCGCCGTGCGGCAGCTTGCTCGACCGGATAGAAGTGCTCCAGCGCCGCACGATTCCATAATTGTGTCAGCGGATCGAGCATCGCCCTGCGGCGTTCGCGTGAGATAACGGTGCGCAGGTAGCGGGTCTGCTCTGAAAGGCTGCGTAGTTTCAAGTAGCCGTCAGCCATTTGGGCAAGGTCTCTCAGGCGGTCACGCTCCTGAGCCGTCAGCTGCCTGGGCTCGGAATGCATCAGGCACAGGGTGCCAATGGGCAGACCTGATGGCGCTACGAGGGGATGCCCGGCATAAAACCGTATGTACGGGGGCTCGATCACCAGTGGGTTGGATGCAAAACGCTCATCGCTCAAGGCGTCCGGTACGATTAGCGGGCGATGGGTATCGAGCAGAGCATGGGCACAAAAGGCAACACTGCGTGCTGTAGCGCTGAAGGGTGATCCACTGTGGGCCTTGATGCACTGTTGTTCACGGTCGATCAAGCTGATCAGCACTCGGTCGACCTTGAACAGGTCCCGCGCGATCCGCACCAGGGCATTCATATAGGCATCCGCCGGGGTGTCCAGTATTTCAAGCGACTCCAGCGCTTTTTGGCGCTCGGCTTCACGAGGGTGTGCAGGCGCAGCGTGCATGGTGAGTCCTGTGGCAGGTAGGTGCGATAACCTTGTTCCAGAAGGCGTTCCGCTTGATATGACCCTTGGAAACGCGCGGTGTTGCCAAGGAAAATAGGCGGCGTGTAGGAGGCGAGAGACGAAGCCCGGCTGTCATCTCTCCGCTGGGCTACCTGTGCCAACCTTTGCTAGGCATCAAGAAGGGTCTTGAGGGTGCTGATCAGGTATCCAGGCGTTGCGTCTGGTCATCTGCCAGGCCTGAAAGCTCTGGACGATACCTCTCAAGGCCATGAAGCCCAGAAACGACAACCATAGCCCATGGTTGCCCAGGTCTTTGAGCGCAATGCCTAGCGGCAGGGCGAGCAGGACGGCAATGACCATCGCATTGCGCATTTCCCGGGCTCGGGTTGCTCCGATGAACAGCCCATCCAGCAGGTAACTGCTCATGGCAATGACTGGCAGTGCGGCCAGATACGGGAGGTATGTATAAGCCGCTTCACGTACCGCGGGAAGATCGCTTTGCAAGTCGATGAAGCGTGCACCGAACAAGGCAAATCCCAGGGCAAATAAGAGACTGGCCAGCAGCGACCAGCCGGCGGCAATGACCAGGGTTTGCCGGAGGGCCTTGCGATCACGAGCCCCAATGGCGTGCCCTGCCAACGCTTCCACCGCATGGGCAAGTCCATCCAGGGCGAATGCGGTCACCATCAGGCCATTGAGGAGAAGGGCGTTAGCGGCCACCGTGGCATTACCTAAACGTGCGCCCTGAAATGTGATCAGAAAGAAGACGCCTTGCAAGGCCAGCGAGCGGATAAAGATATCGCGGTTAACCGCCAGCAGGGGGCGCCAGGTGGACCAGCGCTTGAGTCGCTTGATGCGAACCGCGCCTGCCATGTGATGCAGTGTCTGGCGCGCCAGCCATAGGCCGAGCCCCACGCCGAACCACTCGGCCATGGCGGTTGCTGCTGCAATACCGCGAATTCCCCAGCCAAAGCCGAACACGAACAACACGTCGAGCAGCAGATTGACGATGTTGGTGGTCAGCAGCATCGCCAGCGGCGCACGCGCATTCTGGGTGCCCAGCAGCCAGCCGATCAGGGCATAGCTCGACAGGGCGGCAGGCAGACCCAACAGGCGAATCTGGAAAAAGCGCTCGGTGGCCTCGCTCAACGCTGCCGAGGAGGTCATGCTGTTCAGCAGCAGAGGAAGGCCTAGCAGTGAAAGGCCGATCAACCCCAGCGCCAGCACACAGGCCAGCAACAGACCTTGCAACAGAATTTGCCGAAGCGCACTGCCATCCTTACGGCCGCTGGCTTGCGCAGCGAAGCCGGTCGTTCCCATGCGTAGGAAGCCCAGCACCGCGACCATTGTAGTGTAGAGGCTTCCCCCCACCGCCACGGCGCCCAGATCATGTACATCCGGCAGATGACCGGCGATGGCGCTGTCTACCAGGGTCACGAGGGGTACGGTCAGGTTGGACAGAATCATCGGGCCGGCCAGCAGCCAGACACGACGATGCATTGGACGGTAGCGCCAATCGGCAAGCAGGGTGGACATAAGGGCTCCAGTCAGCAGAACCCCTAGTGTAAAGGCTTACCGATCATCATGTTTCATGGCTGAGAAAACAGTACTGGCCGGGCAGGGGCGGCAGGGCTAGTGTTGAGGGTGCGCCATCGGCATGGCATTACCTGTGTGTAGTGATTTTTCTTTGGGAAAGGAGCTGACATGTATAAGCATTACCCTGCTGCCTATCAAGCGAGCCACGGTTCGGCCCTGTCGGTGGATACGGCCTTCTATGACCGTATTCGGGAGGGCAAGGATAAGCGGACGCTTATTGAGTCCTTTGACGTTCCGATCCGTACCGGTCGTGCGTGGCGGGTGCCGGCCGGGCATGTCTTTCGAGTGACGACGCCTGTAGGGCCGCAAGTGGGCGACTTCAATATCTGGAATGCCCATGATCCACGCGAGCGGTTATGGGCAGCCCGTACCCGTCAGCTACAGGGCGCTCATGTGTCTATCTATGATCGACTGTGGTCGAACCTGCCCTTTCTGCGGCCAATGGTCACCATCACGGACGACACCCTGGCCAATTATGGCATCGACGAACATGGCGGGCGCGTTCATGACCTGCTGGGCACCCGCTGCGATCCTTACGTCAACAAGCTCCTGACCGGAGAAGATTTCCATCATCACTGCCATTCGAACCTGACCCGCGCGGTATTGCCCTACGGGCTGACCGAGTTCGACGTACATGATGTGCTGAACATTTTTCAGGTGACCGGGCTTAACGATGAGGACATGTACTTCATGAAGGCCTGCCCGGCGAAGCAAGGAGACTACCTGGAGCTTTTCACGGAGATCGACGTGCTGTGCGCTCTGTCGACCTGCCCGGGTGGTGATCTGTCCGTTGCGCTGTGGGGGCCGGACGCGCAAGACCCGCTGTCCGTCTGCCGCCCTCTGGGCGTTGAGGTTTATTCGCTGGATGACACCCTACTGGCAGGCTGGTCATCCCCGGAGCGGGCGGGTTACAAGGGAAACCACGGCCTGGAGCTGGTGAGGCCTGCGTGGGATCGGTGAAGGACTGTCCTTTTGAGCCTTGCACTGTACAGCCGTGTTCCGTGTGACGGTAAAAGCTAGTTCAGTTGTCCACCGGTTTCCTTGAGATCGGTGGGCGTCATCATGGCCGCTTTCACGGCAATTCCAAGACCCGCTACCAGGGTCTCGAGTGCCATGGAGGGCTGGCCTGGATGCCGGGCCGCTTGTTCGGGCAGATAAGGGATATGAATGAAGCCGCCGCGCACATTCGTGCCGGCGAGCCGGTGCATCAGTCCATAGAACACATGGTTGCAGACAAATGTGCCAGCCGTCTGCGATACCGAGGCAGGAATACCGGCATCCCTGAGTGCCCGTACAATGGCTTTAATAGGTAGCGTCGAGAAATAGGCCGCCGGACCGCCTGGCACTACAGGTGTATCGATGGGTTGTTGACCATTATTGTCGGGAATACGGGCATCGTTCACGTTGATGGCTATGCGCTCGAGGGTCAGGTCCGTACGCCCCCCGGCCTGGCCTACACCAATCACCAGGGCGGGCCGATGAGCTGCCAGCATGTGATCCAGCGAGACCAAGGCAGCACCAAAGACGCACGGCAGCTGGCGCGTGATGATGTAGGCATCGCCCAGATTCAGACCATCCAGTTGGCGCACGGCCTCCCAGGAAGGATTCACGGGCTCGTTCTCGAACGGTTCGAATCCGGTCAACAGGATGGTAGTCATGGTGGTCCTCACATCAGGATATATAGCAGCATGATATTAACTGCCAATAGACTCAAGGCGGTGGGGATTTGTGCCTTGATGACACTATTCTTGTCCGGCAGATTCAGCAGGGCGGCTGGCACGATGTTGTAGTTGGCTGCCATAGGTGTCATCAGCGTGCCGCAGTAGCCTGAAAACATGCCTATGGCCGCCATCACCGCCGGGTTGGCATCGTATTGCCCGATCAGAACCGGAACGCCCACACCGCCTGTCATCACCGGGAAAGCCGCAAAGCCGTTACCCATAATGATGGTAAACAGCGCCATCCCCACGACATACACGGCCACCGCCACGAAGCGGAAATCCATGTTGATATAGGAGGTGGTGAGGTGGGCGACAGCCTTGCCGACGCCCGCATCGTTGAACAGGAGCCCCAGCATGGCGAGCATCTGCGGCAGTACCAGGGCCCAGCCCAAGGCCTCGGTCAGGCGGCGTGATTCGCGCATGGATTGCACAGGCGTATCGCGCGTCAGCCAGCAGGCGAGGGCCAAGGAAATCAGACAGCCGACCCCCAGGGAGACAAAGGTCGTATTTTTAGGATCCAGCAGTGGAAGACCACCGATCTGCACGTCCTTGACCACTACCGAGCCGATAACGGTGACCAGCGGAATGGCCAGGGCGGGAATGAACAATTTGTTCTTGAGGCGCAGCGCACTGGCTTGGCGTTTTTCAGCAGGCAATTCCCCATGCTTGCCCAGTCCGACGCCACCTGTGCCTGCAATGACGGCCATGACCAGCACGCCTACGCCTACCCAGGCGGGCGGCAATAGATCGCCTACCAAAAAAACAAGGCTGAACAGCGCCCAGAAAAAACCTGTCGTCCAGCGCTTGGGATGAGCGCGATCGGCAAAGGTCATGATTGCCGTGATTGCCAGGATGATGCCGGCCAGCCAGTAAAGGTATTGAATCGAGAGGATCATGGCATCACTCCTGACGGCCGATAGGCGTATGGTCGGTGTCCGGACGTTTTCCGCCCAGCTCGCGCTCCAGTTGGCTATTGAAGCGCTTGAGGCGAATGGCATGGATGATGAACGCACAAATGGCGGTAGGAATGCCCCAGACCGCAATGTGCAGCGGCTCGACATCGATATTGGAGCCGAGCAGGAAGGTATGCATCAGGGCGATGGCACCAAAGGCGACAAAGATGTCCTCGCCAAAAAACAGGCCGACATTATCGGTAGCGGCGCACAAGGCGAGCAGTTTGTAGCGAATTTTCTCCGGCAGCTTGCCGTAGCGGTTTTCTGCAGCACCTTCCGCCATGGGCGCTAGCAAAGGGCGTACCATTTGCGGATGCCCTCCAAGGCTGGTCAGGCCCAGCGCAGCCGTCAGCTCCCGTACAAACAGGTAAAAGATCAGGAGCCGGCCCGCCGTGGCGGTGCGGATCTTGGCAATCCAGTTCTGGGCATGTTCACGCAGGCCATGCCGTTCAAGAAGACCGATTACGGCAAGCGGCAGGAGGATGATGAGGGGCAGGGCACGTGTCTTGACGAACCCGGCGCCGATAGTGGCAAGAATGGTCTCGAACGGCATGGATGCCGCAAAACCGGTCGCCAGGGCTGCCAGGGCTACGACCAGCATGGGATTGAAGCGCAGCACAAAGCCGATGACGATGACCAGCACACCGATCAGTGGCCACAGGTTGACTGTGGTTTGCATAGGGAGTCTCCCTCGCCGGTTATGCCCAGGCAGGTGGGTTTGACGGCTGTGTGGAGGCGATCGGGAGCGCCTCCTTTGATATTTACGCCGCCCGAGCCGGCGTCAGTTCTTGTTATGACTGCAACGGGCACGATCGCGCCAAAGGTATCAATCTGCGATACCAGAAACCTGCAGTGGCTCGCTCAAGGCGAAGCGTCCCCATTTTTTGTATGGATAGTGAAGAACGTCCAACAAATAAAAGTGTTCACCGCTGATTGATAAAAAGCGTGGCCTTTCAGGGGCGAGGCGACTGACGGCCAGTGGTGAGAGGTCGTTCAAAGGGGGTAGAGTGAAATGCTCTACGGGGATGGTAAGCCAGCATGAACCTTCGCTTTCTCGAAACATTTGTCTGGGTGGCGCGTCTGGGCAGCTTTCGGCTGACAGCTGAAAAACTGTCCAGCACCCAGGCGGCAATTTCCAGCCGTATCGCCGTGCTTGAAGGCGAGCTGGGTGTCCAGCTGTTCCTGCGCGATCCACGAGGCGTCACGCTGACAGCCGATGGCCAGAAGGTCTTGGGTTACGCCGAGCAGATGATCGATACCTGGCACGACCTGCGCAAAGTGCTTGGGCAGGAAACCCGGCTGAGCGGACGGATACGCATCGGCGCCATGGACACGGTCATCCACAGCTGGCTGAGCGCCTTGTTCACTTGTGTAACCGACGCCCATCCAAACGTGGAAATCGAGTTGCTGGCCGATACAGCGCTCAACTTGAGCGACCAGCTGCTCAAGGGACAGCTTGATCTGGTATTCCAGACCGATCTCTTGCGCGCCGAAAGCGTGCGTAACCTGAAGCTGGCCAGTTATCCCATCCGCTGGGTGGTTGCAACCGACTCGCCGCTCAACCGCGCGTACACCAGTCTGGATGAGCTGGCCCGCGAGCGGTTGATTACCTTCTCGCGTAATTCGCGTCCCCATCAGGACCTGCTTAACTTTCTGCATCAGCATGGGATTTCGACGCCCCGGGTCTCTTGCGTCAACTCGGCGGCGGCCATCATCCAGTTGATCAGGGACGGATTTGGCATTGGTGCGTTGCCCCCGGCCCTCGTTAGCGAGGCGCTGAAGCACGGGGCCCTGGCGCTTCTGCCTTTCGAGGCGCCGCCGCCGTTTGCCGTGTATGCCAGTTGGCATACGGGCGTGGGACTGACGTTGAACGAGGCCATTGTAACGCTCAGCCAGCAGGTAGTCGGCGGCTTCTGTGCGCAGGTGGGGCCTGAACAGGCATTACCGGCCTGAAGCAACAAAGCCTTATCGCCGGGGGCCGGAAAGTTTTGTTGGACAGCCGGCATGATTTCCTCAAAGACTGGTTTTTCCGCATCAAGGGAATCCTGATATGAGCACGCGTATCCTTCTGAATTGCGATATGGGCGAAAGCTTCGGGGCCTGGACGATGGGCGACGATGCTCATGCCATGCCACTGGTAGACCAGGCCAATCTCGCGTGTGGCTTCCATGCTTCGGACCCGCTGACGATGCAGAAGACCGTAGCCCTGGCCGTAAGGCATGGTGTTCGAATCGGTGCTCATCCGGCTTATCCAGACCTGGTCGGCTTTGGCCGCCGGCATATGGTGTGCTCGCCGGAGGAGGTGAAGGCGCTGGTGCTCTATCAGATCGGCGCACTGGATGCCTTCTGCCGCGCAGCAGGAACGACCGTGCAATATGTGAAACCTCACGGCGCCCTGTATAACGATCTGGTGCGTGACGATACCTTGCTCACTGCCGTGCTCGAGGCCTGTTTGCAGTTTCGTGAGGGGCTACCGCTTATGGTGCTCGCCAAGACGGACAATACCCGTGAGCAGCAGCTGGCGGAGAAAGTCGGCGTACCCTTGCTGCGTGAAGCCTTCGCCGACCGCGCCTACATGCCCGACGGGCAATTGGCGCCTCGCCGGGAAGCGGGCGCGGTCCATCATGATCCTGAACGTATTCTGTCCCAGGCGATCGCCATTTCCCGCGGGGATGCCTTTCCCGGTTTCGATGGCCAACCCATGTGCCTGACGGCAGACAGCCTGTGTGTCCATGGAGACAACGCCGAGTCACTCGCTGTGTTACGTCGCCTGCGGGCGGCTCTGGATGCGGCATGATCCGGATTGAGCCCTACGGCGCCGAGGCGCTGATGTTGACCCTGGCGGATACACCCACGCCCGATCTCCCCGGACGTATTGCTCGTCTAGCCGATCTGATTGAACACAGACTGGGCGACGGTGTGATCGATCTGGTGCCGGGCTGGAATACGTTGCTCATTCACTATGACTTGCTGCGCTACGACCTGACGGACATTCAGGCTCGCGTCACGGCGATCGTCGAGCGGTGGCGCAAGGAGCCGGAAGCCGTGCAGAGCACTTCACGCCGGCATGAAGTGCCCGTCTGGTACTGCGGGCCGGACCTGGAGCCGGTGGCCAAGGCCTGCTCGCTGACGGTCGCGGAATTGATTGCTTTGCATAGCGGACGCGATTATCTGGTCGGTGCCATCGGCTTTGCGCCCGGTTTTGCCTATATGGGCGAGCTGGATGAGCGAATTGTCCTGCCTCGACTGGCCTCACCACGGCCTCGGGTAGAGGCTGGCAGCGTGGCGATTGCCGAGCGCATGACCGCCATCTATCCCCAGGCGTCACCCGCGGGCTGGCATATCCTTGGACTAAGTGCCTGGCCGCTCTTTGACGCACAGGCCGAGCCGCCATGTCCGCTTGCTGTGGGCGATCAGGTTCGGTTCGTTGCGGTTGACGAGGCCGCCTATCGCGCCGCGGGAGGTCAGGTATGAAAGGGTTGAAAGTCATAAAACCGGGGCCGCTGAGCCTGCTGCAGGACGTCGGTCGTTATGGGTGGCGTCATCTGGGCGTATCCACATCAGGTCCGATGGACCGTCAGGCGGCGGCCTGGGCCAATCATCTGCTCGAAAATCCCTATGGTAGTCCGGTCCTGGAAATTGCCCTGGGTGGCGTAGAGCTGGAAGCCCAGGTCGATACCTGGCTGGCGCTGACCGGGGCGCCGCTGGGCGCGACGGTAGATGGACAGACGGTTCCTGCCTGGTCGCGCTTCTGCATGAAGGCCGGGCAGCGGCTGCAATTAGGATTTGCCCAGGCCGGGCAACGCGCTTACCTGGGCGTAGTGGGTGGCTTCAGGGGTAAGACCGTGCTGGGTAGCGTGGCCACACATCGTCGCGAAGGTCTGGGCGGCCTGAATGGCGATGGTCAAGCGTTGCAGGCCGATGACATTCTGGTTTGCAGCCCTGGGCTTGAGGCTTTCGACAAGGCACTGGGTGCGGCGAGCCGCTTCATTCCCGACTACCGCGAGTCTCCGGTGTTGCGTCTGGTCATCGGGGGCGATGGAGAAGCCTTTGCGGTCGAGCAGCGGGATCGGTTCTTTGGTTCATCCTGGCGAATCAGTCCTCAGGCCGATCGCATGGGGATTCGTCTGCAGGGCGATGCACCGCTTGCAGCGCCAGTCCGTCAGTGGTCTCTGGGGGTTCTGGCCGGAGCGGTTCAAGTTCCGCCGGAAGGCCAGCCCATTGTGCTCATGGCAGACTGTCAGACCATGGGGGGATATCCGGTCCTCGGCTTCGTGCATCCGCTGGATCTCTGCCGGCTGGCGCAATGCCCTGCCCACCATGAAGTGCGCTTCAGGCCGATCGAGCTGGAGGAGGCCCAGGGTGATCTCAAGCGGTTCTATCGGTTTTTCAAGCACCATGAAATGAACTTATGTGCGGACTAGAGGGTGCCGTTTGTGCGAGTGATTTTTGCTGAGCCGTGCGTCATGACGTATAACGTTATGTAGGTATGGCCAGAAGTGATCAACGTACAAACAGATGAAAACACCCAAGCGCATGGAATCTCTGGTCGAGGACGGCCTGATTGATGAGGTGCTGCGCCCGCTGATGAGCGGCAAGGAGGCCTCCGTATATGTAGTTCGGTGCGGCGACGAGATCCGTTGCGCCAAGGTCTACAAGGAAGCAAACAAGCGCAGCTTTCGTCAGGCGTCCGAGTATCAGGAGGGTCGCAAGGTGCGTAATAGCCGTCAGGCACGCGCCATGGCCAAGAGCACTAAATACGGCAGAAAGGAACGGGAGGAAGCCTGGCAGAATGCCGAGGTTGCCGCCCTGTACCGGCTGGCTGGCGCCGGCGTTCGCGTACCGAAACCGCATGACTTCCTGGACGGCGTCCTGCTGATGGATCTGGTGACGGACGAGCGGGGGGATGCCGCTCCGCGTTTGAATGACGTGACCCTGACGCCCGACGAGGCCCGTGAATATCATGAGCTGATGATCCGGCAGGTGGTGCTTATGTTGTGTGCCGGACTGGTACACGGCGACTTGTCCGAATTCAACGTGTTGTTGGCGACCGATGGGCCGATGATCATTGACCTCCCTCAGGCAATCGATGCGGCGGGCAACAACCATGCCTTCCGTATGCTCGCCCGTGATGTGGAAAACATGGCCCAGTATTTTGGGCGTTTTGCGCCTGAGCTGAAGCAGACCCGGTATGCACCGGAGATGTGGGCGCTTTATCAGAAGGGCGAGCTATACCCGCACACCCCGCTTACGGGCATCTATGCTGAACCCGAGGGGCAGACCGATGTTTCATCCGTCATGCGCGAAATCGAAGATGCCCGGCGCGAAGAGGCACGTCGCCAAGCGGCTCGTAAAGAGGCCGAGGCACCGTCGTCCAGCGATGAGCCTCTACCCCCGCCATGGCTGAGCTGAGCCTGATGTTCGGCCCGGTGCGATCATTTTATTAGGTAGTAACCATGAAAGGTCATACGCAAGTCATTGATTATCTAAAGGACCTGCTCCGTGGTGAGCTGGCCGCACGCGATCAGTACTTCATCCATTCCCGTATGTATGAAGACTGGGGGTATCTGCGCCTTTACGAGCGCATCAACCATGAAATGGAAGAGGAAACCCAACATGCAGATGCCCTGCTGCGTCGTATCCTCTTTTTGGAAGGGCAGCCGGACATGCGCCCCAAGGACATCAATGTAGGCCATACAGTGCCGGACATGCTGCGCAGCGATCTGGCGCTGGAATACGAAGTGCGTGAGGCACTGGCCCAAGGCGTTGCGCTGTGTAACAGCGTGGGTGATTTCGTCAGTCGTGAAATCCTGGTGGCACAGCTTGAAGACACCGAGGAAGACCACGCCTATTGGCTGGAGCAACAGCTGCGCCTGATTGACAAGCTGGGGCTGGAAAATTACCTGCAATCCCAAATGAAGGCCGGCGAGCCTTCCGAGGCGGTATAGCGCGCCTGGTTATGAGGCGCAATACAGCGCCTCAGGCCACTTCCTGAATACAGACATCACTCAGCCCAACCTCAACGGCACGTCGCTCGATGCTAGGCTGAGCATGCAGCTCCCAAGGGGCATCCACCACACCGGTGGGCTCGGGGACATGCTTGATCAGTAGCTGCATGATGGCCTGCTCCTGAGTGATGGGTTCAAAACTCTCCATCTGTTCTTCGAGCGGCTCGCCATTAAAGCGGTAGTGAATGGCGTAACGGTGCAGGTTATGCATAACGATCTCCTTGAAGGGCCTGTACCTAGATGGACCGCGGCGGCGCCTTACTCGTTTCAATCATTTCGGCCTCGCGCTTGAGTAGCGTCTCCTTGCGCGCAACGCCCCAGCGATAACCGGTCAACGCTCCGCTGGCGCCGATGACGCGATGACAAGGCACCAGCAGGCCCAGGGTGTTACTGGCACAGGCGCGGGCAATGGCGCGTGGATGACTGTCCAGTTCTACAGCAAGCTCTCCGTAGCGCCGGGTCTCGCCGGGCGGGATCTGCATGAGGGCCTGCCAGACCCGTTGCTGAAAGGCACTACCCTGCATATCCAGCGGCAGGGCATGCACCTGGGTCGGCTTATCGAGCTGAGCATGGACATGGGCAAGCTCATCGGCCAGGGCGGCGTCGTCATGCTCGCAATGGGCGGCGGCAAAGCGCTTGGCCAATTCCCGTTTAAGCGCTGATGCCTCGTCCCCAAACAATACGGCGCAGAGGCCACGGGAGGTCTTGGCGACTAATACCAGCCCAAGTGAACATACAGCAATGCCATAACGGATGTGTTCTCCCGCACCCTTGCGCCGACGTTGCGCCAGCGCCAGGGCGTTGGGCTGTTCATAGACAGCGCGGCTGCTGCCATACCCACTGGCTAGCGCAGCTTCCAGAACAGTCTCCGCTCGAGGCAGGTTGGCCTGCAGACGCTGCTGGCGACGGGCTTCAGCCCAGGCGCGGGGTGTAAGCCCGGTACGCTGTTTGAACAACCGGGCCAGATGCGAGGGTGAAAGCCCAATGCGCGAGGCCAGTTGATCCAGGGAGAGCGGCTGCTCGGCCTGGTCGAGCAGGGCACATGCGGCCTGAATCAAGGCGTCCTGCTGCTTAACGGGGCTTTCCCGGTCCGGCTGACAGCGTTTACAGGCGCGATACCCGGCTGCTTCTGCCTCGCGTGGCGTTGTGTAGAACGTCACACGTTCCTGACGAGGACGACGGGCAGGGCAGGAGGGGCGGCAATAGATGCCAGTGGTCTGGACCGCAAACACGAATCGGCCGTCATGGGCCGTATCGCGGGTACAGACGGCATTCCAGCAGAGGTCGATGTCGAGCATGGCGGGGATCTCATCTCGTCAGGGTTTGGATGATTGTCGGCTTCCAGGCCGCGGTGGGCAATCCGATTCACGCTTTCAAATCCGTACAGGCACGCTCCGTCCGAGACGAATAAAGATTTGTATCACTCGAGCGATACCCTCTCACAGTTAACACGAAACTAGCCTCTGGGCTTCTGGGACCAGGCAATGAGCCAGATCAAGACCGCACTGTTTTTTCTGACGCTTCTCATGGGCGGTCTGCAACCTGTTCAGGCCCACGAGGTAGCGCTGCGCGTCGTGACTGAAGAGCTGCCGCCTTACAACATGACCATTTCCGGCAAGCTGACCGGCTTTAGTACAGAAGTTGTAGAAGCTGTATTGGTCCAGGCCGGACTCAACGGGGCCTTTCAGTCAATGCCCTGGGCCCGCGCCTACGAGACGGCGCTGCACGATGAAAATGTCCTGATTTATTCGATTGCCCGTACACCCCAGCGGGACGGGCTATTCAAATGGGTTGGCGTCATTGCTCCAGCTCAATGGGGGCTATTCAGTGACCGTACGCGAAATATTTCTCTTAATGCACTTGAGGATGCCAGGCGCTATCAGATCGCTACGGTACATGGTGATGTAGGTGAACAGTATTTGCAGTCCCGCGGCTTTTCCGTGGGACTGAACCTGCAATCCAGCAATACCTATGCGCAAAACTACCAGAAGCTCAAGCGTGGACGGGTGGACCTGTGGGTCGCCAATGCCGTTATGGCCAAGTATCTGGCACGGCAGGCAGGTGAACCGTTTGATGACACCGTGACTCAGGTTTATCCACTGACCGATATCGGACGCAACGAAGGGCTGTATATGGCTTTCAGCACCCGGACGCCCGATGAAGTAGTCGCCCGAGCCCGAGAAGGGTTCGAGCAGATCAAGCGTAACGGTATCTATGAGGCATTGAAAAAGAAATGGCTGTAGATACCGATAATACTCATGCAGAGCTGCCGGAGCACTGGCAGCAGGGACGACACTCGCTGGGCTGGCGTCTGGTAGTTGTCACGCTGGGGTTCTGTTTTTTTTTCACGCTGATCACCGTTGGGGTTCGTACCTGGGCGGTGTGGCACGAGAATGTCCATCAAATGGACATTGAGTTGGGGCTGATCGAGCAGGTCTACCAGCGCACCCTGACCAAGGCCATCTGGGACATGGATCAGGAGTCGGTCGAGGCGCATCTGGACAGTGCCGTTCATATCGCGTCGGTGGCGCGCGTGCAGCTGACCGTCTTTTCCGCTCAGCAAACGCCGATCGTTCAGGTGCGCTCCCGTACCGGATGGATCGAGTCAAACCTGGCTCCGATGCGCCAGGTTCCTCTGGTCTTTTCACCGTACGCCGGGAGTAGGGAGACTGTTGGGGCGCTGAGACTCTATGGCAATGAAGAGCTGCTTTGGTCTGAACTGAAATCGGTCGTGGTGTCAATCGTCGGGTTCCAGCTCCTGCAATCCATGCTGCTGGCCGGCCTGATCATTCTTATGTTCAGCCGTCTGGTCACGGTACATATCCGGCGTATTGCGCTTCACTTGGCTGAGTTGAGCCCCGAGCGGCTTCACCTTCCCTTACGGCTTTTTCGTTCTGCCAGGCGCGAGGACGAATTGACCCTGTTGGTACAGGGGATCAATCAGCTACAGAACAACCTGTCCGGGTATCTGGGGCGGCAACATGTGTACGAAAAGGAGCTGGCCGCGCACCGGGATCAGTTGGCCGAGCGCGTACAGGCCCGTACGGCGGAGTTGCAACGCCTGACCGAGGCGCAGCACATGGTGCTGTTGTTGTCTAATCGGCTTATCCGTGCGCCGTATGAGCGGCTGGAGCTGTATCAGCAGTCCTGCCTGAGCGAAGTGGCCCAGCGCCTGGGGGCCTGTTATGCCCTTTGGTATATCCGTGAGGAGTCGGGCATTTATTTTCGTCTGGCCATGCATTGGTGCTGTGAAACTCACGCCGTCCCGGAAAACCAGATCACCGCAGCGCAGCTGGCGCATCTGGAGGTACTTCTTGATCAGGGCGAGCCGGTTACGTTCACTTCCGGCAAGGCGCTTACCGATGTGCTGTCAGCGTATGGTGCTGTCGCCTTCCAATTATTGAATGCCGAAGCCACTGCATTTGTCCCGGTAGGAGCTGGCGATGAGCAGCTGGGTTTTCTGGTGTTCATTCGCAAGCAGGTTACCGACGTCTGGCAACCCGATGAGCACGCTTTGTTGGCCATGACGGCGCAAATGCTGTTGCACAGCACCCGGCATCGCGTGCAGCTGGGCGACATCATGCAAACCCAGGAGGCGTTGCGGGAAGCCAATGCTCAGTTGAAAGCACTTTCGCGGAGCGACCCGCTGACGGGGTTGCCCAACCGGCGGCATTTCGATGAGGTCAAGGACGTTGAGTTCAGCCGTGCTCAGCGTTCAGGCCAACCCCTGTCCGTGCTGATGTGCGACATCGACTACTTCAAGCGCTACAACGACACCTATGGCCATGCCCAGGGGGATGAGTGTCTGCGCCTGGTGGCGGCGGCCATGAAGACCAGCATTGCGCGGGCGGGTGATCTGGTCGCGCGCCTGGGTGGGGAAGAGTTCGCTGTTCTGCTGCCGGCTACAGACAAGGCTGCGGCGTACCTCTTGGCAGAGCGATTGCGTCAGGCTGTCTGTGACTTGGCTATTCCCCATGACGAATCGTCTGTCGCACCCATCGTCACCCTGAGCATCGGCCTGGCCACGTTCGAAGCAGGCATTTCCAGCACCTTTCATGAGCTGCTCGAACTGGCTGATCGATCCTTGTACCAGGCGAAAGGGGATGGTCGTAATCGGGTGGTGAGCGCCACATTCAGGGAGACGTTATGAAAATTGGAAAATGGATGGCACTACTGGCGGGGATGGTTGTTAATCATGTCATGGCCGAGCCGATTCAGGTGGTTACCGAAGAAAGCCAGTTCATTACAGTCAAAAATGGGCGTATTGGAGGAGCGGCAACAGAGGTCGTTGAGCTCACGCTGAGCCGGGCCGGACAGACGGACTACAGGATTGGTCTTTACCCTTGGGCAAGGGCCTACGATATCGCGACCAACCAGCCAAACGTTCTTATCTATCTGGTTGCCCGGACACCGCAGCGTGAACCCTTATTCAAATGGGTAGGGCATGTAACGAGCATGCAATATTACTTTTACAAGCTGAAGTCCCGTACGGATATTGATCCGCAGAGCCTGGAGGATGCGCGGCAATACAGCGTAGGCGTGATGCGTGATGATTTCCGGCATCAGTATCTACTGCACCATGGGTTTTCCCGATTGGTGATATCGGCTGGGGTTGAAGAGAACTTTCAAAAGCTTATCAATGGACAGGTGCAGCTGGCACCGCTGACGGAAAGCAGCGCCGCCCACGAGTGCGCCCGAAAGCATTTTGACTGTACCGAACTGGAACAGGTTGCAGCGCTAGGTACCATTGAGGCGGAACTGTACATGGCCTATAGCGTGGCAACGGATGATGCTGTCGTGGAAAGGACCCGCACCGCCTTCAGACAGCTCCAGCAGGAAGGTGTTGTCGACAAGATCATTGGTACGCTCACGAACAACCATTGAGACACCTGCTCGCTGCATTATGAATTGATCCAGGTCTCGTCTTTACCGTAACGCATTGCCGGTTATTTGCAGGAATACACACCTTGGCAATCCGGTAATCACTTGCGCCGACATGCCGTTATCCTAGGGTGTCTGAGGATTGTTTTTGTAATTAAGGGATTGAGCGATGCAGGCTTTGACAACCATTACCAATTTTGGTGATTCCTCGGTCATGTTGCCGTGCGCATTCATTATTGCTCTATGGCTGTGGCTTGGCGCTTCACGCCGTACGGCACTGCTCTGGCTGTCGTTGTTTGGTGGGGCATGCCTGCTGGTAGCAATTTCCAAGATGGCTTTCTTTGGCTGGGGTATTGGCATCCGCGCCTACGACTTCACCGGCTTTAGTGGACACTCCATGCTGGCCTGCAGTGTCATACCGGTTCTGTTCTGGCTGTTGGCAGCCAAGGCCCGGTCTGTCGTGCGCTGGGTCTGTGCCGGAGCCGGGGCGCTCTTCGCCCTCGCGATTGCGGTCACCCGAATCAAGTTGGGGTTTCACTCGGTTTCCGAAGTGGTTACCGGGGTACCGATCGGCTTTGCAGCCAGTGGCGTCTTTCTCTGGCTCATGCGTGATCGAGCGGTCGTGGTGAAATCAAACCTGGCTGTCATTGCCAGCCTTTTGGCACCTCTGCTGGTGCTCTATGGACTCAATGCACCGACCCAGCATTTCATGGAAGATGTCGCAACCAAGCTGGCCAACGGTGCGAACCCCTATACGCGTGCTCATCAGCGTGCAGGTGTTAAGCCGATAGGCGATTAGACCTTAGTAGGGTGTATGATGGTGCATCCCGAGGAGTGACAGCTGCCATGGAGCAATCTTCTCCCGTACAGCTGTCATAGAAGCATAGATGGTGCGCTCGTGTGTCATCGGCTTCGAATCCATCAGCCCTGTCCAATGGAGGTCTTATGGCCACACCTTCGCAGCATGAGTTGCGAAAGCAGTTTCGTGCATTGCTTGAATCCAATAAGTGCTATGACGTTGGTTCGGTATTCGATCCGATGTCTGCCCGCATCGCGGCCGATCTAGGCTTCGAAATGGGTATCCTGGGTGGATCGGTTGCGTCGCTCCAGGTTTTGGCTGCACCTGACTTTTCCCTCATTACCTTAAGCGAATTCGTCGAGCAGGCGACCCGTATCGGTCGTGTCGCGACACTGCCCATCATTGCCGACGCCGATCATGGCTACGGTAATGCCTTGAACGTCATGCGTACCATCGTCGAGCTTGAGCGCGCCGGTGTGGCAGCCTTGACCATCGAAGACACCCTGCTGCCTGCCCAGTATGGTCGCAAGTCCACCGACCTGATTCCGCTGGACGAAGCTATCGGCAAAATCCAGGCGGCACTGGCGGCCCGTATCGATCCGGCACTGAGCGTGTTTGCCCGGACCAATGCCGGTGTCTTGAGCGTTGAAAAAACCATCGAGCGCGCCCGCGCTTATCAGGATGCAGGCGCCGATGGTATCTGCATGGTGGGTATCAAGGACTTCGATCATCTAGAGCAGATTTCGCAGCACCTGAGCGTGCCGCTGATGCTGGTTGCCTATGGCAATCCCGAGCTGCGTGATTTCGAGCGTCTGGCCAGCCTGGGCGTGCGTATCGTTCTAAATGGCCATGCGGCCTATTTCGCCGCTATCAAGGCCACCTACGACTGCCTGCGTGAACAGCGCGGCATCCATGCTTCCGACCTGAGTGCTTCCGAACTCTCGACGAAGTATTCCACGCTTGATGAGTACCGTGTCTGGGCACGTGACTACATGAACGTGAAAGAGTAAGGCGCTTCTTCGCGTCCCGACTCCAGTGAGCCCGACTGCCTGCTGAACGGAGAACTTCCACTCAGCAGGCGGGCCGCTTAAACCATCGTATACGCCTTGGGCGATGCCGCATCCTCCTGACTCACCCCCGTACACTGCTCCCGCTGCGCCTTGTGCGCTTCCTCCATGCGGGCCACATCTGCAGCCTTGATGTAATAGCCGTGATCGTCCTTGAAGCTATGCAGGATGGCAGTGGCAATCATGCCGATAAATCCCAGAATGGCCATCCACCAGATGTACCAGATCAGACCAAAGCCCAGCACAAAGCTGAATCCGGCGATGATCAGCCCGGCGCCGGTGTTGCTCGGCATGTGGATATCCTTGTAATCCGCCTGGTGCTTTTCCCTGACGCCATGCTCTTTCATGTCCAGATAGGCATCAATGCCATGGACTTCCGGCAGCTCGGCAAAGTTATACGGAGCTGGAGGCGAGGCTGTGGACCATTCGAGCGTACGGGCATCCCAGGGATCGCCGGTCAGATCCTTATTGTGGGCGCGCTGGTGAATGCTGACGAGCAGTTGGGCTATCTGGCAGATGATGCCGCACAGGATGGTCAGGGCACCGACAGCTGCCACGATCAGCCAGGGATGCCAGTCTGGATTGGCATAATGGTTGAGGCGGCGCGTCATGCCCATGAAGCCCAGCACATAAAGCGGCATGAAGGCCAGGTAGAAGCCGACCACCCAGAAAAACAAGGCATAGCGGCCAAGCCTTTCGTTCAGGGTGAAGCCAAACATTTTGGGAAACCAGTAGGTGATGCCGGCAAAGTAGCCAAACAAGGCGCCGCCAATGATTACGTTGTGAAAGTGGGCCACCAGGAACAGGCTGTTGTGCAGGACGAAATCAGCCCCCGGGACGGCCAGCAGCACGCCGGTCATGCCACCGATGGTAAAGGTTACGATGAAGGCAACGGTCCACAGCATCGGGGTAGTGAACTGAATCCGCCCCTTGTACATGGTGAAGAGCCAGGTAAAGATCTTTACGCCGGTTGGAATGGCAATAATGCTGGTGGCAATGCCAAAGAATGCGTTGACGTTAGCTCCTGAGCCCATCGTGAAGAAGTGGTGCAGCCACACGAGGAACGAGAGCACTGTGATGGCCACCGTAGCCCAAATCATCATGTTGTAGCTGAACAGGCGCTTGCGGGTAAACGTCGCGGTCACTTCGGAGAACACGCCAAACGCCGGCAGAATCAGGATGTACACCTCGGGATGGCCCCAGGCCCAGATGAGGTTCACATACATCATGGCGTTACCGCCCAGTTCATTGGTGAAGAAGTGCATTCCCAGGTAGCGGTCCAGACTCAGTAGCCCCAGGGTTACGGTCAGGATCGGGAAGGCGGCCAGAATCAGCACGCTGGTACAAAAGGCCGTCCAGGTAAAGATCGGCATTTTCATCAACGTCATGCCGGTGGTACGCATCTTCAGGATCGTGACGAAGAAATTGAGGCCGGTCAGGAGCGTGCCGAGGCCTGAGATCTGTAAGCTCCAGATGTAGTAGTCCACGCCAACGCCAGGGCTGTACTTGATCCCGGAGAGCGGCGGATAGGCGACCCAGCCCGTCTTGGCGAACTCGCCCAGGCCGAGCGATAGGTTGACCAGTACTGCTCCGACAACGAACAGCCAGAAACTGAGCGAGTTGAGGAACGGGAAGGCCACGTCACGTGCACCAATCTGCAGCGGTACTACCACGTTCATCAGGCCGACCACCAACGGCATGGCTACGAAAAAGATCATGATCACGCCGTGAGCGGTAAAGATCTGATCGTAGTGATGCGGAGGCAGGTAGCCCTCTGCGCCACCCGCCGCAATGGCCTGCTGGGCGCGCATCATGATTGCATCCGAGAACCCCCGAAGCAGCATTACCATGGCGACGATGATATACATCACGCCGATTCGCTTGTGATCGACCGAGGTCAGCCACTCCGACCACAACCAGCGCCACTTGCGAAAATAGGTGAGTGCACCCACAGAGGAGAGGGCCACCAGAATAATGAAGCCGATGGCGCCCATGATAATAGGTTCATGAATCGGAATGTCCGATACACTGAATCTTCCGTACATTCGCGTTGCTCCTCCAATGTAACTAGGCGTAATGACCTGAACGCTGGAGATTTCGTTAGTTCCACTCAATACCCTATCAAACTCGCCTCAGGTCTTTTTGCAGGTCTGTGTCTAGGGTGAGGCTCAACGAATATTGGCGGCACGAAGTGAAAAGAGCGCATGCCTTCAGTGCTGGTCCTGGTATCGCTCAAGAACTGCAATGTCGACAGGACGCTTTGCCCAGCAAGTCCAGAATGGCGCATTCAGGATGTTCGTTGCCCGGGCATTGATCCACCAACTGTTGAAGAGTGTCACGCAGGCTCGCCAGTTCAGCGATCTTGCGGTTCAGCTCATCCACATGGGCGCTGGCCAGGGCCTTGACTTCGGCGCTGGAGCGGTGCCGATCACGCCAGAGCCCCAGGAGCCTGCCGACTTCCTCAAGCGAAAATCCCAGGTCTCGTGAGCGCTTGATAAAGGCCAGCGTCTCCAGATCACTGGTGCGGTACTGTCGATAACCACTGGCGCTGCGCCCGGCTGGGTCCAGCAACCCGATGTTTTCGTAGTACCGGAGCATCTTGGGGGTAAGCCCGCTTGCACGGGCGGCTTGGCTGATGTTCATGACTGATTCATCTTCTCTGGTTGCCAACGTTTGAGCAGTAAAGCGTTACTGACAACGCTCACGCTGGAAAAGGCCATAGCAGCCCCGGCGAAGACCGGGTCAAGCAGGCCAAACGCCGCCAGCGGAATACCAATGACGTTGTAAATAAAGGCCCAGAACAGATTCTGGCGAATCTTGCGATACGTACGACGGCAGATATCCAGCGCCCCTGGCACCAATGCCGGGTCGCCACGCAACAGGGTAATCCCGGCGGCATGCATGGCCACATCCGTCCCGCTGCCCATGGCGATACCCACATCGGCGGCCGCCAGGGCGGGTGCGTCGTTTATCCCGTCACCCACCATTGCCACACAGCGACCTTGCGACCTGAGCTGTTGTACGACCGCGGCCTTATCGGCTGGCAGCACTTGGGCATGAACGTCTCGAATACCGGTCTGCCGTGCAACAACCCTTGCGCTGCCTTCGGTATCACCTGTGATCAGATGGCTGCTGATATAGTGTTTTTCAAGCGTGGCAATCGCATGACCCGCTCCCGGCTTGAGCTCATCGCCAAAGGCCAGAAGGGCCAGCACCCTTGGTTCGGGCTGCTGCTCAATCAGCCAGGAAAGCGTGCGACCTTCCTCTTCCCAGGCGTTGGCCTGAGCGAAAAGCGGACCTTTATCGAGCGCTAGTTCTTGGAGCAGTCGCCCATTGGCCAACGCCAACTGCCGGTGGCCGATCTGGCCCTGAATACCGCGCCCCGGCAGGGCGCGGATATTCTGCGCAGCAGGTGCGTCCAGCAGGTTCTGCTCGCAGGCAGTGAGAACGGCCTGAGCCAAAGGATGTTCGCTACCGCGTTGCAGGCGGGCCGACAGGGCCAGTGCCTCTTTCTCACTTACGGTATCTGTCGCCAGATGAATCAGGCGAGGCTGCCCTGAGGTCAGTGTACCGGTCTTGTCAAAGGCAACGGTATCCACGGCATGGGCTATTTCCAGCGTCTGCGCATCCTTGATTAGGATGCCGTGGCGTGCCGCGACGCCTGTTCCTGCCATAATGGCCGTAGGCGTGGCCAACCCCAGGGCGCAGGGGCAGGCAATCACCAGAACGGCGACGGCATTGATGAGCGATGTTTCCCAGCCTGCGCCTGCCAGCAGCCAGCCAACCAGCGTCAACAACGCGATACCCAGCACGACGGGGACGAACACCTCACTGACGCGATCGACCAGTCGTTGAATGGGCGCCTTGGCGGCCTGGGCGTCCTCTACCAGACGAATGATACGCGACAGAACGCTTTCACTGCCTAATGCGGTCACACGAACCGTCAGTACACCTTCGCCGTTGATGGAGCCTCCTGTGACACGATCCCCTGGCCCCTTGGCTACTGGACGACTTTCTCCGCTGATCAAGGCTTCATCGGCGTGGCTGTCTCCAGATTCCACAAGGCCATCTACGGGTATCCGTTCACCGGGGCGGATACGTACCCGATCATCTATCTTGAGCTCCGCCAGACTGACCTCCTGCTCCAGTCCGTCGTTGGATAACCTAAAAGCCCGCTCCGGTCGCAAGGCTTGCAGGGCCCGGATGGCATCACCGGTCTGCTGCTTGGCGCGGCTTTCCAGGTATTTGCCCAGGCGGACCAGGGCGATAACTACGGCAGCCGCCTCGAAATACAGGTGCGGCATGCTGTTGGACGGGGCGCTCCACCACTGGTATAGGCTAAGGCCGTAGGCTGCGCTGGTGCCAAGGGCAACCAACAAATCCATATTGCCGGAGCGGGCCCGCACAGCCTTCCATGCAGCCACATAAAAGCGAGCACCCAGCAGGAACTGAACGGGTGTTGCCAGTGCAAACTGCACCCAAGGTGGCAGCATGGCGTGGATACCCAGTGGTTGCAGCAGCATCGGCACAATGAGGGGAAGGGCCAATAACAAAGCGAGTATCAGGGCACCTCGTTCCCGGGCCAAACGCTGCCCAGCCGTTTTGTCATCATGGGTGGTAGCAAGTCGGGCCTCATACCCCGCCTTGCCGATGGCGACCAGGAGCAGGCTCGAATCTGTTCCCGGTACCAGCTCGACATGGGCCTGTTCGGAGGCCAGGTTCACGCTTACGGTATTGACGCCCGGAACCTTGCGCAGCGCGCGCTCGACCCGGTTGACGCAACTGGCGCAGGTCATGCCGGTGATATCAAGTTCGAGCGACTCGGTAGGAACGCTATATCCTGCGCGCGTAATGGCTTGCTGCAAGATAGGAAGCGATCCCTTTGGTGCGTGGACCCGGACACGCTCATTGGCCAGATTGACGCTGGCGCTTTCCACACCTTCAACTTTTCTGAGCACACGCTCCACCCGGCCGGCGCAGGCCGCGCATGTCATGCCGTGTACGGGTAGATCGAATTCGGTCATGGTTAATCTCCTCATCATAGGATAGAGGATCAACCTTGACCTCGTGTTAAGGTCAAGCCCTGCCGATCAATCCTTGATCAGGGGCAACATGCCGGGCAATACCCGGTCCCGACGCGCCACGTAGTGCCAGATCGCCATGCTGGCATGTCCTAGGATCAACAGGATAAACGCATACTGCACGGTGACATGAACCTGCTTGGCTGCACTGCGAAGCGCTTCAGGCAAGGGCAGGGGGCCAAAGCTGAACAACCAGAAGTAGTTGACAGGGCGAACGCTGAAGATAAGCCCTGTGATGGGCATGAGAAAAAGCAGCGCATACAGCACCGCATGCCCCAGCTTGGCCAGTTTCTGCTGAAGCACGGCATTCGGCGGCAACAGGGCTGGTGAGCCATGTTTGAAGCGAATCATCAGACGAATCACGGTCAGAGCCAGAACGGTAATGCCCAGCGATTTATGCAGGGTGAAGACATCGGCTCCGCTGCCCAGTAGCCCACTGAAAAAATCTTCGAAGTAAGGAAGGGAAATGATGAGGATGACCAGAGGGGCCGTTAGCCAATGCAAAAGAATCTGTGCATTCGAATAACGCGGCAGTGTAGCCATGAGCGAGTCCCTATCCGCACGGTGTAGTGGTGATAGGCCGTTCTTCCGAAAGGGCAAGGCGACCTTCCGCAATAATAGGTGACTTACCGTGCTAACAGAAGCTGTCGGACTTGACCTTGACCTCGTGGGAAGGTTGAGAATGAAATTTTCCCGTCAGGAGATACCCCATGCATACCTTTAATGTACAAGGCATGAGCTGTGGCCACTGCGTCAAGGCGGTTACCCAGGCGATCACCGCATTGGACGCATCGGCCAGGGTCGACGTGGATCTGCCAACCGGCAAAGTCACGGTAGACAGTCGCGAAGCTCCCGAGCCGCTGCTGGAGGCGATTCGCGAAGAAGGTTATTCCGCTGAAATCGCCTGATCCCAGTCCCGCACCAGGCCCCGGAAGAGGATATCGAACATTGCGGTCGAATCCTTGACCGGGTCAAACAGGCCGGGGTCGCGCAGCCAGTCGCTGATCAGGCCAATGAACATCGAATGCACGGCAAAGGCAGCCATGCGAGGCGTGACGCCCGGTTGCAGCCGCTTTTCCTGATGCTTCCATAGCTGCTCGCACAAACCTATGAACTGTGAAATAAAGGCGTTATTGCGCTCCTCGGCCTCCCGCAACTCGTCGGTAAATTCACAGCGATGCAGCAGAATGGTCATGACCCGGCGACTGCGCTCATCCTGAGTCAGCCGGTGCATGCCGTTCACACAGACATCTTTCAAGGAAATAATCGGATCTCGTCCCTGACAACCGCAGAGTTGCTGATTAAGCACTTCCATGGGGGTACGAACCTCGTTGAGCATCTCATGGAACAGATGTGCCTTGTTCTGGAAGTGCCAATACACAGCGCCACGTGTGACTCCGCATTCACGAGCTATCATCTCAAGGCTAGTATGCGCCACGCCATTGGCGAGAAAGAGCTGTTCAGCGGCCTCAATAATGTCGCGTCGGGTCTGCTCGGCTTCTTCTTTGGTTCTGCGCATAAGGTTCGTATGAAAATCAAGGATTAAAACGATAGTTTAACGGTTGGCCGTGTATTTACAAACATTGTTGTATGTAACAGCATGGCAGTTCATCGCTTTTGGGCCGCTGGCCCCCTCCGGATCTCCTCAATGACATTTCGCATTTTGTTAATACTGGGTGCGCTCAGCGCGTTTGCGCCGTTTGCCATCGATATGTACCTGCCGTCTTTCCCGTCACTGGCAAAAGCCTTTTCAACGGATGTGGAACACGTCCAGTTGAGCCTTTCGGCGTATTTCGCAGGCTTGTCCATTGGACAACTGTTCTACGGACCGCTGGCAGACCGGTTCGGCCGGCGTATACCGCTACTCACGGGTATCGTTCTGTTCACCCTTGCCTCATTGGCTTGTGCCATGGCGCCTACGCTGGAATGGCTGATTGCAGCGCGTTTCGTTCAAGCATTAGGCGGTTGCGCAGGCATGGTGATTTCGCGTGCCGTAGTGCGTGACTTGTGCGATCCGATTCATGCTGCCAAGGCATTTTCCCAGATCGTTCTGGTGACCGGGGTTGCGCCGATCCTCGCGCCAATTGGCGGAGGCTTCCTCCTCAATCATGTTGGCTGGCAAGCCATTTTCATCAGTTTGGTGGTCTTTGCCCTGCTATGTGGCAGCGCGGTTGCGCGCTGGCTACCAGAAACCCTGCCGCCCGAGGCACCGCGTCCATTGTTGCGCAACGCGCTGCGGCAATACTGGCAAATGTTGAGTGACAGGAACTTCATGGGGTTTGCGCTTATCGGCGGCATCTCCATGGCAGGCATGTTTGCGTATATCGCAGGCTCTCCGTTTGTGTTCATCAACCTGTACGGTGTACCGGCAGAGCATTTCGGCTGGGTGTTTGGTAGCAATGCGGCAGGATTCATCTTATTTAGTCAGATTAATGCGCGCCTTTTGAGCCGGCACGGCCCATCCTGGCTGCTGACAAGAGTCACGCGGTTTTACGGTGCGGCAAGCCTTGTGCTGCTCGCCATCGCGGCCTTTCAGCCCGCCATGTTGTGGTGGATCTGTGTGCCGCTGTTCTGCTGCATCGCCTCGTTAGGCGGCATCATTCCCAACGCTTCGGCATGCGCAATGGCTGGTCAGGGGAGCAACGCAGGCAGTGCGTCTGCACTGTTGGGATGCCTGCAGTTTTCCATCGCGGCCTTATCGTCCGCAGCGGTAGGAATGCTGCATGACGGTACGGCACGGCCAATGGCGGCAATCATTGCGATCTGTGGCGTGGCAGCAGCGGTGCTGGCCTGGCTGACAACACGTACAAGGCCAGCACCCCACTGATCCGATCAGGCCGGAAGGCTTTCCGGCAGCTTATGAGGGGCTTTCAATCGAGCATTGAGCTTATCGACGTATGTACGCGCTTCGTCCTCGGTTCTAAAGGTGATGGCTTGATCATCCAGACGAACTTGCCAACTACTTTGAGGCGAGCGCGTCAACGGGCGGACTTCAATTTTCATTGCGTATTCCCCCTTCCCTCGGTTGTCGGTGGGCGCTTAGTGTAGACATTACTTAGGTTACAGAAGCGTGACGTGGATCAACTTAGTGACCGATGGTAATCGTAATACCATTTCTCGAACGCTTCCGGTGGAAGTGGAGGGCTGAACAGATACCCCTGGCATTGCTGACAGCCGAGTTTACGGATCACTTCAAGCTGTTCGTCGGTTTCAACACCTTCTGCCAGAACGTCCAGGTGCAGGCTGTGCCCCAAGGCAATAATGGCGGACGCAATGGCCTGATTGCCATGTTCACCATTATCGGTACGGATATCGCGCATGAAGCTCTGGTCGATCTTGAGTTTATCCAGTGGGAAACGGCGCAGGTAGGCAAGCGACGAGTAGCCAGTGCCAAAGTCATCGACTGCAATGCGCACCCCAAGCGCTTTCAGAGCCGCAAGGCTGGTCAATGCCATCTCGACATTTTCCATCAGCGTTCCCTCTGTGATTTCCAGCTCCAGCTTATTGGCAGGCAGATGTTGTCGATTCAGGGCTCTGGTAATGCGCTCAGCCAGATCGGCTTGGGCAAACTGCCTTGGAGACAAATTGACCGCGATGATGTCGAGTTCAATACCCTTGTCGAGCCACTCTCGAATTTGGTGGCAGGCTTGCTCTAGAATCCAGAAGCCCAGAGGGACGATCAGCCCGGTTTCCTCGGCCAGAGGAATAAAATCGGCTGGGGAGATCATTCCAAATTCCGGGTCACGCCAGCGCACCAACGCCTCTGCGCCAATGGGTTGGCCCGTTGCGACATCAATCAGGGGTTGGTAATACAAGACAAAATCGCAGCGTTGCAACGCTACGCGCAGGCGCGATTCCAAGCTTAACCGCCGACGAGCCTGTTCTGTTAACGCCTGCGTATAGAAGCGGTAGGTGTCGCGACCCTGGTTCTTAGCCAAGTGCATGGCCGCGTCTGCATTGCGAATCAGCTCGTCGGCAGTACTACCATCGCTGGGGTAGACACTGATACCCAGGCTCAAGCTAAGAAAGACCTCCTCGCCATCTTCCAGACGTAGCGGGGCTTCTAACAGCTGGCGCAGCGTTTGCGCCAGCGTCGCCACTTCATCGAGCCGTTCGAATTGCTCAAGGATGACCAGAAACTCATCTCCTCCAATGCGGGCCAGCGTATCCTCGGGTCTCAGGCCGGATCTGAGGGTATTGGCTACTGCGTTGATCAAATCATCCCCTGCGGGATGGCCATAACTTTCGTTAACAGTACGAAAATGGTCGAGATCAAGCAGCAGCACGGCCAGTTGACCCTCTCCCTGCAGCCGTTTCAAGGCATGATCCAGTCGGGTCCGGGCGAGCAGGCGGTTGGGCAGATCAGTTAGTGGATCGAAATGGGCCAAATGGGCCAGCCGTGCTTCGCTTTCCTTAAGTTGGCTGGTATCGCTCAGCACCATGACGAACTGACGCTGGTCCCGCTGGCTAATCTGGCTGATGTTGAGCCAGCCGGGGAAGTTCATGCCGTTGGGGCGGCGCCATAAGACCTCGCCTTCCCAGTGGCCTTCCTTCAGTAACGTGCGCCATAGGGTGCGATAGAAGTGATGATCCTGGCGGCCACTAAGCGGCAGCGGCAGTTTCTGACCCTGCAACTCCATGATGGAGCGAGCGCACAAGGCTTGAAAGGTTGGGTTAGCCATGAGGATACGGCGTCGCTGATCAAGCACCACAATACTGTCACGGCTGTTTTCGAAAAGAGCCGCCGCCTGACGCAGCGACTCCTCCTGAATCTTGCGCAGCGTTATATCCTCGATGACCGCAATGAAGTAGTGAGGCTCGCCCTGCGTGCCTCGAATCAGGGTAACGTTCAGATCGACCCAGATGACTTGGCCATCCCGACGCACATAGCGTTTTTCAAGCTCATAGCTATCCATTGTTCCGGCGAGCAGTTCGCGAATCCGCTCGGTACCGGAAGGCAAATCCTCGGAATAGGTAACATCATGAACCGTCAGGTTCCTTAATTCATCGTGCGAATATCCCACCATCTGGCACAGGTATCGATTGGCACGCATCCACTTGTAATCAAGCCCTACCAGAGCGATTCCGATGGCCGCATGTTCGAACGTGGCGCGGAAGCGATGTTCAATCTCGTCCCGCTCTTGAGTATGACGCTGTTGCCGGATGGCCAGTGCGGCCAGGCGGGTAAATTCGTTGACCAGCGCAATAGTGGCCTGCTCGGGTGAAGTGAGCGTGTGGTAATAGATGCCAAATACCCCAACAGCACTTTCGGTCTCATCACGAATCGGTAAGGACCAGCCGGAGCGGATATCGGCCTGTCGGGCAGCCTCGCGCAAACTTTCCCAGTTCGGATCGTGCTCGATGTCCTGGCTGATGACCAGTCCGTTACGATAGACCGCTGCGCCACAAGTGCCTGAGTCTGGAGCAATAGGCGAGTCTTCCATTGCATTGATATACGCATCCGGCAGGCTTGGTGCTGCGCTGACGCGGAGTTTGTTTTGAGAATAATCCGCTAGCTGAATGATAACGCGCATTTCAGGGAATATATCCTCCAGACGCTTAGCAATACCCGTGAGGATGCTGCGTTTGGAATGCGCCAGCAGGAGCTCGTCGAGCACGGCATTGCGGGCGCGCTGTAAGGCGTCGGCCTGGAACTGATGATGGATATCAGTGAGAGTTCCCTGAAGACCATTATCGATGACCTTATGAATCCTGAACGAGACCCAGCGATGCGAGCCATCTGCCTGACACAGGCGCAGCGTGGCAGAGCAGTCTTGTCGCGTACCGTCACGAAACTCATTGAGCATCTGGCGGATGGGCTGGCTTTCCTGGCTATGGAAACACTGGAAAACCGAAACGCCTATCGTCTGAGCGATGGGTTTGTTGGTCATCCGCTCCCAGGCAGAGCTGAGAAAGCGCCAATGCCCATCTATATCGACCAGAAAGGCCACAATCGGGAGATGATCGATTATGTCCTGATAATGATGTGTTTCAGCGTGCGTCTGAGCAACAGGCTGGGGCGGGGAGGGATCATCGGCAGCCTGAGCAGTGGTATTTAATGTTTGTTGCAGTTGCTCTACGTGCCGCTGTAACTCATCAATCAGCTGTTGGCGCGCGTGGTGTTCTCGACGAACATAGAAGTAGAGCAGGACGGCAATGCCACAGACAAACAGAATGCCTTTGGTCGTTTGCAGGGCGCTAAGCGTACTGGCGTTGAATGACGCATGATCCAGAAGGTAGTCAGTGATCCCTACCCACGCAATCCCGATCAGGGCATACAGACCAGCCAAGCGAAATGGATGAAATGTCCGCATCCGTGTCCCCATCGTTCGCACGAAGCGAAAGCTGATATCCACAGTGGACAGGGTAGCGTGTGACGAGGTTCACTGCCATGCCATTGGCCTGACGCTTGATAGCTCTCTGAAAGCAGCCCGGCAGCTTTTCACTACCGAGCTGCTGGCGATCAGAAGCCTTCCAATACGATCTTGCCCTTGGCCTTGCCGCTTTCCAGCAGAGCATGGGCGCGACGCAGGTTCTCGGCGTTGATCTTTCCGTAATGCTCACCGAACGTAGTGCGCAGTACACCGCTATCGATCAGCTGAGCCACCTCGTTGAGCAGGTTATGCTGCTCCTGCATGTCCGGCGTCTCGTACAGCGAGCGGGTATACATCAGTTCCCAGTGCAGCGATAGGCTCTTGCGCTTGAGCGGTACGGCGTCCAGCGACTCAGGATCGTCGATCAGACCGAGTTTGCCCTGAGGCATCAGAGACTCGATGATCTGCTCATAATGACGATCGGTTTGGGTCAGGCTCGCGACATAGGTAACCTGCGGAATGCCGATGCGCTTGAGCTCCTCGCTGAGCGGTTTGCTGTGATCGATCACATGATGCGCACCGAGTTCGGTTACCCAGGCCTGCGTTTCAGGACGAGAAGCCGTACCGATGACTGTTAGCCCGGTCAACTGGCGAGCCAGTTGCGTCATGATCGAGCCCACGCCGCCTGCAGCGCCTACGATCAGCAGGGTTTCGCCACGATCGGCCTTGTCACGTGTGACACCCAGGCGATCAAACAGTAGTTCCCATGCGGTAATGGATGTCAACGGCAGCGCAGCCGCCTGAGCAAAAGCCAGCGATTCAGGCATGCGGCCTACGATGCGCTCGTCAACCAGCTGAAACTCGCTATTGCTGCCCGGACGTATCAGTGATCCGGCATACCAAACCTTATCGCCCGGCTTGAACAAGGTGACATCGCGGCCTACCGATTTGACGATGGCGGTCGCGTCCCAGCCCAGAATACGCGGTTGCGATTCATCGGCATGGGGTACGTAACCCTGGCGAACCTTGGTGTCTACCGGGTTCACCGAGACAGCTTTGACTTCAACCAGCAGATCACGCGGGCCTGGGGTTGGCTCGGGAAGTTCAATGTCCTGCAGACTATCCGGGTTGTCGACAGGCAGGCACTTGTAATGTGCAACGACTTTCATGCTGTTTTCCTCAGGAAATACGGTACATCTTGGTCACACTGAATTTCTCAGCGGTACGCTCGATAACCGGTAATGCGGCCTGGAAGTGTGGTGTTGCCTCGTGCTGGGCCAGGGATGCTTCGTCACGCCATTGTTCGATCATGTGAAACGTGCGTGGCTGCTCGGCATCGCGATGGAAGTCATATTGGATACAGGCATCTTCTGCACGGCTCTGCGGCTGTAGGCCACGTAGGGCTTGTTCCAGTTCAGCTTCGGAACCCTCTTTGGCAACCAGGGTAGCAACCAGTGTCAGGGGAGTAGTCATCGTATTTCTCCTGTGAAATGCAGTAATGGTGTTCTCTTTCGCTGGATGATAAAAGCCGTTATAAAGCAAGGCTCTTTCAATAAAATTTTGAAAATGATCCGTCTGGCTGACTTGCAACTGTTTGTTAGGACTGTGGAATGCGCCAGTCTTTCCGCCGCTGCGCGAGAATTAGGTCTATCGGCAGCGGTAGCGAGCGCGGCGCTGAAGCGTCTAGAGGATGCGCTTGATACCAGGCTGCTGGCGCGCTCGACCCGAAGCCTTCGGCTAACCTCTGAAGGGCAGATGTATCTAGAGCACGCCCGACAAGCCTTGCAGAGCCTTGAGGAAGGGCAGCGCCTGCTGGAAAGCGGCAAGGCTGGGATCAGGGGTGTGCTGCATCTGTCGGCACCTTCGGATCTGGGTCGCAATCATCTACTAGAATGGCTGGACGAATTTCAGGCGCTGTATCCTGAGGTAAGCTTTCGATTGCTCCTGTCCGATCACCTGAATGATTTGTTTCGTGAGTCTGTGGACATTGCCATCCGGTATGGCGCACCTGAAGATTCTTCCCTGGTGGCCTTGCCCCTCGCTCCGCTCAATCGACGTGTATTGTGTGCGTCGCCTGCATACTTTCAACGACGAGGCCATCCTCAGCAGCCGGATGAACTGCGTCAGCATAATTGCCTCTGCTATATGCGTGGCTCCAGAGCTCATGATCGATGGGTATTCGATGATGGCAAGCGACAGGTAACGGTCACCGTTCAGGGAGACCGCATAAGTGATGATGCCGATGTCATTCGACGCTGGGCCGTGGCCGGACAGGGGCTTGTTTATAAGTCGTGGCTGGATGTCGCGAGTGATGTCGAAGCGGGGCTACTGGAGCTAGCGTTACCGGAGTGGCATGGCGAAGTAACGCCGCTTAACCTGCTCTGTCCACACCGCGCCCAACTATCGAGCGCCGTGACGCAATTGAGGGATCTGATCCGGCTGCATTGCCAGAAGCTTCTGGAAAAAGCCCCCTGGCAAGGCCGATAGATAGAAATTAGGCGTAGGGAGCAAGCTGCTGAATGAGTTCGGCATGCAGCGTCTTGTCACCACAGGCGATGATTGCACCGCCATTCTGCGCGTCGCCACCATTCCAACTGGTCATGACACCGCCAGCGCCTTCGATGATCGGAATCAGCGCCTGGACATCATAGGGTTGTAGACTCGCCTCGATAATGACATCCACAAAGCCCGACGCCAGCATGCAATAGGCGTAACAGTCACCACCGAAGCGAACCAGCTGGGCCTGTTCGGCAATGCGTTCAAACGCTGCCAGACGCTCTGGTGTATCAAGGATCTGGGGGCTTGTACACATCACACGGGCCTTGGAGAGGCTGGCACAGGCGCGGGTCTTTAGCGGGATACCATTGAGCCAGGCGCCTTCTGGTGTTCCGACAAAGCGCTCCCCTGTGAACGGCTGATTCATTACGCCGATGACGGGGCGAGAGCCATCGTTCAGGGCGATCAAGGTACCCCAGAGCGGTAGCCCGGTAATGAAGGCGCGCGTGCCATCGATAGGATCTAGCACCCAGGTCAGCGAACTGCTTCCGGTAACAGCATCTTCTTCTTCACCCAGAATGCCGTGTTCCGGAAATTCGCTCAGGATCAACTCACGCATGGCGCGCTCGGCGGCCTTGTCGGCCAGCGTGACGGGGTCGAATAGGCGACCGCCTTTGTCATCCACCTGAAGCTGCGAGCGGAAATACGGCTTGATAGCCACGGCGGCGGCATCGGCCAGGCGCTCGGCGAACTGTTGATACTGGGTCGTTTCAGCGGCATTCAAAGGCATTGAAGTTCTCGATAGCGATTACGGATAGCACAATGAAAACCGGCCGCACGAGGGCGGCCGGTAGTACCTGTCAGACCAGGCGGGCGTCCAGGCTGTTCTGGGCCAGGCGCTTGGCCTGATCCTGAGTCATGCCCAGGCTTTCGTACAGTGCCATGAAGTTTTCGGTCACGTAGCCGCCGAAATAGGCTGGATCGTCAGAGTTCACGGTCACTTTCAGTCCACGCTCGAGCAGCTTGAGAATGTTGTGCTGGCTCATGTCATCAAACACGCACAGCTTGGTGTTGGACAGCGGGCAGACCGTCAGCGGAATCTGCTGGTCGATCAGGCGGTGCAGCAGGCGCTCATCTTCGGCTGCACGGACGCCATGGTCGATACGGACCACATTCAGCAGATCCAGAGCTTCCCAGATGTACTCGGGCGGGCCTTCCTCGCCAGCATGTGCCACAGCAACAAAGCCTTCGCTGCGCGCGCGGTCGAAAACACGTTTGAACTTACTTGGTGGATGACCCATCTCGGAACTGTCCAGGCCAACCGCAATAAAGGCGTCACGGAAGGGAAGCGCCTGATCCAATGTCTTCTGGGCTTCGTCTTCAGACAGGTGACGCAGGAAGCTCAGGATCAAGCCGCTGGTTACACCCAGCTTCTGCTCGCCATCCTTGAGCGCCTGCTGGATACCGCGCAGGACTACTTCGAACGGAATACCACGGTCCGTATGTGTTTGCGGGTCGAAGAATGGTTCGGTATGAATGACGTTTTGTTCTTTGCACTTGAGCAGATAGGCCCACGTCAGGTCGTAAAAGTCTTCTTCAGTGCGCAGAACATTCGCGCCCTGGTAATACAGGTCCAGGAATTCCTGAAGGTTGTTGAAGGAGTAGGCTTTGCGCAGCGCCTCGACATTCTCGAAAGGCAGCTGGATGCCATGGCGCTCAGCCAGCTTGAACATGAGCTCGGGCTCGAGCGTGCCCTCCAGATGAAGATGAAGTTCGGCTTTGGGGAGGGCATTGAGCCAGTCGTACATGGTGGGATTACTCATTAACAGCGATTTGCCCGGAATTATGTCATGCCCACCGGCGCTGCGCAGGTCTTTACTGCCTGAGCGGGGTATTGAAGCAGGCAAAGCGCTATTAATGCCTGTGCGGAGTGTCAGGCCGACGCCTTGCAGTCTGGCGGTCTCATAACCACCTCTGGTTTCTGGAAGAGGCCCAGGGGCACGAGAGCGTTTTAGCGGAGTGCAATGATTTTTTGCAGGCCGATGGCGAAATCACGCGCTGAAACATGTCGTAACCCTATGCCGTCAATTGGCTGGCCTTTCGCCGCATGAGGCGAGTCTTTCAAAGGATACGACTTACATGGTTTCAACATTGAGGGGCGAAGCATTCCTGCTGATCGCCATTGCGGCCGGCGTGCTGGCCTATGTCTTCGAGCATCAATTGGTAGGAAGCGGCCAGACGATTGCCTTGGTCGGGGCGGTGGCCCTGATCGCAGCCATCATCTGCGCTGCCATGCGTGTTGCTCACCATGCAGAGGTGCTTGCTGAAAAAGTGGGTGATCCCTACGGTACGATGATCCTGACGCTTTCGGCGGTGCTGGTAGAAGTGATCATCCTAGCCATTATGATGGGGCACGATCATTCGCCCACCCTGGCGCGAGACACGATCTACGCAGCTGTTATTCTCGATATCAATGGACTGATCGGCTTGGCCGCTCTTCTTGGAGGGCTCAAGCATGGCGAGCAGCGCTACAATGATGATTCCAGCCGTAGTTATGGGGTAATGATCCTGACTGCAGTGAGTATCTCCATGCTGGTGCCGGAATTCATCCCGGTCGAGCGCTGGCATGTCTACTCCGGCTTTACCATTATTGTAATGGTCTTAATGTATGCCCTGTTTCTGCGGATGCAGACTGGTCCCCATAGTTACTTCTTCAGCTACAACTATCCAGAAAAGAAGAAAAAGAAGCCTGCTGGTGACTCAACTGTCGTAGAGCACGAAGCGCCAGCGAATACAGGGTTATCGGTTGGTCTGCTGATTGTAGGCGTGGTAGTGACAGGCGCATTGGCCGAAGTCATGTCAAAATCACTGGACGCTGGTCTTGAAGGGCTGCCGGTTCCGCCTATGGTGTCTGCCTTGGTGGTTGCTGTTATCTCGGCTAGTCCAGAGATTCTTACTGCTTTGCGTGCAGCTATGGCCAACCGCATGCAGTCTGTTATCAACATCGCGTTGGGAGCATCGCTTTCCACCGTTATTCTAACGGTGCCGGTTGTTGAGGCCATTGCACTTTATACCGGGCAGCCTATGCAAATGGCTATGACCCCAGTGCAGACGGTCATGATGGGTGTCACCCTCATCATTGCTGCCATCAATCTCAATGACGGTGAGACCAATGCAATTGAAGGCATGACTCACTTTGTACTGTTCCTGACCTTTATTATGCTGACAATCATAGGTCTTTGATCCTGAGGGCGGGCTTGGTAATGCTTGCCCGCTCCATGCATTGTTCAGAAAGTGGCAACTTGAAAATTCAGTGCACCTTATTTTCGACCTTCCATATTCTTAGTAACAATTGGGATTACTAGACTCCTAATAAACGGCTAGGCAAGGGAAGGCCTGTAGGCCATTAGCACTAGGGTAGGGCTGAAAATCTATAGGGGAGCAAGATAAAAGAGCAATCCGTCATGGAGTGATCAAAAAGTGATCAATTTTCCCTGGGCCGCGCAACATATGCGTTTGGCACATGTATCCTTGGCTTATCCACAGCCCCATCCACGTTAAGTGTGAGCAAGTCGAGCCTCTCAACGCGCCTGCTAATCCTATACACGCTTTGAAATCAAGCACTTATTCTGGATTGGTAGCAGAAATCCTGTGGATGGATAAGTCCGCTCCGTAATACTCCTCCTCTTGCGTCAGACGCAGACCAAGCACTTTCTTGATGACGCCATAAACGATTAGTCCGCCTGCCAGTGCAATCGCTACGCCCATACATGTGCCAATCAGCTGGCTGACAAGGCTTACGCCTCCACGGCCTTCCAGCATGGGTTGCCCGAAGATGCCACATGCGATACCACCCCAGACGCCGCATAAGCCGTGCAAAGGCCAGACACCCAGAACGTCATCGATTTTCCATTTCACTTGGGTGGCAGTGAATGCCCATACGAAGAGCCCCCCAGCAACCAGGCCTGTTGCCAATGCACCAATAGGATGCATTAAATCCGAACCGGCACAAACCGCGACCAGTCCAACCAGTGGGCCGTTATGTAGAAAGCCCGGATCGTTTCGGCCAAAAATAAGCGACGCCACGACACCGCCTACCATGGCCATCAACGAATTTACGGCAACCAGACCGCTCACGCCGTCCAGTGTCTGAGCGCTCATGACATTAAAGCCAAACCAGCCAATAATCAGAATCCATGAGCCAAGTGCGAGGAAAGGAATATTGGAGGGAGGGAACGCCACCAGCCGCCCATCGCGATAACGACCGTTACGGCGGCCGAGTAACAGGACGGCTCCCAATGCAAGCCAACCCCCAACGGCGTGCACCACAACCGATCCGGCAAAGTCATGAAACTTCGCGCCAAAAGAGGCTTCAAGCCACGCTTGTACGCCGTGGTTGTTATTCCAGACGATTCCCTCAAAAAACGGATAGATAAAAGCCACGATTAGAGCCGTTGCGCAGAGCTGTGGTGCAAACCGTGCCCGCTCAGCAATACCGCCAGAAATAATCGCCGGAATAGCGGCTGCAAATGTCAGCAGAAAGAAAAACTTCACCAAGGCGTAGCCGTTATCGGCCATTAGCGCTTCAGCCGGGCCAAAGAAGTTGACGCCATAGGCAATCCAATACCCGATAAAAAAATAAGCTAGGGTAGAAATGGCGAAGTCAGCCAGTATTTTTGATAGCGCATTTACCTGGTTTTTCTGGCGAACCGTGCCTACTTCCAAAAAGGCAAAACCAGCATGCATGGCCAGAACCATGACAGCGCCTACCAGAATGAATAATGTGTTGGATCCGTGGATTAGTATGCTTACGGCGCTTTGCAGTTCGTTCATGATTGGCAGTTACACAAGAATGAATAACGGCACCAAAAGCAGTCAGTATTCAAGGTCGGCGCACTGAAATGGCGCATTTTGCCTGACGTGGTTTACATGCTTTGATGTTAGGTGCAGATGTTAAATGGCAGAGAAGACGAGCCCGCAAGCCTTAATTGCACGCTTGCAGAGCAGGGTCTCTCTCCTGCGCACCATAAGGCAGCAATTCTTGTGCCGTTCGAAGCGGTGAAGAGCGAAGCTATACGCTTCGCTTGGGTAGTCTTATTCCTGGATGCGGTGCAACGCTATGCGGCCCCGGCTAACATCTGCCAGAAAGCGCTCTAGAGGAGAAAGACGCTCTTCCGGCAAAGCCAGGCGAATATCGACACCCGAGGCACCGAATGCTTTGTCGTCTAGAAGAGCATCAAACTCATGTAGTCTGGATTCGAGCAGGGGAAGCTCAGAATAAGTGCAGTGGCAGACCACCAGAACTCGAGATACCAACTCCACACGCTCAGCCTGTTGAAGGCATTTGGCAGCACAGCCTCCATATGCACGCACCAATCCACCTGTTCCCAGCTTTATGCCACCGAACCAGCGTGTTACCACTACAACCACACGGTCACAGTTCTGCCCTTCGATGGCCGTTAGGATGGGGCGGCCGGCAGTCCCGCCAGGCTCGCCGTCGTCGTTGAAGCGATATTGTTGGCCAAGCTTCCAGGCCCAACAATTGTGAGTAGCGCCAGGGTCGCTGACCCGGTCAATAAAAGTCTGCGCATCGGCAGCACTTGAAATAGGCGCAGCAAAAGCCTGAAAGCGACTCTTGCGGATCTCTTCCTGAAAGACCGCTTCAACTAATAGTGTTTCGCTCATATGCGAGCCGGCAGCTGAAGGCTACAGCCCTTGAATATGATATGAGTCAACGTATGGGGCGCTGCCTCGAAATCCTGGTCAGTCAATTGGTTGCGTCCTGTCACATGGCAGAGTCGGCTGGAAAAGTCAGCATAGTGCTAAGTGCTGCCCCGTAACACGAAAATAAGATGTACAGGGTCAACGGGATCCATTTTGCCGTGTTTGATCCATGCTTCAAAGACAGCTGCCCGCTGCCTAAACCAGTACCGGTAGTCCTGATCGAAATATTCATACAGGTAAGTACCGTCACCAACAATTTCCACGGCAAAAATACACGAGGCTAGAAGATACGCCGAGAAAGCGTCGTTTTGGCTTGAATGTAGCGAGCCAATGCTTCGGCAGGATGCTCTTTAAACGCAAGCGTGTTAAATGTACTGCCAGAGCTCAAGGATATTGGCCAGCAGAGCCATATGAAGCCTAACGTGTTATTGAAACAGTAATGTACGTTGGCCTTGGGCAAGCTGACCCGCTGGGCAATGGTATTCATGAAGCCAGTCAGGGCCTCAGGAGTGCCGCGTTTCGAGAGCGGCGCTTGATAAAATGAGTAGCATAAGCAGGCGCAGCGCATCAAATAGGCACTGCGCCTAAGCTCTTAGAAATGATATTTGGCTATCACGCTAAAAGTATTTTGGTCCGTGCGAAAAGCGTGGCTGTCTTTGATGCCGTATTTGTCAGACCAGTAATCGTACTCCACCCCTACATACATATGCTTGGCTTCGTAGCCCATCGCCTTGCCAAGGTCATATTTGATCTGTGGGTTGAAGTGGAAATTGGCGTGATAGCTGCGACTAGGAGTTTTGTTATCGTTTCTATTATTAACGACCCAGTCGATATAGCCGTCAAACAGGATATCTGAAGTCCCCGCCGGCAAAGTAATGGACCATGCGGGCGTAACCTGCCAGGCGCCTGAGCGAACCCGGCTACCTTCAGGCTTGCGATAGTAGAAGTTCAGAGTAAAGAAATTGAAGCCGGGCACCTTCAGATCGAAACCAGGGCCGATCAGGTAGCTATCGACATCACCTTCACCAAACTCATAGGTAGTGGCCAGCAGCACATCAGTGATCGGGCCAAGCTCTAATTTGGTACCCGTCAGCTTACCCAGCGAGAAGCGAGGGCTGAATTCGCCATAGTAACTGTGATGGCCATTGGCGTTGGAGCGCCCGACACCGTTGTACCAACTGTTATCGACAAAAAACCAGATATCGCCCCATGACCAGTCACTGGCATGTTCAAAGGTGATCGTTTGTTGGGTATCAGGATCAACCTTGTAATTTTGCCCATATAGGTAGGTAAGGCTATTGTCCTGCCAATGTAACATGCCATCAGCCATAGCATTTCCTGTTAACAACAGGCCGCTGGCTAATACAACGGAAGAAAGGGCGCGGCTCATTGTCTGCTCCTAGAGAAAAGTCGTTTTTAGTAATAAACGCTCCAAACCTGTCCGCTCGGTCAGGCTTTTCCCCGTCTAGCAAGAACAGAGCCAAGGTTTGGGCGGCGGCATTCTACAGAGGTCTAAGCCAAGCGAAAGGGCTTTTTGAGTCAATCAGGTAAGCGGTAGGTAAGGCCGACAGGTAGGCTTTTCGCCGTGCAAAAAAATGAGCACCGTGTAATAAGAATTCGGGCGCTTTGTCGATATAAAGGAAAGGCTCTGTTCCACGCTTGAGCAGAGCAGAAAATCATCACCACAGGTGAGCAGGAGAAACCAACATGCGGCATCCCCTAAAGCTGTTAGCAGGCATTCTGGCGTTTCACGCTAGCTTTATCTGTGCCCAGACCATTAATAGCCCGGGCGCTGCAGGCGGCTCTCCTTCAGTCTTGATGATTACGCGAGGGGATACAGCCACTACATCTGCCTGTGATGTCGGCATTTACCTTAAGAATGAGCTGGCTGCCCGTTTGATGGCAGGCGAAAGCGTATCCTTTAACCTGCCGCCGGGCGAAACCACTGTTACGCTGCGTTCGCTGGGTGCTGGCTATTGCTCTGCTCCAATGGCTTCTATAAAGAGTCAGTCATTGTTGCTTGCACCCGGAGAGATAAAGCAATACCGCGTCGTCCAAAGTGAGCAGGGCTACTTCCTGGCGCCTGTCGATCTCTATCAAGATCGATAAAGGTTGATTACAGATATATTTCAAATAAAGCTTGACCTGTGAGCGGAGGGGCCTATAATGCGCCCCACTTCCGCTGCAACGGAACGGCAAAAAGCCTTGTAGATCAATGGCTTAGCTGTTTAGTCAGGGTCAGACCTCCGGTCTGGCAGAAGCGGAAAGAGGGAAGCGGTAGTTGACAAGCCCCTGGGCTTGTGTAGAATACGCATCCCGCTGCCAGAACAGGTTTCCTGATCCGGCAGGTCCGGCAAGCGGTTCAGCGGGTTAGACCGGTTGAACAAAATGCTTGACAGGACAAGAGGTTAGCGTAGAATGCGCGCCTCGGTTGAGACAAGGTCTTAACCAACCGCTCTTTAACAAGTTGAATCAAGCAATTCGTGTGGGTGCTTGTGCTGTAAGACTGATGGATCGACAAGATTATCAGCAAGACAAGTAACACTCGTGAATTCGAGAGTTTATTTGCGATTGCTGAGCCAAGTTTAGGGTTTTCTCAAAACCCAAATATGTTTGAACTGAAGAGTTTGATCATGGCTCAGATTGAACGCTGGCGGCAGGCCTAACACATGCAAGTCGAGCGGATGAAGAGAGCTTGCTCTCTGATTCAGCGGCGGACGGGTGAGTAATGCCTAGGAATCTGCCTGGTAGTGGGGGACAACGTTTCGAAAGGAACGCTAATACCGCATACGTCCTACGGGAGAAAGTGGGGGATCTTCGGACCTCACGCTATCAGATGAGCCTAGGTCGGATTAGCTAGTTGGTGGGGTAACGGCTCACCAAGGCGACGATCCGTAACTGGTCTGAGAGGATGATCAGTCACACTGGAACTGAGACACGGTCCAGACTCCTACGGGAGGCAGCAGTGGGGAATATTGGACAATGGGCGAAAGCCTGATCCAGCCATGCCGCGTGTGTGAAGAAGGCCCTCGGGTCGTAAAGCACTTTAAGCTGGGAGGAAGGGTTGTAACCTAATACGTTGCAATTTTGACGTTACCAGCAGAATAAGCACCGGCTAACTCTGTGCCAGCAGCCGCGGTAATACAGAGGGTGCAAGCGTTAATCGGAATTACTGGGCGTAAAGCGCGCGTAGGTGGCTTGGTAAGTTGAATGTGAAATCCCCGGGCTCAACCTGGGAACTGCATCCAAAACTGCCTGGCTAGAGTACGGTAGAGGGTGGTGGAATTTCCTGTGTAGCGGTGAAATGCGTAGATATAGGAAGGAACACCAGTGGCGAAGGCGACCACCTGGACTGATACTGACACTGAGGTGCGAAAGCGTGGGGAGCAAACAGGATTAGATACCCTGGTAGTCCACGCCGTAAACGATGTCAACTAGCCGTTGGGGTCCTTGAGACTTTAGTGGCGCAGCTAACGCAATAAGTTGACCGCCTGGGGAGTACGGCCGCAAGGTTAAAACTCAAATGAATTGACGGGGGCCCGCACAAGCGGTGGAGCATGTGGTTTAATTCGAAGCAACGCGAAGAACCTTACCAGGCCTTGACATGCAGAGAACTTTCCAGAGATGGATTGGTGCCTTCGGGAACTCTGACACAGGTGCTGCATGGCTGTCGTCAGCTCGTGTCGTGAGATGTTGGGTTAAGTCCCGTAACGAGCGCAACCCTTGTCCTTAGTTACCAGCACATCATGGTGGGCACTCTAAGGAGACTGCCGGTGACAAACCGGAGGAAGGTGGGGATGACGTCAAGTCATCATGGCCCTTACGGCCTGGGCTACACACGTGCTACAATGGTCGGTACAAAGGGTTGCCAAACCGCGAGGTGGAGCTAATCCCATAAAACCGATCGTAGTCCGGATCGCAGTCTGCAACTCGACTGCGTGAAGTCGGAATCGCTAGTAATCGTGAATCAGAACGTCACGGTGAATACGTTCCCGGGCCTTGTACACACCGCCCGTCACACCATGGGAGTGGGTTGCACCAGAAGTAGCTAGTCTAACCTTCGGGAGGACGGTTACCACGGTGTGATTCATGACTGGGGTGAAGTCGTAACAAGGTAGCCGTAGGGGAACCTGCGGCTGGATCACCTCCTTAATCGATAGATCCCAGCTTTGGCATAAGCTCCCACACGAATTGCTTGATTCACTGAAATAAAGACGCGAGATGAGTCAAGACTCAAGCGTTAGACGATTGGGTCTGTAGCTCAGTTGGTTAGAGCGCACCCCTGATAAGGGTGAGGTCGGCAGTTCGAATCTGCCCAGACCCACCAATCGATGGGGCCATAGCTCAGCTGGGAGAGCGCCTGCTTTGCACGCAGGAGGTCAGGAGTTCGATCCTCCTTGGCTCCACCATCTAACACCGCGTTAAAGCTCAGAACTGAGTGCTTACCCCCCCCTAAGGGTTGGGTTGGAGCATTGACTTCTGAACTTTGTTTTCAGACTGTTCTTTAAAAATTTGGGTATGTGATAGAAGTACGAACACATAGGCTGTTTCACTGCAGACTATGTGGTCAAGGTAAATTTGCGAGTTCAAGCGCAAGTTTTCGGCGAATGTCGTGTTCCAAACCAAACATAACTTCAGATTCTTTGGGGTTATATGGTCAAGTGAATAAGCGCATACGGTGGATGCCTTGGCAGTCAGAGGCGATGAAAGACGTGATAGCCTGCGATAAGCTTCGGGGAGTCGGCAAATAGACTGTGATCCGGAGATCTCTGAATGGGGGAACCCACCTGACATAAGTCAGGTATCTCACACTGAATCCATAGGTGTGAGAGGCGAACCAGGGGAACTGAAACATCTAAGTACCCTGAGGAAAAGAAATCAACCGAGATTCCCTAAGTAGTGGCGAGCGAACGGGGACTAGCCCTTAAGCTCAATTGATTTTAACCGAACGCTCTGGAAAGTGCGGCCATAGTGGGTGATAGCCCCGTAGGTGAAAGGATCTTTTGAGTGAAATCGAGTAGGACGGCGCACGTGAAACGTTGTCTGAATATGGGGGGACCATCCTCCAAGGCTAAATACTACTGACTGACCGATAGTGAACCAGTACCGTGAGGGAAAGGCGAAAAGAACCCCGGAGAGGGGAGTGAAATAGAACCTGAAACCGTATGCGTACAAGCAGTGGGAGCCCACTTTGTTGGGTGACTGCGTACCTTTTGTATAATGGGTCAGCGACTTATATTCAGTGGCAAGCTTAACCGTATAGGGAAGGCGTAGCGAAAGCGAGTCTTAATAGGGCGTTTTAGTCGCTGGGTATAGACCCGAAACCGGGCGATCTATCCATGAGCAGGTTGAAGGTTAGGTAACACTGACTGGAGGACCGAACCCACTTCCGTTGAAAAGGCAGGGGATGACTTGTGGATCGGAGTGAAAGGCTAATCAAGCTCGGAGATAGCTGGTTCTCCTCGAAAGCTATTTAGGTAGCGCCTCATGTATCACTCTGGGGGGTAGAGCACTGTTTCGGCTAGGGGGTCATCCCGACTTACCAAACCGATGCAAACTCCGAATACCCAGAAGTGCAAGCATGGGAGACACACGGCGGGTGCTAACGTCCGTCGTGAAAAGGGAAACAACCCAGACCGTCAGCTAAGGTCCCAAAGTTGTAGTTAAGTGGTAAACGATGTGGGAAGGCTTAGACAGCTAGGAGGTTGGCTTAGAAGCAGCCACCCTTTAAAGAAAGCGTAATAGCTCACTAGTCGAGTCGGCCTGCGCGGAAGATGTAACGGGGCTCAAACTACACACCGAAGCTACGGGTTCATCGCAAGATGAGCGGTAGAGGAGCGTTCTGTAAGCCTGTGAAGGTGAGTTGAGAAGCTTGCTGGAGGTATCAGAAGTGCGAATGCTGACATGAGTAACGACAATGCGAGTGAAAAACTCGCACGCCGAAAGACCAAGGGTTCCTGCGCAACGTTAATCGACGCAGGGTGAGTCGACCCCTAAGGCGAGGCTGAAAGGCGTAGTCGATGGGAAACAGGTTAATATTCCTGTACTTCTAATTACTGCGATGGGGGGACGGAGAAGGCTAGGCCAGCTTGGCGTTGGTTGTCCAAGTTTAAGGCGGTAGGCTGACTGTTTAGGTAAATCCGGACAGTTAAGGCCGAGAGCTGATGACGACTCTTCTTATGAAGAGGAAGTGGTTGATGCCATGCTTCCAGGAAAAGCCTCTAAGCTTCAGGTAATTAGAAATCGTACCCCAAACCGACACAGGTGGTCGGGTAGAGAATACCAAGGCGCTTGAGAGAACTCGGGTGAAGGAACTAGGCAAAATGGCACCGTAACTTCGGGAGAAGGTGCGCCGGTGAGGGTGAAGGACTTGCTCCGTAAGCTCATGCCGGTCGAAGATACCAGGCCGCTGCGACTGTTTATTAAAAACACAGCACTCTGCAAACACGAAAGTGGACGTATAGGGTGTGACGCCTGCCCGGTGCCGGAAGGTTAATTGATGGGGTTAGCGCAAGCGAAGCTCTTGATCGAAGCCCCGGTAAACGGCGGCCGTAACTATAACGGTCCTAAGGTAGCGAAATTCCTTGTCGGGTAAGTTCCGACCTGCACGAATGGCGTAACGATGGCGGCGCTGTCTCCACCCGAGACTCAGTGAAATTGAAATCGCTGTGAAGATGCAGTGTATCCGCGGCTAGACGGAAAGACCCCGTGAACCTTTACTGTAGCTTTGCACTGGACTTTGAGCCTGCTTGTGTAGGATAGGTGGGAGGCTTTGAAGCGAGGACGCCAGTTCTCGTGGAGCCATCCTTGAAATACCACCCTGGCATGCTTGAGGTTCTAACTCTGGTCCGTTATCCGGATCGAGGACAGTGTATGGTGGGCAGTTTGACTGGGGCGGTCTCCTCCTAAAGAGTAACGGAGGAGTACGAAGGTGCGCTCAGACCGGTCGGAAATCGGTCGCAGAGTATAAAGGCAAAAGCGCGCTTGACTGCGAGACAGACACGTCGAGCAGGTACGAAAGTAGGTCTTAGTGATCCGGTGGTTCTGTATGGAAGGGCCATCGCTCAACGGATAAAAGGTACTCCGGGGATAACAGGCTGATACCGCCCAAGAGTTCATATCGACGGCGGTGTTTGGCACCTCGATGTCGGCTCATCACATCCTGGGGCTGAAGCCGGTCCCAAGGGTATGGCTGTTCGCCATTTAAAGTGGTACGCGAGCTGGGTTTAGAACGTCGTGAGACAGTTCGGTCCCTATCTGCCGTGGACGTTTGAGATTTGAGAGGGGCTGCTCCTAGTACGAGAGGACCGGAGTGGACGAACCTCTGGTGTTCCGGTTGTCACGCCAGTGGCATTGCCGGGTAGCTATGTTCGGAAAAGATAACCGCTGAAAGCATCTAAGCGGGAAACTTGCCTCAAGATGAGATCTCACTGGAGCCTTGAGCTTCCTGAAGGGCCGTTGAAGACTACAACGTTGATAGGTCGGGTGTGTAAGCGCTGTGAGGCGTTGAGCTAACCGATACTAATTGCCCGTGAGGCTTGACCATATAACACCCAAACAATCTGTTGTTTGGTAAAGACCAGCCGAAAGCTTGGTTGAACCGCAAAATACCGATCACATACCCATTCGGGGAAACGACTAGACACCGGTTCCCCACCCGAATTGCTTGACGACCATAGAGCGTTGGAACCACCTGATCCCTTTCCGAACTCAGAAGTGAAACGATGCATCGCCGATGGTAGTGTGGGGTTTCCCCATGTGAGAGTAGGTCATCGTCAAGCACCTATACCCAAAACCCCCAGGCCTAACCGCCCGGGGGTTTTGCTTTGTGCGGATAAAAAATATGGCTGTTTCCCTACTACTTGAATGCCTTGCTGATGGTCAGTTTCATTCCGGAGAAGAGTTGGGGGCGCTTCTAGGTGTTAGCCGTAGTGCCGTCTGGAAGCAGCTGCAAGGAATAGAGCAACGTACAGGTTTATCTTTTTTTAAAGTACCTGGAAAAGGGTACCGTCTCGCTGAACCTCTCAATCTGCTGGCAAATAGCCGGATAGACTTTGATGAGTGGCCAATAGAAATCCTGGATACGATTGACTCTACGAATGCTGAGGCGCTGCGGCGTGTCATGGGGCAGCGTGGCCACGCGCCTTTCGTGCTGTTGGCTGAGCACCAGACCTCTGGCAGAGGGCGTCGGGGAAGGGCCTGGGTTAGTCCATATGCAAAAAATCTCTACCTGACAGCAGCTGTTACCATTCATGGTGGTATCAAGCAACTTGAAGGATTGAGTCTGGTAGTAGGGCTTGCGGTTGTTTCAGCACTAAAAAAGCTGAGCTTAATTGATGCTGGTTTGAAGTGGCCTAACGACATTCTCCTGTTTGGGCGCAAGCTATCTGGCATTCTCATCGAGTTGTCAGGTGATCCTGCTGATAGCTGTACAGCAATTATCGGCATTGGCTTGAATGTGAATATGAGAAATGCAGACAATATCGATCAACCATGGATTTCCTTATACGAGGCGCTCGGTAGGCCCGTTGATAGAAACCAGTTAGCTTCTAATATGTTGCATGAGTTAAGTGATTGTTTGAAACTGCATCAGTCACATGGCTTTGCTGCATTGAAGGATTCGTGGGAAGCCAATCATTTATGGCAGGGACGAGAGGTGATTCTTTCTGCCGGTGCCAATCAAATCGAAGGTAAGGTGCTGGGTGTTGGATTGGACGGATCACTTAGATTAAATGTTGATGGCTACGAAAAGTCTTTTAATGGCGGTGAGCTCAGTTTGAGATTGCGTAATGATTCTTGAGCTTGACTGCGGCAACAGCCTGATCAAATGGCGCGTTCTATCTAAAATTGATGGCGTTGTTGCCAGCGGTATCGCTCATTCTGATGATGAGCTGCTCGCAACGCTTGAATCTTATGAGAGCCTCTCCCTCAGCCATGGTCGGCTTGTCAGCGTTCGTAGCGATTTGGAAACTACAGGCTTAATTGAACGGCTAGACAGCACGTTTGGTTTTTCATGTCAGCAGGCAAAACCCGTAGCATCGTTTCTTGGTGTAAAGAATGGATATTCAGACTACGAACGACTGGGGATGGATCGTTGGCTTGCCCTTTTAGGCGGCTTTAAGCTGGCAGGTAACAAAGCATGTGTCGTGATTGATCTGGGAACCGCCGTTACTTCAGACTTTATCGATCAGACTGGACAGCATGCGGGTGGCTTCATCTGTCCGGGGATTCCACTCATGCGTCGAGAATTGCAGACGCATACTCGTCGAATTCGCTATAACCCAGAACTTGAGGCCACTAATGGGCATCCTCTGCCTGGAAGAAATACGATGCATGCTGTTGAGGGCGGATGCGTGTATATGCTCCGCGGATTTGTGAGGACGCAATATGATTTAGCCCTTGAGCTGCTAGGGGCTGATTTTGCTGTCTTTCTTACAGGGGGAGATGCTGAGCTGGTAAAAGACGTCATTCCCACTTCTCGTGTTGTGCCTGATCTGGTCTTTGACGGTTTGGCCTTGGCTTGCCCTGTGGACTCATAAATATGCGATGGCTTTTCGTTTTCCTGTTGGCATTGAATGTGTTCTATTACGTGTGGAACCAACAGCAGGCGCCTTTGCGCGCAAAGGAAATTACTCCGCTAAGCTTGTATAAGAGCGAGCGTGACAACATACGTTTGCTACATGAGCCTGAGGCACCCTCGATGGGCGTTGGGGCTAAGCAATAAGCTAGCAGGGGCTGAATGGCTTTCTTGGTATTGAAGCGCTTGGGACGGCTTGGTTTAGGTGATTGTTCATGCTGACCTTAGGTAACATTTTTGGATTTCTTCTGGTGGCCTCAGCCTGCGCCTGGCTATGGCATTCCCATGGTTTGCGTGAGCGTGCGCTCGCTTTGGCCAAAGAGCATTGTCGCAAGCGTGATGTAGAGCTGTTGGATGAGAATGTAGCGTTCCGCCGGTTTTCTTTTATGCGGGATGCGAAAGGCTTCAAGCGGTTTGCTCGCGTTTATGATTTTGAGTTTACCGCTACTGGCGAGCAGCGTCTGGCAGGTAAGGTAGTGCTGTTTGGTTACCGCTTAGGGCTTATTGAATTTGCCCCTTATGCGGTACCTGAAGCGCCAATGCTCAATGACCCGCGTGTGGTTGATATGGCCTCATGGCGACGTGCCCGTGAAGAAAAAGAGGATCGCCGCCGAGCCGACTGATCCATTGTAATTGCATCATATTACCAATGATCCTTCTCCTACCGTAATAGCCGCTGTTGAGCCTCTTGGGTCGCTTAGGCCTTGTAGCCAACGTAACATCGCCAGGCTGGAAACGGTTCTGCAATCAGCACTTCAGCAAACGCCTCATCATTCTTTATCGGCTTCTTTTAGCATCACTGCTGTAGAACCCTTTAGCACCTCATAATCAGCTAGCCAGTGTATAAGCTGGCAAGACTCATGAGCTAGCAGTGTAGTGACATGCATCCGAAGTGTTTGAATCTGTTTTTTGTCTTATGCGACCATTTATAGCTGCCGAAAATCAGGACAGTTTTATCCTGCGTTCAATTGGGCTGGACGATTCGGCTTTGTGCTGGAGCAAACAACCACATCTATTTCTGACTTGGAGATCGCACCGTTGAGCAGCAATGTCGTCTCGATCAAACCTGACAGCCTAGAAGATCAAGAGCAGCTAGAGGCCCAGCTGAGTTTCTTGCAAAAGGCCTCTTTGAGATTGATGCATCGCAACGGTACAAAGGCGACCCTATTGGTTCTAGAGCGCTGGAAGACCAGCGACGATGAGATTCAGATCGTGTTTACTCCTGGTGTCGTTGAAGCCTTAGGATCGTTGGAGGGTCGTGAGTTACTCAAAGCAGCCATGAACGCTGCAACAGCCTGAGCGGCGCCAGGGACCTTTGCGTTGGATTTTTCGTCAGATTCGAATAATGGACTAGCCGTTGTGCTCATTGGCTCTTTTAACGTGTCTGGAGATTTTCATGCAGATCGATCTTTCTGGTAAAACGGCAATCGTAACCGGCTCCACTCGTGGTATTGGTTTCGCTATTGCGAAAGGATTGGCTCAGGCAGGAGCGACTGTAGTTATAAACGGTCGATCGGCTCCATCAGTAGATAAGGCGGTTAGTCTCCTGCAGCAGTACGTACCGGATGCGACATTACGTGGAGTGGTTGCGGATGTCGGGAGCGTTGACGGATGTGCTGTATTGAAAGCTGCTGAGCCTGAGGTTGATATTCTAGTCAACAACACGGGTATATACGGGCCTCGAGACTTTTTTGAAACGGGCGATGATATTTGGACGGAGTTTTTTGAGGTCAACGTGATGTCTGGCGTTCGGCTCTCTCGGGAATATTTGCCTGGCATGGTCTCGAGGCAATGGGGGCGCGTAATCTTTATTTCTTCTGAATCAGCGCTCAATATTCCGGCCGACATGATTCATTACGGCTTTACCAAAACAGCCAATCTGTCCGTGGCGCGTGGATTGGCCAAACGGATGGCTGGTACAGGCGTGACAGTTAATTCCATTCTGCCAGGTCCAACGCTTTCTGAAGGCGTAGCGGAGATGCTCAAGGAGGCGAGCGAGCGTACTGGTCAGACTCTGGAGGAGGTGGCCGCTGATTTTGTAAGGGAAAACCGGCCTAGCTCCATTCTCCAGCGTGCAGCAACTACAGAGGAAGTCGCTAATCTGGTTGTCTACACAGCCTCTCCTCTGGCTTCAGCGACAACGGGTGCCGCGTTGCGTGTTGATGGTGGTGTTGTCGACACTATCGCCTGATATGTCATTGTTAAACTGGCTAGGGGTGTGGCTTCTTGGCAGTATTGTCTTAGCGACGGTCAGTGAGGCTGCGCCTTTGTCTCTTGGATTGGACAAGGCGCAGCTCGAACGGAGAATTCCTGCCTATTTAGCGGTGCTGCCTAGCTACAAAGCCTTGATGCTGGGAGCGCCACACCCAATGAAGGGTGAGGCAGGGTGGGTATATTCCGCTCGGGGCGCGTCCAGCTTTGACATGTCAGTAGAGACTACAGGCGAGCAGCTTACGCGTATCACTGTAAAGGCAGCAGCGCCTGTTTCTAATGCGGTGCTGCGCGATATGCGGTGCATAACTTATGCGCTGATGCGTGCGGTGGAACCTAAGTATTCAGTTTCGCATTTGGCTTTATCGACTTCAAAACAGCTTTGGAGATTTGCGCAAAGCGAGCCTTATAGTCAGCTCTATTTTCTTACAGCATTTGAAGTACGGCTGGCCCCTGTTCAGCTGGTTGTACAGCGATAATCTGGTCCAGAATAAGTCAATAAATTATTTTTCTAAAAAATTATGTTTAGAAAAATAATCCTATGTTCTAAGCTGACATTCCGCCGTATGACAACGAAGCGAGCCGCCTTTAAATTCCTTTCTTTTGCAGATATTCCTGAAGAATGAAAGCATTTTCGATTACGTTGGCGTCTGGTTTCGTTAAGTGCTTGCTGTAACGATTCATCTAAAGGATTCGAAATGCTTACTACTGATTCTTCAAGCTCTTCCCTTGTAGCGCCTGCTAGTGTGGAAACTCTGCAGCAGATGATTACGGCAGAGTACGAGTCTCTGCCTCGTCAGCTCAAGCGTGTAGCGGCCTACATGAGCCAGCAAAGTGATCGTGTCATGGTTGATCGTATTAGCGATATTGCCCGCCAATGCGAAGTACACCCTTCGGCAATCGTACGGTTCTCTCAGCGTTTCGGCTTCAAGGGCTTCAGTGACATGCAATCCCTGTTTCGTGAGGCTTATACGCATAAGGCAACACCTGTCCAGAATTATCAGCAGCGTATCCGGCGAATGATTGCCAACAAGTCTCAACCGGCTGCCGGAAGCGATTTGGCACGTGAATGCATAAGTGCCACACGTTCAGGACTGGATAGATTGGGAGAAGAGCTGGACGATCAGGCTTTCGAGAAAGCGGTCGACCTGCTGGTCAATGCGGAGAACATTTATGTAGTGGGGGTTCGTCGTTCATTTGCGGTAGCGCACTACCTTGTTTATAACCTGCAACACACCAACAAGCGTATTCATCTTGTGTCTGGCCTTGGCGGTAGTTATCGAGAACAGATGCGTAGCGTCCGAGCCAACGACCTCATCGTAGCCATTAGCTTTACGCCTTATGGCAAGGAAAGCCAGCAGTGCGTACGTATCGCTCAGCATAATCAAGCCAAGACGCTCATCATTACAGACAGCCAGTTGTCACCCCTGGCCAAGCGAGCCAGCGCATTGTTGCTGGTCAACGAGGGCAGTGCATTCGCTTTTCGTTCCCTGAGCGCAACGCTATGCCTTTGCCAGGCACTGTTCATTGCTCTGGCCTACCGCCTGGAAATGAAAGTGGATGAAATGCATGAGCAGGTGGGTTTCGATGACTGAATTTGCTCTTCAACTGTTGGGCACTACTGGCTGAGGATATTGCCTAAGCAGTACGTACTGAATCAATGAGGTGCATCATGGCCGATGAACATGCGAAGCGCAGCACGGCGGAAACGCCCGAGGAAGCCAGCAAGGTAGGTGAGGTGAACAAGTCCCAGAATGAGAAGGGAGGAGAACAGCGCCGTACCAAATTCAACGAGCCAGAGGATCCACAGTCGCAGCGCTCACGGTAATCTACATGTCAGATCGTCATGATTTGCAACGCTTCGTGAGCGCCCAAGAGACTGTTTGGCAGCAAGTGCTTGCAGAGCTCCGCTCGGGCCATAAACGTACCCACTGGATGTGGTTCGTATTTCCGCAGTTGCAAGGACTTGGGCATAGCGCCATGGCGAGGCGGTATGCCATATCCGGGCTGGATGAAGCTACTGCCTACCTTGAGCATGAGCTTCTAGGGAGTCGGCTGAAAACGTGTTGTGAGATTGTGAATAGCCTGGAAGGGGCGTCGGTAGCGCAGGTTTTTGGTCATCCTGACGATTTGAAATTTCATTCATCAATGACGTTATTCGCACACGTTGCAGGGGCGCAGAGCCCTTATCAGGCGGCGTTGATCAAGTATTTCAATGGCCAGGAGGACGCTCAAACGTTGCGGTTGCTGAAGCAATAATACTCGCTGCGTGTCTAGGCGCGGGTGTCTTTGTTTTCTTCCAGAGAGTCGCCTAGTTGCTTATGGACTTCAGGTTGCTCAACTCCATCGACCCACCATTTCAAATGGGCACTGACCATTGTCTGAGGGGCGAAGCCCAGTTTGTTACGTACAGGGCAGGCTCCATCTTCGCTTGCCTTGACCTCACCAGCTTGGCGGGATCGGTTATTGCCGGCTTTGCCACTGGCCTGAACAATCATCTCAAACCGTACGGCTTGCCCGCTGCCTTTGAAACAGAGCTCTATGGAGGCTTGCTGTGGTGAAATTGCACTCAGGTTCAGATTGGCCTCTACAGGTGGAGTCGAGGCGGCAAGTAACATGGCAGTCATAGGCAGGGCGAAGAGTCCAGGCATGTCAGTCTACGTTACGATCATTTGAACAGGCTGGAGATCCGAGTAGCGCATCTTTGACCTCCTTGTGCAGACGCCCTCTAAATGAGGGCGTCCAGGATACTGCTCAGATGCAAGCGCTTACTGCTGGGTAATGACAGCGCTGTTGCCAGTACCCGTCTGCGAGATGGTTGCAGAGTTGCCAATGGCAAACTCACCACGCTGCGTAATAGCGGCCTGGTTAGCTACACCGGACTGATAGACCACTGCATTGGCGGCCAGCTGCGATTCCAGCTGTTGAACGGTAGCGATGTTGTCGCTGCCATCCTGAGTAACGCTGGTGTAGTTGCTATCACCTTTCTGGCTCACATCAGCCGAGTTGTTGGTGCCTGAGATGGCGCCAGTCAGGTTGTTGCCACGACCAATCTGGGACACGTTCAGCGTGTTGGCTGTGCCGTTCTGATCAAAATACAACTCGTTGAACTTGCCATCCTGGAAGCTGGTAATGGCGTTGTTATCGCCGCGCTGGGAGATGGTGGCGAAGTCTGGGCCACTGTACCCATCCTGGACCATGGCCACGGTATTGGCAGTGCCGTCCTGAGTAATGGTCGCTGTTTGGCCGTCGCCTGTCTGGGTCAGGGTAATGGCGTTGTTATCACCTGTCTGGGCCAGTGTTGCAGAAGCCGTCATACCGCTTTGCGTTACTTCAACCTGGTTGCCATTGCCGGTCGCGGTAGCGCTCAGCTGATGGGCATAGCCATCCTGGTTTATGATGTGGGAGTTGTCGTTGCCATTCTGGTTGATGGTAGCCACGCTGCTGCTGGACATGCCATAAGCAGCGCCGCCACCCTGGGTGACTTCAGCTACGTTGTTGTTACCCAGCTGGATAACCTGAGCCTGGTTGTCGTTGCCGGTCAACTGATAAACCGTAGACGAATTGGTGTCGCCAGTTTGTGTTACGGCTACCTGGCTGCTCTCCTGAGCCTCCTGATAGATGCTTGAGTAATTGTCGCTGCCTTCCTGTGCAGTGTTGGCAACGTTATTTGATCCGTCCTGGTACTGATAGGAAGTACTATTCAGGGCAGCGCTCTGGGTCAGGGTTGCAGCATTACCATTACCGATCTGCTCCTGAATGCTCTTGCTGTTTTGAGTGCCGTTGATTTGTTCGGTCGTAATGGAGTTGTTGTCTCCATCCTGAGTAGTTTCAGCAGAGTTCATCTCAGCAAAGGCGTGTGAGCTGAGAGCGATCAGGATGGCGGCAGCAAGAGGCTTGAAGCTGTGCATGATTATTCCCTTCGTAGTAATCACAATAACGAGAAATGAAAATGTCGACGTTCTAATGCGTGATGTTTAAACATCCGTTGTTATCAGTACTGACGTACCACTGCGGTTTGGTTATTACCGTATTGCGTAATACTGGCCTGTTGACCGGTACCGTTCTGCTCAATGGAAGCGCTGTTATAAGCGCCGTACTGGTTGATCAGCGCGACGTTTGCCGAGCCGATCTGGGTAATGGAAGCCGTGTTGCCATAACCAGCCTGGGTAATAACTGCGGAGAGGTCAGCCCCTTGCTGAAGGATAAAGGCCTGCTGATCGTTACCAAGTTGTGAGATGAGCGCCTGTGAGTTAAGGCCTTGTTGGCTTAAGGTGGCCTGGTTGTTGTTACCGCTCTGCTGGATTTGAGCAACCAATCCGCCAGCCGATGCTGCAGCTGCTAGCGCGCGCGGGTCAGGCGTGCCGGCAAGGTCTGAAGTCGTCGTGGCGATATCGAAATTATCAAGCAGATCAGCCGCCTGGAGCGGCGGTACAACAAGGCTCATGCCGGAGAAGGCGAGCGCAAGTCCTGAGCACAATCTTTGCAGCGAATTCATGGCTAATCCCTGTATAGCGCTGTGCGGATTGTTGGCCGTACAGGCGAAACTGGGTATCAACCAAAAGATTGAAAAGATGGGGCATTTAAGCCATAGAGGGATTAATCCATGGCTGCCGGAGGAGGCGGATCTAGGGCTGGCCAGGCCCGATGAACGGTATACCTAGGCAACCTCTACCATCAAGAGGCGTTAACTGATCTGGCTTTTGCTACGCATTGATGGCTCCTTGGGCTCAGTATTGGCGAATGACAGCATTCTGATTGTTTCCGTATTGGATAATGCTGGCTTGCTGACCAGTACCATTCTGTTCGATGGCGGCATTGTTAGCATTGCCGTACTGACTGATAACAGCAGCATTTGCTGACCCGGTCTGGGAGATCAGTGCGCTATTGGCTTCTCCTACCTGCTTGATGACGGCAGCCAGGTCTGAACCTTGCTGCAGAATATAAGCCTGCTGGTCATTACCCTGTTGAGTAATGGTTGCCAGGGAGTTAAGCCCTCGCTGACTCAAGGTGGCCTGGTTGCTGTTGCCATTCTGCTGGACCTGAGCGACGAGACCATTGACCGAGGCGGCAGCCAATGCACGTACGTCGGGTGTGCCAGCCAAATCTGTCGATGAGGAGGCGATATCGAAGTTATCGAGCAGGTCAGCAGCCTGCAAATACAGTGGCGCTGCAAGGCAGCTTACTACCAGGGCCGTTTGAGAAAGCAGTCGTTGCAACATGGTCATGGCTAACTCCTGTTTAGCACTTACAAGTTTTGCTGACGGGTTCCCGCTTCGCTATCAATCTAAAGATTGAAACTTTAATCAAAGCGAAATAAAAAAGACTTAATTCTCTGGTATGGCCAACAGCAGGCGCTGCGTTATAGAGCAGCGCAACTCCTATCCATTCATGGTGATCGCTGGCTGGTGCCATTGCCTTCCTGACGATAGACCAACTCGTTAAAATTGCCACTTTGAGTCAGCACGGCCTGATTGTTATTCTTTGCTCTTTTACCGTGGCAGTGTTAACCGACACAGCATGCTTGGGTTGCTCCAAGGAAAGCGTGTTGCCATTGCCCGTAGTCGATGCGGTTACGATAGGGCTTTCCCATTCTCGGGAAGGAGGGCGTTGTTGCCTGCCTGGTTGAGGCTTGCATTATTAATGACGGCTAGAGCAGGCAGGCCAAGCCTGGACAAAGCAGCCGCAACGCTAGGTTTCACCATAAACACGACGTGCTCCTTATAGTTATCGGGAAGGTAAAAGCCATACAGCTCTAACAGGCAGACAGCCGAACGCTACAGAGCATTGCCTGTAAGCGAGCTGTAGAAGTGAGCTAGGGCGGGATGCGGTTTTTTCTAGCCTTTGTCAAACAAGTCTCTGCCAGCTGGGAAACGGGAGAGAGCACAGGAATAGATTGGACCTTGCACATGACATCTTCCTTTGACTTCATGAACAAGCGGCATTGAGCCGCTAGCGCTGTTGAACAGTGATGCTCTGGTTGTTTCCGAACTGGATAATACTGCCCTGTAAACCGGTGCCGTTCTGGTCGATCAGCGCTTCGTTATAGGCGCCATACTGATGGATAGCGGCTTGATTAGCCGAGCCTCGCTGAATGATAGAAGCGTTATGGCCCTGGCCGCTTTGCAGAATGACAGCGGTCAGCTCCGTACCATTTTGCAGCATGGCTGCCTGATGATTTCCACCGAGTTGTTGGATAAGTGCCTGACTGCCTAATCCGGTTTGGGTGAGAAAGGCCTGGCTGTCGCTGCCCTGCTGGATAACGGTGGCCGCTATGCGGTCGGCAGTCGATTGACCAAGGGAACCCTGGGCCTGCCGGGCGGCTACATCCGAGACCGTAGAAAGATCGAAGTTATTGAGCAGGTCCGCCGCGTTGGGCGTCTCGATGGAAAAGCCGAGACATGAAACCAGCAACGCAAACCTCAAACTGATCCGCTGCAGTACGTTCATGGCTATTTCCTCAATAGCGCTTCGTACTACGTTATCGCGCAGGGCGGGCCACTTGGGTATCGCTCTAAAGGGTGAAATTGCCTGCCTTTTAAATAGGAGATGAACTAGGCTGATCTCATATTAATGGCAGCGGTTCGAGTGTTTATCCTGGGTTTTGCAATGACAGGGAGGAACAGGGTCGATACCGCCCGGATGAAACGGGTGGCAGCGCAGCAAGCGGCGAATGGTCAGCCAGCTGCCGCGCAAGGCGCCATGGGTCTGTAGGGCCTCAATGGCGTAATGCGAACAGGAGGGATAGAAACGGCAGCGTGGGCCAATCATGGGGCTGATGAAGAGCTGGTAACCTCGTAGCAGAACGATCAACACTTTCTTCATGAGCTGAGGGGCTTATCTGGCAGCAGGGCGTGGGACGGTCATTTTACCGGGTATGGCAGTTGGGTCGAGTGACTTGCCGACGGGTTGAGGTTAACAATGGCAGTCTGCTCCTGACGCTGGCGCGATATGAACATCGATACCCGTATTAAATTTCGACATCTCCTGTGCTTTATTGAAGTGGCTCAGCACCGCAGTTTCGCCAAGGCGGCCCATGCCGTGTCGGTTTCTCAGCCTGCCATTTCCAAGACCCTTAAGGAGCTTGAGGGCATTCTTGAGGCGCGCCTGTTCGAGCGGGACAAGAATGGCGTAGTGCTGACGCAAGCCGGTCAGGCCTTCATGCGTTATGCGGGCCCCTGCGTCCAGGCATTGCGAGACGGGGTCAATACGGTACGCAGCGGCGGGATGCAGGGTGGCCAAGTACGGGTTGGGGTACTTTCGACAGTGGAAAGTCTGGTTATACCGGAGGTCATCAGGCGACTCCACGAACGCTACAGCGGGCTCACCATCAGTGTTACGACAGGCATGAGTACCTATCTACTCAATAAACTGAGAGTAGGTGAGCTGGATATTGTGGTGGGGCGCATGACAGACAACCCTGAAATCCGCGGCCTGAACTTCGAGCATCTGTATAGCGAGTCGATGACGTTGGTGGTTCGAAACGGTCATCCGTTGCAAGCAGCGACTGGAATTGACCGGCAACGACTGGCGGACTATCCCTGGGTTCTTCCGTTGACGGGCACCACAATTCGGCAGTACGCCGAAAGCTTTCTGGTGCAGTGTGGGATCAGCCTGATGTCGCAGCGGTTGGAGACGCTTTCGCCAGCGCTGAGCCGGCGCTATGTACTGTTAAGTGATGCCGTCTGGATTGCGCCTCTGGATGCCGTGGAGACCGACATCAAGGCTGGTGTGCTGGCTGAGCTGTCTCTAGGCGTTCAGGAGCCGGGTGGCTCGATTGGCTTGTGCCGCAATAATACGGCAACGCTTCCGCTGGCGGCGCAATGGTTCTGTGAGGTTCTACGGGAAGTCGCCAGCGAGCTGGTTGCCGAGCGATCAGCCTCATAACCATTTGGTTATGAATGATTGCCGTCATTTCAATTGGCTGGCCTGCGGCATTGCGCCACACTCCGGGCAACCCCTTTGATGGGTAAGGCTCTTTGTGGAGTAAAGCCATGAATAATAATTCCAATGACACTCGCTTTGTCGCCCGTGACCGTAACTGGCATCCCCATGCCTATACGCCTGGTTATAAGTCGTCTGTACCCCGTTCACCCCGACAGGCCTTGGTTAGCATTCAGCAAACGGTTTCTGAACGTACCGGCCCGGATTTTTCTCATCTTCAGTTGGGCAAGCATGATAACGATCTGCTGCTGAACTTCAATAATGGGGGCTTGCCACAGGGCGAGCGAATCATCCTGTTTGGACGAGTAGTCGATCAGTTTGGTAAGCCCGTACCGAAGACGTATGTAGAGATCTGGCAGGCTAACGCTGGTGGACGGTATCGCCATAAGAACGACGTCTACCTGGCGCCGCTCGATCCCAACTTTGGCGGTGTAGGACGTACCCTGACCGACAATGATGGCAACTATGTATTCCGTACCATCAAGCCGGGGCCTTATCCGTGGCGTAATGGGGTGAATGATTGGCGGCCCGCCCATATCCATGTTTCGGTCATGGGACCTTCGATTTCCACTCGATTGATTACGCAGCTGTATTTCGAAGGTGATCCGCTGATACCGATCTGTCCGATCGTGAAGTCGATTGCGAACCCGGAGGCCGTGCAGACACTTATTGCACGTCTGGACATGACGATGGCCAACCCGATGGACTGCTTGGCTTACCGTTTTGACATTGTGACGCGTGGCGCACGTCAAACCCATTTCGAGAACCTGTGAGGAGGCGATCATGACTACGACATTTCTGCCAGAGACGCCTTCACAAACCGCAGGCCCTTACGTTCACATCGGTCTTGCGCTGGCCGCAGCTGGTAATCCGACGCGTGACATGGAAATCTGGAATGATCTTGCCAAGCCGGATGCGCCAGGCCAGCACATCGTGCTGACGGGGCAGGTGTTTGACGGTAACGGCAATCTGGTGCGCGACTCCTTTCTGGAGGTCTGGCAAGCCAATCACGACGGTGTCTACGATCCGGTTTATCATCCGGAAAAGGCATTCAACAGCTTTGGCCGTACGGCTACTACCTTTGATGCCGGTGAGTGGTCGGTGCAAACGATAAAGCCGGGTAAGGTGATGGATAGCCAGGGCAGGCCCATGGCGCCGCATATCAATCTGGCGCTGTTTGCCCGTGGCATCAATATCCATCTGCAGACCCGTATCTACTTTGAGGACGAAGCGGAAGCCAATGCGATTTGTCCAGTGCTCAACCTTGTCGAGCCACCTCGCAGGCCGACTCTGATCGCCAAGCGCTTTGAAGAAAACGGCAAAGTGATTTACCGTTTCGACATGCATCTGCAAGGTCCACAGGAAACTGTCTTTTTCGATTTCTGATGGCTACATCTGAACCGCTCAACGCGGGCGAGTTAATTCGGCAACATTTCGCTGCCGAACTGGCCGCCCGTCACTATCAGGCCGATGCCGCCCAAGAGGCGGCATTGGTGCATCTGGCTGACTGGCTTGATCGCTTTCTGGCCGATCGTAAATCCTGGTTTAAAAAGCCGTCTGCGGGCGTCTATATCTGGGGCGACGTAGGGCGAGGCAAGAGCTTTGTCATGGACGCCTTCTATACGGCCGTCCCCATTACGGAAAAGCGTCGCGTGCATTTTCATTCCTTTCTGCAGGAGTTACAGCGGCGGATGCGTGACTATGCCGGCCAAGCCGATCCTCTGGCACAGGTAGCCCGGGAAATCGCTCGGGAAGTACGTCTGCTGTGCTTTGATGAATTTCATGTGCATGACATTGGCGATGCCATGCTGTTGGGTCGTATGCTCAAGGTGCTGGTAGATGAGGGTGTCGGGCTAGTGATGACATCCAATTATAAGCCGGAGGGCCTGTGTCCAAACCCGTTGTATCGAGAGCGCTTCAAGCCGATCATTGCATTGATCGAAAAGCGCTTCGATGTGCTTGCCATCAACGGTAAGGTCGATTATCGGCAGCGCAGCGACGAGCAGACCCTATGGGGGTATTACCTCTGGCCAGAGTCAGCGGGCGGTGTGAAGCGTTTGCAAACACTGCTGGACCTGTCTGCTGCCGCTACGACGGACGCTACCCTGGACGTCAATCATCATCCCCTTTCGGTGCGCGCGTATGAAGGGGAGCGGATCTGGCTGGATTTTGCCGACCTCTGTGAGCAGCCTCATTCGACCTTGGATTACCTCTGGATTGTCGAGCATTTTTCACACGTTGGCGTCAGCGGGCTTGATTGCCTGGCGCGTCAGTCTGATGCCGTTCGACAGCGATTTCTAAACCTGGTGGATATCGCTTACGACCGGGGCGTGACTTTGATCCTGTCCAGCGAAGTGCCTATGGATGAGCTGGCCGGGGATGCCACCGTGGACTTTGCCCGGACGCTGAGCCGGTTGAGGCAGCTGGGAGTAGAGCGGCTTTGAATCAGGACTCAACACAAGGATAGGCCAATAGGTTTCATGTTATGAAGAGGTGAGGCAGCACCAAGCCCTTTACCCTTGGAGCAGTGCTTTACTGCAGATGCCGATAAGGAAAAGGCATATCTCAACAATCCGAATGTACTCCTGTCTCGCAATTCCCATGCTTGGATTACAGCGTATGGGATGGCTTCTACTGTAGCCGGGGTCATGGCGCACTATGCCTGTAAAGCCTTTGACATAGTTGCCCCACGATTCAACTGTATAGCTACAGCCAGTAAGACCTCATTGTGGGAAAACAATAATAAACCTCGTTAGGAGAGCACTATGCGGAGTACCTTTTTGAAGCGTCGCGCTGGCACATTGGCCTTGTGCGGCATGCTTGGTGTAATGGCGGCTATGTCTGCCCATGCAAGTAGTCATCAGGCATCGCTTCGCTTCAATCCGGCCAATGGCGGAACAGTGGGGCAGGTCACTGTGTATGGGCAGACCGTCACCTACACTGCCTATACGGTGAGCTATGTTGCCAAGCCCAATGATCCTGCCAAACAGGTCATGAGCATTTATATCCCTGCGAATGCTACGCAAGGCTCCCCCATCTTCATGCCGCTTAATACAGGCGGCTACATGGAGCTCGATCTCCTGACACCCGCAGATGTCACCACTGATAATGTCAACTCTTCAGGTAGTGGTTCAGGCTCAGCTATTGCCGCCGCCTTGGCCCTGTCCAAAGGAATTGTCGTAGTGTCTCCGGCTGGCCGGGGCCGTAATACCACCATGCTTGTCAATGGCGTGACCACAGAGGTCGGTAATGGCCCGGCTGCACTTGTGGATCTGAAGGCAGCGGTGCGATATCTGAAATACAACGATTCGGTCATGTTGGGTAATGCCAATAAGATCGTAGTAAGCGGCACCAGTGGCGGTGGGGCAATGACCTCTCTGTTGGGCATTACTGGAGACAGTGCTGTTTTCAAGCCGTACCTGGATGAAATCGGTGCTGCACCCAGCAGTGATAGCGTGTATGCCGCTTCGCCATTCTGCCCGATCACAGACTTGGATAATGCCAATGCGGCCTATGAGTACTTTTTTTATGGCTCTGGCATTACTACGGCTAATCCTGGCCGTACGGCACCAATCACGCTCAATAACAATGATCAGCGCCTTTCTGCGGTCATGGCGCAGATGTATCTAACTTATCTCAACCGGTTAGGACTGAAGCATCCTGATACGGGGGTACCGCTCAAGCTGAACAGCTACAGCCCTGATGCGGTAGCGGGCGGTTCCTATCGAAACTACGTGTACAGTCTTTTCAGTGCATCTGCGACGCGTTTTATTATTGACTCCGGTTATGTGAGCGCAGATGGCAGCCTGAATGAGGCTGGTCAAACCTATATGGCAACTGCCGAGACGGTAAACGGTGTCAAATCGGGCCTGACACCCGATAGCGTCATTACGTGGAATGCAAATACCCGCACGGCAACCCTGAAGAGTTGGAAAAACCTTCTCGTCTACATGAACCGTATGAAGCCGGTCGGTGCGTTCGATAACGGGTTCTACAACGTGACGGGTGAGATGGATCTGTTCAATACCGATCCTGCCGCGTTGAAGAATGATATTACCGTTGCCGACGGTTGGAATCATTTTGACCCGAACCTTAAGGACGCGATTGCGAAGGCCGGCTTGAGCGAAGTTGAGGGCTATACCAGCATCAAGAACTTCCGCGTACGCAGTGACGTTGCCCGTTGGGCCGCCATGATGAACCCGATGTATTACGTACTGAGGTACAACGGGCATGGTGGTATTGATGTGAATCCTTATGCTGCCACTGTGTACGGAACAAGCTCGGTGGCCAAGCACTGGCGTATTCGGGTGGGCTCTTATGATCGCGATTCTTCACCCTTCGTCTCGGCCAACCTGGCAATCGCCCTGCAGAATCGAGGGTTGAACGTAGATTACAAAATTGCCTGGAACCAACCTCACTCTGGCAACTATGACAATACCGATATGATTGACTGGATTGCTGGCCTTTCCAATTAGATCCGCTTTCTGAAGCGCTCAGCCTACATGAGTATGTTTGACGTTTACCTTGCAAAGGCCTAGCTCTCTTGTTTGCAGTAACTGCTCCGTCTTTATGGCGGAGCAGTTCATTAATACGGTTAGACAAGACAGACGTGCCGCTCCTGTATATCACTCAGTCAATTGTGCTGATTTCGTCCTCCCGCCGAGCGAAAAACACCAAGCTGATTTTGCGTTGACACGCCACGCTGTAAGCCTCTTTTGCGGAGGTGGCGCCATGAGACGTATCCAGGTTATCGACTCCCATACGGGCGGTGAGCCGACTCGTTTGGTCATCGAGGGATTTCCCGATATGGGGAAAGGCTCCATGGCGGAGCGGTTGAAACTGTTGCGGCATGAATACGATGACTGGCGGGCTACTTGCGTGCTTGAACCCCGTGGGAGCGATGTGTTGGTGGGTGCGCTCCTGTGCGAGCCGGTCAATCCTGAGGCCTGCGCCGGCGTTATTTTTTTCAACAACTCCGGCTATCTAGGAATGTGTGGGCACGGCACGATTGGGCTGGTGCGATCGCTTTATCATCTCGGTCGGATCGATGTAGGGTGGCACCGGATCGAGACCCCTGTAGGGACAGTAGAGGCAACGCTGCATGAGGACCTTTCCGTCAGCGTGCGGAATGTACCTGCGTACCGCTATTGCAAGGATGTTCCGTTGGAGGTGCCCGGCCTGGGCATGGTGAGGGGTGACATTGCCTGGGGTGGCAACTGGTTTTATCTGATTGCCGATCATAGCCTGCAGGTAAACAGCGACAACCTCGACGCGCTGACCGAGTACAGCTGGGCAGTACGGCAGGCGCTTGAGGCGCAAGGCGTACGCGGCGAAAACGGCGGTGTGATCGATCACATCGAGCTGTTTGGAGGCGATGAATGCGCGGACAGCCGCAATTTTGTGCTCTGCCCAGGCAAAGCCTATGACCGCTCGCCCTGCGGGACAGGAACCAGCGCCAAGCTTGCCTGCCTTGCTGCGGATGGGCATCTGCAGCCGGGTGAGCTCTGGCGGCAGGCCAGCGTGATCGGCAGCCTTTTCGAAGCCAGTTATGCGTGGGAAGGGGAGCGGATCATTCCCACTATTCGAGGCACTGCCCATATCAGCGCCGAGGCCACGTTATTGATTGATGAGGCTGATCCCTTCGCCTGGGGAATTCGGCTGTGAGCCTTCTGGCACGCACCGCTGCAGCAGATATCGTTATCGTGGGAGCCGGTATCGTAGGGGCTATGTGTGCCTATGAACTGGCTGCCCGAGGCTTGTGCGTTCGGGTCATCGACAATCGAAGCGGTGGTGCTACCGGCGCGGGGATGGGCCACTTGGTTGCCATGGATGACAATCCTGCCGAGCTTGCGCTCAGTCATTATTCCATAGGGCTCTGGAATGCGTTGCGTGAGCGCTTGCCTGAAGCATGCGCCTATCGTAACTGCGGGACACTGTGGCTGGCGGCGAACGATGATGAGTGCGCGTTAGCAGAGGCAAAGCAAGCCAGGCTGGCTGAGCATGGCGTTCAGTCGGGTTGGGTCACTGCCTCTTCGCTACGGCAATTAGAGCCGATGCTGCGCTCTGATTTGGCAGGTGCGCTGAAGGTGGGTGACGACGGGATCCTCTACGCTCCGGCAACCGCGCGCTGGCTGCTCGGCCAGCACGGCAATCGAATCACCGTTCAGGAGGAGGAGGTCATCCGGGTCGAGGGTAATCGGTTATGTCTGAGCGATGGTCTCTGGATGACGGCACCCGCTATTCTGCTTGCCAATGGCCTGGGTGCCTGCCGGTTACTCCCGGAGGTGCCGTTAAGGCCGAAGAAAGGCCATTTACTGATTACAGATCGATACCCCGCCTGTGTCACCCATCAACTGGTGGAGCTTGGGTATGCTGCCAGCGCTCACGCCAGTGATGGAACCTCCGTCGCGTTCAATGTGCAGCCAAGGCCTACAGGACAGTTGCTGATCGGCTCATCTCGACAATTCGATACCTTGGATAAGCGCGTCGAGTTCGATGTGCTTGGTCGTATGCTCACACGTGCACAGCATTACCTACCCGGCTTGGGCGAGTTGAATGCCATTCGCAGCTGGACAGGTTTTCGTGTTGCAACACCGGATGGTTTGCCTTTGCTCGGACAATATCCCGATCAACCGGGCCTATGGCTGGCACTGGGCCATGAAGGGCTGGGCGTTACCACCGCACCGGCCAGTGCACGGATGATCGCTGCTCAGTTACTGGGTGAAGCGCTTCCTCTGGATTCCACTCCGTTCCGGCCTGAGCGCTTTGCAAATGCGGCTTCCACCACCCGGGAGGCAACGGCATGATCACGGTGTATCTCGACCGGCAGCCTCTAATCGTTGCGGACGGTCTGACGGTTGCCGCCTTGCTGGCATTGAGCGAATCACCGGTGGCACGGCTGTCCTGTACGGGTCAGCCACGTGCACCGTTTTGTGGAATGGGTATTTGCCAGGAATGTCGGGTAACGATTGACGGTCGCCGGCAGCTGGCCTGCCAGACGCTGTGCCGTGAGGGCATGCAGGTAGAGCGTACGGTATGACGGGGCTGAACAGGCTGTCTTGTGATATCGCTATCGTAGGCGCTGGGCCGGCAGGTCTGGCAGCAGCCAGGGCTGCATCCACCAGCCAGCGCTCCATTGTGGTCATCGATGATAACCCCCGGCTAGGCGGCCAGATATGGCGCGACGGGCCAGGAGTGGTACTGCCCACATTGGCGCAGGATTATCGAAAGGTTTTATCTCGGCCCAATGTCCGGTACTTGGCCGGGACGCGCATCGTAGCTGCGTTGGCACCAGGGGCCTTGTTACTGGAGGATGCACAGTCAGGTTGCCGGCTGGACTATAAGCAATTGATCCTGTGCTGTGGCGCACGGGAATTGCTGCTACCGTTTCCGGGCTGGACATTACCCGGCGTGACGGGCGCCGGAGCGTTGCAGGCCTTGATCAAAGGGGGCGCGCCTGTGGCCGGTGAGCGGCTGGTGATAGCGGGAAGCGGGCCGTTATTGCTGGCTTCTGCCGGGACGGCCAGCGCAGCCGGCGCTGTGCTTACAGGCGTCTATGAACAGGCGGTCCGTCAGCAAGTTATATCGTTCGGTGCCGGGTTGCTGCGCTGGCCTGACAAGCTCACCCAGGCATTCAGGTTGCTCTCGACTCACTACCGCTGGGCGAGTTATGTCGTTGAGGCCTTGGGGGATAATCGTCTGGAGGCTGTGCGTATTCGCCAGAGTGGCCGTGATAAGGTCATACCTTGTACGCGTCTGGCCTGTGGGTTTGGTCTGGTGCCCAATACTGGACTGGCGAGTCATCTGGGGTGTCAGCTTGAGGGTGATGCTGTAGCGGTCGATCGCTATCAGCAGACGAGTCAGACAGGTCTCTATGCGGCCGGTGAATGTACAGGCGTTGGTAGTAGTGAATTGGCGTTGATCGAGGGCGAAATCGCCGGATTGGCTGCTATTGACAAGGCTGAACAGGCAGAGACTCTGTTCACACGTCGCGAGCATTGGCAGCGGTTTGCCCGACATGTGCAAGCGCATTTCAGATTGCGACCTGAGGTCAGGCAACTGGCCCGTGCGGATACGCTGATTTGCCGCTGCGAGGATGTCGCCCTGTCTGCTCTGGTGGGAGAGCAAGGATGGGATGCGGCAAAGCTTCAGAGCCGGTGCGGTATGGGAGCCTGCCAAGGGCGTGTCTGTGGCACGGCGGCTCGCGAATTGTTTGGCTGGGCCTTGCCGGAGCCCCGTATTCCGTTGGTCCCTGCACGGGTCGAGACGCTTATGGCATGCTCAGAGACGGATATATCCTGAGCGCATTCGCGCCACCACTCATAAGAGGTGCTCATGCTTCAGATGATGTCTCCTATAGCCGAACGCGACAGGCAGGCTCCAGGTTTTGCTCCTGAGCAGATGACAGCCTGGTGTGAGGGGCTTGCCGCAGAGCGCCCTGAAGACTTAGAAACCTTGCTTAACAGCGTTGCGCTAATTGCTCCGCTTCTCAATGCGATTCCCAATGTGGTCTTCTTTATTAAGGATCTGGACGCACGTTACCTCTTGGCCAACCTGACGTTGGCGAGACGGTGTGGGTTCAAGACGGTTGCGCCTCTCTTGGGCAAGACGTCCGCTGAGGTCTTTCCGGCGAATCTAGGACCGCTCTATACCGAGCAGGACCACGAGGTGCTTCGCGGAGCGATCATCGAGGACAAGCTTGAGCTGCATTTTTACAACGGTCGTGAGCCAGGGTGGTGTCTGACCTACAAGCTGCCCTTGAAAGGGCATTCAGGGCAGGTGTTGGGCATGGCTGGCATTTCCTATGACTTGCAAGCCGCGCAGGATAACCACCCGGCGTATCGACGGCTTGCGGCGGTTGATAAACACATTCGTGCCCATTACACCCGTCCGATCGCACTGGCAGAGCTGACCGCCATCGCAGAGCTTTCCGTGGCTCAGTTGGAGCGCTATTGCAAGCGGATCTTTCATCTCACGCCCCGCCAGATGATCCATAAGGTGCGTCTGGAAAAAGCCTCCCAATTGCTGGCGACGACGATGCCGATCACCGATATTGCCTTGCAGTGCGGCTACACCGATCACAGCGCCTTCAGCCGCCAGTTCAAGGCACTGACGGGACTCACGCCCCGGCAGTTTCGGCAGGCTGCCAGCGACGCAGTTTAAAGCGCGACGTCAGGCAGTGCAGGACGTTGGGTCAGCGCGTTGTCCACAATCGCTTTCACTTCATCACGGGCAGCCCCTTCGAGGCTCAGGCGAGGAGGGCGGGTGACGGCTGAACCACGGCCTAGTATCTCTTCGCAGAGCTTGATGCACTGGACCAGGTCAGGGCGGGCGTCCAGATGTAGCAGGGGCATGAACCATTGATAGAGCGCCAGGGCTTCGTCGAAACGCTTTTGCATGGCGAGGCGGAACAGGGTTTCGCCTTCCCTGGGAAACGCATTGGACATGCCGGATACCCAACCGACGGCCCCTACAGCAATGCTTTCGAGCACTACATCATCCAGGCCGGCAAAGAGCACGAAGCGATCACCCACAGCGTTGCGCAGGTCAATAAAGCGGCGAGTGTCACCTGAGGAGTCTTTGAAGCAGACGATATTCTCGCAGTCCTTGAGCGAGGCCAGGATGTCCGGCGTAACGTCGTTCTTGTACACCGGCGGATTGTTGTAGACCATGACCGGAAGATCGGTCGAAGTCGCAACGCTGCGAAAGTGCATGGCGGTTTCGTGGGGCTTGGCAGAGTAGACCAGCGCGGGCATAACCATCACACCGTCCACGCCAGCAAAGCGCGCCTCGTTAACCATCTTCTGCGCGAAGGCAGTAGTAAATTCGGCTACGCCGGCAATCACGGGTACGCGTCCGGCCGCCGCCGCTTTGGCGGTCTCGATGACCGATACCTTTTCCGTCGTGGTAAGCGAAGTGTTTTCTCCAACGGTGCCGCACACTACAAGCCCGGACACACCATCCGCCACGAGATTGCTGACCACGCGGTGAGTGGCGTCCAGGTCCAGAGAAAAGTCAGGCTTGAACTGAGTGCTGACAGCCGGAAAGACGCCGCGCCAGTTGATCGCTTGATGTCCCATGGTCGTTATCCCTTTAGCGATAGACAGATGCCTACAGGGTGAACCGCCACCGCTCTTATGGCTTGAGATTTTTCCCCAGGTGCGAGGACGAAATCGGCACAGTGACGATCTGTAAGTGGCCTATAAACGAACAAGACTGCGTTTGTCGTATTGCGATTATCGATCAGATGCTTCGATAATCGGCCAAATCAGACAGCGGCCGGGCAGAGATCATGGATAACTCGAATTCGCGTGACCCTCACAGCTTTGGCGCACCGCCTATCATTGCATCGCCGGCCAAGCGGATCGAGGCCTTTACGGGCGATCCAAACTTTATGACGTCCCTTGCGCGTGGCTTGGCTGTGATCCATGCCTTTCAGGAGCGCAAGCGGCATCTGACCATCGCGCAGATCAGCCACCGAACCGAGATCCCCCGCGCGGCGGTTCGCCGTTGCCTGCATACATTGATGAAGCTGGGCTACGTGACCACCGATGGACGGACCTACTCACTATTACCCAAGGTGCTGACGCTGGGCCATGCCTATCTGTCATCCACGCCCATGGCGCTCACCGCCCAACCCATTCTGGATCGCCTGAGCGAGCAGCTGCATGAGGCCTGCTCCGTCGCCACGCTTGAGGGGGATGAGGTGTTGTACATCGCCCGGTCCGCCACACCGCTGCGGCTGATTTCGGTCGATCTGAGCGTTGGCAGCCGGCTTCCGGCCTACTGCACCTCCATGGGCCGTATTCTGCTGGCGGCTCTGGATGATGCTGCCCTTCAGGATTACTTCGAGCGTGCTGACCTGCAGATCAAGACCAGTCGCACACTGCATACGCCAGAAAAGCTGTTGCCCTGTCTCGAGCAGATCCGGCAGCAGGGCTGGTGCGTCGTTGACCAGGAACTGGAGGTCGGGCTCCGTTCATTGGCCGTACCGGTACTGGATGCCTCCGGTCAGGTCATGGCTGCCATGAACGTGGGCACCCATGCCAGCCGCATCACCCGGCAGGAGCTGGAGCGTCGTTTCCTGCCCCTTTTACTCAAGGCCAGCCAGGAACTCAGCTCCAAGCTCTTTCACTGAAACTGTTCGTTAATCGAACCTTTAGCCGTTAATCGAATTGTGCAGTGCGTGCCTGCTCCGTAGGGTAGAGGCACGTTGCCAGCCGGCACGCCTGATAAAAACAACAGAGTCCGCCTATGTTCTGCATGATTTCTCCCGTGAACGGGATGGTGCATGCGCATCGCTCCGATGCGCTTTCTTTCTATTCGTGGATGATGGAGGCCTTGTCATGACGGGAGCCTCAACGAACACGACACTTGATGTTCAGACATTTATCAATGCCCAGCCGCTGAGCCGCTATCAGTGGCGAATCGTGGTGTTGTGCTTTTTGATCGTTTTCCTGGATGGCCTGGACACTGCTGCCATGGGGTTTATCGCACCGGCGTTGACCCAGGACTGGGGTATCGATCGAGCAAGCCTTGGACCGGTCATGAGCGCTGCCCTGGTTGGGATGGTGTTTGGTGCGTTGGGCTCGGGACCGTTGGCGGACCGCTTCGGCCGTAAGGTCGTCCTGGTTGCTGCCGTTTCCATCTTTGGATTTTTCAGCGTGATCTCGGCCTACAGCGGTACGGTGGATCAACTGGTGATCCTGCGTTTTCTGACCGGCCTTGGCCTAGGTGCCGCCATGCCGAACGCCACGACACTGCTGTCTGAATACACCCCGGAGCGGCTCAAGTCGTTACTGGTAACCAGCATGTTCTGTGGTTTCAATTTGGGCATGGCGTGTGGCGGGTTCATCTCCGCCAAGCTGATTCCGGCGTTCGGTTGGCATAGCCTGCTGTTGCTCGGGGGCTTGCTACCGATGGCTCTGGCAGTGGTGCTGCTGCTGTGGTTGCCGGAATCGGCCCGTTATCTGGTGGTGCATAACCGGGGCGTGGCACGGATTCGCAAGGCCTTGCTGCCCATCGGCCCAAGTATCGTGCAGCAGGCCAGGGAGTTCAGCGTACCAGAGCAGCGCACAGTCAAGGCGCGTAATGTCTTTGCCGTTATTTTCTCCAAGGCGTGTGGGCTGGGCACGGTGCTGCTCTGGCTGACCTACTTCATGGGACTTGTCATCGTATACCTGCTGACAAGCTGGTTGCCTACCCTGATGCGCGACAGCGGGGCAAGTATGGAGCAGGCTGCATTCATTGGAGCCCTGTTCCAGTTTGGTGGCGTGCTTAGCGCGGTAGCCGTGGGCTGGGCGATGGACCGGATCAATCCGCACTGGGTCATTGGCACGTTTTACCTGCTCGCCGGTGTCTTTGCGTACTGTGTCGGGCAGAGCCTGGGTCACGTGACGTTGCTGGCTACGCTGGTACTGGTTGCGGGGATGTGCATCAACGGTGCGCAGTCCGCCATGCCTTCACTGGCGGCGCGCTTCTATCCGACCCAGGGTCGTGCCACAGGGGTGTCCTGGATGCTGGGTATCGGACGCTTCGGTGCCATTCTGGGGGCCTGGATGGGGGCCACTCTACTGGGGCTGGGATGGAATTTCGAGCAGGTACTGACTGCGCTGGTGGTGCCTGCTGCGCTGGCTGCGGCGGCTGTAGTGATCAAGGGTATCGTCAGTCATTCAGATGCGTCATAAGGCCTTTTCGAATCACGCAACCGCATACGGGAACAGATAAACATGTTCGATAATCGACCGTAGATTCGATTATCGGATTGTCTGCTTGCAGCCTTGCGGCTTACTGTTCCGTTCAACATCACTCGCCTGGTCTTCCGTCCGGGCGAGTACGACCCAGGTAGCTGGCACCCTCGATTTCAGGTGCTGCCATGACCGTCACACCGCCTCCTTACCCATGGGCCATCGGCCCGCCCAGGAGCGGTATCAGGAGACTCATGATGCGTGATGTATTCATCTGCGATGCCGTTCGTACACCTATTGGACGCTTTGGCGGTGCGCTGTCCAGCGTCCGTGCCGATGATCTGGCGGCTATTCCGCTCAAGGCGCTGATGGAGCGCAACCCTGGAGTGCAGTGGGCGGAAGTCGATGAGGTATTCATGGGCTGCGCCAACCAGGCGGGCGAGGATAACCGTAACGTGGCGCGTATGGCGCTTCTATTAGCAGGCCTTCCGGAAACCGTACCGGGCGTTACCTTGAACCGCCTTTGCGCGTCAGGGATGGACGCTGTAGGAACGGCTTACCGCGCCATTGCCACAGGTGAGATGGAGCTGGCCATTGCCGGCGGTGTGGAATCGATGTCCCGCGCTCCGTTCGTGATGGGCAAGGCGGACACTGCGTTTTCCCGCGGACAGAAGATCGAAGACACCACCATCGGCTGGCGCTTCGTGAACCCATTGATGAAACAGAAGTACGGTACCGATTCCATGCCGGAAACGGCAGACAATGTCGCGCAGGATCACAATGTTTCCCGGGCCGATCAGGATGCCTTTGCGTTGCGCAGCCAACAGCGCACGGCGGCTTCCCAGGAGAGCGGCTTCTTTGCCGAAGAAATCGTGCCGGTGCGAATCGTCCACAAGAAAGGCGAGACGATCGTCGACAAGGACGAGCATCCACGCCCTGATACCACGCTGGAGATGCTGGCCAAGCTAAAGCCCGTCAATGGGCCCGACAAGACCGTCACGGCGGGTAATGCCTCGGGTGTAAATGACGGCGCTGCGGCCATGATCATCGCCTCGGCCGAGGCCGTGCAGAAGCATGGCCTCAAGCCTCGCGCCCGTATTCTCGGCATGGCAAGTGGCGGCGTTGCGCCACGTGTCATGGGAATCGGCCCAGTGCCGGCAGTGCAAAAGCTGCTGACCCGTCTGGGGAGAACCATTGAAGACTTCGATGTGGTTGAGCTGAACGAGGCCTTTGCCAGCCAGGCCCTGGCGGTAGTGCGAGGCTTGGGATTACCGGACGACAGTGAAAAAGTAAATCCGCAGGGCGGCGCCATTGCACTGGGTCATCCGCTGGGAATGAGCGGTGCACGCCTGGTCATGACTACCGTGCATTGGCTGGAAAAAACCAACAAGCAGCTGGGGCTCGCGACCATGTGTGTTGGGGTTGGACAAGGTCTGGCGCTGGCAGTCGAGCGCGTTTGAGGTCAATGTCTTGGGCGCCTCGTACAACGGGGCGTTGATGAGGAATAAGGGTGATCTGCGCCAGCGCGAAGGATTTGCGGCTTTGCAAAGGAGAGAATTGTAAAAGGACATGTCTCACCAAGGCCTGCGAATCCGTCACGCGTAGGCGGCACACCCTGCGACAGGGCAAAGGCTGCCCTCTGTAGGGTCATTCACCGGCACGTCAGGATCGATTGCGTGCCGGATTATTCCTATTTCAATGACAAGAGCGGATCGAATGACTACCAGTTCCTATACGTTGGAAGAGCGTCGTAAAAGAATCTTCGCCATTGTTGGCGCCTCGTCCGGCAACCTCGTCGAGTGGTTCGACTTTTACGTTTACTCCTTTTGCTCCATCTATTTTGCTCACGCGTTTTTCCCTTCAGACGACCCCACCGTTCAACTGCTTAACACTGCCGGTGTATTTGCCGCAGGCTTTCTGATGCGACCCATCGGTGGCTGGATCTTCGGTGGGGTGGCCGACCGTTATGGGCGGCGTACGTCAATGATGATCTCCGTGCTCATGATGTGCGCCGGCTCACTGGTGATTGCCTGCCTGCCCACCTACGACAGCATTGGCTTCTGGGCGCCGCTTCTTCTGCTCATGGCGCGACTTTTCCAAGGCTTGTCGGTCGGCGGTGAATACGGCACTACTGCAACCTATATGAGTGAGGTGGCGCTGAAGGGTAAGCGCGGATTTTATGCCTCGTTCCAGTACGTGACGCTGATTGGCGGGCAGTTGCTGGCGGTGCTGGTGGTGGTCATCCTTCAGCAGGTCCTGTCCGAAGAGGAGCTGCGTGCCTGGGGCTGGCGTATTCCTTTTGTGGTGGGTGCGGTTGCTGCCGTGATTTCGCTGTTGCTGCGTCGCTCGCTTGAGGAAACCACGACGGCAGAAAGCCGTGCTGCCAAAGAGGCGGGTTCGCTGTCGGCTCTGTTCAAACATCACAAGGCGGCGTTTTTCACTGTGCTGGGATATACCGCCGGTGGCTCGCTGATTTTCTATACCTTTACAACTTACATGCAGAAGTACCTGGTCAACACCGTAGGCATGCATGCCAAGACGGCCAGCGGCATCATGACCGGTGCGCTGTTCCTGTACATGCTGATGCAGCCGCTGTTCGGTGCCTTGTCTGACCGTATTGGTCGCCGCGCTTCCATGTTGTGGTTCGGTGCGCTCGGCGCACTGTGTACCTATCCCATCCTGCTGACCCTGAAAACCACGACCAGCCCGGTCATTGCCTTTGGCTTGATCATCCTCGCGCTGGCCATTGTAAGTTTCTACACCTCGATCAGTGGCCTGGTAAAAGCCGAGATGTTTCCGCCACAGGTGCGTGCGCTAGGGGTAGGGCTCTCCTATGCCGTAGCCAATGCCTTGTTTGGCGGTTCGGCCGAATTCGTTGCGCTGAACTTCAAAGCCATGGGGCATGAGAATCTCTTCTACATCTATGTGTCCTGCATGCTGGTAGTAGCCTTCCTGGTAAGCCTGCGCCTGCCGCGCAGAGCCAGCTATCTGCATGACGATCACTAACAAGGATAAATGCATATGAGTCAGCGTCCGACCCATCAGCTCTTCGATGCCTACTTTACCCAGGCTGCGATGCGTGATGTCTTCAGTGATAGCGGGCGCCTGCAGGGCATGCTGGATTTCGAAGCCGCCCTGGCGCGAGCCGAAGCCGCGGTCGGCCTGATTCCCAAGGATGCCGTCGCACCGATCGAGGCGGCTTGCCGCGCCGAGGCCTATGACCTTGCCGAGTTGCAGCAGGCCATCGTGAGCAGCGGCAACTCGGCCATTCCGCTGGTCAAGGCACTGGGACGTGAAATCAAGCGTACAAGCCCCGAGGCCGAGCGCTATGTGCACATGGGCGCCACCAGTCAGGACGTCATGGATACTGGGCTTGTGCTGCAGGTCCGCGCAGCCCTCGCGCTGCTGGAAGACGGTCTGGCTGCCTTGGCTGATGCCCTGGCCAAACAGGCTCAGCGCTATGTAGACACGCCCTTGGCCGGACGGACATGGCTGCAGCATGCAACGCCCGTCACGCTGGGTATGAAGATTGCCGGCTGGCTAGGCGCCATTAACCGTCATCGCCAACGGCTGGCTGAGCTTAAGCCGCGTGTTCTGGTGCTGCAGTTTGGTGGTGCGTCGGGCACACTGGCGGCGCTCGGTGACAAAGCCATGCCGGTCGCCAAGGCGTTGGCTAAAGAACTTGACCTGACACTGCCTGATCAACCTTGGCATACCCAGCGGGACCGCTTGGTAGAGGCCGCCAGTGTGTGCGGCATGATTGTCGGAAGCCTGGGCAAGCTGGGGCGTGACCTTTCCCTGTTGATGCAGACAGAAGCGGCGGAGGTTTTCGAGCCGGCCGGGCAGGGGCGGGGTGGTTCCTCGACCATGCCCCACAAGCGCAATCCGGTCAGCGCCGCGGTCTTGATCAGTGCCGCGACCCGCATCCCCAACCTTGTCGCCACCATGTTCGCGGCCATGCCCCAGGAACACGAGCGCAGTCTGGGTCTCTGGCATGCCGAATGGGACACCCTGCCTGATATCTTCTGCCTCACTTCGGGTGCGCTGGAACAGGCGTTGCTGGTAGCCGAAGGGCTGGAAGTTGATGCCGAACGCATGCGCACGAACCTGGAGCTGACCCACGGACTGGTACTGGCCGAGGCTGTCAGCATTACCCTTAGCCAACGTGTCGGCCGTGAGCAGGCGCATCAGCTGGTCGAGCAGTGCTGCCGCCGTGCGGTCGAGCAGAAATGCCACCTGCGTGAGGCGCTCGGGCAGAACGAGACCGTGACCGCCGAGCTGTCTGCCGATGAGCTGGATCATCTGCTCGATCCTGCGCACTACTTGGGACAGGCCCGCACCTGGGTAGAACGCGCCTGTGCCGAACACCATTCACTGACGTCTGCTCGCTAGGAGGATTCCTGTGCCAACTGTGCAACTCGCCGAGGGCGAACTGAATTACCGTTTCGATGGCCGCGAAGACGCGCCGGTTCTGGTACTGTCCAACTCGCTGGGCACTGATCTGCATATGTGGGATGACCAGATTCCCGCCTTTACCGAGCATTTTCGCGTACTGCGCTATGACACACGCGGCCATGGCGGCTCCACCGTCACGCCCGGTCCGTACACCATTGAGCAATTGGGCCATGACGTCTTGGCGCTGCTGGATGCGCTCAAGGTTCAGAAAGCCTTTTTCTGTGGACTGTCCATGGGTGGACTGACCGGGCAGTGGCTGGCAGTAAACGCCAGTGACCGTATCCAGCGTGTCGTTATCTGTAATACCGCCGCTAAGATCGGAACGGCAGACGGTTGGAATGACCGTATCGATACGGTTTTGAAGGGCGGCCAGGCGGCCATGGTCAATCTGCGTGATGCCTCTGTTGGGCGCTGGTTTACGCCTGAGTTCTCCCAGGCAGAGCCAGCCAAAGTCAAGCGCATTACCGACATGCTCGCAGCTACCTCGCCAGAAGGGTATGCCGCCAATTGTGCTGCCGTGCGTGACGGTGATTTTCGTGAGCATCTCAAGGCCGTCACCGTTCCGGTGCTTATCGTGGCGGGTACGCACGATGCCGTCACCACACCGGCCGACGGTCACTACATGCAGGCTCAAATTCCGAATGCCGAGTATGCGGAATTCGATGCTGCGCATCTTTCCAATGTACAGGCCGGCGAAGCATTCAGTCGCCGTGTCCTGGCTTTCCTGACGGCTTAGGAGATCTCGAGATGGACGAACGCGAACGTTATGAAAAGGGCATGGAGGTCCGTCGCGCGGTATTGGGCGATGCCCATGTGAATCGCAGCCTGGAAAAGCTCACGCCATTCAACGAGGAGTTTCAGGAGATGATCACCCGGCATGCCTGGGGTGATATCTGGACCCGTCCGGGCCTGCCGCGGCATACCCGTAGCCTGATTACCATTTCCATGCTGATTGGGATGAACCGAAGCGAAGAACTCAAGCTGCATCTGCGCGCCGCTGCCAACAACGGTGTAACGCGCGATGAGATCAAGGAAGTGATCATGCAGAGCGCCATTTATTGCGGTATCCCGGCGGCCAACGCGACCTTCCATTTGGCCGAGTCAGTATGGGATGAGCTGGGCGTGGAGTCACGCCAAACTCAATATGAAGGGCAGTAGGCAAGGCGTTATAAAAAAGCCCGTCGAAAGACGGGCTTTTTGTATTGACCTGGCGCTTACAGAATCGAGATCGGGTAGCTGAAGATCAGGCGGTTCTCGTCGACATCGTTGTTGCTGCCATAGTCGCGGCGGACCATAGAGTTTCTCCAACGCATGTTCAGGTCCTTGAGCGGGCCGCTCTGGAAGGTATAGGCCACATCGAAGTTACGTTCCCATTCCGAGCCGTCATCATTGGCAGCGTTGACGTAGATGTTGTCACCATGGCCGTAACGCGCCATGAAGGCCAGACCCGGAATACCCATAGCAGCAAAGTTGTAGTCGTAACGCAGCTGCCACGAGCGTTCCTTGGCATTATCAAAGCTCTGGGTAAACATGTCGTTTACGATACTGCCGCCGCTGGAACCGTTAACGCTCAGCCAGCCGTTATCACCGCTGACGCGCTGATAACCTACGGTAAACTTGTGGCCACCAATACCGGCGGACAACTGTCCAGTGAAGAGTTTGTTGTCCAGGTTGCCCGCGCGCGCTTGGCCTTCCTCTTCACCGGTGAAGTAACCCAGGTTCGCGCCCAGGCTCCAGTCCCCGAACTTCTGGGTATGGGTCAGGTTGAAGAAGTTCTGCTTGTAGACATCTTCGAACTGCGCGTGCCATACGCCAACCATGGTGCGCTTCTCGTTGAAGGTGTATTCACCCCCTACATAATTGAAGCGATCCGAAGAGGCTGCACGAATCTGACGGGCACCGCCGGTCGTGATGGACAGATCCTCCATGTTGGAGGAGTTACGCAGGCTCACCTGGCGAATCTGCGCAGCATAGAACGTGAAGCCGTCCAGTTCCTTGGAGGTTAGTGTCGCACCGCGGAATGTCTGAGGAAGCAGACGACCATCGTTGAAGCGAAGCACCGGTACGTTAGGCATCAATTCGCCTAACAACAGATCAGTCTTAGAAATGCGAGCCTTGAAGGTAGCGCCCACGCGGCCAAAGTCGTCTGCCGCACGGCCATCACTCCCTACAGGTAGCAGCTGCGTACCGGCACGGTCCGGGCTGCTGTCGAGCTTGAGACCATATAGGGCGGTCAGGTCCAGACCAAAACCTATGACGCCCGGTGTGTAACCCGAGGTTGCCGTCATAATGAAACCTTGGCCCCATTCTTCGACCTTGCTCTGTTGAGCGCTGGTACCGTTGCGGAAATCCCGGTTGAAGTAATAGTTGCGGGTCATCACGTTGACTTTGGCGTCTTCCAGAAAACCTTCGGCATGAGCAGCCATCGGTAATGCCAAGGCCAGCGCAAGCGGTGTGAGTCCAATAAACGCAGGAACAGAGAGATAGCGAAGGGTCATTATTGTTGTACTCCCATGAGTAATGGTGCCGCACCTGAGCGCAATCTCTTACGGATTGATTTATCAGAGGCGGAGAGGCCCTGATCCTCAGGGCATTTCATGTCCGGCCTGAATAGGCAGCCGAACCTAAGCGGACGCGCAAACGCCTCCGCGAAATCTGGAAGAGGGGGGAATATCGGGCGGGAAAATTAAGGCCGTACAGGGTGCAATCTTCAACATTCAGGTTATTCCATTATTGAATTTATTGTGGAATTCACCCTTGTGCCTTATGGCCAGGGTTGTACGATGACGTGCCGCGATAATGCTATCGATTCGCTACCTAAAGCAATAGCCATTTGTTCGTTTATCGCACTTGAAAGACCGTATGAGACCAATGGCTTAACTGTATGCCTGATAACACTTTTAAGTAGCACATAAGCGGCCGAGCCCTGAAACAGCGTGGCTCAGAGAAGAAGATCTGTCTTGTTCGAGACCCTGGAAAAGGCGTCTATTAGACCAAAGAATAATCTTTGCAGCCTACGCCGCCGTGGTGGGGCGGTACCGTCAGAGGAGCGATACCGCGGGAATGATCAAGCCTGTCCTGTCGCTTTGGGGGTATCTGAGCGCGAGCCCCATTCTGTCCAGGAGCCGTCGTACAGGGCCCCTTCCGGTAGGCCTGCCACTGCCAGTCCCAGGAGAAGAACGGCAGCTGTCACGCCGCTGCCGCAACTGGTAACCACTGATCGTGAGCCATCCGCACCCGCATGTGCAAAGCGCGCGCGGAGCGTCTCGACATCCTTGAACGTGCCGTCAGCATTGAGAAGATCGGTATAGGGCAGGCTGGCGCTACCTGGAATATGCCCGGAGGCCAGGCCTGCACGCGGCTCGGGCACCGACCCCTCGAAGCGATTGGCCGCGCGTGCATCCAGTACCTGCTCGAGGCGGCTGTCGAGGTTGGCCTGGATATCGCCCAGGCCCCGTAGCATTCTGGCGTGGAACGTGGCTTCGAACGTCTGGGCCGGTACGACAGGTGCCGGACCTTGTTCTACAGGTCGATGTTCGCTCTGCCACTTGGGAAGGCCTCCATCGAGCACTGCGACCTGATCATGGCCGAAGAGGCGAAACATCCACCAGGCACGCGCTGCTGAAAACAACCCTTTCTGGTCATAAACCACAACGCGGGACTGGTTTTTGACCCCCAGCTCACCTACCAGCCGGGCGAAACGACCTTGGGAGGGCACCATGTGCGGCAGCGTTGTGTCCTGATCTGAAATCTCTTCGATATCGAAGAAGCGAGCACCGGGTAAGTGAGCAGCCTCATACTCGGCGCGTGCATGTTTCGACTCATTGGGCAGGTAGACACTGGCATCGAATATCACCAGGTCTTTGTTGCCCAATGCGTTGGCAAGCCACTCGGTACTGACCAGAGGGCCAAACGTCATAAGAGTTCTCCTGTATGAATGTTTCACTCGTGGTTGCCTTGACGCCAGGCGGTGCGGCGTTGGCAGGTCTGTCCCCATCCTATCCGATCGGGCAGGCGATGCGGTAAGGTACGAGCAGGCGTTGGGGCGCGCTCGATCAGCCGCAACGTTTTATTGTCGAACCCAGGACCGGCCCGCGCCGGTTCTTTTTCCAGGAACGTGGTAATGAGCGATTCAAATGCGGTGCGGGGTAAAGCCCCGGGGATCAACTGGCAACTGGAACGAATCGTAGATGAGCTGCATGACGCTCGTAACGAATGGCGTAGCCAGCATGGCCGAACGCGAGAACTGAGCAGCCGTGAACTGCCGTCGCGAGCGGTAATGAGCGAGATCCTCGAGTCGCTCTGTAGCGCCTTGTTTCCGCTCCGTCTGGGACCAAATGACCTACGTGCGGAAAGCGAAGACTTTTTCGTAGGGCATGTGCTGGACCGTGCACTCAATGCTCTGTTAGGGCAGGTACGGCTGGAGCTATGTTATACCGCTCGGCAGCGGGGAACCTCTGAGTGCTCGGTCGAAGATCCGGCGCAGCGCATTGTGCAGGACTTTGCCTTGGCATTGCCTGATCTGCGGCGTCTTTTGGATACCGATGTGCTGGCAGCCTACCGGGGCGATCCGGCGGCGCGTAGCGTGGATGAGGTACTGCTGTGCTATCCCGGTATTCTGGCCGTGATCTACCATCGTCTGGCGCATCAGCTCTATCGTTCGGACCTGCCGCTACTGGCGCGCATGATTGCAGAGCTGGCTCATTCAGCCACGGGTATCGATATCCATCCAGGGGCGCAGATCGGCCCCAGCTTCTTTATCGATCATGGTACCGGCGTGGTTATCGGCGAGACAGCTATCATTGGCGAGCGGGTCCGGATCTATCAGGCTGTGACTTTAGGCGCCAAGCGCTTCCCGGCCGATGAGTCCGGTAATCTGCAAAAAGGGCATCCACGCCATCCGATCGTCGAGGACGATGTGGTGATCTACGCCGGCGCGACGATTCTAGGACGCATCACTATCGGAAAAGGCTCCACCATTGGCGGTAATGTCTGGCTGACGCGCAGTGTTCCGGCGTTTAGCAACGTGACCCAGGCCAACTTGCAAGGATGCTCCAACAGCGATCAGTAAAGGTGCCGCTCGGCAGGCTAACGCTTCAATACGCAACATGCCCTGACTGCCACAGGCATGAGGGGCACGATTGCTATCCAGGAATGATTGCGCCGGATGTCGAAGGCGGCAGCCAGGCTTTCAACGCTGCTGCGTTCGGTGATTCTGATCCGTCCCCTGATGGCCAACCCGTTAGCGCATCCGTGATGGACAGGCGTTGGGAGACATCAGGCACAAAAAAGGGTTGAAGCTATAGGTATATAGTCTTCAACCCCAAGACCGAGTAGAAGAAATCCGATCGACTGATCAGATCATGGTGAAATCGGGTCGCTGGCAGGGAAGGTTTCCTCTACGGCCTGGTCTAGCTGGTCGTCATCGACGTCACGATTATCGAGGTCTTCGTTTTCAGCGTTCTGGTTTTCGGGGTGCTTGATGTCGCTCATGTTCGTCTCCCGTTCGGGCCTTATTCAGGCGTTATCCATTAGGCCGTAAGGGCGTCGTAAGGTTCTAACCGCCCATCCATAAGGTGCCGGTCATCGCTTGGCAAAAGGCAAGGCGCACATATTTTCAATCTTTCGATTGATACCCATCGCTGCGTTAAACAGTGAACATAGACTCCCGACTCACAATGCCTAATCGCTAGGGTGCCTTTGCAGGTTCTTGCGCAACGGTAATGCGGTAATGGCCTTCCAAGCCTTGCTGTACCTCTGGTGGAATAAACATTCATGGAGAGAGCTATGTTTATCTTCAAACCGCTCGCCGCTGCCGTTCTCGCGGTGTTAGCCACGCAAGCCTTCGCTGAAAACAATACGGCCCGACAGGACCAGCACGGTGTGCTCAATACGGCTACGATCGAGCAGTCCGGCTCCGGTAACGCCGCCAAGCAGTCGCATAGCGGTTACGCCAATGAGGCTCGCCTGACTCAGGCCAATAGCCAAGCCGGTATTGCACAGCAGGCACAGGCGGGCAATTACAACGTCGCGACTGTCGAGCAGGCCGACTCGACCAGTGCCTATTCCAACCAATACCAGTATGGCTGGAACAATCAGGCGTCGGTCTCCCAGCAAGCTTCCGAATCGGCTTCAGTCAACCAGAGCCAGACAGGCACTGCCAACGAAGCTGAAACCGAGCAACTAAACACGACCCAGGCAACCTCCCGGATTACGCAAAACGGCAATACTCATTGGGCCCATACGCTGCAGGAAGGGGCCGTGGCCAGTGAAGTATCCGTTAATCAACAGGGCGACAATCACACCGCTCTACTGTGGCAGCGGGACGGCTCCAATAACGTTGCGACGGTCATTCAGACAGGGAACGATACCTCCGCCAATATCTACCAGCTGGACAGCCAGGGTTCCGTGGCCACGCTTGAGGTCAGTGGTGTGAATACCTCGGCCTATGTCACCCAGCGCGGTACGCAGCAGCAAGCCGCTGTCCGTATCGACGGTCAGAATGGCGGCGCCCTGGTCACTCAGGAAGGCAGCAATAACGACGCAGACACTACCCAGAGTGGTGTCTCGAACAGTATCGATGCTTTCCAGGCAGGTGACTGGCAGGCCGCTCAGCTCAGCCAGGTGGGTGACTACAACATTGCGACCGCCAACCAGACCGGGACCGGTAACGAGTTCTATGCCGACCAGACCGGCAACAGTAACGTCCTGTACGGCACGCAAGAGGGTAGCGACAACATCCTGAGCGCTTCGACCGAAGGCTCGCTCAATGAAATCACCATCGGGCAGCAGGGCGATCGTAACGTGGCGTATCTCAGCCAGCTGAGCGGGTCGGATAACCACATCACGCTACAGCAGACCGGTGCTGATCTACGGGTCAATCTGAGCCAATCCGGCACAGGCAACCGCGTCAATCTGATTCAGCAGTAAAACTGATCCTCTTTCGCGCACCGCCTTCGCACAGGCGGTGCGCGCCTGAAGCCGCTTGGCAAACGGCTGCCTTCCGTGTCTTTTTCGCAACCGGCACTGGATTCCTGGCGTACTGTCCACATCTTTATCGAAGGGTGTTTGTGTCGTGCACTGACCTGTATCAGCGCCATACCGGGCTGATAGGGCTATGGTTATAGACAGGCACGATCACCGGGCAGCGACAGGCCTGTCATAGCTGTCTGCTTTTGACTGTTGTCGATTGACGAGACGGTGAGGTTCGATGGAATTCAAAGATTATTATGCGCTACTGGGCGTCGACCCGGGCGCAGACGAAAAAGCGATCAAGACCGCATACCGCAAGCTAGCGCGCAAATATCATCCAGATGTCAGCAAAGAGCCGGATGCGGAAAACAAATTCAAGGAAGTCTCCGAGGCCTATGAGGTTCTCAGAGATCCGGAAAAACGAGCCGAATACGATCAACTACGCCAGTACGGCCGGGCCGGGCAGCAGTTCGAGCCGCCGCCAGGCTGGGAGTTCAACGGCAATTTTGGCGGAGGAGGAGACGGGCAGTACGAGCGGCATTTTTCCGATTTCTTCGAATCTGTTTTTGGTGCCCGACCCGGTAGTGGGCGCGGCCAGGAGCGTAATGCCGGACGAAGAGGGCAGGATGTGGAAATGGAACTGCCGTTGTTTCTCGAAGACACGCTGTCGGACGAGCCGCGGACCATCAACTATCGGGTGCCTAGCTATAGTGCGAACGGGCTGCGTCACGAGAGCGTACCCAAGAGCCTGAACGTACGCATTCCGGCAGGCGTGACCGATGGCGAGCGAATCCGGTTGAAAGGGCGGGGCGCCCCAGGGCTCAATGGCGGACCCGACGGCGATCTTTATCTGGTTGTCCGGCTGGTTCCTCATCCACTCTTCGATGTCGACGGGCATGACCTGCTTCTGACCGTTCCGCTTGCACCCTGGGAAGCTGCACTGGGCGCCAAGGTAACTGTTCCCACCTTGAGCGGAAAGCTGCAATTGACCGTTCCGGCCAACAGCCAGGCGGGGCAGCGTTTACGTCTCAAGGGTAAGGGGTTGCGAACCCGGAAGGGCGGTGCAGGAGACCTGTACGCCGTGATCAAGATTGTCATGCCCAAGACTCATGATGAGGCTACTCGGAAACTATGGGAGCAATTGGCAAACAAGGCCAGCTTCAACCCCAGAAGTGAGTGGAGGGACTGAGATGACCACCGTAATCGTGGAATTTGACATCAAAGAGATCAGCCAGCTGGTCGATACGCCAGTGACTCACATCGTCGAGCTTGTCGAGCATGGCATCGTCGAGCCACGCGGGCCGCGACCAGAAGTATGGGTATTCGACCTGCCAGCGTTGCATACGGTACGTCGTGCCGTACGGCTGCAACGAGAGCTTGAGCTGGACTGGGCGGGCATCGCACTGGCGCTCGACCTGCTGACCCAGGTAGAAACCCTGCGTATGGAAAACCGCATGCTCAGGCAGCGGCTTGCCCGCTTTGTGCTTGATGAGTAAAAGGAGGGCTCCAGGCACATATGTTGTGCTGGAGCCTGCCCTTTAGAACCAGCGATCGTTGCGCTTTCTGCGACCCGCAAATGACGGCAGGATCAAACCTGCCAACAGGCCGGCTCCGGCAATACTGCCTCCGTAAACGAGATAGCGCATCATGGCATCTTTGTTCTCATCACCCAGGCGCGCCTTAACGCTGCGAAGTTCGGACTGTGCGTCGGTCAGTTCAGCATCTAGCTGGCGCCGGGTCTGCTCAAGTTCATCTATGCGTGCTTTGCGGGCGTCCATGGTTTCCTGCATGCCCTGAACGCGGGACTTCCAGCTGTCATCGATCGTCTTGAGCTTGCTGCTCAGCTCGTTTACCTGCTGTTCCAGTTGCGGTACACGCTCTACCGGGCCTGGCTGTTCCTGCAGTTCGCTGGAGCGAATCCATACCAGATCACCGCTTTCGCCTCGGATCTGGCTGTAATCACCTTGGGTGTTAACCAGCTCGACTTTCTGGCCGGACTTGAGTGATCCAACGATACGATAGCCATCGGTCGGGCCGCTGCGAACATAAGTGGACAGCGTATCGCTGACCCAACGGTCAGCCGCCTTGTTTTCCTGGGCCTGTACTTGACCCAGACCTGCTGTAAGGGCTGCTCCGAGCAAACAGGCGCTCCAGGTAGAGCCTTTGGAAAAAATGCGTGTGCCCTTGGCTAACGGGGTACGAGAAAAAAGGGCTGCGAGAAAAGTGGGCATAGGCATTAAATGGTCATGTAATAAAAGTATGAGAGCCTGGACAAAAGGCCATCTTTTGGAAAGGGCCGTACCGTAACAAGCCTGGCCTATGATCAGCAATCACCTCATGCAGAGTTTGTGCATGGAGCACGCCGCGCAGGAGTCGTCAAACAGGGTATATGCCAAATTCTGGCTAGAACCTGAACGATCCACACCTTTTCAGGCCAGTAAGCCGGAATATTATTTCCTGATGCGTCTATCCGGTGCTTGCATATCACGGGCTTGCCAGCATATTGGCTGGCCACTGATTCAACTGATAAGAGGTGTGCGACCTCCTGCAAACGCAGAGGTTTCTGCCTTTGCAGGAGAGGGGTCTAAAAGTGTGAAACGGCTTGAAAATCTGGTTAAAGCACGTCCTGGCCATGTTCAACGAAGAGCATGGTCGTAGGCCGCAAGGTCTGGATCAGGATATTCGCTTCGAGAGGCGGATTAGCCATGTGTACGATGTCTAGCGCTTAGGGAACAAGTAGAGCGCTGCATAGTGCACCAGCATGATGGTCTTGGCGTCCAGAATGCGTCCGGAGCGAATCATGTCCAGCAACTCATCGAAGCCAAACTCCATTACTTCGATGTCCTCACCTTCATCAGCCAGCCCACCCCCTTCGCTTCTATGTGTATCGCTATCGTATTCTGCCGCGAAGAAGTAGAGTTTTTCCGTGACCGAGCCCGGGCTCATGTAGGCTTCGAACAGCTTGGTGACATGATGGAGGTGGTATCCCGTTTCCTCTTCGATTTCAGCGCGGATGCGCTCTTCAGGCGCGGCGTTGTCGAGCAGGCCGGCCGGCGTTTCGATCAACATGCCATCAGGAATGCCATTGAGATAGGTCGGCAGGCGGAACTGTCGGATCAGCACAATGGTACGGCGCTCTAGGTTGTACAACAGTACCGTCGCGCCGTTGCCGCGGTCGTAGGTCTCACGGGTGTGCTGCTGTCGTGATCCATCACGCCGCTGGTAATCCAGGGTGTACTTGGTCAGCACGCCCCAATCATTGGCAAGAATCTGTGAGTCGAGGATACGGATGGGCGAGGAGTCGGTCATGAAGAGTTCTCGAAAGAGGGTATTCAGGCGGGCTGATGCCGGGCTCAGGTGCTGGGTATTGATGAGCATGCCAGTGCATCTTGGCAGCGGTGTGTCAGAAGGGAAACCGGCGCGGTAGCCGGTTTCCTGAGCCGTTATGGTTTGGCTATATGCCAGACACCACCCTTGCCATCGCCAGTCTTGTCACCAGCCTTTTTGTCCTGGACGAAGGTATACAGCGGCTTGCCCTTGTAGGTCCACTGCATGGCGCCATCTTCGCGCTCGATCACGGTCCAGGCATCCGAAGGCTTGCTACCAGCCTCTACCTTGAGCGGCGGCCAGTTTTCCGCGCATCTGCCATTGCAACTGGAAACACCTTCAGTGTCCTTGTCGTAGGTATATAGCGTTCTGCCCTGGTCATCGACCAGGACACCTTCTTTTTCCATCGCCGGGGAGGCTGCCAGCGCAGCGCTGGAGGCCAGAAGGGCAGTTACAGCAAGCAGGGCTTTGACAGTCATGGTGGTCTCTATGGGTAAACAACTTGTTATAAGCAGTTTCCTTGTCACCTACACACGGACCGGCGGTGCCGGGTAGTGTTCCTTACAGGTTCGGCTCCAGGGATTTTTTGACATGCCTTGTATAATGCTTCTCATCTATAACGTGGCAACCAGTTTGCCAATGGCGTCCAGTGCCAGCGCAAGCAGGGCGGCGATCCCGACAGAGCCTATAACCAGAGCCTTACCCCACCATACGCCCCATTTCACTAGGCCGGCCACAATGCCAACAGCGCAAAGCAGCAGCCCGAGCTGAAGATAGTAAGTCGTCCAGGCCAAGGTCTGAATGAACAGCAGCCATAGCTCGTTGAGTTCCTGGTACATCAAGCGCTCCGGTATCCGATCAGCCCACACTATCGCACGTCTGGCTGAAAAGCCGTGTGCCCCTGTGGTTACTCTGTGACGATGCTGTCGACAGCATCGCTCAGAACCGATGGAAATACCCGCTTACACCCTTGAAAGGTGTCTGCTTAACGAAACGCTTACGAATGCAGTTTGGTTAAGCAAATCTTAAGGATGAGCCTGCTAGTCTCCTGGCACATTTTGGGTTCGGCATTACATTCGGGAGAAATCGAATGGGATGGGGTGACGAGCTGATGGCTGCGGGTCAGGCCCGCGTGCATTATGAAAAGACACGGCAGAAAGTGGTGTTCGTGGATTGTGAGGGGCAGCCGCGCTGGTCGGAGATCTGGGAGAACAATCCCTATATTCTCAAACAGCCGGAGCCAGGGTGCGTCACGATATGCAACGCACCCAAGAGCCGTCCGTATATCTACCGCAAGAACAAGAAAGTCTGCGAGTGGCAGGTCTTTGAGCTGGTGCCTGGCGAGATATTTTTCTCTGCCCAGGAGTTGGTGTTCGGTCGACAACATGCCCAGGGCGCGATTGTCATTGAGCCCCATACCAAGGTAACCGATTCCAACAAGGCCTGGCTCTGGGAGCGTTGGGAACAGCTGGCTCGGTGCGGCTTCGACTTCGTGCAGTTGGGGCCGGAGGGAACCCGGCTGCTTCCAGGGGTACGGCATGTCGTGACGGCCAGCTTTCGCGAAGCGGCGGCCGTACTGGCTCACGCCCGGGGTTTTGTTGGGGCTGAAGGCGGAATGCACCATGCTGCTGCAGCGGTTTCAACGCCAGCCGTTGTGCTGTTTTCAGAGTTTATTTCGCCACGGGTCACGGGTTACCTGGGCCATATCAATCTGTATCAAGGCAAGACTCCGTTGGGTAATGGCGCACGGCTGCCCTGCAAGAAGTGCCGGGCGTCTATGCAGGCGATCACTGTCGATCAGGTGGTGTCGGCATTGAATGAATTGATGTCAGGCGGCTCAGCCATAAGGCCCGGTGTTGCCATGGCGCACCGAGTGGCTGCCGAGGCGTAAATTGAAGGGGGCCTCTAAAGAGGCCTCCTGACTACACGATGACGCTGGCTGCCGTCTGGCCTGCCTTTTCCGCAGGGACTTCGATCAGGAAGCGGAACAGCGAGCCATGCTGCTCGACGCTACGGCACAGATAGCCATAGCGTTGGGTATCCTCTGGAATGCCATGTACCGACTGCGCACAGTCGGTAATGACTTCGAGCAATTGACCAGCCTGCATCGTTTCCAGGGTTTCCAGTGTAGCGATGGCGTTATAGGGGCAGTGTTCGCCCCTCAGGTCGAGAGACAGATCCGGTTGTGTGCTCATGGGCTCTCCTGGAAGTGCCGAAACGGCGAGCGTTGAGTTGAACCAATAGCAGGGCGATAAAGGTTAGTAGCAAACCATAGCCAGGGCCGACGGCTTTCAGTAAGTCGATTTTGGGATAGGGAAGCGCCAGTGCATTACCCAGCTCGTCCCAATACACTGCCACCAACGTACCGCCAATCACATTGCCCAGGCCCACTACCCAGAAGTGCACCTGTCCTTCTACGGCGCGGTACATCCAGCCGGTCTCGCAGCCACCGGCCAATACGATGCCGATACCAAAGAGCAGGCCGCCAATGATGGCGTTCGGGCCCATCCAGAAAATCTTGGGCGCAACGCCCAGCTGAATTGCACCAAAGGTGCCAATGGACGCAACCGCCATGCCCAGCAGAATCCCTTGGGCAGCCCAAGTGCGGCCGGTCGTCCAGATGTCGCGGGCGGCGCTGGTAAAGCAGATCTGGGCCCGCTCGATCAGGGTACCGAACAAGAGTCCGAATACGCAGGCGATACCCAATACAAAGGAGGCCTCGAATCGCCAGGCGGCCAGCAGTGCCGCGGTACACAGTACGGTGATGCCCAGGCGGGACTGTGTTCTGGCCCGATGTGCAAGCGCATCCGGGGAGGGCAGGGATGAGCGGGTTTTGCCAACCTTGAGTGGCGCTCTCAGAAAGGGCAGCAGGCTGAGCTTCACCCCTATCCAGGCTCCCGCGACAGTCGCCAGCATGAAAGCCCACGCATGCAGGGAAAACATAGGGATGCCGGTAAAAAAGGCTGCCAGATTGCATCCCATGGCCAGGCGAGCACCGAAGCCTGCAACGATCCCACCAATCAATCCCTGCAGCAGGCGCCTACGACTGGTAGGCCAGCGCCAGCCCACATTGTCTGCGAACAACGCCATGCTCAAGGCACCGAGAAACATGCCGGCGATCATGACGCCATCGATCCGGTCCAGCGGGGTGCCCTGCAAACCGATGAGCTTGAAATAGCTCCATTCCTCAGGATGGAGGCCGAACCAGGACAGTACATGTCCTCCCCAACGGGTAAATTCTCCGGTGACGGCCCAGAACGTATGGGTGAGCGTGAAGTAATACGCCGAAAGGACACCCAAGGCGACCAGTGTCGGAAGGGGAGCCCAGAAGCGGACAAGGTACGTTTGACGAAAATGAGCGAGACCGGCGAACACGTGGCAAAGCCTCTGAAAGGGAAACGCGTAGTATAGAGCAACCCTTCATTTTGTAGTGGCTTTAGGCGTCATGCCGTCGAATTTTGAAAGACCCAGACATGAACGGTATTTCCCGCGCGGGCCCTTAACAGGGCACAATAGAGTTTGCGCAAGAGCCGCAGTCACCTCTGTTTTACGATAATGATTGATGGAATGGATTGCCTCCTTGAGGCTGCCTTACAACGCATAGGACATCATGCCCGTATTTACGCCTCGTCAGATTCTTCTGGGTAGCTGGTTCGTTATTCTGGCCAGCCTCATGTTGGTTTTTCCGCTTGGATTGGTCCCCAGTCTGTTTGCCGGTCTGCTGGTCTTTGAACTGGCCAATATGCTGGAGCCTCGCCTGCAGGGGCTTATTTCCGGTGATCGTGCCCGTATCGTAGCGGTAGCCCTGCTGGTGACCCTGGTTGTCTGTGTACTGGCCGTGTTCTTTGCGGGCGCGATCAGTTTTGTACTGCATGAAGTTCGCAATCCGGGCAGTCTGATCGATAAATTCATGGCGCTCACCGAGCGTGCCCGTGGGCAACTTCCGATGGCGCTCGATAAATACCTGCCCGCCAGCGCCGAAGATTTTCGTCACTCGGTCAATGAGTGGCTAGGTGCTCACCTGGGTGAGCTGCAGACCATTGGCAAAGATGCCATACACACGTTTGTCACCCTCGTAATTGGCCTGATCCTGGGCGCTGCCGTTGCTTTGCAGCGCAAGCGCAGCAGAGCCCAGGAACGTCCGCTGTCCACTGCGCTGCTGGACCGTGTGGCGCTGCTGTCAGAGGCATTTCGCAACGTGGTATTTGCCCAGGTAAAGATCTCCTTTATCAATACCATTCTAACAGCCGTCTTTCTTGCGGGTGTGTTGCCGCTCTGTGGCATCCACTTACCCCTGATCAAGACAATGATCGTAGCGACCTTCATTCTGGGGCTGCTGCCCGTGATCGGGAATTTGCTCTCTAATACCCTGATTCTGATCGTAGGGCTGTCGGTTTCGCTGTGGGTGGCAGTATCCGTAGGGTGCTATCTGGTCGCTATCCACAAGCTTGAGTATTTCCTTAATGCGCGCATTGTCGGAGGGCAAATCAAGGCCCGCTCCTGGGAATTACTGTTAGCCATGCTGGTTTTTGAATCGGCTTTCGGCCTACCAGGACTTGTGGCTGCGCCTATTTATTACGCCTATCTCAAAAGTGAGCTGACACGAGCAGATCTGGTGTAAACGAGTCGTAGGATGTCATTGGTCGGCTACGGCAAATGACGTTGCGCTGGCCTCTTGTTATAGGTGCAGATGTACCCATATCAACAGGATGTCTCACAGCTAATGGGAGAGTCCTATGGCCAGTGGTTGGGCAAACGACGGGGCGGTTCAAGAGCAGATCGACAGCACCATTGAAGATGCTATCCAGCGCGCTCGAAGCCAGATGGGGCGTGGTGAAAGCCTGACGCACTGCGAAGAGTGCGATGCGGTTATTCCCGAGGCTCGACGCCAGGCAGTAAAGGGCGTGCGCTTGTGCGTTAACTGTCAGGCCGCGCACGACAAGGAGCAGGCCAGATTCAGCGGCTATAACCGACGCGGCAGTAAGGACAGCCAGCTACGTTGAGCGTGCTGCCTGTCCTCTGTGAGGCCTGCTCATTCCGTGCTTTTGAATAGATACAAGGCTGCATGATAGAGCAGGACGATCGTTTTCATGTCCTTGATGCGGCCTTGCTCAATCAGGCTTAGCGCTTCATCGAAGCGTATCTCCAGTACTTCGATATCTTCGCCTTCATCTTCTACACCACCACCCCGAGATTGACGGCGTTCAGGATCATATTCCGCCGTGAAGAATGACAGCTTTTCAGTGACCGAACCGGGCGTCGAGTAAGCCTCGAACAGCGGAGCAGGCTGTCTGATCTCATAGCCGGTTTCTTCAAGAACTTCAGCCTTGATCCGCTCCTCAGGCGAGTCCTGATCCAGCTTTCCGGCGGGTGTCTCTAATAGCATGCCATCGGTTACGCCATTGACGAAGGCAGGAAAGCGAAATTGCCGGGTGAGCACAACGGTCCGCTGCGCCCGGTTATAGAGGAGCACGGTAGTGCTGTCGCCTGCATCGTAGGTCTCTCGGGTCAGCTGTTGCCATTGGCCGTTACGGCGGCGGTAGTCGAAGGTGTTTGTCTTGAGTACGGAGAAGCCTTCGGAGAGCACTTCGCTCTTCACTATCCGGATGAAGTCAGCTTGATCAGTCATTTACATTTACCTCGCTAAAACCATTCGGACTCTCATTCATGGCAAACGTCAGTTGAAGGCGACCAGCTGTCCCAAGGCATTCTGCTGGATTGCTTTCAGGTGTGCCGAATGCCTCAGGTTTGTGCCTGTTCCATTCAACCTGTTTTTGTAAAGGCCTCGGCATGCGGTACGATCATGAGCTTTCCGCCCACCGGCGGAGTGCTATTTCCCCTCGTTCATAGCCAAGGAACCACAGATGCAGAATTTCAAAGGTCGGACGCTGCGTGCCAAATCAGCTCTTGCAGCATTGGTTCTGGCCTGCGCTCCCTTTGCCCACGCCGATAGCAGTGTTGGCGGTTTCAATGCCAGCCAGCAGGATGCGATTGGCAAGATTGCCGCGGATTATCTGATCAAGCACCCTGAGGTGCTGGTTCAGGTCAGCCAGGCGTTGCAGCAGAAGCAACAGGAAGAGCAGATCAGTCAGCTGACCGTGGGTGCCGTAGCTTCCGCCGATGCCTTGCTCAACGATGCCAAGACGCCTGCCGTAGGGCCGAAGGATGCCAAGGTAGCGATCGTCGAGTTTTTCGATTACCAGTGCATCTATTGCTATCACATGTCCGAAACGGTCGAAAGGCTGATCAAGGCGAACCCCAACGTTCGCTTCATCTTCAAGGAATTTCCAGTCTTTGGTGCTCGCTGGCCTGCGTCCATCCTGGCGGCGGAAGCCGGTCAGTATGTGTATGCCAAGAAGGGCGGCGAGGCTTACCTGAAGTACCACAACGGTCTGTTTGCAACCGGCAAGAACGAGGGCAAGCTGACCGAGCAGGACGTGGAGAAGGCTCTGAAAGCCGTTGATCTGAAGCTGGCCGATGTCAAGGCTGACGCGAAGGCGCTAGAGTCCCAGATCCAGGCCAACATGGACCTAGGCAGCAAGATGCAGATCCAGGGTACGCCTACGTTCGTAGTCATGCCGACCAAGGGCGCAACTGCAGACAACGTGACCGTTATTCCCGGCGCGACCGATACGGAAAACCTGCAGAAGGCCATCGACGCCGCCAGCAAGTAATTCCGTTTATCCAAGGCAGCGTTATCGTTCAGAAGCGGTAACGCTGCCTTGGGCCTTCCGCAAGACCTTGATCAAAACAGGAAATACCGCTGTGCCATGGGCAATACTTCTGCCGGCTCGCACCACAACAGCTGTCCATCCGCTTTGACTTGATAATTCTGCGGATCGACTTCGATGGTGGGTAAATAGCCGTTATGGATCAGGTCGGTTTTCTTCACCGTACGGCAGCCCTTTACGACGCCAATCTGCTTCTTGAGGCCTAACTGGGCAGGCACACCTGCGTCACAGGCCGCCTGACTGATAAAGGTCAGGCTTGTGGCGTGACGCGCACCGGCGTAGCTTGCGAACATAGGTCGATAGTGAACCGGCTGTGGGGTAGGGATAGAGGCATTGGCGTCACCCATCAGGCTCGCCGCAATGGCACCGCCTTTTAGGATCAATGAGGGTTTCACGCCAAAGAAGGCCGGGCGCCACAAGACCAGGTCCGCCCATTTACCCACTTCGATGGAGCCCACTTCATGGCTGACGCCATGGGTAATGGCTGGGTTGATGGTATACTTAGCAATATAGCGTTTGGCGCGGAAGTTATCGTTGCCGGGGCCGTCTTCAGGCAAGGCGCCACGCTGCTTCTTCATCTTGTCGGCGGTTTGCCAGGTACGGGTTATGACCTCGCCTACCCGGCCCATGGCCTGGCTGTCAGAGCTGATCATTGAAAACGCGCCCAGGTCATGGAGGATATCCTCGGCAGCAATGGTCTCGCGGCGGATACGGCTCTCGGCGAAGGCTACGTCTTCAGCGATGCTTGGGTCGAGATGATGGCAGACCATGAGCATGTCCAGGTGCTCATCAATGGTGTTCTTGGTAAACGGCCGGGTTGGATTGGTGGAACTGGGCAGCACATTGGGGAAACCGCAGGCTTTGATGATATCCGGCGCGTGTCCACCACCTGCACCTTCAGTGTGATAAGTGTGAATGGTGCGGTCTTTGAATGCGCCCAGGGTTGTCTCGACAAAGCCAGACTCATTCAGCGTATCGGTATGGATTGCAACCTGGATATCGTACTGGTCAGCCACTGCAAGGCAGTTGTCGATAGCTGCCGGTGTCGTGCCCCAGTCCTCATGCAACTTAAGGCCAATAGCACCAGCCTTGATCTGCTCTATTAGCGGTTCGGAGACGCTCACATTGCCTTTGCCGGTAAAACCGATGTTCATCGGGAAGGCATCTGCCGCCTGCAGCATACGCGCCATATGCCAGGGGCCGGGCGTTACGGTAGTCGCATTGGTGCCTGTCGCTGGGCCTGTGCCTCCGCCGATCATGGTAGTCACACCACTCATGAGGGCCTCTTCGATCTGCTGCGGACAGATGAAGTGAATGTGACTATCGATGCCGCCTGCTGTGAGGATCATGCCTTCCCCAGCGATGACCTCTGTTGCGCCACCAATAGCAATCGTTACTCCCGGCTGGATGTCCGGGTTGCCTGCCTTGCCGATGGCTGCAATACGGCCATTCTTGAGGCCGACGTCCGCCTTCACGATTCCCCAGTGGTCAAGAATCAGCGCATTGGTGATCACCGTGTCGACCACGTCGGCTGCGCAGCGCTGACTCTGGCCCATGCCGTCGCGGATGACCTTGCCGCCCCCGAACTTGACCTCTTCACCGTAAACGGTGTGATCGTGCTCGACCTCAATCCACAGGTCCGTATCCGCCAGACGCACCTTGTCGCCCGTAGTGGGACCGAACATGTCGGCATAGGCTTGGCGTGAAATCTTCATATCACTCATCCTGATCGTGTAGGGAAGGGGGGCGCAGCGCCGGTCCCGTTCTGTGTTTCGGGTGTGGGTTGGTAGGGGGTATTACTGCCTTCAGGCGGCGCGCCTTGACCATCCTGGCAATGGGATGGAAGGTGCGAAGCAATACCCATCATCAAGACTGATATTCATTGCATCGGAGCTGCGCGTTATAAATGGCCCATCACACGGCCAGCAAAGCCATACACGATACGGTCGCCTGCCAGCTCCACCAGCTCTATATCGCGTGACTGACCCGGCTCGAAGCGTACTGCCGTACCCGCCGGAATGTTCAGGCGCATGCCACGGGCCTGCTCACGGTCAAAGGCGAGGGCATCGTTGGTTTCGAAGAAGTGATAGTGAGAGCCGACCTGGACAGGGCGATCCCCCGTGTTGGCTACCGTCAGGCTCAAGGTTCGACGACCGGCATTGAGTTCTATATCGCCGTCTTTGATCTGGTATTCGCCAGGGATCATGAGAGGCTCCTGAGCTGCTTGTAGTAAAGGGCGGTCGGGTGATAGGTACCGTCGGGGTTCGCGGCATAATCCGGGATTTCCCCGACACGCTGATATCCTCGGTATTGATAGAGCTGTTCGGCGCCTGAACCCGCCAGCGTATCGAGGTAGAGCAGGGTGCGCCCCATGTCCAATGCAGCGCTTTCCAGCGTGATCATCAGCCGATGTGCGATGCCGTGCCGCCGAGCGCCACGTAGTACCATCAACTTTTGTACTTCGGCGCGCTTGAGGCCATTGCGTTTGGTCGCTGGCGCCAGTTGCACGCTACCGGCCACCGTCCGGTCACCTAACAGCGCAACCCAGAGATGAAGGCCGCCATCTGCGATGTCCTGTTGAACGTTATCCAGATATGCGTCAACTTCGGCATCGCTCAGATCAGCCAGAAACCCGATCGAGGCGCCGCCTGCAACACAGTCACGCAAAAGGTCGCCTAAGCCCCGCCTGTAGTGTTGAAATGCCTCTGCACCGACGCGTTCAAGGGTGACGTCAACCATGATGGGACTCCAGTTTGAGTTGCATGAATGTAAGGTCCAGCCACCGATCGAACTTGCGGCCCACTTCCGGCATCTGGCCGGTCGTTACGAAACCCAGTCGCTCATGTAGGCGGATCGACGCGGTATTACCGCTCTCGATAGCCGCTACCATCATGTGTAGATTGGCCTTGCGGGCATACTCGATCAGCGCTTTCATCAACATGGGCCCGATGCCCTGACCACGCTGATCGCTGCGGACGTATACCGAATGCTCGACGGTATGACGGAAACCCTCAATGGTTCGCCAGGTGCCATAACTGGCATAGCCGACTACCTCACCGGCAGCATCACGGGCAACCAGTACGGGAAACCCCTGGGCGGTGCGGTCTGCCAGCCAGGCGCGGCGGTTGGCCAGATCGACCAGGGTCTCGTTCCAGATCGCCGTGGTGTTTTCTACGGCGTCGTTGTAGATGGCCAGAATGCCAGGCAGATCGGATTCGTGGGCAGGAGCGATAGAGCACGTCATAACAGCCTCAGGCAATCGGTTGGTGTACGGTTACAAGCTTGGTCCCGTCGGGAAAGGTAGCTTCCACCTGGATGTCTGGAATCATTTCCGGAACCCCTTCCATGACCTGTTCGCGGGTAAGCAGCGTGGTGCCGTAGTGCATCAGCTCGGCTACCGTCTGGCCGTCCCGGGCGCCTTCGAGCAGGGCGGCCGATATAAAGGCCATGGCCTCGGGATAATTGAGCTTGAGGCCCCTGGCCAGACGCCGTTCAGCCACAAGACCGGCAGTGAAAATCAATAGTTTGTCTTTTTCGCGAGGTGTCAAATCCATTAGGTGCTCCAGATGCGAGGAGAGACGGCGCGGCGGCCTAGCAGGGCAGGGCGTAACAGCGTCCAGAGTTCGATCAGCCAGGCACGTGCCGCCAACGCCTCATGGGCAAGACAACGAGCTACCAGCAGGCCAGGGAGTTGTGAGAGATCGCCACGGCCCTGGCACGGCAGGGCGCGGCAGGCCTGTAGCAGGGATTCGTCAATATCGCCGGTCACGATCAGCGTGGAGAAGACAGGATATCCGGCGAGTCCAATAGGCGATTCCAGTAAACGGTCGCCTCCGGCAATGCGCTGACGCTCATGCCATAGCAGATGGCCGTCGCGGTAGATGTCCAGATGAGACTGGAAGTGTCCTGTAGCAAAGCGCTCTTGGCTGGCGGGGCGACCCAGGGCAACCATGTCCCAGTAAAAAAGGCGGGCGTCACCTTCAAGATTGATACGGGTAGCTAGCTCGGCCTGCGCACCCGAGAAGACAATGGTTTCCTGAGGTAGCCATTCCAGCGTGGCGCCGGACTCGACGGCGACTGTGAGACACTGATGAGCCGGGCCTGTCGCGCAATACCACTTGGCGGCACCCGGACTGGTCAGTTGCGCCCAGGCCTGCTCACCGACACGAGCACTGATTGCCAGGCGATCTCCGCCAGCAATACCGCCAGGTGGGTGAACAATGATGTGCTGGCACACCTCCGGCCCCTCCGCGTGCAAATGCTTCTGCACCCGCAGTGGACCGGCATGCCGCCGCATGACTGGACGCGTCCAGTCATCTTGGCGCGCATAGGCCAGCTCCAGCTCGGCCTGCCAGGCAGGGGTAAACAGGGCGGATGTAATTGGTGCGTTCATCGGTTCTTATCTGTTTTGGTTTACCGTCAGCATCATTACGCTGAACTGCGGGATCATGGCATGCCGCGTGGGTGCTCTGGCAAGCGGTTTTCAAATGGCGACCAGACCGCGTACGCCGTCGGCCTCCATCTGTGTACCCTGGCCGCGCTGGATGATTTCCCCACGAGACATCACAAGATAGTGATCGGCCAATTCGGCGGCAAAATCATAAAATTGCTCCACCAGCAGGATGGCCATGTCGCCCTTGGCCGCCAAACGCTTGATGACCGTACCGATCTCCTTGATAACGGACGGCTGAATCCCTTCGGTGGGCTCATCAAGAATCAGCAGGCGCGGTTGGCTGGCCAGGGCGCGGCCAATGGCGAGCTGTTGCTGCTGACCACCAGAGAGGTCTCCCCCTCGACGATGCTTCATCTGCTTGAGAACAGGGAACAGCTCATAGATAAAATCAGGGACTTCCTTGGCTTGTCCGGCCGGGAAGCGAGACAGGCCCATCAGCAGATTTTCCTCTACGGTAAGCCTAGGGAAAATCTCACGACCCTGCGGTACATAGGCGACACCGGCATGAATCCGCTGGTGTGGCTTGAGCGAAGTAATCACATTGCCTTCCCAGGTCACGCTTCCCTGTTTTGAGGGGAGAAGACCTATCAGGCACTTGAGCAGCGTTGTCTTGCCAACGCCGTTTCGGCCCAGCAGACACGTGACTTCGCCAACTCTTGCCTCAAAGGACAGGCCGCGCAGGATGTGGCTACCACCGTAATACTGATGAAGTTCGTTAACCTGAAGCATCGTTGTTCCTTATGGACGCATGAGCGAGAAGGGCGATACCTACTCATCAATTGCCAGCTGCACAGCATTGCTGGGCTTGATCCACGCTATGGGGCGCTTTCATCGACCTAGATAGACCTCGATGACCTGCTCATTGGCCTGTACTTCGGCAAGCGAGCCCTCTGCCAGAACATGCCCTTGGTGCAGCACGGTGACATGGTCAGCGATGGTGTCGACAAAGCCCATGTCATGCTCCACCACCATGAGCGAATGCTGGCGAGCCAGCGACTTGAACAGTTCCGCCGTAAACTCGGTTTCGGCATCTGTCATGCCGGCTACCGGTTCGTCCAGCAGGAGTAACTGGGGCTCCTGCGTCAGTAGCATGCCGATTTCCAGGAACTGCTTCTGCCCATGGGAGAGCAACCCGGCCGGTCGATGACGCGATTCGCTCAGGCGGATCGTGGTCAAGATGTCTTCGAGTCGCTCCTTCTGCTCACCACTAAGCGTTGCTCGCAAGCTGGCCCAGACAGACTTGTCGGCCTTTTGTGCCAACTCCAGGTTTTCATACACGGTAAGCGCTTCGAATACCGTAGGCTTCTGAAACTTCCGACCGATGCCTGCCTGAGCGATTTGCACCTCGCTCATCTGTGTCAGGTCCAGGGTTTCGCCAAAGTAGGCCTTGCCAGTATCGGGGCGGGTCTTGCCGGTGATGACGTCCATCAGGGTCGTCTTGCCGGCACCATTGGGCCCGATGATGCAGCGCAGTTCTCCCACGCCGATGTAAAGCGTCAGGTCATTTAGCGCCTTGAATCCATCGAAGCTGACACTGATGTCCTCTAGCGTAAGAATCGTGCCGTGGCGGGTGTCGAGACCGCCTGTAACACTGTGGCCCAGCCCGCTCGATTCGCTGCCTAGGGAGACATCGAGCAGCTCAGGTACAGGAGCGGCTTTCATAGGTCTTTATCCTTACGGATCAGTCCGATCACGCCCTTGGGAAGATAGAGGGTTACTACGATGAACAGCAGGCCCAGAAAGAACTGCCAGTACTCGGGAAAGGCAACGGTGAACCAGCTCTTGGCACCATTGACGATGCCCGCACCAACAATCGGGCCAATCAGCGTACCTCGGCCGCCCAGAGCCACCCAGATGGCAGCCTCTATGGAATTGGTCGGAGCCATTTCGCTCGGGTTGATAATGCCCACCTGAGGTACGTACAGCGCACCCGCCAGACCACAAAGCACCGCCGATAGCGTCCAGACGAACAGTTTGAAGCCGCGTGGATCGTAGCCGCAGAACATGACGCGGTTCTCCGCATCGCGGATGGCGGTAAGAATGCGGCCGAATTTACTGCGTGCGAGTTGCCAGCCCAGGAGCAGACTGCCTACAAGCAGGGCGACTGTCAGCAGGAAAAGCATGGCACGCATGCCCGGTGAGGCGATCGGGAAGCCGAGCAGGGTAGTAAAGCCGGTAAATCCGTTATTGCCTCCAAAACCAGTCTCGTTGCGAAAGAACAGCAGCATGCCGGCAAAGGTCAACGCCTGGGTCATGATCGAAAAGTACACACCCTTGATGCGTGAGCGAAAGGCAAAAAAACCAAACACAAAGGCAAGCACACCAGGTGCAAGCACGACCAGGCACAGCGCCCACAGAAAGTGCTGCGTACCCGCCCAGAACCAAGGGATTTCCGTCCAGGACAGAAACGACATGAAGGCCGGGACGCCTTCTCCGGCAGACTGGCGTACCAGGTACATGCCCATCGCGTAGCCGCCCAGGGCGAAGAACAGGCCGTGGCCGAGCGACAGCAGTCCGGCGTATCCCCAGACCAGGTCCAGAGCAAGCGCCACGATGGCATAGCAGAGAATCTTGCCTACCAGTGTCAGGGTATAAGCCGACACCTGTAATGGGTTGTCGGCCGGTAGCAAGGAGAGAAGCGGCAAGGCAAGCAGGCCAACCAGGGCTAATCCGCCAAGGGCCAGGGTCCAGCGCGGGCCGGCTTTTTGCGCAAGCGTAATGGTCAGGGGCTGGTTCAATCGATAACCCTCCCTTTGAGAGCGAAGAGGCCTTGGGGGCGCTTCTGGATAAACAGGATGATCAGCGCGAGGATCAGGATCTTGCCCAGTACTGCGCCGATCTGTGGTTCGAGAATCTTGTTGGCAATGCCCAGGCCGAACGCAGCCATGACGCTTCCAGCCAGCTGGCCAACCCCGCCAAGCACCACGACCAGAAAGGAGTCGATAATGTAGCCCTGACCCAGGTCAGGTCCGACGTTGCCAACCTGCGACAGCGCCACGCCACCCAGGCCGGCAATACCCGAGCCTAGGCCAAATGCCAGCATGTCGATGCGCCCGGTCGGCACGCCGCAGCAGGCTGCCATGTTGCGGTTCTGCGTCACGGCGCGGATATTCAAGCCTAGCCGGGTCATATTGAGCAGACTCCAGGTGAGAACCAGAACCGCAATTACAAAACCAATGATGATCAGCCGGTTATATGGCAGCAGCAGATTCGGCAAGACCTGGATACCGCCCGAGAGCCATGCCGGATTTGCCACTTCCACGTTTTGGGCCCCGAACACGACGCGCATTAGCTGGATCAACATCAGGCTGATGCCCCAGGTAGCCAGCAGGGTTTCAAGCGGGCGACCGTACAGATGGCGGATCACGGTACGTTCCAGTGCCATGCCAATGACCGCCGTGATAAGAAATGCCACAGGCAGAGCCAGCAGTGGATAAAACGCGAGCCAATCGGGCGCCAGACGCTGGAATAGCAGTTGAACCACGTACGTGGAGTAGGCGCCCAGCATCAGCATCTCGCCATGGGCCATATTGATCACACCCAGCAGTCCGTACGTGATGGCAAGGCCCAAGGCTGCCAATAGCAGAATCGAGCCCAGGGAAAGGCCGGTAAAGGCCTGTCCAAGCAGATCACCGATCAGCAGGCGACGTTCCACCTGTTGCAGACTGGTTGCTGCGGCCTTGCGTACATTGGCGTCGGTCTCGTTGGCGGGATTGGTCAGCGCCTGCAGGCGAGTGCGTGCCTGGGGCTCACCGGTATCGCCCAGCAGGCGCACCGCAGCCAAACGCACGGCAGGATCAGGATCGGTCAACTGTAGGTTGGCCAGGGCAAGGCTCAACGCCTGTTTGACGTTTTCATCTGCCTCGATATGCAGGCGCTGTTCGAGCAGCATACGCTGTTCTGGCTTGGCTTCCTGCCGTAATGCCTGTGCGGCGTGCAGACGTGCCGAAGCATCGTCGGACAGGAGCTGGTGGCTCGCCAGGGCATTGCTGATCAAGACCCGGAGCCGGTTGTTCAAGCGGAAGCTTTTCGGCGTGCCGACAGGCGCTACTGTAGAGTCACCTTCTGCGGCATGCAGTGTATTGCCGCCCTTGTAGAACACGTGCTTTTCATCGTCGATGACTACGGTGTTGTCCTGCAGGGCTTGTAGAAAAGGTAAGCGGTCAGGGCTGGGCTCAGCCGACCAGGCTTGTAGTAGCTTGATCTGTTCGGCGCTGCTGGCGGCGGCGAAGTCACTGGCCGGGCCGGCGCAGGCCAAGCCGGTAGCGCTCAGCAGCAAGGCAGTCAATAAAAAGGAAACCAGGCGCATGTTTTCTCTCGTGTGTGCAGGGGCTGCACCCTCGGGCGCTTCGTGGCGAAGCAGACACTGGCAAGCGAAAGGTTCCCCAATGCCCGCGACGCGTTATCAACTCATGCGTTAAAACGTACCCTTGACTGGATGATTCGGCTTCTTGTCATTGCCGGTGATATAAGGGCTCCAGGGCTGTGCGCGGATGGGACCTTCGGTCTGCCAGACCACACTGAACTGACCGTCATCCTGGATCTCGCCGATCATGACCGGCTTATGGAGGTGATGATTGGTCTTGTCCATGGTCAGGGTGTAGCCGGAGGGAGCCTGGAAGCTCTGATCAGCCAGCGCATCACGGACCTTGTCCACATCGGTCGATTTGGCCTTCTCGACGGCCTGCGCCCACATGTGGATACCTACGTAGGTCGCTTCCATCGGGTCATTGGTGACAGCTGTAGCGGCGTTGGGAAGGTTATGGGCCTTGGCATAGGCCTTCCAGTCGGATACGAATTTCTCGTTGACCGGATTTTCGACGGACTGAAAGTAGTTCCAGGCTGCCAGATGACCGACCAGTGGCGCCGTATCAATACCACGCAGCTCTTCTTCACCCACCGAGAAAGCCACTACCGGTACGTCTGTTGCCTTCAACCCCTGGTTGGCCAGTTCCTTGTAAAAGGGCACGTTGGAATCGCCGTTGATGGTCGAGACCACAGCGGTCTTGCCGCCGGCAGAGAACTTTTTGATATTGGCAACGATGGTCTGGTAGTCGCTATGACCAAAGGGGGTATAGACCTCTTCGATATCCTTGTCGTCTATACCCTTGCTATGCAGGAAGGCGCGGAGGATCTTGTTCGTGGTACGAGGATAGACGTAATCGGTGCCCAGCAGGAAAAAGCGCTTGGCGGCACCACCATCCTCGCTCATCAGGTATTCCACTGCCGGAATGGCCTGCTGATTGGGCGCTGCGCCGGTATAGAACACGTTGGGCGACATTTCCTCGCCCTCATACTGAACGGGGTAGAACAACATGCCGTTCAGCTCTTCAAAAACCGGTAATACGGATTTGCGAGAGACGGAGGTCCAGCAGCCAAATACCACGGCTACCTTGTCCTGAGTCAGTAGTTGGCGTGCTTTTTCTGCAAACAATGGCCAGTTGGAAGCAGGGTCAACCACCACCGGCTCAAGCTTTTTACCGTTTACGCCGCCCTTGGCATTGATTTCATCGATGGTCATCAGCGCCATGTCTTTGAGCGATGTTTCGGAGATCGCCATGGTGCCGGACAGGGAGTGCAGAATACCGACCTTAATGGTGTCGGCGGCGTGCGCAGCGCTGAAAGGGAAAAGTCCGCTGAACAGCAGGGCGCTAGCGGCCAACGTTGTCTTGAGTAGGGGACGGCGCTTCATGCATGGCTCCTGGATGATCGTGCTCGATTGTGGGTAAGCCTTTTCGGCTTTAATCGATGCATTTCACTATCCATGCCAAACTGCCACAGCCTCTGATTTGACTGGACTTTCATACTCAAACGCTGGCGGCGTAGTAGACGTGCTGCCTTCTTTTGGTGCTCTGGGTGAATACGAAAAACCAGGCGGCCCTTTTTTGGGGCGCCTGGCTTGGGTTGTTATTTGGATGAATTATAAGCAGCCTATTGGACGAGTCAGGCAGCTACATGGTGAAGAAGTCACGTAGCTGCCACCTTACTTCTTTGTTTCGCCTCGCTCACGTTCGCCAGCCCAGAACTGCACAAGGTCACGCAATTGAGACAACTCCACAGGCTTGGCCATATGACCATCCATTCCGGCTTCCTGGGCGCGCTCCTTGTGTTCGGAAAGGATATGCGCCGTCAGCGCCACAATGGGTGTTCGTGGGCGGTTCTCGCGCGCCTCCCACGCACGCATGCGTTCGGTTGCCGTAAAGCCGTCCATTTCCGGCATCTCGCAGTCCATCAATACGAGGTCATACTGGGTTTGTTGCATGGCTGCCAGGGCTTCGAGGCCATTTGTGGCTGTATCCGGCTCGATGTTAATCTTTTTCAACATGCCGCGAATAACCTTGGTTGAGATGATGTTGTCCTCGGCAACCAGAACCTTGAGGTCGTTTGGCAGAGGCGCCGACTGGGTCTCTCGAGGCGTCTCGCCCAGCGGCTGGCTGCGTCGGGAGAGTTCATCGGCCAGTGTGGCCTTCAGCGTGTAGCCTGCTACAGGCTTGGTCAGGACACGCTTGATACCCGCGTTGCGTGCAATGATCTTGCTGGGCGCGTTAGTGATACCGGTCAGCATGATCAGTAGCAGATCATGGCTCAGGTTGGGATCTTCGTTGATCCGTGCGGCCAGTTGCATGCCGGTCATGCCTGGCATCTCCTGATCCAGCAGCACGACATCGAAATATTCCTGCAGGTTCGCCTTGGTACGCAGGAGTGCCAGGGCTTCCCGCCCGGAAGCCGCCAGGGTGACGTTCATGCCCCAGGCACTGCATTGCAGCTGGAGAACCTTGCGGCAGGTTTCGTTATCGTCGACCACCAGCAGGCGGACACCATGCAAGGGACGGTCGAGATCAGCGCCGGGATTATCCAGAAGGCCTTGTGGAACGGGAAGGGTAAGCCAGACGGTCGAGCCAGCTTCAGCGCCGCTTTCGATACCCAGCTCACCCTTCATCAGCATGATCAGACGCTGCGTGATCGCAAGACCCCGATGGGCACCCGATACACCAGCTGCCAGAAACTCCCGGCTGTCCAACGTGCTGGAAACCAGGCGGTTACGGGCCTCAGGCTCCAGGGGCGTACCGCTGTCCTGAACGGCGATACGCAGGCGAGGGTTTGGCGTTCCCTGACCTTCCAGAGCCACCACCAGCAGGATCTCGCCTATTTCAGTCCGCTGGAAGGCATTATCCAGCAGGCTTAGCAACACCTGGCGCAGACGCGTCGGGTCACCCGTCATCATGCGCGGCACCTGGGGCTGGATAAAGCTGATCAGTTCAACCTGTCGATGCTCGGCCTTGGCTCTGAAAATATCAAGACTATCCTCGATCAGCGCATTGAAGTCGAATTGGACATCTTCCAGTTCGATCTGGCCAGACTCGAGCCTTGATATATCCAGAATTTCATTGATCAGGCTAAGCAGCTCATTACCTGCGCTGTGAATGGTCTGGACATAATCCCGTTGCTTGGGTGACATAGCGGTGCCTAAAAGCAGCTCGGTCATGCCCAATACACCGTTCATAGGGGTGCGTATTTCGTGGCTCATGCGTGCCAGGAAGTCTGCCTTGCCCTTGATTTCAGCCGTGTTGGCGGCTTGGTCACGGCTCATCAGGAAGTGCTTTTCAAGCAGATAACGCTGGCGCTCGCCTACGGCCACCGTAAACAGAAAGCCGGTAATCACGCTGACCATGACCAGTGCGCGTCCCAGCCATTCTGGTGAGGACCAGTAACCCATCATGCGGGGCAGGGCCAAACCACCCGCAATGATGGCCAGCAGATAGGCCAGTGCCAGCCAGCGTGCGGGCTTGAAGCCCTGTTGCCAGTATTTGACACTGATGGCGAAAAGGGTGAAAACACTTAGGCCGATGAGGCTGTAAAGCACCTCGCCGATGTATACGTCCTTGGTCAGAATCAGGAACGCGGCCGCCAGTACAAGCGCGATGAACTCGACATAAAGCACCAGCTGCAGGCGTAATGGCAGCTGCTGGCCGTTAAAGAAGGCGCTGGTAAAATAGAGCGCACACGCCATCGTTGCCAGGGTAGAGAGATCCATCAGCAACGGCGTCAGGTAGAGCTTTTCGACCAGAATCATGCTGGCCAGGCCGAAGATGTTAAAGGCGGCCACCATCTGCAGGCCGAGCAGAATGGTCAGGGCAATACCGGTACTGCTGCGCCGGTAGAAGAGCTGCATCATGTTGAAGATCATGAGCATGCACAGGCAGCCCAGCAGCGTGCCGAACATCAGCAGCCGGAAGGCGATGGTGATCTCGGCATTGGGTGCAATCTTCAGGAAGGCGCGAATCGGACTTCGGCTTTCCATGCGGACAAAAACGTCCAGCGGACCGGCGGTACTCGGCAGGGTAAACAGAAAGTCGCGGCTGGGCTGCTCACGGTAGTTACCGGGGCGCGCGATGCCGGTTCGATTGAGGGACAGGGTCCTGCCATCACTCAGGGCATAAAAATCGATATATGCCACGTTTGGTGCAATGGCCCGTAGAACGCGTGAGGCATCCGAGGCGGGCAGGCGAGTATAGAGCCAGATTGCCCCTTCATCAGCCGGACGATGGGTTTCCTGGCCCGGGAGCGATCTGAACTCAGAAAGTCGCTCACGCACATCGCTCAGCTGCAGGCTACCCTCTGGATCATCCAGGCGTGACCATGCCGCCATTTCGTCGGCAGCTGCAGGAAACGAGGCATACAGGAAAGCCAGCATAACGCTGGCAAACAAACAGATGGCGGTCCTGAGCCGGCGCACGAAAATTCCCTTCGTAAGTTGAATTCAAAGTATAGCGAGCCGACCAGCAGGGATAAATGCTGCCGGACATCTTCGTGACGTCCGGCAGTGGTATTAGCTGCGTTCGCGAGCTATCGCACGATAACCGATGTCGTTGCGGTAGAAGCAGCCGTTCCAGTTGATCTGTCTGGCTAGGGCATAGGCATTCTGCTGTGCCTGAGCCACGGAGTCACCTAGTGCCGTGGCGCACAGGACGCGGCCACCACTGGTCACGACCTGATCCTGGGCTAATGCTGTGCCAGCATGAAAGACCTTGCCGTCGGCAGTGACTGCCTGTTCCAGGCCGGAAATGACGTCTCCCTTGGCGTAATCTCCAGGGTAGCCACCTGCTGCCAGTACGACACCCAGGCTGGGTCGAGGATCCCACTGGGCATCAGCCGTATCCAGCTGCTCAGCCAGCGCTGCCTCGACCAGTGCTACCAGACTGGATTGCAGGCGCAGCATGATCGGCTGCGTTTCAGGATCGCCAAAGCGGCAGTTGAACTCGATGACCTTGGGAGCGCCGTTCTTGTCGATCATCAGGCCAGCGTACAGAAAACCGGTATAGACATGGCCTTCAGCCGCCATACCTTGTACGGTGGGATAGATCACTTCCTTCATGATGCGCTGGTGAATATCAGCCGTGACCACCGGAGCAGGTGAGTACGCACCCATGCCGCCGGTATTTGGGCCAGTGTCCGCATCGCCTACACGCTTGTGATCCTGACTGGTCGCCATGGGCAGTACATTATGGCCGTCGACCATGACGATAAAGCTGGCCTCTTCGCCCTCCAGGAACTCCTCGATAACAACACGAGCACCCGCATCGCCAAAGGCATTGCCTGACAGCATGTCACGTACGGCAGCCTCAGCTTCTTCAAGCGTCATGGCGACGATCACACCCTTGCCTGCAGCAAGGCCGTCGGCCTTGACTACGATAGGTGCGCCCTTTTCACGCAGGTAGGCGAGGGCAGGCTCGATTTCAGTAAAGTTCTGGTATGCCGCTGTAGGAATCTGGTGGCGGGCCAGGAAATCCTTGGTGAAGGCCTTGGATCCTTCCAGCTGGGCAGCGCCTGCCGTAGGGCCGAAGCACTTCAGGCCACGTGAGCGAAATAGGTCTACGACGCCTTTTACCAGAGGGGCTTCTGGTCCGACGATTGTCAGAGCAACGTTTTTCTCGGCAAAGTCCGCCAGTTGCTCCAGAGCCAGGACATCAATAGCGACGTTTTCACATTTATCTTCGATGGCCGTACCCGCATTACCCGGTGCAACGAATACCTTTTCAACGCGAGGATCCTGTGCCGCCTTCCAGGCCAGCGCGTGTTCTCGTCCGCCGCTGCCAATGATCAATACATTCATGTTCGCTCCTTCTAGGGCTCATGCCGGCCAGGGCATGAGCCCGCAGTGATGCAAGATGTCTGGAGCCTCTCGTCTGCGCAGTGGCAGATCAAGGCTCCGGACAATACGGCAAAGCCGGTTTGATTAGTGACGGAAATGACGCATGCCGGTAAAGACCATGGCCATGCCTGCTTCATCGGCAGCCGCAATGACTTCCGCGTCACGCATCGAGCCGCCGGGTTGAATCACGGCGGTAATGCCGGCCTTGGCAGCATTGTCGATGCCGTCACGGAAGGGGAAGAAGGCATCGGATGCCATGACGGCTCCTTGTACGGCCAGTCCGGCATGTTCGGCCTTGATGGCAGCGATGCGGGCAGAGTTGACGCGGCTCATCTGGCCAGCTCCTACGCCTACGGTCTGACGATGCTTGGCATAAACGATGGCGTTGGACTTCACAAATTTGGCGACTTTCCAGGCGAACAGCAGGTCTTGGATTTCCTGCTCACTGGGCGCGCGCTGAGTAACGATTTTGAGATCGGCCTGAGTGATCATACCGATGTCGCGGCTCTGTACCAGCAGGCCACCGTTTACTCGCTTGAAGTCCCAGCCGCCCACGCGATCGGTGCTCCATTCGCCGCATTCCAGCAGTCGAACATTGGCTTTGGCTGCGACGACCTCGCGAGCGGCAGCTGATACCTTGGGTGCAATGATGACTTCGACGAACTGGCGCTCGACAATCGCCTTGGCCGTTTCGCCATCCAGCTCGCGGTTGAAAGCGATGATGCCGCCAAAGGCAGACTCGCTATCAGTGGCATATGCCAAGTCATAGGCCTTGCGAATGCCGCCATCCTCTTCAGAGGCTACCGCAACGCCACAGGGATTGGCATGTTTGACGATAACGCAGGCTGGAGCATCAAAGCTCTTTACGCACTCCAGGGCTGCATCGGTATCAGCCACGTTATTGAAGGAAAGCTCCTTGCCTTGAAGCTGGGTCGCCGTGGCGACACTGGCTTCCTGGGGTTTGCCTTCCACATAGAAAGCAGCGCTCTGATGCGGGTTTTCACCGTACCGCATCTCTTGCGCCTTGATGAACTGGGTATTGAAGGTACGGGGAAAGCTGCCGCGGCCCTGGGTGGATAATACTTCAGCCGTCTGGTCAATCGTGCCCAGGTAGTTGGCGATCATGCCGTCATAGGCTGATGTATGTTCGAAGGCTTTGAGGGCCAGATCGAAACGCTGTGCGTAGGTCATGCCGCCATGCTTGAGGCTTTCGATGACCTGAGCGTAATCGCCGGCATTGACGACGATAGCAACGTCCTTATGATTTTTCGCGGCTGAGCGAACCATGGTTGGACCACCAATATCGATATTCTCGATGGCAGTCGGCAGGTCGCAGTCTGGCTTGGCTACAGTTGCCTCAAAGGGGTAGAGGTTAACGGCTACCAGATCAATCGGCTGGATGCCGTGCTGACTCATGACGCCATCATCCGTACCGCGGCGACCCAGGATGCCACCATGAATCTTGGGATGCAGCGTCTTGACGCGACCGTCCATCATTTCTGGAAAGCCGGTGTAATCCGCCACCTCCACTGCCGGGACATTATTGTCGCGCAGCAATTTATAGGTGCCGCCAGTCGAAAGAATCTCGACACCTAATGCTGCAAGCTCTCGGGCAAAATCAACGACGCCAGTCTTGTCGGAGACGCTGATCAGCGCACGGCGAACGGGAAGGCGGGCGGTTTGGTCTGTCATCACAAAGTCCATCGGTCAGGCGAGAGGAAGGGCTGTCCAGAACCGGCCCTTGCTCGACCGGCTCTGGACATCATGAGAATCAGAGCAGATCGTATTGCTTGAGCTTTTTGCGCAGGGTGCCGCGATTCAAGCCGAGCATCTCAGACGCCTTAGTCTGGTTGCCCTTGACGTAATTCATTACGCTTTCCAGCAAGGGGGCTTCGACTTCACACAACACCATGTTGTAGACATCGGTAACCGGCTGACCGTCCAGGTGAGCGAAATAGTTGCGAAGCGCCTTTTCAACGCTGTCTCGCAGGGTCTGGCCTTCCTGCAGCGGTGCCGTCAGGTGCTGCTTCAGATTGGCATTGTCGCTCACAGGCGTGATTCCAGTCATAGAGTTATCGGTCAACGAAGTCATGCCACTTCCTTCCCATCAGATGGGCACTGCGCGAAAAAGGCGCAAATGCTGGCGTGTTGTGCGTCCATATCTTGGAGACGGTTGAACTGAGCGCGAAAGTCCTGGGCGCCAGGAAGAGCTGAAAGATACCAGCCTACGTGCTTGCGAGCGATCCGTACGCCCATTTCGGGGCCGTAGAAACCATGCAACTCGGACAAATGGCCCAGCAGGATCTGTTCCACTTCGCCAAGGGTCGGTGCCGGCAGATGCTGGCCTGTACGCAGGTAATGATCGATCTCTCGGAAGATCCAGGGTCTCCCTTGCGCCGCACGGCCAATCAACAGGGCATCGGCACCAGTATGGTCCAGCACGTAGCGAGCCTTTTCCGGTGAGTCGATGTCACCGTTGGCAAAAATCGGAATGGAAACCGCCTGCTTGATTTCAGCGATGGTGTCGTATTCCGCTGTCCCGGTATACAGATCGGCCCGAGTCCGTCCGTGCACAGAGAGTGCCGCAATACCGGCCTGCTCTGCAATGCGGGCAATCGTCACGCCATTGCGGTGTTCACGGTCCCAACCTGTACGGATCTTGAGCGTGACGGGCACGTCAACGGCGGCTACGACGGCATCCAGGATATCGGCTACCAGCGCTTCATCTTTCATCAGCGCCGAACCGGCTGCCTTGTTGCAGACCTTTTTAGCCGGGCAACCCATATTGATGTCGATGATCTGTGCACCCAGCTCGACATTGCGCTGTGCCGCTTCAGCCAGCATGGCTGGATCGCCGCCGGCAATCTGCACCGAGCGCGGCTCGGCCTCACCGTCGTGAATCAGGCGTAGCCGTGACTTGCGGCTGTTATACAGACGAACATCGCTAGTTACCATTTCCGATACGACCAGACCTGCACCAAGCTGACGACACAGCTGGCGGAATGGGCGATCAGTCACCCCGGCCATTGGCGCGAGGATCAGTGGGTTGGGCAATGTATATGGGCCGATGCGTACCATCGACATGAGTTTCCCTGGCCGAAATTACCTTATCCAATAGCAACTGCAGGCGCTTTGGAGGTACGGGTGTACTGGAAAAGGGTCGGCAATGATACCCGCTCGCCGTGTCCGGATAAAGGCTGAATTGAACAAAAACTGAACAGTTCAGCCTGGCCCGGACACCTTTGCCATATTGGAGTGTTTTTTACTCGGGCGAATGAAAGCTGAGGCTGTAATTTACAGCTCGGCTGCCTGGATCAAGAATGTCCAGCGAGATATGGATAGGTGTCTGCGGTGGCATCTCGGTCTGTCCTTTCAATTCGCCGCCCAGGTATTCCCACGGCTTGAACCGACGGCTGGCAATGAGCTGCCCATTCAGGTCGGCAAAGCGCAGTTCCAGAAGCGGGAAGGGCTGTGAGAACGTTGCCCGGTTATACAGGATCGCATCGACCTGTAGCGCGCCTGAAAACTCTGGGTGACTGCGCACAACCAGGTTGCTGCTACGGATCTGTTTTACATCGACCTTGGACGGAACCTTGCAGTCCGCCCACGCGCAGAACTGAACAAACCAAGGACGATACTGGTCTTGACGCGCCAGCTCGTCGAAATGAAAGCCAACGTATTGAGCAAACAGACCAAACAGGGCAACCAGATTCAACAGCACCCAGCCGAGCCGCTTGGCCCACTGCTTCTTCGGCGGTTGCCAGTCGAGCTGCAATGGCTCGTCATGAAGGTCGAGCAACGTGTCGTTACGCAGAGCGGGCTCGGCACGTACAGGCGTGGCTTCCCGGTCAGAGGGCGCCGTGTCACCCACATGAGGTTCGGCCGCTTCGATCGGCTGATCGTGATTGTCCTTCTCGTCAGCCCTCAGGGATGATTCAAGCTCGGGCTCGTCTGCCTCATGCGAGGCATGTAGCCCTAGCGAGGGCTCTTCATGAGCATGATCTTCCTCGATGGTGTCGAGCGTTAAAGTCGGTTCCTGGCGCTGCTCGTTGTCAGATTCTGCACTTTCCTCGCGCAGCAGGGCCTCAGCCCAGCTTTCATCATAAACCGGTGTAGTTTTCGAGGCGGGTTTCTGCTGCCCAAATGTTGGCAGGGGAGGAAGGCGTTGCGCCGACTCCATGGCGTCCAGCTTGGCCAGCTCTTCATCCAGGTCAAGCCCGTCCAGATCCAGGTCATCATGGATCAATAGAGTGTCCGAAGGGTGCTTGGGCACTGCTTCGGCAGCATCTGAAACATGGCTGATAGACTGGGGCTGCGTCGAAGGTGACTGAGCCATAGGGGGCGCAGGCTGAATGACGACGGCTGTCGACTCGATGACGGGCTTGAGCGGTGTCGGCAATCCTTCGAGATGCTGAGTGGCATCGAAGATTTCAAGGCAGGCGCCGCAACGCACGTTGCCTTGGGCAATCGCCAAATGCTCCTGCTTGACTCGAAAGCGAGTACTGCAATGCGGGCATTGAGTGACGTAGGTTTCAGTCATTATGGCGATCTGGTCTGGTCCTGCGGAAAAGCCGACTAGTTTACTCTAACGCTCAAGGCTGAAAAGTGGCTCGTTGAAGCCACTTTTTGCCGCGCGTCGTTCATCTTAGCGTTTTATGCCTGTAATTCTGATCCAGCCTTCGCGCTCGGCCGTAGGGTCCAGCTCGAAATCGGCACTGTAAGCGGCGCGTACCTCTTCCGCCTGCTCCGCCAGAATGCCAGACAAGGCCAGTCGGCCGCCCGATTTTACCAGGCGGCTCAATTGTGGCGCGAGGCTTACAAGCGGGCCGGCCAGGATATTGGCAACAACGACATCAGCCGGTTCGTCCGGCATGTCGGCTGGCAGGTAGACCGGGAAGCGGGCTGGGTCAATGCCGTTTCGATTGGCATTGTCGCGAGAGGCTTCAAGCGCCTGTACGTCGATATCCGTTCCTACGGCACGCGTTGCGCCCAGCAGCAGTGCCGCGATGGCCAGAATGCCCGAGCCGCAGCCAAAATCGATAACCTGATAGCCTTCAAGTGGCTGTCCATCCAGCCATTCGAGGCACAGTGCAGTGGTGGGGTGCGTCCCCGTACCGAAAGCAAGCCCGGGATCCAGATGCAGGTTGACTGCACCCGGCTCGGGCGCTTCATGCCAGCTGGGTACGATCCATAGGCGCTGGCCAAAGCGCATGGGGTGGAAGTTATCCATCCAGCTGCGTTCCCAGTCCTGATCCTCGATATGCTCGATATGAAAATCAGCGCCGGTACCTGCAATGAGTGTCAGGTGTTTCGCCAGGTCCTGCTCATTGATATCTGACTCGAACAGGGCCAGCAGATGCGTCTTGCTCCAAAGAGGCGTTGTGCCCAGGTCCGGCTCGAAAATGGGCTGGTCTTCTGCATCCATGAATGTCACGGAAACAGCACCCAGGCCGAGCAGGGCGTCTTCATAGGGCTCTGCCTGATCAGGGGTAATGGCGAGTCGGACTTGCAGCCACGGCATGGCGAAACCTTTCAAATACGTAAATGGGTAGTTTAAAAAGCAACGGGCCGCATGTGCGGCCCGGGCTTTAAGCAAGGCTATCAGTGTTTCAAGCCTAGCTTCTTCTCCAGATAATGGATGTTCACACCGCCTTTGCCAAAGGCTTCATCGCGTGTAAGCATGCGATGCAGGTCGGCATTGGTTTTGATGCCATCGACAATCAGTTCATCCAGCGCGTTACGCATGCGGGCCATGGCCTCGTCACGGTCACGTCCCCAGGTGATCAGCTTGGCGATCAGCGAGTCGTAGTTCGGCGGAACCTTGTAACCGCTGTACAGGTGCGAATCGACTCGTACGCCATTGCCGCCCGGCGCGTGGAAGTGCTTGACCAGGCCAGGCGAGGGCATGAAGGTCTTGGGGTCTTCCGCGTTGATCCGGCACTCGATAGCGTGCCCGGTGATTTTGATGTCTTCCTGTTTGATCGACAGCTTGTTGCCAGCAGCGATGCTCAGCATCTCCTTGACGATGTCAACACCGGTAATCATCTCGGTAACCGGGTGCTCCACCTGAACGCGCGTGTTCATTTCGATGAAGTAGAAACGGCCGTCCTCATAGAGGAACTCGAACGTACCGGCACCACGGTAACCGATCTCAACGCAGGCCTGAACGCAGCGGGCAAGTACTTCGGCACGTGCCTTTTCGTCGATCTGCGGGGCAGGTGCTTCTTCAATGACTTTCTGGTGACGACGTTGCAGCGAGCAGTCGCGGTCGAACAGGTGAACGGCATTGCCCTGACCATCGGACAGAACTTGGACTTCCACGTGACGCGGGTTGCCCAGAAACTTTTCCAAATAAACCGTAGAGTTGCCAAACGCAGCGCCTGCTTCGGTCTGAGTCATGCTGATGGACTTGATCAGCTCGGACTCTTCGTAAACAACGCGCATGCCACGGCCACCGCCGCCGCCAGCCGCCTTGATGATGACCGGGTAGCCCACTTCGCGTGCAATACGCAGGCACTCGGCTTCGTCGGTTGGCATTGCGCCATCGGAGCCGGGAACCGTGGGTACGCCTGCCTTTTTCATCGCATCCTTCGCGGAGACCTTGTCGCCCATGAGGCGGATCACGTCTGCGGTCGGACCGACAAAGGTAAAGCCGGAGCGCTCGACCTGCTCGGCAAAGTCGGCATTTTCTGCCAGGAAGCCGTAGCCAGGGTGAATAGCAGTGGCGCCGGTAACTTCAGCTGCGCTGATAATGGCCGGGATGTTCAGGTAAGACTGAGGAGACGGGGCGGGGCCGATGCAGACCGATTCGTCGGCCAGGGACAAGTGCATCAACTCACGATCAGCGGTGGAGTGTACGGCCACCGTCTTGATGCCCAACTCCTTGCAGGCACGAACCACACGCAGGGCAATTTCCCCGCGGTTGGCGATCAGGACTTTTTCCAGCATCGCGGACTCCTGTCGATCAGACAATGGTGAACAGCGGCTGGTCAAACTCAACCGGCTGGCCGTTTTCGACCAGGACAGCGCCGATGGTACCGCTGGTTTCGGCTTCGATGTGGTTCATCATTTTCATGGCTTCGACGATGCAGACGATGTCGCCTTTCTTCACGGCCTGGCCCACTTCGGCGAAGGGCGCAGAGGTAGGAGAGGAGGCGCGATAGAAAGTGCCTACCATGGGCGAGCGAACCACATTGCCTGTCAGTTGTTGCGCAGCGGGTGCTTCGGCAGCCGGGGCAGCAACCGGGGCGGGTGCAGCAGCCGGGGCAGCGACGGGCGGAGCAGCGTACACAGCAGTCTGTACAGCGCGCTGACTCTGACGGCTGATGCGAACGGATTCTTCGCCTTCACGGATCTCCAGTTCGTCGATTCCGGATTCTTCCAGCAGTTCGATCAGCTTCTTGACTTTACGAATGTCCATTAACGTTGGCACTCCCCTAAGGTCTGTTACGTTTAAGTTTTTGTCGGGCACATCGAGATGTCGATTCAATGCCCGGTTATGCAGCGGCTAGGCGTTCTGTGCCTTGCCTGTCATTTCGATTGCAGCGTCAAGCGCCATGCGATAACCGCTGGCACCGAGACCGCAGATCACCCCTACGGCAACGTCTGAAAAGTAGGAATGATGACGAAAGGGTTCTCGCTTGTGCACGTTTGAAAGATGCACCTCGATGAATGGGATGCTCACAGCCAGCAATGCGTCACGTAGCGCAACGCTGGTGTGAGTGAAGGCAGCAGGATTGATCACAATAAAATCCACGCCTTCATGACGAGCGGCATGGATTCGTTCGATCAATTGGTGCTCGGCATTGCTCTGGAAATAGTCCAGTGTATGTCCGGCCGCTTCCGCGCGACGCTTGAGATCCTGGTTGATTTCATCCAGCGTGACCGCGCCGTAGACGCCCGGCTCGCGGGTGCCCAGCAGATTCAGGTTAGGTCCATGCAGGACCAGCAGCGTAGCCATGACGACATCCCTCAACAGGCAAAGCGATGGCCGCGGACTATGCCGCATTGCTCGCTGACTGTCCAGTCGCCCGATGTTTGCTGTAAATGCCAGCACGTTGGGCGAAATTTTATCTAATTGGGGGTTATAAGGTTTCTTGAGCGCGTTCGAGGTGTTTGGCAAACGCATCCGCGCCGATTTCACCAATGACTCTCAGGTTTTGGGCTTCCTGTCCCTTGCGATCGAAAAACTGGATCGTGGGCGGTCCAAAGAGGTGGTAACGATCCAGAAGCGCACGCTGTTGTGCGTTGCTGGCCGTAATGTCGAAGCGTATCAGACGAAAGGCAGTCAGTCGGGCCATGATGGCAGGATCGTTGAACACTTCACGCTCGATTACCTTGCAGCTGATGCACCAGTCGGCATACCAGTCGAGCAGAAGGGGTTGCCCCGCATCCTTTGCGGCCTTCAAGGCAGCATCCAGTTCGGCGAGCGTACTGACCGTCTGCCAATTCGAGGCGCTGGTACTGCTAGACAGGGTGGCAGGAGATGAGGTCACTGTAAGCGGGCGAAGCGGATCTGAGCGGCCTTGCAGCGCACCAATCCATGCCGCTACGGCATAGACCAGCAAGGCCAGTCCCAGAAGCTGAGCCAGCTTTTGACGGGGAGTCTTGGGTGTCAACTCCAAGGCTCCAAGGAACAACCCGGTTCCGCCGGCCAGCAAGCCCCATAGGGCCAATGACACAGGGCCGGACAGCAGGCGTTCCAGCATCCAGACGGCTACTCCAAGGAGCAGAACGCCAAAGGCGTTTCGTACACCCACCATCCACACACCGGATTTGGGTAGGAGAGCTCCACCGCCTGTAGCGAAGAGAATAAGTGGAGTACCCATCCCCAAGCCCAGAGCAAACAGCTTGAGTCCACCGCCTAACGCATCACCACTGCTGCTGATGTAGAGCAATGCACCCGCCAGTGGCGCCGAGACACACGGCGATACCAACAGGCTGGAAAGAATGCCCAGCGTGGCTGCACCTAGTACGGAGCCGCCCTTCGCGCCACTGGCCAGGCGGTCGACTGGGTTTCGGATAAAGGCGGGCAGGCGAAGCTCGAACAGTCCAAACATGGCCAGTGCAAAGGCTACGAAGAATGCAGCAAAGGGAACGAGCACCCAGGCCGATTGCAGACGCGCCTGCAGATTGAGGCTTGCGCCAAAAAGCCCCATCAGCGAGCCCAGGAGCGCAAAGCACCCTGCCATGTGCACGACATACACCAGAGAAAGAAATAACCCGCGGCCTGCGGTATGAGAGCTTCTGTCCCGACCGTGAAGCAGGACTGAAGACATGATAGGCAGCATGGGCAGTACGCAAGGGGTAAAGGTCAACCCCAGGCCTGCCAGGAAAAACAGGAGCATGTCACGCCAGTGCCATGCGGTTTCGACTGTCGTTGAAGAGGGCACGGTAGCGGGTAAGGCAGAGGCATCACCCAATGCGATCTGCTTGGTTTCCGGTGGATAGCACAGACCTTTGTCAGCGCAGCCCTGGTAGGTAATGGACAATTGTCCGGATACGCCTGCCTGCGCCAGCGGGACCTCGATATCCACTACATGATGATAAACCTGTACATCACCGAACCACTCATCATGCTTGGGTTCTCCAGCCGGCAAGGCAATATCCTGTGTCAGGCCTTCAGGTTGCGTGCTGAATTGAAAGCGATGCCGATACAGGTAATAGCCGTCCGCAATAATGAAACGCAGCACCTGTTTATCAGGAGTGGATTCGAGCTGCTCCAGCCGGAACGCCTGGTCAACAGGTAGAAAGTCGCTGGCGTTACTTGAAGCGCCAAGAGTCGACGCAGGACGGTTACCGTCAAACAGGCCGGCAGAGACGGGCAGGGCGATAATCAGCAAAAGCAGAAATAACAGGCGGCGCATGACACTCTCGGCAGGTGAAACTCCCGGCCATGATACCGAAAGCGTTCGCCGCTAGCCCTCAGGAATTGTCTCCATATGCGTGATGGATTGTCAGGCTGACGGCTGGGGCTGATAGATTTCCACGCGGTTACGCCCACCGCGCTTGGCCTGATAAAGCGCCTCATCAGCCTGCCTAGCCAGGCTCTTGATGTCCTGGTCGGGCTGCAACTGTGCAACCCCTGCGCTGAACGTGCAGAAGAGGCTTTCCTGCTGGGCTGGATAGCAAATTTCTGAAAACCGTTTGCGGATTTCATCGATCAGTCGCAGGGCATTCTGGCTATCGGTGTCCTGCAACACCACGGCGAATTCCTCGCCACCGTAACGGCCGATATGATCGGTCTTGCGCAGGCGCTGTTTCAGAAACAGGGCCAGGCTCTTGATGACGCGATCCCCCATAGGATGGCCATATTGATCGTTCACTTTTTTGAAGTGATCGATATCGAGCATCACAAACGACAGGCTTTTGCTGCGTCGGCGAGCCAGAAAACTCGCGTCCTCCAGGAGCTGCAAAATGTGGGTATGGTTATACAGGCCCGTCAGACTGTCTTGAACGATGCGCGCTTTGAGGTTACGTGCCCTGGCGGCGCGTGTACGCACGGTGGCGATCAAGTGGCGGGGTTTGATCGGCTTGGTCAAAAAATCATCGCCGCCTTCGCTCATGGCATCCAGCTGCTTGTCCAGATCACCTTCAGCCGAAAGGTAGATAATCGGGACGCTTACATAGCGCTCATGCTGACGGATGACCTTGGCCAGCTCCGTCCCCATGCATTCCGGCATATACATGTCCAGAATGATCAGGTCCGGGTTGAACTCGGCAAGATGCGGCATCACGGCAGTCGGGTTGAGCAGGGTGCGCGTCACAATACCAGCGCTATTCAGGGACATTTCCGTGTGCATCGCCTGAGCGCGCGAGTCGTCGACGATCAGGGCGCGGATCGGGTCGTAATAGGCGACGCGGGTCAGTGTTTCGACCTTTTCAAGCAGGTGCGATGCATCCAGGGTGCCGGTATAGAACTCGTGGCCACCCGCGCGTACGGCTGCCAGACGCATGGCGGTATCGGCTTCCTCATGGCTGAAGAACAGCACTGGCAGCTTGATAGTCAGGTTCGCCTGGATTTCGGCTGTCAGCTGAAGACCTGCGCCCGGGCCGTTGAAATCCACTTCCATGATGAGCACTGCCGGGTGGCGCTCGGAAATAGCCTGGCGGAATGTGACTGCGTCTTCGAAGATATGAATCGTGACGCCAAAGTACTCCATTTGCAGGGCCAGGCGCTCAGAGCGCTCCCGATCCTGCAGGGCAATATAAATAGGCTTGCGCAACGGGGGCAGGTTGGTGCTTTCCAGCTGATCGCCATGGCGTAAGCCAGTGCGAGACAAGCTTTGCATGAGCTGGCTCAGTTCTGAAATCGTTGTACTGGTCAGGCGTCCCCGGTTGGCCTCGACGGCCAAAAGACAGCCAGCAATCCGTTCTGCCAGCTGGTTGTGCTCCTGCTGATCGAATCGCTGGGCATAGCGCAGGAGGCGATTGTTGGCCTCGGTCAGCTCTTCCAGGCTTGCCGTACTCCACTCCACACGATGCAGGCGTTGCCAGATTTCCAGAACATGTCTGGCCTGGGTGATGACCCTTTGGGCAAAATGGTTCTTGATACGGTCCAGTGAAGGATCGTCATGCTCGCTCATGGTAGTCCGGCTCGTCCTGAGTAAAGATCGGTGGCGATAGGCCATCACTAAAGCCTACCAGCATCGCCTTGCTAGGTCATCGGCTCAGGATCGAGCAACATTAGGACCAAGAGCTGAACGGCTTATGTACACTACCGAGCGTACTTAATCGGCAACCCCTTGTCATAGACGTGGTCGAACGCTGGAGTCGACTATAAGGAATAACATCATGCTGGACTGGAAGAATCGTACAAGCAGTTGGAGGCGGCGGACAGACGGCGCTTCGGCTGTTGGCGGCCGCCCCTGGCTGCGCGCCGTGGCTATCATCATCGGCCTTTATCTGCTCGTGATGTTTATCCTGAGTTGGTACTGGAGCCGCGAGCCGGACCGCTTTCCTGTCCAGCAGCATGCCCAGGAAGCGGCGGCTGCCGCTCAACGCAAACTGGCCCTGGGTTATACCACGGTAGAGACACTCAAGATGGTGGCGGGCACTTTGCTCGACAAGCCAGGCGGCTATCTGTCCAACGATGTTGCGCCCCCTGGTCTCTGGCTCGACAACATGCCTTCCTGGGAATACGGCGTCCTGGTGCAGGTACGTGATCTTTCCCGTGCGCTGCGCAAGGACTTTGCCCGCTCTCAGTCTCAGTCAACGGAAGATGTTGATTTGGCCAAGGCCGAGCCACACTTCAACTTTGACAACCGTAGCTGGGCGATGCCGTCTTCGGAGTCTGAATATCGTGCGGGTATTCGCTCCCTTGACCTTTACTTGGCGCGTCTGGGTGGGCAGGAGCAGCAGCGTGCGCTCTTTTACGCGCGTGCCGATAACCTGCGTAACTGGCTGGGCGACGTAGAGACTCGCCTGGGGTCCCTGTCACAACGGCTCTCCGCCAGTGTGGGCCGCTCTCGTCTGGATGCTGACATCAATCCCAATCAGGATCTGCTCCCCGGACAGGTGCCTGAAGTTCACGAGCGTATCGTTAAAACGCCCTGGCTTCAGATAGATAACGTTTTCTACGAGGCACGCGGGCAGGCCTGGGCGCTGTCTCATATCCTGCGCGCTATCGAAGTAGATTTTGCCGATGTGCTGGCCAAGAAGAACGCAACGGTAAACGTGCGCGAAATCATTCGTGAGCTGGAGGCCGCTCAGCAGCCGGTCTGGAGCCCGATGATTCTCAATGGCAGTGGCTTCGGTATTCTGGCTAACCATTCCCTGGTGATTGCCAATTACATCTCCCGCGCCAATGCGGCAATTATCGACTTGCGCCAGCTGATGGAGCAGGGTTGATACCTCGCCTGGCTGCAGTGTTGCGCTGCAGCCAGGCAACTTTCATTGAACGGCCTGTTCAATACCTCTCCATACGCATGTCTTGCGCTTATCAGGCGTTATCAGCCTATCCACCCCTGAGCCATACAGGAGGTCTCATGTCAGTTGAAACATTGACTATTCAAGGTATATCCCGTCCCGTCAGCCGCATCGCCCTGGGTACCTGGGCGATTGGCGGCTGGATGTGGGGCGGTAGTGATGAATCCAAGGCCATCGCCACGATCCGCAGTGCAGTAGAGCGTGGTATCAATCTGATTGATACTGCGCCCGTCTATGGTTTCGGCAATTCCGAAGAGATCGTGGGCAAGGCGCTGGAAGGAATACGCGATAAAGCAGTGATTGCTACCAAGGTTGCACTGGACTGGAATGATGACGGCCCATTCCGTAACGCTACTCCGGCCCGTATCCGTCAGGAAATCGAAGATTCCCTGCGTCGCCTCAAGACCGATCACATCGACCTTTACCAGGTACATTGGCCAGACCCCTTGACGCCCATTGACGAGACTGCCCGCGAGTTGGAAAAGCTGCGCCAGGAAGGAAAAGTGCTGGCCCTGGGCGTCAGCAACTTCTCGCCTGAGCAGATGGATGCCTTTCGCGATGTAGCCCCTCTGGCAGCGGTACAGCCTCCTTATAACCTGTTCGAGCGCGATATCGAAAAGGACGTACTGCCTTATGCCAAGGATCACGGGCTGGCGGTGTTGGCTTACGGGGCACTGTGCCGCGGCCTGCTGGCCGGTAAAATGTCACCCTCGACACGGTTTGATGGGGACGATTTGCGCAAGGTCGATCCAAAGTTTCAGTCACCGCGTTTTGAGCAGTACCTTGCAGCAGTGGCCGCACTGGAGGATTACGCCCGTGCTCGCCATGACAAGACGGTCCTGGCGTTGGCTATCCGCTGGATTCTTGATAAGGGCCCAACTATTGCGCTGTGGGGCGCACGAAAGCCCGAGCAGATCGAGGGAGTAGACGAGGCATTCGGCTGGTCCCTGAGCCAAGAGGAGCTAGACGAAATCGATAAAATTCTGACCCGACATGTGACTGATCCGGTAGGGCCGGAATTCATGGCGCCACCGACACGAAAAGGGTAATGAGCCCAGCAGCAGGTTTTCTGTGAGCCTGTCATGAAAATATCCAGCATTGACGCAAATTTGTGCTTAGCATTTGCGTTCAATGCTGGTAAATTGCGCGACCTTTTGATGCGCAGCCCCTGCCAGAGTGGGGCGCTCTTGGTTGGTTCTCCAACCTGTCGCTATCCTGACCCTGTGAGGAATGCCCGGTGGTCAAGAAAGCCTCTTCCTTTGCCGGTCTCGGCGGCCTGGTGTATTCCACCGATAGTGGTCGTCATTGCCCGGCTTGTAACAAACCTCTCGCTGACTGCCTCTGTAAGCAGGCCCCCGTGCAGGCTGGAGACGGTATTGCACGTGTCCGCCGCGAAACCAAAGGTCGTGGCGGCAAGACCGTGACCACGGTCAGTGGTGTGCCTGTGACGGCCGATGAACTGAAAGAATTGGCGAGCACACTGAAGCGGCGGTGCGGTACTGGTGGTGCGTTGAAGGATGGCGTCATCGAGATTCAGGGCGATCATGTCGACCTGCTGATTGACGAGCTGACCAAACGCGGTTTCAAAGCCAAGAAGTCCGGCGGTTAAACGAACGGTTCCACGTTCAGGCCATATCTATCCAAACTTACCGCAGCGATCTGCGGTCAACACCTTATTACCTTTCAACAGGAGAATCTGGCGGATGTCCCCACGACGTACGCGCAAAGATGACGGCAGCCAATGGACCGTAGCCGATAGCCGTAGTGTGTACGGCATTCGCCACTGGGGCGCTGGCTACTTCGCTATCAATGACATCGGCAATGTCGAAGTCCGTCCTCATGGTCCCGATGGAGAGCCCATCGACCTTCATCTACTGGTGGGGCAACTGTGCGAGGCGGGCCTTTCGCTGCCTCTATTGGTGCGCTTCCCTGACATTCTGCAAGGTCGCGTGCGGGCACTGACCGGTGCGTTCGATGCCAATATCGAGCGAATGGAGTATGGTGGTCAGTACACGGCCCTGTATCCGATCAAGGTCAATCAGCAGGAAGCGGTCGTCGAGAACATTATTGCCACGCGTAACGTGTCGATCGGGCTCGAGGCTGGTTCCAAACCTGAGCTGATGGCTGTGCTGGCGCTGGCGCCCAAGGGGGGCACCATCGTTTGCAACGGTTACAAGGATCGCGAATTCATACGCCTGGCCCTGATGGGGCTCAAGCTTGGTCACAACGTCTTCATCGTGATCGAGAAGGAGTCCGAAGTCCCGCTGGTGATTGAAGAGGCGGCCGATCTCAAGGTGACTCCGCAGGTAGGTCTCCGCGTTCGCCTGTCATCGCTGGCTTCCAGCAAATGGGCCGATACCGGGGGCGAAAAGTCCAAGTTTGGCCTGTCGGCGGCACAGTTGCTGTCCGTGATCGAGCGTTTCCGCAAGGCAGGACTCGAGCAGGGGGTTCGCCTGCTGCATTTCCATATGGGTTCGCAGATTGCCAATCTGGCTGATTATCGTCAGGGTTTCCGTGAGGCCATTCGGTATTACGCCGAACTGCGCGCGCTTGGATTGCCGGTCGATCATGTCGATGTGGGCGGTGGCCTGGGTGTGGACTACGACGGTACGCACTCGCGTAATGCCAGTTCCATCAATTACGACATGGATGACTATGCCGCGACGGTCGTGGGGATGCTCAAGGAGTTCTGCGATCGTCAGGGCCTCCCACATCCAAACATCTTCTCGGAAAGTGGCCGTGCCATGACTGCGCACCATGCCGTGCTGGTCATGCAGGTAACCGATGTCGAGCGCAACAACGACGCCATGCCTGATATCGAGAATTTCTCCGACAAGCCTGAAGTCGTGCAGTGGCTGGTTGAGCTGTTGGGTGATACCGATCCGGAAATGGTGACCGAGACCTATTGGCGTGCAACCCAGTACGTGAGCGAAGCCTCTGCGCAGTATGCGTCAGGTCGCCTGAGCCTGAGTGACAAGGCGCTTGCAGAGCAATGCTACTTTGCGATCTGCCGTCGACTCTACAATCAGCTCAAGGCACGCCAGCGTTCGCATCGCCAGGTGCTGGACGAACTGAACGACAAGCTGGCCGACAAGTACATCTGTAACTTCTCGGTTTTCCAGAGCTTGCCGGATACCTGGGCGATAGGGCAGATCCTGCCTATCGTACCGCTGACGCGTCTGGATGAAGAGCCGATGCGCCGCGCGGTGTTACAGGATCTGACCTGTGACTCGGACGGCAAAATCAACCATTACGTAGATGAGCAGAGTATCGAGACCAGTTTGCCGGTTCACGATGTGCGTCCGAATGAAGATTACATGTTGGGTGTATTTCTGGTAGGTGCCTATCAGGAAATCCTGGGCGATATGCATAACCTGTTTGGCGATACGGACTCGGTCAACGTCTATCAGGATGCGGATGGCACTGTGCGTCATGGTGGCATCGAGACTCATGACACCATTGAAGACATGCTTCGCTATGTGCACCTCTCGCCAGAGGAGCTGATGACCTACTACCGCGACAAGGTAGCCGGAGCAAAGCTGACTGCACGCGAGCGTACGCAGTATCTGGATGCCTTGCGTCTGGGATTGACCCGCTCGTCCTATCTCGCAGGTTGATCAAAAAAAGGCCCTGGTTATTACCAGGGCCTTTTTTATTTCATGTGCAACAGGTAGTCACTACCGCCCAACTGCCGGACCTGCTGCCGTATCCAGTTGGCACGACGGCTAACGTAAGCGCTAGGATGACTTGGACTCCATTCCCTAGGGTTGGGCAGGATGGCAGCCAGCAGGCTGGCTTGTCGATCCGACAAGTACGGTGCGCCAATACCGAAATGGTGCTGCGCAGCGGCTTCAGCGCCGAAGATGCCAGAATCCCATTCAACGCTGTTGAGGTAAACTTCCAGGATGCGCTGCTTGGGCCAAAGGGTTTCAATCAGCACGGTAAACCAGGCTTCCAGGCCTTTACGTACCCAGCTACGGCCCGTCCAGAGAAATAGATTCTTGGCAACCTGCTGACTGATCGTGCTAGCTCCACGTAGGGAACCACCGGCTTCGTTATGGCTGAAGGCCTGACGAATGGCGTCCATGTCGAAGCCCCAGTGCTCACTAAAGTGTTGATCCTCTCCTGCCACCACCGACATCTTCAGGTTGTCTGGTAGTTCACGCCATGGCCGCCATTCCCGCTGCAGATCGATGGGCTTGCCATCGACCCAGGATTCTATCTTTCGTTCGACCATGACCATCGAGCCGGGTGGGGGCACCCAGCGAAAGAGCAACACGAGCAGTACGCTCGCAGCCATGGAGATGAGTATGTAGCGAAATAGACGGCGTAGAAGAGAGCGCACCATGCGACTTGGTCTTTAGTTATGAGCGGTCCATTATAACGATCGCTTCGATTCTGTCTGGGGGTTATCCATGCTTCGTACGTTTCTCATGCTGGCCGCCGTGTTTGGCTTTACTGGCGTCGGTCTTGGTGCATTCGCCGCCCATGGTTTGAAAGGGCGACTGTCGCCGGAGCACCTGGCTGTATTCCAGACCGGCGTGTTATATCAGCTCATACATGCCCTGGCATTGCTGGGCGTTGCCCTGCTGGCTACGCATCTGCAGGGGCGTTTGGTTAGCTTGGCCGGCGCCTTCTTCGCCATAGGGATTATTCTGTTCTCTGGCAGCCTTTATACTCTGACATTGTCAGGTATCAGCAAGCTGGGCATCGTCACGCCTTTTGGCGGGCTCGCCTTCCTGGCAGGGTGGGTTTGTCTTGGATTGGTGGCCTGGCGTCTGGCCTAGATGACGATACAACGTTGGTCATCGTGGCAGAAGGGGCTAGAATGCAGCCCTTCATACATTTCAGACCGCTTCTGCCATGCGCATTCAATTGAACGGCGAATCTTTCGAACTTCCTGACGGTGCCACCGTGGCGGACTTGCTCGTCCGGCTTGAACTGACCGGAAAACGGGTAGCCGTGGAACGAAACCTCGATATCGTACCCCGCAGCCAGCACGCCGATACCACGCTTGTGGACGGCGATCAGCTGGAAGTGGTTCATGCTATTGGTGGCGGCTAGACCGCCGGAGAATCTGCCATGAACAGCAATCGTCAAGATACACCGCTTACCCTGGCCGGACGCACTTACCAGTCGCGTCTGCTGGTAGGCACCGGTAAATACAAGGACCTGGAAGAAACCCGTCTGGCCATCGAGGCGTCGGGAGCCGAAATCGTGACCGTTGCGGTTCGCCGGACCAATATCGGACAGAATCCCGGTGAGCCTAATCTGTTGGACGTCATTCCACCGGATCGCTATACCATTCTGCCCAACACGGCTGGCTGCTATGACGCTGTTGAAGCTGTGCGTACCTGCCGTCTGGCGCGCGAGCTTCTTGATGGGCACTCACTGGTCAAGCTTGAGGTACTGGCGGATCAGAAAACGTTGTTCCCAAACGTCATCGAAACCTTGAAGGCCGCCGAAACCTTGGTAAAGGATGGGTTCGATGTCATGGTGTATACCAGTGATGACCCTATCATTGCCCGTCAGTTGGCGGAGATTGGCTGTATTGCGGTTATGCCGCTGGCCGGTCTGATCGGTTCCGGTCTGGGTATCTGCAATCCGTACAACCTGCGCATCATTCTGGAAGAGGCCAAGGTGCCGGTTCTGGTCGATGCCGGTGTAGGTACTGCTTCGGATGCCACCATTGCAATGGAGCTGGGATGTGATGCCGTCCTGATGAACACCGCCATTGCCCACGCCAAGGATCCTGTCCTGATGGGCGAAGCCATGAAGCACGCCATCCTGGCAGGGCGCATGGCTTATCTGGCAGGTCGGATGCCACGCAAGCTATATGCCTCCGCCTCGTCACCTCTGGAAGGTCTGATCAGCTGATCACGACGTTTCATTCCACCTTAACCTTAACGACCCGGCCTCCAGGCCGGGTCGTGCTGTCTTTGTGAATAGCCATGAGCGATCAGGAATTCGATAACGCCCCCGCACGCCCAATGCGTACCATCAAAAGCTTTGTCATGCGTGCGGGACGCATGACGGAAGGTCAAAAAAAGGGGCATGACCAAGGCTGGCCCCGCTTCGGTCTCGACCTGGATGCGGGGCTACAGGATTTCGACGCTGTGTTTGGTCGCCAAGCGCCTCGTACCTTTGAAATCGGCTTTGGTATGGGGCACTCTCTACTGGAAATGGCAGCCGCAGCGCCGGAGCAGGACTTCATTGGTGTTGAGGTCCACCGTCCTGGGGTCGGCGCGTTGCTGAATGGCCTTCTGACACAGCAGTTGTCCAATGTGCGTGTCTATAGCTGCGATGCCTTGGAAGTGCTTCGCCAGTGCGTGGCTGATGCAAGTCTGGATCGGGTTCTGCTGTTTTTCCCAGACCCATGGCACAAGGCCCGCCACCATAAGCGTCGTATCGTTCAGCCTGAGTTTGCCGAGCTGATTCGTAGCAAGCTCAAGGTTGGTGGGGTGCTGCATATGGCAACCGACTGGGAGCCCTATGCGGAATACATGCTGGAAGTCATGAGTGTCGCGCCGGGGTATCGGAATCAGGCTTCAGATGAGCGCTATGTTCCGCGTCCCGAAGAGCGACCCATCACTAAGTTCGAGCGTAGAGGTGAGCGACTTGGGCACGGTGTCTGGGATCTGAAGTTCGAGCGTACCGAATAATAAAAAAGGCCTGACAGATGTCAGGCCTTTTTTCTGCGTATCTCAGCGTCGCTCGGCTAGAACACCCAGCAGACAAGCACCGACCAGCAAGGCGGGTGCCAGGCTGTAATTGTTGAACTGTCCTAAGCCTTTCACAACCCAGGGGGTCAGGTGGGTAGTTGCTGCGCCGTAAAGACTTACTGAAGCCGAAGCCAGAACCGGAACCCGTACAAAGGTAGGCAAATTGCCCAGGCGCTGCTTCATCCAGTTGTTGATTTCAGTGCCGAACATTACCAGCAGGGTTGAAATCAGAGCCAGGGCGATCTCGGCCAGATGACCGCGGCACCAGCGAGAAGCCTCTGCAATAAGGCTAAGTAGGTAGTCCAAGCGTCATGTCTCCTTAGTCAGACAGAAAATGCTGCAGCACATCATTCAAAAAAAGCTGCCCTCGGGACGTAGGGGCCAACCTGGTCGAATCCTTCTCAAGCAGACCTTTGCCGCGTAGCGCTTCCAGTGCCCCAGATAGGCTTTCCAGGGGCTGGCCGGTTCGCTGTGGATACTGCTCACTTGAAACGCCTTCTACCAGGCGAAGGGCATTCATCATGAATTCAAAAGGCAGCTCTGCTGGCGTCAGTACACGCTCACCGGCCTGGAAATGCTTGGCAGAATCCAGATAGTCCTTGGGAAGGCGCGTCTTCCAGGTGCGAATAATCTGACCATCAGGTGCGCTCAGCTTGGCGTGGGCGCCCGCGCCAATTCCAAGGAAATCACCGAATGTCCAGTAATTCAGGTTGTGACGTGCCTGGCGTCCAGGCTGGGCATAGGCCGAGGTCTCGTATTGCCGATAACCCATTTCGGCAAGTCGAGCCTGTCCCGCTTCCTGAATATCCCAGAGGGTATCGTCTTCAGGTAGCTCAGGCGGCTGGCTCCAAAAGACGGTATTGGGTTCCATGGTGAGCTGATACCAGGAAATATGCGTAGGCGCGAGGGCAATCGCCTGTTCAAGATCCGCCATCGCATCGGCAACGCTCTGGCCTGGCAGGCCGTGCATGAGGTCCAGATTGAAGTTATCGAACCCTGCCCGGCGTGCCATCTCGGCGGCTCGAACCGCTTCGTCCTGCCCGTGGATCCGGCCCAAGGCTTTTAACTTGGCGTCCTGAAAGCTCTGGATGCCAATTGAAAGCCGGTTGATGCCGAGCTGCCGGTAGGCGGCAAACTTGTCCTGTTCGAATGTCCCTGGGTTAGCCTCAAGGGTAATTTCGATATTGGAAGCAAAGGCAACGCGGCGCTCGACGCCTTCAAGCAAGCGCCCCAGCGCCCTGGCTGAAAACAGACTGGGAGTGCCACCTCCAAAAAAGATGGAGGTCAGTGGTCGGCCATGCACATGGACAAGGTCCGCATCCAAGTCTGCCAGCAAGGCATCGACATAGGCCTCTTCAGGTAGCTCGGGCCCTGCTGCGTGCGAGTTGAAGTCGCAATAAGGACATTTACGCACGCACCACGGAATATGGATATAGGCCGACAGGGGCGGCAGTTCAAACGAGGCTGATCGAATCAAAGTCCGAGCCGCTCACGAAGAATAGCCATGGCACGGGCACGGTGGCTGATACGGTTCTTTTCCGCAGGTGTCAGCTCTGCACTCGAGCAGTCCCGCTCGGGCACCCAGAAAAGAGGGTCATACCCAAAGCCATGCTCACCTCGGGCTTCGAAGAGGATGCGCCCTTCCCAGATCCCTTCACAAACGATAGGAAGCGGGTCATCAGCGTGGCGAACCAAGGCCAGCACACTGACAAACTGAGCGCCACGCTCGGCTTCAGGAGTGTTTTCAAGAGTTTTGAGCAGCTTTGCATTGTTCGCGGCATCGCCGCGTCCTTCTGCATAGCGTGCCGAGTAGATACCGGGCGCGCCACCCAAAGCGTCGACAGCAAGGCCGGAGTCATCGGCCAGGGCGGGCAGGCCGGATACACGCGCTGCATTACGCGCTTTGAGAATGGCGTTTTCAATAAAGGAAAGCCCAGTCTCTTCCGGTTCGACCTGACTGAATTCACCGACGGAGCGCACCTTGACGGCGTTACCCAGCATGGCTTGAAGTTCTTTGAGCTTACCGGCGTTGTGGCTGGCCAGCACCAGCTCGGACAATTGAATCATGTCGTGTCATCTCTGGTTTGAGGCGGAGACAGGCAAATGCCTGTTCGCATGATATGAAATCTGGAAAGTCGATGTACGTGATTCAGATGGCGGGTCATGACGTCATCTGAATCAGTGTGACGAACCTGTCTTACAACGACTGGCCCGTCACGCGATAAATACCGATCTCGCCCAGGAGGTTGGGCCACAGGCGGCTACCAATGCCGTGGCGGTGCTGACGGTCAACGGCCAGCCGGTCAAGCACCTTGACCTTGAGTTCATGGCACAGACGCTCGAAATCCTCAAACGTACAGAAGTGGATGTTCGGCGTGTTGTACCAGGTATAAGGCAAGAACTCCGATACCGGCATTCGACCGTTACGGGCCAAATACCAGCGGCAGCGCCAGTGACCAAAATTCGGGAAGGTAATGATGCATTCTCTGCCTACGCGCAGCATTTCCCCAAGAATACGATCAGGGTAATGCACCGCTTGCAGGGCCTGGCTCATGACAACAATGTCAAAACTGTTGCTGGCAAAATTCCCCAGCCCCTTATCCAAGTCTTGCTCAAGGACGTTTACACCTCTGCGAATGCACTGCTTGATGTTTTCGTCGTTGATCTCAAGGCCATAGCCGGTGACCTGCTTGTTTGTCTGCAGATAGGCAAGCAGCTCGCCATTACCACATCCCAGGTCAAGGACCCGGCTACCGGCGGGAATCCAGTCTTTGATGATATCCAGATCGGCACGCACGTTCAGGCCCTCATACAGCAATGCGATTCATATAACTAACGAAGGCTTCCAGGTACCGGGGGATCGGTAGAAGAAAAGCGTCATGCCCTTGTGGCGCGTCGATGTCGAGATAGCTGACATTCTTTTTCGCTGCAATCAAGGCATCCACGATCTCGCGTGAGCGGGCCGGTGAGAAGCGCCAGTCTGTCGTGAAGGACATGATGCAGAAATCAGCCTTTGCATCTGCAAACGTTCTGGCTAGATCACCATCGTGTGCACTGGCGGGATCAAAGTAATCCAGCGCTTTGGTCATCAGCAGGTAGGTATTGGCATCGAAGCGGCCTGAAAATTCTTCGCCCTGATAGCGCAGGTAGCTTTCGACTTGAAATTCCACACTGTGGAAGTCGTAGTTCAACTTGTCTGTCTTGAGTTCGCGGCCAAACTTCTGCCCCATTGCGTCATCGGATAGATAGGTGATGTGACCTACCATGCGGGCCAGCATCAGTCCCCGCTTGGGTACGACGTTCTGCTCATAGAAGCGACCGCCATGGAATTCTTCATCAGTCAGAATGGCTTGGCGTGCCACTTCATTAAATGCAATGTTCTGAGCTGATAGTCTGGGCGCCGAGGCGATAGCCATGCAGTGACGTACACGATCAGGGTAGCTGATGGTCCATTGCAGGGCCTGCATGCCTCCCATGCTGCCGCCTACGACGGCCGCCCATTGTTGAATGCCTAGCGCATCAGCCAGACGTGCCTGGCTATTGACCCAGTCTTCCACGGTAATGACGGGAAAGTCGGCGCCGTAGGGCTTTCCTGTAGCAGGATTGGCGCTGCCTGGGCCTGTTGATCCGTTACAGCCGCCCAGGTTGTTCAGTGCGACGACAAAGAACCGGCGGGTATCGATGGGCTTTCCTGGACCGATACAGCTGTCCCACCAGCCCGGCTTGCGATCCTCCATGCTGTGGTAGCCCGCCGCATGGTGATGGCCGGACAGGGCATGGCAAATGAGCACAGCATTGCTACGGTTTTCGTTGAGCTCTCCATACGTCTCGATGACCAGATCGTACTCGGCCAAAGACCTGCCGCAAGCCAAGGGGAGCGGCTCGGAGAAGTGAAGGACCTGAGGCGTAACCAGGCCTACGGAATCAGGGGGTATGACGCTGGGCATTTAAGGCTCTTATACGTGAGAGGGCGCCAGTCTAAAGAGCGCCATCGCAAGCGGCAAGCATCCTGCAAGCAGGGTGCTTGCCGCATCGGATAAAGGCCCGATGTGGCTAGGCGACACTTACCCCGGGGAGAGCGACGACCTTGGCATGGCGTTGGGCCGGAGCAGGGCGGCGCAACTGTCGCAAGATATCGTTGGCCTCATCAAGCTGACCTGCCAGTGTTTCGCAGTAGGTTTGCAGACGACTCTTCTGTTGCTGGGTATCCAGCGCCTGCTGGGTCAGCGCCTTGAGCTCCAGCATATTGGATTCCAGCAACTGCTTGTGCTCGCGAGTAAACTGAATGAGAGGCAGCAGGGCAACCTCGTTCCAGCGTTTGGCTTCCCGACAGGCCTGCTCATGCACGAAGACCGCTTCCTTTACCAGCGTTGCAAAGAACCGGCGAGTCAGCACACGCTGTTCAGTAAACAGCGTTTTCATCTGACGACGGAAACGATCCGACTTCTGCTGTAGCTGGCGAAGCGCACGGATCTGCGCTTTGACACGCAAACGGGGAGCATCCAGGCGATGGCCAGGATTTTCTTCGTTGTGACGCTGGTAAATCGACTGAAGAACCTTGTTCGCACGTTCACCCTCGTAGTAAAGGGATAACATGTCGTGTTCAACGCTTTGGAAGAAGCGATGGATCGCTTCGCTGATGCCTAGTGTGGTCCAGCTTCCTGCAAGGTTATTGCGTACGTCGGTCAGGTGCCTTTCAAGGCGTGCCGGGTTCAGGGCATCGTTAAGTAGGACGGCCTGCCCCTGAAGCATCCGCTGTGTGGTGCGCAGGTTAAGTAGCCGCTTGTGATAAAGCGCATGCTCCTCACGTGTTTTTTCTATCTGCTCTGCCAGCGTCGAGCCGGTAGCGGCATTTTCCAGTAATGCATGTTGCCGCTTCATATCCTCGAAGCGTTCGCCCAGAAGCGCATGGCTGCTCGCCAGAAGTGAAATCACCTGATTGACCACTCGGCTTTGTAGCAAACGCTCTCTGTGCCCAACGATACGGTCACAGAGCAGGCGTTCGAGGGCGGCCAGCTGGCTGCGCTCAAGCAGCGCTGTGTCATGGCGTACCTTGGCAAGCAAGGCTTGCTTGGCAGACAAGGGCAGTACATCCGTCATGGGAATGCCCAGATGACGAGCGCTGACCTCACGAATGCGCTGGATGGACTGATCGACGGATTCGTCACCATTCAGGTCGCCCCAGAGGGTATCGATCTTGTTGAGTACCGCGAACAGCGAGCCTTCCGCGTCGTCACTGGTTGGCTTGATGTGATGCTCCCACAGCTGAAGGTCGGAGGCTGTAACCCCCGTATCGGCCGCAAGCAGAAACAGTACGGCCTGAGCGGCTGGAAGCATCGAAAGTGTCAGTTCAGGCTCACTGCCAAGCGCGTTGAGGCCTGGCGTATCGAGTATGCGTAGGCCCTGACGCAGCAAGGGATGATCGAAGTTGATGATCGCATGGCGCCAGGTCGGGATTTCGACCATTCCGTCCTTGCTGGGCTTGTCCAGCTGCTCGGCATCGAATCCAAGGGATATGGCCTGCTCAACCGGCACTAGGCGCGTTTCGGCGACCTTTCCGAGCGCAGCTGCCATGAGGTCCGGCTGTTCGTAATCCAGTGCAATCTGTTGCCAACGGGCCGTATCGCTTCTCAGATCTGCAATACTGAGGTCATCCAGCCGTGATTCGATAGGTAGAAGCCGAATATACGGGGCTTCTGCCTTGGCATCATAGAAGAGCTCGGTAGGGCACATGGTTGTTCTGCCAGCCTGGGACGGCAGCATGCGCTGCCCGTAGTCGGCAAAGAACAAGGCATTGATCAGTTCGGTTTTTCCACGCGAAAACTCACCAGCGAAAGCCAGCGTAATGTGATCGTCGCGCAAGATCTGAACACAGCGTGCCAGGGTTTCATCAAGGCTTTGCGAATTGAGGCGATTACGAACAAGCCAGCCGCTGTAGCGATTGATCTGCTGTATGAGTTCAAGCTTCCAAGTCGCGTAGGCATCGACTTGCTGAGACAGACGCTCCATACCCCATCCCTGTCATCATCATGAGCGTAATAAAGGGCGGTACGGTGCCGTAAGGCGGGTCTTGCGTCAATCAAGACCCGACGGGATTCTCTAGGCGGTCACGCAAAGTGTGTGAATGGTTAACGATAAAGACCCCACCGAACAGATGGGGCCATCGCTTACAGGAACGGTGCGAGGACCGACGGCATACCTGACATCATGGCCAGGTTGTTGATGACCAGCATGTCGATCAATTTGATCGCAATAAACGCGAAAATGGGCGAGATATCCAGCCCGCCCAGGTTGGGCAGAAGGCGACGGAAAGGTGCCAGAACAGGTTCGCAGATCTGGTTTACAAGCTGGGCGCTGGGGTTGTAACTGCCCGGCGCGACCCAGGAGAGAATCACGCTGATGATCATGGCGAAGAAAAAGACCTTGAGAAACAGGGACGCCACGGCAATCAACGACCAGATGAACAGATGGGCAATTGCTCCGCCGACGCCATATTGCATGGTGATCAGGGTGAGGCCGTTTATGCCTTCAACGTTGGTCAGGAGGAGCAGCAGAACCATGAGAACCAGCTGTACCAGTACCGCAAGCGCCAGCGATGCCAGATCGATGCCGCCAAAGCCTGGAATGACTCTGCGTAGCGGGCGCAGCAAGGGTTGTGTGGCTTTGACGATGAATTGACTCAGGGGATTATAAAAATCTGCCTTCACGAGTTGTAGAATGAAGCGCAGCAAAACAATGAGCAGATAAAGACTGCCAAGCGTTTGCAGAATAAGAATCAGGGCGGTATTCAATCCGTACATGACTACTCCTTATTTACCGAGCTCTTCCGCCAGCTCGGCCGAGCGGCGTGCAGCCGCTGAAAGTGCTTGTTGAACGAGGGCCTCGAAGCCGCCCTCCTGAAAGGTCTTGATGGCCTGTTCGGTAGTGCCGCCAGGTGAAGTGACGCGGCGGCGCAGTTCGGCCGGTGACGCCTCGCTGTTCAAGGCCATCTGGGCAGTGCCAAGGGCTGTCTGCAGGGTCAGCCGTGCTGATGTCTCCCTGTCCAGGCCAAGTGCTTCACCGGCCTGGGTCATGGCTTCCATCATCAGGAAGAAATACGCTGGGCCGCTGCCTGATACTGCCGTTACGGCATCCAGTTGCTTTTCGTCTTCTACCCAGACGGTAAGGCCTACGGCAGACAGTAACTGCTCAGCCTGATCGCGCTGGGTTGATGACACATGCTCGTTGGCATACAGGCCGCTGGCACCCTGGCGAAGCAGTGCCGGGGTGTTGGGCATGCAGCGCACCAGGGCACGCTCGCCTAGCCATTGAGTCAGGCTGGCACAGGTGATTCCAGCTGCAACAGAAACGATCAGCTGAGTGCCGGTAAGTGCGCTGGAGAGCTCCTCACAGACGCTTTTCATGACCTGTGGCTTGACCGACAGGACAATTACATCAGCCTGTTGGGCAGCCTCAAGGTTAGACGTGAATGTCTGAATCCCATGGTCAGACTCAAGCGCTGAGCGTTGTGCAGCGTCAGGATTGCTTGCAGTAATGCAGCTGGCCGGCAGTCCCTGTGCGAGAAGACCTCCAATCAGACTGGCCGCCATATTTCCGGCGCCGATAAAGGCGATGCGGGTATCGCTCATAGGTAAATTCCTTAATGAGAAGCAGGCGAAGGGGTTGCGCTGTAATGTCTGGCACCAAACAGTGCTGTACCGATTCGAACCCAGGTCGCGCCCTCGGCAATCGCTGCTTCCAAGTCGTGGCTCATGCCCATGGACAGGGTATCAAGATTCAGGTTCAGCGCCTCGCTGAGTTTTCGTAGGGATGAAAAGGCAGCATGCTGCGCCTCAGGTTCCGTAGCGGCTTCTGGTATAGCCATCAGCCCACGTAAGACGAGGTTGGGCAGCTGAGCAACGGCACGGGCCAGCTCAGGCAGTTCTTCTGGCAAACATCCTGACTTGCTGGCCTCACCACTGATATTGACCTGTAGGCAAATATTGAGCGGGAGCATGTCCTCTGGGCGTTGCTCGGAAAGCCGCTGGGCGATTTTCAGGCGATCAACGGAATGTACCCAATCGAAATGGCTAGCGATCGAGCGTGTCTTATTGGATTGAATCGGGCCGATGAAATGCCAGGTCAAGGGCAGATCTTTCAGCATCTCCTGCTTCTGGATCGCTTCTTGCAGGTAGTTCTCGCCAAAATGTTGTAACCCGCAGTTGTACGCTTCGCGTAGATCCGATGCCGGTTTGGTCTTGCTGACGGCAAGTAGACCAACGGTCTCAGGGTCACGACCACAAGCCTGCGCTGCGGCTTGGATACGGGTGCGTACTGTTGCGATATTTTCAGCTATCGTTGACATTCAACCTCGTTCTCTAAATACCGCTGCTGATAAGGCGGCATTCTACCTGCTTGTTTGTATTAAGGGAGTCTTCATGGATATCACGGAACTGCTGGCGTTTTGTGCCAGACAGGGTGCATCCGACCTACACCTTTCCTCCGGTTTGCCACCCATGATCCGTGTCGACGGCGATGTTCGACGCATCAACCTGCCCGCTTTCAACGATAAGCAGGTGCATGCGCTCATCTACGACATCATGAATGACAAGCAGCGCAAGGATTATGAAGAATTCCTTGAAACCGACTTTTCGTTCGAGGTGCCAGGCATTGCACGCTTTCGTGTCAATGCCTTCAATCAGAACCGTGGACCGGGTGCCGTATTCCGTACTATTCCCTCTAAAGTGCTTTCGATGGAAGAGCTGGGAATGGGCGATGTGTTTCGCAAGATAACCGATGTTCCTCGTGGTCTAGTGTTGGTCACCGGTCCTACAGGCTCCGGCAAGTCAACGACGCTGGCGGCCATGCTGGATTACCTGAATAACACCAAGTATCACCATATCCTGACTATCGAAGACCCGATCGAATTCGTTCACGAGTCCAAGAAATGCCTGGTCAACCAGCGGGAAGTGCACCGCGATACTCTAGGCTTCTCGGAGGCATTGCGCTCTGCGCTGCGTGAGGACCCGGATATCATTCTGGTCGGTGAGCTGCGTGACCTTGAAACGATCCGGCTGGCGCTGACCGCTGCGGAAACCGGACACTTGGTATTTGGTACGCTGCACACCACATCGGCCGCCAAAACGATCGACCGTATCGTGGACGTTTTCCCGGCCGAAGAGAAATCCATGGTTCGCTCGATGTTGTCCGAGTCGCTGCAGGCCGTTATCTCTCAGACCCTTGTCAAGAAGGTCGGCGGGGGCCGTGTGGCTGCCCATGAAATCATGATTGGGACGCCTGCGATCCGCAACCTCATTCGTGAAGACAAAGTGGCGCAGATGTACTCTGCCATCCAGACAGGTGGTGGTCTTGGAATGCAAACGCTGGATATGTGCCTGAAAAACCTGCTGGCGAAGGGGTTGATCAGTCGCGACAGCGCTCGTGAGAAAGCCAAGATTCCGGAGAACTTCTGATGGAATTCGAAAAGCTGCTGCGGCTGATGGTCGAAAAGGGCGGCTCCGATCTATTCATTACAACCGGTGTTCCACCGTCCATGAAGGTGAACGGTCGTGTTCTGCCGGTAACCAAGGAGCCGCTTTCGCCTGATCAGGCTCGGGAAGTGGTCCTTGGCGTCATGAATGAACAGCAGAGAGCGGAGTTCGCCGAAAAGCATGAATGCAATTTTGCGATCAGCTCCAGAGGGGTGGGGCGTTTTCGGGTAAGTGCGTTCTATCAGCGTAACCTGGTGGGCATGGTGCTTCGGCGTATCGAGGTAAACATCCCTACGCTTGATCAGTTGCGTCTGCCCGAGGCGTTGAAAAAACTGTCCATGACCAAGCGTGGCCTGGTGCTGTTCGTCGGGGCAACCGGCACGGGCAAATCCACGTCGCTAGCTGCCATGATTGGTCACCGCAACAAGAACTCCACTGGCCATATCATCTCGATCGAAGACCCTATCGAATACATTCACCAGCACCAGAACTGCATTGTGACGCAGCGGGAAGTGGGCCTGGATACGGAGTCTTTTGAGGTCGCGCTGAAGAACACGCTTCGTCAGGCACCTGATGTCATCATGATCGGCGAGGTGCGTACCCGGGAAACGATGGAGTATGCCGTGGCGTTTGCCGAGACGGGTCACCTTTGTCTGGCGACACTGCATGCCAATAATGCAAACCAGGCGCTGGAGCGGATCATCCACTTTTTCCCGGCTGATCGGCATCAGCAAATATGGATGGACCTTTCGCTTAACCTCAAGGCCATTGTTGCACAGCAGCTGGTACCAACGGTTGACGGAAAGGGGCGTAGGGCGGTTATTGAAGTACTGATCAATACACCGCTGGCGGCAGATCTGATTCGAAAAGGGGAGGTTCATGAGCTCAAGCCGCTTATGAAGCGCTCAACAGAATTAGGTATGCAGACCTTCGACCAAGCGCTTTACCAGCTTTATCGAGACGGTGAGATCACTTACGAGGATGCTTTAGCGCATGCAGACTCTGCCAACGATCTGCGCTTGATGATCAAGCTGGGCTCCGAAACCGATGCGGATCATTTGACGAACATTACTCAAGGACTCTCCCTGGATATGGGCGAGGAAAGCAAGCGTTTCCGATAACCTTTAAGGCTCAAGTAGCTGCCTGGCCTGTGCCAGGGCTGCGGTAAGCGCTGCTTGGGCCTGTCTCTGCCTGGCTTCCTCGGGTGCGCGCAGAACATAGGATGGGTGGTATGTGACGATCAGCCACCGCCCCTGCCACTGTGTAACACGACCCATATACTCACTCAATGAGCCTGGTTTTCTGTGCATCAGGGACTCCAGTGCGGTAGCCCCTAATGCAACAATGACGTCCGGCTTGATGGTATCCAGCTCGTTCTCGAGCCAATGGCGGCACGGGGCGATCTCAACGGTAGGGGTAACATGTTTACGTCGACGTCCCTGTGGCGTCCACTTGAAATGCTTGACGGCATTGGTCAGATAGAGCGATTCCCGCTGCAGGCCTGCCTCTCGAATAGCTCGATCAAGCACCTGCCCAGCCGGCCCCATGAAAGGGCGGCCTTGCAGATCTTCCTGATCGCCGGGCTGCTCGCCTATCAGGAAAAGCCTCGCATTGAGAGGCCCCTCGCCTGGAACGGCTTGAGTGGCGCGCTGCCAGAGCGGGCAGCGACGGCAGGTTTCCAGGGTGCTTGGTTGTTCGCGTACCGGTAATACCTCAGCAGCTGATACGGGTACCGTTTTTCCTGTCTGTTCGCTTACGCTTTTCGCTTGGGCCGTTCGCTGCGTACCGGTGCGCGCCTCGCTAAGCAGTGTGGGGATCAACGGTCCCTCCGGCAGGTCTTTCCAGAATCGCCTGGGCATATGTCCCGTCATGACCTTGGGGTTGGCGCGGGCGGGATTGAATGTGCTTGCGTAATAAGCCATCCAGAGGCGCTCGCCATCATCACGTTGCTGTTTAGCAAGCGCTTCCAGTCCTGTGGGGCAGGGGGCCTCGAGCGTTAATGTCTTTCCATCCCATAATGCGGCTGCCTCCGGTGTGGCGATCAGCCAGGAGGTATTCCCCATCCGGTTGCAGAAATGTGGGGCGGCCAGCGCCAACACATCATGAGCCGGCTCATGCCACGCAACGTAGTGGGGGTTACCCGCATGCTCGCCCCGCTGTTTAAAGCGTAGGAAAGCATGTAAATGATGAATTTCTCGCCTGACTGCCTTGGCCCAACGGTGCAATTCGCTACCATCCTCGTCACCGGCCAGCATCGCTGCTTGATCACCCCGTATGACTCGCCACAGGACACGGTATAGCAGTGCCCAACGCTGGGAATGTCGATAACAGGCTGCCAAGTTCAATAAGTCTGCAAGTTGCCTGGGTACTCGGATAGTTGATGAGGCCGTTTCCAATGGCTGTGCATCTGCGGTAGCAAACAAATCATTTGATAGAGGCTCGGTTTGCCAACTGATTTCATGGGGCGCTATGTCCTGCTCTAGCAACTTTCTGGCTACGCGCCGCCAGCCTGCAAACGAGCCGTCAAAGAAAACAGTGCGCATAGTCACCAGAGCGCCAATTGGGCAGGCTTTTCACTGAGCTGAGTACGAAGGTGCAAGGACTCAGCAAGCATGGAGCTGGGACGGTAATCGTGAACAATGATGAACGGCCTGACTTTTTCCAGGCTGCAACGAAGACGAATGAGATCTGCATAGCGGATACGCCGTTGCTGTCTTAATGTCACGAGGCGCTTGGCTGACAGCATCCCAATGCCTGGAACCCGAGCAATTAACGCAGGCTCCGCCTGATTGAGATCGAGGGGAAAAGTGTCACGGTTACTCAGAGCCCAAGCAAGCTTAGGATCAATATCCAGCGGGAGATTTCCACCTTCCGTTGGTAATTCCGTGGCCGTAAAACCGTAACCTCTAATAAGAAAATCTGCTTGATAAAGTCGATGTTCGCGCAATAAAGGCGGAGGTATGAGAGGTACGGAGTTCGGACTATCCGGGATGGGGCTGAACGCCGAATAGTACACGCGTTTCAGCTGATAGGCGCCGTACAGGGTTTGCGCGGTATCCAGTATGGTCCGGTCATCAGTAGCATCAGCGCCTACGATCATCTGCGTACTCTGCCCAGCCGGTGCAAAGCGTGGCGCATTCTTTTCAGCGGCGGTTTCCTCCAGACCAAGACGGATCGTGCCCATGGCTTTTTTGATGCTGCGAACCTCCTTTTCAGGAGCAAGACATGTCAGGCCCGATTCGGTAGGCAGTTCGATATTGACTGAAAGACGATCGGCATAAAGCCCTGCCTTGGCGATTAGTAAGGGATCTGCATCAGGAATGGTCTTTAGATGAATATAACCTCGAAACTGATGCTCCTCGCGCAGTAACTGAGCCACTCGGATCAGCTGCTCCATCGTATAGTCTGCCGAGCGGATAATTCCTGAGCTCAAGAAGAGACCGCTGATGGTATTGCGCCGATAAAAATCGAGCGTAAGTTTTACAACTTCTTCCGGCGTGAAACGGGCGCGGGGGACATTGCTGGACCTACGATTGACACAGTATTGGCAGTCGTAGAGGCAAAAGTTGGTCAGTAAGATTTTAAGCAGGGAGACGCAACGGCCATCGGGCGTAAAGCTGTGGCAAATACCCATGCCATCTGTGGCGCCTAGACCATCCTTACCCTTGGATGAGCGCTTGGGTGCTCCACTACTGGCACATGACACGTCATATTTGGCGGCGTCAGCCAAAACGATGAGTTTGTCGGTCAACTCCATGAAGCAGCCCTTTTTACTGTATATGTGCACAGTATAAAGGGCTGCAGAAAGTCTTCAACCGCTTCTGCTCAACGGTGGGCTTACGGTAGCGCTATCGTTAGGACTTGTGGGGATTAGGCGCACTACGTGGGCGGACCTGCTGTTCACTCGTGGCGACCATCTGGGGAAGAACACGCTTGGCTGAGGCGAAACGCGTTTTCCAGTAGGGGCGGCTAAGATGATCAATCCGTACGCTTTCTCCGCGACGTGGTGCATGGATAAAGCGGTCATGGCCCATATAGATTGCAACGTGATCAACGTTACGGCCGTGGATCTTGAAAAAGATCAAATCGCCAGGTTTTAGATCCTTTTTTCCAACCTTCATGCCATCCATGCGAGCCAGCTCCTGAGAGGTACGAGGTAGCTCAAGATTCTGGACGTCACGGTATACATAATTCACGAGTCCGCTGCAGTCAAAACCATGCTTAGGTGTTGTGCCGCCCCAACGGTAGGGTGTCCCTAGTACATCGATTGCGCGGTTGACTACTTTGGTGCTTTCCTTGGCCGCAGCATGCTGAGCGGCAGCATGTGCTTGCACAATGGTTCCCGCCTTGGGCTTGGCAGGAGCATAAACATGTTGTGTACGTGCCTTGGGTTTATTGGCACGTGGTGCTGACTTGGCATGAGCCGGAGCGGCAGCGCGAGCACTAATGGCTTCTTTGGCCTGGACTGCCGTCACAGGCAGTACCAAACAGGCTGATAGCCAGGTAATGAGTAAAGAGCGCATTGTCGACGGACCTGATAATCAAAATCGCGCAACTTTATATCAGATCGATAGTTTTATTTCCGCTCCGCCGGTCGAGATATTTATCAAAAATCAGCGGTTCATGTCGCAAAAGGTTTCTATACCAGTTGGAATCACTGGCAGAATGACCAGTGAAATCAAAAAATCTTGCTTATGAAGCAGACATTACCGCTCTGTGACTGAGGTTGTCATGAAGTACCAAAACGATACGCATAGCAAAGTGCTTGGATACCTGTTGTGGATTTTTGGCTTTCTGGGTGCTCATCGCTTTTATTACGGAAAGCCGGTTACCGGCACCATTTGGTTTTTTACGCTAGGCCTTCTAGGGGTTGGTTGGCTGATCGACCTGTTCCTGATCCCCAGCATGGATCGTGAGGCAGATATGCGGTTCCAGGGCGGTCGCGTCAATTACAGCATTGCGTGGATACTGTTGACGTTTCTAGGCATTTTTGGCGTCCATCGGTTGTACATGGGTAAATGGATTACGGCCATTCTGTACTTCTTTACCGGCGGATTTTTCCTGTTGGGTGTGCTGTACGATTTCTGGACGCTGAACGATCAGGTCTCCATCGAGAATCGGCAGAAAGGAGGCGGTATTCTAGGGTAGGGATGAGCGAACCCGCTGTACACAGCGGGTTCGCTGGTTTCAGGCCTGATACGTTGTCTTGCCTGCAACCAGTGTGTGGCGAACCCTTCCTGGCAGCTCTACGTCCATGAATGGCGTATTGCGCCCGCGTGAAAGCCAGGGCTTGCCTACGGTGGTACGCTCTTCGAGCGAGAAAAGGACGATATCGGCTGGGGTACCTACTGATAACTGACCGGCAGGCAGATCCAATACAGAGGCAGGGCCACTTGTTAGCCTGTGAAGGGCAGTCGATAAATCCACTAACCCTTCTTCTACAAGCTTCAAGGTCAGAGGTAACAACAATTCTGCACTGCTGATACCGGGCTCGGTGGCTGCGAAAGGCGCAAGCTTCGCATCTTCTTCATGCGGCTGGTGATGACTGGCAATGGCCTGTACTACGCCGCTTCGTACTGCTTCACGCAACGCCTGCCTGTCTCGCTCAGTGCGAAGAGGCGGCTGCACATGGTAAAAACTGGAAAACCCTTCAAGCCGTTCATCAGTAAGAAACAGTTGATACAACGCTACATCGGCGGTGACAGGGAGCCCCCGTGCCTGCGCTTCAGCGATCATCTCGATTCCACGGGCGCTGGTCAGCTGGCTAAAGTGTGCTCGTACGCCGCTTTGCTCAACCAGAAGAAGGTTTTGGGATAGGGCAACGGTTTCAGCTGTCTCTGGTATGCCAGCAAGACCTAGGAAGCTAGCGGTAGGGCCCTCATGAGCCAGCCCGCCTTCTGCTAGATCAGCATCCTGAGACGTAAAGATAACCTTCAAATCAAAGGTCGCTGCGTACTCCAGTGCTCGCCGAAGCGTGCGCATGCCTGCCATGGGGGCCAGCCCATTGGTAAAGGCTACACAGCCTGCACTGTGCAAGGTAACGAGTTCGGCAAGTTGCTCTCCGGCCAACCCTTTTGTCAGGGCACCAACAGGAAAGACACGCGCTTTGCCTGCCGCTTGCGCACGATCCAAAATGAGTTCGGTGACCGCAGTAGTATCCAGTACGGGCTTGGTAGACGGCGGACAACACAGGCTGGTTGTACCACCTGCTGCCGCTGCCTGCGTTTCGCTTTCTATAGTGCCTTTTCGGGTATGGCCTGGTTCGCGGAGCGACACATTCAGATCAACAAGGCCGGGAGCTGCTATCAGTCCAGAGGCATCAATTACAGTTTCTGCCTTGAAACCAACAGGGGCTTCACCCAAGGCAATGATATTGCCTTGGGAAACGTGAATATCGGTTATTTGATCGAGGCGGGTGGCGGGATCTATTACTCGTGCCTTGATAATGCTCAGAGTCACTTAGATATTCTCCTGCTCAAGTTGACGCTGGGCCGTTTGCCCGCTCATTGCCATGGATAGAACAGCCATACGTACGGCAATGCCGTAGGTCACCTGATTGAGAATCACAGATTGACTCCCGTCAGCGACGGCCGACTCTATTTCCACTCCACGGTTGATCGGTCCGGGGTGCATGACAATTGCGTCTGGTTTAGCCTGAGCCAGGCGTTGTGTGGTCAGTCCGAATAGCTTGTAATACTCGCCTTCGCTGGGCAGTAGCCCACCCTGCATCCGTTCGCGTTGAAGACGCAGCATGATGACTACATCCACATCTTTCAGTCCGGCCGTCATGTCCGTAAATGTTTTTACGCCATAACTATCTTCAAGGCCGATGGGCAGGAGTGTGCGTGGTGCGACGACGCGGATGTCCTGGCATCCCAGAGTCCGTAGCGCCAGCATATTCGAGCGCGCCACGCGAGAGTGCAGGATGTCGCCAACAATCGCTACAGACAGTTTTTCGAAATCACCTTTGTGACGGCGAATGGTGAGCATATCGAGCATGCCCTGTGTGGGGTGTGCATGACGGCCGTCACCGCCATTGATGATTGCTACCTGTGGACAAACATGCTCAGCAATAAAATGTGCAGCGCCGGAGTCGGCATGTCTGACTACGAACATGTCCGCCGCCATAGCTTCCAGGTTTCGTAAGGTATCGAACAGTGTTTCGCCTTTGCTGGTCGAGGAAGTCGAAACGTTCAGTGTGATGACATCAGCAGAAAGCCGCTTGGCCGCCAGCTCGAAAGTGGTTCGAGTCCGGGTTGAGTTTTCAAAGAAAACATTGCATACCGTTTTGCCGCGCAACAAGGGTACTTTCTTGACTGCGCGTGCGCCTACCTCAAGAAAGGAATCTGCCGTATCAAGCAGTTCGGTCAGCAGAGGGCGAGGTAAGTCATCCAGGGAAAGAAAATGGCGCAACTGACCATTGGCATTCAGTTGCAAGGAACGCGTAGCGTTGGTCATGGCGGTAAGCCTTGAGTGTCAAATAGCAGAAGAAAGGGCTTTTCGTTCAAAGGCCAGGGGAGTAGGCCCTGTCAGCTTGATGCGCTCATCCGGACCCAAGGGAAGCGTTTGACCAACGATGTCGGGGCGAATAGGAAGTTCGCGCGCCTCCAGATCCAATAGGCAGACGAGGGTCACGCTGGCTGGGCGGCCATAATCGAACAATTCATTCAATGCCGCACGAATGGTGCGCCCGGTCATAAGCACATCGTCAACCAGAACAAGGTGCCTGCCTTCTATTTCAAAGGGGAGGGCAGAGGGTTGTACCTGTGGATGCAACCCATTCTGAGTAAAGTCATCCCGATAGAATGAAACATCCAGGGTGCCTAGAGGCCATTCATTTTGAAGAGCATCCAGTAGCGCTTGAGCAACCCAGACACCTCCGGTTCGGATTCCCACCAAGCAGGGTTCGCTAATACCCTTGCGCTCAAGGTGGCGAGTCAATTGATCCGCCATTTGCGGAATTAGATCGGTAGGATTCGGGGTGCTCATGCATTCTCCTGCGGAGGCTCGGGTTTGACCGTCTCGGCTTGGGCAGTAAGCCAGCCTTCAAGGAGCATGGCAGCGGCCAAGGCGTCGACAGGGCGTTCACGGTAACCATCACGCTGGCCTTGGGCAAGACGTACACCCTTGGCTTCGTATGTGGTCAGGCGCTCATCGTGGGTGTAAACAGGTAGATTGAATCGACCATTGAGGCGTCGTGCGAATTTCTCCGCACGTGTACTCATCTCGCTAGACGTACCGTCCATATTCAATGGAAGGCCCACTACCAGCGCATCGGGTTGCCACTCTTTAAGCAGGCTCTCAACCTTCGACCAGTCCGGCACACCATTTTGTGCTTTGAGAAGGCATAGCTCTCGAGCTTGGCCTGTTACAGGCTGGCCCACCGCAACGCCTATCTGGCGCGTGCCGTAGTCAAATCCCAGTACCAGCTTAAATGAGGAAATCATTCAGGCATGACCCGATTGGCTGGTCAATAAGGATAGGTTGATACCTAGCTGGGCCGCTGCTGCTTTCAAACGAAGCTCACTGGGAACATCGAACAGAATGGATGGATCGGCCTCGCAGGTAAGCCAGGCATTTTCAGCCAGCTCGACTTCAAGCTGGCCTGCTTCCCACCCGGCGTAGCCCAGGGCAATCAGGTGCTGCTCGGGCCCGTGGCCATCGGCTATGGAAAACAAGATGTCCTGAGAGGTGGAAAGTGCCAGCTCACCCAGCTCCAGTGTTGCCTGGAATTGCGGGCCGGATGGATGAAGAACAAAGCCGCGCTCGACTTGCACTGGTCCGCCGTTATAAATGGCAGTGCTTCTCGAGGAAAGCGGCGGCGCTTCATCAGGGCGCAGCTGTTCCAGAACATCTTCCAGATTTAATGCGCTGGGCTTGTTGATGATAATGCCCATAGCACCATCCTCGCCGTGCTCAACCAGATAGATGAGCGTCTGGGCAAAGTTGGAGTCCGCCATGTGCGGCATGGCGATCAAAAGATGGTTTTTGAGGTATTGCGGAGTGCTAGCGTTCATGCTGCTAGTTTCTAGCTTCACGTAGGAAGCTTCAAGCCTAACTCAACAACATTATTGGCTGGCGAGTCGGTCTCCACGCTCAAAGCGCCATGTCCGTATGATTTCAAGCCTGTCGATATCGCTAAGGTCTCCGCTAAACGGTGCAAATGGCGCAGCCAGGCGCACAATGCGCAGGGCGGCCTGATCAAGCACGGTCTGTCCAGAGGACTCGAGGATTTGAACCTCGTAAAGCGAGCCGTCTCGGTTGATAGAAACCAGCAGGCGAAGACTTCCGTAAAGTCGTTCGCGGCGGGCTTGTTCTGGATAGTTCAGGTTGCCGACTCGCTCGATCTTCTTGCGCCAGTCTTCCTTGTACCAGGCGCCTTTGTCCTTCATGGTAGAGGCTGCATTGATCCGGTAGATCTTTGGCCGCTTGGCATACTGCTGACGCTCCTGGGAAAGCTGGGCCTCAAGGCTGGCTATTTCGCTTGAGATCTGAGAGTTATCAAAGTGAGGTGTTTCTCGGGCGACAGCTTCTGGCTCGGGTTTTTCTTTCCGAGTAGGTGCTTTGTCCTGACGTGCCGACTTGGTCGTGACGGCGGCCTTGGGGGTCTTGGGTTCAGTGGTTTGCCGAGGGGAAGTCGGCTTGACGGCAGGCTTTATCTCGCTGTCCTTGAATGGCACCTCTTCTGTAGTGCTGGGGGCCAGTGCCTTATCAAGCGTGCCGCTGCCCTGCTGATTTTCCTGGGCCAGAAAATCCGCTTTCTCCGGCGCCTTGTCGCTCTTGAATGAGGCGAGTGTAATCTCAAGGGACTTGCTGACTTCACTAGGTTCCGGCATGGAAAAGCCCAAGCCCAAAATCAGAACGACATGAACCAGTGCCGCTATAAAGAGGGTAAAGCCAAGACGGTCTGCAGGGCGAACGGCAGAGGCGGCAGGCAGCGTATTTGGGATAGCGGCATTCATGATGAGTAGTTGAGATTACGCTATGAGAAAACTGCTAACCGGCAGGACGATCCTGTCGTGCCGGTTGATGACTATTTGAGGAAGTCTGAAGAGAGTTGGGACAAATGTCTATCGTCCAGGTCTCATCGCCACCTTCTTTTCGATGACATCCATCAACCGCTCAGCGATGCGGGTATCGTAGGCGTTATCAATTTCCCGAATACAGGTAGGGCTGGTCACGTTGATTTCCGTCAGATGCTCGCCAATTACATCCAGTCCTACAAATAGTAGGCCACGCTTGCGAAGCTCAGGTCCTACCTTAGCCGCGATCTCTCTGTCCCTGTCAGACAAGGGCTGCGCGACACCCCGGCCACCCGCCGCCAGATTGCCTCGGGTTTCGCCTTGAGCCGGTATTCTGGCAAGGCAGTACTCCACGGGTTCGCCATCGATCATGAGTACACGCTTGTCGCCACTCTTGATAGCCGGTAGGTAGCGCTGCGCAATGATCTGTTGTGTTCCGTGCTGTGTCAGCGTTTCCAGTATGACCGACAGGTTCGGGTCGCCTTCGCGGTGTCTGAAGATGGACGAGCCACCCATTCCATCGAGCGGCTTGAGGATGACGTCCTGATGGGTTTGGGCAAATTCCCGAATCAAGTCGGCACGGCGACTGACCAGTGTAGGGGGTGTCAATTCTGGGAATAAAGTGGCAAAAAATTTCTCATTGCAGTCGCGAAGGCTGGAGGGCTTGTTAACAATCAACGATCCTTCCCGCTCTGCCTGTTCCAACATATAAGTAGCATAGACATACTCATTGTCGAAGGGTGGATCCTTGCGCATCAGAATGACGTCTAAGTCTGCAAGAGGAATGTCCAGCTCATCATGCAGGTCGTACCAGTGTTCAGAATTTTGATGTACCTTCAATAAACGGCAGTGCGCACGAGATTTGCCGTCAAGGTGGTACAGGTCCTGCATCTCCATGTAATGTAGTGTCCATCCACGCGCCTGAGCAGCCCACAACATGGCAAGGGAACTGTCTTTTTTGTAGGCAATATGGGCAATGGGATCCATAACTATCCCGATGCGTATGCTCATTGATCGATTCTCCAAAGCAAACGGTTTGACGGCTCTGATCGGCCGACACTGATGAATGCTCAGAGTGGCGATAGCGCGCTTAGTTATCAAGAAAAACCGGTAGTCCGGTGGTTAATAGATAGACCCTGTAGACTGTGCTAAAAAGATTCGATTTCCAGCCGATAGCTTAAAAGGGCTGGAATGCATTGATAAAGGCGTCATAACTCGCCTATGTGGTGGTAAAGCAAACATGGAACAGTACTCCGAAGGTCTGAAGGTAATGGTAATCGATGATTCGAAAACGATTCGTCGAACCGCCGAGACGCTTCTCAAGAAAGTAGGCTGCGAAGTTATTACTGCCGTCGATGGATTCGATGCGCTCGCAAAAATTGCGGATAACCATCCCAACATCATTTTCGTTGATATCATGATGCCTCGTTTGGACGGTTATCAGACCTGTGCGCTTATCAAGAACAATAGCGCATTCAAATCGACGCCGGTCATCATGCTTTCTTCGCGTGACGGCCTCTTTGACAAGGCTAAGGGTCGGATCGTTGGGTCCGATCAATACCTGACCAAACCGTTCAGCAAAGAAGAGCTGATCGGCGCAATAAAAAACCATGTGCCTAATTTTACCCCAGTCGAGCATACGTCCTGAGGCGTCTGGTTCGTGGTACTGACCAAGTAGGATTCGAAAATGGCTAGAATTTTGATAGTCGATGATTCACCGACTGAAATGTACAAGCTGACCGCCATGCTGGAAAAGCACGGCCATCAGGTTCTCAAGGCTGAAAACGGTGCTGATGGCGTTGCCTTGGCTCGTCAGGAAAAGCCCGATGTCGTTCTGATGGACATCGTGATGCCCGGTCTGAACGGTTTTCAGGCAACCCGTCAGTTAACCAAAGACAGCGAAACCAGCCAGATCCCTGTCGTTATCGTGACGACCAAGGATCAGGAGACCGACAAGGTCTGGGGCAAGCGTCAAGGTGCGCGTGATTATCTGACGAAGCCGATTGATGAAGACACATTGTTGAAAACCTTGGCTGGTGTACTCAGCGCTTAAGGTCATTCAAGGCAGGATCTTCATATGAATGGAAGCCATACTCCTTATACCCTTTTCGCTCAGATCGATCAGCGATGCCGGGACTTGGCGGCGGGATTGCCTGCTCAGCAGGAGGTGGTGCGCTCATGGAGCGGGGTCGGGTTCCGTATGGGAGGCCGTCTGTTTGTTGCTCCAATGGGGGAGGTGAGCGAAATTCTCCATGAGCCTCGTTATACCCTTTTACCTGGCGTAAAAAGCTGGGTGAAGGGTGTAGCCAATGTTCGCGGACGCTTGCTTCCCTTGATGGATCTCAATGGATTTCTGGGCGGCGAGTCATCGTCTGTTCGTGCTCAGCGCCGTGTTCTGGTTGTTGATCACCAGGACATTTATGCTGGACTGATCGTCGATGAAGTGTTTGGTATGCAACATTTTTCAATCACTTCCTTCAGTGAAAAGTCCGCTGCGCCGATAGAAAAGCTAGAGGCTTTCATTCACGGGGTTTTTATCCGGGAATCGGAGTGGTTGGTTTTCAGTCCACACGCACTGGTTCAACACCAGCAGTTTTTAAACGTTGCCGCTTAGCGCACAACGTAACATCAGTATCGCCACGCTTCTCTGTATAAGACATGCAGGCGGACACATCCATGCTGAACGAGAGCCAGTCAAGCTGGCCATCTAATTGCATGGGCAATGGATTGTGGGGCCAAATGAATTGGCTTTATCACAAAGGAATATGCAATAAACCGGTCCAGGCGGGGGCCAGCAATGAAGAAAACGAGTACGGGGAAAACGAGTCCTTTGGTCGCCGGCCTTTTTGTCGCGCTGATCATTTCAATTGTTCTGCTTTTCGCAAACTTCGCGTATCTCAGTACGCAAGCCAACCACGATAAGCAATATCTTGAGCATGCGGGTGAGTTGCGTGTTCTCTCACAGCGTATTTCCACCAACGCGAGTGAGGCTGCAACAGGTAAGCCCGAGGCATTCAATCAGCTTAAGGCGGCTCGTAACGAGTTCGAAAGACGCTGGGATATCTTGCGTAACGGTAATGAGCTAGCAGGTTTGCCGCCTTCTTCATTGTCTGTTGCCCCACAAATGGAAGCGGTACAGGCTGAATGGGATCGTGTCCGGAAAAGTGCGGATGACATTACGGCCAGTGAGCAGACCGTACTATCATTGCATCAGCTTGCGACTACGCTTGCCCAGACGATTCCCCAGTTGCAGGTAGAGTACGATGAGATCGTTAACATCCTGCTGGAGCGTAAGGCACCCGCTGAACAAGTAGCGGTCGCGCAACGTCAGTCACTCCTGGCTGAGCGTATTCTGGGTTCGGTTAACAAGGTGCTGGCTGGCGATCAGTCTGCTGTTCAGGCCGCCGATAGTTTCGGTCGTGATGCCAGTATGTTTGGCCGTGTCTTGAACGCGATGCTTGAAGGCAACGCTTCGATGAACATCGCAAAAGTGACTGACCCCGAAGCTGTTAGCCGTTTGAATGAGGTTAACGAGCTGTTTGAATTCGTTTCCGGCAACGTGGACGAAATTCTCGGTACGTCTTCTGAACTGCTTGTCGTGCGTGAAGCAGCCAACCAGATTTTTGCCAGTTCACAGCAGCTTTTGACCAAAGCGTCGGATCTGGCGCAAGGTTATGGCAACGTAACGGCTGAGCGACGTATCAACGTCCTCGGTAACTACGTTCTGGGCCTTATCGCGTTGGTATCGATTATTTCAATCGGTCTTATCATTGTAAAAGAAGCACGTCAGCGTCTGGCTGAAACCAATGAAAAGAACCAGCGTAACCAGGCTGCGATTCTTCGCTTGCTTGACGAAATTGCAGACCTTGCCGACGGTGACCTGACCGTAGAGGCAACCGTTACCGAAGACTTTACAGGGGCGATTGCTGACTCGATCAACTACTCGATCGACCAGTTGCGTGACCTGGTTAAAACCATTAACCAGACAGCGGTTCAGGTATCGGCAGCTGCTCAGGAAACTCAGTCAACCGCTATTCATCTGGCGGAGGCTTCCGAGCACCAGGCGCAGGAAATCGCCGGGGCTTCTGCCGCTGTTAACGAAATGGCAGTTTCTATTGACCAGGTATCGGCCAACGCCTCCGAGTCGACTGCGGTAGCAGAGCGCTCTGTATCCATTGCAAACAAGGGCAACCAGGTCGTACATAATACGATCGTGGGCATGGATAACATCCGTGAGCAGATTCAGGATACCTCCAAGCGGATCAAGCGACTGGGTGAATCCTCCCAAGAGATCGGTGACATCGTTAGCTTGATTAACGACATTGCCGACCAGACAAACATTCTGGCCCTTAATGCGGCCATCCAGGCTTCGATGGCCGGTGATGCGGGTCGCGGCTTCGCCGTGGTAGCCGATGAAGTTCAACGTCTTGCTGAGCGTTCCTCTGGCGCAACCAAGCAGATCGAAGCCCTTGTAAAAGCGATTCAGACCGATACCAACGAGGCTGTTATTTCCATGGAGCAAACGACCTCCGAAGTAGTTCGCGGTGCCTCTCTGGCCCAGGACGCGGGTGTGGCGCTCGAGGAAATTGAAAAGGTTTCCAGAGCGTTGGCAGGTCTGATCCAGAACATCTCCAATGCTGCGCGTCAGCAGGCGTCATCTGCAGGTCACATCTCAAACACTATGAACGTCATTCAGGAAATTACTTCGCAAACCTCTGCCGGTACTACCGCTACCGCTCGTAGCATTGGAGACCTGGCGAAGATGGCGAATGAAATGAGACGTTCGGTTTCGGGCTTCAAGCTGCCAGAAGATCAGTCTCCTAGCTAAGTGCACAGCTCGTACGGAGCGGCGAGAGGTATGGACGCTATCGCAACGAATGTCGAGCATCCCCAGGGCTGGAGTTTCCAGCCCTCGATGGAAATGCTGCCAAGCGAATTCATCGCTTGGCAGCATTTGCTTGAGAGTCGTGTCGGGATTGTTATCGACATCGCGAGGCGCCCATTTTTTCAGACCCATTTGACGAGCCGTATGCGAGCGCTGGGTATCAACGATTACGCAGACTACTATCGATATGTAACACGGGGAGTGACGGGCGCAAGGGAATGGGCTGATCTGCTGAATCACTTAACCACGCAGTTCACTCAGTTTTTTCGCCACCTTCCTTCCTTCGAGACGTTGGAGGCTTATTTGAGTCAGCGTATCCAATTGGACAGCGAGGCAACCTTGTCTTTGTGGAGTGTGGGTTGCTCCAGTGGAGAAGAAGCTTACTCAATGGCAATAACGGCCTCAGAGACCTTCCGCAAGGCGGGTTTATCCGAGCGCTACGGTGTCTTTGCTACAGACATTAGCTCACATGCCTTGAGCAACGCTCGTCTTGGAATATATGCCTCTGAGAAAGTTAAGCATTTAGATAGTTCGCTGCTTGATCGCTATTTTTCAAATCATGCAGATGGAACGTTTTCCATAGCTTCCGCTTTGAAAGCTCGCCTGTGTTGCGCGCGATTGAATGTGCTCGAGCTTGGTAGAACACCCATATCTGGCATGGATGTCATCTTCTGTCAAAACCTGCTCATTTATTTTCGTCGGTGGCTTCGTAAGGACATCCTCAATCAGCTTGTCAGCAAGCTGAACCCCGGCGGACTTTTAGTAATTGGCGTGGGAGAGGTCACTGGCTGGAGTCATCCAGACCTGATCCCGGTCGCTGATGAGCGTGTTTTGGCTTTTACCCGCAGGGTAGCTTAACGGTATGAATGGAGTGAATATGGCAGATCGGCACGATTATGTCGCTCTGGAGTGGGTGAAGGGTGAGATTGCCGAAACGCTGAAGCAAGCCCAGCATGCACTTGAAGCTTTCGTTGAGAATCCTCAGGACACTACCCGGATTCGCTTCTGCCTGACCTACATTCACCAGGTCCACGGCACCCTGCAGATGGTCGAATTCTATGGCGCTGCGCTGCTTGCCGAAGAAATGGAGCGGCTGGCCGAGGTGCTTCAGAACGATCCGGCAGCAGCCCAGAGTGATGCGCTTGAAGTTCTGATGCGAGCCATCTTGCAACTTCCATCCTATCTGGATCGCATTCTCGGTGCCCGTCGCGACCTGCCGATGATGGTGCTGCCGCTTCTGAATGAACTGCGTGCAGTCAGAGGCGAGAAGCCTTTATCCGAGGTTAACTTCTTCTCGCCAGCTTCTCCGCCCCTTGTACCGCTTCTCGAGCCCGAAGAGCTGGCTCGCAGACAAGCAACCGATTGGCCGGTAGTCGTACGCAAACTCCGTCAGGTTTTACAGGTTGCACAAGTCAGCCTGTTCCGTAACCAAGGTGTTGCCAGTCACCTCAATTATCTGACGAAGGTGTTCGAGCGTCTTGAGCATTTATGCGCAGGCAGTCCGCTTGGCGAGTTGTGGCCGATGGCTTCTGCTCTGATTGAAGGACTCAGCGCTGGCGTCTTCGAGAACGATAGCCGCGTACGTGTATTTCTGCGTCGCATCGATAATGAGCTGAAGCGGCTGCTGGCAAGCGGAACAGCGGCACTCAATGTGCCAGCTTCTTATGATCTGACACGCGATCTGCTTTTCTATCTGGGCCAAGCTACAAGCGATACGCCCCGAATCAAGGAAATAAAGGCTCTCTACAAGCTCGAAGAAGCGCTGCAGATTTCAGGGCAGGGTTATACTGGAAACAATGGAAGCATTGGTCCGGATCGCGATGCGATGCGCTCCGTGGTGACAGCTCTATGCGAAGAGCTGGTGCGCATCAAGGACAGCCTTGATTTGTATGTACGTAGCGACCGTCAGCAGTCTAGCGAGCTGGGCGCACTGCTGCTTCCCTTGAAGCAAATTGCAGACACGTTGGCTGTCCTGGGCTTTGGCCAGCCGCGTCGCGTTATTCTGGATCAGATCGATCAGGTCTCGGCGCTGGCCGCTGGGGATGTGCCCAGTACCGATTCTGCGCTCATGGATATCGCAGGTGCGTTGCTTTATGTCGAGGCAACACTGGCGGGCATGATTGGCGTGACGGATCATGGCGATGATGAGGAGTCTCATCTTCCCACGACAGACGTTGCCCAGGTACATCAGCTTGTCATTAGAGAGGCGCGTAACGGTCTTGAGCAGACCAAAGATGCCATTATCGAATTCATAGCCTCTCAATGGAATCATGAGCATTTGTTGCCGATTCCCCAGTTGCTGACCCAGGTTCGAGGCGGCCTGGGCATGATTCCTCTGGAGCGTGCAGCAGGCTTGGTTGAGGCATGTAATCGCTATATTCAGCAAGAGCTCCTGGCTCGCCAGGTCGTTCCAGACTGGCAGAGCTTGGACACGCTGGCAGATGCTATTACCAGTGTCGAATATTACCTTGAACGTCTCGCTGACGACTCCAATGCACAGCAGGAGCTGATTCTTGATGTAGCAGAGGAGAGCATGGAAACCTTGGGCTATCCCTTGGTATCCAGTTCGACTGATGTGCCTCTGGTTATAGAGGAAATCGCTACAGAGCCGACGCCGGACGCAAGCGCTGACAGCGCTATGAGCGATGCTGATGCAGAGGTTGAAGAGCCTGCCCACGCTGGAGCGGTTGATTCGCTCGAAAGCAGCTCTCCTGAAGCCAGCACCGCTTCTGGTGTTGACGGCCAACAGCAGGACGCTACATCACTTGAGCCGACAGCGGAGGAGGCGCTTTCTCACGAGCCCTCGACAGAGCCAGAACTGCCTGCCGACGCAGCTATCGGTGCCTTGGAAGCCAGGGATGACAAGCAGGAAGCCACCGCGTCTCTGGATGCGTCGCAGCCGACTGAGGCTGAGGCTGAGGCGTTGCCTGAACACATCGATACAGCAACTGACACCTCTCCTGCACCCAGTCATGGCGAAGAGACTGATATGGATCTGGGGGATGTCATGGCCTCCCCTGTGCAGGCTATCAATCCGCCTGCAAAAGAAGTTCCTCCCTCTATTCTTCCTCCTCCTGTTGATGAGGAGCCTGTCGATGAAGATTTGAGAGAAGTCTTCATCGAAGAGGCAGAAGAAGTGCTCGAAACGCTTAACACGTATATTCCCCGCTGGTTGGCTAATGCCTCGGATCGTGAAGCGTTATCTGAGAGCCGTCGAGCCTTCCATACCCTGAAGGGTAGCGGGCGCATGGTGCGCGCCTTGATCATTGGCGAACTCTCATGGGCGGTTGAAAACCTTCTCAACCGTGTCATCGACCACAGTGTAGAAACCTCTGCTGATATTCAGCATGTAGTAAACGAGGTCCTACAGCTACTGCCGCAGCTGATTGATGAGTACGAGCTGAATGCTCAGCGTCAGCGTAACGATGTCGATTACCTTGCAGCGGCGGCTCATGCGCTGGCCCGCGGGCTTCCGATTCCAGACGCGTTTGAGTCTTCTGAACAGGTAGAGCCTGCCTCTGAGGTTGAGCCCAGTTCTCAGGATGAAAATGCTGACGTCGAGGCTCCGGTTACGTCTGTAGACCATGCTGAAGAGCCAGAGCCAGAGCCAGAGCCAGAGCCAGAGCCAGAGCCAGAGCCAGAGCTTAGCCTTGAAGCTGATGACGAAAAGTCGCTGGATGCACAGGTTACAAGCGAGCCTGTGTTTGAAGAGCTGCCTGAGCGTGAAAATGTTGATCCGTTGCTACTGGATATCTTCCGTAATGAGGCGGAGGCTCATCTTGCAACAATTGCAGAATACCTCGAACAGGCGGACCCTGAGGTACCTCAACAGGTTACTGATAATCTGCTGCGTGCCTTGCATACCCTCAAGGGTAGCGCTCATATGGCAGGTATTTCAGCGATTGCTGACCTTGCTTCGTTGTTGGAGCGTGTTGTTAAGGAATACAAGGCAAGCCATACACCGTTTGGCTCTGAAGAGCAGCAGGTACTGGCGGATGCAGCGTATTCGATAGAGGACGGCCTCAGACAATTGAGTGACGACCATATTGATATTCAGCTTATCGATAATGATGCCTTGTTGGCTCGATTGCAGGATCTGCTGGAGCAAAGATCCGAGCAGACCGCTTCGATCGATGCGGCAGAGTCGAATACGCATCACAATCGTCAACGCCTCTCCGATTTTCTTATCGAGAGCATGGATATCCTGCTCAAGGCCGATGGTCTGCTAGAGGGCTGGCAAGCAACGGGTGACGATGCTCATCATGCTGCCTCGCTGTCCGCTGAGTTCACTCATTTCTCTGATCGGGCCGCTAACGCGGGGCTTTCAGACGTGGAGGCATTGAGTTCAGCTCTTTGCGAGGTCTATCAATCCTGCATTAGTGCGCATATTCCTCATCGTGACGTGTTCTTCGAGGAAGTGCTGGCTTCCCAGGAAGCCTTGGTCAGCATGCTTAACCAACTGGCCGTGGGGCTTAGAGCCACACCTCAGGGTGAGCGCATCAATGCCTTGCAATTGCTTCTTGCTGAACTGGATGCTCCTGAGACTGAGACTGAGACTGAGACTGAGACTGAGACTGAGACTGAGACTGAGACTGAGACTGAGGCTGAGGCAGTGTCGGCTGATGATGTCGATCCGGTAGTCGAGTCCTCTGCGATCAGTACGGCCGAGCCCGTTGCACAGGCTCCTGCTATTCCAGTTGACGATGAGCTTGACAGCGAGATGGTGGCCATCTTCCTGGAAGAGGCGGTCGACCTTCTTGATAGCGCTGGGCAGGCACTTGAGCGTTGGTTCAAGGAGCCGACCAACCATAACAATCTCTGGATTCTGCAGCGCGACCTACATACCCTCAAGGGCGGGGCGCGGATGGCTGATATCGAGCCCATCAGCCTTTTGGCCCATGAACTTGAGACGTTATACGAGGGGCTTGTTGACGGTCGTTACCAACCAAGTGACGACTTAAAACCGCTGCTCCAGCGCTGTCATGACCGCTTGGCTCAGCAGCTTGACCAGTTGCAGAATCATCAAGCGCTTAGTCAGCCTGATGACCTGGTCGATGCGATTCAGGCCTATCGGCAGGGTATACAGCGGACGCAGCAGGTCGAGCAGGATGAAGACGCTGCGTATTCCGAGGACACGTCAACGTCAGAGGTACAACCTTTCGAGCCTCTGGACGAGGCTGACGAGGAACTGATCGATATTTTCCTTGAGGAAGGTTTCGATATTCTTCAAAGCGCGGCAGGTTCTCTGCAACGTTGGCAGATGGATACGCATAACAGCTTTGAGCTGGAAGCCTTGCAGCGTGACCTGCATACGCTCAAGGGCGGTGCCCGTATGGCTGACATCACACCCGTCAGCGATTTGGCCCATGAGCTTGAGTTCCTATACGAAGGATTGAGTGCAGGACGCCTCCGTTCGAGTGAGCACTTGTTTGGCCTTCTACATCAAAGCCACGATCTGTTGCTTGAGATGCTGGAAAGTGTCCGTAATCGCCAACCTGTACCGTCTGGCCAGCGTCTGGTAGAGGCCATTCATGCTTTCCGTACCAGCACGGATCAGCAGTTGGAGCAGCCTGTCAGCATTACATTGCCGCCTGCTCAAGTAGAAGACTCCGATGAAGACGAAATTCTGGAGATCTTTATCGAGGAGGCTGAGGACTTGCTCACCAATATGGAGTTGGCGCTCCATCGTTGGGAGGAAGTCGAAGGCTCGAATGAGGCCGTTGATGATCTGCTGCGCTGCCTGCATACCTTGAAAGGTGGTGCTCGTCTCGCAGGCCAGTTCGCACTGGGTGACCAGGCCCACTTGCTTGAACAGGAGCTGGGGGACGCCAGCCCATTGAACGGGCCCGTTGCCTCGGACCGTATTGTTGAGTTGAAAGGCAAAGCCCGTGACGGCTTGGCTGATCTAGGGGCACGAATTGCGGACCTGCGTGAACATTTCACCGCAGCGCCCATGCCTGCATTGGCTGTAGCGATTGAACCTGAACCAGTGAGCGAGCCCGAGCAACCTCTGGAGGTGCTTGCCCCTGTCATGGCCGCCGCACCGCAAGAGTCCAATGATCAGGTTCAGGTGCTGCCTTTCGTACAACGGGCGCAGGAAGCGGCGCGCAAAGACAGTAACCGTCGAGCTCCTCAGGAATTGGTACGCGTTCCGGCTGATCTGCTTGAAAACCTGGTTAATCTGGCCGGTGAGACTTCCATTTTCCGAGGTCGTGTCGAGCAGCAGGTTAGTGATATCGGTGCCACGCTCAGTGAGATGGAGGCGACCATTGAGCGGGTCCGCGATCAGTTACGTCGCTTGGATACCGAAACGCAGGCCCAGATCCTCAGCCGTCACCAGGATGAGCATGAGCGTGCGGGCTATGAAGAGTTCGATCCATTGGAAATGGACCGATACTCGCAACTGCAACAGCTGTCCCGCTCCTTGTTCGAGTCGGCGTCTGACTTGCTCGATCTGAAAAACACACTGGCATCCCGTAACCGTGATGCGGAGACCCTGCTATTACAGCAGGCTCGCGTCAACACGGAACTTCAGGAGGGCCTGATGCGTACGCGCATGGTGCCTTTCGACCGTATGGTTCCACGTCTGCGCCGTGTTGTTCGGCAGGTGGCGGGTGAGCTGGGAAAGCAGGTTGAGTTTGAGGTAAACAACCCCGAAGGCGAAATGGATCGCAATGTGCTGGAGCGTATTGTCGCTCCGCTCGAGCACATGCTGCGTAACGCGGTAGACCATGGTATCGAAAACAGTGAAGCACGTAAGGAAACAGGCAAGCCCGAAACGGGCAATATCCACCTCTCCTTGAGTCGTGAGGGCGGTGATATTCTGCTGACGCTTTCTGACGATGGCCGTGGTATCGATTTGTCTGCGGTACGTCGCAAAGCCATAGAGCGCGGCCTGATGGATGAGGGCAGTGAGCTTTCCGAGCAGGAAGTCATGCAGTTCATCCTGGAGTCGGGCTTCTCCACCGCTGCACAGGTGACTCAGATTTCCGGACGCGGCGTTGGTATGGACGTGGTCCACTCCGAGGTTAAACAATTGGGTGGAACCATGGGTATTCACTCGGTTGCAGGAGAGGGAACGACCTTTTCGATCCGTTTGCCCTTTACGGTGTCGGTCAACCGGGCACTGATGGTGCACTCTGGCGAGGACCTGTATGCAGTTCCGCTGAACACAATCGAAGGTATCGTTCGTGTGTCGGCGACGGAGCTGGAAGCTTACTATCAGGCCGGTGCTCGTTCCTTCGAGTATGCAGGCCAGACGTATGAGCTGAAATACTTGGGTGAGCTGCTGGAAAATGGGCAGCGGCCTAAACTGATCAACCAGCCGCTTCCCTTGCCGGTTATTTTGGTGCGCTCGAATGACCATGCCGTGGCTATACAGATCGACAGCCTGGCCGGTTCGCGAGAGATCGTAGTAAAGAGCCTGGGCCCACAGTTTACCGGCGTGCATGGTATCTCTGGCGCTACGATTCTAGGGGATGGTCGAGTAGTCGTGATTCTTGACCTGCTGGCCTTGATTCGCAGCCGCTATGCTCGTGCCGTTGGCGCGCCGGCCGACCTGTCTATTGCGATCGACTATGCCGTGGAGACCGAAGTTGAGCGGCCGACACTGGTTATGGTGGTTGACGACTCGGTTACGGTTCGCAAGGTGACTAGCCGTCTGCTTGAACGGAGCGGGATGGACGTGATTACCGCTAAGGATGGCGTGGATGCGATTGCTCTACTTCAGGAGCGCAAGCCCGATATCCTGTTGCTTGATATCGAGATGCCGCGGATGGATGGCTTCGAGGTGGCTTCACTCGTGCGTCACGATGAGCATCTCAAGGACCTGCCTATCATCATGATTACGTCACGCACAGGCGAGAAGCACCGTGATCGTGCTTTCACTATTGGCGTAAATCATTACCTAGGCAAGCCGTACCAGGAAAATGAGCTTCTCAATCACATCCAACAGTTGGTCAAGGTAAATGACTGAGAAAGCAATAGTTCGAGTTGCCATTCTGGCTGATACCTCGTTGCAACGGTATGTGTTGCAACAGGTATTGGCTGGCAACGGCTATCAGGTGGTATTCAACAGCGATCCGATGCGGCTTGATGTGGAAGCCTTGCGAGCCTGTGAGACGGATCTTTGGCTGGTGGATCTGGCTGAGTCGGAAGACTCCAACGTGCTGGAGGATCTGCTTGAACATACCTCTACGCCTGTCCTCTTTGGAGAAGGCCAGGCACCTGAGTTCAGCTCGGATCTTTTCCCGCGCTGGGAGCGCCGTCTTATTACCAAGCTGAAGCATTTGGTGGGTGATACGACCGAGGCAGTTGGTCCGAGCCTTCAGGCGCTTCTGGCTGATACCGAGCGTCCGGAGCGACTGAGTTTGCCAGCGTCTCTGGCCTCAACACCCTTGCAGATGGGGGAGTCTGCCAAAGAGGTATGGCTGTTGGCCGCATCGCTGGGCGGACCGGATGCAGTAAAGACTTTTCTTGACGCTTTGCCAGGCGGACTCCCGATTGGCTTTCTTTATGCGCAGCATATCGATGCCAATTTCGAGGCAACACTTCCAATGGCGGTAGGTCGCCACAGTCAATGGCATGTACAAATTGCGCAGCCGGGACTTGAGGTCAGGTGTGGTGAGGTCATAGTCGTTCCAACACAGAACGAGCTGAGCTTTCGTAATGATTCCAAGCTGGATGTCCTGAGCCGCAAATGGCCGGAGCCCTATACGCCTTCGGTCGACCAAATGATGCTCAATCTGGCTCAACATTTCGGTTCGCGTTGCGGCATGATCATTTTTAGTGGCATGGGTAATGACGGTAGCAGCTCGGCAGCCTATATGCGCCGAAGAGGTGCGGAGATATGGACTCAAAGCGCCGACAGTTGTAGTTGCGCCAGTATGCCAGAGACACTTCGAGAGGCAGGATTCTCTTCGTTCACGAGTGATCCGCGGGGGCTGGCCGAAGCGCTGGTCAACCGCCTAGCCAAGCAGCATGCTCATTGAAAGGAGTTCCTATGAGCCAAACACCAGCACTCACAAGCACACCTGAAAACCTGACAGGACTGCTGCTTTCCCTTACGGACCGCACGCTTTTGCTGCCTAACGTTGCTGTGGCTGAGTTGATACCGTATCGACCGGTTGCCAAGCTGGCCGATCAGCCTGACTGGTGTTTGGGGCAGGTAGCGTGGCGAGACCTTCGGCTCCCGCTGCTCAGCTTCGAAGCCGCCTCGGGAGCGCCGTTGCAGTTTGACCGTAACAGTACGTCAGCCCGGGTCGCGATCATCAACGCCTTGGGAGGGCGTGCTCATGTGCGTTTCCTGGCCATCCTCGTGCAAGGTATTCCACGTTCCATGAGAGTTACACCTGACCTTGAGTCGGCTGATGTTCCTCTGGATCCTCTGGAGCTGGCAGCTGTGAAGCATCAGGGTAGTGTAGTGAAGATTCCCGATCTGATTGCGCTGGAAGAAAAGCTGGCTGAAATCGGAGTGATCTAATCAGAAAGCCCGGTTGAGACCAGGCTTTCTAACCTTCTAGAAGTCTCCCCAGAGCTGCTGTGCTACAGCCAGCGCCACAACCGGCGCTGTTTCAGTCCTGAGTACACGCGGTCCCAGACGTGCAGAAACAAAACCGGCCTTCTGGGACTCTGCCACCTCGTTATCAGTAAGACCACCTTCTGGGCCTATCAGAAAGGCGAGACTAGAGGGTGGCGTGTGGCTGGTAAGCGGCTCCGCAACGGGATGAAGTACAAGCTTCAAATCGGCCTCGACCTTTCCAAGCCACTCGGCTAGCGTGACGGGGGCATGGATGATAGGGAGGGTTGAACGTCCGCACTGCTCACAGGCGCTAATAGCGACCTGCTTCCAATGTAGAAGACGCTTGTCGGCCCGCTCATCTTTCAGGCGCACCTCGCAGCGCTCCGTCATGACAGGAGTGATTTCGGCGGCGCCCAGTTCTGTCGCTTTTTGTATAGCCCAATCCATTCTTTCCCCTCGGGAAAGACCTTGCCCTAAATGGACACGAAGCGTTGATTCCTCCATTCCGGAAAAGCGCTCCTGTATGTCCACGTGCGCCGACTTTTTCCCGATCTCGGTTAGCACTCCCTTGTATTCATAGCCAGACCCATCGAATAGTTGTACGGCTGTACCCGAGGTAAGACGTAATACACGCCCCATATAATGAGCCTGTGCTTCAGGGAGGATCTGTTGCCCGAGCGAAAGGGGAAGGTCGACGTAAAAGCGAGATAGGCGCATTGGCAGTCACAGGTTTAGAAAGCAGTCGCTGCCTATTATTACTGACCCATGAGCTGAAGGCACGGCTTGATTCAATTAGGTAAGTAGGACCTAGCCACTGAACGCGAACAAGTTATGAGCAACACTGTTGCGCCTTGATCGTTTCGGAACAAGGCGCAAGCGACAGATCAAACCGACTGTTTTGCTGCCAATGGCAGCTGGGCGAAGCGGACGCCTGCCAGACCATGGGTGATCAGCGAGCGGATGTTAGCGTGATCAGCACCTTCAGGAGTCGCAATAACGCTACGGTAATGCTCCCCAAAGGCCAACAGGGCTTCCTGTGTCTCGAAGCCCTCCAGCAGCGCAAGGCCTAGAGTTTTGCAGGAGCCTTCATTTTGGCCAGCTGCGTTTTCTACCGAACCATTTACAAAGGCTTGAGGCGTGTAATCATAGTGCTCTGCAATGAAAGCCAAAGTATCGGCGAACAGATGCTCATCACTACGAAGCCGAGCGCGAAAGGTCTCGAGGGGAGTCATGGCTTGGCACTCTCCTTGAAAGCAGCAGCCTGTTCAGGTGTGGCTTCCTTCTGGTAACGCGATTTCCACTCGGCATACGGCATTCCATAGACGGCTTCACGTGCATCGTCCATGCTCAGTTCCACGCCCTTTTCATCTGCCGCCGCCTTATACCATTTCGATAGGCAGTTCCGGCAAAAGCCTGACAGATTCATCAGGTCGATGTTTTGTACATCGGTACGCTTGCGCAAATGTTTTACTAATGTACGAAAGGCCGCAGCCTCCAGCTCGATGCGCTCTTGTTCGGTCATGGATCGATTCCTCCAGAAATGAATGCCTGGGACAATCAGGCATTCTTTGAATGACGCAGGTGGCGGCCACCATTGGCCGTAACCGTACTGCCTGTTGTATAGGTGGACTGCAACAGATAGGTCACAGCCTCGATGATCGGCGCGGCTCCAGGCTCATACGGAAGTAGAGCCTTTTTCAGCGTAGCCTCCTGATAATCAGCACTGCTGTCTTCTTTGAAAATGAGGAGACCGGGAGCAATGGTATTCACTCTGACAGTAGGTGCGAGCTTTTCAGCGAACGACAGTGTCATGTTACTCAACCCCGCCTTGGTCGCTGCATAGGCGATGTGATTCTTGCTGCCTCGGGAGGCACTGTCGTCACAAATGTGGATGATATCGGCGCGCATACTGGCAAGCAGGAGCGGCTCCAGAGCCAGGTTCAGGTGATACGGCGCTTCGAGATGCACCTGATACATGGTCTGGAAATGATGAAGCGAGTCGTCCAGCCAAAGCGATGCATTATGAATGATGCCGCGCAGGCTTTTGGCGTAAGTGAGTACATAGTCGATAAACTGTTGCCTGTCTTCAACGGAGGTCAGGTCTACCTGAAAAGGGTAAACATTTTCCAGCGTCACCAGCTCGCCAGGATCGTTGCGGTACGTGGCTACGATCTCATACCCCTGACTGCTCAATGTTTTGGTCAAGGCAAGGCCGACTCGTTTATTGGCGCCCGTGATAATCAGCGGGGCAGCAAACGTGTGATGCATGGGGTGGGGCTCCGACAGACGAAAGGGCTGTCTGTTAGAGATTCGATACTCTGCAGACAGCTTTCGATTATCGCAAACCCTTCACCATCGTGACATCATGAATGACGAGTCGTAGCAGGCCGGAGTGTTCTCCGGCGAGCCTGCGAGGCATCACTGTTGAGCCAGCCGGAAAGCAGGCGAGTTACCCAGGGGATAAAGAAGCACACCATGGTAGGGGTCAGGATCAGGGTGCTGAGCAATATTCTGGGTACCAGTGGCAACCCAGCCAACCTGTCGCCTAACAAGGCATTGAATAGCAGCGATACAGGAAAGAACGCAAGCCAGACAGCAATGCTTTGCTTCCAGCGAGGAGGTGTGCGGCGGGCATCGCCAAACCAGGTATCAAGGCCCTGTGCACGAAGCTCCTGCGGCTGCTCGAAGAGATCCTTGCCCCGCTCAAGCCAGTGCTGACGCGTCGAGGAGTGCTCCCACGCACCTAATGTCTGCTCATTAGAAAAACGAAACACGATCTGGACTTCATTATCGCCTGGCGGTGGGGAGAGGACGCCCGATCCAAGATAGCCTTCATAGCAGGTCGCCAAGCGCTCACCTTCGCGGAGCCATTCGAGAAAATTATCGTAACAGCCATCGGCGACACGGCGAGCCACCATCAGGGTGACGGGATGCATCATAGAACTCTCCACATGCAACTATCCGGATAGGACGGTCTGATCACACAGCGCCGGGTAGGCACTGCGGTCGAGAACAGGAAGCGAATCGGTTTGGAGTGCTTCGATCGCCTGAGTATCAGGCTGTGCAAGCATATACAAGGTTCATTCCATTTGCGTTAAATGCCGATGAGCGCTGGCTAGACCTAAGTAGTAGGCGTCATGTCAGTGCAAGAAGCGCTGTGTGTGAACCAAAGGGCAGCATGGTAAGGTTAGGCATACCAGTGATTAAGGAGGTGTCATGAAAGTCGCCATTTTATGTGGCTCCGTTTACGGCACGGCCGAGGAGGTCGCCAGGCACGCCAAGCAGATTCTGGAGGCAGGTGGGCATGAGGTCTGGCTCAATTTGCGTGGAGGACTGGACGATTTGCTGGCTTTCGATGCCGATGCGTTTCTTGCCGTGACATCGACAACCGGAATGGGAGAGCTGCCGGACAACGTACAGCCGCTTTACTATGCGCTGCGCGATACGCTTCCGGATTGGCGTGGCAGGCCCGCAGCCGTGATCGGTTTGGGGGACGCCAGCTACGGCGATACTTACTGTGGTGGTTGTATGCAAATGCAGGAGCTATTTGCCGAGCTTGGACTGCAGGAAGTGCTGCCTATATTAAAGCTCGATGCCAGTGAAACCGTTACTCCCGAAACAGACGCGGAGCCGTGGCTGGATCTTCTGATAACAGCCTTGATCCGCTGAGGGGAACGGCAGTCTGCTAAGTCATCAGGCGCTAATGGCTTGATGACTATGTTGTCATGGCAGACTTTAATTCAGGATATTCAGACTCAAGTATCCATTTTGCCGAATTGTTCCAGGCTGACTTCCCGCATGAGATCGAGCCAGGCTCTTGCCGCCCGGGAAAGGTATGCACCACGCCGCCAGATAAAGGAGGCGTCCCACCGGAGGTCAGGTTGGGTCAGAGGAATGCGTACGACATCGGGACGTATCAGCTTTTGGGCCACGATTCGGGGTAGGAGAACAACGCCTTGTCCTGCTGCTGCCAATGCTATCAGAAAGTCCGCCTGTCCACTTCTGCCACCTTCTTGGGGCGTAAAGCCCGCTTCGCGGCACGCCTGTAACAGTCGATCGTTCAAGGTATAGCTCTGCTGATATAGCAAGAAGGGCGTAGCGGCCAGCTCCGCTAATGCCAGTCGGGGCCTATTGGCCAATGGATGAATACATGACAGCACGGCATCCAAAGGCTCATTGCAAAAAGGTTGATAATCAAAAGAAGGATCATTAGGGGTAAGACAGCCACCAATCTCTATATCACCCTTGATGACCAACTCCTCCATGAGCTTGCTGCCACCTTCCACCAAGTGAACCGTAATTTGCGGATAGCGCTTACGGTAGAGGGAAAAGGGGGCTGCAAACAATGTTTCTGCACCCAGAATGGGTAGCCCAACGCGCAGTTGTCCTTGACCCAGGCGGGCCAGATCATCCAGCTCCGTCAGCATTTCGCGGTGTTGGCGCAATATGTGCTCAGCATGTTTGAGCACAACATGTCCTGCATCGGTCAATTGTAGGGCGGGGCCTGTCCGATCCAGCAGACGCAACCCCAGACTTTGCTCCAGATGGGCAATCTGCTTGCTGACGGTCGATTGAGTCGCGTGAAGCACGCGTGTACTGGCAGTAAAACCGCCCTGGCGTACAACCTCGACAAACATGCGGAGTTGTTTGAATTCCATTTTGGAATGGCTCTGATTCTAATAATTCGCTTCTGGGATAGTAAGGCCGGGCGTATCCTTGAAGCCAGTTAAACGTAATGGATGTCTTATGGTTCCCCGTTACATGCGGACGCTGGTTGAGTTGGCTGTGTTGTTAGGTATCTGGTGGCTAGGCGGATGGCTTGGGCAGTATTTCGGTTTGCCTATCCCAGCAGGTGTTCTAGGTCTGGCGATCCTTCTGCTGTCTCTTGCGCTGCGAGTGATAAAGCCAGAGTGGCTTGAAAGCGGTGCCCGTGTGCTGGTCGGTGAGATGCTGCTGTTTTTCATCCCAGCGCTGATGAGTTTGCTTGATTATGGGCCTCTCGTCCGGGAAGAGGGCATCCGTATTCTTATGGCGGTGTGCTTCAGCACGCTTCTGGTCATGATCAGTACCGCTTTGACGGTGGAATGGATGTTTCGTCGCAGGAGCCGCCAGGATGCTTGATTGGACTGGCGTGTTCTGGTTGCTTCTGACGTTGGGTGGGTATATTCTGAGCCGGATGATTTACAAGCGCATCAAGTGGTATGTGCTGGCTCCTATTGTCTTTGTGCCGACTATTCTTTATCTAATTGCCATTCCGACAGGCACGAGCTATGCGCAGTATTCCCACTACACCGGTTGGCTGATCGGCCTGCTTGGGCCGGCTACCGTCGCGTTTGCCGTACCGATCTGGCAGCAGCGTCGACTTCTGGTCCGTTATTGGCGAGCACTTATGGCCGGCATTGTAGTAGGCAGCTTTGTGTCAATTTTCAGCTCTTGGCTATTGGCCCATTTGCTGGCTCTGGAAGCGCCTGTCATGTTATCCCTGCTGCCACGCTCGATTACGACACCGTTTGCCATGCCTATGTCCAAGGACCTGGGGGGGGCACCTGAATTGACCGCTGCTTTCGTACTGGTCACAGGTGTTTTTGGCGCTGTGGTGGGTAGCCTTCTTCTGCGCTTTCTTCCGTTGCGCTCTGCTCTGGCGCGAGGTGCGATGTTCGGTGTAGGTGCCCATGGTGCCGGTACAAGCCGCGCTTACGAAGTAGGCATTGAGGAGGGGACAGTGGCCGGACTGACGATGGTACTGACCGGCTTGTTCAATCTGTTGGGCGCCCAACTGCTGATCTGGGTGCTTTGATGGAGGGGGTGCATCCTTGCACCACGTTCATCCTTAAACCTTGAAATGAGATACCAAGGTATTCAGCTCAACAGCCAGGCGCGACAGCTCTTGGCTGGCTGCCGTGGTATCACGAGCACCTTCCGAGCTCTGGACTGACAGATCCCGAATATTGACCAGATTGTGGTCTACTTCGCGGGCTACCTGGGCCTGCTCTTCGGCTGCGCTGGCAATGACCAGGTTGCGCTCGTTAATCTCGCTGATGGCGCGGGTGATTTCTTCCAGCGCTTCGCCGGCACGACGAGCCACTTCCAGCGTAGAACCTGCTCGGGTCGTGCTGGACTCCATTGAGTTCACGGCCTGCTCAGTGCCATTCTGGATACTCATGATCATTTGCTCAATTTCACGAGTCGACTCCTGGGTACGATGCGCCAGAGCTCGTACCTCATCGGCGACGACAGCGAAGCCGCGACCTGCCTCTCCCGCACGGGCCGCTTCAATCGCGGCGTTGAGTGCCAGCAGGTTGGTCTGGTCAGCCAGGCCACGAATCACATCAAGCACCTTGCCAATATCGCGCGATTGACTGGCAAGTTCACCGACCAGACATGCGGTCGTCTGAACCTCCGAGGTCATGTGCTCAATGGACGAAACGGTCTCCAGTACGCGACCCTGACCCTCCTGAGCCGCACTGGCAGAGTGCTTGGAGGCTTCGGACGTTGTCATGGCATTGCGGGCCACTTCTTCTACTGCCGAGCTCATTTCCGTTACGGCCGTTGCAGCCATCTGGATTTCGTCATTCTGGCGATTCAGGCCACGTGCACTCTCGTCAGTGATGCTGCTGAGCTCTTCAGAGGCGGCAGCCAACTGGCTCGAGGAGCCTGAGATGCGCTCTAACGTATGACGCAGTTTTTCCTGCATGGTACGCATGGCCATCAAGAGACGAGCGGGCTCATCCTTGCCGGTAACCTGAATGTGCTTGGTCAGGTCACCGCTGGCAATTTCTTCAGCCGCACGCAGGGCCTGATCAACCGGCTGCACGATGCTACGCGTCAGCAGCCAGGCCAGGAGTACGGTCAGTAATGCAACGATGACCAACAAAGTAATAGCGGTAGCAACAGAGGTGGAATAGCTCTGGGCAGCACTCTGATTAGACTTTGTCGTTGAGTCTGCATTGATATCGACAAGTTTGCCTAACACCGCATTGATTGCGTCAGAGTTCTTCAGAAGCTCATCGTTAAGTACAGCCTTAAGCTCATCAAGTTGATTTGCTGAAGAGAGCTGCATCATGCGGTTCTTCAGCTGAAGATAATCACCCCACAACTTTTGGAAATCGTTATAAAAGCCGCGCTCCGCCTCCGATGCAATCAGCTTCTCATAGCGTGTCCGCGCAGCTTCAACCTGACTGATCCGCTGATCGAACAATGCCAACGTCTTTTGCAGATTTTCCGGTTCGCGGTTGATAAGCAGACGATAGGAGAGCACGCGCAGGCGCAGGGTTAGCGATGTAATTTCATCCAGGCTGGTTATGCTGGGGAGCACATTTTGTTCAAAGTTAATACTGTTCTGGCGGATATCACGCATCTGATAGAGCGAGAAAATGCCTAGAAAAAGTGTGAGTACAGCTATGAACGCAAACCCCAGAAAAGCACGAGGTGCGATATTCAAGTTACGAAGGGTCATTGCTTAGGTCCTGCTAAGTACAGCGTAAAGGAGGTTGCTTGGCTATCGGCTGTGCTTGGCAGGACTTGATATCCGCCTGGCTGGAGACAGAAGGTTCTGGCTGTTAAGGCATATTTCCATGCCTATCAGTGAAGACGGCGACTACTATCACTCAGCGCGGCCAGGCGATGGCTTAGGTGCAGTTGCTCGGCTGGGTCATCGCTTAACAATAGGGCATGCTCAAGGTCATAACGCTGGGCCTGAGGGCAGTCCAGCCGGCTATACAGTTCTGCACGAGCCAGATGATCCGAGACGCTGGGCGGCCCTACTTCCAATACCCGCTGCGCATCTTTCAGGGCTGCCAATAGTTGGTTATCAAATTCATGCAACTGACGAAGATTTCGAGACAGTCTCTGGAGCAGTTCGCGAGGCTGAGCAGTGCGTAGGTGCTGCGCTTGCAGCTGGGCATGTGGACCAAACTGATAGGCGAGCAGTCCGCGGCAATCCTTGGAATAAAGTCGTCTTCCACTGGTAGGGTCAAGCAGGTGATCCGCCTCAGGGACACGTAGCAGGAAATGGCCTGGAAAGTTGACGCCAACCAGAGGAATGTCCAGTCTGCGGGCCAGCTCCATCGCGATCAGTGATAAGGAAAGTGGCTGCCCCCTTCGACGAGCCAGCACCTTGTGCAGCAACGCTGCCTGAGGCTTCAGCGGCCAGTCATCAGCGTGAAAACCCAGCTCGATCATCCGGCGTACGAGCTGCTGCGCGCGCTCGGCGGACGAGCCTTGATGATCAATAGCTGCCTCGACAGAAGGAATGAGATCCGTCAGAAGATGCTGAGCCATTTCAGGCTGAAAGGTCAGGTCATGTTCGGCGGCTATCCAGAGTGCTGCCTCAAATATAGCAGGTGGCTCACGGTTGAGCGCATCCAGGCAGGCTTGGCGCGGTAACTCCATCGCAATCTCCCAAACCCCATGCCACAGTAGGGTAAGCGCAGGCAAACAGCATCCAGATCATAAGGAATATGGACTTTATTATGTTTGACAAGTTTAGACCGCTTCTCGAGTGATGCACCGCTCTGCTCAGGCAAGCAGAACGGCCAAGGAGGAAAGTCTATTTACCCAATGGGGTGAAAAGCGCTTCGATATCCGCTTCCGACATTCGCCAGTCGGCTGTGTTCTCCTCAAGAATCCCTGCGGCAATGCGAGATTTCTCATGCTGCAATTGCTGGATTTTCTCTTCTAGGGTGCCTCTTGCAATGAGCTTGTACACAAAAACCGGCTTATCTTGCCCTATGCGATAGGCACGGTCTGTGGCCTGGCTCTCCGCCGCAGGGTTCCACCAGGGGTCGAAGTGAATCACCGTATCGGCCGCAGTCAGGTTGAGTCCCGTACCGCCTGCTTTAAGGCTTAGCAGGAAAACCGGAGCCTCACCGGACTGAAACTGTTCGACAGGCGTACGGCGATCCTGGGTTTCACCGGTAAGGGTGACGTAGTCGATCCGTCTTTCATCCAGTGCCTGCTGGATCAGCGCCAGCATGGAAGTGAACTGCGAGAACAGCAGGACACGACTACCATTGGCCAATAGGCCTTCGAGCAGTTCCAGCAAGCCGAGTAGCTTTCCAGACGACTTGGCGGATGTTTCGTTGCCGTTGACCAGTCGGATATCGCAGCAGACCTGGCGGAGTTTCAGCAGTGCATCAAGAATGATAATTTGGCTTCTGGCCAAGCCTTTCTTGGAGATTTCGCTACGGACCTTCTCATCAAGTGCAACACGTACCGTTTCATAAAGATCGCGCTGTGGCTGAGTCAGCTCGACCAACTGGACAATTTCCGTCTTGGGTGGCAGCTCGCTGGCTACTCGCTGTTTGGTACGACGCAGAATGAAAGGCTTTACTCGTCCCTTTAATTGGGCGAGGCGTTGGGTATCGCCATTTTTTTCGATCGGCGTTCGGTAGTCGCGCTTGAAGTCTTTTATATCGCCTAACCAGCCTGGCATCAGGAAGTGGAACTGAGACCAAAGCTCACCCAGATGATTTTCCAGCGGGGTGCCCGTCAGGCATAAACGGTGTCGCGTATTGAGTCCCCGCGCCGCTTGCGCCGCTTTGGTTGCCGCATTCTTAATGGATTGTGCTTCATCCAATACCAGGAGGTGAAAGGAGAAGCTGGCCAACTGCTCTGCATCGCGCGGTAGCAGGGCGTAGGTAGTCAGGATGATATCGTGCTCAGGTATCCGCTCGAACAGGTTACGCCGTTGAGTACCGTGGAGGGCCAGTACTTTCAGCTCAGGTGTGAACTTGGCTGCTTCGTCCTGCCAGTTGGGTATCAGGCTGGTAGGCATGACGATCATGGCAGGGCTGGTCAACCGGCCAGCCGTTTTCTCGACCAGGATATGAGCCAGGGTTTGCAAGGTCTTACCAAGACCCATGTCATCGGCCAGGATCCCGCCCACATCCAGCTCGCGAAGTGCCTGCAACCAAGCCAGGCCATCGCGCTGATACGGTCTTAACTCGGCACGCAGGCTTTCCGGAACGTGCGGTGGCGAAGCTGAGTAATGGCGTAGTCGATGGGCGAAGTTTCTGAGCTGCTCACCGCCCTGCCATGTCAGTGGGATATTTTCTTCAAGTTCAGCCAGCCGTGCGGCGTCCAGATGAGACAGGCGTATCTGCTTGGTATTAGCAGGTAACGAATGCCCATGCAGTTCCATGAGTGCGGCAAGCAAGGGCTTTAGTCTACCTAGAGACAGGGCGATACGTGCGGGGCGTCCTTGCTTGCGTGCAGCAGGGCTTTCCACGCGGAGCAGCAGGCGCTCATCGTCAGAGCGTCTGGCCAGTGCTCCTGGTTCAAATAATTGGGGGTCCCGCCGGATAAGAACGATCAGGATAGGCAGCAGACTGACGCGCCGCCCTTGTACGACGATGCCGAGCTCCAGATCAAACCATTCATGATCAGGCGCCTCCTCAATTTCGCCGTACCAATTCTCCACTTCGGTCAGCTCAAAGGCGAATTCTGGACGCATATCTATCTGCCAGCCCGCTTCACGCAGCTGCGGAAGTGTGACTTCGATAAAGCGCAGCCAACTGGAGTCATCAGGCATTTCAAACATCTCGCCCGCATCTTCGGGCAAGGCTGCGCTTCGCCGTGTCGCTACTCGGAGGCCTGCGTCCTGTAAGACTTGTCGCAGGCGCTGCTCGGCTTCACTGTGGCGTGTTGGCAGCGTTGCCGCGCTACTACGACCCGGTACAGGCTTGCCGAACACTTTTTTGCCGTCATAAAGAAACGCCAGGGCAGCCCTGTGGCGGGTGACGGGGCGCATGCGTGCGGTTTGCCGATCATAGTCAACCTGTGTGTGGCTACCCAATACCAACAATGGCTTGGGCGGCTTGACCAGATTGATGGCTGTCTCGGCTGCTTCTCGGCGTGGAGGAGGGCTGCCGGCCCGCTGAAGGCGCTCCAGCTCGAACAGAACGGCAGCAGTATGCTTGCAGTTTCTGCCAGCACCACATGTGCATCGGCCATCAACAAACCAACCTCTTGGACCAGGCTTGAGCGTGATGGATTGGCGGTAATCCAATCCTGAAGGACTGCTGCATATGGCATAGACCAGCCCATCGGCGGCTGACCGGACCGTGGCGTAACCTTCTTGAGCATAGCGCCGGCCACGCTCATAGTTGCGCTCAGTAAAGGAGCCTTTCCAGTCTTGCCAGTGCAGATGGTCGAAACGTAGACGCATATGAAGCCTGTAACACGAAGCACAAACGGGTAATTGTGCCACAGACCGAAAGCGTCCCCGTACTGAAGTCGCTCAGGTTGCTCAAATAGATATCACTTAATTACGACAGCATGGCTTATCTAAAGAGTCTGCTGTTAAGCGCTGGTTTCAGATTGGCTTGATTTAACCCTTCCATACTTCAGGATTAACCAAATCCTGTGGTCGATTGCCGCTTAAGGCGGCTGTCAGATTGGAGACAGCGCGCTCTGCCATGGCATACCGTGTCTCGTGAGTCGCTGAACCGATATGCGGTAAGGTGACGACATTCTTCAGCGAAAACAGGGGCGATGATGAAAGCGGTTCCTGCTCAAAAACATCCAGGCCTGCGCCACGAATTTGCTGGTTGGAAAGCGCCTCGATTAGAGCCGCTTCATCAACCACTGGCCCGCGCGCAATATTGATCAGAATACCGCTGGGCTTCATGAGCCTTAGTTCACGTGCGCCGATCATCTGGCGAGTGGACTCTGTCAGAGGGACTACCAGGCAAACAAAATCGGATTCCTGAAGCAGAGATTCAAGGTCTCGATACTCTGCCTTGAATTCTTTCTCCAGCTCGGGCTTGCAGCTGCCTGCATGATAAAGAATCCGCATGTCGAAGCCGAAGTGGCCGCGCTTTGCAATGGCTGCACCTATGCGACCCATACCTACGATTCCCAGCGTCTTTCCATAAACGTCCGTACCGAAATGCTCTTCCGTTACGCCTTTTGTCCATTGCCCTGCCTTGGTGTAGGCATCCAGCTCAGGCAGGCGGCGAGCGGTACTCATCAGCAGAGCAAATCCAAGGTCTGCTGTGGTCTGGGTCAGTACATCGGGGGTGTTGGTCAGTAGAATGCCCTGCTCGGACAGGTAGGGCACGTCATAGCTGTCATATCCAACCGAAACGCTGGAAATTACTTCCAGGTTTTCTGCATGTTGCAACTCATGGCGGCCTAGTGTCTTGCTGGCACCAATCAGGCCGTGTGCGTGAAGGAGGGCATGCTGGAACTGCTCATCGACATTGCCCTGAGTATCAATGACGGTAACGTTAAAGGCTTCGCTCAACTGTTGAACCAGTGGAGCGGGAAGACGATTATAGATAACGACATTCTTTCTCACGGGCAACGGATCTCCGTTAGGGTTTAGTCTCTTTAGACTAGACCAGCAGCGACATATTGAGGGCGTATCGAATAATCCATCAGGAAGCGCTCAAGTTGCTCTTGCTCCGGTTGCTCATTGAACTCCGCACCCAATGCCTCGCGGTGGATTCCAGTTGACGCCAGCCATAAGCAATCAATGTTGGCCGAAACTGCACCCGGTACGTCGGTGACCAGTGAGTCACCCACAAACAGCAGCCTGGTGGCGCCCAAGGTTGCCAGTTCTCGTTGAGCACAAAGAAACGCATAGGGATCAGGCTTTCCGTACCAGCGCACACTTCCGCCCAGCGAAGCGAAGTAGTCGGCCAGCTTACCGGCGGCGTAGTAGGGTAGGCCGCCAGAGACTACTGTGCGATCAGGGTTGGCGCAGAGAAACGGTAAATGTGTGAAGTCCTTAAGCGGGGCCTGACGAAGCGCCAGCTCATCTTGAGGGAAGCTCCCTACGCCTAGGATGAGGGATGCCTGTTGGATGTCGGTCACGAATCGGCTGCGTATGTGCTCGGGCCAGCCAGTCTGACCTTCGCCAGGTCCGGTCAGATAGATACCCCCCTGTGCCAGTGCTGGTTCCTGGCTAATGGCGTCGATGGCCAGCTGCCCTGAGGTCGTTATACCGGCAAATTGCTCTCGAGCGATACCCAGTTCAACCAGGTGATCCGTCATGGAAGCGGCATCACGGGATGCGTTGCTCAGGAACCAGACAGGTTTGCCTTCGGTTGCACGCCGTGCCAGCCAGTTCTGCGCACCGGGAAAGGCGTCGTAGCCGTCAATCAGTACCCCCCATAGGTCGAGAATAAATCCATCGTACTGATCGCATACAGCATCCAGATCAGAATGGGAGACAAGGTGAGGAAGGGGCGTGGATGGCGTCATGGAAAATAACGTCCTGATAAGGTTGCAAAAGCTGAAAGGAGCCAGGGTACCTGCTTTAGCGATTGAGATCACTTCGGCCTAGAAAGCACAACACCGGCGCTGGGCCGGTGTTGTTGAATCTGGAGACAAGAGGACTCTTATTTTTATTTTTTCTCTTGGCTCAGCTCAGAGCGATTAACGCGCTACAGCGTTAGTGCTCTTGGTCTGTGGTGCGTCGACGCGACCGTAAACGTCTTCGTAGCGAACGATATCATCTTCGCCCAGGTAGCCACCTGATTGTACTTCAATGATTTCCAGCGGTACCTTGCCAGGATTGGCCAAGCGATGTACAGACGTCATCGGCAAGTAAGTGGACTGGTTTTCGGTCAGCAGGAAGGTCTTGTCATCGCACGTGACCTGCGCTGTGCCAGAGACCACGATCCAGTGCTCGGCGCGGTGGTGGTGCATCTGCAGAGACAGCTGAGCGCCTGGTTTGACAGTGATGCGCTTGACCTGGAAGCGCTGACCCATGTCGACGGAATCGTAAGAGCCCCAAGGACGGAACACTTCCAGATGGCTCTTGACCTCTTGGCGGCCTTGCGCTTCGAGCTTGTTGACCACCTTCTTGACGTCCTGGACCTTGTCCTTGTGTGCGATCATGACCGCATCTTTGGTCTCTACAACCACGACATCTTCGATACCGATCAAGGAGACCAGCTTGTTGGTGCTGTGAACGAGGCAGTTACGGGCTTCGTGCAGAACCACGTCACCTTTAGTAACGTTGCCATCGCTATCCTTGTCATGCACATCCCAGATGGCTGACCAGGAGCCTACATCGTTCCAACCGGCAGACATTGGAACCACACAAGCGCGAGTGGTCTTTTCCATGACAGCATAGTCAATGGAGTTGTCCGGGCAGACGGCAAACGAGTTGCGGTCGATAATGATGTGATCGCCATCAACCTGGCTGCGCTCAAGCGCAAGCAGGCAGGTATCGTAAATATCAGGATCGTGCAGCTTCAGCTCTTCCAGGAAGCGGCTGGCGCGGAAGATGAACATACCGCTGTTCCAGTAGTAATCCCCAGATTCTACGTATTGGGTCGCGCGAATGGCGTCTGGCTTCTCTACGAAGCGCTCGACGCGATTGACCCCTTCAGGCAGGTTGGCTGAGTGGGTTGCCTTGATATAGCCGTAGCCGGTTTCCGGGCGCAGTGCAGGAATGCCGAACAGCACCATTTCGCCTTTTTCAGCGGCTTCGGTGGCCGAATTCAAGGATGCTTTAAACGCATCGATATCTTCGATGACATGGTCTGCTGGCAGAACCAGCATCAGTTCATCTTTGCCATCGGCCAACAACTTCATGGCAGCAATCGCTACGGCAGGAGCCGTATTGCGACCAAACGGTTCCATGATCAAGGACTGAGGCTGGCACTTAACAGCCTTGAGCTGCTCCTCAACAATATAGCGGTGCTCGATATTGCAAACAATCAAGGGCTGCTGCATGCGTTCTTCGCAGGCCAGTCTTGATATGGTTTCCTGGAATAGGGTCTTTTCGCTTGCCAAAGCTAGGAACTGCTTTGGATACATTTTTCGAGATAGCGGCCAGAGTCGTGAACCGCTTCCCCCGGAAAGAATCACTGGAATCATGGCATTCTCCTTCAGCGCTTGCTGAGTTGTAGGTCGCAGTCCCTTCGGGCGGGACGAAGCGTCCGTGCTTCTAGTTCCTGCTTGAGCAGGGTTATGAAATAAAAAATAAAAGCCAGGCTAATTAGTTAGCTTTTTTAGTTACAAATTAATTACAGCTTATAGGCAGTACATCATCCCCAGGCTAATAAGCATTGAATTGCTCCACCCAAACGATGATCGTTACCGCTGATTAGAATGATAATTTAGGGAAGGTCTGAAAAAGACTTCCCGAATCTGGTGAAATACGCCGATCCCGCCAGCCGAGTTTTTCCATGAAGCAGATGACCTTCGCCGACGCCGAGTACGCCAGCAAGCGCAAGCAGACCCGTAAGGAATTGTTCCTGATCGAGATGGATCAGGTGGTGCCGTGGAAGGGATTGATTGCCCTGATCGAGCCACACTACCCAAAGGGTGAAGGTGGTCGTCCAGCCTATCCGCTGATGGCCATGTTACGTATCCATCTGATGCAGAACTGGTTCGGCTACAGCGACCCGGCCATGGAAGAAGCGCTCTACGAGACGACCATCCTGCGTCAGTTCGCCGGGCTGAGCCTGGAGCGCATTCCCGACGAAACCACCATCCTCAACTTCCGTCGCTTGCTGGAGAAACATGAGCTGGCAGCCGGCATCCTCGGCGTAATCAATGGCTACCTGGGGGATCGCGGCCTGTCGCTGCGCCAGGGCACTATCGTCGATGCCACACTGATCCACGCGCCCAGCTCGACCAAGAACCAGGACGGCAAGCGTGACCCGGAAATGCACCAGAGCAAGAAAGGGAACCAGTATTACTTTGGCATGAAGGCGCACATCGGTGTGGATGACGAGTCGGGGCTGGTGCACAGCGTGGTCGGCACGGCAGCCAACGTGGCGGATGTCACCCAGGTCGACAAACTACTGCATGGTGAAGAGAACGTCGTCTGCGCCGATGCCGGCTACACCGGCGTCGAAAAGCGCCCCGAACATGCTGGCCGCGAAGTGATCTGGCAGGTCGCAGCACGCCGCAGCACCTACAAGAAGCTCGATAAACGCAGCGCCCTGTACAAAGCCAAGCGCAAGATCGAGAAGGCCAAGGCACAAGTGCGAGCGAAGGTCGAGCACCCGTTTCGAGTGATCAAGCGCCAGTTCGGTTACGTGAAGGTGCGCTTCCGTGGCCTGGCCAAGAACACCGCTCAGCTGGTGACGCTGTTCGCGCTGTCAAACCTATGGATGGCGCGCCGACATTTGCTGACTACCGCAGGAGAGGTACGCCTGTAATGCGGGAAATGGCTGCTGCGAGGTGCTCGCGGCGGCCAAAAACGGAGAACTGAGCGGGTTACCTGGTCGATTTTGATCGACGGCCCGCTTTCAAAAGCAGCGAGGGCTGAAGTCGACCGGAAATACAGGGCTACTTCAGACCTTCCTTAGGAAGATGGCTCGAATGATTCCTTTGTGCCATCAAGGTCTTCATTGACATAGTGCTCTTAAAAAAGTTCATTAAAGCCTAAGCACTCCAAAATGCCAGGGCAGGAATCAACTGTAGTAACGCTAGTTCCTCTGAGACTTCTTTTCTGTGAATCGTTCACCGAAAAAAGTGGCTTCTTTTCTTTTTGTGATCTGGGTCAAGCCACGAAGGAGAAAAGCAGCCCTTGTTTAGAGCTGCAAGAGAGGAGGTACGGCTAGGCGTGAGAGGCAGCGAAGATCTTTACAGGGGTACCTGTATAGGCCGCGGGAATTTGTGTTCTAGGCTCAATGGTCGCAATGACTACGTAAGTGGCGCCAGCTGCCTCAAGCGTTAAGGAGGTAATGATCCCTGACCTTGGCTGTTGCTCATCGAACAGATAAAAGTCGACTGACGAGCCTGGCAGAACAAGGCGATACTCATCGAATTCAAACCGCCCTTCGATGAGTGGTACTGTTCCGCTTTCTTTTATAAGCCCGGCGGCTCCTCTGCTTAGCCGTTTCTGGGCAAATGCCGAGTCGATCATATGACTGACGGTAACGTCATCATTAAAGCGATAAGCCTCAATCAGATATTGAAGCGCAGAAAGTTCTTTGGGGGCGAGGTTATAAAAGGCGCAACCCACCCGACCTGTATCCCGGTCAACTGATTTGATTTCAAATGTTACGTCAATAGCAAGACTAAGGGAGTTGATTGAAAAAAACAGTTTGCCCTTGAGGTTATCGCCAGTACGGGCGGTAATCGATTTTGAGATAAAGCTAAATCCGCCTATGGAAAGCTCAAGCAATTGATGCTCCATGCCTTCACGGTGGGCGCCTTGATACCGGATCCTGGCTGGTAGCTGAACGCGTAGGTGTTGCCTTTGTGTAGAACTGGTGTCGGGTGCGCTCATTGGATCTATCTCCATTGTAAAATTTTCATCTGCTTTAACAAAAGCAGGCAGGCGAAACTAAGCATGATTAATAGGGAAGGCTTATATGAAGAAATTATCTGTTCATTTAAACAATATTGTCTCGCAGGAAGATCAATTTTTCCTGAGTAGAAGATTGTTCACTAAAAACATACCCTTCAACATCAAATGACTTTAAATCGGCAAGGTCTCGTAACCGGTTTTTTATAATGTAACGCGTCATGAGTCCGCGGGCTTTTTTTGCATAGAAGCTGATGATCTTGTATTGACCGCCTTTAAGATCCCGAAACTCGATATCGATAACGCGGCCCTTGAGTTGTGCACGTTTGACGGAGCCGAAATATTCGTTCGAGGCCAGGTTGATGAGAATATCGTCGCCCTGATTTTCCAACGCATCATTTAATCGCTGTGTGATGTGCGTGTCCCAGAAGGCGTAAAGGTCCTTGCCGCGTGAGTTGACCAGCTTGGTTCCCATCTCCAGCCGGTAGGGCTGCATAAGGTCCAGAGGACGCAAGATGCCATAAAGGCCGGACAGCATGCGCAAGTGCGTCTGGGCAAAGTCAAAGTCAGCGTCGTCGAAATCCTCAGCCGCTAAGCCGGTATAGACGTCACCCTTGAAGGCCAGTAGAGCCTGTTTGGCGTTTTCAGGCGTAAAGTCTGGAGACCAGCTGGCAAAGCGTGCAGCGTTAAGGCCGGCGATCTTGTCTGAAACTCCCATGAGTTTTGCGATATCGGCAGGCGAAAGCGTAACGAGCTGATTGATCAACGCTTGAGCGTCGTCGAGGCATTCAGGCTGTGTATAGCGCCGAGTGGCTGGCGGTGTTTCGTAGTCAAGGGTTTTGGCGGGTGAAATCACCATCAGCATAGTATGGAGCTCCTTTCGATTAACGGCTTATTGTAGGCCGTGCACAAAACGTAGCTCCAGTTGGAAAAAGCTATATGGCATATGAAGGTAGGAGGCTCTGTAAACAGCGGGTAAAAACTTTAGTACCACATCGGCAACGTTGCCAGTGGTATTAGCCAATAAGAAAAAAATGGTGTCCAGTTAGAAAAAAGGGGTTTTGCCTGCTCAAAGATTAGGGTATTACCAAGATGTCCGCTGCACGAACGGGGTTGCCCTTGAGTTGCAGGCTTGGCCCTGAAGCCCCGAGGTGTGGTGGCACCTTTCGCTGCGGAGCGCCGTATTGGCCTCCGTCGACTGGCCACAAGAGTCCCGTTGGGATTCTCGATGAGGTGAACGAGTATGGATGATCATGGACGCTCCCGCCCCACCCAGCCCACCCTCTATGTGCTCGACACCAACGTACTGATTCACGATCCTAATGCACTACTGAACTTCGAAGAACATCACGTTGCTATTCCGATGACGGTGTTGGAGGAGCTCGATAAGTTAAAAACCGGGAAACATAGCGTGGCTGCCGAGTGCCGTCAGGCGATTCGGCTGATTGATACCGTTCTTGCTGAGGCCTCTCCTCAGGATGTCGAAAAAGGTGTGCCCATACCGCGCGGCAAAGGGGAGACGAAAGGGTATCTCTCCATTCTGATGAACAAGCGGGCGGCCCCTGTTACCTGGCTGCCTGATAATCACAACGATAACCGCATCATCAATCAGCTGGTTGAACTGTGTACTCACCATCCCGGTGAGCGCGTAGTACTGGTAACCAAAGACATCAACATGCGTTTAAAGGCGCGGGGATGCGGGATTGATGCGGAGGATTACCATACCGATCAGCTGGTAGATGATATTGCACTGTTGTCGCGTGGCTATCACACCCTTGAAGGTTCTTTCTGGGATCGCGTCAGCAAGGTCGATTCACGGCAGGATGTAGGGCGCGTCTGGCATCGGGTACAGCTGTCTGAGAGTTTGCCGCCAATGCACCTCAATGACTTCATTATCGACGAGCAGGGGTTCGTTGGTTGGGTCAAGGCTGTTCGAGATGATGAACTCATCATTCTCGATATGCATCAGGAGCCTCTGCTGCATCAAGAGGCCTGGGGCCTTCGGCCTCGAGACATTTACCAGGGCCTAGCGTTGTTCGCTCTGTTGGATCCTGACATCCACCTGGTAAACCTGACCGGGGCCGCCGGGTCGGGGAAAACCATTCTTGCGCTGGCCGCAGCCATTGAACAAACCATGGTTACCAAGCGTTATCGTCGAATCATCGCGACGCGTAGCGTTCAGGGGCTGGATGAGGATATTGGCTTCCTACCCGGCACCGAGGCGGAAAAGATGGAGCCATGGCTAGGCGCCATTACCGACAACCTGGAAGCGCTGCATATGGATGATGAAAGTCCTCATAGCAGCGTCGACTACATCCTGAGTAAGGTGCCGCTTCAGTTCAAATCCTTGAATTACATTCGTGGGCGTAGTTTCCAGCAGAGTCTGATCCTTATTGATGAGTGCCAAAACCTTACGCCGCATCAGATGAAAACCATTATTACCCGCGCCGGTGCCGGCTCAAAAGTCATCTGTCTGGGTAACCTGGCGCAGATCGATACGCCGTATCTGTCAGCAACCAGTTCAGGATTGACGTATCTGAGCGAGCGTTTCAAGGGCTTCCCCCACGGGGTGCATATTACGTTGCAAGGCGTGCCTCGCTCGGTGCTGGCCGAGTACGCCGAAGCGCATATGTAATGACCTCCTGGCAGGAAACCGGCAAAGGATATTGCCAGTTTCCTGCTTATCCTGTTCGTCCATAGTAGAATCAAGGGCCTCTGTATAACGGAAGGCCAAACATGCTGACCCATCTTGATTCCCAGGGCCGCGCCAACATGGTGGACGTTACCGACAAGCAGGTAACGTTTCGTGAGGCTGTTGCTGAAGCACAAGTGCGCATGCTCCCTGAAACGCTGCAAATGATTCAGCAGGGCGGCCACCCGAAAGGTGACGTCTTTGCGGTGGCGCGTATAGCCGGTATTCAGGCGGCCAAGAAAACCCATGAATTGATTCCCTTGTGTCATCCGCTTCTGCTGACAGGCGTGAAAGTTGAGCTCACTGCCTGCGAGCCCGATAGCGTTCATATTCAGGCAACGTGCAAATTGTCAGGCCAGACGGGCGTGGAAATGGAAGCCTTGACTGCTGCCAGCGTGGCGGCCTTGACGATCTATGACATGTGTAAGGCTGTGGATCGGGGTATGAGTATCGAAGCGGTTCGTCTGCTGGAAAAAAAGGGTGGCAAGAGCGGCCATTTCAAAGTGGAGCACGACGCATGATCGAAGTGCATTATTTCGCGCGTTACCGTGAAGCATTGCAATGCGAGCACGAGCGCATCCAATGGCAGGATGAATTTACTCAACTAAACGATCTTCGTGCTCACCTGGTCTCCAGAGGTGGTGTGTGGGCGGATGTGTTAAGCGAGCGAAACCTGATGTGCGCACGTAACGAAGAGCTGTGCACATTGGATGAGCCGTTGGTTGACGGTGATCAAGTGGCTTTCTTCCCGACTGTAACGGGAGGTTAGACATGACCATACGAGTGCAGGCCGAGGCGTTCGATCCTGGCGTCGAAACCAGCGCAATGCATGCGGCCAATGTAGGCGTAGGTGCTGTCGTAACCTTCATAGGCTATGTACGCGATTTCAATGACGGACTGGATGTATCTGGTCTTTATCTGGAGCATTTTCCTGGCATGACTGAAAAGTCGCTGGCGAAGATCGCTCATGAGGCAAACTCGCGTTGGCCGCTACTCAAGGTGGATATCATCCATCGGGTAGGGCGTCTGGAGCCTGGTGAGCCTATCGTTTTCGTAGGTACGGCAAGCGCACATCGTCAGGCGGCGTTCGAAGCCTGTGCATTTATCATGGACTATTTGAAAACAAGGGCGCCTTTCTGGAAGAAGGAAGACACTCCCCAAGGCCCACGCTGGGTTGAAGGCAAGAGCAGCGATGTCAGCGCTGCCCAGCGCTGGACGTAGGCCCATGCTCTGACAGCGTAAAACCGGAGGGCAGGTATGGTTTGGCTGTGTGCGATGGGAGCCGTTCTTGGGCTGGTACTTGTCATAAGCCTCTGTCAGCTGTGGCAATGGCTGAAGCTGACAGACAGCGCATTGACAGACGGGTATATCGTTTCTCTGGAAAAGGCCCCACTCTATCGGCTGACATTCAGCTATCAGGTCCAAGAGCAGCGCTACAGCCTGAACTTCCTGGATACGCTAATGGGGTATTCGTCTTCCAGTCTAAAAGCCTTGGCGGAGCAGGTAGCAGTAGGCGATAGGATCAAGGTTTACTATTGCACCAGCGACCCTTCGTTCTGTTGTGTGGGCTTTAAACCAACACACAGGAGTATCGTTAAGGTCTGGTTATTGAACCTGTTGGCACCGCTGGCACCTTTTGGCTTTTGAGGCGCGCAAAGGGGAGCAGAGTGTTCGACTCCGCCCCCGAGTCGTCAGGAATGCTTGCGTGGGACTGGCTTGAGTAGCTCTGCCGGAGGCATATCACATGCGATTTTGCGGCCTAGCAATGTCTCGATTGGCGGTAGGGCAAATGCGTCGTCCTCGCCTGCAAAACTGATTGATATTCCGCTGGTACCTGCACGACCTGTACGTCCTATCCGGTGTACATAGTCATCTGGATCTTCCGGTAGCGTGAAATTGATAACGTGGCTAATGCCGTCGATATGAATGCCACGACCCGCGACATCTGTAGCGACCAGGACACGAATCTTGCCCTCACGGAAGCCTTCCAGCGTTCGGATCCGTTTATGCTGCGGAACATCGCCTGACATCTGCGCTGCACTGATGCCGTCTTTAGTCAGACGTTCCTCAATGCGACGCACCTCATCCTTGCGGTTGGCGAAAACCATCACACGTTCCCAGTTGTTCTGGCTGATGAGGTTGTATAGCAAACGATACTTGTCATCTGAAGACACTGCATATACGCGTTGGTCAACGGTCTCGCTGGCTACGTTTTCAGGCTCGATTTCCACAATGGCTGGATCGACTGTCCACTGCTTGGCAAGGTTCATGACGTCCTCGGTAAAGGTAGCCGAGAACAGCAAGGTCTGACGTTCGTTCTTGTGGGGAGTCTGGCGAATAATCTGGCGGACCTGGGGGATAAAGCCCATGTCGAGCATGCGATCCGCCTCGTCCAGAACCAAGACCTCCACCATATCCAGATGAACCTCGCCACGCTGGTTGAAGTCCAGCAAACGCCCTGGTGTTGCGACAAGGATATCGCAGAACCGCGACTCCAGCTGCTTGAGCTGTTTGTCGAAATCCATTCCGCCTACGAAGGTCATCACATTGAGGCCCGTGTACTTGGTCAGATTTTCTGCATCCTTGGCAATCTGTACAACCAGCTCTCGAGTCGGCGCAATAATAAGTGCACGTGGCTCACCCATGTAGCGCTCTTCAGGCGGCGGGGTGGTAAGCAGCTGGGTAATGGTCGAAATCAAAAACGCGGCTGTCTTGCCTGTCCCGGTTTGAGCTCGACCTATGGCATCTTGGCCTTTCAGTGTAAATCCCAGCACTTGTGCCTGGATGGGCGTGCAATAAGGAAAACCCAGGTCATGGATGGCATGCATCAGGCTGGGTGCAAGGTTAAAGTCGTGGAAGCGGACCTTGCCTTCCTGAGGCTCTACTGCAAAGTCATTAAGCGTCCAGTTGCTGACAGGCGCCTTGCGCTCGCGTCGTGGCTTTGGTGATCTGGTCGCTGCAGGTTTCCCGCTTTCTTTCTTCGGTGGCCTGGGCTGACGCTCGGCTTTCGCCTGAGTCGTGGGTTGTGCCTGTTCAGGCTGTGACGGGGTTTCGTCGCGCTGAAGGGGCGCAACCTTTTCAGGGGTGGGCTGAGGTGCTTGCGCATCTCCTTTGCCAAATAGTTTTTTTAGTGCCTTGAGCACGGTTTATCTCGTAATTTGAATAGAAATTAAGCCAGGAGTGTAAAGCAAGTTACGGGCCTGGCAAATGAGGCTTGATCGAGAGGAGGGAGGGGAGTGTTGCCTGTTTTAGCCAAACAGGCAATTTCTTCCGTTGCGCTTGGCTTCATAAAGCGCTTTATCTGCACGCTCTATGTGAGTCTCGAGCGTATCCTGTTTATGCATTTCAGCCAAGCCGATTGAAATGGTAACGCCTGGTAATTTGCCGGCAGGAGAGTAAAAGTCGGCGATACTGGCAAGGCTTTCCCGCAAACGCTCGCCAATCATTCGAGCTTCAGGCTTATCCAGCTCAGGAAGCAGAATGACAAATTCTTCTCCACCGTAGCGCGACATGCTGTCCTTAGGCCTTAACTGGGAGCGCAGGGTATTGGCTACCATGCAAAGTGCGTAGTCGCCTGCCAGATGCCCATACGTATCGTTATAGCGTTTGAAATGATCCACATCGAGCATCAACAGGCAAAGCGGCTGCTGGTTGAATGCGCAGCGGGTACTTTCGCGCTCATAGAGTTGTTCAAGGCGCCTGCGATTGAACAGGCCGGTAAGCGTGTCGACATTCGCGTTGCGCTCGGTATCCAGAATGATTCGATTGTTCTGGCGGACACGCTCACACAGGATTTCAAGCAGGTTCTGAGTAGTTTTAGGAGAATGCTCCATCAGTTGGAACAGATCCTTGCGATGCAGGCCTATGACTTCGCAGACTTCATCGGCGATCACGTACGCCGTTGGCTTGTGATTGTCGAGAAAGCTGACCTCACCTGCACAGTCGCCCTCACTCAGAACGGATACAGGTTGATTATCCAGCGACTCCAGATGAACCCTGAAGCGGCCCTGGACAATCATATAAAGGTAGTGATTATGTTCGCTGGGTGACAGAAGCATCTCGCCTGGATTCAGAACACGCTTGGTCAGCGTGCGGGCCAGTTTTTCAAGGTGCGACAGATCAACATCCCGGAACAACCGTAGATGGCGTATATGCTGAAGGTTTTCCTGCCACTGAGGAATAGCCATCATCAGCATGGCATTACAAGAGTGAAAACGGCGCCAGAAGGCATGGTCGCTCCAAAACTACAGAAAGCGGACGTATAGAGATCACTTCTTGACTGAGATAAGTAAAGAAAGTTCTTCATCCATTGTTCAGTACTGTGAGCGTTATCTTGTTTTGTATATGAACTGGTACAAAGGCTCAACGACAACAGACGTTGAGCCGTCACTCTCAAGCCAAACGGTCCTGTAACCACTTAGCGATCAAGGCGATTTCTTCCTGTGTTACTTCATGGCCCATGGGGTAGTCCTGCCATTGAACAGGCACCTGCTCCTTGGCGAGAAAATCATAGGCTTCACGTCCCAACCCCAGCGGTACGACATCATCAAGCGTGCCATGAATGCATAGCACCGGAATGTCTCGCTGAGCCTCACTGGCAAGCGTTTCCTGGAAGCCGGGTGCATAGGTCGAAAGAGCCAGTACGCCACCCAGAGGTTTGTGGGCAATGGCGAAAGCAGTATGAAACACGACTGCTCCGCCTTGTGAAAAGCCTGCTAGCACAATGCGTCGGGCATCAATGCCCATGTCCATCTGCTGCGTGATCAACTCATCGACATAGCGGGCCGACTCATCCAGTTGTGAATGATCAATGGCGCGCGCAGGTGACATGGCCAGGATGTCGTACCAGGACGGCATGGCCCATCCGCCGTTGATACTGACTGGGCGTGAAGGGGCCTGAGGCAGTACAAAACGGGTCGTCGTGAGCACGCGCTGCACTATTTCGGCCACCGGCTGAAAATCATAACGATCTGCGCCCAGGCCGTGTAGCCAGATCACGCATGAGTCTGCGGGTTGGGGGGATTCGATGATCAGCGGAGTTATTTCAGGCATGTGTGCTCCATAAAAGTGCGTTCTGATCGGCAGCGGTAACAAATGGTGCGTTAAGAGGATGTCGCATTTATATAAATTCTTTTGCAGTCTCAGTGAAGTTTACTAAGCCGCTTCGATTCTGCCATGTCGCTATAAGTGGTCCGCCTTTTGCTGTATCTGCAATGTGTGCTTTTTGATGCACCGACAGGTAACACAACGTTGTCATGTTGTCTGGTGTATTAAAGGCCACTCGGTCAAGCAAATAAAAACAAATATTTCCAGCAGCGAGCCGAGAGCGAAGGGGTTGAACCTCTCAATTCCTCGATGGTTCTTGCGATGTATACGTTGCTCTCATGGCTGCGTACAAGCCCTAAAGGGCAAGCGGGACCGGATGCTGACTTTTATAACAACTGGAGGTTATCGATGAAAATGGTGAAATCCACCCTGGCGATTCTGACCACTGCGGCTGTATTGGGTGTCAGTGGCTTCGCCCATGCAGGTGCGACCTTGGATGCCGTGAAGAAAAAGGGCTTCGTGCAGTGCGGTATCAGTGATGGTCTGCCTGGCTTCTCCTATGCAGAGGCGGGTGGCAAGTATGCAGGTCTTGATGTTGATGTATGCCGGGCAGTGGCTGCTGCCGTATTCGGTGACGCCGAGAAAGTCCGCTATTCACCATTGACTGCCAAGGAGCGTTTCACGGCGTTGCAGTCTGGCGAAATCGATATTCTCTCCCGTAATACTACCTGGACCAGTTCACGGGACGCTGGCATGGGTATGAATTTCACGGGCGTAACGTACTACGACGGCGTTGGTTTTTTGGTCAATAAGAAGCTAGGTGTTTCCAACGCTAAAGAGCTCGATGGTGCAACGATCTGCATTCAGGCGGGTACCACGACCGAACTGAACGTATCTGACTACTTCCGTGCCAATGGCATGAAGTACACCCCGATCACTTATGATCGTTCTGACGAAAGCGCCAAGTCCCTCGAAGCCGGACGTTGTGACGTACTGACGTCCGATCAGTCTCAACTCTATGCCCAGCGTATCAAGCTGGCGAACCCGGACGATTACGTGGTTCTGCCGGAAGTGATCTCCAAGGAGCCTCTCGGTCCTGCTGTACGCCGAGGTGATGATGAATGGTTTGCCATTGCAAAATGGTCGCTATTCGCCATGATCGGCGCTGAGGAACTAGGTATTACCTCTGCCAACGTGGAAGATATGGCCAAGAACGCCAAGAATCCTGATGTGGCTCGTATGCTGGGTGCCGAAGGCAACTTTGGTAACGACCTGAAGCTGCCCAAAGATTGGGCGGTTCAGATTGTCAAGCAGGTTGGTAACTATGGCGAGGTCTTCGAGCGTAACGTCGGCATGGGTAGCGCGCTCAAGATCAAGCGCGGCCTGAATGCTCAATGGAACAAAGGCGGCATCCTGTACGCACCTCCCGTGCGCTGATTTGCCTATCGCCGCGGCCTGGTTAATAGCCAGGTCGCGGCGTTTTGTTTCATCGCATCTCGGAAAACATCATGTCTAAATCAATAGGCACGTCTGGGTCGTTGATCAACGATCCGCGCGCTCGCGCCTGGGCGTTTCAGATACTGGCTATTGTGGCGGTCGCTGCACTTGGCTGGTACTTATTCAACAACACACAAACCAACCTGGAACACCGGGGGATTACCTCCGGTTTTGCTTTTCTTGAGCATAGCGCAGGCTTTGGCGTTAGCCAGAGTCTGATCGACTACAAGGAATCGGATTCTTATGGCCGACTCTTTCTGGTCGGCCTGGCGAATACGCTTCTGGTATCCATCCTGGGTATCATCCTGGCCACTGTGCTGGGCTTTATCATCGGTATTGCTCGTCTTTCGCCGAACTGGCTGGTACGTAAACTCGCCGCGATCTATATCGAGACCTTTCGCAACATTCCGCCACTGCTCCAGATATTCTTCTGGTATTTCGCTGTGTTGCGTCTGGTGCCTGGACCCCGACAGAGTCTCAGCTTCTTCGACACGTTGTTTCTGAACAACCGAGGACTGTACGTTCCAGCACCCGTGTCGGCAGAAGGTGTCGTACCGTTCCTGGTGGCGATTGCGCTAGCTGTTGTGGCCAGTATTGCCCTGGCGCGCTGGGTAAAGGTTCGGCGTGACAGGACCGGAAGAGGCTTTCCGCTGCTGATCTCGATTATCGCTTTGCTGATCGTTCTGCCAGGTTTGGCAGCCCTGATATTTGGTGCACCGTTCCATTGGACCGTTCCGCAGCTCAAAGGCTTTAACTTTCAGGGCGGCTGGGTGGTGATTCCTGAGCTGTTCGCCTTGCTGGTGGCACTCTCCGTTTATACCGCAGCATTCATTGCTGAAACGGTTCGTTCGGGTATCCAGTCGGTGAGCCATGGCCAGACCGAGGCAGCCAATTCCCTGGGGCTGAAGCCTAGTCGGACGCTACGCCTGGTCATCATTCCCCAGTCCATGCGGGTCATCATCCCGCCACTGACCAGCCAATACCTTAACCTGACCAAGAACTCATCATTAGCTGCCGGTATTGGCTATCCAGACATGGTGTCGCTGTTTGCCGGTACGGTACTGAACCAGACCGGGCAGGCGATCGAGACCATTGCTATCACGATGTCAGTCTATCTGGTTATCAGCCTGAGCATTTCGCTGTTAATGAACGTGTACAACAAGCGAATGGCTTTGCGTGAGCGATAAGAGGCGATCATGACTACACATACGTTCAAACCTGATCTGCCGCCGCCGAATCGCTCGATCGGTGCGTGGGCCTGGATGCGGGCCAATCTGTTTTCCAGCGTTTACAACACGCTGCTTACGTTACTTGCTCTGTATCTGGTCTGGCTGTTGGTTCCGCCCATGATCAAATGGGCTTTTCTGGATGCAACGTTCAGCGGGACCGAGCGTTCCGACTGCACGCCAGGAGGCGCATGCTGGGTATTCATCAAGATGCGCTTTGGTCAGTTCATGTACGGGTTTTACCCGCCGGAACTGCGCTGGCGTGTGGATGTGGCGCTGGTTCTCGCGGTTCTGGGTGCTGCACCGCTGTTCATCAAAGCGATGCCCCGAAAGGTAGTTTATGGCATCGTTTTTCTGATCGTTTATCCCGTTGTTGCCTGGGTGTTGCTGCATGGCGGCGTGCTGGGGCTCGACGCGGTGCCTACCAGCCGTTGGGGCGGCCTGATGCTGACACTGGTCATTGCCTCTGTAGGTATTGCCGGTGCGCTACCGCTGGGTATATTCCTGGCATTGGGACGTCGTTCGGAGATGCCGGCCGTACGCGTGTTGTGCGTGACCTTTATCGAGTTCTGGCGGGGTATTCCGTTGATCACGGTGTTGTTCATGTCATCCGTCATGCTGCCGTTGTTCCTGCCTGAAGGTATGAGCTTCGACAAACTCTTGCGGGCATTGATTGGCGTCATCCTGTTCCAGTCAGCTTACATTGCCGAAGTCGTGCGTGGTGGTTTGCAGGCGATCCCGAAAGGGCAGTACGAAGCGGCGTCAGCCATGGGACTGGGCTACTGGCGCGCCATGTGGCTGGTCATATTGCCTCAGGCATTGAAGCTGGTGATCCCGGGAATCGTGAACACGTTTATCGCGCTGTTCAAGGATACCAGTCTGGTGATCATCATTGGTCTGTTCGATCTCTTGAACAGCCTGCACCAAGCTACCGTTGATCCAGCCTGGCTGGGTATGTCGACCGAAGGCTATGTCTTTGGCGCATTGATTTATTGGGCTTTCTGTTTCGGTATGTCGCAGTACAGTCAGCGTCTGGAACGCCGTCTCGACACCGGCCATCGCCGCTAAGGAGCGAATCAGCATGAGTGAAAATGCCAAGACTCTGGGCATCGGTGACAAGATCATGATCCAGATGCAAGACGTGAACAAATGGTACGGTCAGTTCCACGTACTTAAGGACATCAACCTGACGGTCCGACAGGGCGAGCGTATCGTGCTCTGCGGCCCGTCAGGGTCGGGCAAGTCGACCACGATCCGCTGTATCAATCGCCTGGAAGAGCATCAGAAGGGCAATATTGTCGTTGATGATGTAGAGCTTAATGGGGACCTGAAAAACATCGAGGCCATTCGCCGTGAAGTCGGTATGGTTTTCCAGCATTTCAATCTGTTCCCTCATTTAACGGTACTGGAAAACTGTACGCTGGCCCCTATCTGGGTACGTAAGCTACCGAAGAAGGAAGCCGAAGAAGTCGCGATGCATTATCTGAAGCGCGTACGCATTCCAGATCAGGCTCACAAGTATCCGGGACAGCTCTCCGGTGGTCAGCAACAGCGTGTGGCCATAGCCCGTGCGTTGTGCATGAAGCCCAAGATCATGCTGTTTGACGAGCCTACTTCAGCGCTTGACCCGGAAATGGTAAAGGAGGTGCTCGATACCATGATAGGTCTTGCTCAGGATGGCATGACCATGCTGTGCGTGACTCACGAAATGGGTTTTGCCCGAACGGTAGCAAACCGTGTGATTTTCATGGACAAGGGTGAAATCGTGGAGCAGGCTCCGCCGGATCAGTTCTTCGATAATCCTCAAAACGAGCGTACCAAGCTCTTCCTGGGTCAGATCCTTCATTGATCCATCAAGAAAGGCGCCTTAAGGCGCCTTTCTTATAGGCTGTTCTTTTACCGGGCCAGGCGGGAGAATACAGCTACGCTCTCTGGTTGAATGGCTTGCTGTACGTGGACGCTTTACCCTTATCCTTGACCATGACTCATCCGCTGCGGCCATGGTTCGTCTACCTGGTCAGAGCTGAAAATGGCTCACTCTACTGCGGCATCAGCGATGACCCTCAACGCCGTTTCAAGGCTCACCAGCAAGGCAAGGGGGCTCGCTTTTTTCATTCAAGTCCTGCCAAGGCACTGGTCTATACGGAGCCGTGTGTAGACAAATCTGCAGCGCTTCGCCGTGAACGCGCCATCAAAAAGCTGAAGAAGAGCATCAAGGAAGCCATGGCAATGGCTCAGGGAGGATAGTCTTCAAAGGGTGGGGCGGTTACTCTGAGCTTCTACAATAAGAGGACGTGCGCATGACCGATCTCATCCTGCATCACTACTGGACCTCTCCGTTTGCCGAAAAAGTTCATCTGCTGATGGGTTTCAAGCAGCTGTCCTGGCGCTCCGTCATTATTCCCCGTGTCATGCCAAAGCCGGATCTCACCGCATTGACCGGCGGCTATCGTAAGACGCCTGTGCTTCAGGTTGGGGCAGATATCTATTGTGATACGGCGCTGATCGCGCAGCGCCTGGAGCAGGCTAAGGCCACGCCCACGCTCTTTCCAGAGGGCCAGGAGTTTGCCTGTCGCGCCTTTGCAGCCTGGGCCGATAGTGTAGTGTTCCAGCACGCCGTGGCACTGATTTTCCAGCCCGACGTCATCGCCGAGCGCATGGCCAATGTTCCGCCTGAGCAGGCTCAAGCGTTCATGGCGGACCGTAAGGCGCTTTTCGAAAAGGGAAATGCTCCTCGGGTTACAGCAAGGCAGGCGGCGCAACATTGGCCTACCCTGATGGCACGACTTGATGAGCAATTGGCGCGCAGCAGTGGCGAATACCTCTTCAATGCTCCCTCTATCGCAGATTTCTCGCTGGCGCATTGCCTCTGGTTTTTGCAGTCAGCTCGCCAGACTGCGCCTCTGGTGGACACTTATCCTGAAGTATCCACCTGGCTAGGCCGAGTGCTGGGATTCGGTCATGGCACTTATTCCGACCTGAGCGCAGAGGAGGCCATACGCATTGCGTATGATTCCGATCCTGCCCCTATTCCAGAAGGGGAAATGTTCTTGCCGGCGGGCCTTGCTCAAGGCGATCGTGTAGCGGTTTCAGCTCAGGATTATGGACTGGAGGAGGTAGAAGGTGAATTGCTCTATGCCGGGACAGAGGAAGTAATTCTAAGACGTGAGGACGAGCGTGCCGGCATTGTCCATGTTCACTTTCCCAGGATAGGATTCAATATCGAAACGCGATGAGGCTGACAGGCAGAGCGATCAGGGCTGTCACTCTGCCTGGCGGTCAGTCCTTGCGGCGCTTGATCTGATCTTTTAGCTGGGTAGGGACTTGTCGGATGATCAATACGTCCTGAGACTCGTCGTACTCTACCTTGGAGCCAAGCAGATGAGCCTCGAAGCTGATGGATAGTCCCTCGGCGCGCCCCGTAAAGCGGCGGAATTGGTTGAGGGTGCGCTTGTCTGCAGGGATTTCAGGCGCAAGTCCGTAGTCCTTGTTGCGGATGTAATCATAGAAGGCCTTGGGCTGCTCTTCACTCATCAGCTCCGACAGTTCATCCAGGGCAATGGGCTCGCCAATACGGGCCTGGGTGCTGGCATAGTCGACCAGGGTGTCGGTTTTTTCCTTGGCTTTCTCCTCAGGCAGGTCTTCGCTTTCTACATAGTCGCTAAAGGCCTTGAGCAGGGTGCGCGTCTCGCTGGGCGCATCGACACCTTCCTGGCAGCCAATGAAGTCACGAAAATAATCCGAGACCTTCTTGCCGCCCTTGCCCTTGATAAAGGAGATGTATTGCTTGGACTGCTTGTTATTACGCCATTCGGAAATATTGATGCGTGCCGCCAAATGAAGCTGCCCGAGGTCCAGGTGTTTGGCGGGCGCTACGTCCAGGGTGTCGGTTACGGTTACGCCTTCACTATGATGCAGCAGGGCAATGGCAAGGTAATCCGTCATGCCTTGCTGATAATGGGCAAAGAGAACATGGCCGCCTGTTGAAAGGTTTGAGCCTTCCATAAGCTGCTTGAGGTGCTCGACGGCCTGCTGGCTGAATGCAACAAAGTTCTTGCCGCCGTCCAGATACTCATTGAGCCAGCCACTGAAGGGATAGGCACCAGACTCCTCGTGGAACAGCCCCCAGGCCTTGTTGGGTTTGGCGTTATAGCTTTCGTTGAGATCGGCCATCAGGTTTTCGATGGCCTGGGATGCCTCGAGCTCGGCTTCACGGGCATGCAGCGTAGCGGGCTGACCGTCGGGTTTCTTGTCGATCAGGTGAACGATAGCGTGGCGAATGGGCATGGGACTCTCTATCAATGAAGCGCAGGCGACATTGCCGCGAAAATCAGATGTGGCCTGATAGTGTACCGCACCCGTGCGACGGGCTTAATCGGCATTCTTGATCCAGCGTGTGCGGCGCCATTGGTCTTGAGCATCCGGTGAAAGAAAAGTCCAGGCCACCAGCCGGCTGCGTTTCTGACCTTGGGACATGTCGATCGTACGTATATCTACCGCATGGACCTGCTTTAGAGCAGCCACCAGACTGTCGACATTAGAGACCTTGGACACCAGAGTACTAAACCAGAACACCTGCGGACCATAGCAGGCACTGTCTTCTGCCAAGATGCGTACAAAGCGGGCTTCACCGCCCTTGCACCATAGCTCAGCGCCCTGACCGCCGAAGTTGAGTACGGGCAATTTGCGCTTCGGGTCCAGTTTGCCAAGGTTTTTCCACTTGCGCTGACTGCCGCTGCGCGCCTCTTCCAGAGAGGTGTGAAAGGGCGGATTGCAGAGGGTTATATCGAAACGATCATCTGGGGCGATGATGTTTCGAAACGTGCGGTTCGGCTCGGTCTGCTGCCGTAACGATATGGCCTTGGTCAGCTGATTGCCTTGCAGGATGGTCTTGGCGGAGGCCAGCGCCGTTGCGTCGATATCGGCCCCAACGAAATGCCAGCCGTACTCATGATGGCCAATCAGCGGATAGATGCAGTTGGCGCCAACCCCTATATCCAGCGCCCTGATCATAGCGCCACGAGGAATAATACCGTCATTACGCTCAGCCAGCAGGTCTGCCAGGGAATGAACATAGTCGGCGCGGCCTGGAATGGGGGGCATAAATAGCCTTCCGGGATATCCCAGTGGGCAATTCCATAATATTGCCGGAGCAGGGCGCGATTGAAGACTTTGACAGCGGCAGGATCGGCAAAGTCGATACTTTGCTTGCCGTAGGGGTTGATGATGACGAAGGGCGCCAGTTCAGGGCAGGCCTTGATCATCTTGGCAAAATCATAGCGCCCCTGGTGACGGTTGCGGGGATGCAGAACCCCTTTATTCAGGTTGGGGGCAGCGGGGCGCTTGGGTGGCTGAGTCATGAAAAGGCTCGAACGATTAGGGGTAGCCCAGCAGGGCTTTTATGGTGGGGAGGTTGGAGCGGATCCAGCGCTTATCGATAGCGCCCCAATCACGGATGACATAATGTCCTGCATGGTTGCGAGCGCCTTCGGTCTGCTCAAATGCACAGTCGATATCCAGATCGCTCAACGCCGAAAGGGTGTCCTGTGCAGTACGTCTGGGCATGCCTGTCGCTTCCATCAGGGCCGGTACACTCGTTGCGACTCCAGAGTCGACCAGCCAGGCGACGTACAGGCGGCGGTAGAAGCTTGTCTTGGTTTTGCTTACGTCCATTGTCCAATCCTTGAGCATCCATCGATAACAAATCAAAAGGCCCGCCTAAGCGGGCCTATGGTGGCATTCAACCGTTACAGGCTGGCGATTCGTCCACGCTGTTCGGCCAGCTTGGCGAGCGCCTGCTCGGCTTCGGCCAGCTTGGCGCGTTCTTTGGCAATAACCTCGGCTGGCGCCTTGTCCACGAAGCCGGCGTTGTTCAGCTTGCCTCCGACGCGCTTTACCTCGCCTTCCAGACGCTGGATTTCCTTATCCAGACGACCCAGTTCAGCAGCCTTGTCGATCAGACCTGCCATCGGTACCAACACTTCCATCTCGCCAACAAGCGCTGTAGCAGAAAGCGGTGCCTCTTCATCGGCAGCCAGAATGCGGATCGACTCGAACTTGGCCAGCTTCTTGAGCAGGGGCTCGTTTTCGCTCATGCGTCGCTGATCTTCAGCGCTGGCATGCTTGAGCAGAATGTCGATGCGCTTGGCCATGGAGATGTTCATCTCACCACGAATCTGACGCACTCCTAGCATCAGCGCCTTGATCCACTCGATATCACCCTCAGCCGCGCTATCGATACGGGCCTCATTGGCAATGGGCCAAGTCTGCAGCATGAGGGTTTCGCCCTGTTGGCCGGCAAGCGGTGCGATGCGATGCCAGATTTCTTCCGTGATGAAAGGCATGAACGGATGCGCCAGACGCAGTGCAACTTCCAGCACACGTACCAAGGTACGGCGTGTGCCGCGCTGACGTTCGATAGAAGCGTTTTCATCCCACAATACCGGCTTCACTAGCTCCAGATACCAAGCGCAGTATTCATCCCAGATGAATTCATAGAGTGCCTGAGTAGCCAGGTCGAAGCGGAACTGTTCCAGCTGGCGAGTCACTTCAGCTTCTGTACGCTGCAGTTGAGAGATGATCCAGCGATCCACAGAAGACAATTCGACCGGTTCGTCATTGACGCCACAGTCCTTGCCTTCGGTGTTTTCCAGCACGAAGTTGGCCGCATTCCAGATCTTGTTGCAGAAATTGCGGAAGCCTTCGACACGGCCCATATCGAATTTGATATCGCGGCCGGTGGAGGCCAGGGAGCAGAATGTGAAACGCAGGGCATCAGTACCGTAGCTGGCAATGCCTTCCGGGAATTCAGCACGGGTCTGCTTGGCAATCTTTTCCGCCAGCTTGGGCTGCATCATGCCGCTGGTGCGCTTCTGCAGCAGGCTCTCCAGATCAATGCCATCAACGATATCCAGCGGGTCAAGCACGTTGCCCTTGGATTTGGACATCTTCTGGCCCTGACCGTCGCGTACAAGACCGTGAACGTAGACGGTTTTGAACGGAATCTGCCCAGTCAGGTGAGTAGACAGCATGATCATCCGGGCGACCCAGAAGAAGATGATGTCAAAGCCGGTTACCAGAACGTCGGTGGGGTGGAACGTCTTTAAAAATTCGGTCTGTTCCGGCCAGCCGAGGGTAGAGAATGTCCACAGACCCGAGCTGAACCAGGTGTCGAGTACGTCGTCGTCCTGGCGCAGCGCGATCTCGCCCAGATTGTGCTTGCTGCGGACTTCCGCTTCATCGCGACCAACATAGACGTTGCCAGCCTCGTCATACCACGCCGGAATACGGTGGCCCCACCAGAGCTGACGGCTGATGCACCAATCCTGAATATCACGCATCCAGGAAAAGTACATGTTCTCGTACTGTTTGGGTACGAACTGAATAGAGCCGTTTTCCACGACCTCAATGGCTTTTTCAGCCAGAGGCTTGGTGGAGACGTACCATTGATCGGTCAGCCAAGGCTCAATAACAGTGCCGGAGCGATCGCCCTTGGGTACTTTCAGCGCATGGTCTTCAATTTTCTCTAGAAGACCGGCAGAGTCGAAGGCCGCTACGATCTGCTTGCGGGCTTCGAAACGATCCAGGCCCGCGTATGCGGACGGAATCCCTGTATCGACTTCAGTGTTTACGCTGCCATCCAGGTTGAATACTTGTGCTGTAGCAAGTACCGCTGCGTTTTTATCGAAAATATTGATCAGGGGCAGGTTATGGCGCTTGCCGACCTCATAGTCATTGAAGTCGTGAGCAGGGGTGATCTTGACGCAACCTGTGCCAAATTCTGGATCACAATAGTCGTCGCCCACGATCGGGATGCGACGGCCTACCAGCGGCAGCTCGATGAATTTGCCGATCAGTGCCTTGTAGCGCTCATCTTCAGGATGTACCGCTACGGCGGAGTCGCCCAACATGGTTTCCGGGCGGGTCGTGGCAACGATCAGGTAATCCTTGCCCTCTGCCGTCTTGGCACCATCAGCCAGGGGATAGCGCAGGTTCCACAATGAGCCTTTCTCATCATGGTTCTCGACTTCCAGATCGGAGATAGCCGTATGCAGCTTGGTATCCCAGTTGACCAGGCGCTTGCCGCGATAAATCAGGCCGTCCTCGTGTAGACGGACAAAGGCCTCCTTGACTGCTTCAGACAGACCGTCATCCATCGTGAAGCGTTCGCGTGACCAGTCTACGGAAGAGCCCAGGCGACGAATCTGGCGAGTGATGTTGCCGCCAGACTCGTTTTTCCATTCCCAGACTTTCTCTAGAAACTTCTCGCGACCCAGATCATGACGGCTGACGCCCTGCGCACTCAATTGGCGCTCCACCACCATCTGGGTGGCAATGCCTGCGTGGTCCGTGCCGGGCTGCCACAGGGTATTGCGGCCCTGCATGCGGCGGAAGCGGATCAGGGCGTCCATGATGGCATTGTTAAAGCCATGGCCCATGTGCAGGCTGCCGGTGACGTTGGGCGGCGGAATCATAATGGTATAGGGCTCGCCGGAGCCCTGAGGCGCGAAGTATCCCTTGGATTCCCAGGTCTGGTACCAAGAGGTTTCGATGTCGTGTGGCTGGTAAGTCTTGTCCATGTACGTTGGCAAAGGCGTCTGAAGAGGGAAAGCCTTTGAGTATAACGGGGATAACGGTCAGGTGCGATTGATCGCAACACTGACCGTCTTGTAATCAGACCTGCTCGCGCTGCCTGATCAGTTCATCGAGGCGGGCATCCAGGCGTTTTTGCAGTTCGGCTTCAACTTTAGGTGCGAATTCGGCAATGACCTCCTGGAGTATGAGGCGCGCTTCCTGGCGAAGTAGCTCCTCCAGGGATTCCTCATCCTGTCGAGAAACGCGCTCCGGCTCGATCTGATCAAGCAGCGGAGGAATGGCGCTTAGCCGTTCAATAGAGGGTACGACTACATCGGACAGTACAGGAATACCATCCTGGTCCAGCCGGTCGGTAAGCATGGGAAGGTCGTGTTTATCCAGTAGCTGGCGGATCGATTCCAGATCATTCATGAGATGTGCCGGGCGAGGCGGGAGGTCTTTGTCCATGATTGTCAGACTCGCGGCAGACGATGGTCTTGTAAAGCATAGCCGCGCTCTCGGTAAAAGCGGAAATTCTCACGAGCCGCTTTGCGTATTGAAGCCTCTTCGATGACCAGTTCGGCAATTCTGCTGAAGCCGGCAAAAAAAGCAGGAATACGAGTATCCAGGTTGATCAACAGTTCGCCGGTTCGCTCCTGTTGGGTGTCAATACCCAGCAGGACTGGGCTATCCGGCTTGTCCTCGGCAAAATCGTGAGGCAGGAAGCTGTCGGGACGGAAGTCCCAAAGCCGTTCGTCCAGCTGACTGCGTTGGGCTTCGTCAGCGCAATGGATATACGTCTGCATCTGCTGTCTCCACGCTTTTTCGGCGAGGCGGCATGCAAACGTCAGTCGGGCGTCAGGGTCGTCGCTGGGAAGAACATAGAAGTCGACACGGGTCATGTCTGGCTCCGGAGTATGGCTGGCAGCAGCGGCGCGATAGGGAAGCGAACCCTATCGCGCTGCACCGATTCAGCCTTGGCTGCGGTCTAGCAGATACTGCATAAGCAATGGGACGGGGCGGCCGGTAGAGGCCTTGTCCTTGCCACCACTGATCCAGGCTGTGCCAGCGATATCCAGGTGAGCCCATTTGTAGTTCTTGGCAAAGCGCGACAGGAAACACGCTGCTGTAATAGTGCCGGCCTTGGGACCGCCAATGTTTGCGATATCAGCGAAGGGGCTGTCGAGTTGCTCTTGATACTCATCATGCAGAGGCAACTGCCATACGCGGTCATCAGCCGCATCGCCGGCGGCTTTGATCTGCTGGATCAGGTTGTCATCGTTACCTAGCAGGCCGGATACAACCGACCCCAGGGCTGTGACGCAGGCGCCGGTCAGTGTGGCGATATCGATCACGGACTGGGGCTTGAAGCGTTCGGCATAGGTTAGTGTATCGCACAGCACCAGACGGCCTTCAGCGTCTGTATTGAGGATTTCCACCGTCTGACCGCTCATGGTTGTGACGATGTCGCCAGGGCGGGTCGCCGTTCCACTAGGCATGTTTTCGGCGCAAGCCAACAGGCCTACCAGGTTGATTGGGAGCTTGAGCTCGAGCGCGGCACGGAATGTACCCAGTACGCTGGCAGCACCACACATGTCGTATTTCATCTCATCCATGCCCTGGCTGGGCTTGATGCTGATGCCGCCGGTATCGAACGTAATGCCTTTGCCGACCAGAACATGGGGGGCTGTGTCTTTTGCAGCACCCTTGTATTGAAGCACTACCAGGCGGGGCGGTTGCTCGCTGCCTTGTGCCACGGCGAGAAACGAACCCATGCCCAGCTCGCGCATCTTCTTTTCGTCCAGTACATCGACTTTGAGGCCGGTTTCCTTGTACTGCTTGCCAAGTGCTTTGGCTTCGTCCGCAATGTAGGCGGGGTTACAGATGTTTGGCGGCAGGTTGCCAAAATCCTTGGCATAGGCAACGCCTGCAGCAATGGCCTGGGCGTGGGCAAGGCCTCGCTCCATATCAGCTTGAGCGGCCTTGCTGCCTGCCAGAATGATTTTCTTCAGAGCACGAGGCTCGGCTTTCTTGCTCTTGAAACGATCAAAAACATACAGGCCATCCGCCAGCGTTTCAGCCAGCAGGCGAGCCTTCGCATAGCCGTCACGCTGTTTGACGTTGACATCGCCGAGGAGGAAGGCGGCATCAGTACCGCCCAAACCTTTGAGTACGCCTAATGCTGCGCTGACCACTTTGCGATACGTGCGATCGCCCAGGCCTTCTTCGGTATTTCCAGTGCCCACAAGCAAAACGCGCTCGGCTTTCAGACCGGTAAGGCCGGTCAGCAGCAGCGTCTGCCCCGGTTTGCCTGCCAGATCACCGCGCTTGACTGCAGCGCTCAGGGCGCCACCGGTAGCGGTATCGACCGTGGCCGCCGAAGCGTCCATGTAACCATGTTCACCAACAGCAAGAACCAGTGTGGCTGTTTTCAGTGTTTCCGGACTTGCACTTTTAACGAGAAATTCCATTACGAGAAGCTCCCCAAGACAAACGAGTAGGTTTGCAGGATAATGCCAGCTATTTTCGCCGGGGCCGCCCTGCGGGCTGCCTTGCGCGGGTCGGTTTAGCAACGGCGGCTAGTTTGAGCGTACGCGCCTGAGCCTGACAACCCTGGAGAGCCTTGTTTGATCGTCTTTCGTTATCTAGCACGTGAAGTTCTCACCACCATGGGCGCGGTAAGCGCCGTTTTGCTGGTGATCATCATGAGTGGTCGCTTCATTAAATATCTGGCTCAAGCTGCGCAGGGTATCCTGGATCCTGGCGCCTTGATGATGATCATGGGATACCGGATTCCCGGTTTCCTAGAGCTGATTCTGCCGCTTGGTCTATTTTTGGGGATTCTGCTTTCCTATGGCCGTCTGTACCTGGAAAGTGAGATGACGGTCCTTTCCGCTACCGGAATGAGTCAGCAACGCCTCCTGGCCTATACGATGGCACCGGCAACACTCATTGCGCTTGTTGTTGCCTGGTTGAGTCTGTCGCTGACCCCTATGGGCGTTCAGCGTGTGGGTGAGATCTTGAATCAGCAGGATGCGCTGACCGAGTTCGACACCCTGGCGCCCGGTCGCTTCCAGTCGCTGCGTGATGGCTCGCGGGTGACCTATACCGAAGCGCTCAGCAATGATCGTACCCAGCTCTCGGGCGTCTTTATTTCTGAAAAGAATGAAGCCAAGGCCGGGTCTGATCGGGGCATTGGTGTGCTGATCGCCGATAAGGGCCACCAGGAAATCCATTCCGATGGCAGTCGTTACCTGATTCTGGAAAATGGTTTCCGGTATGACGGTACCCCAGGCCAGGCGGACTATCGTGCGGTTCAATACGATACCTACGGAGTGTTGCTTCCTAAACCTGAAGTCAGTACGGATGTAGGTGCGCGCGAAGCGATTCCGACACGTGCCCTGATGTCCAGTGATGACATCCGTCAGAAGGCCGAACTGCAGTGGCGTCTTTCCATTCCGGTGCTGGTTTTCATCGTGACGCTGATTGCCGTGCCGTTATCGCGTGTCAATCCACGTCAGGGACGCTTCCTTAAACTACTGCCTGCCATCCTGCTTTATATGGCCTACCTTTCCCTGCTGATTGCCGCCCGTGGTTCGCTCGATAAGGGCAAGCTTCCGCCTGCCATCGGTCTTTGGCCGGTTCATCTGTTGTTTCTTGCGTTAGGTTTGCTGCTGGCCTTCTGGGAGCCGTTGCGCCTGTCCATGCGCCGCCGTGCTACGGAGAAAGGTCATGAGTAAACTCGATCGTTATATAGGTCGCTCGGTTCTAGTCAGTATTCTGGCTGTTCTTGGCGTTATTCTTGGATTGGCCTTGCTGTTTGCCTATATCGATCAGCTAGGGGATTTCGATGATAACTACGGCGCCCTGCAAGCGCTTACGTATGTACTGTTGACTGGCCCGCGGCGGGCTTATGAGCTCCTGCCCATGGCAGCGCTGATAGGCTGTCTGATTGGCTTGGGCTCGCTGGCCAGTAGCAGCGAGCTGATCATCATGCGAGCCGCTGGTGTCTCGCTGGCTCGAATTGTCTGGGCTGTCATGAAGCCTATGCTGCTGATCATGCTTGCAGGCGTGCTTATTGGTGAATATGTCGCTCCCTGGTCGGAAAACATTGCTCAGAGCAATCGTGCAATGGCGCAGGGCGGCGGTGATGCCCAGAGTTCCAAGCATGGCCTGTGGCATCGTCAGGGACGTGAGTACGTTCATATCAATGCAGTGCAGCCCAACGGTGTTCTGTTTGGTATTACACGTTATCAGTTTGATGAGCAGCGCCATTTGCTGTCGGCAAGTTTTGCCAAGCGTGCCGAGTACCGAGGCGACCATTGGGAGCTGCAAACGATCTCCACGACCCACTTCCGTGATCGTCACACCGAGGTCATAACAGCTCCAACAGAAAATTGGGACATCGAACTGACACCACAGATACTCGACACCGTTGTGATGGAGCCCGATGCTTTGTCCATTTCTGGTTTGTGGTGGTACATCCATTACCTGGCGGATCAGGGGCTTAATAATGCCTCTTACTGGCTGGCGTTCTGGGGCAAGGTATTCCAGCCGCTGGTGACAGCAGCACTTGTATTAATGGCCATTTCATTCATCTTCGGCCCGCTGCGCTCGGTAACATTGGGTCAGCGTATTTTTACCGGTGTGGTAGTAGGATTCGTATTCCGTATTGCTCAGGACCTGTTGGGACCCTCCAGTCTGGTATTTGGATTCTCACCCATACTAGCGGTCCTGGTGCCTGCAGGAGTCTGTGCATTAGCAGGCATATGGTTATTGCGTAAAGCGGGCTGATGTCCTCACGAAAAAGGCTGAACATTCATCTGTTCGGCCTTTTTTGTGTCCTACTCCAAGATATGTATGGTTTGACTCTTGGAAGCCAGATCAGACCAGCTTCGCCTGCGTGTATCGACGAGTATCCATAAAAGGCCTACCCCCAGGCAGAGATACGAGAAAAGAGCGGCGGCGAAGCGCAGGGCGGCTTGAGGCAGACTAATCCTTGTGCCGTCGGTATTTTGTATTCGGATCTTCCAGGCCTGCATGCCGAGCGTTTGGCCGTTATGTATCCAGTAGCCCGCAAAGTAAGCAAAGCTGACCAATACAATCAGGATGCTCAATATAGGGTCGCCTATCAGCTCCCCTTGTTCGGCCATTGCCTTGAGGCGGGAACCTCCCATCCAGGCCGCCAACCCGCCGAAATAACCCAATGTAGCCACCATTATCAAGGCAACAAGCAGAATGCTGTCATAGAGGCTTGCAGCTAGTCGCCTGGCAAGACCGGCGGATGGGTATTTTCTGGTAGGCAGGGATAGGGTTCGTGGCATGAGGCGTTGCTGTTCGTAATAAGCGTTCTACTGCAACACCTGGTAGTTAGCATGGCAAGCCTGTCTTTCCTCGAAAGGCTTACAGCAATAAACCGTCCTGAGGGTGTAGAGGGGGCGGGAGGTCTCGTTCATCCAGCAGTTCAAGCAGGGAGATTTCCAGACCTCTGCACATGGCATTGAGTGGCAGGTCGTTTGGCATCTTATCGAAAGGGTCCGCTATCTGATCTCCCAGGGCATCCAGTCCAAAAAAGGTATACGCCAGTACGCAAACAGCAAGTGGAGTAAACCAGCCAATGCTATCCACCAGGCAGAACGGTAGTAGAAAACAGTAAATGTGTACGGTGCGATGCAGCATCAGAATATAGGGATAGGGGATAGGTGTATTTCTGATGCGTTCACAGCCTCCCAGCACATAGGAGAGGCGACTGATCTGTTGATCTACAGAGCTAAGAAGAATTTCGCTGGAGTTGTGTTGCCGCATCAACTGACTGATGTTCTGTCCAATAAGACCCAGTATCACATTAGGCCGATTGGCGGCTGCCAGCGCCCGGGCGCAGTCGTTCTGTGTCAGAAGGCGCTTCAGGTCGGGCGTTGGGTCATCGTTTCTCAAGTGGTCGCGAAGCGCATGGCTGAATGCGGTCAGTTGAAGGGCTATGGAGCGTCGCTCTTCAACAGTCATTCCAGGAAAAAAACTCAACGTTTGCTGCACTAGGTTGCGAGAGACGATGAGCAGTTCTCCCCACAGGGTCCGCGCTTCCCAAAAGCGCTGGTAGGCCACGCTATTACGAAAGCCCAAGAATATCGCCAGCGTCAGTCCCCAAAGTGTAAAAGGCGTAGCTGTCAAAATAACCTTGTAGTGGTAGAGGGTGCCATGCGTGGCTACGACAAAGGAGCTTAGCAGCACCGTGTAGAGCACTCGCTTCCAGATGGCGGGAATAATGGAGCCTTTCAGAGAAAACAGCAGCACCCATAGCGATGGGGTCTGAGGGCGTACGATCATGCTAACCCTTATGTTCAAATACCAAACGGTGAGAAGTGGACGTCAGCCGAGTGCCCCTAGCATTCGGAAATATCACCATAAAGACGCAGGGTTCGTTCCTGAATTTCTTCTTTTATCTCATCGGCAACAGCCTTGAGCAGAACGGCATGATGAAGCTGGGTGGCGTGTAGATCCCTCTCGACAATGATGCCGTGGGGTGTCGTGACAATGACTCTGGCGAAATTCTCATCTCTTTCCAGGCATTCCACCTTGCCTTCGCAAGCGAGTTGACTGACTAATGCGGCCAGCAGGTTCTTCATATCCATATCCCCTCAGATGTATCAGAATGACATGACTTCCGGTCCCTGAGTTCTCGCCGTTTGGCGGAAGAGGCTTGGAGGAGTGTGCCTGGCGTTCATGCACTATTAAAAAGCCTCGTGCAAGACGAGGCTTTAAAGACAAAGCGTCAACTGGCTTTTAATCACCATTGGAAAGCGGGCTTGTAATACGTCGGCGCAGGCTTGTGATAATGGGCACGATGACGTGGCGGCGGAGCGTAATAGTGTCTTGCGTGGAGCCTATGGTAGTGCAGCCTTTGAAGCTGACGGTAAGTAATAGGGGCTTTGTAATTCTCATGGTGAGGCGGCGGCCCATAAACCCGCTCACGCTCAAAAGCCGCGGCTTCACCTGCACTGATAAGGCAGCCGATGAGTAAGGTTACCTTCAATATTCGACCTGGCATACGTACCTCCTTCAGCAAGAGCTTTTGCCTCGCTGCTATAAAGCACCGTACGGCTGTCGCGTGACGTCAAGGCAGGTAAAGGTTGGGTAAAGAGGTGAGGCAGGAAGACCGCTCAAGCCTGCGTTAAACGGTGCAGAACGATGCATAGAGAGATCGGGAGGATGAATCTTTCGCGTTGGCTTGTAATGATCTACTCCAAGGCACGCCTGAGGCGCTTTATACCAAGGAAGTAGTTATTACTTGGGAGAACCAGAAGAGGGCAGGATAGTGAGACACAAAAAAACCGGCTCAAGGGCCGGCTCTTCTGGTGTTTCGGGACTTGGTGGGAAGTCCTGAAAACTTTGTATGGTGCTCGGGAGGTCTTCGAACTACAAGCTTTAAAGCCTTATGAAATAAGGGGCTGGCTTTGATTTGGTTCTTGAGATGTACTCAAAAATGTACTCGTTTGCTAGCCGCTAGGACTTATCTGTTCAACCTTTGCCGAACGGGACCATTACGATTTGCGTCCTTTAGCACCATCTCATAACCGGCTATAGCGCCGTCTTTAGCAGCCTGCTCAGCCATTTGAGCCATCCTATTGAGCGTATCCTGGCTTACGTCACCACTTACATGAAAGGTTTGGTCAATCTTAACGCCCGCCTGGTTTGATAATGAATCACTGCTGCCCCCTAAAGCCCTGACTCCTAGTGAACCATCTGGCCCTCGGGTTAGCGGCATGATTGCTTCTGGCCCGGCCTCGCCAAACACGCCAGCTCCCTTGGCAAAGGCAAAGAGCTGCGGAGAGTCATACACGCCACCAGAGTAGGCAGACAAGGATGGGCTGTCGTAGACCCCGCCCTTAGCGTTCAGCGTATAGGAGTGTCCCTGACTAAATCCGGTCATGGTGCCTGATCCACCGAATAAAGAGTTTCCCGCACTAAATGCCGAGCTTAATAACCCAGCTGCTGCTTGCCTGGCCTGAATCCGAATAAGATCTTCGATTAGCGAGTTTGAGAAGTCCTTAAATGACAGCTTGCCGGTCTTTACGAAGTCAACGATGCCGTCCTCCATATTGCTGAATGCATTCGAGAATAGGCTATATGTCTGGCTTGAGACGTCCCGTGCGCTATCCAGGTAATCCTGAAATGCTGCACTAGCTCCGTTGGACCAGTCAGATTGAGCATCATCTACCTGCTTGTAATAGTTCTGCTGAAGCTGCAGGCGCTCTTGCAAAGCAGCCGACAAAGCCTGCGTTTCCTTGTCATACAACTCTGGACTTATATCTCCTGAGTTACGCTGAGCTAATAGCTCGTCCTGCTGCCGCTGGTACTCTTGGCGAATGCTAGCCATCTCCTGATAGCGTTGAGATTGCTTTGAGCCCATACCAACCAAGGCAATTGCGCCGTTTTGATCCTGCTGGATGGCATTCAGCTGCCTCGCCAGGTTTAATTCGAAGTCTCGAAGCTTCATAACTTCTTCAATCGACTTCTTATGTAAATCCACCTCTTTTTCCAAGGCAGCATTGCGCTTGTATTGGGCCGTAATCAAATCGGCACTAGCTAGCAGTGACTTTTGATCAGCGGTCAGGGTTTTTTTGCTCTTAATCTCAGCAAGCTCCTCTTCCCACTTCACCAGTTCCTGAGCTTGCTGTCCCAGGCTGTTAACTTTGCCAGTTTGGGCGTCAATGGTGCCGTATTGAGCTTGCAGTACGGCTTGTTGCTGCTTAAGGCTATCTAATAGCTTCTGGCCTGCATCCTCGCTTGCCTTTGCTGTGCTGGCAGCAGGGGATACTCCGGATACACCCTTACCGTTTAACAAGTTTTGATACTGGGTCATGAACTCGGCTAGTCTCTTGATCCGATCCTGGCCAGTAGTGTCTTTGCCATCGACCTTTTCCATGAACTCCGCATAACCCAAGGCCAAATTATTCAAGCTATCAGTGGTGCCGCTTGCACTGTCCCTGATCTTGTCGAAATTTTCATAAGCGCGGTATAGGCGTACAGGTGGTAGGATGGTTTCCCACCAGGAACCCTCACCTTTTGATGCTTCATTCAGATCATGAAGCCCTTGAATGGCTTTGCCTGCTATATGAAGTCCAGCAACAGCACCGACTGCCCCCTTGCCAATCGCACGAAGCCCATTGGCCAAGTCATCAGCGACGGTAGCGGCTAGTGCAGTGTTTGTTGTAGAGGAAGAGAGGGCCCTGGCGAAGTCGCCTAAGACTGGAATTAGCGCGGTCGTTATTCGGTTCTTTACACCAGTTGTAGCGGTGTCCATCAAGAAGATGGCAGCGTTAAGCTCGTTAGCTTTCTTGATCGTGTCGCTGCTCAGGATTGCCCCAGCACGTTGGGCCTCATCAGCAAAGGCCTTCATTGCTTCGCCGTTGTTACGCAGCACCGGATACAAGAGAGAGGCGTCATCGGCCAGGCTCTCCATAAAGAACGTTACTTGATGCTCGCTTGCTCCGGCCTTATCGAGAGTATTCACGAAAAGCCCCAACGCTTCGGGTCCGCTCAGTCCTTTAAAGCTTTCAGCAGTAACGCCAGCCTGTTTGGCCGCTGTATCAAAGAACTCCTTCAATTCGCCACCGCTTGTAGTGGCATAGTTGCCTAGCTTATCGGCAACGTCTCTAAATATATCAGCCAGTTTGTCGTTCTCGACGCCCGCCTGTTGAGCACCAACGGCCATACGTTGGAATTCCTCAACTGAGGTCCCTGAAATGGCAGCAAAGCGGCTTATCTCCTTGGCATGATTGGCCATGGTTATCGTCACTGCCGAAAAAGCTGCAGTTGCGGCTGTCGTTAGTCCAGCTAAAGCCGCACCGGTTATCTTGGAAGCATCTCGGGCTGAATCACCCATGTTTTTGAATGCTAGATCGATGCCGCCTAGATTCTTGTTAATTTTGCTGCTGGCGTTGGCCACTGCGCTATCAGCACGAGCAATCTCCTGGCGAAGCTGGGCAGTTGTTGCCTCGATACGAATCAGCATGCTTTCTACGTCTGTACCTGCCATGGGTATTCTCCTCAGTGATGCGCTGATCACTGTTAATTGTTAACTTGTGCGTTAAAAAAGTTAACCCCGACTATATGGTTGATATAGCGATAAGCTCAGTATCCATGCGGGTTTCAGACTGTTTCCGGTAAACCTGCCGGTAAATGTCTTGTTAACTTTTTCTAAAAAGCGGAAAAAAATCTCTGAATGAGGTCGGGGGCGGTCTAGTAACGGAGATGCTCTAGATTTTTGATGTGCCCCTGCCTTCTCAACGAGATGCCTGCCGCGATGCTTGGAGTGTCACAAGGACGAGCATCCGCAGGCTGTCGGGGTTAGGGCAGACTCCCCGAAGGGAAGCCCTCATGCAGTCACTCACCGACTAACACTGCATGAGAGCCAATGAGTTAAGCCTCTACAATCGATACAGACAGCAAGGCATCCTGAGCAAACACAGCCAGACCCGCACGCAGCTCAGCCAAGATCGTGACCAGGTTGGTGACAAGGTTGTCCCGGTCGAAGCGAGTGGCAATGATGGTCGGTTGCATACGCTCCAGGATTGCTACGTTAGCAGTATCAATGATCAGGACTTCACCTGCTGGCATGCTGGCGCTTTCAATCACACGGCATCCCCAAAGGGTTGCAGGTGCTGGGCTCTGAGGATTACCTATCAGGTATTGGCCATCAGTGGCCTTGGTGTCAGTGATACTGAACCAGTCCATTGGATTCATGAGGATAATGCCCGGCTTCCAACCTGCTGCCTTTTGAGAGGCAACTGCAGCGCCGATACGATCAATAGGCGCAGCTGTTGAATAGGGTGAGCCAGCTGTTGGGAATGCTGTAGCCTGGGCACGCAGACCATTGATCCTTCCTGTGCCACCTGTACCATTGATCAAACTACTTTCCAGCTTGGTCAGCAGGCCATAGCCAAGCAAGTTGCTTACATAAGTGCCAAGGGTTGGAGCGTCGTCCAGGATTTGAACCGAGGCGCGTGTCCAATGAGCAATTGTGTCGATATTGGCAGTCACTTGCTGGAAGCTCATTCCAGACTCTGCCTTAAGCGTACCTTCAGTAACTTGGAAGTCAGCGTTATTCGTAAAGCTTGCAAGTTGAGTGAACTCATAAGTAGACGAGGTCACCGGGATGGAAGGCAAGGCTACTAGCAGCTGCAGGGCAAGCCGAGGATCGTTGCGCATGGTCGAGTCACGATTGGGCGCGACATCGAATTGACTATCGCCATCCTGACCTCGACCTACGTTAACAAGGGCTTTAATACTGATTTCTGGTAGCTCAACACGTCCGGTTGACTGCGAACCGTCACGCATGCCTTGGAAACCTTGAGACTTCATGAACATTTGAATCGGGTTTTTGGCATCAGGACTACGTGTGGCGCCCCGCAAGCGCACACCTTTTTCTTCCATGCGATCCAGCCGATCTAAGGCCTCATCTGTTTTCTTGGCAATAGCTGCTACAGCGGCGCCGTGTTCTTCAATAGCTTTGGTTACGATTTCGAATGACATGGTGATACCTCAACGTCCCTGCAGGGACTGTGTGATGCGTTGGAGTTTGGCTGCGATCTGAGCCAGTTCTGCGCTGTCGTCGGCTTGCTCCTCTCGAACAAGTCCGTTCCAGCCGCCCGCCATTAGCCGTTTGGCCTCACGGGCAGAAAGCCCCAACGCATCACGCGCGGCGCGTTCAAAATCTCTTGGGTTTGGATTGGCTGGATCGAATACGCTTTTTACGCTGACGATCCGGGCCGATGGGTTAGCAGCGATGCCCACCAGGGACACCTCCACCAGATCAATTTCCTTCAGCAGTCGGGCACCGTTAACCAACTCGGCACCGCCGGGTGGAATGGTGTATCCAATGCTGAGGGCTAGTGCTCCATCCTTTGCCAGGGCATGCGCTGCCTTGGCTTGTGGCACGTCTAGAGTCAGCCGACCATTAGCCAATAGGCCTTGGGCGTCCTGTTCAAAGGAAGTCCATACGCCTACGGGGTTGGTTTGGTCGTGCTGCCATAACAGGGCGGGGCGAGTGCCTGCCGCTGCATGCTTGGCCAGGCTCTTTGTGAAGGCACCGGGGGCGATCAGGTCGCCATGGTGGTCGGGCTCTCCGCCAAAGGTCGAGGCATAGCCGGTAAAGCTGCCGAGATCTTCACTGGCAGCGAACTTCAAGTGTAGTGGTGCTGTTTGGAATGGGCGCATTAGCGATGTCTCCAAGGGTGCAAATGGGAATGCTCATTTGCCGCTCGAAGCGCATCACGCGCATCTTGACGGGGGTCATGCACATCACGCACATGACTGTATAAGCATACACCGTTTCGTATGTTTATGGTCAATCAAATAACGTCAGCATCAGGCCACCGGAAGCGGGCAGCTTCCAGGGCTTCGGCGTGGGTCATAGGCTCACCAACTATTTGGCAGAGAGGCTTCCCGTTCAGGAAAACCTGCCAGTGAAGCTTGCGGGCCTGGCCATCGTTTGAGGTCAGTTCCGCCAGTAGCTCCAGGCGGTGGGATTTAACGTACTGACGAACATCGGGCGTAAGCCTTGAAGCTGGAGAGATAGCAATACGTTTCCCCCTGGCTTTAGCGGTCAGCCCATGTTGACGCAGGTAATCGATAGCAGCGCCCATCAGATTTCCTCCTGATCAGCGTCATCGAAGGCAGACTCAGGCTCGGCCATAGGTGCCCTTTCCTCCCATTCGTGCCCTTTTTCATCATTCGTGCCCATACTTTTTTGTGGGCACGAATGGGCATCTAAGGGCACGAATGGAGTTTTGGGCACTTCCGAAGGCCGCTCGAAGACCGCCACTTTTTCCCGAAGACCGTCACTCTTTTTAGTGGCGGTGTTCGAAGATTCTTGGCGGTCTTCGGTGCCTAGTCGCCAAACCCATCCTTCCTTCATGCCGATTTTTACTGCCTCGACACCTAGTGTTTTTTTAGCTCGCTCGACAGTGCGCCAGGCGAAACCAGCACCATTAGCATCAGCCTTTACTTGGCGAGTAGGTACAGGCCCATTGGCTAACAGATTGATCAAAAACTGTTCGGCTTCCTCCCGCTCGTTGGCTTCCTCACTAGGTTGGGTTTCGATCTGTCCTAGAATCTCTCGGGCACTACCTTCGATCTTGTCACCCCACAGCACTCGTGTAGCCGGGATGCCAGCGCCAACAGTGCATTGTTCAATCACGTAGGAGCAGCCGCCTGAGTCGGTAGCGATATTCGACTTGGCCCGGGCCAGGACGCGAAGGTCTGATTCTTCCTCCTTTGCTGCCACCAGTACGGTACGGGCGAGAGCGCCAAAGGCTTGAGAACCCAAAACGCGCTCAGCCGGGTTATTGCCTGCTGATCCCTTCGAGAAGTGAGTGATACCCAGTACCGCACAGCCATAATGCTCGGCCATATCCACTACTGGCTGCAGGGCTCGGCGTACATCGTTGGCTCGGTGCATGTCACCTGCCACAGCGGAGACGATAGGATCGATCATGATCATCCCCACATCACCAATGCGCTCAAGCTCAGCCGCTAATAGGTCGATGTCCTTAGCTGGATCGAACGGCATGCTTTCACCCAGGCCATTGATCCGTCCCTGGAGGATGTAAACCTTATTGAGGTCGGCGCCGGCAGCGATAAGGCGCGGCACGATCGTGTCTGAAGGATCGTCTTCACTCGACCAGATAATGACGCTACGGCGCTCATTAAATATCTCTCCATCAGGCCAGCGGCCGCCACACGTCATGGTGGCAGCAAGCCCAATAGTGAGAGTGGTTTTGCCGGTACCGCCAGCACCGGCCAGAATGGTGAGCTTGCCTAGCGCCAACCAGCCAGGCCACGCCCAGCGAATGGCAGTCGGTGTGATCTGAGAAGCGGATACAGCATTAACGCGCCAGTCATTCTTGGCTGCCTCTGTCCATTCCTTGCTAAAGCGGTCTTCAGGAGTGGTCATTTCCTCACCCCCAAGCGCTGCTTGGCGAGCTCAAAGCGGGCCTGATCCTTTTCACTCAAGGCCAGGCCTTGAGCCTGCATGGACAGGCCGATCTGGTAGACAGCCTGCTCATGACGGATTGCTGCTTTACTAGGGCCGCGGCGCTGGGTCTTTTCACCCGGGAAGAGGTCGCGCAGATCCAACCCAATCGCGGCGGTAATGTCAGTAGCCGTACAGCCCGCCCAGCACTTGAGCAGGACTGTTCCGTCATCGCATTCCTTGATCCCTAAGCTTGGGTGTTTGTCCTTGTGAGCAGGGCAGCAGGCCTCCCACTTAGAAGGACCTTTGGCCTTAACCTTGTCCAGCCGGGAGAGGATTTTGTCTATCGGCAGGCAAGCCGATCCCGTTCCCACCATTTGGCAGGATTGAAAATTAGTCATGGTTAAGTCCTCGGTTTCGAGGTTTTTTCTGGCTGCTTAGCCAGTTCATCCAATCGGTTTTGGATGCCCATTTGGGTATCGCTAAGGCTGCAGATCAGCTTGCCCAGGCTTTCCAGCATCCAGCCGACATCAGTCACCGCGCTTTCAGATAAGCCAGTCTCATCATTGCTGGCCGTGCAGGCGAGGAGGTTTCCAATACCTGAGATACCTAGTGCAAGAGTCGCAACTTGGCTAGCCGCCATCTTTTCTGCTTTATCCAGTTTCTCAGGCTGCATAGTGTTGATCTGTTCATAGCTAGGAAGCAGATCATTCCATACTGGCAGGTCGGCACCGTTCATTTGGCACCTCCTACTTCCAGGCTGCGAGCCTTAGTCATATGGGAGTTATAACGTTTCAGGCGTACGGATAAGCTGGAGTTGGAATGCAGGGCAGAGAGGGCCATTGCTCGATGAGCGGCGGCGCGTGCTTTAGACGGATTTAGGGTAAGGGTAGAGCGCATAGGTGTAGCTCCTTTTGCTGAGGAACCGCCACCTTCGTGACCAAACGAATGGAGGCGGACTGTATGTAGGTTGGTCAACCGGGGCAAAAGGAACCCGGCAGGCGCGAACGCCTCCCACACACAGCCGCCATAACACGAACTTGCAGGCACAAAAAAAGCGCTCGCAATCGTATGGGGCGCTTGTGCGCCTTTTGCTTTTTCGGGTGACCAAACCCGAATCGCTGAATTTGCAGCGATAGAATTAAGATACATGCGGGAACGTGTAGAGGCAATAGGCATCATTGCAAACCCTCCGGCGCTTCGTGCATTTCCAGACGAGAGCCATCAACCAGGGCGATGAGCGTGTTACGGCTTAGTCCTTTGGCTTGCAGGATTGTCGCTAGGCTCATAAAGCAGGCTAGCACTACGACTGAGGCAGGGTGTTCCGTTTTCTGGGCTTGGGCTGTAATCAAGGGTAGAAGAGTGTTGAGAATGAACGGCTCGTGAGTTTCGATACTGCAGCCGTTATACTCGTCCTGCATGTTTTCAAGGCCGCTTTGCTTCTGTCCGGGAGTGAGCGGCTTTTTCATGCAACCTCCCCACGCGACTCGGCAATGCGAGCGTCCATCCAGTTCAGTACATCACTTTCCAGCCAGACTACTGAGCCTGGGCCTAAGCGCACCTGCGCGGGAAATCTGCCAGCAGCAATGCGGCGGTAGAGTTCAGATTGGCTCAGCGACGTGATCGAGAGCACTTCCTTGATGCGGATAAAGCGGCGGGATTGATTGATCTGTGTAGCCATCGCAGGAGCCTCCTTGGGGCTGTTTGGGAGCGATGGCTAGATATTGATAAGAGATGAGACTTTAAAAAATTGGGCAGACGCTACGGTTATTAGGTTATCTCTTACGGTTATTACATTATCCCTTACGGTAAAGGGGTTATCCGTTACGTTTACTGGGTTTTTTACTTCTGCCGCCACGTCTTGCATATTCTGGAGCGACTGTTTCAATCCATTTCTTCATTCTTTCAATCGTTTCGGGCAATGTCTCTTTAAAGCCTTCTTCGAGCATTTTCTTATAAACTAAATCAGCCATTTCTCCGATGCGGATTTTCCTTTCCGTATCTTCCGCCCAAAGCTCGCTGGCTATTTCATTAGCTCTTTCTTTAGCAGAGCCTTTGGTTTCATTGAAGGTATTGAGCCCTGATAAGATGCTCTGCATCTTTCTTTTATAGGTTTCTGAGTGATCTTTATAATGCAGTATAGATGCACCGGAAACTGCCGTTAATAAAGCGGCCAGTGAATCCAGTCCTTCGTCATCTAAGCGTTCGACAATTTCATCAAAATACTTCCAGGATCTGTCAATTAGCTTGTTGGTTTCCTCAATTACTTCATAATTTTCATTGTTAGAAGAGTTGAGCATGAGCATGCCCACAAGCATGTTAAAAGCAGCTGTGGCATTGCCTTTGGGTATAAGCTCTTCAGGGTAATTTCGCTTAGGCTTAAATGCATCTTCGCTGGCATTAAATAGTTTTCGTAAGTTTGCTGTTTCAGTGTCGGTTTTTCGCATGCTCTTGTTAGCACCTGACAAATTTATTAATCGCCACAATATTGGATCCGCTGCATAGCGAATCGAGCTCATCAGCCCAGGCCTGCATCATCTGGCGGCGCGGCTCTAGGTAATGAGCATGGTTGTAGGTGTCGCGTATTTCGTCCTCATCGCCATGGGCCAGCTGGCGTTCAATCCAGTCCTTGTTGTAGCCACGGCTGTTCAACTCAGTGCTGAGTAGATGGCGGAAGCCATGCCCGGTCTGCCGATCCTTATAGCCAAGATCAGCCAGGCACTTATTCACCGTGTTCTCGCTCATAGGCCGTCTGGGGTCGTTTCGGCCTGCAAAGATCAATTCGTACCGCCCGGTTATCTCTCGCAGCGTATGGAGGATTTCAAGGGCTTGGCGGGGCAGGGGAACAAGATGCGGGCGCCTCATTTTCATTCGCTTGGCTGGAATCGTCCAAAGCCCAGCCTCAAGGTCAAACTCGCTCCAGGGCGCATGCCTAAGCTCTCCAGGGCGAACGCCAGTCAGTAGAAGCAACCGAATAGCGCTGATGGTGAGTACATTTCTGGATTGAAGTGTACTCAGCTTTTCTAGAAGTCCTGGCAGTTCAGCTATGGGCAGAAAAGGGTGACTGCGGACAGCAGGGGCATGTGCAGCGACTACGTCCAGGTCGGTTGCTGGGTTGTACTTGATCAATCCCTTGGCTAGAGCAAAGCGGAAGATCTGATTTAGCCACTGCCGGCACTTCTTAGCCACGTTCAGCGCGCCACGCTTCTCGATTGCGGCAAGCATCTTGACCAATTCTGTACGTTCGATAGCGCTGATAGGCCTTTTCCCCAAAGCTGGAATCAGATCTTTATCCAGATACATCCGGGCCTTTAAGGCTGAGGCCTGAGCCCAGCGGGGCAAGCGATGGGCATACCAGTCGTCGGCTACAGCTTCGAAGGTATTAGCACGCTCCTCGGTAGCCTGGTGCTTATCCGCTTTACGCTTGGCACTAGGGTCAATGCCCTGGGCAACCAGTTTGCGCAGCTCGGCGGCTTTCTCGCGTGCTTCGGCTAGAGTCACTGCAGGGTAAACGCCTAGAGAAATGCGTGGCTGCTTGTCATGTAGGCGGTAGCGGAAGTGCCAGTATTTACTGCCGTCTGGTTTGATCCAAAGGGACAGGCCGTTAGCATCAGGCAGGCCGTAGGGCTTGTCTTTAGGCTCGGCGTTCTTGGCTTGTAGGGCTGTTAGAGGCATCAGGTGAGTACACTTTTAGTGACCGAACTCGCGGTGTACTCAGAAATGTACTCGTTTGAGTTGGGTTTGCAAGGGTGTACTCGGGAACGGTAGGCACAAAAAAACCGGCGCAGTGGCCGGTTTCTCTGGGTTTCCGGGTCTGGTGGGGACCACTTGGAAACTATGATTGGTGCCTCGGGAGAGACTCGAACTCTCACTCTGTCGCCAGAAACGGATTTTGAATCCGCCGCGTCTACCGATTCCGCCACCGAGGCAATGGCGGCGCAGTATAGGGATGAGATTGTTTCGAGTCAACGCTTTAAATGGTCTTATTTCATCTCTTCCGGTAAGCTGTGCGACCTTTCGAGATGAGCCTGCATGCAAGTTTCCGATTTTTATTTTGAACTACCTGAATCGCTCATAGCACGTCATCCGCTATCCGAGCGCCGCGCAAGCCGGCTGCTGGTGCTGGACGGACCTTCTGGAGCGATCAATCATCAGCAGTTTTCCGACCTGCTGGACTATCTGCGTCCAGAGGATCTCATGATCTTCAACGATACGCGGGTTATTCCTGCGCGATTGTTTGGGCAAAAAGCCAGTGGCGGAAAGCTTGAAATACTTGTCGAGCGTGTCCTGGATGAATTCAGGGTCTTGGCTCATGTGCGTTCCAGCAAGTCTCCCAAGCCGGGTGCAGTCATCCATATCGAGGGTGGCGGTGAGGCGGAAATGCTGGCGCGACATGATGCGCTGTTCGAGCTGCGCTTTGCAGAGCCTGTACTAGGGCTTCTGGAGCGGGTAGGGCACATGCCGCTGCCGCCCTACATTGATCGCCCGGATGAAGAAGAGGACCGGGAGCGTTATCAGACTGTTTATGCTCGCAATGCAGGGGCTGTGGCTGCACCGACGGCAGGGCTGCATTTTGACGAAGCCATGCTGCAAGCCATTCGCGAAAAAGGTATCGAAACCGAATTCGTGACGTTGCATGTGGGGGCCGGTACGTTCCAGCCCGTTCGGGTCGATCGCATCGAAGATCATCATATGCATCGAGAGTGGTTGCAGGTCAGTCAGGCGGTCGTCGATGCCGTCGAGCGCTGCAAGGGCCGTGGCGGGCGCGTCATTGCAGTGGGCACGACCAGTGTCCGCTCCTTGGAAAGCGCTGCGCGAGACGGTCAACTCAAGGCTTTTAGTGGCGATACGGATATCTTCCTTTATCCTGGCAAGCCTTTTCACGTTGTCGATGCGCTGGTGACCAACTTTCACCTGCCCGAGTCGACGTTGCTGATGCTGGTTTCGGCTTTTGCAGGTTATCCTGAGACAATGGCCGCCTACGCCGCTGCCGTTGAGCAAAACTACCGTTTCTTTAGTTATGGTGATGCCATGTTCATTACCCGTAACCCAAACGCCAAAGGGCCAGAGTCCTGAAATGAGCTTCATGAAGTTTGAGTTGCTGGCGACCGAAGGCCGGGCCCGTCGAGGCCGACTGAGCTTTCCTCGCGGCGTAGTCGAAACCCCTGCGTTCATGCCGGTTGGCACATACGGCACCGTCAAAGGCATGTTGCCACGGGACATTGAGGCGATTGGGGCACATATCATCCTGGGGAATACATTCCACCTCTGGCTGAGGCCTGGGGTCGAAGTCATTGGTCGTCACGGCGATCTGCATGACTTCATGCAATGGAAGGGCCCTATCCTTACGGATTCTGGCGGCTTTCAGGTATTCAGCCTGGGGGCGCTGCGCAAGATTAAGGAAGAGGGCGTGTACTTTGCGTCGCCAGTCGATGGTGCCAAGGTCTTCATGGGGCCGGAAGAGTCCATGGCCGTTCAGCGAGCGCTGGGATCGGACATCGTCATGATCTTTGATGAGTGCACGCCGTATCCTGCCGACTTCGATACAGCCAAGCGCTCCATGGAGCTGTCGCTGCGCTGGGCCAAGCGTTCACGTATTGCCCATGGTGATAGCCCTTCGGCGTTATTTGGCATTGTCCAGGGCGGAATGCATGAGGAGCTACGTCTGCGTTCGCTGGAGGGGCTGGAAAACATCGGTTTCGATGGTTACGCCATCGGCGGGCTTTCAGTAGGAGAGCCGAAGGAAGAAATGATCAGGGTTCTGGACTTTCTTCCGCCGCATCTGCCTGCTGACAAACCTCGTTACCTCATGGGTGTTGGAAAGCCGGAAGATCTGGTCGAAGGTGTGCGGCGTGGCGTCGACATGTTTGATTGTGTAATGCCTACACGTAACGCACGTAATGGGCATTTATTCATTGATACCGGCGTTCTCAAGATTCGTAATGCTGTCCACCGGCATGACGATTCACCCTTGGATCCGACCTGCGACTGCTATACCTGCCGCAACTTTTCCCGTGCTTATCTGCATCACTTGGATAAATGCGGCGAAATGCTAGGCAGCATGCTGAATACAATCCATAACCTGCGTCACTATCAACGGCTGATGTCTGGTTTACGTGATGCTATTCAACAGGGTAAATTGGCCGACTTCGTCGATTCCTTCTATGCGCGCCGCGGCTTGCCTACCCCGCCGTTGGCAGATTGATTTCCAGACTTTGCAACAGGAGTTATTGCAATGAGCTTTCTGATCCCCGCTGCCTATGCCCAGGAGACTGCTCCGGCGGCTGCCGCACCAGGTGGTGAATATATTCAATTCATTTTCCTGATCGGTTTCGTGGTCATTTTTTACTTTCTGATCTGGCGTCCACAGGCCAAGCGTGCCAAGGAGCACAAGAACCTGCTGGGCAATCTGCAGAAGGGTGACGAAGTGGTAACGTCCGGTGGTATCGCTGGACGTGTAGTAAAGGTGACGGATGATTTCGTGGTTATCGAAGTATCCGATACTGTCGAACTCAAGTTCCAGAAAGGTGCGATTGCCGCTACGTTGCCCAAGGGCACGTTGAAAGCAATCTAATCCTACCTCTAGGTATATGCACGGGGCGCGCAAGGCGCCTCGTTTCTTAATCCGGGCGGTGTCATGCTCAATAAATATCCCTTATGGAAATACCTGCTGATCCTGGCAGTGCTGGTGGTCGGCTTCATTTATTCCGCGCCCAATCTCTACCCCGATGATCCTGCTATTCAAATCAGCAGCTCAAGCACGGAACTGACGGTGAGTCAGGCGGAATTGGATAACATTACCAAGGCGCTGGCCGACACCAATATCAACGTAAAGGCTGTCGATCTTGCCAGTGACGGTAAGCGTGGGCTCATTCGGTTGAGTAAGGCAGATGATCAATTGCCGGCTCAGGACGTAGTGCGCAAGACCTTGGGTGATGACTATGTCGTTGCGCTTAACCTGGCCCCGACTACGCCCGAATGGCTGCGCCAGCTTGGCGCAAGTCCAATGAAGTTGGGTCTTGACCTGTCGGGTGGTGTGCATTTCCTGCTATCCGTTGACATGGATAAGGCTGTCGATGCGCGTATGAAGGTGTACGACAGCGAAGTGAAGACACTGCTTCGTCGCGAGAGAGTTCGGTACCGCAGTCTTCCCCAGCAGGGCAATGTCATTCAGCTGGGCTTTGCCGATGCGCAAGCACTGGAACAAGCGTCCGATCTGATCCGAAAGAATTACAACGACTTCGTTCTGACAAATGAAGCGCGTGACAATCTTCAGGTGCTACGCCTTGAACTGTCTCAGGCGAAGCTGACGGAGATTCGTGAATACTCCATCAAACAGAACCTTACTACTGTTCGTAACCGTGTGAACGAGCTGGGTGTGGCCGAGCCGCTTGTTCAGCGCCAGGGCGCCAACCGTATTGTAGTAGAGTTGCCTGGCGTACAGGACACTGCAGAAGCGAAGCGTATTCTCGGCAAGACGGCAAACTTGGAGTTCCGTCTGGCAGCAACGCAAGACACTCCGCGCAGTGCTACAGAAAGCTTTGAGTTCCGTGATGCCGGTCGTCAATCCGTTCCGCTGGAACGCAGTGTAATCATCACGGGTGATCAGGTTACAGACGCTTCTGCAAGCTTTGATGAAAATGGTCGCCCGCAAGTGAACATCAAACTGGATGGTCACGGTGGTGATCTGATGAGTCGTGCTACGCGTGGGAACATTGGACGCAGCATGGCCGTTGTGTTCATTGAGCAGAAGCCGGTGACTCGCTACGAGCGTCAGACCGTTAATGGTGTTGAAAAGGATGTCGCCGTACCAAGCTTCCAGGAAGATCGCCGTATTATCAGTCTGGCTACCATCCAGTCAGCGCTGGGCAACAGTTTCCGTATTACAGGGCTGAATGGTTCTGGTGAAGCCTCCGAGCTTGCGCTGCTGTTGCGTGCTGGTGGTCTTGCCGCGCCCATGTATTTCGCTGAGGAGCGAACGCTGGGCCCAAGCCTTGGTGCAGATAATATTGCCAAGGGCCTTGATGCTGCGCTCTGGGGAATGGCTTTTGTCTCCCTGTTTATTATCGTGATCTACCGCGTCTTTGGTGTGATCGCGACAGTGGCGTTGGGCTTCAACATGGTTCTTTTGATCGGGTTGATGTCTGTCCTTAATGCAACGCTTACGCTGCCAGGTATTGCCGGTATCGTTCTGACAATGGGTATGGCGGTTGATGCCAACGTATTGATCTTCTCGCGTATCCGCGAAGAACTGGCGAATGGTATGCACGTACAGCGAGCAATTCATGAAGGTTTCAGCAGGGCGTTCAGTGCGATTGTCGATGCCAACCTGACTACGCTTCTCGTCGGCGCGATCCTGTTTGCAATGGGCACCGGCCCGGTCAAGGGCTTCGCTGTCACAATGTCGCTCGGTATTTTCACCTCCATGTTCACAGCCATCATGGTGACTCGTGCAATGGTCAACCTGAGCTTTGGCGGCCGTAACATCAAGAAGCTGTGGATTTGAGGAGCTGCGATGAAACGAACCATTAATTTCATGGGCGTACGCAATGTTGCGTTCGCCCTGACACTGGTGCTTACATTGATTGCCATTGGTAGCCTGGCTATCAAGGGACTCAATTTCGGCCTGGATTTCACAGGCGGAACCCTGATTGAGCTGCGTTATGAGAAAGCAGCGGATTTGGGAAGCATTCGTACTCAACTGGAGCGTTCAGGCTTTAAGGATGCTGTTGTTCAGAGCTTTGGTGCGACTACCGATGTGCTGGTACGTATGCCTGGCGATGATGCGCAGCTAGGTCAGAAGGTTGCGGCTGCGCTGCAGCAGGCCAGTAACGATAATCCGGCTTCTGTTACGCGTGTCGAATTCGTAGGTCCCCAGGTAGGGGAAGAGCTGCGGGACCAGGGTGGACTCGGAATGCTTCTGGCGCTGGGCGGGGTATTGCTTTACGTCGGCTTTCGTTTCCAGTGGAAGTTTGCGTTGGGCGCGATCCTGTCTCTCGTGCACGACGTTATTGTTACGCTTGGCGTGCTGTCGTTCTTCCAGGTTACGTTCGATCTGACCGTTCTGGCTGCAGTACTGGCTATCATTGGCTATTCATTGAACGACACCATCGTGGTGTTTGACCGGGTACGTGAAAACTTCCGTGTTTTACGCAAAGCAAGCCTGATCGATAACATCAACATCTCTACTACGCAGACACTTCTCAGAACCTTGGCGACATCCATTTCCACATTGTTGGCAATTACAGCATTGCTGGTTTTTGGAGGCGATAACCTCTTCGGCTTCTCAGTTGCCTTGTTTATTGGCGTGCTCGCAGGGACTTATTCTTCAATCTATATCGCAAACGTTGTGTTGATCTGGCTGAATTTGAATTCGGAAGACCTGATACCACCAGCAGCAAAGGAACTTGATGACAGGCCTTGATGTCCAAGGCTTGGAATAAGGTGGATGCCTTGTTGGTAAATCAGGAGAGATTGACGTGAATAAATCGATGCTCGTTGGAACGGTATTGGGCGCAGTTCTGGTTACGGCTGGAGGTGCTGTTGCCTATGGTGTTTCAGATCGAGGTCCAAAGTTCGCTGAGGTCGTAGCCGTCCAACCGGTCAAGGAAACGATCAAAACGCCCCGTGAAGTCTGTAAGGATGTAGCGGTTACACATCGCAGGCCTGTACAGGATCAGCATCAGATTGCTGGGACTGCCATCGGTGCTGTAGTCGGTGGTCTGCTGGGTAATCAGGTCGGTGGGGGTAATGGCAAGAAGCTTGCTACTGTCGCCGGGGCTGTGGGTGGAGGTTACGTAGGTAACAAAACCCAGGAGCACATGCAAAACTCCGATACCTATACCACCACGCAAAAGCGCTGCAGCACGATTACAGACGCGAGCGAAAAAGTGGTAGCTTACGACGTCAAGTATCTGCTGGATGGCAAGGTGGGGCAAGTCCGCATGGATCGTGATCCCGGTAAGCAGATCCCCGTACAGGGTGGTCAGCTGGTATTGGCCGAGCAGACTGCTTCCGTACAGTAAGAAAAGTGACCACAAAAAACCCGCCATATGGCGGGTTTTTTATGCTCGAATCAGTCGATGTACTCGAAGAGTTTCACGATCCTTTGAACACCAGAGACGCTCTGAGCAACGTTTGTGGCCAGATTGGCTTCTTGGTGCGTCACCAGGCCAAGCATGTAAACAATGCCATTTTCCGTGACTATCTTGATACGAGAGGCAGGCACACTATTATCAGTAAGCATCTTGCTTTTGATCTTTGTGGTAATCCAGGTGTCGTTGTTGCGAGCTAGCAAAGAAGAGGGCTCAAGTACCTGGAGTTCGTTATGAACCAGCTTTACACGTTGTACGTTGCGCGCAACCTGCTCGGCCTGTGCCTTGAGTTCTAGACGCGGAGTCTGGCCGGCCAGTAGAACTACTCCGTTATAGCTGACAACGACAATGTGCGACTTATCCAGGTCAGGGTTGGCCTTGGATATATTCACTTTTGCCTTGGTCTCGATCAGTGAATCATCAATCTTGCTACCGATGGTCCGCGTGCCGCGGTTGTCCGCGATGGGGTCGTCACGGGTTGCGCTTAGAAAGCCGCTGCAGCCGCTGAGTACGACGGTGAGGGCGAGGCAGGACAGTGCCAAGCATTTTTTCATTCTTCACTCCCGAACAGTTGCTGATCTATCTGGTCGCACAGGCAGTGGATGACTAGCAGATGCACTTCCTGAATGCGCGCTGTGACTTTGGCTGGGACGCGAATCTCGATGTCCTCTGGCAGAAGCAGCGAGGCCATGCCGCCCCCGTCTCGCCCGGTAAGCGCCACAACGGTCATCTCGCGGTCATGGGCGGCCTGTATGGCCTGGATTATATTGGCTGAGTTTCCGCTGGTGGAAATGGCAAGCAGTACATCGCCAGGCTGGCCCAACGCCCGAATTTGCTTTGAGAAGACTTCGTTATAGCTATAGTCGTTCGCAATTGAGGTCAGAGTCGAGCTGTCGGTCGTCAAGGCGAGGGCGGGCAGGCTTGGGCGCTCACGCTCAAAACGATTGAGAAGCTCTGATGAAAAATGCTGGGCATCTCCTGCGGAGCCACCGTTTCCGCAGGACAGGATTTTTCCTTCATTCAATAGTGCATTGACCATTACCTGGCTGGCATGCTCGATGTGAGGAACAAGCACATCCATGGCCTGACGCTTGGTCTCAATGCTGTCCAGGAAGAGTTTGGTAATGCGGGCTTGCGTGTCCATCGGGTTTGCTTGACCTTGTAAAACTACTCAGGAATCGAATGCGTTCTTTATCCATTCGAGATGCGAAGAGGTACTGCCGACAGCAGGGCTGAGCGCAACAACATCAAAGCGGCAAGGGGATTTAGCCCAACGAGACTCGCTTTGAAGAAAAAGCTGTGCGGTTGCAATCAGACGTTGACGCTTTCTGGCGTCAATGCTTTCAACGGCTCCGCCCCAGGCAATATGACGCCTGGAGCGTACTTCCACAAATACTACTGTATCCCTGTCGAGCATGACCAGATCAAGCTCGCCGCTACGCCGCGACCAGTTGCGGACTACAAGTTTGAGCCCTTGTTTCTGCAGGTAGGCAAGCGCTTGATCTTCGGCGGCCTGCCCACTTTCTCGCGTCGTGGTTTTCACAGCGTACCGGATTGTGAAACGGGCTGAACCTGCCCATTGACGAACTGGGCCCAAGGTAGTCTGCGCACCACGCGCTGCGTCGGGCTTAGCGTCAGGTCACCTGACAGGCCATTTATTTGCGTATTGGGGAGCGCCTTGAGCTGTGGCAGACGAGTAGAAAGCAAGTAGGCATCTGCTCCCATGGCATATAGGCGACCCAGGCTGCTGGACGCTTGGGGCCACTGAGTGACAACCTTGCGGCGAACAGGATCGTTGGTATTAAGCAGCCACGGTGTTTCGCAGAACTGAATTCCGTTCAGGTCCTGATCCTGAGCAGGATTGCTGCTGCCGGAATACAGGTGTGAAGTGGCGTAGACGGGTATATCTCCAGCATATTGATACGCCAGCGTAGGCTTGATCTGGCGAGCCTGTTGGGGTGTTGCTGCAAGGAAGATAAAGTCGATGCTTTGCCCGCCCTGACGGTTTTGCAGCAGACGCGTAATCTGGCGTGCCAGCTCTACCGGCTGATCGATTCGCTCGGCTCCAAGCAGCATGCCGCCTTTTGCCCGCCACTCCTGGTCAAAGGCTGCCAGTACACGGTCGCCCCAATCGCCGCGTGGAACCATCGCTACCGCAGTGTGCTTGCCTTCTTCTGCTGCGCGGTCGGCCGCTTCGCGTGCCTCATCCTCTGCCGCCAGACCGAACTGATAGAGCTGCTTTGGGCCTACGCCTTGGCTGTCGCTGTAGTTGAGCGCAAGAGTAGGCAAAGGTAGCTGTTGATGATCGCTGAGTTGCTTGACCAAGCTTTTCTCTAGCGGACCAACCACCAGCTGGGCGCCGTCGGCTTTGGCCTGACGATAAAAGTCGTCAATGGAGCGGACCTGTGTGCTGTCGTAAAAGGATACGGCAGGAGGTGTCTGGCCGTTTTGCTGACTCTCGTAAAGCGAAGCCATGAAGCCGTCCTGTAAGGCGCGGGATACATTGGCAAGTTGTCCCTGTTGCGGTAGCAGCAAGGCGATATGTGTCAGCGGCTGTTGCTCCAGGTTGCGCAGCTTTTCAAGCGCTTGCGGAAGATGCGAGGCGGCTGGATGATTTGGATTCTGCTTGCGCCAGTCGTCAATGGCGGCGAGCTGATCATCCAGTGAGCCGTTTGAATGAGTGATAGCGGCCAGTGCCAGCCAGCCATTAAGCTCATTGTTGCCTGCCACAGGTTGGAGTTGGTCGGCAGGAAGAGCCGAAATCAGACTCCAGATGGCTTCGTGGTTGGCACTGGCCTGATCACTTTTGAGAAGCGGGGCAATGAAAATGCGCTCCTTGGCTGCCGCCAGGGTCTGGTTGTCTGCCTGCAGGGCGCGTGCCTTTACCATGGATACACTGATCTGCTGCTCGACAGGCAGCTCGCTCAGGTGTTCGAAGCCAGGCTGTTGGAGTGCTTTCAGAGCCTCCTTTGGCTGATTTTCCGCTAAAGCAATTTCGCCTCTCAGGGTGCCGGCGTATACCTGCGGTATAGGCTTCAATTGCTGCAGTTGAATGCTGCCCAGTATCTGCTTGGCCTGCGTGAAGTTTTGCTGCTTGTAGGCAATCTCGGCAGCGGAGAGGCGCAGCATGTTGGCCTTCTCTGATGTATCACTACCTGCCTGCTCAAGCAATTGCTGTATGTTGGCCTGGGGGATACGAGGCAGCTCACCCAATGTGTTGGAAGGCGAGCTTGCACAGGCGGCAAGTAGGCTAATAAGTGGAACGCTAACTAGCGTACGCAGGCGAACAGTCATGGCGTAATTCCTGGCGCAAAACAATTAATTGGCTGGATTGTAGCGAGTGCTGGTGAGCGGCGCGAATAGCGATGCCTCGAAACGCGTACAATGGAGGCCTTTATTGATACAAGAGTTTCATTATGAGCACTCCCGGCACGCTTTATATCGTCGCGACCCCCATAGGTAATCTGGAGGACATCAGTGCTCGGGCGCTTCGCATTCTGAAAGAAGTGTCGTTGATTGCCGCTGAAGATACGCGCCATTCTTCGCGCTTGTTGCAGCATTTCGGGATCAATACCCCTCTGGCCGCTTGCCATGATCATAATGAGCGCGAGCAGGGTGGGCGGTTCATCAACCGTTTGCTCGAAGGGGGAAGTGTTGCTCTGGTCTCCGATGCAGGAACACCCCTGATTTCCGATCCGGGCTTCCATCTGGTGCGACAGGCGCGTGCTGCGCAAATCCCTGTTGTGCCGGTTCCGGGAGCCAGTGCTGTCATAGCGGCACTATCAGCGGCCGGGCTCCCATCTGACCGGTTTATTTTCGAGGGCTTTCTGCCTGCAAAGGCCACAGCGCGACGAAGCCGCCTGGACGCCTTGAAGCAGGAAGAGCGGACCTTGATTTTCTACGAGGCGCCCCATCGGTTGCTGGAAAGTGTTGAAGATCTTGCTGCAATCATGGGAGACGAACGCGTTGCTGTATTAGCCCGTGAACTGACCAAGACGTTTGAAACCATCAAGGACGCACCGCTTGGTGAGCTGGTCGACTGGATCCGATCCGATTCCAATCAACAGCGCGGAGAGTGCGTTTTATTGATCTCAGGTTATGAGTCGCCTGAAAAGGATTCCCTGACGCCCGAGGCGGTGCGAATTTTAAATATATTGCTCGCTGAAATGCCTCTCAAACGCGCGGCTGCGTTGGCCGCTGAAATCACAGGAGAGCGTAAGAACATGCTGTACCAATTTGCTTTGGAGCAACAGAACAAGCATTAGGAAAATATCAAGGTTGTTATACGCCTGGCATCTAGGTACCCTTGCGCCCGGAGAGTCGATCGGACAGTCGCTGCTCCCGCTGCGCAAGCAGCAGGAGGGGAGGAAAGTCCGGGCTCCATAGGGCAAGGTGCCAGGTAACGCCTGGGAGGCGTGAGCCTACGGAAAGTGCCACAGAAAATAACCGCCTAAGCGCGCAAGCGCCGGTAAGGGTGAAAAGGTGCGGTAAGAGCGCACCGCACGGCTGGCAACAGTTCGTGGCTAGGTAAACCCCACCTGGAGCAAGACCAAATAGGAATCCATAGGCGTGGCCCGCGCTGGATTCGGGTAGGTTGCTTGAGGCAGTCAGTGATGGCTGTCCTAGAGGAATGACTGTTCTCGACAGAACCCGGCTTACAGATCGACTCTCCACTCACTCTCCCTTCTCCTGCTTCACATCCTTACTGATAACCCTATCTGAGAAATTACTTTAACTAGTCGAGGCAATTAGTTGAGTTAATTTCCGTTTGTCGGAAAAGTATGTTCGTCACCGTTTCGCTAAAAGCCCCATAATTTCTGTAACTCCTTAGTCTGCAAGCCTTTTTGTGCCATGGCCTCGCCTTGACGGTGGGGGGAGCGCGTCAATATAGTGTGCCCGGTGGTACGAAGTGGTTAAAAGTGGGATTTAATGGTAGGGAAAGCCAGCCAAAGGAAGAAGCAACTTGTTCCGTGGAGCGAATGCCATCAGCCTTGACGCCAAGGGGCGCCTTACGATGCCGAGCCGGTATCGTGATGAGCTTCTAGAGCGCTGTGCCGGCCAGCTCATCGTAACGATTGATGCCATTGATACTTGCCTTTGCGTTTATCCCCTTCCCGAATGGGAAATCATCGAAAGCAAACTCCGTGAACTTCCGTCTTTAAGAGAAGAAACACGTCGTTTGCAGCGTTTGCTAATCGGTAATGCGGTAGACCTTGAGCTGGATGGGAACGGGCGCTTTTTAGTGCCGCCCCGCTTGAGGGATTATGCTCGTCTGGATAAGCGCGCTGTACTGGTAGGGCAGCTGAACAAGTTTCAGCTGTGGGATGAGGATGCCTGGAATGGTCTGTGTGAAAGCGACCTCAAGGCAATCAAGGAACCCGGCGGTTTGCCGGAAGAACTGCGCGATTTAATCCTGTGAATATGACCACTACGTTCAGCCATGTCACTGTCTTGCTCGACGAAGCCGTCGAAGCCCTGGCTGTGCGTCCCGAAGGCCTCTATGTCGATGGCACATTTGGCCGCGGAGGGCATAGCCGTGCAATTCTTGCACGACTTAAAAGCGGAAGCCTGCTTGGTTTCGACAAGGATCCCCAAGCGATCCAGTCGGGACAAGCACTGGCGGCCGAAGATGGCCGCTTTGTCATTGTGCAGCGAAGCTTTGCCGACATAGGCGAAGAGCTGTTGCAGCGCGCCTGGATGGGACGTACGGATGGCGTGCTTCTCGATTTGGGCGTGTCCTCTCCTCAACTGGATGATCCCGAGCGCGGGTTCAGCTTCATGCATGATGGTCCTCTGGATATGCGTATGGATCCCTCTCGCGGTATAAGCGCCGCCGAGTGGATTGCAGCCGCACCGGAAGATGAAATCAGTCGCGTATTCAAAGAGTACGGTGAAGAGCGATTCGCCAAGCGGATGGCCAGGGCTGTGGTACAGCGCAGGGACGTCACACCCTTTACGCGTACGGCTGATCTGGCCCAGGTATTGACTGACGCGAATCCTGCTTGGGAAAAAGGCAAGCATCCTGCCACGCGAGCGTTTCAGGGTATCCGGATTTTCATCAATAACGAGTTGGGCGATCTGGAAAGAGGTCTGGAAGCGGCCTTTGAAAGCCTGGCCATAGGCGGCCGGCTCGTGGTGATCAGTTTTCACTCTCTGGAAGACAGAATCGTCAAGCTCTTCATGCGTCGCCTGGCTAAGGGTGAGGCCGATAAACTTCCACGAAATCTTCCTATTCGTACGCAGGCTTTTGAGCCCCGCGCCTTGCTGGTAGGCAAGCCTGTGTATGCCTCCGAGGCTGAACTGTCCGTCAACCCTCGGTCCCGAAGTGCAGTCATGCGTATTGCGGAGAAGCTGCGATGAGTAGTCTCTTTGTAAAGCGTCTGCCCAAGGGCAGTACGACCATGTTGGTTCTATTCATAGCCGTCCTGCTGTCCGCTGTTGCTGTCGCTTACAGCGCCCACTGGAACCGGCAGTTGCTTAATACCCTGTATTCCGAGTTGAGCGTTCGAGACAAGGCCCAGGCGGAATGGGGGCGTCTGTTGCTTGAGCAAAGCACCTGGACGGCTCACAGCCGCATCGAGGCATTAGCCAGCGATCAACTCAAGATGCGCATTCCTGATCCTGAAGAGATCAAGATGGTGGCGCCATGATGAAGCTGGGGGGCATTCAACATCCATGGCGATTTCGCCTGGTTGTCATTGGCTTGGCAGGTATGGTCGCCGCTATTGGCTGGCGTGTCGTTGACCTGCACGTCATTGATCGTGCCTTCCTCAAGGGGCAGGGAGATGCCCGAAGCGTCAGAACTATTCCTATTGCTGCCCACCGCGGCCTGATCACGGATCGTAATGGTGAGCCGCTGGCTGTCAGTACGCCTGTCAGCACAATCTGGATAAACCCCAAGGAGCTGGCTGGTGCCAAAGATAAATGGTCGATTCTGGCGGAGTCTGTAGGCCAGCCTTACGGTGATTTGGCAAAGCGGCTGGAGCAGAATTCCAATCGAGAGTTCCTTTACCTGGTTCGGGGAATAACACCGGAGCAGGGCGAAGCCGTCATGGCTACGGTCAAGCAGCACAAGATTCCTGGTGTTTATGACATCGAGGAATTTCGCCGTTTTTATCCGGCGGGTGAAGTGGCTGCACATGTCGTGGGGTTTACCGACATTGATGATCGCGGCCGTGAAGGCGTTGAGCTGGCGTTCAATGACTGGCTGGCTGGTGTCCCAGGCAAACGGCAGGTTTTGAAAGACCGGCGAGGTCGGGTCATCAAGGACGTTCAGGTTGCAAAAAACGCCAAGCCGGGTAATTCGATTACCTTGTCCATTGACCTGCGCCTTCAGTATCTTGCAAATCGCGAATTGCGCAACGCACTGGCGCAGTTTGGCGCAGTGTCCGGTAGCCTGACAATGGTTGACGTCAAGACTGGCGAGATCCTCGCCATGGTTAACCAGCCTACCTACAATCCGAACAACCGTCGCAATCTGAACCCGGCCAGCATGCGCAACCGGGCCATGATCGATGTGTTCGAGCCAGGATCCACCATGAAGCCGCTTTCGATGAGCGCTGCTCTTGAAAGTGGACGCTGGAAGCCATCGGACACAGTGAATGTTTATCCTGGTTATCTGCAGATCGGCCGTTACACGATCAAGGACGTGGCTCGCAGCCAGGGCCCCCTGGACCTGACAGGTATCCTGATCAAGTCCAGTAACGTGGGCATGAGCAAGATTGCTTTCGATATCGGCGGCGAAACCATTTACAACACCATGCGCCAGTTTGGCCTTGGGCAGGACACTGGTCTGGGCTTTCCCGGTGAGCGTGTAGGTAATCTACCCAACTACCGTAAGTGGCATCCGGCAGAAACAGCCACATTGTCATATGGCTATGGTCTTTCCATCACCGCTATCCAGTTGGCGCATGCCTACGCCACGTTAGCCAATGATGGAAGTTTTATCCCGCTGTCCCTGACACGCGTCGAACGTTCCCCTCAAGGCTCCCAGGTGGTCCCTCAACAGGTAGCTAAAACCCTTCAGGGAATGCTGCAGCAGGTAGTTGAAGCGCCTACCGGCGTGTTCCGTGCTCAGGTGCCGGGATATCACGTGGCTGGCAAGAGTGGTACCGCCCGTAAGGCCGCAGTGGGTGCCAAAGGATATACACAGAATTCCTACCGTTCCCTTTTTGCCGGCTTCGGGCCGACCAGCAATCCGCGTATTGCCATGGTGGTCGTCATTGATGAGCCCAGCAAGGGCGGATATTACGGCGGCGTGGTCTCTGCGCCTGTTTTCAGCCGAGTCATGGCGGGTGCTTTGCGACTCATGAATGTTTCCCCCGACAATGTCGCTCCGTTGCCAGAGCAGGAGCAAGCCAGCGCTACTGAAGTATCCAGTGGAGGGCGTGGCTGATGATGTCTCTCACCCGGTTGATACCGCAGGCCAGTAGTGATGTTTCTGTAAAAGCACTTTGCCTGGACAGTCGACGTATCCAGCCAGGATCCGTTTTTTTTGCAGTACCTGGCGGAGTGCGTGATGGGCGTTTACATATTGCCGAAGCGATTGCCAATGGTGCCTCGGCAATCGTCTATGAGGCAGATCAAGCCCCCGATTTGCCTCCCGCTTCGGTACCTCTTGTGCCAGTCAAAGAGCTTGGCGCCGAGCTTTCAGCCATTGCAGGGCGTTTTTATGGCGAGCCCAGCGCTGCTCTTACGCTGATAGGCGTTACCGGTACCAATGGTAAGACCAGCGTGACGCAGCTAATCGCCCAAGCCTGTGATCGCCTAGGGCAGCGCTGCGGCATCGTAGGCACGTTGGGGGCAGGGTTTTGGGGAGCACTTGAGGCCGGTCGGCATACCACGCCGGATCCCTTTGCGGTTCAGGCAGCGTTGGCTGCACTCAAGGAGCAGGGTGCTCAAGCTGTTGCAATGGAGGTTTCTTCTCATGGTCTGGAGCAGGGCCGTGTGGCGGCTGTGCAGTTTGATGTGGCCGTGTTCACCAACCTGTCTCGAGATCATCTTGATTATCATGGCACGATGGAGGCCTACGCCGCCGCAAAGGCCAAGCTTTTCCAGTGGCCGTCTTTACGGGCACGTGTAATCAATTTGGATGATGAGCAGGGCTGTCGCCTGGCTGAAGTCGAGCATGCCTCTCGGCTTATTACGTTCAGCCTGGAAAATCCCGCCGCTACGCTGTATTGCAAACACATCGCTTTTAGCGATGCGGGTATCGAGGCGAGTCTTGTAACGCCAGAGGGAGAGGCCAGGCTGGTCAGCCCATTGATTGGTCGCTTCAATCTCAGCAATTTGCTCGCAGCGACAGGGGCTCTGCTGGGTATGGGATTCACTCTGAGCCATATCCAGCATGTAATGCCTGAGCTCCAGGGACCCCTCGGGCGAATGCAGCGCCTGGGAGGCGGTACGCAACCCCTGGTCGTTGTCGATTATGCCCATACTCCTGACGCGCTTGAGCAGGTTCTGGTTGCCTTACGCCCTCATGCCAAGGGGCGATTGATTTGCGTGTTTGGCTGTGGCGGCGATCGAGACAGTGGCAAGCGCCCGCTGATGGCTCGCATTGCTGAGCGGCTAGCCGATGCCGTTATCGTTACCGATGACAATCCTCGTACCGAGTCCAGCGCTCGAATTATCGACGATATTCGTGCCGGCTTTAATGAACCGGCGCGTGCCACATTTATACCCGCTCGCGACGAAGCCATTGCGTATGCTATTGGAGAGGCTTCCCGTGACGATGTAGTGCTCATTGCTGGAAAAGGGCATGAGGACTATCAGGAGGTCAACGGGGTCAGGATGCCTTTCTCTGATCTGGAGCAGGCCGCTCGCGAGCTGGTTGCAAGGGATGAAAGCCATGCTTAAACCAATGTTTCTCCAGGATTTGACCGAGCCGCTTTCAGCTTCCCTGAAAGGTGGAAATGTAAGTTTTACAGCGGTCTCTACGGACAGTCGTACACTTGAGGCTGGACAGCTCTTTGTTGCACTTACAGGGCCTCGGTTCGATGGTCACGCGTATCTATCCAGCGTAGCGGCGAAAGGCGCTGTCGCTGCATTGGTAGAAAAAGCGCAGCCTGACCTGAACATTCCTCAGCTGATCGTCAAAGACACCCGTGTCGCCCTGGGGCAGTTGGGTGAGCTTAACCGGCTCTCGTTTTCTGGCCCTGTGGTTGCCGTGACAGGGTCAAGCGGCAAGACCACAGTCAAGGAAATGCTGGCTGCCATTTTGAATACGCTGGGCTCGACACTGGCAACTCAAGGCAATCTGAACAACGACCTGGGTGCTCCGCTGACGCTATTGAGGCTGGAGCAGAGCCATCAGTATGCCGTTATCGAGCTGGGGGCCTCACGCCTAGGCGAGATCGCCTATACCGTAGGACTGACCCATCCCCACGTCTCGATCATTACCAATGCAGGACGAGCCCATGTAGGAGAGTTTGGTGGCGTCGAAAAGATTATCGAAGCCAAGGGTGAAATCCTGGAGGGGTTGGCAGCAAACGGCACTGCCATATTGAATCGAGACGATCAGGCCTTCGAAATATGGAGAAAGCGTGCCAAGGGGCGCAACGTTATCAGCTTTGGCCTGAATGACACGGCTATGTTCCGGGCTGCGAATATTGTTCGTGATGCTCGTGGCTGCCCTTCCTTCACGCTGCTCAGCCCGGCGGGTTCTGCTGACATTCAGCTAAATCTGCTGGGCGAGCACAATGTTGTCAATGCACTGGCCGCGGCCGCGGCTGCCCATGTCCTGGGAGTGGAGCTTGCGCATATTGTCCAGGGGCTTGAGGCGTTGCAGCCGGTCAAGGGGCGGACGGTAAGCAAGCTGGGTATCAATGATTCACGTGTTATCGATGACAGTTATAACGCCAACCCCGGCTCCATGAAAGCCGCTGTCGATGTACTGACAGGGTTTTCTGGCCGTACCGTTCTTGTCTTGGGCGATATGGGTGAATTGGGCGAATGGGCCGAATCTGCTCACCGCGAAGTCGGCGAGTATGCGAAAGGTAAGGTATCCGCTTTCTACGCCGTAGGTCCTCTCATGAAGCATGCCGCTGAGGCATTTGGAACCGATGCACGGCATTTCGATGATCGGGCTGCGTTAATCGAGGCATTGCTTCTCGAGGCGGCTCCTGGATCCACATTTTTGATCAAAGGTTCGCGTAGTGCGGCGATGGATAACGTCGTTTTCGCGCTGTGCAATAAAGATGTTGAGGAGAAACACTGATGTTGCTGCTGTTGGCGGAGTTCCTGCAACAGTTTTACAAGGGCTTCGCGGTCTTTCAGTACCTGACCCTACGCGGCATTTTTGGCGTGTTGACAGCGCTCGTGCTTTCGCTTGCTTTGGGGCCGTGGATGATCCGTACCTTGCAGATACGGCAGATTGGTCAGGCAGTACGTAACGATGGCCCGCAGTCGCACCTTTCGAAGTCGGGTACGCCTACGATGGGGGGCGCGCTGATCCTGACGTCGATTGGTATCAGCACGCTGCTTTGGGCTGATCTTTCCAACCGATATGTATGGACCGTGCTAGCTGTTACATTCTTGTTCGGTGCCATTGGTTGGGTGGATGACTATCGCAAGGTAATCGAAAAAAATTCTCGAGGCTTACCCAGCCGGTGGAAATATTTCTGGCAATCGGTCTTCGGCTTGGGAGCAGCAATCTTCCTTTATGTGACAGCCAAGACACCTATCGAGACGACATTCATTGTCCCGCTGCTGAAAAACATTGAAATCCCGCTTGGGATTTTCTTCGTTGTGCTGACCTACTTTGTGATCGTCGGATCCAGTAACGCCGTTAACCTGACTGATGGCCTGGACGGTCTGGCCATTATGCCGACCGTAATGGTAGGTGGTGCCCTGGGTATCTTTTGCTACCTATCCGGTAACGTAAAGTTTGCTGATTATTTGCTGATTCCCTACGTAGAAGGCTCTGGTGAGCTAATCGTCTTTTGTGGCGCGCTGATCGGAGCCGGACTGGGCTTTCTATGGTTCAACACCTATCCCGCCATGGTCTTCATGGGGGATGTGGGCGCACTGGCGCTGGGTGCGGCACTGGGCACCATTGCGGTCATTGTCAGACAGGAAGTTGTGCTCTTCATCATGGGTGGGGTGTTTGTGATGGAGACCTTGTCAGTAATGATTCAGGTTGCCTCCTTCAAACTCACCGGTCGTCGTGTTTTTCGCATGGCACCGATACACCACCATTTTGAACTTAAAGGCTGGCCTGAGCCGCGCGTTATCGTCCGGTTCTGGATTATCACCGTAATTCTGGTGCTGATCGGCCTGGCTACGTTGAAGCTGAGGTAAGACAACCATGAGCCTGATCGCTTCCGACCAGTTCCGCATTGTTGTAGGCCTTGGCAAGAGTGGCATGTCGCTGGTTCGCCATTTGGCGCGCCAAGGTGTTCCATTCGCTGTGGTGGACACGCGGGAAAACCCGCCTGAGCTGGAAACACTGCGCACCCACTATCCACAGGTAGAAGTGCGCTGTGGTGAATTGGATGCCGATTTCTTGAGCCGCGCCAGTGAGCTTTATGTCAGCCCCGGCTTGTCATTGCAGACGCCTGCAATTCAGAAGGCGGCGGAGCAGGGTGTCAGGCTTTCCGGTGACATTGAATTGTTTGCCCGTCTGGCCAAGGCGCCTATCGTTGCGATTACTGGGTCCAACGCTAAAAGTACCGTAACGACCCTTGTTGGTGAAATGGCCTGCAAGGCGGGCAAGCACGTCGGCGTAGGCGGAAACCTTGGAACGCCAGCGCTGGATCTATTAGACGACAATGTCGACCTTTATGTGCTTGAGCTGTCCAGTTTTCAATTGGAAACCTGTGAGCGGTTGAACGCTGAGGTGGCCACGGTATTGAACGTCAGTGAAGATCACATGGATCGCTACAGTGGTATGGCTGCTTACCATCTGGCCAAGCACCGGATCTTCAGAGGCGCACGTCAGGTGGTCGTCAATCGGGATGACCCCTTGTCTCGCCCGTTAGTGTCCGAGCAAGTCCCATGCTGGACATTTGGTTGTGGTCAGCCGGATTTCAACGGCTTCGGCCTGCGTGAGCACGACGGTGAGAAGTGGCTGGCTTTTCAGTTCGATCCGCTCATGCCTGTAAAGGACCTAAAGATTCGTGGCGCCCATAATCAGGCCAATGCCTTGGCTGCGTTAGCCTTGGGACATGCTGCCGGATTGCCTTTCGAGCCGATGCTGGAAGCACTTCGCGAGTTTTCAGGTTTGGCTCACCGTTGCCAGTGGGTAGGTGAGAAGGCTGGTGTGCACTATTACAACGATTCAAAAGCTACCAACGTAGGTGCTGCGTTGGCTGCTATCGAAGGATTGGGAAGCGATATCGCAGGCAAACTGGTGCTTTTGGCTGGCGGCGATGGCAAAGGAGCCGATTTTGAACCGCTCCGCAAACCGATAAGTGCTTTCTGCCGCGCAGTCGTTCTGCTTGGACGGGACGCTGAACGCTTGGCTGAATCCTTGAATACCGATATCACGATCGTTCATGTCTCCACACTAGAGCAAGCCGTCGAGAGAGCCGCAGCGTTAGCCGAGCCTGGTGATGCTGTTCTCTTGTCTCCAGCGTGCGCAAGCCTGGACATGTTCCGTAATTTTGAAGAGCGTGGGCGGTTGTTTGCTCAGGCCGTGGAGGCGCTTAATTGATGTTTTCCTTGCTGCGCCCTTATCCTTCGCCGCTCATCAGCCGGAACGGTGTTGATCTTGACTTTCCTTTGCTGGCTGGCTGTCTGGCCTTGCTCGGTTTGGGCTTGGTCATGATCACTTCCGCATCGTCGGAAGTAGCAGCCGCTCAGGCTGGAAATCCGCTGTACTACATGATTCGTCATCTGATCTATCTGGCGATAGGTGTCGTGGGTTGTGGAGCTACGCTCATGATCCCAATGGCTACCTGGCAGCGTTTTGGTGGAACTCTGCTAATTGCAGCATTCGCCTTGTTGATCATGGTGTTGATTCCCGGAATCGGCCGTGAAGTAAATGGATCGTTGCGCTGGATCGGCTTCGGCTTGTTTAACGTTCAGCCTTCCGAAATAGCCAAGGTATTTGTTGTTATTTACCTGGCTGGCTATCTGGTGCGGCGAGAGCAGGAAGTGCGACGTAGTTGGGCCGGTTTTTTCAAGCCTTTCATTGTGTTGCTTCCGCTGGCCATGCTTCTGCTGCGTGAGCCAGACTTCGGGGCAACGGTTGTCATGATGGGTGCAGCCGCTGTCATGCTGTTTCTGGGTGGCGTAGGGTTGTTCCGTTTCATTCTGATGGTGGCCCTGGCTGTTCTGGCGGTGTTTATCCTGGTTCAGACCCAGGAGTACCGTATGCAGCGTCTCATCACCTTTACCGACCCTTGGGCTGATCAGTTTGGGTCGGGCTACCAGCTCACTCAGGCATTAATCGCTTTTGGCCGAGGAGGCTGGTTCGGGCTTGGCTTGGGTAACAGCATCCAGAAGCAGTTCTACCTGCCAGAGGCTCACACTGACTTTGTATTTGCCGTTCTGGCAGAAGAGTTGGGGCTTGTCGGAGCCTTGGCCACCGTCGGGTTGTTTCTCTTTGTATGCGTACGCGGCCTTTACATTGGCTATTGGGCAGAGCAGGCCAAACAGTATTTTGCAGCCTATATGGCGTATGGACTTTCCATGCTCTGGATTGGCCAGTTCCTGATCAATATCGGCGTAAATGTCGGGCTATTGCCTACCAAGGGACTGACACTGCCATTTTTAAGCTATGGCGGAAGTTCGCTGATCATCTGCTGCATCAGCATGGCATTGTTGCTTAGGATCGAGTGGGAAAGACGGACACTCATGAACGACGAGGAAGTTGAGTTTTCGGAAGAGGATTTTGCTGATGTCCGGTAATGTCCTCATCATGGCAGGCGGTACTGGGGGACACGTTTTTCCCGCGCTGGCCTGCGCCAGGGAGTTTGAAAGTCGGGGGTATACCGTTCATTGGCTGGGTACGCCTCGTGGTATTGAAAATGATGTCGTCCCGCAAGCAGGTCTTCCCTTACACCGTATTACCGTTACCGGACTGCGTGGTAAGGGTATGCAGTCACTGCTGAAAGCTCCCTTTCAGCTCAGCGGAGCCCTAATGCAAGCGCTCGGCATCATGCGTACTCTCAAGCCTGTCTGTGTGCTGGGTATGGGTGGCTTCGTCACGGGGCCTGGCGGTATGGCGGCTCGTCTGTCTGGCGTTCCTCTTATTATTCACGAGCAGAATGCAGTTGCCGGTACTGCAAACCGCTTGCTTGCGCCTATCGCAAAAAAAGTATGCGAAGGTTTTCCTGCCACGTTCGCCGCGTCTCCCAAGCGGTTAAGTACAGGTAACCCCGTTCGCAAGGAGCTTTTCCTGCAAACCGTGCGGCCTTCTTTTGAAGGGCGTAGGGTCAATCTGCTGATTTTGGGTGGCAGCCTTGGTGCAGAGCCTATCAATAAACTTGTGCCTGAAGCGCTTGCTCAGGTATCCGCCGGCCTGCGTCCTAACGTGAAACACCAGGCAGGGCGGCAGCACGCTGAAGTAACACAGCAGCGCTATAGCTCCTCGAATCTTGATGCAGAGGTGATGCCATTCATCTCGGATATGGCTCAGGCTTATGCCTGGGCTGACCTTGTGATCTGCCGCGCAGGTGCACTGACGGTAAGTGAGCTTACGGCCGCAGGCTTGCCGGCATTTCTGATCCCACTGCCTCATGCCATTGATGATCACCAGACACGCAATGCTGAATTTTTGGTGAACGAGGGCGCAGCCCTTTTGTTCCCGCAGAAAATGACTGATGCGACGGCGATTGCCGCACAGCTAACTGAGGTTTTGATGCAACCCGAACGATTGACTGCCATGGCCACTCGTAGCCATGCCCTGGCTAAGCCTGATGCAACCCGAGCCGTGGTAGATGCCTGCCTGGAGGTGGCCAATGGTTAAATCTCAGAGCGCAATCCAGGCAGAAGTGCGTCGTATGCGTAGCATTCGGCGAATTCATTTTGTAGGAATCGGCGGCGTAGGCATGTGTGGAATTGCCGAGGTTCTGCTCAATCTGGGGTACGAAGTATCCGGCTCCGACCTCCGGGCTTCTCCTGTTACCGAGCGCTTGCAGCAATTTGGTGCCAAGATTTATATAGGTCATAGCGCCGAAAACCTTGAGCGCGTGGACGTACTAGTCGTTTCCAGCGCTATTAACAAGTCCAACCCTGAAGTGGCAGCTGCCCTGGAAAACCGTATTCCTGTGGTTCCTCGCGCTGAAATGCTGGCTGAGCTGATGCGGTACCGGCATGGAATTGCAGTAGCAGGTACTCATGGGAAAACCACAACGACAAGTCTGATTGCTTCCGTGCTGGCGGCCGAAGGCCTCGATCCTACCTTTGTCATCGGTGGTCGCCTGAATGCAGCAGGGACTAATGCTCAACTTGGAACCAGTCGTTATCTCGTTGCCGAGGCTGATGAAAGTGATGCGAGCTTTCTGCATCTTCAGCCTATGGTGGCGGTAGTAACCAATATCGACGCTGATCACATGGATACGTATGAAGGGGACTTCAGTCGGCTGAAGAAAACCTTTATCGATTTTCTGCATAATTTGCCGTTCTATGGACTGGCTGTACTGTGCGTTGACGATCCGGTCGTACGTGAGATCATTCCTCAGGTTGCGCGTCCCACGGTGACTTACGGCACCAGCGAGGATGCAGACGTCCGCGCAGTCGATATCCGCCAAAAAGGCATGCGTACCTATTTCACCGTGCTTCGCAATGGTCGTGAACCCTTGGCGGTGTCTGTGAACATGCCAGGAGTACATAATGTACTCAACGCGCTGGCAACTATCGCCATTGCAACAGATGAAGGGCTTAGCGATGACGCCATCGTAGCGGGCCTGTCTGAATTCCAGGGAGTAGGTCGTCGCTTTCAGGTATACGGTGAACTGCCTGTCGAAAATGGCAGTGTGATGCTGGTAGATGATTATGGTCATCATCCCCGTGAAGTGGCAGCGGTAATAAAGGCCGTTCGTGGTGGTTGGCCTGAGCGCCGCCTGGTCATGGTTTATCAGCCCCATCGCTATAGCCGTACACGTGATTTGTACGATGATTTCGTGCAGGTCCTGGCTGATGCCAATGTATTGTTGTTGATGGAAGTCTATCCGGCAGGTGAAGAGCCGATTCCAGGTGCCGACAGCCGCCGTCTCTGTCATAGTATCCGTCAACGTGGTCAGCTAGACCCAATCTACATCGAGCGTGGTACCGAGCTTGCTCCTCTTATCAAGCCTCTCCTGAAGGCTGGGGATATTCTCCTCTGCCAAGGTGCTGGTGATATCGGCACTCTGGCTCCGCAATTGATAAAAAGCCCCTTGTTCAATTCTGACTTTCTGAGGAAGTCGCTATGAGCGCCATCCTTGATCCAATGTCGATCCAGCCAGCCGATTACGGTCGTGTTGCCGTGTTGTATGGTGGCAAGAGTGCCGAGCGCGAAGTTTCCCTTAATTCAGGGAAAATGGTGCTGGCTGCGCTGCAGGCTGCGGGCGTTGATGCGTTCGGTATCGATGTTGGTCAGGACCTGCTGCAGCGTTTGAACACTGAACAGGTAGACCGTGCCTTTATCGTCCTGCATGGACGGGGTGGGGAAGACGGTAGCATGCAAGGGCTGTTGGAGTGCCTGGGTATACCCTATACAGGAAGTGGGGTGCTGGCTTCCGCATTGGCCATGGATAAGCTGAAAACAAAACACCTCTGGTTGAGCCAGGGTCTGTCCACGCCTAAATACGCCGTTTTGTGCTGTGAGTCTGATTGTCGGAAGGCTGCTGAGGAACTCGGGTTTCCACTTATCGTCAAACCCGCCCATGAAGGTTCCAGCATTGGTATGGCCAAGGTGAACAGTGTTAATGAGCTGATCACTGCTTGGCAGTCCGCCTCGACGTACGATTCGCAAGTTCTTGTCGAACAATGGATTAGCGGTCCTGAGTTTACTGTCGCCCTGTTGGGCGATCAGGTACTGCCGCCTATTCGTCTGGGTACTACCCACGACTTCTATGACTATGACGCCAAATACCTGGCATCCGACACTCGCTATCAGGTTCCGTGTGGCCTTGATGAGGAGCGTGAGTTGGAACTCAAGGTATTGGCTCGTCATGCCTGTGAGGTCGTGGGGACTGCTGGCTGGGCGCGCGTTGATGTCATGCAGGATAAAGAGGGTCGGTTCTGGCTGCTGGAAGTCAATACAGTCCCCGGCATGACGGACCATAGCCTTGTTCCCATGGCAGCCAAGGCCGCAGGCCTTGATTATCAACAACTTGTCCTGACGGTTCTGGCAGGCACAATGGAGTCGAGGGGCTAACATGGTCACGACACTTCGTCATACACAACCTGGATTGGGTCGCACGCCACTTCGTGGCAAGGTACCACCGCGTGGTGCAAGCCGCCTGGTGGAAAAGGAGCCTGTCTCGGCTCGGCTGCCAAAGCCCAGCTTCAATCTCTTTAAGCGTGTGGCCTGGCCACTTCTGCTGGTAGGGCTTGGCTTCGGCACATATGAGCTGTCTCAACAGCTGCTGCCTTATGCGGATCGTCCAATCACGAAGGTGAATGTCGAAGGTGACCTGAGCTACATCAGCCGAGAGGCTGTGCAGCAACGTATCGCGCCCTATGCTGACGGGACATTCTTCTCAATCGATCTGGCCAATATGCGTCAGGCACTTGAGCAGATGCCCTGGATTGCCCATGCAGAGGTTCGCCGTGTTTGGCCGGATGAAGTCGCCATCCATCTTGAGGAGCAGCTCCCTGTTGCGCGCTGGGGGGACGAAGCCCTGCTGAATAACCAGGGCGAGGCCTTTGCACCTAAGGATCTGGCACATTACGACAACCTGCCACGCCTCTATGGGCCGCAACGTGCGCAGCAGCAGGTAATGCAGCAGTATCAATTGTTCAGTCAGATGCTGCGTCCACTTGGATTCACGGTTACGCGGCTGGAAATGCATGATCGGGGGAGTTGGTTCCTGACTACGGGTCAGGGCGTTGAATTGATTTTTGGTCGTGATGACCTCGTGGACAAGATGCGGCGCTTCGTCAAGATGTATGACCAAGTACTCAAGGATCAGATGGCCAATATTGCTCGCATCGACTTGCGTTATCCAAACGGGCTGGCGGTGGCGTGGCGTGAGCCGGTAGCTCCCACAACTGTAGCGTCAGCCCGTGCCGAATAAAGAATTGAGGAGAATTCAATAAACATGGCGAACGTGCAGAGCGGCAAGATGATCGTCGGACTGGACATCGGAACCTCAAAGGTTGTGGCCTTGGTGGGTGAGGTGTCTTCCGATGGTCAGGTCGAGATTGTGGGCATCGGCACGCATCCTTCCCGCGGTTTGAAAAAAGGCGTAGTGGTCAATATCGAATCCACGGTCCAGTCGATTCAGCGCGCAGTAGAAGAGGCCCAGCTCATGGCGGGCTGCCGTATTCATTCGGCATTTGTAGGCATTGCAGGCAACCATATCCGTAGCCTGAATTCCCACGGTATCGTGGCTATTCGTGATCGGGAGGTCAGCCCTGCTGATATCGATCGTGTTCTTGACGCAGCTCAAGCTGTGGCGATACCAGCTGATCAACGGGTCTTGCACACTTTGGCTCAAGACTATGTCATCGACAACCAGGAAGGTGTACGTGAGCCGCTTGGTATGTCCGGTGTTCGTCTGGAGGCTAAAGTCCACGTAGTGACCTGTGCCGTAAATGCTGCCCAAAATATCGAGAAATGTGTTCGTCGTTGCGGACTGGAGGTCGACGACATCATTCTTGAGCAACTGGCTTCTGCATATTCCGTTCTGACGGATGATGAGAAGGAGCTGGGCGTATGCCTGGTGGATATTGGTGGCGGAACGACTGATATAGCCATTTTTACAGAGGGCGCCATTCGTCATACGGCGGTTATTCCCATTGCAGGCGATCAGGTCACAAATGACATCGCCATGGCTTTGCGAACGCCTACACAATATGCGGAAGAGATCAAGATTCGGTATGCTTGTGCTCTGGCAAAGCTGGCGGGGGCTGGGGAGACCATCAAGGTGCCCAGTGTGGGAGAAAGGCCGCCTCGCGAACTTTCGCGTCAGGCATTGGCTGAGGTAGTAGAGCCGCGTTACGATGAGCTCTTCACGCTTGTTCAGGCAGAGTTGCGCCGCAGCGGATATGAAGACTTGATTCCGGCAGGGATCGTATTAACCGGCGGTACTGCAAAGATGGAAGGGGCAGTTGAACTTGCCGAGGAGATTTTCCATATGCCGGTGCGTCTTGGTGTACCGCAGACGGTCAAGGGGCTGACCGATGTTGTACGTAACCCAATTTATTCAACAGGTGTAGGCCTGTTGCTCTATGGGTTGCAGAAGCAATCCGACAATGTGCCGGTTGTCACCGGCGGATACAGCAGTGACGAACCCAAGAATTCAGTCCTGGAGCGTATAAAGCGCTGGGTCCAGGGCAATTTGTAATCTAATTCAATCGCGGCAGCAGTAGGCGAAAACCGAGAGGAAGAGAGGGGATTATGTTCGAGCTCGTAGACAATATTCCACAGAGCGCAGTCATTAAGGTCATCGGTGTAGGTGGTGGTGGCGGTAACGCCGTTAACCACATGGTGAAGAGCGGCGTGGAAGGCGTCGAATTCATCTGTGCCAACACGGATGCCCAGGCGCTAAAAAATGTGAGCTCTCGTACAGTGCTGCAACTTGGCCCAGGGGTAACGAAGGGCTTGGGCGCAGGTACGAACCCTGAGATTGGCCGTCAGGCAGCCATGGAAGATCGCGAGCGTATCGCGGAAGTTCTGGAAGGCGCCGATATGGTTTTCATCACTACCGGTATGGGTGGTGGTACAGGTACGGGTGCCGCCCCGATTATTGCTGAAGTTGCCAAGGAGATGGGTATCCTCACCGTCGCCGTGGTAACTCGCCCGTTCCCCTTTGAAGGTCGCAAGCGCATGCAGGTGGCTGATGAGGGTATTCGCTCCCTTTCCGAATGCGTCGACTCTCTCATTACCATCCCCAATGAGAAACTGCTGACCATTCTCGGCAAGGATGCCAGTCTGCTGGCCGCTTTCGCCAAGGCTGACGATGTATTGGCTGGCGCAGTTCGTGGTATCTCGGACATCATGCAGCGTCCTGGCTTGATGAACGTTGACTTTGCTGACGTCAAGACGGTTATGGGTGAGATGGGCATGGCCATGATGGGAACTGGTCATGCCAGCGGCCCGAACCGTGCACGTGAAGCGACTGAGGCCGCTATCCGTAATCCACTTCTGGAAGACGTCAACCTGCATGGGGCTCGCGGTATTCTGGTCAACATCACTGCAGGTCTGGATCTATCCCTGGGTGAGTACGCTGCAGTGGGCGAAATCATTGAAGACTTCGCTTCTGAGCATGCAACCGTCAAGGTCGGTGCAGTAATCGACCCGGAAATGCGCGATGAACTCCACGTTACCGTGGTTGCTACCGGTTTAGGCGCCCGTCTTGAAAAGCCGGTCAAGGTGGTCGATAACTCTACTCAGCAGGCTAACGTTGCGCCGCGTCAGGAGCATGCTGCCGTCAACTATCGTGATCTGGATCGCCCGACCGTCATGCGTAGTCAGAACCATACAAGCTCTGCTGCTGCAGCCAAGATGAATCCAAACGATGACCTGGATTATCTTGATATTCCGGCGTTCCTGCGTCGTCAGGCTGATTGAATAGATTAATCGATGCAATCTGTGTGATTGGTGGGAATTAATGGGTCGTTCTGTTATGATCGACCCATTATTGACAACTATTCGCGATCAGCGATGAACGGCAACTGTCATGATTAGACAACGCACATTAAAGAACACTATTCGCGCTACAGGCGTTGGCCTGCATTCGGGGGAGAAGGTATATCTCACTCTGAAGCCAGCGCCCGTAGACACCGGAATCGTGTTTCGCCGCATTGATCTGGACCCGGTCGTGGAAATCCGCGCCTGGGCTGAGTATGTAGGCGAAACCACGATGTCGACCAATCTCATTCAGGGTGGTGTCAAGGTCGGCACTGTGGAGCATTTGTTGTCTGCACTGGCAGGTCTGGGCATCGACAATGCGTATGTAGAACTGTCCGCCGCTGAAGTTCCAATTATGGATGGAAGCGCCGGTCCGTTCGTGTTCTTGATCCAGTCCGCTGGCATCGAAGAACAGGAATCTGCAAAGCAGTTCATTCGTATCAAGCGTGAAGTCAGCGTCGTAGACGGTGATAAGCGTGCGACGTTTGTACCGTTTGACGGGTTCAAGGTCAGCTTTGAGATCGATTTCGACCATCCAGTGGTCAGCGGTCGTACTCAGAAGGCTTCCGTAGATTTTTCCAGCACCTCCTTCCTCAAGGAAGTCAGCCGGGCTCGTACCTTTGGCTTTATGCGGGATCTGGAATTCCTGCGCTCTCATAACTTGGCTCTGGGCGGAAGCGTTGAAAACGCTATCGTTGTTGATGAGCACGGTGTACTCAACGAAGACGGTCTTCGTTATGAGGATGAGTTTGTAAAGCACAAGATACTAGACGCCATTGGCGATCTTTATCTGCTAGGCAAAAGCTTGATTGGCGAGTACCGGGGCTATAAGTCCGGGCATGCCATGAACAACCGCTTGCTACGTGCATTAATTGCTCAGCCTGATGCGTGGGAAGTTGTAACGTTCGAAGGCTCTAGCGATGCTCCTATTTCTTACATGCGGCCAGCTGCTGCGGTGTAAGGAACGCGTGTTAAAAAAGCCACCTTTAAGGTGGCTTTTTTATTCTTCTGTCTTTTTCGGCTGCGCTCTACTGGCCAGTCGCTCAAGCGCGGCGCGCAGTGAAGGGTCTGAGATACCTTCAGCCGTGGATAGCAGGCTTTCTGCAGCGACATTGGAAAGCTCGCGTCGCGGGCCTGGCTTTCGATTTGGATCAGGGTTGGGTTTGACCTTGAACAGTATCTTTTGAAGAGCTGTAAATTCTGAAGACTGCTGAAGCTGTCGAAGCAAGCGGCGCTGTTGGTAACGCAAACGTGTAGCCCAATGTCCATCCGTAATAATGAGCAGAAGACACCCGTCCTGCCAGGTTGCGACTTTACAGTGCTCGCGTGCTGCAGGTTGTAGCTGTGCATCGACTAGGCGTTGTAGGCGTTCGAGACGCTCTGCCTGATACAGTAGTGGTTTCAAGGGTTTGGCCTGCCGAAGCAAGGTGGCAGGCGCTACGGCAACAATAGGACGAAAAACCATGTGTGCGCACTCCAGACAGGGGTTGGCATGTTAACAGATGAACCTCATGAGTCGGATAAACCTATTCAGAAATCCGACCTTTGAGTGATGTCAACCTTTTCTCGTCGGCGTTTCCGAGTAGAATGCCCCATTGTCTTTTTGACGGCGCGGGCGATGGCACCGATCCGCCGCCCCCCATTTCTCCGAGTGGAAGACCCAAGTCGATATGTTTGCGCCTTTGTTAAAGAAACTCTTTGGAAGTAAAAACGAGCGAGAAGTAAAGCGCATGAGCAAGGCCGTACAGGCCGTTAATGCGTTGGAACAGCAGATTATTGGGTTGTCTGACGAGCAATTGCGTGCCAAGACGTTCGAGTTCAAAGAGCGTTTGGCTAAAGGCGAGACACTGGACGATATCCTGCCTGAAGCCTTTGCCGTAACTCGCGAAGCGGGCAAGCGCGTAATGGGTATGCGCCATTTCGACGTCCAGCTCATCGGCGGTATGACGCTTCACGAGGGCAAAATTGCCGAGATGCGTACCGGTGAAGGTAAGACATTGGTAGGAACGCTGCCGGTATATTTGAATGCCTTGTCTGGTAAAGGCGTCCACGTAGTCACCGTGAACGACTATCTGGCTCGCCGTGACGCGAACTGGATGCGCCCGCTGTATGAATTTCTAGGGCTGACGGTAGGCATTGTCATGCCTTTCCAGCCGCCGGAGGAAAAGCGTGCGGCTTACGCAGCGGATATCACCTACGGTACCAACAATGAATTCGGCTTTGATTATCTGCGCGATAACATGGCGTTCAGTATCGAGGAGAAATATCAGCGTGAGCTGAATTTTGCCGTTGTCGACGAAGTAGACTCCATTCTTATCGACGAGGCGCGTACGCCACTGATTATTTCTGGTCAGGCGGAAGACAGCTCACAACTGTACATCCAGATCAATAAGCTCATTCCTCGTCTTCAGCAGCACGTTGAGGCTGTGGAGGGAGAGGAGGAGAAGGAAGGCCATTACACCATTGACGAAAAAACACGTCAGGTGGAAATAACCGAGCAGGGGCACCAGTTCATTGAGGAACTGCTTACCCAGGCGGGTCTGCTGGCTGAAGGTGAAAGCCTGTACTCAGCGCATAATCTTTCTCTTCTCACTCACGTCTACGCAGCGCTTCGTGCACACAAGCTGTTCCACCGTAACGTGGAATATATTGTTCAGGACAACCAGGTCCTGCTCATTGATGAGCATACCGGCCGCACGATGCCCGGACGTCGTCTGTCCGAGGGCCTGCATCAGGCGATCGAAGCGAAAGAAGCTCTGCCTATCCAGGCTGAAAGCCAGACATTGGCTTCTACTACCTTCCAGAACTATTTCCGGCTGTATAACAAGCTGGCTGGCATGACCGGTACGGCGGACACCGAGGCGTTTGAATTCCGTCAGATCTATGGTCTGGACGTTATTGTGATTCCAACCCACAGACCGCTGGCACGTAAGGATTTCAACGACTTGGTGTATCTGACCCAGGAAGAGAAATATGCGGCGATTATCGTTGACGTCAAGCAATGCCAGGAGTCAGGTCGTCCGGTACTGGTAGGTACCGCGTCGATTGAAAGCTCCGAATACCTGTCTCATCTGTTGCAAAAGGAAGGTATTGAGCACAAGGTATTGAACGCCAAATACCACGATCGTGAGGCTGAGATCATTGCTCAGGCGGGGCGTCCCGGTATGGTAACGATTGCTACCAACATGGCTGGCCGTGGTACAGACATCCTCTTGGGGGGTAATTGGGAAGCTGAAGTTGCAGCCCTTGAGAATCCTACTGAAGAACAGATTGCTCAGATAAAGGCCGAGTGGCAGAAGCGTCATCAGCAGGTCATCGAGTCGGGTGGCCTGCATGTGATTGCCTCTGAACGCCACGAATCACGCCGTATCGATAACCAGCTGCGTGGTCGTGCAGGCCGTCAGGGTGACCCGGGCTCCAGCCGTTTCTACCTGTCCCTTGAAGATAACCTGATGCGTATCTTCGCGTCTGATCGCGTGAAGAATTTCATGAAGGCGTTGGGCATGGAAGCAGGCGAGGCCATCGAGCACCGCATGGTAACCAATGCCATCGAGAAAGCTCAGCGCAAAGTGGAAGGTCGGAACTTCGATATTCGTAAGCAGCTGCTCGAATATGATGATGTCGCCAATGAACAGCGTAAGGTGATCTATCACATGCGTAACACCCTGCTGGAATCGCAGGATGTGGGTGAGACGATCAACGAGTTCCGCCGTGATGCGTTGGCGCAAACATTCAGCGCTCATATTCCACCGCAATCCTTGCCTGAGCAGTGGGATGTGCCAGGGCTTGAAGAAGCGATCTATAACGACTTCGGACTCAAGCTACCGATTCAGCAGTGGCTGGATGAAGACGACAAGCTGTACGAGGAAACACTTCGCGAGAAAATTCTCGAAACGCTGGTGGCGGCCTATCATGAGAAGGAAGAGATGGCAGGTGCCGAGGCTCTGCGCAGCTTCGAGAAGCAGATGCTGCTGCGTGTCATGGACGATCTGTGGAAAGATCACCTGACTACAATGGACCATCTGCGTCACGGTATTCACCTGCGTGGCTATGCGCAAAAGAACCCGAAACAAGAGTACAAGCGCGAGTCCTTCAACCTGTTCCAGGAACTTCTGGAAAGCGTCAAGCGTGACACGATTCGTGTGCTCTCTCACGTTCAGGTTCGTCGTGAAGACGCTGCCGAAGAAGAGGCGCGCATGCGTCATGAGGCCGAGGAGCTGGCCAAACGTATGCAGTTCCAGCATGCCGAAGCGCCTTCCATTGCGCAGCCTGAGGTACAGGTACCGGAAGAGGGCGAAGACACGGTCGTACCCCTTGAGCCTGCACGCAACGAGCAGAAAATAGGCCGTAACGAGCCTTGCCCGTGCGGATCCGGTAAAAAGTACAAGCATTGCCACGGCAAGCTGGACTAATGCCCGGCTGACGTGCACACGTTATGACCCTATCGCCGCGACCGGCTCAGCCGCTCGCGGCGTTTCATTGTTAGCTACAGGAGAAACCTCATGGCTGTTGGTCTCGGCCCGTTGTCTACGTTACATCCTGTTCCAGGATTCGAGCTTGGTATTGCATCTGCCGGCATCAAGCGTCCTGGACGCAAGGATGTGGTTGTAATGCGTTGTGAAGAGGGTGCGCGGGTCGCTGGGGTTTTTACGACCAATGCATTTTGTGCCGCTCCGGTTGTTTTGGCGCGTAAACGATTTGCAGGTGATGTGCGTTATCTGCTGACCAACACAGGTAACGCCAATGCAGGTACCGGCGAGCCTGGAATGGCCGCTGCGGAGCGTACCTGTCAAGCGCTTGCCAATTTGACCGGGGTGGAAGCCTCAGCCATTCTGCCGTTTTCAACAGGCGTGATTGGTGAGCCGTTACCTGTCGAGAAGATCGAAGCTGCCCTGCCTGCAGCGCTGGCTGATCTTAAGGCAGACAATTGGGCCCAAGCGGCCAGCGGTATCATGACGACTGATACCCTGCCCAAGGGGGCGAGCCGGCAGTTTACCTTTGACGGGCAAACCGTCACCGTGACGGGCATCAGCAAGGGCGCCGGGATGATTCGTCCCAACATGGCTACCATGCTGGGCTACATTGCGACGGATGCAAAGGTGGCTCAACCCGTTCTGCAGGATTTGTTGCGTGACGCTTCCAATAAATCCTTCAATCGCATCACCATCGATGGCGATACCTCCACCAATGATTGCTGCATGCTGATCGCTACCGGCAAGTCATTGCTCCCCGAGATTGATAGAGCCGAAGGCGAACTGTTCGCACAACTCAAACGAGCGATTTTCGAGGTGTCCATGGAGCTTGCCCAGGCCATCGTTCGAGACGGCGAGGGTGCAACCAAGTTTGTAACGGTGGAAGTCAACGGCGGCAAGAATCATCAGGAATGCCTGGACGTAGCCTATGCTGTGGCACATTCCCCACTGATCAAGACAGCATTGTTTGCCTCTGACCCCAATTGGGGACGCATTCTGGCTGCAGTTGGCCGGGCAGGCGTTCCGGAGTTGGATGTCAGCCTGATCGATGTTTTCCTTGGTGATGTCTGTATTGCTCAAAAAGGCGGTCGCGCCGCGACCTATACCGAGGCGCAAGGCGCTGAAGTCATGAGCAAAGAGGAAATTGGCATTCGTATTGAATTGGGTCGTGGACATTGCAGTGAGACGATCTGGACAACGGATCTGTCCCATGAATACGTGAAGATCAACGCGGAATACCGCACCTGACGCGAAACATTCCCGATTTATTGAGGAATCGTTTCATAACGCGCCTCTCTTGTGCTCCTATAGATGCATGATTGTGGATAAGGAGAGGCGCGTGTCTCTTACCCTGGTTATCGGTAACAAAAATTACTCGTCTTGGTCGCTGAGAGCCTGGCTGGTCATGGAGCTGTCCGGTGCTACCTATGACGAGCTCCAAATTCCGCTCTACACACCAGACAGCCGTGCGTGGCTTAGGCAGCACTCTCCTACCGGTAAGGTGCCTGTCCTGAAAACCCCGGAAGGGGTCATCTGGGATTCTCTGGCAATTGCCGAGTATATGGCCGAAAACTACTCGCAAGCAGGACTGTGGCCGTCTGACGCTGCCGCGCGGGCAATGGCCCGTTCATTGTGTGCTGAAATGCACAGCGGTTTTTCAGCATTGCGTAATCACCTGCCCATGGACCTGAAGCGCCGCCAACGGCTCGCGACAATACCTGCCGAAGCTGAAAATGACATCAAGCGTATCTGTTCCTTATGGGCAGAGTGCCGTGAGCGTTTTGGTGCAGAGGGGCCGTTCCTGTTTGGTCGTGCCAGTATTGCTGACGCTTTTTATGCCCCTGTCGCTACACGCCTGAGAAGTTATTCTGTGCCTCTTGCATCCGATGCTGATGGATATGTAGATGCCATTTACGCATGGCCTGCATTCCAACGCTGGTATGAGGAGGCATTGAAAGAGAAAGAGGTTATTTCATGAGTCGAGTTCACGTCGCAGCAGCGGTTATTCGCAATCCTCAAGGTGAAATCCTGATAGCAAAGCGATCAAAGGAGCAGCACCAGGGTGGTTTGTGGGAGTTTCCAGGTGGAAAGGTCGAGCCTGGCGAGGATGTTCAGGTCGCCCTGGCTCGTGAGCTGAGCGAAGAGTTAGGCATTCAGGTAGAGACCTGCTGTCCATTGATCCAGGTTTGCCATGACTATACGGATAAGTCGGTTCTACTCGACGTATGGGAGGTCACTTCATTTGCAGGGGAGGCCAAAGGACTCGAAGGCCAACCGTTGGCTTGGGTACGGCCACGTGACTTGCCCAACTATGAATTTCCTGAGGCAAACATTCCTATCGTCAAGGCTGCCCGGCTACCACGCACCTATCTGATCACGCCAGGGGATCTTGAACCGAAGGCGTTGCTTAATGGGCTTGCCAGAGCATTGGATGCAGGTATCGAGCTGGTTCAGCTGCGCACGCCTGCCTCATTCGATCCTCAATACCGTGACCTTGCAGTGGATGCGCAAGGACTCTGTGCTGGCCGTGCTCAGCTCATGCTCAAGGGGCCATTGGAATGGTTGGGTGACTTTCCGGCTGCCGGATGGCATATAACCAGCCAGCAGCTGCGCCGTTACGCTGACAATGGGCGACCTTTTCCTGAGCACCGTTGGCTGGCAGCGTCTTGTCATAATGCTGAGGAGCTTGAGCTTGCCAGGCAGATGGGAGTGGACTTCGTAACGCTTTCTCCTGTTCAACCTACCGAGTCTCACCCAGGAGCGCCGACGCTGGGATGGGAAGCCGCGGAAGCGCTTTTGAAGGCATTTAACCATCCTGCATATCTGCTAGGCGGCCTAGGGCCGGCTGACTTGTCCCGTGCCTGGGCGTCGGGTGCCCAGGGGGTAGCGGGTATCCGCGCTTTTTGGCCTGCGGAGTGAACGTTGAGTTCCGGTGCTGATACGGTCACCGGAATCTATCTAACGAGGCCTGTCTGGCCCCGTTAGCTGAGAGGCGTCAGCCAGCGGGGTGGGCAGCAGTAGTTCACCCAGCTCGCTAGCTCGGCGAGCAATAACCTTTTGCTTGAATACTTCAAGAATTTCGACCAGTACTTCATCAAGATCCGTTTGTCCTCGAGGCAGACTTTCATCGAAGCTACGATCAGCAATACGGCTGGCCAACGCCTTAAAGTCTCTTGACTGCAGACCAACAACCGCCTCACGGATCAGGCGATTGACGATATCGGCAAGCGTATTGTCGAGAGACTTGGCGAGGCGATCGCCCATGGGAAGTCGCTTCAGGGATTTGATGTCCTCGTTTTCGGCTACTGCCGAGCTGATCAATTCGCTGACATAGCGATGCAGCGTAGCCTGGTTATGAGCATAGCTTTCATTGATCATGCGTTGTAATCGCGAGGCGACCGCATCTATCAACTGCTGTTTGCGTGGTCGAATGACATCGTCGATAACGCGGCTGGAAAAGTCGTCCTGCGTACGAAGCTCTTCCTGTATCTCGCCGAAGATTTTAATCATGACGCGATCGGAGATTTCCTCCATCAAGAGCTGATAGTAGTGATTAAGAAACTCGTAGAGGCGCCAATGACGAATGTCGATGAGGCCCAGCCGTTGCAGACGAATAAGCAGGGAGGCGACGCGCAAGGCTCTCAGGAGGCGGAAGCCACTCAGCGGAATGCAACCTAGAACGTCATACCAGTGAATAAAAGGGTAGTACCACCACTTGCCATGACACCGCTCTGCAATGGCAATCGCCCAGCTCAGCAGTACATCCAGAATGAAAAATGCAACAAAGCAGAGATCGATTGTCTGGAAGTGTGCATGCACATAATGAGCATACCAGCCATGTGCAGTGGGGCTGGCCAGCTCAACCAGACGATTCAACGGGCCAATTGAATAAAGGCTATCAAACAGAATCAACGCCAGATTGGCGCATACCAATACGAGAATGAATCCATCCCAGGCGGCATGGAGTCCTTCGCGGCGACGTGTCGGTGGAATGGCGGTGGGATCAGCCATCATGATGTCCCGCTTTCTGAGCCGGCTTCCACAAGTGCTCGGCAATACCCTGACGCCTACCAATGATACGTGCGACAACAAACAGCAAGTCCGAAAGGCGGTTGAGATAAGCCATCCCTACACCTTCGAGCGGCTCGCTTAGGTTTAACGTCTGGCAACGCCGCTCGGCACGTCGAGCGATGCTGCGTGCGGTATGAGCCAACGCAACGGCGCGTGAACCGCCGGGCAGGATGAAGTTATCGAGAGGCCCCAGCTCTTCATTCCAGGTATCGATCGCCTGCTCCAGTCGTTCGATCTCATCGTAGTCCAGCGCGCGATAATCTGGCATGGCCAACTCACCACCCAGATCGAACAGGCGATGCTGGCAGGGCGTCAGGACGTCAATGACGGAGACAAGCTCGGGGATGTGAGCCTGCTGATCCTCCAGCTCTGCAAGCAGAACGCCTAGCATGCTATTGAGTTCGTCCACATCACCAATGGCCTCGATACGAGGATGATCCTTGCGGACGCGGCTGCCGTCTGCCAGACCTGTTTCGCCTGTGTCACCGGTTCGGGTGTAGATTTTTGACAGGCGATAGCCCATGTACAAGCTCCTTGGTATCAGTTGTTGCCTGCCTCCGGCTGATTGAGCGGCAAGCGCAGGGTAAAGCAGGTGCCTTCACCAGGTCTGGAATGGACCTCCATTTGACCCTTGTGGTTATTGGTAATGATGAAATAAGACACGGACAAACCCAGTCCGGTCCCTTGTCCCACTTCCTTGGTGGTAAAGAAGGGTTCGAAGATCCGCTTGCAAATTGATTCCGGAATCCCGATCCCATTGTCCTCAACCTGAATTTCTGCCCAATCGCCTCGGCGGTATGTACGCAGCACCACACGGCCCGTTTCGCCTTCTTCTTCATCATCCCGTTGATGAATGGCCTGGGCCGCGTTCTTCAACAGATTGAGGAGAACCTGCTCAAGTTCATTGGCAATAACCGGTACGGGCCCCAGATCCGGATCAAATTCACATTGGATATTGAGTGCGCGGAAGTCGAAACCTTCTGCCAGGTCAAAATCATTGCCAGCAATTTCGATGGCCTGGTCGATCAAGGAGGGCAGGTCGCAGGCGACCATCTTGCGGTTGCTTCGACGACTGAAAGCCAGCATGTGACTGACGATTTTGGCGGCACGGCTTCCAGCCTGATGAATCCCATCAAGAAGGCGGGGGATTTCCCGTCCCTCCAGGTAGCAGTTCACATCCTCCAGTCCCACGCCGCACTCTGCTGCCTGATCGATATTCTTGGGAAGCTCTGGCGAAAGTCGGCGGCGGATATTCTGGACGTTATGCAGGATGGCACCGAGCGGATTATTAATTTCATGCGCCATGCCCGCAGCCAAGCCACCGACCGAGAGCATTTTTTCGGACTGCACCATCAGCTCTTCCATGTTCAGGCGCTGGGTGATGTCATCGATTCGGATGACGACTCCGCGTCCGGCACCGCCCATGAGTGGATAAAAGGTCAGCGTGTAATGTCGGGGAGCGTCAATCAGCGCCCAGGTGACACGCTCTACTTTTTCCACACGCATATGTTCGGCCGCGCGACTTAGCTGGGGAAGAAACGGTTTGATTGAGGGGAAGGCCAGAAAAATAGGTTGATTCAACGCCTCATCCAGATTGGTGCCTGAGAGGTTGGTTGCCTCCTGGTTCCACTGCGTCACATAGAACTGCTCATCGACAGCAATCAGTGCCGATGGCATCGAGTCGATGATGCTGTTGAGGTAATTTTGAAAGCCAGTGAGCTTTTTCTCGATCTTGCCCCGTACCTGAACTTCCAGTTCGAGCTTTCGGTTCGAGCGCCGTGTTTCTTCGGCCAAGGTTTGAGCCTGAAGCACTGCGGACTGGGCGTCATCACGGGCGCGTTTGAGCTGTTGCTCTCGGCCCTCGATGCGGGTCAGCATTGTATTGAAAGCATCTGCCAGCCGACCTATTTCGTCGTCACTACCCTTGCCAGCGCGCAGCGAGTAGTTTTCCTCGCGGGTAACCTGGCGAGACAGCTCTTCCAGCTGAAGGATCGGCCGGGTGATCAACAGACGAATCTGTCTGGCCACAACAAACCAGAGCAGGAGACTGAACACCAGAATGGCGATACTGGCGGTCAGCGTTCCGGTATAGAAGGCTCCGGGTAACTCGCTGCTGGCGACCAGCAGCAAATGGCCGGAGCGGCCATCTTCTTGAGGAAGCTCGATCAGCACATTCGTACGAAACTCACGCAAGCGCCAGTTTTCAAGGCTTGTGTAATGCGTAGGCAGCCTTAGCAACGTGCCATTTTGTATTTCGGCAAGTAGATGCCCGTCCTGGTTGTAAATGGCGGCCAGGCGGAGCGGGCTGTAATTGTCGAGTCGATGCAGAAGCGCTTCAGCCCGCTCCTTGGAGCTCAGCGCCTCCTGGCTCAGCGTGGGGATTGCCAGCAGCCTGCCAACCGTTTGCAACGCCTGGGGCGTCATGTTTTCCTGGGAAATCCAGTAGGCTGCAGAGATGAAGGTAATGTTAGCTACCAGCAACACAGCGCTTAACAGTACAAGAAGCGCAGCCAACAACTTCTGGCCAACCGGAAGATTTCTGAGTCGCTCGCGCAGAATCATGGCTTACATCGCTGCAATAGGATCGGAAAGGGTAGCCTGCGCTTAGTCTACCGGCAATCCATGGGTCCCTAGATGATCGATCAAGTGGCGATGGAGTTGCTCAAGGGCGCCCAGCTTGAGTCCATGGCGCTGGGCCTCTTGCAGTGCATGGCCAAGCAAAAAACTGATTTCCGTACGACGCCCATGAGCAACGTCCTGAAGCATCGATGAGGTGTTGTCGGCAGTCGCATCAATTACAGCCAGCACCGCTTCCTGAAGGCCAGGGGCAAGGTTTCCGTGCCCGACTGCCTCTAATAACGCGCCCAGCTCAAGGGTGAGGGCTTTGATCTCGCTAGCGTAGGCGTTGAGCTCACCATTACGGCATTTATGGAGCACCGTTAAAGGGTTGATGGCACAGTTGATGGCAAGCTTGCGCCAGAGTTGCCCCATGATTTCTATTGACCACTGGACCGGTATGCCCGCCTCGTTGAGCTCATCCAGCCACTCCGGTACATGATCGGGATGAGCCGGATCACCCAGCCAAGTGTGGCCTTTCCCAGCCTGGACGATGCTGAAATCGGACTCACGGAAGGCGCCTTCCGTGCTGCTTGCAAGTATGCAGCGAGCCCGCGGTATACGCTCGACTACGCGCTCCTGGCTGCCAATGCCGTTCTGCAGCAGAACCACTTCAGCGCCAGGAATGAGGCGGGATGCCACGGCTGCGACGGCGTCCTCCGCATCGTAAGCCTTGCAGGCCACCAGCAGGCGTCGGATGGGGGAGGTCTCTTGAGGTGTTTCGGCAGGCAATGGGTAAAGGCTGTCCTGCTCACCCTCACGTAAGGAGAGTCCACCGGCTGCCCGGTATTGGGCCAGGCGCAAGCGGTCTTTGAAGATCAGGCGTACCGGGATGCCTGCGCGAAACAAGCGCGCTGCCCATAACCCTCCCAGACTTCCAGCTCCCAGAATGTGCCAGCTCATGACGTTATACCTCGTTAGCAAAAATAGAAGGAACCCATGTTTCACGTCCGGGCAGGATGGAATTCCGGGTAATCGACCACAGTCGTTATAATGGCTGCCCCTTTTTGATCGTCAAGCCAGTCGCATCAAGTCAAGCGCCTGGCCTACATGGAGATATGACATGCCTTCTTTTGATGTAGTGTCCGAACTGGATAAACATGAAGTGACCAATGCGGTTGAAAATGCCATGAAGGAACTGGACCGCCGCTATGACCTACGCGGAAAGGGCTCCTTTGAATTCAAAGAGCTTACCGTCACGCTAACGGCGGAAGCGGATTTTCAACTTGAGCAGATGTTGGAGATCCTGAAAATGAATTTAGCCAAGCGCAAGATCGATGTGCAGTGTCTGGAAGTTAAGGATGCCTATGCCTCTGGCAAAAGTGTCAAGCAGGAAGTTGTACTGCGTGAAGGCATCGATAAGGAGCTTGCCAAAAAAATCGTTGCCACCATCAAGGACAGCAAGATCAAGGTTCAGGCCGCAATCCAGGGCGAGCAGGTCCGCGTGACTGGCAAGAAGCGCGATGAGCTTCAGGAAACCATTGCCATGTTGCGCGGCCAAGAATTGGGCATGCCGCTCCAGTTCAACAACTTCCGTGATTGATTCCAGCTTCTTTATGTAGTTTGTCTCAACGGAATCTTCGAAGTACCGGTACGTCGTACATGGCGTGACTAACGGCTATTGGCCGGTCATTTCCATTGATTTAAGGAGAATCCCACGATGGATTTCAGTGCGCAGTTTGATCGTCTACTCAGAGCTTCCGAAGCATGGTTGCCGATCCTGCTGCAGTATACTGGGCAGTTGCTGCTGGCCTTGCTGACCTTGGCCATTGGCTGGTGGGTTATCAACAAGATCACCGACAACATGGCCCGCCTTCTGAAGGCGCGCCGTGTTGACGCCGAACTGCTTGGCTTCGTTGGCAGCCTGGCCAATATCGTACTCAAGGTGCTGCTTGCTGTCAGCGTAGCCTCCATGATCGGTATTGCTACTACCTCATTCGTCGCTGTGATTGGTGCAGCAGGATTGGCTGTGGGGCTGGCCTTGCAGGGTAGCCTTGCGAATTTTGCCGGCGGCGTCTTGATTCTCATGTTCCGGCCTTACCGCGTCGGTGAATTCATCGAGGCGCAGGGCGTTATGGGTACTGTCGAATCGGTCCAGATCTTCCATACGATTCTGCTGACAGGCGACAACAAGACTGTAACCATCCCCAACGGCACACTATCCAACGGGATCATTACCAACTATTCGCGCCAGCCCAAGCGTAAAGTCATTTTCAACGTGGGTGTCGACTACGAAGCCAACTTGCAGAAGGGGCGGGAAATGCTGCTCAAGCTGGCCGAGGACGCTCGTGTCCATCAGGACCCTGCCCCTGAGGTCGTTGTCTCTGAGTTGGGTGATAGCGCCATTACCTTGTCGCTACGTTTTTGGACCAACAGCGGCGATTACTGGCCACTTATGTTCATGCTCAATGAGCGTGCTCGCGATCAGCTGGCTGAGGTCGGAATTGGCATTCCGTTCCCACAGCGAGTGGTCCATATGGTGTCGGAAAAGCCTGCCACCACCTGATAATAAAAAGCCCGCTTCTACGCGGGCTTTTTATTATCCATTACGGCGTCGTGGGCTCCCCGGCGGGTTGTTGGCTCGATGCCTTGCGCTGCTGCAACCAGAGCACAACGATCAGCACAAGGGTGGGAATTCCCAATAGGGTTGTAATCATGAAAAAGGATACATACCCGACATGCTCAACCACGCTGCCCGAGTATCCACCCAGCAAGCGAGGCAGCAGCAACATCAACGAGCTAAGCAGCGCATATTGGGTGGCTGAAAAGCGTAGGTTCGTAAGGCTGGACAGGTAAGCGATAAAGGCCGAGGAGGCGAGGCCTGCACTGAAGTTATCGCAGCAGATGGCAACAACCAGAAGCATGGTATTGGCACCTGTTGTGGCAATCAGCGCAAAAAGCAGGTTAGTCAATGCAGAGGCCAGTCCGCCGAGAAAGAGGATCGGTAGAATGCTGATTCGAGCCGTCAGGACGCCTCCTGCTGCTGCACCCAATAACGTCATCACCACGCCAAATACCTTGCTGACCATGGCAATCGTTTCCTTGCTATAGCCAACATCGATATAGAACACACCCGCCATGACGCCCATGACGGTATCAGACAGGCGATAGGTCGAGATCAATCCCAGCAGCATGAGCGCTTGCCAGCGATAACGTTGGATGAATTCGCTGACCGGTGTCAGAACCGGGCCCATGAGCTTACGCCCTGAGCTGGACAGGCACAGGGAGGCAATCAGCAGATACATAAGTCCACGGGGCCAGTAGCCACCAAAGAACGCCTGGCAGCCACCGGTTACAGCAATACACAGTACGATCAGCACGATGACCGAGACCGCCTGATGAGCAAAGTCAAAGCGGGGAACTTCGTTTTCGTTACTGGCAGTCTGGTGCAGGTCCATAGGCTGCCGAATCTTTTCCAGCAAATCCTTGATGGGCTCATAGATACGGCGTCCCCAAGGGGACACGCAGCCAATGATGAACAAAGCGTACAACATTGCACGAGGCCAGGCGAAATCGATGATGGCGTTGATCATAGCGGGAATCGAAATCAGCATGACCAAGACCAGGGCAACCGACAGCAGTTGATGGTTGAAGCCAAAGCGTGAATCGGCCAGGCCCATGGGAGCCGCCAGTAAAGGTTCACGAATCAGAAGGCTGGTCAGCAGACCCGGCAGTACCAGCAATGCAAAAAGCATATAAGTCGTCGCCCAGGCGGACTGGCTGTAATTCATCAGGCTGGACCCAAGCATTTCGGCCAGGAATAGTGCACCTGCACTCGCCAGAAGAGAGGCGATTCGGTAGCCGGTCATATAACAGGCAGCCAGAGCCGCCTGCCGGGAATCCTCTGCTATCTCCAGCCGGTAGGCATCTACTGCGATGTCCTGCGTGGCCGATGCAAAGGCCACCACAACGGCCAGGGCAATCATGGCACTCAAATGATATTGCGGGTTACACAACGCCATGCCCAGCAAACCCAGACCTATTAGGATCTGCGATAAGACCAGCCAGGAGCGTCGACGACCCAGACTGCCAATGACCGGCAGGCGCCACTGATCGAGCATGGGCGACCATACCCATTTGAAGGCGTAGGCAAGACCGATCCAGCTGGCATACCCGATGGTTTCACGCGAGACGCCAGCCTCCCTCAACCAGACGGACAGGGTCGAGAAAACCAGCATCGTCGGAAGGCCTGCGGCAAACCCCATCAGCAGCAAGGCCAGACAGGCAGGGGACTTGTACGTGGCGAGGGCTTCTCGCCAGAAGTTTCTGATCATGCGAACCGGTATTTACAAAAACACACACTCTACTCGCAAGCCTGAAGTGGATTCCACCTGTGCCGACGCATGTCCACCCGATCATTGTGAAAAATGATGCCTTCAGCCCGTAATCGCTGTCGTTGCTCGATACCCGAAAGGGAATCGGACGGTAAGCTGATTCGACCATCTGCCCCGATCACTCGATGCCAGGGAAGGGTGGTCCCTTCCGGCAGACGGGAAAGTGTCCGTCCCACCCATCGAGCCGCACGGCCCAAGCCAGCCAGTTCAGCTAACTGACCGTAGCTGACGACCTTTCCAGGCGGTATTTCTGCCATGACGCCGAAAAGCGCTGCCTGGCGAGTCTCGGGTGTGTCTGAATGTTGGAAAAGGGAGTGAGGCATAGGACTGAACTCGACGTATTTCAAAAAACAAGCAAAGAAATGCTGGGCCAGTGGAATTTGCTAATGAAAATCAGTCATATGCGCTTGGCGTGAAAAGGTTGCTCAACCTCACCCGCGATTATTTCTGCTTTCTTAACAAGGGCCGGACAAACATAACCGGTTCATATCTCTACAACGGCGTCTTTTATGTTGTCACGAACTCTCTTTTGCCTTGCCGCTTTTTCAGCCCTTTCCAGTACCGCTTTTGCGGACACGGTATGGCTGAAAAATGGTGACCGCTTGACCGGGACGATCAAGCTTTTAGACAGCAAGAAGCTATTGTTGCAGACCGATTACGGTGGCTCCATTCCCTTATCCTGGGACAAGGTGGCTACGCTGCAGCGCGATCAGCCCGTGCTGGTGCAGCGTGGTGAATACGAGGAGGATGTCGAGGTCAAGAGCCTCAAGCCTGCCGGCCAGGGTCAGGTCATTGTCGAAACGGCAGAGCAGGGCGCGCAGACCGTACCGCTGGCGAGCATCAGCCAGATTGTGCCACCAAAGCCGCTCCTGCATGACTTTACCTGGAAGGGCAACATCGATGCGGCATTGAATTACAAGCGTGCCGACAAGGATACAGACGACTACGACATCGACTTCAAGACTCAGGCTCGGCACGGCATGTGGCGTCATAATGCCCAGGGCAGTTACGACCGTGAAAAGAAGGACGGAGCGGTATCCACGGATAACTGGTCGCTTCAGTACGCGCTGGATCGTTTCTTCAATGAAAAGTTTTTCTGGCAGGGGCGGCTGTCTTACGACAGGGACAAAGTCGAAGACATCGCTCGCCAGCGTCACGTTGGTACAGGCCCGGGCTATCAGCTCTGGGATAACGAGCTGGGATCCTTCTCCCTGACAGCGCTGCTGGATCGCGCCGACTATCAATACCGCGATGGTGACAAGGACAGCTTCTACTCGGTATCCATGAAGTGGGACTACAACCGTTACGTATACGGACAGACGGTTCAGCTATTCACTACTGGTGAAGTAGGACGCCCGCTGGACAATACCGCAGACTTCAGCCTGGATACGGATTTAGGGCTGCGCTACAAGGTCACCAACTGGGCGTCTCTTAACCTGAAGGCGTCAAAGCAGCTGGTTAGCGGGGCCAAGGGAAGTCTCAACGAAACCCAATACAGCGCAGGGATCGGCGTAACGTGGTAACTGCTTGTGCTAGGGCGCCCCTGTGGCGCCTTAGCCAGCCAGTAGTCAGCTGACTCCTCATCAATCCATACCTTGTAACACTCCTTTCTATTGCGCAGAAGCCCGTGTCGCCTGGCCTTGAGTGTCTATTGATAGCGTGATTCCACACGCAAGGGTTGAATTAATCCCTGGTCAACGCCACCTTGGAGTTTTGGTAGGTTCGGCCTTGGAGGCCCCAAAGGACACTGCGATGCGCAAATTCCTGTTTCTGTTTTTACTGTTTCCCCTGTTGGAACTGGCAGTCATGATCAAGATTGGCAGTTCCATTGGAGTCGGTTGGACGTTGATCCTGCTGGTCCTGAGCACTCTCATTGGTATTGGCATGCTTCGGGTGGCCGGCTTCACGACGCTTTGGCGGGCTCGTATACGTATTGCCATGGGTGAAGTGCCTGAGAAAGAGATCATGCAGGGACTGACGATGGCCGTCAGCGGCTCCTTGTTTGTCCTGCCCGGCTTTATCAGTGATGTGCTGGCGCTGCTGGTGCTGTTACCCATTACACGCAAGTTGCTGATAGGGTCTGTAATGGCGCGGATCAATGTGCGCGGAGGCGGGCAGACTTATCAGCACAGACCGGGTGATTTTCATCAGAATCATCAGCGCCCCGAGGCCCCTCGCGTGATCGAAGGTGAGTACGAGCGGCGAGATGATAAGAAGCCGTTTAATCACTGAATTAGAAAAATTTTTTTGCTCTGCCCCTTGAAATGATTTTCTACAACCTCATGTAGCGGACACCGTAAGGTTCTTGCCATTGGCAGGCTGAATTCGCACCTTGCATTGCAGGGTGCACCCGGCGAAGCCGGTTAAAACAAAACAGCCGGTGGTCTTCACCGGTAATTGGAAACGCTTACATATTAGGAGATACGACTATGAAGCTTCGTCCTCTGCATGATCGCGTCGTGATCCGTCGCAGCGAAGAAGAAACCAAGACTGCTGGCGGCATCGTGCTGCCGGGCTCGGCTGCCGAAAAGCCGAATCGTGGTGAAGTCGTTGCGGTAGGAACCGGTCGCGTTCTGGATAACGGCGAAGTTCGCGCTCCAGCTGTAAAGGTTGGCGACAAAGTAGTATTTGGTCCCTATTCCGGCAGCAACGCCATCAAGGTTGATGGTGAAGAACTGCTGATCATGGCTGAGTCCGAGATCCTGGCTGTACTGGAAGGCTGATTGCCGATCCCTGTTTCCACCGAATTCGTTTAGAGGAAAAAGAACATGGCTGCTAAAGAAGTCAAATTCGGCGACTCCGCCCGCAAGAAAATGCTGGTCGGCGTAAACGTTCTGGCTGACGCTGTAAAGGCAACACTGGGCCCGAAAGGTCGTAACGTTGTTCTGGACAAGAGCTTTGGCGCTCCGACCATCACCAAAGATGGCGTTTCCGTTGCCAAAGAAATCGAGCTGAAAGACAAGTTCGAAAACATGGGTGCTCAGCTGGTCAAGGACGTTGCGTCCAAGGCTAACGATGCAGCTGGTGACGGTACTACCACTGCTACCGTTCTGGCTCAGTCCATCGTGAACGAAGGCCTGAAGGCTGTTGCTGCCGGCATGAACCCAATGGATCTGAAGCGCGGCATCGACAAGGCAACCATCGCCATCGTTGCTCAGCTGAAAGAACTGTCCAAGCCTTGCGCCGATTTCCGTGCCATCGCTCAGGTAGGTACCATTTCCGCCAACTCCGACGAATCCATTGGCAGCATCATTGCTGAAGCCATGGAAAAAGTAGGCAAGGAAGGCGTGATCACTGTTGAAGAAGGTTCCGGCCTGGAAAACGAACTGTCTGTCGTAGAAGGCATGCAGTTTGACCGTGGCTACCTGTCTCCTTACTTCATCAACAAGCCGGACACCATGTCCGCCGAGCTGGACAACCCGCTGCTGCTGTTGGTTGACAAGAAGATCTCCAACATCCGCGAAATGCTGCCGGTGCTGGAATCCGTTGCCAAGGCTGGCCGTCCGCTGCTGATCGTTGCTGAAGACGTTGAAGGCGAAGCGCTGGCTACTCTGGTCGTCAACAACATGCGTGGCATCGTCAAGGTTGCTGCTGTCAAGGCGCCTGGCTTCGGTGATCGCCGCAAGGCCATGCTGCAGGATATCGCCATCCTGACTGGCGGCACTGTGATCTCTGAAGAAGTAGGCCTGAGCCTGGAAAGCACCACTCTGGAGCACCTGGGTCAAGCCAAGCGCGTTGTTATCAACAAGGAAAACACCACTGTTATCGACGGTGCTGGCGTTCAGGTTGATATCGAAGCTCGCGTCAAGCAGATCCGTGCTCAGATCGAAGAGACTTCTTCCGATTACGACCGCGAAAAACTGCAAGAGCGTCTGGCCAAGCTGGCTGGCGGTGTTGCTGTGATCAAGGTGGGTGCGGCAACTGAAGTTGAAATGAAAGAGAAGAAGGCTCGCGTTGAAGACGCCCTGCACGCAACCCGTGCAGCCGTTGAAGAAGGCGTGGTGCCTGGCGGTGGCGTAGCCCTGGTTCGTTCCCTGCAGGCCATCGAAGGTCTGAAAGGCGACAACGAAGATCAGAACGTAGGTATCGCTCTGCTGCGTCGTGCTGTTGAAGCACCTCTGCGCCAGATCGTTGCCAACGCGGGTGGCGAGCCAAGCGTCGTAGTTGACAAGGTCAAGGCCGGTGAAGGCAACTACGGCTTCAACGCTGCGACTGGCGAATACGGCGATATGATCGAGATGGGTATTCTTGACCCGGCTAAAGTGACTCGTAGCGCCCTGCAGGCTGCTGCCTCTATTGGCGGTCTGATGGTAACTACCGAAGCCATGGTTGCTGATATCCCAGAAGACAAGGCTGCTCCGGCAATGCCTGACATGGGCGGCATGGGCGGTATGGGCGGCATGATGTAAGCCACCCAGCTACCTAGCTGAAAAAGCCCGGCCTAATGGTCGGGCTTTTTTATAGGCAATACTTAAAGCGCAGACGGGGCGGGAGCAGTCTTTTCTGGTGAGGAGGCCGGACGGTAAAGCATCAATCGGTAAAAAGCCAGGCACACCAGCCAATCAAAAAGTGCCGTCCATATGTTATGGGAAAGAAAGTGGGCCCCTTGCATCATCCGTCCGATGGAAAAGATACAGCCCAGCGCGAAGGCTGCAGCCAGCGCAGCGCGTGCCAGCCGTGCACGGCGATCGCGTAAAAAGAAGTAGAACGCAAACAAGGTAAAACCACTGGAAGCATGGCCGCCGGGCCAGCACAAATTGTTCTTGTTGGTCGCGGGACGCTCTGACAATAACGGGGAGTAAACCTGGTCACCTCCATACTGAACCAGGCTCCAGGGGCAGGGGACGTCGGTCAGCTTTTTCAGTGGCATGACAAGCGCTGTACACGTACCCATTGCAAGCACCAAGTATCCCAACGACTTGCGCCAGGGTTTCAGAGGTGTCCAGAAAAAGCTCAGGATCAAGCCTGCAATGGCAATAATACCGATCAGGATAACCAGCTGTTTGGCCCGATCATGCAGAACATCCTCAAGAAAGGCACTGTGTCGCCCAATAAACCCTGTGCCTGGATCATAGAATGCATCGGCCAGTGCAAAGTCGAGGCGTGTGGGCTCAACACTCAATAAAAGAATCATTACTGCCAAAGGCAGACCCAGAGCCCAGAAAAAGTTGAGCGGGCGAGAGTAAGCAGAAGCGTTCATGGGTATCCTAGAAGGAGAGAGGCAATTGTTTACAGGGAAGGCAGTTTCTATCTGAGCAGATGAAACAGGGCGCTCCTGTACAGTGCGCTGTGCCTTGTCATGCCCAGGTGAATGGGTAGTGAAAAAGATGTTAAACAGGCCTGCTGCGACCGCGCGAGGCTATGAGGTGAGTTCATGCGTATTCTGGTGGTTGAAGATAACCGCGATATCTTGAGTAATCTGATGGATTACTTGAGTCTCAAGGGATATACAGTCGACTGTGCCCAGGATGGGCTCTCAGGCCTGCACTTGGCGGCAACCGAGCATTATGATCTGTTGATTCTCGATATCATGTTGCCGGGAATCGATGGGTACACGTTATGTCAGCGCTTGCGTGAGGATGCCCGGCGCGATACTCCGGTTATCATGCTAACGGCGCGAGATCAGTTGGATGACCGTCTCAAGGGGTTTCGCTCTGGCGCAGACGATTACCTGATCAAGCCTTTCGCCTTGTCGGAGTTGGCTGCTCGGATCGAAGCGGTGATGCGCAGGACGCGTGGAGGAGGCAGGCGGCAGCTCCAGGTGGCTGATCTTGTTTATGATCTCGACACGCTGGAAGTTAGCCGTGGGGGTAAATCGCTCAAGCTAAATCCCATCGGTCTCAAGCTGCTTGCGGCGCTCATGCAAAAAAGTCCGCATGTGATTCGGCGAGAAGTCCTGGAAGAGACGCTTTGGGGAGATGACTGCCCTGACAGCGATAGTCTGCGCAGTCATATTCACCAGCTCCGCCAAGTTATAGACAAGCCCTTTGAAACGTCCTTGCTCCATACGGTACATGGTGTGGGCTACCGCCTGACGAACGATAGCGATGGAGTATAAGCAGAGCCTTTTACGCCGGATCATCATTGCGTTTGTGTTGATGACCGTAGTGGTGGGCAGCCTGTTCTCCTTTGGTATTGTTGAGGTTGTACACCTGGTTGAAGAACAGCTGATCTCCGAAGACATGAGCAACGAGCTGAATCGCATGTTGCGACGAGACATGCGAAACGGTGGTCAGCCGGTGCTGGATCCTGGCATGAAGCTCTACTACGCGCCGGAAAATGAGCCACAGTCATTGCCGCCGGATTTAGTGGGGCTCAAGCAGGGCTTCAGTGAGGTCAAGGAGGGCGGTCGGTACTACTATGCCTGGGTTCGGTTCCAGGATGGGCGGCACTACATCCTTTTGCAGGATCAAAGTGATTTTGAGCGACGGGAAAAGGCTCTTTACCGGGTCGTGCTCAAGGGGTTTTTGCTCAGTGTGGCGTTGTCAGGCCTTCTCGGCTGGTTGCTGGCGCGCCGAGTCATTGCTCCGGTCAGTCGTCTGGCTCGTCAGGTTCGACATCGTGACCAGATGCTGCTGATGGCTCCTCCATTGGCCCCGGATTATGCCAATGATGAAGTAGGGGAATTGGCAGCGGCGTTTGACGACGCATTAGGTCAGTTGCGTGATGCGCTTACCCGAGAGCAGTTGTTTACCAGTGATGTGAGCCATGAGTTGCGAACACCACTGATGGTGATTGCCACATCATGTGAGTTGCTGGCTGAGGATCCAGGCCTGGGCCCCAGAGGCAAGGCACAGCTGCAGCGAATGGTGAGCGCTACCGAAGAAATGCGGGATCTGGTGCAAACCTTTCTCCAGTTGGCCAGAGCACAGCGCGACGGGGCGGTCATTGCGCCTCGCAGTTCGCTCAGAACGATTGCCGATGAGCTGGTGCTGCAGTGGCAGGGAGCAATCGAGGCCAAGGGGCTAACCTTGAGGTATGAACCTGGGGGTTATGAACATCAGCAGACCTACAACGCCCCATTCCTGCGGTCTGTCATGAGTAATCTGCTGCGTAACGCACTTCATTACACGGATGCGGGTGAAATTCGCCTGACGTTGGAGGAGGCTGCTTTTACGGTGGAAGACACGGGCAGCGGCATTCCTGAAGCTCAACATGATGAGGTCTTCAAGCCCTTTGTACGAGGTAGTGCAAGACGTGGCGAGGGGTTAGGGCTTGGCCTCTCACTGGTCCATCGTATCTGCCAGTTGCAGGGATGGAAGGTTGCATTGACTAATCGTCAGCCAAACGGCTGCTGTTTCCGGGTTGAGTTGGCATTGCCAGAAAGCGGCAAAAACGATTGACGTAATTTTCACATGACCTTGACCCTGATTTAACGGTGCGCTCCATAAGGTGGCTTCATCTGACTTATGGAGTGCCGCCATGAAATCCACGATTGAGCTTCCCTTCTCCGAGAAATATGACCGCGCGCATGCCGAGCAGTACTTCAAGAAACACCAGGATGGCATGGCTCGCCGCTTGTCTCATTGGCGAGATGAGCAACTTGCCCGCCGCGCCCTGAGGTTGGCGGGACAGCCCAATTTAGTCCTGGATCTACCATGCGGCGCCGGTCGTTTCTGGCCGCTACTCGCGGAAAAACAGAATCGGGTCATTATTGGTGCTGATAACTCAGCGGATATGTTGGCCGTCGCATGTGCCTCCCAGCCCAAAGAAGTAGTTCAGCGTGTGCGTACCTTGCAAACATCCGCTTTTGCTATCGATCTTCCTGATAACGCAGTGGACAGCATTTTCTGCATGCGCCTGGTGCATCACATTGCTGATAGCGCAGACCGCTTGGAAATGTTTAAGGAATTCAATTGTGTAACACGCGATACAGTCATTCTGTCATTATGGGTGGACGGTAACTTCAAGGCATGGCGCCGCAAGCAGCTAGAAGCCAAGCGGCAGCTCCGCAACAAAAGTACGGGTTATCAAAATCGCATTGTTCTAAATGCCGAGCAGGTCGAGCACGAATTCGTACAGACTGGTTTCAAAGTCGAAAAGCATCTTGATTTCTTGCCGCATTACTCAATGTGGCGTGTTTATGTTTTAAGAAAGGTTTGATTATGTCCGATATGTCTTTCCCACAGGGTACAACGTTGTCCAAGGGTACAGAGCGTTCCTTTGAAAACTGGTGGGGCATGTCGGGGGAGTGGGTCGAGGCGCCTAATGAGCGGCGGGGTGGAGAAAGCGGCGTCCAACGTATCCAGATCAATGACGGTACTATTGCCTATGCCAAGCGTCAGGTAGGGCATATCTATCGGAGTCTGCGTCATCCGTTTGGGCGGCCAACGGCCCTGCGTGAGCGAGATGCCTTGACTTCTATCGCCGCGCTGGGCGTGGGCGTACCGGAGCTCTTGTTTTGCGAGGCTCGACGGAATGAGCAAGGCTGGCGTGCGCTGCTGGTAAGTGCCGAACTCGATGGGTATGTATCGCTGGAAGACTGGTACGCCAGCAGTGCCCAGACGCGGTATGACCAAGCGACCCGCAATATATTCCTGAAACAACTCGGCGCTATGCTGGCCCGGCTGCATAAGGCGCGCTGGCAGCATGGCTGCCTGTATGACAAGCATGTGTTCTTGCGCGTCCGTGAAACACTAGGCGAGGTTGAGTTCGATGTTGCATTACTGGATCTCGAAAAATGCCGCCGTCGTTTCTCAGCGCGTCGTGCCGCTCGGCGGGATCTTCTGCAACTTAAGCGCCATTCGTCGCTCAGTCATGCGGACTGGCAGGCCTTGGTCTACGGTTACCAAGCAGTATTTGGCAGGGTCATCAAAGGGTTGCAGCCATGAACTTAATAATCACAAGAACTTTGCTTTTAGTGGGTGCCTTCGGCGTTACAACAGTGGCGTTTTCGGCTTGGCACGAGCCGGGTGCAACGGTAGTCCAAGGGCATGAAGGAATCTCCTATTGCCAGACTCCGGCCAACGCACGAATGGTTAAAGCGGTTCCGTCCGATGAAAACCTCATGCTGTTCTTGTATGGGATGACCCAGCGCGCGGCAGGCGCTCATTAATATTTAACGCTGCGAAGTACGGGAAAAGGGTTTTTATTCATTCAGAGCTCGGGCATGCTGTGGATGTTTGATTTGATTACCTCGAGCGAAACCTATGGCTGATGGTATTTTTTCCCGGTGCAGCGTTCAAAGCCTTCTGGATACGGACTTTTATAAGCTCACTATGATGCAGGCTGTCCTGCATAACTATCCCAATGCGGAAGTCGAGTGGGCATTTAAATGCCGAAACAATGAAGATCTTCGACCCTACGAGGCCGAGATTCGCGCCGAGATCGAACGGCTTGCCGATATCAGTATCAGTGATGAGCAGTTGGCGTTCCTCGAGCGTATCCCTTTCATCAAGCCCGACTTTATCCGCTTTCTTCGCCTGTTCCGCTTCAATCCGCGCTATGTGCATATTGGTGTTGAGAACGGTGCGTTCAGCCTGCGCCTGCGAGGCCCGTGGCTGCATCTGATCCTTTTTGAAGTGCCGATCCTTGCGTTGATAAGCGAGGTGCGCAACCGCAATCGCTACCCTGAGCAGACCTTGGAGCAAGCCCGTGAGCAGCTCTATCGCAAATTTGAGTGGCTGAAGCAGGAAGCCAGTCCGGCCGAGTTGGCCGATTTCAAAATGGCGGACTTCGGGACGCGCAGACGCTTCTCGTTTCCGGTTCAGGAGATGGTGGTCAAGGCGCTGCGAGATGATTTTCCCGGGCGTTTCGTAGGGACCAGCAACGTGCATCTGGCCCTTAGCCTGGGCGTAACCCCCCTGGGTACCATGGCGCATGAGTGGTTCATGGCACACCAGCAACTAGGGCCAAGACTGATCGACAGTCAGATCGCTGCACTGGACTGCTGGGTGCGTGAATATCGTGGGCTTTTGGGTATTGCCCTGACCGACACTGTGACCATGGATGCCTTCCTTCGCGATTTCGATCTGTATTTTGCGAAGCTGTTCGACGGCCTGCGCCACGACTCTGGTGATCCACTGACATGGGCCGAAAAAGCGATCAGGCATTACGAAAGCCTGGGCATCGACCCGATGAACAAGACCTTAGTGTTCTCCGACTCGTTAAACTTAGAAAAGGCGCTGAATCTTTACCGTGCCTTGAAGGGCCGAATCAAGGTGAGCTTTGGTATAGGCACCAACTTCACGTGTGATTTGCCGGGCGTTGCGCCAATGAATATTGTGCTCAAAATGACATCCTGCAATGGTCAGCCCGTCGCCAAGATCTCTGATGTGCCTGGCAAAACCCAAAGTGAAGATCAGGATTTTGTTTATTACCTGAAGCACGTTTTTCGGGTTGCTTCCTGAGTGAAAGGCTTGATGGGTACGCAGTACCCATCAATGCAACAGCAAATGGTTATCCCACAGGCCGGAAGGCAGTTCGAGTGGCTTCATCACGATCGGTGTCTGTCTGCAGTCATAATGGCGGCAGCGGCCCTGACCTGAAGTCACGACAAACCCGCTTGCCACTGCGCCTACGCCTGCACAATCTGGTAGAGGTGCGTCCAGCCGCAGCACGCCACTGTCCAGGTCCCAGATAAAAAAGCGATTGCCTCGAGGGGCTGTCAGGGCAACCAGTCTCAATTCGTCATGTACTGCTACGCTTGCCGTGTATTGGACCATGGATTGACGCTGCGTCTCTGCTACCGGAAAGGCTTTGAAGGCTTCTCCGGGACGCTTGATTCCGAGCATGGCGGCTGCGTCGGTGGCTGCGCCCATATATTGCTGACAGGCCAGAATGGTGCCGTCCTTTGCAATGGCCAGGTGGCGAACGCTGTTCATCTGCAGGTCCAACGTCTCCTTGGAAAGGAGCTCACCTGAGCGGCTCATCAAGACCAGGCTGGGTTCCATGGCATCCAGGTTCATTTCTACCCGGCTTTCAGCCTCGGTGCGAATTCCCCCGTTGGCAACAACAAACGTCTCTCCATCCGGCATCCAGGCTACTTCATGGGGGCCCAGACCATGGGTGCTTAGCTCATGAGAGCGAATCAGGGCTCCATCACTGAAGCGATAGGCACTTAGCAGGCCACGGCCAGGGTCCGTCGTGTCGTTCTCGGTAGCGTAGAACCACGTGCCTTCTGCGTGGAAAATCCCGTGCCCATAGAAATGACGATTTGCAGGCGAGTCGAGCGTCTGGACAAGTTTTCCATCGCGCAGGTCGATTACATAGCTCTGCGTACCTGGGCGGCGAGCCACGAAGACAGCAAAGGGCTCGCTGGGGTGCGTGACGATGGCATGGCATCGTTGCGTAACCTCGGTAACGAAAACAGCCTTGCCGTTGAGGCGATAGCCCACAGCAAAGTGGCGACCATCTACATCGTCCCGGGCAGAAAGCAGCAGGGGTTCCTGGGACCCTGACGTAAACGTCCAGCGACCCAGGCGTTGCAGGTTATGGAACAGACTACTCAACAGAGTGGACATGACGGATACCCAATGTCGTTACTCAATCACCATCGTTGGCGTTGAACCCTAACTGGATGCCAAGGGCCTTGGCCAGCTCGCCTTCATGCAGACGATGTACGGTATTGAGGCTGTCATAAAAGGCGTTCAGTTTGGCGACGCCCGCCTCGTTACTGAGCCAGGACTTCAGCGGCTGTTGTTGCAGCTCTGCCAGCTGTTTGCTGCTCTCGGCATAAGCGGTATCGATTTTATCAGCCAAGGGTTTTTGTTCCTTGGGCAACAAGGCACGTAGCCCTTTACCGTCTACGCCATTCCACAGCGCCTGGGCGCCAGCAAGGCTCGCGGCAATACTGAGAAGCGACGATTCGCTACGCCAGGCTTCAGCCTGGTATGGCTGTGGAATACCTTTGCTTTGTCTACCCAGCGGAACGCCCAGCTTTTTCTTCAGGCTGTCTAGCGCTGTGACCTGTACCCGCAAAAGGTCGGCAATAGCTTCCTGAGCATCGGCATAGCGTTGATTCGGAAACTTGGAGAGCTGCGCCAGCATGCCATCCGTTTCCTTCCAGCGGGTAAGAATACGCTGTGCCAGCTCCTGCTGGTGCTCGGCAATGGCTGTCAGAAGCGGACAGTAGCGTGCCCTCTGTTCTGCATTAGCCAGTTCGATATTGCTGTCGAACAGAATGTATTCATACGCCGTCAGGCCCTGGACGACAACGCTGGCTTTGTCCAAGGTGGCCTTATCAACCTGAGGATTACTCTTGAGCAGCTGTTCCACCTGGCGGGCGACCAGGTTTTTCTTGTCGGGGTAGAACTGCACTTGCCAAGCCGTATTATTTTCGGCCAGCGGGCCGATCAACAGCGGTTGCAGTTCGGCCCAGGCCTTTTGTGCGTTGAAAAAGGCTTCACGAGCCTTGCCAAGCTCTTCCTTGCCGGAGCAGAAGGCTACGGCGCTGCTCGCCAATGCCCGATCGGTTTCCACCCAGCGAGCGTACGCCGGTAGCAGGACCTGCTCGGCCAGGGCGGCGCTGGTCTGGGCCTGTTGATTCTGTGGCGAGCAGGCACCGAGTGCCAGGGCAAGCCCGGTTAGCAAAAGCCGAGGGCGGAACATGCAACGCTCCTTATAGCGAATTCAGGAATTCAAGCAGGGCAGTACGCTCTTCGGCGTTGAGCCCTAATACGTTTTGCTTGGCCGCCTCAGCTTCTCCGCCATGCCAGAGAATGGCTTCAAGCAGGTTGCGAGCACGACCATCATGTAAAAATTGTGTATGACCACTGACCTTTTGTGTCAGGCCTATTCCCCACAAGGGGGGAGTACGCCACTCACGACCACTGGCCAGAAATTCGGAGCGATTGTCGGCGAGTCCTTCGCCCATGTCATGCAATAAAAGATCGCTGTAGGGGTGAATGGTCTGATTGGCCAGTTCAGGGACCGCAGCGTTGGCAGCCGTCTTGAAGGTGGGTATGTGACAGGCAGGACATCCCGATGCGTAAAACAGAGTCTTGCCTTGCAGCACGGAAGGCTTGTCGACTCCGCGTCTGACGGGAACCGCAAGGTTGCGCGTATAAAAGAGCACCATGCGGCGAATATTGTCGCTGACTTCCGGATCACCCCTATTAGGTGCCTGCTTGCAGGCTGTCTGAGCCTCTGTGCAATCGTCATTGGGGACCAGGCTGGTCGTCAGACCCATGTCGCCGGAAAACGCCGTGGCGTTCTGTTGGTCAAGTGTGGGCTGGCCTGCCTTCCAGCCGAAGCGGCCCAGCATGGTCTTCTGTTCAGCAAAGCTCCAGACCCAGTTGGCTCGTCCAGAAATACCATCCCTGTTGTCATCGTTGGGATCGGCATTCTTGAGGATGTCACTTTCCGATATGGCTTCCAGAAGGCCCAGACCAATCATGGGTGGCGCTACACGTGCGGAGAACTGGGCTTGTGGATGAAACGGACCGTACCCGAGACTTTCTATGCGCAGCGTAGGCTTTCGCAGGGTGATGACGGTGCCATCCTTAAATGTGACCGGTACGTCCGCGTAATCGAACCTGACCTTGCCCTCTGGCGGAACGCCAGGAATGGCATTGTCCTGTAGCTGTCCGCCATAGGTGGGTTCGGGTACAACGCCCAGTCTTTTCAGGGTCTCCTGGTCCTGCGGTCCGCCGGGTATGGATAGTCTGACCAACATGGTGAAGGCATTGGTTGCGTGTGGCCCCGGCGGATGACCGCGACCGTCGCTCAGGTGGCAGCTCTGACAGGCGTTGATATTGAACAACGGCCCCAGACCATCTCGTGCTGTTGTGGAGGAGGGCGCGATGACCCACGGATTGCGGAAAAAACTGTTACCTACGCTGAAATCCAGACGCTGAGCGGGCGTTAGGTTGTTAGAGGGAAACGAGAAGGCATTGGCGCTCTGGTCATTGACGCTGGCTGTACCCGCCGACAAGGCCTCGCCCGGTTCTGCGTGGGTAAAGTGCGGTGAGTCATCACAGGCACTGAGAAGCGAGACGAGAAGCGCCAGGGGGGGCAAACGAAGGGAAGCTAGTGTCATCAGAGCCAAACGGTACCGTTAAATGATCGACCTGAACGTATCGAAGCCACGGCAGGTAGGGCCTGCCGTGGCTTCGTAAAAACGCCGTGCCCTTGGGGCGGATCAGAATTCGTGATCGGCGTTATCGGGCTTCAGATCTTGGATGCCCAGCTTGGCCGCGGCCTGTTCGATGGCGCCGGTCTGCTTGACCAGGGCCTGAATGGCGTCACGGATCTTTTGCTGGTCGGCGGTGTTATCCGGAGCGATCATCTGGTCGTAATGAACACCGCCCTTCTCGGCACGATCAACAATGGCCTGCATCTTGGCCTGGGTATCGTCGAGATCAGCCTTGAGCGTGGCATCGGCTTGCGGGTCAGCCTTGGCAACCAGTTCGGAAAGGCTTGGGCCTTTCACCTCTGTACCGTCGATACGCTTGTACTGGCCCAGATAAACATTGCGAATGCCCAGTGCATCGTAATAAAGGGTGTGATGGGTATCGTCGCTGAAGCAGTCATGCTCGTCTTCAGTCGAGTTGGCTTCCAGAGATACCTTCATACGCTCGCCGGCCAGTTCTCCCAGCGACAGACTGCCCATGCCGAACAGCATCTTGCGAATACCGGAGTCTGCACTTTCCTGCTCCAGCGTCGCGCGGTAGTTATCAGGTACGCCCGGCTCCCACTGACCAGCCATGTACTCAAGGTCGTTAACCAGGAGATCAGTTACCGCTTTCAGGTACGCGCGACGGCGATCGCAGTGACCACCCGTGCAGCCATCCCCTGCAAGATAATCCGTTGCGGGGCGGTTGCCTGCACCGGGGCCTGTCCCGTTAAGGTCCTGACCCCACAGCAGAAATTCGATTGCATGGTAACCCGTCGCCACGTTGGCTTCCGAGCCGGCCAGCTCATTCAGACTGGCCAGCTTTTCACCAGTAATGTCCTTGACGTCAACCTTGTCTTCACCAATCTGAATCTCTTGGTTGGCAATGATGTTGGCAGTAGCAGCCGGGTTACCGGTCGCATGTTGATAATCGGATGCAACATAGTCGATCAGGCCTTCATCCAGAGGCCATGCGTTGAGCTGACCTTCCCAGTCATCCACAACAGGGTTGCCAAAGCGGAAGGCTTCTGACTGGGAATAGGGCGTGCGCGCTGCCATCCAGGCCTCTCGAGCCGCTTTTAGTGTGGCGTCGGAAGGGGAGGCCAGGAAGGCATCGACGGCTTTCTGCAGATTCTGACCCGCTGTAAAGGCGTCGCTGAACACAGCCTCGGCAATGTCAGCGTAATTCTTGATCACGGCCTTGGCTGCGGCTTCATCCGGTTTCGCCGCCTGTGACGTTGTCGCTGAGGTGGCTGCAGGGGCTGCTGCTTGATTGGCGGGTGCCTGTTCTTTCTTGTCGTCACCACAGCCTGCCAGGGAAATGGCGATAGCGAGGAGGCTTACGCTCGCCCAATGCATACGGGTCATTCCGGAATCCTTTTCTAAAATAGGGTGCTCATTACATGAGCCTGGAGAAAAGCCGGATAATAATGCGAAAGATTTTCATTTTTGAAAACCCTTTTCGCCAGGGGTCAGTGCTTTACTGGCATAACCCGTGAAATGGGCAGACCTTGAGTACGCGCCTCGATAACCGCGGGGATCTGATCGGCGGGGATTGGCTTGCTGTAGAAATAACCCTGACCCTCGTCACAGCCTTGCTCCACAATGTAGGCCTCCTGCAGGTCGGTTTCCACACCTTCCGCGATAAGCTCTTTGTTGAGGCTTTTGCCCAGTTGGATAATGGCGCGTACCAAGGGGGCGTCGTCTTTTTCGTCGCTCAGATCCTGCACGAAACTCTTGTCGATCTTGATTTTGTCCAGAGGCAGTCGCTTCAGATAAGCCAGAGAGCTATAACCGGTGCCGAAATCATCCAGTGCTATCAGCGCGCCGACTTCCCTGAGACGACGCAGCGTTTGCACGGCAGTGTCCACATCTTCCATCAGTGCCGTTTCAGTAACCTCAAGCTCCAGCCGCTTGGGCGGAATCCCGTGGCGTAACAGGAGCGATTGTATAAACGCAGGCAGATTTTCCTGTTGTAGCTGCACAGCTGACAGGTTGATGGCCATGCGTAGGGAGGTGTAACCGCTTGCGTACCAGGTATGCAGTTGACTGCAGGCCTGCTCAAGCACCCATTCTCCGAGAGCTACGATGCTGCCAGTGCGCTCGGCCAGGGGAATGAATACATCGGGTGGAATGAATCCGTGGACAGGATGATTCCAGCGTAATAGGGCTTCCACTCCACTGATCCGTTGGCTCGCATAGTCAATCTGAGGTTGGTAGACCAGATAAAGCTCCTGGCGTCTCAGGGCTTCACGAAGGTCCTTTGCCAAACCGCGCCTGAAGCGGATGTCCTGATCCACACTGGCCACGTAGAACTTGTAGCCGCTATGACCCTGGGTTTTTACCAGGGCCATCGTCTGCTCGGCACGCTGCATCAACTGGTCGGCGGTCTGGCCATCCTCCGGGTATAGCGTGATGCCGATCGAAGCGCTCAGGTGGGCTTGATACTGTTCGACACTGAATGGCGAATCGAGTGCATCCAGAGCAGCATGGGCCAGTTCAGCGGCTTCGTCGGGTTGCCTGATCAGTTTGATGAGCGCAAAGCGATCCCCTCCCAGCCGCCCAAAACCGTCTACTCCCGGGCAGCCCGCCCGCAGCCGGGTTACCAGTTTGAGCAGAAGCCTGTCGCCTACCTGATAACCGTATTGCTCGTTAATGCTTTTGAAATCATCAAGGCCCAGGCACAGCACGGCTACGCTCAGGTTTTGTCGATCCGCCTCGGAAAGGGTCCACTCAAGCTGACCATGAAAGGCTTGTCGATTGGAAAGGCCGGTCAGCAGGTCATGCTGACTGATCCGTTGAAGGTTGCTGATGGCCTCTTCACGAAGCGCTGTGTTTTGCTCGATCGAGGCAAGTAGCTGGTTGGCAGTGTTTATCCAGCGGCCCAGTTCGTTCTGCTCATGTCCTTTGAGGAGGGGGAGAGGTTTGTGGCCTGGCAGACCGGGTTTGATCGCCGCCAGATGGTTGAGCAGTCGGGAAAGGGGGCGCGTCAGAACCCAGTGATAGACCAGATAAAGCGCCAGCACCAGAATCAGGACGCGAACCAGTAACGAGACGAGGATAAAGGCTGAGTTCTTTAAAAATTTCTGCCCGTAAGGGGCTGTGTCCACAGCGATGCGCAAGTCGCCATAATACTCCTCAACCGGTGGCTCGCCTGTAAGACGGATGCTGAAGCGCTGCTCTTTGCCAAAGAGCCTATCAGTAAGCAGGCGTGTCGAGCCGCTGAGCAGTGGGCGAGCGTGCTCTGATAAGGGCTGCTCGCCGGGAGTGCCAATGTAAGCCTCACGAATGGAGGGATGCTTGAACAAGCCACGGGTAACATGCTCGGCCATGGTGTCATCCAGGCGATACATGGCCTGGGTGGCAGGATCCCTGAACATGGACAGCGTCTGGCGTGCGTCCGTCTGAATCTGATCACGTACCTGTCTGGCCTCATAGGCAATCTGTACGATGCCTAACAGCAGTCCGACGAGCAAGGCCGTTGGTAATGCTACAAGCAGCAGCTTCAACGACAGGCTATGCCGAATGCTCAGTTTCACTCCGTGCTCCTTTCCATGGATGGCTTTGCCATCCTATGTCATCTACAGGATGAAATGTGTAATAACCGAGTCTAGCTGTCTCTTCGCAAAAGTAGGCATGACTTAAAAACAAAACCCGGCGAAAAGCCGGGTTTTGTCGAGAGATACCAGGATCAGGCAGCGAAGTTTTTCGCTACGAAGTCCCAGTTCACCGTGTTCCAGAAGGACTCGAGGTACTTTGGACGCAGGTTGCGATAATCGATGTAGTAGGCATGTTCCCATACGTCGATGGTCAGCAAGGGCTTATCACCCGAAGTGATGGGGTTGCCAGCACCGATGGTGCTGGCCAGCGCCAGGGAACCATCCGCCTTCTTGACCAGCCAGGCCCAGCCGGAACCAAATGTGCCGATGGCCGTCTTGGTCAGCTCTTCCTTGAACTTGTCAAAGGAGCCAAATGCCGTTGCGATGGCATCTGCCAGGGCGCCCGTAGGCTGGCCGCCACCGTTAGGCGTCATGCAGTTCCAGTAGAACGTGTGGTTCCATACCTGGGCAGCGTTGTTGAAGATGGCGCCAGAGGACGTCTTGATGATGTCTTCCAGGCTTTTGCCTTCGTACTCAGTGCCGGGCACCAGGTTGTTCAGTGCGGTGACATAGGTCTGGTGGTGCTTGCCGTGATGGAATTCCAGCGTCTCGGCGGAAATATGCGGCTCGAGGGCGTTCTTCTCATAGGGCAGCGGCGGCAATTCGAAAGCCATGGTTATCTCTCCATAATGTTTCGTCAGGGCATTGCACGGCAATGGTCGACCGATCAGGCGCCGGTCTAACCTGCGGTAAGGCATTAGGCTCAATACCGCGGCGGGGGATCATAGCACTCGCTTCGTTAGCTCGCCATGTAACAAACCCGACAGAAGGTCTTATGGCTTGTAAAGGATGAGCTGTATGGCCGTGATCAGCATGACCGTTCCAATCGCCATATCGATCATGCGCCATACGCGCGGCCGGGTCAGGTAGGGTGCCAGCTGCGCCGAGCCGATTGCCAAAGTGAAGAACCAGAGAGCAGACGCGCAGCCCGCACCGATCGTAAAGGCGAGTGGTGCCGGCTGCTGGTTACCTAACGCTCCGAGAACCAGAACGGTATCCAGATAGACATGGGGATTGAGGAGCGTAACGGCCAGCGCAATGCCCAGCGTCTTGCCCAATGAGCGGGGTGCCGCCGCTGCGCTATGCAGTGACTGTGATGTGAGTGCTCGTCTGTAGGCGCAGGCGCTGTAATAGATCAGAAAGATAATACCAGTCCATTTGAAGGTGCTCATTAGCCAGGCATTCCCGGCCAGTAAGGTGGCCAGGCCAAACACGCCAATGGTTACTAGGCTGATATCGAAGAACAGACAAAGCGCGGCCACAGGCAGGTGATGTTCCCTGCGCAATCCTTGAGCAAGGATAAATGTGTTCTGCGCACCGATGGCTATGATCAGACCGCCCATGGTCATGAGTCCTGTCAGATAGCTCTGCCACATCTTATTGGCCCGCCAGCGTGAGTAGGGCAGCCATGGCGCGTGCTTGGTCCGCCTCTGCGACGAAGAGGTGATCATGGTAAAAGCCGGCGACTACATTGCAGCTGATGCCCTGCTGTGCCAAGGCGTTCGAAAACGCGGCAGTCAAACCAACAGCCTCCAGTGCGGAGTGAACGTTCAGGGTGATCCAGGCAGCTACGTAGGTATAGGAGAGCGCTAAGCGGTCAGCATCTTGCCTGGTCAGTACAACGGTCAGGCCTTCCTGCTCCCTGAAGGTTGCCAGGGGGATTACGTCCTGTGGCAACGTCTGTTCATGCAACGAGCAAAACACGTATTGGCCTGGATTGAGCACAGGCTGCATCTGGCTCAGCAGAAGCGAAAGATCATGAATGGCGTGAGACATCGGTGTTCTCCAGAAAGGGATGGCCAGTCTGGAGAGAAAGCATGTATAAGAAAAACAAATAGTGCTGATCAGTCATTAGGAAAACTGATGTTTGATTATAAACTTTTGGCTGCGCTCGCCGCTGTCGTAGAGCAGGGCGGTTTTGAGCGCGCGGCACATGTACTGGGATTGTCCCAGTCTGCGGTCTCACAGCGAATCAAGCTGCTGGAAGCCCGCATTGGACAGCCTGTCATTGTGCGTACATCACCACCCACCTCTACTGATGTAGGGCAAAGGCTTCTAAACCATGTTCAGCAGGTGCGATTGCTTGAACGCGACCTCCATGGTCAGGTGCCGGGGCTTGATGAAGCCAGGACGGTGGAGCGTTTGCGGGTCGCCATCAATGCCGACAGTCTGGCTACCTGGTGGGCGGCCAGTGTTGGCCCCTTCTGTACCAGGCAAGGAATCTTGCTGGATCTGGTTGTCGAGGATCAGGAGGTGGGACTCAAGCGTATGCAGGCCGGGGAGGTAGCCGCCTGCGTCTGTGCCAGTGCGCGTCCGGTCGCCGGTGCCCGGGCGGTACTGCTGGGCGCCATGCGTTACCGGGCAGTCGCCAGCCCCGCCTTTCATGCACATTACCTGTCCGAGGGCGTAACGGCTGAGCGCCTCGCTCAGGTGCCTGCAGTCGTCTATGGGCCGGATGATCAGCTTCAGCATCATTTCCTGGCACGGCTGGGCTTTACTGGTCATTTCGATCATCATCTATGTCCTTCTTCGGAGGGCTTCGTGAAAATGGTCGCCAACGGGCTTGGCTGGGGGTTGCTCCCTGATCTGCAAACCCAGGCGGAGCGCGAGCGAGGCGAATTAATTGATCTGGTGCCGGGGCAGGTGATCGATGTGCCGCTGTACTGGCATTCCTGGCGTAACGGTGGTGATTTGCTGGCGGCCTTGACTCGACATCTGGAGAGCCAGGCAGCCTGTTGGCTGGTAGCGACTTGACGGGGAGATCTGATGCGAATTCTGGTGACGGGCGCGAGTGACTACATTGGTGCACGCCTCGCCCTGGATCTATTGGCGGACAAACATTTGGTGCGTATTCACGGTCAGCCGGGAGCTATGCTCGATGCGTTGGTAAAGCAGGGCGCTGAATATATCCCGGGGACCCTGACCGACACGGAGCAGGCGCGGCGCCTGTGTGATGATATCGATGCCGTTGCGCATTGTACCGATGGCGTAGGCGATCTTTCGGCGCAGGCCATGGACGCCAGTTTTTCCTTTATCGAGGCCTGCCTGCATATGCGGGTCTCGCGCCTGGTCTATCTATCTTCCAGCCATGTTTACGAAGCGGGAGGGGAGGCGCTCAAGGAGGATGCCGTACCTGCCAAGCCGCGGACAGTCGAGGCGCAGCGTCGCTTGCAGATCGAGCGCCTGGTTTTTACAGCAGCAGAGTTCGGTTTGGACGTCATTGTGTTGCGCCCTGCCCAAATTATTGGGCTGCCTGATAACGCTTGGGCGCCAAAGCTTGTTCAGCTCAACCGTCAAAAACGCCTGCGTCAATTGGGTAACGGTCTTAATCGCTGGGACTTCACTAGCATGAACAGCCTTTGCACAGCCTTGGGTGTTGCACTTATGACCGAGCACCCAGACGCACTGAACAAGGCTTTCAACTTGAGCGAGGGGCAATCTCAGCCGGTATGGGACGTGGTGAATTATCTGATGCGCCGTCTGAAACTACCGGTTCTGGGGCAGGCCACGGCTCGCATTCAGCCAAAGGTTCTGCTGCAAGATATGCTTGCTGCAATCAAATCCGCCAGAAAAGAACGTGACCCCGATCCTCTGCACCTGATGGATCGCAATTTTACACTGGATATCAATCGGGCCCGCGATATCCTGGGTTTTCAACCCCAGACTACGGTCTGGAAAGCTTTGGATGAATATATTGAAAACCGCTCCGCAAGGCGATAACGCCAGACTGCCAGCACTGTGATGGCATTTGTATACTAGCTTTTTGAGAGCAAGCCCCGTGCCTGTCGGCTCATGCTTTTTTCACCAATGAAGGTCCGCCATGCGAAACGATTCATTTGATGAACTCGACAATGTACCCAGCCTGACGCCTGACAAGGACCTTAGCGAAGACTTTGGGCGTGCCAGCCACGGTCGGCATCATCGCCATGCGCCTGTGGAACAGGGGCGGGAAGTCGAGGCCCATGTCGCGGCTAATCCCCAAGAGCCATTACGGGCTTCGCGTGGAGCCAAACCGGCCCGCGTTCCGAGCACAGGTCCTCTATGGGCATTGATTGCGGCCATGATCATTGCGTTGGCGGGGCTGGGTTGGTGGAGCCATCAGCAAATTCAGCTCATGCAGGAGCAGGTCGTCGCGACCCAGGAGAACTTTGCACGAATCAGTGAAGAAGCTGCCGGTCGGCTTCAGGATATCTCGGGCAAGCTGGTTGCCAGCGAGTCAAGCGGGACGTCCAGTCGAGAGTCCTTGTTGTTGCGGCTGAAAAATATCGAGACCAAGGTAGCAGACGTGGCCCGCCAGCAACAGGCAGCGGTGGATGCGCAAAGTGCCCTGGACAAGCGAATCGACCAGCTGGCTGCTGACTTCAAGACGCAGCAGGGCAACGCTTCAGATCTGAATGGCCGTATAACGGCGTTGGCTGATGAGCAGGCTGTCCTGAAAGCGGCGCAAGGGGATTTGAAACGCTTCAGTGATCAGATCGATTCGCTCACGGCGCAAAACAAGAGTTTGCAAGCAGATATCGCCGCGCTCAAGAAACGGGGCGACCCTTCTGGTGCTATCGAAAACCTGCAGCAGGATCTTCTTGTACTGCGCAGTGAGCTGGACTCACGTAGCAACAACAGTGGACCGGATTCCGCTTCGTTCGATGCGTTCAGGGCCCAGACCGTGCGCAATATCAGTACGATTCAGACCCAGCTGCAGAACCTTCAGCAGCAGATTAACACCCGCCGCTGACATTCTTCAGACATGAAAGCCCCGCCAGAGCGGGGCTTTTTTTATTACAGCCGAGGGTAATCGATATAACCTACAGGGCCAGGCACGTAGAAGGTTTCCGGGTGAGGCTCGTTCAACATGGCCTGACGGGCAAAGCGCTCCGGCAGGTCAGGGTTGGCGATAAACGGAACACCAAACGCCACAGCGTCGGCGGTTCCACTTTCCAGCCAGGCATTGGCGCTGTCATGGGTGAAGCGTTCATTGGCGATAAAAACGCCGCCAAAAGCGTCCTTAAGTTGTGGACTAAGGCTGTCATCAGCTTCAGCCTCACGGGCGCAGATAAAGGCAATGCCGCGCTTGCCCAGTTCACGGGCCAGATAGCCGAAGGTCTCGGCCGGATTTTCGTCGCCCATGTCATGCAGGTCACACCGAGGCGAAAGGTGAACGCCTACACGATCGGCGCCCCAGACATCGATACAGGCATCGGTCACTTCAAGCATCAGGCGAGCCCGGTTTTCAATGGAGCCACCATATTGATCGGTACGCTGGTTGGTGCTGGTTTGCAGGAACTGGTCCAGCAGATAACCATTGGCCCCGTGAACCTCTACGCCATCGAAACCTGCTTTTCTGGCGTTCTCGGCACCCTTGCGGTAAGCCTCGACAATACCGGCAATCTCTTCGGTTTCCAGGGCGCGCGGGATGACGTATTCCTGCTTGGGACGGACCAGGCTCACATGACCGTTGGCGGCGATGGCGCTTGGAGCCACCGGCTTTTCGCCCTGGAGGTAAAGCGGTGCGGAAATACGACCTACGTGCCAGAGTTGCAGCATGATGCGACCGCCTGACTTGTGCACGGCTGAAGTGATCTTTTTCCAGCCCTCCACTTGTTCGTCGGACCAGATGCCCGGGGTATTTGGATAACCCACGCCCATTGGATCGACGGAGGTGGCCTCGCTTAAAATCAGACCAGCCGACGCACGCTGCGCGTAGTACTCGGCCATAAGGTCGGTAGGGACGCGATTATCATCTGCGCGACAACGGGTCAGCGGTGCCATAACGAAGCGGTTCGGCAATTCCAGTGCGCCGATTTTGATCGGATCAAACAGGTTGGGCATGGTAACGACTCCGTAGGTGAATCATTGGCTGACAGCCAAGCCGCTTTTCCGGGCATGGCTAAAGGTCAGTAGGGTCAGAATCAAGGCAATCAGGGCCAGTCCCCCGGCAGCCAGCGGAACGCTGGTCAGGCCCAGTCCATGGGCGATAACGCCTCCTCCTACCCAGGCGCCCAGCGCGTTGCCGACGTTGAAAGCGCCAATGTTCAAGGTAGAAACGAGGTTGGGTGCGTCCTTGCCAAAGGTGACCACGTTGATTTGAAGTGCGGGAACCGCTGCAAAGGCGCAGGCTGCCCACAGGAACAGGGTGATCTCGGTAGCGACCATGCTATGACTGGTCCAGGCCAAAAGGGATGACACGACGGCCATCGCGATGAAGATACCTATGAGTGTTGTGGACAGACGCCAGTCTGCAAGGCGTCCACCCAGGATGTTGCCGAAGGTAAGGCCTACACCGATCAATAGCAGCGTACTGGTTACACCGTACTCTGACAGGCCTGTTACATCAGTAAGCAGCGGTGTGATGTAGGTGAAGAGGGCAAACATCGAGGCAGAGAACATCACTGTCATCGAGAGGGACAGCCAGAAACCGGCCCCCTTCAGCGCCGCCATTTCACGGCGCAGGTCGGTTTTTTCCTGTGGCGCCTTGCTGGGCAGAACGAACCAGAGACCTGCCAGCGCAAGGACACCAATGAGGGAGACGGCCGCAAAGGTTGAACGCCAACCGGTTGCCTGTCCTAGTGCTGTGCCCAGCGGTACGCCAAGAACGTTCGCCAGCGTAAGGCCTGTGAACATGAGAGCGACGGCAGAGGCCCGGCGGTTCGCTGGGACCAGGCTGGCCGCTACCACCGAGCCGATACCAAAGAAGGCACCGTGGCAGAGCGCCGTGATGACGCGAGCCAGCATCAGGATGTTGTAGTCTCCGGCTAAGGCGCAGAGCACATTGCCAATGATAAAGATACCCATCAGAACGAGCAGGGCCATCTTGCGTGGCCAGTTAGCCGTCACCATGGCCATGAAGGGCGCACCGATTGCAACACCCAATGCATACCCGCTGACGAGCCAGCCGGCAGATGGGATGCTGACATGAAGGTCGTTGGCTACATTGGGCAAAAGCCCCATGATCACAAACTCGGTGGTGCCGATGGCAAAGGCGCTAAGCGCCAGCACTAATAATGAAGCGGGCATCGCATCTCTCTATGTTAAGGCGGAAAAATCAGAGCTCTCGGCCCAGCTGCTCGACGAAGGCATTGATCACTGCTTCGTTACGCTTGTAGAAGACCCATTGGCCAACACGCCGGGTTGTAACGAGACCGGCACGCTGAAGCGTGGCCAGATGAGCCGAGACTGTGGATTGGGAAAGTCCCGTTTTCTGATCGATAAGGCCTGCGCACACGCCAATCTCCAACGGGTGGTCCTGTTGGATGAAGTGTTTTTCCGGTTCGCGCAGCCAGGCCAGAATCTCTCGTCGGACGGGGTTGGCTATCGCCTTGATCAGATCATCGATATCCATAATGTTCGCATATCGGTTTATCGGGATAAGACGAACCTTATATCGAAATGAAACGATATACAATGTTGTTTAGCTACCTAATGTCTGATGCAGATACGCTGATTGTTTAAGAAGGTGTGTCGGCATCTGGTCGTACACTACCGTTTAGCGGTTTCGTCCAGAGAGGGGCACGTTTATCGACTAGTCTTGTGCGGTCGTTCAGCCGTTTCGCTGAAGCGAATTGATTATTCGTCCTGATACCGGTAAACCGCTCTTTCGCCATGGGTTCATTAGGACTTTCATGCGAAAGCATGACTGCTCATGGCTAGTCTTTCTGTGAAAAGAGCAGTTTTCACAGGTCCGTTAGAAGTTGGAGAAGTTCATGGCGTCTATGAAGCGTCCTTTGATTCTGGCACTGGCCGGTGCGCTACTTGCAGGGTGTGCATCCAGTAATCCTTACGAAAACCAGGGCGGTAGTGGCGGATCCCGTACCGCGACCTATGGCGGCCTGGGCGCATTGGCAGGTGCTGTCGCCGGCGCAGCCATCGATCATAACCATCGTGGCAAGGGCGCTTTAATTGGCGCGGCGGCGGTAGGCGCGGCGGCAGCGGGCTATGGTTACTATGCTGATCGTCAGGAAGCCGAGCTGCGTCGCCAGATGCAGAACACTGGCGTAGAAGTACAGCGCCAGGGTGATGACATCAAGCTGATCATGCCGGGCAACATCACGTTTGCAACGGATTCGGCCGATATCGCCGGTAATTTCTACAAGCCGTTAAACGATCTGGCGACATCCTTTAAGCAGTTCGATCAGAACAGTGTCGAAATTGTGGGCTATACCGATAGTACAGGTAGCCGTGCTCATAACATGGATCTGTCCAATCGACGTGCCCAGAGTGTAGCGAACTACCTCGTCGCTCAGGGTGTCGATGCTTCACGCGTCAGTACACGCGGTGCCGGGCCGGATCAACCGGTCGCGACTAATGCGACCGCTGATGGCCGTGCCCAGAACCGTCGTGTCGAGGTCAATCTAAGGCCGTTGCCTGGTGCAGTGACCCAGTAAATGCACCCCTCCGTGATGCTACCGTTCAGCGGAATCTGGTAGCGTCACGGTTTGGTCAAGAAAATGGCGCTGTATTTTTGTTGTTCTGGATAATAACCTTATCGCCAAACCTCGGTTCTATTACTGGCATGCAGTAGGGCCTTGCCGAGTGCTCGAAGGGAGGAGTTGTATTCAGTGCAGTACGAACTGAAAGGAGGCGACACGGAAAGTCCAGTTCCTAATACCAATCAGGGGCCTGTACTGCTCGTTGTCGATGACCGGGTAGAAAACCTCATGGCCATGCAGGCACTGCTTGAAATAGAGGACTGGCGTGTTTTGACCGCCAACTCGGGTGAGCGTGCCTTGAGATACTTGCTCGATGAGCCTATAGATCTCGTACTGCTGGATGTGCAAATGCCCATCATGGACGGCTTCGAGGTCGCTCGGATGATACGCGGCAATCTGCGCACCCGCTTTACACCAATCATCTTCGTTTCTGCCGAGGCTCACTCTTACGAGGCTGTTCTACGAGGCTATGCTACCGGTGCGGTGGATTACCTGCTCAAGCCGGTCGATCCCAACATTCTACGGCACAAGGTGCGCTCCCTTCTCGAACATGAGCGCAATCGTCGCGAACTCCTGCAGCTGAGTCAGCAGCTGGAGCTTGCCAAGGCATTTAGTGACTCCCTGCTCGACAATGCGGCAGAAGGCATTCTGGTCGTTAATGAGCATGGCCTGATCACATTTGCCAATGCGGCGATTGCCCGCATGCTTAAGCGTCATATTAGCGATCTCGTAAACTCCGAGTTCATGGCTCATCTGAGCAATCCTGACTTAGGGGATAGCTGGGCCGACTCGACGTTCATGGAGCACTACGAAAGACGTGAAACCTATCGCCTGCATGATGCCAGTCTGTGCACATCCCGAGGCGGCATATTGCCGGTGACTCTTTCCTGTGCGCCTCTGCCGCGGATGCAGCGCGCCATGGTGATGATTGCACTCGACATGTCCATGATGCGCGAGCTGCAGGATCAACTGGAATCGCAGGCGGTTACCGATGCCTTGACCGGTTTGCTCAACCGGCGGGGCTTCAACCAGACCCTGGAGGCAGCACTGGCTCGTACGGGGCGTAACGGCAAGCGCATGGCCGTTCTCTACATTGATCTGGATGGCTTCAAGAAGGTGAACGACTCGCTTGGTCATGAGGCTGGCGACCGTGTGTTGTGCATGATTGCCGAACAGCTCAAAACCTGTATGCGTCCTTACGATGTACTGGCGCGTATGGGCGGTGACGAATTCACCGCGTTGCTTGATACCTTGGATCATCCCGAGGATGCCGCCCGGGTCGCCGAAAAGCTGCTTGAGCTGATGACCAAAACGCACACTGTTGACGGTGTAGAGGTCAGCTTGGGCGCAAGCATCGGGATCGCGAGCTATCCCGAGTGTGGTCATAGTGTCGACGGATTGCTGCGCTCGGCCGATATCGCCATGTATGAAGCCAAGCGAGGTGGCCGCCAGCAATACCGCTTTTTCTCACCGGAGATGAATGGCCGTGCACGCTCCCGCCTCATGCTGGAGGAGAGCGTCCGCAACGCCATCGATAACAAGGATTTCGTGCTGGCTTATCAGCCTCAGGTATACCTGAAAAACGGCAAGCTGCGCGGCTTTGAGGCCTTGTTGCGGTGGGAGCATAACGTGGCGGGCAAGGTTTCACCGAACGTCTTTATCCCGCTGCTGGAAGAGACTCGGCTGATAAATCGCATCGGTGACTGGATCTTTCGCGAAGGCGCCATGAAGCTGCAAAGCCTGTCCGAAGTCTACGGCAACGGGCTTTTGCTGAGCATCAATTTGAGTCCTGTCCAGTTCGGCATGCCGCAGTTGGCTGAAAGCCTTCGGCAGATCATTGACAGTTATGGTCTGCGCCCCGATCAGCTAGAGATCGAGGTGACCGAGACGGCTCTGATGCATGACATTGATTATACCCGTGCTCAACTGGCACAACTGCGGGCGCTTGGTGTTAGAACAGCCGTGGATGATTTTGGTACGGGGTATTCTTCACTGGCCTACCTGCGTCACTTCGAACTCGATACCTTAAAGATCGACCAGTTGTTCATTGCCAATATGCTCGACTCGCCACGCGATGCTGCAATCGTCAGCACTATTCTTGAGCTGGGACGTAACCTGGGGCTTGAGGTCGTGGCAGAGGGTGTCGAAACACTGGAGCAGCGGGAGTGGTTGCTTGAGCACGGTTGCGAGATCATGCAGGGCTTTCTGGTTTCCAAGCCGCTCAATTCCGATGTGACCCAGCATTTTCCTGATCGCGTGGACTGGAGCAGTCGTCGTCCCGACTACTCGCTATAGAAGTGTCCTTGCTCACACTCCTCATGTGGGCAGGGAACTCGCCGTTGTGATGGGTGCCGTATAAGCCATACCGTGATTGGATCAGGTCCGGCCGGGTCTATCGCTGCGCAAGGAAGGCGCTCGCAAGAGCGCTCATGCCAATACTGTGCGGTAAGGTCCTGGTGAGCCGGACAAACTCTCAGGAGAGCTCATGCGCGCATTTATCCTAGCCCTCACAGTGGTCTTCAGTCCTTTTGTCTTCGCGGATTGGCAGGTTGAGTCAAGCTACTCTCGTGTCAGCTTTGTAACCGTGAAGCGCGGCAACATGGCTGACGTTCAATTTTTTTCTACCGTAACGGGCGTGATCGATCAGCATGGTAGTGCTCGATTGGCGCTTCCATACGAGTCACTGGACAACACCCTGGCGCTACAAACCGAGCGGATGAGAGAAACTCTGTTCAAGGCAGATCAGTATCCGGAAGCGGTCATTACCAGTCAGATCGATCTGCCTACCTGGGAGCAAATGCCGGTAGGAAGCATTCGCCAGGAAAAGCTGGACTTCGAGCTTGAAATCAACGGCCAGAAGCAGCGCTTGAAAGCGGATGTTTCGGTTACCCGAATCGGGGAAACATTGGTTCAGGTCAGTACTTTGCAGCCGGTGTTGATCAAGGCGATTGATTTCAGCCTGTTGGAAGGGCTGGACAAGCTCAAGGAAATTGCCAGTGTCTCCTCGATTACACCTGAGGTGCCCGTTTCTGTGCTGTTAACCCTTCGCCACGTGCCTACCCCTACCTGAGTGGCGGGCTTTTCAGGAGCGTCATCATGCCAGGTGCGGTGTATCCATGGCGCGAACAAAATGAATATGAGCTGCTGGTTGATGGCGGGTGTTTTTTTCCTGCCATGCTGGAAGCCATATCCAAAGCCCGGTATAGCATCGACATCGAACTCTATCTGGTAGAAAAGGGCTCGTGTGCAACTGCCCTGATGGAGGCCTTGATTGAGGCGGCGCATCGGGGAATACAGGTGCGTTGTCTTTTCGATGGTTTTGGTACGCTCAAGATGGACGACATGCACCGGACCCAGTTGAGCGAAGCGGGCGGTCAGGTGCGTATCTATAATCCGGTAGGTCTCTGGCGTGGCTGGCGCAACCTATACCGTGACCATCGCAAGCTCCTGATTGTGGACGAGTCGCAGGCCTTTGTGGGTGGAAGCGGGGCAACCAATGACTTCTGGACGCCAGGGGAGGAGCTTTGCCAGTGGCATGAAGTGATGGTGAGCATGCGCGGGCCGTTGGTGTCCGACTGGATGAGCCTGTTCCAGCGCCAATGGCAAGCCTGCCATCAGCGGCATGCTTGGAAGCCTGAGGCCAGCCGTGGTCGTATTCTGGTTCCAAGACCGCCGCAGGCAACTTCGGGTCTTGGGCGGGTGGCCTATGCTGATGCTCGCCAGCATCGGGACATTGTACTGTCCCTCGTTCGAGCCCTGATTGTTGCCAAGAAGCGTATCTGGTTTGCTACGCCATATTTTCTACCGTCCTGGCGGGTCAGGCGAGCCTTGCGCAAGGCTGCTCAGCGAGGCGTCGACGTGCGCCTGATTCTGACGGGCCGGCATACGGATAATCCTCCCGTCCGTTTTGCCGGGCAGCGCTATTATCCGCGCCTGCTCCGGGCGGGCGTGAAGATCTATGAATATCAGCCGCGGTTTTCCCACCTCAAGATGGTTCAGGTCGATGACTGGGTCAGCGTAGGCTCATGCAATTTCGATTACTGGAACCTTCGGTTCAACCTTGACGCTAACCTGGAAGCCATTGACCCGACGCTGAGCCAGGCCGTCAGCGAGTGCTTTCTAGCGGACTTCCAGCAAAGCCGCGAAATCACGCTACAGGATTGGCGCAACCGTCCTTGGTGGAAACGCTTGCGTGAACGTCTGTGGGGCACGCTGGACCGTCTGGTGCTGACCCTTCTGAGCAAGCGTAAGTCTTGAGTAAAGCAAGCCTTGCATTTTTTTAAGGCGATACACTACGCGCCTTGCAGTAAGGAGTGAGCGTAATGCTCAAAATAGAAAAACAACGATTCATTGGGCTTGAGTGGCTTCGCTTCCTGATGGGTCTTTATGTGGTCATCTACCACACCATTCATTTTTATCCCGAACGCAAAACCGTTCCGTTGCTGGACGAACTGACCAGTATGGGTTTTTTTGCGACCAGTACCTTCTTTGTTCTGTCCGGGTTCTTGCTGGCGCACGTCTATCTCACTGATAACCAGATGCGAGAGCCTGCCAAGAGTTTCTGGGTTAAGCGATTCTCCAATCTGTATCCTATCCATATTTTCGCGCTGCTGTTTTCCATAGTCGTCGTAACCTGGATCGGCTTCATGGCCATACCGCCTGATGGAGCCAAGGCCAGCGTCCGGTTCGTGGTTTACGACACCAACGAGGTGCTGGCCCGAACCAATCCGGAACTGTTCCAGCACTACATGACCAATCTGGAGCTTGCATTCAATGGGTTGCTGCAGATGACGATGCTGCAGGCCTGGAATCCCTACTACCTCACCTTCAATGCGCCGCTCTGGTCCATCTCGGCGTTATTCTTTTTTTATCTGGTCTTTCCCTATGCGGCGCCGCGCCTGATGCGTGCGCGCAACAAATGGGGTGTGCTTGCCATCATAGGCCTGTGCTACCTGATTCCTCCTGTTCTGGTGATCTGGAGCCAGGATTACGGCATGCCGTATACTGGTTTGCTGCAACGAGTCCCGTTGCTGCGCCTGCCGGAGTTTCTGGCTGGCATCGTGGCGTATGGCCTCTTCCGTCAGCAAAGTGAGCGAGGCGCGCAGCCAAGCCGGGCCATCCGCCTGGTGATGACTGGCTATCTGCTATTGAGTTTTGCAGTGGCCACCGCGCTGTTTACCCATGGTCCTAAATTCTGGTACTTCTTGCTTCATAACGGTCTGTTACTGCCGTCTCAATTGATACTGGTCTATCTCAGCGCATTGGCGCAGGAACCCAAGAGCGAATGGCTTAAACACTGGTCGCCCCGGCTGGGTGCGGCGTCATTGTCCATGTTCGCACTGCATGTGCCATTGTCAGGACTGTTCATGACGCTCGAGAAATGGATTATGGGTGACTTCCCGCTGTGCTTTAGCAACTGGAGCGCGTGTATCGAGGCTGCCGGTCACGTAGAGAACGCCATCGAGGTTTACGGACTCTTCCTGCTGTTTGTGATTTTCATCTGTGTGATTTTCCAGGAAGAGGCCGTGGCACCTACCCGGCGATGGTTGATCAGGCATTTGTTGCCCAAGGTAGAAAAGACCAGGCAACTGCCTACATAGCGCACAGGAAACTTTCAGGCGAGGGGTCTGCCAGGGAACTGCAGGTGGACCCTCTGCTCGAAGAACAGTCGAACCCACCTTTGGAAGGAGACTGCTATGGCGGCAAAGAAAATTCTCATGCTGGTAGGTGACTTCATCGAAGACTATGAAGTGATGGTGCCTTTCCAGGCGCTACAGATTGCCGGACACCAAGTGGATGCTGTCTGTCCAGGCAAGGCACCCGGCGATACTGTGCAAACCGCCATTCATGACTTCACCGGTGAGCAGACCTACAGTGAAAAGCCGGGCCATCGCTTTACGCTCAATGGGGACTTTGCCAAGGCACGTGTAGACGACTATGACGCTCTGGTCATTCCTGGAGGGCGGGCACCCGAGTATTTGCGCGTCAACGAACAGGTGCTTGAGCTGGTAAGAGGATTTTTCAAGGCCGACAAGCCCGTTGCTGCACTGTGCCATGGTCCCCTGATCCTGGCAGCGGCCGGCGTGCTCAGGGATGGCGTTGAGTGCAATGCCTATCCGGCGTGTGCGCCTGATGTCAAAGGGGGCGGTGGGACCTATATTGAATTACCCATGGACGGTGCTCATGTCAGCGGCAAGCTGGTAACCGGTCCGGTGTGGACCGCTCATGTGGAGTGGTTGCGCAAGTTTCTGGAGGTGCTCGGTACACGTATCGAGCCTTGAGTCAGTGGTGCAGATGCAATAAAGCCCGGCTGTACCGGGCTTTATTGTTCATCCTACAGGCTTAGGAAACCTCAACCGCCAGACTTTCAGCGATTTTCTTCTGCCAGATTTGCGGGCCGGTGTTATGCACGGACTCACCATTGCTATCGACCGCAACGGTGACCGGCATGTCCTTGACCTCGAACTCATAGATCGCTTCCATGCCCAGCTCCGGGAAAGCCAGGGTCTTGGAGGCCTTGATCGCCTGGGCCACCAGATACGCTGCACCGCCTACGGCCATGAGGTAAACCGCCTTGTTGTCCTTGATCGCTTCAATGGCGATCGGGCCGCGCTCGGATTTGCCGATCATGCCGAGTAGACCCGTTTGCTCAAGAATCTGACGGGTGAACTTGTCCATGCGGGTAGCCGTGGTGGGGCCTGCCGGACCTACGACTTCGTCGCCAACCGGGTCGACCGGGCCAACGTAGTAAATGAAGCGACCCTTGAGGTCTACGGGAAGCGTCTCGCCCTTGTTCAACATGTCGACCATGCGCTTATGTGCAGCATCACGGCCGGTCAGCATCTTGCCGTTGAGCAACAGGGTCTCGCCTGGTTTCCAGGTCAATACTTCTTCCGGGGTTACCGTATCCAGGTTGACGCGACGTGCAGAAGGGCCGGCTTCCCAGACAATTTCCGGATAGGCATCCAGCGGCGGAGCTTCCAGGGCAGCGGGGCCAGAGCCATCCAGAATGAAATGGGCATGGCGTGTCGCTGCACAGTTCGGAATCATGCACACCGGCAGCGAGGCCGCGTGAGTTGGATAGTCCTTGATCTTGACGTCCAGGACTGTGGTCAAGCCGCCCAGGCCCTGAGCGCCAATACCCAGCTGGTTGACCTTTTCGAATAGCTCCAGGCGCAGCTCTTCGATACGGTTCTGCGGGCCGCGGGCTTTCAGTTCATGGATATCGATTTCCTCCATGAGCGATTCCTTGGCCAGAACCGCTGCCTTTTCGGCCGTACCACCGATGCCGATACCCAGCATGCCGGGCGGGCACCAGCCTGCACCCATGGTCGGAACGGTTTTCAAAACCCAGTCGACGATAGAGTCGGACGGGTTGAGCATGGCCATCTTGGACTTGTTTTCGGAGCCGCCGCCCTTGGCTGCAACATCAACCTCAACCTTGTCACCAGGAACGATGCTGTAGTGGATGACAGCCGGGGTGTTGTCCTTGGTGTTTTTGCGCGCACCGGCCGGGTCGGCCAGGATAGATGCACGCAGGACGTTTTCCGGCAGGTTATAGGCGCGGCGAACGCCTTCGTTGATCATGTCGTCCAGGCTCATTGTGGCGCCGTCCCAGCGCACGTCCATGCCAACCTTGACGAATACGGTCACGATACCCGTGTCCTGGCAGATCGGACGGTGGCCGGTCGCACACATGCGCGAGTTGATCAGGATCTGGGCCATGGAGTCGCGTGCGGCAGGGGATTCCTCACGCAGGTAGGCCTCGTGCATGGCCTGGATGAAATCCACGGGATGGTAATAGGAGATGAACTGCAGGGCATCAGCAACGCTCTGGATCAGGTCATCCTGCTTGATCACGGTCATGTACGCGCTCCTTATTAGGCTATCAGTACTGCGCGGTTCTCGTGTCTCGTCCGTGGCGTCGTTTTGGAAGCAGGCGAAAGTCGTCTGATCACGAAAAGCAGCGTCCGGGCGCGCAGGTCCGGCTTCCAACACTGAGAAAAGAAGTCCAGACACCACGTCTAGGGTGTAGCCGACACGACAAAGGCGGGGCAGTATAGCGCTATGAGACGCTTGAGCGAAGCCGACCAGCTGATAAGGAAATACGTCACAGAAACAGGGTAAACTGCTGGCTAATTGCTATGCCATGGATCAGGTGTCGTCACCATGCGGGATCTTACTGTCACGCGCAGCATCAATGCGTCTGCCATCGGTCATCAGGTATTGCCTCTAGCCGTGGTTGTGCTGGCGTTGCTCCCATTGCTGCTGTCTACGGCTGTGGGATTCTATTCATCTTCCATTGCCTCGTTTTTTGCCGACACGCTAGGCTTTCTGGCGGGGGTCGCCGTAATGACGGGAGTGATTGTCTGGGGCGGTGGCAAGCATCTGAAGGCCTTACCGCTTGAGCCCTATATTATCGTCTCGATTCTGTTTCTGACGTATTCCCTGACCCATATCGTGCATTTGCGCGGTACCTTTCTGGTGTCTTATGTACTCGTATTGATGCTGGGTATATTTCAGATACGACTGGCGGCGTTTGTACGCTGTGCGCTGCTGGCCTACGGTGCCTATGTAGGGTTGTGCCTATGGATAAACCTTGAGCCACAGGACAGCCGGACCGTCAGAATGATGATTGTCCAGAGCATCATATTAGCCATTGTTCTGGTTTCCATGGTGCTGTTTGCTCGCTACCACCACCGTATCCGCTACCAGCTCAACGCTCGGCGGGACGATCTGGAGCGGCATCAGGACAACCTGCGCCATGTGATGCGTCAGTTGGAAGCTCAGGTGATTACGGACGAGCTGACGGGGCTGCGTAATCGCCGTTATTTTCTGCAAATAGCCAGTGAGGCGCTTCATCGGTTGGGGCATGGCCGAATGCACGGGCTGGCATTGATCGACATGGATTTTTTCAAGCAGATCAATGATCAGTTTGGGCACGGAATAGGCGATCTGGTGCTTAAAACGTTTGCCGAGGTGGGCGAGGCCTGCTTGCGAGAGCAGGATGTCCTGGCGCGTTACGGCGGCGAAGAGTTTGTCCTCCTGCTGCCCTTTAGCGATCCGCAGCAGCTGGTAGTCTGCTGTGAGCGTTTACGTGAAGCCTTTTCAAGGACGGTGTTCGAGCATGCTGATCTGGGCACCCTGACCGTTTCGATCGGCATGAGCCTCATCATGACTGGACGTACCCTTGAAGAGTCGTTACTGCTGGCCGATCAGGCGTTGTATCGTGCCAAGCGTAATGGGCGTAATCGCTGTGAGGTTTCATGGGAGAGCTGACGTGCCTAAGCTTGAGGTAGGAGCATCGGCCTGGACAGTCGAGTCGGATCGCAACCTGCTCGACAGCCTGCTCGACGTAGGCCTGGCAGTGCCTTTCAGCTGTCGGGCGGGCAGTTGCCATGCATGTCTGGTTCGGTGTCTTGAGGGGCATGTTGCAGACGCGCAGCCGGAAGCGCTGCCTCCTGAACGGCGGGCCGAAGGATGGCGGCTGGCCTGCCAGTGCCGCATTGTAGGTGATGTTCGAGTATCGATTTTCAACCCTGAAGAAGATGGGATTTCTGCGACGCTGACGGCTGTCGATTGGCTAGGTGCAGATGTGGTTCGCTTACGTATGCAGCCGGAGCGTTCCGTACGTTATCGACCGGGGCAGTCCGTAGTGCTCTGGCTCAACGGTATTGCTCGCTCCTACTCCATAGCCAGTTTGCCTGGCGAGGCACCTTGGCTTGAGTTTCACATCGATTGCAGCCGTCCGGGCCAGTTCAGCACTGCTGCACGCCGAATGAAACCAGGTGATCAATTGTGCCTGGGGGCATTAAATCCCAGTGCGCTGCACTATCCGGCGGAACAACCCGATTCTCCGTTGTTGCTGCTGGGCTCTGGCTCAGGATTGGCACCGCTTTGGGGCATTCTTCGTGAAGCGCTGGATCAGGAGCATGCTGGGCCGATCACGCTAGTACACCGGGCGCGCGAGGCGTCTGGGCATTACTTGAGGCCAGCATTGGATAGATTGGCCGCCGAGCAACGCACTCTGAATGTCGAGTACCTGGATGAAAAGGGGTGGGAGCCGTGGCTCAAGACTTTGCGGCTATCCAGTCGGCGTACGGTCGCGTTGGCTTGTGGCAGTCCCGCATTTGTTGAGGCTGTGTCCCGTCGATTATTCATGGCAGGGCTTCCGCGGGGACAATTGCTGACAGAGACCTTTGCATCCAAGGCTCTCTAGCATTAAAAAAGCCGCCCGAAGGCGGCTTTTTTGTGAGCAATAATCAGACGAGCAGATCACCGACACGGTACATCTTCATGGTGTTGGTGCCGTCACGCTTGGTGTAGCTGTCGCCCTTGGTCAGGATGACCCAGTCGCCACGCTCCACGATGCCGCGCTTGAGCAGTTCGTCTACGGCATTCTGGCTGACTTTGTCAGCCGGCATCGACTTGGGATCGAACGGAATGGTATAGACGTTGCGGAATAGTACGGTGCGCGCCTGTGTTATGCGGGATGAAGCAAACGAGAAGATTGGAACGGAGGATCGTAGGCGAGACATGATCAACGGGGTATAACCACTGTCGGTCAGGCTGATGATGGCCTTCACGCCCGGGAAGTGGTTAGCCACATAGATGGACGCCAGCGCGATACTTTCGTCCCAACGGGTAAAGGTCTGCCCCAGGCGATGGCTGGACAGCTTGCTGGTAGGCTGCTTTTCAGCACCGATACAGATGCGGGCCATCGCCTTGACGGCCTCAACCGGGTACGCACCGGCAGCCGTCTCGGCGGACAGCATCACGGCGTCGGTGTTGTCGAGTACGGCGTTGGCAACGTCAGACACTTCGGCGCGTGTCGGCATCGGGTTGGTAATCATCGACTCCATCATTTGCGTAGCCGTGATAACCGCTTTGTTGAAGCGGCGCGCATGGGAAATGATGCGTTTCTGGATGCCTACGAGTTCGGCATCGCCAATCTCGACGCCCAAGTCACCACGGGCCACCATGACTGCGTCACTGGCCTGAATCAGACCGTCCAGTGCTTCGTCATTGGCTACAGCTTCGGCGCGCTCGATCTTGGCCACCAGCCAGGCCTTGCCACCGGCTTCTTCCAGCAGGCGACGGGCTTCGTGCATATCTGCTGCATCACGTGGGAAGGACACCGCCAGATAGTCCACTTCCATGGAGCTGGCAAGTTTGATGTCTTCGCGATCCTTGTCGGTCAGGGCCGGTGCGGTCAGACCGCCGCCGCGACGGTTGATGCCCTTGTGATCCGACAGCGGGCCGCCGATCAAAACGACGGTATGCAGTTCATTGGCCGTTACGCCTTCGACGCGCAGTACCACGCGGCCGTCATCAAGCAGCAGCTCATCGCCGACATGGCAATCGGTCACGAGGCCCGGATAGTCGATACCAACGACCTCCTGGGTGCCAGCATCACGTGGATGGGCCGTGGACAGACGGAAGGTGTCGCCTTCCTTGAGCTGAATGCGCTTGTCAGTGAATTTGGCGATACGGATCTTGGGACCCTGAAGATCGCCCAGCAAGGCCACATGACGGCCATGCTTGGCAGCCAGTTCGCGTACCAGCTGACCCCGTGCACGGTGTTCATCCGGGGTTCCGTGAGAAAAGTTCAGGCGGGCCACATCGATACCGGCAATGATGAGCTGCTCGAGCACCTCAGGCGAATTGCTGGCTGGGCCAAGGGTGGCAACGATTTTGGTACGGCGATAAATCATTCAGGTTTTCCTTTCAGATGGTTTCAACCGTGATCGGCAATGAAACGGGCCGAATCTGACGTTTGGCTTCAAAGGCTACTGTGCATTGTAGCCTTGCTGAGCGTCCAGGCACATGAAAGGTTTCATCTCCGTGCGGCAATCCTGAAAAAGTAATGCTTGAATTAACCGGTGAGCTGCGCTTCAGGCCTGGACGAGCCTGCCGATAACCCGGCAACGGAGGATCAATCATGCGTCATATCTTATTTTCGCTCGTCGTCGTGTCGCTGGCCGGCTGTACGGGTGCGTCCATGAATCGTCACATGGACAAGGCTTACGATGCCTATACTGAAGGTGACTGCGATCAGGTCATGCTGGAGCTGTCCCAGGCCGAACGCAAGAGCCGGGCTCGCCCGTGGGTTCAGCCGGAGATTTCCATGCTGCGTGGTCAATGCCTTGAGCGGCAGCGTTTGTATGTCGATGCGGTGGAAACCTATCGCTTCATCGAGAGGCGTTACCCCAGCAGCGAGTATGCGTACCGGGCCAGAATCGATACGCTCACCCAGCTGGGACTCGATGGTTCCAGACCGGTAATCGTTCAGCCACAGCCGCTCAAGCCGGTGCTGGCCAAGTAAAGATGCCCTTTCGCATGCTTCTGGTTATGCTTGTGGTCTGATGGGTGCCGACTGGAGCGGCATCAGACTGCAGTGACTTCCGGGATGGGTCCATGAAACAGAATCGTCATATCGAGCGCCATCAGTTACCGTACTTTCTGAAGGTGTTCAATCGTTTCACTGATAGGCCCATGGGCTATCTGGGTAATATTTCCCTGGACGGGATGTTGCTCATTAGCCAGCTACCGCTGCTGGTTGGGGCCAGATTCGAATTGCGTTTGAAGGTGCCGGGTCAGGACGGGCAGTTGCACTTCATTGACTTCGATGCCAACTGTCAATGGAGTCGGGAAGACGTAACGCCAGGGTATTACGATTCAGGCTTCTCGATCTCGGCGCCACCGCATGAGTTCACCGAGCTGGTGGAGTCGCTGCGTAACTATTTCAGCTTTCACCCCATGCAGCAGTCCGTTTAGGCAGACGAACGCTGCAAGGCTTAGTCAGAGGGTTCCGGCGCGTTTCCAGGTGAGATACTGATTGACCAGTTCAGGGCCTAGGGCGGCCGGACGTGTATCGATGAGCGCAACACCCTGGGCCGACAGGCGCTCGTGCAGCGACTCCCTGGCCTGGCGGTAATCCATGGCCCCACAATATTCCAGCGCATCCTCGTAGGTTTCTATCGCCTGCTGCATCTTCGTATCCAGAATATCTTCACGCAGGCTGGCAATCAGCATGCGGTGCTGGCGACCGAGATGGCCAAGGGCAAGCCTTAGATCATCGTCGTCTTCATCACGCAGGTTGGTGACCAGGATGATCAGGGCACGGCGACGCTGGCGGCTGAGAAGCTGCTGGGCGGCTGAACTGTAATCGGCAGGGGTCAGTGTAGGCTTGAGATCATAAACGGCATTGAGCAGCCGGCCCAGCTGCCCATGGCCTTTGGCAGGCGCCACGTGCCGTGGTTGCTCCTGAGCAAAGGTGCTGATACCTACGGCATCGCCCTGGCGAAGGGCAACGTGGGCCAGAAGCAGGCACGCATCCAGAGCCTGGTCGAAATGCGACAGCTCACCGTCCTGGCTACGCATACGCCTGCCGCAGTCCAGGAGCAGCAGGATCTGCTGGTCCCGTTCCTCCTGATATTCGCGGGCGATGAGCATTTTCTTGCGTGCCGTGGCTTTCCAGTCCATCTGCCGCAACGTATCGCCCTGGCGAAACTCTCGCAGCTGATGAAACTCGAGCCCCAGGCCTCGTCGAGGTTTCTGCCTGACACCCAGTTGACCCAGCCATTGCTCGCCCGCCAGAGGCGATGAGCTATAAAGACGGGCAAAGTCCGGGTAGACCCGTGCGTCTCCAGGGTGCTCCAGCCGGTAACGGCGCTGCCAGAATCCCAGTGGGCTGGGCAGGATACAATCACAGGCCGGAAAGCGGATATGTCCTCGCTCCAGAGGTCTGATCCGGTAGTGCGCCTCGGTCTGTTGGCCGGGCTTTAGAGTCATCTCCAGCGGTAGATGCTCGTGGGTCACGGAGGCGGGGATATGGTCGAACAGCGTGACGGAGCATTCGCGGGGATAGGAATGATGCAGCGTAAGCTGAACTTCGCTCCAGCGTCCTAATGATAACTGCCCGGGTAGCGTACGCTTCAGGATGGGAGGGGCGCGTCGATAGGTACTGACAGCATCGCCTCCGGCCATCAGCAAAAGCGCCAGCAAAGCGCCCCACCAGACGGTATGTAGCGTGTCAGCCACGGAGAGGCCCAGCGCCTCGAGCGTACCGAGGATCAGTCCTGTCCCAAGCAGTCCGGTCAGGATCAGCAGAAAACGTCTGGAGGGCTTCATAAAGGCACGAATCAGAGGCGAGGGGCTGGGGATTGATCAATGATCTGCCGCAGCACCTGATCAACCGTAATGCCGTCGATTTCAAGTTCTGCCGACAGTCTAATCCGGTGGCGCAAAACGGGCAGGGCACACTGCTTCACGTCATTGGGCAGAACGAACTCGCCACCCCGCAGCAGGGCTCGCGCACGCGCGCCGCGGAGCAGGGCGATAGAGGCACGAGGCCCGGCGCCCAGCATGATGCCGGGCCAGTTACGGGTTGAGCGCGCCAGCCGCACGGCATAATCTAGCACTTGGTCGTCCACCGGCAGGTCCGCTGCAATCTTTTGCATGGCCATGATTTCCTTGGCTTGCAATATTGGGCGCAGAGGCGTGACATCCAGCATGTCGCTACGTGTAGAGCGAGTGACCTGTCTGACCAGGGCGCGTTCGTCTTCTTCGCCGGGATAGTCGATATAGAGCTTGAACATGAAACGGTCCAGTTCCGCCTCTGGCAGCGGATAAGTGCCTTCTTGCTCTATCGGGTTTTGGGTGGCTAATACCATGAAGGGTTGAGGAACTGGCAGCGCTCGGCCTTCCAATGTAATTTGCCGTTCCTGCATGACTTCAAGCAATGCCGCCTGGGTTTTTGCTGGCGCACGGTTGATCTCGTCGGCCAGCAAAAGGTTGGTAAAGGCAGGTCCCTTGCGTAGCTTGAACTGCTCCGTCGCCAGGTCATAGATGGCATGACCTGTGATGTCGCTGGGCATAAGGTCCGGCGTGAACTGAATACGTGCAAAACTGCCTTCGAAACAGCGAGCCAGCGCGCGAACCAGCAGGGTTTTGCCCAATCCGGGTGCACCTTCAATCAAGACATGCCCCCCAGCCAGCAGGGCGGTCAGGACATCATCAATTACTGTGCTCTGGCCTATCAATGCCTTATTGAGGGCTTGCCGCAGCGATTGAGCGAGGCTGCTGGCGCGTTGACGCTGTGCCGTATGATCAGGGGGCGTGGGAGTCGCAGTAGGCTCGGTCATGGCGTATTTCCTTGAGTAGGCCGCGAGGGGAGTGCACCGCAAGTCATAGTGCCTTCCTGATGCGTTGCAGATGTGCAACGCGGCGCGTGAAGTCGATTGGAGACAGTTTCTCTGATGCCAGCGGACGCATGCTCTGGCTGATCTCATGCGCAGACAAACGAGCCAGGCGGCCTAGAAGCTGCCATTGCTCGGCAACAGGGAGGCGTTCGAAGCCGGGATGACGGCGTCGGGCGTGCTGCTGAATATCTTTCTGCAACAACGTGATCAGGCTGGCCAGCCCAGCATGTCGGCGAATGAATTCGGCGCTGGCTCGCAGGTGCTCACTCAGCTGACGGCGCCCGGTGGCGGGACTTGGTAGCAGGGGGCCCAGGCGCTGCGCTGACTGCCACAGCCAGAGCGCTAGAAGCAGGACTGCGGCGGCCAGCGTTTCAGGAAAGTAGCGTGCCATGAGCGTAACAAGGCTTTCCTTGTCGGCGCGGTATAGCAGCGTGACGTCACTGTCCTGGGTGATATACCAGAGCAGCCAGGCATTGTCATATTCGCCTATATGGGCGTTTTGCCAGATCCAGGGGTCCGTCATGACGGTAATCAAACCGTTGCCCCATGGCAGCTGCATCATGTGTGTAGCGGCTTCGCTGTTGGCCCAGGACTGGGCCAGATTCCTGGAGTCGTACAGATGAAACTCGTCGTCGAAACCGATATAGGCTGGCTCCTGTTCGTTTTCGAGATAAAGCTTGGTCAACGGCGCCCACTTTTCGGCAGGAGCGGGTTCAGCGTCCTGCTGATCCGTCTCCTCATCTTCCAGGTCGCGCGTCAGCAACTGCTGCACACCGATGGCGTCAAGCAGGAAGTCGCCGCTTTTTTTGCTCTGCTCATCCCACAACTGCTCGGCTACAAAAACGACATGTCCACCTCGGCTGGCCCAGTCCAGGACCTGCTGACTCTGGGCAGGTGACATACGGTCTCGTTCTGCAAGCAGCAGCAACGTATGGCCTATCGAAGGCAGCCCATTCAGCACCGCAAAAGAGTCACTGTGTTGAATGGTAATGGACCGCTCCTTCAGAAAGCGCTCGGCAGCCAGATAGGGGTTGTTCCGGGCCTCTGGACTGGGCCCTGCATCTTTCAGGGTCTCTGTCAGGGTGATGTACTTCCAGGCCCACAACCCTGTCAGCAGCAGGACGGCCACCATCAGAATAATCCACAGCGAATGCCGACGCGTCATGCAGACACCTGCGGACCAAACAGATGACGCCATTGGTGACAGAGCGCCTGAAGCGTTTCCTGGGAAGGCATGCGATGGCCATAGGCAAGCGCTTGCCATTGGGTCGTCACACCGTGCAGATAACCGGCCACATCGGCGTTGGGTATTGATCTGCCAAGCTCAAGGATTTCGCCTTCGGTATGCGCCTCCTTCAAGGGCAGATGAAAGTCATGCAAAAGACGGCTCAGCAGGCCTCGATAAAGCAACCCCAGTGCGCTGCGAGGGTCGTGTTGCCAGAGGCGCTCGGCTTCGCCAGGGATATCGGAAGGTAAACTGGTCGGGGCGACTTCCAGACCAAACAGCTGACGGGGCGTGTCGACAGGTCTGGCAGGTTTGGTGGCGATTCGCCGGGTAAAGAGGGTTAGCCAGACACGGTAACGCCAGAGCAGCACGCCAAGGCCTGCAATCAGTAACGTCCATAACAGGATCTCAATGAAGCGGGCCGCATGGGCAATAAGTGTTTCGAGGTCCCGCCAGTGGAGGCCATTGGATGACGTCACCGAGGCCTTGTTCTTGTCCTGCTGGCCGACGTGCCATTCCAGCTGGGTGCGCTCATTCCTGAAGGGCGGGCTCGCCAGTATGACGCCGATGTGCTGCCGGGCAACCTGACTGTTCAAGGGCTGGTTCAGCAGGCGAGGCGCATCCGGGCCGGCTGCTTCCTGAGGTGGCAGTGGGCAGATCGCTGCAGCTGACGGCTCATCTGCCAGGACGGGCGGCGGCGAAAGCAAAGCGCTCATGGCTCCGATCACAAGCAGCATGGGTATCGCACCTGTCAGGCGCTGGCGCAGGCGTCGAAAGGCCAGCTCAATGTCCCAGGCTTCCAGCGCTGTACGCCGGTTCAGATAAAGACTGAAGCCGCACGCCACATACACGGGCTCCCATACAAGGAGAACCAGTGCATATAGCAAATTTGTAAGGTGCTCCACCCAGAGCAGGCCATGAGCCTCAACATCGATCAGTTTGAGCCAATCGAGTTGCTCGACGATCTGCGAGGGAATGAAGATATAAATCAGGCCCAGAAGACCGAGATAAAGGGCCATTTCAATGTGCGCACCGGTAAGGGTCAACCAGAAGGCGGCCTGTGTATCTTGTTGCGTCAGGACCCGAACACGAGCCTGACGTGATGCGCCGGACAGGCCTTCAAGCTGCTGTACGGGTAATAGAAAGCTGCGCTTGGGCGTAAAACGTCTCCATAGAAGGCTGGGCAGCAGCTGTACGCTCAGCAACCGTGGATAAGCCATCAGCGCTTGTCTGGCCGTAATCGTTTCGCCAAAGAGCGCACGGGACAGAATATGCAGGGGTAGCCGCTCGAACAGTGGCTTCAACCACCAGAAAACCAGCATGGCGATGGAAGGATAATTCCAGAGGGCGGCGCTCAACAGGGCCAGAACAGGAAGGGTGAGCAGTGCCCAGCTGGTCATCAAGACACGCAGGTGTTCACGGGCGAGTCTCACGCCAAGATCCAGAGCTTCCCAAGGGCTACGGGGGCGGATAACCGCCTGGCTTTCACTCAGGCGCATGTCGATTTCTTCCTGCCAGCCCGAAATAACCTCCAACGGCCAGCCACAACAGCGCACCTGCGCTGTACTTGAGGGTAGGGCTGAGTGCAGCGCTTGAGGACCAATAGGCCTCGACAAAGGCGGCCAACGTTAACAGTACAAAGACACCGGCAATCATGCCAACACAGGGTTTGGCGGCATGTCGCAGGGCATCACTGCGGCGCAGCCGGCCCGGCGCCACCAGCGCCCAGCCCAGCTTCAGGCCTGCCGAGCCGGCCAGTGTAATCGCTGTCAGCTCAAATGCGCCGTGCCCTACCACGAAGGGCCAGAAGGTAGAGCCTGAGCCCAGTTGCGTCAGGTAACCTGCCACCGCACCAATGTTAAGCCCGTTGAACAACAGAAAGAACAGTGTCCCCAGGCCATACAGCAATCCGCCTGCAAATGTCTGAAAGGCAATTCCTATATTGTTGCGAATGTAATAGCCGAACATTTGCCAGTCCTGACTGCTGGCCCGCTCAGGCAGGGCGCCTATGCGCTGGGCATCCGGCCTGTACATGCTTTCCATATTGGCAACCTGGGCAGGGTCTAGCAGGCTATAGACCAGATCGGGGGTGTAGTAGACCAGCAAACCCATTACCAGAAGGCTGCCATAGAAGAGGGCGCTTGCTACAGCGACCAGGCGCCATTCTGCCCGGACCAGTCGAGGAAAATCTGCCAGCAGGAAGCCGAGCAATCGCTGCCGAATATTGCCCGGATGGCGATAGATGAGCTGGTGGCCACGCAACGTCAATTGGTGCAGGTGCTCAATCAGCTGGGGGCTGTAGCCACGTGCCTGAGCAAGTGCCAAGTGCTGGCACAGACGACGGTAGCTAGCAACAAATGCCTTGCTGTGTTCGAGCGTTGAAGTCGGGGTGCGTTTTTCCAGCGCAGACAACTGCTCACTGAAGCGAGCCCACTCAGCCTGGTAGCGCTGTTCGAAAGGCGCCTGCCTCATACGTGAGCCCCTAGCAGGGCTTGTGCAATTCGGTTCAGGCGCTCAGTGGCTTCGCTGCGGTTTACCCCCAGAGGCTCTGCCAGTAGTGCAGCCAGCTCGTCTCGACGGGATAGAGATAGCCCGTTCTGACGCTCGGCAAACGAGAGAATGGCCTGCTGCTCTATTAACCCCAGCGCAAATGGGGGGGGCAATGGAATGACGTCCTGTAAGGTAAAGCGCTCGTGTGGTTGCTCTTGGTGAACAACCAGGGTGCCTGCCACTAGATCTCCCAAGCGTTTGAAGCTGGGATGTAACAGGCTGCTCAGGATACCCATGGCATAGCCGAAGGGGAGAAGATCCACGACGCGCAACAGATTGCGTAGCAGCGAGCCGGACCAGCCCACCGGGGTGCCATCATCATTCAAAACGCGCAGTTTCATGAGCTGCTTGCCTGGTGAGCGGCCCTGGTTGAGCACTTCAAACAGCACCATGTACCACCAGCTGATCAGAAAAGTCAGCAGCGCGATCAAGCCAACCCCGACATGGCCCAGAAAGCCGAGCACAAGGTAGGCAAGCGCCATGATAGCGCCTCGAATAGCCAGGTCGATGGCATACGCCAGGGCGCGAGGTATGACGCTGGCAGGACGCAACATCAGGTCGATGGCTTCCGGGGTTTCGACGCGTAACAGCGTATCGAGTGGAAGTGGCATAGGTACAGGTGAGCCTTCTCTAGTGTGGGTCGGCACAAGAGGTTGCTCGGTGTTCACACAGTGTCATTGGATGAGAACCCCTACGCAGACTGGAACGACAAAAATAACCAGTCGGCAGGCAAGCGCTTCAGCACATTATCACTCCTTTGATAAGGTCATCACCCACGCCTGGTGCGTCTGTGCACGTTAACGCAGCTTGGCTATCCTGACGCACGGCTTGGAATTCATGGGTATCATGAATTCAATGACATACATACGGTCGCAGATACGGTCGCAGCCTGCGACATGATAAGCCTAGCGACCCATCAGGCGTATAGGCAACTGAAAAATCCAGAGTGCTCGACTCGAGGCGCTGATAGCTAGGAGAGCTTTGTCGTGAGCCGCACCATATTCTGGTATGACTTCGAAACCACAGGAACCAATCCACGCTGCGATCGCCCACTACAGGTGGCCGGCTTGCGAACGGATGAGGACCTTAACATTGTTGGCGAGCCGCTCAACCTGTATTGCCGCTTGGGCGACGATATCCTGCCGCATCCGGCTGCCTGCCTGATTACCGGCATTACGCCTGAGCGCCTCGAACGCGAGGGGCTTCCCGAGGCCACCTTCATGGCCCACCTGCATGCTCATATAAGCCAGCCGGGTACATGTACGGCTGGTTACAACACGCTGCGCTTTGATGATGAAGTGACACGGCATAGCCTGTATCGAAATTTCTACGATCCGTATGCGCGGGAATGGCAGGGCGGGAATACCCGCTGGGATCTGATCGATTTGCTACGTGCGGCTTATGCCTTGCGGCCGGAGGGCATCGAGTGGCCTCAGGATGAGGGGCGGGTGACCTTGAAGCTTGAGCGTCTTTCCCAGGCCAACGACCTGGAGCATGGTCAAGCACATGATGCTCTGTCGGATGTACACGCTACGATACAACTCGCTCGGCTGGTACGTGACCGGCAGCCACGGTTGTATCATTTCTTGTATCAGCTCAGACACAAACGTTCAGTGTTGGAGCACATTACGTTACTTAAACCGCTAGTCCACGTTTCGGGACGGTTTTCAGCCGAGCGTAATTTTCTTTCCATTGTATTGCCGCTTTGCTGGCATCCTCATAACCGTAATGCGTTAGTTGTCTGTGATCTTCACTTTGACCCAAACCCTATATTAGAGCTGGACGTTCAAACGCTACATCAAAAACTCTATACCCGGCGTGAGGACTTGTTGGCCAATGACGAACTGCCAGTACCGCTTAAACTTATCCAGATAAACCGATGCCCGGTGTTGGCACCTTTGGCTGTTCTAAGAGAGCAGGATCAGGAAAGACTGCAAGTAAATATGCAGATGTACAAGCAACGCGCAGCTCTTTTACAAAGTAAGGCAAAAATATGGCGAGACAAATTGTCGCAGATTTATCAAATAAAGGCTGAGAATGCAGTCTTTGATCCTGAACAGCAGCTGTACAATGGCTTTATATGTGAGAGCGATAGGCGCTTATGTGATGAAATTCGAAGCTGTGACCCTATTAAGTTGGTAGATAAAAGGTGGTTATTCACGGACGAACGTTTGCCTGAACTTTACTTCCGTTATCGGGCCCGAAACTTTTCCCATACTTTGACGGCTGAGGAGCAAGGGCGTTGGCATTCATTCTGCCGTGATCGTTTGATCAATAGTGAATTGGGCGCACCCAATACACTGTCCTCTTTTGAGGAAGCCTTGCATGCACTAGTGCAGACCGCCAGCGAATCACAGCAAGCCCTGCTCAATACATGGCGGGTACATGCGCAGCAGTTGAGAACTCGGTTCGGAGTTTAAAACCTTTTAAACACCTATAAAAAACGCCAGCATTGCTGGCGTTTTTTATCTAACTGACGGATATCAGTCGAGCAGGGTGGCCCAGCTCTCGACATCATCGGCGCCCCACTTGGCTTTCCACTCTTTCAGAGTCTTGTGGTTGCCGCCTTTGGTTTCGATAACTTCACCCGTATGCGGGTTCTTGTATTGCTTTACTTTGCGTGCACGCTTGGTGCCGCTGCCTTGAGTGCTCTTGGCATTACTGCGAGTGCCACGAGTGTTTTTGGCATCAGTGTCAAGAATAGCGATGATGTCACGCAGGGACTTGGAGTATTCACCCATCAATGCGCGCAGCTTTTCTTCGAATTCCAGTTCTTTTTTCAGTTTATCGTCTTGGGAAAGATTACGCAGGCGCTCCTGCAGCTCTTTAATAGCTTCTTCAGTGGCACGGTATTCATTGATAAGGGACATACATTTACCTGCAATGCAAGGGCTGGTCTTTTTTTAATGATAGTGTTGGCGTAACAACAAGTAAACCTACTATTAACTTTTTGCAAGCATAAAACAAGTTAATAAGCTTGATAAGCTTCAACTAACATTAAAACTCAGGCGCGATATTCATCGCCGCAAGTCGATGAAAGCTGAAGTTTTCCGTGCGCAAGGCTAGAATGGCGGCCTCCGTTTTTTCGAGGTTGTTCTATGCGCACTTTTCGTCTGGTGATTGCCTGCCCGGACGGCGTAGGTATAGTGGCCAAGGTAAGTAACTTCCTGGCGACTTACAATGGTTGGATTAGTGAAGCCAGCCACCACTCCGATACCGAGAGTGGCTGGTTCTTTATGCGTCACGAAATACGCGCCGATTCTTTACCCTTCGATTTAAAGGGTTTTTATCAGGCGTTTGCGCCAATAGCCAAAGAGTTCTCCATGCAGTGGCGCATTACCGACTCTGCGGTTAAAAAGCGTGTGGTACTTATGGCCAGCCGCGAATCCCATTGTTTGGCAGACTTGCTTCATCGCTGGCACAGTGGCGAACTGGATTGTGAAATTCCCTGTGTTATTTCCAATCATGATGCATTGCGCAGCATGGTCGAATGGCATGGTATTCCTTATTTCCATGTGCCGGTCGACCCGACTGACAAGCAGCCCGCCTTTGCCGAGGTCTCCCGGCTGATCGATGAGCATCAGGCCGATACTGTGGTGCTGGCGCGTTACATGCAGATCCTGCCGCCGGATCTGTGCCAGCGCTATGCGCATCAGGTCATCAATATCCATCACAGCTTTCTGCCGTCCTTCGTGGGGGCCAAGCCTTACCACCAGGCCGCCAAGCGGGGCGTAAAACTGATCGGGGCAACCTGTCACTTCGTGACTGAGGAGCTGGATGCTGGTCCGATCATCGAGCAAGATGTGGTGCGTATCACCCATCGTGACAATGTCGAGGACATGGTGCGTCTGGGCAAGGATGTTGAAAAGATGGTGCTGTCGCGTGGTCTGCGCTACCACTTGGAAGACCGTGTGCTGGTACATGGCAACAAGACGGTCGTCTTCAACTGATAGGTCCTGAGGTCTTATGAGCGATCCTTTCGAGCGTGCAGTGGCTTTTCCTCCTCCCGTCCTGGGGGAGGGATGTACGCAGCGCTACGACCCGGATGCGCTCAACGAAGACAGCGGCACTGATTTTCCGGGTGCCGCTGAGCTCTGGCAGAATCTCTTGGCTGGCTCTACGTCTGGCGAAAGCGAATCAGGCGATTAAGCAAGGGACGTCCCGCCAGGTGAATGAACACCGGGGCGCCTGCTATGAGATAGAAGTAGTACGTCACTGCTCGCCAGATCAGAATAGCTGCCGCTGCTGTCGACTTGCCCACCATGGGTGTAAGCAGCGCACCTGATGCCAACTCTGCACCTCCAGCGCCGCCGGGCAGCAGGCTTGCCTGTCCAGCGGTCAGGGCCAGCATCTGTATCAGAAAGGTCCACGCCCAAGGAGTGACGGCTCCCAGACCGACCAGCGTGATATACAAGATGCTGTTACGTAGCAACCAATGCAGAGCTGTCAGGCCAAACACCGCCGCCAGAGTGGAGTGAGGCATCCGCAAGCTTTCCTTCAAGGCATTGCGAAAGCGCAGTACCTTGCGTCCCCAGCGCAGGCGTCGTGACTGTTTTACGCCCAGGCGCTTCATGATTCGTCCATTGCTGCGCAAAACGGCGCGATGAAAGCGTGCCAATCCGAACAGCAGGACGATAATTCCTGTCATCAGGGCAGCCGTGCCTCCCAGCAGCAAACCTACGTGGGGATTCAGCGCATGGAAGAGGGCATAAATCAGGATGCCGATCAGCGCACAGACGAAAAACAGCAGATCGCTGATATGGTCCACTGCAAAGACTGCGGTGGCTTGTGCCGGTCGTACGCCGCGGCGTGCAAGAAGCGCCATCATGGTAAACGGACCGCCTGCACCGCCAGGCGTGGCGCAAATGGCAAATTCGGTTGCCATCACAATGCCCAGGGAGCGAAGGTGAGTGGTGCGATGCAGGCGTCTGAGTAGCAGGCGCAGGCGAACCGCATTGACGTTCCAGCACAGCACTATCATGCCCAGCATGAGCAGCAGCAGATCAAGTGGAAAGTCCCGTAGCTTGCCTAGTAGCCCGGTGCCGCCTAATAGAAGGGGAATGAGTGCTGCTGCCAGCAATGCACTGAGCAGCAGCCATACACCACGGCTCATGCCGCGAGACGCTCGTTGAAATAATGCCGGTTGAGCCATTCGATTTTATTGATGGGGGTGCGTCCTTCTGCCATCAGGCGTTTAAGTAGCCCCAGCCAGTAGTCCCTGGAAAATTCATGTCGCATATCGACAGGGTGTAGCCCCAGGCGAAGCAGGGGCGCTGACCGATGACGGAGAGCGGCTTGCTCGCTCATAAGCCAGGACATGCCTCTTCGCCATGGGCTTCTGGCACTCCATACCAACCCAGGCGCTTCTATCTGGCGATGGTCAGGTAGCAGATAAAAATGCTGAGGATCGCTGGTATACCGCAAGTCGGTCTGGCTCAGGGCACGACGTGTTCCTTCGCTCATCAACCAGGCTGGCGCCACAAACCCATGCAGAGGCCAGCCAAAGCGCTCAAACAGCGCAATGCCTTTCTCAAGACGCTCGCGGGCCTGTGCTTCATCAAGGGTGTAGAACTCACCCTCGTAGGTGTAAACTCTGCGCATGAACCAATCACGCGGATTCGTGGGCGCTGGGGCATCATCACAGTGGAAGTGGCCATGAAGCGCCAGTTCATCGCCGTGAGCCAGACGCTGATCCATGACTTTGATGAAGGCTGGATGCTGATCGATCGGGTTACGATGATGGAAATCGGGAACGACCAACAGCGTCATGGGCACATTGCCCAATGCGTCTACCGCCTCCACAAAGGGCTGATAATCTTTCCAGGTTTCTGGTGCCACATCATGTAGCACCAGCATGACATTGCGTTCAACCATGTGCAGCTACCGGCATTTCAGACGTACCCAGCACGGCATGATAGTGGGAGAGCAGGCCCGCAACTACTGTATCCCAGGCATGATGCGCCTCTACATGTTGGCGGGCCTGACGGCCCACGAGACGGGCATCGTCCTCGAAGAGCTCGCGTACGGTGGCCGCCATGGAAACTGGATCATGAGGTTGGCAAAGGCGTCCGGTATTGAAGGGAACGATTTCTGCCAGGGCGCCTGCCTTGACGGCAACAACCGGAATACCACAGGCCATGGCCTCGAGCGCCACCAAGCCAAACGTCTCCTGATGCCCTGCGTGCAGCAGCACGTCGCAACTGGCGACCAGGCGTGCAACTTCGGATGCCGGGCGAAAGCCATTCATGACCGTAACGTTGTCCGGTACATGGCTGGGCATATTCGAGCCCACTAACAGCAGGTGATAGGGCTTGCCCAACTGACGAGCAGTTTCCAGCAGGATGGGCAGATTCTTTTCCCGTGAACCGCGACCGGCAAACACCATCAGACGAGTAGACTCATCCAATCCGAGCTCGCGCTTGAAATGTGGGTCCCGCAAGGATGGATGGAACGTTTCAAGATCCACCCCTAACGGCTGCACATATACATTGCTCACGCCCATGCGCTCAAGCTTTTCGACCATGACCTTGCTCGGTGCCAGGACACGATCAAAGCTGCGGTACAGGCGTGCGATGTAGGTGCTCATGTTGCTGCCGAACCAGGTACCGAGCCGGTTGCTGGCCAAAAGCGGAAGGTCGGAGTGATAGAAACCGATAACGGGCACGTCCAGCCGGCGACCTGCGTCCAGTGCTGCCCAGGCTGTCATATAGGGGTCGCCCACTTCAATCAGATCAGGTTGCAGCTCGTGTAGTACGTTGCGCCACGGGCCGCGTCGGACTGGAAAGCGGTAGCCCTTTCCAAAGGGTAGGGGGGGCGATGGAATCTCGTAGATTCCGCCGTTTTGTCGATAGCTTTCTCCTGGAACAAGCACACTGTGCTGAACCCCAGGATAACGACGTAGACGGCGGTGTTTGGCATCAATATATGTGCGCACACCGCCGCTGGCAGGTGCATAAAACATGGTCATATCAGCAATATGCACGATGGAGCTTCCTCCGTTCGGCTTCTTATAAGAACCGTCTGAAACCACCGACATGAGCATTGTGGGTAAAAAGGATAATGCAGGCTCATGCGTTCAGATGTTCTCTCCCTGTGCCCATGAATGGACCATTACAGTAAAAAGACGTTCGCTAAGACCTTGTTCTAGAGCGAAAGCTTTCGCTTCGTTAGCTAAAGAACAAACACGACAGGGTCTCCCTGCGGCGCTACCGCAGGGAGACCTGAGCCAGGAAATAGAACGCGACGTCTTTCGAAGCGCCAAATATCAGTACGCGCTGGCGTGATCCAGCGTGCTGATATCTTCGGCACTCAACTGAAGGCGGGTGGCCTCTGCCAACTCCTTGAGCTGGTCAAGCGAGGTGGCGCTGGCAATGGGGGCCGTGACGCTGGGACGTGCCATGAGCCAGGCAAGGGCCACACGAGCTGGGGTCGCGTCATACTCCTCGGCCACTTCGTCCAGAGCTGACAGAATCGTAACGCCTCGCTCGGTCATGTATTTCTTCACGGAATCGCTGCGGGCACCCTTGATATCATCCTTGGTGCGGTACTTACCGGTCAGAAAGCCGCTGGCCAGTGAGTAATAGCTGATAACGCCCAGCCCCAACTCCTGTACGACAGGCTCAAGGTTCTTTTCATAGTCTTCACGCTCATAGAGGTTGTAGTGCGGCTGAAGACTGATATAGCCCGGAATCCCAAGACGCTGGGCAATCTGATGCGCTTCGCGTAGGCGTTCGGCACTGTAGTTGGATGCGCCGATAGCGCGGACCTTGCCTTGCTCGACCAGTTTGGCCAAGGCCTGCAGGGTTTCTTCCAAAGGCGTATCAGAATCGTCGATATGGGCTTGATACAGGTCGATATGATCGGTTTGCAGGCGCTTGAGGGAGTCCTCTACGGCCCGCTGAATATACTCGGCGCGTAAACCTTTCTTACCGTCCCCCATATCCATACCGACCTTGGTAGCCAGAACGATCTGGTCGCGTTTACCGCTCTTCTTCAACCAGTTGCCAATGATGGTTTCCGACTCACCGCCCTGATTGCCGGGTACCCAACGCTCGTAGACGTCAGCCGTATCGATGAAGTTGAGCCCGTGGTCGACCAGCCCATCAAGTAGAGTGAACGACTTGGCTTCATCAAGCGTCCAGCCGAATACGTTCCCACCCAAGGCAAGTGGAGAAACGTGCAGGCCGGATTGACCGAGTTGACGTGTGCTCATGGTGTTCTCCTTTTAACGACGATAGGACCGTCCGCTGCCAAGCGGCGAACAGACCTCAAAGGAGGTGTGACTAGAGTGAGCAGGGATCGTTCTGGACGCGGGCGTAAGGAAGGAGGAGCGAAAGGGTGGAGCCCCGGTCATTGACCGGGGCCAAAGGCGCTACTGTGTCTGGGAGACGGCGCGGTTCAGGGCACTGAAGAGGGCGCGGAAGCTGGCGGTTGTCAGGTTTTCGTCAATGCCGATGCCATGCAACGGACGGCCACCGTCCAGGCGGACCTCAATATAAGCTGCCGCCTTGGCATTGGCGCCCGCACCAATGGCGTGCTCATGATAATCCATGACTTCGATCTGGACCGGTAGAGCTGACACCAGCGCCTCCAGTGAGCCATTGCCGGTGCCTTGCCAATGCTGGGTTTCACCCTTGGCCATGACTTCAACGTTGACCGCGCTGATACCGTTCTCTTCCTGCAAGCGGTGACGCTTGAGCTGGTAAGGCGAAACGGCCTTCAGATACTCGTTATCAAGCAGGTCGTAAATCTGCTGTGCCGTCATTTCCAGCCCCAGGCGATCGGTTTCCTTCTGAACGACCTGGCTGAATTCGATCTGCATCCGACGCGGCAAGGTAATGCCATATTCCTGCTCAAGCAGATAGGTGATTCCTCCTTTGCCGGACTGGCTGTTGACCCGGATGACCGCCTCGTAGCTGCGACCAATGTCGGCGGGGTCGATCGGCAGGTAGGGCACTTCCCATAGGGTGTCCGGCTTCTGCTGGACGAAACCTTTGCGGATGGCATCCTGGTGTGAGCCCGAAAACGCGGTGTGCACCAGATCACCCACGTAGGGATGGCGGGGATGAACCGGCAACTGATTGCATTCCTCGACCACCTTGCGTACGGCATCGATGTCGGAGAAATCCAGTTTGGGATCGACTCCCTGGGTATAAAGATTCAGAGCCAGTGTCACAAGGTCCACGTTGCCGGTGCGCTCGCCATTGCCGAACAGGCAGCCCTCGACACGATCAGCGCCTGCCATCAGGCCCAGCTCGCTGGCTGCAACGCCAGTACCGCGGTCGTTATGAGTATGGAGGCTGACAAGCACGCTGTCGCGACGATTGACATGACGGCAGAACCACTCGATCTGATCCGCATAGACATTTGGCGTGGCCGCCTCGATGGTGGCGGGCAGGTTGAGGATCAGGCGGTTCTGTGGGGTCGGCTGGAAAACGTCGATCACGGCATTGCATACTTCGACGGCAAAATCCGTTTCCGTGGAGCTGAATACCTCAGGTGAGTACTCGAAACGCCACTGCGTCTGCGGATTGGCATCAGCCAGGCGCTTGATGACACGACCGGCATTGACGGCAATCGCCTTGACGCCTTCCTTGTCCTGGTTGAAGACGATGCGACGGAAGCTGGGCGCGCAGGCATTGTAGTAGTGCACGATTGCCTGCTTGGCACCTTTCAACGACTCGAAGGTGCGCTCGATCAAGTCCTCCCGCGCCTGGGTCAATACCTGAATGGTAACGTCATCCGGAATGTGGCCGTTTTCGATCAGCTCACGGACAAAATCAAAATCGGTCTGCGAGGCTGATGGGAAGCCTACCTCGATTTCCTTTACGCCTACCTGCACCAGCGTCTTGAAGAAACGCATTTTCTTCTCGCTGTCCATAGGCTCGATCAGAGACTGGTTTCCATCACGCAGGTCCGAACTCAGCCAGATAGGCGCTTCGGTAATGGTCTTGGACGGCCAGGTGCGGTTGGGCAGGTCGATAGTGGGAAACGCACGGTATTTCTTGGACGGATCGTTGAGCATGGCCATGAGAATAATCCTTTAGTTCTTGTTTCTTTCCGCGACCGTAAGAGCGGCGCCATAGTTAAATTGCCGGTCTTTCATTGCTGTTGATGGCGCTAGAAAGCACTGCGGCAAGTGAATTCGATGTGTGTCGAGTTCAGGGTCGCAGTCGCGGGCTGACCAGACGCAGGCAGGCGTGTTGCCGTAGCAGGATGAGGGTATGTGAAGTAGTCATACCCTCAACACTAGTGAGGAATGCCTTGAATGGCAAGCATGTTTAAAAAATTGGTATAAATCATCGTCAGATGATTTTTAGGGCAATAAAAACTTAAAAACTAGAAGATTATTGGATTATTTTTTGATTTGGGTAAAGAGTGTCCGAGCGATGGTTCGGATGTCTGGTCGCTTGGGAATATCAAACATGCGACCATAATGACTCACTGAGACTGGAAGCTGATACGTGATACCGCAGAGGCGTCCGCGACGTTTTGCCTGGCTTGGCTTGTTTGCCATGGCCATGGCCTTTGTCGCACCGGTGGTGTCCCAGGCTCTGGCAGCCCATCACGTCCACAGGCATGAGCATCATTACGATGGCATGACCCATTCTCTGGACAAGCAGCCGTCCGTATCGAATACCTTGCAGATTACACAGACGCCACACTGGGTGTATGTCGGGGAGAAATGCGGCTATTGCGATCTGCTGTTCAATAATCCGCCGCTTTCATCTGAATTCTTCATACGTCCGCCGCGCACACTGTATGACAGCCCGGTATACCTGGGCCTGGCTGCACGGGGATTTGCGCGGCTGCCCGTTTTTATAGGGGCCATGACCCGGGCGCCGCCTGCAGGTGTTTGAGCAACTCGATATTTTAGGTGCCTCGACGGCACGGTAATTCTGTTTTGTTCACGCTGGCGTCTGACGCCTGTAAGGTATTTTTATGCGTATTTTGTTGAGTCTTGTTGCTGCACTGCTTCTCACGCCCTATGCCATGGCACATGAGTATGAAACGGGTCAGCTGCATATTGATCATCCCTGGTCACGCGCTACGCCTCCCGGGGCGCCCACCGGAGCGGTTTACTTTGTCGTGCACAATCACGGTAAGCAGGCGGATCGGCTGTTAAGCACTGATTCGCCTGTCGCGGCTAGTGCTGAACTGCACACCACTATCAACAAGGATGGGATGATGGGCATGCGCCATATGGAGCAGGGGGCCGAGATCGCGTCCGGTGCCGAGTTGCGCCTGGAGCCTCAGGGTAATCACCTGATGCTGGTCGGGCTCAAGCAGCCTCTGGTTGCAGGACAGCGTTTTCCGCTGACGCTGCATTTCGAGAAGGCAGGCAATATTGAAGTACAAGTGGCTGTTCAGGATGACGCGCCTGACGCCCATGAGCATCATCATCAGCACTGATTCTTTTCCTTCGAGTCTGCCTGGATAGCCCTGACAGGGAATTCAGGCGGGTTAAAGGAAATAGAAATAGGTCGAGTAGCCGTCAGCTCAATTGGCATGTCGGCAAAGGGATTAGTGTGAAGGCAGTGATAAAAGAGGCATGACAATGCCTCTTTTATCACTAAGTGAGGCGAGCGCCTTCGTAGTCTTGGTAGACAACAGGTGCCGGTCAGGCTTCCTGTTCGTGAACGTCCTGCTCGGAATGAGCTTTTTGTTCAGCGATCTTCTGCACTTCCGCTTCGTAGACCTTGTCCATGACACTGGGACGTTTCCGCCAAGGTTTACGGTCAGGAGTCGATTGAGCCGCGTATGTGGTGATTTCACCACCATAGATGTTTTGAAAGCGCTGGGCCTGGCGTTCCAGTTCGGCGCGAAGTTCTTCTTTCGTCACTTTATTTAAATCTTCACTATTTGTTGTAGTCAAGGCGGTTGATACACGCTCAGGGCGAGCGTGTATTGCTACTGACCGCACGAGTCGATGGCCAAGTTGAAAAGATACTGAACGGCCATCAGGCTAAGCCCTATTTATATAAGGCCTAAACGGTCTTGTCACCTATTCTTAATGTATTGCGTTATTTTTCAGCCCTAATGAATGGGGCCTTTCGAAACACTTTCCAAGTATGGAAACGCTCCGAAACAGGGCCTTCCCGTCTGATCATGCCTGAAAGTGGTGCGCATCATTAGAGGAGGCAAGCGGTTAGAGCGCGAGCTAGAGCCCTTGTTCCCTGGTAGATGGAGAGTTGGCATTATTTTTTCTTGTCTATTTCACAAAGCATGGCGATGTGCCTGTAAGCCTTGACTCTTTATGCGCCCCGATGCGCCCGGGTAACGAAGCCTGAACACGTGTTTCACGACACCTGTTCGGGCTTTTTTTTGGAGCGAAAAAATGCACGGTAAGGTGGTATCGATTGGCGCTTTATTCTCTACCGACGGCACTTACCGGCGTATGGGCCGGAATGCCCTAGCGGGTGCAGAGCATGCCATTGCCGAGCTTAATGGAAGCGGTCACCTGGACTTTGAGCTTCGCCTGCATCATTTCAACCCCGAAGGTAGACCAGAGCGCTACAGTGAAGGGCTGGCTGAGCTGCATGCACAGGGAGTTCGGCACATTTTCGGGCCTATCACTTCGGCCAGCCGTAAGGACATCATCCCTGATCTTGAGCAGCGCAACAGTCTGCTCTGGTTTCCATGCCCTTATGAAGGGTTCGAAAGCAGTGAAAATGTCTTATACCTTGGGGGCTGTCCTAACCAGACGTTGATTCCCCTGCTGCGTTTTGCCATCGAGGCATTTGGTGACCGAGCCATGCTGATTGGCTCCAATTACGTATGGGGCTGGGAAAGCAACCGTATTGCCCGCGAGATCATGGAGGCAGCGGGTGGCGTCACTTGCGGTGAGAAGTATTTCCACTTGGGCATCACTGCGTTCGGCGAGGTGATCGAGGGTTTGCTCACCAGTCGGCCAACGTTCGTACTCAACAACCTGGTTGGCGAATCTTCTTATGCCTTTTTGCAGCAGCTGGACCAGGTGTGCGTCGAGCGTGATATGCGCCTGCCGGTGCTCAGCTGCAACTTTACCGAAGGGGAGCTGGTCGAGCTCGGACGCATGCAGGCCTTGCGGCTGTTTTCCTGCGGTCCTTACTTCGAAGCGGTTGACCCGGTGTTCAGCCTGCGTCAACGCCGTCGGCATGGGCCGCACCCTTATTCTCATTATTACGCCTGTACCTACGCCGGAGTGTATCTGCTGGCGGAGGCCTGCCAGAGAGGCGGCAACGATACACCAGCCGAGGTATGCAAAGCCCTGTATGCCGCACCGGTGAAAACAGCGTTGGGCGACCTACAGGTATCGCCCCGCAATAACCACACCAGTCTGCCGTGCTACATCGCCGAGCTTGAAGACGAGCGATTCGTGATCCGGCATGTCGAGCCCGCATTGTGTGAGGCGGACCCGTACCTGACGGCAACTGACCTCAGCGTATTTCGTACCCGGCGGCATGCCGTACCGTCCCGCCATTTGAGGATCGTCAAATGACTCTGCTTAAGCGTCCCGATTTCGAGAATACCCGTTTGCTGCTGGTGGATTGTGATGAACGCGCCCAGGCGAGTCTGCAAAAAAGCCTGCAGCGTCTGGGTGTTGCGGCATCGGTCGTGGCGCAGGATGCCGAAACCGGCCTGAATGATGTATTGGCGCTGGTCGTGGAACTGGATCAGTTCGCCAGCCCCGTGCTGTTGGCCGAGGCGAATAGGCGCGCTCTGCCGATCATCGCACTGACCCAGCACGAGACGCTGTCACAAATTCAGCGTGCGCTAGAGTTAGGCGCAACTGCGATGTTGAACAAGCCCATCACGCAGGGCTCGGTTTACACCACGCTGATGATGGCCATCGGGCTGCGCGACCGGCTGCGTGATGAGCAGCAGAAAGTCGTAGGTCTGCAAGACAAGGTGGACAGCCGCCCCCTCGTGGCTCAGGCGCTGGCATGGCTGATGGTCGAGCTGGACGTCACGGAAACGCAGGCCTACGAGCGTATCCGTCACCTTTCGATGCAAACCAACCGGAGCCTGGAAGAGATCTGCCTGGATCTGACCCAGGCGCATCGGCAGGATGCAAGGGAGGCTCGTTCATGACGGGCGTAGCCACCTTGTATCGTAGGCCCTCCGTCGTGATCGCATTGCTGTTCATTGTGGCAATCGTGTTGCTGGCTGTACTGGCGCCCTGGGTGGCGCCCTATGATCCTTCCGAGCAGTTCATCGAGGGGCTGACCTTGGAAGGTGCGCCATTACCGCCGGACGCGACGTATCACCTGGGAACGGATCTGCTGGGCCGTGATCTGCTGTCGCGTCTGCTCTATGGCGCACGAACCTCGTTATTCATCGGCGTGCTGGCCAATGGAATCGCCGTATTGATCGGTACGCTGGTTGGCCTTGCGGCGGGCTTCATACGCGGTTGGCTCGGAACGACCCTGATGCGGTTTACCGACCTCATGATGGCTTTTCCGGCGTTACTGCTGGCCATCGCCTTGGCGGCCATCTTTCAGCCCAGCGTGTGGATTGTGGCGCTGGTCATCGCCATGGTGAACTGGGTACAGATCGCCCGAGTGATCTATTCGGAAACCGTGGCGCTGTCGGCGCGGGATTTCGTTGAGGTCGAGCGTACCCTGGGTGCAAGCTCCATGCGCATTCTGTTTTCCCACCTATTGCCACATCTGGTACCTACGATTCTGGTCTGGGCCACGCTGGGCATCTCCACCACCGTATTGCTGGAAGCTACGTTGTCGTTTCTGGGTGTGGGGGTTCAACCGCCAACACCCAGCTGGGGCAACATCATTTTTGAAAGTCAGACCTACTTTACGTCAGCGCCCTGGCTGGTGCTGTTTCCCGGGGCGGCCATCGTACTGCTGTCGCTGTCGTTCAATCTGGTCGGTGACGCGTTGCGCGATGCCCTTGATCCGACGCTGAGGGGGAGAGGCTGATGTTGACCTTCATGACCCGTCGAGTGGCGTACGCATTGCTGATCCTGCTAGGGGTTACGCTGATTACCTATCTGCTCCTGTTCATGCTGCCGGCCGATCCGGCGCGACAGATCGCCGGGCGCAGCGCGACACCCGAGGTGGTCGAGAACATTCGCCATCAGTTGGGGCTGGATCTACCGTTCTACCAGCAATATTTCAACTACCTGAAAGGGCTGTTACACGGCGACCTGGGGCGCTCCTTTATCCAGCGCTCGGAGGTCTCTGAGCTGATTGGCTCACGTCTTGTGCCTTCGCTGCAGCTCATGGGGATGGGCATCCTGTTCGAGCTGATCATCGGGATCGGCCTGGGCATTATCGCCGCGCTCAAGCGGGATTCGTTTGCCGACCGCCTGCTCATGGCCTTTTCCTTCATAGGCGTGTCGTCCCCCCAGTTCATCGCCGCCATGCTTTTTCTGTACTTCTTTGCTGTAAAGCTTGGCTGGTTTCCCATGGGCGGGTATGGCGAGTTTCGCCACATTCTGTTGCCTGCTCTGACGCTGGGGCTCTTGGGGAGCGGCTGGTACTCGCGGATGGTGCGCTCTTCCATGATCGAGGCCTTGCATCAGGACTTTATTCGGACGGCGCGGGCCAAGGGGCTGAGTCGTCTGCGTGTGGTGTTTCGCCATGTGCTGCCTAACGCCATCGTTCCAATCATTCCGATGATCGGAGTCGATATTGGCATTTTTATGGGTGGGCTGGTGGTTGTGGAGTCAGTGTTCGGCTGGCCTGGCATCGGTCAGCTCGCCTGGCAGGCCATTCAGCAAGTGGACATTCCCGTCATTGTTGGCGTTACGACCGTCTCGGCCGTGGCGATTGTCGTGGGCAATCTGCTGGCTGATCTGGTGATTCCGCTGGTTGATCCGCGTATCGATGTGAAAAAGCACTAACGACATCTAAAAAGAGGCAGGAGCATGAGAAGGAACGCTTTATCCCTGGCCATTGCGGCTACGCTGTTCGCTGGCAACCTGCTGGCGGCCGAACCCAAGACGGGCGGCGAGGCGGTCATCACCTATCAGAACGATGTGGCGACACTGGATCCAGCCATTGGCTACGACTGGCAAAACTGGTCCATGATCAAAAGCCTGTTTGACAGGCTCGTCGACTACAAGCCCGGCACGACGGAGCTGATCTCGTCACTGGCCGAGCAGTACACCGTCTCTGATGACGGCACCGAGTACACCTTTACGCTGAAGAAAGGCGTCAAATTCCATAATGATCGCGAGTTGAAGGCCAGCGACGTGAAATATTCCCTGGAGCGGGCCGTCAACCCGAAAACCCAGAGTCCGGGCGCCGGATTTTTCTCGTCCATCCAGGGCTATGAAGACATGACCTCTGGCAAGAGCCAGACGCTGAGCGGGGTCACGACGCCTGATGAATACACCGTCAAGATAAAGCTGAATCAGCCTAACGCTACCTTCCTGCACATCATGGCGATCAACTTCGCCTCGGTCGTTCCGAAAGAGGCGGTCGAACAGTGGGGCGCTGACTTCGGCAAGCATCCGGTAGGTTCCGGTGCCTTCGAGCTGGCCGAGTGGAAGCTGGGCCAGCAGCTGGTCTTCAAGAAGAACCCGAACTACTTCCATGCTGGCGTACCGTATCTGGATAGCATCAAGTTCGAGATCGGCCAGGACCCGACGGTCTCCCTGATGCGCCTGCAAAAGGGGGAAGTGGACATCGCCGGGGATGGTGTGCCTCCCGCGCAATTCCTGCAATTCAAGAATAACCCGCAGCAGAAGGAGCTGATGGTCATCGGTGACCAGTTACAAACGGGATACCTCACACTGAAGACCACGCTGCCTCCGTTCGACAAGCTTGAGGTTCGAAAGGCCGTAAACATGGCGATCAGCAAGGACCGGATCGTTCGCATCATCAATGGTCGCGCCAAGCCAGCCAACCAGCCACTGCCGCCTGCCATGCCCGGGTATGACGCTGCGTTCAAGGGCTATGCTTACGATGTGGAGGGCGCCAAGAAGCTCCTGGCCGATGCAGGCTTTCCCAACGGTTTCGATACCGAGCTGTATGTGATGAATACCGACCCGCAGCCACGTATCGCCCAGTCCATCCAACAGGACCTGGCCAAGGTGGGTATTCGTGCACAGATCAAGTCCCTGGCGCAGGCCAACGTGATTGCGGCAGGTAGCGAGAAAGACAAGGCACCTATGGTGTGGTCGGGCGGTATGGCCTGGATCGCCGACTTCCCCGATCCATCAAATTTCTACGGCCCGATCCTGGGGTGCGAGGGGGCGGTAGCGGGTGGCTGGAACTGGGCCTTGTACTGCAACAAGGCGCTGGATGCCGAAGCGAAAAGGGCTGATTCGATGGCCAAACCCGAGCAGCAGGCCGAGCGGATTGCCTTATGGAAAAAGATCTTTACCGATGTCATGGCCGATGCGCCGTGGGTGCCGATCTTCAACGAGCAGCGCTTTACCGTGCGATCTGCTCGCATGGGCGGTGACGATGCGCTGTATGTCGACCCTGTCCACGTCCCCGTCAACTACGACTACATCTGGGTGAAGTGAATGTGCCAGAACTGCTTGGTTAAAACGATCCATAGCATCAACAGCCATTTCGGCTGGGACAACAGCTTCGAACCAACGGCCCGGGTTGCGCCCGGAACCGAGCTGGAGTTTCAGTGCCATGACTCCTCCAACGGCTACTTCAACGCACAGTCGGTCGCCGCCGATGTGTCCACGATGCCGTTCGACAAGATTAATCCGGTTACCGGGCCGATCTTTGTCGAAGGGGCCCAGCCAGGTGATGTGCTCAAGGTGACGATCGACAGCTTCAAGCCTTGCGGCTTTGGCTGGACCGCGAATATTCCAGGCTTTGGCCTGTTGGCCGATCAGTTCAAGGAACCGGCGTTGGCCTTGTGGCATTACGACAAGGAGAGCTTGGCACCCGCTGCGTTCGGCCAGTTCGGCAAAGTCCCGCTCAAGCCGTTTGCAGGCACACTTGGCGTTGCTCCGGCTGCGCCAGGGCTGCACTCCATCGTCCCGCCCCGTCGCGTGGGAGGCAACCTGGACATCCGCGATCTGGCCGCCGGCACTACCCTGTACCTGCCCGTGGAAGTGGAGGGGGCATTGTTTTCAATAGGGGATACCCATGCAGCCCAAGGTGACGGTGAGGTCTGCGGGACGGCCATCGAGAGCGCCATGGACGTGGTGGTGAAGCTGGACCTTATCAAGTCCACTCCCTTGGCCGCACCGCGCTTCAGTACGCCAGGGCCGGTAACCCGTCACCTGGATGCCATGGGGTACGAGGCCTTTACCGGTGTCGCGTCTGACCTGATGGATGCGGCTCGCCAGGCGGTGAGTGGCACAATCGACTGGCTCTGCCGTGAGCACGGTATGCCGGCCGAGCAAGCCTACATGCTGTGCTCGGTCTGCGGTGATCTGCGAATCAGTGAAGTGGTGGACATGCCGAACTGGGTGGTCTCGTTCTACTTCCCCAAAGTAGTCTTCAACTGAGGTAATGCCATGACTGCCGAGACACCCCGGCCTTTGCTGTCGGTCGAGCACCTGTCCATCGAGTTTGGCAGCAGGCGCGTCGTGAATGACCTCAGCTTTGCCCTGCACAGTGGCAAGACCCTGTGTATCGCCGGAGAGTCCGGCAGTGGTAAATCCCTCACCTCGCTGGCCATCATGGGGTTGCTGCCCAAGATGGCGCGATTGCCCAGCGGCGTTATCCTTTTCGAGGGACAGAATCTGCTGGATCTGCCCGAGCGGCAGATGCAGGCGCTCCGGGGTAAGGACATAGGCATGATCTTTCAGGAGCCCATGACGTCGCTCAACCCATTGATGACCGTCGGCCAGCAACTGGAGGAGACGGTACGTCGGCACGAGGCGGTGAGTCGTGGTCAGGCGCGGCAGCGTGCCCGTGAAATGCTCGACGCGGTGCGTGTACCCCAGGTGGAAAAGCGCCTTACGCAATATCCCCACGAGTTGTCCGGCGGGATGCGGCAACGGGTAATGATCGCCATGGCGATGCTCTGCCGTCCGCGGGTGCTGATTGCTGATGAGCCTACCACAGCCCTGGACGTCACCATTCAGGCCCAGATCCTTGAACTCATGCGCGAGTTACAGGACGAGTTTGGCACCACGCTATTGATGATCACCCATGACATGGGCGTGGTGGCGGAAATGGCCGATGAGGTCGTGGTGATGAATCAGGGCGTGATGGAGGAGCGGGCACCGGTACGCGAGCTTTTCAGGACGCCCAAGGCGGCGTATACGCAAAAGCTTCTGGCGGCCGTGCCGGTACTGGGCACAGCCGCCAAACCTGAATCGCGAGCAACGCAGCCAGTAGTGCTGGAGGTTCAAGACCTCACCGTGCGTTTTCCGCTGCGGGGCGGCTGGTTCGAGGAAGCTCGCAACGTTCACGCGGTGGAAAACGTAAGCTTCAATCTGCACCAGGGCGAAACCTTGGGAATCGTAGGGGAGAGCGGCTGCGGCAAGTCCACGACCGGCAGAGCGCTCATGAACATGCAGAGTTACGAGGGCAGCGTGAAGCTCATGGGGCGGGAGTTGAATGGGCTTGTCGGCAATGCGCTCAAGCCGGTGCGGCAAGATATCCAGATGATCTTTCAGGATCCGTACGCCTCCCTCAATCCGCGCAAGACAATCCTGGATCTCGTAGGCGAGCCTTTGCTTATTCATGGACAAGGCGATCTTGAGGCCCGTAAGAGGCGTGTCGCCCAATTGCTGGATCAGGTTGGCTTACCGGCTGAGGCAATGGAGCGCTACCCGCATATGTTTTCGGGCGGACAGCGGCAGCGTATCTGTATTGCCCGTGCGCTGGCGCTCAACCCCAAGGTCATCATTGCGGATGAGTCCGTATCGGCGCTCGATGTGTCCGTACAAGCACAGGTGCTCGATCTGCTGGAGCGCTTGCAGAGGGAATATCAGCTGAGCTACGTCTTTATTTCCCACGACATGGCAGTGGTCGAGCGTATCTGTCATCGTGTGGCGGTCATGTTTTGCGGTCAGATCGTTGAAATCGGTCAGCGTGATCAGGTGCTTGGAAATCCGCAACATGCTTATACGCGGCGGCTATTGGCTGCTGTGCCCATGCCGGATGTGGATCACCGCAAGGACTTTAAAAGCCTGCTCAAGGAAGTCGAAACGCCTGACCCTATCAAGCCACGTGGTTATCAGGCTCCCTTGCAGCATTATCGCGCGGTAGATCTGGATCATTGGGTTGCGGTTTAAGTCTTTGATTGACCTGAGGTTGCTGCTCTGGTATCTGTACGCATATACAGTTATCTGGGTCATCAGGTATGTCGATTACCGTACTAGGGCGAAGCGAGCGGCTTCGCCATTTATTGCCCGAGGCGGACTCTCTGCGGATCAGCGGCTTTCAGTCTGCGGCGGGTCAATGGGAAGAAAACGCCATCTCGCTGGATAGGCTGGTGGGGTTGGGCGAATCACCAATCTGGGTGGTGATGGTGGATGATGAAAGCCTGCTGGAGTTCGGGATCTATCCGGGAGATCGGCTAATTATCGATCGGGCAGTAGAATGCCGACCGGGGCATCTGGTGATCATGGATGTGAACGGCCAGTATGAAGTACGCCGACTCACGCACGATAACCAAGGCGGTCGCCTGCTGCTGGGTGGGCATCGGCAGACGCGCCCAATCAATTACGGTCGCGATGAGCCTCTGGATGCGTGTGGCGTCGTAACCTTCGTGCTTAGCTATGTGGCACAACCGGCAACGTAATCAGCATCGGCGATGCCGTTAATCCACTGCTTCAACGCGCCAGCCACTTTTCCAGTTCTGCCACATCGTTTCCGGCGCCGGCTGCCCGGTTTTCGGCCAGGCGCCAATAGAGTTGTGCCATGGCAAGGTACAGTGCCTCGCTGGGACGGTCTTTTTGCGCAAAGGCAGCGATCTCCTCCATTTCTGCTACCCAACGGTAGGCTTTGGGGTACATGTCGGGCAGTTTCTCGTTAGCCCACTCGTAGAGCATCGGCTGGCTGCATTTGAGTTCATCGCGCAATGCTTGGCCGGAACCACTGCGCTCGGCAGCCTGCACCATGGCAGCGATAAGGCCGGTCAGCCCCTTGGTAATACCGGCATAACTCATCTTAAGTCCTGACGCGGCACCGATGGGTGCTTCCAGTACCTTCACCGGGAGACCATAGTTGTTGAGCTGGGCAAATCGCGCGGCATGCTCGCCTGAGGCATAGAACGAGGGGCACGTTCGTTCAGGCGAAGGAGGCGTGCCAAAGATGGCCGCGTCGACGAAGGCGCATCCTGCATCGGTAAGGGTCTGACCGACCTGCTCGACGGTGGCTGGAGCAATGGCGTTACAGTCCACATAAACAGTCTTTTTCATGCGGCCCAATAGGGGGGCCAGCTCTTGCGCCAACGGTAAGGCTTCGGACGGCGGCACAATGGAGAGCAGAATATCGGCTTCACCCAGCTGTTCCTGTTCGACCTCCCGCAACCCTGCCGCTGCGGCGCGCTCGCGGGTAGCCACGCTGCGGCCAGCCAGGGTGGTGCAGACATCCAGGCCGTGATCGCGCAAATAGCGGCCCACAGCAGCGCCCATGGAGCCTGGGGCGATCAGGGCAACGGTCAGCGTCATGGTTCATCCTCGTGGGTTGTTGTTTTCATTCCTAGCTGATCGGCCAGATCCTGCAAGTCACTGGCAACCAGATCCCAGCCGTCGGCTGGCTGTTCGATCGGACCTTTTGGTCCTTTTTCCAGAGGGCGCTGAATAAAGGCCGTCCGCAGACCCAGCTCATTGGCTGCCTGAAGGTCATTGTTATGAGCCGCACACAGCATGACTCGTTCAGGTTCAAGGCCCAGCAGGGTGCAGGCGCCGAGATAACATTCGGCATCAGGCTTGTAGTGATTGAACAGATCCGCGCCGAATACCATGTCCCAAGGAAGGCCGCCGTGGCGTGCCATATTGACCAGCATGGCAACGTTGCCATTGGACAAGGCGCTGATGCTATAGCCCTGCTTGAGTCGAGTCAGACCGGGGACGGCATCCGGCCAGGGATTGAGGCGATGCCAGAGGCGATGAATCCAGTCCACTTCAGCCTTGGTCAGGCCAACCAGTCCGTATTGGGGCAGCAGTTCCTCAAGCGCCACACGGTGCAGATCGTCAAGCGGCGTCCAGGGTAGCGTTCGCTCGCGAATCTCATCCATCAGCGGGCCGTAGGCCTCAGCTCGCCAGGCATCGACAAGGGCAGGCCAGTCGGCTTTAAGGCCGTTTTTCTCCCCAAAGGACTCAAGTGAGGCGATCAAACTACCCCGCCAGTCGACTACGGTGCCGAACACATCGAACAAAAGTGCGTGTACTGTCGTCTTCATTGCGAACTCATCGCCTGCGTAAGAAGTACCTACTGTCTTGACGGAAAGAGGTGCGGCGCAGTTCCCCAATCTCTGACTTAGGAAGACCATGAACCTTTGTGACTACACCCATTGGGTATTTGATATGGACGGTACCTTGACGGTTGCCGTACATGATTTCGCAGCCATTCGGCGTGCCCTGGAGATACCACCTGAGGCCGATATCCTCCATTACCTGGCCGCCTTGCCCGAGGCGGACCGCAAGGCCAAGCATGCCTGGCTGCTTGAGCATGAGCGGGAGCTGGCTATGGGTTCCAAGCCTGCCCCGGGGGCGGTTGAGCTGATCAGGGCGTTATGCGCGCGCAACTGCCGGATCGGTATCCTGACCCGTAATGCTCAGGAGTTGGCCTATGTAACGCTGGAAGCTATTGGTATTGCCGAGTGTTTCAATCGGGCGGAGGTGCTTGGGCGAGACGAGGCGCCACCCAAGCCGCATCCAGGTGGGCTGCAGCATTTTATCGAGCGCTGGCAGGTGCAGCCGAGCGACGTGGTAATGGTCGGCGATCATCGAATTGATCTGGAGTGTGGCCGCGCAGCCGGTACGCGTACGGTATTGGTCAACGCACCGGAGAATACCTGGCCAGAGCTGGCTGATGATCATGCCGTGGACTGTTTCGCCCTGGCGCAGCGCATCGCGCGGGCTTGAGAGAGGGGTACCGATCCGATCAATCGGGTACCCGCCTTTGCAAGGTTATAAACGAGACGCTGTAAACGTATCGCAGCGCTCTACCGCACCATTGTCGAATCCGGTCCTGAACCAGCGGGCCCGTTGTTCGGAGGTGCCGTGGGTAAACGAGTCGGGAACGGCGCGCCCTTGAGCCTGCTCCTGGAGACGGTCGTCACCAATGGCATGGGCTGCGTTGATGGCTTCTTCAAGATCACCGGGCTCCAGCCAGTGTAGGCGTTTCTGGGCATGATTTGCCCAAACGCCAGCATAACAGTCGGCTTGCAGTTCCAGGCGAACGGATAACCCCTGCGCACCTTGGGCAGGCATGCCACGGCGCTCAGCAGCCTGCATTTTTTCCGTAGTGCCGACCAAGTCCTGCACGTGGTGACCGATTTCATGGGCAATGACATAGGCGCGGGCGAAATCCCCGGCTGCCGAGAAGCGGCGCTCCATCTCGTCGAAGAAGGAAAGATCCAGATAAACCTGCTGGTCAGCCGGACAATAGAACGGGCCGGTTGCGGCACTGGCGGAGCCGCAGGCCGATTGCACATGACCGTTGAAAAGAATCAGCTTGGGCTGTTGATAGTGTTCTCCATGGGCCGCAAAGATTTCGCCCCATGTGTCTTCGGTGTCGCCCAGGATGGCGCGGACAAAATCCACCTGTTTGGAGTTGGCGTCCGGCGCCTGGGTTTGCTGGGCTACCTGCGCTCCGCCGCCTGAACCTGTCACCATGCTCAGGACCTGGAGCGGGTCCTGGCCTGTCACCAGGCTGAACACCACGACCAATAGAACCCCGCCAACTCCGAGGCCACCACCGATTTGCAACCCACGGCCACCGCCACCGGTGGCCTGTTCAACGTTGTCGCTACGTCGCCCTTTACCCCAATCCATCTCATCGCCTCGCTTGAACGCTTTGTGGGTGAGACCACGGGCGTTTGGCAGAGTGCGCCAAAATGTTACGAAACGCGGTGACTCGAGCCCTCAGCCGTTTGGCGATCGCGCAGTTCGACCACACACTCGGAGCGAGACAGCAGGTGAACATGTCCACCTACCCGTACGGCACCTTGTTCATCTACAGAAACATCCATCTGGCTGGGGCGCCCGGTGAAACCGCCTTGATGAATAACGAAGGGCTTTCCAGTGCCTTGGCAGCCGTGGCGGACCAGATAGGCCGCTGCTGCACCCGCTGCGCTACCTGTCGCAATGTCTTCTACCAGGCCGGCATTATCCCAGCTGCGACCTTCGCCACGTTCTACATCCAGCACATATACGAATGCCGCGCCAATACCGTGCAAACGCGCCTCCAGATCCTGCGCTGCGATCCGCGCACGGCCCAGTTGGCTACCTTTGACCGGCAGGATCAGATAGGGAAGCCCGGTACTGACAACCATGGGCGGGTAATCAGCATCAAGGTCTCGCAGTCGTAGTGAAAAGGCGTGGGCAAACCACTGGCTCTGCGCCTGATCCAACGGGCATCCCCACTGGGCAAGGCCTTGGTCCATCTCGGCGTAATAGCCTGTTGCGGCGCGGTGGGTCATCAGGGTGACCGTTTTTTCCGAAAGCTCGATCCGCCAGCTTTCCTGCTCGGCCTGCCCATGCTGATGGTGGAGCAGGGCGGCAGCTCCAATTAGCGGATGGCCGGCAAAAGGCAGCTCTTCCTCCATCGTGAAGATACGTGCACCAAAGGTATTTGCCTGCGCCCGTGGCTCAAGAAAGATGGATTCATACTGGCGCAGCTCCTGGGTCAGTTTCTGCTGCGTACTGACAGGCAGGCCCGAGGCATCCGGGAAGATAGCTAGCCCGTTACCCGCGAGCGGACGATTCGCAAAAACATCCACATGCCAGTAAACCAATGGCGACATAGGGGCTCCTAACAAGGGTTGGTGAGTCTACAAGGCTACGTGTACGCAACGGCTCATGCCAAGCCGGTAATCGGCGCGACTCATCTTTGTTTCATGCGGATGCCCGGCATCCCCATCGTGGAGAATATTCATGTTGAAAGGTACAGCGCTCATTGGTGGTGTGACAGGGATTTCCGGCTACAACCTGGCCAATGTGTTGATATCCAGTGGCTGGACGGTGTATGGCCTGGCTCGCAAGCCCTCAAACCAGGAAGGTGTCATTCCTGTGACCGGTGATCTGCTGGATGAGCAGTCGCTGACCGCCGCGTTGAAGGATCTCCCCATTACCCATGCCTTCTTCTGTACATGGACCCGCCGCGACACCGAGAAAGAGAATGTCGAGGCCAACGGTGCCATGATGCGCAACCTCTGCAAGGCGTTGGAAAACGCGCCTCTTCAGCATATGGCGCTGGTAACAGGAACCAAGCACTACCTGGGCCCATTCGAAAGCTATGGTCAGAATGCCGCCGAGACGCCATTCCGCGAGGAGCACCCCCGTCTGCCGGGTGAGAACTTTTATTACACGCTGGAAGACATCCTTTTTGAACATGCCGAGCGCCGCGGCTTCAGCTGGAGCGTGCACCGTTCTCACAGCATGATCGGCATGGCGCGTGGCAGTAATGCCATGAACATGGGCGTGACCCTGGCTATCTATGCAAGCATCTGCAAAGAGACCGGACGTCCCTTCGTATTCCCAGGCTCGAAGGTGCAATGGAATGGCCTGACGGATATCACCGATGCCGGCCTTTTGGCGCGCCAGATGGAGTGGGCAGCGTTGTCGCCCAGCGGACAGAACCAGGCGCTCAATACCGTCAATGGCGATGTATTCCGCTGGCGCTGGATGTGGACACAGATCGCGGACTTTTTCGGGCTGGAGGCCGCGCCCTGCCCGGACGAGCGTCAACTGCTGGAAGAGCAGATGAAGGACATCGGACCGGTATGGGAGGAGATGGCGCGTCGCTATGAGCTCGTTGAGTCCGACGTAGGCAAGTTGGCTTCCTGGTGGCACAGCGATGCAGACCTGGGACGTGAAATCGAATGTCTGAACGACATGACCAAGAGCCGAGATTTGGGCTTCCTGGGATACCACGACAGCCGAGCATCCTTCATCGACCTGTTCAATCGCCTGCGGGCCGAGCGGATCATTCCCTAACCGCTGGTCGCTGCACTTGCACCTCCCGAGTCTCCTGGTGCCAAACCCTAGGTACACACATACAAGAGCCAGGAGGTGCCCGATGAACAAGAAACTCGCTATAGCGGCGTTGGCAGGTCTGCTTTCCACGTCTGCCTTTGCTCAAACCGGCCCGACCGATCCGACATCCCCGACCGAGCCGGTAACACCCGGCCCCAGCGTGAACAGCAATGATGTGACACCAGGTGCCGACTCAGGCAGTTCACCCAACAATGGCAAAGGCGCCAGGACTACGACACCGGATGGCATGAACCATAGCACCGGCTCGAAGACAGGGCCTGACACGATGGATCATGGCACGCACCGTAGCCAGGGCAGCCATACCGGCACCGGAGCGGGCATGGGAATGGACAGCAACACCAACGGCACAGGTGCAGGCTCAACGCCGGGCATGGGGCCGGCTGCCAACACGGGCAAGAATCCCTGATGATAGCGTTGCGCCGATAAAGCCCGCCTGACGCGGGCTTTATCATAAGAGGGCTCAGGTGGTCAGGCGTATTGCCTCAAAGTGCTCGCTTGGGGACATGATCTGATCGCGTGCTGCGATCAAGGGCAGGTCGCGGCTACCCGGTGTAGTGCGGGCCACCAGGGCATAAAGCGTACTAACGGCATTGGCTACGGCTTCAGGCGTACTGACCCCACCCAGCAGATGCCCCAGCAGTACGGACGAAAACACATCGCCCATGCCATTAGGCAGTGGCTGCAGCTCAACGTAGGGGGTCTGTACCATCCATGCACTTCGAGCGGTCACCGCCAGTGTGCTGAGCTTGTCGAGTGGAAGATCCGGCGTTCGCAGACTTGTTATAACAATGGTGTCCGGGCCTGGGCATTCAGGCGTGCCGAGTAACTCGCGAGCGGCCTGGATAGCATGTTCTGTCGACGCCAGCGATGATCCATACAGCAGCTCGAACTCGTAATGGTTGGGTGTAATCAGGCTGGCCTGCTCAATGGCCCGTCTGCGTAAAAACTCAGGAATCCCCGGTCGTACGAAGACGCCGCGGCCCACGTCACCCATTACCGGGTCGCAGAGGTAGTGCACGCCCGGCTTGTTCTTTCGGATCTCCTGTACCACGGACAGGATGACCTCACCAATGGCGGCGTCGCCCAGATAGCCCGACAGGACCGCATCACAGCGCGCGAGAATGCCGCGTGCTCTCAGCCCGTCAAGCACATCATGGATATGCTCAGGGGGAAAGACCTGCCCCTTGAACTCGCCATAACCCGTATGGTTGGAAAACTGCACGGTGTTGACGACGACCGGTTGAATGCCGAGCAATTGTAGCGGCAGGGTTGCCGCCGCATTGCCCACATGGCCATAGGCAACATGGGACTGGATGGAAAGTACCAGAGGAGGAGAGCCGAGCGTCTCGGAAGCCATAGGGTTGCAGATCCTTATCCAATAAAGGAGGCGTTGTACTGTTTATGAAAGGGACATGGGCCGTTAGTGCCGTGACACCACTTCATCCTTGCCATCCGTTTTGAGCCCCAGCACTTCATAGGCGTCCTTCCGATTACCCATCTCCATACCGGGAGAACCCAGGGGCATGCCGGGTACGGCTACGCCAAGCAGTTCAGGGCGCTGGCGAAGAGTCAGAATGTCGTGGGCTGGTACGTGTCCTTCAACAAACTTTCCGTCGATCACACCAGTATGGCAGGACGAAAATCGTGGCGGTACACCCAGCCGGGCCTTGAGTTCGCTCATGTTGGGTTCCATGTGATCGTGAACGGCAAAGCCGTTTGCCTCCAGATGCTTGATCCACTGGCTACAGCAGCCACAGTTGGGATCGCGGTATACGTCAATCGTCAAGGGTTCGGCTGCGTGAACTGTGCTGCCGAGCAAAGCGGCGAGTAGAACTAGGCGGCGCATGTAAAGGTCTCTTTCGGGTTGGCATACAGGCAGCATAAACTCACGGCCGCTCGAAGAGCAGGAGGCATTGGGTCTTTCGCTGTGCAAAGTGCTTCCACTTGTTAAGGACTGTTCAAAAGGCTCGTTGCTCTCTGGCTTTTTGAATGGATCTGTCTGGTTTGGCCCATGCGGCTACACCCCAAGGGAGAACAGGGGATGTTTTACACGCGTTTTGCTCGTGCGGTTCTGATCGTTCAGACACTGGTCTGGGCGGGTCTGGCGCTGGCCTATTGGTTCAGGCCCTATGAAATGACCAATGCCAGCGGAGTGCTGCTCATGGACTCCGCCTCGGTTACCGAAACCCAGGTCTTCTATGGCGGCCTGCAATTCGGTCTGGCATTGTTCACTGGCTTTGCAGTGTTCCGCCCTCAACTGGTACGGGCTGCCTTGCTGTTAATTGTCTTTTTGCAGTTGTCGACTGCCAGCGTTCGGCTTATTGGCGCCCTGTTGGCAGATGCGGGCGAGGCCAACTTCGACTGGTACAGCCAGCTTTACAAGATTGTCATCGCCATCCTGGCGATTGTAGCGCTGCGCCTTTTGGATCGCTGGAATCGCATGCTGGACGAGCGCTACGGAGATTACGAAGACGATTGAAACTCAGCTGGCGGAAGGCTGCGTTGCGGCCTGAGGGGCTGGTTGCAGCATCAGCCCTCCGGCCACGATCAGTCCGGCACCCGCCATCCAGAGTGCCGGGCCAAGCCCACCACTGAAATGGCTGCTGACAGCTGCCAGCAGAGGACCCAATAGTTGGCCGCCTGCGAACGCAGCGGTTAGTAGACCGGCATTGCGGTGAGGCGTTTCTGGAGCCAGCTCACGGCTATGCTGCATCACCAGTTGCATGGAGGCCAGGAACGGTCCCCCACACAGCAGCACACCCAGAAACAGTGCGCTCATGCCAGGCAGCAGGCATAGCAAGACGCCAGCGGCCTGCAGCCACAGAGTCGCGATGAGCCAACGTCTTGTGGCACCGGGCCGCTGGCGACGAAAGCTGGCCAGCACCACACCCAGCGCGGCCGCCAAACCGAAGGCAGGCCAGAACAGATCAGCTACCCATTCGCCGTGGAAGCGCGCCGTAGCCATCTGGGAAAGAAATGTAGCCGGAACGATATAGCCCATGCCAACCAGAGCATAGGCGGCTGTCAGGCGGACCATGCGTGGCGAGATCGGCTTGGTTGATGTAACTGCATGAGCAGTAGTCGCCCGCGGCAGGGCTGGCAGTACAGCGATGGTCATCACCAGCGCCACCGCTGCATAGATCAGCCACAGGGTTGCCGAACCCTGGCCGTTCAGATTGGTGACTAGGGCCAGCAGGCCGCTCAGTACGATCCCTACGCCAGGACCAGCAAAGACCAGTGCGCCCAGTTTCGGCATGTTTGCCTGTGCCGCTACGCCCTGGCTGAGCCCGGTAACCATCACCAGCACCCAGGCACTGGCCAGGCCTGCGCCAAAGCGAAGCAGGGCATGGGGCCAGAACCCTTCGGCCCACACCGAGAGAAGGGTCAGCCCTACACATAACCACAGGCCGGCACCGAGCCGAAAGCGGGTCTGGCGAGCAAAGAAGGCGTCCAATGCACCTACCAGATAACCCAGGTAATTGGCAGCAGCCAGCAGGCCTGCGGCTGTCAGGTCTATCTGGCCTTCCGCAATCAAGTGCGGAAGCTGAGGCGTCAATGCGAAGCGGCCAATGCCCATCGCAACGGACAGGGCGACCAGGCAGGCAAGCAGGCGGTGCAGGGCGGTCATGAGTGGTCCCTATGTAGGTTCTTGATTGATGTATATAGGGTAGGGCTTGTTAAGGTTCTCTAAAACTGAATAAATAAGAATGGGTTGTTCACTTAAAGAGAATGGTTATGGAACTGGCTGAACTGCGCATTTTTCAGGCGGTGGCTGAAACAGGATCCATTGCCCGTGCAGCGGAGCTGTTAAATCGGGTGCCTTCCAATCTGTCGACGCGCCTGCGTCAGCTTGAAGACAAGCTGGGCGTGGATTTGTTTGAGCGCGAGCGTCAGCGGCTGCATTTGTCTCCGGCAGGTACGGTGCTGTTGGGATACAGCCAGCGATTATTCGCCTTGGCGGACGAGGCCCGAGCGGCCGTGCAGGATGGTGCACCGGCAGGCGCCTTTGTGTTGGGGTCGATGTACAGTACTGCCGCTATTCATCTTCCGGCCATGATTGCGGCTTACCATCAGCAGTATCCCAGTGTAGAGCTGCAACTGCAGACGGGTCCCAGCGGCGAGCTCATCGATGGATTGCTGCAAGGACGGCTGGATGCTGCGTTGGTTGACGGGCCTGCCCGGCATGACGGCCTGGAAGGCGTTCCGCTGTTCGAGGAGCCCATGGTGCTCGTGACCGGAGCTGATCATCCTCCGGTACATTCAGCAGCCGATGTGGCCGGGCGTCCTGTATTTACGTTCCGAACCGGTTGCTCTTACCGGTTGAGGCTGGAGGCCTGGTTTGCGGCGACAGGCGGTGCCATGGGGCCTATCATGGAAATCGAGTCCTATCACAGCATGCTGGCCTGCGTGATTGCCGGTGGCGTTGCCATGATGCCCAAGGCCATGCTGGATAGCTTGCCCGGGCGCGACCGCGTTGCGTGCCATCCGCTCGAGGCCCGTTTCGCCACGGCCACCACATGGCTCATGTGGCGCAAGGGACGCCAGGGTGCAAATCTCAAAGCGTGGATTGCCTTGCAGAGTGACGTGTCAAATGTGGCGGTTAAGTCTTTTGGTGCTTGAAATTCGTATGACGAATGCGAAACTGCACAGGCCGTGAACAAGAATAAAGGCGCGCTTTCTCATGCGCTTTGAAAAAAGGATTGAGAAAATCATATGATCAAAATCGCCATCGTCGGATTCGGCAAGATTGCCCAGGATCAACACCTGCCTGCCTTGCAAAAAAATCCTGACTATCAGCTCGTTGCTGTCGCCAGCCGTAATGCTTCTCTTGATGGCGTAGCTCACTACAAGACCCTTGAAGAGCTGCTCGACGCCGTGCCGGATTTGGACGCTGTCTCCCTCTGCGCACCGCCAGCCGTACGCTATGCACAGGCTCAACTGGCCCTTGCCCATGGCAAGCATGTATTTCTTGAAAAGCCGCCAGGGGCAACCCTCAGTGAGGTCGAGGCACTGTCGGAGCAGGCCAAGGCCGCAGGCAAGACCCTGTTTGCCAGCTGGCACTCCCGTTATGCTCAAGGAGTGGCACCGGCCAAAGCCTGGGTGGCCGACAAAACCATCAAAGCCGTGCAGGTCAACTGGAAAGAAGATGTACGCGTCTGGCACCCGGGGCAAACCTGGATCTGGGAGCCGGGTGGTATGGGCATTTTTGACCCGGCCATTAATGCCTTGTCCATCGTGACCGAGATCCTGCCCAAGCCGTTCTTTCTTAAGCAGGCAGCGTTGCAGGTTCCGGAGAATTGCCAGACGCCGATTCGTGCGCAGCTGGAGTTCAGTTATGAGCGCGGTGCAGCCATTCAGGCCGACCTGGACTTCCTGCAAACGGGACCGCAGACATGGGACATTCATGTCGAGACCGATCAAGGCAAACTGACCCTGTCCAAGGGCGGCAGCCAACTCTACATTGATGATCAGCTTGAAAAAGAAGGTCCGGATGAAGAGTATCCCGGTCTGTATGCCCGCTTTGCCGAGCTGGTCAAAAACGGTCAGTCCGATGTGGACGTCGCGCCGTTGCGGCATGTGGCGGATGCATTCATGTACGGCCGACGTGAGACCATCGAGCCGTTCCACGAAGATAAGCAGTGATAATGATCGGGCGGAATAACCGCCCGGTCAAACCTTAGCGGCGCTCAAGCAGGACGCCGCTTTCCATGTGATGCGTCCAGGGAAATTGATCGAACAGGGCGCAACGTACAATACGATGAGTATCCTGTAGCTGGGCGATGTTCTGAGCCAGCGTTTCCGGATTGCAGGAGATATAGAGGATACGGTCGAAGCGACGTGTTAGCTCGCAGGTGTCCGGGTCCATCCCCGCACGAGGCGGATCTACAAACACGCTTCCAAAGGCGTAGCTTTTAAGATCAACACCCGCCAAGCGACGGAACGGACGCACCTCATTGAGGGCCTGGGTCAGCTCTTCGGCAGACAGGCGCACCAGGGTCACGTTGTCGATGCCATTATCTGCCAGGTTTGCCAGTGCAGCATTCACCGATGACTTGCTGATCTCGGTGGCCAGTACCTTGCGAACGCGGGTAGACAGCGGCAGGGTGAAGTTACCGTTCCCACAGTACAGCTCAAGCAGATCATCGTCCCGCTCGCCAAGTACATCGTAGGCCCAGCCCAGCATCTTCTGATTTACCGTCCCGTTGGGCTGAGTAAAGGCACCCTCCGGCTGGCGATAGTGATACTCGCGGCCTGCAATGGTCAGCGTTTCGTTGACGTAATCCCGACCGACTACGATCCGTTTGCCACGAGAGCGTCCGACGATATTGACGTTCAGCTCGGCGGCCAGGCATTCCGCAGCAGTTTCCCAGACATCATCCAGAGGCCGATGGTAGGCCAGGGTGATGAGCGCCTCCCCGGACAGAGTAGTCAGGAATTCCACCTGAAACAGTTTAAACGACAACGTCTCGCTCGCCTGCCAAGCAGCCTTAAGGCGTGGCATAAGCTCATTGATGAGCGGGCTTGCGATAGGGAAGTTTTCAATCAGGATAGGCGTGTGCTTGTCGCCCTGTTCGAACATGGCGTAGTGCCGTTCGCCTTCTTCACGCCATAGACGAAACTCGGCGCGCAGTCGGTAATTCGCAAGGGGCGAGTCGAATACTTCAGGTTCAGGTGCATCGAATGGAGCCAGCAGTTCGATGAGGCGATTCTTTTTCGCCATTAACTGCGTTGCGTAATCCGCAGGCTCGAAGGAGGGAACATTCATGGTCAGCTCAGTGAACGTAGTGGGCTTTTCAGCTAGGGTGGAGGCAAAGGCTGCTATTCAGCCAATGCCATTAGTCTGAGAATTTTCTCGGGCCGAAACCATAGGGAAAAATCCTAGGGCAACGGCTTGTCGCTACGCATCGTCCAGACTGATCAGGCAGTACCACTGCCTCACAGCGTAAAAAAGGGTGGGCCAGGCCCACCCTCATGCTCAACATCAGGCGTTGAACCAGCCTAATTTGATGACGAAGAGAATGGATAGGATGACCAAGGCAATGTTCAGGTCACGTGTGCGACCCGACAATAGCTTGATAACTGTCCAGGAGATGAAGCCGAACGCGATGCCATTGGCAATGGAATACGTTAGTGGCATGGCCAGCGCCGTGATCAGAACGGGCGCAGCAGTGGTCAGATCATCCCACTCAATCTCGGCCAACCCCGAGGCCATCAGCACGGCGATGAAGAACAGCGCTGGTGCAGTCGCAAAGGCCGGAACGCTGCCTGCCAGCGGTGCAAAGAACAGGGCGAGCAGGAACAGACCGGCTACCACGACCGCCGTTAGACCTGTACGACCGCCAGCGCTGACGCCTGCAGCCGATTCGATGTAGCTGGTTGTCGTAGAGGTGCCCAGCAACGAGCCAAACATGGCCGCGCTGCTGTCCGCGATCAGAGCGCGACCCATCTTGGGCAGATGACCGTCTGGGCCCATCAGACCAGCGCGCTTGGCCACTCCGATCAAGGTGCCGGAGTTGTCAAACAAGTCTACGAACAGGAAGGCGAATATCACGCTCACCAGACCGATATCCAGCGCGCCCTTGATATCCAGCTGTAGGAAGGTTGGCGCCAGCGAGGGCGGCATGGACAGCACGCCGCCAAACGGCGTGGCACCAATACCGATAGCCACGAGCGTGACGGCCAGAATACCGATCAGGACGGCACCTGTGACCCCACGGGCTTCCAGCGCCACGATCAGGAAGAAGCCCAGGATCGCCAGGATCGGACCGGGTTTCGTCAGATCACCCAGGCCTACCAGGGTGGCAGGGTTATCTACAACGATACCCGCACCTTGAAGGGCGATCAGTGCCAGGAACAGGCCGATACCGGCTGCAATTCCTGAGCGTAGCGCCAGTGGAATGCTGTTAATGATCCATTCTCGGATGCGAAAGACCGACAGGATGAAAAACATCAGTGCAGACAGGAATACCGCCCCCAGTGCTGCCTGCCAAGTATGCCCCATGTGAAGCACGACGGTATAGGTAAAGAAGGCGTTGAGGCCCATCCCTGGCGCCAGGGCGATGGGATAGTTGGCAATCATGCCCATGATGGCCGAGCCAATGGCGGCTGCCAGGCAGGTCGCAACAAATACCGCGCCTTTATCCATGCCGGTCTCGCCGAGGATGCTCGGGTTGACGAACAGGATATAGGCCATGGCTAGAAAGGTTGTAACCCCTGCCAGCAGTTCCGTACGCACATTCGTGCCATGGGCCTTGAGTTGGAAGAGTTTTTCCAGCATGGGAAAAGGCTCCGAATAAGTTGAAGTCAGCGAAGGGCGCGCATGATAGCAGGTCCCCAAGCTGATGTTTCCGTTCGTAATCTTCTAAAAGTAATAAGCAGACGAAGCCGCACTGGCATGAGCGCCTGATAATTATTATCATTTCACGAAATTTTGACATTTGTGAAAATAACGTGAAAAAGGGCTCGTCATGCGAGAAAGAGATACTTCGGTAATTAGCCTTCCCTACAAGACGTCCATTGGCTTGGCCCTGGCGTCCTTATCGGGGCTGACTCATGGACAAACCGCAGAGCAGGCACCGCAGGAGCTGGACAGTCTGACCGTCACAGCTGATGCCGAAGGGGAGTACCAGACGCAAACGCTGTCCTCCGACAAGTACACGCAACCCTTGCGTGACGTCCCACAAAGCATCACGGTCGTGCCGCAGGCGGTTATCGAGCAGCAGAACGCCCAAACGCTTGAGCAGGTGCTCTCCAATGTGCCTGGTATTACGTTCAGCTCCGGTGAAGGCGCAGGTGGCGTAGGGGACAGCATCAATATCCGCGGCTTCAATAGCGGCAACTACGGTGGGTCGAACGTCTATCTGGATGGCGTGCGTGACTCTGCCTTTTACACCCGCTCCGAAATGTTCAATACCGAGCAGGTTGAAGTCGTCAAGGGCTCCAGCTCCTCGGCCTGGGGCGCGGGCGTCATTGGGGGCGCGATCAACATGGTCACCAAGACCCCTAGCCTTCATGAGTTCAACCGCGTAACGGCGGGTGTTGGAACAGCGGATTACAAGCGGCTTACCCTAGATACCAACCATGTACTCGACGAGGAGAGCGGCACTGCGTTCCGGTTGAATTTGGTTGGGCATGAGTCAGGTATCAACGGGCGTGACTGGATCGAGCGGGATCGGTGGGGGATTGCACCTTCGCTTGCTTTTGGTCTCAATACCGACACGCGCAATATCTTCACGTATGAACATCTGGAAGACACCGGTAATTACGATTACGGAATTCCAACGCTGCACGACGGAAAGAACCCCCGGCAGAGTGGCGGCCACCCAAGCCGGGTTCCGGGCGTCAAGTGGGATGGATATTTTGGCTACCGCAACCTGGATAAGGAAGACAACCGCATCGATCGCGCGACCTGGCGGTTCGAGCATGACATCAACAGTAACGTCTCCTTCAGCAACCAGCTTTCGTTCAATCAGCTCCAGCGCAGCTATGTGGTAACAACCCCAGGGGGCGACTTTTCCCGTGAAGCCGGCGGGAATGCCTCCCTGCGTCGATTGCGCGGCCCGGCGCGGCATACCGACAACCAGACGCTGAGTGACCAGGCAAACGTGACATGGCGCTTCGATACCGCGGGTATCGAGCATACTCTGGTCACAGGCCTGGAATACACGCGGGAAGACCTTCGGTACAAGACGGGCAGCCTGCGCTATGGTGCACAGGGCAACACCTTTGCCGTTGATCCGGCCAACCCGCCGTCCAAGTTCGTTGGTTCTCGTGAAGTCGCCTACACCGGCGAGATCAACGCCGAGTCGGAAACCAAAGCCTATTACCTGATTGATACCCTGAAGTTCTCACCGCAATGGCAGTTGGATGTTTCGGCCCGTCAGGATCACTGGAAGGCACGTACTACGCGTGACCGCACTCGCACCCTGAACACGACTAGCGGTACGCTGAGCAACTGGACGGACGCAGCAAACGTCAGCCAGAAGGAAAAGCTTTTCAGCTACCGTGGCGCCCTGAGCTACAAGCCCGTGGATAACGGGACGTTCTACGTCAGCTATGGCAATGCCAAGCAGCCCGGTTCTATTCAGATCGCCACAACTGGAAGCCTGGGAGAGGAGGGGCTTTCACCTACCAAGGGCAAGACGTATGAGGTAGGGACCAAGTGGGATCTGATGCACGAGCGATTGTCACTGACGGCCGCCCTGTTCCGTACGGATCTGGAAAGCACGCAATATGACAGTGACGACGAGTTGGGTAATGCTTTCAGCTCAAAATATCGTGTTGACGGTTTTGAACTGGGTGCCTCCGGCAACATCACAGACAAATGGTCGGTGTTCGGTGGATACGCGTATATGAAGAGCAAGATCCGCAGCTACAGTTCGGTTAACAGTAGCACCGACTTTGCCAACCCCAACGCCAGTGAGGAGGGAATTTCGCTGCCCAACACGCCGCGCCATTCAGCCAGCCTCTGGACCAGCTATGCTCTGCCGCATGACGTGACGGTCAGCTATGGCGTCAACTATGTAGGGGAGCGCTACATTGCCTTGGGCCGTGCGCAGGCGATTACCAGCGAACAGCGTGTAAAGGTGCCGGATTATGTGGTGCATAACGCGGCGGTGGACTGGCAGGCGACCTCTGATCTGGCCCTGCGCCTCAACATCGTCAACCTGTTCGACAAGCACTACTGGCGTCAGTACAACGGCCGTGGCTTCGGTGTTCCAGGTGAAGGACGCGGTGCTCAGTTAACAGCCGAGTACAGCTTTTGACAGGGCGGCACCCCTCGTTGGGCACTGACTCCCTGCTGCGTTACGGGCTGGAGGATCCGCGGCGACTTGCTCGGTTCCTCCTGCAGGGGGCCGAACGTGGTTTGCCCGAGGCGCAGGCGCGTCTCGGGCAGATCCTGCTTGATGGTAACGGCATTCAGCGCGACCAGGCGTTGGCGTTGCGGTGGTTCCGTATTGCAGCCCACCATGGTCATGCGGATGCCATGAACATGGTGGGGCGTTGTCTGGAAAATGGCTGGGGGACGGCTGTAGATCTGGCAGCTGCCGCACGGGCGTATGCCCAAGCCGCGCAGCTTGGGCTCGACTGGGGATTCTACAATTATGCCAACCTGCTGGCGCAGGGGCGTGGTGTACCCAGGGATCGCGCCGCCGCATTGGAGCTGTACCGCCAGGCAGCCAGACAAGGCCACGCCAAATCAATGAACCTGGTGGGACGCTTTTATGAAGAAGGCTGGGGCGTACCCGTGGACATGGAAGAGGCTGCACGCTGGTATCTGTCTGCCGCACAGGCTGGCGACTTTCGAGGACAGTGCAGTCATGCAGCCCTACTGACCCGACAGGGGCGGGTGGATGAAGCGGTATCGTGGCTAAGGCAGGCCATGCGAACGGCCACACCCGGCTTTCTACAAAAAATAGCCGAGGCACTGGCGGTCTCCGACAGTGAGCCATTGCGTGCGCTGGCAGCTGAAATCAATAGCCGCTACGCCCGAATGCAGGAACCTTTGCCAGCGATGTCTTCCGGCAAGGAAGGCTTTTCATCGTCACCCTCGCTGTGCCCTGACATCTAAAGGAAGATTTTATGCTCGTACATATCCCCGGCGTATTTTCGCCCGAAGAGGCATGTGACATCGAACATGTGTTGCGGCAGGCGAAATGGGGAGACGGAAAGGTAACGGCAGGTCATCAGTCCGCCAGAGCCAAGCACAATATTCAATTACCCGAGGATGACCCGGTCTCTATCGAGCTGGGCAATCAGATCGTTCAGCGTCTGAGCCACCACCCTGTTTTCGTGTCGGCAGTCTTGCCACGAAAGGTGTTTCCTCCGTTGTTCAACTGTTATAGAGAAGGCGGGTCTTTCGGATTTCATATCGATAACGCCATCCGCGCATTGAAAGGGCATCCTGAGCGGGTCCGTACGGATGTCTCTGCGACACTTTTCTTCTCTTCGCCCGATACCTACGATGGCGGTGAGCTGATTATTCAGGACACCTATGGCGAGCAGCAGGTCAAGCTTCCTGCAGGTGACATGGTCATCTATCCTGCTACGAGTCTTCATCGGGTTGCGCCGGTGACACGCGGCGCACGTATCGCCAGTTTTTTCTGGACTCAAAGCCTAGTGCGTGATGATGGTCATCGCCGCTTGTTGTATGACCTGGATCAGGCCATACAGCGTCTTACCCGCGATGTGCCTGATCATGAGGCTCTGCTTGCACTGACCGGAACCTATCACAACCTGCTCCGGCAATGGGCTGACGTCTAACGCCTGTTTAGCGGACGTGGCGTGGTTGATGTCCCGTAACGGCATCCCCTGCATTGCGGGCCAGTCCAAGGCTGTCTATCACGCTTAACAAGCCTATTACGCCAATGACGATGAAGGCCGTGTGGAAATCGGTAAGCTGCGCTGTGGCATGATCGTTCCACTCCATGGAGACCCTGAGCGCCAATGCGCCAATGGCCACGCCAATACCGGTCGAGAGTTGAAATACCGTACTGAACAGCGTGGAGGCGTCGCTCATCCTGGGCTTGGGGACGTCGGCAAAGGCAAGTGTATTGTTGGCGGTAAATTGCAGTGAGCGCGCCATGCCGCTTACGAATAGCAGGAGCAGAATAGAGGGCAGGGGCCAGCGCTCGGACAGCAGAGCGCAGAGCAGAAGCGTCACGGCGCAAACCAGACCGTTGACGATCAGGGTTCGCCGCAGACCGAACAGACGCATGACCGGTGTGGTAAATACCTTCATGAAAAGGTTTCCGGCAAACAGCGCTAGTAGAATCAGACCAGCATGAAACGCATTGAAGCCAAAGCACAGCTGGAACATCAATGGCAGCAGAAAGGGTGCGGTGTTGATGCTGATACGAAACAGAGTACCGCCATACAGCGACACGCGGTAGGTCTGAATGCCGAGGTTCGAAAGGTCGATCAGTGGATGTTCCTGCTGGCGCATATGCCAGACGGCCAGCCCACCCAGCATGAGGCCTGTCAGTATCCATACCAGATTACTGCCCAGCGTATCGTGACCTTGACCGATTTGCTCCATGCCGAACATAAGCGTAAGGCAGGCACCGCTTACTAATAGAAAGCCAAACCAATCAAGTGGTGCCCGGCGCGTTTCGGTGCCGGTCGGAATCATTCGTAGGGCCAGAATAAGGGCGATCAGCCCCAGGGGCAGGTTAAGGTAGAAAATCCAGCGCCAAGACGTATAGGTGGTAATCAGTCCACCTAGCGGAGGACCTAGTACAGGTGCGATCAAGCCAGGCCAGGTAATAAAGGCAATGGCTCTGACCAGATCCTTCTTTTCAGTGATGCGCAACACTACCAGACGGCCTACGGGCACCATCATGGCACCGCCAATGCCTTGCAACACCCGGGCGGCAATGAATTGCTCAAGTGTCTGAGCAATGCCGCATAGCAGCGAGGCCAGTGTGAAGAAGCCTATAGCGCTCGCAAAGACACGGCGGGCACCAAAGCGGTCCGCAATCCATCCGCTGATAGGAATGAACACAGCAAGCGCCAGAATGTAGGCACTGATCCCAACGTTAAGATCGACAGCCGAACGCCGAAAGGACTCTCCCATTTGTGGAAGTGCCGTTGCGATCACGGTAGCGTCCAGGTTTTCCATGAAAAAGGTGGCAGCTACCAGCAGGGCTACAGAAGTCGACTGGCGTTTGGAATAAGACATGAGAAAGACATCAGGAAATGGGTCAACAGCATCCTACAGATATCGTTAAGGGTGGGGTATAGCCAATAAGGTTGGAAAAGAAGAGAAAACGGTTAATTTCAGCGAAGCGGCTGATAAATGCTAATGAAGTTCCGAGAAAATATAGCTATCTGTTTGATTTCAAATGCCTCTTTTTCGGTTTGTCTGCTCGTTCAGTCAATTGAGGTTGCCAGGAGGGCTGGAGGCCGCGCCATTGCTGAGGTTTTGCCCTTCAAAAACAGGTGCATTTGGTCGGGTTTTGATTTGTCAAGGAGGAGTTTTGAGTTACTGTATGCGTGTACAGTATCAAGGGTGTTCGTAATGCAGAATGATCTTTTCCACTCTGATGAAATCCTGCTTGAACTGAACCTGCGCCAGGAAAATGAACTGCTGCGTAAAGAGCTTGAGCAGCAGAAGCACACTATCGAAGGACTGAACGAGTCATACGCTGAGGCGCTGGCACGTATCGAGCAACTTCAGGCGCGTCTGGGGCTATGGTCGCCCAGCTTGCGTGGTCGTAAAACATCCAGAACGCTGCATCAAGCTGGCGTTTAAGTGACCTTGTAACCTACAGGGTCACCATAAATAACCAACCTACCTGTTGAGCTGGGGCGTCACGGCAGAGCCTGCGACGCCTTTTCTCTTAAAGCAAAGTAATACCAGCCCATAATATTGAGGCGCAATGATATTCACAAACTTTGCTTATGACAGGCGAGCAGGAAGGAGTATGTAGTTGCAATGGACCGATTTATCTTGCGAGTAGTACAAACAAGGCTCGACTTTTGCCGGACGCTCTGGAATGGCGAGTTTAGCTGCATTATGAATGGCAGCGATTGATTCTATTCCTGCCGATCTCCTCAACGAAGGTAACAAACTGAACCGTTTGTTGTTTTTAGAACCTATGCTTTGCACTAAGGTATGCGTGTCTGACAGCAGGAGGTTCCATGATTCGCGCTTTGCTTGCCGTTGCGGACGGTAATGAGGATATCGAAACCGTTACGCTGATCGATGTACTGCGTCGTGCTGGCATCGAGGTACTGGTAACCAGTATCGAGGCGCGTCGCCAGATTACGCTGGCCAGAGGTGCCCGCTTGATGAGCGATGTGACCTTACTGGAAGTGCAGGCCATGAGCTTTGATCTTATTGTCTTGCCTGGTGGCATGCCAGGTGCTCAACGGTTGGCCGACTGCACGGCGCTGCGCCATTTCATGCGACGGCATGTAGAACAGGGCAGACTCTACGGAGCGATTTGCGCTGCGCCTGCTGTCATTCTCGAACCCTGGGGGTTGGTCGAGGGTAAGCGTATAACCTGCTACCCAAGCTTTATCGAGCAACTCGAGCAAGGGCAATATGTCAACGAGCCCGTCGTAGTGGATGGCCGTTGTGTCACTAGCCAAGGCCCCGGTACAGCCCAGCTGTTTGCTCTTGAATTGGTCAATCAGCTTGTGGGTAAGGAACAGCGCGACACCGTTGCAGAGGCGTTGCTGACACCCTTTTGATAGCACGTTCCGTGCGCCGTCGTGGGTCAACGGCGCACCTAGGCAGTGCCATCGGAAGCCGCACCTTGCCGGCCAATTGATGGCGTAAGTGCCTGATCATTGGCCGGCTCCGAAAGCGCTTTCATCACTGAAATCCCTTGGCCTGCGTCAATGGCCAGCCCAAACCGTATGGTGTCGATTACGCGCTGAACCCTTGCCGGGTCTGCCAGTTGTTCCGCTGTGATGATTCGGCGGATTTTCGAGCCTTTCTGGTCGGTCAGTACCAGCGTGACGCTGCCTTCCAGATTTTCGATCAGAAAATTGATACTGAAATCCGCCTCGAACGCTTGTGCAATGGATTGCAAGGGACTCATTGCCATAGTGCTTTTCCTCACTGCCTTCACGTACCGCTCAAACACCATAAAGGCTGTGCAAAAACCGAGCCTTCAGGCGAAGCCTTTTATATCTGTAGTGAATAACGGTTTCTGGTCGAGCATCGCACTGAGTCCTCCATCACATCTTGCCATGGGTTTGTGCTGAACCCTTGACGGAAGCTTTCAGTCGTATTCCTGAAATAGACATCCAATCGATGCCTTTCATGAAAAAAAGAGTGACTTCAGATCACTCCCCTTTACGACCGTGAGGCCTTTATGAATGCGACTCCTGCTCGCCAGCTTCGGCCCGACGCCGGTGCTGATACCCATACGATTTCCCTGATCATCAACGGTAAACAGCATGAGCTGGCCGTCGAGCCCTGGACGACATTGCTTGATCTGCTACGCGAACACCTGGACATGACCGGTACGAAGAAAGGATGCGACCATGGACAGTGTGGTGCCTGTACCGTGTTGGTCAACGGAACCCGCATCAACTCCTGTCTGAGTCTGGCCGTCATGCAGGACGGCGTTGAAATCACAACTATCGAAGGCCTGGCCAACGGCGATGAGTTACATCCCATGCAGGCAGCCTTCGTTGAGCAAGATGCCTTCCAGTGCGGTTATTGCACACCGGGGCAGATCTGTTCTGCCATTGGCATGATCAAGGAAGGCAAGGCGCAGACGCGTGATGAGATTCGTGAGCAAATGAGCGGAAACCTGTGCCGTTGCGGTGCTTACAACAACATTCTGGCGGCTATCGAGCAGGCCATGCCTGCCTGCAAGGGAGGGCCACGGGAATGAATCGCTTCAGTTATTCAAAACCCCAGCAAGTCACCGATGCCATCCAGCAGTTAAGTGACACGGGGCGGTTCATCGCCGGTGGGACCAACCTGCTCGACCTGATGAAGGAAAACGTGGCACGCCCCGACCAGCTGGTCGATATCAATGCGTTGCCCTTGCGCGAGATCGAAACGACGCAGGCCGGGGGCTTGCATATCGGGGCATTGGTCAAGAACTCGACGGTTGCCTACCATCCTGATGTCGAGCGGGTGTATCCCTTACTTTCTCAAGCCATTCTGGCGGGTGCCTCGGCCCAGCTGCGCAACATGGCGTCCACCGGGGGCAATCTGCTCCAGCGCACGCGTTGTTATTACTTCTATGATATCGGCACGCCCTGCAATAAGCGCGAGCCGGGCTCAGGCTGCGGGGCGCTCAATGGCCAGAACCGCATCCATGCCGTTCTGGGGCACAGCGATCAGTGTATCGCCGTCCATCCATCCGACATGGCCGTTGCGTTGGCTGCGTTGGAGGCCTCGGTTCATGTGTCAGGGCCTGAGGGTGACCGCGTGATTCCGATGAGCGAGTTTCACCGTTTGCCTGGTGATACACCGCATCTGGACACCAATCTGGGGCAGCATGAACTCATTACTGCTGTTGAGCTGCCTCCCAGAGGATTTGCCGAGAACTACGCCTACGTCAAGATCCGTGACCGAGCGTCCTATGCTTTTGCGCTTGTCTCGGTTGCAGCGGCGCTGGAACTCAACGGCGACAACGTAGGTACAGCCCGTATTGCCTTGGGAGGTGTGGCCCATAAACCCTGGCGTAAACCTGAGGCTGAAGCATTGCTGGCAGGCAAGCCGGCTACCGAAGAGAACTTTCGGGCAGCTGCAGAATTGCTCATGCAGGGAGCCCAGGGGTTCGAGCACAACAGCTTCAAGATTGAACTGGCCAAGCGCGCCATTGTGCGTGCCTTGAGCGAGGCTGCTTCAGGAGTAAATGCTAAATGACAGCTTATCTAGGAAAGGCCGTTTCTCGGGTCGATGGGCCACTCAAGGTAACTGGCAAAGCCCTTTATGCCGGTGAGTTCGGTACAGCCGACCTCTGTACCGGCTATGTCGTCAACAGCTCGGTAGCCAAGGGCCGCATCCTGAGCATCGATACCCAGGCAGCGCTCAATGTTCCGGGTGTTCTGGATGTCATTACCCATGAAAACCGTCCCGAGGTGGCATCGTATAACGAAAGCTACACCGATATGGACGCCGCAGATGGCAAGCACTTTCGTCCTCTCTATAACGACCGAGTCCTGTTCAACATGCAGCCGGTTGCGCTGGTGGTGGCAGAAAGCTTCGAAGCTGCTCGCTATGCGGCTTCGCTGATTCGAGTGGATTACGAAACCGAGCCGCATCAGGCTGACATCTACGCTCAGCGTGGCAATGCCCATAAGGCGCCTACGCCCATGCCGCCAGATCGCGGCGATGCCGATAGCGCCTGGGCGAGTGCACCAGTCAAGATCGAGGCGGAATACCATTCGGCCGCCGAGTTTCACAATCCGATGGAGATGCATGCCTCTACGGTCATTTACAACACGGATGGCAAGTTGACCGTCCACGACAAGACGCAGGGCGTACAGAACAGCGCTCAGTTCATTTCCAACATCTTCGGCCTGCCTGATGGAGATGTACGTGTCGTAACACCCTTTGTGGGTGGCGCCTTTGGTTCTGGTCTGCGTCCACAGTATCAACTGGTACTGGCGACCATGGCGGCGCTTAAGCTCAAGCGTTCCGTTCGTGTAGTGCTGTCCCGCGAGCAAATGTTCTCGTTCGGTCATCGCCCGGAAACCATCCAGCATTTCCGGCTGGCGTGTGACCAGGAAGGCAAGCTGGTTTCGACTATCCACGAAGTGGTAGGCGAGACTTCAAGCTTTGAGGACTTCACCGAGATGGTCGTGGTCTGGTCCGCTTCGCTCTATGGATGCCCCAACGTGCGGCTGGATTACAAGCTGGCTCCCCTTGACCTCTATACACCGCTGGACATGCGTGCCCCAGGCGCTGTGCTAGGTGTCTATGGCCTTGAATCCGCGATGGACGAGCTGGCCCACGCGGCCAACATTGATCCATTGGAGTTTCGTATCCGCAACTTCACGGATGTCGATCCTGCCTCCAACAAGCCTTACTCAAGCAAGGAGTTGCTCGAATGCTACCGCCAGGGTGCCGAACGGTTTGGCTGGTCCAAGCGTAGTCACGAACCACGCTCAATGCGCGATGGCAAGCAGCTGGTAGGGTGGGGAATGGCAACCGGTGTCTGGGAGGCCATGCAGAATCCCGCCAGTGCCAAGGCAGTGATCAACATCGACGGTAGCTTGGTCGTCTCCAGCGCTACAGCTGATATCGGTACGGGTACCTATACCGTCATGACCCAGATCGCAGCGGAAATCTTCGGCCTGCCTCTGGAAAAGGTCACATTCAGATTGGGCGACTCGACTTTGCCCAAGGCGCCTCTGGAAGGGGGATCGTTTACCGTTTCTTCTGTTGGCTCCGCCGTTAAGCAGGCATGCGAAACCCTTCAACAGCAACTGCTCGATCAAGCCAAGGAAGAGGATCAATCGCCCTTCAGCAACCTTGAGTTGACCGACGTCGTTTTCGAAAATGGTGAAATTTGCATCAAGGCCGCACCTGCCGAGCGAATCAAGATCGCTGATCTCTTGAAAAAGGGGGGGACACCAAGCATGGAGGCTTCCGCCAGTGCCTCGCCTAAGAAGGAGCGGGACGATTACACAACGGCTACCCACTCTGCAGTGTTTGTGGAGGTCAAGGTCGATGAAGACTTCGGTACGATTCAGGTCAGCCGGATGGTCAGTGCCATTGCAGCGGGGCGCGTCTTGAGTCTCAAGCCAGGACGAAACCAGATCCTGGGCGGAATGGTCTGGGGGATTGGCATGGCCATGCAGGAAGAGGGGATGCTTGATAAGGATCTGGCCCGCTGGATGAACCACAACATTGCCGAATACCATTTTCCGGTAAACGCCGATGTGCATGATCTGGATGTCATCTTTGTCGAAGAGCACGACGAGATCGTCAATCCGCTCGGTGCAAAGGGGATAGGCGAGATCGGTATCGTAGGGGTTGCGGCGGCTATCGCCAACGCGGTCTATCACGCAACAGGCAAGCGTATTCGCGATCTGCCAATTACCCTGGATAAGGTTTTCGAATAAAACGACTGATCAAAAAAGCCCGCCTCTAACAGGCGGGCTTTTTTATGGATACTGCTTTAAATCAACGCTGACTTTCTTCTTCGATCTGCGCTTTATACGCGACCGCATCGGCCTCGGAATGATAAATACCGACTAAATGGCCTTCCTGGTGAACGTCCCAGACAGATAAACCCAATGAACGGGCTTCTTGAGACATATGGTTTTCGTCGCGTTCAGTCACTGTAACGGTCATTGTCTTTCTCCTTGGTTAAAAGGGCACGCAAGGCAGCTAACAACTCGATCATTGATCAATCAGAAAAAGAGACCAAGCTGATTGTTTGCAATAATCTGTTACATTTATAGCGACAATATGTCGCAGGTTCAACAGGCGGCACGTCCTTTTGCAAAAACACAGGCAATAAAAAACGCGTCTTACCTCTCGATAAGACGCGTTTTTAGAGGTACCAGGCGATTTAGCCTTGCTGACCTTTTACCGGCTTGCCATCAACGGAGCCGTCTTCCAGCATGATCTGGTATTCCTTGCCATCGGTTTCCATCTGATACAGGCGGACCAGCAGGTAATCCCAGTTCTTCGCAAACCACAGTTCAGTCTTGCGGTTGCTCTTGGTGGGGTCTCGAACGCGCTCGACCTTGATGGCATCAACCAGACCCACCTTGGTGCGCACGCGCTCCTCGCCAATTACGCGAAAGTCGTAAGTATCGATCTCATCACCGTCGACCACTTGGTAGCTCATGCTTTTCTTGCCGTCTGCCACATCATGCTGCAAAAGCAGCTGGTAAGTGGACTTGTCCACCAGACCACGGTCCAGCGGCAGGTTGACCGAGTCGCCTTTTTCAGTGCCGGTGACTTTCTTCGCGGTCCAGTCAAAAGTCAGCTTGCTTTCACGGCTTTTACCCAGGCCATGGCGTGAATAGCTATAGCTCGTGGGCAGGAACGTGTCGCCTTCATAGCGGAACGTACTGGCTTCGGTCAGGCCCGCCACCAGCATGGAGGCACTGAATTCAAGTTTCCAATTGCCATCCTGCTGTTTTGTCAGGTGCCGCTCAGCTGAGCCACTCATGGGCATCTGCTTCCAGTCGGCGGTATAGCTGGCATCAAAGGGTTTAAGGTCGAACGCATGGGCGGGCAGGGCCAGCGCAAATGCGATCAGGCACAACAATCGTCGCATGGGATATTTCTCCTAGGATCGAATGACATGTCCGGTAGCCGGCAACGGCTGGGCATCCAGTTCAGCGCCTCGCTCAGTCAGCCGTAAGCGCCCTTGGGCGAACCAGCTGACAGCCAGAGGATAAATTACGTGTTCCTGTCCGTGAACGCGCTGGGCCAGGGTTTCCGCTGTGTCACCAGGATGAATGGGAACGACGGCCTGTACAACAACCGGGCCGCCATCAAGCTCTTCCGTAACAAAGTGAACACTGCAGCCATGCTCCAGATCGCCTGCATCCAGCGCACGTTGATGCGTACGCAGACCGGTATAGCGTGGCAACAGGGAGGGGTGAATATTGAGCAGCCGGCCTCGGTAATGGGTCACGAAGCGCTCCGTCAGGATACGCATGAAGCCGGCCAGGACCAAGAGGTCCGGTTCAAAGCGATCAACCAGCTCGACGAGGGCAGCGTCGAACGCCTCCCGATCAGCGAACTGTGTATGGTCAAGAACCTGCGCCTCGATGCCCGCTTGGCGAGCACGCTCCAATCCGTAGGCATCCGCACGGTTGGAAACCACCGCGCGGATCTGGATGGGCGCCTCCGGGCTGGTCGAGGCATCGATCAGTGCCTGTAGGTTGCTACCGGCACCTGAGATCAATACCACGACATTACAACGTGCAGGCATCAATGCGTCTTCAGGTTGTTCAGTACAACGCGAGGAGCGCTTTCATCGCAGGCGGCGATCTGACCGATTACCCAGGGCTGCTCGTCCGCATCGCGCAACGTGTTCAGCGCCTTCTCAACGTGCTCCTGCGCGACGCAGATGACCATGCCAACACCGCAATTCAGCACGCGATGCATTTCTGTCTCGTCAACGTTGCCCTGCTGTTGCAGCCAGTCGAATACGACCGGACGTGTCCAGCTCTCCACGTCGATGACTGCCTGCGCGTTTTCAGGCAGAACGCGCGGAATGTTTTCGAGCAGGCCGCCACCAGTGATGTGGGCCATCGCTTTCACGGCGCCGGTATCCTTGATCAGCTTGAGCAGGGGTTTGACATAGATACGCGTCGGCGCCATCAGAAGGTCGGTCAAAGGTTTGCCGTCGAGCTGGATGCTTTCGATATCCGCGCCTGCAACCTCAATGATCTTGCGGATCAGGGAGTAACCATTGGAGTGCGGGCCGGAGGAGGGCAGCGCGATCAGCGCATCGCCGGTCGATACCTTGGAGCCGTCGATGATCTCGGCCTTTTCCACCACGCCTACGCAGAAACCAGCCAGATCGTAGTCTTCGCCCTCGTACATGCCGGGCATTTCGGCGGTCTCACCCCCCACCAGCGAGCATCCGGCCTGCTCACAGCCTTCGCCGATACCGGTCACTACCTGAGCCGCGACATCAACGTTCAGTTTGCCGGTGGCATAGTAGTCCAGGAAGAAGAGTGGCTCGGCGCCACAGACAACCAGGTCATTTACACACATAGCAACAAGGTCGATACCAATGCTGTCATGCTTTTTCAGATTCATTGCCAGACGAAGCTTGGTGCCGACACCGTCCGTACCTGAAACCAGAACCGGCTGCTTGTAACCGGCCGGGATTTCACAGAGGGCGCCAAAACCACCGAGGCCGCCCATGACTTCCGGGCGGGCAGTACGCTTGGCGACGCCTTTGATACGTTCAACCAGGGCTTCGCCTGCGTCGATATCCACTCCGGCGTCCTTGTAGCTCAACGAGGGTTGCTTGCTCATGAATCCAGGCCTTTTAAAAATGCTGCGAAACAGGCTATGCCGCGGGCACAGCTTTTGAGAGGCGGCGATTTTACCAGAAGCAATCGGGAAACGGCGCTTCCTGACGAGGCACTGTTGGTCATCGAATGGCCTTGTCAGGCTTATTCAGCTTTTATTCAGTCATAAAGGAGCCTTTTGGCATAAAGCGCGGTCTGATTTCACCGTGATGCTGCACATAACCTGCCCTCAGGCTTGCCGACGGGCAGGGCGCCTTTTAAGGTATGCCTCTTCGTTCCTGCTTGCCGAGACTCTACATGCGTCGTTTTGCCTTTCTGCTTACGCTCTGCCTACCCTTGCTGAGCCAGTCTGCTTCAGCAGCCTTGGTGGAAGGCCTTTATCAGGTCCGCGAGCCCGTTGCCTCCCAGCAGCCCTCAGAGCGCGACGCTGCGCTGGGGCGTGCCCTGCAGGATCTGGTGGTTCGTTTGACTGGCGATGCGAATGCCGCTCAGAGCCCTGCCTTATCCGAGTCGGTAAAAAGCCCTCAGCAACTGATTACCCAGTACAGTTACGATGCCGGCCCGCCAGCCGTGCTGGTCGTCAATTTCGATCCTGCATCCGTCAACCGTACCCTGACGCAGGCGGGGCTGCCTATCTGGGGAGCCAATCGCCCCTCTGTGATGACGTGGTGGTTGAACGATTCTGATGGTGGTAGTGCCCTGGTGGGTGACAGCCAGCCAGCGGCAGCTCCTTTGCAAAGGGCCGCTCAGGACAGTGGCCTGCCGCTCGTCCTGCCCTTGGCAGACCTCAGTGAACAGCTGGTCGGTACTGCCGAAAATATTGATTCCGGTAAGCCAGACGCTCTGCGTGAGGCTTCCAAGCGTTATAGCAGTGATGTATTGCTGGCGGTTCATGCCAGGCAATCGGGTGGTTCCTGGCAGGCTCAATGGCGGATGTGGCAGGGGACCAATTCGGCACAGGGCAATGCGCAGGGAGCCGATCTGGATGCCCTGGCCAATACTATCATGCATGAGCTAAGTACACGTCTGGCCAAGCAGTTCATTACCAAACCAGGTTCTACACAAGCACTGACACTAGTAGTGGGTGGGGCCAATTTCGAGCGCTACTCTCAGCTGCAAAAGCTGCTGGAACCCATGGGTGCTCGGTTGCTCAAGGCAGAGAATGGACAGCTTCGCTATCAGCTGACCGCTAACCCGGATCAACTTCATGCACAGTTAGGCCTGGCCGATCTGGAGCAATCTTCTGCACCGGTCGATGCCAACGCGCCCGTTGCGGCACCGGACACCCAAGCTGCACCAGGCGCTTCACAGCCGCCCGCACCTGCACCAGCACAACAGGTACTCTATTATCGCTGGCGTTGATCGGGTCCGCTAAAGAGAGACCTTACCGCAGGCCGATCATCAGACACTCCCAAGCCGCCTGGCCTTCGCCTAGCGGCTTTCTTTATGCACAAATTATTTAGCGAGAAACGAATATGACGACACGCCGCTGGTATGTCATTGGCGGACTGGCCGTTTTGCTGTGGCTGCTCCACTCGGTGCAGCCTATTCTGTCTCCCTTTCTGATCAGCATGTTACTGGCCTACCTGGGTGATCCATTGGTAGATCGACTGGAGCGACTGGGGCTCTCCCGCACATTGGCCGTGCTTACGGTATATCTGGCCTTCCTGCTGGTTCTGCTGGGCATGCTGCTTGTCATCGTGCCCATGCTGGTCAGGCAGTTCATCCGTCTCTACGAGTTGATGCCTGCCATACTCGACTGGCTCCAGTTCACCGCATTGCCATGGATTCAGATCAAATTCGGTCTTGCAGACAGCTTCTGGCGCTTCGATCGTATCAAGGCGGTGCTAACCAGCCATCTGGATCGTACCGGTGATATCGTCGGTATCGTTCTTGCCCAGGCAACGTCTTCCAGTCTTGCTTTACTGGCCTGGATCGGAAACACGTTGTTGATCCCGGTCGTAAGCTTTTATCTGTTACGCGACTGGGATGTCATGGTTGGCAAGCTCAGGGGCCTGCTCCCGCGTCGACACGAAGGTTTGGTGACTCGGCTGCTGGGTGACTGTCATGAGGTACTGGGCGCCTTCCTGCGCGGACAGTTGATGGTCATGCTTGGCCTTGGAATCATCTATGCCGGTGGGCTGATGCTGGTAGGGCTTGAGCTGGGCCTGTTGATTGGTCTGCTGGCGGGACTGGCCAGCATTGTCCCGTATATGGGATTTGCGGTTGGCATCACGGCAGCCATGGCTGCTGGATTCTTCCAGTTTGGCCTTGATTGGTATCCGCTGCTGGGCATTCTCGCGGTATTTGTCTTCGGACAAATGATCGAAGGCATGGTGCTGACACCGCTTCTGGTGGGTGATCGTATTGGCCTACATCCCGTTGCGGTCATCTTTGCCGTTCTGGCGGGTGGTCAACTGTTTGGTTTCAGCGGTATTCTTCTCGCATTACCCGTAGCCGCCGTCTTGATGGTTCTGCTGCGTCATATCCATGATTTGTATAAACTTTCCGACCTTTACTCCAAACCCGGTCGACCTGAATCCAGCGAGCCGCCAGACACGGCATGAAACCGATACAGTTACCCTTGGGTGTGCGTCTACGCGATGACGCTACCTTTGCCAATTATTATCCCGGCGCAAATGCGGCGGCGCTGGGTTATGTCGAGCGCCTATGCGAGCTGGACGCAGGTTGGGCTGAAAGCCTTATCTACCTCTGGGGAACGGAAGGCGCCGGGCGTAGCCATTTGATGCAGGCTGCCTGCCTGCGGTTTTATCAGATGGGTGAGCAAGCCGTTTATCTGCCAATGGCCGAGCTTTCCGGGTATGGAACCGCACTGTTTGAAAATCTCGAACAGTGCGAGCTGGTTTGCCTGGATGATCTGGATGCCCTGGCAGGCAAGCGAGAATGGGAAGAGGCGATGTTTCATCTCTTCAATCGTGTGCGGGATGCTGGAAAGCGGCTCTTGCTGTCTGGCTCCAAGCCTCCACGGTCATTGCCTATCAAGCTTCCGGATCTCAAATCACGGCTTACCATGGCATTGGTCTTCCAGCTTCAGCCGCTGTCTGATGAAGACAAGCTGCGCGCGCTGCAGCTGCGCGCCTCTCGACGGGGGCTGCATCTGAACGAAGAAGTGGGACGCTATATCCTGACGCGTGGTTCTCGGAGCATGAACTCCTTGTTCGATGTGCTGGAGCGCCTGGATCATGCCTCTCTGCAGGCCCGGCGCAAGCTCACCATTCCGTTCGTCAAGGAAATCATGGATTGGTGAGCCGCTACCTGTTTACGGCGCTGTAGCTAAGCACTTCAGCGGCGCGACTCCAGTTGCAGGGCTGTGGCTGCAAGGCGCTTGCCTAGCGCACGGCACAGCGTGATCTCATGTTCATCCAAGGCCCGCTTGCCATCGGTTCCGGCAAAGTGGCTGGCACCATAAGGTGTGCCGCCGCCTTTGGTTTCAAGCAGGGCGCTTTCGCTGTACGGCAATCCGGTTACCAGCATGCCGTGATGGAGCAGAGGCAGCAGCATGGAGAGCAGCGTGCTTTCCTGACCACCGTGCAGACTTGCAGTGGAAGTGAAGACCGCGGCCGGCTTTCCTACCAATTCGCCTGTCAGCCACAAGCTGTTCGTGCCATCCAAAAAGTACTTCAGCGCCGCCGCCATGTTGCCGTACCGCGTAGGGCTGCCCAAGGCCAGGCCGCTACAATGCCGCAGATCATCAAGGCTGGCATATAGCGCGCCTTCCTCTGGGATTTCTGGTGCGGTTGCTTCACATACTGTCGACACACTCGGAACGGTCCTGATACGTGCCTCCAGGCCACCCATTTCGACTCCGCGGGCAATTTGCTGAGCCATCTGGGCTGTAGCGCCATGTCGGCTGTAATAAAGCACCAGGATATAGGAAGCACTCATGGCAGTATCTCCAGAACCTTTTCTGGCGGACGGCCAATGACCGCCTTGTCGCCTACGATGAAAATGGGGCGTTCAATCAGTTTCGGATGACTCGCCATGGCTTCAATCAGTCTGTCTTCAGAATGAGTTTCATCCGCCAGGCCTAGCGCTTTGTATTCCTCTTCGCCGGTACGCAGAAGCTGACGAGCCGGGATGCCCAGTTTACGCAGAATATCCTTGAGATCTGTAGCGGTAGGGGGCGTTTCAAGGTAGCGAACCACATGCAGGTCCAGCTTTTTTTCCTGCAGCAATTCGAGTGCGCTGCGGGACTTGGAGCAACGAGGATTGTGGAAGAGTATCGATTCGCTCATTGAAAAGGTCGCATCGTTATGGAGGTGACAGCTATTCTAACGGGCCTCCGGTGGTCTGAACGAGCATTGTGCCGGGTAATTGGATTCAAGACGATTCACGCATGGTTGAGGAAATAGAATGCGTCAGCGCCTGAGCGACACATTTGAATGGGGCCGTTTCCTGGTCAAACGCTTTCTTGGCGATCGAGCGCCCAACAACGCGGCGGCCTTGACCTACACCACCCTGTTTGCCGTCGTTCCCATCATGACGGTGACCTTTGCCATGCTCTCTGCCATTCCCGCCTTTCAGGGAACAGAAGAGCAGATTCAGATATTCATCTTCCATAACTTCGTCCCTTCGACCGGCGAGACCTTGGAGGAGCACCTGCGTGGATTTATCGAGCAGGCCCGCCACTTGACATGGCTAGGCGTCGCGCTGCTGGCAGTAACGTCCCTCACCATGCTGGTGACCATTGAAAAAACCTTCAATGACATTTGGCGGGTTTCCCAACCTCGTCGAGGCATGTCCAGTTTTCTCCTGTATTGGGCAATCCTCAGTCTGGGGCCTCTTTTGCTAGGCGCAGGCTTTGCGATCAGCACCTATATCGCGTCGCTGTCCATGATGTCCGGTCGGTATGCGGTCATGGGAACGGCCGTGCTGCTCAAGTTCATGCCGCTCCTCTTCAGCATGGCTGCCTTCACCTTGCTCTATGCCGCGGTACCAAACACGCGTGTTCCGCTCAAGCATGCATTGGTTGGGGGTATCTTTACGTCAGTGCTATTCGAAGCGGCCAAGTCACTGTTTGGCTTGTATGTCATGTTTTTTCCGGGTTACAAGCTGATCTATGGGGCTTTTGCGACCATTCCGCTTTTTCTGGTCTGGATTTACGTCTCCTGGCTGATCGTTCTTTTTGGCGCTGAGTTGGTGTGCAACCTTTCTTCCTCCAAGCAGTGGCGCCGACAGCCAATCCCTACGTTTCTTGTCTTGCTGGGCGTGCTTCGTTTCTTTCTGGATCGGCAACAGACAGGCGCCTCGCTCGATCTTGTCGAGCTCCAGAAAAGCGGCTGGAAGTTGCCTGAGGATCAATGGCAACCCATTCTGGACTTTCTCAAGAAAGAGAAACTGGTGTGCCACACCAGTAGTGGAAGATGGGTGCTCTGCCGGGATCTCAACACATTCACCCTGACGCAATTGATGGAAAAGAGCCCATGGCATCTACCAGAAATCGATCGTCTTCCTGAGGTCGAGCGCTGTACAGGTGACTGGTATCCTCCTCTGATTGAAGCGCTTAAACAGCTTCATGAGCAACGTGAGCAACTTCTGGGCGGCAGTCTCGCCAAGTGGCTGAAACCTGAAGCCAAACCAGTATCTTCCATGGAGTCAACATGATTACTAAAGCGTTACGTGGCGGCCTGCTTGCCGTCAGTTTCTTGTTGGCAGCCTGTACGCCGGATTACGGAAATGACCAGTATGGCCATAAAATCGATAACGCTCAGCTGGACGGGCGGTGGTTGGTCATTAATTATTGGGCAGAGTGGTGCGGACCCTGTCACAAGGAAATCCCCCAGCTCAATGCCTTGGCCAAAGCCAATGCTGAGATAAGGGTGCTAGGCGTTAACTACGATCACCAGCAGGACGATGCACTGCGTAAGAGTGCAGAAACGATGGGTATTCAATACGCCGTCTTCCAAAAGGATCCTGCCAAGCATTTCGATCTGCCGGTCAGCAACGTCCTGCCAGCCACCTATCTTGTTGACCCCCAAGGCCGTTTCAGGGAAAAGCTTGTAGGGGAGCAAACGGCTGCGGTCATACAGGCACGTATCGCTGAGCTGGAGAAGCAGTCACCATGAGCAGTCAGGCAAGGCATATCCACGTCGACGGACGGGTACAGGGCGTCCGTTATCGAGAAAGTGCCCGGGAAGAGGCAGAGCGCCTAGGTATCACAGGGTGGGTAAGAAACCTGGACGATGGGCGTGTCGAGATAAAATGTGAAGGCGAGCCAGAAGCGCTGGAGCAGTTTCTGGCATGGCTTCGTCATGGCCCCGCACAGGCGAATGTCAATCAAGTCCTGGTTCAGGATCATGCGCTATTGGGGCTTGGTAACTTTACAGTATGGCGCTAACAGCCATATAGATGCTTACTGGCTGATGGTCTTGGGTGTTCCAGTTGCTTTGGCTAATGCAGTGACAAACTCATTTTGCAGCTCCGGATCATTGTGGGTCAGCTCGATCAGGTTCTGTTCCAGTTCGCTGGATTCTTCCTCCAGGCCTAGTTCAGACAAGCGCTTTACACGATGAACCCAGCGAGTCACATCGTCCTCTTCAAGATCATCGTAAATAAGCTCATGGGCCTCCAGAAGTTTGCTACGCAGGCTGCGGCTTACCGTTAACGTGCGCTCGGCTTTGGTCTGGTCTTCAGGGTCGATAACCGTGATGTCCAGCTTGCCAGCGCCGCTGATATCATGACCTGCAAAAGGGTCTTCCAGCAGGTTCAGACGCAAAAAGCCGTTTTGGTCGGTCAGCAGCTCATGTCGAGCCTTGCCCGCCTTGACTTCAACGGGGCGCTCAGCCCAGGGAAGGCTGGTGTATTCGACGCGTTTATCGAGCTGCTTTTCATCAATGCTGGCCAGGTTCTGCTCGGAGCGCCCATTGGACGCCACGTTCATGAACGGGTTAAGGCCGTCCAGCCCATAGACAACCAGTCCATGTGTTGCGCTTTCAGGAAGACTGCCAAGAAGAGGCACATTGAGAATATTGGCGCCTATGCCTGCCACGAGTGTTACAGCTCCCAGCGGAACCTCATAAAGTTCCCGCCAGGGCTGGTAAGGCGTATACCGATCGTAATGACGTGTTACTTCAAAGTCAGTCACTTCATAACGATGTTGATCGAGTACCTTGATTCGTCGCTGTGGCAGTTCGAGCACTTCTTTTTCACCGGCATTGATCTGCAGGCTGTGTTCGATCAGTTTGCGATCGACACGCTCCTCATGCTCGCTGCGCTGCGGTAAATGATTGGCGCACCCAGAAAGCACCGTCACGCTGGCAAGCGTGACGGAAAGGAGAAAAAAAGGGCTTCTTAAAGGCATGGCTTGGCTCAACGATTAATGCGTGCTTCCAAAAATGGCAGCAATTCATTGATCGGCACATTCTGGTTGTCCTGCTCGCGGCGTCCTTTGTACTCGTAAGTACCTTCAGCAAGGCCGCGATCACCTACTACGATCCGGTGAGGAATGCCGATCAACTCCATATCTGCAAATTTGACGCCGGGACTTGTCTTTTTGTCACGATCATCCAACAGGACTTCATAACCGGCAGCAGTTAGCGCCTGATACAGTTGATTCGTTACTTCCCGTACGCGCTCGTTTTCATATTTCAGAGGAACCAGCGCAATGTGGAAGGGAGTAAGCGCATCGGGCCATAGGATGCCGCGTTCATCATGATTCTGCTCGATGGCTGCCGCGACGACACGAGACACGCCGATGCCATAGCAGCCCATAGTGAGCTTGACGGGCTTTCCTTGTTCGCTCAGGACGGTCAGGTTCATTGCTTCACTGTACTTGGTGCCAAGCTGGAAAATATGACCGACCTCGATGCCGCGTTTGATGACCAGGTTGCCCTTGCCGTCGGGACTGGGATCGCCTGCCACCACATTGCGCAGATCAGCGACCTCAGGCAGCGGCAGGTCACGCTCCCAGTTCACTCCAAAATAGTGTTTGTCATCAATATTTGCACCTGCTGCGAAGTCGCTCATCATGGCAACCGAGCGATCGATGACGCAAGGCATCGGAAGGTTCAGCGGGCCTAGGGAGCCAGGGCCTGCGCCAATGGCTGCACGAACTTCCGCCTCAGTAGCAAATTCGAGAGGGGAGGCAACAAGTTCGAGGTTGGAGGCCTTGATTTCGTTTAGCTCATGATCGCCACGAATGATGAGCGCAACGAGCGTGCCTTCTTCTGCGCCATGTACGATCAATGTCTTGATCGTCTTCTCAATCGGCAGATTGAAGTTCTCTACCAGTGCCGCGATAGTTTTAGTGTCTGGTGTATCAACCAAGCGAAGCTCTTCAATAGCCGCGCCGCGTGAAGTTTCACGGGGTAGCGCTTCAGCCTTTTCAATGTTGGCTGCGTAATCGGAGCTGTCACTGAAAACGATATCGTCTTCGCCGGAGCTGGCCAGTACATGGAATTCATGGGAGCCGCTGCCGCCAATGGAGCCGTTATCAGCTTGAACAGGACGGAAGTTCAACCCGAGTCGAGTGAATACGTTGCAGTAGGCCTGATACATCCGATCATAGGTTTCCTGCAGCGATTCCTGGGTCATATGGAAGGAGTAGGCATCCTTCATGACGAATTCACGCCCACGCATCAGGCCAAAGCGAGGACGAATCTCATCGCGAAACTTGGTCTGAATTTGGTACATGTTGATCGGAAGCTGCTTATAGCTGTTGAGCTCGTTGCGCGCCAGATCTGTAATCACTTCCTCATGGGTTGGGCCTACGCAAAAGTCGCGCTCATGACGATCCTTGAGGCGGAGCAGTTCAGGGCCATATTGTTCCCAGCGGCCTGATTCCTGCCACAGCTCGGCGGGCTGAATGGCTGGCATGAGTACTTCCAGAGCGCCGGCCGCATTCATCTCTTCGCGTACAACAGTCTCGACCTTGCGTAATACACGCAGGCCCAGCGGCAGCCAAGTATAGAGGCCGGACGCCAGCTTGCGGATCATGCCGGCGCGTAGCAGGAGTTGATGACTGATGACAGTGGCATCAGAAGGCGTTTCTTTCAGGGTAGAGAGAAGATACTGACTAGTACGCATGAGGGCAGGTCTTTTCTGATCAGCGAAAACTGCATTGTACGGTGGGCTTTCCTAGCCGTACAGGCGAGAGGGGCAAGCACTAGAGAGAAGTGGGTGTGACAGGAAAAGTAAAATGCCCGGCATGGCCGGGCATTTTAGGTATTGCTAATGAGTTCTGTATTACAGAATGCTCAGCGGGTACTCCACCATCAGGCGGAACTGGTTGGTATCACGATCGGCATAGTCGCTGTTTGCTCGGTGGAAGGCTTGGCGTGCACGGATGGAAAGGTCTTTGGCGGGACCGCTCTGAACAACATATTTAGCTTCCAGATCCCACTCGTGGTGCTTACCGTCGCTTCCGTACAGAGAGGCGCCATCATCATCAACATAGCCACTGGTATTTACGTCAATCCTAGAGCCATTTGAGTCCCAGCCTTTGACATAACGTGTCATGAAGCTCAAACCCGGTACGCCAAAACTCGCCATGTTCAAGTCGTAGCGAGCCTGCCAAGATTTCTCGCCAGGACCGTTAAAGTCAGAAACATGAATCGAGTTTGCTAGGAAAATCGAGTCACCGCCGCTGTTCTCTTCGCCAACACCTACATAGTCAAATGGGGTGTCGCCATGTACCTTTTGATAGGCCAGCGTAAACGTGTGAGCGTCTAGTGAATAGGCTGCAGCCAAAGACCATGTAGTGTTATTAATGTTACCTGCTTTCTTGCTTCCTTCATCAAGCGTGCGGTAGATGTTGAAGTCGAAAGTAACAGCCTGTTGATCAGTCAGGGGTAGCGCATAGTTAACATTGCCGTAGTACTGACGCCAGATATCCTTGAACTCAGATCCATACAGGCTAAGGCTTAACCCTTCAGCCAAGTCATAGCTGCCTCCGAGGTAGTCAACGTCCTTGGCATCAATGCCTGTGTAAGCGGTTCTTAATGGCTCACGGTTGCTTTGGCCAGTAGGGCCTGTTCCGGATGTAAAATGCCCTGCCTCAAGTTTAAGACCTTCAATCTCGCTGCTCAGCAGGTTAAAGCCCGTGGCTGTTTGCGGGAAAATCCGGGAGCCGCCAATTGCAAATACCGGAGCGGTAGGTGCCATCTGGCCATATTTCAATACAGTGTTGGATACACGCAGCTTAACCGCCCCGCCTACGTGCTCCCAATCGTCAGGTGATTTGCCGTCGTCGTGAACCGGAACGTTACCAGCTCCACCGTAACGTTTATCGAGTTTCAGACCGATATTGGCGAAGAGATCGACACCAAAGCCAACTGTGCCCTGCGTAAAGCCGGACTGAAAGTTAGTTAGCAGTGCATGCGACCAGTCACGACCATCGTCCCTACCGTCTTTGTTGTCATGATTGAAGTAGTAGTTGCGGTTGGTCAGCGTCAGGCTGCTGTCTTCAATAAAGCCTTTGGATTCAGACTGCTGACTGGCGAATGCCATCTGGGTCGTCCCTGCCGCTACGGCGAGGGCGATGACGCTCCACTTCATCACTTGCATTATGATTGCTCCTTTGGATTGAAATATCAGTCATCGTTAAACGTGACTGGTTGTTCTTGTTGGTGCCAACTTATAGCACTCTAGTGTCAGGCTTGAAAGTTCCCATCGAATTTTTATAGGCGCTTTCTATAATTTTTTAGAATCAGAAAGATGCCTTATCAACCTCATCCGGATTGATAAGAGTTCCTCCTGATAAGATGCTCGAACGCTAAGCAAAGAGTGTGCACAAAGTGCCATCAGCACGTTATCAAGTAGATAATCAATGACTTGCACTCGGTATATGCACACTTTTGAGGCGTACTCTTTCAGATGAAAGGCATGGCTGAACTGCTTTGGTGCAAGGACGTCAATGTCCGTCCCGTTTTTAGTTAGGAAGGTAACTATGTTTGATCTTGATGAGCGCCTTGGGGCGGATACTGTACAGGTAAGCGATTTACCGTTGTGCAAGTTGCTTTTAATGAAGGATGCCAACTATCCATGGCTGATCCTTGTACCCCGGCGATCTAATATCAGCGAAGTATTTGAGCTGTCGTTAGAGGATCAGATGCAATTGATGAAGGAATCGTCATACGTTGCACAGCGTCTGAAAGACTACACCCATGCGGCAAAGATAAATGTCGCCACATTGGGAAACATAGTTAAGCAACTTCATATTCATGTAGTGGCTCGTTTTGAAGAGGATTTAGCGTGGCCGGGCCCTGTATGGGGTAAAGGACCTGCAAAAGCCTATAGTGAAAGCGAGCTTGAAAAATGCCTGAGTGACCTCAAGTCCCTTTTTGCCGAAAAGTGGGAGGGTGACAAGCATGATGGTTGAAGAACGAATCAACGAGTTGGAAATGCGACAAGCGTTTCAGGATGATCTAATCCAGACCTTGAACGATATTATTGTCGAGCAGCAGAGAATGCTGGATCGAATGAAGCTGCAGATCGAAGAGCTTGCGAGAAGGCAAGCTGAGATCGCGGTTTCGCAAGGGGCGGTCGAGGACGATGCTCCGCCACCTCATTATTGATGTTGATAAAGGCGGCTCCCAAAGGAGCCGCCTTTGAGCGGGTCAACGTGCAAACGATACTGTCACGTCTTCTGCCTGAAGCCCCTTGTCACGCTGAATAACGGAAAACTCGACACGCTGGCCCTCTACCAGGACGCGGTGACCCTCGCCCCGGATAGCCCGAAAGTGAACGAAAATATCGTCGCCCTGATCGCGTGAAATGAATCCGAATCCCTTCGAGGTGTTGAACCACTTTACAGTGCCTATTTCACGGCCTTCTGCAGGAAGTGCATCCTGGGCGTTGTGTCGTGTCTTCCTGTGCTTGTTGTAGCTGCCTGTCTTGGACGATTTAAAGGCTGCAAACAGCTTGACCAGCGTTGCAATCATCGCAATCGGCAGGCTGATGCTGACCAGGGGCGGTAGGCCAGGAAAGGCATCAGGAACCAAGAGTTCCAGGGCTTGAAGGCATGCAGCTGCTATCAGCAGCGTTGAGGTGATGGTTTGCGTAGCTCCCTTATTTTTGCTGCTGACGGAAGGGGTCGTAATCAGCAAGAGAAGACCAAGAAAAGCCATGTGCAAGGCTTCATGATGATGAAAAAAGCTGGGTTTATCTGCTTGTAAAGAGGAAACCACGGCTATCGAAAGTGCAATCGCACCAGACGCAATGTGAACAAGTGTAAGCGTATTCAATGATGTCACCTTGGAGAAATAGCAAGTCGATCGCTGTTGTTGCCTGAAACGCGTGGCTATGAATGATCGACCTATGCGCAGATACGCACAGCGTTATTTAACCGTAAAGGTGAAGGCTACTCAATCAATGGCCCGATGATGCCATCAGAATGAGAGGAAAAAATGAAAAAGCCCGGCGTCTGCCGGGCTTCTATCAGTTGGCCAGGAGGCTGCGTAGCATCCAGGCTGTCTTCTCATGCGTTTGCATGCGTTGAGTCAGCAGATCGGCTGTCGGCTCGTCGCTGACCTTATCTACAATCGGAAAAATTCCACGAGCGGTACGAACGACTGCTTCCTGGCCTTGTACAAGCAGGCGAATCATCTCCTGCGCCTCTGGAATGCCTTCCTCTTCCTTGATACTGGATAGCTTGGCATAGGCCGAGTAGGTGCCTGGTGCAGCGAATCCCAATGCGCGGATGCGCTCGGCAATATCATCAACTGCGGTAGCCAGTTCGGTGTACTGGGTTTCGAACATGGTATGCAGCGTGTTGAACATCGGCCCTGTCACGTTCCAGTGAAAGTTATGGGTCTTCAGATACAGCGTGTAGGTATCTGCAAGCAGACGAGAGAGCCCATCTGCAATGGCCGCACGATCTTGCTCGGCAATTCCGATATTGATTTCCATACCGCTCTCCTTTGGCAGTGATGTTTATTTGAAACGGAGCCTAACACAGGCCCTTGGAAATGGAATGCTCGCAAGCACCGGTCAAGGAGGGCCTAATCGCTTGGGTTCTATAAAAGTCAGTCTAGGCTCTTAAAAGGCAGCCGGCTTGTCATAGGTCGGCTGCGTCAGGCTTGGTAATTGTTATAGAATCGCCCACTGACCAAGAGAAACCAGATGGGAATACAATCTTTGGCTGGCTTTACGTTGCAGCAGTTCTGCGAGACGTGCCTGTGAATGATGCTTGCTCCCCATCTCTTAATTCCGGACTCAAGAGAAGCGAAACACAACCATGATGCGCAGCCATTATTGCGGCCAATTGAACGAGAGCCTGGACGGCCAGGAAATCACCCTTTGCGGCTGGGTTCACCGCCGTCGCGACCATGGAGGCGTTATCTTCCTGGATATACGCGACCGTGAAGGCCTCGCTCAGGTCGTGTTCGACCCGGATCGGGCAGAGACGTTTGCCAAGGCCGACCGTGTACGCAGTGAATATGTCGTCAAGGTAACGGGTAAGGTCCGTTTGCGTCCTGCGGGTGCGGTCAACCCGAATATGGCCTCAGGTGCTATCGAGGTGCTGGGTTATGACCTTGAAGTGCTGAACCAGGCCGAGACGCCGCCGTTCCCGCTGGACGAATATTCCGATGTGGGCGAAGAAACACGCCTGCGCTACCGTTTCATTGATCTGCGCCGCCCCGAGATGGCTGCCAAGCTCAAGCTGCGTTCGCGCATAACTTCCAGCATTCGCCGTTATCTGGACGAGCAGGGCTTCATGGATGTGGAGACGCCTATCCTGACCCGTGCGACACCCGAGGGCGCTCGTGATTATCTGGTGCCTAGCCGTACCCATCCTGGCAGCTTTTTTGCTCTGCCGCAGTCACCCCAGCTGTTCAAGCAGCTGTTGATGGTGGCGGGCTTTGATCGCTATTACCAAATTGCCAAATGCTTCCGCGACGAAGACCTGCGTGCAGACCGTCAGCCCGAATTTACCCAGATTGACATCGAGACCAGCTTCCTCGATGAGAAAGACATCATGGGTATCACCGAGGGCATGATCCGTTCCTTGTTCAAGGAAGTGCTGGATCTGGAGTTCGGCGAGTTCCCGCACATGACCTTCGAGGAGGCCATGCGCCGTTATGGTTCAGACAAGCCGGACCTGCGCATTCCGCTGGAGCTGGTGGATGTAGCTGATCTGCTCAAGGATGTCGATTTCAAGGTGTTTGCCGGTCCGGCTAACGATCCCAAGTGCCGTGTAACTGCACTGCGCGTACCGGGTGGTGCCAGCATGCCCCGTAAGCAGATCGATGATTACACCAAGTATGTGGGCATCTTTGGCGCTAAGGGCCTGGCCTATATCAAGGTCAACAACCGCGCCCAGGGTGTTGAAGGCTTGCAGTCACCTATCGTCAAGAACATTGCTGAGCCGAACCTCAACGCCATCCTTGATCGCGTGGGTGCGGTAGACGGCGATATCGTCTTCTTTGGCGCAGACAAGGCCAAGATCGTCAGTGATGCGTTGGGTGGTCTGCGTATCAAGCTGGGGCACGATCTGAACCTGCTGACCTGTGAGTGGGCGCCGCTCTGGGTCGTTGACTTCCCGATGTTCGAAGAAAACGATGATGGCAGTTTCTCTGCACTGCATCACCCCTTCACATCGCCCAAGTGCACACCGGAAGAGCTCGAGGCGAATCCGGCGAATGCATTGTCTCGCGCTTATGACATGGTCCTCAACGGCACCGAGCTGGGTGGTGGTTCCATCCGTATCCACCGCAAGGAAATGCAGCAGGCTGTGTTCCGCTTGCTGGGCATTGACGCGGCGGAACAGGAAGAGAAGTTCGGCTTCCTGCTCGACGCACTCAAGTTTGGCGCGCCACCGCACGGTGGTTTGGCCTTCGGCCTGGATCGTCTGGTAATGCTGATGACCGGCGCGCAGTCTATTCGTGAAGTTATTGCCTTCCCGAAAACCCAGAGCGCTGCCGATGTCATGACTCAGGCACCTGGCGCAGTGGATGCCAAGGCGTTGCGCGAGCTGCACATTCGTTTGCGTGAGCAGCCAAAAGCTGAGTAATTGATCAACCGGGCAGCCGCAAGGTTGCCCTTTGTCAAAAAGTGATTTGGAGTTCGTTATGGCGGGTCATTCCAAATGGGCCAACATTAAGCACCGCAAAGAGCGACAGGACGCCAAGAAGGGTAAGATCTTTACCAAGATCATCCGTGAGCTGACCGTAGCTGCCCGTCAGGGTGGTGGCGTTCCGGCGGATAATCCGCGTCTTCGCCTGGCAGTGGATAAGGCGCTTACTGCCAATATGACACGTGACACCATCGATCGCGCCATTGCACGAGGGGCAGGCGCCAACGAAGGGGATAACGTTGAAGAGCTGACCTATGAGGGCTATGCCCCGAGTGGTGTCGCCTTGATCGTAGAGGCCATGACGGATAACCGCAACCGTACGGCCGCTGAGGTGCGTCATGCCTTTAGCAAGTGCGGCGGTAACCTGGGTACTGATGGCTCGGTAGCGTACATGTTCGAGCGCAAGGGACAGATCAGCTTTGCACCGGGCGTCGACGAAGATGCACTCATGGAAGCGGCGCTTGAAGCAGGTGCTGATGATGTAGTCACCAATGATGATGGATCTGTTGACGTCTTTACCTCATTTAGCGACTTTATTGCCGTAAACGAGGCATTGACGGAAGCTGGCTTCAAATCCGAAGCTGCCGAGATTTCCATGATTCCGTCTACTACAACGCCGCTGGATCTGGATACGGCCCAGAAAGTGCTCAAGCTTATCGATATGCTGGAGGATCTGGATGATGTCCAGAATGTGTACTCCAATGCGGAAATTCCAGATGATGTCATGGCGCAGCTAGGCTAAAGGGCCTGATACCCCTATAGTGTCAGCGCGCAACAGGGGTGGCTGCTACTGGAAAGGTACGAGCCTCCTTAAAGCAGTCACCTTTCTCCCGCCTGGTCTGGGAAGGATATAGAGATGACCCTGGTACTAGGCATTGACCCTGGTTCGCGAATCACTGGATTCGGCGTAATCCGGGACACAGGTAAAGGGTGCGAATACGTAGCCTCTGGCTGTATTCGTACGGGTAATGGCCCTTTGTATGAGCGTTTGCAAATCGTCTACAGAGGGGTGCGGGAAGTCATTGGGCTTTATGAGCCAGTCACCATGGGCATTGAACAGGTATTCATGGCGCGCAATGCCGATTCTGCTTTAAAGCTGGGACAAGCTCGAGGTGCAGCCATTGTGGCCTGTGCCGAAGCGGGGCTTGAAATAGCTGAATACACAGCTACCCAGGTCAAACAAGCCATCGTGGGCTCAGGTGCTGCCGATAAGCAACAGGTCATGATGATGGTCATGCACTTGTTGAAACTAAAGGAGAAGCCCCAGATAGATGCTTCCGATGCCCTCGGGATTGCTATTTGTCATGCGCATACGCGGCAAAGTCTGACCCCTCATGGGCTTCTAGGGGCTCGCCGGCGCGGTGGTCGCCTGCGTCTTTAATAGGTATTTCTGTGATTGGACGTCTCCGCGGTTCTCTGGCTGAAAAACAGCCGCCGCATGTAATCATCGATGTCAATGGCGTGGGCTACGAGCTGGAAGTCCCCATGACAACGTTGTATCGCCTTCCGTCGTTGGGTGAGCCAGTTACCTTGCATACGCATCTGGTCGTGCGTGAGGATGCTCATCTGCTTTACGGCTTTTTTGAAAAGCGCGAGCGAGAACTCTTCCGTGAGTTGATTCGCTTGAATGGAGTAGGGCCAAAGCTGGCGCTGGCGCTGATGTCTGGCTTTGAGGTGGACGAGCTGGTGCGCTGCGTACAGGCCCAGGATGCGTCTGCGCTGGTTAAGATTCCCGGCGTCGGCAAAAAGACGGCTGAACGTCTGCTGGTCGAGCTCAAGGATCGCTTCAAGGCATGGGAAAGCCTTCCGTCTATCGCACCGCTCATGATGGAAACGGCTGCCGGCAAGCCTGTCGTAACAGCTGAAACTGATGCGGTCAGTGCGTTAGTGTCGCTCGGATTCAAGCCGCAGGAAGCCAGTCGTGCAGTATCTGCCATCGCTGAAGAAGGCCTCAGCAGTGAAGACCTTATTCGTCGTGCCCTTAAAGGCATGGTGTAACCATGATTGAACCGGATCGTTTGATTTCTGCCGCGGGCCGAGATCGTGAAGAACAGCAGGATCGTGCTATCCGTCCTCTGAGACTGACCGAGTACATTGGTCAGCCGGTCGTGCGCGAGCAGATGAGTCTTTTCATCCAGGCGGCAAAGGGGCGGGGCGAGGCACTAGACCATACGCTTATTTTCGGGCCGCCAGGGCTAGGCAAAACCACGCTCGCCAATATCATTGCCGAGGAAATGGGTGTTGCCATTAAAAGCACATCTGGGCCGGTAATTGAGCGGCCAGGAGATCTTGCTGCTCTGCTGACCAGTCTCGAGGCTGGAGACGTTCTTTTCGTAGACGAAATCCATCGCCTTTCGCCGGTTGTAGAAGAGGTCCTCTATCCAGCGATGGAGGATTATCAGCTCGATATTATGATTGGCGAAGGCCCTGCCGCGCGATCAATCAAGCTGGATTTGCCACCGTTTACATTGGTGGGAGCCACTACGCGTGCCGGAATGCTGACGAACCCATTAAGGGACCGATTCGGAATTATTCAGCGGCTTGAGTTTTATAGCGTAGAGGACCTTGCCAGCATCGTTATGCGTTCTGCCAAAATCCTGAATCTGACAATTGAGGCCGAAGGCGCTGTGGAAATCGCTCGCCGTGCCCGCGGTACTCCCCGTATTGCGAACCGGTTATTAAGACGTGTACGCGATTTTGCAGAGGTGAGAGGGCAGGGACGAATCAGTCATACGATTGCAAGCCAGGCTCTGGATCTGCTGGATGTGGATGCACGCGGCTTTGATCACCTGGACCGAAGACTTCTACTGACGCTCATCGACAAGTTCGACGGCGGGCCGGTAGGGGTAGATAGCCTGGCTGCTGCAATCAGTGAGGAGCGTCACACCATTGAAGATGTCTTGGAACCGTATTTGATTCAGCAGGGCTATATCATGCGTACGCCAAGGGGTCGGATGGTAACCCGCCATGCTTATCTTCACTTTGGTTTGAACGTGCCCAAGCGTATGGGGCCAGGAACCGTGCCTGATCTTTTTGAGGAAGATAATAATTAATTGCAACTGCAAGTATTTCTGATTGGCAAATTGAAGGCTTGGTTCTAGAGTATGCGCGCGCAACATGTGACTCAGCCGTATTCGCTGCGGTGTCGAGTGTATTACGAAGACACCGACGCAGGAGGCATCGTCTACTACGTCAACTATCTCAAATTCATGGAACGTGCTCGTACCGAACGGTTGCGGGCGTTAGGCTTTGTTCAATCTCGCCTGGCGGAAGAAAACATCCTATTTGTCGTGCATTCATGTGAGGCACGTTACCATGCACCGGCTCGGTTGGATGACGAGTTGGAGGTCAGCGCTCGGGTTATTGAACTGAACCGGGCCAGCCTGCGCTTTCATCAGCAGGTGACTCGGCGAGACGATGGTGTTCTGTTATGCGAAGGGTATGTGACGGTTGCGTGTGTACGTTCAGACAACTTCAGGCCCAGGGCCATTCCTGAGGCCATGCGAACAGTATTCGCGAGCGATTCGGACTCAATTTAAGCAGGAGATTTAGCGTGGAACCAACTGTCGACCATTCCTCCATGTGGAGCCTTGTGAGCAATGCCAGCCTGGTAGTTCAGCTGGTCATGCTGACGCTGGTAGCGGCTTCGGTAACATCATGGGTCATGATTATCCAGCGTGCCAATGCCATCCGTGCAGCCAAACGTGCACTGGAGACTTTCGAGGAGCGTTTCTGGTCGGGTATCGACCTGTCCAAGCTTTACCGTCAGGCAGGCAGCAATCCTGACCCCGATTCAGGTGTCGAGCAGATCTTCCGTGCTGGCTTCAAAGAGTTTTCCAGGCTGCGTCAGCAGGCGGGGGTAGACCCTGACGCGGTGATGGAAGGCGTTCAGCGTGCCATGCGGGTCGCCATTTCTCGCGAAGAAGAGAAGCTTGAGCAAAGCCTGCCGTTCCTGGCTACCGTCGGCTCCACCAGTCCGTATGTAGGTCTGTTCGGTACCGTATGGGGCATCATGAACTCATTCCGCGGTCTGGCTACGGTACAGCAGGCTACGCTGGCTACCGTTGCGCCTGGTATCGCAGAAGCACTGATTGCAACCGCGATCGGTTTGTTTGCAGCGATTCCGGCCGTAGTGGCGTACAACCGGTTTGCTGCGCGTTCAGAGACACTGATCGGACGTTATTACACCTTTGCTGATGAGTTCCAGTCCATCCTGCATCGCAAAGTCCACACCAGCGACGAGTAATAGGTATCAACCATGTCCTCCAGGGGTAGACATAAGCGTAAGCCGGTTGCCGAAATGAACGTCGTACCTTACATCGATGTGATGCTGGTGCTGCTGGTCATTTTCATGGTAACTGCGCCAATGATCAATCAAGGGGTCAAGGTCGACTTGCCTAATGCGGACAGCCAGCCCATGCCGCAGGATAACAACAAGCAGATCCTGACTATTTCTATCAAGGCGGACGGTACTTACTACTGGAATACAGGTAAGGAAGTCGAGACGGACCAGCAGCGTGACAGTGCCAGCGCTGTTGCCCTGCCTCAGTTGACGGAGCAGGTTACCAAGATCATGCGTGCAAGACCTGATACCCAGGTTTTCATCCGGGGTGACAAGGCTGTTAACTATGGGATAGTGGCAGCAGCCATGGGCGGCCTGCAGCAGGCAGGTGTACCCAATGTCGGGTTGATCACCGAGGCGCCTTGATGCAAGACCGTGAGCGTTCTCCTTCAGAGAGCTATTTCTGGCCTATCGTTTGGGCTGTGGCTCTCCATGTTGTCATTTTTGCCGCTCTGTTTGTGAGCTGGGCAATGGCACCGGAGCTGCCACAGTCCAAGCCAATTGTTCAGGCGACTCTGGTCCAGTTGAAATCCAAAAGCCCTGCTCAGGTGCAGACAGAGCAGAAGCTGGCTGGAGAGGCCAAAAAAACGTCTTCTCGCCAGTATGAAGTCGAGCAGATGGAGCAGAAGAAAGCAGAGCAGCAGGCCCAGGCCGCTGCTGCGGCGGCGGCAGCCGCCAAAGCTGCGGAACAAAAGAAAGCTGAGGACGCTCGAAAGGCGCAGCAGGTAGAAGCTGCCCAGAAAGCCGCTGAAGCCAAGACCGAAGCGGCAAAAGCTGAGGCCGCAGCAAAGGCTGAAAAGGCAGCGCAGGAAAAAGCCGCCGCAGAGCAGCAGCGCAAATCTGAATTGGCAAAAAAACAGGCTGAGGAGGCTGCTCAGAAAAAGGCAGCAGCTGAAGAAGCTAAGAAGAAAGCAGCGGAAGACGCACAAAAGAAAGCGGCTGAAGCGGCAGAGAAAAAAGCAGCCGCTGAAGAAGCTAAAAAGAAAGCAGCTGAAGAGGCCAAGAAAAAAGCGGCCGAGCAGGCGAAAGCCAAAGCTGCTGAGGACGCCAAGAAAAGGGCAGCTCAGGCTGCCGCACGCAAGGCAGCAGAGGATAAGAAAGCACAGGCGTTGGCTGAGCTTCTTTCCGATGATACGCAGCGACAGCAGGCAATGGCTGATGAGGTAGGCGATGAGGTAGCGTCGAACTTTGATGACCTTATCGTGCGTCTGGTCAGTGAGCAATGGCGCCGCCCGCCATCTGCCCGCAACGGTATGAGTGTGGAAGTGCAAATTGAAATGCTACCTGACGGAACGGTAACCAATGCCAGTGTGACCCGGTCTAGCGGTGATTCTGCTTTCGATAGCTCGGCAGTGGCTGCCGTGCGCAACGTAGGACGCATACCTGAAATGCAACAGCTTGATCGCGCGACGTTCGACCAGCTTTATCGCAAGCGTCGCATTATCTTCAAACCGGAGGATTTGAGTCTGTGAATAACCTGATTCGTATCGTTCTGCTGGGATTCATGTTCCTGGTAGGCGCTGCCCATGCTGCCGACCCCCTGGTGGTATCCAGTGGCAATGACAAAGCCATCCCGATTGCAGTCGTGCCTTTTGGCTGGCAGGGTGGTCAACCACTGCCCGATGATATGGCCAATATCATTGGTAACGATCTGCGCAATTCCGGCTCTTTTGCTCCCATCGACCGGCAGAACATGCTTAGCCTGCCGACTCAGGCAAGCGAAGTGTCCTACAAGGATTGGCAGGCACTGGGGGTCAGCTATGTGCTGATCGGCAATATCGTGCCCAGCGGTGGTCGTCTGCAAATCCAATATGCACTGTTCAACATCGCTACACAGCAGCAGGTCATGACGGGTAGTGTAGGCGGGGGTACCGATCAGCTGCGCGACATGGCTCACTATATTTCCGATCAGTCATTCGAAAAGCTGACCGGTATCAAGGGCGCATTCTCTACGAAGCTCCTGTACGTTACTGCCGAGCGTTTTTCCCAGAACAATACTCGTTATACCCTGCAGCGTGCAGACTATGACGGTGCTCGTTCCGTGACACTCCTACAGTCTCGTGAACCAATCCTGTCGCCTCGTTTTGCTCCTGATGGCAAGCGTATCGCCTATGTTTCCTTTGAACAGCAGCGCCCACGTATCTTTCTGCAGTACGTAGATACAGGTCGTCGTGAGCAGCTCACCAATTTCGAAGGACTGAATGGCGCTCCGGCTTTTTCTCCGGACGGTAACCGCCTGGCGTTCGTGCTGTCGCGCGATGGAAACCCTGAGATTTATGTGATGGACCTGAATTCGCGTCAGATTCGTCGCGTTACCAACGACTCTGCGATTGATACCGAGCCGTTCTGGGGACGTGATGGGCAGACTATCTATTTCACTTCAGATCGTTCCGGAAAACCACAGATCTATAAAACCAATGTTAGCGGCGGTGGGGCAGAGCGCGTTACATTCGTAGGCAACTACAATGCGAACCCTAAACTATCTGCCGATGAAAAAACGCTGGTAATGGTGCATCGTCAGGAAGGTTTCACCAACTTCCAGATTGGTGCCCAGGATCTTCAGCGTGGCAGCGTCCGGGTGCTCTCCAACACCAGTCTTAACGATTCGCCTACTGTTGCGCCAAATGGCACCATGGTAATCTACGCGTCCCGCCAGCAGGACCGAGGCGTACTGATGCTTGTATCCATCAACGGACGTGTGCGTATTACGCTACCCACCACCCAAGGCGATGTTCGCGAGCCTTCTTGGTCCCCTTACCTGAACTGACGGCAATATAATCTGTTCTATACAAAACACTTTGCGGTTCTTTAGGAGTTAACGATGGAAATGCTGAAATTCGGCAAGTTCGCTGCTCTGGCTTTGGCCATGGCCGTTGCAGTAGGTTGTTCTTCCAAGGGTGGTGATGCTTCTGGTGAAGGTGCTGGCGCTGGCGCCGGTGCTGTCGATCCAAACGCAGGCTATGGCGCTAACGCCGGTGCCGTTGATGGCAGCATGAGCGACGAAGCCGCTCTGCGTGCTATCACTACATTCTATTTCGAATACGACAGCTCCGATCTGAAGCCGGAAGCCATGCGCGCTCTGGACGTTCATGCTCGTGACCTGAAGACTAGTGGTCAGCGCGTTGTACTGGAAGGCCATACTGACGAGCGCGGTACTCGTGAGTACAACCTGGCTCTGGGCGAGCGTCGTGCCAAGGCTGTTCAGCGTTACCTCGTACTGCAGGGCGTTTCTCCGGCTCAGCTTGAACTCGTTTCCTATGGTAAAGAGCGTCCTGCTGCTATCGGTCATGACGAGCAGTCCTGGGCTCAGAACCGTCGCGTTGAGCTGAAGAAGTAAGATCTATGCCGAAGCGCCTGTTTGTACTGACATCGTTGGCTCTGTGCACTTCCTTTGTATGGGCACAGGTACCGGTTCAGGAAGGGGGATATGGTGGGAGCGGTTCTACTCCCGGCTATAGCACCCAAGGCGCTCCCTATGCAGGGGATGGTGGCGCTAGCGCCCCTGTCTCTGCACAGGGGCAGCTCTTCATGCAATTGCAGCAGATGCAGGATGATATTGCGCGCCTGCGTGGTCAGGTTGAAGAGCAGCAAAATGAAATCAATCAGCTAAAACAGCAAGGACTGGAACGTTACCAGGACCTTGATCGCCGAATTTCTGCAAGTGCTTCTTCTGGAGCGCCAGCGAATGCCACTGGTGGTAATGATGCTGGTTCGTCTGCAGGGGCCATCAATGCGAACGCCGCACCTGTTCCGCCAGCTTCTCAGGCCAACAGCGAGCCTGGTGATCCCGCAAAGGAAAAGCTGTATTACGATGCGGCCTTTGATCTGATCAAGGCAAAGGATTTTGCCAAGGCAAGCCAAGCCTTTACAGCGTTTCTGCGTAAGTATCCCAATAGCCAGTATGCGGGAAATGCCCAATATTGGTTAGGCGAAGTCAATATGGCTTCCGGGGATTTACAAGCCGCAGGACAGGCGTTTGCACGCGTAAGTCAGGCTTACCCAAATCATCCCAAGGTTCCAGACTCTCTTTACAAGCTGGCTGGTGTTGAGCAGCGGCTTGGAAATCGAGACAAGGCTAAAGCAATGTACCAACAGGTCATTGCGCAGTATCCTGGATCGTCTGCCGCACAATTAGCCCAGCGTGATCTCAAAAACCTGCCCTAACGGCAGGTTTTTTCGTTAGAATCCGCCTCCCTTTTTTCGCAACGGAGGCGGACGGCCTGTATCGCTGTCACGCCCGTGGCCTACATGCAACAAAACACTCTGCGTATTACCGAGATTTTCTACTCGCTGCAGGGGGAAACACGAACAACTGGCTTGCCAACTGTTTTCGTGCGCCTTACAGGCTGTCCCTTGCGTTGCCAATATTGCGATACGGCTTATGCCTTCAGCGGCGGCCAGATCATGTCGCTGGACGAAATCGTTGAGCGTGTCGCTCAGTATAAGCCTCGCTATGTGTGTGTAACAGGAGGCGAGCCGCTTGCCCAGCCAAACTGCTTACCCCTGCTAGAGCGCCTATGTGACGCTGGCTATGAGGTGTCACTTGAAACCAGTGGTGCGCTTGACGTCGCGCCTGTAGATCGGCGAGTCGTCAAGGTCGTCGATCTGAAGACGCCCGGCTCTGCTGAAGTCTCTCGCAATCTGTACGACAACATTGATCATCTTACGCCAAACGATCAGGTGAAGTTCGTAATTTGCTCACGTGAAGATTACGAGTGGGCTGTGTCTAAGCTGATTCAGTATCGCCTTGATGAGCGGGTGGATGAGGTGTTGTTTTCCCCTAGCCATCAGCAGGTTACCCCGCGTCAGTTGGCTGAGTGGATTGTAGAAGACAACCTGCCGGTACGCTTTCAGCTGCAGCTGCATAAAATTCTTTGGAATGACGAGCCAGGACATTGATATGAACCAGAAAAAAGCCGTTATCTTGCTGTCTGGTGGCCTGGATTCTGCCACGGTTGTCGCCATGGCTCGGGCTGAGGGCTTTGCCTGCTACACCATGAGCTTTGATTATGGGCAACGTCATAGAGCCGAGCTCAAGGCCGCTGAACGTGTGGCAACTCAATTGGGTGTGGTCGAACACAAAGTGATTGGTTTGAACCTGAATGGTATTGGCGGCTCGGCGTTGACCGATAGCGCTATCGATGTGCCGGAAGCACCTACCGAGGGTATTCCTGTCACCTATGTACCTGCCCGTAATACCGTTTTTCTTTCGCTTGCCTTGGGTTGGGCTGAGGTGCTCGAGGCTCAGCATATCTTTATTGGTGTTAATGCGGTGGATTACTCAGGCTATCCAGATTGCCGCCCTGAATTTGTCGAGTCCTTTGAGCGTATGGCTAATCTTGCCACCAAGGCGGGCGTTGAGGGCAATGGCTTTAAAATCATTGCACCGCTCCAGTTCATGTCGAAGGCTGAGATTATCCAGTGGGGCGTCGCGAATGGGGTGGACTACTCCCTAACCGTCTCCTGCTACAAGGCTGACGACGAAGGGCGTGCCTGTGGGCGATGTGACAGTTGCCGCTTGCGTGCAGAAGGATTCCGTGCGGCACACCTTAAAGATCCAACGCGATATTTTTAAAAAAAGTTGCGCTAGGGTATTGATTATCCAGAAGAAATCATTATTATAGCACTCGCTTTCGGGGTCGTTAGCTCAGTCGGTAGAGCAGTTGGCTTTTAACCAATTGGTCGTAGGTTCGAATCCTACACGACCCACCATTTTCCTCCCCTTGTTGTTTCGTTAGATCGCCGCTTCCTGGCGATACACTCCTTCTGTCCCTTTAGCGTTTGGGTGTAGCGAGCATGTCGCAAATCTCGGAACGACTTCTGGTTCAAGCCCATCTCGCGGCTAAGCAGCCTAAAATTTTAAGTACAGCTGAAAGAGAGCATTTTAGCTATGCCATTGCGGCTGAGCTCAAAGCGCGTGACGCTGTTCTACTTGCGCATTACTATACCGATCCCATTCTGCAAGCGCTTGCCGAGGAAACGGGCGGGTGCGTGGCAGACTCGCTCGAAATGGCACGCTTTGGTAACCAGCATAAGGCCTCTACAGTCGTGGTGGCTGGGGTGCGTTTCATGGGAGAAACTGCCAAGATTCTCAATCCCGAGAAGCGAGTGCTCATGCCTACTCTGGAGGCTACTTGTTCATTGGATATCGGATGCGGAGCTCAGGAGTTCGCTGCGTTCTGCGATAAGCATCCCGAGCGGACGGTAGTGGTTTATGCCAATACTTCAGCTGCCGTAAAAGCCAGGGCAGATTGGGTTGTAACCTCTGGCTGTGCCCTGGATATCGTTGAGCACTTGATGGATAACGGCGAACCTATTCTTTGGGCGCCGGACCGTCATCTAGGCCGCTACATTCAGCGGGAAACAGGTGCCGATATGCTGCTTTGGGATGGCGCTTGCATCGTTCATGAGGAGTTCAAGTCTTCTCAACTGACCGATATCAAATCGCTTTATCCTGATGCTGCGGTTCTGGTGCATCCCGAATCTCCTGAGGCGGTGATCGAGCTGGCAGACATGGTTGGTTCAACCAGTCAAATGATCAAGGCTGCACAGACGATGCCTAACTCGACGTTTATTGTCGCAACGGATAAAGGCATCTTTTACAAAATGCAGCAGTTGTGTCCTGACAAAGTATTCATTGAGGCGCCTACGGCGGGTAATGGTGCTGCTTGTCGTAGTTGTGCGCATTGCCCTTGGATGGCCATGAATACCTTGGAGCGTACGCTGGCCTGTTTGCAGGAGGGTAGCGGTGAGGTTCTGGTTGATCCTTCCCTGATACCTAGGGCAGTAAAACCACTCAAGCGCATGCTGGACTTTACCCAGGCAGCAAGATTAAGGCAGACAGGAAACGCCTGATGGGCGTTTCCTGTCCTGTTTCCTATCACATGATTTCTTCAGCAGTTCGCTTTTGCGTAATCATTTCCTGCTGACGTGCATCTATCCGCGCCGCTAACTGAAAATTATTTGAAGCACGCTGTTTTGCAAATCCCAGCTGCTGTATGGCCTGATCATAATCACCTGTCAGGGCAAAGTATTCGGCACGGGCCTGATGGACCTCTATCAGCTGTCCCGCTTGGCCGCGCACCTCTGCAGCCCGGTACCATACATCAGGGTCCAGTGGGCGCGCTTTGATTACCTTGTCCAGTAAAGCGCTGGCATCCTTGGCATTATCGAGCTTAACCAGTAGATCGGCTTGTAGCATGTTGACCGCGAAGTTATCGGGATACATTTCCATCATTCTCGCTACGCGCTTTTGTGCGTCAGGCAGCCGGTTATTGGTAATGTCGAGCTCGATCTGGGCCAGGTTGTACGTGACATCGTTTGGAGAGGCGTCCAGTAAAGGCTTAAGCGTTTCGCGTGCTTCATTGAGCTGGCCGAGGCGAGTCAAGCCAACAGCAAGGCCATAACGTGCTGCTTCCAACTTTGGGTTTTCATCCAACATGGCACGAAAGCGCTTGACGGCTATGCCTGGAGTTTCCTCGAAAAGCAGCTGAACCCTTGCGCGCATCAGTTGATACTGCAGGCTGTCTTCTCGTCCTCCTGCGGGATACTGATCTGCACGGTTACGAGTATCTGCAACGCGATCCTCTGTTACCGGGTGGGTAAGGAGAAACTCGGGTGGCCGTTGATCGTAACGGTATTGCCTAGCCAATCGGCTGAACATATTGGGCATGCCTCGTGGATCATAGCCAGCTTTAGCCAAGTTGATCAGGCCTACCCGGTCCGCTTCCTGCTCGTTCTGACGAGAGAAGCGGAGCTGACTTTGTATGGCGGCTGCCTGTGTAGAGGCAATCGCTGCGATACCGGCATCACCACCGCCAGCAGCAGCGGCCACAATGCCGGCCAGCATGGCTGCCATTAACGGTAGTTGCATGCGCTTCTGATTTTCGACGCCTCGTGCAAAGTGCCGCTGGCTCAGGTGGGCTAATTCGTGCGCGAGGACGCCTGCATACTCAGCTTCGGTCTGGGCATACAGGAATAGCCCCCCATTGACGCCTACGACCCCACCGGGGGCAGCAAATGCGTTAATTTGTGGGTCTTTGATCAGGATGAATACGAGGCGGTGATCTTGAATCTGGCTCGTCTCGGCCAATCTATAAACACTGCTTTCCACGAACTGCTTGAGTTGTGGGTCGGTCAGTGTCGTGACTTGCCCCCTGAGCATACTCAACCAAGTGCGGCCAAGCTGAAACTCCTGTTCAGGAGAGACAACTGAAGAGCTTGCATCCCCTAGCGACGGTAGATCAGTGGCTGCGGGAGCAGGTACAGCTATCAGGCAGGACAGACCAAGAAGGGCAGGGCGCAAAAATTTCATAGGGGCGCTCATGACTGCAAAACCCTTACTTTATCTGTCCCCACAGCTGCTGCCTAGCGATGAAAGGCTGTGAACGTTATCCTTGGGATTTATGGAGTTTTCTTATGAGTGAATCCAGTACTTATACAGGGCCGTGTGATGCGGAGCTGGATGCCAGTGGATTAAGTTGCCCACTGCCATTGCTGAAAGCCAAAATGGAACTGAACCGCTTGGCCTCTGGTTCGGTATTGAAGGTCACGGCAACGGATGCCGGCTCGCAGCGTGATTTCAGGACCTTTGCCCAGTTGTCAGGGCATGCATTGATCGGCGAGCAGGCACAGGAAAACGTATTTCATTATTGGTTGCGCAAGGCATGAAGTGCAGGGAGGCAGAAGCCTCCCTTGGAAATCAACTGTTCAGGGCCTGGGCCTCTGCTAGAACGTCTTCCACGTGTCCCGGGACCTTTACCCCACGCCATTCCCGGCGAAGAATCCCTTCCTTGTCGATCAGGAAGGTACTGCGGTCAACTCCCATATACTCCTTGCCGTACAGCTTCTTCAATTTGATCACATCAAACAGCGTGCACAGCGCTTCTGATTTGTCACTGATCAGATCAAATGGAAATGCCTGCTTGGCTTTGAAGTTTTCATGGGACTTGATGCCGTCGCGGGAGACACCAATTATTACGGTATTGGCAGCCTGGAATGCCTCGTAATGATCGCGAAACCCCTGGCCTTGGGTTGTGCAGCCCGGCGTGCTGTCTTTGGGATAAAAATACAATACAACCTGCCGACCCCTGAACGTGTCGAGCGACAGGTCCTTTCCGCCAGTAGCAGCCGCTATGAAATCGGGAACGGGTTGATCAACGGTAACTGTCATGTTCGTTTCTTCACTTAGCTTACTGGATTACGGATTTTGAGGTCGCCAGGGCTCGATCAGCGCGTCAAGGTTCAGTGCGTCCGCAAAGTCTAAGAATTGATCCCGTAGCCAACTGATCTGAGTACCGGCTGGCAGAATGACCGTAATGGTCGCTGTCAGCATGGTGCCGCCTGTCTGGGGCGCCTGATAGGTATCGCAAACCAGGCTTTCTACCTCTATGCGATGGTCGGTAAAGAACTGGCAGAGTTCATTGAGAATATCCGAGCGATAGGCCGCACTGACATAAACGACGTACGGTAGGGCTTGCGCTCGGTTTTCCAACGCTGCGCTACGTGTTACACCAATCGTGAAACCTTGTCGCTTTGCCAGAGCAGGTAAACTGGACTCCAGTCGAGCCAGGCCGTCCCAGTTGCCGGACACTTGAAGGATCAGTGCGCTGAATTCGCCGTGTCGGCTTAGGCGGCTGCTGACGACCGCGCAGCGGCTTTCCAAACACGTGCGATAGAGCACATTGGTTAGCTCCATAGGGTTGGAGCCCAGCGCACTGATAACTAGAAATTGCTCACGAGGCGGTGGTGTAGCAGACATTCAGTGTTTCCTGATGATGAAACCGGTAGACCGGCCAAAACCGAAGGGTAGCGAAAAGCGCGTTGTTGGGGAATGCCTTACCGGAGCTTGGCTTGTGCAAGGCTGGTAGCGTCAGTACCATTACGGCTCTCTTTTCTCGGCAGGAGCGGTTGCATGATCACAGGCAGTATGGTGGCGCTGGTCACGCCCATGGATGCACAGGGGCATCTGGACTGGTCCAGCCTGACCAAGCTGGTTGATTTTCATCTGACCGAAGGCACCAATGCCATCGTTGCGGTCGGAACAACTGGCGAGTCCGCCACTTTGGATGTAGAAGAACACACCGAGGTCATTCGCCGTGTAGTCAAACAGGTGGCTGGCCGTATTCCCGTCATTGCAGGGACGGGCGGCAATTCCACGCGTGAGGCGGTTGATCTGACGCAGGCGGCCAAGGATGCAGGTGCGGACGCTTGCCTGCTGGTTACGCCTTACTACAACAAGCCTACCCAGGAAGGCCTGTATCAGCATTTCCGGCATATCGCCGAATCCGTGGCGATTCCCCAGATCCTTTACAATGTGCCCGGGCGTACGGCCTGTGACATGTTGGCCGAGACGGTAGAACGGCTTTCGACAGTGCCGAATATCGTTGGTATCAAGGAAGCGACAGGCGATTTGCAGCGCGCCCGTGACATTCTGGATCGTGTGAGCAGCGATTTCATGCTGTACTCCGGTGATGATGCCACGGCTGTTGAACTGATGTTGATGGGCGGCAAAGGCAATATTTCTGTTACAGCCAACGTGGCGCCCCGTGACATGAGCGAACTTTGCGCGGCTGCCCTGCGTGGCGACGCCGAGACTGCTCGTGCGCTTAATGAAAAATTGATGCCTCTGCACAAGAACCTGTTCATCGAGTCCAATCCGATCCCGGTCAAGTGGGCGTTGCATGAAATGGGAATGATGCCTGAGGGTATCCGTCTTCCTCTGACCTGGTTGAGTCCGCGCTGTCATGAGCCGCTTCGCCAGGCAATGCGTCAGTCCGGTGTGCTGGCCTGATGGAGAATTTACGCATGAAGCGACTGGCTGGACTAACAACCCTTGCCGTAGTAATCAGCACGACCAGTGGGTGTGGCTGGCTATGGGGCGAGCACGGGTATTTTCGTGATCGCAGTAATGATTATCTGGAGTCGCGTCAAACGGCTCCGATGCAGGTTCCGACTGATGTTCAGGCCAAGTCCTTGCAGCCCCTGCTACCCATTCCCGCTAACGTAGCGGATACCCAGGACCATCCTGCAGAGTTCGAGGCTCCGCGGCCTCAAGCACTGGCTGTCCAGGTTGATACGGGTAGCTATAGCCTGCAGCGCAATGGCAAGGCCCGCTGGATCGTCGCTCAAAAGCAGCCTGCCGAGATCTGGCCGGTAGCCAATCAGTTCTTTACCGACAATGGCTTCGTGATTGGTGAGGCGCGTCCGCAGACCGGTGAGTTCACGACACGCTGGCAACCTTTGACCGACCTGACGACACCGTTGGCTCGCAGCTTGAGCACAGGTGGTGAAATCGAGCCGGGCTCCGAAACACGTATTCGGGTGCGGATCGAGCCAGGGGTTTCCAGCAACACCAGTGAAATCTTTGTACAAAGCCAGACGCGCAAGACTGGCAGCAGCAGTGAGCCGAGTTGGTCCTCTCGCTCGGATACATCGGCCTTCGATGCAGCCCTGCTGAATGAAATGGTAACCAGTCTGGCAAGTGCCGATACCCAAGGTGGTTCAGTATCGCTGTTGGCTGCTGGTTCCTACGATACGCCTGAGCGGGTCTCCTATACGAGAGATGGCAATGGCGACCCGATGCTGAGCCTGACGAGCGACTTTGATCGTGCCTGGTCCAGTGTCGGTCGTGCCCTGGAAGGCGCTAACATACGCGTTGACGATATGGACCGTAGCTTGGGGGTGTACTACATCAATCTGGCTGAGGGTGCACGCAAGCCCAACGAGGACAAACCTGGGTTCTTCAAGCGCCTGTTTGGTCATGAGCCCTCCAAGGAAGAAGAAAACGCTCGTGCCGAGCGTTATCAGGTTCGTCTGACCAATGTAGGCGATGCTGTTCAAGTCACGCTGGATAAAGACATCAACACCGTAGCGCCAGCCGATATGGCCGAGACGGTGCTGAAAAAGCTACAGACGAGCATGCAATATGCGCTTCGCGGTCCTGGGCAGCGGGAGCCGGGGGAATTCAACCCTGGTTCACAGCCATAACACCTACATACTGATCGATTGCGGTTTTCCGCTACGTGAAACGATAAGACGCCTGGCTCGCCTGGGCGTCGAACCTACACAACTCGATGCCATTCTCGTTACCCATGAGCATTCCGACCATGTTCATGGGGTCGAGCTGTTATCGCGTCGTTATGGGATTCCGGTTTATCTGACCGAGGGTACAGTGCGCGGCTTACGCAAGCCTATTGCTGCTACAACGGTACTGGCAGCAGGCGATACGCTAGAGTTAGAAGCCATTGAGATCAAAAGCGTTCCTGTGTCTCATGATGCATACGATCCGACACAGTTCGTCTTCTTTGATGGCCGGCGTCGCTTGGGTGTGCTTACCGATCTGGGCGAGGCTACAACGACAGTACTGGAGTGTTATCGTGATCTGGACGCCCTGGTGATCGAGGCGAACCACGACCGGCAGATGCTGGATGAAGGTTTGTACCCCTATTTTCTGAAAGCGCGGGTCAGTGGATCACACGGTCATTTAAGTAATCAGCAGGCGGCCTCGCTGGTTTGCCGCTTGCAATGCGATGCCCTGCAGCATCTTGTGTTGGCGCATCTGAGTGAAAAGAACAATCGGCCGCATCTGGCTCGGCAAACGTTCGTCGACACCCTGGGGTGCGATGCGGACTGGCTGCAGGTCGCCGATCAGCACGAAGGTCTTGGTTGGCAGCTCATTGCCTGAACCTTCGATTATTTAAAAGCGGAGCCATCATGGAAAAACGCACCGAACTCTACCGCGGCAAAGCCAAGTCTGTGTTCACGACGGACAACCCGGACCGTCTCATTCTTCTCTTTCGCAATGATACGTCTGCGTTCGACGGTCAAAAGGTAGAGCAGCTTGATCGTAAAGGCATGGTGAACAACAAGTTCAACGCCTTCATCATGCAAAAGCTTGAGGCCGCAGGGATTCCAACCCAATTCGATGCGTTGCTTGCGGACAATGAATGTCTGGTTAAAAAGCTCGACATGATTCCTGTGGAGTGTGTGGTTCGTAACTATGCTGCTGGTAGCCTAGTGCGTCGCCTGGGTGTTGAGGAAGGGCTGGAGCTTTCCCCGCCCACGTTTGAACTGTTCCTCAAGAATGATGCATTGCACGATCCCTTTATCAACGAAACCCATGTCTATGCATTTGGCTGGGCTACGCCTGAGCAGCTGTCTCGCATGAAAGAGCTGACGTTCCAGGTGAACGACGTGCTGAAAAAGCTGTTCGATGACGCAGGGCTGCTGCTGGTGGATTTCAAGCTGGAGTTTGGTGTGCACCATGGCCAGATTGTGCTGGGCGATGAGTTCAGCCCTGATGGCTGCCGTCTATGGGATAAGGAAACCCGTAAGAAGATGGACAAGGATCGCTTTCGCCAAGGGCTGGGTGACGTTATCGAGGCCTATGAAGAAGTGGCTAACCGCTTAGGCGTACCGCTCTAAGATTGGCAGGCGACTTTTGCAAACGCCTGATAATGGTAGAAATTTTGCATTCAAGGCTTCGCCTGACGCATTTCAGCTGTTATCATGCGCTGCATTGGAGAGGTGCCGGAGTGGCCGAACGGGACGGATTCGAAATCCGTTGAGTCAGCAATGGCTCCTAGGGTTCAAATCCCTATCTCTCCGCCATATTAAAAAGCCCCGCAGTTATGCTGCGGGGCTTTTTTATTTCTATACAGCTCAAATCAAATTATTTTCTTTTTTCCACGCCTCGAAGTGTTCGAGCTCAAGACGTATGTCTTCTCCTTTTTCAAGGGATTCTTGCATTGAGCGGATACGGATCAGGCGCTCATGCATGGCCTCCGGGATATCGAGACCTTCCTCCTGATGCGCTTTGATTTCATTTACACCTTCGTCCAATGCATTAGAAAGGTGTTGTTTCAGGTCAGCGATATTGTGGGAAGTCGTGTCGATCATGGGCGCTCCGGTAACGGGGTGTATTGCTCAGCCTAGGCGATAGGAACGAAAGCTGTGAAAAGCCAGGACGTCCATGCCTAGCGAGGCAGCCAAAGGGCAAAGAGATAGACTTGCCCTCTGGTTAATGGTGTCAAGGTTGCGCATTAGCTGGTGGTTGCTGATAGAGATCGAGTAGTTTCAGCGTGACACCGTTGGTCCAGCCAAAGCCATCCTGCAGTTTGTACTCACCACCGCCACCTCCCTGGCTTGAACCCTCCACATCATATTTCTCGACCAATTTGTGCTCTTTGGTGAACAGCGTCTGCACCTGATCAAGGAAACCCTGGCCGATGGTTCTGGCTAGATCCTGCTGGTCATAGCGGCGCAAGCCTTCTACGGCGATCCATTGAAGCGGAGCCCAGCCATTGGGAGAGTCCCACTGCTGTCCGTTATGGATTTGCGTAGTGACAAGCCCACCGGTTTTGACCAGATTCTTTTCAACAGTCAATGCGGTTTGCCGGGCTCTATCGGAGTTGGCGATCCCTGCATAAAGAGGATAGAGCGTAGCGGCTGTGATCTGATCGCTGAGTTGATTCTTCTGCCAATCGTAGTCAGCGTAATAGCCCTTGTTGTTCCACAGGTGTTTCTCTATGGCAGCCTTTCGCGCTTTTGCACGCTGGCTGTAGCGTTGCGTACAAGTCGACATGGCGTTCTTTTCACAAGCAACAGCAATTGTGGTTTCCAAATGATAGAGAAGGCTGTTGAGGTCTACCGGAACGATTGCGGTTGTACGGATAGTCGCGAGAGTTTTCCCATCACCCAGCCAGCGTGACGTGTAGTCCCAGCCACTTTCTGCCCCGGCTCGCAGGTCTCGGTAAACCTCATTGGCCGGGCGATTAGCAGCCTTGGCTGCCGTTTCCTTGTCTTGCATGTAGGATTCTTGGCGAGGTGTATCGCTGGCATCCCAGTAGCGGTTGAATAGCGTACCGTCAGCCAGACGAACAACGTGCTGGGCAGCCTCGCCAGGCTTTAGCGTTTGCGAACCTTCCATCCAATAAGCGTATTCCTTTTGCAATTGCGGAAGGTAACGGCGATAGACTTCATCCCCCTCCGTCTTTGCCTCCAGCTCAACCATATAAGAGAAGAAGGGTGGCTGGGAGCGGCTCAGATAGTAGGTGCGATTGCCATTGGGGATATGGCCATAGGTATCGATCAGGTAGGCGAAGTTATTCAGCATCTGACGCGCCAACTTCGTTTGTCCACTCTCTACCAGGCCAAGCATGGTGAAATAGGAGTCCCAATAGTACAGCTCGCGAAAGCGACCCCCCGGAACAACATAGGGGTAGGGTAGTGGCAGCATACTGCTATATGCCGGTACCTTCTCATAATGTCGCGTGAGTACAGGCCAGAGGTTATCGATATGTTCACGGATATCGGTACCTGTCTGAGGCTTTTGGGTTTCAGCAGCTCCTGATGGCTCGAAGTTGTCCGCCACAAAGCGTCTGAGATCAAAGCCAGGGTTGGCTCGTTTCGCCAAGTAATCCGCCCGGATAGTGGCGGGAGGCCTTAGCGGTAGGGCATCGACAAAATGCTTTTGATCGTCGAACAACCATTGCTGCTGTACGGCTGCAAATAATTCCGGGTACGCCTGGTCTGGTGGGAGCGCCTGATGCTGTTGGGCATTTTGATAGCCCCACATCTCGGATCTGTCTGTAGCAGTGGCACAGGCACCCAACAGAACAACCGAAGCGGAAAAGGCCAGAAGCCGAGTGGATCGATAAGCGTGGCGGACGAGAGGAAATGTCATGGAAAACCCATTCTGATCATTCTCAACCATCGACCAGCTGATTATCCGGCAAGTTCGTCCAGTCAAGCTTTGTTTTTTGTTCAGCTATTGAAAACGGTCAGGTTCATTTTGAAGTTTTGCCCGCAAATAGCCTTTTTCTTTTGCGGAGATTTACGCTTTTTTGATAAATGGCCAATTGCTATCAGGTAAGATAAGAAACCTTGTCTTTCGGTGTGCTTGACCGATGCATTTCTCTACTGTGAGTTATCGCTATTTGAAGGCCGGTACTATTTACCAGGTAGAAATTGACTCGCCTGCTTCTGGTCGCACTCAGGATATTTACGAGGCTGTTTTTCGTCATTTGGTCAATTTTGAAAGCGAACCAATCATTGTGGCCATGATGCTCAACAATGGTGGGAAGGCTGTTATCCAGAACAAGCGCTTCGATCCTGAGATCAAGACGACTCATATGGTCTCAACTATCGAGACACTTGAAATCTGCATGGATTATGAAAACTGGGTAGAAGTCATTCTGTTGCCCTTGCCTAGGGACTGACTGCACCCATCACTTTCTACCCCTTTACTACCTGTCTTGTCGGGTATGGCTCGGACGTTATGTTGACGTCATGGGTTTGTTATATGGCATCCTCTGGCCTTCCAACCTTGCCGGGATGTGCCGATGAGTTCTACAGGTATCGTAATCGCTGCTGCACAGATCACGCCGGTTGGTCATGACATTCAAGCCAATGTCGAGCGCCATGTCCGTGTAATCGAACAGGCTGCTCGGCAAGGCGTCGACTTTCTTGTTTTTCCTGAACTGTCACTGACAGGGTATGAGCGGAAGACGGCTAGCCAGAATGCGCTGTTGCCCAACGACTCTCGCTTGGTGCCGTTGCGTAAGGTTACTGCTCAGACAGGCATATCAATCCTGGCAGGCATGCCGTTAAGTTCGACAGGGAAGCCGCTTATTGCGGCGCTGGTAATAGGTGCGGGGCGGGACGACGTGCTATATACCAAGCGATACCTGCACGAAGGTGAAGACCAGGCATTTCAGGCGGGAAGCGGTGGGCCACTGCTACTTCTTGAGAACGAGCGCATAGCCCTGGCCATATGTGCCGACACAAGTCACCCCGAGCATGCTGCGAGTGCGGCTCAGGCAGGTGCTTCTCTTTATGTCACCAGCGCTCTGATTACGCCAGGTGGTTTTGAAGCTGATACTGCGCAGCTAAGGTCATATGCGCAGATTCATGGCTTTCCTGTCCTGTTGGCTAACCATGTAGGCGAAACCGGTGGCTGGCTTGCGACCGGACGTAGTACGTTCTGGCTGCCTGACGGTGAAATTGTTATCCAGGCGCCACATGACCGTGAAGCGCTCGTAATCGCGTCCCGTAATGGTTCTACCTGGCAGGGGCGGGTGGTACTGCTGAGTTGAGACTACACCGTTACGGATTGTTGAAATACTGTGAGGTAGCCGCTCAGTACGAGCTGCATGAGCAATTTAGCGACAGGCGAAGACCTTGTTGCCAAGCATGAAGGAGCTTCCATGCGTATCTCTTTGTCCGTTCTTGCGATTGTCACAAGCCTGGGTATGACACATTACACCTACGCTGATGAGGTGAAATGTCCCTATGATAAGCCTGTGATATTTGCAGGTCTCAACTGGGAGAGCGGCATGTTCGCCACTGAAGTGCTGCGCTTTCTGGTGGAAAAGGGCTATGGCTGCAAGACCGATGCGATTCCCGGCAATACAGTAACGATGGAAAATGCGCTGGCGCAAAACGATATTCAGGTGACAGGCGAGCAGTGGGCTGGCCGTAGCCCGTTTTGGCGTGAGGCGGAGAAGGCCGGCAAGGTGTTCTCGGTTGGAGAAACGGTTAAGGGGGCTACGGAGGGATGGTGGGTTCCAGAATATCTGGTTAAGGGCGATTCGGCTCGTGGGATTGAGGCCAAGGCGCCTGAGCTAAGGTCTGTAACGGATTTGTCGCGATACAAGGATCTGTTCAAGGATCCTGAATCACCCGACAAAGGCCGTTTCTATAATTGCCCGACTGGCTGGACCTGTGAAATCGTCAATACGCAAAAGCTCAAGGCCTACAAGTTAACTGACAGTTTTACGAATTTCCGTACTGGAACCGGTCCAGCCCTGGACGCAGCCATCAGTACGGCTATCCGCAGAGGCGAGCCGATCGTGTTTTACTACTGGTCGCCTACGCCGTTGATGGGCCGCTTCAAGCTGATACAGCTTGAGGAGCCACCGTTCAGTCAGCAAGCCTGGGAAACACTTTCCGACTCCAAGAATCCCAGTCCTCTACCGTCCCGCTCGCTCCCTGCGAAGATTACGATCGGCATCTCGAAAGATCTGCATGACCAGGCACCTGAGCTTGTACAGCTGTTTGAAAAGGTGCAAATACCGCTTCCATTATTCAACAACATATTGGCCGAAATGTCGGAGAAACATAAGGATGCCGATGCGGTGAGCCTAGCGTTCTTCAAGGAACATCGCGATATATGGTCTGCTTGGCTTCCGGCTGATGCCGCGGCGCGGATGGATGCCGCCTTGAACGCACAGTGAGTATTTATCCGTGACATTGTTAGCTACATGGCCCATGTACGTTACGCCTGAACCGGTACGCGAGGCCGGTCAGATCTTTATCGAGCGGGTCCTGGCGCATCTGGGTATTCAACAATGTGAGGAAGCGCCCGCTGATCTCATGGCGCAATGGTCATCACCGAGCCTGTTGTTATCTCAGAGCTGCGGCTATCCGGTGATGACGCGTCTGCGCGATAAGGTTCAGATCGTAGCAACGCCTTGTTATGAGCTGAGCGGCTGTGAAGGTGCTCAGCACCGCAGTTTTATCGTGGTCCACGCAGATGATGAGCGCAGTACCCTGGAGGCCTTTCGAGGTGCGCGTGTGGTCATCAACGCGCTGGACTCCAATAGCGGCATGAATTTATTAAGGGTGACAGTCGCGCCCATGGCTGAAAAGGGGCGATTCTTTGGTGAGGTCAAGGCCAGCGGTGCCCATGTGACAAGCCTGGGGTTACTCAGCCGCGGCGAGACGGAATTGACAGCTATTGATTGCGTCACCTGGGGGTACCTTGAGCGTTATGCGCCTGACACGTTAGCTCGCACACGAGTTCTCGCCCACACGGAGCTAACGCCTGCGTTGCCGATCATTACCGCAGCGTCACGTAGTCTGGAAGAGGTACAGCGGATGCAGCATGTGCTGAACGAGGTCCTGCAGGAGCACCCTGCGCTGGCTGAAACACTGGCTATTCGCTCGTTTGTACCGGCCTCCCTTGACGATTATCGAGTGATTCTTGCCCAGCGTGATCGAGCAATGGCCGTTGGATATCCCATTATCGCATGAGTAGCCGGGCAGGCTTTTTCCTGTTTCGCTGTAGTTTTTATGAAACTGCAAAGGGCATCCAGGCTCAAAACAGCCGCTTCGATAGATAACGACTTTTCGCGCCGGGCAGGCGTATGGATGCTAAGGACGCAGATCATGAACGCAAGAAATGGCCTGGCGGTAGGCCTTTTGGCGCTGGGGCTGGTTATAGGCAACGCGCAGGCAGCCGGTTGGTGTGAGTCTGGTAAGCCAGTCAAGTTCGCCGGTGTGAACTGGGAAAGCGGGATGCTTCTCACCGAGCTGATGTCTACAGTCTTGAGGGAAGGCTACGGCTGTAAGACCGATAGTATTCCAGGTAACTCGATTACGTTGGAGGCTGCACTTTCCTCTAATGATATTCAGGTTTTTGCTGAAGAGTGGATCGGTCGTAGTGACGTCTGGAATAAAGCCGCTGATGCAGGCAAGGTAGTAGGCGTTGGTACACCCATCAAAGGTGCGACGGAAGGCTGGTACGTGCCGCGCTATCTGGCGGAAGGCAAGAATGCCAAGGCTCCAGATCTCAAGTCCATCAGTGATCTGCCTAAATACGCCAAGCTGTTTCGCGATCCAGAGGAGCCTGGGAAAGGTCGATTTTATAATTGCCCAGCCGGCTGGACATGCGAGCTGGAAAATACCGAGATGCTCGAACGCTATGGATTGGCCGACACATTTACCAATTTTCGCCCTGGCACAGGGCCGGCACTGGATGCCGCAATCTTATCGGCCGTGAAGCGCAAGCAGCCCATCTTGACCTATTACTGGTCGCCTACGCCACTATTGGGGCGAGCGGATCTCATCAAGCTGGCCAGCAAACCGGGAGATGAGAAAGCCATAACGGTGCAGGCTGGATTGTCCAAACCTTTTTATGAAAACGCCCCGGAGCTTGTTGCCGTTCTGGAAAAGGTCAACGTGCCGATTGACCTGTTGAACAAGGCGTTGGCAGAACAGGCCGAGTATAAGCAGGACGCGCCTACCGCTGCCAGAGCTTTTCTGAAGGCGCACCCCGATGTCTGGCATGAATGGGTTGATGCTGCCGCTGCACAAAAAATCGAGGCCTCTTTGTAGGCTTTCGCAGGTCATGTGAGGGTAGGCCCTGTTTGAAGGGCCTACCTTTACCAAACGGGCATGTCTATGTTTCCTGACAATCTCACGTTTTCTATTGCTGACTGGGTCAATGGCTGGGTAGACGCTCTGGTCGCCAATTATGGCGATGTGTTCCGCCAGATCTCCGATGTGCTTCTGCTGGCAATCGTCCGGCTTGAAGGCGCTCTCCGGACAACACCGTGGTGGTTGATTCTGCTGGTCGTGGCTGTTGTGTCCTACCACGCCACGCGACGTGTGATACCGGCTGCGGTCATTACCGGGCTGCTATTTCTCGTGGGCGCCATGGGGTTGTGGGACAAGCTCATGCAGACCTTGGCGCTGATGCTGGTCGCGACACTGCTTGCGGTGCTGATCGGCATTCCCCTGGGCATTCTGTGTGCACGCAGTAACCGGCTGCGTATGGTCTTGCTGCCACTGCTGGACATCATGCAGACCATGCCTAGCTTTGTGTATCTCATTCCTGTCCTGATGCTGTTTGGTTTGGGTAAGGTGCCGGCTATCTTTGCTACTGTCATTTATGCAGCGCCACCGCTGATTCGTCTGACCGATCTGGGAATCCGACAGGTCGATAAGGAAATCATGGAGGCCGTCAATGCTTTTGGTGCCAATCGCTGGCAACAGCTGTTTGGCGTACAGCTCCCATTGGCCTTGCCTAGCATCATGGCGGGTATCAATCAGACAACCATGATGGCATTGTCTATGGTTGTAATCGCTTCGATGATCGGTGCACGTGGCTTGGGTGAAGAAGTTCTGGTCGGTATCCAGACGCTCAACGTAGGCAAGGGGCTAGAAGCAGGTTTGGCGATTGTTATCTTGGCGGTCGTGATTGATCGCATTACTCAGGCGTATGGTCGTTCACGCTATGAGGGCGAGCGATGAAAATTCAGCTCGATAACGTCTATAAGATATTCGGCCGTCGCGAAGCCGCAGCGCTTGAGCTGGTCCGCCAGGGCCGGGATAAGGATCAGGTGCTGGCGGAAACCGGGTGTGTTGTCGGAGTCAATGGGCTATCGCTGTCCATCGAAGCGGGCGAAATATTTGTGATTATGGGGCTGTCAGGCTCGGGCAAATCAACGCTGGTTCGGCATTTGAATCGCCTGATTGATCCCACCAGCGGTTCTATCCGAGTCGATGGCGAGAACATACTGGCCTATGACATGCAGCAGCTCAGGCATTTCCGGCGCCACAAGATCAGCATGGTTTTCCAGGGCTTCGGGCTGTTACCCCATAAAACCGTACTGGGTAATGTGGCCTACGGCTTGAAACTGCGTGGCGAAAGCCGGACTGCACGAGAAACGCATGCACAGCACTGGATTGAAGCGGTAGGGCTCAAAGGGTATGAGCGCAAATGGCCCCATCAGCTGTCAGGCGGTATGCGCCAGCGAGTCGGGCTGGCCAGGGCGTTGGCAACTGACACAGAAATCATCCTCATGGACGAAGCGTTCTCGGCGCTCGATCCACTGATTCGTGCCGAGATGCAAGATCAGTTGCTGGAGTTACAGCAGCGCCTGCACAAGACCATCGTGTTCATTACCCACGATCTGGACGAGGCGGTCAGGCTGGGAAGCCGGATTGCAATCCTGCGGGACGGCCAGCTGATTCAGGTGGGAAGTCCGCAGCACATTCTCAACGAACCGGCAGACGAGTATGTCGATCGTTTCGTTCGGCGATATCGAAACCGGAGTATCTCCGGGGCAAATGTCTAGCTCAATGATTTGAAACAAAAACAAATCAGCGATACGACAAAAATTTCACATCTTTCTTTTGGCTATAGTTCAGGGTAACCGGGTGCCTTTGGTAACTCATCGGCGCCTTAACTCTCCTATTTTCTGAGAAAAAGGTTCATGGATTACCTCCAGCAGTTGATTTCGGATCCTACCGCCTGGGTTGCCTTGGCGACGCTGATCGCCATGGAAGTGGTGCTCGGTATTGATAACCTTATCTTTATTTCCATTCTGACCAACAAGCTGCCCGAGCAGCATCGGCAAAAGGCCAGGCGTATCGGAATAGGCCTGGCGCTGGTCATGCGACTGGGCCTTTTGGGAACGGTTGCCTGGATCGTTCAGCTCACTGAGCCGGTGATCGAACTCTTTGGCAAGGGCTTCTCATGGAAAGATATCATCCTGATAGCAGGTGGTCTCTTCCTGCTCTGGAAGGCAACCAAGGAGATCCATCACAACGTGGATCCTGACCCGGAAGGCGACCTATTCGAAGGTAAAAGCGGTGAAAAGGCCGTTACCCTTGGGTTTACCTCGGCCATCGTCCAGATTCTCATGCTCGATCTGGTTTTCTCCATCGACAGCATTATTACGGCTGTTGGGATGACCGAGCATGTGCCCATCATGATCATCGCCGTTATCGTCGCGGTGACCGTCATGTTGGTTGCCGCTGATCCGCTGGCGCGCTTCATCAATAACAATCCCACGGTTGTCATGCTGGCGCTGGGCTTTCTGATCATGATCGGCATGACCCTGATCGCTGAAGGCTTTGGCGCTCATGTGCCCAAGGGATATATCTATGCTGCCATGGCATTCTCGGCCGTTATCGAAGGCCTGAACATGCTGGCTCGCCGCGCAAAGCGCAAGCGTTAGATCCTGTAGAGCCGCGAGAGAGTTTCCTCGTCTTCCCGTAGTGCGTCTGTGACCGCTACGGGTTTTTTGTGCCTGCCGGAAAGGGGTGGATTCCGCTGGCACGCATGCACCGTTGCACGCTGCCTGTCAGGCGCGTGTCGGGCATCGTATTAGGAAAAGTAAGGCGGGAATGGATCAGGCGCTGATGGCTTTGCGTGCACGTTCAATAACGGACTGCAGACGAGTCGGGCAGCTGTATTCCTCACGGTAAAGTCGCTGAGTATGGCGCGCAACGCCGAATTCATTGACGATGATGAATGAAAAGCCTTTCTTGCTGGGCGCAGCGATTACACAATCGAACGGAGCGAAAGCAGAGGAAAGCATTTGGATTGCGGTTTGAGTTTGCTGATGTGTATTCATAATCTTCTTTTAGTTGAATCACGTGACGCGCTTATGACAGCAGCGGCGTCAATTTGCTGCATTGATAACCTGCTTTAGCAAGTTTTTTGCCAACTTTTCCCATTAAGCTAAGTCGCTGAATGGGAAATGTCTCTTTTTCATGTGCTTCAAATTGCTTCAGCACAGTGTGGTGTTTGCCGCTGCAGTGAACCATTTCAAGGCAAAGCTAAAGGACAATGAGCCGCTTTTGTGCGTTGGCCTCTTGTTTAGCACCTTCCTGCCGCAGTCATTGGGTTGCACCAGAGCGTTACAGCGTTTGGCATGCGCTTCGCACTTGCTCTCAGGTCCATGACCAAGCGGGAATAGCGAAATGAGCGAGACGAACGCAAGCGCGAACGACTATCCGTTAAGTGAAGTGCCTATGTCAGCCCGTCGGGGCGTCTGGTCGACAACGTTGGTGCTGCTGGGCTTTACCTTCTTTACCGCGACGATGTTTGCAGGCGGTAAGATCGGCACGGCGTTCGATTTCAAGACCCTGCTGAGCGTGATCACGATAGGTAATCTGCTGCTTGGTCTTTATGCCGCCTTGCTGGGGTATATCGCGTATCGAAGCGGCCTTAACTCTGTTCTGATGGGCCGGTTCTGCTTTGGCGAAGTAGGAAGCAAGTTGTCTGATCTGGTGTTGGGATTCACGCAGATTGGCTGGTATGCCTGGGGCACGGCGACGGCGGCAGTCGTGCTGGGTAAGTTTCTGGGATTGCCCGAAGGCATTGTGCTGTTGCTGATGGTGATCTTCGGTTTTGGCTTTTGTGCCACAGCCTATATTGGCTACCGAGGCTTGGAGATCCTGTCTTATGTTGCTGTACCCGCCATGTGTGGCCTACTGGCATTATCCATGTGGGTTGCAACACGAAAGATCGGTGGGCTGGAAGGCCTGCTGGCCATACAACCAGTCAACACGATGGAGTATAGCACAGCGCTGACATTAGTGTTTGGCACATTTGTCAGCGGGGCGACACAGGCTACCAATTGGACACGTTTTGCTCGGACTGGGAGAGTTGCCATTCTGGCCAGCCTGGCTGGTTTTTTTATCGGCAATGGCCTGATGGTGCTGATCGGCGCCTATGGCGCCATTGTGTACCAGCAACCGGACGTGGTGGAGGTCTTGCTGCTTCAGGGTTTCTCGCTGGCAGCGATAGCCATGCTCATGCTTAATCTTTGGAGCACGCAGGACAATACTATCTATAACTTCGCTGTGGCGGGTTGTAATCTGGTTCGAACAGATCGTCGGCGAACCGTTACGCTGGTTGGCGCAGCAATAGGTACATTGCTGGCAGTGCTGGGCATGTACGATCTGCTGGTCCCCTACCTGATTATATTGGGAACCATTATCCCTCCTATCGGCGGCGTGATTGCAGCTGATTTCTTTTATCGTCACAGAGGGTGTTACCCCCTCTTGGCGACTGTTCATTTACCTAAATTCAATTGGGTTGGGCTTGCGGCCTATGGCCTGGGTGTTCTGGCAGCCTTTTTCTCCCCTTGGTTGGCGCCTCTTGTCGGCGTTGGTACTGCCGCACTGGGGTACGTAATGCTGTGTGGCCTGGTGGGGGCCCGGCTATCGGTTGTCGCTCGCGCAGAGGCATAGGCTGGAAATGTTCCAGGTCACCTACTGTTATAAAGAGTAAGTAGTCCTTTGCTTGAGGAGTCTGTCGATGAATGTCATCAATGCGCGGCTGCGTGGTCAGGAAGGGCTGTTTACCGTGCGTTTGCAAGGCGACCGGATCGCTGCAATCGAATCACAGGTCGCTTTTGTGAGCCCAGCCAGCGCTGAAATACTGGATGCGCAAGGCAATCTGGTTATTCCGCCTTTCGTCGAGCCGCATATCCATCTGGATGCCACCCTGACAGCTGGGGAACCGCGGTGGAACATGAGCGGCACGTTATTCGAAGGCATTGAGTGCTGGGGAGAGCGAAAGGCGATTATTACCCACGAAGATACCAAGGCGCGGGCCAAGCAGACCATTAATGCCCTGGCGGTCCACGGTATCCAGCATGTTCGTACCCATGTGGATGTAACCGATGCCAGTCTGGCGGCTTTGAAGGCCATGTTGGAAATTCGGGAAGAAACAAGCCATTTAGTTGACATGCAAATTGTGGCGTTTCCCCAGGAAGGAATCGAATCCTATCCTCAGGGCCGAGAACTGATGGAGGAGGCCATTTGGCTGGGAGCCGACGTGGTTGGCGGAATCCCTCACTTCGAATATACCCGTGAGCAAGGGGTCAGTTCCGTCAAATTTCTGATGGATCTGGCTGAGCGCACAGGTTGTCTGGTGGATGTTCACTGCGATGAGACAGACGATCCCCATTCCCGCTTTCTGGAAGTGTTGGCAGAGGAGGCGCGTAGTCGTGGCATGGGCTCACGTGTCACTGCCAGCCATACTACTGCCATGGGTTCTTATGACAATGCCTACTGTTCAAAGCTGTTTCGTCTGCTGAGTCGTTCGGGTATCAGCTTTATATCGTGCCCCACCGAGAGCATTCACCTGCAAGGTCGCTTCGACACCTTTCCCAAACGGCGTGGCGTAACGCGTGTGAACGAACTGCTGGAGGCCGGTATGAATGTGTGCTTCGGGCAGGACTCCATTGTTGATCCATGGTATCCGCTGGGTAACGGCAACATTCTCAGGGTACTGGAGGCTGGCCTGCATATCTGTCACATGCTCGGTTATGAGCGCCTGCAGCATGCCTTGGATCTGGTGACCGTAAATAGCGCCAACGCCATGCAGCTGGGTGACCGATATGGGCTGGAAGTAGGGCGCCCGGCCAATCTGCTGATCCTGTCAGCCGATTCGGACTACGAAATGATAAGAAGCCAGGGCCTTCCACTGTGTTCTGTCCGTGAGGGCAGGGTTTTAATGAGTCGTCGTCCTGCCGAGGTCAGTCTGGCAGGGTGATAAAACATATGAATTCACTAAATTTTCTAACTCAGGCGAAGGGCTATGCTCAAAAATACACCCTGAGTCAAGGGGCAATGTTCAGGACTTGTGCACAAGCACTAATGCGCTTGTCAAGCGCTTCGCTTAAACAGGCATAAAAATATTTAGAACGGTTATTTAGGTATAAATATATGATTTATAAGGATTTTTTTGATTGGTTAAAAAATGGACAGTTTAACGGAACCCCCCATTTCATCTAGCTTACAGGACATTTCCACCAACTTTTCTACAGAGTTATCCACAGGTTCTGTGGATTAACCCTGTAGACCGCATCACGCTTGGCTTCATCAAAATGCAAGAATTTTTTTGCATTATTTCGATTGGGTTTTTATGACCTATCGACACGGGCGCCGCCAAGTTATCTTAAATTCAGATAACGGCTAAGCAATGCGCGTAAGGCGGCTGGCTTTACGGGTTTAGGTAGAAAATCCAGCCCAGCCGAATGCACTTCACTGACACGATCCTGATGTGCATCTGCACTGATCACAATGCCAGGCAACGGCTTATCAAGCCGCGTGCGAAGCCATGCCATCAGTTGAGGTCCGGTATTGCCGTCATCCAGATGGAAATCCACCAGCGCTATCTGTGGCTGAATGCCTTGCGCCAATAACGCCTCGCACTCCTGCTGATTGCGTGCCGTATGAACCTCGCAGCCCCAGCGGCTAAGAAGGCTCTGCATACCCGTCAGGATGCTTTCCTCGTTATCAACGCAAAATACCGGTGCGCCTCGTAGCGGTTCGCTGGTGTGTGCTCGTGTAGGCTGCAGGACAGGCTCGGATAGAATTTGAGTCGCGACGGGCACCGAGACGCTGAATACACTGCCTTTGCCTAGCCAGGAGCGTACCTCGATACGATGGCCCAGTACCTTGCAAAGACGATCAGCAATAGCCAGTCCCAGGCCCAACCCCTTCTCTGCACGCGTCTGATGGCTATCGAGTCGCTTGAACTCCTCAAAAATGACCTGCCGCTTATCTTCCGGGATACCTGGGCCACGGTCCCATACCTCCAGTGTCACATGATCACCATGGCGGCGGACACCTAGCAATACATGCCCTCTGGCATAGCGGAAAGCATTGGTCAGAAAGTTCTGCAGGACTCGGCGCAGAAGCTTGACGTCGCTTTCTACTCTCAGGCGACTTCCGCTTAGGTGGAAATCTATGCCTTGTTCTCGCGCCAGGGCACGAAACTCTACGCCCAGCGTATCGAATAGCGTATTGATTGCGAACGTGCCGACTTCCGTATGAACCCGTCCGCTCTCCAGACGCGAGATATCCAGCAGGTCGGCAATCAGGTCTTCCACGGAGCGCAGGGACGAATCCATGTTGTTAACCAGCTCGCGAGCATCCTTTGGTAACGCATCGTGGTGGGCGAGGGCGGCCGTAAACAGGCGGGCTGCGTTTAGCGGTTGCATCAGATCATGGCTGACGGCAGCGAGAAAGCGTGTTTTGGACTGGTTTGCTGCTTCTGCATGGGCTTTGGCCTCTGTCAGCGCCTGGTTAAGCTGGGAGAGCTCCCGGGTTCGCTCTTCCACGCGCTGCTCCAGCCCTTCATTGGCTTCACGAAGGGCGCGCTCTGCTTCGCGAAACGCGGTGATGTCGGTAAAGCTCATGACAAAGCCGCGTCCCGGCATGGGTTTGCCACTGAGTTCGATTACCCGGCCATTAGGGAATTGTCGCTCAGATGTGTGGGCAATCCCTTGCCGCATTCGATCGACACGTCGTGCTACGTGCTCGTCAGGATCGCCTGGGCCACAGAGGCCCCGTTCTGCGTTATAGCGGATGATTTCGGCGATTGGACGCCCGACCTGGATCATGCCGTCCGGGTAGTCAAACAACTCCAGGTAACGTTGGTTCCAGGCCACTAGCCGAAGGGATTGATCAACAACGCTGATACCTTGAGAAATATTTTCGATAGCGCCCTGCAAAAGCGCGCGGTTGAATTCAAGTACTTCGGACGCTTCGTCGGCAATGCGTACGACATCCTCCACATGCATGTCACGGCCTTCGATGGCAGCCTTTACCACCGCCCGCGCAGAGGAGGCACCAATCACACCGGCTAACAGACGCTCGGTATGGGCAATCCATTCTCCGTTGGCATTCTGGGCCGGATGAAAGGTCAGGCCCGTCTGGTCAGCGAAGCGAATAAAGCTCTGCCGAGCACGTTCATCGCCTACGAAGCGGGCAGCGAGTGCGCGAAGATCCTCTAGCTGCACTGCCAATAGCGACCGGGTATTCAGGCGCGCCGAGGTCATTTGCCCAATGAAACGGCCGGCCTGCCAGTGCTCGGATACTCGTGTCCTGGCCTGATTGGAAACCAGAAAGAAGAGGAGAAAATTTCCTGCTAAGGACAGCAGTACGCCTTGAGTCAGGGGTTTGAAGGGCAGGCCAAACGGATTGGCCGCCAGCCAGGCTAGCCCAGGAAAACGGTCGAGTGGCCAGCTCAGACTTTCTGCCATGACTGGCAGAACCAGGGTGTAAGCCCAAAGAAAGGCGCCTGCTGCAAGTCCTGCAAATACACCTCTCCGGTTCGCCTGCTTCCAGTAGAGTGCTCCTACCATGGCCGGGCCCAGTTGAGCGATAGCTGCAAAGGCGATCTGCCCGATGGTAGCCAGGCTTGCCGTAGAGCCCAGCAGGCGATAGCAGAGATACGCCAACAGCAGGATCGCCACGATCGCAACACGCCGAATGGTTACCAGCCAGTGGCTGAACACCTCATAGGGGCGCTCTACCTTCTGCTTACGGAATAAGAGGGGCAGCAAAATATCATTGGATAGCATGGTGGATAAGGCCACGCTGGCGACGATCACCATACTGGTAGCGGCCGAAGCGCCACCAATGAAAGCCAGGAGCGCCAGGCCGGGATGCGCCTGTGCCATGGGCAGGCTTATAACAAAGGAGTCAGGTACGACCCCTTTGGGCAGATGCATCTGTCCTGCCAGGGCTATGGGAACAACAAACAGCGCCGCCAAGGCCAAGTAGCAAGGAAATACCCAGCGGGCCAGGTTCAGGTCACGCGCATCCGTATTTTCAACCACCGTGACATGAAACTGTCGTGGCAGACACATGACGGCCGTGAACGCTACTCCGGTTTGCACCAGCAGTGCGGGCCAGTCGAAGGTTTCCTGCCAGTATTTGGACAGCTCGGGCGCAATGCGTGCCTGATCGAAGAGGTCATCGAATCCATCATAAAGTCCATAGGTCACAAAAATCCCTACAGAAAGAAATGCCAGGAGTTTGATCAGCGACTCAAAGGCAATTGCGAGCATCATGCCCCGGTGGTGCTCGGTAACATCAAGGTTGCGAGTGCCGAACAGGATGGTAAATACCGCTAATGCCAGCGAGACGATCAAGGCGGTATCCTGCGCACGCATGCCTATTGACTCGGCCCCTACACCGGTGAGCAGATTGACGCCCATGACAATGCCTTTGAGCTGCAGAGAGATATAAGGCAGCACGCCTACTAGGCAGATCAGCGTAACCACAACCGCCAGCGCCCGCGATTTTCCATAACGGGAGGCAATGAAGTCGGCAATGGAAGTAATGTTTTCCTGCTTGCTGATCATGATCATTTTCTTGATCAGACGTGGCATGAATAGCAGGAGCAGGATAGGGCCTAGGTAAATCGGCAGAAAGGACCAGAGTTGGTCGGCCGCCTGTCCAACGGCGCCAAAGAATGTCCAGCTGGTGCAGTATACCGCAAGCGACAGGCTGTAAACCCAGGCGCGTAACTTGGGTGGCAACGGCGTTTTACGTCTGTCGCCATAAAAGGCAATCGCAAAGAGCACCGCCATGTACAGCAGAGCAACGGCGGCGATCAGTCCGCTGGATAGGGTCATGCGAACTCCTGTGGAATTTTGTTGTGCAGGGCCTTTTATAGGTGATTGGCCCTAGGCCTTCCGCTGCCAGATAGATTAGAAAGAGCTCGTCTCGAGTAGTGGGAATACCTAGGGACTATTCTAATGCGCTCGTTGGGGAGCATGGCAGGCTTTATAAGTGTCTCATCAAAGCGACTGCTCCAAGGTCACTGAGACCAATGTCGCAGGTTTGGTTGAGCCAAGGGCTTCAGCCTGTTAGCGTGTCGCAGTGTTATCAAGGAGAGTGGCGCCATGTTCGAAGCGCATCCCATTACCTTGCAGCGAGGTGCTCTTCGTTTAGAGCCTATGGTGGAAAGCGACGTACTGGAACTGGTCAGCCTAGCTGATCTCAACCGGGACGAGTTGCATTACCTGAGCGGTCCACTACGACCGGACTGGTATAGGCACGCCATTGCCGAGCAGCGTGAAGGCAAAACTATCCCTTTTACCATCAGGCTGGCTGACAAGCTGGTGGGTACCACTCGTTTTTCAGAGTTTCTGCCTGCGCTACCTGCCGCTGAAATTGGCTGGACCTGGCTGGATCGGGAGCAGCATGGCAGTGGATTGAATGCCAACATCAAATACCTCCTGCTGCGTCATGCGTTCGAGAACTGGCATCTGGTACGTGTACAACTCAAGACGGCAGCCAGTAATCTGCGTGCGCAACGCGCTATTGAAAAGCTAGGGGCTGTACGTGAAGGACTGTTACGTAACCATCGACGTTTGGCCGACGGTCGGCTTGATGATACCGTCATGTACAGTATTACCGACCGTGAGTGGCCGACGGTAAAAGCCAGTCTGGAAGCTTCTTTTTCCTAAGGCTATCCGGATATAACGATGTTTGACTGACGTACGATGTAACGCGGTTGTTATCTCGGGCTGCAAGGATAGCTGTGGCCCGTTCCGGTTTCCCTTCTTCGAATAGGACCTCGTTCGATGTCCTCACAATTCGCTCTGTTGAAAAAACGGCGCTTCCTACCGTTTTTCGTAACACAGTCCCTTAGCGCCTTTAATGACAACGTCTATAAGCAGTCATTGATTCTGGCGGTGCTGTTTCACTTGAGCGTTACCGGTGACAGGCTGTTGCTGGTCAACCTGTGCGCCTTGCTGTTTATTCTTCCGTTCCTGCTGTTTTCAGCGTTAGGCGGACAGTTAGGCGAAAAATATGACAAGGCACGGCTCATGCGATGGCTGAAAGGCTCGGAAATCGTCATGTTGCTGTTAGGCAGTCTAGGCTTTTGGCTTAACAGCCTGCCACTGTTGTTATTTGTCCTGTTTGCCATGGGTACACGCTCGGCGCTCTTCGGACCTTCCAAGTACTCAATTTTGCCCCAGCATCTCGAGTCTCGAGAGTTAATGGGCGGTAACGCGTTGGTGGAGATGGGCACATTCCTGGCCATTCTGGGCGGGACGATAGGGGCAGGGGCCTTGCTCTCTCTTCCAGATTATTCCCAGGCCGTAGCCATAAGCGTCGTATTGATCGCTCTGGCTGGTTTTCTGGCCAGCCTGGGTATTCCATCCGCGCCGGCCGTCATCTCGCACCTGAGGTTGGACTGGAACATTTTCCGGCAAACATGGGTGATCTTACGTATGGGGCTGGGGCAGGCGCCCTCGGTCTCTCGTTCTCTGCTGGGCAATTCCTGGTTCTGGTTTGTGGGTGCGGTATACCTTACCCAGATACCAGCCTATGCCAAGGACTACCTGCACGGTCAGGAAAGCATGGTTTCGCTGATCCTTACCTTGTTCTCGGTAGGCATTGCGCTGGGCTCTCTTCTATGTGGCCGGTTGTCCAAGGGGCATGTTGAGGCAGGTATTGTTCCGCTGGGTGCGCTGGGGTTATCTGTCTTCAGCGTCTTGCTCTATGCCGTCACGCCTGACATGGCCGCTATCACAGGGTCTTATGGCGGTTGGGCAGCGCTGAAAGAATTTTCCATGTGGCCAGCGCTTGGGTGCATTCTGGGACTGGGGATCTCTGGCGGATTTTATATCGTTCCGCTCTATGCGCTGATTCAGGCACGCACGCCACAGGAGGAGCGCTCTCGGGTTATCGCTGCCACCAATATTCTCAATGCGCTCCTAATGGTCTGCTCGGCCCTTATCACTATGCTGCTTTTGTCTGTATTCGAGATGACAGTTCCGGAGCTGTTTCTGGCGGTTGCGTTGATGAATATAGGCGTCAATGCCTTCCTGTTTGCAAGCGTGCCAGAATTCCTGATGCGCTTTCGCGCCGTGATAGGTGGTGGAGACCCTACGCGCAGCATCCGCGACTAGGCGCTAATGGCTCAGTTTGAGCCCGATCAAGCCACATAAAATAAGCAGCACACTGAGCAGACGGATCGGACTGACGCTTTCGCCAAATAGAATGATGCCAGCAATCACCGTTCCTACTGCGCCAATACCCGTCCATATGGCATAGGCTGTACCAAGAGGAAGCTGCTTAACGGCCATGCCCAAGAGGCTTATGCTGGTCAGCATGGCGGCTGCCGTCAGGACAGTAGGAAGAGGGCGGGTAAAGCCTTCGGTGTATTTGAGGCCTATAGCCCAGCCTATTTCAAACAGGCCAGCCAGAAAAAGAATAATCCAGGACATAAAGATTCCAGGGTTGGTAAAGCGGGGCCGTCCCCGGATAGTTTCAGACGATGGGGTCGTCCCCTTCGCGAACCGATGCGCTCTTGCCAAGCCCGAGCGCGCCGGTTTCGTTACATGCTCACTCTTTTGCAGAGGACTCGTCATTCAAGCGACGGAACCATGTGGCCAGCAGCGCTCCAGAAATATTATGCCAGACGCTGAACAAGGCACTGGGCACAGCCGCAAGAGGGGAGAAATGTGCTGTTGCCAGTGCTGCGCCCAGTCCCGAATTCTGCATACCGACCTCGATAGCCAACGTCTTGCGCTGCGCCAGAGGTAGCCCAAACACTTTTCCGGCCAGATAGCCAAGCATCAGTCCCAATGTGTTATGCAGTACGACCACAGCCATAATCAAAAATCCTGACTCTGCAATTTTCGCCTGGCTGACAGCCACAACGGCCGCCACAATCAGCACGATGCTGATAACCGAGACCAGGGGCAACACCTCAACCGCTGCCCGTACCTTTGACCCCAAGAAGCGTTGGGCAACTAGCCCCAGCACAATCGGGAGGATAACGACCTGGACGATGGATAGAAAAAGGGCTGAGAACTTGACTGGTAGCCAGGCCGAAGCCAATAGCCAGATCAATGTAGGGGTCACCAACGGGGCCAGAAGGGTAGTGACGGCAGTGATGCCAACAGACAGTGCGACGTCCCCGCGTGAAAACCAGGTGATGACATTGGACGCCGTACCGCCAGGGCAACAACCCACAAGAATAACGCCTACTGCAATTTCCGGCGGCAATTGCATGACAAGACAAAGCAGCCACGCCATGCCGGGCATAATGATAAATTGAGCGATTATACCTAGAAGAACCCTAAGAGGTTTGCGAAAGACCTCCTTGAAATCCTCAGCTTTGAGCGTGAGCCCCATGCCGAACATGATCAGGCCCAATAAGGGGACGATAGCTGGCGTTAAGGAGCGAAACCCTTCAGGCCATATAAAGGCTAGAACAGCCGCCAGCAGGACCCACAAGGCAAAGGTATTGCCTGCAAAGCGGCTTAAAGCTGCGAGAGCGCCCATGATTATCCTTATAAAAATATGAGCCTTGGAAGTTGGGCGGCGCCCCGGGGCGCCGCACCTGATTAGAGCCCCTGCGGAATTTCTTCTCCACCCAGCGCTTCGACCAGCGACGGAATAAATTCGGCAAAGGTCATCATCATTAGAGTAAAGGTAGCATCCAGCTGCGCCATGGCATCATCGCCGCCATCCTGCTCGGCCTGCTCTTGAAGCAAGTCCTCAAAGCGCAGACGCTTGAGCGCGACCTTGTCATCGATCAACAGCGACAGCTTGTCCTGCCAGGCCAGGGCCAGCTTGGTCACCAGCTTGCCTGCGCCCAGGTGATTCTGAATTTCCTCACTGGTCAAGTCTTGCCCTTTACAGCGGACAACACCGCCATCCTCGTGACTATCGCGTAGCTCGCACTCATCCAACAGATGGAAATCGTTCGTGGCTGCCTGAGACTTGACCCAATCTGTAAAGGTTGCAGTCGGTGCCTGCTTGACCGACATCGGACGGACTGGAAGGGAGCCCAGCGCTTCACGAAGGGTGGAAAGCAAATCTTCTGCACGCTTTGCACTGGAGGCATCTACCAGAATCCAGCCCCGCTTGGGCGCGATTGCTGCAAAGGTAGTCTGGCGGCGAATGAAGGCCCGTGGCAGCAGACTCATGACAATTTCGTCCTTTATCTGGTCACGCTCCTTTTTGTAAACCTTGCGCATCTGCTGTGCTTCGATTTCATCAACTTTTTCCTGCACGGCGTCTTTTACTACGCTGCCGGGCAGAATGCGCTCTTCCTTGCGAGCTGCGATCAGAAAGAAATCTTGGCTGACATGTACCAGAGGAGCGTCTTCTCCCTTGCCAAAAGGAGCAACGAAACCGTAAGTGGTCAGTTCCTGGCTGGCGCAGGGACGTGCAGGTTTGCTGGCCAACGCGGTTTCCAGGGCCTCGGCTTCGAGTGATAAATCCTGGGTAAGACGATAAATAAGAAGATTACGAAACCACATGGCGTGACGATTCCCCAAAAAACGAAGCGCGCATTATTCCGCTGCCATGCTTCCAAGGCCAACCCCCAATTGATCATTGGCAACGATTAAAGGGCTTTAATGACAAACAGGCCGCTTTTTGGGGTGTAACGATACGGTCCTGCCTGCAAGGGCGACCCGGGAAATGATCCAAAGGCTTGGAAATAAAGGAAAAGAATCTAAGCCTTTGGATCATTTGAAATTTTTTCACTTGGGGGCTTGCCAGCCTCTAAAACCGTCCGTAGAATGCGCCCCACTTCGAGAGCAAACGCTTACGAAAGTTAAGTGGGTGATTAGCTCAGCTGGGAGAGCATCTGCCTTACAAGCAGAGGGTCGGCGGTTCGATCCCGTCATCACCCACCACTCTTGAAGTTACGCGCAGCGGTAGTTCAGTCGGTTAGAATACCGGCCTGTCACGCCGGGGGTCGCGGGTTCGAGTCCCGTCCGCTGCGCCATTTTTGCTTCATCTTGGGTTGCTTGATTGGGTTTTAAATCCTCTTGATGAACCCAGGAAGAACACTAGCGAAAGCTACGTGGGTGATTAGCTCAGCTGGGAGAGCATCTGCCTTACAAGCAGAGGGTCGGCGGTTCGATCCCGTCATCACCCACCATTTTGCGATATACGCAGCGGTAGTTCAGTCGGTTAGAATACCGGCCTGTCACGCCGGGGGTCGCGGGTTCGAGTCCCGTCCGCTGCGCCATATTAAGTTTATCGGGCCCACTGAACTCCCGATAAATTACGAAAAAGCGGCCTTGCGCCGCTTTTTTCGTTTCTACAGGTTTATTCCCTTTCTAGCGGCTGTTTTCCGCTTCTATTAAGCATTCTTTGCTGGAAGTTCTTTGTACAGTTAGTTTCTTTTTAAAGATGTCTAGTCCGTATGTTCAGGGTTGTTTGATACGTCACGGACACAGACTGCTTTGTATTCAGTCACTATTCAGCGCTGAACTTATAAGCTACTAACTATTCTTATCATGCCGTAGCCAGTGGCAGTTAGGCCCTGATAAGCTCGCGGTTTTATCGAACGCGCTTCGCGCACGGACAAGGAAACAGCATGAAACAGCACCGGTTGGCAGCAGCAGTGGCCCTCGTTGGCCTGGTTCTCAGCGGCTGCGACTCACAATCACAATCCAAGGTTAATCTTGAAACTCCAGCTCAGAAAGCGTCCTACGGCATCGGCTTGAACATGGGTAAAAGCCTTGCTCAGGAAGGCATCGATGACCTGGATTCAAAAGCAGTGGCTTTGGGTATTGAAGATGCTGTGGGCAAGAAAGAGCAGAAGCTTACCGATGATCAGCTAAGAGATGCGTTTGCCGATCTGCAGAAGCGTGCAGAAGAGCGCATGACCAAGCTCAGCGAAGACAATGCCAAAGCAGGCAAGGATTTCCTGGAAAAAAATGGCAAGCGCGAGGGTGTTGTCACAACGGCTTCCGGTTTGCAGTATGAAATGGTCAAGAAGGCAGATGGCCCGCAGCCCAAGCCGAATGATGTAGTGACAGTTCACTACGAAGGCCGTCTTGTTGACGGTACTGTATTCGACAGCTCCATCAAGCGTGGCAGCCCGATTGATTTGCCGGTGAGTGGCGTGATTCCGGGTTGGGTTGAAGCGCTTCAGCTCATGCATGTAGGTGAAAAGTACAAGCTGTATATCCCCAGCGAACTGGCCTACGGCGCGCAGAGCCCAAGCCCTGCTATTCCTGCCAACTCCGTTCTTGTCTTTGACCTGGAGCTGCTAGGTATCAAGGATCCAAGCGCTCAGGGCGAGAATGGCCTGACGCAAGAGCCATCCGACGAGTCGGACGCTGCACAAGAGCAGGATACTTCCAAGAAGTAACACGCCGCTCTATTAAAAAGCCCCGTTCATACGGGGCTTTTTTGTTTTAGGAAACCTGTTTGTGAGGACGATGCTCTAATCTAGGTAATTATTCACCTATTCGCCAAACGCTCTATCAGACTGCCTTTGCGAGGCGGGGAGATCTCATGAAGCCACCCGTTGGATTTGATCGTTATCTGAGGCTTGCCCAACGTTTTCTTGTTCGGGGGCGCTTACCGGCACTGTTATTGGCCGTCGGGCGTAAGCTGGCCAAGCGAGATTTTCGGTTGGGTGCCGCCAAGGATACCTTGGGGCTCTTCCATTCCCTGCTACTGGCCTGGTGGCGTGGAGAATATCGGGGTATCAGTCGGCAGGCACTCTTGTCGGTAGTCGCAGCACTTGCTTATTTCCTTTCGCCTGTTGATCTCATCCCTGACTGGATGCTTACCTTTGGCTTCATTGATGATCTGGCAGTGCTGGCGTGGGTGAGCAAAACCTGGCAGAGCGAGCTTGATGCCTTTCGCGCCTGGAGAGATGCCCAACCCGTAGCGGTGCAAAAGTCGCTATCGGCTCCGCCGCTTCCCCATGAGAAACCCGCTGAGGGCGTTATAGTGGTTGAGCGGGCATGAGCCTGGGTGGCGAGAGGTGCTTGCACATCGGAACAGGATAAGCTGTGCTGTTATAGTAACCTTTCGTTGAATTCAGGTTTGTATTGTGGCGTTACAGATCAGTCGTACCCATTGGCAGGCGTTGCTGGCCGAGTTGGAAGAAGCTCGTTGCCAGCGGCACTTGGTAACCTATCGCTCGCTGATTGAGCGTCTACAGTTACCGACGCCCGCCATGGCGACACTTACTGTTGCCCTTGAACACCTGATAGCGCTGGATGCCCGTGAGGGTGTGCCGTTGCGCAGCGCATTGGTGGTTAGCCAGGGTGCAAGCCGGCTGCCGCGTCCTGGTTTCTTTGAATGCGCCCAGCGAGTCGGGCGCTTCAACGGCGAGGTAGATGGTATAGAGGCGGCTGCCTGGCATGCATCTGAAGTCACGCGCGTATTCGAGTACAACTTTTCCTCAGATAGGTAACTCAGGCCGTTTCGGCCATCAGGTGCAAGCTATAGCCGGGAATGGTTTTGGCCTGGGCTTTGGCGCTTTCCGCCAGTTTAAGCAATTGGCGGGCATCGCGTGACGTTCGACTTTCTGCCGTAACCCTTACAACTCCAAGAGATAGAGAGAGCAGCGGATACTCGCGTCGGTAGCCTTCATGATCTTCTGCTATCAGGCAGCCTGCATCCAGGTGCTCCGGTGCGTAAAAGCGACGGCAGCGACTCTGGAAAGTCTCCATGAGTCGAGTCAGCCGTGCTCGCCAGTCCATGGAGCGCAGGACGATTATAAAGTTGTCATCGCCGTAGTGACCGATGAAGTCCTGGGTGCGATCCATGCTTTCTGCCAAGGCCTGTGCCAGGCACAGCAGTACTTCGTCTCCCTTGGCATATCCATAAATCTCATTGAAGGGCGTAAAGCTGTCGATATCAAGGTGACACAGGGTGGCGTTTTGGTTGCGCTCCAGTAACTGGCTTAGACAATGATGAATCGGCACGCTGCCGGGCAGGCCTGTCAGAGGATTGGCATGCCGTGCTTCCTGAATCTTCTGCTCAGTAATCAGTTGGAGAAGATCAACCACACGACCCATGCCGACATATTGGCCTTGATCAACAATAATGAAGTCTTCTTCTACCCGCTGCTTGGCGCGCTGGGTGAGTAGTCGGCTGACGTGAAGAGGAGATTGGCTCTTCTCCACACATAGAAAATCCAGATGCATAAGTCGCGTAATGGGCTTGCGACCAAACAGGTCCGGCGCAAAGGGCTTACGCAGGGCTTCTGCAAGGGCATAATGGTGGACGATGCCGACAGGCGCACCGTGTTCATCAAGCACGGCCAGGGAGTTAAAGCTGGGTTTGTCGTGGAAAAGCTGCATGACGGCAGGTATCAGCGTCTGCTCCTGGATGGCAGGCCGCTCAAGTAACATGGATGTCAGGCCTGTACCGCCCTCTGTAAGGCTTTTGGGGCGTGTCTCCAGGCGAGGCATGATCTCGCGTGCTTCCCGCGGGGGATTTGCTTCAGGACGACTCAGAAGGTAGCCCTGAACTAGATCAATGCCCATTTCGGCCAGCACGACCAGTTCCTCATGCAGCTCAATGCCTTCAGCAACCACCACGGCGTTGGACGCCTTGGCCATTTGAAGGATGGAGCCTACAAACTCCCGTTTGACGCCATCACGATGGATACCATCGATGAAATGACGATCGATCTTCACGTAGTCCGGGCGCAGCTCGGACCACAGGCGCAGGCTGGAATAGCCGGCCCCCAGGTCATCCAGAGCAATCGAAAAGCCCATTGCGCGATAGTAGTGCAAGGCGGTATCAAGCAGGCCCAGATCGTCGGTTGGGGCCTGTTCGGTCAGCTCGATGACGATTCGGTTAGCAGGGATACCCAGACGCTGTAGCAGTTTCAGGGTGCGGCCCTGCTCGTGACTGTTCTCAAGAAGTGATTCGGGGGAAATGTTAAGGAAGAGCTTACCTTCAAGGCCTAGATCACGGAAACCGGTGCATGCCTGGGTGCGACACGCCATTTCCAGCTCGGACAGACGCTGTGCCGTACGAGCAATGGCGAACAGGGGAAGCGGGGAGTGCAGAGGACTGTTAGAAGGCCCACGGCTAAGTGCTTCATAGCCAATGATGCGGCGTTCGCTCAAGGAAACGATAGGTTGGAAAAGGCTGTGTATATCACTTCGAGCCAGTATCTGCTCAAGCGCGCTCAACTGTTCGTTGACGGTCATCTATCTTGGTCCTGAATAAACAAAGCCAGCGATAAGCTGGCCTTGTTCATTTCACGACAGTTCGATGACTATTTGATGACGGCAATCAGTGAGACGGACCGCCGTGACTCAAGTCCAGATAGTCGAGCAGGATCTGACCACTCTCCATCAGGTAGGCATCGTCTTGAGGTTTGGTCTTTTCGTCGTTGTTGGCGGCAGCAATAGCGTCGTCATCAACTTTTTTCAATTCCTTGAGGGGCTCCTCACCTTTAGCTACCCGACGCTCGTTCTCGATTGCCAGCTGGCGCTTGTCGAGGGCGTCCTGCTCGGCGCGACGCTTCTGCTCGTTCAGGCTGACCGTCGTATCCTTCATGACATCCTGTGCAAACTGAAGGCGTTCACGAGCAAAGACAAAGTCCGGGTTGGTCTTGGTGCGGGTATCGTGACGGTTGATCAGCTCAGGCAGATACGGCTTGAACGGATTGTTCTCTACCTCAAGAACCGGACGGATCGTATCCCATGGCATGGAGTTGGGTAGCGCACTTTCGCCGATCTCCTTGTTATCTACGATATCCGGATAGCTGATATCCGGGATAACGCCCTGATGCTGGGTACTTTGTCCTGAAACGCGATAAAACTTGGCCAGGGTCAGCTTCAGTTCCCCGTGATTTAAAGGCTGTATGGTTTGAACAGTGCCTTTGCCGAAGGTCTGTCCGCCCACGATCAAGGCACGGTGATAATCCTGCATGGCACCCGCAAAGATTTCCGAAGCCGAGGCCGAGAGGCGGTTGACCAGCACGGTCATGGGGCCTGTGTAGAAAGCATCGCCTTCATCGTCAGCCAACACGTCTACCTTGCCGTCGCTGTTACGCACCAACACCGTTGGGCCTTGATCGATGAAGAGCCCAGTCAGTTCGGTTGCTTCCTGCAGGGAGCCTCCACCATTGTTGCGTAGGTCGATGACAATACCGTCGACTTTCTCGTTTTTCAGCTCACCGATCAGCTTGCGCACGTCACGGGTAGTGCTCTTGTAATTTGGGTCGCCGGCGCGATACGCCTTGAAGTCCAAGTAGAAAGCGGGCACATCGACTACACCCAGCTTGTAGGTCTTGCCGTTGTGAGGCACGTCAATGATGTGTTTCTGGGCTGCCTGTTCTTCAAGCTTTACCGCTTCACGTGTAATCGAGACGACCTTTGTGGTCTGATCATTCGGCGGATTGCTCGAGGGGATGACTTCCAGGCGAACAACGGAGCCCTTGGCGCCGCGGATCTTCTTGACGACCTCGTCCAGACGCCAGCCGACGACGTCGACCATTTCGCCGTCTTTGCCTTGCGCTACCCCCACGATCTTGTCAGCGGGTGCGAGCTGCTTGCTCTTGTCGGCGGGACCGGCTGGTACCAGGCGAACGATCTGTACGTAATCGTTATCGCTTTGCAGTACCGCACCGATGCCTTCAAGGGAAAGGCTCATGTTGATGTCGAAGTTCTCTGCGCTTTCAGGCGAGAGGTACTGCGTGTGCGGATCGTATGTTTGGGCGAAGGCGTTGATGTAGGCCTGGAAGATGTCTTCGCTGCGAGTCTGTTTCAGGCGCGCCAACTGATTACGATAGCGCTTCTGCAGCTGCTCCTTGATGGCAGCATCGTCCTTGCCACCCAGTTTCAGACGCAGCACTTCATCCTTGAGCTTCTTGTGCCACAGATCATCCAGTGCGGCAGTATTGGTCGGCCAGGGCGCCTTTTCGCGGTTGACGTCAAACGTTTCGTCTGCCGCAAAATTCAGCTGGGGAATGCCTTTGTCCAGCAGGCCTAGTGTGTAGTCGAGGCGTTCCTTCACACGGTCCAGGTAACGCTTGTAGATGGTAAAGCCTGGATTCAGGTCGCCCTGCTTGAGCAGATCGTCGAAGCGAGTCCGCCATGCGTCAAACTCGGCGATATCGGCTGCGTTGAAATACAGTCGATTGGGATCAAGCATCTTGAGATAGCTGTCATAGATCTTTATCGAGCGTTCATCGTTAAGCGGCGGCTTGCTGTAGTGATGGCGCTTGAGCAGCTCTACCACATTGAGACTTGCCACGACTTGATCGCGGTCTGGTTTGAGACCGTCCCAGACGTTTGGGCTCGCTGTTTTGGCTGCCAGCGGAAGAGCGCTGACACCGAGGATGAACAGGAGGGCGGTACGGGGGAGAAGCTGCTTCATGCTTGATTCGACTAGAGTACGGGTAATAACGCTATAGGCCGTACTTGACCGTTCCGGTTCCCCGCAACAGTCAAGTACGCTGTTAAAGGTCAAAAGCTAGCTCACTATGGAGGCACCGTGAACGCATTGCAAGGTATTGAAGGTCAGCTTGAGTGGCAACAGCTGACAAGTCCTGCTCTTTCCGCAGGTGAAATTCGCATCCAGGTCGCCGCGGCCGGGCTTAATCGCGCCGATCTTCTTCAATTGGCCGGTAACTATCCGCCACCGCCTGGAGCGCCGCAAACTCTGGGTCTGGAGTGTTCCGGTGTTGTGGTCGAAGTTGGTGAGGGAGCCAATTGGATCGTCGGAGATCGTGTCTGTGCTCTGCTGGCCGGTGGTGGTATGGCCAGCGAAGTCGTGGTGAATGCTCAGCATGCGATTCCGGTTCCCGAAGGGCTGTCGATGGCTGAGGCAGCAGCGCTACCTGAGGTCTGGGCAACAGCCTGGTGCAATCTTTTCGAATTGGCAGCCTTGCGACCTGGCGAGAAAGTACTCTTGCACGCAGGGGCCAGCGGCGTAGGTTCTGCCTCCATTCAACTCTGTAAGGCTTTTGGTAATCCTTGCTGGGTCAGCGTAGGTTCGGCCGAGCGGCTGGACTATTGCATTTCGCTGGGTGCCGAAGGGGGCGTTGATCGGCACCAGGGGCTGGAAGGGCTGCGTGACTTCGGGCCATTCGACGTGATCCTTGATCCGGTAGGCGCAAGCTACGCCGAACTTAATCTGGATGTGCTGCGCCGTGACGGGCGGTGGGTACTGATTGGCCTGATGAGTGGTCGAGAGGCGCAGTTCGATCTGGCAAAGGTGTTGAGCAAGCGCATTAGCCTGATCGGTTCTACGCTGCGTAACCGCGATACGGCGTTCAAAGCCCGATTGATGGCAGAGCTGGCTGCAGGAGTCTGGCCGTTGTTTACAGAAGGCAAGCTCAAGCCGAACCTGGAGCGGAAATTTGCTGCCAAGGATGCCGAGGCGGCGTTTGCGGCACTGTCGAGCAACAAGGTGAACGGTAAGGTCGTGATGATCCTCGATGACAGCCTGATCTGATGTCGAGGCTGGCCATGCCGGCATGGCCAGCCTTTGTTTGGCTATTTCCACTCAAGGATTGGCCAACCCCGCCGACTGGCCTGCTCGCGCAGATAGGGATCGGGATTCACGGCGTGCGGATGCCCAACGCGTTCTAGCAAGGGTAGATCGTTACGTGAGTCAGAGTAGAAACTGGCATCTGCAAGCTCGACCTCCTGATGATCTATCAGCTCGAGAAGGCGCGTCAGCTTGCCTTCTCGATAGGTCAGGACACCTTGAGTACGGCCAGTGTAGACCCCATGGGCCAGTTCCAGGTCGATGGCCAGTATTTCGCTGATCCCCAGCCTACCGGCAATCGGTTCGACCAGATGAGCACCGGACGCCGAAATCAATACGATCCGGTCGCCTCTGGCGCGATGTTCCGCAATGCAGCGGCAGGCATCGCTGAAGATCAGAGGCTCGATCACGTCTTCGACATAGGCGTCAATCTCCGGCTCCAGCTCCTCAGGCGCTCGACCTATGAGCGGCTCCAGGGCGAATGCCATGTATTCTTCCATGGCCAGGGCGCCTTCGGCGTATGCCTTCATCAGGGCGGCATCACGCTGGATGAAGGACTCGTCAACCCAGCCGAGTTGGGCCATTCGCTGGCACCATAGGCTGGAGCAGTCACCGTCGATCAGGGTTTCGTCAAGGTCGAAAATAGCGAGGGTCATGCGACTTCTCTTGCGGCTGATGAATCGATCCCCAATGTGACGCGTGAGCCGCACGGGTGCAAGGCAGAGGCATCCTGATTGAGGACATCTACCAGTAATTCGATCCCCAATGTCTGCACGCGATAGCGAATGACATTGCCTAGCAGCGTATGTCCGACAATCTCGGCACTGGGGCCTTCCGATGCGTTGATCCTGATCGATTCGGGGCGGATCGCCACCTGTTGAGTGAAGTTTCGCCCTAACAGGGTAGAAGCCTGAGCAGGATCCAGAATGTTGTAGTTACCCATGAAGCCTGCTGCAAACAGCGTGGCTGGCGCAGTATAGAGGGTTTCCGCATCGCCACTTTGTATGATGCGGCCCGCTTGCATCAACACGATGCGGTCGGACATTGTCAAGGCTTCTTCCTGATCATGCGTGACAAACAGGGTAGTCAGGTTGAGCGCTTGCTGAAGGCTCCGTATCTGTTCTCGTAAATGCTTGCGGATGCGCGCATCCAGTGCCGATAGCGGCTCGTCGAGCAGCAGCAGACGTGGACGAGTGACCAGTGATCGCGCCAGGGCGACACGCTGACATTGCCCTCCCGACAGCTGATGAGGGTAGCGGTCTTCGAACCCCTTGAGTTCTACCAGTTCGATCACTTCGGCGGTGCGCAGGTGTAAAGTTTGGCGATCCACTTTTTGCATCTTCAGGCCGAACGCTACATTTTGCGCGACCGTCATGTTGGGAAACAGCGCATAGCTCTGAAACACCATGGCAATGCTGCGCTTTTGCGGCGGCAGGGTCGCAATATCCTGACCGTCGAGCAGGATGCGTCCACCGTTTACCGAGGTTAAGCCTGCCAGGCAGCGCAGCAGGGTGGATTTGCCGCAGCCGGAAGGTCCTAAAAGCGTAACCAGCTCACCTTGTTCTGCAGAGAAATCGATGTCCTGAAAGATCATGTTCGAGCCGTAGCTCTTGTGCAGATGTTCAACGCTTAGAAAGCTCATGATTTATCCCGGCTCAAACCACTGGCAGCCCACGTTACGGTCAGGACGACCAGAAAGTACGAGATGACCAGTGCGCTCGTGAAATGGCCGCTGCCATTGCGCATGTTGTACAGATAGACCTGCAAGGTTTCGTAACGCGCTCCAACAAGAATGTTGGCAAAAACGAATTCGCCAATCAGAAACGAAAATGACAGAAACAGCGCCACCATAAGACCCTTGCGCAGGTTGGGCAGTACCACCAGGAGGGCCGCCCGGAAGGTGCTGGCGCCCAGCAGGTGAGCCGCATCCATCAGATCATGAATATTCAGTGCCTGCAGATTATTGCTGATGGCTCGGTACATGAACGGCAGGGCGATGGTGAAATAACAGCCGATCAGAATCCATGGTGTGCCTATTAACGGCAAGGGGCCGCCAGCATAGAGTTGCAGCAATCCTACGGAAGACACCACAGGCGGCACGGCGAACGGCAGCAGGATCAACACGTTCATGAGTGCATCGAGCCTGGGGAAGTGGTAGGCGATGACGAACATGAGAGGAAGTACGAGGAAGACGGCCAGTAGCAGCGCGCCCACGCAGACGATCAATGAATGCCCGAAGGCGATGAGAAAGCGTGAGTCGCTCCAGAGCGCTACGTACCATTTCAAGGTCAGCCCGCTGGGAAGAAGCGTGGCGGACCATTGTGTTGCCAATGAATACAGCAGGGTGGCAGCGAGCGGCAGTAGAAGAATCAGAAAGAGCAGCCAGACGACCAGGCGATGGTAGAGTGAAACCGACCGGTTAGCGTTTGACATGGTAGCTCCGGCGTAGCAGCCATTGGTGAACGAGGGTGATCACGGCCATGAGCATCACTAGCAGCATGGCAAGGGCGCTTGCGAGGTTCGGATCCAGAAAGATGTCGCCAGAGACCAATGCTGCTATACGGACCGGGACTACATTGAAATTGCCCGTCGTCAGGGCATATACGGTTGCGTAGGCCCCCAGCGCATTGGCCAGTAGAATGATGAATGTACCTAGCAGTGCCGGAGTCAGCACCGGTAGCCCGATATGACGCCAGAAATGCCAGGTATTGGCGCCAAGCAGTGAGGCAGCTTCACGCCAGTCTTCGCGCAGGGCATCAAAGGCAGGGTAGAGCAACAGAACGCCTAGCGGGATCTGGAAGTAGGTATAGATCAGGATCAATCCGCTTTTGGAGTACAGGTTAAAGTCCTCGATCAGCCCGGTCTGCTTGAGCAGCAGGGTCAGGCACCCGTTGAAGCCAAGCAGGATGATGAAGGCGAACGCCAGGGGAACACCGGCAAAATTGCTCGTCATGTTGGCAAAGGCTGTCACGAAATCTCTTAGCTTCGAGTCGACCTGGCGTAGCGAGTAACTGCCCAGGATGGCGATTAGCAGGCCTAACAGGCTGGACCAGACCGAAATCTCCAGCGAAAAGCGTATAGCCTGGCGATAGAAGGGTGATTCAAGGATTTCGGTGAAGTTACCCAGGCCCCAGCCATCCAGATGCTTGAGGCTGTTGATAGCGATCCAGATCAATGGGGCTATCTGAAATGCACAAAAGAAAACTAGAAAGGGCAGAAGGCACAATGTGGCGAGCCATTTGCCTTTCATGCCAGGAGTTCCCGACAAACCGGCTTGTCATGGGCGACACCTAAAAGCTCACAAAGCGTACCGCATAGGTCAGTTTGTACAGGGCTTGCCTCTTGCAGGCTGAAGCCTGTCCCGAACACGAATAACGGGACTTCACGCTCTTCAGGCAGCAGCCCCCCATGGCTGCGGTCATCATTCATGCCATGATCGGCTGTCACCATCACCTGATAGCCCGCCTCCAGCCATACCGGTAAATGGCCGGACAGGCATATATCTGCCACACGTGCGGCGTTTCGATATTGGCTGCTGGAAAGTCCGTATTTGTGGCCAGCATCATCGATATTCATCGAGTGAGCCAGCAGAAAATCAGGGGAATGACGTTGTCTCAAGCTTTCGGCGTCGTCGAAGAGGTGAGAGTCTGGATAGTGATCGGCGTAATAGAAATGGCCGTACTGGATAGGCAGGTCCGGGGCACAGATATGACGGTCCCGTGCGGCATCAAAGGGCGAACGGTTATAAAGTTCGCTGATCCAGTGATAGGCCGCAGCCGCCGTCGTGAGGTAGGCCTCGCGCGCATAATGAAACACGCTGCGCTGGTTCGAAAGCCGAACGACCTGATTGTGCGTAATGCCGCTGTCGACGGGGCGTACCCCTGTGAGAATGCACTCGTAGAGCGGGCGGGAAAGCGACGGCAATTCACACTGTATGGTATAGAGCCGTCCGCGCCCTGCCTGACAGACACCCTGAAGGTAGCCCATACAGTCACGGGCGACTCCATAGGCCAGACCGTCCAGCACAACCAGAATCGTCTTCATTGGATCACTGCTTCATCTGCATGATCACGTTTTCCTGCCAGAGACGTGGCAGACGCTTGGCTGTTTCTTCCCAGGCCTTGGCATCCGCGATGGGCTTGGCACTGGCATATTGCTCGCTTGGTAACAGTTTGGCTTTTACATCCTCGGGTAGCTGGATATGGTCAGCACGGATGGGGCGGGCATAACCGCGAGCCAGGTTGATCTGGCCAGCATCGGAAAGAATGTATTCACGTGCCAGCTTGGCTGCATTCGGATGCTTGGCATACTTGTTCAGAATCGTGGTGTAGCCGGACGTAATCGAGCCGTCTGAAGGGATGAGCACTTCAAAGCGTGAAGTATCGATCTGATCGCGATAGTTCAATCCGTTGAAGTCCCAAACGATACCCACTTCGACTTCGCCTTTCTCCAGGGTCGAGACGACCGGGTTGGTCATGGACAAACGGCCCTGCTGCGCCAGCTTGCCAAAGTATTCCAGGCCGGGCTTGATGTTTTTTTCGTCACCGCCGTTAGCGTAGGTAGCCGCCAGGACCCCACTCACTGCCTGTGAGGCAGCGCTTACATCACCAATGGCAACCTTGTATTTGCCCTGCAGCAGGTCAGCCCAGCTATGGGGTACATCAGCTACCAGCTGCTTGTTGACGATAAACGCGATGGTGCCGGTATACGCCAGCATCCAGTGACCGTCCTTGTCCTTGGCCCAACCGGGAATCTGCTCCCAGGTGGTGGGCTTGTATGGTTGGGTCACGCCTTTCTCAACGGCAATTGGGCCAAACGAGGCGCCCACGTCACCCATATCGGCGGTGGCGTTTTCACCCTCGGCTGCGAATTTGGCTATTTCCTGGGCTGAGCTCATGTCTGTATCCATGTGCTTGAGGCCGTACTTTTTCTGCAGATCGGCCCAAGTGTCCTTCCAGTTGGCCCAGGTATCAGGCATGCCTACGCTATCAACCTGGCCTTCCTGGCGGGCAGCCTGCTCGAGTGTGTTCATATCCGTGGCGGCCAGGGTCAGGGTGCCATTCAGCGCAAGTGCGCTACCCAACAGTGAAGCAAGCAAGCGTTTCATTGAGCGCTCCTTCGAGGCGTGGTCGATTGGCTGGTCTAGATCAGCAAGACGCAAGCCAATCTACCGCCGAAGGATGACGATTTGATTTCCACCTTGATGGCATCTATGCAGAGGGTTGCCCTAACGACGAATCATGAGCTAACTCGCAGCTTAACGGGGCGGTCATCTAGATAATCTAAGCTGCCACTATTTCTTTCTGGCTCATGCATCCTTGAGCTTTACCGGCTGGACTAGTCCAAATGAGAGCAAGCCCGCACGATGACGCACCAAAAACCGTCACAGCCATCTGCCGCTCATTGGAGGAGCAGATTATGTGTGGTGCGCTTGCGCCCTCCACCAAGCTGCCTGCAGAACGACGTTTGAGCGAGTCGTTTTCAACGACCCGGATTACATTGCGTGAAGCGCTTGGGCAGTTGGAGTCGCAGGGGCTGATTTATCGGGAAGAGCGACGTGGCTGGTTTGTTTCGCCCCCCAGAGTGGCCTATAACCCGCTAGTACGCTCGCATTTTCATGCCATGGTGGCAGGGCAGGGCCGTGTTCCGGCTACCGAAGTCCTCTCGGCTCGGTTGGTGTCTGCTAATGCAACGGTGTGTGGGCTTCTCGAGCTTCCCGAGCGTACAGGCGTCTATCAGATACGGCGAGCCAGGCGTATCGACGGCCGTCTGGTGCTCTATGTGGAGCACTATCTCAACCCGATCTATTTTCCCAATATCCTGCAATTTGACCTGACCCATTCGCTAACCGATCTCTATGCCAGTGAATACGGTATCCGGTATGGGCGTGTTCGTTTCGAAATGCGGCCTACAGCGTTGCATGCGGACGCTGCGCAGGCACTTAAGGTCAGCATGGGAAGCCCGGCGCTGCATATCACACGTATCAACCGCGATCAGCAGGGGCGTCTGATCGATTGCGATCTGGAATACTGGCGGCACGACGCCATTCATGTCAGCGTAGACGTGCCAGAGTAAGGTGAGTGCGGCGCCATGGTTGGCACCGCCTCCGAATGGTTAAGTCAGGCGTAGTTTTCCGGGTTCAACTTACGCTCGATCAGCTCCATAAGGATATGGATGACCTTGATATGCAGCTCCTGGATACGATCGGCATAGTGGCCGCCAGGCGCACAGATGCAGACATCGGCCATGGTTTCGAGCAGGGAGCCTGGTTTGCCGGTTAGTGCAATGACCTTGATACCCAACGCTTTTGCTGCCTCAGCGGCCTTGAGCACATTGGGACTCTTGCCGCTGGTGCTGATGGCCAGCAAGACATCTCTTTCGCGCCCATGGGACTCGATATAGCGAGAAAAGATGTAGTCGTAGCCAAAGTCATTTGCCACACAGCTGATGTGGCTGGCGTCGCTTATGGAGACGGCAGCAATGCCCGGGCGGTTTTTGCGGTAACGGCCGGTCAGCTCTTCAGCGAAATGCATGGCGTCACACATGGAGCCGCCGTTACCACAGGAGAAGGCCTTGCCCTTGTGCTCGAAGCTTTCAACCAGCAGTTCTGCCGCACGCTCGATATTCCGTAGCGCCTGTTCGTCAGCCAAAAAGTTGTCCAGTGCTGTCTTGGCTTCAAGCAGACTGTTGCGGATATGCGTGATCATCGTGCGGTTCCCTCTGCCTTATGGCAGTACATGGCTGGAATAGAAGGCTTTAAGGACTTTCACCAGATAATTCAGGTCATGGCTGCCAGCGAGTTCGCGGATCGAATGCATGGCAAACGTCGGCAGGCCGATATCGACTGTGCGAACGCCCAGTTGGCTGGCAGTAATCGGGCCGATAGTCGAGCCACAACCCATATCGCTGCGGGTCACAAAGCTTTGAACCGGTATTTCATTTTCCAGGCAGAGATGACGGAAAAATCCACCGGTTTCGCTGTTGGTCGCGTAGCGCTGATTGTTATTGATCTTGATGACCGGCCCGGCATTGAGTTTAGGGCCATGATTGCCATCATGCTTCTCGGCATAGTTCGGGTGTACACCATGAGCATTGTCGGCCGAGATCAACAGTGAACGGGCGATGATCCGGGTAAAGTCCTCACCTTCCGGCAGGGCACGGCGCATGACTTGCTCAAGGAACGGGCCGTCCGCGCCACAGTGAGAGCTCGAGCCCACCTCTTCGTGGTCTGTGCATACCAGCACGCAGCTTTCATTGCCATCTGCCGACAGCAGCGCTTCCAGACCGGCATAACAGGACAGCAGGTTATCCAGGCGGGCGCCGGCAATGAAGTCTTCATCCAGACCCACCACAGCGGCTTTCTGCACGTCATAGAACGATAGTTCGAAGTCCAGTACCGACTCGGCCAGGATGCCATGCTCCCGCTCCAGTTGCTCGGTCAGCAGCGCACGGAAATCGCGTCGCTCACTGGCCGGTACCTGCGCCACAATGGGGGGAAGCTCGTTCTGGGCATTAATGGGCCAGCCTTGATTAGCCTCACGATTCAAATGAATAGCCAGATTCGGAATGATAGCGATCGGACGTTTGAAGTCGATCAGGCGGCTATGCTGAGTGCCGGTCTGGCGAAAGGTGACACGACCTGCCAGGGACAGATCCCGATCGAACCAGGGCGCCATCAGCATACCGCCGTAAACTTCCACACCCAGTTGCCAAAACCCTTGCTTGTAGAGCTCTGGGTTGGGCTTTACGCGCAGGCAGGGGCTATCGGTATGAGCACCGACCATCCGCAGGCCGTTGCGTAGCGGATCATCACCCAGGCGAAATGCGATCAATGAGGAGTCATTACGTGTAACGTAGTAACGTCCACCCGGACGAAGATGCCAGGTATCCCGCTCATCCAGTCGCTGGAAGCCGGCCTGCTCAAGACGGCGACTCATCGTGGCGGTAGCATGAAAAGGGGTAGGGGACGAAGCGAGAAAGTCGATCAAACCTTGATTGAGTGTGTCGCGCATGCGGTACTCCTTACGATATGCCCCTAGTCTATCCATTTATGCTGTTAGGGGGCTAACTCAGTTAGTCGATTAACGCGCCACAAGGTCGAAAAGGTGCCAATGCTTATTGGCTCCCTTTGCCGTTTTCCCGGCCCCCCTCAGTTTCGTCAAAATGAATCAACGTCCAATCCGAGGGCAGCGCCAGAACAGAGGCTCTGTCCAGCACTGTGATGTCTGAGGCAGCCTAACTGTCTCTTTGTCCGAACAATTGACCGGCGAACAGCCCGTTTGGCCGTAACGCCGTGGAAATTGGGTGCCATAAGGTTTTGAAGGACGAGGGCTCGCGAAAGGAAAGCGAGAAACTCGCATTGATCAACTGACATTTGGGCAGCTCCAGTGTCTCGAAGCGCGGTTGCAGCAGTGTAATTCCGGGAAACGAATGCTCAGGCGCTCAGCGCCTCTGCCTGTGCATCAACGGCAATGACATCCCAGCCGCGCGCCAGGAGCTCGAGCGTGTCACGAGCTGTACCACAGCCAAGATCAAGCGCTGCTCCAGTGGGACCGTTCCAATGGTCCAGCGCACGCAGTAGTGTAGAGCGGGCCGGCTCGTCACCTACGGCATCGTAATAGCCGGTCCATTTGGACATTTTTAAAATGGTGCTGCGCTTTCAAAGCGCATGCGCTCACCTGTTTTGGGATGGGTCAGTGCCAGAAGGCTGGCATGCAGGCACAACCGGGGATGCGCATTCAAGGCGTCTTCATGAGCATAAAGCCGATCACCTAATAGCGGATGACCAATGGACAACATGTGCACACGGAGCTGGTGGGAGCGTCCCGTAATAGGCGTCAACTCGACCCGGCTGTAATGACCGCAACGTTCCAGGACGCGCCAGAAAGTCAGCGCGTGGCGCCCCAACTCGTGATCGACGACATGCCGTGGCTTGGTCGGTGGGTCATACCGCAGCGGTAATTCGATGCGGCCACTGTCGGCCTCAGGCTCACCCCAGCAAAGCGCGGTATAGGCCTTTTCAGTCTCGCGGTCATGGAACTGGCGAGAGAGTTCACGGTGGCTGTCTGCGTCGCGCGCAAGCACCATGATCCCGGAGGTTTCCCAATCCAGGCGGTGCACAATACGTGCCTCGGGGTAGCCGTTCTCCTGGAGGCGGGTTACCAGGCAATCCCTGTTATCTTCGGCTCGACCGGGAACCGAGAGCAGCAGGGTCGGCTTGTCTACTACCAGTAACGCATCGTCCTGGTGGATGAAACGGATATTTGAGAGAGGCATGTCACGTTCAGAAAAGAGCCCATCGGCGGTATGAGCCGCCGATGAATGACCAGCCAGGGATCAACGATCCCGGTCTGGCAGAGTGATGTTCAGTTCCAGAATCGAGCAGCTACCCTGGTTTTCCAATTCCACCTGGATCTGGTCCTGCTCGATCGGTACATATTTGCGGATGACTTCCAGCAGATCTTTCTGCAGCTGAGGCAGGTAGTCAGGCTGGGAGTGACGTCCGCGTTCGTGAGCGACGATGATCTGCAGCCGCTCTTTGGCGATGGAAGCGCTGTTTTGCTTCCTCCGATCGCGAAAGAAAGCAAAGAGGCTCATTCACTCCCCCCAAATAGTCGTTGTAGGAAGCCTTTCTTCTTCACGTCGAGGAAGCGATGAGGCATTTCCTTGCCCAGCAGCCGCTCTACCGCGTCGCTGTAAGCCTGGCCGGCGTCGCTCTGTTCGTCGAGAATGACCGGAATACCCTGGTTCGATGCCTTCAGGACAGCCTGAGACTCAGGAATGACGCCGAGTAGACGGATAGCCAGAATCTCTTCCACATCCTCTACGCCCAACATTTCACCCTTGTTGACGCGCTCTGGGTTGTAGCGGGTCAGAAGCAGGTGCTCCTTGATCGCATCCTCGCCGTTCTCGGCGCGCTTGGATTTGCTGGCGAGCAGGCCAAGCATACGATCCGAGTCACGTACGGAAGAGACTTCCGGGTTGGTCACGACAATGGCTTCATCGGCGTAATACATGGCCAGATGGGCGCCTTTCTCGATCCCGGCAGGGGAGTCGCAGACAATATATTCGAAGTTACCCTTAAGTTCTTCGATTACCTTGCCGACACCTTCCAGCGTAAGGGCATCCTTGTCACGCGTCTGGCTGGCTGCCAGCACATACAGATTCTCGAGACGCTTGTCTTTGATAAGCGCCTGGGTGAGCGTGGCTTCGTTGTTGATGACGTTTACAAAGTCATACACAACACGACGCTCGCACCCCATGATCAGATCAAGGTTACGTAACCCCACGTCGAAGTCGACGATAACGGTCTTATGCCCGCGCAGGGCCAGACCAGTGCCGATGGCCGCGCTTGTGGTTGTTTTGCCGACACCGCCTTTACCGGAGGTGACTACGAGTACTTTGGCCAAGCTGATTCACCCTAAATTCGAAATAAGCTCACGGAATGAACGGCTGGAGTACCAAAAATGGCCGCCGGAACACTACACAATACTCGGCTGGACTCCAGACGCCATTCGGGTCTGAAAGCGGTATCGATGACGCTACCGCTTCGTAAAAAATTCGCGGCAGTATCCGTTAAAGACGTGTGATGTTCAACACATCTCCAGACAGACTGATCTGAACAGGATTTCCCCACTGGGGATGTCTGCGCAAGTCTTCCGCTACTTTGTATTGTCCAGCAATCGAGACCAGTTCGGCGGTGAGTTGCTGGCAAAAAATTCTTGCTTTTGTGTCGCCCTTCACACCTGCAAGGGCACGACCTCGCATTGGCCCATACACATGAATATTGCCGTCTGCGAGCAATTCAGCTCCCGGACTGACCGAGGATAACACCACCAGGTCACCACCGGGTGCATAAAGCTGCATGCCGCCGCGTACGGGTGCCGTAATGACTTTGGTGGGGTTCACGGCAGGTTCGGCAGGCTTCTCCGGTTCAGGTGCAGGGTCTGCCGCTTTTGCCGGTTCCCGCTCGCGCAGCTCAAGGGCACGCTCGCGCCCTGCACCGCTTGCCGGAGGAAGCACCGGCAGATCGAAATCGTTGGCGGCCCGGATGTCCAGAGGCCGCCTGGCTCGAAGCGCCAGGGTTCGCAGGCCATGGCGGCGACAGAGATCGAGCAGGGCACCCAGGTCAAGCACCTCATCGTCTTCCTCGAGCTTGTCGAGCGATAGAATGAGCGGGGTGTCGTGAAAGAAATTGGGCGCCTGTGCCACCTTCTGTGCCAATTGGCGGTCGAGGCGTGAAAGATCGTTGCGGGAGAGTTCCAGCACGGTAACGGCAAGCATGTTGCCCTTTAGCTGGAATACGGAATCGTTATCGAGAAGATCAACCTGGCTCATGTTGGGACCGCGTGCGTCAGATGCCGAGGACTTATAACGAGATGACAAGCATGTCGCAAGCATGGCTGCTTGCTAACGGTCAGGAATGTAGAATGTACCGTTTAATGTTTACCAGGATGTTTGATGGAACGCCCTCGTTTTCGACTTGCTTTTCTTCATCCCCGTTATTGGCTGCTCTGGCTGGGATTGGGCGTACTCTGGCTGATCGTCCAGCTACCCTATTGCGTACTGCTTCGTCTGGGTCGTGCAATAGGCTGGGTCATACTGCACGTTTCTGCCAGTCGACGCCATATTGCGATGCGCAATCTCGAGTTGTGCTTTCCTCAATGGAGCGAGGCCGAACGTAAGCGTGTGCTCAGAGAAAATTTCGCATCGAACGGTATCGCCTTGATCGAGATGGCCATGAGCTGGTGGTGGCCCAGATCACGCCTGAGTCGGCTCGCTCATATCGAGGGAATCGAGCACCTCCAGCGAGCCCAACAAGAGGGCAAGGGGGTCATCCTGATGGCGTTGCATTTTACGACGCTCGAAATCGGCGCTGCGCTGCTTGGGCAGCGGCATACCATCGACGGAATGTACCGCGAACACAAAAACGCAGTGTTCGATTACGTGCAGCGCAAGGGGCGTGAGCGACATAATCTGGATGCCACTGCCATCGAGCGCGAAGATGTACGGGCCATGTTGAAGGTGCTCAGAGGCGGCCGCGCCATCTGGTACGCACCTGATCAGGACTATGGCGCCAAGCAAAGTATCTTCGTGCCGTTATTCGGAATTCAGGCCGCTACGGTTACTGCTACCACCAAATTTGCACGCCTGGGCCGGGCACTTGTCATGCCCTTTACTCAAGAGCGGCTGGCCGATGGGTCAGGGTACCGCCTGGTTATCCATCCGCCGCTGGAGGACTTCCCGGGTGAGACAGAGGAGACTGACTGCCTAAGAATCAACCAGTGGGTGGAAAAAGAGGTCAGTAAGCTGCCTGAGCAGTACTTATGGGCACACCGGCGCTTCAAGACGCGGCCAGCTGGCGAACCCAAACTGTACGCCAAAAGCGACTGAGTTCCGTCTCGCACCCATGACACGCTATGCTCAAGGCGATGTGTTTAACCTCGGACTCAAGGAAAGGGTGTTGGACGTTACTTCGGCTGTTCCTGTTACAGGATTGATCCTGTCCGGCGGTGGCGCGCGGGCGGCGTATCAGGTAGGGGTGCTTTCTGCCATTGCGGAGCTGCTGCCTGCGGGTGCGCGCAATCCTTTTCCTGTCATCGTGGGAACATCGGCGGGTGCCATCAATGCAACGGTATTAGCCTGTGGTGCGCTGCAGTTCCAACTGGCCTGTCAGCGCCTGACCCAGGTCTGGCAGAATTTTCATATTGATCAGGTCTACCGCAGTGACTGGCCCGGCGTGATCCGGCAGGCCAGTCACTTCATAGGACAAAATGTCTTTGGTATACGTGGCAAAACGCCGGCGGCATTGCTGGATAATGCACCGTTACGCGCACTGCTAACTCGGGAGCTGGACTTTTCAGGTATTACAGCCGCAGTTAAGGCCCGGCATCTGCGGACCATAGCCATTACTGCATTTGGGTATGACTCCGGCCACTCGATGACCTTTTACCAGGGGCACGGTGCGATTGATCCCTGGCTGCGTCATCGCCGGGTTGGGTTTCCCACTCGTCTGAATGTCGAGCATCTAATGGCTAGTTCGGCCATTCCGCTTATCTTCCCGGCAGTCAAACTGGGGCGTGAATACCTGGGCGATGGCTCGGTGCGTCAGGCGGCACCTATCAGTCCGGCATTGCACCTGGGGGCTAACCGGGTATTGATCGTGGGCGTCAGCAACAACCCTCACGCCGATGCCTCCCGTTCGGAGGACGCCTCTGCCGCAACCGGTAAGGCGCCTACACTGGCGCAGATTGGCGGGCATCTGCTGAACAGTACGTTTATCGATAGTCTGGAAAGCGACACCGAGGTGCTTGAGCGTATCAACTTGATGAGCCGAATGATTCCGCCCTCGGAGCAGCAGAAGCGTCTTGGTGTAAAGCCGGTTGAAACACTGGTGATCGCACCGAGCGAGCCCTTGGCTGAGATTGCGGGCCGCTTTCGACATGAGCTGCCAGCGTCCCTGCGTTTGTTTCTTCGTGGGCCTGGTGCAACAAAGAAAAGCGGGTCTGCCGTATTGAGCTACCTGCTGTTCGAGGCAGGTTACTGTTCTGAGTTGATCGCACTTGGGCGGCGGGATGCCTTGGCCCAGCGTGATCAACTCATTCAGTTCCTAGGGCTGGAACTGGCCGCTGCTCACTGACCGAACTCGCCGCGCTGATAGTCATGCAGGGCTTGTTCAATCTGCTCACGTGTATTCATCACGAAGGGGCCATATTGAACAATGGGCTCATTCAGCGGCGCGCCTGCAATCAACAACACGCGAGCACCTTGGGCGGATCGAATCCGCAGCTGCCCTTCATCGCTCAGGCGAACCAGCCGATTGGTCGTTACAGGCGCCACGGTATCGCCTTCGACTTCAATCTGTCCTTCATACACATAGAGTAGGGCGCGATGCCCTTCGGGAAGGCGCGGACTGATAGCGCTTTGTGCCGGCATGATGAAGTCGAAATAATAAGGGTCCGTATCCGGCCGCTGCACGGCGCCCAGCTGCTGGTGTTCCCCGTCATCAAAATGGCCGGCAAGCACGACAACTTCAACACCCTGTGAGGTAGTCAGGCGAGGTACTTCAGCAGGCTCATAGTCACGGTAGCTGGCGGGCCCCATTTTGGTTTTGCCAGGCAGGTTCAGCCACAACTGGAAGCCTCGCATCAGGCCTTCCTGTTGCTCGGGCATTTCGCTGTGAATGATACCGCGAGCAGCCGTCATCCACTGCAGGCCACCAGGCTTCAGAAGACCTTGGTTGCCCAGGTGATCCTCGTGGCGCATACGACCTTCGAGCATGTAAGTGACGGTCTCGAAGCCGCGGTGAGGGTGGGCTGGAAAACCACCGATATAGTCATCTGCATTGGCTGTATCAAACTGGTCCAGCATGAGAAAAGGATCGAAGCGCTCAACGCCCTGGCCGGCAAATACTCGCGTCATGCGTACGCCCGCGCCATCAGAGGCGGGCTGGCCTGTATGCAATTCAAGAACGTTGCGGTACATGATTCGTGCTCTCCAAGCGGCCAGACAAGGTGTCTGATCTCTAGATGAGATCATAATACTTCATTTATTTTAATCTATTTATCCATATTATATGTATTTCATATCTAATAATATGATGCTTTTGGTTGGAAAGAAGCCAGCATGAGGCCGGCTTCTTTCTTATTCCTTTATTTGAAGCTTACGTGCTTCGGTATAGACGTAACGGACCTTCTCGTACTCAAACGGCGAGTTGAGCTGCCCATACCGGAAGTTGGTGATGTAACGTAGGTTGATACCGCGTAACAGTAGAATCTCCGGGTGACGGCCGCTTTCCTCATTTACATTCAGATAGTTGATCTGATTCTCGGCCAAGGTATCTACCGCAAAACCGCTGGCATCACGCAGATTGGACGGACCCAGTAACGGCAATACCAGATAAGGGCCGCTGGGAACACCATAAAAACCCAGCGTCTGGCCAAAGTCTTCGGATTGCTTGGCTAGTCCCATGCGCGTAGCGGGGTCCCACAGGCCAAAGACGCCGATAGTAGTATTTAGCAGCAGACGCCCCGTGGTATTCAGAGCCCTTTTACCCTTGAGTTGCAGCGTGCTGTTCAGCAGATTGCTGATGTCACCCAGGTTGCTGAAGAAATTGCTAACGCCACTTCGCACGAAGCCCGGCGTGACCCGACGATAGCCATTGACGACAGGTAACAGTACCCATTCATCCAGGCGGTAGTTGAAGTGGTAGACGCGGCGGTTCCAGGACTCCAGTGGGTCATAGACATCCAGCGCATTGAGCGACGCCCGCTCGAACTCGCGCTGATCCAGGCCAGGGTTGAATTTCAGCGTGGACAAGGGGTTGGTAAACCCGTCTGCGCCTACGGGTGAAGGTGATAAAGTTGACGAATCCGTATCGGCGAAAGCGTAAGCGCTAGCCAGTAAGGGAAGCAGGCAGAGGAATTTAGCCACGGGCGAAGAACTCCAGCATGGCGTCGGCGTTGACGCGATAATTGAGATTGCCGCAATGCCCGCCCAGCGGGTAAAGGGTCAGGCGATTACCGAACGTACGACGTAGGAAGCCGATATCACCAGGACCAAGAATCAAGTCATCTGCGTTGTGCATCACGCCGATCTTGTCGCTCTCCTTGAGATAGCCTTCCAATGCCGTCAGGCTGGATTGCCTGGCCAGTTCAGCCAGGCTGGTGCCCTTGGTCGTCCGTTCCCAGAAGGGTAAGAGCTGGTCATACATGTAGCAGTCAAAATCGCATTGCAGGGCGCGAGCAAAGAAGCGCGACAGGCTGGTCCCCTGATCGATCGGGTAGTCGGGCGGTGTGATCAAGCCACGACGGTTGATCAAATCGGATGTAAAGGCAATGTCTGCCGCTGAAAAGCGGAACGATGTACCAATCAGCATCGCCATTTCTTCATTGCTCAAGCGTTGGGGCGACTGCTGAAAATCGAAAAGCAGGGCTTCATTGAGATCAACATGGCCTTTCTGCTGGAAGTAACGGGTCAGCTTTGCCAGGACTAGCTCGTAAAACGTCCGGTTGTTGGTTATCCCATTGACTTGGGTCTGAACCAGTCGATCGAGGTTGCGTACCGAGGTCAACAGATTGACCGGCGGATTGAGCAGCAAGACACGAGAGAAGTTGAAGCTGCGCTGGCTCTCGTCGAGCTTGCTAACGAACGCTGCATCCAGTGCGCCCAGGCTGTAACCGGTAAGAAAGTACTTGGTTACAGGCAGTTTGGGGTGCTGCGCGCGAACGGCCTGCATGACGCGATAGAGGTCTTCTGCATCGCCAGGGGTGTAGCCGGGCGTAGCCTGCCGGGAGGCCGCTGCCATGAAGTCGTAGCTGGTGGGTGAGGAAAGCTGAACGACATGGTAACCCGCGCTGTAATACAGGCGCTTGAGGTACTCCGGTGTGCTGGATGAGTAGTTGGCGCCGGTTCCGGCAATGATGAAGATCAGCGGCGCCGGATGATCCTGCATCGCCAGACGATAGTGCAGCTTCTTGACCGGCCAGAAGTTATCCGGAAGTTCGTACTCCCGTTCAGGCCGCAAGTTGATGCTGTAGTCTTTCTGGTCAATTTCCAGATCAGTAGGCAGCAGTGGCTGTAATTCCAGCGGCGTGGAGGTGATAGTGGCTTCGAAGGGGTTGGTCAATGGGTAGCCATAGGTGGCAGCGTCAATATCAGCTGCGACACCACGACCGGAAAGACCAAGCAAGAGCGCACCCAGGAGAGCTGTGATGCGCAACGGGCTAAGCATAAGGAGAATCCTTTCGCAGGGTTGCTTATTGGAATAAGCCTATGACCACAGCCTGATAATAAGGTGCGCTGTGCTTGTTGGCTCTCTATCAAATTGTGCGTTCGGCCAGATTGGTCAGGGTTTCGCCTGTTACTCGATTGACTGTCCATTCATCCATTGAGATGGCGCCCAGGCTGCGATAGAACTGGATCGCAGGCTCGTTCCAATCCAGCACGGACCACTCCAGACGCCCACAATTACGCTCTACTGCCAGCCGTGCCAGGCTGATAAGCAGTGCCTTTCCGAGGCCTTCACCACGCGCAGCAGGGCTGACATAGAGATCTTCCAGATAGATACCCGGCTTGGCGAGCCATGTTGAGTAGTTGTGAAAGAACAGGGCAAAGCCAGCAGGCGTCCCGTCTATTTCCCCAATGAGCACTTCGGCGTAACGGCGCTCACCAAAAAGTGTCGCGCGCAAGCTGTCTTCAGTCGCCATGACCTGCTCAGGCATTTTCTCGTAGTCGGCCAGCTCTTTGATGAAAGTCAGGATGTGCGAAACGTCAGCGTCAGTAGCTGGGCGTATATTCAGGCGGGACATGTAAAAACCTCGACATCGAAAGCGCTAAGCATGCCGAGGCTATTTCCTAGAGGCAATAGAGGTGCCATTTCATTGCGGGTGTCGCATATGGCGGTTGCTCAGGTCGCTCTCAGGGCAGTCCCGTTTTCGTCGCCCTTGAAGATAAGGATGGCGCAGTGATGCCGTTTTCAAAAAGGGGACAGAGGATGCGAATGTTTCGAAAGGTAGTAGGCCTGGGTATGGTGCTCTTCCTGTCGGCAATGGCCAATCTGGCTATGGCGGCCAAGCCAACGGTAACCATTGGCTATGTAGATGGATGGGCCGACAGCGTTGCGACCACCTTCACGGCGGCCGAAGTCATTCGTCAGCAGCTGGGGTACGAAGTCAAGCTGATGCCGGTTGCAGCAGGGATCATGTGGCAAGGCGTTGCACGGGGCAAGCTGGACGCCATGCTCTCGGCATGGTTGCCTGGGACCCATGGTTCCTATTATGAAAAGATGAAGAATGATGTTGCCGACCTGAACGTGAACACACCGGACGCCAAGATCGGCCTGATCGTTCCTGAGTACGTAAAAGCCTCCAGTATTGCCGATCTGGCCGCCCAGAAAAGCGATTTTGGTGGGCGCATCGTAGGCATTGATGCCGGGGCGGGCGTCATGATCAAGACCGAGGAGGCGATCAAGGCCTATGATCTGGATTACAAGCTGGTTGCAAGCTCCGGCAGTGGAATGATTGCCGAGCTGATACGTGCGGAGCGAGACCAGAAGCCGGTTGCAGTCACGGGCTGGATTCCTCATTGGATGTTTGCCAAGTGGAAGCTCAAGTTTCTGGATGACCCCAAGGGCGTCTATGGCGGCTCCGAGCAGGTACGTACCATGGCTAATCCAGGACTGGAAAAAAAGGCCAAGCCGGTATGGGATTTCCTGAAAAAATTCTCCTGGCAGCCGGGAGAGGTCAATGAAGTCATGCTGGCCATTGAGGAGGGAAAAAAGCCTGAGCAGGCTGCAAAAGACTGGTTGAAAGCCCATCCTGACCGGGTCAAGAGCTGGCTCTAGACGATAAAGTAAAAGCCCCGCGTTTGCGGGGCTTTTACTTTAGCCAATGGTTACTGGCGGAAGCGTGCTCAATTCGATGCTCAATGCTTTTTTGGGGGCGAGCACCTCAGCTTCCCCATCAACCACTTGCTCATCGTTCTGATTGAAGACCCGTGTAGCCAGGCGCACTCGATTTTTCGGCAGCTTTTCCAACACCTCGATCTCGACCTTTAGCGTGTCGCCTAACTTGACCGGCTTGTTAAAGCTCAAAGTTTGTCCCAGATAGATGGAACCTGGCCCAGGCAGCTCACAGGCAATGGCAGCGCTGATCAGCGCACCGCTCAACATGCCATGGGCAATCTGCTCACGAAAGACACTCTTGGCGGCATACTCGGCGTCCAGGTGTACTGGATTTCGGTCACCGGAAACCTCGGCAAATAAGAGCAGGTCACGCTCTTCGATGGTACGGCTGACAGAGGCTTTCTGGCCTACCTCCAAGGCTTCGTATGGGATATTGTCGGTCATGCTTGAAAGAGATCTCGTATTCTATTGTTACGGTAAGGGGCGGCCGATGCTAATGGGACCGGCGCCCAATGTTAAATTCAAGGACGCCAGGTTACGACGATACGGCACGTTCTCTGCTATTTCAGCAGGTTATGACGGAGTATTATGAGTTTGTCTAAATACCTATCGTGACCATAAATCCTTTTTTAGTCATTTTCGTTACCAAGAGTCCGCTTTTCGGTGCTGGTGGAGACCTGTCAAAGCTGATAATCTCGGCTCGCCTTCATCGTATGAGTAGGCGATACAATCACAACAAGATCACGTTGTCGCTTAGGAGTGGGCTTCCATGACCCCGAATTTCTGGAAGGACAAATATCCGGACGGTATCGCTTCCGAGATCGACCCTGATCGTTATCCTAATGTCCAGACGGTCCTCAGGGAGTCCTGCGAGCGTTTCGCCGACAAGATTGCCTTCAGCAATTTAGGGCAGACCCTCACGTATCGTGAGCTGTATAGCCTGTCTGGGCAGTTTGCGGCTTATCTTCAGAATCATACCGATCTCAAGCCGGGCGACAGGATCGCCATACAGCTTCCCAATGTTCTGCAATACCCGATTGCCGTCTTTGGTGCTATGCGTGCGGGGCTGATCGTCGTCAATACGAACCCGCTGTATACCGCGCGTGAGATGCAGCACCAATTCAAGGACGCCGGTGCGCTGGCGCTGGTGTGTCTGGCCAACATGGCTCACCTTGCCGAGCAGGTCTTGCCCAATACGCAGATTCGCCATGTCATCATTACGGAAGTAGGTGACATGCTGCCTCCGCTCAAGCGCCTGGTGGTCAATAGCGTAGTCAAATACGTAAAGAAAATGGTCCCGGCCTACCGGTTGCCTCAGGCTGTGAAGTTCACGACTGCTCTTGCCAAGGGGCGCCAGGGTGCTCTCAAGGAAAGCCAGCCGCACGGAGATGATGTCGCTGTGCTGCAGTACACCGGAGGTACTACAGGTATTGCCAAGGGCGCCATGCTGACGCACCGGAACCTGCTGGCCAATATGCTGCAGTGTCAGGTTCTGATGGCCTCGAATATGAAAGAAGGCCGCGAGATTGTAATCGCGCCGCTGCCGCTGTATCACATCTATGCGTTCACTTTTCATTGCATGGCGATGATGCTTCTGGGCAACCACAACGTGCTGATCACTAATCCACGTGACTTGCCTACAATGATCAAGGACCTGTCCAAGTGGAAGTTCACGGGGTTCGTCGGGCTCAATACGCTATTTGTGGCGTTGTGTAATAATGAGGCCTTCCGCGCCTTGGATTTCTCTGCTCTGAAGGTAACGCTTTCTGGCGGTATGGCCTTGCAGCACGCGGTTGCCGAGCGCTGGGAGCAGGTAACCGGATGTGGCGTCTGTGAAGGGTACGGCATGACCGAGACCAGTCCTGTCGTCAGTGTGAACCCTATCCAGCATCGACGCATTGGCACCATCGGTATCCCGGTACCCTCTACGGACTGTAAGGTAGTGGATGAGGATGGCGTTGCCCAGCCGTTCGGGCAGCCTGGTGAACTCTGTGTCCAGGGCCCTCAGGTCATGAAGGGGTACTGGAACCGCCCCGAGGCGACTGCCGAAGTATTGAGTCCGGAAGGTTGGCTGCGTACCGGTGATATCGCAGTAATCGATCCAGACGGATATATCCGAATCGTGGATCGTAAAAAGGATATGATTCTGGTTTCCGGGTTCAACGTGTATCCGAATGAACTGGAGGATGTACTGGCTCAGCTACCAGGCGTCCTGCAGTGTGCAGCGATTGGCGTGCCGGATGAAAAGGCGGGCGAGCAGATCAAGGTATTCGTTGTACCTAAGCCTGGTGCCTCCCTGACGACCGAGCAGGTGCTCAAGCACATGCACGATAATTTGACAGGCTATAAACGACCCAGGCAGGTCGAGTTCCGAGACAGTCTGCCTACGACAAATGTCGGCAAGATTCTGCGCCGCGAATTGCGTGATGCCGAGCTGAAAAAGCTCAAGGCCTGATCGGCTTTTCCTGCACAGAGCCCCGACTTTCGGGGCTTTGTCGTTTTCGTTTGGGCAAACCTGCGACAATGCCCATCTCTCTTTATAAGGTGCCTGAACTGGCGAACCGAGCCAGCCTTTCAGGTTCCTACTTGAAATGGTTGCCATATAGCATTCAATGACTGAGCAAACATCGTCTTTCGAACAACTTTCCAAGCGTCTGGACCAAGCCCTTACTGCCGATCGGCACCGCTTGCGTCGCCAATTGGGTGACCTGCGCAAGAAGCCTGATGATGCCCGGCTTGCACAGTGGACAGAGCGCTTTCAGGCCTCCTGCGCCAAAGTGGAGGCGCGTCGTGCCAGTGTGCCGATCATGCGCTATGACGACAACCTGCCCATCGCCGCCAAGCGCGAAGAGATCAAGGCGGCGCTTGAAAAGCATCAAGTAGTCGTGATCGCCGGTGAAACCGGCTCAGGCAAGACCACGCAGTTGCCCAAGATCTGTTTGGAGATCGGCCGAGGTATACACGGCCTGATCGGCCATACTCAGCCGCGTCGCCTGGCGGCGCGTAGTGTAGCCAGCCGTGTTGCTGAAGAAATCGGTACTCCCTTGGGGGAGCTGGTAGGTTATCAGGTGCGCTTTGAGGATCAGTCCAATGAGCGCAGCCTGATCAAGCTGATGACTGACGGCATTCTCCTGGCTGAAACCCAGCATGACCGTTACCTTGAGCGCTATGACACGATCATTGTCGATGAGGCGCATGAGCGCAGTCTGAACATCGATTTTCTGCTGGGCTTTCTGAAGACCCTGCTGCCGCGGCGCCCGGATCTCAAGCTGATCATCACGTCAGCGACCATTGATCTGGAGCGCTTCTCCAAACATTTCGGCGATGCCCCCATCGTCGAAGTGTCGGGACGGACCTATCCTGTTGAGACTTGGTATCGTCCTTTGGCCGCAGAAACGGATGAAGATGGCGAACGTCTGGAAGACGATCTGAGCGTTGATCAGGGCATCCTGGCGGCGCTGGATGAGCTGGAAGCCTTCGAGCGCAGCGAGCATAAGCGACCCGGCGACGTATTGGTGTTCCTGCCAGGGGAGCGTGAAATTCGAGATGCAGCCGAAGTGCTGCGCAAGGCTAACCTCAAGCACACGGAAATCCTGCCGCTGTACGCGCGGCTTACGCCAGCCGAACAACAGAAGATTTTTCAGTCCCATCCCGGGCGGCGTGTAGTCCTGGCGACCAACGTGGCTGAAACATCGTTGACTGTGCCGGGTATCCGTTACGTCATTGACAGCGGCACGGCTCGTATCAGCCGCTACAGCTATAGAGCGAAGGTTCAGCGGCTGCCTATCGAGGCGGTTTCCCAAGCCAGTGCCAATCAGCGTAAGGGGCGCTGTGGACGGGTGGAGCCCGGTATCTGCATTCGTTTGTATAGCGAAGAAGACTTTCTTTCACGTCCAGCTTTTACGGACCCTGAGATTCTGCGAACCAATCTGGCCGCGGTCATTCTTCAGATGCTGCACCTGCGGCTCGGTCGGATTGAGGACTTTCCCTTCATCGAGCCACCGGATGGTAAGGCGATCAAGGATGGTTTTACGCTGCTTCAAGAGCTGTCGGCGGTAACGAATCAGGGACAACTGACAGCATTAGGACGGCAACTGGCGCGCCTGCCAATCGATCCTCGTCTAGGCCGCATGCTGCTGGAGGCGGCAGAGCAGGGCAGTCTTTCCGACGTTCTGATTGTAGCCAGTGCATTGTCTGTGCAGGATCCCCGTGATCGCCCGGCGGAGCGTCAGCAGGCTGCCGATCAGGCTCATGCCCAGTGGAAAGATCCAGACTCGGACTTCGGTGCGCTAATCAAGCTGTGGCATGGCTTCGAGGAGCAGCGCCAGGCGCTCGGCTCGAATGCGCTTCGTAGCTGGTGTCGCAGAAATTTTCTCAATTACTTGCGCCTGCGTGAATGGCGAGATGCGCACCGTCAGCTGACCTTGATCTGCCGGGAGCTCAAGCTCAAGAGTAAGCCTGCTGACGCACAGCCTGTTGTTCAGGCGCCTGTAATCGAAGAAAGCTCGCCTTCGACTGACAAGAAAGTCAACACCAAAGCTGCCCTGCAGGCCGAAGCGGCCGAGGCTGCACAGCGGGCGAAAAGTTATGCCTCGGTGCACAAGGCCATTCTGTCAGGTCTCTTAAGCCAAATTGGTAACAGGACTGAAGAGGGCGACTTTCAGGGGGCCCGCCAGCGACGCTTCTGGATTCATCCATCCAGCGTTATTGGCCGCAAGAAGCCAAACTGGGTAATGGCGGCCGAGCTGGTTGAAACGACCAAACTGTTTGCGCGCATGGTAGCCAAGATCGATGCGGATTGGATCGAGCCGCTGGCGCGCCATCTCACCAAGGCTAATTACTTCGAACCACATTGGGAGAAGCGTCGAGGACAGGTAATTGCGTACGAGCAGATTACGCTGTATGGGCTGATCATTGTAGCCAAACGGCCCGTGCATTATGGGCCTATCGACCCTGCCGTTTCTCGTGAGTTGTTTATCCGTGAAGGCTTGGTGAGAGGCGAGATCCAGTCGCGCGCGAAGTGCCTGAGCGCCAATCGCCAACTGCTGGAACGACTTGATGAGTTGGAGGCCAAAGCGCGTCGGCGTGACATTCTTGCCGATGAAGAGACGCTGTTCGAGTATTACTCGGCTCGTTTGCCTGCCGATATTTACCAGACAGCAACCTTTGACAGCTGGTACAAGCGGGAAAGCGCTAAGAACCCGCAGCTGCTGATCATGCGCGAGGAGGATGTGCTCGCCCGTGAGGCCAGCGAAGTTACCGCAGCGCAGTATCCAGATACGTTACGTATCGGCGATCTGCAGCTACCGCTGACTTACGAGTTTGACCCCGCCCAGCCACGCGATGGCGTAACCCTGCGTGTACCGGCGCCCCTGTTGTCACAATTGCCACCGGAGCGACTGGAATGGCTCGTGCCAGGGTTGTTATACGACAAGGCCGTTGCGTTGGTGCGCAACCTGCCCAAGGCGATTCGCAAGAATTTTGTTCCGGTTCCGGATTTCGTCAAGGCAGCATTGAGCAAGATCACCTTTGGACAAGGATCACTATACGAAAGCCTGGGACGTGAGCTGTTACGCATGACCGGAGCGCGGATACCTGAAGATTCCTGGCCGGAGGCTGCCAATCTGCTTGATAGACATCTTCGAATGAACATCGAGGTTGTCGATGCCAGCGGCAAGTACTTGGGTGAAGGCCGTGACCTCACAGAGCTGACAGCCCGTTTTGCCGAAGCCAGCCAGGCCGCTCTGGCCGTTCCTCAGCAAAAGGCCGAACAGCAAAAGCCTGTTGAGGCTAAAGCCTTTGCAATCGTCCCACAGCAGGCCCAGCAAAAGATCGCAGGTCTCTCCATGACAGTGTATCCGGCGCTGGTGGAGGAGAACGGTGTAGTCAAGGAGGGCCGGTTCTCTACCCAGTCGGAAGCGGAGTTCCAGCATCGCCGGGCACTACAGCGGCTTTTGTTGCAGCAGTTGAGCGATCAGGTCAAGTTCCTGCGCAATAAGCTGCCTGGGCTGACCGAGCTAGGATTGCTTTATCGAGACCTGGGACGTATCGACTCACTGGTTGAGGATATCCTTCTGGCCAGCCTTGATAGCTGCATTCTGGACGGTGAACAGCCGTTGCCTCGAGAGGGGGCTGCTTTGGCTTCGCTGGCCGAGAAAAAGCGAGGCGGGCTGACCGAGCATGCCGAGCGTACGGTACGATTGGTGTTGGAGATTCTCAAGCAGTGGCATGCCCTGCAAAAGCGATTCAAAGGCAAGATCGATCTGGCTCAGGCCATGGCGCTCAACGATATCAAGCAACAGCTCAGTGCTCTGGTTTACCCCGGATTTGTTCGTGAAACGCCTCTGCAATGGCTTAAGGAGTATCCGCGCTATCTCAAGGCTGTCGATCAGCGTCTGGACAAGGTGGGGTCTCAGGTTCAGCGGGATCGGGTCTGGACGAGCGAATTAGCGGGTTACTGGGAGCAATACAAGGCTAGGGCAACCAAGCATGCTCAAGAGGGCAAGCATGATGAGAATCTGGTCTTGTATCGATGGATGCTGGAGGAGTATCGAGTGTCGCTGTTTGCTCAACAGCTGGGTACGCAGATGCCTGTCTCCGACAAGCGCCTCAGCAAGCAATGGCAGTCCGTAGAGGCATAAGGGCTTACGGTAAGAGTAGGGTTGAGTTGCTCAACCCTACTTGCCTGTTATTGGCGGTAAATCCATTCAAGTCCGGGATAATCCGCGAATGCCTGAGGAAAAAGATAGTCACCTCGGAAAACTGGGACATCCAGACTTGTCCAGCGGGGCGCGAAAGAGGGTAGTTGAGTAGCAATCGCTTCAGCCAATAGTGTTGTGCAATAAAGATGGGGCTTGTCGCGCGGTTCGAGCACAAAGGTTCGTCCCAAAGTACTTTTCAGATACTGCGCAATGCGTTCCTTTTGTTCAGGATTCAAAAAAGTCGGCCGTGCTACTGCGAAATGCCTTGCCATGTCTGGCTTTAGAAACTCATCTAAAGGCGTAAGCAGGACTTGGTTTGGATGTGCAGGATCATCGTCTGTTGTGGCATGAACGATCAGGACCGTAGGTGTTGTGGCGACAACCATGCCTACGTGGGAAAACCTGCTACCACTCACTTGTTCTACGATTTGACTGTCTGTTGATGTTCCCAGTCGAAACAGCCAGTCGCCAACTGCCAGTGACGACGGGCTCAGGCGCTGCCCGGGGAGGGTAGGTAATGCCTGAGGCTGGCGGCCTTCGTAGGCCGTTATTGCCAGGCCCATGCACAGCAGGGCTGTTAGAGCCCAACGACACAAACTGTTCATCTGTCGAATAGCAAAAGGCTTTATCCGATGTGGACAAAGCCCTCGTCCAATCAGATCTTGATCTTCCAGTCGCCGTCGCTCTGAATTAGATGAGTGTGTTCAGTACGGGTTTCGCCGTCTTTTTTGAAAGTAACCGTTACGCTGACATCGGCGCGTGTCTTGTCATCGTTATAGGTTGTTTTTTCGGCTTTTATACTCTTGACGCCACCCAGTGATTCGGCCTGTTTAGCCCTTTCCGTAAGCAGCATCTGAAACTTGCCACGTACAAAGTCCTTTGCGTTCGCATTCGCATCCTTGGGTACATCGATCAGATCCATCATGGTATCGAGGTCTTGGGTGTAAGCCGCTTTTATGAAGCGCTCCGCAACGCTTTCCGGGGTGTTGGCACCAGAGCAGGCGACCAGGAAGGAGGCAACAAAAATCAGGGCGAACCATTTCTTGATAAGAAACATATGAAATCCTTTTCGTAGATCAGTAGCTAGAAATCTAGGGCGGCGGATTTTACTTAATCACACCTCTATTAGGTGAGAGCTAATCGTGATTTAGCCGTGCTCTACCAATGTGTGGATACATAAAAAGCGATTTGCGGACAATCAAGGCTGCCAGCCTGCTCACTCGTCGCTGCTCGAGAGACGTAGAATGTACCTTAGCCAATAACAGGAGTATGGCTATGGAGAAGGTGGCAATAGGGATCGTTGGGGCAGGTACCGCAGGTTTGGCTACGGCTACTTTCCTGGCCCGCAGGGGTTACCAGGTCAGGCTGTTCGAACGTGTACCTAAATTGCGGACGGTTGGTGCAGGCATTCTATTGCAACCTTCGGGGTTGGCAGTACTACACACGTTGGGCGTGCTGACCGAATGTACTGCTCTAGGTGCGCCAATCAGCCGCCTCTACGGAACATCCATGCAGGGCAAACGCGTCGTTCTGGATACCCGTTATGATGCTTGGAGGCCAGGTAGTTTTGGATTGGGTATTCACCGCGGCGTCCTGATGACTTCCTTACTGAACGCTGCGCGATATGCAGGCGTCAGTATAGAAACCAGCAGTGACATCACCCGTTTTCATCAAACATCAAGTCACGTCCAGCTTTTTCATCGAGACGCACAGGGCAACGAGAGCTTGTTAGGTGATTTTGCTGCGTTGATTCTGGCAGACGGAACACGTTCGGCATTACGTGGGCAGATGGCTGTTAAACAACATGTCAAACCCTACCCATGGGGTGCGTTGTGGAGCATGGTCTCGACGCCAGCACACGCGGACTCTACAGAGTTACGCCAATGGTACAGACACTGTTCTGAGATGTTCGGAATCATGCCTACAGGCTGTACGCATCAAAAACGCGATGTCCAGCTGAGCAGCCTGTTCTGGAGTCTGCCCGTCATCGATTATCCCCAATGGCAGACAGCGGGTCTGGATAGCTGGAAAAGGCAGGTTGTGAAATTGGCTGGCGAAACCGCAAGGCCTTTCTTGCAACAGATTAATCAATCAGAGCAACTAGCATTTGCCGCTTACGCAGATGTCTGGATGCAACGCTGGAGTGATGGGCGAGTACTGGCTATCGGTGATTGCGCACATGCAATGAGTCCTCAATTGGGTCAGGGTGCAAACATGGCGTTGGTCGATGCCGCTGCGCTGGCCGATGCCGTAGATATGTCGATGCCCTCCCGAGACCACTGGCCAACTGTCTTTGAGGCCTATAGTGTCGCCCGCCGTGAGCATTTACGTTATTACCGGCAAGCCAGCCGTTTTCTGACTCCACTGTTTCAGTCGCATAGCAAGGCCCTTGGTTGGTTGCGTGACAGTGCCTTGTTTTTAGCCCGTCACAACGTATTTGGACGCAGGCATGCGGTTACTACCTTGGTAGGCGCTCGAACAGGATGGCTACTGTCGACTAGACGAGAAGAGACGCTTTATCACTGGGACGGCCAGCAAGATAAGACTTGGGGCTGGAGTAACAATGAAATATCCGGCTCTGAATTGATTCACTAAGTCTTTAGTAGAAGGGTAATTTTATTCAATACCACATGAGGCTGGCGAAATATGGTGTCTGTTCCTTGAATACATGAGCAGACATCAATGGACGTGTTGTTTTCCATGGCCGGCTTCGCCCTGGCTTCTTCTATTTCACCTGGTCCCGTCAATCTTGTAGCCCTAAGTTCGGGAGCCTGTTATGGCTTTCGTAAGAGCCTTAGGCACGTCACAGGAGCAACGACCGGCTTTACAGCACTTCTTTTGCTTATTGGTCTGGGATTGTACGAAGTGCTGGCCCGCATCCCGGAACTGATCAAGCTCATTCAATGGAGTGGCGTTGCCTTTCTTTTTTATATGGCCTACCAGCTTGCAATGGATGATGGGGTGCTGGATATAAAAGAGGAAGGTTCTGGCCCCTCAATGATGCGCGGCGCGCTGATGCAATGGCTGAACCCTAAAGCCTGGCTGGCCTCGTTGGCAGGTATGGGGCTTTTCGTTGCCGATGGCAATACGGTCATGGTCTGGACGTTTGCCATCCTCTACTTCGTGGTTTGCTATGGCTCGGTTGCCTGCTGGGCATTTACCGGTAGTTTTCTGCGCCGTTATGTGCAAAAACCAAGTCGTGTTCGGTTCCTGAATCGGATGATGGCAGGGTTGCTGGTCGCCAGTGCTTTATACCTTTTACAAGGTTAGTGAGGAAGGCAAATGTCAGCCGCGATAGTGCCCAGGCGTAGCAGCCAAGTGCCGTTTGAAAGTGCGCTGGAAGTGAGCCTGGTCAGCGAAACCGGTTGCCATCGCCACGTCAGCAAGACTGTGTCCTTGCCGAAGCCATTGGCGGCTGAGCTGGATACGTCGGTTGATCAAGTAGGCATGGGGCGTCAAGCCATAGTGATCCTTGAACGCCCTGATGAGATAGGACGCCGATAATTCCGCCGCGGTGGCGATGTCATCCAGGGTCAGCGGTTCAGCGCAGTGCTCACGGATAAAGTCGGCGGCTCGCTTAAGGTGTACATGGGGTATTTCTGGAGCTTTAGCGGGGCGCGTCGAAAGCGATCGTTGCAGCTGGAGAAAAAAGTCGAGGGTTGCGCTGTGCTTGTAAAGCCTGTCGTTACATGGTGATGTCAGTGTTTCATGCAGCCTGACGAGTCCTGTGTGTAGGGCAGGTACGCGCGTATGGATGACATCAAACGGCACGAATGAGTCCTGCGTGCTATATCCCGACTCCGTCTGTAGCCTGCCCAGCCACTGCGTATCGATATAAAACATCTGATAGGCCCAGTGTTCGCCCTTGACGGGATTACAGGCATGTACCGTCTCAGGATTCACTATCACAACGGAGCCCTGGCTTATCTGGGTTTGGCTTCGGGCATTGAGGTAGTGACTTCGACCCGCCGTAATGGCCCCGATGGAGAAGGTGTCATGCGTATGCTTGGCATGACTTACCTGACGACCATCATTGACTGTACGAATCTCGATGAACGGCAGTGCGTCGTCGCGCCAGAATCGGGAATTTAGGCATTGTGCGGCTGCAAAATTCACGCGGGACCTCAGGCGGTAGTCGGCAGCTTATGACTATAGCGCTTCTGGTAATGCTATGAGGTTCTGTTAGAGCAACTAAAGAACTTCATTCTGTCGGCTGTACTGCCGAGCATTAAGCATCGGAGGCGCCTAATCGCTCTATAGAGGTATGGCAGTTTAATCCAGGAGTCGTTATGAGCACACTGGAGCAAGAAATCGAACGCAGGATTGCGCGAGAGGTGGCAGCCTGGCAGAAACAGGTGAAGGGCAAGGGCGAGCCAACCAAAATCGATGAAGGATGGCTACAAACACCTGAAGGGCTTCGAATGCCGTTTCGTGTCCTGAAGAATGCAGGCATTCCCCCTCAAGAGATTGAGCTCTTTAATCAGCGTGCCCGTTTGAAGGAGGAAATCAGCAATACCCAGGATACAGCCCTGCGAACGCAACTATTAAAAAAGCTCAGTGCATTGGAGCAGGTGCTTGCCTTTCGCCTGGAAAAGCTCAGGCAAATGGGAAGAGGTTGAAGTCTCCAGAGACTGTGGAGCAGGCCGGCCGATAGCGTACTGCTCCACAATATTTTAGGCGTCAGGCTTGGCCAGCCAATGATCTACGGTTTTCTGATATTCACCAGTTGCTTTGTAGAGGTGAAGCCACTGATCGATATAGGCTTTCCAGGCGACATCATCCCTGGGCAGCAAAAAAGCCTTTTCACTGTACTGCATGGGCTTATCTGGATTAACTGCGCACAGGGAGGGGTAGCGTTTCTGTTGAAACAATGCCTCCGAGGCGTCAGTAATCATGACGTCGGCTTCTTTGCTGACAAGTTTTTCAAAAATCGTGACGTTATCCTTGAAGAGGCTCAGCTGGGCTTGCGGTAACTCGCGGTGAGCAAACGCTTCGTTGGTACCACCTGGCGGCTCTATCAAGCGGACCGAGGGCTGGTTGATCTGCTCAATGGTTTCAAAGCGTTTGGCATCATCACAGCGAACCAGAGGGATCTTTCCATCCACCGTAATGGCGTCACTGAAAAAGGCTTTTTTCTGACGCTCGAGGGAAATCGATACGCCTCCTACCGATATATCGCAGCGGCCCTCCAGAAAGTCTGGCATTAACGTCTTCCAACTGGTTTTTACCCACTCAACGTCAGCGCCAAGGCTTTTGGCCAGTGCCTCGGCCATCGTGATCTCAATTCCTTCGTACACGCCATCGTCACGGAGAAAGGTGTACGGCTTGTAGTCGCCTGTGGTGCAAACGCGAAGTGTCTTTTTTTGTATAACCGTATCAAGGTGCGAGGTGCTGTCTGCTGCGTAGACGCTGGTGGCCGCCATAAGCAGTCCTGCTACCGCAAATGCCTTCATGGTCACGATCCTTTTTATTGTCGTTTTTGATACCGCTCACGCTACCCGAGCGACAAACCGATTCACAAGGGTTTCCTGTGTCGAACTGGCCGGTATGAGGCAGGTCCACCGTTGGTAGGCATACTTATGAGGACATGACCATGCATCTTATTGAGTCAAATGTATTCGCAACACGCGCCATGCCTTTTCACTTAGCCGGAAAGGAAGACGGCACCTCGATAGAAAATGTGCCTGGTGGCAGTTATGACGTGGATGAAGATTTCATCGAGTCAGTGGGCGATGGAAGTCAAATGGACGAGAATGAGGAAGAGCGCTAAAGCCCATCGTCCTCAACATTTCGAGTCGAGCTGTTGAGGACGTTTCGCACAGGCTTCAGTTTCTTTCCTTATAAGGGCCACTATCAAATGCATGGGGCATTACGATAAGGCCAGCTTTTTGCATCGTGATTGGCAGACAGTTATCGACTAGGGATCGGAACGGTCTGCTTAATCATTGGGGAGCTTTTTGTCGCGACAGGCCACGGGTAAACAAGACCAAAACGGTCACAAAAGAAAAATAAATGTCAGTGAACAGATTTTGGATCTTTTATGCCGATTACCCATCCTTGCGTAATAAGAAACATGCCCCTTTCACGGAGTTAGAAGGGAAGACTATGTTCAAGTTTGTCGCTACGACACTGTTTGCGGCATCACTCGCTGTTGCTTATATCACTCCGGCAGTAGCCGAAGAGCCCATTGTTATCAAATTTTCGCATGTCGTAACGGACGATACGCCTAAAGGGAAGGGTGCTCGTCTATTCCAGAAGCTTGTTCAGGAGCGTCTGGCAGGCAAAGTGAAAATCGAGGTCTATCCGAACTCGACATTGTACGGCGATGCCGATGAGCTCGACGCCCTGCAGCGTAACGAAGTTCAGATGCTGGCGCCTTCGGTCTCCAAGTTCGACCAGTACACCAAGCAGCTCGAAATTTTTGATATGCCGTTCCTGTTCGATGACCTTGAGGCCGTCAAGCGCTTCGAGAAGCGGGACAAAAGTCGTGAGCTTCTAGGCTCCATGGCCGGCCAGGGCATTTATGGACTGGCGTTCTGGAATAACGGCATGAAGCAGTTTTCTGCCAATCGCGAACTGCGTAAGCCAGCAGACGCGCACGGACTGGCGTTCCGAATTCAGGCTTCCAATCTGCTGGAGGATCAGTTCAAGCAGATCGGAGCATCGGCACTGAAATTGCCATTCAGCCAGTCCTTCAAGGCTCTCCAGAGTGGGCAGGTACAGGGTACGGAAAACACTTGGTCTAACCTTTACAGCCAAAAGCTCAACACCGTTCAGCCATACATTACTGAAAGCAATCATGGCGTGCTGGTGTATATGCTGATCACTAACTCGAAGTTCTGGAACTCGCTGCCCTTTGGCGTCCGCACTCAGCTTGAGCAGATTTCTGACGAAGTGACGCAGTTTGTTAATAAGGAAGCCGAGGCGATTAATAACAAGGATCGTGACAACATTTTGGGCTCAGGTACCAGCAAGCTGGTTACATTGACGCCATCCGAGCGGCAGGCATGGAGGGAGGCGATGCAGCCATTGGTGAAGAAATACGAGCCTGAGATTGGAGCCGATGTCATTCGAGCGGCACAGCTCGTCAATCGGTGATACCCGACACATAGTTGGCTGTATCTCCCAACCTTGCGCCAGGCAGGGTTGGGAGGCTTCAAAAATGAACAGTGCGCTCACTTCGGTGCCCAAACGTATAGGTCCTTATGGGGAAACACTATGCGTAAAATCATTTCGTTCGTTTTTGCTGCCTCGATAATGCCGGCAGTGTGCCTGGCTCAAGGCCTTGAGCTTGACCAGGATGTAGGGGATCTCAATATTCTGGCTGAGTCTTCCAGTCAGGAATTACCTAATGATGCGCCTCAGACCATCACGTTAACCAATAACGAAAAGACGCCAGTCAAATGCTGGTTACAGGCACATGGGCCCAAGGATAGCGAACAGGAAGAGCCTGTAATTGAGCCGGGCAAGTCGGCGATACTGCGTATGCCGGGCAAGTCAGCCGAGACGCCGACCAAGGCCAAGCTGGTATGTCGCAAGCAGTAATTTTTTCTCATTATAAAAAACAAGCGCCATTTTCAGGCGCTTGTTTGCTACGAAAAGCCAGAAGCTGATGGCTTAGAACTTGGCTTCAAGATCCAATTGCAAGGTATCAACGTCAGCATCACGCTTGGTGCGGCTGGCAAAGTCAGACTTGGCCATGTAGTAGGTCGCGCCAAGACCAAAGTTCTTGTCGATATCGTAGCTGACCTTGAACTTGTGCCCACGAGAGCCGACATAGCCATTGGCAAAATCGGAGTCAGTAAACGCACCCACTACGGCGTTACGCTGAACGTCGCGATAGTTGTAATCGAAGCCAATACCGTAAGCCTTGGTTTTCAGGCCTGCCAACCAGGCGGTGTCGTTATCGTCGGCCTCGCTGTTAACAACATACTGGCCGTATAGCGACAATGGAATGGCCAAGCCACCAATATCGACTTGACCAAAGCCTTCATACAGGTTGAATTCGTTGGTCGTGTTGCCGTTCGCTTGCAGGGCACAGGGCGTCGTTGTGCTGTTGCCGCACGTGCTGTCCTTGTCCTTGTCGTAACCGTAGATACTCCCACCGACAGTTACCTTCAGGTTGTCGGTAGGCGCAAAGCGGGCACCCAGCTGACCGGCATACAGGCGCAAATCATGCTTGAACTCGTACCCTTCGCCATCAACGTTATCTTTCAGGACGTAGTAGCCGGCGCTGCCAAACAGCTCGGTTGATCCACCCAGGGGATACTTGTAGGTTGCGGCCAAGCCTTCAGGGTTGATGTCACCATCCCAGATGACATCACCCATGCTTACCCAGGGCTGGAGCATCTTGCCACCAATGACGTGCAGATTGGGGACAGCTGTGGGATGAAAGTCGATATACGCCAGGTCCATCCAGATCTGCTTCTTGTTGAAGTAGTTAGTCATGTCCTGGTTTGTGGAGCGTGCATCATCGCCACCGCCTGATGCTACGCGAATACCAGCATCGACCTGAGGATTGATCTGGCTGTAGACACCAAGTCGAGCGCGGATTCGCTGACGATCCCGATCACGACCATTGTCCGGTTCGCCATCGATATCGATATTCTCGTGACGTACGCGTACGTCGCCTTTGATCTGGGTTTTCGCTGCCCAGGCCAGTTTTTCTTCAAACGAGGATAGTTTCTGCTGCTGAGCAACCTTCGCCTGTTCTGCGCGCGTCTCGTTATCCAGATCGGCTTTCAATTCAGTGTACTGAGCCGGAGTAATCGAGCCGTTGGCTCTCAACATATCCAGTAGCTTGGCGTCAACCGCCGCATGGGCAGGAATGCTCATAGCCAATAGAAGGCCGCCACAAAGACCTGAGGCTGTTCCTACTGAAAAAAGACGCATATCTCAATCTCCGTATTTTATAAGGGCGACGTGCGTCACCGCTGAACGAGTCGGCTTTCAGGGCCGCTCCAGTGATCGACTCAGGTCGATTCGAAAGCGGCGCCAGTATTACCGCCGCTCATGACGGGTCGGTTACAGATTGGTTTTAGAGCGATGAAGAAAAAATGAAAAACTAAATATCGTTAGCGTTCTTCATGTTCTCTCTGGTGAGAAAGCCGACTTGTTAGGGAGATAAGTGCTGAGGCAGAAAGTTAGCAAAAAACATCTATCCAGGCAGCCTGATAAGCCAATAGGGTTTGGCCTGGATTTGCGGCACAATAGTGGCTTATTTTATAAAAATCAGAGGAATGATCGTGCATCAGGCAGTCATTAGCGGTACCGGCCTGTATACCCCGCCGAACAGCATCTCCAATGACGAGTTGGTCGCTTCCTTCAATGCCTATGTTCATCAGTACAATACGGAACATGCCGACGCGATAGCACGAGGCGAGCAAGAGGCCAAGCAGGAATCCAGCTCAGCCTTTATTGAAAAGGCGTCAGGAATCAAGAGCCGTTATGTCATCGATAAGGATGGGATTCTAGATCCTGCCCGCATGGTGCCTCGTATTCCTGAGCGTAGTAATGATCAATGGTCTGTACTGTGTGAGATGAGCGTGAGCGCGGCGCGGGAAGCCTTGGAGCGAGCAGGGAAGATGCCAGCAGACATTGATGGGGTTATCGTAGCCTGCTCCAACCTGCAACGACCTTATCCTGCGGTCGCCATTGAAGTGCAGGCGGCGCTTGGCATCAATGGATTTGGTTTTGATATGAACGTGGCATGCTCATCGGCTACGTTTGGACTGCAGGCAGCTGCCAATAGCGTACAACTCGGGCAGGCTCGCGCGATTTTGCTGGTGGATCCCGAAATCTGTACCGGTCATTTGAATTTCAGAGACCGAGATAGTCACTTCATTTTTGGCGATGCGGCTACCGCCATGATCATCGAGCGGGCTGATCTGGCAGCGTCTCCTCATCAGTTTGATATTCTGGGGACCAAGCTGCTGACTCAGTTCTCCAACAATATCCGTAACAATTTTGGTTTTCTCAACCGCGCCGCGGAAGAGGGGATGAGTAATCCGGATAAGTTGTTTGTTCAGGAAGGGCGCAAGGTATTCAAGGAAGTATGCCCCATGGTGGCCGATTTGATCGCCGAGCATCTGGCCGAACTGAACATTCCGGTCGAGCAGGTGCGGCGGTTTTGGTTACACCAGGCCAATCTGAATATGAACCAGTTGATCGTTCGAAAGCTGCTTGGGCGTGACGCTAAGCCAGATGAAGCGCCTGTCATTCTGGATACCTATGCCAATACCAGCTCTGCGGGCTCGGTGATTGCGCTTCACCTGAATCAGGATGACCTGACGGCAGGTGACCTTGGAGTACTCAGCTCCTTTGGCGCTGGTTACTCCATTGGCTCCGTGGTGCTACGCAAGCGCTGAGCATCAGCGCGGCAGGCGGCGTCATCAGCCTGTCATGCAGCTGAGGTAAATAGCTCACCTGACTGTCAGCGCGCTGCTGACGGGCTAGCGCAAGTTCATTAGTTCTTTTTGCCCCGCTTGTCGGGGCTTTTTTATGAGCTAAAGAAATGCCGTTTCTGTCCGATCTATACGGATATACGCATAGACAGGGCGAGCTTCGTAAAGAGCCGGTTCGATCATAAGTATTTGTGTATTCAACAAAATATTTTAAAAGAATGCATAAATATCGTTGACACAAACCCCAGGGCCTCTTAAGATTCGCACCGTCTTAGCGACGGGGCTATAGCTCAGCTGGGAGAGCGCTTGCATGGCATGCAAGAGGTCGACGGTTCGATCCCGTCTAGCTCCACCAAATTCCCAGAATCAGCCAATGGCTGGTTTTAATCGAAGGTTTCGTCCCCTTCGTCTAGTGGCCTAGGACACCGCCCTTTCACGGCGGTAACAGGGGTTCGAGTCCCCTAGGGGACGCCATATATAGCTACTTGTCTAAAGTGGCACTGTGTTACGGGGCTATAGCTCAGCTGGGAGAGCGCTTGCATGGCATGCAAGAGGTCGACGGTTCGATCCCGTCTAGCTCCACCAAATTTCTAGGGCCAGCAAGTGCTGGTTTCAATCGAAGGTTTTGTCCCCTTCGTCTAGTGGCCTAGGACACCGCCCTTTCACGGCGGTAACAGGGGTTCGAGTCCCCTAGGGGACGCCATCTTTATAAAACCGCCTTTATAGGCGGTTTTTTTTCGCCTGCAATTTTGTCCTTTTAGCGGTCATATCAGCCGTACGAGGCTGACTGACGAATAAACCTGTTTAAGCAGACTAAACAATAGGTCACTATTCGAATCAGGTCTTGCCCGATAGGCCAGTGAATCAACAGGGGATATCAGTGATTATCGAGCGGCTAGATAACCTGTCCGAGCTGCCTGCGCAGGCGTGGAATGCGCTGTTACCGGATAACCAGCCGTTTATGCGGCATGAATTTCTACATGCTCTGGAGATCAGTGGAAGCGTAGGGCGTCGTACGGGCTGGAAGCCTGCGCACTATATTGTGCGTGATCTAGAGGGTACGTTGAGAGCGGCCATGCCTGCCTACATAAAGTACCACTCCTATGGAGAGTACGTATTTGATTGGGCCTGGGCTGATGCCTGCCACCGTGCGGGTATTGATTATTACCCGAAGCTTCTTGCCGCTGTTCCCTTTTCCCCGGTAGGAGGCGCTCGTCTGCTAGGGGAGCGTACAGCTTGTGAGGAGCTACTGCATGTAGTGACCAGCAAGCTGGAGGGCCGCGGACTTTCGAGTCTGCATGTCAATTTCACCAACGAAGCGACAGATCACTTGTTGACTGATCGGGAAGGCTGGCTCGAACGACTTGGGTGTCAGTTTCATTGGCACAACAGAGGGTATCGGGATTTTCAGGACTTCCTGGATGCGCTGGCGTCACGTAAGCGCAAGCAGCTCCGCAAGGAGCGTGAGCAAGTTGCAGGGCAGGGTATCGATTTTGAATGGCGAGAGGGTGGGTCGCTTACTGAGCAGGAGTGGGATTTTGTCTATGCCTGTTATGCCAATACGTACGCCGTAAGAGGGCAGGATCCCTACCTGACCCGTGAGTTCTTCAGCGAACTGGCTGAGCGCATGCCTGAGGCCATTCGCGTTGTCCTGGCTCGTCAGGAGAGCCGACCTGTGGCCATGGCATTTTACCTGTGCGATGAAAAGACTCTTTACGGACGTTACTGGGGCTGTCTGGCTGAGTTTGACCGGCTGCATTTTGAGACATGTTTCTATCAGGGGATTGATCATGCCATTAGTGAAGGGCTGACCCGCTTTGATGCGGGCGCGCAAGGAGAGCACAAGCTGGTTCGGGGGTTTGAGCCGGTCTTTACCCATTCATGGCACTATCTGGTACATCCTGGGCTTCGTGAGGCCGTGAGCGGGTTCCTGGATCAGGAGCGCGAAGGCATCAAGCGTTATGCGCAGGCCGCTACAGACGCATTGCCGTTCCGCCAGGACAGCTAAGTGTAAATATCATGCTTAATTATTTCTGGTTCGCCTTGGCTGCCTGTTTTGAGATCGCCGGCTGCTACACATTCTGGTTATGGCTAAGACTTGGCAAGAGTCCGCTGTGGCTGCTCCCAGGGCTTTTATCGCTTACCCTGTTTGCGCTTGTGCTTACACGTGTGGAGGCGGCTTACGCTGGCAGAGCCTATGCTGCTTACGGTGGGATCTATATCGTGGCATCGCTGGCCTGGTTGGGCCTGGTTGAAAAAACCAGACCCGCCTGGACCGATCTGGCAGGGGCTGCACTGTGTCTGCTGGGCGTGACGGTATTGGTAATAGGGCCGAAATTGTCAGTGCACTGAATATTCAGGCCTGTCAGGAAAGTGTCTCTTCATCTGGAGTGTTTAGCCACTCCTTGGGAACGTCCCGTCTGAGCATCAGCTGGCACTGGCCGCTGTCCGGCTCGAATACGATAACGGCTTCCCCATTTTCCAGCGCCCGACGTGCACGTGCTACACGCGTCTCCAGAGGTGTCTCATCACCGTTATCCGTTCCTTCTCGCGTAACAAAGTCTTCGAGAAGGTTGCCTAGCGTATCGGGGTTGAGCATGTCGTAGGGTATGAGCATAGCGGCAGTTCCTGAAGCGGGCAGCGATGCTAACGTACAGCTTGACCAGTTGGCGAGAGGACGCCGCCCAGCGGGGCGGCGTTATCGGTCACTATGTTTTCCCGCCCTCTTTGATTAATTCCTCAATGTGAGGCAGATGCGTCTGGTTGTCCTGATGCGTCTCTTCCAAATCGAGCTGATGCGTAAAGCGGTCAACGGAATTATCTGCTGGCGCTGCGTCGCTATCGAACACGGGCGGGCTGGTCATATAGCCCACCAAGAGCTGGCTTAGTGCTGCCAGACTGACAATGTGCGTCCGCTCATAGCCGTGGGTGGCATCACAGCCAAACGCCAGAAGCGCAATCCGGATGTCGTGCCCTGCATTGATAGCAGAGTGGGCATCGCTGTAGTAGTAGCGGAACAGGTCACGCCTGACCGGAATGCTGTTTCGCTCTGCAATACGCAGCAGATGGCGTGACAAGTGATAATCGTAAGGGCCGCTTGAGTCCTGCAGGGCGACACTGACCCGATGCTCATCGGACTGTTGCCCAGGAGCAACCGGAGCGATATCGATACCGACAAACTCGCTGACATCCCAAGGCAGTGCACCCGCCGCGCCAGACCCTACTTCTTCCGTGATGGTAAAGAGAGGGTGGCAGTCTATGGGGGGAACGATACCGGCTTCCTGAATCATCTTGAGCGCCGTTAGCAGAGCGGCTACACCTGCCTTGTCGTCCAGGTGACGAGCGCTGATGTAGCCGCTCTCCGTGAACTCCGGTAGCGGATCAAAAGCTACGAAATCTCCTACGCGTACACCCAGGTATTCCGTCTCTGAACGGCTTTTGGTGGTAGCGTCTAGACGTAGCTCGATGTGATCCCAGCTGACGGGCATCTTGTCGACTTCGGTATTGAAGGCATGCCCAGAGGCGAGCAGGGGTAGTACGCTGCCACGTAGGGTTCCGTTGTCGGTAAAGATGCTGACCCGACTTCCTTCGGCAAAACGACTGGACCAATGGCCTACCGCCGCCAGGCTCAGACGGCCGTTATCCTTGATTTCCCTGACGATGGCACCGATCGTATCCAGGTGAGCGGAAACCGCTCGGTCGGGGCTTTCCTTACGTCCTTTTAGTGTGGCGCGAATCGTTCCTCGTCGTGTCAGCTCGTAGGGAATGCCGATTTCACTCAAGCGCTCGGCCACGTACATGACGATTGTGTCTGTAAAGCCTGTCGGGCTTGGAATGGCGAGCATTTCCAGCAGGACACGGCGCAGATAATCCAGATCCGGTGTCGGCAGCTTATTCAAGCGGGCACCTCTCGAGACAGGGGAAACAACAGATCAATGAAGCGCTCCGCCGTAGGGCGGGGTTCATGGTTGGCCAAGCCTGGCCGCTCATTGGCTTCAATGATTACGTATTCACTTTGATCAGCAGCCGGTACCAATAGATCCATGCCTGTCACTGGGATATCCAAGGCCTTGGCAGCGGCTACTGCGGCCTGCGCCAGTTCTGGGTGAAGAATATCGGTAACGTCTTCCAGCGTGCCCCCGGTATGAAGATTTGCTGTCTTGCGGACAAACAGGCGGGTGCCTTCTGGCAGGACCGTGTCATAACTGTAGCCGGCAGACTTGATCGCACGCTCGGTTTCTTCATCCAGAGGTATCCGACTTTCACCTCCGGTTGCTGCCTGGCGGCGGCGGCTCTGGTGTTCGATCAACTCATGAATGTTTCGACGGCCGTCACCAATGACCTCGGCAGGACGCCGTATAGCGGCCGCCACGACTTCATGACCAATGACAACAATGCGCAGGTCAAGACCTGCATGGTAGCTTTCGAGCAGCACGTTATCGTCGTAGCGACGAGCTTGGGCAATCGCGGCTTTCAGGTGCTCAGGATCACGTACATCCACGGCGACGCCTTTGCCCTGCTCACCGTTGACCGGCTTTACAACCAGGGCGCCGTGCTTGGCAAGAAACGTTTCGTTTTCTTCATCTTCACTGGCTAGACACTGATCAGGAACCCGTAATCCTGCTTCCTTGAGTGTCCGGATTGTGAGGGTCTTGTCCTGACAAAGTGTCATGGTGACAGCGCTGGTCAGGTCCGACAGTGATTCGCGGCAGCGGATTCGGCGGCCCCCCTGTATGAGGGTAAAAAGACCAGCCTGGGCATTATCTACTTGTACATCGATCCCGCGACGTTGAGCCTCATCTACGATGATCTTGGCATAGGGATTAAGCCCTGCCTCAGGGCCAGGGCCGAGGAAAAGGGTCTGGTTGATTGCGTTCTTGCGCTTGACGGTAAAGGTCTGGAGTTCCCGAAAGCCCAGCTTGTCGTAAAGACGCTTGGCTTGACTGTTGTCATGCATGACCGACAGGTCCAGGAACGCCAGGCCGCGGCTGGCGTAGTGCTCAATCAGGTGACGAACCAGAGCTTCTCCCACGCCCGGGCGAGGGCAGTCAGGCGCGACAGCCAGACACCAGAGACTTGAGCCGCCTTCGGGATCGTTGAATGCCTTAGCGTGGTTCAGCCCCATGACCGAGCCGATAATGGCGCCCGTGTCCTGATCTTCTGCCAGCCAGTAGACCGGCCCACCCTTGTGTCGGGGCGTGAGTTTTTCGATATCCACGGGCAGCATATGGCGCGTCTGGTAGAGACGATTGATCTCGCTCCAGTCGCTTTCGCTAAAGGCCCGGCGAATACGAAAGCCGCGGAAGGGCGCATGTGCGGGGCGATAGTCGGTGAACCACAGCCGCAACGTGTCGGATGGATCCAGGAAAAGCTGTTGCGGTGCATAGGCCAGTACCTGCTGAGGCGCAGCCACGTATAGGGCGATGTCTCGCTCGCCGGCCTCTTCCTTGAGAAGTTCCTTAGCCAATACCGATGCGTCGGAGAACGTATGGCCGATTAGAATTCGACCCCATCCGCAATGCAGGCAAACGGATTGGCACGTAGCCCGTTCAGCCCCAGTCATCTGGGCCTGTAGACGCTCATAATTGGGCGTCTGAGCCCTTTGAAGACGCTGATTGTTATAGTAGGCGGCTTTCATCGTGCAATACTCCAACACTTATAGGCCATGTTCACTCAGCCACAAATTAAGGGCGGCGAGCTGCCAGAGCTTGGAGCCCCGTAGCGGTGTAATCTGGTCGTCAGGGTTCTTCAGGAGTCGATCGATTTCTGCAGTATTGAATAGCTGGCGATCCTGGCTGGGATCAAGCAGCAACTCACGTACCCAGGTCAGGGTATTACCTTGCAGATGCTTCAGGCCCGGTACCGGGAAATAGCCTTTGGGGCGGTCAATGACTTCTGCCGGAATCACCTTGCGAGCTGCTTCCTTGAGGACGTGTTTGCCGCCGTCTCCCAGCTTGAACTGCGCCGGAATACGGGCAGACAGTTCCGCCAGCTTATAGTCAAGGAAAGGAACACGCGCTTCCAGGCCCCATGCCATGGTCATATTGTCGACTCGTTTGACCGGGTCGTCTACCAGCATCACAGTGCTGTCCAGGCGTAGCGCCTTATCAACGCCAGCTACTGCGCCGGGTTGTGCAAAGTGCTGACGAACGAAATCACCTGCAGCGTCATGATCCAGACGGCGGCTGTCCTGAACAGTAGCTGCGTATTCGGCATAGTCACGATCGAAGAAGGCGGCTCGGTAAGCTGTAAACGGATCTGCCGCACCATCAACCTGTGGATACCAGTGGTAGCCCGCAAAAAGCTCGTCCGCACCCTGGCCGCTCTGTACAACCTTGCAATGCTTGGACACTTCACGCGACAGGAGGTAGAAGGCGATACAGTCATGGCTTACCATCGGCTCGCTCATGGCTCTGAACGCGGCGGGCAATTGCTCAATGATTTCAGATTCGTTGATGCGCAGCCTGTGATGCCGTGTACCGTAGCGCTGAGCGATCAGGTCTGAATACTGAAACTCATCCCCACGCTCTCCACCTGCATCTTCAAACCCGATGGAGAAGGTCAGCAGATCGCGTACGCCGGACTCGTGCAGCAAGCCGACCAGCAGGCTTGAGTCCACACCGCCGGACAGCAGCACACCTACATCGCGGGCTGCCCGCTGTCGAATCGAGACAGCATCGCGCAAGCTGTTCAGGACTTCGCCGCTCCAGTCTTCCATGGTGTAGTTGGCTTCATCGGCAGTTGGGCCGTAATTCAGCGTCCACCAGGTTTGCTGTTCGGTTTTGCCGTTGGCGTCAATGACCATCCAGGTAGCTGGCGGCATCTTTTTTACGCCGTTCAGGATGGTGCGGGGCGCTGGTACAACAGCATGGAAGTTGAGGTAGTAGTTCAGCGCGACGGGATCGAGAGAGGTATCGATATCATCTGCTTCAAGCAGGGCGGGCAGGCTTGAAGCAAAGCGCAGGCGTTCATTGGTCTGGCTCAGGTACAAGGGCTTGATGCCCAGGCGATCGCGTGCAATGAACATTTGCTGCTTGTCGCGATCCCAAATAGCGAAGACGAACATGCCGTTGAGTTTGGGCAGCATCTCCTTGCCCCAGGCGTGATAGGCCTTGAGCAGAATTTCGGTATCGCCGCCAGAATGGAAGCGATAACCCTTGGCCTCCAGCTCGCTGCGTAGCTCTGGGTAGTTGTAGATGGCGCCGTTGAAAACCATCGACAGGCCCGTGTCCGAGTCAATCATGGGCTGACCAGAGGCTTCTGCCAGATCCATGATTTTCAGGCGTCGGTGGCCTAGCGCAACAGGGCCTTGGCTATGAAAGCCCCAGGCGTCGGGGCCGCGTTGAGCGAGGCGATGGGTGACCCGTTCCAGCGTGGCCAGGGTGACGGGACGATTATCGAAACGTAATTCTCCAGCTATACCGCACATAGTTCCTTACCGGTTGCTCCGTTGGGGTGGGGAGGTATTGCTCCACAGGGAAACGACAAGCATTTGTGGGGGTAAGTTGCATTTTTCCGCCCGAATGACTCAAGGCAACAGGCTATTACGGGGACTGGGTACCGTTTTCAGACCTTAGTGAAATTAATCTGCTGGTAAGGGTTGAAAGCCACCGCCAAGACCTTATATTGGTAATGTATCGTTATAATGTAACGAAGCGGCTCGATGTAGAGTCCAACCGAGTATCCAGGAGGTACCATGAAACCGAATATTCATCCTAACTATCGGCCAGTGCTTTTCCATGACACCACGGCAGATCATTACTTCCTGATCGGCTCTACGGCACAGACTGATCGTACCCAGGAATTTGAAGGCAAGACCTATCCCTATGTGGCACTGGACGTGTCCAGTGCTTCGCATCCAATCTATACCGGTGAGCAGCGCCAGTTGAAAAGCGAGGGTCGCGTCTCTAGCTTCAACAAGCGTTTCGCAGGGTTTCCGGGCGGAAGCAAGTCTTCCCAGTAATCCGGCCTCACTGAAAAAAGCCCTCATGATTTTGAGGGCTTTTTATGTCTGAATGAAGGAATGGCTGGCGGTAAGCGGGGTCCTCTTTTAATCAGCTTGAAAAAGCAAAAGAGGATATCTGATGAAAGCACGCAATCTAAATAGCGCCATTGTGGTCATTACTGGCGCTTCCAGCGGGATTGGTCGGGCCACCGCTCAGGCGTTTGCACGGCAGGGGGCTTGCCTGGTATTGGCTGCTCGAGATAAGGCGGCATTAGACGATACGGTTGCCGAGTGTCTTCTCTTGGGAGGCCGGGCGATTGGTGTGCCTACGGATGTCACGTTGATGGAGTCAGTCTCGCAATTGGCCGAGCGTGCGCTGGAATTTGGACACGGACGGATTGATATCTGGGTCAACAATGCGGGTATCGGTGCGGTAGGCAAGTTTGATGAGACGCCTTTTGAGGCGCATGAACGCGTCGTGCAGACCGACCTTCTAGGCTATCTGCGTGGCGCCTACGCCGTTGTGCCGGTTTTCAAACGGCAAGGGTCAGGGGTTTTGATCAATACCTTATCGGTAGGCAGCTGGGTACCGCTTCCCTTTGCAGTGGTCTATTCGGCTGCCAAGTCAGGCCTGAGAGGATTTACCGAAGCCTTGAGAGGCGAGCTTACGCGCTGGTCCGATATTCATGTCTGCGATGTTTACCCTGCGTTCATCGATACGCCAGGGCTGCGAGACGGCGGTAATTACAGTGGAAGGACAATAAAGCCGACGCCACCTGTTTATGATGCTCGAAAGGTCGCCAGAGCCATCCTCTCCATGGCGCGTTATCCACGCAAGTCTACGACAGTAGGGCAAGCCGCCACGGTACTTCGTGCAGCCCATGCGCTGGTGCCTGGTTATGCTCGGCTGTCCCGGATCTTTATGGATCGCGCCTTGAGTCGAATGGAGCCGGTAGAGCACTCCTCGGGCAATCTGTTCAGCCCTCCCAGTGGCAATCGCAGTGTCGATGGAGGATGGCGTCGTCCTGATGAGCGCATGGTCGTGGCAGCAACCGGTGCTGCGGCGCTAGTATTTGGGGCGTACCTGTACCGGCGACTGACGGAGCGGTCAGATTGATCCCTAGCGTGCCGCACTGACGCCTTCAAGCGTAGCGAAGGATGTGTCCTTGGCTGTTAGTAAAAAGTCCTGCATGAAGGGAGCTTCCAGCATGTCCTCTCGAATACCGGCATACAGTGTGGCATACAAGCCTTTCTCACCCAGACGCTTCGCGGTCACATAGCCACGCGAGCTGTACTCATGGAGCGCCCAGTTAGGAAGACAACATACGCCCCGGCCGGATGCTACCAACTGCAGCATCATGACCGTCAGCTCTGCCGTACGTATGCCGGCAGGCTCGACGCCGGCCGGGTCGAGAAAGTGCCTGAAGATATCCAGACGCTCACGGTCGACCGGATAGGTGATCTGCGTTTCTTCAGCCAGATCCTCAGGCACGATGTAAGGCTTGCCAGCTAAGGGATGCTGGTTGGCCATAGCTAGCTGCGCTTCATAAGTAAAAAGCGGAATGTAAGTGATGCCGGTGAGATCAATCGGGTCTGACGTGACGACAAGGTCAAGATCGCCACGTGCCAGGGCTGGTAGCGGGGCGAATGAAAAGCCCGAGGCGAGATCCATCTCCACTTCAGCCCAGGAATCACGAAACTGATCAATGGTAGGCATCAGCCACTGAAAGCAGCTATGGCATTCAATGGCAATGTTGAGGCGCCCGGCAGTGCCGCCAGCAAAGCGTGACAGGTCACGTTCCGCACTGCGAAGCTGAGGTAATACCGCATCGGCCAATTGCAGGAGGCGCAGGCCGGCACTGGTAAAGCGCACTGGCTTGGTCTTGCGGACGAACAGGCTCAGGCCAAGGCGCTCTTCAAGCTCCTTGAACTGATGAGACAGTGCAGATTGGGTCAGATGAAGACGTTCGGCAGCTTCGACAAGGCTGTCAGCCTCACGCAGTGCGTGTAGCGTTTTCAAGTGACGAAGTTCGAGCATGGCCTGGATCCTGATGAGTGCAGCAGGTATCCATTATGAATGATTTCCAAGCCAAGGAGGGCATGAATGAAACTGGCTCATGATTCGGCCAGTTTCATTCACGTATCCATTACGCTGCTGCGTGACTGGCCTTGCGGATATCCAGACTGCCTAGATAGGTTTCCAGCTTGGTCTTGTCACCAGGGGTAAACTCAAGGCCCAGCTTGGTCCGGCGCCAGAGTATGTCGTCTGCCGCGTTGGCCCATTCGTAAGCATGGAGATAATCCACTTCACGCGCATACAGGTCCGCCCCCAGGCATTCGCCTAGGTCGGCCATTTGCGTAACGCCTTCCAATAGCTTGCGTGTGCGGTTGCCATAGGTGGTTGACCAGCGCTGGGCAAGTGCTGCTGGCAAATCCTTGACCTGTGCCTGTAACTGTTTGGCCAGTGCTTCAGGCGTCGTCATGTCTTCTCCGCCCGGTAGCGTAGCCTTGGCTGTCCAAGGCTGTCCCATCGTCTTGAAGAACGGCTGCAACTGCTGCATGGCCGACTCGGCCAGCTTGCGGTACGTGGTCAGTTTTCCACCAAAGACCGACAGCAAAGGCGCATCGTTTTCAGGAGCCGACAGTGACAGGGTGTAGTCACGAGTAATGGCTGAAGGATTGTCTGACTCGTCATCACACAGGGGGCGTACGCCCGAGAACGTATGCAGGACGTCACTGCGGGTCAGCTTGTGGCGGAAGTGTGCGTTTGCCACACCCAGGATGTAGTCAGTTTCCTGCTCGGTAATCTGTACATTGGCTGGATCACCTTTGTACTCACGATCCGTGGTACCAATCATGGTGTAACGGCCCAGGTACGGAATCGCAAAGACAATCCGGCGATCTTCGTTCTGCATGATGTAGGCATGATCGCCTTCATATAGCTTGGGCACGACGATGTGGCTGCCTTGAATCAGTCGAATACCATAGGGCGAGCGCTCTTTGATGTTTTCGCGAACGATCTGGGCAACCCATGGACCTGCCGCATTGACCAGGGCTTTTGCCTTAATCGAGAAGGTACTGCCGTCTTCACGCTGAAGGGTCAGGTGCCACAGTTTGTTAGCGCGATGGGCGCTTGTGCAGGTGGTGCGGGTATGAATATGGGCGCCACGCTCGCGGGCAGCCATGGCGTTGAGTACAACGAGGCGTGCATCGTCTACCCAGCAGTCCGAATACTCGAAACCCTGGTTGATATCACTGACCAGAGGGCTATCGGAACCGAACCGAAGACCACGGGAGGCGGGGAGCTTTTCACGCTTGCCCAGGTGGTCATAAAGGAAGAGACCTGCGCGAATCATCCAGGCCGGACGCAGATGTGGCCGGTGCGGCAGGACGAAGCGCATGGGCTTGACGATATGCGGAGCCTTGGCCAGCAGTACCTCGCGTTCGGCCAACGCTTCGCGTACCAATCGAAATTCGTAATGTTCGAGATAACGCAGGCCACCATGAATCAGCTTGCTGCTGGCCGAGGAGGTATGTCTCGCCAGGTCGTCACGTTCGCAGAGAAAGACGGACAAGTTACGGCCTGCGGCATCGGCTGCAATACCAACACCATTGATACCACCGCCGATCACGGCGATGTCGTAAGTCTCGGAAAGGGGCGGCGTCCCGAGCAAAGTGGACTGAGGCATGGGCGTCTCCTGTTATAAACGAACATCAATGTTCGTATTCGAACAATCGTAGACAAAAGAGTTGCCTTGCGCCAGTCGTAAACCGATAAAAAAACTCTAAAAGGAAAATAAACGAACTTAAATGAATTAAATGTGAAAGGCCTGACACTCTAGTCAGGCGATTTCAAGACGGACTTTGAATTGAGAGAGCAGCCGGGTAAAGGCTTCGTCTGGTTGAGACTCGGTAAAGAGCACATCGATCTGCTCAAGCGAGCCCAGGCGAATCATGGCGCTGCGTCCGAATTTACTGGAGTCGGCTGCCAGAAAGACCTTACGTGCGTTTTCGAAAATGGCCTGTGAAACGCGAACCTCCTGATAATTGAAATCCAGCAGAGTGCCGTCTTCATCGATGCCGCTGATGCCAACCAGCGCGTAGTCCACTTTGAATTGCTTGATGAAGTCAGCTGTCGCCTGGCCTACCACGCCGCCGTCACTGCGCACGCTGCCACCTGCAATCAGGACTTCGAAGTCCTCTTTCGCGCTAAGGATGTTCGCAACATGGAGGTTGTTCGTAATGATCTTCAGGCTACGGTGATTGAGCAGCGCGTGAGCAATCGCTTCGGTCGTCGTACCGATGTTAATGAACAATGAGGCATGATCCGGGACCTGTGCTGCAACGGCCTCCGCGATACGACGCTTCTCATCACGCATTTGTCCAGCACGCATGGTGTAAGCCGTGTTTTCCACGCTGGAGTCATGGGCGGCACCACCGTGATAACGACGCAGCAAACCGCTTTCGGCCAGCTGGTTGATGTCTCGACGAATCGTCTGGGGGGTTACGGTGAAATGCTGGGCAAGCTCCTCGATGCTGACATAGCCACGCTCGCGGACAAGGTCCAGGATGTTCTGCTGACGGGGCGCCAGGCTCATGCAATCTTCCTTCAACGGTGGTTTGACAGGAAGAATGCCGTAGCGAGGCGCCGGGCGCCAGTTCAGTGCATCAACTTCATCGTCCTGATGTGAAAAGGGCGACTTCCCAGTCGCCCCGTCCAATGACATCAGTCCTGCGCCCAGCCGCGAGTACGCTCGACAGCTTTCTTCCAGCCCTTGTAAAGCTCCTCGCGATGGTCGCCATCACAGGTGGGCTCGAACACGCGCTCGATGGTGCTCTTGTTGCGTAGTTCGTCCAGGCTGCTCCAGAAGCCGGTGGCCAAGCCAGCCAGATACGCTGCACCAAGGGCAGTGGTTTCCTTCATTTCGGGGCGCTCTACGCAGGTGCCTAGAAGGTCGGCTTGGAACTGCATGAGGAAGTTGTTTGCGACGGCACCGCCATCCACACGTAGCGAGCGTAGACGCTCGCCGGCATCCTGCTGCATGGCATCCAGTACGTCGCGAGTCTGATAGGCAATCGACTCCAGGGCTGCACGAATCAGATGCTCAACCTTGACGCCGCGGGTCAGGCCAAACATGGCTCCGCGGGCATAGGGATCCCAGTAGGGAGCGCCCAAGCCGGTAAAGGCCGGTACCAGATAGATACCATTGCTGTCCTTCACCTTGGTGGCGAAGTACTCGGAATCCAGGGATTCGTTAATGACCTTGAGCTCATCGCGCAGCCACTGAACGGTAGAGCCACCATTAAAGATGGCACCTTCCAGTGCATAATTCACTTCCCCGCGTGGACCGCAGGCAATAGTGGTTAGCAAGCCATGCTGGGACTGCACCGCTTTCTCACCAGTGTTCATCAGCAGGAAGCAGCCGGTGCCATAGGTATTCTTAGCTTGGCCCGGCTCTACACACATCTGGCCAAACAGGGCGGCTTGCTGGTCACCTGCAATCCCTGCGATGGGAATGCCGGTTTCCTGGCTGCTGCCCAGAGTGGCATAGCCGTAGACTTCGGAGGAGGAGCGAACCACCGGCAGCATTTCGCGGGGGATATCCAGTGCTTCAAGCATTACGGGATCCCAGTCACGCTTATGGATATCGAAAATCAGGGTGCGTGAGGCATTGGTGTAGTCGGTGACATGGACCTTGCCCTGGGTCATCTTCCAGATCAGCCACGTATCGACAGTACCGAACAGCAGCTCGCCACGGCGGGCGCGCTCACGGCTGCCCTCCACGTGGTCCAGGATCCACTTGATCTTGGTACCGGAGAAGTAGGGGTCGATGACCAGTCCGGTCGTGCGGCGGATATGCTCTTCCATGCCGTCACGCTTGAGCTGATTGCAGATCTCTGTGCTTTGGCGGCTCTGCCATACGATGGCATTGTAAATCGGGCGGCCTGTGGTCTTGTCCCAGACGATGGCAGTTTCGCGCTGGTTGGTAATACCGATGGCGGCTACATCGTCATGGCTAATGCCTGCATGAGCCAGGGCCTCCACAAAGGTAGCGCTCTGGGTGGCCCAGATTTCCATCGGGTCATGCTCGACCCAGCCGGCTTGCGGATAGATCTGTGCGAATTCACGCTGAGCAATGCTCACCACATTGGCGTTACGATCCAGCACGATGGCGCGGGAGCTGGTGGTGCCCTGGTCCAGGGCCACGATGTAATGCTTGTTATTAGACATGATGGAAATCCTTATTATTGAGCCTGTGATGCGCTGATCTTGGGCTGAGCGGCAGCGTCTTTCTTATTCGTTTCAACTGAGGTTTCTTTGACTGGAATGTCGCACGCTGCTGAGCCAAGACTGGGCAGGTGACGGCAGATGAGCGCCTTGTAAGCAGCGGCACCCAGACAGGCACCCAGGATGGGCGCGAAGATCGGTACCAGGAAATAGGGTATATCGCGGCCACCGGTCAGGGCTACATCACCCCAGCCAGCCAGGAAAGTCATAAGTTTAGGACCCAGGTCACGAGCCGGATTCATAGCGAAGCCTGTCAGCGGGCCCATAGATCCACCGATCACAGCAACAAGCAAACCAATTAGAAGCGGGGCCAGCGGGCCGCGCGGAAGACCATTGCCATCGTCGGTCAAGGCCATGATCACGGCCAGCAGGATGGCGGTAATGACCATCTCGACCAGGAACGCCTGACCAACAGACAGGGCTGCGTTCGGATAGGTGGAGAACACGCCCGCAAGCTCAAGGCTGGCTACGCTACCGCGTACCATATTGTGAGCCTGTTCGTATTCGAAAAAGAGGCTGTTATACAGGCCGTATACCAGCGCGGCGCCACAAAAAGCGCCTGCGATCTGCGAAATGATGTAGAGCGGGACTTTTCTACGCTCGAAGCCGCCAAACAGCCAAAGCGCAATGGTAACGGCAGGGCTCAGATGTGCACCCGACACGCCAGCGCTCAAGTAAACCCCCATGCTGACCGCAATGCCCCATATGATGCTGATTTCCCAGAGCCCCAGAGTGGCTCCGCCAACCTTCATGGCAGCGACGCAACCGGTTCCGAAGAAAATGAATAATCCTGTTCCCAAAAACTCGGCAATGCATTGCCCACGTAGGGTGGGCATTAGTGGAGTACTCATACGAGGAGCCTCTTGATTGTTGTATTTATTGCGGTAGTAGAAAAAAAGTGAAACTACATCCTTTCGGAAACGAAAAGTTAGTTTCAAAATCGAACGTTGTCAAAGGTTCTTCTTTCATCCCCATAGAAAATTGTGATGAGCGAAGCAGGATATTTTATGACAGGCAAAACACTTGTTTGAAAGGGAACTTTATAAGGCGTGTTTCAGGTCACGCTTGAGGGACGCCCCAAGTAAGGCGTTACAAGGCTTTACAGGCTGCAAGGGCAGAGACAAACTGGATCATAAAGCCACAAGGATAATGGCATGACACCAGCGATAAACCTGCTCAAAAAGCACAAGATAGAGCATCGCGTGCTCAGTTATGTGCACGATCCCAAGGCCGCTTCGTATGGGCTCGAGGCGGCAGACAAGCTTGGACTTGAACCCGTCCGGGTGTTCAAAACATTGTTGGCTGCTACCGAGAAGGAGGAGTTGCTGGTGGCTATCGTTCCGGTAGGTGGCAGTCTTGACCTGAAAGCCTTGGCCCATGCGGCGTCTGTCAAAAAGGCAGACATGGCGAATCCTCAGGTAGCCCAACGTGCTACCGGCTACCTGGTAGGCGGAATCAGCCCGCTGGGGCAGAAGAAACGCTTGAGAACGTTCATTGACAGCAGTGCCGAGCAGTTTCCTACCATTTATGTCAGTGCAGGCAGACGTGGCCTTGAAGTGGAGCTGTCTGCCCAGGCGCTGGCTAGCCTGACCGCAGGGCAGTTTGCCGAGATTGCACGGGAGTAATGTGCAGGTTCTCTGCTCGTAGGGGTAGCGGGCAAAGGAAGTCCTTTCAACTGAGTTGACCAATCGATTCACTGCGCTATGGTCAATTATTGCCGCTCTGGTGTTTTCCCTTGATCGCTATCTGGCTGCTCGCAATTACAGCGGGCTTTGAGTGTGCCCGTAGCGGTTGGTGACAAGAGTGCCGATGATCCGAGAGATCCTACACAGAGCGAGTTGCCGGACCAGTTTAACTGTCATAGCTGGTGAACTGTACATTGTGACGTAGGCACGTTTCGCTCATGCTGTACGAAGAACTCAAAAGAAAAGATGGAGCAAACCATGCAACTCGACTTTCACCAAATCGATGCCTTCGCTGATCGTCCGTTCGCGGGTAATCCAGCGATGGTCTACCGTCTCGATGCATGGTTGCCGGACGATCTGATGCAGAAGATTGCCGCTGAGCATAATCTGGCGGAAACGGCCTTTATCCGCCGGGAGGGTGATGTCTGGCGCATTCGGTGGTTTACCCCAAAGGTTGAAATACCGTTGTGTGGCCATGCGACGCTGGCAGCGGCTCATGTACTGTTTACTGTTTATGAGGAAGCGGGAGAAAAGATCGAGTTTATTTCCCGCTCCGGCACCCTGCGTGCCTATAAGGAGGACGATGGGCTTCTGGCGCTGGATTTTCCCGCACAGATTCCAAGTGAGATCGGTTCCACACCAGAGCTGGAGCGTGCATTAGGCGTTAGTCCGGTCGATGTACTGGGCGCAGATAAGCTACTGGTTCTCCTGGAGTCGGAAGAGGCGGTGCGCAACTGCAAGCCTGACTTTGCGGCTCTGGCGCGCCTGCGTTGGCCGGGCGTTATCATTACTGCTCGAGGTGAGCGGTATGATTTCGTGTCCCGTTTCTTTGCGCCTGGTATTGGCATCAATGAGGACCCTGTGACTGGCTCGGCTCACTGTAGCCTCATTCCCTATTGGTCTCGTCGCCTGGCGAAGCGGATGCTGCGAGCCTACCAGTGCTCGGAGCGGGGCGGGGAACTCTGGTGCCGTCTGGATGGCGAGCGCGTGAGCATCGCGGGTCACGCTCGTCGCGTCGCCAGTGGTCGTCTATTGCTGGATTGACGTTATGTGGCGCTGAAGGTTGTCAGCGCCGTTTTCTTGAGCGCAATTCCGATCTGTTCACCGGCACTGTGCTCAATAAAGCCTGGGAAGGACGCTTCGAGGCGTGCTCCTGACGCAAGCGCTAGTTGATAGCGGGTGCTTGCACCAAGAAATACCTGGTTGACCACCTGCGCGGTCAACGTGCTCGCGGGGCTATAGAGGATGTCGTCAGGCCGAAGGAGAACGCGAAGCTCATCGCCTTCCTCGAACGCTTTGTTCCTGGCCCTGACAACCCCAAGTTCCGTTCTGATCGATTCTGAGTCGACGGCACGACCCGGAATGAAAAATCCCTGGCCTACAAACGTTGCCACAAAGGGAGTAGCAGGGGTCTGATAGAGGTGCCCAGGTGTATCCCATTGCTCAAGATGGCCATGCTGAAAAACCCCCACCTTGTCACTTACCGCAAACGCTTCTTCCTGGTCATGAGTCACCAGGATGGCGCTGGTGCCTCGAGCTTTCAGAATATCCCGGACTTCGCTGCTGAGCGATCGACGAAGCTCTACGTCCAGGTTGGAAAAAGGTTCATCCATCAATAACAGACGAGGCGACGGTGCCAAGGCGCGAGCCAAGGCAACACGCTGCTGTTGACCACCTGACAGTTCATGAGGATAGCGTTTGGCCAGCTGCTCCAGTTTGACCAGGGCCATCAGCTCACCCACGATGCGCTCGCGCTCGGGATGCTTGCGAATACCAAAGGCGATGTTGTCACGTACGTTCAGGTGAGGAAAAAGAGCATAGTCCTGAAAGACCATGCCGATCCCGCGCTGCTCTGGCGCCAGGGTAAACCCCGCTCGGGAAATGACCTGATCGGCGAGACGGATTTCGCCCTGCATGACAGGCTCGAATCCGGCGATGGCGCGCAGCGTCGTGGTCTTCCCGCATCCCGATGGACCAAGCAGACAGCCAATCTCTCCTGACTCAAGAGACAGGCTCAGGTCGCTTACGATCGTGCTGCCACCGTAGCCGCAGGCCAGATAGCTGAGCGTGAGAATGCTCATGCGTTGCGTGTATGTGGGATCAGAAACTCCATCAATGCCTTTTGCGCATGCAGACGGTTTTCTGCTTCATCCCATACGACCGAGCGTGGATCTTCCAGCAGGTCGTGACTGATTTCTTCTCCGCGGTGCGCTGGAAGGCAGTGCATGAAAACGACATCCCGGCTGGCTTTGTCCAGGAGCTCACGCGAGACCTGATACGCCTTGAACGTTTCCAGACGGATTTTCGATTCCTCTTCCTGGCCCATGGATGTCCAAACGTCAGTACTGACCAGATGAGCGCCTTCTACGGCCTCTGTTGGATCACGAACAATTTGAACGCGGTCACCGGCGCGCTCAACGAAGCGGGCGTTTGGCTCAAAGCCTTCGGGGCAGGCCACACGCAAGGTGAAGTCCAGTTGTTCGGCAGCTTCTATATAGCTGTTGCACATGTTGTTTCCGTCACCGATCCAGGCCACGACCTTGCCCTGAATGCTGCCGCGGTGTTCGAAGAATGTCTGCATATCAGCCAGCAGCTGACAGGGATGAAGGTCATCAGACAGTCCATTGATAACCGGAACGTTGGAGTTTGCCGCAAAGGTCGTCAGGGTGCTGTGGGCATAGGTACGGATCATGACACCATCGAGCATACGGGACATGACGCGGGCACAGTCATCTACCGGCTCACCGCGGCCTAACTGAGTGTCGCGCGGGGACAGGAAAATGGCTTGGCCACCTAGCTGGATCATGCCTGCCTCGAAGGACAGACGCGTACGGGTCGAGGCCTTTTCGAAAATCATGCCAAGAACACGATTTTTCAACGGTTCGTGGCTGACGCCTCGACTACGCAGTTCTTTCAGCTCGATGCCACGGCGGATCAGCTGCAACAGCTCATCGGGTGTGCAATCCATGAACGAAAGAAAATGCCGAGCGCTCATCATCAATACCTATGAATACAGGCCAGGGGTGCCGGCCGGCTTCAGGAAAAACAGGCTACACCCAAAGCTACTGCCGCACCTATGCGGAGGAAAGGGAAGGGCCGGATCTTATAAGTAATTTATATATTTGCGCAAATCCCTGGCGAGGCTGCAGAAAAGATGAGATTGCAACCGGTTATTACGCAAAAGGTAAAACTTCACAAAGATTGGAAAATTGTTCCGCTACGGTTGTTACATTTTTGTTAAATGACTACTATGCCGCCCGCCTTTCGAGGCGACGTTATTACCCCGCAACGGGGTTATTGGAAAATTGTATGCAAAGGAGTATTGCATGAAACGCGTAGTGTATGCCGCTGCCTTCTCTACTTTGGCCCTGCTCACTGGCTGTGCCAGCCAGAACGTAAGTCAGCCAGCTCTACCTCTGGGTGGCGCGGTTGATACCGGTCTGAAAGCGGATGTCAAAGTAGGTGAAACCATCACAGGTCAGTCTTCCGTAAACGTTCTGTTCGGTATGCTGAAGCTGGGTGGTGATAGCAAGTTTGCAGACGGCGTTACCTATGGTGGTGGCGAAGGTGGTTTTGCTCTGGGACTGGATCCAGTTTCCTCGGCTAAAGCTGCTGCAGCTTACAAGGCTGTCAAGGCTTCGGGCGCTGACGTAATCGTTGCCCCGCGTTATGAAGTCGATGTTCAGGACTACCTGGTGTACAAGGCCGTCAACGTCAAAGTGACTGGCCAGAAAGGCACCATCAGCTCTATCCATTAAGGATGAGCTCGAACCGGCGGACATAGAGTTCGCCGGTTCGAAGAGAAACGACTGCCGCGTTCTTTCTCCCGCCAATTTCTCCTCCTGCGTCAAGTCACGCCATTATCAGGCTTGTAAATTGTTTCTGTTGCCCCTATCTGTATGGACGGGTGGCCAGAGGCAAAACCGAGCGTTTCACTGGGTTTTCCGTTACACTGGTCAGCACTGAAATTCAGCGAGGTGCACCGTGGATATCATCGAAACGATCAAAGAACAGATCGCCAATAATCCTGTTCTTCTTTACATGAAAGGCTCCCCCAATGCTCCGCAGTGCGGTTTCTCTGCCCGTGCCTCGCAAGCGTTGATGGCGTGTGGTGAGAAGTTCGCCTATGTGGACATCCTGCAAAATCCTGAGATCCGGGCCAATCTGCCTAAGTATGCCAATTGGCCAACGTTCCCCCAGTTGTGGGTAAACGGTGAGCTGGTAGGCGGTAGCGATATTCTGCTGGAGCTGCACGAAAAAGGTGAGCTACAGCAGCTGGTCAAAGGCGCTGCGGGTAAAACCGAGGCCTGATCGGATGGCCAGATGAACTTCTGGTAACCGCTTCGGCTCTGACTGCCTGGGTTGTCTAGTAGTCAACCGGATTCAACAAAGCCCCGCTTCGGCGGGGCTTTGTTTTGCTGGAGTGGTTATGGCTGAGAAGACATTAGCAGGCTCTGCGCGTTGGGCTTGCGCTTATTTCTTTGCTATCAATGGACTGGTGCACGGCAGTCTGATGGCGCGGATACCGGCCTTGAAAATGCAGGCCGGACTTGACGAAGGTACGCTTGGACAGGCGTTGCTGTGCCTGGGGCTGGGTGCCTTGACAGCGTTCCCCCTGACAGGAATTCTCCAGCGCTGGCTGGGTAGCCGCCGGATTGTAATTGGTGGAGGGCTACTGCTCCTGCTTGTCTTTCCCTTGGTCGGGCTGGCCCATCAATGGCTCAGCTTCGCCTTGGCGATGTATCTTATTGGTTTGGCCAGTGGCGCAATGGATGTTGCGGTCAACACGCAGTCTGTAGAAGTCGAACGAGCCCTTCGGCGTCCGACGCTTTCGCTTCTTCACGGGATGTACAGTCTTGGCGGCCTGGTCGGTGCGCTAGGGGCGGCTGCGCTGGTGGCATTGTCACCCGTCTGGCATTTCCTCTTACTGGCAGTGATTGCCCTTATCTTTCTGCTGCCTGGCGGTAAACGGCTTTTGCCTGATGAGCACATGCCTGCGCGCACCCATAAAGGTTCGGGGCTGCGTTTGCCGCCCATGGCAGTCGTAGGGCTGGGTCTCATGGCGTTGTGTTCGTTTGTGTCCGAAGGCGCTATCGCTGACTGGAGCGCCTTGCTTCTGCATGATGTGAAGAATGCCAGCGAAGGGTTATCCGCTTTGGGATACGCCGCCTTTTCCGCCACGATGGTATTTGGCCGACTCTTTGGTGATCGCCTGCGTGTTCGCTTTCAGGATCACTCACTGGTTCGTGCGCTTGGAGGGTTGGCAACACTGGGGATGGTTGTAGCGCTGCTGGCGCCTGATGCGATCATTTCGATCATTGGGTTTGCTCTGGCCGGTCTGGGACTGTCGATCATTGTGCCGATCCTTTTCAGTGCTGCAGGCAATCGCCCGGGCATTGACCCGGGGGTTGGCGTTGCTGCTGTTGCTACCCTGGGCTATGGCGGGCTGCTCATGGGGCCTCCGCTGATCGGTCTGTTGGCCCAGGCAGTAGGGCTCAAGCTGGCCCTGCTGTCCATTGTGGCGTTATGTGCCGCGCTGTGTCTGCGCGCCGGCATCGTTCGAAGAGGCTAGCGAGCCACCAGCCTGGTATTGTCCAGGCTGATGCAAGGAACTTCCTGACGCGTTCGTGAGCCTATCGGTCATCACTCGACGATAATAAGCACGTGCGTATTCCCTGGCAGGTTTTCCTTGCGCCTAGCCCGTTGGCGCTCAAGTTTGCGGTCAAGACGCTTTTTGCAGCGTGTCTGGCCCTATGGCTTGCGTTTCGATTCGATCTTGAACAACCCACATGGTCGATGATGACGGTCTTTATCGTCTCGCAGCCGTTGTCCGGCATGGTGGTAGCCAAGGGTCTGTTTCGTCTGATCGGGACCGTAGCCGGGACGATCATGTCTGTGGTGTTGATTGGCCTGTTTGCACAGACGCCCTGGGCTTTTCTTCTGGCCATGGCGCTCTGGCTCGGGTTGTGCACCGCTGCGTCGACCTTGCTGCGCAATCATGTGTCCTATGCCTTCGTTCTGGCCGGCTACACCGTAGCGATCATCGGCCTGCCAGCCATTGCTCCGCCGCTCGGCGTTTTTGATCAGGCAGTCGCTCGCTGTACGGAAATCTGTATGGGCATCATTGTGGCGTCTATCGTCAGCTCGGTGATCTGGCCGCAACGTGTAGAGCAGAACCTGAGTCAACAGGCCAGCAAGGTGTGGCAGGCGGGTCTGCAGGCAGCACGCGCTGAGGTGGCTGAAGATGAAACCGCTGCGACCGGGCTGCTTGGGGTGTTTGGCCAGATCGTGGCTGTTGATGCGCAGCGCGACCACACATGGTTCGAGGGCCATCGGGGACGTCAGCGTGCCCGGGCGTTGCGATTGTTCTGTCGAGATCTGCTGAGCCTGTTGCGTACCTCGCGGGGCGTGGTTCGCCAATGGCGTAACCTTGAAGCGAATGAGCAAGAGGCGGTCGCGCCCTGGCGTGAAGAGGTCATCCAGCATCTGGATCCGTTCGAGCCAACGGCCATTGAGGCATTGCTCAACCGGCTCCGTGATGAGCTCAATGACCCACGTTACAACAATGACCAGCGCTACTTTCTGGCTCGCCTGGGCATTCTGCTCGGCAAGGCGCTAACGGCTGAACAAGCCGAACGGGCGGTTGCCCGTGGCGTGGCTGATGACAGTGCTCCTTCGGCACTGTCCTGGCATCGTGACATCCAGACGGCGCTGTTGTATGGAATGCGCAGCGCATTGGCATTGCTCGGACTTGCGATCTTCTGGTTGAACACCGCCTGGCCTGCCGCAACCGGTGCCATGCTGTTGGGTGCTGTTTTATGCAGCCTGTTCGCCAACCGCGATAACGCCGTTCAGATCGGCCTAAGTTTTCTTCGTGGTATTGCCTACGCCATCGTGGTGGCCATTGTTGTCAGCCAGGCCGTATTGCCGTCATGGTCCGGCTTCCCGTTATTGTGCCTGGGTATGGGGGTTCCGCTGTTTTTTGCCGCGCTTGGAATGGCGGGGCCACCAGCGGTAGTAGGTACGGCTACTGCGTTTGCGTTGCACTTCATTGTGCTGGTTTCGCCAAACAACCATACCCGCATGGACATGGCGAACCTGCTCAATCAGGCACAGGCGCTGGTCATTGGCGTTGGCTTTGCCGTCGTGATCTTTCGTTTGATTACGCTGCGTCACCCGCGGCGGCTGATCCGAAGAATTCTTTCAGCCACGACCTATGACCTGCAGCGTCTGACAGAGCGCCCTCTTGGTATTGCTGAAACCTGGTTTGGAGGGCGGATGGCCGATCGATTGCTGCAACTGGCACGCAATATCAACCTCATGCCGCTTCATGAACGTCGTCGCTGGCACGATGGCCTGCTGGCATTGGATCTGGGTAACGAGCTGTTGCACCTGCGCGCCTGCCTTGACGGGGCGACCGGCTCACTGGCGGCAGAGCGCGATCGTTTCCTACAGGCGTTTTCGGCAGCCCTGGCAAATGGTCTGGAGCATGTACGGCCGGAGCAGCTGGATGAACCCGCGAACCGATTACGCTCTGTATTAGAAGCCGTACCAGAGCCGGATGAGCCCAAGCGCCTGGCTCATGGAGCGGTTCGCCAGTTGCAGCGAACCTGGACGATGTGGTGCCAATCGCTTGAGGATCACCATGGACCTGCATGAATGGGCTATCGGCGGCGTTTACCTGAGCCCGCTGTTTCTTTATGCGGTAGCGGCTTTATTACTGACAGGTGTGATTCGGCTGGTCATGCATAAACTTCATGCGAGTCGCTGGATCTGGCATGAGGCGCTATTTGGGTGCGCACTGTTTCTGCTGCTGCTCGCAGCCATTACCTGGGTTGCCGCAACGTGACGTGGTCAAGGTGAATATGAACGCTTGGATGAGGAGGGCATGATGCGCAAGGTGGCCCGTGTAGCGATTACAGTGGTCGTGGTGATAGTGGCCGTGCTGGCTGGCCTATGGCTGTGGCGGTTTTACATGCTCTCGCCCTGGACGCGTGATGCACGTGTTCGAGCCGATGTCGTAGTCGTCTCGCCCGATGTGGCCGGTTGGGTGACTCGCTTGCCTGTCAAGGATAATCAGCTGGTCAAGAAAGGTGATCTGATCATGCAGATCGACCGGGAGCGATACCAGGCTACGCTCAACCACGCCCGTGCCGTTGCCGATACACGCAAACAGCAGCTGCGCCTGCGTGAGAGCGAGGCTGAGCGCCGTAATCGTCTGGGTGTCAGCGCCATTAGTGCCGAAGACAGGGAAAATGCGCAGATTAACGCTGCCGTGGCACGGAGTCAGTATCAGGAAGCGCTGACGGATATCCGGCTGGCGGAGCTTAACCTGGCGCGTAGCCAAGTGCTGGCGCCTCGCGAAGGGCGCATCACGAACCTGCGATTTGCCGAAGGTAACTACGTACGTACCGGTGAAGCTGTCATGGCGCTGGTTGATACGCGCTCTTTCTACGTCATGGCCTATTTCGAGGAAACCAAGATCCCGCATATTGCAGTAGGGGATGCCGTCAATATCCGCCTGATGAGCCACAAGGGGATTCTCAAGGGGCGTGTGGCCAGCATCAGTAGCGGAATCACCGACCGCAACGCAAGCCCGGACGAGCAGCTATTGGCGGAAGTTCAGCCCACGTTCAATTGGGTACGACTGGCGCAACGTATTCCGGTCCGCGTAGAGCTCTTGGATGTGCCGCCGGAGGTGCAATTGAGTGCCGGAATGACCGCTAGCGTCTCGGTGCTCGATGCCGAAGGGCATCATCCGCTGGAGGGGTGGCGCAGTCTGTGGGATTACTAGCGGGCCCGCCGACAACTCTCGAGACACATGCCGTCACACAAATAGCTATGGTTGATCAGGTCGGATAGCCCACGTTGCTGTTGCCGCCGTAAGCGTATTCGGCATCCGAGCCATATGCCGACCGCTCCAGTCCCGCCGCGTCAGCGGGGCTGTAGGGTCGCACTTTTAAGCCTCTACCCTTTATCTCGCGAAACAGTCCCTTTATCCCGGTTACGACTAAAGTCGTCTGGCTGTCAGGTGCCGGTAGCCTAGAGTACAAATCGACGATCCCCGTCACGCTGTGAGGACAACAATAATGAACGACAGCATCTACCGGCGGATAGAACAAAATCCGCAATTCAAAGAACTGGTTGCCAAGCGTGAGCGTTTTGCCTGGCTGCTTTCCCTAATCATGTTAGGACTCTACGTCGCCTTCATCCTGCTTATCGCCTTTGCGCCACATGTATTAGGTGCTCGGATCAACCCGGATAGTCCGATTACCTGGGGAATTCCGATCGGTGTCGGTCTGATTCTTTCCGCTTTTATCCTGACAGGTGTCTATGTTCGCCGTGCCAACGGTGAATTCGACCAGCTTAACCGTGCCATTTTGAAGGAGGTTCAACAATGAAAGCGCCTCTCTCTGCAGTAATGGGACTGGCTCTGTTCGCTCCGGCTGCCTGGGCTGCCGATGCGTTGACCGGTGCCGTTCAACGGCAACCTTTGAACGTGGCCGCTATCGTAATGTTCGTTGCTTTCGTGGCGGGGACATTGGGGATCACTTATTGGGCTTCCAAACGCAACCGTTCAGCGGCAGATTATTACGCTGCTGGCGGTCGCATCACGGGCTTTCAGAATGGTTTGGCAATCGCAGGCGACTATATGTCTGCCGCCTCCTTTCTGGGTATTTCCGCGCTGGTATTTACGTCGGGTTATGACGGCCTGATCTACTCCATCGGCTTTCTGGTCGGATGGCCGATCATTCTGTTCCTGATTGCTGAGCGCTTGCGTAACCTGGGCAAATACACCTTTGCCGACGTTGCCTCCTACCGTCTCAAGCAGAAGGAAATCCGTACCCTGTCTGCCTGTGGTTCGTTGGTGGTGGTGGCGTTGTACCTGATCGCTCAGATGGTGGGTGCCGGCAAGCTGATTCAGCTGCTATTCGGCCTTGACTACCACGTGGCGGTGATCCTGGTCGGCATCCTTATGGTCATGTACGTATTGTTTGGCGGCATGCTGGCCACTACCTGGGTGCAGATCATCAAAGCGGTACTGCTGCTTTCAGGCGCAAGCTTCATGGCTATCATGGTAATGAAGTCCGTCAACTTCGACTTCAGTGCGCTGTTCTCCCAGGCTATCGCGGTCCATCCGAAAGGCGAGGCCATCATGAGCCCCGGCGGTCTGGTAAAAGACCCAATCTCGGCTTTCTCCCTGGGGCTGGCGCTGATGTTTGGTACTGCAGGTCTGCCGCATATTCTTATGCGCTTCTTCACGGTGAGTGATGCCAAAGAAGCTCGCAAGAGCGTGTTCTACGCTACCGGTTTCATCGGTTATTTCTACATCCTGACCTTTATCATCGGTTTCGGCGCGATCCTACTCGTCAGCACCAATCCTGCGTTCAAGGATGCTGCCGGTGGCCTGATTGGTGGCAACAACATGGCGGCGGTGCACCTGGCCAACGCGGTGGGTGGCAGCATCTTCCTGGGGTTCATCTCGGCGGTAGCGTTTGCGACCATTCTGGCAGTAGTAGCAGGCTTGACGCTGGCCGGTGCGTCGGCGGTTTCCCACGACCTGTATGCCAGTGTGATCAAGAAAGGTAATGCCAACGAGAAAGACGAGTTGCGTGTCTCCAAAATCACAACGATTACCTTGGGTGTAGTTGCAATTGGCTTGGGTATCCTGTTCGAGAAGCAGAACATCGCCTTCATGGTGGGTCTGGCTTTCTCAATCGCGGCCAGCTGTAACTTCCCGGTACTGCTGCTCTCCATGTACTGGAAGAAACTGACCACGCGAGGTGCCATGATTGGTGGCTGGTTGGGGCTGATCACAGCGGTAGCTCTGATGATTCTGGGCCCGACCATTTGGGTTACCATCCTGGGTCATGAAAAGGCGATCTACCCTTATGAATATCCAGCACTGTTCTCCATGCTCGTAGCGTTCATCGGGATCTGGTTCTTCTCGATTACGGACAAATCTACCGCAGCCGATGAAGAGCGTGCTCGATTCTTCCCGCAGTTCGTTCGCTCTCAGACGGGTCTTGGCGCTTCCGGCGCAGTGGCTCACTAAGTCGTACTGAATCGGCAGGCTCGTCAGGGCCTGCCGTTTTCATTTCAGGCGAATTCGCGTCATGCCGGATAATTTCAACTTCGAGGCAGCCCCGTTCGATACACTCAGTGAGTATGAACGTAACCTGCTTCGCTCGGCGCTATCGGTCGGATACTACGTGCCTGGCGAGATACTGATCGAGCCGGGTAGCGTCACGCTTGCACTCTATATCGTGCTGAAGGGTGTCATTGAGGAGCGTGGCAAGGACGACCAGCTATTTGCACACTATGGGCCGGACGATCTCTTTGATGTGCGGGGGCTTTTTGATGGACAGACCCGGCATGCCTATCGAGCTGTTGAGGAAAGCATCGTCTACGAACTCAACGCCAAGATGTTTCATGAACTGTGCGAGCGAAATACCTCGTTTGCTTCTTATTTCCAGGCAAGCCTTGCCACCAAGCGGCAACTGGCACGCCGGGACGGGCAGAATCTGGCGGAATTCATTCTGACTCGCATTGCCCGTGAGCATCTGATGCCTGCGGTGGAAGTCGGTGCCGATCTGTCATTGGGCGAGGCCGCCCGTACGCAGCTAAAGGTCGGCGCCGATGCGTTGCTGGTCCGGCTGGAAGACGGCTTTGAAGGGCTGGGTATTGTGACCAGAACGGACCTGATGGTTGCCCATTTTCAACAGGGGCTGGGTGACGAGACACCTGTCGGGACGCTGGCGCATCAGCCGTTGGCTTCTGTAGAGCTGGGCGACTTTCTATTCGATGCCATGATTCTTATGACCCGCCAACGCATCGAGCGGGTCGTGGTCAGGCAAGGTAATCAGGCAGTCGGCCTACTGCATCTGACCCAAGTGCTGAGTCTCTTTTCCACCCACTCTCATGTTCTGGCGCTGCGGATCGCTCGCGCCGAAACGCTAGATGAGTTGCAGCGAGCCGCCGAAACCCTGGATATACTGATTGCTACTCTGGAGGGTAACGGCATTCGGCTGCGCTTTATCATGCAACTTGTTAGCGCACTGAATGAGCAGTTGCTGGCGCGCGTCTTCGAGCAGTGTGTTCCTGTAGCGTATCGCTCCCGTTGTTGCCTGGTGGTCATGGGAAGTGAGGGGCGAGGAGAGCAACTGCTCAAGACCGATCAGGATAATGCGCTGATTCATGCGGACGACATTGCAAACGAGGAAGCTCTGGCCTGGATGGCCCGCTTCAACGAGGCACTCATGGGGTTTGGTTATCCTCAATGCCCAGGAAGGGTAATGGCCTCGAATGCGGTGTGGTGCAAGCCTGTTAGCGAGTGGCGGCATGAGCTTCTGAAGGCCGCCCGCGAGGGGCATCCTGAGCAGCTGCTGCGTCTGTCCATTCTGATGGATGCCCACCCTGTAGCCGGAAATGAGCATTGGTTTATGGCTGTGCAGGCTCAGCTGAGCGTGTGGTCTAGCCCGGGGGAGCGCTGGCTGAGCGATATGGCGCTGGCTGCCTTACAGTTCGATACGCCATTGACCTTGTTTGGTGGGCTCAAAACATCTGGCGAACGCCTGGACATCAAGCGTGGAGGTCTTTTCCCGATCGTTCATGGGACCCGAATACTCGCTCTGCGAGACGGTTTGATGGTGCGTGGCACCTTGGGCAGACTGCAGATGCTGGGCGAGCGAGGCATTCTGGATCGAAACATGGCCGATAACCTCGCTGAGGCTTTCGAGCTGTTCATGCAGCTACGGCTGTCACAGCAATTGGCAGGCGACAGGAGTGGATTAACGCAAGGTATCGATGTGTCGATCCTGAGCCGGGCCGAGCGAGACCTGCTGCGCTTCAGCCTCCATGTAGTTAAAAAATTCAAGCAAACCCTGGGACGTCTGTTTCATCTGGATACGCGTTGATGGCTGCCTACATCTCAAGACCTGATTTGCATTGGCCCCTTTGGCGGCAACGCCTGCATTGGTGGTGGCATGACCCGATGGACGCCGATGAGATCGTTTCGCTGGATTTGGAAACGACCAGCCTTGATCCGCGTCGGGCCGATATTCTCAGTGTGGGTGCCATACTCATTCGACAGGGGAAGATGCAGGTAGGGGAACGTCTTGAGCTGTACGTCGAGCCGCCACCCAGTCTGGACGCCGAATCGATCCGCATTCACAAGCTACGTCGGATGGATCTGGAGGGGCAGCTCAATATCCGGGATGCCCTGAGACAACTGCAAGACTTCATCGGAAATCGCCCGCTGCTGGGTTATTACGTATCCTTTGATATCGCAGTGCTCAGTCGTCATTTCCGCCGTTACGGGATGCCCAGGCTGACGAATCCCCGGATCGAAGTGTCGGCCCTCTATCATCGCAAGGTCAGCCGCTTGTTTCCCGATGTGCACCTGGATTTGCGCTTTGACACCTTGTCGCGGGCATTGGACATACCGGTGACGGGGCGGCATACCGCGCTTGGAGATGCACAAACGGTTTCGCTGATGTTTCTTAAATTATTGAAGGGGCCTGTGCCCAAGCCGTACTAAACAGAAAACAGTGTGCTTCTCGTCAACAAGCGAAGCGGTTGCAGGACTTTTCCGCAGGGGTAGCAGTCCGATAGTACAGGTACGCTTTTTTCTTATTCCCCGAGCTTTTCCGGTCTCGGTGATGGGAAGTGACCTGTGCCGTGGATTCCCGTAGCGGTTATAAGGAGATGCATCATGTCGCTGACTACCATATTGGTTCTGGTCCTGCTTGTTCTGTTGATTGGTGGATTGCCCGTGTTTCCGCACTCGCGCAGCTGGGGATATGGCCCGTCCGGAATCGTGGGCGTGTTGCTGGTCGTACTGCTCGTGCTGGTGTTGCTGGGAATGATCTAGCATCGACGACTTAAAGATTAAAAGTCTTTTATAATCAATTGCTTAAGAATCGATTGAGACAGGCTATTCCCTGCTTTTTGCCCCTGTTTGGTGCGTAGGAGAAAATTCTTGCCCAAAGAGGTGCAAGAGAGTAGGGTTCTCTTCACCGGCCTGCCTTGCCGATGTCAGTTGTGAGATAAAACCAGAGCCAAGCGTTGCTTGCTCTGGTTTTGTCTTTTCTGCGCTACCTCTTCTTATTTCACTCGTCTCAGTGCCTTGCATCACGGAGCGATCATTCAGGTGTTGCGCGGCGTTTAATCGGCCAGGCGGCTGTGATAAAAGCCCAAGGAGTAGCAAAGAGGGAGTGTTCCGTGGATTCGGAATCCATAGTGTATGGCTGCATCAAGGATTGGCCGACGAGCGACTCCATGGAGCGCCGGATGCGCCGGGCTTTGAATCGTCGTGTCCTGGCCAATCTCCCTCATGATTCCTGGGCATTTCTGGGGCGGGAGATGTTCAGCCAGTGCGAGCAGGCCGGCGCAGGTCTTTATAAAACCCAGGTCATTCACTTTGGCGCCAGTTATGAAGGCGTCGAGTATGAGTGGAAATTATGGGTCGAAGAGTTCGAGGCCCTGCTCAAACGCCTCTATTGGGCCAGCGCCGTGGTGCATCTGGAAACCGGCTTGAGCGGTACTCATACGTTCCGTTGGGAATCTGAGAAAGGCTTCCATAGCCCACAGGAAGATGACTTACGGGCACGGTGTGCCTGGGAGCGGGAGGGCTGAAGCCCTCCCGTAGCCGCTGTTCTCAGCGAGCAGCAGTGCTGTCCTGCTTGGTACGGTTGTACAGATCCACCATAACCTGATCCAGTACGCTGGACGCACCCCAGGGACGGCTGCTGTTCAGAATCGCAACCACCGCCCACGTCCTGCCATTGGCATCCCGGCTGAAGCCGGCCAGAGCGCGTACGTTATTGAGCGTTCCCGTCTTCATGTGGGCCTGTCCGAGCAGGGGTGTATTCTTCAGGCGCTTGCGCAGCGTGCCATCCATGCCTGCAATGGGCAGGGAAGAGATGTATTCGTAGGCATAGGGGCTTCGCCAGGCTGCCTGAAGAATCAGGCCCATTTCCCGCGCGCTGATGCGCTCATCGCGGGACAGTCCCGAGCCGTTTTCCATGACCAGGTGCGTGGCGGTGATACCTTTGCGGGCCAGCCACTGACGAATCACACGCTGCGCCGCTACGCCATCATTCGCGTCCGCGCTGGTGCGGTATTGGGCACCAATGGACAGGAACAGCTGTCGCGCCATGGTGTTGTTACTGTATTTGTTGATATCGCGAATGATCTCGACCAGATCAGGCGAAAAGGAGCGAGCCAGCAGCTCTGCGCTCTTGGGTACCGTACCCTCCCGGTCCTTGCCCATGATGGTGCCGCCCAGTTCCTTCCAGATGGCGCGTACGGCACCTGCGGTATAGCTTGGGTGATCCAACAGTGACAGGTAGCTCTGAGCGCTACAACCGCTAGGCAGGTTGCCCGTCACGATAAGGGCAGTGCCGTCCGCTTCCGTGACTGGGTTGAACCGTATTTCAGGCCACGCAGGGCACTTGCCCTTGCCTACGGCCTTGACCTGATTCTCAACCCGCACATTGGTCAACGGCGGGTCCATCGAGACGCTGGCCTTGCCGTCATCGGCACGAATGACCATGCGGACCGACTTCAGATTGACCATCAAGGCATCCGGGCCAACCAGGAACGGCTTGTTCTCATCGTTGCCGTCATCGTTGAAAACAGGAAGTTCGGGTTTGATGAAGCGGCCGCGATCCAGAACCAGATCCCCGGTGACCTGGGTGACGCCATTGGCGCGCAGATCACGCATCATCAGCCACAGCTTTTCCATGTTCAGCTTTGGATCGCCACCGCCTTTGAGATAAAGGTTGCCGTTGAGCACTCCGTTGTGGAGCTGGCCATCGGTATAGAACTCCGTCTTCCACTGATAGGTAGGACCTAGCAGTTCCAACGCCGCAAATGTCGTAATGAGCTTCATGGTAGAAGCAGGGTTTACGGAAACATCGGCATTGTAAAAGTCAGCGCTTCCGGCAGCATCCAGCGGAATCATGACCAGGGACAGCTCGTCATTGGCCAGTTTGTTCTTTTGCATAAGCTGCTGCACTTTAGGTGGCAGCACGGCTGTGTCGGCGTAGGTCAGAGCGGGTAAGCCCAGAGGCAGAAGGCCTAGCGCAAGTGAAACGGAGCGGAAGAATTTCAGCATTAACAAACCCCAAAAGAAGGCTGGGCCGAGATGAAAAGGTGATAGCCGAGCGATCTGTTACAAGAAACAGACATTATGCAGCAAACCGGTTTATAGCCAATACAGCCTGTGAAATGACTAGCACGCGTTGTCAGCTTTCCGCCTGTAGGGATTAAACAGCCATTTATCTGGCGGATCTCCATAATGTGACAAATATCGCAAAAGATAATGATAGATTGTGCATTAGGTATTAAAATGATAGCAAATTGCCATACAGACGATTGCTATCATGAGCGAGCGGGACATCCGGGACTACATTAACAGCCTTAATGAAGAAAACCTGAACCGGCAGTCTGGGGCATCGGCTCAAGCAGGGGATACGCTGGGGTGGGCACTTCTTGATGCCATTGCCTCGCCTGTTGATCAGCCATTACCTGTTATCCATTCTTCTTCTGCGGTCTCTACCGAGGCCATTCCAGCGGTGACGAGCAATCCCTTACACGAGGCGCGTGAGCCTTCGTCAGGCATCGCTCCTCCGGTGGATGTCCAGGCCAAGCCTGCCTCAGCCGCTCACCCGTTTGGCAATATCTTCAAAATTAAACCGGCAGTGGACGAGGTAGACCTTCAACCTCAGGGCTCTCTGAAAGCGCTACTCAAGAGTATTGCCACATGCCGTTAATCTGTGTTGCCTCTCCCAAGGGTGGTGTAGGCAAGACGACCGTGACGGCCAGCCTGGGGTATGCACTTCAGCGTCTGGGGCGTCCAGTGGTGTTGGTTGACTTCGACGTGCAGAACGCTTTGCGCCTGCATTTTGGGTTGCCGCTCGGGCTGAGTCAGGGATTTGTTGAAAGCGCTCTGACGGGCGCAGACTGGCGGCAGCTAAAGGTAACCTCTCCAAGCAATATTCAGGTGCTGCCATACGGACGGGTTAGCGCAACGACGCGTCTGGCGTTCGAGCACCGCCTGCTCAATGATCCTTCTTTTCTGAAGGAAGGGCTGGCAGATCTGCTCACGATTCCCAATATGATTGTATTGGCAGATACGCCGCCTGGCCCAAGCGCTGCTCTGAGCGCACTTATCCATCAGGCGGATCTCTGCATAGCGGTACTGTTGGCCGATGCAGGCTCGGTTGCATTGCTGCCGGACATCGAGTCCGGTGAGTTCTTTGGCAGTGCTGGAACGGAAACCGTGCGCTATGTAGTCAATCAGGTGGATCGGCGGCGGCGCCTCAATCGAGACGTCTCGGTGTTTCTGCAGGCGCGCTGCGGTGATGCATTGCTGGGCATGATCCATCGTGACGAGTCACTGCCTGAGGCGCTGGCAAGTCAGCAATCGGTTTTCGCATTCGATTCGGCATCGGCCGCCGCCCATGACCTCGATATGCTTGCGCAGCGATTGCTGGCCGCGCTTGAGCAGCAGACCACACCTGTATCTGATACGCGTCAACGGCAGTATTCCTGAGGAATCAAGGATGAATTCTGGAGTCGGAAAGCTCGCAGCCAGCGGGCTTGTTGTTCTGGCGTTGCCTGTCCTTGCACTGATCATCATGGTGCCGATGAGTATCGAGATGCAGCTGCTGCTGAGCGTGGCTGCCATCCTGTTTACGATGGTGCTCAAGCGCAACCCTTCTTCCCGAATCACTTTGACGCTGGTGGTCATTTCGATCACGCTTTCGACACGCTATCTCTACTGGCGTACCACCGAGACGCTGCATTTCAGCAATGGCGTGGAGTGGGTTCTGGGCATCGGTCTGTACCTGGCCGAGGTCTATGCCTGGATCATCCTGCTGTTGGGCTACTTCCAGAGTGCCTGGCCGCTTGAGCGCAGGCCCAGCCGTCTGCCAGCCGATACCTCGGTGTGGCCAAGCGTGGATGTCTACATTCCGACCTATAACGAGAGCCTGAGCGTAGTACAGGATACGATCCTGGCTGCCCAGAATCTGAATTACCCGGCCGACAAGCTCAGGATCTATGTACTCGATGATGGTCGTCGACCCGAATTTGGTGCATATGCCGCTGCCGCAGGCGTGGGGTATATCGTTCGGCCGGACAACAATCATGCGAAGGCCGGTAATCTCAACCATGCGATGACCAAGACCCACGGCGACCTGATCTGCATCTTCGACTGCGATCACGTCACGACCCGGGTTTTCCTGCAGGCCACGGTCGGGCAATTCCTCGATGACCCCAAACTCGCCTTGGTGCAGACGCCACATCACTTCTATTCGCCAGACCCGTTTGCCCGCAACCTCAGTACCCAGGGTAAGGTTCCCAGTGAGGATGAGCTGTTCTATGGCCCGATTCAGAAGGGCAACGACCTGTGGAATGCCACGTTCTTTTGCGGTTCTTGCGCTATCATCCGCCGTAAGGCCCTGGAGGATACGAACGGATTTGCCGTCGAGACCGTAACCGAAGATGCGCATACGGCGCTCAAGCTGCAGCGCAAGGGATGGAACACAGCCTTTATCAGCGTCCCCATGGCAGCAGGCCTTTCAACAGAGCGCCTGGCCTTGCATGTCGGTCAGCGTATGCGCTGGGCGCGAGGCATGACGCAGATCTTCCGGCTGGATAACCCGCTGCTCGGAAGGGGTCTGGCATTGCCTCAGCGGCTCTGCTATCTGAACGCCATGCTGCATTTCCAGTTTGCCCTGCCGCGCTTTGTCTTCCTGACATCGCCGCTGGCCTTCCTCCTGCTGGGGCAGAACATCATCGCTGCCTCGGCGCAGACCATTTTTGCCTATGCGTTGCCGCATCTGGTGCTGTCGATCCTGACAAACGCCCGTATCCAGGGTAAACACCGTCATTCCTTCTGGGGGGAAATCTACGAGACGGTGCTGGCCTTTCACCTGATCAAGCCCACGCTCTATACGCTGTTCAACCCCAGGAAGGGCAAGTTCAACGTGACGGACAAGGGCGATCTGCTGGACCGGGGCTTCTTCGATTTTCCTGTGGTGAAGCCGCACCTGATTACGGTGGGCTTTTTGTGTGCCGGCATCCTGTTTGGTATTGCCAAGTATTTCTGGATCGAAGCAATTCGGCCGGATCTGTTTACGCTGATGCTCAACATTGGCTGGACAGTCTTCAACATGTTGATCCTGTTGGCGGCCATTGCAGCGGCACTCGAGACCCGGCAGGTGCGCCAGACCGTGCGGCTCGCTGTCAATCTGCCGATTCTCATGTACCTGGCCGATGGCCGTGTGGTGCGCAGCGAGTCGGTGGATATTTCCATGGGCGGTGCGCGGCTTCGTTACAAGGGGGGTGAGTTGTCCGCGCCAGTCGAGGAGATCGAGATCCAGTATGGCGAGTCGCCTCTGATCCTGGGCACAGACATGGTCAATGCTCGCGATGGCTATGTGCAGTTGCGTTACAAACCCCTCTCGATTGCCCAACGCCGCGATTTGGTGGCTATCGTCATGGGGCGGCCAGATGCCTGGCTCAAGACGCACCCGACACAGGAAGATAACCCGCTGCGCTCATTGTGGAATGTGATCCGATCGGGCGCGCTACTGGTCAGGCGGCCGACCAGACGCTCGCCCGGCAACGCAACCAAGGCTCGCAAGCCACGGGGATTTGCCAGGGCGCTGATGCCTGCCGCCGCCCTGGTGGTCGTTGCTGTGCTATGCATTATTTCCTTGCCGTCCAAGGCTGATGAGCAGCCCCTTCCGCCGCTTCCGGCCTTGCCGCCACCCGTCAATACAATAACCTCTGCTGGCTTGCCTGCTATGCCCGGCAGGGTTGAATCGATCAGCCTTAGCCGGTTGGGCGTGTCCGACGCACTGATGCTGAAGGGGCGGCGAGGGGAGGCGGGCGTAGCTTTTTCCATCAACCGCCAGCAGGTGGTTACAGGCGCGACGCTGCACCTGCGCCTCAGCTATTCCGACAAGCTTTTAGCCGAGAGCAGCGTCCTGCAGGTATCGGTCAACGATGAGCTGATTCAGAACATTCCATTGGTACCTGCTACCGCCTCGGGACTGGACGTCGATCTGCCCATCAATCCGCTACTTCTCCTGCCTTATAATCGGCTGAACCTGCGCCTTGATGCGCATTATTCACAACAGTGTGAGAACCCGTTGCATCCTGCGCTGTGGGCCAGAATAGACCCTGCCTCCACGTTGGAGCTGGCTCTGGAGCGGCTGCCTATTACGCGCGATCTGGCGCTGCTGCCGGCACCGTTTTTCGATGAGGCGGACATGAGCCGCCTGCGCCTGCCTGTGGTACTGCCCGATCAACCTGAAGCGGGTGAGATAGAAAGCGCTGCGATGGTCGCCTCCTGGTTTGGTATGCAGTCCCGCTTTCGTGGCGCTGAATTTCCGGTCAGCTTCAATGAGCTGCCGATGGGGAATGCCGTTCTCATTGGCACGGCACGCGAATCCTTTACAGGTTTAACCCTGCCAGCGATTGAGGGTCCCATGCTGGCCGTGGTCGATAACCCCCGTGATTCCCTGGGCAAGCTCCTGCTGGTGCTGGGGCGTGATGCATCGGAAGTCCGCGTCGCCGCTCAGAATCTGGTACTAAGGTCGGATCGTCTGAAAGGGGAAGCTGCTAATTTAGCGCCGTTTTCGATCCCGGCCCGCCGGCCTTACGATGCGCCGCGCTGGATCTCCAATCAGGTTACCCGCTTCGCTGATCTGGCAAAGCCTGAGGCGCTGACCAGCGACAATCTCTTTCCAGGTGTCATCAAGATAGGTTTTCGCGCTGCACCCGATAACTTTCTCTGGGAAGGCGACAATGTGCCGATGCGCATACGGTTTCGCTTCCCCGAAGGGGATTGGTACGACGCCGCACGCTCCCGACTGGATGTCTCACTTAACGGGCAATACCTGAGTTCAGTATCGGTACTCAAGCCGGGCCTGTATGAAAAGGTAAAGTCACTGCTGGGCTACCCCAGCCGCCAGGAAGATGCAGTGATCGAGGTGCCGCCGTATCTGATCTATGGCGATAACCAGCTAGGGTTTTACTACAACCAGCAGGTCACCAGCACCGAAGACTGCAACCTTGTGCTGCCGGAGTCAGCGCATAGCTACATCGACGGCGACTCAGTGATTGACCTGAGTGGAGCCAAGCACTTTTCACAGCTGCCCAACCTGTCTTTCTTCGTTGGCGCCGGCTTTCCCTTTACACGTATGGCCGATCTTTCCCAGACGGCGCTCATTCTGCCTCATTCACCCCGCGCCAGTGAGATTGAGGCCTTATTGACGCTGATGGGGCGTTTCGGTGATGCTACGGGCTATCCTGCCCTTAACGCAACCGTGCTCTTGGGAACCACACATCTGCCTGAAGTCGCGGACCGCGACTGGCTGGTGGTTGGCCAGATCAGTGATCGGCTGGATTTCAAGACGCTGTTCCAGGGCTCGTCCTTCACACTCACCCAGAACCGGCTTCGTATCCAGCCGCTCACGCCAACCGGCATGCTTGAAACAGTATTGCTGGGCGACTGGGATCGCCAGATAGATGCAGCCGACCGCACGCTGGCGGGCTATCGGGATTTTCAGGGGTTTGTCAGCCGCCAGTCACCCCTCAACAACAAGCGCGTCGTAGTGATGGCATTGGCTAGCCAGCCAGAACGCCTGCCTAATGTAATTACCTATTTGAACAGCCCGGAACACAGCGCCGAGATCAGAGGCGATATCGCCTTGTTTGGCCGTGATGGTCAGGTGGAGAGCTTTCGTACCGGGCTGCGCTTTACCTATGGCGAGTTGCCTTGGTTCATGTATGTGCGCTGGCTGTTCAGTGAGCGGCCCCTGGTCCTGATGGGGTTGTTGTTGCTTGCAGCAGTGCTGGCGGCATTTGGGCTTCACACATTGCTCAGGCTCCAGGCCCACAAGCGACTGGGCAAAAGGAATTGATCATGCCGAAGTATGCGCTGAAAACCTTATCGGTCGCGATGCTGTGCGCGCTCAGCGGAATGACCTATGCCAATCTGCCTGATACGGCGATTGCAAATCAGGGTATAGACGTTTTGCTGCAGCAAGCCAGCTTTTGGCAGAGCCGCAACCGGCCGGACATGGCTCGTCAGGCGCTCGACCGTGCTCTACAGGTTGACCCGGTATCCGAGGAGGTCCTGTACCGCCAGGCTCAGCTTGCCCTGGGTACTGACAGGGCGGCCTACGAAGGCTGGTTGCAGAAACTCAAACAACTGCACCCGGACAGCGCCCGCATCGAGATCCTGCAAAACCAGGCGCAGGCCAAGACGCTTGATCGCAGCGAGTTGCCGCAAATACGTCAGCTGGCAAGCCAAGGCAAAGCTGACGAGGCTGCCCTGCGCTACAGGACGCTTTTCAACGGCAATCCTCCGCCAGATGACTTGGCGCTTGAGTACTACCAGACGCTTGCAGGCACAAAAAACGGTTGGGTGCAGGGGCGCGAGGGGTTGGAGCAGCAGGTTCGCCGCAATCCAGCCGACCTCAAGGCGCGTCTGGCGCTTGCCGAGGCGCTGACCTACCGGGACGAGACGCGGCGGGAGGGAATCCATCAGCTGGCCGAACTGTCAGGCTCGGTGCCTGAGGCGCGGCAACCCTGGCGACAGGCGCTGCTGTGGTTGGGCGCGGAATCTTCCGATCAGGCGTTGTATGAGCGCTACGCCCAGGTCAATCCGAATGATGCCGAGGTCGTTCAGCACTTCATGACGGTGGTCAACGCTCAGGCCGAGAGCGCCCAGGGGCAGGCAAGGGCAGCAGCCTTCAAGGATTTGAACGCAGGTCGGCTCGATGTGGCTGCCCGTAAATTCCAGCAGGCGCTTCAGGAAGATCCACAGGATGCCGAGGCCTGGGGCGGCCTGGGGATCATCCAATTGCGCGCCCAGGATTACGAAGCGGCCAAGCGCAGCCTTGAGCGGGCCAGTCAGCTTGATCCGACGCAACGTGCTCGTTGGGCGGAGGCCGTAGCTAATGCCGATTTTTACGGCCGACTCACCGCCGTGCGCGCTTTACGTGACCGGGGCCGCCTGATGGAGGCCGAGCAGCAGGCCCGGGCGCTGACGCAAGCAACAGGTGAGCAGGGACGCTCGGGCAAGCTGCTTTATGGCGACATTCTGCTGCGTAATAGCAAGGCAGCCGAGGCGGAAGCCGTTTATAAACCTCTATTGAGCGCGCGCCCGGATGACACTGCCGCGGGGTTGGGGCTGTACAACAGCTATCTCATGCAACAACGCAGTGCCGAGGCGTTGGCGTTGCTCAAGGCGCACCCTGCCGTGGCCAAACAGGCAGCCGGCAGCCTTGAGCAGGTAGAAGCGCAGGCCTTGAGCGAGCGTGCCCGCAAGGCATCCGTGGCCGGTAATAATGAACAAGCGCTGAAACTCTATGCGCAGGCCCTAGCCATTGCGCCAAACAGTCCCTGGATCCGCCTGGCCTATGCACGGCTGTTGCACGGTTCCGACCCGGTACAGGCCCAGGCGCTTATGGAGCCGGATACGCGCCGCAACGATCCGGAAGCCTTGCACGCCGCCGCCGTATTCGCCATTGAGCAGGTGCGCTGGGAGGATGCCCAGCGCTATATCGAGCGTGTCCCTTTGCCGGCTCGTACCCCGGACATGCTTCAGTTGATCGCGCGCACCGAAATAAACAGCCGTATCGCCCGTGCGCGTCGGATCGTTGCGGGTGGTAATGCAGTCCAGGCGCGCCAGGCGCTGCGTGAACTTTATGATAATGCGCCTTCGGACCTTGGCGGGCGCGGCGCTGTGGCCCAGGCGCTGGTCGATATGGGGCAAACGGCCTGGGCATTGTCGCTGGTCAGGGAATTCCAGCGTGACGATGGCCAGCAGCCTGTTACCCATTATGTGCCTGTCGTTTCAGTGTTGAGTCAGGCCGGTCAAACGACCGAAGCCGATCTGCTGCTGCACCAGCTGGAGCGTCGCGGACGGTTATCGGCAGTGGATGAGGCCAGCCTGGTCGGCTTGCGCCGGGGAATTGCTGTCAATCAGGCGGACTGGATGCGCAAGCGCGGCGACAGTGCCGGAGCGTATGACCTGTTAATGGCTGCATTGGCGCAATCGCCGCGCGACCCGGATCTGCTGTTAGCGATGGGACGCCTCTATGATGGCGGACACATGCCCAAGGAGGCGCTGGGTGTGTACGAATACGTACTGGCGCAGACCCCTGCCAACGAGGACGCCATAAAGGGTAGTGTGAATGCTGCCCTGGCATTGAACGATCCGGCACGCGCATCGGCCATTCTCAAGAAAGCCGGGCGTACTGACGATGCCACCTCGCTTTACCTCTCAGCCCGTATCGCCCAGGCTCAGGGTAAGACAGACACCGCCATCGAGCTTCTGAAAGCGGCTCAGCGCAAGCAACACGGCGTGGTACCTCAGGCGTCTGGTTCGTCTGCCGAGTTGGCCGCCTTGGGGCAAGGCAGTCCATTCCGCAAGGAGTATGCGGTGGCTGGCTCGCCTTTGATACTGGCCGATGCAGGCGCTGATTCTGCTGTTCCAGGCTATCTGCACACGCAGCGAGCCTCTTCAGGTCTACCAGCTGATCCATTGATGACCGATATTCAGCGAACCTTGGCGGATCTTCAACAGGCGCGGATGCCCTTCATCCAAGGAGGCATGAACATTCGTGCACGGGATGGCGATACCGGCCTGAGCAGGCTGACTGAAGTCAATGCGCCGTTGACGGTCTCGCTGGTGCCGTTCGGTAATACCCGGCTGGAGCTTACCGCCATGCCTGTTTCTGTCAGCGCAGGGTCGGTGGAGGGCGACAGCGCCAACCGGTTTGGCTCCGGTAGTCTCTATCGGCAGATGGCGTTCAACTTCGAGCAGAAGGTTACGACGCATTTTCTCGAAAGCGTCAATTACAGCCGAACCAACATGACGGCGGCTGACCGGCAAACCGCTGCGCAAAGTGTGCGTAATGAGCTGTTGAACGCGGATACCGGCAATGCGCTGGGTGGAAAAGGTCGCGCTTTGCTCGAAAGCCTTGTCAATAACCGCGCCAGCGCCGTGATGGCGCCCTACGAGCCGGGTTCGCAGTCCGACTCCGGGGTAGCGCTTAGCGCCGCAATCAGGCATGAACAATTCCAGGCAGATGTCGGCACGACCCCGCTCGGGTTTGAGAAGCAAAACCTGGTAGGAGGGTTCAAATGGACGCCCAAGGTCGGGGATAACGGCAAGTTGTCCCTGGCCGTCGAACGGCGCGCAGTAACAGACAGTGTCTTGTCCTATGCAGGTGCCAAGGACCCGCTGACGGGTAAGCGCTGGGGTGGCGTCACCAAGACCGGTATAGCGGCTGAGTACAGTTACGACGATGGCGATGTGGGGGCTTACTATGGTGGCGACTACTTTATCTATCGGGGAGAGGGCGTTGCCGATAACCAGGCCCTGGGAGTCCACGCCGGTGCCTACGTTCGCCCCATCCATGAGACTGACCGTGAACTCAAGACAGGGATTCACCTCGGCTGGAATAGCTTTGACAAGAATCTGAGCGGCTATACCGTCGGGCATGGCGGGTATTTCAGCCCACAAAATTACGTAGGCGTCTCGTTCCCGATCGAATACACCGCCAAGTACAACGACAAATGGGACATGAAATTCAACGTGGCGCCCGGATTTCAGGCGTTCAATCAGAAGAGTGAGGACTACTTCCCGACCGACAAGGCCTTGCAGTCGAGCATGGAGTTCCTTGCAGGGCAGGGCTATGTCAGCAGCGCCCGATACAAGGGCAGCAGTGACAGCGGGCTTGCGCTGAATGCGGGCGCTAAACTCGAATACAGCCTGGGCAAGCAGACCAAGGTAGGCGGCGCGCTGAGTTACGATACCTTTGGTGATTACTCCGAAACCACAGGACAACTCTACTTGAAACACAACCTGGAGAACCTGCCGTAATGCAGTCCAAGGATATTGAACAGGCGACGCTTGCCTATTTGTCCACGCGAGAAGAGCGGGGGCGGTGGGGCAGCCTTATTCTGACGCTGATCAACCAGATGTATGAGTCGGCTGGCAGTACCGATGCGCTGGGTTTTCTGCGACTGGTAGGGGCTCGCCTGGGCGAATCCATGGCGTTAAGCGAGCAGCCTACACTTGAGGCATTGGAGAGGGTTGTCAACGAGCGCTGGAAGGCCATGGATTGGGGCTGGGTACGCTTTGGCGTGCAGGGCAAGGCCATCGAGATCGTGCACGGTGGCTATCCAATACTTGAGTCTTCCGAGCGCTGGACCCGGAGCCTGGCTGCCGTATTGGAGGGTCTATATGAGTACATATTCCAGGCGCAGGGAGAGGAGCATCGGCTGCAGGTTCGTCTGCTGGAATCGCCCGAAGGCGCGCTGGTGTTTCGCTGTGCAGGTTAGAACATGGCGATGTGTCCTCCTGGCTGTGCTTTGTCTGGCCTCAGCCCTTGCCTCAGGTGAGCCCTTGAGCTGCCAGCAGGGTTGGGACATCTATCAGCAGCGGTTCGTGACGGTGCAAGGACGTGTTACCGATACGGGTAACCAGGGCATCAGCCATTCCGAAGGCCAGGGCTACGCGATGCTGATTGCGGAGGCCAATGGTGATCGCAGGGCGTTTGACCGTCTTTGGAGCTGGACGAAGCAGACCCTGCAGCGTGAGGACCGATTGTTCTCGTGGAGGTACGACCCAAAGGCAAATCCTGCCGTCACCGATCGCAATAACGCATCCGATGGGGACCTCCTTATCGCCTGGGCCTTGCAGCAAGCAGGTGAGCGTTGGCAGAACCCTGCCTATGCAAAGGCTTCGAAACAGATTCGTGACGCCATTGCAGCGCATCTGATCCAGCGCGACCAGGGCTATACGCTGCTGCTGCCAGGTCTGGAAGGGTTCAAGCGTCCAGACGGAACCGTTATCAACCTGTCGTACTGGATCTTTCCTGCCTTGCAAGCCTTTGCGCGGATCGAACCGGGAGGTCCCTGGACGGCGCTTTTCCAGAGCGGCACGCAATTGCTTCAAGCCGCGCAGTTTGGTGAGGCCAAATTACCATCTGACTGGATCGCCCTGGGAGCTGACGGCACCCTGAAGCCTGCCGAAGGCTGGCCGTCACGCTTTGGATTCGATGCCGTCCGCGTGCCGCTGTATGGCGCCTGGGCAGAACTTGGCAAGCGCGGTGAGTGGCGCGCAGTCAGTACGTTCTGGCACAGCAAGGATCCGGCTTCACCGCCTGCCTGGGTCGATCTGGCCTCTGGTGAGGTTGCACCCTATGCGGCCTCCTGGGGAGTGCTGGGTATTCGCGCGCTGCTCGATGGTCAGCCGCAATCCTTGCAGGCGGAAGTGTTGAAGCAGGAGGATTATTATTCCTCGTCCCTGCTGATGCTCAGCCAGATAGCGCAGGGTAACTGCGGCAAGGCTCGCTGAACTCTTCAGCCGCTCGTTTTCATGAGCGGCTGAAGAGCATGGTCAAACAGGGCTTGAGCGTCCTGTCATCTCGCGAGCCATTTCGGTGGCGTAGCTGTCCGTCATGCCGGCGATAAAGTCGATTACCCTCATGAACGAGCGGTGCAGCGGCCAGTTCGGGTCCGGCGCGCTGTTGCCTAACAGGTCCAGAATGCGCCGGTGCTTGAAGGATGGCTCACGGCCGCGATGCTGTTCAAGCGCTGCGCCACAAAACGCATTGAGCAGAATTTCAAGCGTGGTATAGGCACCGATTTCATGCAGTGTCTTGCGCTTGTCCTGGAAGATCTTTTCCCGGGCCATGGCTTTGGCGCGCTGCACGCACAGCTTGGCGGGACCATCCATGTGTTCGACCAGATCGTCCTTCAGGGTGCCGGCCAGCAGGGCGTCCTGTTGTTCGACAAAGGCGCGTGCCGTGGCATTGGTCAGGTGTTCGATGGCCTTGCCACGCAAGATGGCCAGCTTGCGCCGACGCGAGTCCTGTGGGCCGAGCTGGCGATAGGTTTCGGGCAGATCATCGCCTACGAGGCCCAGCAGCAGGGCTTCCACTTCGGCATAGGTAAGCAGATCCATTTCCAACCCATCTTCCAGGTCGATCAGCGCATAGCAAATGTCATCGGCCGCTTCCATCAGATAGACCAGCGGATGCCGCGCCCAACGCTCCTCGCCAAGCAGAGGAATACCCAATTTGCTGGCAATCTGTTCAAGCAGCGGCAGCTCGCTCTGGTAGCAGCCAAACTTGTGTTTCTTGTAGCCGGGTGCCTCGGCATAGCGGGACGTCCAGGGGTACTTCAAGTAAGTCCCCAATGTGGCATACGTGAGACGTGTACCTCCATCGAACTGGTGGTACTCCAGCTGTGTCAGGACACGAAAGCCTTGGGCATTGCCTTCGAAGTGCAGGAAATCGTCGCGCTCGATGTCGCTCATGTCATCCAGCCAGCCACGGCCGGCCGCTTGGGCGAACCAGTGGCGAATTGCATCTTCCCCCGAGTGTCCGAAGGGAGGATTGCCGATGTCGTGCGCCAGGCACGCTGACTGCACGATTACCCCCAGATCGCTGGGTTCGCACCAGTCCGGCAGCTGATGACGCAGGCTTTCGCCTACGCGCATACCGAGCGAGCGGCCTACACAGGCGACTTCAAGACTGTGGGTCAGTCGGGTATGGATATGGTCGTTGCTGCTGACCGGATGCACCTGCGTCTTGCGTCCCAGGCGGCGAAAGGCGCCTGAGAAAATGATACGGTCGTGATCTTTGTGAAACGGGCTGCGGCCCAGTTCGGCGGTGCTGTGCACAGCCTTGCCGAGGCGCTCGCGGGTTAGAAGTGTTTGCCAGTCCAAGGCCTACCTCGCAACAACGGTTTTCGTGTGGCGTACCCTAGCAGGCTTGGGCCTGTAGGCGATACTGGGGCATTGCTTACACGATAGACCGTTCTCGATCAGGCAGGTTTTCAGGTCTGAGGCTCCGTCAAAAGCGAGGCGTCAATGTCGATCAGCAGAAGCCGCTGCCCCCGGGCAATGAATTGGCCTGCCGTCATGCAGTACCGGTTGGTGGTAGCGTCCCGGTAGGTGGTGGAGAGATTCAGGCGGCGCTCATCCACGCCCTCGGCAAGCAGGCTGTAAAAGTATGGGCGCCATGACCAGTTGTGGTTCAGGTAGCGACGATTTTCCTGCCAGAACATGCCGTTCCATTCCAGATTCGGGCTTATCTGGGTGCCATGTCGATCGCACTGATACAGGCGCAGCAGCCAGGGCAGGTCATGGGGAAGGGGAAGTGCGCTGATCATTGACCTGCCTTCTGCCCAGGGACGCACCTCCTGGATAAAACGGGCCAGTTGCTGGCGCAACATCATGAGCCTTGTACGCTCTCGTAGCTTGCGCTGCACATAACGTGTTCGCAGGGTCGCAAAGCGCTCGACATGGGTCCCGGTTGGTTGAAACTGCTCAGCCGCTTGCGCAAAAAGAAAGCCTTGTATGTAGCGAGCGCCACATTCCAGTGCGAAATCAAGCTCTTCGTCCGTCTCAACCCCTTCGGCAATAATCCAGCAGCCGATCTTCTCAGCCATAAGGGCCATGGCTCTGACGACTTCACCACTGGGTCCACCCCTGGCCGCGGCTTGGAACAGGCGCATGTCGAGCTTGAGGATGTCCGGTGCCAGGTCCATGACGCGATCCAGTTGTGAATAGCCTGCACCAAAGTCATCAATAGCGATTCTGGCACCGGCGGTACGGTAGCGATGAACCACGTCCAGTAAGCGCTGTTGATTACCTGCCAACTCGGTGATCTCAAATACGATACGCCGAGGGTCAATCCCCTGGCGTTCGACCTGCTTCAGGCTCGGCAATGGGTGATCCGCACGGGCGTGGCTGATCCAGCGGGGGGAAATATTCAAGCTCAGAAACCAGTCTGGTGGCGCGTCGCGGAAGCGGCTCAGGGCATTATCACGGATGTCTCGATCCAGCTGACGCAGGTCTATGGGTGAAACCGTACGGGACGCGAACAGTAGGCCTACCGACTGACAGCTACCGTCTGCCTGACGCAGGCGGCCCAAGGCTTCTACGCCGGCGATCTGTCCGGTTGCGGTATCGATGAAGGGTTGGAAAAAGGCGAGAGGGTATCCTGTGAACACGGGGTCCTTCCTGCGGATTAGGTCTGCCGTGAGCTGACCTGAGGTTGAAAAGAGGGTCTCTTTTCTCTCGCAAGAATGCGGCCAATATTCGCTAGGATAGAGCAGGCATATGGCGCATCCGTGCGCCAGTATTCTTAAGGGTAAGGGTGATGAGTACCCTGTTGCGCCGCGTGCTGCGCGTGCTGATTATGACGCACGGTCTGGTAACGCTTGACGAAGGGATACACGGCAAGACCTATCCGCGCCAGGCGTCCAATGGGCCCCAGGCGCTTACCAAACAACGATAGAAGCAGCGTCGCACCAATCACCAACGGCCCCTTGGACTGAGTGACCACGTCCTTGGGACGAACCATCTCCTTCAAAGTCCCGAGCGGATTGTGCAAGGGCTCGGCGTTGTAAACGATCTGCTGACGGTACAGCTCCATGCGCAGCCGTACCATTTCCTTACGCTTCTGACGGCCAACAGCCGCCGTTAGAGGTTGGTTCATGGCAGTAGGCGCTCCCGATTACGGGCCAGCTCTTCAAGCGTGGCATGGAACGGAGGATTTCCCTTTATCAAGCTCATGGCCTTCCAGACACACAGCGCCATCGCGACGGCGTAAGCGGCGGAAAGCAGAAGGGTTGCCAGCAAACGGTGAGTATCCCAGAACGCAATGATGACGGCCGCCGATAGCCCCACCAGGACTAGCAAACCGAAAATCAGGCTCAGGCCGGTCAGCAGGAACAGCTTGAAGGTGCGAACCTTCTCTTCCTGAACCTCGATACCCAGCAGCTCGAGGTGACTCTGGACCAGACCGACTGCCGCACCTGCCATCCGCTTCAGGGACGGCTTGGGTACTTCGTCTGGTATTTCATGGGGATTCGGCGGTGTCATGTCCATTCATCCCACTCCTTTATCAGCGACGGGTGAATAACAGGCCTACTACAAAGCCGATACCGGCTGCGATGCCTACGGACTTCAGTGGGTGCTCGATAACGTATTCTTCAGTGGTCTGAACGGCCGCACGGCTTTGATCGTACACGGAGGCCTGCTGGGCTTTCAGGGTTTCGCGAGCGCGGGCCAGGGTATCAGTCAGGCGGCTGCGGGCTTCATCCATCTGCTCGCCCGAAGACGATGTCGAACCTTTGAGCAGGCGCTCGGCATCTGCAATCAGTGCAGAAAACTCGGCAGTAATTGCATTCTGAACATTACGCAGGTTTTCACGGTGAGTCTGCTTTTGAGTGCTGGAATCGGTCTGGTCTTCCTGCGAGGGTGGAAGAACGCTTTCCATCGTCATATCGATACTCCTTGCAAAGATCGTGAAAGATTGAATTTCATTTGCTTCAGCGGGTTCGAACCTGTCTGGGTCGCAAAGGTTCCGTTTGTCGCTCTTTCATGACATACCGGCCAACAAGCGGGCCTCGGCCTGCTCCAACGCCGCGACCGGCCCTTTGAGCAGCACGGTGTCATGGGCTTTAAGGAGTAGCTCCGGCGTGATGATCAGCTCCGCGCCATCACGGCGGATGGTTTCCAGGCTAAGTCCCAGCGCCTCCAGCTCCAGAGAGTCCAGGGACCGCCCGACCGCATGGGCATTATCGGGAAGATAGATGGCATGCAGCATGATGCGGCTGTTGCGGTGAGCATCCAGCACATCGGCTTGTGCGCCTTGGTAATAACCTTGCAGCAGGCTGTAGCGCTCCCGGCGGATAGTGTCGATACGCTCCTGGACGTGGCGCTCCGATAACCCCAGGAGAAGTAGCGCCTGAGATCCCAGCATCAGGCTTGACTCAAGCAGTTCGGGAACAACGGCACTGGCGCCTGCAGCGCGCAGGTCGGCGTTGAGGCTGCTGTCTCGTGTGCGCACCAGGATAGGTAGATCCGCCCGTTGCTGACGTGCCAGGCGAACAATGGCCAGTGCCCGGGACGGGTCGTCTACCGCAACAACCAATAGGCGGGCATGGGCAATGCCTACGGCCTCCAGGAGCTCGGTACGACTGGAGTCTCCATAATGAACGCTTGCCTCGATAGCCACGGCTTCCTGAACCCGAACAGGATCGTTATCCAGCGCTGTGAACGGTATTTTCTCCAGGCTCAGCAGGCGGGCGATCGACTGCCCGACCCGGCCGAAGCCGCAGATGATGACATGCCCGGCGAGACCCTCACTGGCACTGGCTATGTCCGAGACGGGTGTCGGGCTGACCAGCCCCAATGATCGGGCCAGCCGCGAAGCATTGCGCAGCAGCACAGGCGCAATGGCCATGGAAATGAAAACAGCTGTCAACAGCGCACCGGAGAACATTTCTTCCACCAGTCCTTCCTGCCTGGCCTGCGCCACCAGTGCAAAGCAGAACTCGCTGCCCTGGGCCAGCGCCACGCCCGTGCGCCAGCCGGTGGCCTTATCGCCAAAGCGGTTTCGAACGACCAGTGCCACGATGAGTGCCTTCAGGACGACCAGTGCCAGGACCAGGAGCAGTACGAAACCAGGTTGACGTATGACGACCTGTATATCGATCAGCATGCCGACACTGATAAAGAACAGGCCTAGAAGCACATCTCGGAAAGGCCGCAAATCCGCTTCGACCTGATGCCGATAATGGCTCTCGCCCAGCAGCATCCCTGCCAGAAATGCGCCAAAGCCCATGGAAAGGCCCATCAGGTGCGTGAGCCAGGCGGTGAGCAGGACGATCAGCAATGCCAGCAGCAGAAACAGCTCGGCGGAGCGGGAGCTGCCGATTTCACGAAATAGGGGAGGCAAGAGCCAGCGGCTGGCCGCCAATAGAGTGATGAACAGGACGGCCGTCTTGCCCAAGGTAAGGGGAAGGGCCCAATACCACACGGTATCGGCATGCCCGCTGAAGACCGGAATCAGGGTCAAAAGCAGTACCGCGACCACATCCTGAAAAAGCAGGACGCCTATGGTGTTCTGACCATGGGGCGTCAGCACTTCGCCCAAGGTGGAAAGCTCTCGCGTCACGATGGCGGTTGAGGACAGTGACAGTCCAACCCCTAACAACGCGGCAGTTCCGGGCGAGGCGCCCAGCAGATTCAGAAGCAATGCCAGCGGAATGCTGCATAGCAGAACCTGGAAACTGCCCAACCCGAAGACGACCCGACGCAACGCCAGCATGCGAGGCAGGGAAAATTCCAGGCCTAGCATGAAAAGCAGAAATACGACGCCCATCTCGGCAATCAGGGGAAGAGACTGATCCGGCTGAACCCAGCCCAGGGCATTAGGGCCTAGGACCAGACCTACGAACAGATAGCCCAGCAAGGGCGGCAGTCCGACTCGGCGTATTAGCGAGATGACCACCAGGGACGCCGCCAACAGCAAAAGAAGATCAATGAACACGTAGGCCTCACAGTCAGGTTACGTCACTAAGTCGACCACGCAATGAGGGGTTATCTCCCCCCTCGAATACGCCAAGCCCCCGTGGTAATAAGCAAAAGTCTAAACGAGCCAGCGCAAACTCCATTGAGGTATATCAATGCCTAGCTTGCTCAATCCGTACCATACTGAAAGATGTTGCACGTTTAGGAGGTGGCCATGAGCCCACATTGTCAATTGTTGGTTACCGCAGCCTGCCACCTCTGTCATGACGCTGAAAGGGTACTGATGCCCTTCGTTGAGCATGGTCTGCTGGTCGAAGCCGTTGATATTGTGGAGTTGGACGGAGGCGTGAAGCGGTACGGCATGCGAACTCCGGTACTGCGTCACCTGGAAAGTGGACGGGAGCTGGATTGGCCGTTCAGTTGCGAACAGATCGCCACCTTTTTAATGCAGGATTAGGCCAGATTTATTACTGTTGATGGAGGCAAGGAAGGGAGTTGTATGACACTGCTTCGTCTTTAAACCGCCCATTTTGCCAGTAGATGGCGCATTGATAGCAGCAGGATCGCGACTTCTATTGCATTTTTTCGTGAATTTCAAGTTTTTGTTGTGAACTCTGGCTTCCAAGTCACTGTCTTTCTCATCGCATTCATAAAACGTAAAACTATTTAATGAATGGGGGAATGATGAATAGCGCAACTGAAAAACTGATGACTGCCTTTCCAACTTACGAATGCTCGGTAACTGAGCCTCGTCCTGACGGAAGCGTTGTGTTCTGCGTACAGGATTTGGGCAGCGATGCGCGAGTCACACGTGTGATTTCCGCTCGCCAGCTAAGCGATGACCGCGCGCTGCAAATCGTGATTGACGATATGCGCAAAGACGTCTCGCTTCGCGCGGGGGCGTTGGCACCGCAATCGTTGGCTACCTTGCGAGCCACGGGCGCTACCGTAATGCGTTACGCTGATTGAGGCATAGGCGTCTGTCTATGACAGCGTGTTATTGCGCTTGCTCAATCGACATCCAGCAGGCTTTGCCTGTTGGATGTCATGCGTGTTGATTTAGAACAAAAAACCCGCCACTGGCGGGTGTTGCTGTTGCGCTAAAAAGTAGGGCTGGCCATCGACGCTAGTACTTACACCCCATCAAACGACAGCCCTTGCAAGGCAGATCTGCAGGGGCTGTCGTTTCCTCCGGACAGGTGTCCGGTTTTTCAAGACCTGTATCCCAGACTGGAAAACCCAGGCCCTGCGCAGTCAACGCGCGTCGGGCTGCCGAGACAGTACCTTTCAGCGAACCGGGTTCGCTGTATTGCACCTGACGAATGCGTGTTGAGCGGTAGGCAACGCGTCCGTAGAGATCAAGCACGCTAAAGGAAAATGTTCCCTGCAGGTCAGTTAGTGTTGGCCACACCTTGAGTGGGGCCAACGCGTCTGCCAGCTCATCGCATGCCAACGCATAGCGTGTCGCCATGATCGCGTCGGTAACGACCGTATTTTCTTTGGACGACAGGTTCGCCGCGTCAGCTAGCGGAATTACCGTATTAAAAGAGGAGGGCGCGCCGATCGACTCAGCATGATCATAAGTCATCGAGACGCCACCAAGGCCGTTGGGTGAAGACATGCAGCTACTACTTGCTCAGCGGGAGATCGAATACGTCTTGTAAGGCGACAGGGAGGCCAACAGCTCCGGTACACCACAGCCACTGTCGATCGCCATGCCCAGGCGAATGCCATCGATGACGCGGTCCAGCTTTTTCGGCGTGTGCAGTTGCTCTTTGGTAATCAGACGACGAGCCTTGGTGCCGGTATCGTCCGAAAGGGTCAGCGTGACGCTTCCATCCATGCGCTCAATACGGAAATTGACGCGGTAATCAGCTTCGAAAGCCGCAGCGATAACTTGAAAAGGATTATCCATATGCCTCACCTGATAGCCACACCAACGTTACGGTTTCATTGACATAGGTCAGGTCCGCAAAGTTCTACGTTTTTTTTCTGTCTGCGACAGATGCGCATGGGTATACAGTTTGGCTGTGATCTCTGCCTGCCGTGGAGGCCGCGGCATTAGTCACTGATGGGCTCAGGAATCAGTAACATACAGAAACATCTATTCAGGCTGACTCTAGGGTCAGTATCTGTTCGACGACTGCCGTCAGGTCAGAACCCTGAACTGTAGGTGGCGCCAATGGGCTGGGTACCTGTTGAGCAGTGCGTGAAACCAGTGCGGTCTTGAAGCCTGCACGTTGGGCGCCGGCGATGTCCCAGGCATGCACGGCAATCAGCCACAGCTGTTTCGGGTCTGTATTCAGGGTTTCGGCAGCCTGGAGATACGCAGGCGCATCCGGCTTTAGAGTCTGAGCATCTTCTGCCGAAAGCACTTCATCAAAATAGCCACGCAGTCCAGCGGCGGATAATTGGGCATCAACCAGCTCGCGTGCATTATTGGACAGGGCGACTATTCGAGCCCCTGACTTGCGCAACTGCTCAAGCGCTGGCTCGACATCGGGGTGCGCTGGCAGCATACGCATGGCGGTTTTAACGTGGTGGCGATCGGCTTCTGACAGCTGAACCTGTTCACGTTGCGCCAGCATGGTCAGCGCAGCCTGCCCAGCTTCCTCGAATGAAATGCTAGGGCCAGTAATCGTAGCGGTCATGGCGTTCTGCAGCGTCTGGGCAAACCAGGCACTACGCGCTGTGGATGAACCAAAGGTCTGGAAAAAGACCGAATCCAACCCTGCCAGATCCAGCAGTGTTTCATTGATATCGAACAGGCAACAGGTCATGGGCGTTCCTTACGTATGGGTCTAAGGTGGACAGCCTGTTGTTACACCTGGTTGCGCAATCGATCGGTAAAAACGAGCTTTCAGCGAACCTGGACAGTCGGAGCGAGTCCTCCTTAGTGCTCTTTTCTCATGGGAGAAACGCCTTGACCCGCTCTACATTGCTATCCCTGGGCAGCATCAATGCAGACTTTCAAATGCGGCTCGACGAGGAGCCAGGTAGTGCCGAAACCTTGCTCGCCCATGACCACGTGCGCCTTTCGGGAGGCAAAGCGGCCAACGTAGCCTATTTGGGTGCGGTATTCGGATGTACGTCTCGGCTGCTGGGCTGCGTGGGAGACGATGATCTGGCAAGACAAGCCCTGTCGCCTCTGCAGGCTGCAGGGGTCGATATAGGTTCGGTTTGCACGGCGCGCGGAGCGACTACCGGGGTTTCCATCATCATGGTCCCGCCCAAAGGCAAGAAACAGATCGTTTTGGCAACCAACGCCAACGATCACTGGGATGAGACATCTGCCCAGGCCATGGTTGAGGCGATCAGGCAGACCGCTCCGCCGGCGTTGCTGACAGTGGACTATGAGATACCTGCCTGGGTAGTGCGTAAGGCTGTCGAGGCGGCAGACCAGCGTACCGTTCCTGTCGTAATGGACTTGTCCTTTCCCGACCGCGTTGAAAAAGCATTGCTGAGCAAGGTTCTGGCGGTATCGCCCAATGCCTCCGAAGCCGAGGGAGTCACCGGCATCACGATCGACTCTCCCGAATCGGCCTTGGAAGCGGCTCGAACGCTTCATGAGTGGGGCGTCTCGATTGTGTGCATCAAGCTGGAAGATGGCGGTTGTGTGCTGGTAACCAAGGAGGGCGCAGCGCTTATCCCAGCAGGAGAGGCTGATGTAGTCGACAGCACGGGGGCCGGTGATGCGTTCACAGGCGTTCTGTCGATTGCCCTGCTGGAAGGCCTCGCACCGCTGGAAGCCGCTTTGCGAGGCGTTGCTGCTGCCAACCTGGCAGTAAGAGGATACGGCTCTCAACCTGCCTATCCTTCGCGCGAGGAGGTGGAGCAGCAGGCGGGCCGGCTAAGAGCAGGGGTACGCAATCTCCATGAATGATGCGTTCAACACAACTCGCACCGAGATCATATTCAATGAGTACAAGCCCTCGGACGAGCGTCGCCGTGAAGCACTTCTGGCACTGGGCAACGGTGTGCTCAGTATGCGGGCCAGCGCACCGGAACTTAGCGCAAGCCGTCTGAGCCAGGGGGACGACCAGCACTACCCCGGTTTTTATCGTGCGGGTTGGTATGACGATGCGCCACGCAGGGTGAATGGGAAGCGCATCGCCATGTCGGCCTTGGTCAACCTGCCTGATCCGTTCGGACTCACGTTCGCGCTGGATGATGACCTGTGGTTCAACCTGGCCTCTATCAAGCTTCAGCGTTATCGCCAGGTACTTTCACTGGACCGTGGCACGCTGCGGCGCGACATGACTTTCATGATGGGGCCGACGCGTGAAGTGCGGTTGAGCGAGACGCGTCTGGTCAGCATGGCCGACCCTGATCTGTGCGTACTGCGCTGGGAGGTGTACGTACCCGAGGGAGGCTGCGTCCGGGTGCGCTCGACGCTCAACGCTGGGGTCAGAAATGCCGGGGTCAAACGTGATGCAGCCTATGAGGGACGACGTCTGCAAACCATTGGATTCCATAGCGAAGCTGACGGTGGCGCCGCGGTGTTGGCATCCCTGCATGACCGGTCCCGCGAGGTAGCAGTTGCGGCACATACCCGGCTAAGTATGCCGGCTGGTCCCTGGCAACAGGCCGTGATGGGCGACTGCCTGTGCCTTGAGGCTACCTGTGATCTGCCTGAAGGCGGAACGCTGATCATCGAGAAATATGTAACGGTCAGGGTCGAGGGTGAAATCCCGCGTCATGAGGACAGTGGGATAACGCTTTCGATTATGCTCGACCAACTCCGTCGGCGCTCCGATTTTGATAGCGTCCTGCAGCGGCATGCCGCCCATTGGCACAGGTTATGGGGCCGCATGGCCATGCAGATGACCGAGCATCATCTCGCCTTGCCCCTGCGCCTGCACCGTTTCCATGTGCTTCAGGCGCTTTCGCCCAACAGTCTTGGTCAGGACATGGGATGGCCTGCCAGAGGTTGGCAGGAAGGATATTTTGGGCAGATCTTCTGGGATGAGATCTTTGCCATGCCCTTTCTAGCCACTCACTTTCCAGAGCTTGCCCATACGGTAGTGAACTACCGCTATGCCCGCCTCGACATGGCACGGGCGTTGGCGCGCAGGAGCGGGTATCGCGGGGCGATGTTCCCCTGGAGAAGCGGGCGAACCGGAGGGGAGGAAACCCCTCCTTATCAGTGTAACCCATTGTCCCATCACTGGGTGCCCGACCATACCTATCTGCAACGGCACGTGGGTTCAGCCATTGCCTATGATGTCTGGCAGCTGTATCTCGCCACGGGAGATCGCTCCCTGGTGAGTCACAACGGCGGCGAGCTGATTCTGGAAATTGCTCGCTTCTGGGCCAGCATGGTGCGTTTTGATCCAGGACGGGGGCGCTATGTAATCGAAGGCGTTATTGGTCCCGACGAGTATCACAACGCGTATCCCAATACCGATGTGCCGGGGCTCGATAACAATGCCTATACCAATGTCATGGCGTCCTGGGTGTTGGCCCTGGCTCTGGAATTACTTGATCTACTACCTGACGAGGAAGCCGATGCACTTCAACAGCGGCTTGGTGTTACGCCACAGGAGCAAGTGGATTGGGATCGGATCAGCCGTACGCTGTATGTCCCTGTGCAGGGAGATGGCGTGATCAGCCAGTTTGAAGGCTTTGACCGGCTGGAGTCACCGCCCCCAGAATTTCGTCAAGATGGGCGGCCGCGCCTGGACTGGATGCTGGAGGCTCAAGGTGACAAGACCGATAATTATCAGCTGACCAAGCAAGCCGATGTGCTGATGCTACTTTACCTGTTTCCGCCCCGGGAACTGGAGCGGCTTTTTGCGCGCTTGGGCTATATCGAGCATTTGGCTGAGATTCGGCGAACGGCTGACTATTACCTGGCACGTATCACGCATGAGTCCAGTCTGTCGAAAGTGGTTTGTGCGGGTGCGTTGGCTCGTCTGGATGCGGAGCGCTCCTGGGACTACTTCAGGCAGAGCTTGCGTACCGATCTGGATGCACCTTCTGATAGCGGCATTCAGGAAGGGGTTCATCTGGGCGCTATGGCCGGGTCGCTGGATGTCCTGCAGCGGCATTACCTGGGAATAGTGCCTAATGTGGCCTGTTTACAGGTGATGCCTGCGCCTCCTGCTGCGCTCGACAATGTTTCGTTGGATATTGAGTACAAAGGGGTGCGGCTGAATGTCGCGTTGAAAGACCGGATATTGTCCTTATCTTCTGACCCTCGAAACAGCCACGACGCTTGTATCGAGTACTGGGACAACCGGTTCTCCCTGAAACCCGGCCAAGTCATCCATTTGACATGCCGCTAGGTCAAGAATAAGTCGCTACGACTATCAAGAAGTAGTCTTTTAAACCGATACCTAACGACAAGAATTAACGGTTGCAGTCATTTGACTGGTTGATAACCGCTCGTCAGGTATTTGCCCCCTATTAGTTAGCTTGCTGCCTTTTGATGTGACCGCTGGATATTAAGCTTGCGTCTTCAGGCCGCTGAATCGATTTTTTAAATATCTTGTGTGGAGGTAACGTGAGAACTAAAGAAGGTGCATCGAAACGTCGTCGAGAGGGCGTATCGATCATAGAATGGCTGGTTATTGGCATCCTCTCGGCTTATATCGTATTCAGTCTTACCGTTTTCGCACAGAAGCAGTGGAATTCACTGACTGAAGTGCAAAAAGAGCAGATCATTGAAGACATCAGCCGTGCTGCCCAAGAAACGCCGCTGCTGACCTGATTACGCTTCTTTCAAGCCCTGTGGCTTTTACCGCATAAGAATAAAAGCAAAACTACTTCATAGGATCCTGTTTAGCGGATCAGGGTATTTATTTGCCTTTGAAAAAAGTATTGAACCGTTATTTTAAATGGATTCAATATTTCCATGCGATTTGCTCAATAATAAAGTATTTCTGAAACCCTCAAGATAGAGCCTGTCTTGAGGGTTTTATTTATACCAATGTACTTATGTCAATTAAGTTTGATAGTTTGCTCGCGGCTTGCAACATTAATAATGACGCTGGCAAGTTGGCTCAAAGTAAACGGCTTGCTCAATATTGTAAGATTGCCCGCAGAGAGCGCAGCTGAGTCCGCATATCCCGTCATCAGCACAATCCTGAGTTCCGGTTTGATGGTCAGACTCTGCTTGCACAGCTCCATGCCTGTCATGCCGGGCATGGCATAGTCGGTCAGAAGCAGATCTATCCCGTCTCCATCATGTAACTGCTGTATCGCTTCCTGCCCATTTTCCGCCTCGATGTGTCCATAGCCTAGCTCCGATAGCATGGCGGACGTTGAGTGACGTACCTGCGCGTCGTCATCCACCAGCAGAATTCTTAGCGGGATTGGAGAAGAAAGGTCTACGTTTACCGGCTCGCTCATTGCCTGTACCGGCTCTGAAGTACGGGGCAGGTAAAGAGAGATGCACGTGCCGTGACCTGGCTGGCTTTGTACTTCGACGTCTCCCCCAAACTGACGAACCGTGCCATAGACCTGGGCCAGGCCCAATCCTGTCCCTTTGCCCTGTGCTTTGGTGGTGAAAAAGGGCTCGAACACGTGGCTGAGCACCTCCTGAGACATACCTTCACCGGTGTCGGTAAGACTGATACGTATGAACTCGCCTCGTCCCAGGGAGGCCGGGCGACTATCCGAGACACCTATGTTCTGTGTCTGAATGGTCACGCGTCCGCCGCTGGGCATGGCGTCCCGCGCATTCACCGCCAGGTTTACGATAGCCAATTCAAACTGGTCAGAATCGCTTTGCGCGGGCCAGAGGCCTGCTTGAAGGTTCATTACCAGTTCTACGGTGCCGCCAAGGGTGGCGTGCAACAGGGCCTGCATACCTTGTAGGATCGAGTTGAGGTCAACGGGGCGGGCGTTGAGTCGCTGCTTACGTGAGAAGGCAAGCAGCTGCGCGGTCAGCCTGGCGCCTCGATTGGCGGCCTGCTGGGCATTTTTCAGCAAGCGACTCGTACGCTCGTCGTGAGTACGCCGCTCCAGCAAATCCAGCGAGGCGATTACGACGGCAAGCAGGTTGTTGAAGTCGTGAGCCACGCCCGCCGTCAGCTGACCGATCGCATCCATCTTTCGCGACTGGGCTAGCTGCTCCTCGGCTTCCTGGCGCAGGTGCGCCAGCTCAAGGTTAGATTGAACCCTGGCCTTGAGCTCCCGGGCGGAAAAGGGTTTGACAAGGTAGTCATCTGCACCGGCTGCCAACCCATCCACACTGGCCTCTTCACCGGCACGTGCCGAGAGCATAATGATGGGCAGGGTGTTAAGCAGCGGATCTTCCCGTAGCTTGCGTACCAGGCCGAATCCATCAAGTTGGGGCATCATCACGTCGGTCAATAACAGGTCTGCCCCGTACTGCTGCAGAACCTCAAGCGCGGCGGCTCCGTCTGCGACCGCAACAACGTCATGATCAGGCTCAAGCAGGCGCTGGATGTAGGCGCGCATATCCGCGTTGTCATCAGCCAGGACAATACGGGAGCGCCGCTTCATGGGATCCCTTGCTGCGACCATCACCGCTCCAGCCGCCTGGGTTTCCAGCCGCGGAGTCACGGGGTCATCAACCAGCCAGCGCAAGGCCTCCTCTACAAACGGTGCCGCTCCAGGGCTTTTGCTCGCACCGGATGCACCATCCTGAAGCGATTCGTCCGGGAGATGACGGCTGCCAAAGGGAATTCTCAAGGTGAACGTGGTGCCGTGGTTCAGCTCGCTGTTCACGGATACCGAGCCACCATGCAGTGCAACCAGCTCATTCACCAGGGCCAGGCCAATACCTGAACCTTCATAGGAACGGCTCTTGGTGTCCTCGATTCGGTGGAAGCGCTCAAAAAGACGGGGAAGGTGCTCTGCAGCAATGCCGACCCCGGTGTCAGCTACGGTCAGCTGAACATGGGTATCGGTCGAGCTCAGTTCCAGGCGGATCTGGCCGCTGAACGTAAACTTGAACGCATTGGATAATAGATTGAGGACCACCTTTTCCCACATCTCCCGGTCGACAAAGACGGGCTCGGGGAGGGTGGTGCAGAAGACATCGAAACGAAGACCCGCCCGCTCGATAGCCGAGCGAAAACTGCTTGCCAGATCCGCTGTAAAAGATGCCAGATCCGTAGGCACAAACCGGGCTTGCGAGCGGCCTGCTTCGACACGGGAGAAGTCTAGCAATGTGTTGACCAGCCGCAGTAGGCGCAGGGCATTGCGGTGCGCTATGGTCAACTCACCCCGAACCTCGGGCGTCAGGGTTTGTGTTCCAAGTAGATCCTCAAGCGGGCCCAGCATGAGTGTCAGGGGGGTTCTGAACTCATGGGATACGTTGGAGAAGAACTGTGTCTTGGCACGGTCCAGCTCAGCCAGCATCTCGGCTCTCTGCTGTGCCTGTTCATACGCACGGGCATTGCGCAGAGCCGTCGAAACCTGCCCTGCGGCCAGTGTGATGAATGTGGCATAGGCATCGTCCAGCGCACGGCTTGGACTGATCCCTACGATCAGGACCCCTAGCGGCTCGGCATCACTTTCGCCAGCGATCGGCATGATATGCGCCGAATCGACAGGGTCCTGCCAGAGGCCACCATGAAGCCCCAGCGCATCTGAAAGCCCGGTAATGGTTTGGGCTTGTCCAGCCAAGACCTGTTTGAAGGGCCACAGCGGCTCAGTTGCGGTACTGCCTACAGACATGGTAGAGGGCACATGAGCCCCCGGGTCTATGGGCGTCGCGGCAACCAGATTCAGCGTCTCTTCAGGGCCTTTTAGATAAAGCAGTGCAAAAGGCAGATCCAGCGGATCACTGGCCAGTGCGGCTCCAATGTCCCTGCCGGTGGTTTCGACACTTCGAATTTCACCGGCCTGTGTTGAGAGATCGCTCAGCAGCTTCAATCGGCGCTCGCCTACAACCTGTAGAGTGACTTCGCTACACACAGCCAGCATGCCGACAATGCTTCCTTCGTCATTTTCGGCTGGTGCATGGGAGACGCTGAAATAGGCTTCTTCGCGGTAGCCTGCGCGGTCCATCAGCAGAGGAAGGGCTGCGGTCCAGTTCGCCTGTCCACTTTCCATGACCCGTTCGATCATAGGACCAAGCGTATCCCAGTTTTCCGCCATGGTAATGCGGATATCCTCGCCCAGCGCTTGGGGATGTTTATCGCCGATCAGCTTGGCGTAGGCATCATTGTAGATCTGCGTAAATGCAGTACCCCAGGTAAGGATCATGGGGTACTGGGACGAAAGAAGGGTACGGACCGTTGAGCGAAGGCTCTGTGGCCAGGTGGATACGGCGCCTAGTGGTGTTTTCGACCAATCAAGGTCCCTTGCCAGGGCACGTATCTCACCAGGGCCACGAAACAGAGTTAGAGCAGAAGCGTTATGTGAGGTCATGTGACAGGATAACAGGCGGCTCCCGGATTATCCGGGACACAAAGTGTATTAAATCCATGCTTCGCCGATGAACTCAACTGTCCGTTGTTAGGAATCAGTCATTGATCAACAGGCATCCAGCCCAGGCGCTGCTCGATCGCGGTGCGATAAGGCGTTCTGATTTCAAGCGGAAGCTGCCTGACATAGTTGCAGGCATGATCTCGAATACCCCCTTCAAGCCCATCGAGATAAGCAATGGCTTCATCAACAGAAGGCATACGGCCCTCTTCGTCCCTCGACTTGGGAGGCAAAGCCGTCCAGACCACGGCATCCAGCTCTCTGTGGTCAGCCCAGGCTCGAATGCGTTCACCATAGGGACCTTCGTATTCGCCTGGAATACTGCCTACGTATTCAGGGCGTTCACGGTTGATCTGCTCGCGATCACGTAGCAATTCACGGGCGATATCAATGTCCTGAACATTCAACAGTGCCCAGAACGTGGGGCTATCCGGTGCGCTTGAAGACAAGGCAACCGCTAATTCTCCACCGTCACAGGTGCGGCAGAGCTCTACCGGCAACCTTGGACCATCGTTCATCCAGGCAGAAGCCAATGGAAGCGGGCCGGGCTTCCAGATCAGGGAGCCCCAGGCAAGACAAGCAATACGCATGCTGAATACTCGCGGTTGGAATCGGATGGGATTGGGTTGCGAAGGCAACATACAGGTTTGAAGGTAAGAAACCGTTTCGGTTCAGCACAACCGACCAGGGGCAGTCAGGCGGGCGATCCTATAGAATAGCCGAGCCTAGAAACTCGCTGAGTAATCGAATGAACGACTCCAAATCCAAAGTACGCCCATTAACCTGGATCGGCCTGGTGCTGTTCGTAGGCGGAGTAGTGGGGCTGGTAACGGCTCTGGTGCCGCTGATCGGTCCTGAAAGAGCGCCTCGTGACGCGGGTCACCTGACGCCCCTGGTCCTGTCAGCAGTTGTCCAGTTCATCGGTTATGTACTGCTCAATCGCAACCGTTTCCGTGGACGTAAGCAGCCAGGAAAGCGCTGATTTCCCTTGAGGTCATATAGCCATCTCATCTGTTTCTTGGCTCCATCCTGTCTGAGCTTCCAATCGCTGCGAACGAAATCACAGAAAGCGAGTCGGAAGGAATCGTTACGACTGGGTTGAAGTCCTTTAAGGATGACCGAGCCTTGAGCGTAGCGATGTCAATCAGGGTTCGGCATGGCGTGCAGCCGTGAGTGCTGCCGGGCCGGAAAAGGATGAAGATTCATGCGCAAGACAATCGTGATGCTTTCCCTGGCGCTCTTGGCAGCCTGTACCCATGGGAACAAGAATGACCAGACCGCTCAGGATGTGCAGATTGAGCGGTACATGACCGAGCAGCAACTCGTAGGCTCGATGGGTAAACCGGATCATGTACAGAAGGAAGGGTCGCTGACCGTCCTTGTTTACAGGGACCGGTTGCTCAGCATGTCAGCCGATCGCTCGGATTATTCCTTTATCTTTGACGGGGGCCACCTCGTCGAATACACCCCTGGAAGGGTCAAGGTGCAGACCCAGAACGGCACGCCAAAGATTACAGTGGAGCCTGCCTGACTGTAGGGAGTAGGGCAGCGGAAAGGGAGGTTTCTTTCCGCTGCCTAACTGTCAGGCTTCCTTGGCCTGACAGGCCGCTGCCGTAAAGATCACATCGGTGGAAGAGTTCAGGGCGGTTTCTGCCGAGTCCTGAACCACCCCGATAATGAAGCCTACCGCTACCACTTGCATGGCGATTTCACTGGGAATCCCGAACAGGCTGCAGGCCAGTGGGATCAGCAGCAGCGAACCGCCCGCGACGCCTGACGCACCGCAGGCACAAACCGCGGCCACTATGCTGAGCAGAAGAGCCGTCGGAATATCAACGGAAATACCCAGTGTTTCGACTGCAGCCAGTGTTAGCACAGTAATGGTAATGGCTGCGCCAGCCATATTAATCGTGGCGCCTAGCGGAATCGAAACCGAATAGGTGTCCTCATGCAGGCCCAACCGTTCGCACAAGCCCAGGTTGACCGGTACGTTTGCGGCCGAGCTACGGGTGAAGAACGCCGTGATGCCACTCTCGCGCAGGCAGGTCAGGACAAGGGGGTAGGGGTTGCGTCGTGTTTTCCAGTACACGATGAGCGGGTTAACCACAAAGGCCACCAGCAGCATGCAACCAATCAATACGACCAAAAGATGCAGGTAACCCGCCAAGGCATCAAACCCGGACGTTGCCAGGGTCGAGGATACAAGACCGAAAATGCCGAGCGGCGCAAAGCGAATCACGAAGCGGACAATACTCGAAACGCCATCCGCCAGATCAGTGAACACGGTACGGGTCGTCTCGCTGGCATGACGGAAGGCAATGCCCAGGCCAATGGCCCAGGCCAGAATGCCCATGAAATTAGCATTGATAAGCGCGTTGACCGGGTTATCGACGATGCTCAGCAGCAATGTTTGCAATACGCTGCTGATCCCTTCCGGCGGGCTGATATCGCTGGTATGGGCGCCCAGCGTCAAGGTGGATGGGAAGAGAAAGCTGGCTAGTACAGCAATTACCGATGCAGACAGCGTCCCGATTACATATAACCACAGGATGGGTTTGATATGGGTAGGTTGTCCCTGCTTGTGATTGGCAATGGAGGACGCTACCAGAACAAATACCAGGATCGGCGCAACCGCTTTCAGGGCTGTGACGAACACGGAGCCGATGAAACCTGTGGCCTGGGCCGCAGAGGGCGCAACGAGCGCAAGCACGATGCCAGCGATCAGTCCGATGAGAATCTGCATCACCAGACTGGAGCGCATCAGCCAGTTCAGAAAGGGGTTTGTAGCTTGGGTCATGGCAAGATCAACTTATAAGGAAGCGGGGCGATGTTGGCAAAGAAGAGGTTCGTGCGTTCCCTTCACGCGAGTTGAATACACGCCGTACAGGATCAGTCTGTCCCGCTAAAGGTTCGTTTTTCACGTACGGCCATTGAGCGAAGCGACGGATTTTAAAGGTATTTGCCTGCTTTTGGACACTAAAAGCGCAAAAGCCGATCGCCAGCAAGGCGTAATGGCCTATTGATACAGAGTTGTTGAATGCGTTTGTGGAGCGCAACCCTGACAATCTTGCCTTATACGGGCTTATTCAGGCGCCTCGTGATATGAATCATGCCCTTCGGGAGAGGGGCATGATCCTTAATCTCCTGACGCGCATCAATCTTGAGCCTTGATCATCTCTTGAATCTTGCTGGCCAAGGCATCCACATTGAACGGCTTGGTAATGATCTCCATGTTTTCGCCCAGGTAGCCTTCGACCTGGGCGCCTTCGGCATAGCCTGTAGCAAACAGGATCTTCAGCTCCGGTCGCAGGGTTCTGGCTACATCGGCCAGCTGGCGGCCGTTCATTCCCGGCAGTCCCACGTCGGAGATCATCAGATCGATCTGTTGACCATTTTGTAGCAGAGGAATCGCCTGCTGCGCATCGACCGCCTCAAGCGAGCTATAGCCCAGCTCATCGAGCACTTCGACGATCAGCGAGCGGACAATGGTTTCGTCCTCCACCACCAATACAGTCTCTCCGGAGCCTTTAAGCAATTGTCTTTCGGTATTGATCGCGTGCTCATCCAGCGCGCCACGGTATCGAGGTAGATATAGCCTGACGCTTGTACCTTTGCCCTGTGTGGAGAAGATTCGGACCTGTCCCTTGGATTGTTTGGCGTAGCCATAAATCATGGACAAGCCAAGGCCGGTACCCTGACCGATGGGTTTGGTGGTGAAAAACGGATCAAAGGCGCGCTCGATAACCTCTGGGCTCATGCCCGTCCCGGTATCGTTTACACACAGTACGACATAGTCACCTGGCGCCAATGTCAGGTGTGGATCGTCAGTGTGCTCATCAAAGTGCGCCGAGGAGGTGGCAATAGTGATCGTTCCGCCCTCCGGCATGGCATCACGGGCATTGATCACAAGGTTAAGCAGCGCGCTTTCCAGCTGATTCGTATCGGTAAGCGCCGGCCATAATCCTGCTGCAAGCGTCGTATCGAGGGCTATCTTTTCACCAATGGTGCGTCTGAGCAGCTCCTCCATCGATGCAACCAGGGTGTTCAGGTTGACCGGTTTGAGATCCAGAGCCTGGCGCCGCGAAAAAGCCAGAAGACGTTGGGTGAGGGCGGCTGCACGCTGCGCCGATGTGACTGCAGCGCTCATATACCGTTCCAGGTCCTGGGCGCGCCCTGATTCATAACGGCGTTGCATCAGGTCCAGCGAGCCGATAATGCCCGTCAGCAGATTGTTGAAGTCATGGGCGATACCGCCGGTGAGCTGGCCGACAGCTTCCATTTTCTGGGATTGACGAAGTTGATCCTCAAGCTGACGCTGCTCGGTAATATCCCGACCAACCGAATAGATCAATCCTTCCTCGGGTACGGCTGTCCAGGAGGTCAACCTATAGTTGCCATTCTGATGGAGCAGGCGTACTTCATAGGAACGGGCCCGCCGTTCCTGATCGATGATGCTGAGCCCATGCGTGACGCGGTCAACATCATCAGGATGAATGAATTCAAGATAGTTTCTGCCAAGCAGATCGTTTTCCGACCAGCCTAGCGTCTCGTACCAGGCCTCGTTCACCGAAATGAGTCGGCCATCCAGTTGGCAGACCTTCATCAGATCGTTACTTAAACGCCAGATTCGATCACGCTCGCGCGTGCGTAGCTCAATCTGCTTTTCAAGCTCCTCCCGTGAGCGGGAAAGGACCTCGCGAGCATCGATGATGTCTTGAATATCGGTCGATGTACCAAACCAGCCCTCGACCGTACCACGCTCATTACGTACCGGCTGAGCCCGTCCGAGTACCCAGCGGTATTGGCCGGAGCGATGGCGAAGCCGAAACTCTGTGCGGTAGGGCTCTCCACTTGTGAGGCATTGCTGCCAAGACGCCCAAGTGGTCTCCCGATCATCGGGGTGAACCATCTCAATCCACTTGTCACCATCGGTATGCTCTGCCACCGATCCGGTGAATTCATACCAGCGCTCGTTGAAGTAGTAATGATGACCATCCGGGCGACTGGCCCAGACCATCTGGTCAATGGAGTTCGTGATGGCCTTAAAGCGTGCTTCGCTTTCCGACAAGGCGGCTTCGGCCTGCTTACGCGCGGTGACATCCAGAAAGAGCACAACAAAGCGGGTAGGGTCCAGACGCCTTAACCAGGACTCGAACCAACGACCTTCCAACGCCTGCAGCTGCAGTTCAAAATGTACGGGATCGTTATGACGTATGAAGCGTGCATAACTCTCTATCAGCGTGTCATCGATATGAGGTAGTGCTTCGCGGAGGGTCCGGCCTTGCACCTGCTCGGGCGGAAGCCCGGTTAGCTGGCTAAACGCTGGGTTGACCTCGATAAAACGGAAGTCAACCATATGGCCTGTTGCGTTCAGGATGGGCTCTGCGACGAAAAAGCCTTCCTGCATCTCCTGGGTAAGGTTGCGCAAGCGAGCATCGCTTTCAAGGTGAGCCTGTTCAGCCCGTTTGCGATCGGTGATGTCGTAGCACACGCCAAAATAACGCATGCCTTCACGAGTATTGACCAGAATAGGCTCGCCTCGACGAGCCATCCAGCGTTCCTCTCCGTTGTCAGGCCTGCGGATACGATACTCGACGTAATCCAATGCACCCTCTAAAAACTCATGACTGTTGGTGATAACACGTGCGCGATCTTCAGGGTGGATGAGTGCAATCAACTCCTCGATCTGAAAGCTCTCCTGCTCAGGCAGCCCCCAAAGCTGGCACATCTCCCGAGACACAGTTATGCGTCCTTGAGCCGGGTGCAATTCGAACGTTCCGATCTCTCCTACCTGTTGAGCCAGTCGCAGACGCTCTGCAGCAAGACGCTCGGGCGTACGGTCACGCAGGATCTTGGAATAGCCCATCAGCACGCCATCCCTGCGCAGCGCACTCATCTCGCCGCTGGCCCAGAAGCGTGTGCCATCCTGTTTGATATGCCACCGCTCATCCTTAGCGCAACCGCATTGGGCGGCTTCCGTCATCTCAACGTTAGGCCGATCCTGTGCACAATCTTCTGGTGTAAAGAAAATAGATATCGGCTGGCCAATGGCTTCGGCTGCCGACCAGCCCAGGACCTTTTCCGCGCTGGGGTTCCAGTCCACGATGGTTCCTGATAGGTCGGACACGACCACGGCATAGTCAGAGGTATTGGCCAGTACCAGTTGGGCCAGTTCACCAGGGCTCAGGGCGCTGAGGGAGGATCTACCGGATTCCATAAGTAATACTTTTTTCTATCGGTTCATGATGTGACAGAAAAAGTAAGGGTTTATCCCATTGATAAGAAAACCGCCTTAAGAGGCTGAGAATTGCTAGACGGCTTTGTTGTTCGATAGGACTCAGGAGGAACTTTAATAGCGAAGCGGTCTGCTCTCTAGCCATTCAAGCAGGGCAAGGGCCGGCATGGGACGAGCCATGAGATAACCCTGACCTTCATCGCATCCCCAGTTTCGCATCAGCTTGTAGATCTCCTCGGTCTCGATGCCTTCGGCCACTACCCGGTAGTCCATCTCCTTGGCCAGTTTTATCATGGCCCTGACGATGCGTTTATCCTTTTCCTGCCGAAGCGTATTGTGGATGAAGGACTGGTCAAGCTTGACCACAGACGCCGGAATATCCCGCAGATACGACCAGTTGCTGTAGCCCGTACCAAAGTCATCGATAGCGATGACGATCCCGAGATCGTGGATGCGCTCCAGTTGGCGCTGCACAACTTCGGTCTGCCGGATCAGGGCGCCCTCGGTAAACTCCACCTCCAGCCGTTGCGCTGGCAGGTCATATTCCCTGAGCAGGGCAGTCAGCGTATCGGTAAACACCTCATCGTCCAGATCGGCCGCGGATACGTTGATGGCTACCGTCAGGTTCAGTCCCTGTTGTTGCCATGCCTTCGCCTGTTTGACTGCAGCCTTGAGTACCCACAGGCTGACTGAGCGAATCAGGAACGTCTTTTCAGCCAGCGGTATGAATTCGCCTGGGCTGATGTCGCCCAGCGTAGGATGACGCCAGCGGAGCAGGGCTTCCACAGACGTACACTCACTGGTAGCCAGCTGGATTTTAGGCTGGAAGTAGAGCCTGAGCTGATCGTCCGCCTGAAGCGCTATCGTCAGTGCGCTCAGCAGGCGAAAGGCGCGCTGCTGCGCATGGTCGCGGCGCGGGCTGTACATTTCCCAGCCAGCATTGTTTTCCCGTGCATCGTCTGCCGCGCTGACCAGCGAACGTATCCAGTCCGTCGAGCGTGCCTTTTCCTTGTTAAGGACCAGAATGCCCAGACCTATCTGCGTCTGGATGGGAATGGTGTCGCAAACCAGCGGCGCCTCAAAGGACTCGAGGATGTGCCTGTAAAGCGTTTCAGCTGCCTCCGTTTCGATGTCCGCCAACATAAACGCAATGCGTGTAGGACTGATTCTGTAAAGTGCAAGATCCCTGGGTACAACAGCCTGTAGGCGATCCTTGATCAGAAGCATGAGCCGTTCTGAAAACGTATAGCCCAACGCTTTGACGATGTCGTTGAGGATGCGAGGCGCAATCACATCGACTGCCACCAGCGTGATCGGAAGATCCTGGTCCGAGAAAAAGGTCGAGACATCTCTCTCCAGGCGAGGGCGATTGAACAGGCCGGTCGGTAAATCAATGAAGTTGAGGTTGCGCAGCGTTTCCACACGCGTCATGACCAGCTCGGCAAGCTGACTCAGCAGCTTTACCTGATGCTTATCCAGGGAAGGCCGTGGCTTCGTGTCAATGATGCACAAACTGCCCAGCCCAAGGCCCTGTTGAGTCAGTAGGGGAGCGCCTGCGTAAAAGCGGATATGAGGCTCCCCCGTAACCAGCGGATTGTCCCTGAAGCGATGGTCTTGGGTAGCATCGCTGACCATGAAAAGCTCATCACTCAAGATGGCATGGTTACAGAAGGAGTGCTCACGCGGCGTTTCGCTGATGGTAAGCCCGACGCTTGCACTGAACCATTGCCGGTGAGTATCGATAATCGAAATCAGGGCAATCGGGACCTGAAACAACTCGGCAGCCAGCGCAACGATCTTGTCGAAAGCGCGATCCGGTTCCGGATTGATCAGGCACAGCTGCTGGATTTCTGCAATCCGCTCGGACTCGTTCGCGGGAGTGGGCACTAGGTTGTTCATGATTGTTATCAGGCGTGGGCTATTTTTGGATCATATGGGTTTTGTGATACATGTCAGATATTAAAAATTCCTACCAAGCGTTTAGAAAATGCCTGTTAAAGCAACGTCAAGATCGGCCGATAAGGTTGCACACGTTCAATCTGGAATGATCGTTCAACGGCACCTGAGGTCCTCAGGAGTGTCATGTGTCTCTATGACTGTATAGGCAATATGACCATGACTGTACCGATTGATTTTGCATCTCCTGCTCATGAAGTGGCACATCAACTGATTGGCTGGGTTTTTACCGTTAATGGTGTAGGCGGGCGGATCGTCGAGACCGAAGCCTATGATCGCGAAGACCCAGCCTCCCATAGCTTTTCCGGGCTTACGCGGCGTAACGCCACCATGTTTGGGCCGCCAGGCCATCTCTATGTCTATCGCTCCTACGGCATCCACTGGTGCCTGAACATCGTCTGCTGCGACACGGGGCATGGGGCGGGTGTGCTGATCCGCGCATTGGAGCCCTTGGAAGGAATTGACATCATGCGTGAGCGCCGCGGACTCGATACGCTACGCCTGCTATGTGCAGGCCCAGGGCGTGTGTGTCAGGCTCTGGGAATTACCGGAGAGCACGACGGGCTTGTACTGGAGTCGCCAGGCCTCGAATTGGCCGCACCGACAGCGCCTTTTGAGACGATTTCAGGGCCACGGATCGGTATCACCAAGGCGCGCGATGTGCCCTGGCGGTTTGGTTTGAAAGGGTCCCCTTTTCTAAGCCGCAGCTTTCGCTAGTCTGACGGCTGGTCGCTACATACAGCACCTTTGGCGTGTCTGCAGGGTCGATTAAGGCATCACGCGTGCGTTCGCCTGCCCATCGGCAGAGCGTTACGGCAATGTGCAAGTCGATCAATTGGAGTGCCGTCGTTTATGTCAGCGATCCCTAAAGACCCCCATCTGGACAGCTCTATCACCTTGCTCAAGGAGGGATACCGCTACATCCCTGAGCGCTGCCGTCGTTACCAGAGCGATGTCTTTCAGGCGCGCCTGCTCATGCAGAACACTATCTGTCTGTCCGGGGAGGAGGGGGCCAGGCTATTTTACGACGAGTCGCTTTTCATGCGGGAAGCGGCCGCCCCCCGTATGTTGAAAAAGACCCTGTTTGGCTTTGGCTCCATTCAAGGGCTGGACGGGCAGGCGCACCGCGTGCGCAAGCAGATGTTCATGTCATTGATGACGCCCGACAATATCCAACGACTGACGGCCCGGTACGCCGAGCAATGGCAGCGAGACATTTCCGCCTGGACCGGTAATCACGAAGTTATCCTGCTCTATGCAGCCCAGTTTCAGCTCTGCCGGGTCGTTTGTGAGTGGTCCGGCGTGCCGCTGCCCGAGGGTGACGTAGCCAAGCGCCGTTTGCAGCTCACCGCTCTGATTGATGGCGCGGGTGGGATAGGGCTTCGGCACCTCAATGGCCGAAAGGCTCGCAAAGAAGCTGAAGCCTGGATTGCAGATCTCGTCACGCAGGTGCGTCAGGGTGCGTTGAATCCGGCTCCGCAAACGGCCTTGTACGTCTTCAGCCACCATAAGGACAGTGATGGCAACCAGCTTGACCCTAAAACGGCTGCGGTCGAAATTCTCAATGTGCTGAGGCCTGCCGTAGCGGTTGCACGCTTTGTAGTCTTTGCTGCCTGGGCCCTGAACAAGCACCCCGAGTGGCAACAACGGCTGCGCGACGAGCCGAGCATGCTGGAACCCTTTGTACAAGAAGTGCGGCGCGTCTTTTCGTTCTTTCCCTTTACAGTGGCGCGTGTTCGCAAGAACTTCGAGTGGAAAGGCTATCCCTTTACCAAGGGAACTCGCGTTCTGCTGGATCTCTATGGCATCAATCACGATGCGAGAATCTGGAAGGACCCTGAGCGATTTGATCCTGAGCGGTTTCTGACTTGGGATGAAAACCCGTTCGGTTTTGTCACTCAAGGCGGTGGCGACCATCATCAGAACCATCGCTGCCCCGGTGAGTGGATTACGATCGAGCTGCTAAAGGTGGCAGTCAAGGCGCTTACGCAGTGGATGCGTTATGACGTACCCCCGCAGGATCTTTCGATCGATATCACGCGTATTCCAGCTCTCCCGGAAAGTCGTTTTGTGATCAGCCATGTGCGGTCGGTGGTACGTGAGTCTGCGGAGAGGGTTCAATGAGCGAAGGCTAAGGCGCTCAGCATTCGAACCTTTAGCGCCTGTGCGTCATTGCAACGGCTGTGGATCAGCAGCGCCTTGGCCTCATAAAAAGAAGCCTCGCATCAAGCGAGGCTTCTTTCAGCTACCAGCGCGGCGGGGGGCCGTAATAGCCAGGTGGCGGGCCATAGTAATAATGTGGCGGCGGAGCAGGAGCTACGCGTACAACCTGGGTCTCGTAATAGACAGGCTGCGCCGGGTAGTAAACCACCTGTGGCGGGGGCGGCGGTGGAGCCGCCTGTACGTAGACAGGCGCTTCAGCTGCGCGTGAGTTAGCCACAATCGCTCCGCCAACGACTGCCCCAACCACGGCCCCGAAAATGGCAGGCCCTGGGCCGTGCCCACCGTGAGCGGAAGCTTGGCCAGCCGCAGCGAGGCAACCTACCAGAAGCGCAATCTTGGGTAACTGGCGAATCATGAAAGTCTCCTCCTCGGGAGCCCGGCTGTATGAAAATCCGGCCATCCAATAAAACAACGAAGCGCTGTAAAGAAAAAGAGGAGGAAGGTAAAGGTTATGTAAGGACCGTTACGAGCAGATGGATGGTGAATTATGAAATGGAAAGCGGCTGCCCCCGATTAGCCAGCCGCCTGGACGTTACGATTACTGGCTAACCGTTGCGGAGTTGCCTGTTCCTGTTTGCTGGATATAGGCCTGACTCCAAGCGTTGGTCTGGTTGAGCTGAATTTGGTTTACATCGCCGGTCTGGGTGATGGTAGAGAGCAGGAAGTCTCCGCTCTGGGTGGTACTGACGAGGTTGTCATTCCCTGTCTGCGTGATATCTACCCCTCCAATCGTACCGTTCTGGGTGATGTTGACTTCGTTGTTGTCTCCCTGGCTGATCAAGGTTGCGCGCTGGTCCATACCGTCCTGGCTGATATTCAATTCGTTGTTGTTGCCGGACTGATTCATGGCCTGCGTATTGTTCCTTCCAGCCTGCTCGCTGGTCATGACGTTATTGTTTTCATCTTGAGCGAGTCGAAGACCGTTACCAAAGCCGGACTGCTCAACCGTTATGGTGTTATTCGCATCATACTGGCCGGTCCAGAGTTCATTATCGAATCCTTGCTGGCTGGCATTCACCACGTTCGAATCACCGCTCTGCCCAAAAAACATCGTTAGATCCGAGCCGTATTGACCGCCCATGAAGGCGCCTTGCTGACTGGCATTCACCGTGTTATTGCTGCCGTAGGTATAGGCTTCAGCCAGATTGTTTGAGCCCGCCTGGGTAATGGATGCGGTATGTCCAGAACCCTCCTGATAGACCGTAACGGTAGAGTCGGTCGTACCGATCTGCTGGACAGCTACCGTATGGGCATCACCGCCTTGAGTGACGGTAATCGTACTGGTTGAAACGTCATCCTGTCCTGCCAGTACCGTGTTGTTGCTGCCGTTCTGGTCAGTGGTGACGTTGCTCCCTTCGGCATAGGCCTGAGTTGCTCGGCTTAGGTTGCCGTTGCCAGCTTGAACCTGCTCTATCGTGCTGTTGTTACTGTTTGTCTGTTCGGCAATAGCCTGATTGTCATCGCCGGTTTGCGTCTGCGTCGCCGTGTTGTAGGTTCCGGCGCTTTGGTTGAGGGTTACTTCGTTGTTATTGCCTTCCTGAGTTAGTGTGGCCGAATCGAATGCTGCCATGGCCGAAAAGCTGGTCAGAGCAGATACCGCCAGTACAAGAGGTTTCAAACTGAACATAGAGACTCTCTCCTTGATCGTTGATAACGTCCATGCACGGATCGCCCGCACTGCCTGCCCCTCGGGACGCCAGCCTGGAGTTTCGCCCTAACGCTCATGGCAATCAGGCAAAACGGGCCAAGTCTCTATGGCTGTTCGTGAATAGGCTATCGCCCAAAAGATGGTTTATTGGTCGCCAACGTCGTCTATCAGGATTAAATCCTGCTCCATTCTGTTTGATTTATCTGATTCAATCAGTCCGACTATAGATCCATGAATTACCGTTCGTCGGGCGTACTGCTTGAAAAAAGCGAGCGGGTTCCTATATGGAATTCTGCGGGGCGCCGAAGCCGGGCCTTGCGTTGAAACTTGCTGATGACTCAGGAGATTCCCTATATGAACACTGCATTCTCTCTTGCTCCCTTGTTCCGCCATTCCGTTGGATTTGACCGCTTCAATGACCTGTTCGAATCCGCGCTGCGCAACGAGTCGGGTAGCTCCTACCCACCCTATAACGTGGAAAAGCACGGCGACGATCGCTATCGCATCGTGATTGCGGCTGCCGGCCTTGCCGAAGACGACCTTGAGCTTGAAGTGGAGCGGGGCGTGTTGACCGTGAAGAGCGGCCGCCGTGAGAAGAGCGCCGACAGCGTGACCTACTTGCACCAGGGCATCGCCCAGCGTGCCTTCAAGCTGTCCTTCCGCCTGGCTGATCATATCGAGGTGAAGGGCGCGAGCTTGAAGAATGGCCTGCTCAACATCGATCTGGTACGTGAAGTACCGGAAGAGGCCAAGCCCAAACGCATCGCCATCAACGGTCAGTTGAGTGCCGATGAAAAGCCTGCGCTGGAAGGGCAAGCCGCCTAAGCACAGCGGCGATAAGGCACTAGAGAAAGGGGATGTCATGAACATCCCCTTTTTGTATGGGGCTTCTTAAAAGACCCTGTTTTCATTTGATGCGTCTTTATCTGCATGCTCAGCCGTGATAGACGCAGGCAATAAAAAGCCCCGATTGCTCGGGGCTTAGGGTCGGGCAGAAAGAGAGGGAAACTGCCAGACCCGCCTTATTATCGACCGGGAATATGCAGACTTGAATAGCGGCAGGATGCCAGTGCCTTTAGCTTGCGCTGGCTGCGTTTGCCTTCAAGAATGTAAGTAAAGCCGATAGCCATCAGCAATACACCCTCGATAACGATTTGAAGGTCCTCTGGCGCAAAAAACAGGCAGAAGGATCCTGCAGCAAAGAGTATCAGGCCGAGACAGTAGAACACTTTTCTATCCTTAGCAGCGTCTTAGACTACTCACGAATGAGTGCGGCAGCTCACGTTGCTGCCTGGTATCTACGGTATCGGCTAACTCCGGTTAGCCTTTAGTCTGAAATGAGCGGTAATTGCATAGTGCGAATAATGCCCAGTTGCTGATGGAAAGGTCAGCCTTCGGTAACATCCAAGAGGCGCTGAAGCCCTTCGAGATCATCGTCAGATAGCTTGCCTTTAACATCGCAAGCCCTGTATTCCACGCGCTGGCCGGACGCAACGTACTCGAGCGCTTCCCGGGTCACGGGCGTCGTGAAGTCTTCGCCGTAGATGTCACGAAAGGTGTTGAGCTTGTATTTGCCTTCCATTTCATAGAAGACCTTGCCGTCAATCGTCCAGCGAGCAAAGCGGCAATCGCCAAAGCGGGCTTCGTTGCCAATGCTGGACAGCTTGGCAATGTATGTTGTGATCTTTCCGCCTGAGCTTGTTGTCGCCTGGCTAGCCGATACGGTAAACACCAGATCGTTGGCAGATTTATCACCCGTCCAGATTACGGAGCGCCGCTCTCTGAACTCGTCATTCTCATCCGTCAGCTCACCTGCATGGACGACCTGGGAAGCCAGGCATCCTGCTATGGCGAGTAACCAAGCCTTGTATTTCATTATCCAACCATGTCGTTAGTAGCGCCTGCCATGGTGCAGACTGTGGAACATTAAAATATCAAAATGCCATTGTATCGCCTTATTTCTAACAGTAGCTGATTTTAGGCAATAAAAAAGGGCTAGCCGTTTGGCTAGCCCTTTATGCTTGGTGGAGGCGGGGGGATTTGAACCCCCGTCCGCCAGCTCTCCGCTCTTGGCGCTACATGCTTAGCCCAATCTACTAGAGTTAACCCTTAGCGGCCCGATGGGCAGGGCGCTTGGGGCGATCTGTATAAGTTTTAGCCGTTACGTCTACAGCGAACTTGGCGGCGATCCTGTTCTGTCTGACAGTCGTTTCGGGTTTACAGGCATCCCCTAGCGACTGCTAGCCGCGTTAAGCAGCTAGAGCGTAGTTGTCGTCGTTGGCAACTATAAGTTTGCAGCAGCTAATTTACGAGGTCTGCTACCAGCTCGGCATGCTCCTCAAGTTTTGTTACCGGCGTCGAATCCTAATCGCCCCCTTGATGAGTACTGCTCACTGTATAAATGAACAGCCGAGTTGTCAAGTGCCTGATAGTAAAAGGCAGAATCTGAAGAAAGCGGGCTTTCCTCTTTCGGCACTTACATAGATGGGGGAGGCGATTCGTTTGTTCAAGGGCAGGTGAAGTTTTATTTTCACCCTATGGTTTGGCGTGGCTACCGACTCGCTGCCAGAACTGTTTTGTAGTGGCGACAGGCTACTTTTATACGGTTGGTTAGGGAGTCGCCCCGGCCTCCAGTAGGTCATACCGCTTATGACCCTTATGGAGTAACCCGCATGACTCAGACGAACAAACCTCTGGCGGTGGTAACAGGTGCCTCGAATGGCATAGGGCTGGAGCTGGCACGGCAATTCGCTCAGAACGGCTTCGACCTGCTTATCGCGTCGCGGGGCAAAGGCCTGGATGAGGCCCGGCAGACATTGCAGGCCCTAGGCGCTCAGGTCGAGTGTGCGGCGGTTGACCTCGCAACCTATGAAGGAGTAGAGCAGCTTTATTCGGCGTTTCGTGCATTGAACCGCCCAGTTGATGCGATTGCCATCAATGCGGGTGTAGGCGTTGGCGGCAGTTTCGTACCGGATACCGAGGCGGAGACGACGCTGGAGAGCGAACTTAACCTCATTCAGATCAATGTGGTGTCTGTAGTACACCTTGCCAAGTTATTCAGTCGGGACATGGTGGCTCAAGGGCGAGGTCGTATGCTTTTAACCTCTTCGATTTCAGGAACCTCACCTGTTCCGTTCGAGGCGGTATACGGAGCGTCCAAGGCCTTTGTGCGGTCGTTTGGAAATGCCATTGGCAATGAGATGAAGGGAACCGGTGTGAGCGTAACGGTATTGATGCCGGGACCGACCGAAACCAACTTTTTCCACCGGGCCGGTGAGGACGATACTCAGGTAGGCTCAGGCAAGAAGAATGATCCTGCATTGGTGGCGCAGCAGGGATTCAATGCCTTGATGGCCGGGCAAGCCGAGGTCTACGGGGGCGGGCCGGAAGTTGAGCAGGAAGGCGAAGGTCCCAATCGCACCGAGTCTGAGCAGGAAAAAGCTGAGCGTCATCGCCAGATGTCTGAGCCAGGCTCGGCTTAGCCGTTTAGCTTAGTAGCCGTCCCGCCTTGTCCGAGAACCTTTCCAGGCAGTGCCTGAGCCACACTGCCGTTGCGCAAGGTAATAGCACGAGCGGACGATGAGCAGATAGCATCTTATTAGGTGAGGTCTTTTGGCGCAGACGGCCAAGCCTGAAGACTGCTGGATGATCGATCCGTGTTCTGTCGCCGAGGCTGACCGGATGCGCCCTCTCTTTTGTAAATCCAGAACGACATCAGTGTCACAACGATGCAGAGCGGGAGCCATATAGGGTTCTGGGTATAACACCACGTATAGGTACTGCAGGCGTAAAGCCCTTCGTAGGGCATTGCCAGGGCAACCAAGCCAAGGGAGGTAAGCCAGAGGGCGAGAGTGTTCATAGGATTGCCGCTACTTCCATGTGGGGACGGACACGCTGACAGCGCGTTCTGGTATGACCGTAAACGCAAAATTAGTTCAGGCCGCTAGCGTGAAATGCTTCTGATAGACGTTTTTATGGCTGGAAGCGGCCGAGTGCCGGAAATCAGGCGTTTTTTCAGGCATGGTGCTTGCTATACCAATGTAAGGATGAGCAGGCACTGGCGCTGAAAGAAAAAAGCCTCGACGAGTCGAGGCTTAAAGACCATGGAGACAAGCAGAAGTAGGGGTGAACTGCTTGCTAAAAGGTTATCGGAGCTTTTCCGGCGTGCTTTAAGCCAAGCTGATGGATGGTTTGAAATTCTCGGGAAGTCCTTGAATTTATCAGCTATTACTTGAAAGGTGCAGGCTTTGCCCCGCCCGTTCGCAGTGCTGACAAAGGAGTGTCACTGAGGTTGTGCTGAACGTTCACCTAGATGCTCAAGATGATAGGTAAGTATTCATGACTGACAGGATATTGGTTGTGTATAGCCAGGCCCTGGCCTCTGTTTTTGGAGCAGCCCTGAAGCTAGGTGTTGATACCGACACCATTGCAGAGCAGGCCAAGCTCGATGTCATCAGCTCAGACAAGTGGGTTTCGGCTGATCTTGTCGGGGATGTGCAGATGGCCATCGAGGATGCGTTAGTCGTTGCGAAGGTTGTAGGTCGCAAGCGCTAAACGCTTCTGGTGTGCCTCAGGTGATAGCTGGCTATTTATTAAGGAGTGAACGTTCAAAGCTGCACGGGCAGTTCAAGAGAGTTCTCATGCGCAAAGAGTTTGCAGTTCTATTGCTGGCATCGTCGTTATCCTGGTCTGTTCATGCCGAGCTTACACGCGCGGATCAGTCGCTTTACAACACCCAGCCTCAAAAGGCCAATACGAGCCAGAATCTGAGCAAGGCCGATCTTGCCTGGCATGCTAGCAAGACATTTGGCTTTGATTGCCCTGAAGTCGTCAAACATAAGCCGATGCTGGGCAGCCACCATTCGATCATCATCTGTAGCACCGGCGCTCGGCTCAAGGTCCATCCATTGTCGGATAGTCGGCCTGTCATGACTCTGGTAGTCAGCTCGTTCTGATCGGGACTTTTCGGCACTCTTGCCTGGAGCGTGACTCCAATCTTCAGAACGTACTGTTGTTCATACGGAGCGACAGCTGTTGAATAGAGGTTGTCCATCGGGCAACCCTAATGCTTGGAGGAAACGAGATGGCTGCCGATTACAGTCAAGGGCGCTACCTGGTATTTGGATACGGCGACAAAGCCGTTCAGATTGGTCTGATTGACAATGACGGCTTTGTACGCGCTTCGGATGATCAGGATAGGTTGATCTACCGCATCGAGGGCGAGCAGGTGTATGACATGGACGACAATTACCTGGCAGACATCAATGAAGGCACAGCGGTAACAGCTAAAGGTGAGCGCTTGTTTACCATCCAGGCAGAATGAGGCGGGGCTTTTGTAAACGCCCCGGCAGTGGGTAATCAACCTTTCTTGAAGTGCAGCTCGTAGTCAGGATCGACAAGGGGCTGCAATCCACTGGCTTTGATCAGCTCGAATGAAGCATTGGAGCTGATGTACTTGATGAACTGGCGGGCCTCTTCAGGATGGGGCGTGTCAGGTGCCATGCAGGCGGTGTATAGCGTCATCTTCTGCGCCTGATCGGGTATGAGTCCTACGATATCGACGCCCTGCAAAGGACTCAGCTCGCTGACCTGTTCCAGACCGATTTCCGCCTCACCCCGGGCAATGGCGTCGCCCACTGACTCGTTCGTGATTCTTTTCAACTTGGGCGCAATTCGCTCCTTGATACCCATGAGGTTGAACAGAACATTTTCCAGATACAAACCGCTAGCACTCTCGGAGTAGGCAATTGATTTGGTATCCAGCAGAATCTGTTTGAATTCTTCCATGCTTGTCATGGCCGGATGGCCTTGGCCGTGGGGGACTGCAAGCGCAATATAGGACTTTCCGAAATCAGCGCAGCTGTCTGGATCAATATGACCCTGCTGCTGCAGTTTGGAAATGGCCATGCGGTCCAGCAAAAAGACATCGGCCCGCTCACCTTCGGCCAGTCGACTAGGAATGGTGGTGGCATCGTTGCCACGTGCCGGCGCTACATGGCTGACAAGCTTTCTGCCAAAGGTTTCTTCATAAACAGGGCCGATTTTTTCGACAACGTCCAGAGCACCCTTAGCGCAAAACAACTGAAGTGCAGGGGGAGGTTGCGGCACAGGGCGAGCGGCCGCATGCACAGAAAGGCTCGCCGCGGTCAGGGCGAGCAGGAAAGCGGAAAAGATATTTTTCATAAGCCGAGCTGACCCCGCCGAGCACAGGGCAGGATCGCTTCCTTTTACAGGTAAACACAACCGGAGGCGGGATATTACGTGAACAGGGCGCTTATGTGGGAGGCAAAGGACGAGGTGTACGGCAAAATGCTGCCAAAAACATTAAGGTCATAAACAACAAAACCCGCACAAGGCGGGCTTTGCTGGTCTAAACAGAGTTAGACCGGGATACTGGTCGGAGCGACTGGATTCGAACCAGCGACCTTCTCGTCCCGAACGAGACGCGCTACCAAGCTGCGCTACGCTCCGAAAGATGGCGCGCATTTTACCTAAAAACATTTTAGAGACAAGGTTTTAGGTGAAATTTTTTGCGTACCCTCTGCAAACCTTTACAGTTCCTTGATGGTGCGGACCTGATCTTTATTGATGCGGGCAGGCTTGCCGTCCAGTTGTTCGAACTCATAGAAACCCGAGTCATCGTCGTACTTGGGTGTATCTACCGCCTGGATCTCACGCCCGTCGTTCAACGTGATCACTGAAGGCGTAGAGCAACCGGCCAGGACGGTAAAACCAAGAGCCAGCAAGCAGGCAGGTAGAATCCGGGTTCTCATGTGCAGTCTCCTTTTAAACGCACGTTTAACAACATTCTGACCTATCACTTCCCGCCAGGTTCCGATGAAAGGACAAGCAGGCTGTGTTCATCATTTACATTGGCGAGACGCTGATCATGCTCTGCAATCATTAGCGCCCGGGCACCCAATGGAATGAATACACCCCGGGGGCTGCGCTCGCCTGCCTGCCAGGCTTCTTCCACTCGATCTTTCAAGCGGGTAGGAATAAGTGAAAACAAGGGCTCCCAGAAATTTCCCTGACGCACCATGACCGGAGCATCAGGTGCCTCCTGTGCGCAGCGGTGTAGCTGGGCAAGCAGATCACGATCAATGCGCGGAGCATCGCACGGCAGAAGGATCAGCCAGCGATGACGAGCTGCCCTGAGCCCTGCACGGATACCGGCCAGCGGGCCGGGAAAGTCGGGCTCGGCATCATTGACGATCTGATCGGCGTACCGGGCGTAGCGCTCGGCATTACGGTTACAGGAAATAATGAGGTCATCTGTCAGGGGGCGGACCACCTTGTGCATATGCTCGATCAGCGGAAGGCCATGCCATTCCACCAGGCCTTTATCCCTTCCACCCATACGCTGACCACGGCCACCGGCAAGCAGAAGAATGGAGCAGTCGGAAAGGCGTGTGGTCATGGGAACGTCCAGGCTCGAATACGGGCCGTCAGTGTAGCGCGGCTTGGCTCTATGTGGCGGGGCGACGGTTTGTCTCTGTCTGGATCGCTACGTGGTAGTCCTGCCTGTGATATAAAAATGTCTCTTACCTGCCGTTTTGGATGATTGTTATGAGCTCTAAGGCCAATGCGGTCTTTATACCGCTGAATATTGCCGTTCTGACTGTCAGTGATACCCGTACCTTCGAAACCGATACATCGGGACAGTTGCTGGTTGACCGTCTGACCGAGGCGGGACATTTTCTGGCTGCACGCGTACTGCTCAAGGATGATCTCTACAAAATCCGCGCTCAGGTAGCCAACTGGATTGCCGATGATACCGTCCAGGTCGTTGTCATCACCGGGGGCACCGGTTTTACCGGCCGCGACAGCACACCGGAAGCGGTAGCCTGCCTGCTGGACAAGCAGGTCGATGGTTTTGGTGAATATTTCCGTCAGATCTCTGCGACAGACATCGGCACGTCCACGGTTCAGTCCCGTGCGCTGGCAGGTTTGGCCAACGGTACGCTGGTCTGCTGCCTGCCGGGTTCGACGGGTGCCTGCCGTACAGGTTGGGACGGCATTCTGGCTGAGCAGCTGGACAACCGTCATCGTCCCTGCAATTTTGTGCCGCATCTGAAGAAGGCCGAACCCTGCGGGCCGCGCGGATGAGTCTGTTACCTATTGAAGAGGCATTGGCCCGTCTCCTGTCGATGGCTGATGCCGACGCGATCACCGAAACGCAACGTGTGTCTCTGGCGGAGGCCGAGGGGCGCGTTCTGGCCCGGTCCGTGATAGCGGAGCTCGACCTGCCGCCATGGTCCAACAGTGCCATGGACGGGTACGCGCTGCGCTTTGAGGATCTTCAGGGCGAACCGCTGCCTGTCAGTCAGCGTATCTTTGCAGGGCAAAGTCCGCAGCCGCTCACGCCGGGCACCTGTGCACGCATCTTTACCGGGGCGCCCATGCCCGAAGGTGCCGATACAGTGGAGATGCAGGAGAACACCGAAGTCTTGGATGATGGCCGCATTCGCTTTGTAGAGACGCTCAAGACAGGCAAAAACGTTCGCCTGAAGGGTAACGAGACGCGCCAGGGCGATACGGTACTGGACGCTGGCAAGCGACTGGGACCGATCGAGCTGGGTATTGCGGCGTCGTTGGGCTGCGCGGCTCTTGATGTGTTCAGGCGCCCCCGGGTAGCGATCCTGTCGACCGGCGATGAGCTGGTCGAGCCGGGTAAGCCATTGGGGCCAGGACAGATTTACAACAGTAACCGGACGGTGTTGGCGTCCTGGCTCAAGCGTCTGGGCTGCGAGGTGATTGATGCGGGCATCCTCCCGGATGATCTGGAGCGCACCCGTGAGCAATTAGCGCAGCTGCACTCGGCGGACCTGATCCTGTCGACCGGCGGTGTGTCGGTAGGCGAGGCGGACTTCCTGGGCCAGGCCTTGCGTGAGGCGGGTGAGCTGACCCTCTGGAAGCTGGCGCTCAAGCCAGGCAAGCCGCTCACTTGTGGTCGTTATAACGGCGTGCCGGTCATCGGGCTGCCAGGCAATCCAGCGTCTACGTTGGTGACGTTCGGGCTGCTGGCGCGTCCTTATCTGCTGCGTCGGATGGGCGTTCAGGATGTTGAACCCCTCAAGCTGGAAGTGGCAGCAGGGTTTAATTGGACGCGCGTGGGCGAGCGACGCGAGTACCAGCGGGCGCGGCTTGAAAATGGCCGGGTCGTGCCTCATCGCGACCAGGGTTCCAATGTCCTGCGTACGGCGGCATGGGCTGACGGGTTGGTAGAGGTACGTGAAGGAAGAACCATCGCCGAAGGTGATCTTGTGGGCTTCATTCCCATGAGTGAGCTGATTGGCTGAAGTCTTGCCGACCTGGGAACGCATCGGCTTTCCCAGGTCGGTTTCAGAGCGGTTGCTTCATCACAAATCAAGTCGCTCCCAAGGAACGTGGACCCGTTGACGTAGTCCTACTGACACTCGACTTTGCTGGGTGCTCTGTTCATGAATGTTCCTGTCACCGTCTCCGATTCCAATGAAAAAACACTGTTGATTCTCAATGGTAATCAGGCCACCAATGACGATGTCCGCGCAGCGGTTGAGGCGCGACGTGCGACCGGCAAAACGGTCGATGTCCGAGTCACCTGGGAAAATGGCGATGCGGCCCGTTTTGTTGAGGAAGCAGTCGCTGCAGGTTATACGCATCTGGTAGCAGGCGGAGGCGACGGTACGCTCAAGCTGGTGGCCGAAGCCTTGGCTCGTACGCGCTCCGATGCGTCGTTGGCCCTGATGCCCCTGGGAACTGCCAATGACTTTGCCCGGGCGGCGGGTATTCCAGCTGATCCTGCCGAGGCACTGGCGCTACTGGATACGCCAGCGCAACCCATCGATCTGATCGAAGCAGACGGCGAGATGTTTCTCAATATGGCCACCGGCGGGTTTGGTTCACAAGTGACGGCGAATACGTCCTCGGAACTCAAGCGCGTACTGGGTGGCACGGCGTATCTGTTGACAGGCCTTACGCGCTTTGCGGAAGTGCGCTCCGCCTATGGTCGTTTCGAAGGGCCGGATTTTGAATGGGAAGGCGAGTTTCTGGCCATGGGGATTGGCAATGGTCGGCAGGCCGGCGGCGGCCATGTGCTGTGCCCGAATGCAGTCGTCAACGATGGCATGCTTGATCTAACTATTCTGCCCACGCCACAGGATCTGATGGGAACGTTGGGCTCATGGTTTTCAGGCGGATTTGCCAGCGAGGATCTGTTCATTCGTACCCGGTTACCCTGGGTTGAGGTTTCCGCCAGCGAAGGGGTCGATATGAATTTGGACGGCGAACCCATGCACAGCAAAAAGGTACGTTTTGTGGTGCGCTCTGCCGCACTGAATGTCCACCTGCCAACGGATTCCGTTCTACTCGGGAATCCGTCGACCCTGCTGGTGACGTCCGACCCGGTTTCCTGATCCAGATCGTGCGCAAATGGGTTTCAGGCAGTAAGGTGGAAGGACGATCCTGGAGCCGAACATGGATATCTTAATCAATACCTCAATCGTGCTGGGCACCGTGGCCTTTATGGAGTGGTTTGCCTGGTACGCACACAAGTACATCATGCACGGCTGGGGATGGGGCTGGCACAAGTCCCATCATGAGCCGCGCACCGGTTGGTTCGAGAAAAACGACCTTTATGCCGTTGTATTCGCCGGCCTTGCTATCGCCCTGATTTATTTCGGCACGTCCGGTTATGGCCGGATCGAGTGGATTGGTGCCGGTATGACGGCGTACGGGCTGTTGTATTTCATCGCTCACGACGGCCTTGTCCATCAGCGCTGGCCTTTCAAATATGTCCCGCGTCGCGGATACCTGAAGCGGCTCTATCAGGCCCATCGCATGCATCATGCCGTGGATGGAAAGGAGGGATGTGTCTCGTTTGGCTTCCTGTATGCGCCATCAGTGACCGTGCTCAAGAAGCAGCTGCGTGATCTGCATGACGGCCCGCTCAAGAAGCGGCGGTTCGATCAGGAGTAAAGCCCCACGCAAAAGCGCGCCAGAAGGCGCGCTTTTTTTATTCGGTTCAGAGGGTTCAAGCAGACAGAGGTTCGTATGCCGGAAACAACGAGTGGGCGAAGCGACTGTGATCGATTTCAGTGCGAAGCAGGGAAATGAATTCCTGGGCTTGCGTGCCCAGAAGACCGGCTTCGGCATTGCTCAAAACATGCTGCTGCTCTTCGGCTGACAGTGCCGTAAAAAGCTGCTGATGCGTTTGTTGACTGTAGCGATTCAGATCCGCAAGCCCGGCACGTACCAGGTCACGTAGCGGCTGGCGACCCTGAGGAAGTTTGGCGGGTGCATCGGTGAAAGGGTCTTGCAGACAATCCAGGTCGCCGTGCGCATAAGGCGACAACATATGCTGATCAATGAAAATAGGCAGATCGACCAGGGATTCACTGGTGCCTTGATTGGTCGTGGCAGTCAGGCGTTCGCAAGCTGCCTTGAGCAGCGCCCATTCGCTCTCGTTGAAAAATTCCGGTTTGTAGGTATGCGATCTGTCCGGACTGGCCGTAGTGTGTGCACTCGGCACAAGCGGGATGATCGAGAAGAGCGAGGTCGGTGCGTTTTGTAGATCTCTTGGAACAGCCGATTCCGTCTTGTGCATAAATATATCCCGTACTTGACTACTGTAGAGCGACTTAAAGTAGTCGCTTATGTCTGACCTGCTATACCACTGAAAAGTTTAGGTTTAGTGTCGCCGTGCGACGCCTTGTTTGTGACCAATTTCAGCAAAAGACGCAAGTCTTCATTTCGTAACGAGACACTACCGCCCGGTGCGTTCACCTACCGCGGACGGGTCCATAGATCGGCGGGGCGCGGACTAGAGCGGCCCGCCCGTGAAGCCAGTGCACGTAGGGCGCCTCTTATCACCAGGCGAAGCTTATCAACGGTGCTGGTTGATACCCGACTGTCCCAGGCGCTAGGGCCTCGTGCGTTAACTTTCAGACCAATTTCCCGATAAACGGCGCGAGCGGTCGCAATCGACCAGGCTGAGCGCAGAGGCAGGTCGGCAATACCGGTAGCGGCTGAGTCATAGTAGGGTTCAGCCAGCGCGACCAGACGCTGCGCCAGGGTGGCCAGGCGGACACGATGCGCGGGATCAGCCAGTTCGGCGACAGGAATGCCAGCCTCATCGAGCCATTCCCTAGGAAGGTAGATTCGGCCTATGCGGGCGTCTTCTACAATGTCCCGTGCGATATTGGTCAGCTGAAACGCCATGCCTAAATCACAGGCTCGGTCGAGCGTGTCTTCGTCGCGCGCACCCATGAGCATTGCCATCATGACGCCTACTACTCCGGCGACGTGGTAGCAGTATTGGAGGGTATCGTCGAGGCGGTAGTAGACCCGCTCTTCAACATCCATGCGGAAACCCGCCAGATGCTCAAGAGGATAGCGCTCGGGAATGGCATGGCGCTGGATGACCTGCTGGAAGGCGGCAAAAGCCGGTTCGCTCATGGGCTCGCCTGCATAGGCGCGGCGCGTCAGATCTTCAAGTTCGTAGAGACGGGCTTCGCTTGCCGTCCGGTCGCCTTCAACCTGCCCATGACCGTGGTCCTGGCCGTCCACCACATCGTCACAATGGCGGCACCAGGCGTAAAGCATCACAGCGCTTTGACGGGTTTGTTCGTCGAACAGTTTGGCCGCAGCGGCAAAGCTCTTGGAGCCGACATTGATGGACTGCGTTGCGTGTTCGACGACTGCCGTATTCATATGGCTGCTCCAAGGTCCCCCAGAATCACGCTTGCGGTCGCTTTGGCCGAGCCGACTACACCAGGAATGCCTGCTCCCGGGTGGGTGCCGGCACCCACCAGATAAAGGTTGGGAATAGCGGCGTCTCGGTTATGCGGCCGGAACCAGGCGCTCTGGGTCAGGATTGGCTCCAGGGAGAAGGCTGAACCGACATACGCATTGAGTTCGGTGCGGAAATCCTCGGGTGTAAAAATTCGGCTGGTGACCAGATCGCGATTCAGGTTTGGAATGTAATGCTTTTCCAGGTAGGCCAGAATTCGGTCCCGGTACTTCGGGCCCTCAACCGACCAGTCTACCGGTGCATTGCCTAGGTGCGGGACAGGCGACAGCACATAGTGAGCACTGCAGCCCTCTGGTGCCAGGGAGGGGTCGGTCACGCACGGGGAGTGCAGGTAGAGTGAGAAATCTTCAGGAACGCCGGGGCCGGAAAATAGCTCCTCGATCAGACCCTGATAACGGTTACCAAAACAGATCGTATGGTGTTGAAGATTCTGTTCTTCAGGGCGCTGGCGCAGGCCAAAATACACCACGAACAGCGACATGCTGTGACGCTTCTTCTTGAGACGGTTCGCCTCGACGATACCGTGCACATGGTGACCCAGCATCTTCTTGTACGTGTGGATCACGTCGGCATTGGATGCAACCAGGTCGGTTTTGATCTGCTTGCCTTGGGCGGTAATGACACCTGTTACACGACAACTGTCGACCAGAATACGCTCGACAGGCGCATTAAGTTCTAGTGTGCCGCCCATATCCTGGAATAGCTTGACCAGCCCCTGAACCAGGGCGCCTGTACCGCCACGGGGGAACCACACGCCACCCTGGCGCTCCAGAGCATGAATCAACGCATAGATGGACGAGGTAGCGAACGGGTTACCACCGACCAGCAGCGTATGAAAGGAGAGTGCCTGACGAAGCTTGTCGTTGCGAACGAATTTGGAGACCTGATCGTACACACTGCGCCAGGCTTGAAGCTTCAGTAGCTGCGGCCCGGCACGAACCATGTCGCGAAAGCTCAGGAACGGCACGCTACCCAGTTTTACATAACCCTCTTCATAGACTGCGCGGGAGTAGGCCAAAAAGCGCTGGTAGCCCTCGACGTCAGCGGGGTCGAGTGACTTGATCTGGGCATCGAGCGTGGCTTGATCGTTGACATAGTCGAAGCGGGTGCCGTCTTCCCAGCACAACTGGTAGAACGGATCGACGGGCAGCAGTTCGACATAGTCCGACAGCTTGCGCCCTGCCACAGTAAAGAGCTCTTCCAGAGCCGAGGGATCGGTAATGACGGTGGGGCCGGCATCGAAGGTAAAGCCTTCATCCTCATAGACGTAGGCGCGCCCGCCGGGCTTGTCTCGCTTTTCGAGCAGTGTGGTATGAATCCCGGAGGCCTGCAGGCGTATGGCCAGGGCCAGTCCGCCAAAACCGGCACCAACGACAACAGCCTGCCTGGAATTGGAAACGACGTCTGTATTCATGAGATGTCCTTAATCGGTCCGCCTGTTTGACCGGTGCGGCTGGCCAGTGCCGCCGTCAGTGCCTCGCGTAATGGAACCGGTGGCTTGCCTGTCAGAATGCGCAGCTTATCGCTGGGCTTCAACTGTCCGGCATAGAAACGCTGGATCAAGGGTTCCGGAAGACCGTAAAAGCGACGCATCACTCGATAGCGATGCTCAGGCTTGCCGGCCAGAAATAGCATGCGGTTGAGCAGGCGGAAAAATCCATAGGTTCGCCAGCGTTGCAGCGCATGCCGGCGAACCGTATCAACAAGGGTAGAGGTATCCAGACGGGGGCAGCCGGCAATAAGTTCCGCCAGTCGTACCGCCTCAGGTAATGAGTATCCTGTGGTGGCATGGAAGAGGCCGGCGGCGAGGCCAGTGGGCGGGATATCTCCCGCTTCAGCCCAGAACGCATCTATGTCACCGCTCAGCGTAATGGGGAGCACGCCATGCTCTTCCCTGATCAGGGATTGAATCGTCCAGCCGTGATCCGCGGCGTAGCGGGCAATATGGTCACGCAACCGATCAGGGTCAAGGTTCTGCCCATCAGCATAGTAGGTGTCTTCGATCAGAACCCGGTCCTGAGTAAGCGGCAGGACGTAGATGAAACGGTAACCCTCCGTTTGTGGAACGGTGGCATCCATGATGATTGGACCGGAAAGCCCGTGGGGCTGAGCGAGCTGTAACTCCTGGCCCAGAAACTTTTGAAAACCCAATCCCATGTGCGGGCTGGGGCGATGACCCCGGCCATCCAGAACTGCAGCCGCCTGAAACGCTTCGCCGTTGGCAAACCTGACCTCTGTGGGGCCAAGCGCGCTGACCGTAGCGTTCAGACGTACCGAATCACCCAGGCACTCCATCAGAACGTCATGAAAGCGCTCGGCGCTGATAGAGGCGTAACCACTGCTCAGTGTCCGCTCAAGCCCAGGAAAAAATACCTGATACTCCGCCCAGCGATGGGCTACCAGCGGCTCGATCCAGGCGAGCTGCTCCGTTGTCAGGTCCGGCTCATGAAAGGACCAGGTGTGATTACCGCCCAGTCGGTCGCCTTGCTCAATGAGCAGGATGCGGAGCTCTGGACGTGTCTGGCTCAGTTTCAGGGCAATCAGCCCGTTGGCCAGTCCACCTCCCGCCAGGATCAGGTCATAGGTATTCATGCGGGTCTCTCGAGGGCAACCTTGCTGAGTACGTCCTCAATAAGGTCAGCGGCTTTTTGTACGCCGCCAGCTGCCTGAACCCGAGGCTGAAAGGCCTGGGCTTTCCAACGAAAATGCGGTTCGGTCAGAAGGCGTTGCAGAGCGAGGGCCAATTTGCCGGAGGTCAGTCGCTTAGGGCTCAGGCGAAGGCCGACGCCGGCATGCTCGATGCGTGCAGCCACGCCGGGTTGATCGAAGGCAATTGGCAACGCCAGCATGGGCGTTCCTGCTTCCAGTGCGTCGAGCACAGTGTTGAGACCGGCATGGGTAATGACCGCATCGGCCCGCGCCAACGTGGCTCGCTGCGGTGCAAAGTCTGTAACCCAGTGGGCGCCAGCCCGCCTCAAGGCATCGCATTGCTGCAGGTTGAGGCCACCGCAGTGGGCGATGAGTAATTGCACATCAAGCATTTTACAGGCGCGTGCGATCCGTTCGAACAAGGTGAAACGTCCGCCTTGCAATGTCCCTAGCGATGCGAACACAAACGGTTTGTCGGTGCGGATCGGATAGCTCAGGGCAGGGTCTTGCGTTGCGGGCAGGCGTAGCGGGCCGACTTCGTGAAAGTTGGCTGGTAGCTCGGTACGGGGAAAATCGAATCCCGGTACGCACTGGCTGATTTGAGCGTAAGGCGACAGGCAGTCGGCCAATGTTGACCGAGGCTCAAGACCAAAGGTTTTTGCGTATCGCTGGATGACACGGGCATGCTCATGCATCAGGAGGTCATAGACCTGGGCACTGCCCTGATTGAGATGGCGGCCTCGTGGCGATGTGTCGTATCCCCATGGCATGACGGGAAGAGGCACAAGCGGGTCCCGGTTGACCGGCAAGGCACAGGCTACCGAGACGTAGGGCAGGCGCAAATGCTCGGCTATAAGCCCCCCAGCGGCTTCCATCTGATCGGAAATTACGGCATCAACGGCCAGGTCACGCAATACCTTCGGTGCCTCGCGGCAAAACAACTCGGTGCTGCGAGCCATATCATGAATAACGCGCATCAGCCCAAGCGGGCCGCCTGGATTACCGGCCCGGCGAATCATGGCGTCCAGCGAGCCAGGCGGATGAGACTCAAGGCCTATCGGGTGAAAGCGGATGGCGTTGCTACGAAGCCGCTCGCCGACATCCGCCTGATGGAGCAGGCTGACCGTGTGCCCTCGCGCCACCAGGGTTTCGGCAATCGCTTCCATTGCGCGAAGATGGCTAGAAAATGCAGGGGCGATGAGGGCGAAATGAGGCATTCAGGTCTCCGCGAGCGAAACGGGTCTTAACAGGCGGGCCTTGCGCAGCTCGGCCAGATTTGCCGAGCCGGTGCAGAAGCAGGCTACCTTCAGTTGCCGGATCATGACTTCGAAATGGTTCAGAACGGCTTCTGGAGACAGGGTTGCGCTATGCAGCACGGCGGCAGCCTGACCGACCACATCGGCGCCCAGGCGAATGGCTTTGGCCGCATCGACGCCGTTGCGGATACCGCCCGAGGCAATGAGTGGAATGTCCGGGCATTGCTCACGGACCTGAGCAATCGCCTGGGCGGTTGGAATGCCCCAGTTGATGAAGGCCTGAGCAACCTGACGATCAAGGTCGTTATGGGCACGCTCGGCTTCGACCGCTGCCCAGCTGGTTCCTCCTGCGCCGGCTATGTCGATCACGGCGACACCCACCTCTGTCAGTTGCTGGGCGACATCAGCAGAAATGCCTGCGCCTACTTCCTTGATGACGATCGGAACGCCCAAATGTGTTACCAGATGTTCGATGGCAGCCAGGACGCCTTGCCAGTTGCGATCGCCGCCGGACTGTACCGCCTCCTGGAGTGGGTTGAGGTGAATGATCAAGGCGTCGGCCTGGATCATGTCGACTGCCCGACGGGCCTCGGTCACGCCATAACCCGCCACTAATTGAGCTGCGCCAATATTGGCGAGAAGGGGAATGGACGGAGCCAGTTGCCGCAATTGACCGGTCAGTCCCTTGTCCCCACCGTTCTGCAGGGCAATGCGCTGCGAGCCTACTGCCAGCGCCAGGCCTAGCGTTTCCGCCGCTTCGGCAAGGTGCCGGTTGATGGTCTGTGCACGTTCCGGCCCGCCTGTCATGGAACTGATGAGAACAGGCGCCTTGAGCGGCTTGCCCAGCAGCGTGGTGGCAAGATCGATCTGGTTCAGGTGCAGCTCTGGCAGGGCACAGTGCTGGAATTGAATCTGCTCAAACCCAGTCGTGATACTGCTCAAGGCACGTGCAGGATCAAGGACGATATCCAAGTGATCGTTCTTGCGACTTGCCAATTCCCAATCAACCATGAGTTACCTTTTTCCTGTTGCCATCGACCTTTCGTCGGCTATTGTGGTCATGAGTACGTCAAGCGGCTCTGATCTGCAAGATCGGATCAGGGAAATTGTTGAGTCGCTGGTGTCGACCATTCGTCGGCTCGCTTACATGTGCTGGAGTATCTCGACTCATGGCAACGGTATTAGTGCCAAAACTTCCGAAGGAATGCGCTTTCGAGCTTGTAACAGAGCGTGCCCGTATCGATACCCGACTAGAGGAGCTGCTTCCGCCTGTCGAGAATGATGATCTGATCGCAGCCGCCATGCGTGAGGGTGCACTGGCGCCCGGCAAGCGTATACGGCCATTGCTCATGCTGTTGGCTTCCCGGGATCTGGATGCCTTTTCGCCGGCTATTCTGGATCTGGGCTGCGCGGTCGAGATGGTGCATGCCGCCTCGCTGTTTCTGGACGATATGCCGTGCATGGATAACGCCACGCTCAGACGCGGTCGGCCTACCATTCATGTGCAGTTTGGTGAGGATGTCGCCGTTCTGGGAGCAGTAGCGCTGCTCAGCCATGCCTTTTGCGTCGTCGCCAGTACATCAGGTGTTGCGCCTGTCCTGCGTAATCAGATGGTGTGCATGCTGACATCCGCTGTAGGCTCGCAAGGGCTGGTGCGGGGGCAGTACCGTGACCTGCGCGAAGGAGCCAAAAGCCGCAGCGCGGAGGCTATTAACAGTACCAATCACCTCAAGACCGGACTCCTGTTCACGACAGCGCTGGACATGACGACTCTGGCCGTCAGTGCCAAGCCGTCGGTCCGGGAGGGAATGCATCGTTTTGCTACCGAATTGGGGCTGGCTTTCCAACTGCTTGATGACCTGCAGGACGGCCATGGCCTGGGAAAAGATGCCCATCAGGATGACGGCAAGTCCACGCTGGTTGCGCTGCTGGGCCGCGAGTCGGTACAGGCGCAGCTCGAGAACCATCTGGACACAGCGCGTAAGTCGCTGGCAGGCATGGGGCTGACGGGGGGTGGGCTGGATCATATGCTGGACGCGCTGTTCGGGCAGCCCATCAGGTAAAGGCGCTTTGTAGAGAACTGCGGCGCAATCCGGCGTCTAAAGATACAGTTCAGTAAGCTACTGGAGTTTGCGCGATGCCAAAGTGGAAAATTACCTATACCAACAATGATGGCAACACGTCCGTCGTGGAAACTGAAGCCGAACAGAAACCGGATATGGAGCAAGCCGCTCAACTGGTACGGGACCAGGCGCTCGACAGTTATGACAGTTCCGATTTGCCCCAGGACTATGAGGCCCCCACGGTAGCGCTGCTGGAACGTTACGGCATCATGATTTCTGGCATTGCCCAAATGGATTGAAGAACCTCTGTTGAACGCTGCAGTAGCAGCGTTCCCAGGATCAGCCCAATGGCCAGATCCCACCATCGCCTACCACAAAGATCCTTCGGCCCGGCAAGGCCTTGATCTCCCATCCGCCGGTAAAGTCACCAAAGGCCGGCAGCAACAGCACATCATTATCCAGACAGAAGCAGGGCAGGCGCAGACGCTGGCGTCCCCGGCCGCTCAGACTGAACGCCGGATGGATATGGCCCGCCAGCACAACGTGACTGGGGTGCGATTCCGGCTCATGCTGTAACGCCAATGGACCAATCAAGAGCGGCTCGGGCACTACGTTGATCTTGAGCGAGGCGGGCGGGTCCCCAGCACGTAGATCATGATTACCCCGAATCAGGGTGATGAGCAGCGATGGGTTTGCGTTACGCCATCGCGCCAACGCATTGAGTGTGGTCGGAGCATGGGATTCCGGTGCATGCAGGAAGTCGCCAAGAAAGTACAGGTGCTCGGTCGGGTAGGCTTCCAGCAGTGCATCCAGGCGAGCCAGGTTGGTAGCGGTGGTGCCATGGGGTACTGGCTGCCCAAGGGCACGAAAGGCAGCTGCCTTGCCAAAATGGATATCGGCAATCAGCAGCGCCTTCTGCTCGGGCCAGTAGACGGCCTTGTCAGCCAGCAACCACACCTCAGTGCCGGCAAGGGATACGGGAATATGGGTACGCATGCACATGCAAGAACAGCGGAAAGCCTGCCACTTTAACAGCCTCGTTCCTGGGAACGTAGCCTGGGCAGACAACAGGCTGCCCGGCGTCTACAGGATGCCCAGCGATCTGAGGCAATCCATACCCAGATCAATGCGCAAGTGCCGTTCCTGAGGGTTGGGCATGTCGATATTGAGCGCAAAGGTATAGACCAGCCCCTGTTTTTCAATCCAGCCGACCCACCAGCCAAGGTCAGGGTCTTGGTTCTGAACCCAACCGGTTTTACCGTACAGCGTCCAGTCTTTTCCCTGCTCCAGACAAATCAGGTCGCGTACCGTTGCCTGTACGGTTTCGGGCAGAGGCAAGCGCTCCTGCGCCAGGCGTGCCAAAAAGCGTACCTGCTCCAGGGCGCTGATCTTGAGCGGTCCGGCCAGCCAGAAATCGTCCACACTGTCGCCTACCTGCGCATTGCCGTATTCGAGCCTGCGCACAAAGTCCTGCATGCGTTCAAGGCCGATACGTCGTGCAAGCTCCTGATAAACCGGTACGCTGGAGACCTTGATTGCATCACGTAGCCCCAGGTCACGCTGCCATTCAGGAAAGGGCTGCGGCTGCCCTCCATAGGGCAGTACCTCACTCACGTTACGAATGGTTGCGGTGGAAAGACCGATCAGGCTGTTGACGATCTTGAAGGTGGAATCGGGAACAAAACGGGTGTCTGCACGTGTCCGGTCATACCCGGTAAACGTATCTGCCGAGACATCGTAAAGCACGAATGTACCCTTGAGGTTGGCTCGCTTGAATAACTGAGCCAACGTGGGACTTTCCTGCCATTCGGGCACACGCGCCTTGGCCGACAACAATAGCAGTAAGGCACTAAAAAGATTTTTCATATCAACTACTTATGAAGCAGTTGTCAATTTTACCGCGCCAATTAATTGTGTGATATTGCACTCATCCTCTATGCTGATAAAGCGTGAATTGCTACACAGTCTTTTGCTGTTTTGTACGAGGAAGCCCGGTTTTGGTCTGACGCGGAGCACGTCCCTTGCGGCGAGCGGGCAGGTCTGACTCTCCTGCACCTAATCCCATGAAGTCATTTCCTTCGCCGGGCAGCTCGTAATCACCGGGTCCGGCGGCATTTTCCAGGTCTTGAACCATACGTGCAATCCGGTCCGCCAGTTTCTCTGAACTCATGCTTTCGCGATAACGCTCGACCAGAAGCGGAAAGCTGAAGGGAGTAGGCCGCTCAATGGCGTGCAGGTTAAGTTCAAGTGCCTGCATGCGATTCAGGGCTTTTTCCAGCCTTCGTACATCCAACTCCTGGCGCAGTACTTCCTGCTCAGCCTGGGTAATCAGCAAGTTCTCAGGGTCGTATTGCTGGAACACCTGGAAAAAAAGACTGCTGCTGGCCTGTAGCTGCCGGGTACTTTTTTGCGCGCCCGGGTAGCCGGTAAAGATAAGCCCTGAGATGCGGGCGATTTCGCGGAACCGTCGCTGCGCCAGTTCACTGGCGTTCAGACTGGCAATGACATCGGCAAGAAGCGTCGCGGTGGAAAACAGCTCGGCGTTCAGCTCCTCTTCCCAGTTCACCTTGCTAGGCGACAGCAGCTCAAAGCCGTAATCATTGATGGCAATGGAAAAGCTGATCGGTCGTTTCTGGGCGATGCGCCAGGCCAGAAGGCTCGCCAAGCCCAGGTGTGCATGTCGTCCTGCAAACGGATAGAGAAACAGGTGCCAGCCCTCTCGGGATTTCATCGTTTCCCCCAACAAATGATTGCGGGTCGGCAGGGCAGACCACTGCTTCTGGACCTCCAGCAGCGGTTTGACCAGTTGCATTTCGGGAGAAGCGAACCGCGCCTGATCCGCCTCGGTAAGCTCATCAATGACGGCTTCGGCCATCTCATCCGACAACGGCATACGCATTCCGCTCCACCGTGGAATGGCCGCTTTCTTGCTGCTGGCCCGTCGTACATAGACAGTCATGTTTTCCACACGTACTAGTTCCAGCACGCGGCCAGCGAACAGGAAGTGATCACCGGCTTTCAGGCGGGCGATAAAACCTTCCTCAATACTGCCCAACTTGCCGCCACCACCGCCTTTGGTCCAGAACTGCACCCGTAGGGCCGACTCGCTGACAATGGTGCCAATACCCATGCGATGCCGGCGGGCCAGTTGGCGGTCCGGTACGCGCCAGATACCATGCTCATCCGGCTCTACACGGCGGTAGTCGGGGTAGGCCGTAAGCGAGTGACCGCCGTGACGAACAAAGGCCAGGGACCATGCCCATTCCTCGTCCGTCAGTTCGCGATAAGCCCAGGCTGTACGGACTTCCTTGAGCAAGGCCTGCGGATCGAAACCGCCGCCCAACGCAATGGTGACGAGGTGTTGTACCAGTACATCCAGTGGCTTGGGCGGCGCGCTGCGGGATTCGATTCGTCGGGCGGCCACGGCTTTCTGGGCCGCTGCCGCCTCGACCAGTTCCAGGCTATGTGTAGGCACCAGCGTGACGCGGGAGGGACGTCCCGGGGCATGGCCGCTTCGCCCGGCGCGCTGCAGCAGACGGGCAACGCCTTTGGGCGAGCCCACCTGTAGTACACGCTCCACTGGCAGAAAATCCACACCCAGGTCCAGGCTGGAGGTGCAGATTACGGCCCGGAGCTTGCCTTCCTTGAGTCCCAGTTCAACCCAGTCACGCACTTCGCGGTCCAGAGAACCATGGTGCAGAGCAATCAGTCCCGCCCATTCGGGACGGGCCTCAAGCAGTGCCTGATACCAGATTTCGGCCTGCGCTCGGGTGTTCGTAAATATAAGCGTGGTTGCGCTGTGCTCGATCTCGTCTGCAACGTGGGGCACCATTCGTACTCCCAGGTGCCCAGCCCAGGGAAAGCGCTCCACACCTCGCTTGGGCAACAGCGTGTCTACCAGAAGGTCTTTGGCTAGCTTGCCCTGAACCAGCCGGCCTGGATGACCGGCCAACAGCACTTCCTGCGCATGGGGAAGATTACCCAGCGTGGCTGACAACCCCCAGATCACCAGTGCTGGGTTCCACTGGCGCAGCCGTGCAAGGGCCAGCTGGACTTGTGTGCCACGTTTGTTGCCCAGCAGCTCATGCCACTCATCAACCACGATCATGCGCAGGCTGGAAAAAATCTCGCGGCTGTCTTCACGGCTGAGCATCAACGAGAGGCTTTCCGGCGTGGTGACCAGCGCGGTAGGCTGACGGCGGCTCTGCCGGGCCCGCTCAGCACTGCTGGTATCGCCTGTGCGCAGGCCGACCGTCCAGTTGAGTTCCAGATCATTGACCGGGGCTTCCAATGCACGCTTTGTGTCTGCGGCCAGGGCTCGCATAGGGGTCAGCCACAGTACGCTCAGTGGCTCTGCCGCCTGCTTGCGTTTGCTGGGTTCACCCTTGGCCGTTAGCGGTTTATCCTTGGCAAAGCTGTTGAGTGCCGCGAGCCATGCGGCGTAGGTTTTGCCGGATCCGGTGGTCGCATGAAGCAGGCCCGACTCGCCATGCTCGACCGCGCGCCAGACTTCATCCTGAAAAGGGAAGGGCGACCAGCCACGTTGAGCGAACCAGGCGGCACCCAGGCGGGGGGAAGAAATCATATCGTCAGGCAACTGATGGACTCCGTCATGCTTATGCTTCGGAGTATCAAGCGGTAGGCAGGTTCCCTTTTTGACATCCTTGAGCGGCAGAGAGAAAGCCGCCACTCAAGGACATAGGGTCTATTTCAGATTGCCGCTCAAGAACTGCTTTAGGCGTTCGCTTTGTGGCTTGACCAGTACCTCAGAGGGTGCCCCCGCTTCTTCGACGCGGCCTTGGTGCAAAAACACAACCTGTGAGGACACCTGTCGCGCAAAGCCCATCTCGTGCGTCACCATCAGCATGGTACGGCCTTCCTCGGCCAGCGCCTGGATGACCTTGAGCACTTCGCCTACTAATTCTGGATCGAGTGCAGACGTGGGTTCGTCGAACAGCATGACTTCCGGTTCCATGGCCAGGGCTCGCGCAATGGCTACACGCTGCTGCTGGCCGCCTGAGAGAAACGACGGATACTGATCGGCGGCGCGTTGAGGAAGACCTACCTTGTCAAGGTAAGCGCGAGCGCGCTCTTCGGCTTCCTGCTTGCCCAAGCCGAGCACGCGGCGAGGTGCCAGGGTTATGTTTTCCAGTACGGTCATATGGCTCCACAGATTGAAGTGTTGGAACACCATGGCCAGCCGGGTGCGCAAGCGTTGCAGTTGAGCCTGATCCGCTACGCGCAGCCCATTCCCGTGCCGCTCCAGGCGAATGGGATTGCCATCCAGCGTCATGACACCGGCATCCGGCATTTCGAGAAAGTTGAGACACCGCAGAAAGGTACTCTTACCTGAGCCACTGGCACCGATCAGGCTGATTACATCGCCCGTCCGGGCCTGTAACGAGACACCCTTGAGCACTTCGATATCGCCGTAACGCTTATGCAGCCCGTCGACGGTCAGCTTGTACATATGAAGTCCTTGTTCCAATCAAACGGCCGTGCTCCAGACATCGGAGCACGGCCACAAGGCGGCCCGTCTGCGCGGGCTCGCCGTGTGCCAGAAACGAGCCTTACGGCGAAAGTAGGTAGCCGCTGCGATAGGCTTCGGTGCCTGCCACGCGTGCGACCGCCATGCCGGCTGTGGCCATACGGCGGTTGGCGCAGGCATACATGACACCTGACACCGAACTGCGGATAGGCTCTACCCGGTCGGCAATCGGGTCGATCACCTCGGCGATGACCTGTCCGGCTTCGATTACATCGCCTGGCTTTGCCATCAGGACCAGAACACCCCCTATAGGGCTATCAATCGGCTCTACGGCCGCCAGTGGCGTGGCAGGGAACGGCAGCTCCGGCAGTGCCGGCGCTTCGCCGGAGATGACGCCATAGTGGGTCAGGTAGTCGAGAATGGCTTGGGCATCCTGTTCAGCCAGATCATGGGACACATCCATTTGGCCCCGCAGCTCGATCGTGACGGAAAAGCTGCCCATGGGAATGCGTTCACCGAACTGCTGATTCAGCTTCCACCACAGAAGCGTAAAGCACTCATCAAATGACTGACCGCCAGAGTCGGTGGCCAGCAGGCTGGCCTTGGAGCCCAGGTAACGGGCCAGGGGCTCTACCTGATCCCAGGCTTCCGGTGTGGTGTAGAGATGCTCTACCGCATCGAAATCGCAGTGCAGGTCGAGCACCATCTCGGCGTCACAGGCCAGTCGCTGTTGAACCAGCCGCTGAGACGTCAGCTGATTATTCGCGATCTCACGCTCAAGTGTTGCCTTGAAGGCCTTGCGCACCAACGCCTGATTTTGTGCGGGGTCGTCGGTCAGGGTGCCTTCGATTTCAGCAATGACCTTGCTGGTCATGTCCAGGAAGCGACGGTTGAAGTTCTGCCCGGATTCCAGCTCATAGCGGCCCAGGTGAATATCCATGACCTGCTGATCCTGCCCGATAGGGTTGGCAACCGGAACCAGCACAATCTCGGCCTTCAGACGGCCTGCGTCTTCCAGTGTGCGGAGTTGATTCTTGAGTTTCCAGGCGACCAGCATGCCGGGCAGTTCGTCAGCATGCAGCGAGGACTGGATGTAGATCTTGCGGCCGCTGTCCTGCGGTCCGAAATGAAAGCTGTGGATCTTGCGATCGGTGCCGGGCACCGGAGAAATCAGGTCGTGTGTGGCGTGACGCATGAGGTAACTCCTAATGAATCAGCCCGCATCCCTGCGGGTCGTGGCATCCTGCATGAAGGGTCAGCGGGCCGGGCCAAGATAGGCCAACCAGCGGCGCTCGGCCAGGCGAAACAGGCCAATGAGCGTGAAGGACAGGATGAGGTACAGAATCGCCGCAATACCAAAGGATTGAAAGGTCAGGAATGTCGCAGTGTTGGCATCACGAGCGACCTTGAGAATATCCGGGACGGTAGCCGTGAACGCCAGCGTCGTGGAATGCAGCATCAGAATGACTTCGTTGCTGTAGTAGGGAAGGGCGCGGCGTAGCGCAGACGGCATGATGACGTGAATGTACATCCGCCAGCCTGTCAGGCCGTAGGCCTTGGCTGCCTCGATCTCACCATGGGGAATATTGCGGATCGCACCTGCAAAGATCTCGGTGGTATAGGCGCAGGTGTTGAGAGCAAAAGCCAGAATGGTGCAATTCAGTGCATCCCTGAAGAACTCGTTCATCAGTGGCTGGGCGCGTACAGCTTCGATGCTGTAAATCCCGGTATAGCAGATCAGCAGCTGGAGATAGAGCGGAGTGCCTCGGAACACATACGTATAGAACTGTATCGGCCAGCGAATGAGACGGTGGCGCGATAGTCGCGCAACGGAAAGCGGAAGCGATGCCACGAAGCCGATGGCGATCGAGGCCGTCAGCAACCACAGGGTCATCGCAAGACCCGACAAACCATAACCATCCGTCCAGAGGAAGGCGCGCCAGTACTCCTGCAGGATTTCGATCATCGTACAGCCTCCCGAACACCCGCAGAATAACGACGTTCCAGCCAGTTCAGAACCTGGTTGGTCAGTGCGGTAATCAGCAGATAGATCACGCCGCCCAGGATCAGGAAGTAGAACATCTTGTAGGTGGTCTTGCCGGCTTCCTGAGTCGCGGTGACGATATCGCTCAGGCCGATGATGGAGACCAGCGCTGTGGCCTTGAGCAACACCTGCCAATTGTTACCAATGCCAGGCAGGGCAAAGCGCATCATTTGCGGAAAGGTAATCCGAAAAAAGGTTTGCGTACGTGTCATGCCATATGCGGTAGCGGCCTCGATTTGCCCCCGCGGTACCGCCAGGATCGCCCCACGAAATGTTTCGGTGAAGTACGCGCCATAAATGAAACCTAGGGTCAGTACCCCGGCGGAAAGCGGATCAATTTCGATATAGTCCCAATCCATGTAATCAGTGAACTCACCCAGCCAGCTCTGCAGGCTGTAAAAGATCAGAAGCATGAGCACAAGATCAGGGACGCCCCGAATCAGCGTGGTATACAGGGCGGCGGGCAGGCGAAAGGCCTTGATGGGGGATAGTTTGGCCGTGGCGCCGAGCAGGCCCAAGATGACTGACACCACCAGCGACAGGACAGCCAGCTTCATGGTCATCCAGGTGCCTTCCAGCAGTAGAGGACCGTAACCGTGGAGTGCGAAGGCGCCCAACCCCAGGTTTTCAAGAAAGGTGTCGAACGAAGTCTGCGGCATGTTTGATCGCGCTGTTCTTATAGGTCTTGAAATGCCAACGCCTCCACAAGCGGGAGGCGCTGACGTTAAGGCGGATCTTACTTGTTGTTATAGATATCCAGATCGCCAAAGTACTTTTTCTGAATCTTCTCGTAGGTGCCGTCGGCATGGATGGCCGCGATTCCCTTGTTCAGCAGGGCCTTCATTTCGTCGTTGCCCTTGCGTACGCCAATGGCGGTATCGGCAGGCAGCAGCTCGTCACGAATCGACTGGTTGACATAATCCTTGCCTTGAGGAGATTTCATGAAATCTCCTTCGGCCTGCAACATGTCCTGCATGGATACATCGATGCGGCCCGAGGTCAGGTCAGCATAAACCTGATCCTGGTCCTGGTAGCTCTGTACCTTCACGCCGGCAGTGGCTAGCTTGGTCTTGGCAAAGTTTTCCTGAATGGTGCCCTGCTGAACACCAACGACCTTGCCCTTGAGTGACTCGGCCGTAGGCTCTAGATTGGTACCCTTCTTCATAATCATGGATGAATTGCCTGACCACATGCGGTCTGTGAAGTCGATCTGCTCGGCTCGCTGAGGCGTTACGGTCAGCGAGGACAGGATGCCGTCAAACTTGCGTGCCCGCAGGCCTGGGATCAATCCGTCGAAGTCGCTGACGATCCAGCGGCATTTCACCGCCAGCTTTTCACAAATGGCATTGCCCAGTTCTACATCGAATCCTGCAAAGCTTCCATCCGGTGCCTTGTATTCGAAAGGAGGATAGGTGGTGTCTACACCGAAACGAATCTCCTTGATGTCCTTCGCCAGCGCAGAGCCCGCGGAAAGGCACAGCGCAATTGCGGAGAGGGTCAGCCATTTCTTTTTCATGGGTCGTCCTAATACGGATAATTGCAATAGAGTGCGTACCAGAGGTCGCGCTGCAGATGACGGGCTGTTCGCAGCAATAACCGAACCAACTGCCACTATATTGAGGTCATGTCCATAAACACAGAGTAGGCCAGGCGTCTCGTCCGGGAAGAATAAGGCAGCCTTTATTCACTATCCTGCACCTAAAATGTGCGTAATTCCCTAAGAGAGCAGGAGTTTGCACAGCTTTGGTGCGAAAGAATGATGGCATCTTGAAACTAATTGATGTGCATACAGCTTGGTATGCCATTTGGGAAGTGTCACCCAAGAGAGGTGCGCTTTGTAGCAACGCAGCGAAACGGTGGGTGGATTCGAAACGATTGGATGACATGATCTTTCTGGATTGATCAAGGCGTATACGGGAGCGGGTAATGCTTGACGAATGGGAGCTGACAGGCAGGGCGCGAACGCATCTGTTGCAGATCGATAACCCACGCTATGCGATCCATCGTGAGGTCTATGCGCCGTTCAAGGCAATGCAGGAGGCTGCACGGAAGGATGGATTTACCTTGCATCCATTCAGTGCCTTTCGTGACTACAAGACGCAGCTCAGAATCTGGAACCGTAAATTTGCCGGTGAAAAGCCGTTGTATGACCGCAACGGCCAAGTGCGTGATCAGTCTGCTCTTACCGTGGATGAGCGCATCGACTGCATTCTGAATTGGTCAGCTCTGCCAGGCGCAAGCCGCCATCACTGGGGCACCGAAATCGATGTGGTTGACCTGACCCAGGCTCCGCCAGGGTATGTCGTTCAGCTGCTGCCTGAGGAGACGCAGCCCGGCGGTGTGTTTCATGAGCTGCATCTCTGGCTCGATGCGCACATCGAACAGTTCGGCTTTTTTCGACCTTATCGGGAATACCGGGGCGGTATGTATGAAGAGCCCTGGCACCTCAGTTATGAGCCACTGGCAACCCTTGCGCTCGAATGGCTGACGTTGGATCTGCTGGAGCAGGTTGTTGCCGAGTCATCCATGTTGGGACGGGAAACCGTTCTCGAGCGCTTGCCGGACCTGTACGAGCGACACGTCCGTATGATCTGTGAGCGCTAGCTTCTGGATGTGCTACCCCTGATACCCTGTTCAGGCTAAGCTATTCGAAGGTTTATTGTTTTCTGGAGTTGACGGTGAAAGAGCCTCGGGCAAATGCCTCTCATGTGGGTGATCTTCCTGCACATGATGGTAAGTCGGTCGCGCTGTTCGTGCTTGCGCTCATTCTGGCACTCTTCGGTACCATCGCCATGTGTGTTGAGTTCGCTCGCGGTACTCAGCAGTACGGATTGCCGCTCATCGTCTGGATTCTGGCCTTTTTCATAAAAATGGCGGAAAGCTTTCGGCTGCGCAGTCTTCTCAAGGCCGCATACGAGTCTGCTGGCAAGCGCTGAGCCCTTAGCTGATCCCTGTTGAGCCGATGGAAGCGCAAGAGTTCATCAGCTTGCCTGTACTATCACTCATCCTGAACACCGCATCGTTATAGGCTGCCGGCGTATAACGCATCTGTTTTTATTCGCCTTTCCTGCTGTTGGTCATCTCATGGTTCATCTGTTGTCAGCGCATCCCTGGCTTTATGTCGGGCTTGGCGTCGTTGTTTTTCTTTGTATCGTCATCGCGCTGCGTTCGCGTGATACCCAGCGAGCGTTTCCCTATGTGCTTAACGAAGCGCTGTTTACACCTGCTGAACGCGCCTTTTTAACCGTACTCGATGAGGCGATTGGTGAGGACTACCGCATCTTTGGTAAGGTCCGCATTGCAGATGTGGCTAGCGTGAAAGCCATTCGGGACCAAAAGAGCTGGTACAGAGCCTTCAACAAGATCAGCGCCAAACATTTCGACTACGTCCTCTGCAACCGCGATGACCTGTCGTTCGTGGCGGTTATCGAGCTGGATGACAGCTCCCACCAGCGGCCTGATCGGCAGGCGCGGGACCTCTTTGTGGCGGGCGTCTGTCGGGCGATTGCCTTGCCGCTTATCCAGATTCCGGTACAAGGGGCTTATTCGACTGCGCAGGTGCGGGAAGAGATCATGGCTGTCTTACAGAAGGGCGGGGCCTTGACCTCGCGCAAACGCACAGCAGCCCGGCGCTCCAGCAAAGGGGAGGCGGCGAGCGAGGCAGCGTCTCCGATATGCTCGAAATGCGGCTCGCCCATGGTCATGCGTAAGGCCAGGCAAGGAAGCAATGCTGGCGCCTATTTCTGGGGCTGCAGCGCCTTTCCAGATTGCCGCAACATCGTACGCATTGAAGAGTAGTGTCCGCTGACGCTAACGTTTTATGTAATACCAGCCCATTTATATAGTGGCAAACTGAGCTTGACCCTTGTTGTAATCATCCAGGCTTGCATATAATGAGAACAATTATCATTAAGTGAATGCCTAGGATTCTAGCGCAAGGATATCGGTGTGCACGCCAGCAGTACTTCACCGCAGGGGGATCTTGGCCAGCTCTATCATGAGCATCGCTCCTGGGTATTTGGATGGTTGCGCCGGCGTCTGGGGTGCTCCGATAGTGCAGATGACTTGACCCACGATACGTTCATTCGCCTCCTGGGAAGTCAGGAGCTGGGCCGGCTTGCTGAACCTCGGGCTTTTCTCATTACTGTTGCCAAGCGTGTCCTATTCAATCATTACCGACGTCAGGATATCGAGCGGGCCTACCTGGATGCCTTGGCGGCCTTGCCTGAGCAGGAGGTTCCCAGCGAGGAAGTTCGTGCTATCGCTCTGGAAACACTTCTGGAGCTGGCTCGCGTATTGGATGGATTGGCTGAACCGATCAAACAGGCTTTTCTGTTGGCACAGCTGGACGGAATGCCATACGCCGATATCGCCGCACACCTCGGTATTTCGCTGGCAACCGTCAAGCGGTACATCGCCAAGGCCGCTCAGCAATGTTATTTCGCAGAGTGCATGGCTTGACAGCGCCCATCTCTCCCCAGATCGCCGAGCAGGCCGTGCAGTGGCTGGTAGAGCTGCAGGCGGGGGCAGGCGAGGAAGAGCATCAGGCCTGGCAACAATGGCGGGCCGCTGATCCTGAGCACGAGCGTGCCTGGCAGCGGATCGAGACCATCAACCAGCGGCTGCAGGGGTTGCCCTCAAGGGCTGCGCGTCAGGCTGTATTGAGCAAGCCCGCATACGGTCGCCGCGAGGCGCTGAAGCTCATGGGGGTGTTTGTCCTCCTGGGCCCGGCCGCCTGGCTCTTAAAGGAGCGTGCCGAGCCCTGGTTGGCGGACTACCACACCCGGATTGGGGAGCAGCGAACGGTTACCCTGACCGATGGCAGCCGCCTTGATCTGAATACCGACAGTGCTGTGAATGTCAGCATCACGGCTACGCAGCGTCAGCTCATGCTGATTCGTGGCGAGATACTGTTACACGCTGCCCATTCAGCCCTGCCATTTTCGGTACAGAGCCAGGCAGGTATGGTCTCAACAACCCAGGGGCGTTTCAATCTTCGCAAGTTCGACGATGGCTGCCGGTTGAGTGTTTTTGCTGGCAGCGTTCAGGTGCGTTGTGCCGAGCGGCCGGATCTATCCACGACTCTGACGGCAGGACAACAGGTACGCTTTAGCGCGCACCACCTGGATAAGGTAGTACCGCTCGACGGTGGTCTGGATGCCTGGCGTGACGGTCTGCTGGTGGCAGCCCATATGCCGCTTGGGCAGTTCATCCAGGAGCTATCTCGCTATCAGCCCGGTTGGCTGAAGTGCGACGAGCACGTCGCGGGTCTGTTGGTTTCAGGAACGTATCCGCTCAAGGACATAGAAGCCATCCTGGCCATGCTGGAAGTTACCCAGCCGGTGCGCATCCAGTGGCGGACGCGCTACTGGATCAGCATTCAGCCTCGCACAGCGTGAGTTAAATATTTTCAGTCAGCGATGAGCCTTTTCCACTTCTCGCGTGACAAGTAAGGCAGATACCCTTACTGCAGGCTGATCTCATGTCTTCCTCTACATTTACATTGACCCCTTTAAGCCGGGCGCTTCGCCATGTCGTGTTCGGTACAGCTGTGCTGCTTGGCAGCGTGCCGCTGATGGCAACGGCGCAAACGGTTACTCAGGCTGAGGTGAGCCGAACATTTCATATTGCCCCCGGTCCGCTGGAGGCCGCCCTCAACCAGTTCGGCCAGACGGCGAATATCATGGTGGCGTTCAGTCCCGATCTGACGACGAACCGCACTACTCAAGGGCTGGAGGGTGAATTCGGTATTTCCGAAGGGTTGAGCCATCTGTTGGAGGGGAGTGGGCTTGAGGCCGTCGCGCAGAAGGGTGGCTATAGCCTGCAACCCGTTGCTGTTCCGGCATCCGCCACTAACGACGAGGGGACAGCAGCCAACCTGGAAACCCTGACCGTGGTAGGTGACTGGCTGGGTGATGCGCAGCAGCAGGATGTATTCGAGCACCCAGGGGCGCGGGATGTAATCCGCCGCGATGAATTCGAGCGGGTCGGCGCCTCCACGGCGCGTGAAGTGCTCAACCGAATTCCCGGTGTGAATGCGCCGGAAAACAACGGAACCGGCAGCCATGACATGGCACTCAACTTTGGTATCCGAGGCCTCAATCCGCGTCTCGCATCCCGTTCGACGGTATTGATGGATGGCATCCCGGTCCCGTTTGCACCCTATGGCCAGCCACAGTTGTCCTTTGCACCCATTTCCATGGGCAACATGGATGCAGTCGATGTGGTGCGCGGTGGTGGTGCAGTCCGCTATGGCCCGCAGAACGTGGGCGGTATCGTCAACTTCGTGACCCGTGCCATTCCTGACGACTTTACCGTCAAGGGCGGCATCCAGAACGAACTCAGCCCGTCTTCAAGTCATGACGGTATCAAGACCAGTGGCAACCTGCTCATTGGCGGTACGGGGGAAAACGGTCTGGGTGGCGCCTTGCTGTATTCAGGCGTACGGGGCGGTGACTACCGTGAGCACAGTGATACGCAGATTGATGATCTGATCCTCAAGGGTAAATACCAGCTTGATGACGCCAACAGCTTTACGGCGATCGGCCAGTACTACGAGGGCGAGGCAGAGATGCCGGGTGGCCTGTCAGTTGCCGATTTCGACAGCAACCCGTACCAGTCCACACGTCCCCTGGATAAATTCTGGGGCCGTCGTACCCTGGTCGGCCTGGGGTATCAGTATGAAGAAGACGCGCGGAAGTTCACGGTGAATACGTTCTTCACCAAGACCCTACGCAGCGGTTATCTGAATCAAGGTACATTCCAGTCGCTATCGCCCCGCGAGTACTGGGTGCGTGGGGTGGAAACCCGGTTCTCCCAGGGCTTTTCCCTAGGCGAAAGCTGGCATGAGGTGGGCATCGGCTACCGCTATGTCAACGAGGCCAGTCACGAGCTGCGATATCGGGTACCGATAACCTCCACGGAGCGGCCATCCACGTCCAGCCGCAACGATCGCGACACCCGCGGCAGCACCGAGGCCAATGCGTTCTATATCGACGACCGTATCGACATCGGCAAATGGACGTTTACCCCAGGTATTCGTTACGAGCTGATCGATTCCGAGCAGGTCAACAAGCTCAACAATACGCCTTATAAAGGTGACTACCACGCCTCGCTGCCCGCGCTGAACGTGATGTATCACGTAACCGACACCTGGAACCTGTATGCCAACACAGAGGGCTCGTTTGGTTCGGTCCAGTACAGCCAGATGCCGAACCGGGTTGCTGCCGGTGAAGTAAAGCCGGAAAAGGCACGCACCTGGGAAGTGGGTACTCGTTACGATAACGGGATCTTGAAGGCGGAGTTGGGAGCCTTCCTTATCAATTTTGATAACCAGTACGACAGCAGTCAGACGCTGGATACGGTTATCGCCCGTGGTAAAACACGCCACCGCGGTCTTGAGGCCAGCGTGGCTTATCAGCTGGAAGACCTGAGCCCAAGCCTGGCCGGATTCGATGTCTACGCAACCTATGCCTACGTGGATGCCACCATTCGTGAAGAGGGGCCAAACAAGGGTAACCGTGTACCGTTCTCGTCCAAACACAAGGGTACGCTGGGCGTAGGTTACACCCACAATGCCTGGCGCCTGGATCTGGACAGTGCCTTCCAATCCAGCCAGTATGCCGATAATGCCAATACGGTGGAGGAGAGCGCCGATGGCAGCAACGGCCGTATCCCTGGCTACATGACCTGGAACAGTCGTGCGGCTTATGACTTTGGGCCGCAACTGTCCAACCTGAAAGTAGCGGTCGGGGTGAAGAATATCTTCAATACCGAGTATTACACCCGCTCCTTTGACGACAACAACAAGGGCAAATACCTGGGGCAGCCGCGTACCGTCTATCTACAGACATCGGTCGCATTCTGAGACGTCTGTAACAGAGGCCTGTCAGGTTAAACCAGCAGGCCTTGCAGGATGTCCAGCGTATCTGCTTCCTCAACAGGCTTGTCGTGACGCCAGCGCAGCATGCGCGGGAAGCGCACGGCAACGCCGCTCTTGTGCCGCGTGGACAGGGCTATGCCTTCAAAACCCAGTTCGAATACCAGTGTTGGCTGGACGCTGCGTACAGGGCCGAATTTCTCGACAGTAGTCTTGCGCACAATGGCATCCACCTTGCGCATTTCTTCATCGGTCAGACCCGAATAAGCCTTGGCGAAAGGTACCAGAGTACGCTCGGTGCCCGGCGGGCCATCCCAGACGGCAAAAGTGTAGTCGGTGTATAGGCTGGCGCGTCTGCCATGGCCGCGCTGGGCATAAATCAGTACCGCATCCACCGAGAACGGGTCGACCTTCCATTTCCACCAGACGCCCATGTCTTTGGTGCGTCCCACCCCATAAAGCGAGTCCCGGGCCTTTAGCATCATGCCTTCCACCCCGAGCGTGCGGGAGGCCTCCCGCTGGTGGGCAAGGTCCTGCCAGCTTTCACCGGCAAGAAGGGGGGAGGGGCGTAAAAGAGGACTGTTGCACTGTGCGGTGACCGCTTCGAGTTGCGCCCGACGCTCATGCTGCGGGCGGCTGCGCCAGTCATGGCCTTGCCATTCCAGCAGGTCATAGGCCAGGATGACTACAGGTACATCGTCGAGCAGCTTCTTGCTCAGGGTTTTACGACCGATGCGCTGCTGTAAGAGCGCAAAGGGTTTGACGCCAAACGGAATAGGCTCGCCGGGCGCGTGTTCGGCCTGCTGGTGGGTGACCTCTTTGCTGCTCATCAGCAGGTCGGGGCTTTCCTCGTCTTTCCAGACGACAATTTCACCGTCAATGACAGTGCCGTCTGGCAGGCAGGCTGCGAGCGCGTGCAGTTCGGGAAAACGATCGGTGACCAGATCCTCGCCCCGAGACCAGATCCACAGGCGCCCGTCGCGTTTGACCAACTGCGAGCGGATGCCGTCCCATTTCCATTCCACCTGCCAGTTCTCGACAGGCCCCAGCTGGGCATCGAATTGATCGACAGGTAGCTGGAGGGCATGCGCCAGGAAAAACGGATAGGGCTGCCCGCCACGCTGGGCATGTTCATCGTCCGACTCGGGAGCGATCAGCGCAAGGTAAGCTTCGGCAGTTGGACGATGGGACAGGTCCGTATAGCCCACCAGACGCTGGGCCACGCGCTTGGCATCCAGGCCTGCCATGGTTGCGAGCGCGCGCGTCACCAGCAGCTTGGATACGCCAACCCGAAACTCGCCGGTAATAAGCTTGAGGCTGACCATGAGACTGGGCCGGTCCAGTTGCGACCACAGCTGCGGCAGGCGCTCAGCCAGTTCTTCCGGCGCAAGGCCACGTAAGGGCAGAAGCCGCTCCTCCATCCAGACCGCCAGACCCTCATCCGAAAGATGCTCGGCGGTAGGAATAAGCAGCGACATCGTTTCTGCCAGATCGCCTACCGCCTGATAGCTCTCCTCGAACAGCCATTCCGGAAGGCCCGAGGCGGCAATCGTCAGCTCTCGAAGCTGGCGCGTGGGCACCGTTCGCCGCGGGCGTCCGCCGGCCAGGAAATAAACGGCCCAGGCTGCATCGGCAGGCTCGGCCTGGTTGAAGTAATCCTGCATGGCCTGGAGCTTGGCATTGCTTGAGGTTGTTGCATCCAGGCGGGCATAGAGATCGGCGAAGGCTTTCATCATGGTCTCGCTTTCTACACAGCGTTCAGAAGCAATCAGTAACGGGCCGCTCGCGAGCCTCTGTTAATCCGATATCGCTTCGCTGTTGTTATGAGCCTGTTATGGGGAAAGGAGTTCGTGATGTGGTGTGTTCCTGGTCCCCTATCCGGTTTATCAGGCGACGTGGAACAGGAGGACCACTACAGCCTTCTAAGTGATTGTCTGACAATGAGGTTGCAGTAGATGGACCAACATATCCGCTTCATCTGGATCGCCTGCCGGGACAGTCTCTGGTTTATCCCGATGATGATAGCGCTCCTGGCGGCCGGATTGGCCGTGGCGCTCGTGTCCCTGGAGCGCCTGGGCATCATCAATGCAGGTGATCGGCTGGTGTGGCTGGCGGGTAGTACAGGGGAGGGGGCTCGTTCAGTGCTATCGGCGATTGGAACCAGCGTGGTGACGGTCACGGGTACAGTCTTTTCCATCATGATCGTTGCACTTCAGCTGTCCAGCAGTCAGTTTTCGCCGCGTCAACTCAGAAACTTCACCTCTGATCGAGCCAATCAAGTGGTCTTGGGCCTGCTGATCGGGACCTTCACGTATACCTTGATTGTCATGAGCATGATCCGCTCGGCCTCGCCCTCATCCGTACCCTTTGTTCCGCAAATCGCTATCGCGCTGGGCATAGTGCTGGCGTTGGTCAGCGTTGGTTTGATTATCTACTTCATCGATCACGCCTCCCGCTCCATGCAGATTGCCGTCATCCTGCAGCAGGTGACTCATCGTGCCATCGAACAGATTGAGCAGGCCTTCGTGCCTCTCGACAAGCCTCAGGCCGAGCCCGATGCGTATGTAAACGAGGCGCTGGATAAGAACGGGTACCCTTTGTGTACGCAGCAGGGAGGTTACCTGCAGGCTATCGACCGCAAGGGACTGCTCAAGTTGGCGCACAAGCAGAGTTTAATCATTCGTATGGAGCATCGCATCGGCAGCTTTATCTTGCCCGGTGCCCCAGTTGCCTTGATCTGGCCTGCCGAGGCGGCTGATGCTGCCGTCATGGCAGAGCTGAGGAAAAAGTTCGTTCTTGGATCGGATCGTACGCCCGAGCAGGATATCGAGTACTGGCTGATAGAAATGGCAGATATCGCGATCAAGGCGTTATCGCCTTCCATCAATGATCCTACTACAGCATTTCGAGCCATTGACCGGCTTTGTGAAACGCTGGTGTTCCTGGGGCAGCGTAAGCCTTGCTGGACACATTGCGGTGACGACGGAAAGATTCGGTTGATCGAACGCCCTCTGACATTCGAGCTGGCGGTAGGGCTTGCATTTGAGCAGATCCACCATTTTGGCCAGACCAATCCTTCCGTGCTCAAAAAGCTGGCCGACTCGGTGAATGCATTGATAAAGCGGGTTCCACATGACGAACGGGTCGCCTTGATTCGGTACAGTCGCTTGCCTGATGACATTGCGCTGAAGCATTGATTGGTACGAGCAAAAGGCACGCGAGCATATTCTTTTTTACTTAGGCGGACTTCTCGTTGTTGGGCTCGTCGTCTTCATCACCGTATTCCGTGGTAAAGCCTTGGGCATCCAGTCCCTGTTCACGAAGGTAGCGCACCAACACTCCCACAGAGCCATGGGTCACCATGACCCGTTCAGCCCCGGTCTGCTCAATGGCCCAGAGCAGGCCAGGCCAGTCGGCGTGGTCGGAGAGCACAAAGCCACGGTCCACGCCACGGCGCCGACGCGTTCCACGCAGCATCATCCAGCCGCTGGCGAAGGCATCGCTATGCTCGCCGAATCGGCGAATCCAGGTGCTTCCGCCAGCCGAGGGCGGCGCAATGATCAGGGCCTTGCGCAGAAGAGGGTCGTTCTTCTTGAAGTCCCCTGCGTAGTGGGTATCCGGGATGTACACACCGCCTTCACGGTAGACCCGGTTGAGCGGTTCCACAGCGCCGTGAGTCAGAATAGGGCCGATACTCGCATCGATTCCGTGCAGGATGCGCTGTGCCTTGCCGAAAGCGTAGCAATACAGCACGCTGGCGCGGTCTTCCGCTGCATTCTGCCGCCACCAGGCATTGATCTGCGCAAAAATCTCTGCTTGCGGCTGCCAGGTATAAATAGGCAGGCCAAATGTGGATTCGGTAATGAAGGTGTGGCAGCGCACGGGTTCGAAGGCGTCACAGGTGCCGTCCGGTTCTACCTTGTAATCCCCCGAGGCCACCCAGACTTCACCCTGGTATTCCAGGCGGACCTGGGCTGAGCCCAGAACATGCCCAGCCGGGTGAAGGCTGATTTTGACGCCATGGTGATCGATGACTTCGCCGTAGTGCAGCGTTTGCAGATTGATGTCTTGCCCCAGTCGGGAGCGAAGAATGCCTTCGCTGGGCGCTGACGCCAGGTAATGCTGATTCCCCCCACGTGCATGATCGCCATGGGCATGGGTAATGACGGAGCGTTCGACGGGGCGCCAGGGATCGATATAGAAATCCCCAGGAGGGCAATAGAGACCTTCGGGTCGGGCGATGACAAGATCCATGGTGTCGCTCTTGATGGGCTTATCTAATAAGAGCGGAACGGGGCGGATCAGTTCGAGCGGGCTGCGCTCGCCTTGTGACCTGAAAGGGCAGGCCTACATCACCGGCTCTGCGCGGGAGGTGTCCGACCTATAGCAACCGTGGCGTTCCAGCAGCTCAGGAACCTCGGAATTGGGCACCGCCCGGCTGAAGAGGAACCCCTGACCGAATTCACATCCTGCCTCGCGTAGCCACTGGACCTGATAGTCGTGTTCGATCCCTTCGGCAATGGATGGCATGTTCAGACCATGCCCCAGCCCCAGCATGCAGCGCACAATCTTGTCATCCTTGTCATTGATGGCCATGGAGTCGATGAACTCGCGATCGATTTTCAACTTATCAAAGGTAAAGCGGCTGATCTGCGCCATGCTGGAATAGCCCGTGCCAAAGTCATCGACAGCGACCCGTACGCCCAGCTCCCGTAGCAGATCCAGGTTGAGCTTGGCCTGCCGGATATCCTTGACGATGGCGGTTTCGGTGATTTCGATTTCCAGCTGGGAGGCCGCAAAGCCGGTCTCAAGCAGAACACGTTCAATGCGGTCCGGCAGCAGAGGATCGCGCAGGTCGATCGCGCTCAGGTTGAAGGACAGATAAATGCCTGTAGGCCAGTATTTGGCATCGATACAGGCTTTTCGCAGGAGATAATCCGTCAACTCGGTCATCAGGCCGCTTTCCTCGGCCGCCGGAATGAATTTGTCGGGAACGATGGAGCCATGGATCGGATGATCAAGCCGGGCCAGCGCTTCAAAACCAGCAATGGTCATTCCATCCAAGGCAACGATTGGCTGGTACTCGGGCCGGACGTAGCCGTGTTCGATGGACTCGCGCAATGCCTGAGCAATCATGGATTGCTGTTCCAGCATATGATCCTGGGCCATGTCGAAGAAGCGAATGATGTTCTTGCCGTTGCGTTTGCCCTGGTAGAGCGCAACATCGGCGCGACGAAGCAACGTACTGATGTCCTGCCCATCATTAGGGTAATGGGAAACGCCAAATGTGGCCGCCGTCATCAGTGCAGTCGAACCATGGACCATCGGGGTTGCAACCAGACCCGCCAGTCCTTTCAGAATGGCGTGGGCTGCGGTCTCGCTCTTGGCGGAATGCAGCAGAACAGCAAACTCGTCTCCACCCAGGCGGCAAATAAAATCTCCTTTAGGTAGAGCCGTAGCCACACGCTGCGAAATCTCTTCGAGCAACCGGTCGCCCGTAATATGGCCGTATATATCGTTGATGGCCTTGAATCCATCCAAGTCGAAAATGGCTAGGAAGAAGGGCTCTCGCGTGCCGCGTATCGCTTGTGCGAAATGCTCATTCAACGCGCGGCGATTCGGCAGGTGCGTGAGATTGTCATGATTGGCCAGGTGATAGGCTTCCTCCTGCGCCTGCTCGCGTGCTTCGATTTCCTTGCGCATATCCGCGATGCGACGGAATCCGAAGAAGAAGCCGCACCACCCAATGATGATAAATGCCGTTATGCACTCGTCGACTTGCCAGCTTTCGTGTCTGGCGCTGAAAGCTACAAGATGCTCGAAGAAATCACATTCGATCATCACTACAAGCAGTAAGACACCCAAGGCAATGATGCTGGCAACGTCTCTGAAATGCCTTTTATGCAGTGAGTAGAAAAAGGGCTTCAGAGACATGAGCAGCTCGGTAGCAAGATCGAACAAGGGGCAGGGCCTGGGACTGAGGTGAAGTCCTTGTCGTGTTATCGACGGCAGGCTGGCAAAGTTGATAGTAGCATTATGCTACGAATATAGTCTTTGAGCACATAAAGTGACTTGAAGGGAAATACTTGCCTGCCCAATAACGAACAGGCGCTCTCTGGTCACCCGGTAAGTGTCTTCTGAACAGGCTCAAGCGGCAGGCGAAGCGATTCGGCAGCAGACGCGACCTCGCCAATCACAAGAATGGCTGGGCTCTTGAGCTGAAAGAGGGCTGCGTCGGCTAACAGGGTTCCCAATGTGCTTCGGCATTCCCGCTGTTCCGGCAGGGAGGCGTTTTCGATCATGGCGACCGGGGTAGAGGCAGCCATCTGGCCCGCCAGGAGTCCCTGCTGAACATCGTTCAGTCGCGAAACGCCCATATAGATGACAAGGGTCGTGCCACTTCGGGCCAAGGCGTCCCAATTCAATGAGCTGTCATCCTGGGTATGGGCTGTGACCAGCGTAACGCCACGGGCAATGCCGCGATGGGTCAGTGAAATGCCGCAGTTCGTCGCGCCTGCAAGACCGGCAGTGATGCCGTTGACGATTTCGCTTTGAATGCCATGGTTCGCCAGCCATTCGGCTTCTTCACCGCCTCGGCCAAAAATGCATGGATCGCCGCCTTTGAGGCGCGCCACGACCTTACCCTGGCGTGCATAACGCAGCATGAGGCGATGAATGAACGCTTGAGGCGTTGAGCGGCAGCCGCCCCGTTTGCCTACCTTGATGATGTGTGCATGCGGGCAGTGCTCCAGCACGGCAGGATTGACCAGGTCGTCAATCAGGACTACTTGTGCCTCGCCTAATGCGCGAACGGCCTTGAGGGTCAAGAGTTCTGGATCACCTGGACCTGCACCGATCAGCCAGACTTTTGCATTCATGAACATACCCTCGTGTTCTACTCAATCAGGACAAACAAAAAAGGCGCACCCGCTGTAACCAGCAGGGACGCCTTTGTCCGGTTCTGTTCGGGCCTTGAAGGCCTCTTCAGAAAATGCCGCACTCGCCGTTGAGCGCCGCATCCTATGTCAGACAAATCAGTGCAGTGATTATGCCAAGTATTGAAAGTGGGTGTGTAGAGCACTTTTCATCATGATCATGAGTGTCCATTACCTTGTTCTTGCACAGGTTTAGGTACTAGCGCACCTAAACGGTGCGCCTTATTGCCGACGTTTCAGGTATGGACAGGTGTCCGTGCCAGCAAGCGCTTGATCTCTGGAACACAGGAGCCGCACTGCGTACCACAGCCCAGCGACTCCTTCAGCCCGTTCAGGTCAAGCCCTTCAGCGATACCGCCGCGAATGGCGGCTTCGCTGACATTCATGCAGTTGCAAAGCGTTTTGCAACTAACCCCGGTCTGGCTGCCAGGGGGCGTGCTGAGGGGCGCCAACAACCAGCGGCGCAGGTCCTGATCCGCTCGACCTTCTTCCCACAGACTCTTGAGCCAGCGCCGTGCTGCTGTTTCACCTGTCAGGCAGAACGCGGTAATACGGCCCGCCTCGATACGAACCCGCTTACCCACTTGGCGGCGCGCATCGTCATAGGCCATGACCGGTCCGTCCAGCAGGTTAAGGCCATCATAGATCTGTGCAAGCAGGGCCTTGTCGGGTGACTCTCCATGTGCAGCGCGAATAAGCAGGGCCGGACGGTCTCGGCCAGTCAGGGTAAGACTGGCATGGCTAAAGGTTTCAAACAGTGGGCGCAGGGTTTCGAAGCGCATTTGTGCATGGCCTTCTACCAGTGCGTACAGCTCCCAGGGGAGTTCTACCCTTTCCACTTCAATGCCGGCATGTTTGAGCTCCGGTTGCTTGGAGAGCGGATCGAATTCCGAGAGGGTGAGGGCATTGATACCGAGCCCTTTGAGAAAGCGATCCCCCCAGTGCATGGGCAGGAACGCTTGACCCGGTCTGATGTTCTCGTCCGACTCGACACGGACCAGAAGACTGCCGCGACGGCTTTTGACACGGGTCAGCTGGCCGCTCATCAGCCGACGGCGGCGCATATCGTCCGGGTGCAGGGAGAGAAGCGGCTCCTCCACATGGCTGAATAACCGCGCCGCCGTGCCGGTACGGCTCATGCCATGCCATTGGTCGCGTAGGCGGCCAGTATTGAGGGTCAGCGAATAGCGGGCATCACGCTTCTCTTTCGGCGCGGCGTACTCGTCGGCAACAAAGCGCGCCCGCCCTGACGTTGTGGGAAACACACCGTTTTCATACAGGCGGGGCGTGCCCTGGCTGGCGCCGGTGGGAAACGGCCATTGTTGGGGCCCATGGGCATCGATCAGCGAATAGCTGATACCGGAAAGGTCCAGGTCACGTCCTGTCGTCAGGTGCTTGTATTCCTCAAAGAGCGCTTCAGGTGTCGGGAAGACGAATCGGCTGCTTTGCTCAGGGTACAGGCGGCTTTCCAGCCGGCGGGCAAAGTCAAGAGCAATGGTCCAGTCCGGGCGTGCTTCACCCGGTGCGGCGATGGCGCGGCGCACATGGCTGATGCGTCGCTCGGAGTTGGTTACCGTTCCTTCCTTCTCGCCCCAACTGGCCGCGGGAAGCAGCAAGTCGGCATAGCGACAGGTTTCGGTCGTGAGAAAGGCTTCCTGAACCACTACGAACGGACAGCTGGCCAGGGCTTCATGAATTTTGGCCTGATCTGGTACGGACTGAGCCGGATTGGTACAGGCAATCCAGAGTGCCTTGATTTTGCCGCTGTGCACCGCATCGAACAGTTCGATAGCCGAAAGGCCGGGCGTTTCAGGCAGCGCGTCGATACCCCAGTAAGCCGCGACTTCGCTACGGTGACCAGGATCGGCTACCTCACGATGACCAGGAAGCAGGTTCGACAGGCTGCCGGTCTCACGTCCTCCCATGGCGTTGGGCTGGCCGGTCAGCGAGAAGGGACCGGCACCGGGTTTGCCGATCTGGCCTGTTGCCAGGTGCAGATTGATCAAGGCTGAGTTCTTGGCCACGCCTGCAGTGGACTGATTCAGCCCCATGCACCAGAGCGACAGAAACGCGGGCGATTCGCCAATCCATCGGGCGCAGGTCGTCAATGCCTCTACGGTAATGCCGCACAGCTCTGCCACCATGCTGGGGTTATAGTCTCGCACCAGCGCTTTCAGGGCATCAAACCCCTCGGTATGGGCATCGATATAGCGACGGTCGGTCCAACCCTCCCAGAGCAGCAGGTGCAGGATGCCGTGGAAGAGCGCAACATCGGTGCCCGGCTGAATGGCCAGGTGCAGGTCGGCCAACTCACAGGTGTCGGTACGGCGCGGATCGACCACAATGATTTTCATGTCGGGTTGCTGGGCCTTTGCTTCTTCCAGGCGTCTGAACAGGACCGGATGGGCATAGGCCATGTTGCTGCCTGCAATCAGCAGGGTCTGTGCGTGTTCGATATCCTTATAAGAGCAGGGTGGCGCATCGGCTCCCAGGCTGCGCTTGTAACCGACCACCGCGGACGACATGCATAGCCGGGAGTTGCTGTCGATGTTGTTGGTACCGATCAGGGCACGGGCCAGCTTGTTGAAGGCATAGTAGTCCTCGGTCAGCAGCTGGCCGGAGATATAGAAGGCCACGCTGTCCGGGCCATGCTCGCGGAGGGTGTCGGCAAAGACGGTGGCAGCGTGGTCAAGCGCGCTGTCCCAATCGGTCCGGCTGCGTGCCAGCGTCTTGCCCAGGCGTAGTTCGGGATAGAGCGCACGTGCATCCAGATCGCCGGTCAGGTGCAGCGTAGCGCCTTTGCTACAGAGCCTCCCGTAATTGGCTGGATGGGCAGGATCGCCCGTCGCATTCAGGATGCGAGTACCGTCATGTTCGATCAGCACGCCACACCCTACGCCGCAATAACAGCAGGTTGAAGCAGTGATCTGAGTAGCAGCGCCATCACGCGGCTCGTGAGGATGGATGGTCATGGGGTGCTCCATTCTGTTCACGCGGGCCCGGCGGCGAGCCAGGTCAAACGATTAGGCGGCAGTCGTGCTGGCAATGATGTGAGCGCTGCGGCGCGTCTTCTCCAGAGCGAGATAGACGCGTCCGTCTTCTACTCTGACCGGATAACGGTGGGCGCACCCTACATCCGGGGCCAGGGCTTCACCGGAGTCGAGAGCAATCTGCCAGTTGTGCAATGGGCAGGCCACGGTCTTGCCAAAGACGATGCCCTGAGACAGCGGGCCGTGCTTGTGCGGGCAACGATCATCCAGGGCAAAGACATCGTCAGAAGACGTGCGGAAGAGAGCAATGTCGCCTTTGGGACCTTCGATGACCCGGGCGCCCAGTTGAGGGATATCGGTCAATGCGCAGATATTCAGCCAGTTCATGAGGTAATCCTGTTCAAGTCGCGTAAAAGGGATACGCGATGGGCCGCTCCGCAGGAGGGTAGTGAGCGAAGCGATACCCATCGATCAAGAGACGTCTATAGCGCCGCCACCGGAATCCGTTCGAATTCCTTCTTGAGCGCCGTCTGTTCGATGCGCGCCTTCCAGGGGTCCTGTTCCAGCGACAGGGCGAACATCAGCTGCTGATAGAGGTCTTTGCGCCGCTCGGCATCGTCCAGAATGGCAGTCTTGATGTGCTCAAGGCCCACGCGCTGCATGTAGTGCACGGTCCGTTCGAGGTAGAAGGCCTCCTGGCGGTACAGCTCGATAAAGGCCAGGCTGTACTCCATGACCTCTTCAGCCGTTTTCACCTTGGTAAAGAATTCGCCAGCTTCGGTCTTGATGCCGCCATTACCACCGATATACAACTCCCAACCGGAGTCCACACCAATGATGCCCACGTCCTTAATACCGGATTCGGCGCAGTTGCGCGGGCACCCGGAGACGGCCAGCTTGACCTTGTGCGGTGACCACATGCCGAACAGGGCATGTTCCAGATCAATTCCCATCTGGGTCGAGTTCTGGGTGCCAAAGCGGCAGAACTCGCTGCCCACGCAAGTCTTCACGGTGCGGATGGATTTGCCATAGGCATGGCCGCACGGCATGTCCAGATCCTTCCAGACCCCGGGCAAATCCTGCTTCTTGATACCCAGCAGGTCGATGCGCTGGCCTCCGGTGACTTTCACCATGGGCACCTTATATTTGTCGGCCACGTCCGCGATACGACGCAGTTCCGCTGCGCTGGTTACGCCGCCCCACATACGGGGAATAACCGAATAGGTGCCGTCTTTCTGAATGTTGGCGTGTGCGCGTTCGTTGATGAAGCGGGACTGCGGATCGTCCTTGGCTTCGCTCGGCCACGTGGAGATCAGGTAGTAATTGAGTGCCGGGCGGCAGGTGGCGCAGCCATTAGGCGTTTTCCAGCCCAGGGCCGTCATGGCTTCGGGAATGGTCGTCAGGTGCTGCTCACGGATGGCCTGACGAACGAAGCCATGGGTATGGTCAGTGCAGTTACATACCGGTTTTTCGCTCTTGGGCTTCACATCGGCCGCACCGCCCACCGTATTGATCAGGATCTGCTCTACCAGACCGGTGCAGGAGCCGCAGGAGCTGGCCGCCTTGGTGTGCTTTTTCACCTCATCCACGGAGAGCAGGTTGTTTTCAGTGATGGCCTTGACGATAGTGCCCTTGCAGACGCCGTTGCATCCGCAGACCTCCATTTCGTCGCTCATCAGCATGGCCTTGTCCTGCCCCTGATGGCCTGCATCGCCTATGGCATGCTCGCCAAACATGAGCAGGTCACGGATTTCGCTGACGTTGTGATTCTCACGAATCTGGCGAAAGTACCAGCCGCCATCTGCCGTATCGCCGTACAGGCACGCGCCGACGAGAATGTCGTCTCTTATCACCAGTTTCTTGTAGATACCGCCAATAGGATCGGAGAGGGTGATCTCCTCACAGCCTTCACCGCCCATGAAGTCCCCGGCAGAAAACAGGTCGATGCCCGTAACCTTGAGTTTGGTAGACGTCACCGAGCCGTGATATTCGGCGGTGCCCTGAAGGGCCAGATGATTGGCACACACCTTGGCCTGTTCGAACAAGGGGGCTACCAGGCCATAGGCAATGCCTCGGTGCGCTGCGCATTCTCCTACGGCGAAGATGTCTGGATCTGAAGTGCGCATCGTATCGTCGACGGTCAGGCCGCGGTTACAGGTCAATCCGGCTGATTCAGCCAGCGTATAGTTGGGACGAATGCCGGCAGCCATCACGACCAGATCAGCAGGTATTTGATCACCATCGGCGAAACGAACGGCGCAGACACGACCTTTGCCGTCATCGAGCAGCTCGGCGGTCTGCTTGGGCAGCAGAAAGTTGAGGCCACGGCTTTCCAGGGCGGTCTGCAAAAGGTTGCCAGCCGTCTTGTCCAGCTGGCGCTCCATCAGCCAGTCACCGATATGAACGACGGTGACGTCCATGCCGCGTAGCTTGAGGCCGTTGGCCGCTTCCAGACCCAGGAGGCCACCGCCGATAACCACTGCGTGGCGATGCGTGGCTGCCGTATCGATCATGGCTTGGGTATCGGCAATGTCACGATAACCAATCACACCCTCCAGATCCTTGCCCGGAATGGGCAGAATGAAGGGGTTGGAGCCGGTGGCAATGATGAGTCGATCATACTCTGCCACGGTGCCGTCTTCGGCTATGACGCGGCGGTTCTGACGATCGATTTCCGTAACCCTGCGATTGAGATGCAGCTCGATAGCGTGCTCGGCGTACCAGTTGAGGTCGTTCAGGACGATCTCCTCAAAGGTCTGCTCGCCAGCCAGAACGGGGGATAGCAGGATGCGGTTATAGTTCGGGTGTGGTTCTGCGCCAAAGACTGTTACGTCATACAGGTCAGGGGCGAGTTTGAACAGTTCTTCCAGGGTGCGTACCCCAGCCATGCCATTGCCGATCAGTACCAGCTTGAGCTTTTTCATCAGGCGTCTCCGCAAGCTGCCCACCGGGCGTGCTTGAAATCGAGGCAACAAAAAAGGCGTCCCGCACATGAATGCGAGGACGCCTTTGTCCGGTCCCGTTATCGGCCTGCATAGGCCTGTCGGGGGAGCGCTGCCGTTCGCCGTTGAAGGCTGCGCTTGATGTCTGCCTAGATACTAAGCAGGGGACGTGCCAAGAATGTAACTGCCTGACCTGGCTCTATTTTTGTCAGGAGATCCTGACTATTCTGAGCTTTTTTGCACCACTTTGAAGCGCATTGCACATTATCCGTGCGAACTTTCCTTGATAGGCGTGACGTTCTGCGTGCTGGACGCTGGCCGATCACTGACCCAATTAACCTTGGGGAAAATACGGTGGAAAGGCTTGGGCATAGGCTCGATATGCTTTTCGCGATAGTTGTAAAAGACAAAACCGCACTTGGCGAGCGCAATGGTGGTGTCGGTATCCGGCCGAGTAATGCGGAAGATGATATCGCCCCCGTATTTATTGAAGTCCATGACCCCAATGTCAAATTGCAGCTTGTCCCGCGCAAAGGCTTCAGCCAGATAAACGGTCGCAAGATCCGTCACCATGGTGCCGATGCCATCCTCGGCACCATCCCGGATACCGTAGTAAAACATGAAGCGTGTACGAGCTTCTGAAATCATGGAAATCATCGACTCGTTACTCAAGTGGCCACCGGCATTGATGTCGGTACTGCGGACCGTTTGATGGGTAGTAAAATAAAACTGGTCGCTTGGAAGATTGAGTTCGATGCGGGCCATGAGGAGCTCCCTATGATCTTCTTATTGAGGGTTATGCTTGGAGCTTAGCAAGCATGCCGTCTGGAATCACGGTTCCTTCTCTCTTTTACACCCTTGAGGGGCAGTTTGAGAAGCAATTAAGTGAAACGTTTTTACAAGGCTTTCTTCACGAAACGTTGACGAGCCCCTCACCACACTTTTGTCATCTTATTTCAAGAGTTGTACGAGATGCTGAAGTTGAGACCGGTTCGTCCCGAGTGGCTCACGCTGATCGTGAGTGCGGCTTTCCTGATTTTTTACAACGTCCCACTGTGGACTCACCTGTTCGACGTGGTGACACCTCTCGATATGAAAGGTGTGCTCACCTTGGGCGCAGTGGCTGTTCTGTTCTTGGCAGCGTTCAACCTGATTCTGACCTTTTTTGCCTTTCGCTGGGTTTTCAAGCCGCTGCTAAGTGTGCTCTTTCTGAGTGCCGCAGGGGTTGCCTATTTCATGAACCAGTACGGTGTCATGATCGATACCGAGATGCTCCGTAACACGCTGGAGACTGACACGGCTGAAGTGGTGGATCTGCTGTCATTCAAGCTGGCTGCCTATCTGCTTCTGCTCGGCGCGCTGCCGGTCTGGCTGCTCTGGAGGACACCGGTTCAGTATCGCCGGTGGCCGCGCGAGCTGTTGAACAAATCCATTGCCAGCGGCCTAACCGCCGCGGTTATAGTCGGCGTGGCCATGCTCAACTATCAAAGTCTGTCTTCCCTGTTCCGTAACCATCATGAGATCCATATGCAGCTGACGCCCAGCAATTCTGTGGGTGCCTTGATCAGCTATGTTCATGACGCGACGGCCAAACCCAAGGGTCCGCTGCGCGAGATCGGTACGGATGCTGTACGCCTGGCGCCCGTCAGCGCCGGTGCGCACAAGACATTGACTGTTCTGGTCGTTGGGGAAAGCGCACGTGCCGACAACTTTGGCCTGGATGGCTATGGCCGCGATACAACGCCCGAGCTGCGCCAGGAGGAGGGCGTGATCAGCTTTACCGATATGCATTCCTGCGGCACCGAGACGGCAGTATCCGTACCCTGCATGTTCTCCAATCTGACCCGCGCGCATTACAGTGACAGTGTGGCCAAAAGTCAGGAGAACCTGCTTGATGTGCTTAAGCGGGCTGGATATGACGTGATCTGGCGCGACAATCAGGCCGGCTGCAAGGAAACCTGTAACCGTGTGGCCTTCGAAAGCCTGACAAAGGCTCAGGACCCGGCATTCTGCAGCGATGGCGAGTGTCATGATGAAATCCTGCTCAAGGATATACAGGGCATCATCGATCACATGCAGCGCGACACCGTGCTGGTGCTCCACCAGATGGGCAGCCACGGCCCGGCCTACTTCAAACGCTACCCGGCGGCCTTCGAGCACTTCACCCCGGTATGCAAGAACAACGAGCTGAGCCAGTGCTCACGGGAAAGTATCGTGAATGGATATGACAACACCATTCGCTACACTGATCATGTCCTGGCGAGCCTGATCAATACCCTGCGTAACAACCAGGACAAGGTGAGTACCGCCATGTTCTACCTGTCCGATCATGGTGAGTCATTGGGTGAGTACAATGTATTTCTTCATGGCATGCCGTACGCCGTAGCGCCGGATCAGCAGAAGCATATCGCCAGCGTAGCGTGGTTTTCTCAGCCGTATCAGCAGTCGATGGGGATGAATAGCCAGTGTGTAGCGGTCCACCGGAATGACTCGCTCAGCCAGGACAACCTGTTCCATTCCATGTTGGGTCTCCTGCGTGTCCATACCCAGGTCTATAACGCAGAGCTGGATTTGTTTGCCAGCTGCCGTCAGCTCTCAGGGGCAACCGTGGCCAGTACGAGCCCGTCAACGCAACCGCCCGCGAACAAGCTCAACTGAAACAGGCGAGCTGGCCTTGGCTGGCTGGCTCGTCAGATCGATCAATGGCGATACAACCAGAGCAGCACAGCGGCGAGGTTGATCAGTAACGAAACGCAGGCCACTGTACGCCAGAATTTCAGTGGCTCGCGCTCTAGCAATGCCTTGGGCGGTAATACAGGTTGCCGCTCGCCTTGCTCCAAAAGTAATAAGGCTTCCTCTGCCGTCTCGAAACGCTGGGCTGGATCGACCGCTACACCGCGCAGTAACCAGTCGTTCAGCCAGAGCGGTACGTCGTGCCGATAGCGCAGCACACGTTCCGGCTGTTGAAAACGCGGTCGCTGGAAGGCCTCTATTTCTCCGTAGGGATAATGGCCTGTCAGCAGGTAATAGAGCGTAACGCCTACTGCAAAGAGATCCTGCTGCGGCCCTGGTGCGGCACCTTCGAACGTTTCGGGCGCCAGATAGCTGGGCGTACCCGGCACTGCGCCCTCGCATTCATGGGAAAGGCCAGGGCAATAGGCAAGGCCAAAGTCCAGTAGCCTGAGTTCGCCATCATTGCCCCGGTGCAGATTCTCGGGTTTGATATCCCGGTGCAGAATATTGCGCCGATGCAGTTGACCCAGAGCGCGCAAGAGGCGGGTTGCGGTATCCAGCCATTCGCCAAGCGGAAATGGACCGGCCTGTTTGAATTGGACAGCCAGCGTGCGGCCCGGGTATTCACGCTGTACGTAATACAGGTGCTGACGTTGAGGCAGTGGATGCAGTTCGACAAAAGCCCTTCCGGCGACCCGGCGCAGAAACCACTCCTCCATCAGGAGCGCCTGCATGGCCTGGGTATCACCTTGCTGACCTGGGGCGAGAGTCTTGAGCAGCCAGGGCCGCCCGGCGCTGTCACGCACGCGATACAGCCAGGACTGCTGAGAGATCGCCAGGCGTTGTTCGACCTGCCAGCCCTCGAACATCTGGCCCTCTTTGAGTCGTGGTGGAACAGGCCAGCCCGCTACCTCGGCGAGGGCATCCGCCAAGGGTTTGTCAGGCAGGGCGTCAACACGTACCAGTAATGCACTGGCATTGTCCTGACTGCCCGCCAAATGGGCTGCGTGGATCAAGGCATGGGCCACTGACATGGGGTTGGCTTCATCCAGCAATATACGTCGTATAGCCGCATCACCCAGGCAGGCCCAGACCCCATCACTGACCAGCAGGAAGCAATCACCGATTTGCAGATCACCTTCATGAAAGTCCACGATCAGATGAGCTTCCAGCCCCAGAGCACGTGTCAGAACATGTTGCATGCCGGGCTGTTGCCAGACGTGGTCTTCTGTCAGACAGGAGAGTGTCTGGCCTCTAAGGTGATAGGCCCGACAATCGCCTACATGGGCAAGGGTGTAGCGGTGCCCTCTGAGCACAAGGGCCGTCAGCGTCGTCAGTAACGGCTGGCCTTGGGCCCCGGCTTGTAGCCAGCGGTTCTGTGCCAGGAGCAGACGATCCAGTGACTGTGCAATAGGCCAGGTTTCGGGCGTTGAGTAATAATCCATCGCCACCGCCTGTACGGTTGAGCGGGCAGCCAATCCGCCGTCGGCGCAGTGGCTTACTCCATCGGCCAGGGTAAACAGATGCCCCTTGCTGAGTGCCAGAGCGGGAGCCGGCGTGACGCTACGCAGGGCGTCCTGGTTTTCCGGTCGTGGACCGGTGGCCGTGGCTTCACCGATGCTCAAGGTAAGGGGCATGGATTCGGTCAGGAAGTAGAGAGGTTTAGAAGCGAAATGCCCGTCGTTTGACGGGCGCTTCGAGTTAAACGCGTGCAGCAGACACGGCCGCCGATCCCCAGGTGGTTCTCCAACGCCGCTTCACACTCAGCAGACCAAACCAGGCCAGTACGCCCAGGCAGGCGAATAGCCAGAGGCCCAGCTGATAATCACCGGTGGATTGCTTGATGGCACCAAGGCCCGCCGTCAGGACAAAGCCTCCGATACCGCCCGCCATACCGATCAAGCCAGTCATGACGCCGATCTCCTTGCGAAAGCGCTGCGGCACCAGCTGGAAAACCGAGCCATTGCCTGCGCCCAGGCTCAGCATGGCGACTACGAACAGCCCCAGGGCGGCCGTTGCACTGGGTAGATGGAAGCCTACTGCGGCAATACAAACAGCTGCCACGGTATACATGCCCAACAGGCAGCGGATACCGCCAATCCGATCAGCCAGCGCGCCACCCAGCGGCCGCATCAGGCTACCGCCAAAGACGCAGGCAGCGGTGTAATAGCCGGCAACGACGGGCTCCAGGCCATATTGGTCATGAAAGTAACCCGGCAGGGTACTGGCAAGCCCGAGAAAACCACCAAAGGTCACGCTATAGAAAAACATGAACCACCAGCTGTCCTGGTCACCCAGGGCCTTGGCATAGTCGGCTAGTTTCTTCGGCGCAGGCCGCTGCGGTGCATTGCGTGCAAACAATACGAAGAAGACGAGCGTAGCGACCAACGGAATCAACGCCCAGCCAAAGACGTTGGTCCAGCCGAACAGTTTTGCAAGACCAGGAGCGAACAGCGCCGCGAAGACCGTTCCCGAGTTGCCGGCACCTGCAATGCCCATGGCCTTGCCCTGATGCTGCGGCGGATACCATTGCGAGGCCAGCGGTAGGGCGACGGCAAAGGAAGCGCCGGCAAAACCCAGGAAGAGTCCTAGCAGCAGAGCCTGCTCGTAACTGTCGATACCCATCTGCCACGCCACGAATAGCGCCGCGATGACGGCGATCTGGCCAATAATGCCTGCGGTCTTGGGCGAGAGCGTGTCAGCCACAAAGCCGAGGATCAGACGCAGCACGGCGCCTGCCAGAATGGGCGTGGCGACCATCATGCTGCGTTGCTGAGTCGTCAGTTGCAGGTCGGCCGCGATCTGCACGGCCAGCGGGCCAAGCACGTACCAGACCATGAAACTCAGATCGAAATATAGAAACGCGGCGAACAGGGTCGGCGCATGGCCGGCTTTCCAGAAACTCGTGTTCATTCGTGCACCTCGTAATCAACGATGTACCCGCCACGCGGCAGGGCCTCAGTTCGAACATCACAAGGCGAACGCGCCTGACGTGCGTTGTGAAATGCCAGGCATTCAGCACAACCGCGGAGCGTCCACCCGCCCCGGGCATTGGGGCAGAAACGACAAAGGCGCCACGTTGCCCTCTGCCGGAGCAGGAGCAACGCGACGCCTTTGTCGTAGGTGGGTAACCGCCGTTGGCTACCGTTACGGATGGATTAGCAAACGCCACGCCAAGTCAGCAAAGCGCTCTAGCCTGCGGTTTTAACGTCAGACCATCCGCCCGTCTGAATCATTACAGCGCATCGTGGATAGACATGCCCGGATATGGGGCACAGGCATCGTCTTGTTAAGACGTTACATGGTCCGGCTTTTTACTGCGGACAAAGCGCTCGTAGGCATCAAAGTCGAACTTGGTCGCAGACAGGATCTGGCTCTGCTTCAGCGTGAGGTAAATATCCTTGTCCGCATCGGCATAGTGGGTCGTGAACGTTACCCAGAGTTTGTCCTTGTCCCGATAGCCACTCATGATCGGCTTGATGCAGACCTCCTGATCGGCACCTTCCGTTTCGCTGGGTTCGCCCAGAGTCGTGATCTTGCCTACATAGACCTTGCGCTCCTCCAGGGAGAGCATCAGGGTTTCACGGTTGATCGTGGCATTGAATAGCAGGTCATCCAACGGGCTGTCCTTGAGAATGCCGGCCATGAGAAACATCGCATAGTTCTCTTCCTTCAACCCATGCCGCCGCTTGATGTAAGCCTTGGCCAGAAATGCCCAGGGCCTTGGGATCATGAGTGCGGTCACGGTAAGGATAAGAATCCAGGAGAGCTGGGCGGCCTGGCTCGCATCCTCAATGGCATGGGTCCGCAGGATCAGGCTTGCCAGGCCGGAAAAGTAATCGAGCGAAAAGGTACGGCCTGCCACCGTCCAGTCATGCTGGGCCACGAGCAGAAACAGGATGAGGTTGAGGGTCAGCGAAAGAAGCGCGCAAAACAGACCCAGTCGGGCGCTCTGCAAATAGAGATACTGTCCCTCGTAGCGATGCAGGCGATAGTAGAAAAGCGGGTGCTTGTGACAGACGAGAAACCCGCTAACCAGGATAGGCAGAAGAAGGAGAAGAAACATTTAGCCGTTGATAAGGCGCTTGGCTCGGTCGAGATCCTGCTTGAACTCCGGCGAGTCGAACACTTCTTCAGGATCAATCCGGATGGTACCGCGGCCCACGACCCGAAGGGACTTGTACGAGTTGTTGATCGTTTGCGCCAATTTCCGCTCTTCTTCCGAAGGCGCTCTGAACAGACCGATCAAGTGTTTGAGCATGATGATGTCCATACGGGGTTTCCGGGCTTATAGCCTAGATAGGGGCCGCCTTCAAGAGAGATCGAACAAACCTGTCGCCTGCCGGAAAAAACAGGCAGACTTACCGGTATGACCGTTGTTCTGCCTTTTTGCTCGATTGCTTCCTGCAAACACTGCTTATGGATTGATCAGCAGCGGCTAGACTTCTAATCCGATAGATGCATCTCCTGGAAACAAGCAATGACCAAGACTGCTTCGCAGTTGCGTAGCCGATTCAGCCTAATCATCGCCATGCTGGTTCTCAATGTGATTGTGCCTCTTAGCAGCACCAGCTGGATTCGCAGCGGCCTGGATAACTACGAAGCAGCTGAAATGCGCCTCCAACAGCTGCAGCGCTTATTTTCAGCAATCAAGGATGGTGAAACCGGCCAGCGTGGGTTCATCATTACAGGCCGTGAAGATTATCTGACGCCTCTGTTTCAAGGATATGCCGAGGTCGACCATCTTGTGATTCCCTTGCGGCAAGCAATGGATGCGAAGCAGTACCCTGAGTTTGCTGCCCTTCAGGATATGATCGGTCAGCAGCGAGCCTATTGGAATGGCACTATTCAGCTGCGCCGTGAGCGGGGGCTGTCCGAGGCAGTAGCACGGGTCAGCACGGGGGAGGGAAAACGGCTCATGGATACCATTCGACAGGAAGTCGCCACGATTGAAAATCGTATGTCGCAAGAGAGCCTATTGCTGTCCCGGCAGGTGGAATGGCGTCGTCAGATCATCCGTATTGCGCTCCTGCTTATTGCCATGCTCGATCTGGTCCTCGTTGCGATTCTTTATAAGTTCACGTTCCGCGTACTAAATGAGACCAAGACAAGCGAAAAACGCCTGCTTGAACTCTCAGAGCAATTAAGCGACGGCATGCAACAGCTCGAACTGCGCAACCGTGAAACGGAGCTCATGAGCCGTATGGCCAGCGCTTTGCATTCAACTACGGACTTTGCCGAGTGCTACGACATCATCACCCGGTTCGCCAGCCAGCTGTTCGGATCCGCCCCAGGGTGTATTCATCTGTATCACCCCTCGCGGGATGTCCTGGAACTCGCAGGAGCCTGGAACGGCTGGGTTGAGCAGAAGACTATGTTCGAGCCTCACCAGTGTTGGTCGGTGCGTCGTGGGCAGACCCATGATGTCCAGGACGTAACCAAGGATCTGGTCTGTCCCCATCTGGTCAATGTCGTCCAGGCGCAAGGCGGCTACATCTGTGTGCCACTGATGGCGCAGGGTGAGCCTATCGGTGTGTTGACGCTGTGCGAGCATCCCACCTCAGGACTCAAGCTGGCCGAAGCCTTTGCCGAGCAGGTATCCCTGGGCGTGGCGAACCTGGCCCTGCGTGACAGCCTGCGTCATCAGTCCATCGTGGATGCGCTGACCGGACTGCACAACCGCCGTTTCCTCGATGAGACTCTGAGCCGCGAACTGCTGCGTGCCAGTCGCAACCAGACGACAACGGCTGTCGTGCTGTTCGACGTGGATCACTTCAAACGGTTTAACGATACTCACGGCCATGAGGCTGGCGATGCGGTCTTAAGGCATTTGGCCGTGGAGGTTAAACGCCTGGTCAGGGCTAGTGATCTGGCCTGCCGCTTTGGTGGAGAGGAGTTTGCCCTGGTATTGCCCGAGTGCACCCAGGCAGGCGCCCTGGCGCGTTGCGAGGCGCTACGTGAGGCGGTCAGTCACATGCAACTGGTCTATGGCGGTGCACCTCTGGGCCCGGTCACCATTTCGCTGGGTATTGCCATGTATCCACAGAGCGGCCAGAAAGCCGAGGAACTGCTGCAGGCCGCTGACAAGGCGCTCTACGAAGCCAAGCGGCAGGGCCGCAACCGGGTCTGCTTGAGTCAGACGGTCACTGCGCTGCCAACCTCGCCAGCGCACTCCGTGCAACAACGTCAATGAGGGGCTTTACATGCCGAGCAGCTCGTTCATGGAGATGATCTGCTCGGCGACCTGAACGAGCTTCTGCTGTTTACTCATGGCCTGGCGGCGCATCAGGGTGTAAGCCTGTTCCTCATTGCAGTCCCGCATTTTCATCAACATGCCTTTCGCCAGCTCGATTCGCTTGCGCTCGGCTAGTTGCTGTTCCCGTGCCTGCAGCTGGGCGCGCAGAGCCTGATCGGTTTCGAAGCGTGCCATGGCCACGTCGAGGATCGGTTGCAACCGTTGGGCATGAATGCCTTCCACAATATAGGCGCTGACGCCTGACTGAATGGCCTGGCGCATGACATCCGGATCGTGCTCGTCGGTAAACATGACGATTGGCCGAGGGCGGTCTCGCGTCACCAGGCATACCTGATCCATAACGTCACGGCTGGGCGACTGGGTGTCGAACAGGATGACATCGGGGCGGATCGCTTCGATTCGGGCGGGCAGGTCTATGGTCAGGCCGGACTCTTCGATTACGTCAAAGCCGGCTTCCAGCAGGGCGGCCTTCAGGCGGCCTACCTTCTTCGGGGTGTCGTCGATAAGCAGAATGCGCATGGTGCTTGTCGCCTCGAAGTCAAGTCAGTGGATTAAGCATGGCGTCAGCCAGGGCATGCAGGGTAAAGCTGCGGGCGTAGCCTGCCGGATCCTGTCCATCCCATACCCGGCCGTCAATGAGCGTAGCGCTGCGCAGGGGCTGATCAGGAACCTCCACGCCTATACGCGCTGCCGCCTCGCCGTAAAGCGAGAGCTGCTGTACCTGACGGGCCACTCCCACGTAGTCAGGGTCATTGCGCAAAAGACCCCAGCGGCGGAATTGAGTCATGAACCACATGCCATCTGATAGATAGGGTATATTGACTGCACCCTTATGAAAGAAGCGCAGGGGATGCTCATCCTGCCAGCGCTGCCCCAGTCCATTTGTGTACTGACCTAACATGCGCGGCTCGATGGCGCTTACCGGTGCATTGACATAAGCGGCGCCGCTGATCAGTTGTGCAGTGCTGCGACGATTCTCGAGGCTTTCCTCGATGAACCGGCTGGCATCGAGCAGGGCACAGATCAAGGCGCGGGCCGTGTTGGGGTTCTGCTCGGCAAACGCACGGGTACAGGCCAACACCTTTTCTGGATGATCCGGCCAGATGGATTGCGTTGTAGCCAGGGTCACGCCCAGGCCTTGCTCAATGGCCGAGGCGCCCCAGGGCTCGCCTACACAATACCCATCGATTCGGCCGGCGCGTAAATGCTCCACCATCATCGGTGGAGGCACCACAGCGGTGCTCACATCTTCCAGCGGATGGATGCCTTTGGCGGCCAGCCAGTAGTACAGCCAGAGCGCATGAGTCCCGGTGGGTAGGGTATGCGCCAGCACAAGCGGAGCCTGCGAAGACTGCTGAATACGGTGTGCCAGTGCTTCAGCTGTAGTGACACCTTCGGTCGCGAGCGAGGCTGAGAGGTTGATGCTTTGCCCATTCTGGGCCAAGCCCATCAGGACAGCCATGTCGGTAGGTGACGAGCTGCCCAGCCCCAATTGCAGGCCATAGATCATGCTGTACAGGCTGTGCGCCGCATCTAGCTCGCCATTGAGTAGGCGATCCCTCAGGGCTGACCAGGACGGCTGACGATGTAGGTGCAGGGTCAATCCGTAGGGTTGAGCAAATCCTTGAGTGGCTGCCACGATCAGCGAGGCAGCGTCGGTCAGGGGCATGAAGCCCAGATTTACAATGCTCCGTTCTGGTGCATCCGAGCCTGATACCCAGGCGAGGGCGTTAATCGTCGTCATAGCAAGCCTTGGCAAAAACATAAACAAAAAAGCGCCGTTAAGGCCGATAACAAGGGTTATCGGCGCAGAACGACGCCATTGTCGAATATACGGTCAGCAAATGCCGCCGTTGGCACTTGCTTCTGAAGAGACATGAAGCAAGTGATATGCCAGGGCCGGCTCGCTTACTGGGCAGGCGTTAGCGTCAGACGACGCGTGCCATAAACACGATCCAGATTGTGCGGCTGGAAGGGGAAGCTGGAATACTGACCTTTCAGCCAGGGTTCGATGCCCTTGCCGTAGTAAGGGCTGGCTGGATTATCCGACTGCCCCTTGCCATCAATGGCCATAAACGGTTCCGGCTGACCAAAATCCACGACCATGCGCAAGCTGTTGGCACTGTGTGCCCCAAAGCCGTTGCCCCAGCCATAGGCCGAGCGATCCAGTGTCGAGAAGTCTCCGCCTGCTGGATATGCCCGGCGAGCGGGATAGCGTGTACTGGTACCTGGCCGGGCGGCCGCCTGTTCGGTTTCGCCCTGCCAGTCATACGTGTGCAGACGCCCCCATTGCCAGCTGTTTCGGTCAATACCCATGACCTGCTCGCATTCGGCAATGGCTGAGGCAAGCGCCTGGGCAAGAATGGCCGGCTTGTCGTGCCTGGCTGTCGTCTGGGTATCATTCCAGAAAGGACTATCGTCCCGGGTCAGAAGATGATCGATTTGAGCTGAGTAAGAGAGCAGGGCGATCCGGTTGAGGGCCTGCATCGCCGGGCTGTTGTTTCCTCCCAGTTCATCGGCAAAAGTTAGTCGAGCGGTAGCCTGCAGAAATGCTTCATAGACGGCCGCATCGGCTGACGTGGCCAATAGGCGCCCATCGAACGTGCCGATTCGGCGCAAGGCCTCGCTGGCATGTGCGCGTTGCTCAGCCGGTAGGGCCTCGATGGCCGATTTGAGGGGCTGAGCCATGCCCGGTGCGCTCAGCATGGCCTGGACCTTGGCGACCAACGGTGAGGTCTGGTCTGCCTGCATGGCCATCAGGTTGCGAGCTTCCAGCCGTGTCTGCGAGCCTGCAAGCTGAGCGATACGTTCGGCCCGCTCGGGAGCCTGCCATGAGCTCGACAGCTGCATGCCATACCCCAGCGGCACCGTACGGTTGCCCGCATTGCCAAGCCACCCTTGGGAAGGGTCCTGGTCATAGGGATGCAACATCGGGTCGGCAAAACCATCCCATTCATAACGATCGGTCCACCCGGGTGAGGGCAGCAGCCCGCGTCCTTCGCGGCGGTTGGGGTATAGGCCGGTCACCTGCCACGCAACATGTTCGGCGTCGGCAAAGACTATATTCAGCGCAAGCGCTCGGATGTCTCGGGTTATCTCGAACGCGCGGTCAACATCCTTGGCCCGGCTCAGGTCGAATACTGCATCCATGGATTTGTCCGTATCGAGCGTAGCCCTGCGCAAGGCCAGACCATAACCGCTTTGCTGGCCGACTTGATGATTGATCAGCGGGCCATGCCGGGTTTCGAAGACAGTCTCTCGTACCGGCCGCTGGCCTTTGATGAAAAAGGTCTCGGAACGGACCGCTGCAGGTGTCCATTTTCCATTGACCTCGTAGCTCAAGCCGCTGCCCTGGGTGCGTACACGTTCAAGATACAGATCCTGAGTGTCGCCCATGGCTGGAGAAGACGACCAGGCCAGCTTGCCGTTGTAGCCGGAAAGAATGAACGGCGTTCCCGCCAGGGACAATCCTGCCGCCTGGTAACGGGGCGCACGAACCTGTACGTAGCTCCAGGCCGATGACAGGGCAAGCGATTGGCTGAGGTCACCTGCCAACAAGCTCTTGCCGCTGCGACTGCGTTGCGGAGCAATGGCCCAGCTGCTTCCGGCGGGAACCGTCAATCCGTTTACCTGGGCGAGGCGTGTTGAGGCTGCGTTCAACGCCTCCAGCCCTGGGATCTGTCCCGCCAAGGACAAACCCTTGAGTTTGGCAGCTTCGTCGACGGGAATCGGCTCATCGGGATAGCTGGGCAGCAACCAGGCCAAGGTATCGGCACTGACCTTCTGTGCCAACGCCAGACTGGCCAGTTCCTCGTTCAGATTGACGGACAGACTGAAATCGAGCAGAGCAAAGAGCAGGGCGGAGTCCTCAGGCTTCCAATATTCAGGCTGATAACCGGTGGCGGCCAGATCTGCTGGAAGCTTGTTCCGGTAACGGAACAGGTAGGCGTTAACGCCGCGAGCGTAGACCTCTAGGAATTTCTTCAGGCGTGGCGATGCATTCTTGCAGGCAGTTTCTGCCGTTTTCCTAAGATTGACCGCACGCATAAGGCGATCGGTGTCCAATGCGTCCGGCCCTGCCATTTCTGCCAGCCGTCCTTGCGCCAGCAGGCGCAAGGTAATCATCTGGCTTAGTCGATCCGATGCGTGGACATAACCCAGCGTGAACAGTGCATCGTGAAAGGTCGATGTTTCGATCAGGGGCACGCCCAGTTCGCTTCGCCGAATCGACGCGTTTTCTGCAAGCCCCTTGATGGGTTGAACGCCCGAGCTGGGTGTAAGGCTATCCGTGTCACGTTGATCAAACGTTGTCTGGCAGCCCGCAAGCCCCAGTACTGAAACAAGACCAAGGCGACCCAGATGGCGCCGGTAAGCAGGAAAATCCATGAACGGATAGTCTCCAGAGGAGCAGGGTTTCAAAAGCGCGCTACGTTAGTGAGGCGTTGTTATCCAGGCAAGCACTGTCCAGTCCATTCCGCCAGCGGGTGTGATTTTTCTGACCAGTGAAGCGGATCACACTTGTTTAAAAACGACATTTAATCCTTATCACGACAGAAACATTCTGACATGATTTGTCGCTTCGCCAATTGGACGGGCGACTTTTGGCCCGTTGTTGCTCTGTTCATCGGCCTTGAGTCCGTCTTTTAAGGCGCTGACCAAGGAGTACACGATGTCGAATGAGCGCGCGATCCGTCGCGATTTAGGGCCTCTGGCTTTAATGTTTACTGGGCTGGGGTCGATCATCGGATCCGGCTGGTTGTTTGGTGCCTGGCATGCTGCCCAGCTGGCAGGCCCTGGGGCTATCTATGCGTGGTTATTAGGTGCAGTGATCATTCTTTTCATCGCGCTGACCTATGCCGAGCTGGGTGCCATGTTTCCAGAGTCGGGCGGCATGGTGCGCTATGGGCACTACTCGCACGGCTCTCTGGTAGGGTTCATTGGCGGATGGGCCAACTGGATCGCGATTGTATCGGTCATCCCGGTCGAGGCAGAGGCTTCTGTTCAGTATATGGCGTCCTGGCCCTGGCAATGGGCGCAGGACCTTTACAGTGTCAGCAGCGGTCATGGCGAGTTGAGTACAACCGGTCTGATACTGGCCGCGCTTCTGGTAGTCGTGTACTTCCTGCTCAACTTTTGGGGCGTCAAGCTCTATGCCCGCAGTAACAGTGCAATCACGATATTCAAGTTAGTGGTACCGGCACTGACCGCCATAGCGCTCATGCTGTCAGGTTTTCACAGTGAGAATTTTACTGTTGGTATCACCGGCGAAGACCACTCCATCAGTATTTCGGCCGTTCTGACAGCAGTAGCCATCAGCGGCATTGTGTTCAGTTTCAATGGTTTCCAGAGTCCGGTAAACCTTGCAGGCGAGGCGCATAATCCCGGCCGCAGCGTACCCTTTGGGGTAATCGGTTCGATCATTATCGCCACGGTGATCTATCTTCTTCTCCAGGTTGCCTTTCTAGGCGCCGTTCCTCCTGAGCATCTGCACGAGGGATGGGCAGGTCTTGAATATAGCTCACCTTTTGCCCAACTGGCGCTGGCCTTGAACCTGAACTGGCTGGCCTTTCTGCTCTATGCGGACGCCTTTGTCAGCCCGAGCGGAACAGGCGCTACCTATACCGCCACCACTGCGCGGATGATCTATGGTATCCAGCGCAACGGCAGCCTGCCGGCCATGTTTGGGCATGTACATCCCAAGTTCGGGATTCCCCGCCCGGCCATGTGGTTGAACCTTGCGGTGTCCTTCATCTTCCTCTTTTTCTTCCGGGGCTGGGGCACACTGGCGGCAGTTATTTCTGTTGCCACGATCATTTCCTACCTGACCGGGCCGGTAAGTGTCATGGCATTGCGGCGGACGGCGCCTGAGCTCTATCGCCCTTTGCGAATCCGAGGGCTGTCTGTTTTAGCCGCACTGGCGTTCATTTTCGCCACTGAGCTTCTCTACTGGGCCAAGTGGCCTCGGACAGGTGAAATTATGCTGCTGATCGTGGCGGCATTGCCCATATACATCTACTACCAGGCCAAGCAGGGGTGGAAGGGTTTCAGCCGTCATTTCCGCGGCTCGCTGTGGCTGCTGTGTTTCCTGCCGGTGTTGGCAGCGGTCTCCTGGGCGGGAAGCGACCGTTTCGGTGGCCAGGGTTATCTGCCATACGGAGGGGATCTGGCGGTAGTGGCGGTGATTGGTCTGGTGTTTTTCCTGTGGGGTGTATCGGCTGGCTGGCGCACGCCAGCGGTTGAAAAGGCGCGCTTCCACGATGATGACGGTCAGCCTCTGACGTGATCATGACAGGCGTCGGTCGCTATAGCGCTGCCGACGCCTGTTCTGGCAATCAGCTCGCCGCTGGCGGGTTTACCTTGTTGACGAGGTCATAGGCGCGGACAGTAGCGGTTCGCATGCTAATCGTCTCAAACCACCGCTTGATATTGGGATAGTCTTCCAGCTTTTGCTGTTGCCATTCGTAGGGCACAATCCACGGATAAATGGCCATGTCGGCAATGGTGTATTCCCCATCCGCCACAAAGTCCCGATCTTCCAGTCGCTTGTTCAGTACGCTGTAAAGGCGCGCGGTCTCGCTCACGTAGCGATCAATCGCATAAGGAATCTTCTCTTTGGCGAAACGCCCGAAATGGTGGTTCTGACCGGCCATAGGGCCCAGACCGCCCATTTGCCAGAATAGCCACTGCATGACCTCCTGACGTCCGCGGATATTCAGTGGGATGAATTTGCCGGTTTTTTCTGCCAGATAGAGCAGGATGGCGCCAGACTCGAACAGCGTCACGGGGCTGCCATTATCTGCCGGGTTCTGATCGACAATGGCAGGAATCTTGTTGTTGGGCGAAATCTTCAGAAAGTCTGGCGCAAACTGTTCATCCTTCATGATGTTGATGGGATGAATGCGGTAGGGCAGTTCGGCTTCCTCAAGAAACAGCGTTACTTTGTGGCCGTTGGGGGTAGTCCAGTAATAAAGATCGATCATCAAGGCTCTCCGGGGCAAAGGGTACTGCCAAAGGAGTGACCGGGCTGGACGCTTACAGTTCGAAAGGAACGATGAACGAGAGCGGCCCACATCAGTGGGCCGTCATTTATTCATGAAGCGCCGTGGCACTTCTTGTACTTTTTCTCGCTTCCGCACGGGCAGGGATCGTTGCGACCGATCTCTTTGAGTGGGTTGCGAACAGGGGTAGCTGGACCATGATTGCAATGCGGCCCATGAACATGGTGATGATGGCCGTGATCGTGGTCATGATTGCAGTCAGGGCCGTGGACGTGGGGTTGCTGGTTCATTGATTACTCCGGTAAAAAATTGTTCGGGACGATCTCGCCGCTGCGCGATATATAGACGCTGCGGCCAAACATCAAGCCGGTCTTCACTTCGCCAACGAGACGATAATGAACGGGCTTGTCGGTCCGTTTGATCAGTTTGACGATGTCTTTGACGTACCGCCACATATTGGTCTGCACGGGGAGGGTAAACTCCGTGCTGCCAGAGGCTGGGATCGTGAAGTTACGCCCCGTTTCGCCTTCGGCAAGGGGAACATCTTCCAGGTAGATCGCATACGTCATGCCACGAATGGGCAGATCGATATCGTTGGGGTTGTCCACCTTGAAGTGCAACAGGAATTCCTGTCCCCATAATTTGGCTTTGAGCAGGTCTACCTGGGTCAGCTGTATTTCAGGGTCTTCATAATCCCTGGAGAACCACGTACAGCCACTGATTCCAAACAGGATCAGGATGCCTAGCGAGAGACCTAGGACTCTCCTGTTGAATGCCCGAAAAAACATGTGACGACTCCATAACGAAGGGCAGCGGTTACAGCGCGTCGGCGCATTGAAAAATAGCTCGGTCCGATTGTTGCACAGGCGTGCCTGGCATAAGCTGGACCTTACCCAAACGCGAGCCATGCTCATTTTATTCTGAAGTCGGCAAGTGCCTGGGCCATTATGTTGTACTTATACAGGTTGAAAAACGGGCTAGCCGCTCCTCAGGCGGTAAGCAATCTACAGAACTTATAGCCCTCAAGCTAGACAGGATGATGAACATGAGCCTTTTCGAGATCGCCTTTTCCGGTGAGGTAATGACAGGTGCTGACGAAGCGCAAGTACGTGCCAACCTGGCTCGGTTGTTCCAGGCGGACGAGAAGCGTATCGCACAGCTATTTTCCGGGCGCCGCGTCATTATCAAGAATAGACTGGATGCAGCCGCTGCTGAAAAATATCGGGCTGCGCTTACTCATGCCGGTGCCAGGGTTGAAGTCGTATCAATGGTGATTGCGGAAGAGATCGATCTTGCGCCAGCTCCAGTTGCCACCAAAAAACCGGAGTCGGATCCAGCGTCTGTAGCACGTCGCGTCTCCGTCGCACCGCGCGATGAGGTCATGGCGGCGTTTGTCAATGTCGATGCTCCGGATTTCGGCTTGGCACCGGTTGGAGCGGATCTGCAGGACCAGAAGGCCGAGGTCGCTCCGCCCCAGGTTGATCTGGGCAAGTTCACACTGGCACCGGTAGGAAGCGACATGGGTGAGGAAAGGCCACAGGCAGCCGTCCAGGTGCCCGATACGTCTCATCTTAAACTGGTGTAGCGGCTCTACTCATGGCAGGAAAGGGCCGCAACATTTCTTGAATTTGGTCGTGCTGCCACATGGGCAGGGGTCGTTGCGGCCTGCCGCCATGGCCACGGTCGGATCCAGGAAATACCAGCGCCCCTGCTGTTGAACAAACGCCGAGCGCTCACGGTGGGCATGGTCACCCTGCGCATCGTGCCAGCGGGCCACAAAGATGACCCAGGCGTGCTCAGGCACGCCTCCCAGAGGCTCATGGCTTTCAACCTCAAGCCCAAGCCAGGTGCTCTGGGCACTCCAGGCGCTTATGGCTGCCTTGTCCAGTCCTGCCTGTTGTGCAGGCAAGGTCGTCTCGATCAGGTAGTCGATCAACCCCAGCACATAGGCGCTGTAACGCGAGCGCATCAGCGCCTCCGCTGTAGGGGCTGAGGCACCTGAATGATAGCGGCCGCAGCAGTTGTCGAGTAGCTCGTCGCTGCCGCATGGGCAAGGAGCAGATGCCATCGTTACCACCAATATTTTCCAAAGAGTTCAGGATGGGCCCAGAAGCGGGCGTTCAGCCAGTCCGGTACCTGCTTGTAATCATGCAGATCATACGTGAACAACGTCAGGGTTTGCTGATCACGCTGAAAGCGCTCGCTCTGTTGCATGGCCAGGGCATAGAAGTCCCTGGGCTGCCATTGGCTGGCGGCCAGATCGACCAGGACAGCCAGCCGACTGGCGTTAAGATTGCGGATTCCGCCCAGTAGTTGCTGACCTTCACGTACGGACAGGTGTTCCAGACAGTCAGCCAGGATAGCTAGGTCATAGCGTTGGTGGGATACCGGTTCCTGTAATGATCCGGCAGGGGACTGCGTCAACTCGCAGTCAGGGTGAGCTGCCTTGAAAGCCTGCACGGCGGGTATCTCGCTGGCACTGACCATCAGCAGGCGAGTAGGGGTGTAGTGATCCAATAGCGCGGCCAAGGCCTGTTGCGGAGTACGTGACGATAATGTCGCGGTCATGTGGAACCTCGGCGGTTGTTGTGGAGACTAATCAAGCGGCACTGTCAAGATCAGGCCTGTACCGCCAGTCTGACGGAGCGGAGAAATCGATGTCCAATTCCTTTTTCGAGGTCGCTTTTTCTAGTCCTTAATAGGAGACAACAATGACGATTATAAGGACCGCTTTACCCCTCATTCTGGTGGGCAGTGTTTTAGCAGGTTGCGCTGGTGTAAAGAAAACGGACTGGCCTGCGTGTGCCGCCATTGGTGGTGCCACGGGTGCGGCCGTCGGCGCCATTGAAAGCAGTAGCTATGCTGGGTGGGGCGGGCTGGTTGCCGGCGCCACGGCGGGGGCTTACTGCTATGTTCATGGGCAGGGTGAAGAGCAGGTAGCTGCTGTCGAACCGGTAACGCCTGCGCCGGCTCCCACGCCTGCACCCGAGCCGCTTCCTCGCCAAGAGACCATTGTTGTACGTGATCTGCACTTTGCCTTCGATTCGGCCGAAATCAGTCCGGCGGACCGTGCGCAGCTCGATACCGTAGCCTCCCGGTTAAGAAACGAAGCGTCCACGACACGGCTGACAATTAACGGGCATACTGACAGCAAGGGTACTGAAAAGTACAACCAGCGCCTGTCTGAGCGTCGTGCAGCAGCCGTGCGTAATTACCTGGTTCAGTCGGGCGTTCCGGCGGCCAGTATCGTCTCTGTCCAAGGGCTTGGGGAAAGCCAGCCCGTGGCTACCAACGAAACGGCAGAAGGTCGTGCTACCAACCGGCGCGTAGAAATCTTGGTCGAGCGTCAGTGATTTCTTATACCCAAGGACCTCAAAAGGGTCCTTGGGTATCTGTCGGGTACGTGAAGTTAAAGGTCAATCTTAACGCTGAACGAGACGCCGCTATTCGTTTCGCCACGCTGATGATTAAATTGGTCCTGATGGAACAGGCTGACACCAAAGCCGGTACGCTTTCCCAGTTTTCCCCGGTAGCTCAACTCGATATCAGTCTGGCTGCCCTGTGGCTCCAGGTTAACCACGCTACGGTTATACAACACGCTACCTTGATCTGTTCGACCAATAGGCGTGTCCAGGGAGGCACGTGCACTATGAACGCGCAGAGGCTTCGTAATGTTAAGGCCGAGCGCATCTTCTGCATTGAAGACACCTGTCTTTATGACGGACCCACCATAAGCCCGGCTTGGCAGGTTATCTATAGAGCGGAACAGAGACGTATCGCTTGCCTCTAGATGTGTTACCGCTTCTGTCAGGTGTACCTGTGTCTGTACTGAAGGAAAAGGTTTCATCGTCACACTAAGACCGGTTGCTACCGTATGGGCGGCTTTGCCCAACGCTAGCGCCCCCGTTGAAGGGCCTCCGAGCGTCATGTCTTTCTCGTCCAGAACGGTTTGCGTGATTGCTACTTCGACGCGCTTGCTGGGTGCATAAGCAAGGCGTGCAGCTATCAGCGTACCTTGGGCTTTGGCTGTCAGAGTCGAGTCGGATAGCTCACTGAAGCCTACTGAAAAGGCAAGGGTGTCAGTTAGTTTGAGACGAGTAAGGCCGAATACGTCCTCCTTAGCTAATCCTGACAAAGGCAGCTCAGCTGCCGAGCGCTCTGTTAGAAAAAGGGGGGCAGTAGTCGTACCAAGGAAGGCTTCACTGAAGGAAAACCCTTTACCAATACTGAGAGACAAGTCTTTCGTCTGGCCATCCAGGCGCCAGGCGGGCATCTGCGAGAGACGCTTGTCTTCTGCAGTATTTTCAAGAGGCGAAGTAAGGTTTTGTTCGCCTCTCAATGCAGGAGTGCTGAGGCTTGTCAGCGTCAGGCTGGGAGTCAAGCGCTGTGAAATGACATCTGGTTGAGATATGTCAGCCATACGCGCCAAGTGGCGAGATAAATCAAGCGCCAGTGTACGGTTATGACTCCATTGTGAAGCATCGACCTGAAAGTCGCGGCCTACTTCATCAAAGACTACAGCATCGCGCATGGCTGACCGTAAAACGCGGCTACTTCCCATTGCACTTGGCATAATCAGCCGCGTCGAGTTAGCTGGAACACTATTACTCGTGACAGTAACACCCGTTGCAATTCGTGTTTGACCGACAGGCGCCATGGCGCGGTCAACGCGTAAAAGACCCCAGCCGTATACGGAGTCAACGCCTTTTGCGCCTAAGTCCTCCGCAGACCTAAATAAAATATCGACCGTTTGCGCTGGAGTTAGGAAAGGCCACTTCGATAAGAGAAGTGCCGCTGCACCTGATACATGAGGCGCTGCCATGGACGTACCAGCCATGCCTAAATAGCTGTTATTAGGACCGGTGGAATAAATCCATTTGCCGCCGGGGGCCATCAAAAAGCGATACTTGAACTTATCAGCTTCCTGGCATCGATAGGTGGTAAAACAGGATTCGCCAGGGATATTGGAGAAGGCCGAGCGGGCCTTGTTGCTATCCACGCTACCAACAATGACCAGGTTAGCCAGCGGAGCGCTTTGCAAAGACCAATGTTCATTCTTTAGGACCGCACCATTATTGCCTGCTGCCAGTACGGCTACTGTCTGATGGCGATAAGTGCTAATGGCGCTCAACGTCTCGGGATAGGCCAGGTCACCTGCAGTCGTAGGGCCATAGCTCATGTTAGTAACGCGCGCGCCGTCAGCTATGACCCGAGCCATGGCATTGGATGTAGACAAGCCGGCGACCCAGCCGCGGTTATCAAATACAGCTACATTGGACAGCGAGGCACGTGGCGCTACACCCATAGTGCCTTTGCCGTTCATGGCGGCTCCAATGATTCCTGCAACATGCGATCCGTGATTATCAAAAGATGTGTATTGTCCGTTCGGGCTGAGCCAGCTGCGATTAAGTCGGCCACTAAATTCCAGATGATTATAGTCAGCCAAGCCATCTAATACGCCCACGCGTACACCTTGCCCTAGAGGCTGGTTAGTGTAAAAAGTAGGCGCTAGGCCGATTAGCTTTAAATTCCAGCTAAGCTCGTTGGCCTCTGAAAGGGGGCTCAGCAAAGCCAAAGGGGCTAGGCAGGTAAGCGAGAGTTTTTTTCTTTTCACGGTAGAACCACCAGACAAAGGATAAGCACTACGAGGATCTGTTTGTATGGCGGCCTCTCGCTCGTGACCTTAAGCCTGACGACGTTAATTTCCGACCATTGGAAGAAACAGGACACAGACGGAAGGAAGCTATATAAATGCTTTGACGGCCTTGATCTCCATTAGGTAGTAGAATCAACATCACGTTAGTTTTTATGTTGAATACAAAGCATGTCCTCAGCCCTGATGATTATCGGTAAATTTCTTTCTCTTTTATTCTGGCTCGTTGTCATAACTAACGTGTTCCAGCCTTTTGCCTTTCCGTTCGAGGCTTTACTGAATCTTGCTGGAGTCGTGCTGGTTTGCTTGCACGTTTTGGAGGTGCTCATGCTCAACCGGCAACTCCGTCAAAGTTCATATCCGTGGCGTAATCGTTTATGGATAGTGCTATTTGGTGTATTTCACTGGTATCGCCTACCAACACGATCAGCTCCAGGCCACTGAATAGCCGAGCTAAAACAACTATGGGTTGAAGGAGCAGACTCGGTCCAGTTGTTGGGCCTGCTCTTCCATAGCCAATAGCCTCAGTTTTCTATCATGTGATTTGCCATGGTTTGAAAACAACGTTTGTATCTTTAGGAAAAATCAAGGCTTTTTAGGTTTAACCGCTTCAGATCAGGGAGGTCGGCACCGAAAAGTCTTTATTGCTAGTGATATAATCAGTACGTCGGCAAAAGTGCATTACGATTAGCCGCTTTCCCAAACTACTGATATTTTATACAGTATTGCTGATAGGGTCACCTGCCGGTGGCGCCTGCTGGAAGCGTATGACGCTTCCCTGTCGAGGAACCCCATGCTTAGTGCCGAACTCAAGTCCCAGATTCAGGGGGCTTATACCCGCTTTCTCGAAGCCAAGTCGCTCAAGCCGCGCTATGGTCAGCGGCTGATGATTGCCGAGACGGCTAAAGGGCTCGGTGCGATCAAGCAGGATGACGAAGGGCGTCGCGTTGGCGATCCTGCCGTCGTGGCTGTGGAAGCCGGAACCGGTACCGGCAAGACCGTTGCCTATAGTCTCGCCGCCATTCCTGCGGCCAAGGCGGCCGGCAAGCGTCTGGTCATTGCGACGGCAACAGTGGCTCTGCAGGAGCAGATCGTCAACAAGGACCTTCCAGATATCCTGCGTAACAGTGGTCTGTCGTTCAATTTTGCCCTGGCAAAGGGGCGAGGGCGCTACCTGTGCCTGTCGCGCCTGGATCTCATGCTGCAGGAAAGCGAAGCCCAGAATACGACCGCTCAGCTGTTTGCGGATGATGGCTTTACGATCGACGTCGATGAGGCTGGTCAGAAGCTGTTTACGAAGATGATCGAGCGCTTGGCCAGTAATCGCTGGGACGGTGACCGTGACAGCTGGCCAGAAGCCATTGATGACCAACACTGGTCACGAATAACCACTGACCATACGCAGTGCACCAATCGGCACTGCCCGAATTTTCAGCAGTGCGCCTTTTTCCGTGCCCGTGAAGGCATGACCAAGGTAGACGTGATCGTTACCAACCATGATCTTGTACTGGCTGACCTTGCGCTCGGTGGCGGGGCTATTCTGCCCGACCCGCGCGATACCATTTATGTGTTTGACGAAGGCCATCACCTGCCGGACAAGGCGATCAATCACTTCGCTCACTTTACCCGCCTGCGCTCCACGGCCGAGTGGCTGGAGCAAATCGCCAAGAATCTGACCAAGCTGCTGGCTCAACATCCCTTGCCGGGCGAGCTGGGACGGCTGGTTGAGCAAGTACCTGAACTGGCGAGACAGATTCGTACCCAGCAGCAGTTCATGTTTACAGCCTGTGAGCAGCTGGCCGAGTTTCGCGCCGGCGAAGACATGGAGGGACGTGATCGGCCTCGCCATCGGTTCGTTGGTGGCCTCGTCCCAGCGGATTTAAGGGAAATGGGGACTGAGCTCAAAAAGGGCTTTGCCCAGCTGTCCGACCTGTTCACTCGTCTTACGGACCTCTTGAAAGAGGCCATGGACGGGGAGAAAAGCATTGGCATTGCAAGTTATCAGGCAGAAGAGTGGTATCCGCTGTTTGGCAGCCTGCTGGCTCGGTCCCAGGGTAATTGGGAGCTGTGGACGGCCTTTACGCTGGAAGATCCGACCGACTCACCACCCATGGCGCGCTGGCTGACATTGGTAGAGTCCGGTGCATTCCATGATATCGAGGTCAATGCCAGTCCCATCCTAGCTGCCGAAACGCTACGGCGTACGCTATGGAATGTGGCTTATGGCGCGCTGGTAACTTCCGCCACCTTGACGGCGCTGGGGACATTCGATCGTTTTCGGATGCGGGCAGGCCTGCCTCAAAGCGCCAACACGGCAATTGTGCCCAGTCCCTTCAAATATGCCGAGGCAGGGTTATTGCGCGTACCCAATCTGCAGGCGGATCCGAGAGACTCTGCGGCCCATACGGCGGCTATCGTGCGAGAGCTGCCCGATATGCTGGAAGGGGCCAAGGGGGCATTGGTGCTGTTTTCTTCCCGGCGACAGATGCAGGATGTCTTCGATGGGCTGGAGCGTGACTGGCGCCGCCGTGTACTGATCCAGGGCAACCTGTCCAAGCAGGAGACGCTCAATAAGCACCGCTCCCGTGTGGATGATGGCGAGCCCAGCGTATTGTTCGGTCTGGCCAGCTTTGCCGAAGGGGTCGACCTGCCCGGGGCCTATTGTGAGCACGTCGTGATTGCCAAGATTCCCTTTGCGGTGCCGGATGATCCTGTCGAGGCTGCTTTGGCCGAATGGATCGAGGCACGGGGTGGCAATCCGTTCATGGAAATCGCTGTGCCCGATGCCTCGCTGCGCCTGATCCAGGCTTGTGGACGTCTCCTGCGCACCGAGTCGGACAGCGGCACGATCAGCCTGCTGGATCGTCGTGTCGTTACGCAGCGTTATGGCAAGGCCATCCTGAGCACCTTACCGCCGTTCCGGCTGGAAGTGCAGTAGTAGAGGTCTCTTCTCGTCAGTGTGAGAGACTTGAATATGACCACGATGAGGAGACAGCTGTGCAGATCCAAGGTTATTTCGATCTGGCCTTTGAAACCGTCAGGGACTGCTTCAGTGCTCTGTTCGACGAGCCGGGGCGAGGCGTGCATACCCGCGGTGCAGCCCTGTGCGTTCAGGTGGACGGCGAAACCGTTCTGGATCTCTGGGCAGGCACGGCGGACAAGGATGCGCAGAGCGGGTGGCAGACGGACACGATACTGAATCTGTTTTCCTGCACCAAAGCCTTTACCGCCGTGGCCGCCATGCAGTTGGTTCAAGAGGGCAGGCTTGAACTGGATAAACCAGTACAACACTACTGGCCGGAATTTGCGGCTGCAGGCAAGGGCGCCATTACGGTGCGCCAGTTACTGTGCCATCAGGCAGGACTGGCTGCCTTGCGTGCTCCATTGCCTGCCAGTGCGCTGTATGACTGGGACACCATGACGGCTGCCCTTGCCGCCGAAACGCCTTGGTGGACGCCAGGCGAGAGCCACGGCTATTCACCGATGACCTATGGCTGGCTGATGGGAGAACTGATTCGCCGCATTGATGGCCGCTCACCAGGAGAAGCTGTTATTGCCCGAACGGCCAGGCCGCTTGGGCTGGATTTTCATATCGGTCTGCCTGAGAGCGAAGAGCATCGGGTTGCGCATATTGCTCGAGGCAAGGGCGACATGGGTGATGCTGCCGCCCAGCGTCTCTTGAAGACCACCATGACCGACCCCCAAGCCTTGAGTACCCGTGCTTTTGCCAACCCGCCGGGCATTCTGAACAGCACCAATAAACCGGAGTGGCGCCGTTTCGAGCAGCCTGCCGCCAACGGTCATGGCAATGCGCGCTCACTGGCAGGGTTTTATGCGGGGCTGCTCGACGGTCGATTGCTGGACCAGACGGTCTTGCAGCACATGCTCACGGAACATAGTCGGGGTGACGACAGGACGCTAATGACCTCGACACGCTTCGGCCTGGGATTCATGCTGGACCAGCCTGACCATGCCAACGCAACCTATGGCCTGGGCGTCCAGTCCTTTGGTCATCCAGGGGCGGGTGGGTCTATCGGGTTCGCCGACCCTGAGCGCAGGGTAGCATTTGGTTTCGCCACCAACACATTGGGACCTTATATTCTCATGGACCCGCGAGCTCAGCAGCTGGCAGAAGCCGTTGGGCAATGCCTCTGACATCAGGATAGGATGGATTGACCGGCAGGGGTGGCCGGTCAATCCGCTATGCACTTCAACTTATCAGTCGTTCACGGCCTTAAGTGTGGGTGTTGTGGGTGCAAGATCCGCCTGGGTCTTTTGTAGCGCTGACGCCAGATCGGCCGTCGCCTGCGCAGATGCAGGGCGATAGGCCAGAAAATAGGCCAACCCTACAAAGCCGGCGCCACCCACAGCATTACCCAGGAAAACCGCTACCAGGTTGGGCAGACATTGGGCCCAGGTAGCCTGGCCTGCAAAGATAGCGGCTGGAATGATAAACATGTTGGCAACCACATGCTGAAAACCGATGGCAACAAAGGCCATGACGGGAAACCACATGCCCACGACTTTACCTACCACATCCTTGCTGGCAAACGCGATCCAGACGCCCAGACAGACGAGCCAGTTGCATCCGATACCGGAAACGAAGGCGTGAAGGAAGTCGGCGTTCATCTTTGCCTGCGCAATGGCAACGGTCTTGCCCAGGAATGCACCCTCGGTGAGACCCAGCATATGACCGAAGAAGTACGCGACAGCCAGGCTGCCGACAAAGTTGGCAAGCGTGACCCATAGCCAGTTGCGAATCACCCCCATCGTGCTGATACCGCCTGCAAAACGTGCCAGAGGAAGCAGCAGCATATTACCCGTCAGTAACTCACCGCCTGCCAGCACGGTCATGATCAGGCCGACCGGGAAAACCGCTGCGCCAACGAAGCCTGCAAACGAGCCCCATTCGGCGGGCATGGTGCCAATAACGTGAATATCGAGAAGAAAACCAGTCGCAATGAACGCGCCGGCCATAACGCCAAGAATGAATAGGGTAGGAATGGAAAGCCGATTTTTGGCAATACCAGCCTGTATCGCCAGTGTTGCGATTTCTTTAGGTGTATTTATAGACATGAGTGTACGCAAGGGAGGACAAATTGACGCGCCCAGCGTAGTGATGGCCAATGGCAATTTCAATAGCGAGCTATCTATCGTTTGATAAGCACCGTCTATGACGTGATACCCTTGCCGCCCTCGTTCACCTGACCGTTTCGCCACCGAGTCTACTCAACCGCTTGTCGGTTGATACAAAAGGACAACGTACACCCCTTGCGAAATAATCAGTTAAAGACACAATCTAAGAAACCACTTTAACTTTGCCTGTCGGTGCCGATTCGGCGGGCTTGCGCCTGATGGGATAAAAACGCATGAAGCTGCTCAAGACTACTACTGTCGTTCTCTGCATGAGCGTTTCCGCCTGCAGTTATTTTCACAAGGAAAGCGACGTTGCCACTGCCAAGGAGCCAGTCCCCCAGGCGAAGGTAGAAACGCAAAAGACCGAAACCCAGGCGAAAGCGGACGGCGGACATTGGTGGTGGCCGTTTGGCAAGAGCGACAAGACTGTAACCGAGGCAAAGGCTCAAGCGAAAGCCCAAGAGATAACAGTCAGCAAGGACTGGCTGGATCAGCATGAAAAAACGATCCGCGAAGCCATCGCCGGTAGCAAGATGCAAATGGAGCGTAGAGAGGACGGCTTACTGCTGATCGCCAACGTTGACGACTCCTTCAACCCTGATCGTGCTGAGATGCTTCTGCCATCCATGCTCGGCCCGCTGGGCCGTACCGCCAAGCTGGTATTCAAGGATGACCAGAGCGCCGTCATTGTGCTGGGACACACGGATAGCACTGGTTCCAAGGCGGTTAATGACCAGCTCAGTCTCGGCCGCGCCAAGGCGGTAGCCTCCATCTTTCGTCTGAGCGGGCTTAATGGCAATCGTCTGGTCGTTCGTGGTCTGAGCGATACCCAGCCGCGCGCAGCAAACGACAATGCCGAAGGGCGCGCTCAGAACCGTCGTGTCGAGGTCCTTATCCAGCCACGTACAGTGGTATTGGCCTCTCTGCAAAGCAAGCGCTGAGTCAGTAAAGGCATCCGGAACCGTTTGGTTTCGGATGCCAATTCGCCATATGCCTGGCATGAGTCAAGCAACTTGGCGCATGACTGGGTAAGCTGTAAGTTCCATTCCCAATCAGGAGCTTGCCATGACCCAGACGCTGGCTGACATGCGTCGTGATTACACCCGCGACGGATTAACCGAAGCGCAGGCGCCCGCCGAGCCATTTGCCTTATTTGGCCAATGGTTTGAGGATGCTGTTAAAACCGAGCAGCCCCCTGTAGAAGCCAATGCCATGATACTGGCAACGGTTGATGCCGAGCAGCAACCCCATTGTCGTGTACTTCTACTCAAGGGTGTAGACGCCAAGGGGTTTGTGTTTTACACCAATTACGAAAGTGCCAAGGGGCAGCAGCTCGCTGGGCAGCCCAGGGCCGCCATGACCTTTTTCTGGCCCACACTTGAGCGTCAGGTGCGAATCGAGGGTGTGGTCGAGCGCGTAAGTCCTGAAGAGTCCGACGCATACTACCGTGTCCGTCCGTTGGGTAGTCGGTTGGGCGCCTGGGCTTCGCCGCAGAGCCAGGTGCTGGGCGGTCGGGAAGAGCTTGAGACGAAAGTGGCTGAAGTGCAGGCACGCTTTGCCCATGAGGAGCCACCGCGCCCGCCACATTGGGGAGGCTATCGGCTGATTCCCGAGCGGGTCGAGTTCTGGCAGGGCCGCTCCAGCCGTTTGCATGATCGGCTCGATTACCGCCGTGAAGGAGAGGGCTGGAAGCGCCAGCGTTTGGCTCCTTAAACAGTGCTCATGTAAAGGAAGGGATTGCCGTGATTGAACTTGATTCAACCCTTGCGCAACACATTGTGGATCGCTCCATGGCAATCCTTCCCTACAACGTCAATGTGATGGATGCGCAGGGCATGATTATCGGCAGCGGTGATCCCTTGCGATTGCATACCCGTCACGAAGGCGCTCAGCTGGTGTTGGCCAACAGTCGAGTCGTCGAGATCGACGATCAGGCCGCCTCTTGCCTGCGGGGTGTGAAGCCGGGGGTCAACATGCCACTGCTTTATGCCGAGCGGTTGATCGGGGTCCTCGGTATCACGGGTACGCCCGAGGTTGTCAGGCCATATGCCGAGCTGGTCCGCATGGCGGCCGAAATGTTGGTGGAGCAGCGACAATCGCATCTGGAGCGTCATTGGCAGCGGCATCGACTGGACAGCTGGATCGGCCAATTGCTGGACCCTTCGGTAAGCCTGAACACGCTTTCTGTTGAGGCGGAGCGACAGCAGGTACCCCTGAGCTGGCCACGTCAGGTATGCCTTATCGAGCTGAATGAAGCTTCAGACTCCCGTTCGGCCAAGGCGTTGAGCGCTATGTTGTCTGCCAATCTGGAGAGTTTTTGCGCCCCCGTCGGTATGCAGGAATGGTTCTGGTGTCGTCCGCTCGGGCGGCCTCATGAAGAACAACTCTGGCTTGATCAGGCAAAGGCCAAGGGGCTGAACGTATTACGCGTTACAGCATCGGGTCCGCTGGAAAGTCTGGTTGACTTGCGAGAGGCCTGCCAATCACTGCGCTTGCTGCAAGCCTATGCCCGTGCGTGCCTGCCTGATGTGCGGCTACTCAAGCTGGATGAGCACCGGCTGACGGCACTGCTTTACAGCCAGCGGCAGAGCTGGCTTTTGCAAGGGTGGCTCGATCCCTTGAAGCGACTGTTTGCGCAGGATGAAAATGGCGTGTTACGAGAAACCTTGCAGGCGTGGTGCGAGCACCATGGGCAGGCATCTGCCTGTGCCGCGTCCTTGAATATCCATCGGAATACGTTGCGCTATCGTCTCGAGCGTATCTGTGAGCTGACTGGGCTCAGCCACGATATGCTGGGGCAGTGGCTTTACCTGTCGTTGGGAATCAGTCTGCTGGAATGCGCCTGATTGTGCAGATGCACAATACATAGGGTGAAATCAGGTACTTATCTTGTGCTTGTGTACCAAGCGGAACTCATTGAACTGATAGCACAATAAGCTCATCCACAGTTATCCGATCACAATAACAACCGGAGCCTGTCATGAGCCTCGTCCTTATTCTGGTGGCGTTGATAGCATTCATCGTCGTGACCACCACACGCTTCAAGCTTCATCCATTTCTGGCCTTGCTCCTGGCGGCTTTTCTCGCCGGTTTCGCCTATCAGGTGCCCGTCGGCGATATCACTAAGACCCTTACAACAGGTTTTGGCAGCATCCTGGGATACATCGGTATTGTCATTGTGCTGGGCACGATCATTGGTGTAATTCTGGAGCGTAGCGGCGCGGCCATAACCATGGCGGAAACCGTGATTCGTGTACTTGGTGAGCGTTTTCCCACCCTGACCTTGTCGATCATCGGTTACTTGGTTTCGATACCCGTATTCTGCGATTCCGGCTACGTGATTCTCAACTCGCTTAAGAATGCTCTGGCCGCTCGTATGAAGGTCTCCCTGATTTCCATGAGCGTAGCCCTGGCAACTGGCCTTTATGCTACGCATACCTTTGTGCCACCTACACCGGGGCCGATTGCGGCTGCGGGTAATCTAGGGCTCGATGCAAGCCTCGGACTGGTTATCGGCGTCGGCCTTGTCGTGTCATTCGTGACAGCCATGGCAGGGCTTTGGTGGGCCAACCGCTTCCTGGATAAAGACATCCCGCTGGTCGACGATGGCACGCCGATGCCTTCCCAAGCGGATTTCACGGCATTACGCGAAAGTTATGGTGTACTTCCTAGCGCCTGGCAGGCTTTTGCCCCAATTTTTGTTCCCATTGGATTGATTTGCCTGGGGTCAATCGCTGCCTTTCCCAGCAAGCCTTTCGGAGAAGGGGCGGTGTTGACGCTGTTGGGTTTTATTGGGCAACCCGTCCCGGCGCTGCTGGTAGGCCTGGTGCTGGCCTGTTCGCTGCTCAAGGGCGATGACAAGCGCCAGGAGTTTCAGAACCATGTGGCCGAAGGCATCTTGTCAGCGGCTCCCATCCTGCTTATTACCGGCGCTGGTGGAGCGTTTGGTGCCGTGCTCAAAGTCACTCCACTGGGCGATTACCTTGGCAGCACGCTTTCCGCCTTGGGGATTGGGCTGTTCATGCCATTCGTAGTGTCCGCCGCCCTGAAAACAGCCCAAGGCTCGACTACGGTCGCACTGGTGACAACCTCTGCTTTGGTGGCACCACTGCTGGGCCAATTGGGACTCGACAGTGAGATGGGGCGTGTATTGACCGTAATGGCGATCGGCGCTGGAGCGATGACGGTTTCACATGCCAACGACAGCTTTTTCTGGGTTGTGACTCAATTCAGCCGTATGAGCGTAGCCACAGCGTACCGTGCCCAGACACTCGCTACCCTGATTCAAGGACTTGCCGGGATGGCTACGGTATGGCTTTTAAGTCTTTTCCTGCTGTAACGAGCAGCCATACCCATCGACAGGCGAACCGTCAGCCGGGAGAACATTGATGAAACTCGTGATCGCACCTGATTCGTTCAAGGAAAGCCTGAGCGCATTTGAGGTCGCCCAGGCTATTGCAGAGGGTTGGAGAGCGGTTTTTCCCTCCGCCACTATCGAACTCAAACCCATGGCCGATGGAGGAGAGGGCACGGTCGAGGCCTTGCTGGCTGCAACCGGAGGAGAGCGTCGTGAGCTGACCGTGCAGGGGCCGCTGGGGCAGCCGGTATTGGCTCACTGGGGATGGCTGGGCGAGGGGACAGCCGTGATCGAGATGGCGGCTGCCAGCGGCCTACACTGGGTGCCGAAAGCGCAGCGGGATGCCAGACGGGCCAGTAGCTACGGTACCGGTGAGTTGATCCGCGCTGCACTGGATGCTGGAGCTCGACGAATTATCCTGGGGTTGGGTGGCAGCGCTACGAATGATGGCGGTGCGGGGTTGCTGAACGCCTTGGGAGTCAAGTTCCTGGATAAACATGGTCAGCCTTTGCCGCCAGGGGGCGCTGCGTTAGCCGAACTTGCCCGTATTGAGCTGAGCGGCCTGGATAAGCGTCTTGCTACTGTTCAGATCGATGTGGCTGCCGATGTCGATAACCCCTTGTGTGGCTCTCATGGTGCCTCCCATGTCTTTGGCCCTCAGAAGGGCGCAACGCCTGAGGATGTCGCTGTGCTGGATGCAGCACTTGGGCATTACGCTCAGGTTGCGGCTCAAGTACTCGGGGAAGATCACAGTTGCTTTCCAGGAGTGGGAGCGGCAGGAGGGCTGGGTTTTGCTGCTAGGGCCTTTCTTCAGGCGCATTTTCGATCGGGTGTCGAGCTGGTTGCAGAAGTTTCCGGGCTGGCAGAGGCGCTCCGGGACGCGGATCTGGTCATTACCGGAGAAGGGCAACTTGATTACCAAAGCCTGCATGGCAAGACGCCCATAGGAGTTGCCAGGGTCGCCCGTGAGGCTGATGTGCCTGTCATTGCATTAGTAGGTAGCTTGGGTGCGCACTACCAGCAGGTATATGAGGCAGGGATTGAGGCAGCATTCAGTCTGGTGCCTGGCCCTGTCACGCTGGAGCAGGCCTGTAGGACCGCCGCACAGGAGCTGCGTGCGCGCGCAACCGACCTTGCTCGTGTCTGGCGTCTGGCCCGGCAATCACGCGAGGGTTGAGCAGGATGAGTCGTCCTATTTCAGGTAAAGCAAGCGAAGCGGATGAACGAAAGCTGTCTGGATCAAAAGATTCAACCGTTTGCCTTGAGGCCGTATGAGAGGATGATAAAAGCTGAACATTCCTGTAAGGCGGAGGGTCCACCATAGGGTTCCGCCGAGAACAGCCCTGTAGGAACTGGAGTTGAATGATGAACAAGACCACTCAAATTATTACTGCACTGACAGCCTCCGCGCTGCTGGCCGGGTGCGTATCCAGCCAGACCGGTGACGTGTACTCACGCGATGAGGCTCGCCAGGTACAAACCGTGCGCATGGGGACCATCACAGCCTTGCGCCCCGTTAAGATTGAAGGAACCAAGACCCCCATCGGCGCAGGTGCTGGTGCGGCGGTAGGTGGTATCGCCGGCAGTGGCGTAGGTGGCGGTCGGGGTAGCTATGTCGCCGCTATCGTGGGCGCCGTAGCGGGTGGCTTGCTTGGTGCCGCTACCGAAGAAGGTTTCACTCGCGCCAACGGTGTAGAGGTGACGGTACGCGAAGACGATGGCAGCACCCGTGCCTATGTACAGGAAGTCAGCAAGGGAGAGGTGTTCCGGGTGGGCGAGCGCGTACGCATCGTGACGGTAAACGGTACCAGCCGTGTAGCACCTAATTCTGCCCAGTAAGATCCAGTGGCCGCAGAAAGCGTTTCTGCGGCCACTATTTCAGCGTTTCACTCATTGTTGCCTAGCTGTGCATTAAAGATGAGCATCTACTGATGCTTCCCGCATCTCTCCGTACACCCTAGACTGCGTATTGCCGATGTTTTCTGTCGCATATCTGTAAGCCGCTCCGCTGGCTGGTTGTGCGCTGTAAATAGTTGTCGCATAGCGGCAATGCCCGGCGTGATCTACTCCCTACAATCCTTCCATCGCTAGCCCACAACAGGCAGGAGAATTTTCGATGTCTGCTCCGCAGTTCTCGGTGCAACGCACCGACTTCGACCAGATCATGGTGCCCAATTATGCGCCCGCCGCATTCATTCCCGTCCGAGGCGAAGGTTCACGCATCTGGGACCAGGCCGGGCGTGAGCTGATCGACTTCTCCGGCGGCATTGCGGTTAACGCACTGGGGCACGGTCATCCCGCCCTGATGCAGGCCTTAATGGAGCAGGCTAACAAGCTCTGGCATGTATCCAACATCTACACCAACGAGCCTGCATTACGCATGGCTCGCAAGCTGGTTGACGCTACCTTTGCCGACCGGGTGTTTTTTGCCAACTCCGGCGCAGAAGCCAACGAGGCTGCGTTCAAGCTGGCCCGTCGTTATGGGCATGACGTCAGTGGCGGAAGCCGTTATGAAATCATTGCTGCAACCAACAGCTTTCATGGCCGTACACTGTTCACGGTAAGCGTGGGCGGGCAGCCCAAGTATTCGGAAGGATTTGGTCCAAAGATCGAAGGTATCACCCATGTGCCTTATAACGATCTGGACGCACTCAAGGCGGCCATCTCCGAAAAGACCTGCGCGGTCGTGCTCGAGCCTATCCAGGGCGAGGGTGGCGTACTGCCGGGTGACCAGGCGTATCTGCAAGGCGCACGTGACCTGTGCGACCAATATGGCGCACTGCTTGTATTCGATGAGGTGCAGAGTGGGGTAGGCCGTACTGGCCACCTTTATGCCTACATGCACTACGGCATCACACCTGATGTCCTGACCACAGCCAAGAGCATTGGTGGCGGCTTCCCGTTGGCGGCAATGCTGACAACTGACAAGCTGGCGGCACATCTTTCGGTAGGCACTCACGGCAGCACCTACGGTGGTAACCCTCTCGGCTGTGCTATCGGTTCCGCTCTGCTGGACGTAGTCAACACGCCTGAGGTTTTAGAGGGTGTGAAGACTCGCCATAACCGTTTCCGTACCGCGCTTGAGGCCATGGGCCGCAAGTACGGTATCTTCTCCGGTGTGCGCGGGATGGGCCTGCTGATTGGCGCTCCGCTGAGCGAGCCCTGGAAAGGTCGGGCGAAGGAAGTGCTGACGGCAGCCAACGAGGAGTCGCTGATGGTGCTTCAGGCCGGTCCGGATGTCATCCGCTTTGCTCCCAGTCTGGTCATCAGCGAGGCTGACATTGATGAAGGCCTGGCGCGACTGGAGCGCGCTGTGGCCCGCATTACCCAGGCTTGAGCCTGAACGTGGCGCAGGGAGGCGCCACGGTATTCAAGAGCGATTTCAATTAGAAAAATTAGAAGGAGTGACTTCATGCTGGTGATGCGACCTGCTCGGGCAGCTGATTTGCCCCATGTGCAGCATCTGGCCGCGGACAGTCCGGTAGGTGTCACCTCTTTGCCGGATGACATCGAGCGGCTCAAGGAAAAGATCCGGGTTTCAGAAGCCTCTTTTGCCGCCGAAGTAAGCTTCAATGGCGAGGAAAGTTATTTCTTCGTTCTGGAGGATTCAGACACGGGGCGTCTGGTTGGCTGTTCAGCCATCATTGCCACGGCTGGCTTTTCCGAACCGTTTTACAGCTTTCGCAACGAGACCTTTATCCATGCCTCGCGTGAGCTCAAGATTCACAATAAGACGCATGTGCTTTCACTCTGCCACGACCTGACGGGCAACAGTGTGCTGAGCAGCTTCTACATCGATCGTGATTTTCTGGATACCCCTATAGCCGAGCTCAATTCTCGGGGTCGATTGATGTTCATGGCTGGCCATCCCGAGCGATTTGCCGAGTCTGTCGTGGTCGAAATCGTAGGCATGAGTGACGAGCAGGGCGATTCGCCGTTCTGGGACTCAGTAGGCCGTCACTTCTTTGATGTGAGCTATGCCGAAGCGGAGCGCATCTGCGGTGCCAAGAGTCGCACTTTTTTGGCCGAGCTGATGCCGATCTATCCGATCTATGTGCCGTTGCTGACAGATGCCGCCCAAGAGGCCATTGGCCAGGTTCATCCACGTGCGCAGATCACTTTCGATATCCTGACCCGCGAAGGCTTCGAAACTGACAATTACGTCGATATTTTCGATGGCGGTCCGACGTTGCATGCGCGTACCAACAACATCCGTTCGATGGCAGGGAGTCATGTGGTCGCGGTGGAGGTGCAGGATGCGGTCGACGGCAACCGTGCCTATCTGATCAGCAATGATCTGCTACAGGACTTCCGTGCCATTGTTCACGAGCTCGATTGGGAGCCAGGAGCGCCGGCAGTTCTGTCGAGTGCCGCCGCCGCCGCGCTCAACGTCAAGGCTGGCGATACCGTACGGCTCGTCGCTGTTTAACCATGATACGTGCTGTCGTCATGAGAGTAGTGCGTGCCCAGGGCACGTCAGACGCAGGCGCGGCGAAGCGCCGGCCTGGGTCATCGGAGGGAATATGATCATTCGTCCTGTCACCCGCGCGGATCTGCCCGCGCTAATCGAGCTTGCGCGCACTACAGGCGCCGGGCTTACCACTTTGCCTGCCAGTGAAGAGCGTCTGGCTCATCGGGTGGAATGGGCTGAAAAAACCTTCCGCGGCGACGTCGAGCGTGCCGATGCGGATTATCTCTTCGTACTCGAGCAGGACGATGGCACCGTTATCGGTATTTCCGGTATTGCCGGCGCCGTAGGTCTACGTGAGCCCTGGTACAACTACCGGGTGGGGCTGACAGTCAGTGCCTCTCGCGAACTCAATATCCATCAGCGGATTCCCACGCTGTTCATGGCCAATGACCTGACCGGTAATTCGGAGCTCTGCTCGTTATTCCTGCACGCAGGCCATCGTAACGGATTGAACGGCCGTCTGTTGTCCAAGGCGCGCTTTCTGTTCATCGCCGAGTTCCGCTCGTTGTTCTCAGATAAGCTGATCGCAGAAATGCGTGGGGTGTCGGACAGCCGAGGACTTTCGCCTTTCTGGGAAAACCTGGGGCGTAACTTCTTCAAGATGGAGTTTTCTCAAGCGGATTACCTGACCGGTGTGGGCAATAAGTCATTCATTGCCGAACTCATGCCCAAGTTTCCGCTTTACACGTGTTTCCTTTCAGAGCAAGCACGGGCTGTCATTGGTCGCGTCCATCCTGATACCGAGCCTGCACTTCGCATGCTCAATGCAGAAGGGTTTGCCTACCAGGGATATGTGGACATCTTCGACGCGGGCCCGGCAATTGAATGCGAAACCGACAGGGTTCGTGCCATTCGGGATAGCCAGATACTCGTTTTGTCCATCGGCACGCCGGGCGAAGATGCCCAGCCCTATGTAATTCACAACCGTAAGCGAGAAGGCTGCCGAATTACCGCTGCACCTGCACGGGTAGCCTCTGGAACACTGGTGGTTGACCCTGTTACGGCGAGAAGGCTGCAGCTGTCTGCTGGCGCTCAGGTCCGCGCAGTGTCAGTAGCGCCCTAGGAGAAAACGACATGAGTACGCATTACATTGGCGGTCAATGGCTGGCTGGCGAAGGCGCCGAATTCACTTCGCTCAACCCTGTCGGGCAAACCGTGATCTGGCATGGAAACGAAGCCTCTGACAAGCAGGTATCGGACGCTATAGCCGCTGCTCGCGCCGCTTTTCCTGCATGGGCTCGCAAGCCGCTGGACGAGCGTATCAAGGTACTCGAAACCTTTGCAGTGACGCTCAAGGCGCGTAGTCAGGAACTGGCCAATACCATTGGTGTGGAAACCGGCAAGCCTCTTTGGGAAGCTGCGACAGAAGTCACCAGTATGATAAACAAGGTGGCCATCTCAGTTCAGGCCTACCATGAGCGCACGGGTGAAAAGGCGGGCGTCTTGGGCGAGGCTAGAACGCGGCTACGACACAAGCCCCATGGTGTTGTTGCGGTATTTGGTCCTTATAACTTCCCAGGCCACTTACCCAACGGGCATATCGTGCCGGCTTTGCTGGCAGGAAATACTGTTGTTTTCAAGCCCAGTGAGATGACGCCTGCTGTCGCCGAGATGACGGTCAAGTGCTGGATCGAGGCGGGGTTACCGGAAGGTGTACTCAACCTGGTGCAAGGGGCTCGCGCTACTGGTGTTGCCTTGGCTGCGCAGCCTGACCTCGATGGGCTGTTCTTTACGGGGTCAAGCCGGACGGGCGCCTTGCTCCATCAACAGTTTGCCGGTGCCCCCCACAAGATCCTGGCGCTTGAAATGGGAGGGAATAATCCGCTGGTGGTCGACACGGTCGATCAGATCGATGCAGCGGTCTATACGATTGTACAGTCTGCCTTCATTTCGGCCGGGCAACGCTGCACTTGTGCACGCCGTCTGTTAGTACCGAATACGGAGCAGGGCGACATCATTCTGGAGCGTCTGGTACAGGCAGCGGCCAGGCTGCAAGTAGGACGGTTTGATGAGGAGCCGGCTCCTTTCCTGGGGGCTGTTATCTCTCTGGACGCTGCCCGCCAGCTACTTGAAGCACAAGAGCGTTTCCTGGCCAAGGGTGCAATGCCGCTACTGACCATGACTCAGCCCAACGCTGAGAGCGCTTTGCTCACGCCTGGCATTCTGGATGTGACCAGCGTTGCCGATCGTCCTGACGAGGAGTTCTTCGGGCCGTTGCTGCAAGTCATTCGCTATGAGAGCTTCGACGAGGCTGTACGCGAGGCTAACACTACCCGCTTTGGCCTGGCGGCAGGCTTGCTCTCGTCATCCAGCGCGAGGTACGAACAATTCCTGATCGAGTCGCGCGCGGGCATTGTCAATTGGAACAGGCCTTTGACAGGTGCTGCCAGCAGTGCTCCCTTTGGCGGTATAGGCGCTTCCGGCAATCATCGTCCCAGTGCTTATTATGCGGCGGACTACTGCGCTTATCCGGTCGCCTCGCTGGAAGCCGACACGCTTGATTTACCGGCAACACTGTTGCCTGGAGTCCATCTATGAACGCTTATGAAGTCAATTTTGACGGATTGGTCGGCCCCACCCATAACTATGGTGGGCTTTCCTATGGAAACGTAGCCTCTCAAAGCAATGGGCAGCTCACTTCGAATCCTCGCGAAGCCGCTCGCCAGGGGCTGGCCAAAATGAAAGCGTTGATGGAGCTCGGCTTCAAACAGGGCGTATTCGCGCCTCAGGAGCGTCCCCACGTTGCTGCGTTGCGCCAGCTGGGCTTCACCGGGACAGATGCTCAGGTCATAGAGCGCGCCGCCAGGGAAGCCTTGCCGCTGCTTGCCTCGGTCAGCTCTGCTTCTTCAATGTGGACGGCCAATGCCGCTACCATCAGTCCTAGCGCAGATACGGCGGATGGACGGGTGCACTTCACGGCAGCCAACCTGAACAGTAAGTTTCATCGTAGCATCGAGCATCCTACGACCAGTCGTGTACTGGCGGCCATGTTTCGTGATGAAACGCATTTTGCGCATCATCCGGCCTTGCCTGCCGTAAACCAGTTTGGTGATGAAGGGGCTGCCAACCACACACGTTTCTGCCGCGACTATGACGAGGCTGGCGTAGAGTTCTTCGTGTTTGGTCGGAGTGCTTTCGACAACCGCTACCCGGCGCCGCAGCGTTATCCGGCGCGTCAAACCCTGGAAGCCTCCCAGGCCATAGCGCGGCTGCATGGACTGACGGAAGAGGGTGTGGTCTATGCTCAGCAGAATCCTGAAGTCATCGACCAGGGGGTCTTCCACAATGACGTGATCGCGGTGGGCAATGCTGAAGTATTGTTCTATCACGAGGATGCTTTCCTCGAAAGCGATCGCGTGCTCAAGGAGTTGACCGACAAGCTGGCTCGACGTGGCGGGACGCTGCGCGCCGTATGCGTACCCCGTAGTCAGGTAAGCGTCAATGACGCGGTACGGTCTTACCTGTTCAATAGCCAATTGCTGCTCAAGCCGGATGGCCAGACACTACTGATCGTGCCTGAAGAGTGCCGCCAGAATGCTCAGGTGTGGACATATCTGGATCAGCTCGTCAAAAGTGATGGGCCTATCCGCGAGGTCAAGGTATTCGACCTCAAACAGAGCATGCAGAACGGTGGGGGGCCAGCCTGTCTACGGCTACGTGTAGCGCTGAAGCAGACAGAGCTTGAAGCCGTCAATCCTGGTGTGCTGATGACGTCCGAGCTCTATACACGACTGGTAACCTGGGTAGATACTCACTACCGGGATCGCCTTAACGTATCCGATCTGGCCGATCCGCAGCTACTATTCGAGTGCCGAACAGCTCTGGATGAGCTTACACAAATCTTGAAGCTGGGTTCGGTTTATCCATTCCAGATCGATTGAGTACAGACATGATCGAAAGCTTGTCCCTTATTCTCGAAGACACCCAAGGCGAGCGACGCGAAGCGCGTGCTGCCCGCGTTGCTGTTCAAATCAATGGCCGTGACCTCTGGCTGGAGCCAGACGGACAGGGTGGGCTTACGATCTATGCCGAGTCCTTTGAAGATGAGGCTGAGACCCCGGTACTGGGGTTACGCCCGCAGGCAGTGAACCAGTTTGGACTGGCGCTCAGTCTGGAGCTGGTCGAAGAGGACCATGAGCATGGCCCAGATTGTGGTTGTGGGCATGATCACTGACTAACACTACTTGCCAGCCAGGATCATCATGACGGAACAGTACGGTCTTTCTCTGGGCAAACTGCTTGAACTCACACTGGCTGGCCGAGAGCCAGCCGAAAAAATCCAGGTCACCTCCAGCGGTATTCGCTTGCAGTGGTTGAGTGAGGGCGCCTTGCTCGTCAAGCCGTCCAATGGAACGGATGCAGGGGTCGACCTCCTGCTTTCAGCCGGTATTCACGGCAACGAGACAGCACCTATCGAAATGCTGGATCGGCTGCTCAAACGCATTGCGAGAGGTGAGATAAAGCCTCGTGTTCGCATTCTCTTTCTTCTGGGCAATCCTGAAGCCATGCGGCGTAATGTTCGCTTTGTCGAACAGGATATGAATCGCCTGTTCAACGGTAAGCATGTGCTGACGTCAGGATTCGAAGCTCAGCGGGCCGATCAGCTGGAGCGCTTGGTCGCACAGTTTTTCAGCGAGCCGGACAGGGCTCGACTGCATTACGATCTGCATACGGCAATCCGTGGTTCGGCCATTGAGCGTTTTGCGCTGTATCCCTGGAGCGAGGGGCGAGAGCACTCGCAGGCCGAGATGGCCAGGCTCGAAGCCGCCGGTATTGACGCTGTGCTATTGCAGAGCAAGCCTGGTATCACCTTCAGCGCTTACAGCTACGCGGCCCATCAGGCTGAAGCCTTTACGCTTGAGTTGGGAAAGGCTCGTCCATTCGGTCAGAATGCCGGAGTCGATGTCAGTCAGCTCGAGTCCCGACTCAAGGCTATCATTGAGCAGTGCGAGCCCGAGTTGCCGCAAACACTGGAGCGGCTCAAGGTGTTTCACGTATCGCGAGAAATCATCAAGCAGAGTGAAGCGTTTCGCCTGCATCTGGCTGACGATGTCGCTAATTTCAGTCCACTGCCCGAAGGCTATCTGCTTGCAGAGGATGGTTCTCAAAAGTGGATAGTCACTGAAACGGACGCCAGGATCATCTTTCCAAATCCCAACGTAAGGCCCGGTCTGCGCGCAGGGATTTTGATCGTTCCAACCAAAGCTTTAGACAATTCGTGATTTTCGAGGCGGCTTTGCATTAGCATCGGGATTTTCTCTTTCCGGAGCTGTTTGCATGAGCCTCATCGATTTGAGAAGTGATACCGTCACCCAGCCTACGCCAGCGATGCGCGACATCATGGCGAAGGCTGAGGTGGGGGACGACGTCTACGGTGAGGACCCTAACGTTCTCAAGTTGCAGCATTATCTGGCAGATGAGCTGGGTTTCGAGGCTGGTTTGTTTGTGCCGAGTGGGACCATGAGCAACCTGCTGGGGCTGATGGGGCACTGCGAGCGAGGTGATGAATACCTAGTAGGGCAGCTGGCGCATACCTACAAATATGAAGGCGGTGGGGCCGCTGTTCTGGGCTCGATCCAGCCACAGCCAGTCGAGATGGAGGCTGACGGAAGCCTGGATCTGGATCGCGTAGCGTCCTACATCAAGCCCAGGGATTTTCATTTTGCACGTACCCGCCTTCTGGCGCTGGAAAACACCATGCACGGCAAGGTGCTTCCCCTGAGCTATCTTGCGGATGCACGCCGCTTTACCCACGAGCATGAATTGGCACTCCATCTGGATGGCGCCCGTCTCTACAATGCGGTCGTCAAGCTGGGCGTTCCACCAAAAGACATTACACGTCACTTCGACTCTGTATCGGTGTGCCTCTCAAAAGGTCTTGGCGCGCCAGTAGGATCGGTTCTGTGTGGCAGCCAGGGTTTGATCGATAAGGCCATTCGCTGGCGTAAGGTCGTTGGCGGCGGCATGCGCCAGGCGGGCGTCCTGGCGGCAGCAGGACTTTACGCGCTTCAGCACAACGTGACCCGACTGGCAGAAGACCATGCCAACGCAGCTCGCCTCGCTGAAGGACTTGAAAAGCTGGGCTACACTGTCGAGCCGGTGCAGACCAATATGGTTTACCTTGCCGCGGGCGATAAGGCTCCCAAACTCGCTTCTTTTCTGCGAGAAAGAGGCATTGTAGTCAGCCCGGCCGCACGGTTAAGGTTGGTGACGCATCTAGATGTATCCAGCGCAAACATTGAAACCGTGCTGGAGGCATTCGCCGCCTATCGCAAGGCCTGAATCCACTTGAATCAAATAGGCAACGCCTATATCGCAAATTGACGACAGCCGGCGCTCCGTCCCGATATACTGCAAGACTTTGCTGGCGCGCTGTAGCCCTGTATCTGTCTGGAAGAATTTATGAAAAGCGCAGAAATCCGTGAAGCCTTCCTCCGCTTCTTTGAAGAGAAGGGGCACACTCGAGTTGCCTCAAGTTCGCTGATCCCCGCGAACGACCCAACCCTGCTGTTCACCAATGCAGGCATGAACCAGTTCAAGGATTGTTTCCTCGGCCTTGAAAAGCGCACCTATACCCGTGCGACCAGCAGTCAGAAATGCGTACGTGCCGGCGGTAAACATAACGACCTGGAAAACGTCGGCTATACAGCACGTCACCACACCTTTTTCGAGATGCTGGGTAACTTCAGCTTTGGCGACTATTTCAAGCGTGACGCCATCAGTTATGCGTGGGAATTCCTGACCTCACCCAAGTGGCTGGGTCTGCCGCAGGAAAAGCTCTGGGTTACCGTCTACGCCACCGACGATGAAGCCTACGACATTTGGACCAAGGACGTTGGCGTGCCTGCCGAGCGCATGGTTCGTATCGGTGATAACAAGGGCGCTCCTTACGCCTCGGATAATTTCTGGGCAATGGGCGACACAGGTCCCTGCGGTCCTTGCACAGAAATCTTCTTCGACCATGGTGAAGGCATCTGGGGCGGTCCACCCGGCTCGCCAGAAGAAGACGGTGATCGTTATATCGAGATCTGGAACAACGTATTCATGCAGTTCAACCGTACGGCTGACGGGGTTCTTCACCCGTTGCCGGCGCCCAGTGTGGATACGGGGATGGGGCTTGAGCGTATCAGTGCCGTTCTGCAGCACGTTCACTCCAACTACGAAATTGATCTGTTCAAGAATCTTTTGGCGGCTTCTGCGCAGGCAATCGGCTGCGCCAATGATGACGCGCCTTCGCTCAAGGTTGTAGCCGACCACATTCGTTCCTGTGGCTTCCTGATTGCCGATGGTGTACTGCCTTCCAACGAAGGTCGCGGCTATGTATTACGTCGTATCGTCCGTCGTGCCTGCCGTCACGGTAATAAGCTCGGCGCCAAGGGTACGTTCTTTCACAAGATCGTGGCGGCCCTGGTGGCTGAAATGGGCCAGGCATTCCCTGAGCTAAAGGATCAGCAGGCACATATCGAGCGCGTTCTACGTACCGAGGAAGAGCAATTTGCCAAAACCTTGGAGCAGGGCCTCAAGATTCTGGAGCAGGATCTGGCTGGCCTTGAAGGCGATGTGATCCCGGGTGATGTGGTGTTCAAGCTATATGACACCTACGGCTTCCCCGTTGATTTAACAAACGACATCGCACGTGAGCGCAACCTGACCCTGGATGAGGAAGGGTTTGAGCGTGAAATGGAAGCTCAGCGTGAGCGAGCCCGCTCGGCCAGCTCGTTTGGTGTGGACTACAATAGTTTGGTCAAAGTCGAGGGCGAGACGCTCTTCACGGGTTATGACAGTCACGCCGGTAGTGGCAAGATCGTTGCGCTGTTCAAGGCAGGCAGCCCGGTGCCTCAACTGGTTGAAGGTGACGAGGGTGTCGTGGTGCTTGATCAGACACCTTTCTACGCCGAGTCGGGCGGTCAGGTGGGTGACAGCGGTTATCTGTTCGCTGACGGCCAGCGTTTCGATGTGCGTGACACCACCAAGGCAGGCGGTGCGTTCCTGCATCATGGCCTGGTTGCCGCTGGTACGCTCAAGGTAGGCGAGACGCTGGAAACACAAGTCGACGCCTCTGTGCGCCAGGCTACGGCACTTAACCACTCGGCGACTCACCTCCTGCATGCCGCACTGCGTCAGGTACTGGGCGATCACGTCCAGCAAAAGGGCTCCCTGGTTGATAGTCAGCGTCTGCGGTTCGACTTTAGTCACTTCGAGGCTATCAAACCTGAACAGCTCAAGGAGCTGGAAGAAATCGTCAATACCGAGGTTCGCCGGAACACGACGGTTCAAATCGAGCTAATGGACATTGAAAGCGCCAAGCGCAAAGGGGCCATGGCGCTGTTCGGTGAGAAGTATGGCGATACCGTGCGCGTACTGACTATGGGTGACGGCTTCTCCATTGAACTCTGTGGCGGCACTCACGTTGCCCGCACCGGTGATATTGGTGTGTTCAAAATCATCAGTGAAGGCGGTGTGGCATCGGGTGTACGCCGTATCGAGGCGGTAACTGGTGCTGGTGCGCTGGCGTACCTGAACAAGGCGGAAGAGCAGCTCAAGGAAGCGGCAGGCCTGCTCAAAGGCAGTCGTGAAAATGTTCTCGATAAGCTCTCCGGTGTGCTTGAACGTAACCGTCAACTAGAAAAGGAACTTGAGCAGCTCAAGGCCAAGGCCGCCAGCGCAGCTGGTAATGACCTGGCGGGGTCTGCCGTCGAGATCAAGGGCGTTAAGGTCCTGGCTGCTCGCCTTGATGGGCTGGATAGCAAAGCGCTGATGGCTATGGTCGATCAGCTCAAGAACAAGCTGGGCTCTGCCGTGATTCTGCTGGGTGGCGAGCAAGACGGTAAGGTCGTGCTGGTCGCGGGCGTGACCCAGGATCTGACCGGTCGACTAAAGGCGGGCGATCTGATGAGGCAGGCTGCTGCGCATGTGGGCGGGAAGGGTGGTGGTCGCCCTGATATGGCTCAGGGTGGCGGTACCGATCCGGCTGCGCTGGAAGGCGCACTTGAGTTGGCCCGCAGCTTTGCCGAAGCGGGATTGTGATTGAATAAGCGATGGGGCTCGCATCGCGCTCTGTGAGCCCTTGGCAGGTGTATACCTGAATTGTTAAATGAGCGCCCTCGCGTTAGGCAGCAATCAAATGGCATTGATCGTACAGAAGTTCGGCGGCACCTCGGTGGGTACTGTCGAGCGCATCGAACAGGTGGCCGAAAAGGTCAAGAAGTTTCGCGAAGCCGGTGACGATATCGTAGTAGTGGTTTCTGCCATGAGTGGCGAGACCAATCGTCTGATCGACCTGGCTAAGCAAATCATGCCGCAGCCAAACCCGCGCGAGTTGGATGTAATGGTGTCAACAGGTGAGCAGGTGACCATCGCCATGCTTGCCATGGCATTGACCAAGCGGGGTGTTCCGGCCGTGTCCTTCACCGGTGGACAAGTCCGGATCCTGACCGATAGCGCTTTTACCAAAGCGCGTATCGTCAGCATTGACGAACATCGTATCCGTGCCGAACTCAAGGCAGGGCGAGTCGTGGTTGTGGCAGGTTTCCAAGGCGTGGATGAGCAGGGCAATATCACTACCTTGGGCCGGGGCGGCTCTGACACCACGGGTGTCGCGCTTGCAGCTGCGCTCAAGGCAGATGAATGCCAGATCTATACCGATGTGGACGGTGTGTATACCACTGATCCGCGCGTAGTGCCTCATGCACGTCGTCTTGAAAAGATCACCTTCGAGGAGATGCTGGAAATGGCCAGTCTCGGCTCGAAGGTTCTGCAGATTCGCTCGGTTGAGTTTGCAGGCAAATACAACGTGCCTCTGCGCGTACTTCATAGTTTTAAAGAGGGTCCAGGCACCCTAATTACTCTTGATGACGAGGAATCCATGGAACAGCCGATCATCTCCGGCATCGCCTTTAATCGTGACGAAGCCAAGCTGACCATCCGCGGTGTTCCAGACACCCCGGGCGTTGCATTCAAGATCCTGGGTCCCATCAGTGCGGCCAATATTGAGGTCGACATGATCGTGCAGAATGTTTCGCACGATAACACCACGGACTTCACGTTTACGGTACACCGTAACGACTACCAGAATGCGCTTGAAATCCTAAAGCAGACGGCAGCGACCATCGGCGCACGTGAGGCAACCGGTGATACCAAGATCGCCAAGGTATCAATCGTTGGGGTGGGTATGCGTTCTCATGCCGGGGTGGCGAGTCAAATGTTCGAAGCGTTGGCCAAGGAAAGTATCAACATACAGATGATTTCGACGTCTGAGATCAAGGTGTCGGTCGTTATCGAAGAGAAATACCTGGAATTGGCTGTACGTGCTCTTCACACGGCTTTCGAACTCGATGCACCTGCTCGGGTAAGCGAATAGCCAATCTCTCTGGAGGGCGTTTTTGGATGCCTTCCATCGATTTGATCATGCCGCCGGAACTTTCTTTCTGGCGGTATTGGTCAATAGATCAGTAAGGATCGCGGGTTCCCGGAATTGATCCTGATTTTTTTGCAGACTGTGGTCCTGAACGAAAGGAGAAAAGGAATGCTTATTCTAACTCGACGGGTTGGAGAAACCCTTATGGTAGGTGATGAAGTGACCGTAACGGTCTTGGGAGTTAAGGGAAATCAGGTGCGCATTGGGGTGAATGCTCCTAAAGAAGTGGCGGTTCACCGTGAGGAAATCTACCAGCGAATTCAAAAGGAAAAGGACCAAGAACCTAACATCTGATTTTTATTTAACTTTTTGCTTGCATACGGGAAAAAATCGCGTATATTACGCCCCGTCGCGGTGAGGTGGCCGAGAGGCCGAAGGCGCTCCCCTGCTAAGGGAGTACACCTCAAAAGGGTGTCGAGGGTTCGAATCCCTCCCTCACCGCCATTTACGTTACAGGCTCCGGGAAAAGCGATTCAGAGTTCTATCCCTCTGATTCTATTAAGAAATTCGCTTGACTCAAAAAGATATGAGCCTATAATGTGCACCCTCAGCGCGCTCGTAGCTCAGCTGGATAGAGTACTCGGCTACGAACCGAGCGGTCAGAGGTTCGAATCCTCTCGAGCGCGCCATTTTGAAGGGTGTTTAAAAAACACCCGGTTTTACCAGTGGTGGTCTGGATATAAAAGCACCAAGTTGCGCGCTCGTAGCTCAGCTGGATAGAGTACTCGGCTACGAACCGAGCGGTCAGAGGTTCGAATCCTCTCGAGCGCGCCATACCCCAAAGGGCTTGCAGAAATGCAAGCCCTTTGTTTTTGTGCCCTGAAAAACTTACGCAGACATGTTCCGGCGAGGCTATATGAACTGGGAACTTGAAAATCCGTTCGTCATATCGTTGCAGGTATCAATGACTGACATCGATGCGCTTGGGCATGCCAATAATGCTGTTTACGTCGCCTGGCTAGAACAGTGTGCCTGGCAGCATTCAGATAGCTTAGGACTTGGTGTTGACGAGTTTCACCGGTTGGACCGCGCCATGGCGGTAGTTCGGCACGAGATCGACTATCTCGCAAGTGCTTTCGAAGGTGATCAGTTGCTGCTGGGAACATGGCTGACTGATTGGGACAGGCGGCTACGTATGACACGTCGTTTTCAACTGGTGCGCCCGTCCGATGGTATGACCTTGCTGCGTGCAGTCACGACTTTCGTATGTATAGAGCTCTCTTCAGGTAAGCCGCGGCGTATGCCTGAGGCTTTCATTCAGGGTTACGGTCAGGCGCTGCCTGATTCGCTTTAAGTGTTCCAGAGGTCTACATGCAAATCGCTTTGGCGCCCATGGAGGGGCTGGTTGATGAGATTCTGCGCGATCTGCTAACGCAGGTAGGTGGCATCGACTGGTGTGTCACGGAGTTTATTCGCATTACCAACCGGCTATTGCCTCTAGCAACGTATGAAAAATACGCTCCGGAATTGGCAAGCGGCTCGATGACGCGAGCGGGAGTACCCATGCGAGTCCAGTTCCTAGGGTCGGATCCTGTCTGTCTGGCAGAGAATGCGGCGTACGCCTGTACGCTGGGTGCTCCGGTCATTGATCTGAATTTTGGTTGTCCTGCCAAGACTGTTAACAACTCCAAGGGCGGTGCCATTCTCCTTAACGAGCCAGAGCTGTTGCACTCGATTGTCTCGCATGTTCGTCGTGCCGTGCCTTCGTCTATCCCGGTGACAGCCAAGATGCGGTTGGGCTATGACAGCCCTGAAGGCGCGCTGGAGTGCGCTCAAGCGTTGGTTTCTGGCGGGGCGCAACAGTTGGTTGTGCATGCTCGTACCAAAAAAGATGGCTATAAACCGCCCGCTCACTGGGAGTGGATTGCCAGGGTTGCGGAAGTCGTCGACGTTCCTGTACTGGCTAACGGCGAGATCTGGACGCTGGAGGATTACTGGCGGTGCCGTGAGGTGTGCGGTATCGCAGAGGTCATGTTGGGGCGTGGATTGGTTTCCCGGCCTGACCTGGCGCGACAGATAGCGGCCAGCGTCAAGGGTGAGCATGTTGAGCCTATGCAGTGGGAAGAGCTATTCGCGCTGCTACAGATCTTCTGGCTCAAAGCGCGCCAGAAGATGGCGCCACGCTATGCGCCGGGACGTTTCAAGCAGTGGTTGGGTATGCTTTCCCGTAATTATGAGGAGGCGCTGACGTTGTTTGGCGAAATACGCCGTGAGACAGAATGCGAGCGGATCGATACGCTGCTTGGCTTGCAGCCCTCAATTCCTTCGGTTGCATAGTCCAGTTCAGTTACCGTTCATCGGGCGTACCACTTGAAAAAAGCGAGCGGGTTCCTATATGGAATCCTGCAGGGCGCCGAAGTCGGGCCTTGCGTTGAAACTTGCTGATGACTCAGGAGATTCCCTATATGAACACTGCATTCTCTCTTGTTCCGCCATTCCGTTGGATTTGACCGCTTCAATGACCTGTTCGAATCCGCGCTGCGCAACGAGTCGGGCAGCTCCTACCCACCCTATAACGTAGAAAAGCATGGCGACGATCGCTATCGCATCGTGATTGCGGCTGCCGGCCTTGCCGAAGACGACCTTGAGCTTGAAGTAGAGCGGGGCGTGTTGACCGTGAAGAGCGGCCGCCGTGAGAAGAGCGCCGACAGCGTGACCTATTTGCACCAGGGCATCGCCCAGCGTGCCTTCAAGCTGTCCTTCCGCCTGGCTGATCACATTGAGGTGAAGGGCGCGAGCTTGAAGAATGGCTTGCTCAACATCGATCTGGTACGTGACGTACCGGAAGAGGCCAAGCCCAAGCGCATCGCTATCAATGGCCAGTTGAGTGCCGATGAAAAGCCTGCGCTGGAAGGTCAGAGTGCCTAAGTACAGCGGCCATCAAACAGTAGAAAAGGGGGCGCCATGTGCGGCCCCTTTTTTATTCATGCATGGAAATCGCTCAATAGCTTCATAAAGGCCTTGGCTGCATTGGAATGCGTTCGTTCTGTGTGAGCGATATAGCCCAGGCGACGCTTGAGGTGTATTCCGGGCAAGGGGAGACTCACGACCTGTTCATCAAGCATTGTCCGTGGAAGAACGCTCCAGGCAATGCCGATGGAGACCATCATTTTAATGGTCTCCAGATAATTTGTGCTCATTGCAATGTTGGGTATGAGCTGCTGCGCCTCGAACAAGCCCCGCACGATGTGATGGGTAAAGGTATTTCCGCCTGGGAAAACGGCAGGGTGCGCAGCAACGTCAGCCAGGCTGATTTGCTCTGACATGGCCAGGGGGTGCTCAGGCGCTGCGACAAAATCGAGGGGGTCATCCCAGACAGGTGAGGCCTGGATAAGCGGCGATGCTTCTGGCGCCAAGGTGATAATGCCAAGCTCCACACGCCCCTGTAGCACTTCCTCATATGCCGCTTCTGAGTCAAGAAAGCGAATATCCAGAGAAACTTTTGGGTATAGGCGTGTAAAGGTCCTGAGTACCGGCGGTAGCCGATGTAATCCGATGTGATGACTAGTGGCTAAAATTAATTTGCCGGCAATCTCTCCATTGAGATTGGCCAGTGCTCTTCGCGTGTCAGCCAAGGCGTCTTTTACTTGGTAGGCCCTGGGCAAAAGCGCTCGGCCTGATTCGGTTAGGCTGATTTCCCGCCCAATACGATCGAAGAGACGTGTTTCCAATTGCTGTTCAAGGCTGGCAATTCGTTTGCTGACGGCAGGTTGTGTCAAATGCAGCCGTTCGCCTGCCTCGGAAAAACTTCCACTCTCAGCAACTGCTATAAACGCATTGAGGTTATTCAGATCCAAAAGATGGATTCCTGATGGTTATGCGGATCATGAAAATTATGAATTTGTTTTATGAGAGCATCAAGCGTTAGGATCACATTACAAGCCCTAAGGGCATAGAAACACGCCGATGAGGACGTTAGTGATGGCTGGCAAGACCCTTTACGACAAGCTCTGGGATATGCACTTGGTCAAGCAGCGCGATGATGGTTCGGCACTGCTGTACATTGATCGTCATATCATTCATGAGGTGACCTCACCTCAGGCATTCGAAGGCCTGCGGTTGGCTGGGCGCAAGCCTTGGCGTCTAGGCGCCAATCTGGCAACGCCAGACCACAACGTGCCAACCACGCCGGATCGTAAGGAAGGTATTGCTTCCATCAAGGATGAGACGTCTCGCATTCAGGTTCGTACGCTCGACGAAAACTGCGATGACTTCGGTATTACTCAATTCAAGATGAATGACGTGCGCCAGGGCATCGTGCATGTCATAGGCCCAGAGCAGGGCGCCATCCTGCCCGGCATGACTGTGGTATGTGGTGACTCTCATACGTCCACCAACGGTGCGCTTGGGGCCTTGGCTCATGGTATCGGGACGTCCGAGGTTGAGCACGTACTTGCGACCCAGTGCCTGGTCGCGAAGAAAATGAAAAACATGTTGGTACGCGTCGAGGGTGAATTACCTTTCGGCGTAACCGCCAAAGACATCATTCTGGCTGTGATCGGCAAGATCGGTACGGCGGGAGGTAATGGGCACGCTATCGAGTTTGCAGGCAGTGCCATTCGCGCCTTGTCGATGGAAGGCCGAATGACGATCTGCAACATGTCAATTGAGGCGGGCGCACGCGTAGGTATGGTGGCGGTCGATCAGACCACGATCGATTACGTAAAAGGACGCCCTTTTGCCCCTGCGCCCGAGTATTGGGAGCAAGCCGTAGCGGTATGGCGCGGGCTGGTCTCTGATGAAGATGCTGTCTTTGATACCGTCATCGAATTGGACGCGACCAAGATCAAGCCTCAGGTTAGCTGGGGGACTTCCCCTGAAATGGTGGTTGCGGTAGACCAAGCCGTTCCTGATCCGGCCCAGGAGCGAGACGCCGTGAAGCGTGGCTCTATTGAGCGCGCATTGAAATACATGGGATTGCAGGCCAGTCAGCCTATTACTGATATCCGTCTGGATCGAGTATTCATTGGCTCCTGTACCAACTCTCGCATTGAAGACCTTCGCGCCGCGGCGGCTGTCGCCAAAGGCCGTAAGGTGGCGAGTTCCATCAAGCAGGCGCTGGTGGTGCCTGGGTCTGGCCTGGTAAAGGCCCAGGCTGAAAAGGAAGGTCTGGATAAGGTCTTTATCGACGCAGGTTTCGAATGGCGTGAGCCGGGCTGCTCAATGTGCCTGGCAATGAACGCGGATCGCCTTGAAAGCGGTGAGCACTGCGCATCCACATCCAACCGCAACTTCGAAGGGCGTCAGGGTGCCGGTGGTCGTACGCATCTGGTAAGTCCCGCCATGGCCGCTGCGGCAGCGATTGCAGGGCATTTCGTTGACGTTCGTGAATTCGGCCGCGTTTAAGGAGTATCTCATGCAGGCATTTACTCAGCATACAGGCGTGGTTGCTCCACTGGATCGCGCCAATGTCGATACGGATCAGATCATCCCTAAGCAGTTTCTGAAATCTATCAAGCGGACCGGCTTTGGCCCCAACCTGTTTGATGAGTGGCGTTATCTGGATGTAGGGCAACCTGGGCAGGACAATAGCCAGCGTCCACTCAATCCGGATTTCGTGCTTAATCAGTCCCGTTACCAGGGAGCCAGCATTCTCCTGGCGCGGGAAAATTTCGGATGTGGATCATCCCGTGAACACGCGCCTTGGGCGCTGGATGGATACGGCTTTCGCGCTGTGATTGCTCCGAGCTTTGCTGACATCTTTTTCAACAACAGTTTCAAAAACGGTTTATTACCAATCGTCCTGCCAGAGCAGGAAGTGAGTGAACTCTTTGCTCAGGTTGAGTCGACAGAAGGGTATACCCTTGAAATCGATTTGGCCTCGCAGGTTGTGAAACGTCCTGATGGCAAAGCCATTCCCTTCGAAATCGACGCGTTCCGCAAGCACTGTTTGCTTAATGGGTTGGATGACATTGGTCTGACCCTGCAGGATGCGGATGCCGTCAGGGCATTCGAAAAGACATACCAACAGGCCAATCCCTGGTTGTTTCAAAACGCATGAGGTAGGCAACATGGCTGGTGATCACGAACAAATTGTCCAATCCCAATTCGGTACGATGGCTGAGTCGTACCTAGGGAGTAACGTCCATGCTCAAGGCTCTGAACTGCAGGAGATGCGGGAGCAGGTAGCCAAACGCGAGCAGGCAAAGGTTCTGGATCTAGGGTGTGGGGCCGGCCATGTCAGCTACAACATTGCGCCTGTGGCGGGCTCGGTGGTGGCATTGGATCTGTCAGAAGAGATGCTAGCCATCGTCAAGCGTACGGCCAATGAGCGTGGCATCGACAATATCAGTGTGCAACCCGGGATGGCTGAGCGTCTGCCGTTTGGGGATGCCAGCTTTGATTTCGTTCTTAGTCGGTATTCCGCGCATCATTGGCGTGACATCGGCTCAGCTCTGAGCGAGGTACGGCGTGTGCTGCGTTTCAATGGTCAGGCTGCGTTTGTGGATGTCATCTCGCCTGCCAACCCCCGTCTTGATACTTATCTTCAGACCGTAGAAATCCTGCGTGATAACAGTCACGTCAGAGACTACTCCATGGCTGAGTGGCTCCAGATGCTGGGTGTTGCTCGTCTGGGAGTAACCCGCTGTGTTCGCCAGCGGCTGCGCTTGAACTTCCTGGAGTGGGCCGAGCGGATGAATACGCCTGAGCCCATGCGTCAGGCCATACGCACAGTACAAGGCCGGATTGGTCAGGAAGTCCGTCATTATTTTGAAATTGACAAGGACGGCTCCTTTACCGTCGATGTGATGGTCCTTTGGGCCCAGCCTATATGATCTGGGTGGTGCCCTTGCACCACCTCTACTTTTCCATGGATAAGTGAGATAACAATGAGCAAACAGATCCTCATTCTGCCAGGCGATGGCATTGGCCCTGAAATCATGGCTGAGGCTGTTAAGGTTCTGAATCGCGTCAACGACATGTTCGCATTGGATTTCGAGCTGACCGAAGATGTGATCGGCGGTGCAGCCATCGACAAGCATGGCGTTCCGTTGGCTGATGAGACGCTTGAAAAGGCTCAGGCAGCAGATGCTGTTCTGCTGGGTGCGGTGGGTGGTCCCAAGTGGGACAAGCTTGATCGTGCAATTCGTCCTGAAAAGGGTTTGCTCAAGATTCGTTCTGCGCTAGGTCTGTTTGCCAATCTGCGTCCGGCCATTCTCTATCCGCAATTGGCGGAGGCCTCTACCCTCAAGCCAGAAGTGGTGTCAGGTCTGGACATCCTGATCGTGCGCGAGCTGACCGGCGGGATCTACTTTGGTGGCCCTCGCGGTATCCGCACGCTCGATAACGGTGAGCGTGAGGGTTTTAATACGCTTCCCTACAGCGAAAGCGAAATTCGCCGGATCGCACGTGTCGGTTTTGAAATGGCTCGTGTCCGCGGCAGGAAACTCTGCTCGGTAGACAAGGCTAACGTCATGGAGTCCAGTCAGCTATGGCGAGAGGTTGTGGAAGAGGTCGCCAAGGATTATCCCGATGTCGAGCTAAGTCATATGTATGTCGATAATGCGGCCATGCAGTTGGTGCGCGCGCCCAAGCAGTTCGATGTAATGGTGACGGACAACATGTTTGGCGACATTCTGTCGGATGAGGCCTCAATGCTGACCGGTTCGATTGGCATGCTGCCTTCCGCTTCGCTGGATGCCAACAACAAAGGTATGTACGAGCCCTGTCATGGTTCGGCGCCGGATATCGCCGGCCAGGGCATTGCCAATCCGCTGGCTACGATTCTTTCCGTTTCCATGATGCTCCGCTACAGCTTCAATCAATCAAAAGCCGCTGAGGCGATTGAGCAGGCGGTAAGCCGTGTTCTGGACCAAAAGTTGCGTACAGGTGATATCTGGTCAGCGGGCTGTCAAAAAGTAGGTACTCGCGAAATGGGCGAGGCAGTAGTCGCGGCGCTCGCAAGTGAGTAATCTGTACGGCCGGCCGGAGCGCTTCCGGCCGCCACTTCCAAAAAGGTGCAGTAGCAATGAAGCGTGTAGGTTTAATCGGATGGCGCGGTATGGTGGGATCCGTGCTCATGCAGCGTATGCTGGATGAACGTGATTTCGACTTGATCGAGCCGGTGTTCTTTACCACCTCCAATGTAGGGGGCGAAGGTCCTTCCATTGGAAAAGATATCGCTCCGCTGAAAGATGCCTACAGCATTGACGAACTCAAGGGCCTGGACGTCATCATCACGTGCCAGGGCGGCGATTACACCAGCGAAGTTTTCCCGAAGCTGCGGGAAGCCGGTTGGAACGGTTACTGGATTGACGCTGCGTCTACCTTGCGTATGCATGACGATGCCGTAATCGTTCTAGATCCCGTAAACCGTCGAGTGATCGACCAGGCGCTTAACGAGGGCACCAAGAACTACATCGGTGGCAATTGCACCGTTAGCCTGATGTTGATGTCTCTGGGCGGGCTGTTCGAGGCTGGCCTGGTTGAGTGGATGAGCGCAATGACCTATCAGGCAGCGTCAGGTGCCGGTGCTCAAAACATGCGTGAGCTGATTCGCCAGATGGGTGCGACGCATGCAAGCGTTGCTGACGATCTGGCAGATCCTGCCAGTGCGATTCTGGATATTGATCGTAAGGTGGCCGAAACGCTACGGGGCGAGTCTTTCCCGGTAGAGCAGTTCGGTGTGCCGCTTGCAGGGAGCCTTATTCCCTGGATTGACAAGGAGCTGCCTAATGGACAGAGCCGAGAGGAATGGAAAGCGCAAGCGGAGACGAACAAGATCTTGGCCCGCTTCAAAAACCCGATTCCTGTCGATGGTATCTGTGTCCGCGTGGGCGCCATGCGTTGCCACAGCCAGGCATTGACCCTCAAACTTAACAAAGACGTGCCGATTTCCGATATCGAAGGTCTGATCAGTCAGCACAATCCATGGGTCAAGCTGGTGCCGAACCACCGTGAAGCCAGCATGCGTGAGCTGACCCCTGCTGCGGTAACAGGCACGCTTAACGTGCCGGTAGGTCGTCTGCGTAAGCTGAACATGGGCTCCCAATACCTGGGCGCATTCACTGTCGGCGATCAGTTGCTATGGGGAGCGGCTGAGCCGCTGCGCCGTATGCTGCGTATTTTGCTTGAGCGTTGATGTATTACTCCTCATTCCGTTGAGATCATGCTTCTCCATGATTCACGGCAATTGAAAGTCTTAAAGGCGGCCGCTACAGTGCCGCCTTTTTTCATTTTGGGCCCCTGCACATGAACACATCCCTTTCGGTCGTTGTCGTTGGTGCAACAGGCAACGTTGGCGAAGCTATCGTGACATTGCTGGAGGAGCGTGATTTCCCGCTCGTCCACCTTTATTTGGTAGCGTCAGCTGACTCTGTTGGTCAGTCTATTGCCTTTCGCGGCAGAAACCTGCGCATAACGGCAGCTGATGACTTTGATTTTGGCAAGGCTCAACTGGCCTTTATGGCAGCTGATACGGTATCGGCCGGGACGTTGGCAGAAAAAGCGTTCGAGGCGGGATGCTCGGTTATTGACCTGACTGGCTCTTTGGATAGCTTACGTTCGCCGCGTGTAATGCCGGACGTTAGCAGCGAACTCATTGGCCAGCAGCAAAGGCCTTGTCTGCTGTCAGTGCCGAGTGCACCTGCCGCAGTACTCATCAGTACACTGGCTCCCATTTGCCATCAAAGTGCTATTGAGCAGGCAACTGTTACCGCTTGTCTCGCTGCCTCTAGTCGGGGTAGGGCCGGTGTTCGAGAGTTGGCGCGGCAAACAACCGAGCTGCTGAATGCGCGTCCACTGGAACCAAAGGTATTTGGCAAGCAGTTGGCATTCAATGTGCTAGCACAGACCGGTGAACCTCAGTCAGATGGCTATACTGCGATTGAGCATAGAGTCATGGGCGAGTGTAAAGAAGTGTTGGGCAACAGTCTCGGAACATTGGCGGTCAGTTGTATTCAAGTGCCAGTGTTCTTTGGCGATAGTCTTTCGATAACCGTTAAAACACGTGATATTTTGGCTATAAAAGATCTGAATTTGGCCTATTCTAAGCATGAAGGCTTGGAATTGTTTGATGCAGAAGAATATCCAACGGTCGTGGATGATGCGATCGGACGTGATGAAATATTGATTGGGCGCGTCAGACATAATCCAGAAGATCCACATCTGATTGAAATGTGGGTCGTTTCAGATAATGTTCGAAAGGCGGCTGCGCTTAATGCCGTGCAAACGGCTGAATTATTGATAAAACATTATCTGTAAAAGATACTGATTTAAGTTAGGGCAGACTTATCAGTAAATAATTGGCTAGGCGTACCGTTCAAACTGGCCGGTCATCTTGAACGGTACCTAGGTAAGCAAATCTGCTGCCGACAGAAATCATAAGGGAAAGCTATGGTTCGGGTTCGAAAATTAGTGCTAGCAATCGCGGCGGCATCCGCCTTTGCGTCAGGAGCGACGTATGGCCTTGGCCTCGGTGATATTCATCTGAATTCATCACTGAATCAGCCATTCAATGCGGTCATTGACCTCAAGGATGTTCGCGACCTTTCAGCAGAAGAATTGCGCCCCGTTCTGGCTTCCCCTGAAGACTTCAGTAAAGCCGGCGTCGATAGAAACTATTTTCTGACCGATCTTAAATTTACGCCTGAAGTCCGAGCGGACGGGCGTAGTGTTATTCGTATTACGTCATCCAAGCCGGTACGTGAGCCCTACTTGAACTTCCTGCTGGAAGTGAGCTGGCCAAGCGGTCGCGTGCTTCGCGAGTACACCGTTCTACTGGACCCACCGCTTTACACGCCTCAAACGGCGGCAGCACCCGTAGCGCCTGTTACGGCGCCTGCACCATCAAGACCTGCGCGTCCAGCGGCAACCCCGGTACCTTCAGGTGCAGCGGGTGTGCCTGTCACCATGAATGGTGAGTACACGACCAGCCCGAAAGATACCCTGTGGGAAGTGGCAGACCGTACTCGTCCCAACGACAACGTCTCTGTACACCAGATGATGCTGGCTATCCAGGATCGTAACCCTAGTGCGTTTTTGAGCAATAACATCAATTTGATGAAGAGTGGGCAGGTTCTTCGTCTCCCCAATGATGAGCAGATCAGAGTGCGTTCCCAGCGCCAAGCATTGGAAGAAGTGGCTGCTCAGAACCGAGCCTGGCGTGGTGGTCTGCAGGCCGCTGATGCCGCCAACGTGCCAGGTTCGCCTCGACAACTTGATGCTACCAACAGGCAAGGCCCGGAGAGTGCACCGGGGGCGGCCGAGCAGCAGGACAATCTGCGCCTGCTTTCCGGTCAGCAGGGCAAATCAGCCTCTGGTAGCGACCAGGGAAATAGCGGTAATAACCAGGCGCTGGCAGACAAGCTGGCCGTGACGCAAGAAAGTCTGGATTCGACTCGTCGCGAAAACGAAGAACTCAAGAGTCGCATGAGCGATTTGCAAAGTCAGCTGGACAAGTTGCAAAAGCTGATGCAACTCAAGGATGCCCAGCTAGCTCAGCTGCAGGCTTCGGCTGCCAATCAGGGTGTTGCTCCAGAATCCCCTGAGGCGTCGGCTCCGGTAATCACTCCGCCGGCCACAACGCCAGAGGGTGAGCCTGCTCAACCTACGGCTGATCAAAGCGCGCCTGAACAGGCTGAAGCAGCGCCTCCCGCTACGCCAGAGGATACTGCACCCGATTCGGCCAGTGCTCCAGAAGTGCCGGCCGAAACACCCGCGGCGCCTTCGGCTACTACGCCTGCCATGCCCGCCACTGCAGCTCCGGCTCAGCCTGTTAAACCTGTTGCCGAAGAGCCCGCCAGTTTCCTTGATCAGATATTTGGGAACACCCTCTGGTTGGGTGTAATTGGTGGCAGTGCGCTGTTGGCGCTGCTGGTTCTTCTGATGGTCATCTCTCGCCGCAACGCCATGCGTGAAGCCGAGCGTGAGGCCGCCTTGGAAGAGGAGCAGTCCATTGGTGCCTATCGTGTCGATCCCGATATTCATGAAAGCAGTCTGGACGGCTTGGATATAAGTGACCTGTCCGAAAGCAATCTGGATAATCAGAACACCGATGCCAAGCAGCCGTCTGACGCGCTAGGTCAGGCTGATATCTATATGGCCTATGGGCGCTTCAATCAGGCTGCTGATGTTCTGCAAAAAGCCAGCGATGAGGAGCCGCATCGCGCTGACTTGCGTTTGAAGCTCATGGAAGTGTATGCCGAGATGGGCGACCGTGAGGGCTTCATTCGCCAGGAAAATGAGTTGCGTGAAATTGGTGGATCCCAGCCGGAAGTCGAGCAGCTCAAGTCCCGTTACCCTGCCATGGCTGCCGCGGCGGCTGCAACAGTCTTGGGTGCGGCAGCGCTGGCTGCTGCGCACGAGGTCAGTGAGTCCGAGGAGCATCGCCTTGATGAGCCCGAGACTACTGAGAAGCTCGATGACGATTTCGATCTGAATTTCGATGACTTCAAGCTGGATGACACTGAAGAGCCAGCGGTGGTGCGCGAAGATACGAATACATTCGATTTTACCGCAGAAGAAACCACTGCTCAGACTGCCAAGGATGACGATTTTGACTTTGACTTCGATCTGTCGAGTGATTCGGAGCGTCCGGTAGCACCCGAGCATACGGCGTTAAATGACGAGTTCTCTCTGGATCTGGACGAGTCGGATCGCAACGCTGAGCCGGTGGCCTTTAGCGAGCCTTCGGTTCACGCTCCTGAGGATGACTTCAGTCTCGATCTGCCAGATAATGAAACGAAGCCTTCGGACGTGAATGATCTGTCGGATGACTTCGATCTTTCCATTGACGAGCCAGGTGCAGAGCCAGAGCCTATTGCTGAGCGTGAAACGCCTGAAGCGGCTGATCCACAAGCACACAGCTTCGAAGCTGAGCTTCAGCGCGCCAATGCTGATCTGGAGCAGAGCAGTCCTGATTTGAGGGAAGAGGCTGTAGCTGAGGAGCGCAAAGACGAAGCCAGTACTGACTTCGGCAGTTTTTCTGCAGAGAGTGGTTCAGGTCTTGATGACGATTTCGACTTCCTTTCGGGTGAAGATGAGACGGCAACCAAGCTTGATCTGGCCCGAGCCTATATCGATATGGGCGACGCGGATGGGGCTAGAGATATCCTTGATGAGATTCTGGCCGAAGGTAGTGATGCCCAGCGTAATGAGGCTCGCGAGATGTTGGCCCAATTGAGTTGAATATGACTGAAAGTGTTAACACAGCGGCAGCCGAGGAGGCTGCCGTTGGCGTTTCAAGAATAGCCCTTGGTGTAGAGTACATGGGGGCTCGCTACCGCGGCTGGCAAAGGCAGCAGGCTGGTGTGATATCTGTGCAGGAAGCCCTTGAGAAAGCCTTAAGCCGGGTGGCAGCTCAGCCTGTGACGGTTTCCTGTGCGGGTCGTACCGATGCGGCTGTGCATGCCAGCGGTCAGGTCGTGCATTTTGATACGGCGGTTGATCGTCCGCTTCATGCCTGGGTACTAGGGGCAAATGCCAATCTGCCTAAGGATATTAGCGTAGCGTGGGCCAAGCCCATGCCTCATCATTTTAATGCGCGTTTTTCAGCCGTCGCGCGTCGATACCGCTACGTGATTTACAACGATCCTATTCGACCTGCTCATCTGGCCGAGCAAGTTACCTGGAATCACCGTCCGCTAGATGTTGAGCGAATGCGAAGTGCTGCGGCCCTTTTGGTTGGGACGCATGATTTTACATCGTTCCGTGCGCAACAGTGCCAGGCCAAATCTCCCATCAAGACTGTTCATCATCTGCATGTACAGGTGTTCGGCTGCTTTATTGTGCTCGATATCAGGGCCAATGCTTTCTTGCACCATATGGTGCGGAACATAGCAGGCGTATTGATGACGATTGGCGCAGGCGAGCGGCCTGTCGAGTGGGCTGCTCAAGTGCTGGACGCCTGCGATCGTAAAGCGGGAGGCGTGACGGCGCATCCCTATGGCCTCTATCTGGTCAGGGTCGAATACCCTGAAGAGTTTGATTTGCCTGAGCGCTACCTGGGGCCGCATTTCCTGTCGGCTCTCCCTGATATGGCGAACTGACTAAGCCTCCGCCTTCTGATACCATCGTCTGATTTTTCAGTCCGGGTAAAAAGACGTGTCAGCGGTCCGTGTGAAAATCTGTGGAATCACATGCGTCGAGGATGCATTGGCCGCCGCTCATGCGGGCGCCGATGCTATCGGGCTCGTCTTTTATAGGAAAAGCCCTCGTTCCGTATCGATCCCCCAGGCCAAGCGCATCATTTCTGCTTTGCCTCCATTCGTGACAACGGTAGGGCTTTTCGTCGATGCGTCCCGCTGTGAGATTGACGAAACACTGGATGCCTTGCCGCTTGATCTGTTGCAGTTTCATGGTGAGGAGACGGCAGCCGATTGTGCGCGGTATCGTCGACCCTACATGAAAGCGCTGCGTATGAAGCCGGGTGAAGACATTGCTGCTCGTTGTCAGGAATACGCTAGTGCAAATGCCATCTTGCTAGATACCTATGTTCAAGGTGTTCCCGGTGGAACAGGGCAGGCATTTGACTGGGCGCAAATACCGCAGGGATTATCCAAGCCTATCGTGCTGGCAGGTGGGCTTGGGATTGAAAATGTAGCCGATGCCATTGCCAGAGTGCGTCCTTACGCTGTTGATGTCAGCGGCGGGGTAGAGTCAACCAAGGGTATAAAGGATCACGAAAAGGTTCGTGCATTCGTTGATGCCGTACGGCGTGGTTAGGATTAAAAGGATCAACTGAGGCCATGTGACGGCAATTGAATTAAGACCGTCAACAGGCTAAGTCGGGCCCGAACCGTTTCGGGTCATCAATGATTTTTCTGCTTGATAATTACTAGCAGAGTTTAGGTTGGGCTAGCCCGTTAGGGTGGAGCCTGGTGGCGTTGAGTTGGACATGCTGTTCAATCTCCGTTCACCATCAATTCATAATTCGCTCAGGGATTGTGTGTCGAGCTCAGGACTTGATACATGCGAGCCCATGCAAGTGGAGAGTAATGCATGAGCAATTGGCTGGTAGATAAACTGATTCCTTCGATCATGCGTTCCGAAGTGAAACGCAGTTCTGTACCTGAAGGGCTTTGGCACAAGTGTCCTTCTTGCGAGTCGGTGCTTTACCGCCCGGAGCTGGAAAAGAATCTGGATGTCTGCATGAAGTGTGGTCATCATATGCGCATCAATGCTCGTCGTCGTCTGGACATCTTTTTGGATGCGGACGGGCGCGAGGAGCTTGGCGCTGAGCTGGAGCCTGTTGATCGCCTGAAATTTCGCGACAGTAAGAAATATAAGGATCGTCTGACGGCCGCTCAAAAGGAGACTGGTGAAAAAGATGCCCTGATTGCCATGAAGGGCTCGCTGATGGGTATGCCGGTGGCGGCCTGCGCATTTGAGTTTTCGTTCATGGGCGGTTCCATGGGCGCGGTCGTGGGTGAGCGCTTTGTACGCGCCGCCAATGTGGCTCTGGAACAGCGTTGTCCGCTGGTCTGTTTTTCGGCGTCGGGTGGGGCTCGTATGCAGGAAGCGCTGATATCGCTGATGCAGATGGCCAAGACATCTGCAGTATTGGCGCGCTTGCGTGAAGAAGGGATTCCTTTTATCTCCGTCTTGACAGACCCTGTATATGGCGGTGTTTCGGCAAGTCTTGCCATGTTGGGTGATGTGATTGTTGCTGAGCCCAAGGCACTTATCGGATTTGCAGGCCCTCGCGTCATTGAACAGACTGTGCGTGAAAAGCTTCCTGAAGGTTTCCAGCGCAGTGAGTTCCTGCTTGAGCATGGTGCGGTGGATATCATTGTGCCGCGCGCTGAGCTGCGTAGTCGTCTCTCCAAGTTGCTGGCTACCCTGCAGAACGTTCCTAGCCCGGCGGCCTGATGAACAACAAGTCCCTGGCCGATTGGCTGAGTTACCTCGAACAACTGCATCCCACTGCCATTGACATGGGGTTGGACCGCTCGCGCAAGGTGGCTCAGGCACTTGCGCTGGGGCGTCTGGCGCCTCGAGTCGTTACGGTTACAGGAACAAACGGCAAGGGATCGACATGTGCGTTCCTGGCTCGACTGTTACGTGCCTCGGGGTTGCGTGTCGGGGTTTACAGTTCGCCGCATCTGTTGCGCTATAACGAGCGTGTCTCCATTGATGGGCAGGACGTAGACGATCAGACGTTATGTGAGGCATTTGCTGCCGTTGAGGCGGCACGTCAAGACACCTCGCTAACGTATTTTGAAATGGGCACGCTTGCTGCCTTCTGGCTGTTCGCGCGTGCGGAGCTCGATGCGGTCATTCTCGAGGTTGGGCTTGGCGGTCGCCTGGACGCAGTTAATCTGGTCGACGCTGACTTGGCACTTGTCACCAGCATTGGGTTGGATCACGCCGAATGGCTCGGTAACACGCGAGAAAGCGTTGCGTTTGAAAAGGCGGGTATTTTTCGTTCGGGAAAACCTGCCCTCTGTGGCGACCTTGATCCGCCTGTTCCACTGCTGGAGCAGGCGGAGCGTCTGAATGCTCCGCTGTTTTGCCGGGGTAAAGACTTTGATCTTCTTATGGAGCCCCATAGTTGGTTTTGGAAGGGCGTAGCCGCTGATGGCGAGGTGTTGACATTGCCCGGCATCCCTTTCCTTGATCTTCCTATGGAAAACGCTGCGCTGGCTTTGCAGGCGTATGTGTTGCTAGATATCGAGTGGGTGCCTGAAAAGATAGTCCAGGCTCTTGTGGACACAGCCGTAGTAGGGCGGCTGGATCGCCGTCAGGTAAGTATCGATAACAAGCAAATTCACTTGCTTCTGGATGTGGGGCATAACCCCCACGCAGCAGAGTATTTGGCTCGGCGATTATCTGTACGCAAACCCAGCGGGCGTCGCCTGGCTGTATTTGGCCTGCTTTCTGACAAGGATTTGCACGGCGTTATTACCCCACTGCTTGCAGTAATCGGCGAATGGTTTGTGGCTGAGCTGCCAACGCCTCGGAGCCGTTCTGCGCAAGAGCTACATGCTGCGTTGCGCAATCAGGGGCAGGCCGTGCATTGTCACGACACTATAAGAAATGCATTAAGTGCAGCGGCTGAAATGGCTACGGAAGACGATGAAATCATCGTATTGGGTTCTTTCTACAGCGTGGCAGAGGCGCTAGGCTGGTTGCATAGCCAAGCACAAGGGGAATAAAAAATGGATCGAGTGCTCAAGCAGCGTATCGTTGGTGCCTTGGTGCTGGTTGCCCTGGCCATTGTATTCATACCAATGCTTTTTACTCGTCAGGATGAGACCCGCCAGGTGGTTGTAGAGCCGGCACCTCGACCCCAGGCCCCTGCAATGCCTGAAGTAGCTGTAAAGCCGGTAGAGACGCCAGAGGTGATACCGGACAAGCCTGAAAATGCAGCTTCGTTACCCAGTGCGCCAATTGCATCCGTGCCGGAGATTTCCAACGCTGATGCGCCAGTTGCTCAATCTTCACAACCCACTGCTCCTGCCTCTCAGGCCAGCGCACCAGCTGTAGCGCAGGCACCCCAGGCCAAGGCTGCACCAGCGGCGCCTCCGTCTACGCAGCCAGCGCCCGCCGCTCAGCCGGAGAAGCGGCTGGACAACAACGATCTGCCTGTAAGCTGGTCCGTGCAATTAGCCAGCCTGTCTAACAAGGCTCGTGCAAATGAGCTGCAAAACACGCTGCGCAGTCAGGGTTACAATGCGTATGTACGCAGTGTGGATGGGATGAATCGCGTGTTTGTAGGTCCTGTCGTTGACCGAGGGGAGGCAGACCGCTTACGTGACCAGTTAAGCCGTCAGCAAAAGGTAAATGGCTTTGTAGTGCGTTTCCAGCCGGAACGCGGTTAACCAAATCGAAAGGCTCTGCTAATATGCAGGGCCTTTTTTAGTTGTGGGTCTCACCGTGGGCTTCACCTGGGCGGATTGGGCGATCATTGGCGTTATCGCTATTTCCAGTTTGATTAGCTTGAAGCGTGGCTTTGTAAAGGAAGCGCTTTCATTGCTGACATGGATAGTGGCAGGTGCTGTAGCATGGCTGTTCGGCGGTGCGCTGTCTCAATACTTCAACGACTATATCCAGATTCCTTCAGGGCGTATCATTGCTGCATGCGCGCTGCTATTCATTGCTACGTTGATGGTCGGTGCTCTGGTCAATTTCCTGTTGGGAGAGCTGATTCGGGTCACCGGGCTTTCAGGTACTGACCGTTTTCTCGGAATGGCTTTTGGGGCCGCACGTGGCGGCTTGTTGATCGTGGTACTGGTAGGGCTGCTGAGCCTGGCTCCAGTACAGCAGGATCCCTGGTGGAAGCAATCCGTATTGCTTCCCCATTTTCTTTTGGTGGCTGACTGGTCCAAGAACTTCATGTTGGGGTTTGCAGGGAACTGGATGACTCAGGCAGCCGTGCCGCACACGCTTAATGAGCTGGGTGGTATTGCCAAGTAAACGATGCGTTCACGCATCCAATCGAACTAGTCTTAACAGTGGGGTTCCGTCACATGTGTGGCATCGTTGGCATTGTGGGCAAATCAAACGTCAACCAGGCGTTGTATGACGCGCTCACCGTCCTACAACATCGTGGTCAGGATGCAGCTGGCATAGTGACCAGCCTGGACGGAAAGCTCTATCTGCGTAAGGACAACGGGCTGGTTCGGGATGTGTTTCAACAGCGACATATGCAGCGTCTAGTTGGTAATATCGGTATCGGCCACGTCCGTTATCCCACTGCCGGCAGTTCATCTTCTGCTGAGGCCCAGCCGTTTTACGTCAATTCACCCTACGGTATTACACTGGCGCATAATGGTAACCTGACCAATGTGGCTCAGCTTTCTCAAGAGATCTATGAGTCGGATTTGCGTCACGTAAACACCAATTCCGACTCGGAAGTGCTGCTCAATGTTTTTGCACATGAGCTGGCAGTGCGTAACAAGCTGCAACCCACTGAAGATGATGTGTTTGCTGCCGTCTCTGGCGTACATGAGCGGTGCCGGGGAGGGTATGCCGTTATCGCCATGATAACCGGGTATGGCATGGTAGGTTTCCGGGACCCCCATGCCATTCGGCCAATCGTGTTTGGGCAGCGTCATACCGAAAAAGGCGTCGAGTACATGATCGCCTCGGAAAGCGTATCGCTGAATGTACTGGGGTTCACCCTCATTCGTGACCTGGCTCCTGGCGAGGCGGTTTACATTACTGAAGACGGTCGCTTGTTCACGCGCCAGTGCGCGGCAAATCCCAAATATGCGCCGTGCATTTTCGAGCATGTTTACCTGGCTCGTCCGGACTCCATTATCGATGGTATTTCTGTATACAAGGCGCGGTTGCGCATGGGTGAAAAACTGGCTGAGAAGATTCAGCGGGAACGCCCTGATCATGATATCGATGTAGTTATTCCCATTCCGGATACGAGCCGCACTGCAGCACTGGAGCTGGCGAATCACCTGGGCGTCAAGTTTCGTGAAGGCTTCGTCAAGAATCGCTATATCGGCCGCACGTTTATCATGCCGGGGCAGGCTGCGCGCAAGAAGTCGGTTCGCCAGAAGCTGAACGCCATTGAGCTGGAGTTTCGAGGCAAGAATGTCATGCTGGTTGATGACTCCATCGTTCGGGGTACTACTTGCAAGCAGATTATTCAGATGGCCCGTGAAGCTGGCGCAAAGAATGTATATTTCTGTTCAGCGGCGCCTGCGGTGCGGTATCCCAATGTCTATGGTATCGATATGCCCAGCGTCCATGAGCTGATCGCACACGGTCGCTCTACAGAAGACGTTGCACGCTTGATCGGTACGGATTGGCTCATCTATCAGGATCTCAATGATCTAGTCGATGCCGTTCGTGGTGGCAATCCAAGTATCGAAAACTTCGACTGCGCAGTGTTTGATGGTCAGTACATTACAGGCGATGTCGATGAGGCATACCTGCTCAATATCGAGCAGGCCCGTAATGATGCCGCTAAAACCACGTCACATGCGGTGCATGCCATCATCGACCTGTACAACGACTGAGGAGCTTTTGCATGAGTCATGACTGGGACGCCGGGCGGCTTGATAGCGACCTGGACGGTGTAGGTTTCGATACCCTTGCCGTTCGCGCAGGCTATAACCGCTCGCCTGAGGGTGAGCATGGTGAGGCGCTGTTTTTGACATCGAGTTATGTCTTCCGAAGTGCAGCCGATGCGGCCAAACGTTTCGCTGGCGAAGTACCGGGTAACGTTTACTCGCGTTACACCAACCCTACGGTACGGACCTTTGAAACGCGAATTGCAGCGCTTGAAGGGGCAGAGCAGGCGGTAGCTACCGCTTCCGGTATGTCGGCCATTCTGGCGTTGGTGATGAGTCTGTGCAGTGCAGGTGATCACGTGCTGGTCTCGCGCAGCGTGTTTGGCTCCACCATTAGCCTGTTCGAGAAGTACCTCAAGCGTTTTGGTGTTGAGGTGGATTATCCGCCGTTATCAGATATCGAGGCATGGCGTGGTGCCTGCAAGCCGAACACTAGGCTTTTCTTTGTCGAGTCACCTTCTAACCCGCTTGCCGAGTTGGTCGACATCGCAGCGCTCGCTGAAGTAGCCCATGCCCAGGGTGCACTATTAGCGGTCGATAACTGTTTCTGTACGCCCGTACTGCAGCAGCCGTTGGCGTTGGGCGCTGATATCGTGGTGCATTCAGCAACCAAGTATATCGACGGACAGGGTCGTAGCATGGGGGGGGTGGTCGCAGGACGTGCCGAGCACATGAAGGAGCTGGTGGGCTTTTTGCGTACAGCAGGCCCCACGCTGAGTCCTTTCAATGCATGGCTGTTCCTCAAGGGACTTGAAACGCTGAAGATTCGCATGCAGGCGCACAGTCAGTCAGCACTGCAGCTGGCGCGCTGGTTGGAAGCGCAGCCCGGTGTTGAGCGAGTGTTTTACGCTGGCCTGGAAAGTCATCCACAGCATGAACTCGCCAAGCGCCAGCAAAGCGGCTTTGGTGCCGTGGTCAGCTTCGAGGTGGCAGGTGGCAAAGAGGCCGCATGGCGTGTCATTGATGCTACGCGCATGATCTCCATAACCACTAATTTGGGCGACACCAAAACGACCATTGCTCATCCTGCTACCACGTCTCATGGTCGTTTATCGCCAGCTGAGCGGGCCAATGCGGGCATCAGCGACAGCTTGATTCGCATTGCCGTTGGGCTGGAAGACATTGAGGACATCAAGACCGATTTGGCTCGAGGTATAGCAGCGTTGTGAATGAGGCATATCAAATGTTGACCGGTAGCAAGGTAGCGCTGGTTACAGGGGCGGCGCGTGGTATTGGGCTGGGTGTCTCGGCTTGGCTCATTACCGAAGGATGGCAGGTGGTTCTGGCTGATATCGACCGTAGCCGTGGGACGCGTGTGGTGGAAGCGCTTGGCGATCGTGCCTGGTTCATGGAAATGGACGTGGCGAACGAAAGTCAGGTGGAGGCCGTCATTGCCGAGGTGGTGGGTCAGTTTGGCCGATTTGACCTTCTGGTGAATAATGCCGGCCTCTCCGACCCCCATAACGAGCCGTTGGAAACACTGACATTGGCACGCTGGAATCAGGTGCTATCGGTTAATCTGACGGGCGCTATGCTGACAGCCAAGTATGCCGCTCCCTATCTTCGTGCCAATCGTGGTTCCATCGTCAATGTGGCATCGACGCGCGCGCAGCAGTCAGAAATATCCACCGAAGCCTATGCTGCCAGCAAAGGAGGTCTTGTTGCACTTACCCATGCGCTGGCCATGAGCCTTGGACCAGATATTCGTGTGAACGCTGTCAGCCCTGGCTGGATTGATTCCCGAGATCTTTCTCAGCAACAGGCTGAGCCGTTGACGGAGCTGGATCATGAGCAGCATCCGGTAGGAAGGGTAGGTACCGTAGAAGATGTGGCAGCGCTGGTAGCCTGGCTTGCATCAGAGGAAGCTGAATTTGTTACCGGTCAGGAATTTACCGTTGACGGTGGAATGACCAAGAAAATGATTTATTTGGATTAAATGATAAATAAATCTTGACGGATCAAAGAGGTATGCGCAAAATGCGCGCCATCCAAGAGGGTGACCTCTTGATTCTTCCGGGCGTTAGCCCGACCGACGCGCAGCGGTAGTTCAGTCGGTTAGAATACCGGCCTGTCACGCCGGGGGTCGCGGGTTCGAGTCCCGTCCGCTGCGCCATTTTATCTTTGCTCTCATTAACATCCTTGTGCCATCTCCGAGCAACTCGAAGCATGACATGCCACTTGGATGATTATCTCAAAAGCTTGCTTCGTTAACTGTCAGGTCTAGTGAGCAAGCACTACTGCAAACATAAACGCTTAACCTTCCTTGCGAATAGCTTTGCGGAAATCTCCTGGAGTCAGGAGTGTCCAACGCTTGAACGCTCGCTGAAACGCAGCGGCAGAGGCAAAGCCAAGCACGTACGCCACTTCTCCAAAGCTTAAATCTGTATCACGAATATAGCTTATAGCAAGCTCTCGACGCGTATCGTTCAAAATATCCAGATAACGTGTTCCCTCATCTGCCAGCTTTCGTCGCAGTGTCCAGGCAGGCATCTGTAGACGCTTTGCAATTTCTTCAAGCGAAGGCTCTCCGTTTTTTAGCAGAGGGCCGAGTATAGATACGATACGCTCGGTTAGACTGTGTTGCCGTGTAATCTGCTGCAGCTCAGTTCTGCAGATATCCAGAAGCGCTTTCCAGGTGCCTGGAAAATAACTAAGACCTGGAAAGGCCAACGTCCTGGCATCAAGCATGATTGCATTGGTTTCTGCACCGAACTCCACCATGCAGCCAAAGCGTTCGTCGTAAGATGCCGTGCAGGAGGGGCGGGGATATTCGATCAGGACCCTGGTTGGCCTTACAGGATTACCTGTGATGTTGCCTAGCATTGCGATCCATCCAGACAGTACTTGGTCTACCACGAATCGGTTGTAATCGTTGTAAGGACTGATGGAGTAGAAGTGCATCCAGGCATGGCTGTCTTGGCGCGTGAAGCGAGACTGTCCACGGTAATTGCTGCCGTACAACAATTCATAATCCAGCAGCGTACGAGCGGCGTCTCCCAGTGTTGGTGCATGCAGGCTGGCTATGCCGGCAAGGCCCAGATGGACAGGCAGGCTCTGCTGGCCGATATCCAGTCCTAGAGCAGGCTCCTGGGTAAGTTGAATGGCAGCATGTCCCAGCCGCATGTATCGGGGAATGGACAGGCGTGCATTTGGTGTTGCAAACGTCGAGTCATCAATGCCGAAGCGGAGCAACAGCGTCGCTGGATCGTGACCTCTGACACGTACCGCGTTGGCCAGGGCGTAGACAAATCCTACTGATAAATCACCCAGGCGCAGGCGCTTTCGATTCATAGCCAGAGGTTTAGCAACTTGGCGCCGCCCTGTGGGGTATCGAGTGGCGTGAGAATCGGTTGCTCCTTGAGCATAAGCTTGCTCTGAGGCGTTGAGCGAAGCCCCCATGCTTGACCGCTGGCAAACACCTGAACGCCAGCATGCGCCCCGGTAGCCTGAAGTGCTTGGCGCATGTCCAGCGTGCTGCGCTCGCTCAGGGCGGGTATGACCAAAAGGTCCGTCTTTACGTTCGCCTGCATGTCAATTGAGTCGCTGCCTAGGATGACGCCTAGCTTACCGGCAGCAGTTTCGATGACTTGTGGCGTGATGCCAGGATGTTCTTTGCCGGATAGCCAGGGGCTGCGATACGGTTTTGCCAGTGGATGGCCCGTTGGATCAAACACTACGCAGGTTTTGTAGAGCTTGCCTGTGCCAACCCGTAACAGGCCTTCCTTCATGCGTGGAGAGGGTAGAACGATCGAGCCCGCCACAACAGTAACCGAAAACTGGCGAGCCAGCCCGCCAAACAGGATCTGATAATTTCCTGCCATATCCCAGGCTTTCATTCTCAGCAGGGCTTCATCGAATCGCTGATCGCTTTTTGATGCAAGCCAGGCACGGGTGAACTTGACGGGGTTGCTGAGGGCTAGCCACTGGCGAGCTTCGTTTAGCTGGGCAGTGTTGTAAACGATAGGTTTCTCGCCAGTAAGCATAAGCCCTGTTCCAATATGCTCGGGGAATACCACAATCGTCTTGTCATTGAGCAATCCCTCGCGCTGGGCTTTGGCGAGGTAGCCTTCAAGCTTCAGTCGCAGACGCTCAGGGGTCTGGTAGTCGAGTGCAAACAGCTCCGGCTGAATCGCCAGCAGGTTGCCGTGGCCCTTGGCTTCGCCTGCATTGATTGCCAGCTCGCTTCGCAAATCCGATAAATAATGAAAGGTCGGCCGTTGGGCTATCCAGCCTGCGACTGCAGCGAAGATGCAGATGATGAATAGAAATACAAACTTGCGCATTAAAGCTCCGCGTTGAACCAGGCGTGCCCAAGGGCTTGAACACTCTGGCTGAAAATTCCACGTCAGGGTAGGGAAAATGCCTTTAAAAGCCAAGCCGGGGGTGTGCACCATGGTTAATAAGTTGTCATTTACGGTGATTGAGTCTGCGGGACAGGCAGCTTATGTTTTTCCCATAACGTCCATAACAGGCTTTTAGCCATTGGCCTTGGAGATTCCCGTGACTGCCATTCATTACCCTCACCTGCTTGAGCCGCTAGACCTGGGTTTCACCCAGCTGCGAAACCGAACACTAATGGGATCCATGCATACAGGGCTTGAGGAGCGGCCGGATGGCTTTGAGCGCATGGCGGCTTATTTTGCCGAGCGTGCCCGCGGTGGAGTTGGTCTGATCGTGACTGGAGGGATTGCGCCCAACGAGGAGGGTGCGGTGTATGGCGGTGCGGCCAAGCTTACTACTGAGGAAGAGGCTTACCGCCACAAAACAGTCACTCAGGCGGTTCATGACTGTGATGGAAAGATCTGCCTGCAGATTCTTCATGCAGGACGTTATGCCTACACCCCAAAGCTTGTTGCCCCTTCGGCTCTTCAGGCACCTATCAATCCTTTCAAGCCAAAGGCACTGACTACCGAGGAAGTCTACAAGCAGATCAATGACTACGTCCGGTGTGCCCGATTGGCTCAGCTCGCGGGTTACGATGGTATAGAGGTGATGGGGTCGGAAGGATACTTCATCAACCAGTTTATCGTGGCGCGAACCAACCACCGTGAGGATGAGTGGGGCGGATGCTATGAGAACCGTATCCGCCTGGCTGTAGAAGTGGTACGGCAGATCCGGGAAGCAGTGGGTGAGGCGTTTATCGTAATCTTCCGTCTGTCTATGCTGGATCTGGTAGAGGACGGCAGTAGTCCGGAAGAAATTGTGCAACTGGCCCAGGCGATCGAGCGGGCTGGCGCCACGCTGATCAATACCGGCATTGGCTGGCATGAGGCGCGCATTCCCACGATTGCGACACTGGTGCCAAGGGGAGCATTCAGTCAGGTAACTGCTCAGCTGAAGGGTAGAGTGAATATCCCCTTGATAGCTACCAACCGCATCAATATGCCGGATATGGCAGAGCGCATACTGGCAGAAGGGCAGGCGGACATGGTCTCCATGGCGCGCCCGTTCCTGGCTGATCCTGAGTTCGTTATAAAGGCTGCTACAGGACGGGCAGATGAGATCAACACGTGCATCGCCTGTAACCAGGCCTGCCTGGATCATACCTTTGCGGGCAAACTGACCAGCTGTCTGGTCAATCCAAGGGCGTGCCATGAAACCGAGCTCAACTACAGCCCTGTCAGTAAGACCAAGCGTATTGCAGTCATTGGTGCAGGACCGGCGGGTTTGGCGGCAGCCACCATAGCAGCACAGCGGGGCCATTCAGTGACTCTGTTTGAGCGCTCCGAAATTATCGGAGGGCAGTTCAATGTTGCCAGGCGTATACCGGGCAAGGAGGAGTTCAACGAGACGCTTCGCTACTTTGGTAAACGTCTTGAGCTTACAGGCGTTACCGTAAGACTGGGGCACGAGGTACGGGCTGAAGAGCTGATTCAGGGAGGCTATGACGATATCGTTTTAGCGACAGGAATCGTACCGCGTACGCCATCCATCCCGGGTATTAAGCATCCGTCTGTCATCAACTATCTGGACGCCATATACGGACATAAGAACATTGGTGCACGGGTAGCGGTTATTGGTGCGGGAGGAATAGGATTTGATGTGGCTGAATTTGTCACTCATCAGGCGCATCTGGATACCTTGAGTCCGACAGCCTTCTGGCGAGAGTGGGGAATCGACACGACCCTACAGGCCAGAGGGGGAGTTACAGGTATTTCGCCTAAGCCTACACCCCCTGCTCGAGAGGTTTATCTGTTGCAGCGTAAGGCGACCAAGATGGGCGAAGGCTTGGGCAAGACAACAGGTTGGATTCACCGCACCAGCTTGAAACACCGTCAGGTAAGAATGCTGAACGGGGTGGAGTATCTCCGTATTGATGATCAAGGGTTGCATATCCGGATTGGTGAAGACGTTCGGGTTCTGGCCGTTGATACCATCATTGTCTGCGCTGGGCAGGAGCCCAAACGAGACCTGATGGATGCCCTGTCTTCGGCTGGACAGCGTGTGCATGTTATTGGAGGGGCGGATGTGGCTGCAGAGCTTGATGCCAAGCGGGCCATCAATCAGGGTGCCCGCCTGGCAGCGATGTTATGAAACCTGACTGCATGCACTGAAACAGCTTGCCAAACAATAATGTGCATAGGTGCTGAGTCGTTCACATAAGCCACCTAGTCTTTTAACTGAAAGGCCCTAGACTGTAGCAATGGGTTTAGGGCCGATGTGCCTTAAATAAATGTGTTGTGCTGTCCGGTTGTACGTCCGGTGCCAAGGCGCCTATGAGTCATGCGCTTTTCCAATGGGTCGAGGACTGCCCCATGAATACATTGAATAAGGCTCAACGAGCCGAAGCGGTGCTGTTCTTTGATGAAGAAGGATCAGTCATCAAAGAAATGCTCTATCACGAATTCGAAGCATTGCTGGATGCCTTCTTTGCATTGCCCCAATTCGCCCAGCGACGAGTTCGGCTGGCCTATGTGACGATCGATCTACAGCTGTGCATCCGATCAGGTGTATTTTTCTATCTGGATTTCACCCGTACGGGGGCTGCAGACCCCAATTGGAACATTCCGCTACGCGAAATGGCCGAGCGCGCCGGGCGTGGCCCGGATCTGGGCGCAGGACCTATCAGGCTTGCCTGTCGCAGTCAGTGTCCGATTTCCTGGCATCAGCCCAGCCTGTGGGACCCTGAGCTTGTCGCAGGTCGAAATGACCTGATTGAGCTTCGAGAATGCATCAAGCGTAATCAGCTTGGGCTGGCCCGTACCGAGGCTGTCGTTGACGAAGTCAAACCTGAACATCTTCATATGGCAGAAGAGCATCAGTGGTATGTTCAAGAGCCCTCTGCGTCGACTGTACATGTTGATCTGGCCAATCTCGAACAAGAGCATCAGGCAAAGATGGACCACCTTGTGCGCCAGCAGCGGCTGCGTATCCTCGCCCTGACGCGCAAGCATGAAGAGGAGCTGGTTCAGCTCAAGCAGGAAGCCGAGCACCTGCAGACTGCCTTGGCTGAGCAGGAGCGGATGAACGGTATGCTGATGAAAAAGCTGGAGCAGGAGGCCAGTCAGTATCGTTCGACTCGAAATGAGCTGACTCAGCAATTGCGAGCCCTGGAGAAAAACAGCGAATACAAGCTCGAGGCGTTCAAGATTCAATTCGAGGCCGAGCAGCAGGCCCGTATCGAAACGGCAGTAGCCGACTACAAGGAACAATTGGCCATCCGGGAAGTTGAGCTGGCTTATCGGGAGGAGCTGGATTCGCAATTGGAAGAAGAGCTCGAGCAGCTCAAGGCGAAATGTGCACGGCTTGAAGCGGGGAGTGGCAGCAAGCTGCTTGAAAGAATGGCAGACAGTGGCGTCATATTCGTGACTTACCAGCCTGGTGCAGGGCACATGACACTGTCACGCATGGATGTCATGCGGTTTGTTGAAAGCCCATTGGCTTACACAGCTATGCACTGCCGAGTGACACAACCGCATTACCAGCAATGGCTCTCTCATTACAAGCATCCTGTTTGCCAAAGGGCATTACCGGGCGGCACGCCGTGTAGTAAGCCGCTCCAACGTATTGACTCACCTCACCAGTTCATTCGAGGCGAGTCTGACTGCTGTCTTCAACATCAAACAGCGGCGTTTCTGAAAAACCAGGCAGGTTAGCATTGGACTTGTTGTTAAAAAGTCCACCGCTGGAAGAAGTTGCAACCATATGGCTTAGCAAGGCGGGAGTCCGACTGGCACTGCTTCGCCTTGATGAAGTGGACTCTCTGGTTTCCGGCAACAAGAGTTATAAGCTGGCGGCTTACCTCCAGCAGGCGCATATCGAACGGGCTTCAGGGTTGATTAGCCTCGGTGGCCCGCACTCCAATCATCTGCATGCACTTGCAGCTACCGGACAACGGCTCGGCTTGAAAACTGTAGGGCTCCTGAGAGGCGAGCCGCAGGGTACGCCAACAGTTGATGACCTGCGCAAATGGAAAATGGAGTTGCACTGGTTGGGTTACGGAGGTTATCGGGCCCGACGCGATGACGAGTTCTGGGGTGAATGGCTGGCACGTTACCCAGGCTATTTGCCTATTCCCGAAGGGGGCGGTGGCTCGCTGGGCATGCAGGGGTGTATACCTCTGGTTGCTTATATTAAGACGCAGCTGAACACGATTGGCTGGTCTGATTATGATGCGCTGTGGGTGGCTGTTGGTACGGGAACGACGCTTGCCGGTCTGGCTGTAGGAGAGGCTGGCAGACATCCTGTCATCGGGACGCTATCTGTCCCGCTGCGCTACAACGTTCCCGATCAGGTGGCGCGTTGGGTGCGCGAGGGGGGGCAACCTGATGCAGATATCCGTTGGCTCGATGCGAGTTTAGGAGGATTTGCACGTATTGATGCCGAATTGGCCAGCTTTATGGCCTCGTTCGAGACCGAAACACAAATACCACTCGAGCCACTTTATACAGGCAAGCTATTGCTGGCGCTTCGCCGTACGGTTGAAGCGGGCGATATTCCAGCCGGACAGCGTATTATAGCGCTGCATACGGGCGGTCTACAGGGGCGTCGGGCGATGCAGGACAACCTGTTAAAGCTGCTGAAGTCATAGATCAGTGTTCGGCCCTTTCCGGTATAAAAGGCCATGTCTCAGGTACCCAGAATAAACGGTGGTCTTCCTGACCTTCCTCGTCAAAGTGCACAAGTAACCGAGGCCAATGGGGCTCGACGTTGAAGTCGAATGGAGCATGTCCATCGTGTCGGTGTGCAGGCGCAAGCCAGCGCTGCTTGGGAAGTAGTTTCCATGCGCCTTCTTCTTCAGGCTTCGCTTTATCAAAGCGTTGCCACAAACCCCGCAAATGGTGTGGGGAGCAGCTGGGAAATGGTGTGGCACCCGCGGATGGATAAAACAGATAACCGCCCATCCATAGCCAGGGCTGGACAGAGGCGATATCGAGCGTTTTAAACAGAACGCGTGCTTCCGGAGACTGCGACAAGGGTAACTGTCGGTTTAGAAAATGACTCAGCTTGCGTTCGAGTCGATCTTCGCCACCTGGGCCCAACCATTCCGGTGATTGCGGAAGGCCCGTTGCCAGATAATATTTAACCGCTACTTCAAGGTGATGAACGCCTTCATCATCTCGGATCAGGAGATCAAGCTCGCCCAGCGTATGAGTCGCCGTACGGAGCGGTAGATTGGCTCCCAGCAACTTAACCCCAGGGGCATGGGTGAGGGCAAATTGCCAGAGCAATTCGTAGTACCGCCCAAGGCGGCGGTCGCTTCCCTGGGTAAGCCAGCCTGTCAGCAATGCAGGACTTCGATCAAGCTCATGGAGCCAATCGGCTAATTTGCCAGGTTTTGCTGTCCAATTGCTTGCAGCCAAGGGGTGACGTTGTTCCGCTCGGTCCAGGATGGGCGGAGAGGTGATTACCCAGGCTAGATCACGCACCGCTGGGTGGCGAAGCGTGTAAGGCAGTACGGCCAGTGCTTGGAATGGATTGCTCATCACTCAAGCATACGCCGAGTTGGACAAGGGTGTACGGTTTGCTGTGCCTTGCCGCTTGCCCGCATAATTTATCGACATTCCTGCCATAGAAGGGCTACGGCCGCGTATGGACTCTTTTCAGAAAATCGGCATTATCGGCCGTCTGGGCAGCACTCAAGTGCTGGATACCATTCGCCGGCTCAAAACATTCTTATTGGCGCGGCGCCTGCATGTGATCTTAGAAGACATCATCGCCGAGGTCATGCCCGGTCACGGCCTGGAAACCTGCTCACGTAAAACCATGGGCGAGGTCTGCGATCTGGTTATTGTGGTAGGAGGCGATGGCAGTCTGCTGGGGGCGGCACGTGTACTGGCGCGCCCGCGTGTACCTGTTCTGGGTATCAACCGTGGCAATCTGGGTTTCCTGACCGATATTCGCCCGGATGAGCTTGAGACCAAGGTAGCCGAGGTGCTTGAGGGGCAGTATATCGTCGAGACACGTTTTCTTCTGGATGCTTTTGTCTGCCGTGAGGGAGAAACGATTGGTCAGGCCGATGCTCTGAATGATGTTGTCCTGCATCCGGGCAAATCGACCCGCATGATCGAGTTTGCCCTGCATATCGATGGCAAGTTCGTCTGCGCTCAGAAGGCCGATGGGCTTATCGTCGCGACACCCACAGGCTCGACAGCCTACTCGCTGTCAGCCGGAGGGCCCATCATGCATCCCAAGCTGGATGCAATTGTCATCGTGCCGATGTACCCGCATACCTTGTCCAGCCGCCCCATTGTAGTCAGTGGCGACAGCGAGCTGAAAATCGTGGTCTCGCCGAACATGCAGATCTATCCGCAGGTCTCATGTGATGGACAGAATCATCTTAATTGCGCGCCTGGTGACGTCGTAACCATCCAGAAAAAGCCGCACAAACTGCGACTCATCCATCCACTGGATCATAACTATTACGAGGTTTGCCGGACGAAGCTCGGCTGGAGCAGCCGTCTGGGGAATGATTGATGCTTGACCCTGATCGTGGCTATGACCTGATAGGCGATATTCACGGCTGCGCTCATGTGCTTGAACGTTTGCTGGACCAAATGGGCTATCGCCGACACAACGGTGTCTGGCAGCATCCGCGAAGGATGGCGCTCTTTCTAGGGGACATCCTTGATCGTGGGCCTCATGTGCGAGAGTCGCTGCACTGCATTCGTGACATGGTGGAGGCAGGCCAGGCAATGTGCCTGCTGGGTAACCATGAAATCAATGCCTTGAGCTGGCACACGCCGGCGCCGCCAGAAAGCCACAAGCGATACGTTCGTGAGCATACCTCTCGTTACGAGCGGGTGATCCAGACGACCTTGGTGCAGTTCGATCACCATTCTGCGGAGTGGAATGACTTTCTCACATGGCTGTATGAGTTGCCCTTATATATCGATGCCGGACGTTTCAGGCTGGTACATGCCTATTGGGATTCGTCCCTGATTGCTGCCATTGATGAGGTCTATCCGGGTGGGTATATCGATGAGCGATTCATTCAGCAGTCGGCCATTCCGGGGAGCCTGGCTAATCGCGCCTGCTCTCGGCTGCTCAATGGCGTTTCCCTGCCGCTGCCCAACGGCATGAAAATGACGGGGCGTGATGGCTTCACACGCGGTCGGTTCCGAACCAAATTCTGGGAGGAAGACCCGCAGACATACGGCGATATTGTCTTTCAGCCAGATGGTTTGCCGGATGATGTGGCCTGCGAGCGGCTAAGTGAAACCGAGAAGTCCAGCCTGATGTGTTATGGCGTCGATGAGCCGCTGCTGTTTGTAGGGCATTACTGGCTCGACGGTCATCCTGAACCGATACGGCCTAATCTCGCCTGTCTGGATTACAGTGCCGTGAACAACGGAAAGCTGGTGGCGTATCGGCTGGATGAGGAGCATCGTCTGGATCCAAAGAAATTCGTCTGGGTCGATGTGCCGTCAACAGGAGGGGCGGAATGAATGCACAGCCTGCGTTACGTGTAGGACTCGAAACGGACCTGCTAGGGTTTACGCAATTACTCCGTCGTCTGCATATTCCTCACCGAGTGACTGAAGAACGCGATGCACAAGTGGTGTGGGTTACTGATCCAGGACTGGTAGACGAGGTGCGTAACCTGTATGCACGCTATCCGCAAGGGGACACGGCCGGTGAGATCTCTGATGTTCGGCCTGCTGTAACTCGGCCTGGCTTCAAGGAGCAGCTACGGGCAAGTCCTGTAACTGCAGGCGTCCTGATCATCACACTGGTCGTGGCTGCGATTACCTTGTTGGGCGATCGTTATGAGGTTGTTCGCTGGCTTACTTTTCTGGACTTTCGGCTTTACGATACGTATATCGAGTTCTATCCCGTCTCCTATACCCTTGAACAAAATCAGTGGTGGCGGTTTGTTTCACCCATGTTTCTGCATTTTGGCGTTTTGCATCTGGCCATGAATTCCCTGTGGTATTGGGAGCTGGGGCGCCGCATTGAGTTTCGTCAAAAGGGGTGGATGCTATTGGCGTTAACCGTCCTCTTTTCACTGGCAGCCAACCTTGTGCAGTACTGGTGGAGTGGCCCGGCACTGTTTGGCGGATTGTCAGGTGTGCTCTATGGCCTGCTGGGCCATTGCTGGTTATTCCAGCTGTTGGCACCCACCCCGGCGTATCGAATGCCAAAGGGCGTTGTCATCATGATGCTTGCCTGGCTGGGTATATGCCTGACCGGCGCCATTGATGTGCTTGGCTTTGGTGCCATTGCCAATGGCGCTCATGTAGGAGGTCTGCTGGCCGGCTGTGTAACGGGCGTTCTGGGTGGCCTGATTGCCAGGACGCGCCGCTAGACTGGAGGAGTGCATCTGACGTTTCGTGGGCAGAGCTGCAAGGCTACACTATGCCGCTGAAAAGGAGCCCTAGATGACCGAATCCCGTTTACGCACTCTTCGTGACTATATCCGTTGGGCGGTGAGCCGCTTCCACGCCGAAGGGCTTTATTTTGGCCATGGCACCGACAATGCGTGGGATGAAGCCAGGCAGCTGGTGTTAGGCGCCTTGCATCTGCCTTGGGAAATGTCTGACAGCTACCTGGATTGCCGGTTGGAAGATGATGAGCGCTACGACTTGAGCGTCCTGCTTCACCGACGGATTCAGGAGCGCATTCCGACGGCTTATTTGTTAGGCGAAGCCTGGTTTTGTGGGCTGCCGTTTATGGTTGATGAACGTGTGTTGGTGCCACGGTCACCGATTGCTGAATTGATTGATGCCCGCTTTGTGCCTTGGCTACCCCATGAGCCTGCTCGAGTCCTGGACCTCTGTACCGGCTCGGGATGCATTGGTATTGCCTGTGCTTATGCGTTCCCTAATGCAGAAGTCGCGTTGGCCGATCTTTCCTTTGATGCATTGGAGGTCGCCTGGCAGAACATAGAGCGGCATGACCTTGAAGACCGGGTTTATACCGTGCAAGGGGATGGGTTTGCTGGACTGCCAGGGCAGCGTTTCGACCTGATCGTGTCAAATCCACCTTATGTGGACGCAGAAGATTTTGCCGATATGCCGGCTGAATATCACCACGAGCCGGAAATGGGCCTTGCCTGTGGCTCAGACGGGCTGGATCTGGTGCGCCGAATGTTGGCTGAAGCCGCGGATCACCTCACTGACACCGGCACGTTGATCGTTGAGGTGGGCAATAGTCAGGTACACGTCGAAGCGCTTTATCCCGAAGTCGACTTTATGTGGCTCGAGTTCGAGCGGGGCGGTCACGGGGTCTTTCTGCTTTCCGCCAAGCAGTGCCAGGAGCATCAATCGCTGTTCCAGAGCCGCCTCTAGTAGGCGGCTCGAGTACCTAAGCTGCCTGCGTCTTCTCGACCAGGCGCTCTAAAAACATGAGCAGGGTGACTTCCTCTTCGCGAAGTCCCTTGCGTTTGCGCGGCTTGGGTAGCGAGCCGAGTTCGCCAGCCATAAATGCATCCATGACGCCCGGGTGGATATAACACTTGCGGCATACTGCCGGTGTGTTGCCCAGCGTACTGGATACTTGCTTGACCATCTCCTGAAGGTGCTTTTTGGCTTCAGTTTGAGTTTCGTAGCGCAGTGACTTGAGCGTAGAAAGAGCCAAGGCGCTGCCTGCCCAGGTGCGGTAATCCTTGGCAGTAAAATCGGCACCACTGAGTTCGTGCAGGTAGGCGTTTACGTCTGACGAGGTGACCGTATGCCGATCGCCATCTTCATCCAGATACTGAAACAAGTGTTGGCCGGGTAGCTCAAGGCAGCGCTTGACGGTACGTGCAAGCCTCGGGTCTGTCAGCTTGATGTTGTGCTCGACGCCGCTTTTGCCGCGGAAGTGAAAGCGAATCGTATTGCCGGTAACGTCTGCATGTCGGTTACGCAGAGTTGTCAGGCCGTACGATTTATTGCTTTTGGCATATTGCTGATTGCCTACGCGAATCAAGGTGGCGTCCAGCAGGCTGATAACGGTCGCCATGACCTTTTCCCGGTTCAGCTTGCGTTGCGCCAGATGCTCTTCTATCCGCTTGCGCAGTTTGGGAAGGGCATTGCCGAACTCCAGCATCCGTTCGTATTTGTCAGTGTCTCTGATTTCGCGCCAACGTGGATGATATCGGTATTGCTTGCGTCCTCGGGCGTCCCGCCCCGTTGCCTGTAAATGGCCACAAGGATCGGCACAGATCCAGACATCCGTATAGGCGGGTGGAATGGCCAGTTTGTTGATGCGGTCAATTTCAGCCTGATCGCGAATACGTTCGCCTTGGGCATCCAGGTAGATAAACTTCCCGCGCAGCTTTTTTCGCCGCAGGCCCGGCTGCGTGTCATCCACATAGTGAAGGTCCGAGGGTAGCGGGGGGCACAGGGCTGTACCTGTATCGTCGCGCTCGTCTCCAGGGGCGGGCAGCGTACCCTCGGCGGTCGGGGGAATAAATGAGGCACTCTCTGACATGAAAACACCGGCTGTGGACTGCTTTCTATGAAGACCGCAGGGCTAGTAGCCGGTTCGTCGCTCTAGACGAGAGGCAATATCTGATCCTTTAACCGACCGCTTTCGGCAAGCTCCAAAAACTCATCACCTAGCCGCTGGCTTTCCGCCATGGCTGTATGCCAGTGACGTTGCCGTGTGGCAGGGTCGGTTGCATAACGGGTGAAATCCTTGCGGTCGGGAAGCTTTCGACCAGGTAGCCGCTCAAGGTAAGACCGTGAGGGTGCCAGTAGCACCACATTTCGCAGGTTATGTGTATTGGCCTTGCGCCAGAAGATGCCCTTGTCGAACCACCCAGGAATGATGCGATCGATAAAATGTGGATAGAGCACAATGTTATTCCCGCGATAGGGAAGATCCAGATGGTAATCGAGCAGTCCCCCGTCACGGTAAGTACCGGAGCCAAAGCCAGGGATATCTGTTACGCCCTCCATGACCAGTGGAATGGAGCCTGACGCCAGCAACGACTGGCGAAGGTTGTCGGGGCGAAGCGCATGGTACTGCGTTGGGAAATCATTCAGTTCATCCAACGGCGGCGCCTGGCGCAAATCATGGGCCACGATACGGCTGAAATGGCGAATCAGACGAGACCGTGCTATCAGGTTGTCGCGGATCACAGCGCCCAGGCCAAGGCTTAATGTTCGGCGCTGGTCACTGGCCAGAGGGCCCAATGCCTGAACAATCATGATGTTCAGGCGATAGCCTGGTGCGGTCAGAATCGCCTCGTCACGCCCTCCCAGCAGTTCATCCAGCATGCTTTCGCAAATCTGACTGATCTGCCTGATTCCAATACCTTTGGGAAAATGCAATCCGGTATAGAGGTCGCCCAGCCGGCGTAATGAGTCTGCCGGATCCGGTAGGCAGACACATGCGGAGCGCCAGGCCCCAATGGATGCGCCAACCAATGCGCGCACCCGTGGTGAGCGAGGCAGCCATTCACCAAACAGCGCGATGTCTAGCCCTTGCAAGCCTAGTGCTTTCGGGCCGCCTGCTGCGCCCGGGATAATACCTACGTCTGCAGGTGACAGGCCCTGTTGGCGAATATTCGCCAGCGCCTGCGTGCCCGCGCGAATAACGAGGGAAGGAGATTTGATGTGAATAGCTGTCATGAGGACTCCATACGGACAGCCAGTATACAAACGCACCGCCGCGATGCGGAGCAGGTATGGCATTGATTGCGAAAGACCGTTGGGCTGACCATGTAGTTCCAAAATGAGATTAAGGCTGAATTAAGGCTGCCTCGTTAAGGTGAACTCACTGAATAACCCGTGAGGACATACACATGAAAGCACTGACTACATTGATTGCCGCTGCCAGCCTGACCGCCCTGGCCGGTGCGGCCCAAGCCCGCGACCTGGGACCTGACGAAGCGCTCAAGCTGCGTGATGCAGGTACCATCAAATCCTTCGACGTATTGAACAAGGCGGCTATCGCCAAGCATCCTGGCTCGACGACTCACGACACTGAGCTGGAAGAAGAATATGGACGCTATATCTATCAGGTTGAGTTACGTGACCAGAAAGGTGTGACATGGGATCTGGAACTCGATGCCGCAACGGGCGAAGTGCTCAAGGATGTACAGGACGATTGAGCCTGGGTAGCAGCATGATGAAAGGCCTGCTGGTATTGACATTGCTGTCAGCCAGCGGGCTTTCAAGCGCTCGCGACCTTGACCAGGATGAGGCGTTGCGGCTTCGTCAGGAAGGAAGAATTCGCCCTCTTGAGCAGCTTATCAACCAGGCTTATGCGCGCTATCCAAAGGCAACATTGCTGGAGGCGGAGCTTGAGGAGGAAGATGGTGTTTATGTCTATGAGATCGAGTTTCTGGTAGACAAGGGCGTTGTGCGCGAGCTGGAAATCAGCGCCACTGACGGTACGATTTTGAAGGACGAGGTAGACGACTGATGCGTCTGTTGTTGGTAGAGGACAGTGTTCCCCTGGCGGATGAGTTAATGGCCAGCCTGACACGACAAGGCTATGCCGTAGACTGGCTGGCTGATGGCCGTGATGCGGCATACCAGGGGGCAGTCGAACCTTATGACCTTATCGTACTTGATCTGGGACTGCCGGGGCGTTCTGGGCTGGATGTGCTCAGGGAGTGGCGCACGCAGGGACTTTCTACGCCGGTACTGATTCTGACGGCGCGCAGTGGTTGGGCCGAGCGTATCGATGGGCTCAAGGCTGGCGCCGATGATTACCTGACCAAGCCGTTCCACCCTGAAGAGCTTTCCTTGCGGATTCAAGGATTATTGCGGCGTGCCCGCGGGCTGGTGAATCAGCCGACATTGCAGGCTTCCGGCCTGAGCCTGGATGAGTCACGGCAATGTGTTAATCGCGGGGATGAAAGCATCGAGCTGACCGCCGCAGAGTTCAGGCTGCTGCGGTATTTCATGCTGCATGCAGGGCAGATCCTGTCCAAAAGTCATTTGGGTGAACATCTCTACGACGGTGAGAGCGAGCGTGACTCCAATGTCATCGAGGTGCACGTGAACCATCTCAGGCGTAAATTGGGGCGCGATATTATCGAGACACGGCGAGGACAGGGCTACCGCTTCGGGAAATCTGCATGAAGTCCATTCAGCAGCGATTGAGCATTGGCTTGGCCTCCGCTCTGCTGATATCCGGACTTTTATTGATACTGGGCGCACGCTGGCTGGTTGATACGGCGCTACGGGATTATCTGGGAAGCGGACTTCAGACAGAGAGCGAAAACCTCCTGGTGGCTATTGCGCGGGGGCCAAACGGGCTGCAGCTGGATGAGCAGCGCCTTAATCCCGCCTATCAACGACCATTTTCCGGGCGTTATTTCGAGATCGACATAGGAGAACCTCGCTGGCGCTCCCGGTCGCTCTGGGATCATGTGCTTGAGAGACCTACGCACGTAGGGCTGACCGGACATCTCGTCAATGGCCCCGGAGATCAGCGCCTCCTGGTCTATCGCGCGGATTATCAGCGGTTGGGGCAAAAGCTCAGCATTGTCGTTGCACAGGATTACAACCCGCTCCTGACCAGTTTCAGTCGAATGCTGCGTATAGGTGCCGGTATTGGGCTGGTTGCGTTAATCATAATCCTTTTTCTACAACGGATTACGGTAAGGCGCGCCTTAAAGCCACTTGAACGGGTCCGGCAACAAGTGGCTCAACTGCAACAGGGGCAGCGCAGCCAGCTGGATACGCAGGTTCCCCAAGAGCTTGAGCTGCTGGTGGAGCAGATCAATCATCTGCTGCGTCATACCGAGGATAATCTCAAGCGTGCCCGCCATGGCATCGGTAATCTGGGGCATGCATTGAAAACGCCTCTGGCCGTGCTGGTAAGCCTTGCGGAGCGGCAAGAACTGAGTGCGCATCCTGAACTGCAAAACATCCTGCGCGATCAGCTTGAGCAGATCCAGCAGCGTCTTGAGCGGGAGCTGCGCCGTGCTCGCCTGGCCGGTGACCAGCTTCCCGGTGTCTATCTGGACTGCGAGGCTGAATTGCCTTCGCTCTGCGCCATGCTCAAGCAGATCCATGACAACGACCTGACGATCTCCTGTCATGTGCCTTCCGGTTTGAAACTGCCCTGGGATCGCGAAGACTTGCTTGAATTGCTGGGTACGCTGTTGGATAACGCCTGTAAATGGGCGAGCAGCCAGGTAGAGCTGACGGTACTGAAGAAAGATGCCTGTTATGAGATCAGTATTGATGATGATGGGCCAGGTATCGCGCCTGAATCCAGACAGGATATTCTCGAGCGAGGTGCGCGTCTGGATGAGCGAGTCATGGGACATGGCTTGGGCCTTGGTATTGCGCGTGACATTGTGGACAGTTGCGCAGGTACGCTCAGCCTGGAAAGCAGTTCCCTGGGCGGGCTGAAAGTTTTGGTCCGGCTGCCGCTCCGAGCCTCCCGATCTGCTCCCGGTGATTGAGACCATACGGATAGAGCACTATCGATCGACCTTCATTTTCGTTTCGCTTGGCCGAAAACCTACTTAGATAACAACCTAAGAGGTCTCAGTGATGAGTTTAAAAGCCAAGGTGCTCCTGCTGGCGCTCCTACCTGTTGTGATTACTACCCTGATCATCAGCGGTATTTCCTATGTGATGCTGAGCAATAAAGCCGAGCGCGATATACAGACAACGCGTGATCGCTTGATGGAGCAAAGCAACGTAACCCTGAAGAATTACGTGCAGGTTGCCCTGACAGCGGTCAAGCCGCTCTACGATGCTTCAGCAGATGGTGATCAGGCGGCCCGCGCCGAGGCAATCAGGATTTTGTCTGGCATCACCTATGGCAAAGACGGCTATATGTTTGGCTATGACTCAAATGTCATCCGCCTTTTCAAGGGAAACGACGCTGAAGGCATAGGCAAGAGCTTTCGTGATAACAAGGATCCGAACGGCGTTTACCTGAACCAGGAGCTGGTCCGTGCAGGTAAGGATGGCACTCATTATGTCCGCTATTCCTCTACATTGCCTGGTAAAACTACCTTGGTTCCCAAGTTGAGCTATACCGAGTACCTGCCCAAGTGGGACCTGGTCCTGGGCTCTGCCATCAACCTGGATGGCGTTGAGGAGCGGCTGGGCAAGATCGAGGCCGATGTACGTGCGCAGACCTTGACTCAGCTGTTCTCAATCATCGGCGTCTCGCTGGTAGTGCTGGTCATCATCGCCATTGCGGCTCATCTATTTGCCATGCGAGTGTTGCGTCCGCTTGAGCTCATGCGTGCAAACCTTGATGACATTGCTGATGGCGAAGGCGATCTGACACGTCGACTGCCGGTGCAGAGTAACGACGAGTTGGGCCGGCTTGCTGGCTCGTTCAATCGATTCGTTGGCAAGATTCATGGAACCGTACAGCAGGTAATCGACATCACTCAGCAGCTCACCGGTTTGCTGGATGAGGTGGCTGCCCAGGCTCGTCGTACCGAGCAGGCCATGCAGCGCCAGCGTAGCGAAACCGATCAGGTTGCCACGGCTATCAACGAGATGTCCGCAGCGGCTCATGAAGTAGCGCAAAGTGCCCAGCAAGCGGCAGAAGCTGCCCGTGAAACCGATGAGCAAGGGCGTGTAGCCAAGCGTGTGGTTGAGGGTAGTGTGGCAGGCATCCATTCTCTGGTCGATGAAGTGCGTGACAGCGGCATGTCGCTCGACAGTCTGCAGCAGGACGTACAGTCTATTGTCAGCGTACTGGATGTTATCCGTTCCATTGCCGAGCAAACCAACCTGCTGGCCTTGAACGCTGCTATCGAGGCGGCTCGGGCTGGTGAGGCGGGTCGTGGTTTTGCGGTCGTGGCCGACGAAGTTCGTGCCCTGGCAAGCCGTACTCAGCAGAGTACCCAGGAGATCCAGGGAATGATCGATCGCCTTCAACAGGGTACGCAAAAGGCGGTTGAGTCGATGCGTCGCTCTGGTGCGGCAGGTGAAAGTACGACTGTCCAGGCCAGTCAGGCAGGCGCCTCGCTCGATACCATCAGCCAGCTGATCGGTACGATTAATGCCATGAACGCCCAGATAGCCAGTGCAGCCGAAGAGCAGACGGCGGTCTCCGAGGAAATCAACCGTAGCGTCCACGAGATTGCTGGCGCGGTTGAAACCATGACGGCAGGGGCTGAGCAGAGTGCGACCACTACCCAGGGGCTAGTCTCGCTAGGGGATCGCCTCCACGGCCTGGTCAAGCAGTTCCGCGTTTAAATCGACATTCCTGAGGGCTCTGTCTGAGCCCTCAGGAACAAGTGCGTGGTATCCAGTGTTCTAACCAAAAGCGACGCTCGTTGCTCTTGAATGGACTTTGGAACCCTGATGAAAAGCACGCGACTTGAAAATAGAACATTTATCTTTCTTCTGATTATTGTCTCGATCGCATTTGCCTGGATTCTGTTGCCCTATTACGGCGCGGTATTTTGGGGAGCGATCCTGGCGATTATTTTCGCCCCTATGCAGCGCTGGTTTCTCAGGCGCTACAACAATCGTAAAAACCTTGCCGCGCTGAGCAGCTTGGGTGTTTGTTTACTCATCGTGATTCTGCCGGTCACAGCGATTAGTATTTCTCTTGTTCAGGAAGGCAGTGCGCTGTATCAGCGAATCAACAGCGGCCAGCTGAATTTCGGCGAATATTTTCAGCACATGTGGCAGGCACTACCGAACGGTATCAAAAGTGTACTGCACCGATTCGATATCACTGACCCAGAAAGTATTCGCGAGCGCCTGACGCAAAGCGTTGCCCAAGGTAGTCAGGCATTGGCAAGCAGGGCCTTGTTGGTAGGGCAGGGGACGTTTCAGTTAGTCATCAGCTTTGGCATCATGCTGTACCTGCTGTTTTTCCTGCTTCGAGACGGGCAATACCTCGTAGGGCTGATCCGCAAAGCCATTCCCTTGAGCGAGATTCACAAGCGCAGCCTGCTACGCAAGTTCACGGCCGTTATCCGGGCCACTGTCAAAGGCAACATTATCGTGGCCGTTGTTCAGGGTGCGTTGGGTGGATTTATCCTGGGAGTACTCGGTGTTGAGGCTGCTGTTCTCTGGGGCGTAATAATGGCGTTCCTGTCGTTGTTGCCGGCAGTAGGCGCTGGGCTGATCTGGGGGCCGGTTGCGGTTTACTTCCTGCTGACAGGCTCGATATGGCAAGGGGTTGTATTGATTCTGTTCGGCGTTATCGTCATCGGCCTGGTAGATAACATTCTGCGTCCTATCTTGGTGGGCAAGGACACCAAGCTACCCGACTACGTGGTACTGATTTCCACACTAGGCGGAATGGCACTGTTTGGTCTCAACGGGTTTGTCATTGGCCCATTGGTGGCGGCGCTCTTTATGTCGGTATGGGACCTCTTCATGCACCGTGAGGAGGAATAAAAAGTTCAAGCAATAAAAAAGCCCCATCACTGGGGCTTTTTTATGAGAGGCCTTACAGGCCTGTATGTTGAAGCACTTGCAACAAGGGCTGCGGGTAAACACCCAACAGCAGCGTCAGGGCTGCAATGGCGATAAGCATGATACCGCCGGCACGCTCACCCCAGTTCATGGGTGCATCGTGACGGCTAAGACCTGGTTGTACCAGATACATCGTTACCATGACACGCAGGTAATAGAACAGGCCGATGGCGCTACCAATAACGACCGCCGCGGTCTGCCACCACAGATGGGACTCGACACCCACCGTAATAATGTAGAACTTGCCGATAAAGCCCGCCGTCAGCGGAATACCTGCAAGCGACAGCATCATCACTGTTAGAACGGCGGTCAGATACGGGCGTCTCCAGAACAGTCCGCGGTACTCAAACAGCGCATCGGCATCGCGTGTGCCATTGCTTGGGCTGGACATGAGCACGATCACGCCAAAGGCTCCCAGGCTGGTAACGACATAAGTCGCCAAGTACACCCCAATCGCCTCTACCGCAATACCATTGCTGGCAGCGAGGGCTACGAGCAGGTATCCAAAGTGTGAGATGGAAGAGTAGCCCAGCAGACGCTTGAGGTTGCTCTGCATCAGGGCCAAGAGGTTGCCGACCAGAATGGAGATGATGGCGATGAAAGCGATCAGGTTATGCAGCCATGTATCGTTCAGCGCAGCGGGCATGGTCTGGAACAGACGAACCACGACAGCGAAAACGGCAACCTTGCTCGCAGTAGCCAGATAAGCGCCCACCGGTGCCGGTGCGCCTTCATAGACATCTGGCGTCCACAAATGGAAGGGTACCAGCGACAGTTTGAAGCCCAGACCTACGATCATCATGCCGATACCGAGTTCCAGCAGCAGGCCGGCCGAGGCTTGCTGAGTCAGCTGCGCACCGATTCCGCTAAAGCTCAGGGTGCCGGACTGTGCATACAGCAGGGCCATGCCAAACAGCAGAATGGCCGAGCCGGCAGCAGATAGCACCAGATACTTCATGCCAGCCTCAAGGGAGCGGCGATTGAAGTAGGAATAGGCCACCAGGCCATACACCGGTACGGACAGCAGCTCGAGGCCAATGAACAGCGAAGCCAGATGCTGCGAGCTTACCAACACGATACCGCCCGTACAGGACAGTAAAAGCAGTAGGTAAAGCTCTTCACGGTTGCTGGAGTATCCCTCCATGTAAGCATGCGACAGCGTCATGCATGCCAACGTGGTAATCAGGATCAGTGCGGTATAGAAGTAGGTGTAGCCATCCATGCGCATGAGGCTGGTGACGTCGATATCGACGACCCGCATCGAGTACACAATGGACAGCAGGGCCAGGTTCAATCCGATTACCGACAGTGTCGGAATCACGGTGTGGTTGCGCCGCCAGGCTATCGCCAGCATCACCACGACGGCGGTCAGACCGGTGATGAGGAGCGGCAGAAGTGCGATGAGATGTTCCGTTGTAAAGGTCATGGCGCTACTACCGGGCAGAAACAATGGAAGAGAAAGCTGTACCCAGCCACTGGTGTACACCACTCATGCTGGCTGCCGACGTATCCAGAATGGGCTGCGGATAAACACCCAGGAGGATCAGCAGACCGACCAGAAGCAGTACCATGGACAGCTCGCGTGCATTGAGCCCCGGCAATTCCCCTTCAGACTTCGCAGGACCGAAGTACGCACGGTGGATCATGATCAATGAGTACACCGAAGCCGCAACCAGACCGAATGTAGCTATCACAACGGTCAGCGGCACCATCGGGAACGCACCCATCAGAATCAGGAACTCGCCTACGAAGTTACCGGTACCCGGCAGGCCCAGAGACGCCGAAGCGAAGAACAGGCTGAGGGCCGGCAGGTAGGGGAGGCGACCCCAGAGTCCACCCATCTCACGCATGTCGCGTGTATGCAGGCGCTCATAGAGCTGACCGCACAGGATGAACAAGCCTGCTGCCGAAAGACCATGGGCGATCATCTGTACCACGACACCCTGCAGTGCATGCTGGCTGCCGGAGTAGATACCGATTAAGACGAAGCCCATGTGCGAAACGCTGGAGTAGGCCACAAGACGCTTGATGTCAGTCTGTGCGAAGGACAGGAACGCACCGTAGAAGATTCCGATGATCCCGAGCCACATGGCAATGGGCGCAAACTCGGCCGAGGCATTGGGAAACAGCGGTACGGCAAAGCGTAGAAGACCGTAAGCGGCTGTTTTCAACAGAATACCGGCAAGGTCTACGGAACCGGCTGTTGGTGCCTGTGCGTGTGCATCGGGAAGCCAGGAGTGAACCGGCACGGCAGGCAGCTTCACGGCAAAGGCAATGAAGAAGCCCAGCATCAGCAGGTATTCAGTCGTTGGATCCATCTGCGTTTTCAGCAGGTCTTCATATTCAAAGGTCAGCACACCAGTTGCGCTGTAGTGCACCAGCACTAGGGCCACGATGGCCACCAGCATGATCAAGCCGCTGGCCTGGGTGAAGATGAAGAACTTGGTAGCAGCGGTAATTCGGCTCTTCTTGCCGTCGGCGGAGCTATGACCCCAGAGTGCGATGAGGAAATACATCGGCACCAGCATCATCTCCCAGAAGAAGAAGAACAGGAACAGGTCGACAGCCAGGAACACACCAACCACACCACCTAGAATCCATAGCAGGTTCAGGTGGAAGAAGCCAACATGCTTCTGGATCTCGCGCCAGGAGCAGACAACAGCCAAAAGACCCAACAGACCTGTCAGCAACACCATAAGCAGCGACAAGCCGTCCATGGCAAAGTGCAGACTGATACCGAAGCGCTCAATCCAGGGATACTGAAATTCGACGGTCCAGTTCTGCTCGCTACCCGGAGCGGGGGCCAGGCTGAAGTCACCGTGCCACCAGACCCACAGGCCAAGCACCAGCTCCAGCAGCATGGTTAATAAAGCAATCCAGCGTGGCAGAAGATTGCCGGAGCGATCTCCCAGCCAGCACAGCAGACCGCCTATGAAGGGGATCAGGATTAGCCAAGGCAGAATCATGACGGGCTCAATTCCTTTCGTAGATTCAAGTCAGGCCAGAAGCAGTGCGGCCAGAAGCAGCACTGCACCACCCACGATGGAGGCAGCATACCAACGCAGGCGGCCGTTCTCTGTAAGGCTCAGCGTGAGGTTACCGGCACGCGCGAGGATCGGGACAATCAGGATCGCCTTGTCGATCGGATCGCTACGCAGCAGTCGGGTAATCGCCAGGTAAGGCTTCACGAAGATCCAATTGTAGAGCCAGTCGAAGCCCCAGGCGTGATACCACCAGGTACCAAAGAATCGACCCGGAGCACTCTTGGCAAGTGCACTGACAAAGCGACGCTTGCCCAGGAAGAGCAGGGCCGCCAACAGGATGCCGGCCAATGCAATGGCGCCTGAGGCAATTTCCAGACTGTGCTTGGCTTCGCCACCTGCATGGCCAGCCGACTGAGGCAGTACACCCGCCAGCGGTGGTGTGATCCAGGCGCCGATAAAGGTGGACAATACGATCAGTACGATTAGTGGCAAGTGATGTGCGATCCCATGACCACCATGGGCCTCAGTCTTGGCTTCACCGTGGAACACGATAAAGATCAGGCGGAAGGTGTAGATCGAGGTCAGGAAGGCACCTATTAGGCCTGCAATCAGCAGATTCTGATGGCCACTGGCAAAGGCTTCCCAGAGGATCTCGTCTTTTGAGTAGAAGCCAGCCGTAATCAGCGGTAGCGCTGCCAGCGCTGAGCCACCAACCAGGAAGCTTGCATAGGCCAGCGGAATCTTTTTCCAAAGACCGCCCATCTTGAAGATGTTCTGCTCGTGATGACAAGCCAGGATGACAGAGCCGGACGCAAGGAACAGAAGTGCCTTGAAGAACGCATGGGTCATCAGATGGAAGATCGCACCGCTCCAGGCGCCTACACCCAGGGCCAGGAACATGTAGCCGATCTGGCTCATGGTGGAGTACGCGAGGATACGCTTGATGTCGGTTTGTACCAGTGCAGCAAAGCCTGCCAGTACCAGCGTAACCGCACCCACGATACCCACTAGATGCAAAATCGAAGGCGTCAGCTCGAACAATCCATGACAACGGGCGATCAGGTATACGCCGGCAGTCACCATGGTCGCTGCGTGGATCAGCGCCGATACTGGGGTCGGGCCTGCCATCGCATCGGCCAGCCAGGTTTGCAAAGGCAGCTGGGCAGATTTACCTACCGCACCACCCAGCAGCATCAGCGTAGCCAGCATCAGCAGCGGATCGTTCATCGTGAACACATCTGGCGCACGAGTCAGCAGTTCCTGGATATCCAGCGTGCCCAGTGTCATGAACAGGATAAACAGACCGAAGGCCATGAACACGTCGCCCACGCGGGTTACGATAAAGGCCTTGAGTGCGGCGTTACCGTTGGCACGTTCGCTGTAGTAGAACCCGATCAGTAGGTAACTGCACAGGCCTACACCTTCCCAACCAAAGTAGAGGAAGAGCAGGTTATCGCCCAGTACCAGGAACAACATGCTTGCCACGAACAAGTTGGTATAGGCAAAAAAGCGTGCATAGCCTGCTTCACCGCGCATGTACCAGGAGGCAAACAGGTGAATCAGAAAGCCTACACCGGTGACCACACACAGCATGGTTACCGAGAGACCATCCAGGTACAACGCGATGTTGGGTGCAAAGCCATCAACGGTCATCCAGTTCCACAGCACCTGGGTGACAGCGCCGGAAGGCGGCGGGCTGGACAGGAACTGCCAGCTAACCCAGGCGGCTGTAAGAGCAGATAGCCCGATCGAGCCTACTCCAATCAGGGCAGATAGGTTTTCGGACCAGCGGCTACGGGAAAACGCCAGCAGCACAAACCCGATAAGGGGAAAGACGAAGGTAAGAGGTAACAGGTTCATCCGCGCATCTCGCTGGCAGCATCGACATCGAGGGTTTGGAAACGGCGATACAGTTGCAGCAGGATCGCCAGGCCGATACTCGCCTCGGCAGCAGCAAGGCTCAGTACCAGAATGAACATCACCTGACCATCCGGTTGCCCCCAACGGCTGCCACCGACCACAAAAGCCAGGGCGGAAGCATTCATCATGATTTCCAGACTCATCAATATGAACAGGATGTTGCGCCGTACCATCAGGCCAACCAGACCCAGGGCGAACAACGCGCCGGCAAGTGCCAGACCATGTTCCAGAGGTATCGCATTCATAGGTCCATTCCTTAACGAGTTACTCGCCGACGCCTTTGACGTCTTGTTGCCGGCCCAAGTGATAGGCCGCAACCAGCGCAGCCAGGAGCAGCATCGACGCCAGTTCGACCGCTAGCAGATAGGGGCCGAACAGGCTGATACCAACCGCTTTTGCATCAACCGTGGTATGACCGATGCTTGCACCGCCGGGCATTCTGCCCAGCACCAGCAGCAACTCGACCAGCAACGCGATGGAAAGAATCGAAGGGCCAACCCAGATGCCAGGCGTTAACCACTTGCGTTCCTGCTCAACCACAGCAGGGCCGAGGTTGAGCATCATCACGACGAATACGAACAACACCATGATGGCGCCAGCGTATACGATGACCTCAAGCGCACCGGCGAATGGAGCGCCAAGGCTGAAGAAGGTCATCGAGACCGCTAGCAGCGAGATGATGAGGTAGAGCAGGGCATGTACCGGATTACGGTTGGTAATCACCCTGAACGTGGCCAGTACGGCGACACCGGCAGCGAAATAGAAAGCAAATTCCATCTTTCCGTCCTTACGGCAGCAGGCTCTTGACGTTGATTGGCTCGGCCTCGCTCTTCGCAGCACCCTTGGGTTTGCCCGCAATGGACATACCGGCGACGCGATAGAAGTTGTAGTCCGGGTACTTGCCGGGTCCGGAGATGAGCAGATGCTCCTTCTCGTACACCAGGTTCTGACGCTCGTACTCGCACATCTCAAAGTCCGGTGTCAGCTGGATAGCAGTGGTAGGACAAGCCTCTTCACACATGCCGCAGAAAATGCAGCGGGAGAAGTTGATACGGAAGAACTCCGGATACCAGCGACCGTCTTCTGCTTCGGTTTTCTGCAGGGAAATACAGCCTACCGGGCACGCTACCGCACACAGGTTGCACGCCACGCAGCGCTCCTGCCCATCGGGATCACGGGTCAGGACAATCCGGCCTCGATAACGAGGCGGCAGATAAACCGGCTCCTCGGGGTACTGCAGGGTGTCGCGCTTTCTAAAGGCATGGGAAAAGATCATCAGCACGCTTCGTAGCTGAGTCCATGTGCCATGCACGACATTGACTATTTCTTTGAACATGGCGGCTCTCCTCAGTGAACCACGGCCGGGGTGGCGTTATACAAAACCACCGCACCGGTAACGAGCAGATTGATCAGGGTCAGCGGCAGACACACCTTCCAGCTGAACGCCATCACCTGGTCATAGCGCGGACGTGGGATAGACGCACGCAGCAAAATGAACAGCATGATGAAGAACGCAGTCTTCAGGGCGAACCAGATGAAGGGTGGCAACAGCGGACCATGCCAGCCACCAAAGAACAGCGTGACGAGCAGGGCAGACACCAGCACGATGCCAATGTATTCGCCTACGAAGAACATGCCCCACTTCATGCCGGCATATTCAACGTGGTAACCATCTGCCAGCTCCTGCTCTGCCTCCGGCTGGTCAAAGGGGTGGCGGTGAGTCACCGCAACGCCTGCGATCAGGAAGGTACAAAAGCCGAAAAACTGAGGGATGATGAACCACAAGCCCTGATGCTGCGCTTCAACAATATCTCGCATGTTGAAAGAGCCGGTCACCGCGACGACGCCCATGAGCGAAAGCCCCATGAACACCTCGTAGGAGACGGTTTGGGCTGAAGCGCGCATGCTACCCAGCAAGGCGAACTTATTGTTGCTAGACCAGCCTGCGAACAGCACTGCATAGACTGCAAGGCCAGCCATCGCAAAGAAGAACAGAAGACCAATGTTCAGGTCCGCCACACCCCAGGTAGGTGTGATCGGTACCACGGCAAACGCGATCAGCAAGGCGCTCATCGCAATGACGGGTGCCAGCATGAACGTCATCTTGTCCGCGAACGGTGGCGTCCAGTCTTCCTTGAAGAACATCTTGATCATGTCGGCGCCCAGCTGGAAGGCACCGAAAGGACCGACACGGTTTGGCCCGTGACGATCCTGCCAGAGGCCAAGCAGACGGCGCTCGACCCAGCTAAGCAGCGCGCCGCAGATAACGACGGCCAACAGGATCACGATGGCCTTCACGACGGCCAGGATAATGGCGATGACGGAAGGGGTTAACCAACTCATTGCGCAGCCTCCTGGACGCGATCGATGGTAAGACCCGCCAGGCGGGCTGGGATGCCTTCAAACCCCACCGGCAAGCCGATCAAGCCAGCAGCCAGACCAGGTTTGACCATCAGCGGCAGGCTCAGCGCCTGACCAGCAACCGTAACGCTGACCTTGGCACCAGGATTGACGCCCAGACGGTCTGCATCAGCTTTTGCAAGCGCGACGTAAACTTCGGGGATACGCTCCTGGAAAGTCTCCGAGCGAGCCGAGGTCTCTTCACTGCCGAACAAATGATGGATCGGTACGGCTTTCCACTGGTTCGCCTGAGCGGAATAGGCTGCCGGAATGGCGTTGAACCAGCTCAGGCGATCGCCAGAAGACTCAATCAGACGAATACCAGGATCGCCCGCACGCAGATGTCCGCCTACCTCGTCCTGGAACTTGTTCCAGGCTTGCGGCGAGTTCCAGCCAGGAGACCAGGCAAATGCGATCTGCTGACGGGGTTCGGCGCTGCCGTAATAGCCTTCCATGGAGAAGGCGAAGGCAGAGTCTATATCCTGTGGCGTTCGCGGCTCGTGAACGCTGATATTGGCGCGCATTGCAGTACGACCGCTGTAACGGTGAGGCTCACGGGAAAGCTTCTGGCCCTTGATACGGAAGGACGCGCTGGGCGCTGCATCCCGAATGCCAGCCAGGCTTGGATGGCTTGCTGCACAGGCCTCGGTAACCTGGTCCAGCTGCGTCCAGTCCACGGCCTTGCCCTGCAAGGTGCTATGCAGTGCATGTAGCCAACGCCAGCCTTCACGAATCAGGCTGCTCGGATCGTAATAAGTAGGCTCGTACACCTGGAAGAAACGCTGGGCACGGCCCTCCTGGCTTACCAGGGTGCCATCACCTTCCGCAAAGCTTGCGGCTGGCAGGACCAGGTCGGCACGCTCTGCCGTAGCTGTACGCTGATGGTCCAGTACGATCAACGTTTTGGCTGCCTTGAGTGCTTCTTCTACGCGTGCAGAGTCGGCGCGACGGAACAGGTCGTTTTCCAGCACGACCAGCGCGTCGGCTTTACCCGCTGTCAGCGCGTCGAACGCATCATCTACCGACTCGCCGCCAAAAATGGCCAGGCCCATGCTGTTGGCTTCGGGAACGACAAGGCTCAGCGAGCCGTTCTTTTCCTTCAGCGCCAGTGCCTTGGCAATGTTGGCAGCAGCCTCGATCAGCGCGCGTGATCCCAGTGAAGTACCCGAGATAATGAGCGGACGCTTGGCATTGAGCAGGGTGTCGGCCACCAACTTGACCTGCTGCGCTACTTCATCGCTCAGACCTTCTACTGCCGGAGCGGAAGCGTCGAGAGCGTTGGCCAGTGCAAAGCCGAAGCGAGCCAGATCTTCCGGCGCACCGTGGATAGTCTGCGCAGCGATGTCATCCAGACGTGTCTCAGCCAGGCTGGCCAGAAACACGGGGTTTTTGCTGGACTGCCCGATGGTCTGGACAGCCGCCTTGTGCCACTCAGGAATACGAGCTGCCGCTGCAATATCGGTTGCCTTGCCTTTGGCTGCCTGACGGACTGCCAGGGCGACACGGGCTGCGGTCTGGGTCAGGTCTTCGCCTAGCACCAGCACAGCGTCATGGTGCTCGATGTCGCGGATGGTGGGTACAGGAAGAGGGCTGTTACGCAAGACATCCAATACAAGGCGGACATGTTCAAGCTCATGCTTGGCCATGCCGCTGTAATAGTTTTCTGCACCTACCAGTTCACGTAGTGCATAGTTGCTTTCCAGGCTAGCACGGGGAGAGCCGATACCGATTACCCTACGCCCACGCAATAGCTCGGCAGCCTTATCCAGTGCAGCATCTACCCCTGCGTTGAGCGAGCCGTTACGCAGCAGTGCCTGGCGAGGGCGATCCTTGCGGTTCACATAGCCATACCCGAAGCGGCCACGGTCGCACAGGAAATAATGATTAACCGAGCCGTTGTAACGGTTCTCGATACGACGAAGCTCGCCATAGCGCTCACCGGGGCTGATGTTGCAACCAGACGAGCAGCCATGACAGATGCTTGGTGCAAACTGCATGTCCCACTTGCGGTTGTAGCGCTCGGAGTGGGTCTTGTCGGTAAACACACCGGTTGGGCAGACTTCAGTCAGGTTTCCGGAAAACTCGCTTTCCAGTGTGCCTTCCTCAACGCGGCCAAAATACACATTGTCATGGGCGCCATAAACGCCCAGATCAGTGCCGCCCGCGTAATCCTTGTAATAGCGCACGCAGCGGTAGCAGGCGATACAGCGGTTCATCTCATGGGAAATGAACGGGCCCAGGTCCTGGTTCTGGTGGGTGCGCTTGGTGAAGCGATAACGGCGCTTGTTATGGCCTGTCATCACGGTCATGTCTTGCAAGTGGCAATGACCGCCTTCCTCACAAACCGGGCAGTCGTGCGGATGGTTGGTCATCAGCCATTCAATGACACTACTGCGGAAGTCTTTGGCTTCCTGGTCATCAATGGATATATAGGTCTTGTCCGTCGAAGGCGTCATGCAGGACATGACGAGGCGACCACGGGTGTCGTTCTCATCAGCAAACTGCTTGACCGCACACTGTCGGCAGGCACCGACGCTACCGAGCGCCGGGTGCCAGCAGAAATAGGGAATATCGAGACCGAGGGACAGGCAAGCCTCCAAAAGGTTGTCCGCACCGTCGACTTCGTACTCTTTGCCGTCTACGTGGATAGTGGCCATGGTTCTTCAGTCTTCGTTTGCCGGGGGACCTGGACAGGCTTTAGCCTCTCCATAGCCTTACCGCGGCGTGGCTATTGGAATCACGGTGTCGCCGTCTTTACACATGCGTTCAGGCGGCGACAGTGGCCAGCTCAGCGAGCCGGCACACAAATCAAATGACTGTTTCTACAACGGAAGGCTGGGGCTCGCTGGGAGCCTTCTTCACGCCCGCCTCGAATTCGCTGCGGAAATACTTGATTGCGCTGGCCAGTGGCTCGACCGCACCAGGGGCATGAGCACAGAACGTTTTGCCTGGGCCAAGGAAGGTGCATAGCTGCAGTAGCGTCTCGATATCGCCGCTTTGACCTTCGCCTTTTTCCAGCGCGCGCAAGAGCTTGACGCTCCATGGCAGACCGTCGCGGCAGGGCGTACACCAGCCACAGGACTCACGGGCAAAGAACTCTTCCATGTTGCGCAGCAGCGAAACCATATTAACGGTATGGTCTACCGCCATGGCGAGGCCGGTACCCATACGGGTACCCACTTTGGCGATACCGCCAGCAAACATAGGTGCCGAGAGATGCTCCGGCAGCAGAAAGCCCGTGCCTGCACCACCTGGCTGCCAGGCCTTCAGGGTATAGCCTTCGCGCATACCGCCAGCATAGTCTTCGAATAGCTCTTGAGCGGGTATGCCAAACGGCAACTCCCACACCCCGGGATTCTTGACTTTGCCGGAGAAGCCCATGAGTTTTGTACCCATGTCTTCGCTTCCCTCGCGCGCCAATGATTTGTACCAATCGACGCCATTGGCGACGATGGCTGGCACGTTGCACAGGGTTTCGACATTATTTACGCAAGTCGGCTTGCCCCAGACGCCAACAGCAGCAGGGAAAGGCGGTTTGGAACGTGGGTTGGCCCGGCGGCCTTCAAGCGAATTGATCAGGGCGGTTTCTTCACCGCAGATGTAGCGGCCCGCACCAGTGTGAACAAACAGCTCGAAGTCAAAGCCACTGCCAAAGATGTTTTTGCCAAGGTAGCCGGCGGCCTTGGCTTCCTCGATGGCGCGATTCAGGTTGCGTGCGGCATCGACATACTCACCACGAAGAAAGATATAACCGCGGTAGGCCTTCAAGGCCCGTGCGCTGATGATCATGCCTTCTACCAGGAGGTGCGGCAGCTGCTCCATGAGCAGGCGGTCCTTCCAGGTGTTAGGCTCCATTTCGTCAGCGTTGCACAGCAGATAACGAATGTTCAGACTTTCATCAGCAGGCATCAGGCCCCATTTGACGCCAGTCGGGAAACCCGCACCACCGCGGCCCTTGAGGCCCGAGTCCTTGACAGTCTGAACGATATCCGTAGATGCCATGTCAGCCAGCGCCTTGCGCGCAGCGCTATAGCCGTCTTTGGACGTGTATTCCTCAAGCCAGACCGGCGCGGCATCGTCACGCAGACGCCAGGTAAGCGGGTGAGTTTCAGGTGTACGAGCGATTTTGTTCGCAGGACCCACGGAGGTAAGCGTCATACATAACCCTCCAGCAATTTGGCGACACCGGACGGCTGGATATTGCCGTAAGTGTCCTCATCGATCATCAGGGCAGGGGCTTTGTCGCAGTTGCCAAGGCAGCATGTCGGGAGCAGGGTAAAGCGACCATCAGCGGTCGTCTGGCCCAGGCCGATACCTAATTGCTCCTGGATCTGTCCCAGTACGGATTCATGGCCACCGATATAGCAGACCATGCTGTCGCAGACGCGGATGATATGACGGCCGACGGGCTGACGAAAAATCTGGCTATAGAAGGTAGCTACGCCTTCCACATCGCTTGCAGGAATGCCGAGGATTTCACCGATGGCATAGATAGCGCCATCCGGGACCCAGCCACGTTCCGTTTGAACGATTTTCAGTGCTTCGATAGATGCCGCACGGGCATCCTCGTAGTGATGCATTTCATGTTCGATGGCAGAGCGTTCGGTTTCACTCAGCTCGAAACGATCAGTTTGAATCAGTGTACTCATGATCAGCGGTCCACATCGGCCATGACGAAATCGATACTGCCCAGGTAGGCGATCAGGTCCGCCACCATGCTGCCTCGGATCACCGAGGGGATCTGTTGCAGATGCGGGAAGCTGGGCGTACGAATGCGAGTCCGGTAGCTCATGGTGCTGCCATCGCTCGTCAGGTAATAACTGTTCAACCCTTTGGTCGCCTCGATTATCTGCATGGATTCGTTGGCCGGCATGACCGGTCCCCAGGAAACTTGCAGGAAGTGAGTGATCAGGGTCTCGATGTGTTGCAGCGTGCGCTCTTTAGGCGGCGGCGTCGTCAGCGGATGGTCTGCCTTGAAGGGGCCTTCAGGCATGTTCTTCAGACACTGATCGATAATGCGCAGGCTCTGACGCATCTCTTCGATACGGACCAGGCAACGATCATAGGCATCGCCGTTGTGCGCGATAGGGACTTCGAATTCGAAGTTCTGATAACCCGAATAAGGCCGTGCCTTGCGCATGTCGAAGTTCAGGCCGGTGGCTCTCAAGTTCGGGCCGGTTACGCCCCAGCGCAATGCTTCTTCAGTGTTGTAATGGGCTACACCTACGGTACGACCTTTTAGGATACTGTTCCGAATGGCTGATTTTTCGTATTCATCCAGACGCTTGGGTAGCCAGTCAACGAACTCCTTGACCAGCTTGTCCCATCCTCGAGGCAGGTCATGGGCCACACCGCCAATACGGAACCATGCTGGGTGCATCCGGAAGCCGGTAATGGCTTCTACCACCTTGTAGGCGCGCTGACGATCCGTAAAGGCGAAGAAGACCGGTGTCATGGCGCCTACGTCCTGAATATAGGTACCCAGGAACAGGAGATGACTCATGATGCGGAAGTATTCACACATCATGATTCGAATCACTTCAACCCGCGCGGGGACTGTAATTCCGGCAAGCTTTTCAACGGCCAATACGTAGGGAAGGTTGTTCATGACACCGCCCAGGTAGTCAACCCGGTCGGTATAAGGAATGTAACTGTGCCAGGACTGACGCTCGCCAGTTTTCTCGGCTGCGCGGTGGTGATAGCCGATCTCGGGAACGCAGTCGACAATTTCTTCGCCGTCCAGCTGAAGAATGATACGGAAGGCACCGTGGGCGGACGGGTGGTTCGGACCCAGGTTCAGGAACATGAAGTCAGACGTGTCGCTCTGCTGCTTCATGCCCCATTCTTCAGGCTTGAAGCGTAGGGTTTCCTGCTCCAGATCCTGCTTGGCCGCGTTCAGGGCGTAGGGGTCGAATTCCGTCGCGCGGGCTGGATAGTCCTTGCGCAGCGGGTGGCCTTGCCAGCTGTCAGGCATCAGCATCCGCTTGAGCAGGGGATGGCCGTCGAACCGGATGCCGAACATGTCCCAGACTTCACGCTCGTACCAGTTAGCGTTCGGCCAGATATCAGTCACGGTGGGCAAGGTCAGATCGTTCATCGACAGCGCGACCTTGATCATCACATCGCTATTCCGCTCGATGGACATCAACTGATAGAACACAGTGAAGTCGGCTGGCGGCAGGCCGCGGCGCTGGGTACGCAGCCGTTCATCCATGCCGTGCAGGTCGTACAGCATGACGTACGGACGCGGCAGGTTACGCAGGTAGGTCAGTACTTCTTTAAGCTTTTCACGGGGCACCCACACTACGGGCATGCCCGTACGAGTAGTTTGAACAGTTAGCGCATCCGCGCTAAAGCGTGCCTTGAGTTCACCCACCACGCCTTCATCTTGGGCAGCGTGCAGGGGTGCGGACAGAACAGTGTCTGCAGTCATGATTATCCGTCGCTATCGGTCAACGTCACGTGTGAGCCTGAGGGCTCACACTTCGTCGGGGCTGCGCAGGTTGGTTACCTGAATACGCTGTTCGCGTCGCTGCTCTCGTTGGGCTGGCATCTCGGCACGATAAATACCTTGCTCACCAACAACCCATGAGAGTGGACGACGCTCTTCGCCAATCGAGTCCTGCAAGAGCATCAAGCCTTGGAGGAATGCCTCGGGACGAGGAGGGCAGCCCGGAATATAGACGTCTACAGGCAGGAACTTGTCCACGCCCTGGACTACCGAGTACACGTCGTACATACCACCGGAATTAGCGCAGGCGCCCATTGAGATGACCCACTTGGGTTCGAGCATCTGTTCGTACAGACGCTGAATGACCGGAGCCATCTTTATAAAGCAGGTACCTGCCACCACCATGAAATCCGCCTGCCGCGGTGAGGCCCGGATAACTTCAGCACCAAAGCGGGCGATATCGTGCGGCGCGGTAAACGCTGTGGTCATTTCCACATAGCAGCACGAAAGACCGAAGTTGTAAGGCCAGAGGGAGTTCTTGCGCCCCCAGTTGACGGTGTTGTGCAGGACGTCATCGAGTTTGCCCATAAAGATGTTCTTATGGACTTGCCCTTCAGTCGGATCGGAAACGGTTTCCCGTGTCCCGGCCGGATAGCGTTCTACGACCGCATCGGGATCGATCCTGGTAAGTTTGTATTGCATCGCCAAAGCCTCATTGTTTTAGCTTCGCCTGCCGCTTACGGCGGCCTTCAGGAGCCCAGTCGAGCGCCCCGATCCGCCATAGGTAAACAAGACCCGCCAACAGAATTGCTATGAAAACTGTAACTTCGATGAATCCAGCCCATCCTGATTCACGGACGGATACGGACCATGCGAAGAGAAAGAGCGCTTCGACGTCAAAGATCACGAACAGCATCGCGACCAGATAGAATTTAGCGGAGAGGCGCAGTCGCGCTCCACCGGTAGGAACGATACCCGACTCGAAGGGATCGTTTTTACTACGGCCAACAGCACGGCTGCCTAGCAGGCTGGAAACGCCGAGCATGAATCCTATAAGACCGACTACACCCAAAAGGAAAATCGCAAAGCTCCAATTGTGAGCTAGAAGACCGGTCGTATCAGGCATGCTCATGGTCCTTATCATTTTTGCTAGTAAAAATCCTGCCTCATCCTGCGACATGACGTCGCAAGCGGCGGTGGAATTCTATTCCTGAATAACGCGTGTGTAAAATTTTTGACGAAAAAAGATTTGTTTAAATGATTTCCGTCAATCGTATTCAGGTAAAGTGGATTAAATCTTTGTTTATTAAGATTTATTCTCAACTAAATTCGCTATTTGGACGCTCTAATAATTGAGTGATTTAGTTGGTTTTATACGTGCAAATCGCTCTTGTTATTAGCGTAGCAGGCTCACTCCCAATTGCTAGAAGTATTGTTCTTTATAAATAAGCTGCGTAAGTTTAGCGTTTAATATGAAGGGTCCAGGTAATATCTTATTGATATCACCTGGATTCGCATACGACAGATGAAGCGTGTTGTGAAGTGCAGTCAATGCATGGACGCTAGTGAGATATGTGCGTCTTGAAGGTTGATACGCCAGGGTGTTTTTAGTCGAGAAGGTCCACCTTGACCCTGAGTTGAGTATCCTGACTGCCCCGAGTTGAATATTCATACAGGATTCTGTCTTCAGAGCGTGAAGCATTCTGTGAAAAACCGCTCAGCGTAATCCATTCGCCTAGCCGGCCGCTGACGCGGGTGCTGGTGGATTGAGTATTGATAGTGTTGGGCTGATTTCTGTCCAGGCTGTTGTTGCCGCCATCTATTGTCAAATGTACAAGATTGCCTGTAAGGCTGGCAGTAACGTAAAAGCCACGGTTGAGATCGCGATACTCAGTACGGGTATAAGGGCGACCGTAAGGGTCGATTTCAGTGGTGGAAATAGGCACGCTTTGACCAATCTTGACCAAGGCAGGGGAGCCTTCCGTTGCCTGTACCTGCTGTGTGCCGTCTTGCTGTGTGCCGGTGCTGTTACTGATGATGCGAACCTGCGTGTCTGGATGATTACCCAGTCGTCCGTTAACCGAGTAACCCTGCTCATCGCCCTCATCTGCATCGCGTGTATCGACAGTAATCAAAAGGCGATGCGGCTCTGTATCCAATTGAGATAACAGGCTTTTGATTTCAGTGATTTTGTTCGACTCAGCATTAACGATGAGTTGATTGCCATAGGTACTGACTTTGCCTTCTGAGCCCAAAGTGGATTGCACGATAGGCAGCAGTTCATCGGCGGCTCTGTAATTAAGGGGAATCACTTCAGTACGAGGTGCCGCCTGTGCTGCGAAAGCAGTCATCAGCATGGACAGAAATAAGGCCAAGTACGCGCGATAGGGCTTCATAACACCATGCTTCTCACGTTAGGGTCCGATTGGCTGGTTTGCCAGATGCTGTCGAATCGGCTCTGTTGCAAGCGAACAGTGGCTCTCGCGTTGTAATAGGCCGTACCGGTATATAGCTGTGGGTTGTTGCGAATCACCAGGCCCTGATCGTCTATCAGTACGTAAGCGGTGTCGTCTGCCGGATAATCAGGCGAGCGCCTGCGAATTAAAAAGTTACTGGTCAGGCGTCGTGCCAGATTGATGAGTCGATGGCTCTGACGTACAGCTTGGCCTGAGTCCTTGAGCAGTACACGCAGGCGATTGCGAGGGTGCGCCAGTAAAAAACGTGTAATGGCGTGCTCTACATCGCTGCGGTTGTATAGCTGTGGTTCAAAGTCTGGACTATAGATACAGATGCTGCGTCGTGCCTGGGAAAGCAATTCAACGATATGGAGAGCAGCAGCATCAGGAGTCTCGAAGCGCATCTCACGCTTTTCATCGGCTGCTACGGTCTCTGTTTGCTCCAGCGTAGAGTGTCTGGTCATGTCGACATGGGCGATACCCGCCTCCAGATATTCATCACTGGTGACAGTGAACCCCAAGCGCTGATAAAACGGAATGGCCTGGATTTGTGCGCTCAAAACCTGACGATGTAATCTGCGTCGCTCGGCCTCGGATATCACTGCATGCATGATGGTTGAGCCAACATTGAGGCCCCGCCAATCGCGTAAAACCGCAACGCGACCTATGCGGCCATCCTCCAGTAGGCGAGCAGTGCCTACTGGATAAAGACCCTCTTGAGCCAGAAAGTGTATGGCATGCTCATCTTCCGAGTCCCATTCCATTTCTGGCGGTACAGCCTGCTCTTGGACAAATACGGTTTCTCGTATATGTCTCAGGGCCTCGTTGTCACGCTTCCAGTCTGCGACGCGGATAGAGAGATCACTCATCAGCAAATACCAGGCTGCCTTGTTCAATGAGTTCGCGTATCAGTTCCCGGCCGGCTTCATCCTCTAGCCAGTTGCCCAGGTTTTCTTGATGCAATGCGTCAGCTGAGCATGCCAGCGCAAGCAAGGGTTGAAGGTGGCCGGAAAGTAATCTGCTTTGACCGCTCGCGAAAATCATCACATCGTCGCCCATTTGTGACCAGGCCAGTCGTGCGCTGGGGTTGCGTATAAGGCAGGCGCCATCTTCCAGAGCTTGGACCAGATCACCTTCTAGAAGAGACTCGCCGCTGATCAGCTCAGGGTAGCGTGGCTCGGTCATGTATTGGCCAAACCAGGCCAATAGCATCCGCTCATCATTGATGTGTTCTTGTATAAGGGCTTTAAGGCGATCTACAGCGTCTTGCTTGATCTGGCCAGAGTCTGCTGCCTGCGCAGGTTCAGTGCCTGCATCACTATAGCGCTCTTCTTCCGGGATGAACTGAGTCAAAAAGTCGGTGAAGTGCGTCAAGACCTCTGAGGTACTGGGTGCGCGAAAACCTATCGAATAGGTCATGCACTCATCCTCGGCAATGCCATCATGGGCAAGCTGAGGGGGTAGATACAACATGTCGCCGGGTTCCAACACCCATTCATCGGTCTGCTCAAATTCCGCCAGGATCTTGATATCCGGGTTGTCCTGTAAAGGACTTTCACTGGTGCAACGCTGACCGATCTTCCAGCGACGTCGACCATAACCTTGCAAAAGGAATACGTCGTAGTTGTCGTAGTGGGGACCAACGCCGCCGCCTGGTGCTGCATAGCTGATCATGACGTCGTCGATGCGCCAGCTTGGCAGGAATTTGAATGGCTCGACCAATTCGGCTACTTCAGGAACGAACTGGTCAACCGCTTGAACGAGCAGTGTCCACTCACGCTCAGGCAGGGTAGAAAAGTCTTCTTCCTTGAAGGGACCTTGGCGTAGCTGCCATGGGCCTTGTTCTCCGGGCGCGATGATGCGTGACTCAACTTCTTCTTCGAGAGCGAGGCCAGCCAGTTCGTCAGGAGATAGCGGTGTTTCGAAATCCGGGATGGCCTGACGGATCAACAGGGGTTTGCGCTGCCAATAGTCGCGCAGGAATTCTCGAGCCGTCAGGCCGCCCAACAGTTGCAAAGGAGTGTCTGCGTTCATGTCTGTCTCTGAAATAAAAAAGCCCGGCGCAGCCGGGCATAAGAATAGGCTCGGTATTCAAATACGCTTGGCTTGCTCTATAGCATTACCAATATAGTTGGCAGGTGTCAGCGCCTTGAGTTCTGCCTTGGCCTCTGCAGGAATGTCCAACCCTTCAATAAAAGTTTGCAGGGCTTCGGCGCTGATGCCTTTGCCGCGGGTCAATTCCTTGAGCTTTTCATACGGATTAGCTACGCCGTAACGACGCATGACGGTTTGAACCGGCTCGGCCAAGACTTCCCAGCAGTTGTCCAGATCGTCAGCGATACGCTGCGCATTCAGCTCCAGCTTGCTGATGCCCTTGAGCGTGGCTTCATAGGCAATAACACTATGGGCGAAGCCGACACCCAGATTACGAAGCACCGTCGAGTCGGTCAGGTCGCGCTGCCAGCGAGAGATAGGCAACTTGCTGGCAAGGTGCTGCAGAAGTGCATTGGCAATACCAAGGTTGCCTTCGGAGTTCTCGAAGTCGATCGGATTGACCTTATGTGGCATGGTCGAAGAACCGATTTCGCCCGCAACGGTTTTCTGCTTGAAGTAGCCTAGCGAAATATAGCCCCAGATATCCCGATCAAAATCGATCAGGATGGTGTTGAAGCGAGCAATGGCATCGAACAGTTCCGCAATATAGTCATGCGGCTCGATTTGCGTAGTGTAGGGGTTCCAGGTAAGACCCAGGTCATTCTCGACGAAGGCTTGTGCGTTCGCCTCCCAATTGATTTGGGAATAGGCCGACAGGTGTGCGTTGTAGTTACCTACGGCGCCGTTGATCTTGCCAAGCAGCTCGATACCAGCAATCTGCTTGATCTGGCGATCCAGGCGATACACCACGTTGGCCAGTTCCTTACCCAGTGTAGTAGGGGAGGCTGGCTGTCCATGAGTGCGCGACAGCATCGGGACGTCGGCAAAACGGTGTGCCAGCTCGCGGATGGCGCCCGAGATGTTACGCATCAGTGGTAATAGAACGGTATCACGACCTTCGCGAAGCATGAGTGCATGAGAAAGGTTATTGATATCTTCTGATGTGCAGGCGAAGTGGATAAATTCGCTGACGGCATTGAGCTCAGGCAGTGCTGCAGCCTGCTCTTTCAGCAGATACTCAATAGCCTTGACGTCGTGGTTGGTCGTGCGCTCGATTTCCTTTACCCGTTCTGCCTGCTCCAGGCTAAAACTGGTTACCAGCTTTTCCAGAATCTCATTGGCCTGCGTGGAGAAGGGCGCTACTTCGGGGATGGCATCATGCGAGGCCAAGCGCTGGAGCCAGCGAACTTCAACCATGGCGCGGAAACGGATCAGACCGTATTCGCTGAAAATCGGGCGCAGGGCTTGGGTTTTGCTGGCATAGCGGCCGTCAATAGGCGAAACCGCGGTAAGCGAGGAAAGCTGCATGGGGCATTCTCGACAGTCAATGAGAGGAAAAAGGCGCGATAGCATACACCAAAGCGCCATGTTTGGCTGAGCGCGAGCGAGATGGCTGATCAGCTGTTCAGGAGAGGATAGAGCTCATCAAGCATCTTGCGTCGACTAAAGACCATCTGCCAGCGGTGTCCGCCCAGTTGTCGCCAGAGACGGGCAGAACGAATGCCGGCCAATAGCAATGCTCTCACCTTGGCGGCGTTGGCCGGTATCTGTAGGTAACGCATCTCGCCATGCACCTGAATACGCTGGCGAAATGTACTCAGTGTGTCTTCATAAATGCTGCCAAAGCTGGCAATGACGTTTTCATGCGTCAAACCAAAGTGTTGAACCTGCTGCTGCACCTGATCAAGGCGCTTGCCAATCAGTTCCAGCATGTCTTCGCGCCGGTCTAGCCGTCGTTCCAGAGCAATCATCGACAAGGCGTATTTAAGAGGCTCTCGCTGCAGGCTTGAGGGGTTGCGCTCCAGGGCGCTGGACAACGCCCTCATGCCATCGCGCAGGTCGATACTGTCTCCGCCATAGACCTCAAGTGTGGTTTGTGGGTTTGTAGCCAGCAGGCTGCCCAACATGCAGGCCAGTGGCGCCTCGCTGATCTGTCCCGTCTTGGCCAGGCGATCGACCAGAAACGCGGCCTCGAAGACAGCACCCAGTGCTACCAGTTGCTCATGTATCGACGTCATGCTGCAGGGCTCTCCCTATATGCAGGCTCAGCGTCTTCGATAACACCACCACCCAGGCAAATCTCTCCATCATAGAAAACAACAGATTGACCTGGGGTGACAGCCCTTTGTGGCACTTCAAAGACAGCACGATAACCGGTGGCTGTTCTTTCAAGGCGGCAGGCCTGGTCCTGCTGGCGATACCGTACTTTGGCTTTCAGCTTGAGAGGGGACGTCAAATCGACCGGGTTGACCCAGTAAATAGTGTTGACGGTCAACGCTTGAGAATACAGCCAGGGGTGTTCGTTACCCTGACCAACGATCAGAACGTTACGCTTCAGGTCTTTGCTCAGGACGTACCACGGGTCATCTCCGGAATCCTTCATGCCACCGATGCCCAGCCCCTGCCGCTGGCCAATGGTGTGATACATCAGCCCATGATGTTTGCCGATGATCTTGCCTTCGGTGGTTTCGATATTGCCGGGCTGAGCGGGCAGGTACTGCTTGAGAAAATCGGCAAAGCGGCGCTCGCCGATAAAGCAGATACCGGTAGAGTCTTTTTTTCGTGCTGTGGCCAGTCCGTATTTTTCGGCAATCGAGCGAACTTCGGGCTTTTCCAGTTCGCCTACCGGGAACAATGTCTTGGCCAGCTGTTCGCCACCCACCGCGTGGAGGAAATAGCTCTGGTCCTTGTTGGGATCCAGGCCTTTTAGTAGCTGGGTCTGGTCGTTTTCGTCCCGACGGCGAACATAATGACCCGTGGCGATAAGATCGCCCCCCAGCATCAAGGCGTAGTCAAGAAATGCCTTGAACTTGATTTCCCGGTTACACAGGATGTCTGGATTGGGCGTTCGGCCTGCCTTGTACTCTTCCAGGAAGTGTTCGAAGACGTTATCCCAATATTCGGCTGCGAAGTTGGCCGTGTGCAGCTTGATACCAAGCCGGTCGCACACTGCCTGGGCGTCAGCTAGGTCTTCTTTGGCTGTACAGTATTCAGTGCCGTCATCCTCTTCCCAGTTTTTCATGAAGAGGCCTTCGACCTGGTATCCCTGTTCCTTCAGGAGCAGCGCTGAAACAGAGGAGTCCACTCCGCCTGACATGCCGACAATGACGCGTGTTGAAGAGGGCGTATGCATATGCAGAAGTATTCAGGAAAAAGCACAGTTTAACAGGGTAAGGCAGGGCACGGCGACCTAGAGACGGATCACTTCCAGGGGGAAGGAGCCAGTGCTGAGATAATCATCAACGCAGCGCAGGACCAATTCACTGCGCCAGGAGGCCTCATTTGCAACCAGTTCCTCCCGGGTCATCCATTTAGGGCCGATAATGCCCACGTCGAGTGGGTGCTCGGGTAGGTGGCGAAGCGGACGCGCTGAAAAGCAGACGCGCTGGTAGGTCACACCATTGCTAGGAGCGGTATACAAGTAAATGCCTGTGACACCTGTAAGCTCAACTTCCCAACCGGTTTCTTCGAGGGTTTCTCTACGGGCGGCGTCGAGCAGGCTTTCATTGGCCTCAAGGTGCCCGGCCGGCTGATTGAGGCGTGGTTGGCCATCAATCAGTTCTTCGGTAAACAGAAAACGTCCCTGATCTTCAATAACGGTTGCGACGGTGATATGGGGTTCCCATTTCATAAGAGGCCCTGTTTTCAGTGAAGCATAGAGGTAAAGGCTGAAAGCAGAACCCCGGCACTGGGCCGGGGTTCTGTAAGCACTAGCATGTCATATTAGGACAGCGTGGCCAGGGCTTCGTTAAGGGTCGCGCTTGGGCGCATTGCCTTGCTGGCAAGTTCTGCGTTCGGGTGGTAATAGCCACCAATATCCACAGGCTTGCCCTGTACTTCGTTCAATTCGGCAACGATCTTGGCTTCATTGTCGGCAAGCTGCTTGGCCAGCTTGGAAAACTTCGCCTGCAGTTCGCCATCCTCGGTTTGCTCAGCCAGTGCCTGAGCCCAGTAAAGGGCTAGGTAGAAGTGGCTGCCACGGTTGTCCAGTTCGCCTACCTTGCGTGAAGGTGACTTGTTGCTGTCCAGGAACTTACCGTTGGCTTGGTCCAGTGTCTTAGCGAACAGGCGGGCCTTGGCATTATTGGTCGCATGGCCGTAGTGATCCAGCGATTCGGAGAGCGCCAGGAACTCACCTAGAGAGTCCCAACGGAGATGGTTTTCCTGTACGAACTGCTGAACGTGCTTGGGTGCAGAGCCGCCCGCGCCAGTCTCGAACAGACCGCCACCGTTCATGAGCGGAACGATGGACAGCATCTTGGCACTGGTACCAAGCTCCATGATGGGGAACAGGTCGGTCAGGTAGTCACGCAACACGTTACCGGTAACGGAAATCGTGTCCTTGCCTGCACGGATGCGCTCAAGGGACAGGCGAGTTGCCTCAACCGGAGAGAGGATCTGGATGTCCAGGCCAGCGGTGTCGTGATCTTTCAGGTAGGTCTGTACCTTTTTGATCAATTGGGCATCATGGGCGCGTGCAGGATCCAGCCAGAACACTGCCGGGGTGTTGCTGGCACGTGCGCGGTTAACTGCCAGTTTTACCCAGTCGCGGACCGGAGCATCCTTGGTCTGGCACATGCGCCAGATATCACCTGCCTCGACAGTATGCTCAAGAAGAACATTGCCGTTGGTGTCAGTAACACGAACCACGCCGTCGGCGGGGATCTTGAACGTCTTGTCGTGGGAGCCGTATTCCTCGGCCTTCTGAGCCATCAGACCTACGTTAGGTACGCTACCCATGGTAGCCGGATCGAAAGCGCCGTTTTGCTTGCAGTCTTCGATAACCGCTTGATAGACACCGGCATAGCAGCGATCAGGGATCATGGCCAGGGTATCGTACAGCTTGCCATCGGCGCCCCACATCTTGCCTGATTCACGAATCATGGCGGGCATGGAGGCATCGACAATCACATCGCTTGGAACGTGCAGGTTGGTAATACCCTTGTCAGAGTTCACCATGGCCAACTGGGGGCGCTGCTCGTAAACGGCTTTGATATCCGCTTCGATTTCTGCCTGCTTGTCTTCCGGCAAGGTTTTGATCTTGGCGTACAGATCACCAATACCATTGTTTAAATCAACACCCAGCTGATTCAACGTGTCAGCGTGCTTTTTGAGCGCATCAGCATAAAACACCGAAACTACGTGACCAAACATGATGGGGTCAGAGACCTTCATCATGGTTGCCTTGAGGTGCAGGGACAACAGAACGTCGCTGTTCTTTGCGTCAGCAATGGCGGCTTCGATAAAGCTGGCCAGAGCCTTCTTGCTCATGACTGATGCATCGATCAGCTCGCCAGCTGTTACGGATGTTTTTTCCTTCAGTACCTGCGTGCTGCCATCGTTAGTGGTCAGCTCGATCTTGACCGTGCCTGATGCTTCGATCAGCGCAGACTTTTCGCTGCCGTAGAAGTCGCCCTCATTCATGTGCGCGACCTTGGTCTTGGAGTCTGCGCTCCAGGCGCCCATTTTATGGGGATGCTTTTTGGCGTAGTTCTTGACGGAAAGAGGTGCGCGGCGGTCAGAGTTACCCTCGCGGAGAACCGGGTTAACAGCGCTGCCTTTGATCTTGTCGTAGCGAGATTTGACGTCTTTTTCCGTGTCGTCTTTTGGCTCGTCCGGGTAGTTCGGTAGTGTGTAGCCTTGATCCTGAAGTTCCTTGATAGCTGCTTTCAGCTGAGGAACCGAGGCGCTGATGTTAGGCAGCTTGATGATGTTGGCTTCGGGAGTAGTAGCCAGTTGGCCCAGTTCAGCCAAGTGGTCAGAAATCTTTTGGTCTTCGCTTAGATATTCAGGAAAAGTAGCGATGATGCGGCCAGCTAGAGAGATGTCGCGGGTTTCAACAGCAATGCCTGATGATTCGGTAAACGCTTTGACGATAGGAAGCAGGGAATAGGTGGCAAGGGCAGGTGCTTCGTCTGTAAGCGTATAGATGATCTTCGACGTTGTAGACATTTGTTACGTTAACCTCTCTGTATCATAGCGATTGCGCCTATTTGAATGGCACCGAACCAGCTAGTTCACCGACAAGGCACCGGTAGACGCAGATGAAAACGCGAGATTTGAGAACAATTCCGGGCACTTGAGCAGGCCAGAAAGGTTTGCCGTTAACGACGCGCCGGGTTTCAAGCCTGCACACACTGAGGCAGGTCCGACCGGACCCGTCCCGGATTGATCTCGGGCTTCTAGGGCCCAAAAATCGTCACGGAGTATATCAGCTAGGGAGGTCTTTCGCATTGCTGGGTTTGTTTGAATAACTACACAAATCTTTATAAGTGAAGTGATTACCTTTCAAATGTTTATTTTCTGAACAATTGGCTCTTTAAAAGAGCATAGTTCCTGCTTGGGACTTGGCTAATTTATTGGTTTTAATAAATTAGTTTTTAAACGAATAAAGTCTTTTAACTGCTGCGTAATAAAAAGCCCCGAGCAGGTCGGGGCTTTTTATTTGATTTAGCGTTGTTGGCGCAGTAGCGCCTCTATACGCTCCTCCAAAGGAGGGTGGCTCATGAATAGACCAGCAAAGCCATGGCCCTTGCTGCTCTTGATACCAAAAGCGGTCAGGGTGTCTGGCATTTGTCCTTGAATGTTCTGTTCCGCACGCAAGCGCTGCAGTGCAGAAACCATTGCATTTGTACCTGCCAGGCGTGCGCCTGCTTCGTCGGCACGGAATTCGCGAAAGCGCGAGAACCACATGACGATGATAGTCGCCAGGATGCCCAGAACCAGTTCAGCGACGATACTGGTAATGTAATAGGCGGGCCCATGACCTTCCTCTGTCTTGAAGACGGCCTTGTCGATGAAATTGCCGAATATGCGAGCAAAGAACATGACGAAGGTGTTCACGACGCCTTGGATCAGGCTCAGTGTCACCATGTCGCCGTTGGCTACGTGACCAATCTCGTGCGCCAGGACGGCGCGCACTTCTTCAGGTGAGAAGCGCTCAAGCAAACCCTGGCTTACCGCAACCAGTGCATCATTCTTGTTCCAGCCCGTTGCAAAGGCATTCGCTTCATAGGCAGGAAAGATGCCGACCTCAGGCATCCGGATGCCCGCCTCGCGAGACAGATCCTCAACAGTTTGCAGTAGCCATTGCTCGTGACGAGTCCGGGGCTGACTGATAATTTCGGTTCCGGTACTCATCTTGGCCATCCACTTGGAAATGAATAGCGAGAATAGCGAGCCGGCAAAACCGAAGACGGCACAGAAAATCAGAAGACTTCCGTAGTTCTGGCCTGTAAAACGATCTACTCCCAGCACTTTAAGCGTAATGCTGGCGATCAGCAGTACGGCCAAGTTGGTGCCAAGGAACAGCAGAATTCGCATCATGGTGTAAAGCTTCTCCTAACAACCGGAAGACTATTTCCTAGCGGCGTATATAAGGTCCGGTTGTTAGGGTTTCAATCAATCGACTATTTCAAACTATGTCGTTTTGTTGGCAGGCCTGAGTAAAAGACGCGTCAACAGCACCACTCGTTCGCTATCGCTTTCTGCCAGAGCGTCCCGGAGATGCTGGGCTAGGGTAGAACGTTGGCGTCTCACGCTAGGCGGAAGCGCTTCTGCTTCCTTGAGTAAATGGGCGTGACTCGCTGAAAGACGTAGAAACGCTTTTTCGGTCAGGATGGCCTGGTCAAGTGCATCATAACCAAGGTTAGTGGTGTAGCGCAGATAGTCCTCTTCAGCGAGCCAGAGCAGCGCGCTAAAACAGCTCTGATGTCTAACACTGGGAAGCCCGAACTGGTCGGGCTCCTCTCGTCCAATCAGATCTTCGACATAGAGCGTCGCCTTGCGTGGAAAGCTTTGATAAAGCGCCAGCAGGCCTTTCGCTGCATCCTTGTAGAAGTCTTCGATATGGAGGTCCATGGGACTACTGCCGGTAATGTTTGAGGAAATTGCCAATTCGGCCAATAGCCTGTTCAAGGTCATCCACGCGTGGCAGGGTCACTACACGGAAGTGGTCAGGCCAAGGCCAGTTGAAGGCGGTGCCTTGAACGATAAGCAGTTTTTCCGAAAGCAGAAGATCCAGAACAAACTTTTCATCATTGTGGATTGGGCAAACCTTTGGATCGATCCTGGGGAAGGCATATAGCGCCCCCATAGGCTTTACGCAGCTTACGCCAGGGATGTCGTTCAATAGCGCCCAGGCACGGTTGCGCTGTTCCAGTAAGCGTCCGCTGGGCAGTACCAGGTCATTGATGCTCTGGTAACCGCCCAGGGCGGTCTGAATAGCATGCTGGCTGGGCACGTTTGCACATAGGCGCATGTTGGCAAGGATATCAAGCCCTTCGATATAGCTCTGAGCTTTATGTTTAGGACCGGAAATGGCAACCCAGCCCGAACGGAAGCCTGCCACGCGGTAGGATTTCGACAGGCCGTTAAACGTCAGGCACAGGACATCGGGCGCAAGCGAAGCCGTTGAAATATGCACTGCTTCGTCGTACAGGATCTTGTCATAGATCTCGTCCGAAAAAATGACAAGGTTATGCTGGCGCGCCAGCTCCACGATATCTTCCAGCACCTCTTTGGAGTACACGGCACCCGTAGGATTGTTCGGGTTGATCAGCACCAGGGCCTTGGTATTGGAGGTGATTTTGCTGGCCATGTCTGAAAGGTCCGGAAACCAGTCCGACTGCTCATCGCATAGGTAGTGGACAGGTTTGCCGCCCGCCAGGCTGACAGCTGCAGTCCAGAGGGGATAATCTGGCGCCGGGATCAAAACCTCATTACCGTTGTTGAGCAGGGCCTGCATGGCCATGACGATCAGCTCGGATACACCGTTACCCAAATAGATGTCTTCAATGCCAACGCCCTCTACCTGCTTTTGCTGGTAGTACTGCATGACTGCCTTGCGCGCGCTGAACAGGCCCTTGGAATCGCTGTAACCTTGTGCGGTAGGCAGGTTGCGGATCACATCCTGAAGGATTTCTTCAGGTGCTTCGAAACCGAACGGTGCGGGGTTGCCAATGTTGAGTTTGAGGATGCGGTGGCCTTCCTCCTCCAGACGCTTGGCATGCTTTAACACTGGCCCACGAATGTCATAGCAGACGTTGGCTAGCTTGTTCGATTTACTGACCTGCATGTGTAACGGATCCCGGTTGGTAATAGCGAAGAGCGACCTGCGAAAGGTGCATGGTCGATGTCTGACTGTAGGTAGGCGTGCCTATCGGCTTGGCAGCGCCCTCAACGAGTGACAGACTGGAAGCAGATCATACGACTGCCCCTGCGTTTTCAAAAGAGACAGATGGGGCCTTTTCCATGGCGGAGGTGTTCATCCTATGGATAAAGTCATCAAATCCGAAGATGTTTGGCGTGACCAGCTGGATAATGACCAGTTTCGGGTGTGCAGGCTAAAGGCGACGGAAGCGCCGTATACAGGTAAGTACTGTGATACCAAGACGCCTGGGGTGTACCAGTGTGTCTGTTGTGGGCAAGCGCTTTTCGACTCGGAGACCAAATACAGTTCAGGCTGTGGCTGGCCCAGCTTTTATCAGTCCATCTCGAATGATGCTTTGCGAGAGGAAGAGGATTTTAGTCATGGGATGCATCGTATAGAGGTGCTTTGTTCGCGTTGCGATGCGCACCTGGGGCATGTGTTCCCGGATGGTCCACGACCGACGGGTTTGCGTTACTGCATAAACTCCGTTGCGCTGGATCTTGTCCCGCGTGATGAATAAAACAGACGCTCAGGCTGCGGAAGGCAAAAGCCTTTTGCAGATTCCGTTTACATTGATGAATGGGAAAGCGTGCTGCCTGGCTGATCTTTCTGCGCGAGCCTATCTGTTGGTCAACACTGCCAGTCGCTGTGGATTCACGCCTCAATACGAGGGGCTTGAGACGTTGTGGCAGGCTTACAAGGCTCAAGGGCTAGTAATTGTGGCCTTTCCATGTGATCAGTTCGGTCATCAGGAGCCTGCTGACAATGGTGAGATCGAACAGTTTTGCAAGGCCCGCTTTGGTGCCTCCTTTAACGTATCTCAAAAGATAGAGGTCAACGGTGCCGATGCCCATCCTTTATTCGAGGTACTAAAGGCGAAGGCACCGGGGGTGCTAGGTACGCAGCGTATAAAGTGGAATTTCACAAAGTTTCTGGTTAGTGGCGATGGTGAAAAGATCAAACGCTTCGCGCCGCTAGAGAAGCCTGCGTCGCTAAAGGGACAGGTAGAGCAGTTTCTTTCGCTGTGACTCGAATGTCATGCTGAATCTTGCGGCTCTCGCTATATATAAAGGTGGGTCGCCGTTTTTGTGTAAGGATAAGTACGTGGAATCTAGACTCGATACATTTCTGGCACGTGCGGAAGGCGTGCTGGCCCGTTTGGAGCCTTTATTGCCAGCACTGCGCGAGCCGATTGATTGGTCTCAAACCGTTGCGGCTCGCTGGCGTCTTGAAGGGCAGGGAGGCTATCTGCAGCCTATTGAAGTCAATCTGGATCTGCGATTATCTGATTTACAGGGCGTTGATAGACAGCAGGTCCTGCTTGGGCAGAATACGCAGCAGTTTGTAGACGGCATGCCCGCCAATCATGCTCTGTTATGGGGCGCTCGCGGTACAGGCAAGTCATCCCTGGTCAGAGCATTGCTCGCTGAGTATGCACAGCGCGGATTGCGGCTAATAGAGATTGAGCGTGATCATCTGACAGATCTGCCACGTGTGGTTGCGCAAATCAGTAAACAGCCTCAGCGGTTTGTGTTGTTTTGTGATGATTTGTCGTTTGATGCCAGCAACGATGACTATCGAGTGCTGAAAAGCGTACTGGATGGTTCGCTTGAGCAGGCGCCTGATAACGTTCTGCTTTATGCAACTTCGAATCGCCGGCATTTGGTGTCTGAGCGACAAAGCGATAACGCTGACTGGGAGCGAAGTGCGGATGGCGAGCTACACCCTAGTGAGGCGGTAGAAGACAAGATCGCGCTCTCGGATCGATTTGGGTTATGGCTTTCCTTTTATCCTTTTACCCAGGATCAGTTTCTTCAGGTAACCAAGCACTGGGTCGAGGTATTGGCTACCCGCGCGCAGCTTGTGTGGCAGTGGAGTGAGGAAACTGAAAAGGAAGCTATTCGCTGGGCGCTTGGCCGAGGTAATCGAAATGGCCGCTGTGCCTATCAATTCGCCCGTCATTGGGTTGGTAAACAGCTTTTGGATGTCGCAAATGCGTGATTTGAGTGAAGTGGGAAACGATCTGGGTGGCTATGAGCTACTAGCGGCACAATTAGAAGCGCTTCTTTCTGGCGAAAACGATTTCATCGCCAACGCCTCGCAGTGTTCTGCCTTTCTTTTCCATGAGTTGCCTGACCTAAACTGGGCGGGCTTTTATCTGTGCAAAGACAATGAGCTTGTGCTTGGTCCGTTCCAGGGCAAGGTTGCCTGCGTTCGCATACCCTTTGGGCGTGGTGTCTGTGGTACGGCGGCGCAAGCGCGCGAGACGCAGCGTGTTGAGGATGTACATGTATTCGCGGGGCACATTGCTTGTGACAGTGCGTCAAACAGTGAACTTGTTATCCCATTGATAAAGAATGAGCGTCTGATTGGTGTGCTGGATCTTGATAGCCCCAAGCTAGGTAGATTCAGTCTGGATGATCAGAAAGGTATCGAGCGATTGGCCGCAATACTGCTAGCCGCAAGTGATTGCTGATAATAAAAGCGCAGCCCCTTGGGGCTGCGCTTTTATTGCTATTAGTCGTAGAGTGACTTCATAGGGGCATCTTCCTTCTCCATCTCCTCTAGCCCTTTTAATAGTTGCGTAGGTTCGCGGACCGGTTGCCCAGCACCAATTTCTCCCTTGATGACGCTGACTTGTTCATCAAGGTACTGAAGATGTTCATTGAACTTGTCTGAGTGAGGCTGTTTACGGATATATTGAGCAGCTTTCTCAAATGCCTGTCTGGCAGGAGCCAGTTGTCCCTGATCAATAAACTGACGGCCCAGGTGATCAAAGAATTCGAAGTGAAGTAGCGTCATTAGCGCTCTTATTTCCTCGTCCCAATAACCAGCCTCTTTAGCCTCAATCAGTCCATTCTGGATGGCGTAGGTGATTTGTGCGTGTAAATTTTCAAGCTGCGCACGAACCTGCTTTGCCTTGGCTTCATTCGCGATAACCTGGGCTGCGTTTGTGATCTCGATTTGATCACCCTTGGCCAGCTCAGCTTCCAGATGATTCATGCGTGCCGCCAATACGGGAGTCTTCTCCTTATTAGGCATGCGCTGAAGAAGTGTCAGTTCAAGCCTTGATAGTAAAAGCTTGAGGGCAGGGGTCATCCATTGCCCCGGTAACGTGTCGGACAGCTGCTCATAGCGTCGGATGCGGTTAACCAGCTCCGCTTTCAAGCGTGTCTTTTCAAGCTGATGCGCTTCAAGCTTCTGGTTGAGAAAGCTGATGAAAATCAACAGCACAGCTCCCGTCACAACCAAAATGGCAATTATAGATACAGACATCAAGGCCTCCTGCTGGCCTGCGAGTCAATAAAACAAGTACTACTATATTGGCAGCGCGACCATCTTCTTTAATGGCAAAGTCATTGATTTAAAAAAATTTAAATAGGTGTTGACGGGTCTCGAATGTCTCTCTAGAATGCGCGCCACTTCAGACGCAAAGCTGAAAGCGAAGCGAAAGAGGTAGGAACTGTTAAAGCTCCAAGGCTGCGTCCCCTTCGTCTAGTGGCCTAGGACACCGCCCTTTCACGGCGGTAACAGGGGTTCGAGTCCCCTAGGGGACGCCATATGCGGGAATAGCTCAGTTGGTAGAGCACGACCTTGCCAAGGTCGGGGTCGCGAGTTCGAGTCTCGTTTCCCGCTCCAAGTTTTAAAGCATGGCATGCGCGGTGCTTGTGTTAATAGAAATATGCTTTGCATGTTTCAAGGGTTTGTCCCCTTCGTCTAGTGGCCTAGGACACCGCCCTTTCACGGCGGTAACAGGGGTTCGAGTCCCCTAGGGGACGCCATATGCGGGAATAGCTCAGTTGGTAGAGCACGACCTTGCCAAGGTCGGGGTCGCGAGTTCGAGTCTCGTTTCCCGCTCCAAATTAAAAACACCGCCTTCTTGGCGGTGTTTTTGTTTGTGCATCTTGTTTTTGATGAGGGCCTTTGTGACCCTCATCGCTTTATCTAATGAGTTTGTCCGTTGTCTGGAAGCAGCATCAATTGCTTCTCTTGATTCCAGTCAAAGGGTTCTCCAGCAGCCTCTGCTTCGAAGCGGCGCTCATCCAGTGCCTGGTAGCGGGCGATTTCCTCGTCAGGCATGAAGTGAAGACAATCTCCCCCAAAGAACCACAGCAGGTCCCTGGGTACTAGATGGGCAACCTGGGGATAGCGATGGAAAATCTGGCTGATCAGGTCCTGCCCTAGATAATGGTTTTCTTCCGGATGTTTGGGCAGCTCAGTCAAAAGCTCGTCGAAGCGGTCCAAGAATAGCCCGTGGTTATCCTCAGGAATCTGCTCTGCCTCACCCAATGCGGCCAATATGGTCCGCAGGTGCGCCAAAAGCGCCATGTTGTGTTCCAAATAGTCAGTGGCCATGTGTATGTCCCATTCATATACAGTGGAGCAGTATAAAGGCGGATGGCCAGACTGTCTTTTCTCACCCGATTTGGAATGATGCGGGCTTACATTCGTCAAAGGTTGTAAATCGGGTATTGCACCCTCATTTAGCCCCTCTAATTTTCTGAAATTTGTGAGCGAGATGAACGAAGCTCTGTCCATACGGCAACTCACTAAAACCTACGGAAATGGTTTCCAGGCGCTCAAGGGGTTGGACCTTGATGTCAACGAAGGCGATTTTTTTGCGCTTCTCGGACCTAATGGTGCAGGAAAATCTACCACGATAGGTATTCTGTCCACGCTGGTGAATAAAAGCAGTGGTCAGGTTTCGGTCTTCGGACACGATCTGGATCGTGATCCGGCAGGACTCAAGCGCTGTCTTGGGGTTGTGCCCCAAGAGTTCAACTTCAATCAGTTTGAAAAGGCATTCGACATTCTGGTTACGCAGGCAGGCTATTACGGAATACCTGCCAGGCAGGCCAAGGAGCGTGCCGAGGAATACCTGACTCAGCTAGGGCTCTGGGACAAACGAGATACCCCGTCCCGTATGTTGTCTGGGGGGATGAAACGGCGTTTGATGATCGCCAGGGCGCTCATTCACAAGCCAAGGTTGCTCATACTGGACGAGCCTACTGCTGGTGTGGATATTGAATTGCGCCGTTCGATGTGGAGCTTTTTGACCACTCTCAATCAGCAGGGTGTCAGCATCATTCTGACGACGCACTATCTGGAGGAAGCAGAACAGCTGTGCCGCAACATTGCCATTATTGACCATGGCACCATTGTGGAAAATACCAGCATGCGTGAGCTTCTTCAGAAACTACATGTCGAGACATTCGTTCTTGATGTAAAGCAGGCGCTATCAGTTGCGCCCTCTCTTCAAGATTATCCGGTCAGGCTTATCACCAGTCACTCGCTTGAAGTGCAAGTCGACAAGAGTGTTGGAATCAATGGTCTGTTCACTCAGTTGAATGCTCAAGGCATAGACGTCATCAGTATGCGCAACAAGGCTAACAGGCTTGAGGAGCTGTTCGTGTCGTTGGTAGAAAAGAACTTGGCAAAGGTGGCAAGATGAAAACTGAAATAAAAGCCAACCTTATTGCCTTGCAAACGATTGTCCATCGGGAGGTGCGACGCTTTACGCGTATTTGGCCGCAGACCTTGTTGCCTCCTGCGATCACTATGGCTCTTTACTTCGTTATCTTTGGCAATCTGATCGGTAGCCGAATAGGAGGCATGGGCGGGTTCTCCTATATGGAATACATTGTGCCGGGCTTGATCATGATGTCCGTTATTACTAATTCCTATAGCAATGTCGTATCAAGCTTTTTCAGTAGTAAATTTCAACGCTCTGTTGAAGAGTTGCTGGTCTCGCCTGTATCACCTCATGTCATTCTTATTGGTTATGCGTGTGGCGGTATCCTGAGAGGGCTGGCAGTAGCGGCTATCGTTACGGTTCTTTCTTTATTTTTTACCCATGTGCAGGTGCATCATTTAGGAATCACGTTGCTTGTGATCATCCTGACTGCTGCCATTTTTTCCTTGGGTGGTTTCATAAACGCGGTCTATGCCCGTAACTTTGACGATATCTCTATAGTGCCCACGTTCATCCTGACGCCATTGACTTATCTTGGTGGGGTGTTCTATTCGATCGATCTGCTACCGCCGTTCTGGCAGGGCATGTCGATGGCTAATCCCATCCTGCATATGGTCAATGCATTCCGCTATGGGATATTGGGCGTTTCAGACATCCAAATTGGTGTCGCGATTGGTCTTATGCTGATTGCTGCCGTTGTTCTCTATATATGCTGCATTCGTCTGCTGACGAGCGGGCGCGGCATGCGTCATTGATATATTGAGGACGCTATGGCGAGAGTACATCTGACATAGCGCGCCTCGGATTCTTGAGAAATTCTATGCAAACTGTCGATCATTCTCCGCTCGGTAAAACGAGCGAGTACGTGGATATCTATACGCCTTCGTTGCTGTATCCCATACCGCGTAGCCCTAAATGGACCGAATTGGGGCTTACAAGAGAAACGTTACCTTACTGCGGTATGGATATATGGACGTGTTATGAGTTGTCCTGGCTGAACTCAAAAGGTAAGCCTGTCGCTGCTATTGCCGAGTTCTCCATACCGGCCAACTCGCCAAATATCATCGAATCCAAATCATTCAAGCTGTATCTGAACTCACTCAATCAGACAACATTCGAAGGTCCTGAGGCGCTCACTGAGGTTTTGACAAGGGATTTGTCTCAGGCAGCAGGAGACCACGTTGGGGTTTTGGTAAAGCCAATAGGCTTAGTAGCCAGGGAAGGGTTTGTTACGCCCCCCGGAAGCTGTATTGATGAGCTGGATATTGAGGTACAGCACTACGATGTGCCTAGACCAGATTTATTAAAAGCCTTACCTGGTCAGCTTGTGAAGGAGTCGCTTTATAGTCATCTGCTTCGCTCCAATTGCCCGGTTACGGGGCAGCCGGACTGGGGAAGCGTCGTGATTGAGTATGAGGGCAGAGCAGTGCTTGAACGGGCGTCATTGCTCGCTTACATCATCTCCTTCAGGCGCCATGCAGATTTTCATGAGCAGTGCGTCGAGCGCATGTTTCTTGATCTGCGTAGCGTGCTGGAGCCGGAATCGCTTACTGTTTATGCGCGGTATGTGCGGCGGGGAGGGCTTGATATCAATCCTTATCGAAGCACTCATGCCGCACATCTGCCGGTAGCAGGGCGCTTGGCCCGTCAGTGATGTCAGATACCCATGCTCGCAAGGCTCTGCATGATCGAGCGGAGGGTGTTCGCTACTCTGGGGTGGCTGACTTCAAACCGCTCGACTGCCAGATTTACGCCATCGACGAGATTGGAATCCGGCTTGGTCGAGTCTTCGTGAGCAAGCTGCAGTTCTATATCCCTGATTAACAGTTCTAGCGAGGCGCGATCTTCCTCGCTTTCAGGAGGGCTTGTCTTGAGCTGGTGCTGTAGTTCGATCAGCTCCTGTTGCAGGCGAGAGGCGGGCATACGTTTTCTCCTTTTGAAGCGTACCCACCTGTAGACCTAATTGAGTGATCAAAGGTCAATAAGGCAAGTTGTTTCATCCGTAACCAATTGCAAAGACATCGCGGTTATAATTTTGCCACTCTGCCAGTAAGACTGGACAAACTCATCAGGAGAATATGATGCCGTTTAACAAAGGAGCATGGAGTACCCGTATTGGCGGCATTGCCTTTGGCGCAATGTTGACTGTCGCGAGTACCGCTGTGTTGGCTGCCTCGGAAGATGATCCATGGGAAGGGGTCAACCGAGGTATTTTCCGTTTTAATGACACGCTTGATACCTATGCGCTGAAGCCTATCGCGCAGGGTTATAACAAGATCACACCTGACGTCGTGCAAACGGGAGTCAGTAATGTTTTTCGTAACATTGGTGAGGTTGGCAATTTAGCTAATGACGTTTTGCAGGCAAAACCGTATGCCGCTGGTGTAGATACCGCACGTTTGCTCATGAACACCACGCTGGGTGTATTGGGTATATTTGATGTGGCGACTCATGCGGGACTGACGAGAAATGACGAAGACTTCGGTCAGACATTAGGTCATTGGGGCGTTGGTAGCGGCCCGTATGTCGTCTTGCCTTTCCTGGGTCCCGGCACAGTACGTGATGGACTAGGCCGAATTCCTGATTCCTATGCCTCGCCATACCCCTATATGGGTGATGTGGCGGCGAGGAATTCGGCATTTGCGCTGAGTGTAGTAGATACACGCGCTAACCTGCTTGATGCCGAGAAAATGATTACAGGCGACAAGTACATCTTTATCCGTAACGCTTACTTACAAAGTCGCGAATACAAGATTAAAGACGGTAACGTGGTAGACGACTTTTAAGAGGACTCATCACGTCAGGCAGCAGGTCTCTGCTTGACGTGATGCTGATCTGTGATCTAATTCATGGAAAGGATGCTGAGTCCTAGCAGTTGACTGCCTTGTTCCAAAGATGTGACGCGAATCACTTCGGCTTCGGCTTCTAGCCCTTGTAGCTCCGGGTGTTCAGAGGGGATCACTACGATCACTTTGTCTCCTTCCTTGACGTGACTCTTAGCTTCGATCTGAAGCCCTGTGCTCGACAAATCACGGCAAATTGCGTCTATTTCTTCGCCATTTGTCCGAAGAATAGCCTTGGAATCAATCTGCATTCTAATAAAGTCGCGCTTTTCGCTGTACGAACGATCGCTTAAGCTCATTGGAACAAGTCTCTCAATAAAGGTACTTCGCAAGTAAACGAAACCATATAGCCTTAGCCTCAAGGCCTTGTAAAGCTAGCCTCAGCCGTTTGGATAGAAGGGGCGCTTGAACGGCTCGGCTGATGGGAGTAGTGTCTGCGCCGTATTAAAAATAGTACCTATTGCGTGCACCCTGGCCTGATCCAAAAGACCACCTCATAGGGATACGCATGCCTGGATAGTTTATGCCTAATCCCAGCGCCACACTTTTGATTATCGATGATGATGAGGTTGTACGCCTGAGTCTGGCGGACTATCTCGAAGATAGCGGCTTTACGGTCTTACAGGCTTCGAACGGCATGCAGGGTTTGCAAGTCTTCGAGCGTGAGCAGCCGGATCTCATTATCTGCGACCTTAGAATGCCTCAGCTGGATGGGCTTTCCTTGTTACGGCGCATTTCGGAAATGTCGCTCGATACGCCTGTCATAGTCCTCTCGGGCGCAGGGGTAATGAGTGATGTTGTCGAGGCGCTGAGATTGGGCGCGGCCGACTATCTCATCAAGCCTCTTGAGGATCTGGCTGTTCTAGAACATTCGGTTATTCGGGCGCTCGACCGTGCAAGGCTTCGCCTTGAAAATGATCGTTATCGCATCAAACTGGAAAATGCCAATCGAGAGCTTCAGGCGAGCCTGAGTCTTTTACAGGAGGACCAGAATGCCGGCCGGCAAGTGCAAATGAATATGCTGCCGGTAACACCCTGGGAAACCAATGGTTTAAATTTCGCTCACCAGATCATTCCATCTTTGTATCTCTCTGGTGATTTTGTCGATTATTTTCGCGTTGATGAGCACCGTATCGCTTTTTATCTGGCAGATGTTTCCGGACATGGAGCGTCGTCAGCGTTTGTAACGGTGTTGCTCAAGTTTATGACGACGCGGCTGTTGTATGAATCTCGTCGTAATGGCACTCTGCCTGAGTTCAGGCCTTCCGATGTGCTGGGGCATATCAATCGTGGCTTGCTGAACTGTAAGCTGGGCAAACACGTTACCATGTTGGGTGGCGTGATCGATGAAGACAGTGGTGTACTTACTTACAGTATTGGTGGGCACTTGCCGCTTCCTGTGTTGCACACTGCAGAAGAGACACGCTTTTTGCAGGGGAAGGGGTTTCCGGTTGGCCTTTTTGAAGAGGCCAGCTATTCAGACCATACTTTGGAGTTACCCGCCAGTTTCAGCCTTGCGCTGTTTTCCGATGGGATTTTTGATTTATTGCCTGGAGAGAACTTGAAAGCGAAAGAGGCTTCTTTACCTGAACAGGTCCGCCTGGCCAATGGGACGCTAGGTGGGATTTCGAAACAGCTTGGACTGGCCAACTTGGGCGAGATGCCGGATGATATCGCCATGCTGGTGTTAAGCAGGAACCTTGCATGAGTACCGGTAAAATCCAGTTCGCTGAAATGAATGGCACCTTTGTGCTCAAATTCATCGGCGAGGTGCGCTTGACATTATGCTCGGCGCTGGATGCCACTATTGAACAGATCTTTTCTGCGCTGAATTTCTCATCAATCGTAATCGATCTGATCGACACTAAAAGTATCGATAGTACGACGCTAGGCTTATTGGCAAAGCTCTCTATTCTTTCACGTCAAAAGATTGGCCTATTGCCAACATTGGTCACCACCAATCCAGATATCACACGATTGTTGGATTCGATGGGTTTTGATCAGGTATTCAATATCGTGAATCAGCCCGTGCCATGTTCGGACTGTCTGCATGACCTTCCCCCGCAGGATGAGTCTGAAGAAGTCGTCAGGGATAAGGTGCTAGAGGCTCATCGTATACTGATGAGTTTGAATGAATCCAATCGTGAAGCATTCAAGGATCTGGTCAATGCTTTAGAAAAGCATTGACCAGGGCAGGCATTACTTCTTGGCGCTAATCAGGCCTTCCAGTTTTTCCTGATCACGAGCGAATTGGCGGATGCCTTCCGCCAGTTTCTCGGTGGCCATGGCGTCTTCATTCAAAGACCAGCGGAAAGCACTTTCGTTAAGGGAATGCAACGGCTCGGCTGTGCCGCCTGCTACCAGGTTACGCTCAAGCGTGCCTTCATCTTCAGACAGGCTCTGCAGTAGCTCTGGGCTGATCGTCAAGCGATCACATCCTGCCAGTTGTTCGATTTGGTTGAGGTTACGGAAGCTTGCACCCATCACCACGGTTTCGAACTTGTTGGCTTTGTAGTACTGATAAATACGGGAAACTGACTGTACGCCTGGGTCTTCCTTTCCAGTAAAGTCACGGCCTTCGGCTTTCTTGTACCAGTCGTAGATACGACCAACGAATGGAGAGATCAGGAAAACGCCAGCATCAGCGCAAGCTGCCGCCTGGGCAAAGGAAAAGAGTAAAGTCAGATTAGTTTGAATACCATCTTTTTCGAGCTTTTCAGCAGCGCGAATGCCTTCCCATGTGGAGGCAATTTTGATGAGTACTCGGTCTTTGCTGATTCCGGCTTTCTCGTACAGGTTGATCAAGCGCTCTGCACGGCTCAGGGTTGCATTTGTATCAAACGAAAGCCTGGCATCGACTTCAGTCGAAATGCGACCCGGAATGACATTAAGAATTTCCTTGCCAACAGCAACCGCAAACTTGTCGCAAGCCAGGCCGATATCGTCACCCGTATCGTTGAGAGCGTCGCCTAGCAGTTGAGCGTAGCGGGGCAATGCTGCCGCTTTCAGCAGAAGGGAAGGGTTGGTCGTAGCATCGACAGGCTTCAGACGTGTGATAGCGTCCAGATCACCTGTATCGGCTACTACTGTAGTGTATTGCTTGAGTTGCTCTAGCTTGTTCATGCTTGCTATCGATCCTCACGTAGTGATTAGAGTGTTTGACCAGATTCAATGACCTTCCAAGAGTTCAGTGGCTTGGTCAAATATACGTAGCGGTTCCGAGCTTTTATGCACATCTACTGAGAGTAGCTGCCTGAAGCGGCGCCCTCCCTTAATTCCCTGCGAAAGGCCCAGAATGTGCCGGGTTATGTGATGCATGGCGCCGCCTGACGCCAGATGCTTGTCTATATAAGGACGAAGCGACTGTAACACCTGGTGCCGAGTCGTAATGGCACGGTCATCACCGAACACTAATTGATCCACAGACGCCAGAAGATACGGGTTGTGATAAGCCTCACGGCCAAGCATGACGCCATTGAAAGTCTTCAAGTGAGTCTGTGCTTCTTCCAAGGTCTTAATGCCGCCATTCAGAATGAATTCAAGATCTGGAAAATCATTCATCAGTTGTGCGGCTACGTCATAACGCAGCGGCGGGACTTCACGATTCTGCTTGGGAGACAATCCTTCCAGAATGGCAATGCGTGCGTGTACGGTAAAACTATTGCAGCCCGCTTCGTTGACGGTGGTAATGAACTCCTGCAGCTGATCATAGCTGTCTCGGCCATTGATCCCAATACGGTGTTTTACCGTAACGGGAATACTTACCGCGTCGCGCATTGCCTTTACGCAATCAGCCACCAGTTGAGGGTGAGCCATCAGGCAGGCGCCAATCATGTTATTCTGTACCCTATCGCTTGGGCAGCCAACGTTCAGGTTGACCTCATCGTAACCTGCTGCTTCGGCTAGGCGGGCACAGGCTGCCAGCTCATGCGGAGTACTGCCGCCTAGCTGCAGCGCGATAGGATGCTCACTTTGGTCGTACGCTAAAAAGCGTGCCGGATCGCCTCGAAGCAAGGCGCCTGTTGTTACCATCTCGGTGTAAAGCAGTGTTCGCTTCGAAAGCAGGCGCATGAAAAAGCGGCAATGTTTGTCCGTCCAGTCCATCATTGGCGCAACGGAGAAGCGGCGTGACAGTGTAGAAGGCTTGTTCAAGGCTGGGTGAGTGTTCGAGGCGGTCATGGGGTGTTCCAGTTACTACGTTACAGCCTATTCCAATACGACATCGGAAATAGAGGTCAGTAACTTCGGCGAGCTTGAGCGCTAGCTTATCAGGAAAGCCCCCGTCTAATCGAAGATCGGTATCGTATCCTTGGCTACGCGTGCTTTTTAATTTGGAAGACGCCAAAAAGACGAAATACCTCATATTCCAGCGAACTCTATAGGGGTACGCTTTGTCTTGTCGGTAGCATCATGAATGTTCGTATCGGTATCCTTTCCAAACTCCTGTATTCTAGATCTGATTTATTAACCATATGGCCGGTTTGTTTTTCTTTGCGCCGACTGTATAAGCCTTATTTCATGCCACGAAGAGATTCGCTGTGATATTGACCATGCCCTCAGACAAGCTCAAAGCCTGGGGCGCCCATGGCGTCACCGCCACGGGTGTTGTCCTGGCGTTGCTTGCAACACTTGCCCTGTTTGATAATCAGCCCAAAGAATGCCTGTTGTGGCTCGGTGCTGCCCTGATTGTAGATGGTCTGGACGGAACCCTGGCGCGCAAGCTCAATACCAAATCTGTTCTGCCCCATTTCGACGGTTCAGTACTTGATCTGGCGATTGACTACCTTACGTATGTCTTCATTCCAGCGCTGTTCATTTACAAGTACATACCTTTACCAAGCTACACCGCGCTCTTTACCGTTTCAGTGATTCTGGTGTCTTCCTTGTTCTGTTTCTGTAACGTGAACATGAAGAGCAGCGATAACTACTTTGTAGGCTTTCCAGCAGCCTGGAATGTGGTGGCGCTTTATTTGTATATCCTGTCGCCAGCACCATGGCTGACGCTATTGGGCGTTATTGTGCTGGCGATGCTGACTTTGACGCGCATGAAATTCTTGCACCCTTTCCGAGTGCGCAAGTTCATGCCTATCAATATTGCAGTAACGTTCGTCTGGCTGCTGTGCAGTATGTTGCTGATTCTTAATCATCCTGACCATAGTCCAACTTTGTTGGCAATCTGGTTTGCCATGTCTGGATACTTCATTGGAATCTGCATTTGGCGTTCGGCCATTGAGTGGTTTGGTCACTTGCGCGCTTAAACGCAAAAAATCGTCTTTGCTCAAAAGCCTCGCTCACGCGGGGCTTTTTATTTATTGCCCATGAGTTTTGGTAATGAAAGTGTCGGTCGATAGAGATTGGTCTTGAACACCCGTCGAGTGATCAGGTCTATCTTTGACGAGGCAATGCTTCGAAGTGAAAAGAAGACCACTAATCTAAGATGGGGGCCGCTATGAAAACCAAAGCACTAGCTGTATTGGCGTTGACGGGACTGATGTCTGTGACTGGCATGGCATTGGCTGACGATAAGACAAGCCCTAACTCTGCCGGCATGGGGACGCCTGACGGATCATCCACCGGTAAAGGCGCCGGCGCTGACGTGGGGGGTGACGTCACGCCTTCACCAAAAGAAGAGCAGGGCGATAAAAGCGATAAGTAAGGTATATAGATTTAAAAGCTCAAGTTTCCAATACGGGGAACTTGAGCCTGTTTCGTGGTCAAAGCTGCGTGTTTAATCGAGTGAGACGGTTCATGAGTTCTACAGATAAAGTAGTATTAATCGTAGAGGATGAACCTCAGGTCTTGTTAATACTCGTTGATTACCTTACTGAGCTTGGTTACAAGGTGCTTCAGGCGCCTTCATCGACCGAAGCCTTTCTTATTCTGGCTACAAAGCCTGACCTCGATCTTCTGATCACTGACTACAGATTGCCTGATGGCGTGTCGGGCGTAATGATTGCCGAGCCGGCACTTAAGCTACGTCCTGACCTCAAAGTAATGTTTATCAGTGGCTATCCGGCTGAAATTATGGATACAGGCAGTCCGCTGATTGGCACAGCTCCAGTATTGGCCAAGCCTTTTGCTTTGGACAAGCTGCAGGACTACATCCAGCGGCTCCTGGCTTAACGCCGCTTTTAGTTGATCCAACTTTCTGCCGACAACAGTCGATGCCTTGCCATGGTATGGCGATCTGTTGTGTTGTACTAACAGATACTTATTCTTTTATGCCACGGGCAGATCGTTTTATAGCCTTATCAGTCTACTAAGTATCCGGTTGGCTTGTGGACGCCAACGTTAACGTGGAGAGGACTGTATTTATGGCAATCAAGCATTTCGAACATTTCGAAGCGATTTCATCCGCCGTACCTGCGCAAGACGGCTTTGAAGCCGTGATTGGCGTTAAGGCCCGAGAGGAAGGAAGTCAGCCTCATTTTCATCGAGTAGCCACTGAGCGGCATTTCGACTTGGCATCCGAGGCTGAAGAAGCTGCTGACGCAGCGCTTAGCCGGGTAGTTGAAGTCGCTGAGGATGGCAGTCTTATCTGGGAAGAAAGTACCCGCTGAGCGAGGAAGCTCTATGGATTCGGTCGATAAGGGAAAAACGCCTGGTCTTACCGCTGAGGAGGAGCAGGATGTCAGTGAGAACCAGCCGCCTCGCGCGGCGGTTCTCCATGAAACGATCAGAAAGCAAGGCGAACAGGAGCTTGAGAGAAGTAGCAGTGCGCTTTTCTGGTCTGCTCTGGGCGCAGGACTAACCATGGGCCTTTCGCTGATAGCGATGGGACTTTTGAATTCTCATCTCCCTGAGGGAGAGACAAGCAAGCTTATTTCGAGCTTTGGTTATTCGGTGGGTTTTCTGGCCGTAATTCTGGCTCGACAGCAACTCTTTACCGAAAACACCATTACGGCGGTGCTTCCTGTAATGACGCAGCCGTCATTACATATGTTCAGGCAATTGCTGCGGTTATGGGGCATCGTGCTTATAGGTAACTTGATCGGCACATCGCTCATTTCCTATGTCGTGCTTTACCTTCCCCTGTTCGAACCCAGAGTCGATGCGGCCTTTCTGGAGATAGGCCGGAAAGTAATGGAAAATGGCGTACCAGAAATGTTTTCAAAGGGAATCATTTCTGGATGGATGATCGCAACCATGGTCTGGATGATATCGTCAGCAGAGCATGCCAAGATTTGGATAATCATTGCGATCACCTACCTGATGGCTTTGGGTGACTTCACCCATATTATCGTGGGGTCGGCTGAGGTGGCTTATCTGGTGTTTTCCGGCGAGCTTTCATGGACAGAGTTCGGGCTTGTCTTCGTTGGGCCTACCTTGGCGGGTAATATTGTAGGCGGAACGTTTATTTTTACTCTTCTCAGCCATGCCCAGATACGGAGCGATACGCCATAAAAAAGGCCCCTTAGGGGCCTTTTTTATGTTTACATCACTCTTCTATCTGACCCATGGCGGTAGTGTTGAAGCCGCCATCGACATAAAGAATTTCGCCGCTGATGCCTGATGCTAGGTCCGAGCACAGGAAGGCACCGGCGTTGCCGACCTCTTCGATGGTCACATTGCGACGCAGAGGGGTTTGGCGTTCGTTAGCCGCAAGCATCTTGCGGAAGCTCTTGATACCCGATGCTGCCAGGGTGCGAATGGGGCCAGCCGAGATGGCATTGACGCGAGTGCCTTCCGGGCCAAGGCTGCCTGCCAGATAGCGGACACCTGCCTCAAGGCTGGCCTTGGCCATGCCCATGACATTGTAGTTGGGCATGGTGCGCTCGGCACCCAGATAGGACAGGGTCAACAAGCTGCCGTTGCGGCCCTTCATCATTTCGCGTCCCGCCTTGGCCAGCGCAACAAAGCTGTAGGCGCTGATGTCGTGAGCGATACGGAAGCCTTCACGGGTTGTCACTTCAGTAAAGTCGCCGTCCAGCTGATCGCCGGGTGCAAAGCCAACGGAGTGAACGATGATGTCCAGGCCGTCCCATTTCTTGGAGAGCTCTGTAAACACCGCTTCGATTTCTTCGTCGTTGGCAACATCGCAAGGGAAGCACAAATCGGCATTGGAGCCCCAGCCAGCCGCGAACTCTTCAACGCGGGACTTGAGCTTGTCGTTCTGATAGGTAAAGGCCAGTTCGGCACCTTCACGGTGCATCGCAGCAGCGATACCGGAGGCAATGGATAATTTGCTGGCGACGCCTACGATCAGGACGCGCTTACCGGCGAGAAATCCCATGTGTTTTCTTCCTCTTGGTTAATAGGCAGGGGCGGACGATGCAAGTGCCGCATCCAATAACTGCCGTGTATACGGGTGCTGAGGTCGTTGAAAGACATCTTCAGCACTCCCTTGTTCTACAACCTGGCCCGCTTTCATCACCAGCAGTTGGTGACTCAGCGCTCTTACAACAGCCAGGTCATGGCTGATGAACAGATAAGTCAGATTGTGTTTGGCCTGCAGATCGCGAAGCAGGTCCACGACCTGCCGCTGAACTGTCCTGTCGAGCGCTGAGGTAGGCTCATCCAGCAAGATCAACGAAGGTTTCACTATCAGGGCCCGGGCAATGGCGATGCGTTGCCGTTGCCCACCTGAAAACTCGTGAGGATAACGATGGCGGACCTCTGGATCGAGTCCTACCTCCCGTAATGCCCCGATTATTGCTGTCTCCTGTTCTTCTGGTGTTCCTATGCGATGGATTCTCAGTCCTTCTCCCACGATGTCGCTAACGGACATACGTGGACTCAGACTACCGTAAGGGTCCTGAAAGACCACTTGCATCTGTCGCCGCAACGGTCGAATTTGGGCAGAGGATAGCTGATCGAGCGCCTGATTGCCGAAGCGTATGCGGCCGCGGCTTTCCAATAGACGAAGAATGGCCAGGCCCAATGTGGTTTTACCAGAGCCGCTCTCACCCACAATGCCCAAGGTTTGACCTCGTGGAACCGCTAGTGAGACGTCGTCAACGGCTTTTACGTGATCAACCGTTCGACGAAACAGCCCTTTACGAATCGGAAACCAGACGCTCAAATGTTCAGTAGCCAGTTCTACAGGTGCAGGATGGCTGGGAATCGGATCGCCATTCGGCTCCGCTGCCAGCAGTAATTGTGTGTAAGGATGCTGTGGATGTTGAAACAGCGTCTTGCACGTTTCCTGTTCGACGATGCGACCACGTTGCATGACACATATCCGATCGGCAATCTGACGTACCAGGTTCAGATCATGGCTGATAAGTAGGATCGACATGCCTAATCGCTTCTGCAGATCTTTCAAAAGATGTAGAACCTTTTGCTGAACGGTGACATCCAGTGCAGTAGTGGGCTCGTCAGCAATGAGCAGATCCGGCTCGCATGCCAGTGCCATGGCGATCATGACGCGCTGACGCTGACCGCCCGAAAGCTCATGTGGGTAAGCTGAAAGGCGGCTGGCTGGATCGGGAATGCCTACCAGATCGAGAAGTTCGATCATACGCTTGCGTGCGGCAGGACCTTTCATGCCTTTATGCAGCGCCAGGACTTCGCCTAGCTGCTTATCGAGTGTATGCAGTGGGTTGAGGGACGTCATCGGCTCCTGAAAGATCATGGCGATGCGATTCCCGCGTATTCCGTACAGTTTCCTTTCAGGCAACTTCAGCAGGTCTTGGCCACCGTACAGGATACGGCCGGCAGGATAGTGGGCGGTGGACGCTGGTAATAAACGCAGCAACGAATGAGCTGTTACAGACTTGCCCGAGCCGCTTTCACCGACAAGAGCCAAGGTCTCGCCAGGGTAAATATCGAACGATACCTGCTCGACTGCACGAACTACCTCTTGTCCGTTGCGAAATTCGACGCACAGATCACGCACTTCAAGCAGTCGGGTGGTCTGCTGGGCAGAAGACGCCACGTTATTTTCGGGGGTCGAATGCATCGCGTGCCGCCTCGCCAATGAATACTAGAAGGCTTAACATCAAGGCCAATGTCACAAAGGCCGAGATGCCCAGCCAGGGCGCCTGCAGGTTTTCTTTACCCTGAGCGATCAGCTCGCCCAGGGAGGGTGCACCAGCCGGAAGCCCAAACCCTAGAAAATCCAGGGACGTCAAGGTTCCAATTGCTGCCGTGAGCAGGAAGGGAAGAAAGGTCATGGTAGCGATCATGGCGTTTGGCAAAATATGATGAAACATGATCGCAGGATCTTTCATGCCGAGCGCGCGTGCCGCACGTACATATTCAAGGTTACGGCCACGCAAGAATTCAGCGCGCACAACATCTACCAGAGACGTCCATGAAAACAGCAGCATGATGCCCAGCAGCCACCAGAAGTTAGGCTGTACAAAACTGGACAGGATGATCAGTAGGAACAGCACGGGCAGACCTGACCAAATCTCCAGAAAGCGCTGCCCTAGAAGATCTACCCAACCGCCGAAATAACCTTGTAGCGCGCCTACAAGCACGCCAATCAGGCTGCTGCCGATGGTTAGAATCAAGGCGAATAGGACCGATATGCGAAAGCCATAGATGATACGGGCCAGAACGTCTCTTGCCTGATCATCCGTCCCTAGCCAATTTTGTGCCGAGGGTGGGGCGGGGGCTGGGATATTGAGGTCGTAATTGATGCTGTCGTAGCTGAACGGAATGAGCGGCCATACTATAGAGGCTGCTTTTTCAGTCATCAGCTTTTCGAAGTAGGGGCCTTTGTAATTGGGCTCCAGAGGAAACTCACCGCCAAAGTCTGTTTCGTTGTAATGCACCAACGCAGGGAAATACCACTGATCATCGACATGAATGACCAAAGGTTTGTCATTGGCAATGAGCTCTGCGCAGAGACAAAGAACAAACAGGACGATAAACAGCCAGAGCGAATACCAGCCTCGTTTATGAGCCTTGAAGCGACTCCAGCGGCGTTGATTGAGGGGGGAAAGACGCGGCATCAGTAGTCTCGGCTTTCGAAGTCAATGCGAGGATCGATCAGCATATAAGTCAGGTCGCTGATTAATTTGGTCACCAGCCCGAACAGAGTGAATAAAAACAGTGTTCCGAATACGACTGGGTAATCCCGGCTCATGACTGACTCGAAGCTAAGCAGCCCGAGGCCGTCCAGGGAAAAGATCACTTCAATCAATAATGAGCCGGTGAAAAATACGCCCAGTAATGCCGCAGGGACACCTGATATGACCAAAAGCATGGCGTTTCGAAAAACATGCCCATAGAGGACGCGGCGCTCTGTCAGGCCTTTGGCCCGTGCGGTGATGACATACTGCTTATTGATTTCGTCCAGAAAACTGTTCTTGGTCAATAACGTAAGCGTTGCAAAGCCGCCGATCACAAGGGTAGTTACCGGGAGCGCCAGGTGCCAGAAGTAGTCGACGATCTTGCCACCTAGCGTCAGTTCGTCGAAGTTGGGTGATGTCAGGCCACGCAGTGGAAACCATTGCAGGTAACTGCCGCCTGCAAACAGTACGATCAGCAGGATACCGAACAGAAAGGCTGGGATTGCATAGCCAATGACGATGGCAGAGCTGGTCCATACATCGAACGTACTGCCGTGACGGATAGCCTTGGTAATGCCCAGTGGAATGCTGACCAGATACAGAATCAGTGTACTCCACAGGCCAAGGGAAATTGAGACCGGCAACTTTTCCAGGATAAGGTCAGTTACTTTGGCGTCCCTGAAAAAGCTCTGGCCAAAATCCAGTTGGGCATAGCTTTTTATCATCAGCCAGAAGCGTTGCGTTGCAGGTTTATCAAAGCCGTATTGCTTTTCGAGCTGCTTGATCAGATCCTCATCCAGGCCCTGGGCACCGCGATAATGTGTATTGCCATGCTCTGCCGACTCGCTCCCGCTGCCCGTAATGCGGCTTGTTGCGCCACCCGCGCCCAAACCTTGCAGGCGAGCCATGGCCTGGTCAACAGGGCCGCCAGGAGAGGCCTGAATAATAATGAAGTTGATGAGCAAGATGCCGAACAGCGTAGGAATAATCAGCAGCAATCGCCGCAGGGCGTAGGACAGCATCAGGGATTCACCTGCGACGTTTTGCGTGCCGTATCGCTGACTTGCCACCAAGTCATAAGGCCGAAATCGGAGTCGGGTTGCTTAGCGGGGCGTCCGAAGCGGTTCCAGTAGGCAACTCGCCAGCGGTCGGTATACCAGTTGGGAACGACGTAATACCCCCAAAGCAAGGCGCGATCTAGCGCTTTGGCATGGGTAATTAGTGAAGCACGAGTATCGGCGGCGATTAGCATTTCCACGAGACGATCGATGGCAGGGTCCTTCAGTCCGAGCAGATTACGACTTCCAGGGTCATCTGCACTGGTTGAGTGCCAGAAGTCACGCTGTTCATTACCGGGCGAGCTGGACTGTGGCCAGCTGAAAATTGTCATATCGAAGTCGCGGGAGCGTACACGATTGACGAACTGGGATACATCTACCCGCCGAATATCCAGGGTGATACCAACTTCCGCGAGGTTGCGTTTGTAGGGCAGCAGCACTCTTTCAAAGGCGGGTTGGGCCAACATGAACTCAAAGCGCAATGGATTTCCTTGTGTATCCACCATGCGATCGTTTTCGATGTGATAGCCCGCTTCCAGCAAGAGCCGGTACGCCTCTCGTTGTTGCGGTCGGACAATTCCGCTTCCGTCGGTACGGGAAGGCTCTAGCGATTGGCTAAAGACTTGTGGAGGCAGTTGATCGCGTAGAGGTTCCAGAATCTTCAGCTCTTCTGGGCCGGGTAGTCCCCTGGCAGCCAGTTCGGAATTTTCGAAGTAACTATTGTTGCGTGTATAGGCGCCGTAGAACAGTTGACGATTGCTCCATTCAAAGTCGAACAGGAGCGCAATAGCCTGGCGTACCCGCTTGTCCTGAAACATGGGACGGCGCAGGTTGTAAATAAAAGCCTGCATGCCTTGAGGCTCATGATTAGGTATTTCTGCCTTGACGATGCGTCCTTCTCTCAAAGCCGGCGTTTCGTAAGCGGTTGCCCAATTCTTGGCGGACATCTCTTGGTTTATATCGAACTGATTCGCCTTGAACGCTTCCAGTCCTACGTTCTGATCACGATAGTAGTCAACCGTGATAGTATCGAAGTTGTAGAAGCCCTTGTTGACGGCAAGATCCTTACCCCACCAGTCTTTTACACGCTCAAGCCTAAGCGAGCGCCCGGCCTGCAGGCTGGCGATTCGGTAAGGACCGCTACCAAGAGGTGGTTCCAGAGAAGACTTCCCGAAATCCCGGCTGGCCCACCATGCCTTTGGCAGAACCGGTAGCTGCCCCAGAATAAGAGGCAGCTCACGATTTTGGGTTGTCTTGAAGTCAAAACGGACCACCAGCCGGCTCTCAGCTTTGACTTCTTTTACATCCGCGTAATAGCTGCGGTAGAGCGGATCGCCCTGATTGACCAACGCGTTGAAGGTGAACACTACGTCATCAGCCGTGACTGGTGTTCCATCATTGAATCGAGCCTGGGGACGCAGGTAAAAGCGAACGTAGCTGTTGTCAGAGGCTTTTTCGATCTTTTCGGCCAGCAACCCGTATTCGGTGAAAGGCTCATCCTGAGCATGAAATGTCAGCGTTTCATAAATCAGGCTGATCTGGGCAGGGGGCGTTCCCTTGTTGTTGAAGGGATTGAGCGTATCGAAGCTACCGAAGCCGGACAGGCGTAGGGTGCCGCCTTTAGGAGCATTTGGATTGGTGTAATCAAAATGACTAAAGTTTGCTGGATACTTGGGGGCCTCATCATACAAGGTAACTGCATGCTGAGGGGCAGCATGGGCGTTACCATACACCAGCCCTAGCGCGGCGGCGAAAAGAGCGCCATGAATCCAGGCAGAAAAACGAAGGGCCATCTTAGCGCTCATTGTATGTGTCGGAGAGGCTGGCTTGATCATAAGCTGTACGGCCAGGCAGAACTCTTTCTGTAAGGCGTTGAGCAGTAACGGTACCAGTTCGTTTCAGCAGGAAAAAGAGACGTATATGACTACCTGTGACGCACCAAGACCCATCAATCGAGATACAAGGTCAAGGTTTGGCCAGGCGTGAGGTTTTTTCCACTCTTGGGATTCCACTGCTGGATAGATTGCAGTTGTACATTGAAACGTTTAGCAATCATGTACAAGGAGTCGCCCGGCTTGACTCTATAATACGTCACGTTCTGGCGCGATTTGCTGCTGTTGGCTAGCTTGCTTGCTTTCACCGGTGCGCCATAGAGCTTGAGTACCTGGCCTGCCCTAAGGCCCTGCTTGCCCAAATTGTTCCAGCGTTTCAGGTCGCCCAGCTCGACCTTGTTGTCGCGAGCGATGGTCCAGAGATTATCGCCACTTCTGACCCGGTAGGTACGAGTCACCGGCTCCTCAACAAGGGCGGCAACGTCTTTCTGGCTAGTGACTGGTGAAATACTACCTGATACGCGAGGAATCATCAGTCTCTGGCCTGCAGCCAGTCGGCTGGGCTTCAGCTTGTTGAGTGACAGGATCTGTTGAGTGCTTACGCTATAGCGATTGGCGATAGCGCCCAGGCTATCACCACGGCGCACCGTGTATTCCTGCCATTTTACGATCGCTTCAGAGGATTCGTTCGCCAGGTTTTCGAGTAATAACTCGGCTTTTTCTGCCGGAATCAAGAGCTGTTTGGGTCCGTCCATGGTAACCCGACGGGTATACGCCGGGTTCAGGCGATATAGTTCGTCCTCATCGAGATCAGCCAGCTTGGCAACTTTAGCAAGATCTAGATGCTGCTTGATCTTGACGACTTCGAAATAGGGCTCGTTGGCAATCGAGTCCAGTTGGATGCCGTATGATTCCGGGTTCATGATCAGCTGGGAAACGGCCAGCAGCTTGGGTACGTAGTCCTGTGTTTCCTGTGGAAGCGAAGACAGGTTCCAGTAGTCAGTAGGCAATCCAAGCTTTTGGTTGCGTTCAATGGCGCGACCTACAGTACCCTCGCCGGCGTTATAGGCTGCCAGTGCCAGTAGCCAGTCGCCATTGAACATATCGTGGAGTTTGGAAAGATAATCGAGCGCTGCGTTGGTAGACGCTGTGATATCCAGTCGTCCATCGTACCAGCGAGTCTGTTGCAGGTTGAAATAGCGCCCGGTAGTGGGAATGAATTGCCAGATCCCGGCCGCCTCGCTGCGTGAAAGCGCAAAGGGGTTGAAGGAGCTTTCTACAATCGGAAGCAGGGCAAGCTCAAGGGGCATATTCCGCTCTTCAAGCCTTTCGACAATATAGTGCAGGTACAGTCCGCCCCGGTTAGCCGATTTTTCGATATTGGCCGGGTTGCTGACATACCAGAGCCGCTGCTGCTCGATACGAGGATTTACGCCGATTTCGCTTTGCAGCTGAAAGCCACTGCGCATGCGATCCCAGATATCCTTGGGTGCCTTGTTCTGGGTGCCGAGCTTTATCCACTCGGGCTCCCGATGCATATTGATATTGCTGCTCAGGCTGTCTTCTGGGAGATAGCGTTCCTGGTCTTTAGGCGCCATTCCCTGACAGCCCGCCAGGAAGACAGCAAGGAAAAGAGCAGAAAGTTTCGCGGTGCGAGCCAGTCCGTCTACGTCGGCATTATGTGGCGGCTGTGGCGGCATTAGCTGAGTGCATCCCCGGAAAAATTTGCGCGATTCTAGGAATGCCGCTCCGCAGGGTCAAGATTGACTAGTCCTCAGAAATGATCTTTCCATGCGCGTAAGGTAGTGAAAACCTCTACTTCCGAGCGGGTTGGAAAGCCATTTCTTTCGTCCGCAGCGCGTTTGACAGAAGGGGTTGAACAGCGCATGAACGGGTTCGTAGCAAGCTCTAGCCCTAGGGTAGAGGGGAGCGTCATTTCGCCTCGCTCGCGCATGGCCTCTACCTGCCTGTACCGTTTGGTCAGCTCGTTATTAGTCGGTTCTACAGCATGAGCAAAACGCAAGTTGTTCAGCGTATATTCATGTGCACAGTACACTTTGGTCGTGGGCGCAAGCTGAGCAAACTTACGCAACGAGTCATGCATTTGTGCAGGTGTCCCTTCAAACAACCGACCGCAGCCGCCTGCAAATAGAGTATCGCCGCAGAACAGCAAAGGCTGAGCGCCGGTACGCACGTAGGCGATATGGCCCAAGGTATGTCCAGGAACATGCAGGACGTGAAACGGGCGCTCAAAAACTTCAAGGCTGTCGCCTTCATTAAGAGCGGTGTCCAGACAGGGTACGCCTTCCAGTGCCGGACCGTAGACGTGGGCCGCTGTCGCTCCTTTGAGCGCCTGCACACCGCCTACGTGATCGTGATGGTGATGAGTGAGAAGAATGTCTGTAAGCGTCCATCCGGGATGCCGCTCCAGCCATTCAAGGACAGGGGCAGCATCGCCTGGATCTACCACGGCACAACGTTTGGAAGACGGATCCTGCAACAACCAGATGTAGTTGTCGGAAAAGGCGGGAAGGGCGTCTATCTGAATCATGTGCGGTAACTACCGTTAGATGTGCAAAATTGCATATTAGGCGTTTGTGAGTTTCAGAAGCGAGCACTAAAGCAGTGTTGTGCGTTTATCGCTTGTCGGAAGTCTGCAAGCAATCATGAAAAGATACAGTCTTCATGTGTAGAACTGTTTAAAGTCTGTAGATTGCTGTCCATCGTCGGGGACACGTGCTGTTTGGTATCGAGGGTGCCGCCTTGGTGCTCAAGCGTCTCTAAATCCAGGTGCTCTATAGCACCTCTGGAGGAAAAGCATATGGTAAATGACGCATTCGCCCAGGCTGATGAGCGTTGGTTGACGCTGATGCGCTCGGCTCGCCAGTGGCTTGATGGTCCGTTGGGCCAGTTAATGATTGAGGAAGAGGAGCGCCTGCTTTCCGAGGAGCTGAAGCGCCACTTTGGAGGTTATCTGGTCCACTATGGCCCCTCCTTGAAGATCCCGCCAGGCGCAGACCAGTTACGTCATGGTGTGCGTCTCGGGCCGCCGTTGCCAGGTGTCGATATCGCCTGCGAAGAAGGTGCCTGGCCACTGGGTGAAAATGCAGCAGATGTGGTGTTGCTCCAGCACGGTCTGGATTTCTGTCTTTCACCCCATCGCTTGTTGAGAGAGGCTGCCCTTAGCGTAAGGCCCGGTGGCCATCTGCTGATTCTTGGTATCAACCCTTGGAGTACCTGGGGTGTCAGGCATTATTTTGCCCGCGACGCGTTTCGCAAGGCCCGTTGTATTGGTGCCAGCCGTGTAGCTGATTGGTTGGCATTGCTGGGATTCGCGTTGGAGAAACGTCGGTTCGGGTGTTATCGTCCGCCGCTTTCTTCGCCGGTTTGGCAGAATCGTTTGTCTTGGTTGGAGCGCAATCGGGAAGGCGAGCCCTCGCCAGGTGCAGGCTTCTATTTATTGTCGGCTCGCAAGCTGATGGTCGGGCTTCGTCCCTTGCCACAGACCCGCCGTGAACCCCGTGGAAAGCTGATTCCCATGCCGGTTGCCAAGGTGAGCCGTCGCGAAACGAGCGGAACGAATGAGTGACATCGTAGAGATTTACACGGACGGTGCCTGCAAGGGAAATCCTGGCCCTGGCGGTTGGGGTGCCTTGCTGGTCTACAAGGGCAACGAGCGGGAATTGTGGGGCGGGGAGGCCGTTACGACCAACAATCGAATGGAGCTGATGGCCGCCATCCGCGCGCTTGAAGCGCTCAAGCGTTCATGTCACGTACGAATCGTGACAGATTCCGAATACGTGATGCGTGGTATCACAGAGTGGTTGCGTGGCTGGAAGGCTCGCGGCTGGAAAACCGCTGCCAAACAGCCGGTCAAGAATGCCGATTTGTGGCAAGCCCTCGATGCCCAGGTGGCTCGACATGAAGTCGAGTGGGAGTGGGTAAGAGGACATACCGGGCATCACGGTAACGAGCGGGCTGACCAGCTGGCTAATCGTGGTGTTGATGAGATCCGTGCCCTGCGGACAGTGTGATAGGTGACTTTAGATGCGTAGCGTAGTACTCGATACGGAAACAACCGGTATGCCCGTTACCGACGGGCACCGAATCATCGAGATTGGTGGTGTTGAGGTTATTGGTCGTCGACTGACGGGCCGGCATTTTCATGTCTACCTCAATCCTGATCGCGAGATTGACGAAGGTGCTATCGCCGTTCACGGCATCACCAGTGAGTTCCTGGCGGACAAGCCGCGCTTTCGTGACATTGCAGAAGAATTCTTTGAGTTTATCAAGGGCGCTGAGCTGATCATTCATAACGCCGCGTTCGACATCGGCTTCATCAATAACGAGTTTCGTCTGCTAGGTGATCGACCTGAGTGGGCAGAGATTACAGATCATTGCACGGTACTCGATACCCTCATGATGGCGCGTGGGCGTCATCCAGGTCAGCGTAATAGCCTGGATGCGCTATGCAAGCGTTATGGAGTGGATAACTCGAACCGCGAGCTGCACGGCGCCTTGTTGGACTCTGAGATCCTGGCCGATGTTTATCTGGCCATGACCGGCGGGCAAACCTCCCTGTCCCTTGCTGGGCAGGGGCAGGAAGGTGATGGAAATGACAGCGGTATCAGCCCGATTCGCCGTCTGCCAGTGGACCGTGCCAGGACACGAGTCATCACGGCAAGTGAGGCTGAGTTGGCTGATCATGCTGCGCGTCTGGCTGCCATTGAGAAGTCTGCAGGCGCCCCAGCGTTATGGGCTCAGATGGAAGAGCAAACTACCCAGCATTAACCTCTTTTACACCTTGGCAGTTTAGGCGAACTGCCAAGGTTGTTTCCCTATCGCTATGCCTTTCCAGCTGAACAGTTCCTGTCAAAATGTCACGCAGACGCTCGTAAACGCCTGTTTGGCACATCAGTGCAAATATTTCGAATTATCAACTGAACCGTATTGCTTTATGATGTGACTAAAGTCGCAGTATGAGTAGCGGCATATCGCTATCAAGGCAAGGCGGCTTTTGATTGTCCGCTACCCCGTTTTCGAGAATCGTTCCAGCTTGGAAGAGGAGCAGATGGAAGAATTCAGCGCGTTCCGTCTTGAGCGTGTCGATAAGGTCGCTCATGTGATTATCAATCGACCCGAAAAGATCAATGCCATGAACGCCGAGTTCTGGCAGGAGATACGCAGTCTCTTTCATTGGGCCGATCAGGAGCGTTCAGTACGGGCCGTTGTGCTGTCAGGCGCAGGTCCTCATTTTTCTTCCGGTATAGACCTTTCGTTACTTGGCGAGACCGCCGGTCAGCTTGGACGTGACGTAGGCCGCAATTCGGAGTTATTACGCTCCAAGATTCTTGAACTTCAATTGTCTTTCAACGCAGTCGATCAGTGTCGCAAGCCGGTTCTGGCTGCTATCCAGGGATATTGCCTGGGTGGCGCTGTTGACTTGATAGCCGCATGCGACATGCGTTATGCCACAGCCGGAGCTCAATTTGCCTTGAAGGAAATTGATCTAGGCATGGTGGCTGACCTGGGCTCATTGCAACGCCTGCCTCATCTGATTGGTGAAGGCATGCTGCGAGAGCTGGCTTACACAGGGCGATCTTTCAGTGGTGAGGAAGCGTATTCCATGGGGCTGGTCAACCGTATCTATGCAACGGCTGAGCAGATGATGGAAGACGTATTTTCATTGGCGCATACCATTGCTGCCAAATCACCGCTGGCTATACGCGGTACTAAGACGATGATTGGTTATATGCGTGATCATCGGGTAGATGAGGGGTTGGATTACATCGCCACATGGAATGCGGCAATGCTGCAATCAACCGATTTGCGTATCGCATTGGCGGCGCAAATGAGCAGGCAAACTCCGGAGTTTCCGGACTGATGGCAAGCGGATGTAGCGCAGGAGGCGTTTGACGGTATGGTTACCGGAGCGAGAGCACTGAGTCTGGTGCGCGACGAATTGTTCGCGACCATCGATCAGGCTGAACAGAATTTAGAGCGTTTCATTATGGAGCGGCACTGCAGTAGTCTGCTCCAGCGTGCCGTCGAATGCATTCATCAGATTCGCGGTGCCCTTTCCCTTATTGAGCTGGCTGGAGCCGAGCTGCTCGCTCACGAAACATTTGAGCTGGTGACTGACATTCCGGCAGGTGCTGGCGCAGAACGTGACGACCATTTGATGGCGCTCTGTCACGCCCTGCATGTATTGCGTCGTTACCTTGAGCAGTTCCGCAGCCGTTATGAAGAAATGCCGGAGCTGTTACTGCCTGCTATTAACGAGTTGCGTCGCGTGACGGGGCAACCCGCGTTACCTGAGTGCTATTTTTTCACGGTCCGGCTGGATCTGCCACGTAACCCTGTCTCACGTACTGATGACTTGTCTCTCAACGAGCAGCGCGGTCTGGCGCGTCGCATGCGGCAAATGTATCAGATTGGCTTGCTGGGCCTGCTTAAGGAGCAGAACCCCAAGGCGAGCCTTAACTTGATGGAGCGTGCACTGACGCGCCTCGACCATCTTTTATGTGATCAAGCGGGAGCAAGGCTGTGTTGGGTCGGTGCGGCTGCTATTGAAGCTTTTCGAGAGGGCGACCTGCTACTTCACCGGTCCCGGAAGCATCTGTTTTCGCGTCTTGACCGTGAGCTCCGTCAGCTGTTGACGGTACCGGAGTACGAACCGCCTCGTAGTATCCTGAAGGATCTCCTGTACCTTATCGCCTTGTCGGAAAGCTCGGGTGCCCGCGCTGAAGAGCTGCGAGAAGCGTTCTCCATCGATACGCTGCCCTATACCGACGCGATGCTCGACAGAGAATATCGCAGGCTGACAGGACCAAGCCAGGCGGTTATGCAATCGCTTTCGCAAGCGATTCATGAAGAGTTGGCAACCGTTAAAGAACTGCTGGATCTTGTAGAGCGGCGTGTGGCTGAGCCTGATGCATATGCCCGACTCTATATCCAGCTGGGTATTCTGGCGAAGACATTGATCATGGTAGGACAGCCTTCCGCGGGTCAAGCCCTGCAAGCACATTTGCCCGTGCTGAATCAGTGGGCCAAAGCCGGAGCGGTAGAACAAGTACAGCTCGATAATCTCGCCGATGCCATCCTTTATGTGGAAAGCTTGGTTTCCTGTTTTGAGCACGAAACCGACAAGGAAACCTGCCCAGTACCCGCGTCGCCGGGGCAGGAGGGCGAGTCGTTTGGCAACCACCTGTTGAACGAGGCTCAGATGCTATTACTAGCTGAAGCCAAGACGGGGCTTTCCAATGCCAAGCAATCCATTTCGGCGTATCTGGACGCCAGGGGTGAAGCCATACACCTGGTCAATGTCCCTGCAACGCTGCATAACGTGAGAGGTGCTCTGTTGTTTCTGGAGCATACCCGTGCGGCGGAACTGACTGGTATCTGCGCCCAGTATATTCAGGCGCATATGGTGAATAATTTGAACATGCCGACTGCTTCGCTACTCGAAGTACTGGCGGATGCATTGAGCAGCATCGAGTTCTTCCTTGAAAGCGGCGCAATGGCGTCCCGTTCTGGGCAGCCCGATATCCTCGAGCTGGCTACCGAGAGTGTAAGTGCCCTAGGGTGGAGGCCTGTTGCCGCAGCATGAGTCATTGGGAGCCGGGTTGCCTGGACCTGTCAGGCAGTGTTGATAGTTTGATCATTGTCCATAGTCCGATGGGTTTTCTGACCCGAGAAGACAATGTTCTGTTTTCTCAGAGTTCTCCGTTTTTAAAAGAGCTGACAACATCCGGTATCTACGGCTTGGGCTATTTCGATGGACAGGCTGTTGCCTTGTATGAAGTCGTGTCTGCTCCCGAACTTGAAGGTTATGAGTGGCAGCCTCTTCGTCCGTTGATGCTCAAGGCCGAGCATGCCGTCTTCAAGATGTTGGGTTATGCCGCACAGATTGGCACTTGGGCGAACGACCATCGTTACTGTGGCCGCTGCGCCACGCCTACTGTGATCATCAAAGGGCAGCGCGGGCTTAATTGTCCTGCTTGCGGCCTGACCCAGTATCCACGCTTGTCACCCAGTATCATTGTGCTGATTACTCGGGATGATGAAGTCTTGCTGGCGCGCTCTCCGCGCTTCGCACCGGGCGTTTACAGTACCTTGGCTGGGTTTGTAGAGCCAGGTGAGACCATCGAGGCGTGCGTGGCGCGTGAGGTCAAGGAAGAGGTAGCCGTCGACGTCAAGAACCTGCACTACCTGGGAAGTCAGAGCTGGCCCTTTCCTCACTCATTAATGCTGGGCTTCCATGCCGAGTATGCTGGCGGAGATATTGTTTGCCAGCCGGAGGAAATCGAAGATGCCCAATGGTTCAAGCTGGATAATCTGCCCCAGCTGCCAGCCAAACAGTCCATTGCCCGTTTCCTCATAGAGCTTTATATCGCTCGCAGGCTAGGCATGCCCGAACCAGTGTTGCCAGACTAAACGCGCCGTCAGTGCCAGTACGACTAGAATAAACAGGGGGCGTATGAATTTTGCGCCTCCGGCTATGGCGGTATGGGCGCCCAGGTAGGCGCCAAACATCAGCGAAATACCCATGGTCAGTCCAAGCATCCAGACCACTTGGCCAAGGCAGATAAACACCGCCAGGGCTACGCCATTGCTGACAAAATTCATCGTGCGTGCTACGCCGCTGGCCCTGACGAGATCGATCCGGTAGAGAATGAGTGTGCTGATCGTCCAGAAAGCGCCCGTGCCTGGTCCGATCAAACCATCGTAAAATCCCAGTCCCAGCCCTTGTGGCCATTGCCGCTTCCGAGGGATCTGAGCATCAGCATCCAGCGGAGCTTCAGGCAACCGACCAAACAGCAGGTAGATACCGCATCCGAACACGGCGAGCGGAAGTAGCCGGTCCAGCCAATGGGCAGGAAGATAATGTGCGCCAACTGCACCGACGGCTGCGCCTAGTGCGGTAGCGCTCAGGGCATTTTTCCATTTGAGAGGCGTAAACAGTTTCTTGCGATAGAACGTATAGGCTGCCGTTGCGCTGCCAAAGGTCGAACTCAGCTTGTTCGTACCCAGTACCAAGTGAGGAGGCACGCCAGCAAGGAGCAGGGCGGGAACCGTCAGCAGGCCGCCTCCGCCAGCAATGGCATCGATGAAGCCTGCAAGAAAGGCAACGGCCGCGAGGATAATGAGTGTAATGGGTTCAAGCGCAAAATCATAAGGCATAACTACAGCTCGACAAGACCGCCATCCCGGCGGGGCGGGCCGTATAGTGCCTAATAATGGAGGGGTTAGAAAGCCCAGGCGGTTATGCCAAGAGGCCACCGTCGACGTTTAGGATCGTACCGGTGGTATAGCTTGACGCATCACTGGCAAGGTATAGCACTGCGCCAGCCATCTCGTCCGGTTGTGCGACACGCTTGAGCGGGATCTGCTGAAGCGCCAGATTGAGGATGGAGGGGTTATTGACCAGTGCCGATGCAAAGCGTGTATCGGTAAGGCCGGGAAGCAAGGCGTTGCAGCGGATGCCAAAACTGGCGCATTCCTTGGCAAAGACTTTGGTGAGGTTGATAACCGCCGCCTTTGTGATGGAGTAAACACCCTGCATGAGGCCCGGCGAAACGCCGTTGACCGAGGCTATGTTAATAACGCTTCCGCCTGTGCCGGCTTGGCGCATCAATTTGCCCGCCTCGATGGACATGAACAGATATCCGCGGATATTGATATCAACCGTCTTTTGAAATGCCTCGGCGTCCGTGTCGAGAATATGCCCGAACTGCGGATTGATAGCGGCATTGTTAACCAGGATATCTAAAGAGCCAAAGCGCTCACCGATGTGGATAAACGTCTGCCTGATCTGATCAAGGTCCCCGATATGGCAGGGCATGACGGTTGCCTGACCGCCAGCCTGGATAATCGCGTCTGCAACCGATTGGCAGCCGTCGGCCTTGCGGCTGGATACGATGACATGAGCACCCTGCGCAGCGAGCAAATGGGCGATAGCAGCACCTATGCCGCGGCTTGCGCCGGAGACAAATGCTGTCTTGCCGGTAAGATCGAACGCTGCGCTCATGTCATTTCTCCGCTATAAAAAAGCCGGAACATGCTCCGGCTTTCACGTGCTTAGTTAGGGAACAATTCGCTGAGCTTCATGGCCAGCATCATGTTGCCTTCGGCGCGAACCTTGCCAGCCATGAAGGCCTGCATGCCATCCGTTTCGCCAGAAACGATGCCTTTGAGCGTGTCGGTATTCATGATGAGCGTGCAATCCGGCTCGTCAGCATTGCCTGCCTTGACGTCGCAAGTCTGATCTTTCACAACCAGGTGATAATTCTCACCATCTTCGATGTCAAACTGATAAGTGAGATCCAGGCCGGCGGCCGCATCAGGATTGAACTTGCTTTTCAGGTTTTCGATGATGTCAGCACTGCTCATATGCAGAATCCTTAGGGGTCGTACATGAATGCGGACGCGTCCGCGGTTAGCCCAGCCGCTCATCAGCGGCAATGAATCGAGAGTAGGGTGGCTAGTGTTCGCTGTCAATGGAAAATCATACGGTTGTTTGAATACGCTATAGTTGCCTAGGTGTCCCGCTGGCTGGCAAGCGTAGCCATGAGTATGCTTAGTGGATCAAGAGTCGTGGATGAGCGGAAGGCTTGTCGACAGTAAGGAGAGCATGTGGATTTTTTTGCGGATTACGCCAGTTTTCTAATTAAGACCGTTACGGTTGTCATTGCCATCATGGCGGTGCTGATTTTTATCGCTGCCCTACGCAGTAAAGGCAAGCGTGCCACGGGAGGACACCTTGAAGTCCAGAAACTGAATGATTTCTACAAATCGCTACGGCTCCGCTTGCAGCAGAGCGTCCTTGACAAGGAACGCTTCAAGACGATGCGCAAGGAGGAGGCGAAAGCAGAAAAGGCCAATCGCAAGAAAGGGGCTGCCAAGAGCCACGTCTATGTGCTGAATTTTGATGGCGACATCAAGGCGTCTGCCACTGAGCAACTGCGCCATGAGGTAACGGCCGTATTAACGATGGCAACTTCCAAGGATGAAGTGGTTGTTCGTCTGGAGAGCGGTGGAGGCATGGTGCATGGCTATGGGCTGGCAGCCTCGCAACTGGCACGCATCCGTCAGGCAGGTGTTCCGTTGACGATCTGTGTCGACAAAGTTGCTGCCAGTGGCGGATACATGATGGCCTGTATCGGTGACCGCATCCTGAGTGCGCCATTTGCCATTCTGGGCTCGATCGGTGTTGTTGCCCAGCTACCCAACGTTCACAAGCTGCTGAAAAAGCACGATGTCGATTATGAGGTTCTTACGGCTGGCGAATACAAGCGCACCTTAACGGTATTCGGTGAAAATACGGAAAAAGGGCGCGAGAAGTTCCAGGAAGATCTGGAGAAAACCCATGAGCTCTTCAAGAACTTCGTGAATCGGTATCGCCCGCAACTGATCATGGATGAGGTGGCCACAGGAGAGGTATGGCTCGGTGAATCGGCATTGGGTAAGCGTCTGGTTGATGAACTCAAGACCAGTGACGAGTACCTGTGCGAGCGAGCCAAAGTGGCAGAGCTTTTCCAGGTTCGCTTTATTGAAAGAAAGACATTGCCTGAGCGCGTAGGTCTGTTTGCCAGCGCCACTGTCGACCGACTGGTTACGACATGGTGGGGTAGATTCACTCAGCATCGCCCCTGGCAGTAATGCCCAGGTTTTCAGGCATCACGATTAGGAGAAGGTAGATGGATACTTTCAAGGCGCTCTGGATTACGGAAGGCCCTCATGGGGCATTCCAGCAAGAGGTCATCCAGCGCCGTATCGATGAACTGCCCGCTGGCGAGGTGCTGATCAAGGTCTGTTATTCCTCGCTCAATTACAAGGATGCCCTGTCGGCGATTGGTAATCGCGGTGTTACACGGCGTTATCCTCATACCCCTGGTATCGATGCGGCCGGTATCGTGGTCGAATCTCAGTCGGATGAGTTTAAAGAAGGCGACGAGGTCATCGTGACGGGGTATGACCTTGGCATGGATACGCCGGGAGGCTTCGGGCAATACATTCGTGTTCCTGCTGCCTGGGTGATCAAGCGGCCTGAGGCTTTGTCGCTACGTGAGGCCATGACGCTGGGTACAGCAGGCCTGACGGCTGGGTTGTGTATCGACAAGCTTGAGCATGCAGGCCTGGTACCGGAAGCGGGCACTGTTCTGGTAACGGGTGCTTGTGGTGGTGTTGGAAGCCTTGCCATCAAGTTGTTGAGCAAGCTGGGCTATCGAGTAGCGGCTTCCACAGGCAAGCTGGAGCAGGCCGAGTTTCTCCATCACCTTGGCGCACAACAGATCCTGGATCGTGCCACGGTATTAGATGGTATTGAAAAGCCGCTTTTAAAAGAGCAATGGGCCGGCGCGGTAGACACCGTGGGCGGTGACATCCTGTTCAATATCGTGAAGTCCCTGAGCTATGGCGCAAGCGTTGCCAGCTGCGGCCTGACGGCTGGCAGTGGTTTCAAGGCATCGGTCTTTCCGTTCATTCTGCGTGGTGTCAATCTACTGGGGGTAGACTCGGTAGAGTTGCCCCTATCTGTAAAAGCAGCCATGTGGGAAAAGCTTTCGGCAGAGTGGAGGCTGGAGGGGCTGGATGAAATCACACGAGAAGTACCGCTTGATGATCTGCCAAGCACTATCAATCAGATGTTGGCAGGTAAAATGATCGGACGGGCACTCGTCAATCTTCAATGAATACATAGCCTATAAAAAAAGCCCCGCTAATACGGGGCTTTTTTCATCAGGCCAAGCGTCGCCGGAAAAGCGGTTGGGGCTGATCTACACCGCTCTGGTAGGCAACCGTGAAATCGTCCAGGCCTGCCAGGGCTGCTTCTGGATCACGATCTGCACGGATCACATAGGCATCAAAGCCACAACGCTGCATGAAAAAGAGCTGGTCCTGGAGCACATCGCCAATGGCGCGAAGCTCTCCCTTGTAACCAAAACGCTCCCGCAGCAGACGCGCGTAGCTGAAGCCGCGACCGTCAGTAAAGGCCGGAAAATTAATGGCGATTACCTGAAAATGCTCCAGGGAATCAGCAATGCTTTCCGGCTCTTCATCGCTATCCAGCCAAACGCCCAGCCCGCCGTCGCGTGTCGTCAAGGCATGACCATGCTCAAGCCAGAGCGCAGCGGGAATGATGACGTTATCGCTGTTGGGAATTTCCTCGAAGGTGGTTTCCTTTGGCAGCAGGTGCCAGTTATCGGTAACGACCTCACGTCCCTTAATGATTCTTTGCATAGACGCGCTCCTTGAAGGGGTCGATGCCAATACGGCGGTAGGTATCGATGAAACGCTCATCTTCGGTGCGCTGATCGACGTAAACATTGATGATCTTCTCGATCACATCCGGCATTTCGTCCTGAGCAAAGGAGGGGCCCAGGATCTTTGCCAGGCTTGCGTCACGACCGGCATAGCCGCCGAGCGACACCTGGTAGAACTCTTCGCCTTTCTTGTCTACGCCCAGAATACCGATATGGCCTACATGGTGATGCCCGCAGGCGTTCATGCAGCCGGAGATGTTCAGGTCGATATCACCGATATCGAACAGATAGTCCAGATCATCGAAGCGGCGCTGGATCGACTCGGCCACCGGAATGGACTTGGCATTCGCCAGCGAACAGAAATCGCCGCCTGGGCAGCAGATCATATCCGTTAAAAGGCCCACATTGGGTGTTGCAAAACCATTCTCGCGCAGTTCGTTCCACAGCGTGAACAACTGATCCTGACGGACATCTGCCAGGATGATGTTTTGCGTATGGGACGTACGAAGCTCGCCAAAGCTGTAGCGGTCTGCCAGTTCGGCAGCGGTATCGAGCTGCTTGTCAGTGATATCGCCAGGCGCTGTGCCGGTGGGCTTGAGGGATAGCGTTACCGCTACGTAACCCGGCTTCTTGTGCGGGAAGGTGTTGCGGCTTCTCCAGCGGGCAAAGCCCGGATTCTCGGCGTCCAGCTTTGCCAAGGCCTCGCTTTGGTTTTCGAGCGCTTCATAAGCCGGATCAACAAAGAACTTGGACACGCGCTCGACTTCTGCTTCGATCAGGGTGCTAGGGCCGTCTTTAAGATGCGCCCATTCCGCTTCGACCTTCTCGGCAAAAGCTTCTTCACCCAGCGCCTTCACCAGGATCTTGATGCGTGCCTTGAACTTGTTATCCCGACGACCATAACGATTATAGACGCGCAGGATCGCTTCCAGATAGGTCAGTAGATGCTGCCAGGGCAGGAAGTCCTTGATGAACGCACCTACGTAAGGCGTACGGCCTTGTCCGCCACCTACCAACACGCGGAAGCCAAGCTCGCCCGCTTCGTTCTTGACTGCCTCAAGACCAATGTCATGAACCTCGATGGCGGCACGGTCCATCTTGGCGCCGTTCACGGCAATCTTGAACTTGCGTGGCAGGTGGGCGAATTCGGGATGGAAGGTCGACCACTGGCGGATGATCTCACACCAGGGACGTGGGTCGACTAGCTCGTCCGCCGCTACACCGGCGAACTGGTCGGTTGTTGTGTTACGAATACAGTTGCCACTGGTCTGGATGGCATGCATCTGCACAGTAGCCAGCTCGGCCAGAATATCCGGAATCTCTTCAAGCTCAGGCCAGTTGAACTGAAAGTTCTGGCGCGTACTGACATGGGCATACCCTTTGTCGTAGTCGCGGGCGATCTGCGCCAGTTTGCGTACTTGCTTGGTGTTGAGCAGGCCATACGGTACCGCGATACGCAGCATGGGGGCGTAGCGCTGGATATACAGGCCGTTTTGCAGGCGGAGTGGGCGATACTCTTCGCCTGAAAGCTCACCAGCCAGATAACGGCGGGTCTGATCGCGGAACTGCTTGACGCGTTCCTCGACGATCCTCTGGTCGTATTCGTCGTATACGTACATTAAAAATCCTGCTCAGGCTAAGGCTGTGCGCGCACGACTGCGCGTTCTTATCAGATATGCCCACGATAACAGCACCCGTATATGCTTAAAAGTGATGTTTTTTATATAAAAATCGATTTGGGCGATAAGGGGTGATTCAAGCAGGCATGGCAAGGCAGCGCTTGTCCTAGGGTTAAGGGAAGCGCTGTCTTACCAGAGGTGGACTAGTTGAATTGGCTCTTGAACCAGTCCCACACACCAAACGAGAAGTTGGGGAAGATATCGATGTTCAGGGCCGATTTGATCAGATAGAGAATTACCAAGCCAACCGCGACACTAAACAGCAGGAAAACAGCAATCACGAGCGCCTTAGCCATCTGGGACAGCTCATGCTGGCGCCGGGACAGATCACGGCGGTTGCGGCCAACCAGGAACACACAGTAGTACCGCCAGCGCCACAGTTTGAACGTGGCGCGAAGGTCAATCGCATGCTTTCCCCATTGGCGGGCGCCAAACGCAACCTTGAGCGCCTGGAGTTGCTCCTCGGTGAACGACTCTTTCAGGTCGCTGGGCAAGCGCTCCTTCAGGCCTTGAACGAAGGGGTCTTGATGGATATCGATTTCCGGCATCGTACAGATCCTTTTTGCGTCTGCCAGGGCAGAGGCCTTTGAGCTAACAGGTTTCCTTCCTGCACAGGACGTGTACAGGCCTATCTCTTCGCACCGGCAGATGAAACACTTTGCCTTAAACGACTGCTTACAAGGCGCTGTCGTAGTAGGTGTACGTGCCGGTAAGTGCGGCTACGGACTCAACGTAGTGGCTTACATGGGGTGGCATAGCCAGGCCCTTGACCATCGTCAGGTTGCGCAGCGTTGGATAGATCAGTACGTCGTCCCAGCTAAGGGTGTTACCGTTATCTGCCGGTATGGGCAAAACCTTTAGCCCTACAAGCATTTTTTCTGCGCTTTGCTTGTGGAGGGGTATTTCCTCAAGGACCTGCTCAAATGAGCGCTCAATCATCGCTTCCTTGCGCAGCTGAAAATAATCGCGCCCCGATTGGGTTACGAATTCCGGCGGGCTAATCGCAACATTGCGCGGAAACAGCAGGCCATTAATGGCGAGAAGTATGCTGTCGATGCATTCAAGAGTGGTGCTGATATCGGCTCCGGTGCGTATGACACGCTCTAGGTTGCCCAGCTCAGCCAGCTTTCAGGCAATATCAAGACGCTCACCCATGCGGCTGCCATCGTTGAGCTGGAGAATAGGCATCTTTTTGCGCCGATCACATCGAAGCAGGTAGCTTCGTCATCAGTGGAAAGGTAGATCTTCTCGCGCTCGACCTGCTTGTAGTGGGCAACCATATCGGCATGGATGCAGAAGAGGCAATGATCGTATGGGGAGAGTTTCATGGACATCCTTATTGCTGCGAGCCTGTCTACAGTGAGCAGGCCTCAGGCAAAAAGATGTCCATGTGTAAAGCGGTACGGTAGTGCCGCCAGGGCGGGGTGGCGCTTAGCGGACCCGCTTGATCAGCCGCTTGCTGTCAACGGTCTGCACGGCGCGCGCTCTAAGTTGCCCGCAACCACCCTCGATATCCTGGCCGGCTGAATTACGGACTTTGGTCAATACACCACGGCTGTGGAGATAGCGGACGATCTCAACGATACGCTCACCGCGTGGCCGCTGGTAATCATCACTCTCCAGGCTGTTGTAGGGAATCATGTTCATAACGGCGTACTTGCCCTTGAGCAGGCGCAGGATGCCGTCCAGCTCGTCCTGGCTGTCATTGATGCCGGCCAGGAGCGTCCATTGATACTGGATGGGATAACCTGTTTGGCGAGCATAGGCTTCGCCAAGTTCGACCAGTTCTTCCGGATCTATCCGGGGGGCCTTAGGCAACAGCTGTTGTCTCAGGTCGGCACGGGTCGTGTGAAGCGAGAGCGCCAGGGCTGGACGGACGGTTTGCTGAGGCAGACGCTCAAATACGCGCATGTCCCCCACGGTTGAAAACACCAGGTTCTTGTGGCCGATGCCGCCCTCTGTGCCGAGCAGATCGATCGCTTCCAGTACGTTGTCCAGATTATGGGCCGGCTCGCCCATCCCCATGAAGACCACTTTCTTGACCGACCGGAAACGACGAGCCAGCGCAACCTGGGCCACGATTTCAGCGCTACCCACCTGGCGCAGCAAACCGCTCTTGCCCGTCATGCAGAATACACAGCCCACTGCACACCCCACTTGTGTAGAGACGCACAGACCATCCCGAGGCAACAGTACGCTTTCCACCATCTGTCCGTCGGTCAGCTCTACCAGCAGGCGCGCTGAGCCATCGGCAGCAGGGTGCTCTGATTTCAATCGAGCAAGCCCGTCGAGTGTGCGGGCAAGCTCAGGTAGCCCTTCACGAACGGTCAGCGGCAGAAAGTTTTCCGTTTGCTGATGCCGTGTCCCGGTGTCGAGTGGCAGGCCTCTCAGCCAGGCGCGACTGACGCGTCCGATGTGCATGGGTTTGGCGCCAAGGTCGGCAAGGCGGTTTTGAACGTCGTGGATGCGCATGAAATAAACTACTGATTCATAAGACGGAATGCGGTCGCGGGTGGATCAGCCTCGCACGCGTAACGTCAGGCCCTTCAGGAAATTTCGTAATAACTGATCGCCACAGGTGCGGTAGTTGCTGTGTCCAAACTTGCGAAACACAGCGTTGAGCTCTGGCTTGGTAATAGTGAAGTCTACGGACTGCAAAATCTGCAAAATGTCTTCTTCCCGTAGCTCAAAGGCCACGCGCAGCTTTTTCATCACCAGGTTGTTCGTAACCGGCAGCTCAAGCGGAGGGGCGGGGCGGCTCTCGTCCTTGCCGCGTAGGTGGAAGACCAGACCATCCAGAAAGCTGGCCATCAACTCGTCCGGGCACAGCTCGAACCCGGCCTCATCATCTCGTTTGAGAAAGGCGGTAATGTCATCTGAGTTGACCGTTTTGCCAGCCAGTTTAAAGATATCGGCAACCTTCCGGTCATTGATATCCAACATGTAGCGAACGCTGCGTAATACATCGTTATTGAGCATGCGGGTGATCCTTGGGTAAGCGTGAAAGACGTAAAGAGCAGCGCGGTTAGAAGCGTTCCTGAAGTGAAAGGTAGCGCCACTGCCCCAAGGGGAGCTTGCCCATCGAAACGCCGCCTATTCTCAGACGCTTCATGCTGACTACCTTTAGCCCAACGCTTTCACAAAGGCGCTGAATCATTCCAGGTGCGGGATTCTTCATGGCGAAACGCAAGCGTGTCTCGTTCTGCCAGCTGACCTTGCAGGCAGGAAGTGTCTGGCCTTTATGGGTATGACCGCGTTTGAGGCGTTCCAGCCCGTTCTGCGCTATCTCACCGCTGACTTCAACGACATATTCCTGTTCAAGCTTGGCTGCATCCTCAGTCAGTTTGCGCAGCGTCCGCCAGTCCTGGCTATAAACCGCCAACCCTTCCGCGCCGGGTTGCAATGCCAGCCCTGGCTTTAAGCGAGCAAAATGCCCCTTGAGTACCGGCCGCTCGCTTGGGTCTTCCGCCCAGTGCGTTTCACGGCTAAGCAGATGCTTGTCAGCGTCTGGCAGTGAGGTGATGCCAGCGGGCTGATGGACCAGAAACGTTGCAGGCTCCAGCGGGGTAGCCGAAGCGCCTGGTAGCAATGCCACCGTTTCGGCGTGAATCTGAAATTGCGGCTCGTCGATAACGTTGCCATCGACCGTTACCCAACCCCCTTCGATATACAGCTCAGCCTCACGGCGCGAGCAGCCCAGCAGTTCAATGAGGCGTTTGGAAAGGCGAATGGAGTCAGTCATGAGGAGAGGCAAACGTCAGAAAAGAAGACTAGTTTACCTGGGATGCACGAAAAGGGCGGGACTTATCCGACCCGCCCTGATCTTATGCCGCTATCTGGTAAACGGTTGCCCGTTGATGGTGACGTTTTGTGCAGTCAGGCCCTCCACGTGCTCAAGCACACCAATGCCACCTGCCTTCTGGAAATGAACATCCACCAGTCGTAGGTCTTTTATGGGTGCCCGTTCGAAGCCGCGAACCTGAAATACCTGATCGGCACTCTGGCAGACGAGGTTGCGAATCTCGATATCGCGCACCGTTGGGTCGAACTTCCCGGCATCGCCTTCCTCGTAGTGGAAGTCTATGACGATCGCGTTCTGGACCTCACCGATGGTGATATCCCGGTAGCGAATATGCTCGATTACGCCGCCGCGTATGGAGTTGGTCTTGAAGCGGATACCGCGCTCCAGATCAGGGCTGCTCATGCTGCAATGCTCGACAAAGATGTTTCGTGCGCCGCCCGAGATCTCGCTGCCAATCACGACACCGCCATGGCCTGCCTCCATCTTGCAGTTGGCGATGACAATATTCTCGGCAGGTCGATTGATCCGGCGCCCATCCGCATTACGTCCGGACTTGATGGCAATGCAGTCGTCACCGGTATTGAAGAAGCAATTCTCGATGACTACGTTGCGGCAGGACTCAGGGTCGCAGCCGTCCGAGTTCGGGCCCAGGCTTTCCAGGTGCACGCCGCGCACAGTCACGTTTTCGCACAGTACAGGATTCAGGAGCCAGAAGGGCGCACGTACGATACGCACATCTTCAATCAGCACGTTCTCGCACAGATAAGGCTGCACGAAGGGTGGGCGGAAGTAATACCCCTCGGCATATATTCGCTGCTCAGGCGGTACGCCAGCCTCCACATCCTTCATCAGCGCTTCGCGGCCGGCATCCTGAGAAGGATAGCCCTCCACACCCCACTCCTTGTTACCTTTCCAAGGCCACCACGTAGTGCGGTCGGCCTGGCCGTCCAGCTCACCTTTACCAGTAATAGCAATGTTCTTCTGACGGTACGCGTAGATCAGTGGGGAGTAACCCATTAGCTCCATACCTTCCCAGCGGGTAAATACCGCAGGCAGATAAGCCTTGGGATCGGTAATGAAGCGAATCTTTGCGCCTTCTTCGATATGCAGGTTGATGTTGGACTTGAGGTGGATGGGGCCGGTCAGGTAATCGCCACCGGTTACCAGTACCCGACCACCGCCAGCAGCGGAGCAGGCCTGAATAGCGGCGGCAAAAGCCTTGGAATTATCGGTACGACCATCGCCTACCGCGCCATAGCGGCGGATATCGAAGTCTACGTTTGGAAAGCGGGGGACGGTGGTCTTGCGGCGGATCGCATCGGCCATGGCCCAATCGTTGGTCTGGCCAGAACCGCCTGACCCGAATGACGAGCACCCTTGAAGATTGATTAGCGCGAGGCCAGCAGCCCCTCCTGCCATGGACGCCAGAATACGACGTCGACTAAACATGCTCACTCAGCAATTCCTTATTCGAGTTGTTTGCTTCAGGTGATGCCGCGATACGCGGCTCTTCCACTATAGACCCAATCGAAGCGGCGCGAGCCTATAAGGCTACTAAGGTAGGTAGTGAAATGGGGTGGCACGGCTTAACGTGCAAGCCAAATGAGTGCAAGACCAACCGTACACGTTACTCAGGGGAGAAAGGGTATAGCCAAGCAGGTTTTAACCTCGCTGCACAACATGCTGAAAGTTAAGCGTCGGTAAGGAAAGCGACTCACGCAAAAAGGCAGGGCGCAGGTCTACATCACGAAGGGATGCCCTGGGAAACCATCGAAACTCTAATGATGTTCCAGGCTCAGTGCCGTTATGGGTACGCGACTTATCGAGAAGGGCAGAGTGGCTGCGAAGCTGAGCGCGAAAGTACAAGCCGATTTCATGATTTGGCTGGTTTAGGTAATCAAAGAAGTTTTCAACCAAATATAGTAGCTCGCCACAAACGATAGGCTCGTCAAGCTCCTCCATCATTTCGCGAACAAGTGTGGCCTGGGCGTTTTCACCTGGCTCAACCCGGCCTCCAGGTAATGCCCAGAATGAGTCATTCACGCCTCGGTGTAGCAGAATATGGTTGTCGTGTTCCACAACGGCCGCTGCGCGTACATGGAAGCGGTAGCCGTCAATATCGACAGAGATCATGAGTCATTGCCTTTGTCGGGTAAGAGCCGGGCATGGTATCTGGTAAAGGTAGACCGCTCAGGCTTGCCCCAGCTGTTTGGCTGTTTTGGCGACAGGAGCCAGAGTCGTCACCTGCTGATGAGCCTTGAGAATCTTGTTTGCAGCCATCAGGTTCTTGGCTGGAAGAACCAACCCTGATTCAAAAGGGCTCAACACAAACGTTGTGATCAACGCGGTCATCAGCCCAACCGTACGTGCCTTGGGATCAATGCTGCGGCAGAGCCTGTGAACCCGCACGGTGTAGAACAGCACAGGTGGAAGCGTGACGAGTGTAAGCAGAACTGACGCCTGCATGCCGTGCTTCTCCCATTGCAGTGAGAAGAACACACACATGACCACAAACCACACAACATGCATTACATAGGTATGGATCAGGCCGGTACGGGCCTTGGTAAGGTCACGAATAAGCTGATCTTTCGAAGGGGCATCAGCGCTCCTTGTCATCTTGGCTCTCCTGTTGAGGCGGAGCGTTTCCTAGGTGATATAAAGCTTGAGTGAAGGAGAGGGCTTCAACACTTCTTGCCTGAACACGATCTGGAGACGCGCTGCTTACCAAGGTTACGGTATAGGGCGTGGATGACAGATTCTTTAAACGTTAAGCCAGCAAAGCATCTAGCATGCTGCTCTGAGCGCTCCAAGCGATGCGAGTCAAGCTCGCTATCGCGCACAATAGGCCCGTAGAGGCCGATTTACTTCCACAGCGCCCATTCTTACGATGACCCGCTTCGGATATGATGCGCGCCCCTTAACGCTGTACTCAAATCAGGTCATCATGCCCGGCAACGCCCTTTATACCGATCTGTCGGGTTACTACGATCTCATGTGCGCCGATATCAACTATCAGGCGCAAAGCCACTGTGTTCATCGGTTGCATCAGTTATTCGGAAATGGCGGAAGCAGGCATCTCGATCTGGCCTGCGGAACAGGGCCGCATGTTCGGCATTTTATTGATGCTGGCTATCAAAGCGCTGGGCTCGACATCAATCAGCCTATGCTGGATAGAGCATCCATTCGCTGCCCGGAAGCTCAGTTTTCCTTGCAGGACATGTGCAGGTTCACGGTAGAAGAGCCGGTCGACCTCATTACCTGCTTTTTGTATTCCATTCATTACAGCGCAAGTGTTGAAAGGCTGAAGGCCTGTATCGCCAGCGTATATGGCGCATTGGCCGATCATGGCATCTTCTGCTTCAACGCAGTCGACAAGAACACTATCGACAACAACTCATTTGTATCTCATGCCGCAAATCACCCTGACGGCTTATTTAACTTCAGCTCATGCTGGAATTACAGGGGAGAGGGCGAGCGACAGTCACTAAAACTTCGCATCGAAAAAACGACAGAGAATGAACGACAGGTATGGCACGACGAACACCCTATGGTGGCTGTAAGTTTTGATGAATTACAGGCGCTATTGCAGCCGTACTTTGAGGTTCATGTTCTGGAACATGATTATGAGAAGATCATCCCTTGGGATAGGGCCTCTGGGAATGCGATTTTTGTTTGTGTAAAGATTTGATGAGAGTGAAAGGGCAATCATCTGTGACATCATTTTTGTCTTGTAGCACAGTAGAGTTGCAGTGACTGCTCTGAGAATAGCGCAGCAGCTTATACCTACGCTTCTTTTTCTAGTATTAACAGATCGAGAACCCCCGACTTTAGTAGACTCTGAGGTTTTTTCTAAACGAGCAGTCTCAAGCCTTCAAGCGCTCTTGCACTGTACCCTGTTGGTAAATGCATCTTTCTAAAAGATGTCATGGTGGTAGGGCTAGAAAATACCTAAAGTCGTTGACCTTGTTAATGTCTGACAGGGAGTTCAATGTGATTAGTCTCTTAAATGAATCTCTGCCAGCACGCCTGAGCGCTTCCTTCGAGCGGTGGTTGGCAATATTTCATAAAAGGGCTATGCGCTCTTCTTATGAGTTGGTGTTTTTAAAAGGTTCTGTTGCTTACTCTATGTGTTGCGTTAGTTAAATTAAAATATTCCCGCTCTTAGTTGCTCCGATTTATTTTCTCTTCTAAAAATTTATTAATTGACTCGACGGAGTTGCTGTAAGGGGCAATAGTTAACTGGAAAGCTTATGGTTAAACCATATGCGTTGATTAGCATGATGCATATTAATGTTTGTCATGAGCGGACAAATAGCAGCTTGCCGTTGTTTGTCCGCTCGTGAAAGGATTAAGGTCTAGCCTCGAACCTTCGGAAGAAATGAAGTGTCAACGTGGTATCTAGATGGATTGCTCAGATCTACGTAGACGGGAATCTTCCGGTCCTGAACAAAGTTGCTCGGATCAAACCACAGATTAACGCTCTTAAAGACGAATAACTGGTTATTCTCAGCGTCGTGCCATTGGGCGATGATGCGGAAAGGGTTAGATCCATTGACTTCCAAAGCTTGGTTTAACTCGACTCGCTGAAAATCAGCTTGAATTAGGTGGCCATGTTGACGGAGAAAGGCTTCCTTTCTTGTACTCCACCAGCCATAGCCAATGATGCCGCCGCCTATGGCTGCAAAGCTAAGGCCAAGAAGGAGTAGCGGAAGGGCATCGTTTGATTGCACGGTTACCGCACCGATCAACAGACCAATACCAATTACAAGGAATAACCATTTAATTAGAGTGATAGTTTTGTGATTCATAATTCCACTTATATAGGTTAAATGGTATAAAGGGCGGTTATAAAGAGCTAAGTGGGTGACTTGAAGTATTTGTTATGTTGAACAAGGATTGACTACTCTATAGATTGAGTCAGACGTGGCATATGGTACAGGTGTGTTACCCACCATCATGATTGAACCACTATACTCGCGCTCGCCTGTATTTTTAGTAAAGGAAATATTCTTCCCGACTAGCTTGCTTGCACCTTTTTTGTTTAAGTAGTCATACATTTTTATTTTCATTGGTAAATTCATTTGGCCGCCGGGGGTTATTGGAGCCAGCATGAAGGTTTGACTGTCAGTAAAGGCGTAAAATATTTCAGGGGTGTCTTTGCTGGTAAAAGTGTACGTGCAGCGGATATTTTCAGCTTTTAATGTAAAAGCATGATGGTAGGTTTTGCTTTTATAAAGGCTGAGGATTAAGCCTTTTGTTGTTAGTACTCCTAGACCTTGGGTCGCCCGGCATTGAGCTGGGTCGCCATAATTGTATGCACACCAATTCGTTTCAGTAATGCCGATAATTTCTTGTGGCGAGATTTCTAAGTCGTGCTCTATTTTTGTGCGAGCTTCTGGTGTTTCATAAGGAATCATTGAGCACCCAGTTAGGGTTGCCAATATTAGTGCTAACAAATGTCGCATAAATAAAATCCAGCGTGGGGTGGTTGGTTGTTCGGTTGTCTATTTTTAGCCTAAAAAGCTATGCGCAAAAGGCGCGATGACTCTTTCATTTTTTGTTTTATTTCTAGTTCGAAAGGCATACTTTAGTATTTTCCTGTGAAAGCAATAAGTGATCTGATTTGTATCTTAGAAAACCGCTAAGTCATATGCTGCTATGATTAATAACGCTGCGTTAAAGAATTAAGTTGATAAGGGGCTGGTGAGCTTGTATAAAATTCTTCATGAATTATTTAAGTAGTTGCAATAAGAGGTTTAAGGTTTGAAATTAACTAATTGGACGTGTAAGAGGGTTGAAGCTTTGCAGGGAGGGACTTGCTGCTTTAGATAAATTGTTGTTACTAATGTAAATGCGTATAGGAGCCAAACGGCAGCCATACATCTTTCCCTGGTTTTCCATGTCGAGGTATCCATACTGACTGTTAACGCTTTGATTAGCGGGGCGGGTCATACCATTGGATGATGGGTTAGGCTGCGGTACTAACCCAAACGCCGCGCGTGTTAGCTCTACGATGACGAAGCTCTTTAATGCCGACAAGTACGTAGCTGATGGCCGGGGCAATTCACTGACTGAGCTGATTCGTACGGCCCAAAGTGGCGTTGTAGAGAGGATAGTGAAGGTAGGAAAAGAGTAGTAGCTGAGGCGGTCATTGGTCCTTCCATGGAGACTCCGACGTAATGCTTTTGACTACATCGTTTGGTTAAGGGGCGGGCTTTAGCCCGTCCCAGTGAGCGAAGCGAACGGCCTTGAACATTGTTAGGCAGGCTCGTTAAAGAACTCAATGGCTTCCGTAATTGATTGAACCTGCTTTGAGTTTCCGTTGGATACGGCTTGGTGCAGAAGCCCAGAGAGAATGGCGCTACGAGTGGCTTCTGGTATTACGCATGGGCTTAGTATCCCCCTGGATTGCGGGTAATCGCTCCAATGAACTCCTAATGCTTTATTTCCACCATTTTGCTTGTTTTTATGGTCATACCAACCAACTATGAGAACCAAGCCACCGTCGGTATGTATTTCTTTTGAGTTTTTCCAGTATGAAATCAGGTTCACAAAATTTCCCTATCATGGCCTAACGTTTGGTTAAAGGGCGGGCTTTAGCCCGTCCCAGTGAGCGGAGCGAACGATTTGAACCAGTAGTTAGGCTTTTAGCCACTCGCTCAGGAGCGAGGCGGTGTACGGCTCGACAATTTTAATTACCCAGAAAAACAATACCAATTTCAATGCCAAGATGATCCAAGAAAGGAAGCTATATCGGCTATGCCTTATCCAGCCGTCTAGGAATTTAGGACCAACGAATACAAACCAAAGCACTGGGAACACTAAAAATGTCGAGGTGAGCCAGTTTTCGATGGCACTCGGCCTTACGGTGATTATGGCTAGCGGTATGCACGCGAGCATATGCCATAAGCCGGTATGGCTTCTTTTATGTAGCGGTATATTCAGCGGTTTTAATGGCATTCGATAGCCTAACGTTTTAATTAAGCGGTGTGCCTTAGGCACGTCCGTTTGAATGAATGGTTAGGCATCAGCACCTCATGCAACCGTTGAGCGTGGACCGTGCTTGAGATTCGGATGCTCATCGAGCATTTCTTTCGCAAGATGGAAATCGTTCAATGCCGAAAAGATGTAGCGTTCGCTCCATGCAACTTGCAGGGAGTTAAAGTTCTCAACATTGGCAGGCGAGTACTGCACTGGCTTGCCGCTCCGAAGGGAGTCACTCATGGCAACTATTCCCTCAGGATCAGGCACGGCGCCCGCTCGATGTCCGTTAGTTAATGTCAGCGCGCCACGGTGAACAAGATCGGTGAGCGTCGGGCACCACATCGCGAGCGCGCGAGTGGGTGACAGTGGAAGGTAAATTTCTATACCCGGCGTCGTCAGGCCCAGATTACCTCGGAAAGGCCGATCAACCATGTTCTGACGCGTTAGCGGGTTGTCGCCGAGAATAAACGGATGTCTTCTTGACGTCGCGGCGAGTACCCACTCTTTGTGGAGAAAGTGAGCCGCGTAAGTTGAGGGTGCATCGGAGACGATCCTTGCTGTCTGTTCCTTCGAGTCATTTTCCGCGATCTCGCGAAGAAGCTCTGCGGCTTGTGACCCAGGAGCGACTCGATCACCATTCTTCTCGAGGTGTTCTCTCAGCATTCTCGGAAACGCATTCCACTCCTCGCGAAAAGTCTTGGTTCTGGTGAGTTGAACTGCAAAGAACGATGCCAAGATTTGCTTGTGCTCATGCACAAGAGTCGATAGTGAGTCAGCGTCGAGGATAATGCTGATCACCGTTTTCGCGTTGCCTTCTAGCTCAGAGAGCCACGGCTCGATGGATCGTAGTTCTCCTTCGGAAACGAAGTCGTAGAACCGACTTTCTCTGGCTACATTCTTTGTGTTGGAAGGAAAGCTCCGATTCGAGGACTTGTCATAGACCCAGACCTGGTCCTTCTTACCGTTGCCGAAGTTTCGCAATAGAAACTGCGGCACATAGTGCTGCACTTTTGCAATTGTCATTTAATCGGCGGCCTATCGATGGAAATTTTCTGATGCCTAACGTTTGGTTAAAGGGCGGGCTTTAGCCCGTCCCAGTGAGCGTAGCGAGCGTTTTGAACCAGTTATTAGGCTTCCCAGAACGAGAGCCGAAGGAGAAGCTCATAAAGCTATCTGAGAATTATAATAAATAGGCGTTAGGTCGGATGCTGCAATTTTCGCCTGACACAAAAGTATTAATGAGAAATAACAGTAGCCAAATAAGAATGTCCAAGATGACGATGTGACAGATTCGTCGTTGGAGAAAATACTATTTAAGCGAGTTGCTGCATTGCCATGCGCAGCGGTATTTCTCGTAGCATATAAAAAAGAGAATATTAAAAATGATAGCCAGTGTTTCTCGTTGTCAAAAAGGGTGACTGCAGATGCAGGTGGTTTATTGAATTGTAAAATTTCTTGGCGGATGATTCTGCCTGTTGCGTGCACTAATTGACGGGCTTCATTGCCTTTGGCTTCTGGTATGCCAAAGTGAATATCAGTTTTGCAGGATGTTTCTGAGACTGTACAGATAGTTGAATATTTTGCACCTGTAGATGTTGCGATTCTATTAAATAATTCGGGAAACTTTTTCTTAAGGGTTTTGTAGGACGAAGGAATTAATATTTCTCTAATTTTATTTGGCGAATTGTTTGGATCTAAATTGTGCGACTCTACGGCAATACCTTTTAAGACATAAGACGCGACAAAGTTGAAATTTTTGTCTGGGGCTTGTTTTATGTATTCTTTTATTATGTCAAAAATACTTAAAGAGTTTTGGCCGTTGTTAAAAAAAATACGCTGGTGTAGGTGTTGCGCTATTCTTTGCGCTGAGTAATCGATGCTCTTAGAGTCGGATATAGATGAGCCAGGATTCGAGTGATTAGAAAGATATAGGTCATTGTATGAGCTGTTTGATGCCGACCATAGAGAGTTGAATGCAAGATCTGGCCTGCCTGGAAGTTGGGAGTATGCATCAACTAATCCTGTGGCTGCTACATATGGTATTTGTTGTGGATTGCTCCAAGAGGTAGGGCTTAGGTGTTTAAAACTATTGTGCCACAAATACTTGTCATGATCAGGCGGCAGGAGTAGATCTTTGTGCTTCTGTAAGCTGTAATTGATTACTAAATCTTTTAGTTTTAATAGTTTTCTAGTGGTTCTTTGATTCGTATTTTGTGATGCCATGTTTATTTTTGCCCAGTGTTGGGTTAAGGGGCCGGCTTTAGCCGGTCCTGAGCGAAGCGAACGACTTGAAGGCTGTAATGGACTCTCCCTGCACCACATTTCTTCTATAACACAGTGGTGACTGTTCGCTGGGAGAGGTGCAATGAAACGCATAGCGGTTGATTTGGCCAAGTCCGTTTACCAGGTTGCCGAGAGTGTTCAGGTCGGTCGGGTGGATCGGCGCAAGCGGCTCGACTCCGGGGCATTTGCGCAATATTTACAGGAGCAGCTCGAGCCTGTCGAGTGGGTGATGGAAGCTTGTGGCACCGCTCACCATTGGGGCCGGTTGATGCAGGAGAAAGGGCATAGTGTCGTGCTCTTACACCCTCGTTACGTGCGCCCGTATCGGCGACGTAACAAGACAGACCGCAACGACTGTGACGCCATTCTGGAAGCAGCGCGCTGCCAGGAAATCCGCCCGGTTCCGGTCAAGAGTATGCAGCAACAGCAGGTGCAGCAACTCCACAAGCTGCGCGAGGGCTGGAAGAAATCCCGTGTTCAACGCATCAATCTGTTGCGCGGCATCCTGCGTGAGGCAGGGGTTGACGCACCGAACGGCATCAAGCCTTTTCTGCGCCAGGCGTGCGAGCTGATCGAGCGGGCCGAAGTACGTGCCTTGCGCGGAGCGCTGCAAGTAGTGCTGGCTGAAATCAATCTCTATGAACAGTCGATGCGCGAGTGCGAGGAGCAACTGGCACGCTGGCATGCCGATGACGAAATAGTCCATAAGCTCGACGAGGTCAGTGGCATTGGCCTGCTGACAGCCAGTGCGTTGAAGACCGCCGTTGGCAAGCCTGAACGTTTCGCCAGCGGCCGACACCTCAGCGCCTGGCTGGGCATGACGCCGAACGAATACAGCAGTGGGGAACGTCGCAGGCTTGGACGGATCAGTTGCAAAGGCAACGTCTACGTTCGTACTTTGCTGATCCATGGTGCGCGAGCCGCGCTATTGGCAGCTAAACGCTGCAAGGCGCGAACACCTGAGCGGCTGACTCAACTGCAGCGTTGGGTCTTGGACACTGCTGAACGCATCGGCCATAACAAGGCCGCCGTGGCATTAGCCAACAAGCTGGTAAGGATCTGCTGGGCGGTGTGGTGCCATGAGCGACGGTTCAGCGGTAACTGGCAAAGCACAAAGCCTGCCTGACGGCGAGGCTAACAATGACGTGAGTTTCTAGTGGTTGTGGTGAGAAGCGAGACTGTCGGAACAGGCGAGTCCTGCAGCAGAGCAAGGTCGATAACAATGATGATCTTTGTGATCGCTTGAACGCTTGGCCCCTGCTGCGCGAACTACAGAATGGCCAGGGCAGTGCCCAGTAAAGGCCGGATATACGAATGCAACCGCGCTGACGACAGGATCGAAAAAGCTATCCTCACTGCTTGTGGGGAGAGTCCATATACGCATTGTTATGCATTCGCCGCATTATCAAGACCAACGATCGCTTGGCTTATACGCTCTCCGGTACAGCTCGTTTGGTGCCCCCAGCAGGAAGAGCAGACTCTGCCATGTACATTCCGTTCGCCCTCGAGAACGATTACAGGCGTAACGCCATCGCCTGCATGCCCTCTGCGTGCGACCATATTTTCGTCGGTGGTAGATCGGAAATTGACACCGCTTTGCCCAACAAACTCGTAGACCTGATCAAAGTTCAATGCGACATATACTGGGTTCCCATTACTTCCTTGCGGGTGCGGCATAACTTCTCCTTACTGCATAACGTTTGGTTAAGGGGCGGGCTTTAGCCCGTCCCAGGGAGCGAAGCGAACGATTTGAACCAGTAGTTAGGCTTTTAGCCACTCGCTCAGGAGCGAGGCGGTGTACGGCTCGACAATTTTAATTACCCAGAAAAACAATACCAACTTCAATGCCAAGATGATCCAAGAAAGGAAGCTATATCGGCTATGCCTTATCCAGCCGTCTAGGGATTTAGGACCAACGAATACAAACCAAAGCATTGGGAACACTAAAAATGTTGAGGTGAGCCAGTTTTCGATGGCATTCGGCCTTACGGTGATTATGGCTAGCGGTACGCACGCGAGCATATGCCATAAGCCGGTATGGTTTCTTTTATGTAGCGGTATATTCAGCGGTTTTAATGGCATTTGATAGCCTAACGATTAAGCTAACAGGCGAGTAAAAGCGTAGCTTTTGCAAGTCCAGTGAGCGGAGCGAACGGTGTTGAGCGACTTGTTATGTTTCATTGCTAATGAGATTTTTCAGCTGGGCGATGGTGAGCCATGGCCTTGAGCGGTGCAGTATCCTATGGCAGTTTGAGCACACCATCGCTATGTCTGATATTTTGGTTTTCTGGGCTGGAAGCATTTCGCTAACTGGAATTGTATGGTGAGCCTCAATGAAGTTGAAACCTCTTTGGCCATAGGCCTTTTCGAAGTCGAAATTGCAAGCTTCACAAAAAAGACGCTTATTTTTTCTTTTAAAATGCTCTTTTGCTTGCGAGATTAACGCTGAGTTTCGCTCTCGTGCGAGATGTCTTCGCTCAACAATTTTCCCTTCAGGAAAGCCTTCTGACGAAGTTTCATGGCTTTTAAAGTCTGATTCTTCAAGATCCAGGGTCCAGAATTTTCTTTTCTTGTTGTAAGGCGTGGAGCCTAGGCTTTCGCAGTATTCAATATATTTTTGATCTAGATCGCTGTTTTCGACTAGTTTTCCAAGAAGCTTGGAAATTGCAGGGGTGGTGTCTCTTCCGTCGCCTGCGTCTTCGCTGTGAGATTGTATTGAGTTGTTGGTATAGCCAATATAACGGCTAGGGGCGAAGCGCAGTTCTTGACCAACTTTGTATGCAATAAGACACTTTCCCTTTCTTATTAAATCCGAGCAGTAAAGCTGTTCATCGTCTGTGCCTTCGCACAAATAATCCTCGAATAGTCGGAGATTTTCTATAATCTCATCTTGTGCTGTTACGACGACCATGTTTCGACCTCAAGATGGGACATAACTATTATTAGACGTCATGTGACGGATAACACGCTGGACGCGTTTGACGGATAACCTTCCTTGTCATCTTCATTCTTCCTGTCTAGGGTGGACGTTTCCGAGGAGCACTGACGGTATAAAGGAGTTATACATCATGGAAGGGAAGCCACGACTGCTGGATCAAGTGCGAGAGCAAATCAGGCTCAAACATTACTCGATCCGAACGGAGCGCGTCTATTGCGAGTGGGTCAAACGATTCATTCGTTTTCATGATTATCGACATCCGGTCGAAATGGGAGCAGCGGAGGTCGAGTTGTTTTTATCTCATCTGGCTGTCAATAAAGATGTGGCTGCGTCGACCCAGAATCAGGCGCTGGCTGCGCTTCTGTTTCTTTATAAAGAAGTATTACGGCAGGACTTGCCCTGGCTGGGTGAAGTTGTGCGCGCTAAAAAACCGAGTCGTTTACCTGTAGTGTTATCTATAGAGGAAGTGCAGAAGATTCTGGCGAATCTGAAGGACGAGACGTGGCTTATTTCAAGCTTGCTGTACGGCACAGGGATGCGGTTGATGGAGGCTGTCAGGCTACGCGTTAAAGATATCGACTTTGGTCGGCGAGAAATCCTTATTCGTGACGGAAAAGGCCAGAAGGACAGGGTTACGGTGTTACCCATGCGCTTGATTGAGCCGCTCAAGGCGCAACTTACTCATGTGAAACATCTTCATCAGCATGAAGTGGCACAAGGGCGCGGTGATGTGTATCTGCCCGATGCCCTGGCGCGCAAATACCCTAGAGCACCTTGGGAGTGGGGCTGGCAATACGTGTTTCCAGCTTCTGGCTTATCGGTTGATCCCCGCAGTGGTGCCGTCAGGCGTCATCACTTCAATGAGCAGAGGCTTCAGCGTGGCTTCAAACGCGCTGTTCAGGTGGCAGGCATTGTTAAGCTGGCTACGCCCCATACGTTGCGCCACAGCTTTGCCACGCATCTGCTGGAGAGTGGCCAGGATATTCGGACGGTGCAGGAGCTGCTGGGCCACGCTGATGTGAAAACCACCATGATCTACACCCACGTGCTTAATCGCGGTGGGCTGGCCGTCTTGAGTCCATTGGATCGGGGTTAAGCGGCTTTTTTACTCGTCTTCCGAGTCGGCACCAATGGCTTCAAAACAGACGAGACGATGGCCCTCGATCAGCCAGTTGTTTGTCGTCGTGTTGTGCTCGGCCTCCATTACGCTGTTGTAGCTGAACTGCCAGCGCTTGCGCTCGCGCCCGTCCAGCGCCTCGATGGTCAGGACGATCTCTTCGCTTTCAAAGGACTCGTCCGCCTCTGCAGCGGCATCGGCTTGGTCGAGAAGATCATCGTTCAAGGCAAAGCTGGCAGCATGAAGCCCGTCGATTTCGAGCATGTCGGCGAGTTCGAGTTGGTCGAGCAGGTAGGGCGTTTCGGTGGTCATGGGCAGGTACGTAGAATCTGAAGAGGGAAGAGGTGGGCCAGCCAGCGGCGTAACCCACCCTACAGGTTAGTTAATTATCGTAGCCCAAGTTGGGGGCTAGCCAACGTTCAGTAACGGCAAGATCCTGGCCTTTACGCTGCGTGTAGCTTTCCACCTGATCCTTGTCGATCTTGCCAACGGCAAAGTATTGCGCTTCCGGATGGGCGAAGTACCAGCCGCTCACAGCTGCGGCGGGGAACATGGCGTAGTGTTCGGTCAGGAATACACCGCTGCGGCCCGCCTGGTTGAACTGTGCTTCTGGGTCGAGCAGGGCGAAGAGCGTGGCTTTTTCGGTGTGGTCCGGGCAAGCCGGGTAGCCAGGAGCAGGGCGGATGCCTTTGTATCGCTCCTTGATGAGTTCCTCATTGGAAAGTTGCTCATCACGTGCGTACCCCCAATGCTCCTTACGTACACGTTCATGGAGCCACTCGGCACAGGCTTCGGCCAAACGGTCGGCCAGGGCCTTGACCATGATGGCGTTGTAATCGTCACCCTTGGCTTCGTAGCTCTTTGCCAGCTCCTCAGCACCGATACCGGCAGTAGTAATAAAACCGCCCATGTAGTCGGTTACGCCGCTTTCCTTGGGCGCTACGAAGTCGGCCAGGGAGAAGTTGGGCTTGCCGTCTGGCTTGATAGTCTGCTGGCGCAGGTGATGCAGCGTTGCCAGAGTCTCACCGGAGTCGCTGTAGACCTCCAGGTCATCATTGCGTATCTGATTGGCCGGCCAGAAGCCGAACACGGCACGCGCCTTGATGAGCTTTTCATCGATCAGCTTTTTCAGCATCGCCTGGGCGTCGTTGAACAGGGCGGTGGCGGCTTCGCCCACTACTTCGTCAGTCAGGATGCGGGGGTATTTACCTGCCAAGTCCCAGGATATAAAGAAGGGCGTCCAGTCGATGTACTCGGCCAGTACGGACAAGTCGATATCATCCAACACTTTGACGCCGGTAAAGCTGGGTTTGGGTGCCTGATAGCCCAGCCAGTTAAATTGAGGCTTATTGGCGACGGCCTTCTCATAACTCAGGCGCTCAATACGTGCGCTGCGGTTGGCGGTGCGCTCGCGGACTTCAGCATATTCGGTACGGGTTTTCTCGACGAAGCCCGCCTTGAGCTCCTTGGAGAGCAGTTGGGTGGCGACACCTACGGCGCGGGAGGCGTCGGTTACATAGACCACCGCGTCGTTGCTGTACTGCGGCTCGATCTTGACGGCCGTGTGCGCCTTGGAGGTCGTGGCACCGCCAATCATGAGTGGCAGTGTGAAGCCCTGACGCTGCATTTCCTTGGCGACATGGACCATTTCGTCCAGCGATGGGGTAATCAGTCCGGAGAGGCCAATGATGTCGCATTTCTGTTCGATAGCGGTTTGCAGGATTTTTTCTGCGGGCACCATCACGCCCAAGTCAACAATGTCGTAGCCGTTACAGCCCAGCACCACGCCTACGATGTTCTTGCCAATGTCATGAACGTCGCCTTTTACTGTCGCCATGAGGATCTTGCCCTTGGCCTCGGGCTTGTCACCTTTTTCCGCTTCGATGAAGGGAATCAAATGAGCCACAGCCTGCTTCATCACGCGAGCGGACTTGACTACCTGAGGCAGGAACATTTTGCCGGAGCCGAACAGGTCACCAACGACGTTCATGCCGGACATCAACGGGCCTTCGATAACCTCGATAGGGCGGGTACATTGCTGGCGGGCTTCTTCAGTATCTTCAACGATAAAGGTCGTGATGCCTTTGACCAGTGCATGCTCAAGACGCTTGTCTACTGGGTAGCTGCGCCATTCTTCTGTTTCGACTTCCTTGACGGAGCCGTCACCCTTGTACTTGTCGGCAATGGCCAGTAGCGCTTCGGTGCCATTGGGGGTGCGGTTAAGCACAACGTCTTCGACCCGATCACGCAGTTCCTTGGGAATCTCATCATAGATTTCCAGCTGACCGGCGTTGACGATACCCATCGTCAGGCCGTTCTTGATGGCGTAATACAGAAAGACAGAGTGGATGGCCTCACGCACCGGGTTGTTGCCGCGGAACGAGAAGGACACGTTAGAGACGCCGCCGGAGGAGAGGGCGTAGGGCAGGTTGTCTCGGATGAAGGCACACGCGTTGATGAAATCCACCGCGTAGTTGTTGTGCTCTTCGATGCCGGTTGCGACCGCAAAGATGTTCGGGTCGAAAATGATGTCTTCCGGCGGGAAGCCTACCTGGTTGACCAGAATGTCATAGGAACGGGCACAGATTTCATTCTTGCGCGCTTCGGTATCGGCCTGGCCCGTTTCATCGAAGGCCATGACGACCACAGCCGCACCGTAGCGCTTGCAAAGCTTGGCGTGGTGGATGAACGCGTCGACACCCTCCTTCATGGAAATGGAGTTGACGATGCCCTTGCCCTGGATGCACTTAAGGCCGGCCTCGATGACATCCCACTTGGAGGAGTCAATCATGATCGGCACACGGGAGATGTCCGGTTCAGAGGCAATCAGGTTCAGGAAAGTGACCATGGCCGCCTTCGAGTCCAACATGCCTTCGTCCATGTTGATATCGATGACCTGGGCGCCGGCCTCTACCTGTTGGCGGGCTACGTCCAGTGCCTCGGCATAGTTCTCTTCGCGAATCAGACGGGCAAACTTGGCGGAACCGGTAATGTTGGTTCGCTCGCCTACGTTTACGAAGAGGGAAGTGCGATCGATGGTGAACGGCTCAAGGCCGGACAGGCGGCAAGCACGCGGAATCTCTGGTAGGGCGCGCGGTGGGTATTTGGCTACCGCCTCGGCAATCGCCTGGATATGGCCGGGCGTGGTGCCGCAGCAACCGCCTACGATATTCAAAAAGCCACTGGCCGCGAACTCTTCAACCACCTCAGCCATTTGTGCAGGCGTTTCGTCGTACTCGCCAAAGGCGTTAGGCAAGCCAGCGTTCGGGTGGGCTGAAACGTGGGTTTCGGCCTTGGCGGACAATTCTTCTATATAGGGGCGCAGCTCTTTTGCACCCAGCGCGCAGTTGAGGCCGACCGAGATGGGCTTGGCATGGCGGACCGAGTTCCAGAAGGCCTCAGTGGTCTGGCCGGACAAGGTGCGGCCGGAGGCATCGGTGATCGTACCGGAGATCATGATCGGCAATTCAAAGCCGACTTCCTCGAATACGCCCTGTACTGCAAAGATCGCTGCCTTGGCGTTCAAGGTGTCGAAGATCGTTTCGATCAGAATCAGGTCCGCGCCACCTTCGATCAGACCGCGCGTGGCCTCAGTGTAATTTTCCACCAGCTCATCGAATGTCACATTCCGGTAGCCGGGATTGTTCACGTCTGGCGAGATGGAGCAGGTGCGGCTGGTTGGACCAAGGACGCCGGCAACAAACCGTGGTTTATCTGGCGTTTCGGCTGTCTTTGTGTCAGCAACTTGACGCGCCAGCCGTGCACCTTCCACGTTCAGCTCATACACCAGCGCTTCCATACCGTAGTCGGCTTGGGAAACGCGCGTAGCGTTGAATGTATTGGTCTCGAGGATATCGGCGCCTGCATCCAGATAGGCTTTTTCGATCGCCTGAATAACATCAGGGCGAGTCAGAAGCAGGAGGTCGTTGTTGCCTTTGACATCGCTAGGCCAGTCAGCGAAGCGTTCGCCCCGGTAATCGGCCTCTTCCAGTCTGTAGCTCTGGATCATTGTACCCATACCGCCGTCCAGAATAAGGATGCGCTCCTTGAGTGCGGTTTGCAGGGCGGAGAAGCGTGCGGCGCGATCGATCATGGGCAGGTATCCAGATTACAGCGACAAAAAAGGGATGATAGCAAAGCTGTCAGATGGCACGAAGACTGCTTTGGTCATCTGATATATGAGCTATCTTCAAGTAACAACGCTTCCATTTTTAACGAGTATCGATTGTGACTGCGACCCCGCTACTGGTTTGTGATGATTCTGCCATGGCACGAAAGCAGCTGATTCGTGCCTTACCTCCCGAGTGGTCTGTGGACATAACACAGGCGACCAACGGGAGTGAGGCGCTTAACGTGCTGCGTCAGGGCAAGGTCCAGGTCATGTTATTAGACCTGACCATGCCCGTCATGGACGGTTATCAGACGCTGGAAGCGATGCGGGCTGAAAACATCAAGTGCAACGTGATCGTGGTTTCTGGCGACGTTCAGGAAGAGGCCATACGACGCGTGCTGGAGTTGGGTGCACTGGCGTTTCTGAAAAAGCCAGCCGATGCTGAGCAGCTCAAGGCACTGCTGCTGCAGCATGGCTTGCTTGGATCTGCACCCAACAAAGAAGCCGTCATGGAGGATCGTCCTGATCCTGATGTCAGCTTTCGTGATGCCTTCCGTGAAGTGGTCAACGTGTCCATTGGTCGCGCGGCAGCGTTGCTGGCCAAGGTGCTCAATGTGTTCGTGCAGCTTCCGATTCCCAACGTCAACATCCTTGAGGTAGGCGAGCTGCATATGGCGCTGGCCGATGTGCAGCGCGGCAGCCGTGTCACAGCGGTCTGCCAGGGATTTATCGGTAACGGCATTGCGGGCGAGGCCTTGTTGATTTTCCATGATTCGGAAGTCAAGGACATGGTAACGCTGCTCCGCAGTGGCAGCACACAAAACAATGATCAGATGGAGATGCTGCTCGACTTGGCCAGCATCCTGATTGGGGCGTGCTTGAGCGGTTTGTCGGAGCAGATCGATGTGCGCTTCTCGCAGGGGCACCCGATGATTCTGGGGCAACATACGGCGCTTGAGAATCTGATTCAGGTCAATCGCCAGCGCTGGAAGAAGACCCTGGCTGTCGAGGTGAGCTATAGCCTCGAAGGGCATGACATACATTTTGATTTGCTGCTGCTGTTTACCGAAGACTCGGTCAAGCGGCTTACTAACAAAATCAATTACATGATGGATTGATACATGGCGATCGAACTCGACGATCTTCACTGGATGCTGGATATCGTGCAGCACATCGATGTCGGTGTGCTGGTGATCAATCGCAAGTATGAAGTGGAAGTCTGGAACAGCTTCATGGAAAACCATTCGGGAATCGTCCCGAGTGATGCGCAGGGCAAGCCATTATTCTCGCTTTTCCCTGAAATGGACGAGGACTGGTTCCGTTACAAGGTCGAAGGTGTGGCCATGCTGGGCACGCCGATGTTCACCATCTGGGAGCAGCGGCCTTATCTGATCAAGTTCAAGAACTATCAGCCTATTACAGGGCTGGAAGATTACATGTACCAGAATGTCACTATTCTGCCGCTGCGTGACACGCGAGGCGGAGTGGGTTACATCGGTATCATTATCTATGATGTGACACGGGTTGCGACCAACACGCGTCAGCTGCAGTCGGTCAATGGTCAGCTGGAGCAGTTGTCACGAACCGACCGGCTGACCGGGCTGTTCAATCGTGGCTTCTGGGATGAATGCCTGAAGCATGAATTCGCGCGTCATTTGCGCTACCGCTGCAATGTCGGGCTGGTGATTCTTGATATCGATCATTTCAAGAAAATCAACGACACCTACGGTCATCCGGGAGGCGACAAGGTCATCCAGGCTCTGGCTAACCTGATTAACGGCCATATTCGGGCAACCGACAGGGCGGGGCGCTATGGCGGTGAGGAGTTCGTCATTCTGATGCCGGATACGCCATCCAGTGGCGCCCAGATATTTGCAGAACGCTTGCGCCAGCAGGCTGAGCAACTGAAGGTGGAGCACGAAGGTAAGCAGATTACCTTTACGATCAGCCTGGGCATTGCCGACCTGAGCCTGCCCGTAGAGAGCCATGAGGTGTTGCTGGAGCGTGCCGATCAGGCGCTTTACCGGTCCAAGCATAATGGCCGCAATCAGGTTACGGTCTATTCGGGCGTATGAGTAAGCGATAAAAAAGCCCGCTGTTTCAAGCGGGCTTTTGATGTGCGGTGCTGATCAATCCAGGCCTTGCAGTAAGCCAGCCATGTCATCGGCGTGTTCTTCTTCCTGGGCCAGGATGTCTTCAAAGATGCGCCGTGTGGTTGGATCCTTATCACCGATGTACTGCACGATCTCGCGATAGGTATCGATGGCGATGCGCTCGGCAATCAGGTCTTCCTTGATCATGTCACGCAGGTCGTGACCTTCGGCATATTGGGCATGCGAGCGGGTGAGCAGACCCTCAGGGTTGAAATCAGGCTCGCCGCCCAGCTGCACGATACGCTCGGCCAGGCGGTCGGCGTGCTCCTGTTCCTGGTCGGCATGCTCCTGAAATTCGGCAGCCGCAACGCTAGCCTTGATACCGGTAGCCATGAAGTAGTGACGCTTGTAGCGCAGCGTGCATACGATCTCGGTCGCAAGTGAGTCGTTAAGGAGCTTGATAACAGTTTCGCGATCGGCGCTATAGCCCTCGGTGATGGGGCCGTCTTCAATGTGTTGGCGGGCTCGTTGGCGAATGGTTTCGATATCGGTCAGAAAGGGTTGGTTGGTCAGCATGGGGCATTCCTCTTAGGCTTCACGGTCCATCTGGGATGGCCCTCTGTCGGGGCCTGTCCAGATGTGATTCCCGCGTCTGGTAAAAGTTTTGTCCAAGATTTATCGGCGGGTCGGGCTTGAAAGAATCAAGCACAGGTGCCATTTATCCTACTAAACTAGTAAGTCTTTAACCGTAGGCCGCTCTGGCGTACACTGCGCCCAGGTAAGCGAGGAGTAGAAATGAGCGCTATCACCATTACTGAAGCCGCCCAGGATTACCTGGCTGGCCTGCTTGAAAAGCAAAACACTCCCGGTATCGGCATTCGCATTTTTATCACGCAGCCGGGAACCCAGTACGCCGAGACCTGTATTGCCTACTGCAAGCCGGGCGAGCAGAAGCCGGAAGATACGTCGTTTGGTCTGAAGGACTTTACCGCCTGGATCGATGCGATCAGCGAGCCCTTCCTGGAAGATGCCATCGTCGACTATGCACAGGATCGCATGGGTGGTCAGTTGACCATCAAGGCGCCCAACGCCAAGGTGCCGATGATCAGCGAAGACAGCCCGATCAGCGAGCGCATCAATTATTACCTGCAGACTGAAATCAATCCCGGTCTGGCCAGCCACGGCGGTATGGTGAGTCTGGTTGAGGTGGTAGAAGACGGGGTTGCCGTGTTGCGTTTTGGAGGCGGCTGCCAGGGCTGCGGTCAGGTTGACCTGACGCTCAAGGATGGCGTCGAGCGTACCTTGATCGAGCGTATCCCGGACCTGAAAGGCGTTCGTGATGTAACCGATCATAGCAATCGCGAAAATGCCTATTACTGATAGGGTTTGCGAAAAGAAAAGGCGGCTATGAGCCGCCTTTTTTATGCCGCCTGTTAGTTAGTGCGGGGTATAGATCTGGTCGAAGACGCCGCCATCGGCAAAGTGCGTTTTCTGTACGGTCCGCCAGTCACCAAACAATTGCTCGACTGAGAAGAAGTCCACTTTCGGGAAGCGGTCCTGATACTGCGCCAGAATCTCTGCATTGCGTGGGCGCAGATAGTTGTCGGCTGCGATACGTTGACCTTCTTCCGACCAGAGATACTTGAGATATCCCTCAGCCACTTCGCGTGAGCCCTTCTTGTCAACGACCTTGTCGACCACCGTGACGGGTGGCTCGGCTTCAGCCGATACGCTGGGGTAGATCACCTCGAAGTTACCGCGACCAAATTCGCGCGCAATCATTTCGGCCTCGTTTTCAAAGGTCAGCAGCACATCGCCAATCTGATTTTGCATGAAGGTTGTGGTAGCAGCGCGACCGCCTGTATCCAGAACCGGAACATGCTTGAACAGCTCGCCCACAAAGGCTTTGGCCTTGGCCTCGTCGCCTCCGGTTTTCAAAACGTATCCCCAGGCGGAAAGGTAGGAGTAACGTCCGTTACCTGTGACCTTGGGATTTGGAATGATGACTTCCGTACCGTCCCTGACCAGGTCAGGCCAGTCTTTGATGCCCTTTGGGTTGCCTTTGCGAACGATAAAGACGGTAGCGGAGGTGAATGGGGCGCTGTTATTCGGTAGACGCTCGGCCCAGTTCTTGGGGATCAGCCCGCCATTGTCGGCCAGGGCGTTAATGTCGGTGGCCTGGTTCATGGTGATGACATCCGCAGGTAAGCCATCAATGACGGCGCGGGCCTGTTTGCTGGAGCCGCCATGAGACATCTGTATGGTTATATTCTGGTCATGGGCCTCTTTCCAGTGCTTTTGGAAAGCCGGGTTGTATTCCTTGTAGAAGTCTCGCATCACATCGTAGGAAACGTTCAGCAGGGGCGCTGCATTCGCAGCACCTCCCAGGAGCAGGCCGGCCGCCAGTAGCGGAGCGAAGAGTTGTTTTCTCATGATGATGTCTCTTATCGGTTGTTATTAGAGCGTCCCGCTCTGGAAAGGCCACATTATTCCGGTATTACCGTTCGTTTATAAAGCGAGTTTCCACAGCGGCTACAAAACGAGGCCTGTGCTTCGTGGAGTTCCTTGCCACACGCCCCGCACGGTTTGTGGATACTGTTCTCGCCTCGAATGGCATTGGATAGCTCAGCGGTAAAGATACCGGTGGGTACTGCAATGATCGAGTAGCCACTGATCATGACGATGCTGGCGATGGCTTGACCTAGAGCAGTTTGCGGGACCATGTCGCCAAATCCTACCGTTGTCAGCGTCACGATTGCCCAATAGATACTTTTGGGAATGCTGGTGTAGCCATTTTCCGGTCCTTCCACTACGTACATCAGTGAGCCGAATAGCGTCACCATCGTCAGAACACTGAGCAGGAAGACAATGATCTTTTGCCGACTACCTCTTAATGCCGTCACCAGAAAGTTGGCCTGATTCAGGTACTGACGCAGCTTTAGAATCCTGAATATCCTGAGCAGGCGCAGGATACGGATCACCAGCAGGTATTGAGCACTAGGCACAAAGAGCGCAATAAAGCTGGGCAGTATCGCCAGCAAGTCCACGATGCCGAAAAAGCTGAAGGCATACTTCGCAGGTTTTCGTGCGCTGTATAGCCTTAGCAGGTATTCGATGGTGAACAGGACGGTAAACGCCCATTCACACAGGGACAATATTTCGTCATATTTAGCATGGATCTCCGCCACGCTATCAAGCATGACCACCACCAGGCTGGCTAGGATGGTAAACAGGAGGGCTTCATCGAACCAACGTCCCGGAGCGGTGTTGGAATGAAAGATGATGATCTCCAGACGTCGGCGCAGGCGCTGAGCGTCGGCCATGGCATGGACTCCTTCTAATGTTAAAATCGCACCCTTGTGTCTTCTCGCCATGCCGGTAATGAAGGCACGCGAAGGAAGGGCGCATGCGGCTAAAATCCATCAAGTTGGCGGGCTTCAAATCATTTGTAGACCCGACAACCGTTAATTTCCCCAGCAATATGTCGGCAGTCGTAGGGCCGAACGGATGCGGTAAATCGAATATCATCGATGCCGTACGCTGGGTCATGGGCGAAAGCTCGGCAAAGAACTTGCGCGGCGAGTCGATGACCGATGTCATCTTCAACGGCTCGAACAGTCGCAAACCGGTTACTCAGGCTTCAATCGAGCTGATTTTTGATAATTCGGATAACTCGCTAGTCGGTGAGTATGCCAGCTATGCGGAAATTTCCATTCGCCGACGGGTAACTCGGGACGGGCAGAATACCTATTTTCTCAATGGTACCAAATGCCGTCGTCGCGACATCACTGATATCTTTTTGGGCACAGGGCTTGGCCCGCGCAGTTATTCGATCATCGAGCAGGGGATGATTTCCAAGCTGATCGAGGCTCGTCCAGAGGATTTGCGCAATTACATCGAAGAAGCGGCGGGGATCTCCAAGTACAAGGAGCGCCGTCGTGAAACTGAAAGCCGTATTCGCCGTACCCAGGAAAACCTTGCGCGCCTGACGGACCTTCGTGAAGAGCTTGAACGGCAACTCGAACGGTTACACCGACAGGCGCAGGCTGCCGAGAAATATCAGGAGTACAAGGCGGAAGAGCGCCACCTCCGTGCTCAGCTGGGAGCACTTCGTTGGCGCGATCTGGATGAGCTAGTGCAGCAGCGTGAGCGCGTCATTGGCAACCAGGAGGTAGCGCTCGAAGCGTTGGTTGCTGAGCAGCGCAGCGCTGATGCAAGCATTGAGCGACTGCGAGACAGCCATCATGATTTGTCCGAGCGGTTCAATCAGGTGCAGGGGCGCTTCTATTCGGTTGGTGGAGACATTGCGCGGGTCGAGCAGAGCATTCAGCACGGCCAGCAGCGCTTGCGTCAGCTGCAGGATGATCTGCGTGAAGCCGAGCGCTCTCGGGAAGAAACCGCCGCACATCTGGGTAATGACCAGGTGCTTCTTGCTACCTTGGCCGAAGAGCTGGCCATGCTGGAGCCCGAGCAGGAAATGAGCGCAGCTTCTGCTGAAGAATCTGCCCTGGCGCTGGAGGCGTCCGAGCAGGCCATGCAAGCGTGGCAGCAGCAATGGGACAGCTTCAACCAGCACAGTGCAGCGCCTCAGCGTGAGGCTGATGTTCAGCAGTCCCGTATTCGTCACTTGGAGCAAAGCCTGGAACGGCTCATGGAGCGCGAGCGACGACTGCGTGATGAGCTGACGCAACTGGCAGCGGACCCTGAAGACGCGGCGTTGCTCGAGCTCAGCGAAGAGCTCGCTGGAATCGAGTTGATTCTCGAGGACCTCGCCCAAGGAGAAATAGAGGTCACCGAACAGCTGGCTATCGGTCGAGAGCAGCTACAGGTCGTGACCGCCCAGCAGGCCGCAACGCAAGGTGAATTACAGCGTCTGGAGGGACGTATTGTCTCCCTGGAGGCCTTGCAGCAGGCTGCGCTCGATCCTGGAAAAGGGGCGGATGACTGGATGCGCCTGCATGATCTGCATGAGCGTAGCCGCTTGGCCGAGGGTGTTCGGGTTGAGTCAGGCTGGGAGAGAGCCGTTGAAACGGTGTTGGGCGCTGATTTGCAGGCGGTTTGCTTGGATGATCTATCCGGTCTCGACCTGGCTGCATTCGAGCAGGGCGAGCTGCGCCTGGTAACACCTGGGCATGTAGCGCCTGCAACGCCAGGGAGCTTATTGGATAAAGTCGAAGCCCCACATGATCTGTCGCCCTGGCTGGGCAATGTATTTCCAGTGGAGACCCTTGAGGACGCACTGGCGCAGCGGCAGAGGCTTGCTGACGGGCAGAGCCTTGTCAGTCGAGACGGGTATTGGGTATCCCGTCACTTTTTGCGAATACAGCGCTCCAGCGAGGCGGAAAGCGGTGTGCTGGCGCGCGGCCAGGAGCTTGAGCGTTTACACGCTGAGCGTACTCAGCTGGAACACCGGCTGAGTGAAGGGCAGAAGGCGTTTGAGCAGGCGCAGGAGCAGTTGGCAGAACTAGAGCGCAACCGCGAAACGGTCCGCCGTCGATCTCAGGAGGAGAGCCGCCGCCAGGGTGAAGTCAGGGCTCAGCTGTCGGCACGGCAGGCCAAGGCCGAGCAGCTTGGACTGCGCCGAAAGCGGCTTGAAGACGAGCGGGTTGAAATGGCAGAGCAACGCGCTATCGAGACCGAGCAGATTGGTGAGGCACGACTGAGCCTTCAGGATGCATTGGATGCCATGGCTGCCGATACCGAGCGTCGCGACCTGTTGATCGCTCAGCGCGAGACGCTACGCGAGCGGCTGGATCGGGCTCGTCAGGAGGCGAGGCAGCATAAGGAGCAGGCTCATCAGCTGGCTGTAAGGATGGGGTCGCTCAGAGCCCAGCATGACTCTACACAGCAGGCGCTGGAGCGTCTGCTGCTGCAGGCGGCTCGGCTCGACGAGCGACGTGAGCAGCTTAGTCTCAACCTGGAAGAGGGCTCTGCACCGATTGAGGAGCTCAGGTTGAAACTCGAAGAATTGCTTGAGCGCCGTATGAGCGTCGATGAGGAGCTGCGAGGCGCGCGCATGGCTCTGGAGGAGGCGGATCGTGAGCTGCGTGAGTCCGAGCTCCGCCGTACCCAGGCCGAGCAGCAAGCGCAGGTGGTGCGCAGTCAGGTGGAGCAGCAGCGGCTTGAGTGGCAGGGGCTGTCCGTGCGCCGTAAAACCCTTCAGGAGCAGCTGCATGAAGAGGGGTATGACCTGCAGACCGTAGTGGCTACCTTGCCTGAGGATGCCACCGAATCGGCATGGGAGTCTCAGCTGGAGGCGCTGAATGCGCGTATTCAACGCCTGGGTGCCATTAACTTGGCAGCCATCGAGGAGTATCAGCAGCAATCCGAGCGCAAGCGCTATCTGGATGTGCAAAACGATGATCTTGTTGAGGCCTTGGAAACGCTCGAAAACGTGATTCGCAAGATCGACCGTGAAACGCGCAATCGTTTCAAGGAAACATTCGATCAGATCAATAATGGCCTTCAAGCCTTGTTTCCAAAAGTTTTTGGCGGCGGACACGCCTATCTGGAACTTACGGGAGAAGATTTACTCGATACCGGGGTTGCGATCATGGCGCGTCCGCCGGGCAAGAAGAACAGCACGATTCATCTTTTGTCGGGCGGTGAGAAGGCATTGACGGCAATCGCGTTGGTTTTTGCGATTTTTCAGCTCAATCCAGCGCCATTCTGCATGCTTGACGAAGTGGATGCGCCTCTGGACGATGCCAACGTTGGCCGCTACGCGCGGTTGGTGAAGGAAATGTCCGAAAAAGTGCAGTTCATCTATATCACACACAACAAGATCGCCATGGAAATGGCCGATCAGCTGATGGGCGTGACGATGCACGAACCGGGCTGTTCGCGTTTGGTGGCCGTCGATGTCGAAGAAGCTGTTGCTTTGGCTGAAGCTTGATACGACAGACGGTGTAAAGTTGGTGGCGGGCGTGCTAGTTTATGCCCGTTTTTGGGCGTTTGGCATTTTGCTATGCATGGGCAAATGGCGAGCGCGAAGTTGATTTTTGACAGAGGTATGCGTCTTACATGGATATCGGTCTGCGCGAATGGCTGATCATCATCGGCATTATCGTAATCGCCGGCATACTTTTCGATGGCTGGCGACGGATGAGCGGGAAAGGGAAACTCAAGTTTCGCCTGGACAACAATCTCTCCGGCCAGTCCGATGAGGGCGGTAGTTCAGAACTACTAGGGCCGTCTCGTGTGGTCGAACATAAGGAGCCGTCTTTTGATAGCGAGGAAGAAGCGCCTCGCCCAAGTCGTGTTGCTCGCAAGCGCCGCGAAGAGCCTGTTGCGGAAGAGCTGGAGCTGGGTGGCGCCGAGCCCCAGTTCAGTGCCCTGGCGGATGACGATGAGGCACCGGCTCGTAGCAAAGGCAAGGCCCGCAAGGACATCGTCGATGCCGAGCCGGACCTGTCTGCGATGGAAGAGCCGCGCAAAGAGCGCAAGGAGCTGCCGCCCGTAGAAGAGGTGTTGGTCATCAACGTGATTTCACGTGATGAGAACGGCTTTCGCGGTCCGGCTCTGTTGCAGAATATTCTGGAAAGTGGTCTGCGCTTTGGTGACATGGATATCTTCCATCGTCACGAGAGTATGTCCGGCAACGGCGAAGTGCTTTTCTCCATGGCCAATGCCGTACGGCCAGGTACGTTTGATCTGGACAACATCGATAGCTTCCGCACGCCGGCTGTAAGTTTCTTTTTAGGTCTGCCTGGCCCACGGCATCCCAAGCAGGCATTTGAAGTGATGGTGGCAGCCGCTCGCAAGCTGGCCTCCGAGCTTAACGGCGAATTGAAGGATGAGCAGCGTAGCGTCATGACGGCACAGACCATCGAGCACTACCGCCAGCGTATCATCGACTTCGAACGCAAGAGCCTGACTCAGAAACGCTGAGCCGATTTCAGAGTCGATTAAAGAGCAGCTTATGCTGCTCTTTTTGTTTCTGCCTGTTGCTGGACATGACGTCCAGCCTTGGTGCTAGAGAGAGAACAGCATGACCCAAGCCCAAGATGCCGCCGAGCGGATCGCTTCTTTGCGCAGCGAAATCGATGCGCATAATTACCGTTACTATGTTCTAGATGAACCCAGTGTTCCGGATGCCGAATACGATCGGCTATTTCGTGAGCTCAAGGCGCTTGAGGCCGAGCACCCTGAGCTGATTACGCCTGACTCTCCCACGCAGCGGGTGAGTGGCTCCGCCCTGTCGGCTTTCGGGACGATTCGCCATGAAGTCCCCATGCTAAGTTTGGGGAATGCCTTTGAAGAAAAGGATTTGCTCGAATTCGATCGCCGCGTACGGGACGGGCTGGCTGAGGAGCTTGACAGTCATAACGGTAATGATCTTTTCAGTCAGGCGGCAGAAATTGAATACACCTGTGAGCCCAAGCTCGACGGCCTGGCGGTAAGCCTGCTGTATGAGCGGGGCGTGCTTGTTCGCGGAGCGACCCGTGGTGACGGCACGACAGGCGAGGACATCACCGCCAACGTGCGTACTATCCGCAACGTCCCGCTCAAGCTTCAAGGCAGTGGTTGGCCGGAGGTGCTCGAGGTGCGGGGCGAAGTCTTTATGTCCAAGGCCGGTTTCGAAGCTTTGAATGAGCGCGCCATGGAAGCTGGTGGGAAGACCTTTGCGAACCCACGTAATGCCGCCGCAGGCAGTTTGCGCCAGCTCGACTCCAGTATTACTGCCAAGCGCCCGCTCGAATTCTGCTGTTACGGCTACGGGCGGGTAGAGGGCGGAACGCTGCCAAATACTCAATACGAGATCTTGCAGTCGGTTCGCAAGTGGGGCATTCCAATCAGCAAGGAGCTGAAGCTGGCCCAAGGTGCTCAGGCGTGCCGTGATTACTACCATGATATTGGCGAGCGACGTGATGGGCTCGCTTATGAAATCGATGGCGTCGTCTTCAAGGTTAACCGTATCGACTGGCAGAAGGAGCTGGGCTTTCGGGCCAGGGAGCCGCGCTGGGCAATTGCCCACAAGTTTCCAGCCCATGAGGAGCTGACGGAGCTTACCAACGTCGAGTTTCAGGTGGGCCGTACGGGCGCCATCACGCCTGTTGCTCGTCTCAAGCCGGTTCAAGTGGGCGGTGTTACGGTCACCAATGCAACCCTGCACAATATGGATGAGGTCGAAAGGCTGGGCGTGATGATTGGCGATACCGTCATCATCCGCCGTGCAGGCGATGTTATTCCTCAGGTCATGCAGGTGGTGCTTGAGCGTCGGCCGGCAGATGCTCGGCCTGTGGCGGTGCCGACCCATTGTCCCGTCTGTGGCTCGGAAGTGGAGCGGACACAGCTGGTCAAGCGAGGCAAGGGACGAGAGTCGGTCAGCGTGGGCGCTGTCTATCGCTGCGTAGGTCGCCTGGTCTGTCAGGCGCAGCTCAAGCAGTCCATCATTCATTTTGCGTCACGCCGTGCGATGGAAATCGATGGGCTGGGCGACAAGATTATCGAGCAGCTGGTAGACCGGGGTATGGTCAAGTCACCGGCTGATCTGTATGCGTTGACCTTTGAACATGTCATCCAGCTGGAGGGGTTTGCGGAAATCTCGACCAGAAACCTGCTCAGCGCTATCGCGAACAGCCGAACGCCTGTGCTGGCACGTTTCATTTTTGCCTTGGGCATCCCCGATGTCGGCGAGGAAACTGCCAAGCTACTGGCACGTACGTTCGGGAGTCTGGAGCGTATTCAGCGGGCCTTGCCGGAAGTGCTGATCTACTTACCCGATATTGGTTATGAGGTCGCGTACGAGATCCATAACTTCTTCGAGGAAGAGCACAACCAGAATGTCATTGGTGATTTGTTGCGTAATGGCGTGCAGGTTCAGGAGGAGGGTGAGCTTCATCCTGAGTTCGCTGGCTACGCCACGTTTGCCGATTTCATCGAGAAGCTGGGTATTTCCTATGTAGCGGCAACCGGCGCTAAAAACCTCGCCGGTCACTTCAAGACGCTGGAAGCGTTGATTACTGCCGACTGGCTGGACCTGGGCGCCATGAAGGGCTTGAACGAAAGAGCCAAGAATGCCGTGCGCGATTTCTTCAGTCAGGCTGAACATGCAGAGCGCGCGCGAATGATCGAGGCACAGCTGCGCGAATTTGGCATGCATTGGGAAAGCGAAAGGACACAAGTGGAAGGGTTGCCGCTAGCAGGTCAGACGTGGGTGCTGACAGGAACGCTAGAGGCGATGAGTCGAGATGTAGCCAAGGAAAAGCTCGAGGCGCTTGGCGCTAAGGTTTCCGGATCGGTATCTGCCAAAACCACATGTGTCGTAGCAGGTCCGGGCGCTGGATCAAAGCTGACCAAGGCAACCGAGCTAGGTGTTACGGTACTGGATGAGCAGGCTCTGCTTGATCGTCTGGCCAGCTTCGAGGTGAGCTGAAAATAAGACGGCGCCCTCCATCCAGAAGGCGCCATCTTATTAATTATCTGCTAAATGACTGAAAAGCTTGTAACTTCTGCTCAAGTGAGTAGAATGATGCGCCTCACCTGTTGGTGACGTTCGTTATGGTGGTCCTGCCGGTCCCCCCGCAACGATCAGCCGTGAACCCGGTCAGGTCCGGAAGGAAGCAGCCGTAGCGGTGACATCGTGTGCCGGGGTGTGGCTGGTGGGGCCACCTCCATTCTTAAAGCGTTCAGCTTGACTCTCTAATCAACTTCTCGAATTTGCTGCTTTTGCGGGCAGATATTCTCGTGTTTAGCAATAGTCTTTTGCCATGAAGGCACTTTGCTACCGCTCATCTGTCTGTCACAATTTTTCACGCTTAAGATTGAATTAATTAACGTATTTCATTTCTACAGCGTGACGTAGGTCCTAGTTGTACTGCAGCGCTTGTCTGTATGTGTTGTTCTGACCTGCTTGTCAAAGAATATTGTTCAGCGTGCATCCAGTAGTCCTTTCTACAAAAGGATGAGGAAAGGGCTGCAATAATAAAATTCAAAGGATGAGCAAAAAAATGGAAAGCATCCAGACATCAGTATCCCCAGAAGAGCCTGTTTCATTCGTATCTATCATTCAGAAAACTGTGCAGGAGGCATGGGCTGTGGTTTATGCACATGGAGGAATCATTTCGGAGTTCAACAACGAGCAGGAAGCTAAATGCGAAGCAGAGCAATGGGGCGGGGTGTGGTTCCGTCTTAACGTCTGATAGTTTTCTCTAGCATCTGTGCGGCTGATTGGCAGCTGCACAGCTGTGCGCAATAACCGCCCTCCTTATTTTTCTTTTCAGTTGCCTCGTCTAATCATATGATGATTAGAGCGCTTTCTATCAATAACAATACGTCTTTGCGCTGATCGAGCAACGGCCTTCAACAGTCGTTAAGATGCTTGTAGGTCAGAGCGGGCGAGGGCGAGGTCTGAATGTCGAATAATTTTCACGCATCAGCCGTAGATAAACTGGGTAGCTTGATCGCTTCCGGGCAATTCAAGCCTGGGGATGCGCTGAAAGTCGAGGCGGATCTTGGTGAGGAGTTGGGTGTCAGTCGAACGGTCGTGCGGGAGGCCATCAAGACACTGGTCGCCAAGGGCATGATCGAGGTGGGCCCCAAGGTGGGAAGCCGTGTATTACCCTTAAATCGGTGGAATCTCTTCGATCCCCAGGTGGTGGCATGGTTGAGTCGTGGCGGCTTGCCCGAGAATTTCGTCAAGGATCTGCTTGATTTACGGCGTGCTATTGAGCCAGTGGCTGTGCGCTGGGCTTGCGAGCGTGCAACACCTGAGCAGATCAGGCGCGTCCAGGCAGCCTATACAGCGTTGGAAGCTTCGCTTTCAGGTGGAGATTACAACAGTGCCGACCAGCACTTCCATGAGTGCGTCCTGGCGGCCAGTCACAACCAGTTCATCGAGCAAATGGTGCCCGCGCTAGGCGCCTTGCTTGCCGTTTCCTTTCAGATTTCGTCTGTCGATCCTTCAGAGTTGCAACGAACGCTGCCCTTGCACAAGGAGCTGGCGGATGCCATTGCTGCGCGAGATTCCTCTCGGGGCGTTTGGGCATGCATGACGTTGATCGACAAGGCTGCTGTCACGATTTCTAAATATGCTCAGGCTAGTAGTTAGCGTGAGCTGTGCATTCATAACTACAAATAAGGATGCTTTATGGAGTGGCAACCGGTTATATCCCATCGATTTAAATTAGCGGAAGGTCCTTTTTGGGATGAGCCCACCCAGGCGTTGTACTGGGTGGATATCGTAGGTAAGAAAGCCTGTCGACTGGAGGGGGGGCATTACTCTGAATGGCAGGTGACCGAGCCTGTTTCGGCCTTTATTCCCACGATACGCGGAGATGCGTTGCTGACCATGGTCAGTGGTGTTCACCGCCTGGACCTGGAATCACCACCGCATGCACCTTCACTTTCACTGTTCTGCGTACCGGATCCTATTGAGGGGAACCGCGCCAATGAGGCGCGCTGCGACGCGGCAGGGAATCTGTGGTTGGGCAGCATGCAGAACAATATAGGTGAGCAGGGCGAAGACCTGCCGATCACCCGTCGTTCGGGTGGATTATTTCATATCGGTCCTGATGCGAAGGTCACTCGTCTGGCCAGCGATATCGGCATTGCCAACACGCTACTCTGGAGTACAGAGGGGGATTGCGTTTACACCGCCGATACGCTGGAAAGCGTGATTTACCGTCATACTATTGGTGCCAAGGGGCTTGGCGAAAGAACAGTTTGGGCGCAGGCCCATGAGCGTGGTCATCCAGATGGGTCTGCCATGGATTCGCAGGGATATGTCTGGAATGCGCGCTGGGACGGCCACTGTCTGATTCGATTTGCTCCAGACGGTTGTGTCGACACGATTATAGAGCTACCTGTGTCCCGGCCCACCAGTTGTGTGTTTGGCGGACACGACCTCAAGACGCTCTATGTCACGAGTGCGGCAGGTGATCAGCCTCTAGATGGTTCTGTGCTTTGTGCGCGTGTGGATGTGGCCGGGATGCCGTGCCATCGCTTCATGGGTTGACGTTAAGCAACTCGATTTGTGATCCAGCGCTTCTCTTTTTTCGATTGCTCAAGGAGAAGTTGCAGCCGATCGAGTCCAATCATATTATGATATGACTGTTTCGCCTGGCCTGTCTTATTACGTCAGTCAGGTGTCAGCACAATTTGATGCAGTACACGCTAGCTATTCAATAAAAATAAGGAGGTAGCTATGTTTCGTGGCCGTGGGATTTCTTCCCTGGTGAAATCTGCCTTGGCAGCTGGTGCGCTGGGCCTTTCGTTATCTGCGGCTTCGGTCGCCCATGCCGAAGATGTGAAGATCGGCTTTCTCGTCAAGCAGCCTGAAGAACCTTGGTTTCAGACCGAGTGGGCTTTTGCAGAAAAAGCTGCGAAAGATAAAGGCTTTACCCTCCTCAAGATTGCTGTACCTGATGGTGAAAAAACGCTTTCCGCTATCGATAGCCTGGCGGCTAACGGTGCTAAAGGCTTTGTCATTTGTCCGCCTGATGTTTCCCTCGGCCCAGCCATCGTGGCCAAGTCCAAGATCAATGGCTTGAAAGTCATGGCCGTGGATGATCGCTTTGTCGGCTCCGACGGAAAGTTCATGGAAGACGTGCCTTACCTGGGCATGGCCGCTTTTGATGTAGGGCGTCAACAGGGCGAGGCAATGGCCGCTGAAGCCAAGAAGCGCAACTGGAAGTGGGATGAAACCTACGCGGTCATCAACACCTTCAATGAGCTAGATACCGGAAAGCAGCGTACCGACGGCTCTGTAAAGGCGTTGCGTGACGCCGGTCTGCCAGAGGACCACATCATTTATGCGCCGCAAAAGACGCTGGATGTCCCCGGCAGCATGGATGCCACCAGCTCCGCACTCGTCAAGCTACCGGGCAGCGCCAAGCACCTGATCGTAGGTGGTATGAATGACAACACAGTGCTGGGTGGTGTGAGGGCGACTGAAAGTGCCGGTTTCAGTGCTGAAAACGTGATCGGAATCGGCATCAACGGTACAGATGCTATCGGTGAGTTGAAAAAGCCCAACAGCGGCTTTTTCGGCTCGATGCTTCCCAGCCCACACGAAGAGGGCTACCAGACCGCCACCATGATGTACGAATGGGTGACTACCGGCAAAGAGCCGCCCAAGTACACCGCCATGGACAAGGTTACGCTGATCACACGCGAAAACTTCCAACAGGAACTCGAAAAGATCGGGCTCTGGAAATAACCGTCTCCTGCATTATCCGGTCCGCCTGACGGACTCCTTGCAACCTTGCGACGCCTCTATGGCGTCGCTTTAGGAGGTGATATGGAAGCATTACAGCAGTCGGTGCAGGGCGAAAGCCTTGCGTTCCAGGGCATTGGTAAGACGTTTCCTGGCGTCAAGGCGCTGTCCGACATCAACTTCACGGCTCGCCCCGGCTCCGTACATGCCCTGATGGGAGAAAACGGTGCAGGCAAGTCAACATTGCTCAAGATTCTGGGTGGCTATTACCAGCCCAGTAGCGGTCATCTACGCATTGGTGATCGTGACATGGTCTTCAAGAACACGGCGGACAGTATCCGTAATGGCGTAGCCGTGATTCACCAGGAGCTTCAACTCGTTCCGGAAATGACTGTGGCTGAGAACCTGTTTCTAGGTCACTTGCCGGCCCGCTACGGCATTGTTAACCGTGGGCGTCTTCGTCAACAGGCTCTGCAATTGCTGAAAGGCCTAGCGGAGGAAATCGATCCGAATACGCGCGTCGGGCGTCTGTCCCTGGGGCAACGGCAGTTGGTGGAAATTGCCAAGTCCTTGTCTCGTGGCGCCCATGTAATTGCATTCGATGAGCCCACCAGCAGCCTGTCTGCCCGTGAAACCGAGCGGCTGATGGCAATCATTGCGCGTTTGCGCGATGAGGGAAAAGTCATTCTTTATGTTTCGCACCGAATGGAAGAAGTCTTCCATATCTGCGATGCCGTCACGATCTTCAAGGATGGACGTCATGTGCGCACATTCGAGCGCATGAGTGAAACCACGCCGGATCAGCTGATCACCTGCATGGTAGGACGTAGTCTGGACGATATCTATGACTATCGTCCCCGTGAAAAGGGCGAAGGTTGTTTGAACGTATCCGGCCTGATGGGGCGTGGTCTGCAGCAGCCAGTCAGCTTTGAGGTTTGCCAGGGTGAAATCCTTGGGCTCTTCGGGCTGGTTGGAGCAGGGCGTACCGAGTTGCTCCGCCTGCTATCAGGTCTTGAACGGCACAGTGCGGGCGTGCTCAAGCTCAAGGGCGAGGCGCTGACGCTTCGCAACCCACGTGATGCCATCGCTGCTGGCATCCTGCTCTGTCCCGAGGATCGCAAGAAAGAAGGCATCGTTCCGCTGGGCAGCGTGGCCGAAAACATCAATATCAGCGCACGTCCGCGGCATGCAACCTGGAGCTGCCTGCTTCAAAGCCGCTGGGAAAAGGAAAACGCTAAAAAGCAGATCCGCGCATTGAATGTAAAAACACCTACGCCTTACCAAAAGATCAAGAACCTTTCGGGCGGTAACCAGCAGAAGGCCATCCTGGGGCGCTGGCTGTCCATGCCCATGAAGGTGTTGCTGCTGGACGAACCTACACGCGGCATCGATATCGGTGCGAAATCCGAAATTTACCAGATCATTCACTCGCTGGCGGCCAAAGGCATTGCAGTGATTGTGGTGTCGAGCGATCTCATGGAAGTCATGGGGGTTGCGGACCGCATCATGGTCATGAGTGAAGGTGCTGTAACGGGTGAGCTGGCACGTGCCGAGGCGACCGAAGAGCGTTTGCTGGAGCTCGCATTGCCCCGTACGCGCGCCTGATATGTAACAAGCCTGCGTTGCCTTGAAGGCTTCGAAATACAAAAACAATTGAGGTGTTCCATGTCCACGCAAAACAACGCCTTGGCGGCACCGCGCCGTAGCTTTGATACTCGCCGTTTTATTGATGACTGGGCGATGATGCTGGCGGCCCTGGCGATCTTTGTTCTCTGTACCTTGTTTATCGATAACTTTCTTTCGCCGCTCAACATGCGAGGACTGGGGCTGGCAATCTCCACAACGGGGATCGTCGCCTGCACCATGTTGTTCTGTCTGGCATCTGGGCATTTTGACCTGTCTGTAGGCTCGGTCATTGCCTGTGCGGGCGTCGTCGCAGCGGTAGTAATGCGCGAATTCAATAGCGTGGCGCTAGGGGTAACCGCTGCACTGGCAATGGGGTTATGCGTAGGACTCATCAATGGGCTGGTCATTGCCAAACTCAAGATCAATGCCTTGATCACAACCTTGGCGACCATGCAGATTGTACGCGGTCTGGGTTACATCTTTTCCAACGGCAAGGCCGTAGGCGTAATGGAAGAAAAGTTCTTTATCTTTGGTAATGGTCAGATGTTTGGTGTTCCGGTGCCGATTTTGATCACACTGGTATGCATCCTGTTCTTTGGCTGGCTGCTCAACTACACCACGTTTGGACGCAACACGCTGGCTATCGGTGGTAACGAAGAAGCCGCCTTGCTGGCGGGTGTACACGTTGATCGTACCAAGATCATCATCTTTGCTATGCAGGGTGTGATCGGTGCGTTAGCGGGCGTGGTTCTGGCTTCGCGTATGACCTCCGGCCAGCCGATGATAGGGCAGGGGTTCGAGCTGACCGTGATCTCGGCATGTGTGTTGGGAGGGGTGTCGCTGGCCGGTGGTATCGGCATGATTCGTCACGTCATTGCTGGCGTGCTGATCCTGGCAGTGATCGAGAACGCCATGAACCTCAAAAATATCGACACGTTCTACCAATACGTCATCCGTGGAACGATTCTGCTGCTGGCCGTTGTAATCGACCGCTTCAAGCAGCGCTGATACCTAATGGAGACCTCACGGCACGCGTGCTGACACGTGCCGATGAGGCCGCTTTTGCCTGTGACCCGGCCTATCCCATAGATAAGAGACATCCACCATGTCCACAAAAAAGACCACCCTGCGCTCGGCCCAGTGGTTTGGCAATGCCGACAAGAACGGCTTCATGTATCGCAGCTGGATGAAGAACCAGGGCATCCCGGACCATGAGTTCCAGGGCAAACCCATCATCGGGATCTGCAACACCTGGTCCGAACTTACCCCCTGCAACGCCCACTTCCGCAAGATTGCCGAGCACGTCAAGCGCGGCGTCTACGAAGCCGGCGGTTTTCCCGTCGAGTTTCCCGTCTTCTCCAATGGCGAGTCCAACCTGCGCCCCACCGCCATGCTGACCCGCAACCTGGCCAGCATGGACGTGGAGGAAGCCATCCGCGGCAACCCGGTCGATGCTGTGGTGCTGCTGACCGGCTGCGACAAGACCACCCCTGCGCTATTGATGGGCGCTGCCAGCTGCGACGTACCCGCCATCGTGGTAACCGGCGGGCCGATGCTTAACGGCAAGCACCACGGTCGCGACATCGGTGCCGGTACCATCGTCTGGCAGATGCACGAGGCCTATAAGGGTGGACTGATCGACCTGAACGAGTTCCTCTCTGCTGAAGCCGGCATGTCCCGTTCGGCCGGTACCTGTAACACCATGGGTACTGCCTCCACCATGGCCTGCATGGCTGAAGCCCTGGGCACCTCGCTCCCGCACAACGCTGCGATTCCGGCCGTGGATTCGCGTCGCTATGTTCTAGCGCACCTCTCTGGCATGCGCATCGTGGACATGGTGCATGAGGACCTTCGCCTGTCGAAGATTCTGACCAAGGAAGCCTTCGAGAATGCCATCCGCGTCAATGCTGCCATCGGCGGTTCGACCAATGCCGTGATTCACCTTAAGGCCATCGCCGGGCGTATGGGAGTAGACCTTGAGCTGGACGACTGGACGCGGGTCGGTCGCGGTACGCCCACCATTGTCGACCTGCAGCCATCCGGTCGCTTCCTGATGGAAGAGTTTTACTACTCCGGTGGCCTGCCTGCCGTGATTCGCCGGATGGGCGAGGCAAACCTGCTGCCGCACCCTGATGCCCTGACTGCCAATGGCCAATCGATCTGGCAGAACTGCGCCGAGGCACCTATCTATGGCAAGGATGAGGTTATTCGTACGCTGGACAATCCCATCCGCAAGGACGGCGGCATCTGCGTGTTACGGGGCAACCTGGCACCCAAGGGCGCAGTGCTCAAACCCTCTGCTGCCACGCCAGAGCTGATGCAGCACCGGGGCCGTGCGGTGGTGTTCGAGAATCTGGAGCATTACAAGGAGCGTGTGCTCGACCCGGACCTGGATATTGACGAGACCTGCGTCATGGTGCTCAAGAACTGCGGACCGAAGGGATATCCGGGCATGGCTGAGGTGGGCAACATGGGTCTGCCACCCAAGCTGCTGGCCAAGGGCATTACCGACATGGTGCGTATTTCCGATGCGCGCATGAGCGGGACGGCCTATGGGACGGTGGTGCTGCACGTAGCGCCTGAGGCTTCGGCAGGTGGTCCGCTGGCGGTTGTGCGTGACGGTGACATGATCGAGCTGGACTGCGAGAACGGCCGTCTGCACCTGGATATCAGCGATGAAGAGCTGCAGGCCCGCTTGGCGGACTGGCAGGACCCGAACGCCAACCTGCTCGGTGGCGGTTATCGCAAGCTGTACGTGGACCACGTGCTGCAGGCCGATGAGGGCTGTGATTTCGACTTCCTCGTCGGCTGCCGTGGCTCCGAGGTGCCGAGGCACTCGCACTGATCTTCTTTAAGGTAGCCCGGCCATTTCAGGCTGGGTTATCTTCTGAATGCCTTGATTTCTCTGGCCTAGACCCCATCTCTTGAGTCTGGCTAAAGGGTGTCCCGTACATGACTCGATATAGGAATATGAGGCGAGTCATAGGCTTTTGGATGCAATTTACCCCTTGCTTCGCTAGCATTAGCCGACTTCTTTTTCTTCGCCGTGTCAGGTATCGATGAGTTATCAGGTTCTCGCTCGCAAATGGCGTCCGCGCTCTTTCCGTGAAATGGTCGGACAGACCCATGTGCTTAAAGCCCTGATCAATGCCCTGGATAACCAGCGCCTTCATCACGCTTATCTCTTTACCGGCACGCGTGGGGTGGGTAAAACCACCATTGCGCGTATTCTGGCGAAGTGCCTGAATTGCGAGACCGGCATCAGCTCGACCCCCTGCGGGGAGTGTTCGGTCTGCCGGGAAATCGATGAAGGTCGTTTCGTCGATCTGATCGAAGTGGATGCTGCCAGCCGCACTAAGGTAGAGGATACCCGGGAGCTACTGGATAACGTGCAGTACGCCCCTACGCGTGGTCGTTACAAGGTTTACCTCATCGACGAAGTCCACATGCTCTCGACCCATAGTTTCAACGCACTGTTGAAAACATTGGAAGAGCCGCCGCCTCACGTTAAATTCCTGCTGGCAACGACCGATCCGCAAAAGCTCCCCGTTACCATTCTGTCGCGCTGCCTGCAGTTTTCGCTGAAGAACATGCCGCCTGAGCGTGTGGTTGAGCACCTGACCCACGTGTTGACCGCTGAGCAGATTCCTTTCGAACAGGATGCCCTATGGTTGCTGGGGCGTGCTGCCGATGGCTCGATGCGCGATGCGATGAGCCTGACCGATCAGGCGATTGCCTTTGGCGAAGGGCATGTTCTGGCTGCCGATGTACGCGCCATGTTGGGTACGTTGGATCAAGGGCAGGTATATGGTGTATTGCAAGCCCTGCTGGAAGGTGATGCCCGCGCACTGCTCGAGGCCGTACGTCATCTTGCCGAGCAAGGTCCTGATTGGGCAGGTGTGCTGGGCGAGATGCTGAATGTTTTGCACCGTGTAGCGATTGCCCAGGCGTTGCCTGAGGCTGTGGATAACGGTCAGGGTGATCGTGAGCAGGTTTTGGCCTTGGCTCAGGCGCTACCCGCCGAAGATGTGCAATATTATTACCAGATGGGGTTGATTGGGCGTCGGGATCTGCCGTTGGCGCCTGATCCTCGTGGCGGCTTTGAAATGGTATTGCTGAGGATGCTGGCCTTCCGACCGGCTGAGGGCGGCGGCAGTACACCCAAGGCTGCGTTAAAGACGTTGGGAGCCAGTCAGGCCACGACTGACTCCAAGCCAGAACCGGTGGCCGCTCCGTCTGCACCATCCACGCCGGCTCAGTTGCCTGTTGCGCCAGTCACTCGCCCAGCGCCCGTGGCGAAACCCAGTCCCGCTCCGGTTAAGTCCGAGCCTCGGCCGGAACCGGTAACGGCTTCTGCATCGCCTGTTGCGAAAGAGCCAGAGGCCTCTCAGACAAGCGAGCCTGTCGATCTACCCTGGGATGAACCTACAACGGCCATCAAAACGCCGGTAGAGCCAACCCATGTGGTTCCGATGGCAACCGAAACGTTGGAGGCCACTGTCATTGAGCGGGTCGTTGACGAGCAGGACAATGAAGGCTTGGCAGACGACGAGCCACCGCCTGCCGATGATTATTACAATGCCGAGTCCGATTACGGCTATTTGGACGAGCTGACCGAAGGCGTACTGGCCGAGGCGCCGGCGACGGCCCCAGAGCCCGTACCGGCAGCCAAACCTGCAACCGGACTTGCCGCCGAGTGGATCGAATTGCTACCTAAGCTAGGCTTAGGAGGCATGACTGCAAGCATTGCGGCAAACTGTACGCTGGTGTCGGTTGAAAATGATGCATGGCACCTTCATCTGGATCCAAATCAGAGCGCATTATTCAACACGAACCAGCATCGCCGTTTGAATGATGCCTTGAATCAATACCAAGGGCGTACGATCAAGCTGGATATCACCCTCCAGACGCCCGAGCAGGAGACGCCAGCACAGGCTGCCGCTCGCAAACGTGCGGAGCGTCAGCGGGAAGCTGAGGCGTCCATACAGAATGATCCGCTGATCCAGCAAATGATGGAACAGTTCGCGGCTGTAGTCCGCGCGGACACTATCGAGCCGGTCAATTCCAAGGACTGACCGGGTTCTCAAACCAGACGAGGTAAACAGACATGTTAAAAGGTGGCATGGCCGGCCTGATGAAGCAGGCTCAGCAAATGCAGGAAAAAATGCAGAAGATGCAGGAAGAGCTGGCAAATGCCGAAGTGACCGGTCAATCCGGCGCCGGGCTGGTCAGCGTCGTCATGACAGGTCGCCACGACGTCAAGCGTGTGTCCCTGGATGACAGCCTGATGCAGGAAGATAAGGAGATTCTGGAAGACCTCATTGCGGCTGCGGTGAACGATGCCGTTCGCAAGATCGAGCAGAACAGCCAGGAAAAGATGTCTGGTATGACTGCAGGCATGCAGCTGCCGCCTGGATTCAAGATGCCTTTCTAAGCATCTAGAGGCTTATGGTCACGCCGTTGGCCGTTCTGGCTGGCGGCGATCCAGGCACGTTAACAGACGTTAGCCTGTCTATACTTTTATCTATCTCCATTCGAGATTTCTTCATGAGTTTTAGTCCTCTCATTCGACAGTTGATCGACGCGCTACGCATTTTGCCTGGGGTGGGCCAGAAATCAGCCCAGCGTATGGCCGTGCAGATGCTTGAGCGTGACCGGAGCGGGGGCCTGCGCTTGTCGAGTGCCTTGCAGGCAGCCATGGAGGGAGTAGGGCATTGCAAGCATTGTCGTACCCTGACGGAAAACGAACTGTGCCCTCAGTGCGCAGATCCGGATCGGGATGATCAACTGCTTTGCGTGGTTGAGTCACCGATGGACGTCTTTGCCGTTGACCAGACGGGCTTTCGTGGGCGTTATTTCGTGCTGAAAGGGCACCTGTCTCCTCTGGATGGTCTCGGCCCGGAGGCGATCGGCATTCCAGAGCTGATGGAGCGTATCGAGCAAGGTGCCTTCCAGGAAGTCATTATTGCAACCAACCCGACAGTGGAAGGCGAGGCGACGTCCCATTACATTGCGCAGCTATTGAAACCGCGCGGTTTAACTATTTCCCGGATTGCCCATGGTGTCCCCCTGGGTGGTGAACTTGATCTGGTAGACAACGGCACCCTTACGCATGCCTTTGCAGGCCGTAAGCCGATCACGCTTTGATCGGCGGTACGCAAATTGACGTAAAAAAGCATAGATCTATTCTTGAGAAGCATTATCATTAGCGATATCTCAATGCCATCTCGATAGGTTCTGACATGTGCGCGGCTGAAGTGTCATCACCCAACGCCTTGCATGACTGGTATAGCGAGCATCATGGCTGGCTGCACGGCTGGCTGAGCAAACGGTTGGGATGCTCGTTCAATGCAGCCGATCTGGCCCAAGATACATTCCTTCGTCTGTTAGCCAAAGGACGCGATCTTCCGTCCGTTCGAGAGCCGCGCGCTTACTTATCAACCATCGCCCATTCATTACTCGTCAATCACTGGCGGCGTCAGGATATCGAACGGACCTATCTCGAGGCGCTGGCTGATCGTTCCGAGTATTACGCGCCATCTCCAGAAGCGCGTGAAATCATTATTGAAAGTCTCGTTCAAATCGACGCCATGCTGGACCGTCTACCTGAAAAGGTGCGCTCAGCCTTCCTGATGTCTCAACTGGAAGGGCAGACGTATGCAGCCATTGGTGAGGTGCTAGGGGTGTCCGAGCGAATGGTCAAAAAGTACATGGCCCAAGCCATGCTGCACTGCCTGACCCTTGAGGTGGAATAGACCATGCAGGCCGCCCAGCAGATGTCCGAGACAGAGTGCGACTTTGCGGTGCTTGAGCAGGCGGCCGAATGGTTTGCCGTGCTCAGTGCTGATGATGTCAGCGATCAGGAACGTGTGCAGTGGCAGCTCTGGCTGGCAGAAAATCCGCAACATGCCCAGGCGTGGCAGCGTGTCGAGCTGATCAGTCGTCATTTTCAGCGCATACCCTCCGAGCAACGCCATGGCGCTACACAAGCGCTACAGAAAAAAGGGCAAACGCGGCGTCAGACATTAAAACTGATGACCGTACTTTGCAGTACCGGTGTTCTGGTCTGGACTACCTCTTCACAGTTGTCCTGGAGACAATGGTATGCCAGCTACCGAACACGTGTGGGAGAGATCAAGGATTTTCAGCTTGCTGATGGCTCGCATCTCTGGCTGAACACCGATACGGCAATGGACGTCTCGAACGAACCGGACCGCTTGCATCTGGCACTCTACAAGGGTGAGGCCATGCTGTCTCGAGGCAAGGATGCTCACTATCCGCTGACGCTTGATACGACATTCGGTGCGTTACTGGCCAAAGAAGCCCAGTTTAGTGTTTTTGATCGAGGAGGCTTTGGCGAGTTGGCAGTTTTCAACGGCAGTGTGCAGGTTGCTCCTGTGGCGTCGGCGTCCGTCACAGTAAAGGCAGGACAACAGGTGCGCTTTAGCACTGACGGGGTTTCTACTGCTCAGGTGAGTGAGCAACGCCGTCAGGCTTGGATCAAAGGGATGATTCTGGCTGATGATATGCGATTGAGCGATTTTGTTGATGAGTTATCGCGTTATCGCTCCGGGTATCTGGCCTGTGATCCGGATGTAGCGAATCTGCGTCTGGTCGGTGCATACCCACTGAAAGATACGGAGCGGGTGCTGACAGCCTTGGAGCAAAGCCTGCCCATTCGCATCAATCGACCGCTGCCGTGGTGGACGTCTATTTCAGCGCGTCCTGCCTGAATCTTAATAAAAAATATTATCATTAGCAGTTCCCTTTTCTTGATTTCGACTGGCTTTAGTCTCAAACAGGCTGAAAGCCATCACTGTTGAACACAAAAAAGGGATGAGTAATGGATTCGCGTCGTTCGTATCAGGCTTTTTTCAAGCGGAGCCCTCTGCATCAGGCTGTGCATGCTGCTGCACTTGCTATACCGATGAGCCTCGCCCTTGTGCCGCTTGCAGGTAATGCCGCTGAAACGGCTGCCACGGCCCAGGCAGTACGCAGTTACGATATACCGGCTGGCCCGCTGTCGACGGCATTGAGTCGTTTTGCTGGCGAAGCGAATGTCATGCTATCTGCCGATGGCGCATTGACGGAGGGCAAGCAGAGCCCAGGTCTCAAGGGGCAGTACAGTGTTGAAGAAGGTTTTGCAGCGCTGCTCAAAGGAAGCGGCTTGCAGATCGTCAACACCGGTAGCGGCAGCTACTCGCTGGCGGCTGGAACAGCAAGCGTTGGCAGTGATGTTTCCGAGCTTTCTGCGACTACCGTTACTGATTTCGCACTGGGCAATGCGCTTGGAACCATGGAAGGCTATAACGCCACCCATAGCCAGATTGCAACCAAGACAAGTAAGTCGATCCTGGAGACCTCTCAGTCGGTATCCGTGGTAACGCGCGACCAGATCGATGATCAGGGCTCGCAAACAGTTTCCCAGGCGTTGCGTTATACCCCAGGTGTGATGACCAACCCATATGGTGCAACTCACCGGTATGACTATGTTGCCATGCGTGGTTTCAATGACGGCTCGGTAGATAACATCTATCTTGATGGTCTCAAGACCATGGGAGATAGCGGTACCTATAGCAGCATGCAGGTAGATCCGTATTTCCTTGAGCGCATTGATATCCTGAAAGGCCCGTCTTCGGTGCTCTACGGACGGAGTAATCCTGGCGGCCTAGTAGCGCTTACCAGCAAGAAGCCACTCTATGAGCCTTATCATGAAATCCAGGCCACGGTGGGTACCCAGGGCCAGCGGGGTATGGGGTTCGATTTTAGTGGGCCGGTCAACGAAGACCAGACGATTGCCTATCGGCTGGTAGGCCTGGCGGACAAGTCCGATACGCAGTTTGATCACAACGAGGAGAAGCGCTACGCGATTGCGCCCACTGTAGCCATCGACTTTGATGAAAATACGACGCTAACCCTGCAGGCGTATATGCAACATGACCCCGAAGGCGGTTACCACGGCGGCCTTCCGGCAGACGGCACACTCTATCGCCACAATGGACAATACATCTCAAAGCATTTCTTTGAGGGCGACTCCGATTTCGACAAGTTCGAACGTACCCAGCAGATGGTGGGTTATCAGTTTGAGCATCGTTTCAATGATGTCTGGTCGGCACGGCAGAACTTCCGCTATCTGGATGGCAAGGTGGATATGCGGCAGGCTTATGCTGCGGGTTGGGCCAGCATAGGATCCAACGAGTTAGCGCGCGCAACCACTGAAGGCAAGGAGCGTCTGCATGCCTGGATTGTAGATAACATGGCGCAGGCTGAATTTAATACCGGGTCAGCCAAGCATACGCTTTTGATGGGGTTGGATTATCAGCGTCGTAAGGCCAAGGTCGACTACGCAGGCGGGTCCGCTTCTAACATTGATGCGTTCGACCCTGTCTATGGTAATCCGGGCGTTGCGGAAACATGGCAAACCAGCGATCTGCGTCGGATGGAGCAGACTGGCCTGTACATGCAGGACTTGATTGACCTGGATAAATGGCGGTTTTCGCTCGGTCTGCGCAAGGATTGGGTAGAGACCTCTTCCGAGGATGAGCTATACGGTGCAGGCAAAAACACCTACAAGGAGAATAAGGTTACTCCGCGGGTGGGTGCACTGTATCTTTTCGACAATGGTATCGCGCCCTACATTAGCTATTCAGAGTCTTTCAATCCCAACTCTTTTACTGACCAGAACGGCGATCCGCTCAAGGCTACTGAGGGCAAGCAGTGGGAGGCTGGCATCAAGTATCAGCCGCCGGGTACGGACAATATCTTTACGGCATCAGTCTTCCACATTACCCAAGAAAACCTGGCGACCAAACTGGCGAATGAACAATATTATCGCCCGGTAGGAAAGGTACGCTCCCAAGGCGTAGAGTTGGAAGCTCACATGCAGGTGACTGATAGCTTCCGTGTACTAGGGAGCTATACGTTTGCTGATGTCGAATACATTAAGTCGGATGACGGTACAGAAGGCAATACGCCTAACGTGGCCCCTCGTCATATGGCATCTGTCTGGGGAGACTACTCATTCAAGGAGGGATCGCTCCAGGGCTTGAGCCTGGGAGCGGGGGTACGGGCAGTTAGTAAGAGTTGGGCAGATCCAGCTAATACCGAACGCGTTCCTGGATACACCCTGTTTGATGCGTCAGTGGGTTATGACTTGAGTAATATGGGTCTCAAAGGTGTAGATGTACGTGTCAACGCCAATAACCTAACCGATAAAAAATACGTCGCTGCATGTAATAGCCTGTTGTATTGCTATTACGGCGAAGAGCGTAACGTCACCGCCACGGTCAGTTACAAGTTCTAACGATCAAAAGCGATAAAGCTTTTCAAGCAAAACGGGCGGCTTCAGGGCCGCCCGCTTTGTTTCAACCTTCCAGCTGGCCGCCCGCCAGGGCGCAGAGCTGAATCGAGTCGAGGATATGCACTTCCTTGCCTTCGGCCTCGATGATGCCGCTCTGCTGGAAGCGCGTGAACACACGAGAAACTGTCTCCACTGCAAGGCCCAGATAGTTACCGATCTCATTACGGGACATGGACAGGCGGAACTGCTGGGCGGAGAAGCCACGAGCGCGGAAACGTGCAGACAGATTCACAAGAAACGTCGCGATACGCTCGTCTGCGCTTTTTTTGGACAAGAGCAGCATCATCTGCTGATCATCCCGAATCTCGCGGCTCATCACACGCATCAGCTGGCGACGCAGTTGGGGAAGCTGATCGGCCAGCTCATCAAGATGCTCGAAGGGGATCTCGCATACCGATGTGGTTTCCAGCGCCTGTGCAGAAACCGGATGCAGCTCCGTATCCATACCGGACAAGCCAACCAGCTCGCTGGGTAGGTGAAAGCCGGTAATTTGCTCTTCACCGTTATCGGTCACGCTAAAGGTTTTAAGCGCGCCTGAGCGGACGGCAAAGACGGAGCCAAAACTGTCACCCTGTCGGAACAGATAGTCGCCTTTCTTGAGTGGACGGCCGCGCTTGACAATCCGATCAAGCTCATCCAGATCCTCAAGGTTCAACGACAATGGCAAGCATAAGGGTGCCAGGCTGCAATCTTTACAGTGGGCTTGCGGCGAGGTGACACGCATTTTCAAAGTCTCGGACATGGCTTTCGATTTATTCCATTAGTAAGCCAAGGGTATTACTGCACGCATGATGATGAAAGCTGTTAGTGAATTTATTAGATGACCCGTGAAAACCGTTGTGTGTTCTGTTGGGGCAAATAACGATCAAACAACATACAAACTGATCGCACGAGTAACCTCCCGGCCGGCAAGATATCAATGCCTTTTTCATCCAGGCGAATAAGCTCATCAGTCGCCATACGCTCAAGGTCAGGCATGACATCGGCAAAGTAATCCTTGAAATCAATTCCCAGTGCTCGGCCTGTTTCAGCAAAGTCGAGCTGGAAGTGACAAATTAGCTGCTGGATTACCGCGCGACGAATCAAGTCGTCCCGTTCACAGTGCAAACCCCGGCGTACAGCAAGTTGACCGTTATCCAGACTAGTCTGGTATTCGGAAATATCCACTGTGTTTTGAGAGTAAAGCTCATTTATCTGGCTAATGGCCGATACCCCCAGCCCAATCAGGTCACAATGGCCATGGGTCGTATAGCCCTGAAAGTTACGCTGCAGCGAACCATCTTCCTGAGCAATCGCCAATTCGTCGTCGGGCAGGGCGAAGTGGTCCATCCCGATGTAACGATAACCGGCAGCCATTAGCTGCTCAGTTGTCCTTTGAAGCATCTCCAGCTTTTGTGCGGGGCTTGGCAGCTCAGCAGCCTCAATCCGCCGCTGTGGTGGAAAACGGGTGGGGAGGTGCGCGTAATTGAATACAGACAAGCGATGCGGTTGCAGATCAATTACTGCCTCGACGGTTTTGGCGAAGCTTTCCGGCGTTTGCCGGGGAAGACCATAAATCAGGTCGATATTGATTGAACGATAACTGAGCGTACGGGCTGCATCGATGATGGCCCGCGTCTCGTTGAGGCTTTGCAGGCGATTCACAGCCAACTGCACATTCGTATCGATGTCTTGGACACCGAGGCTAACCCGATTGAAACCCAGCTCACGCAACAGGCCTATCGTGGCCCAGTCCGCTTCGCGTGGATCGATCTCGATCGAATAATCCCCAGAGTCATCATCCAGCAGGCTGAAGCGCTGACGCAGCTCGGACATCAGCTGCCGTAGCTGTTCAGGGTTGAGAAAGGTCGGCGTGCCGCCGCCAAAATGCAATTGCTCTACCTTCTGGTCTGCGCCTACATGACGACTGATCAGCTGAATTTCCCTTGTCAGGCTGGCCAGATAAGGCACGCTGCGGCTGCGGTCCTTGGTAATGACTTTATTACAGGCGCAGTAGTAGCAAATATGTGCGCAGAAGGGCACATGGACATACAGCGACAGCGGCCGCTTGGCAGTGCGGCTATCCCTTAGTGCATGCATCAGATCGAACGCACCTATCTGATCATGAAACTGCACTGCAGTTGGATAAGAGGTATAGCGAGGCCCTGCCATGTCGTAGCGCTGGATTAATTCTGGTTTCCAATCGATGGCGTCGAGCATGACCATACTCCCGTAAAACTATGAAGCAGAGTCTAGAAGCAAGTAGGTAGTGGCATCTTGACCTACATCAATAGCGACAACGTGAAGGCCAGAGAGGCGATAAAAGGTACGATGGATTCTGTTGAGCTAATTTTGTATGTAATACCAGCCCATAAAGAGTGCTATTAGATTCATTAGGAGGATTCGTGCAAGACAACCACGTCAATCAGAAGGAAGTTTCGCTTCTTTGGAGCAGGTGCGATCAAAAAATTGCCACGCTTGTTCTGGCGCATGGAGCAGGGGCTCCCATGGATAGTCCGTTCATGGATCAAATGACCAGGGCGCTGGTAGCCCAGCGTATCGAAGTAGTACGGTTTGAATTTCCTTATATGGCTGAGAGACGAATCTCAGGAAAGAAAAGGCCTCCATCTCCTAAGGCGCAGTTGCTTGCTACTTGGAAGCAGGTCATTGATCTGGTCAGGCAAACAACCCCAGAACCGCTTGCCATCGGCGGCAAATCAATGGGAGGCCGAATGGCCAGCCTGGTCGCTGATGAGGAGCGGGTCAGCGCATTGGTATGCCTTGGGTATCCATTCTATGCGGCAGGCCGCCCGGAAAAGCCGCGGGTCGACCATCTCGTTGATTTGCAAACGCCTACGTTGATCATCCAGGGCGAGCGTGATGCTCTGGGAGATCGGGAGACGGTTGAGCATTACACACTGTCTGACCAGGTCCGAATCGAGTGGGTACCGACAGCCAACCATGACCTTAAGCCACTCAAACGCTCAGGCTTGAGTCATTCACAAAGCATTGAGAAGAGTGCGTTATCGGTAGTGCGCTTTTTGGCCGCCCATCGGGCATAAAAAAGCCCGCACTGCGGCGGGCTTGTTTGTGGGAGCGCTTACATCAGGCTGCGCAATACATAGTGCAGAATGCCACCCGCCTTGAAGTATTCCACTTCGTTGAGGGTATCGATTCGGCAGAGAAGCTCTACCGTTTCCATGCTGCCATCTTCACGAGTGATTTCCATGGTCAGTGGCATACGTGGCCGCAGTTCGACGCCATCCAGTCCGAAAATGCTGATTTTCTCCTTACCGGTTAGACCTAGCGACTTGCGATCCACTCCGTTCTGGAACTGAAGCGGAAGGACGCCCATGCCTACCAGGTTGGAGCGGTGGATACGCTCGAAGCTTTCGGTAATCACTGCCTTGACACCGAGCAGGTTGGTTCCCTTGGCTGCCCAATCACGGGATGAACCTGTGCCATATTCCTTGCCTGCAATAATGACCAGTGGAGTGCTATCTATCTGATACCGCATGGCAGCGTCATAGATGGCCATTTTCTCACCGGTTGGAACATGCAGCGTATTGCCACCTTCCTCGCCACCCAGCATTTCGTTACGGATACGAATGTTGGCAAAAGTGCCGCGCATCATGACTTCATGGTTGCCACGGCGGGAGCCGTACGAGTTGAAGTCCTCATAGGCAACACCATGTTCGGTAAGGTAGCGGCCCGCCGGGCTATCCTTTTTGATATTACCAGCTGGGGAGATATGGTCTGTTGTGACTGAGTCGCCCAGTAAGGCGAGAATTCGCGCATCATGAATATCTGATACACGAGGTGGGTTGCCGCCAATGTTCTCGAAGAAGGGGGGATTCTGGATATAGGTCGAATCGTTTCTCCAGGTATAGGTTTTGGAAGCTGGAACCTGAATGGCCTTCCAGTTCTCATCGCCCTCGAAGACCGCTGCGTATTCCTTGCGGAACATCGCCGAGTTGACTTTCTCGATGGCGTCAGCCACTTCCTGTTGGGTGGGCCAGATATCCTTCAGATAGACCGGCTGGCCGTTCTTGTCTGTACCCAAAGGATCTTTAGACAGATCAACCTTGACGCTGCCTGCCAAGGCATAAGCGACTACCAGTGGTGGTGAAGCCAGCCAGTTCGTTTTGACAAAGGGATGTACGCGGCCTTCGAAGTTGCGGTTGCCCGAGAGCACTGATGCCACGGTCAGATCGCCTTCCTGAATCGCTTTTTCAATCGGTTCGAGCAGCGGCCCGGAATTGCCGATGCAGGTGGTGCAACCGTATCCCACAAGGTTAAAGCCCAACTTGTCTAGCGAAGTCATAAGGCCAGCAGCCTTATAGTATTCGGTTACGACCTTGGAGCCAGGCGCCAATGAACTCTTGACCCAGGGTTTGCGCTCCAGCCCTTTTTCAACGGCTTTTTTCGCCAGTAGACCGGCAGCCATCATGACGCTGGGGTTGGAGGTGTTGGTACAGGAGGTAATGGCGGCAATTACAACTGCGCCGTTTTGTAAGCGGTATTTCTGGCCATCAAGCTCATACTCGATGCCGTCCGCCTTGGGTTCGCCTTTAACCGAGTCGTCCAGCCCACCGGGTGTAACGGGATGTCCATTACCCTTGGGCGCAGTAGGCTTGAGTTGCAGACTCATAAACTGATCAAATGCTTCGCTGACCTTGGATAGCGAAACACGATCCTGCGGACGCTTGGGGCCTGCCAGGCTGGATTCGACATCGCCCAAGTCCAGATGCAGGGTGTCGGTAAAGCTTGGTTCGTCACCGGCCTCACGCCACATACCCTGAGCTTTGGCGTAGGCCTCAACCAGCTTGACTGTTTCTTCGGGGCGGCCCGAGAAGCGCAGGAAGTCCACAGTGACCTGGTCAACCGGGAAGAAGCCGCAAGTGGCGCCGTATTCCGGAGCCATGTTGCCGATGGTAGCGCGGTCTGCCAGTGGCAAATCAGCCAATCCGTCTCCATAGAACTCAACGAACTTACCCACTACGCCTTTCTTGCGCAGCATCTGGGTTACGGTCAGCACCAGGTCAGTAGCGGTAATGCCTTCGCGCAGCTTGCCTGTAAGCTTGAAGCCGATGACCTCAGGTATGAGCATGGATACCGGCTGGCCCAGCATGGCGGCCTCAGCCTCAATGCCGCCTACGCCCCAGCCTAGTACACCCAGGCCGTTGATCATTGTCGTATGCGAGTCGGTGCCTACCAGGGTATCCGGGAAAGCGTAAGTCTCGCCGTTTTCTTCGCGAGTCCAAACTGTACGGCCCAGGTATTCAAGGTTCACCTGGTGACAGATGCCGGTGCCCGGTGGCACTACGCTGAAGTTGTCGAAAGCTTGTTGACCCCAGCGCAAGAATTCGTAACGTTCACCGTTGCGCTGCATTTCAATGGCTACGTTTTCCTCATAGGCGTGTTCGGAGGCGTAACGGTCGACCATCACCGAGTGGTCAATCACCAGATCGACAGGGGAGAGGGGATTGATTTTTTCAGGATCGCCTCCTGCCTTGGCCATGGCATCACGCATGGCTGCCAAGTCCACGACTGCGGGTACCCCGGTAAAGTCCTGCATCAGAACGCGCGCCGGACGGTATTGAATCTCGCGGTCGGAAGTGCGTTCCTTGAGCCAGTCAACCAGTGCCTGCAGGTCTTCACGGTAAACGGTTTTATTGTCTTCCCAGCGCAGCAGATTTTCGAGCAGGACCTTTAGCGATACAGGCAAGCGCGAAATATCACCCAGGCTCTTGGCGGCTTCGGGAAGGCTATAGTAGTGATACGTACGGCCATCGACCTCTAGGGTACGACGACATTTCAGACTATCCAGTGCAGGCATGACGATGAATCTCCTCTCGGCTTGGGACGGCACGACGGTTCGGCCTTGTGCAAGACGACGTGACCTTCGCTAATCCCGGCTCAGGCCCACTCCGAGGAAATACCGAAAAGCCTGCCAACACTGCCTCTCGGCACGAAGATTCTGGGCCGAGCATCAATGGGGCCTGATCGGTATCAACAGCGGCGGACATCCGGCGCCAGCCTGTCGACCAAGCGTCGTCTTGCGCTTGTATCTCCAATACTGGACCGATTGACGGCTTTTACGTTCCCTGTTCCGCTCAATCCGGCTGGCTCGGGTATAGTGCGCAGCTTATTGCAAGGCGCGTCACAGGGCTGGAGTTTTGATGAATACGTTGTTGTTACATTGCCGACCTGGTTTTGAAGGCGAGGTGTGTGCCGAGCTTAGCGATCTGGCTGCACAGCTGGAAATTTCAGGCTACGCGCGGGGCAAGCCAGCCAGCGCCTTTGCCGAGTTCATTTGCAGTGAGGCAGAGGGTGCAGATCGCCTCATGAAGCGCCTGCGCTTTGCCGACCTGATCTTTCCGCGCCAATGGGCGCGAGGCACAGGTTTTGTCACGTTACCTGAGCAGGACCGTGTAGGAGCCATCCTGCAGGAGCTACAGAGCTATCCGGTCTGCGGGAGCCTGTGGTTCGAGGTATTGGATACCAACGACGGCAAAGCGCTGTCGACATTCTGCAAGAAATTCGAAAAGCCCCTGAGGGCTGCACTGACCAAGGCGGGCCGTCTCAAGGAAGACCCTGCCTTGCCACGGCTGCAATTGACCTTTCGAACAGGAACGGATGTGTTCATTGGCGTGGCCGAGCCGCGTAACGCTGCGTTTTGGCCGATGGGTATACCCCGACTCAAGTTTCCCCGTGAAGCGCCCAGCCGCTCTACGCTTAAACTGGAAGAGGCCTGGCATCAGTTTATTCCTCGTGCGCAGTGGGATGAGCGCCTTGCCTCGGGTATGCACGCCGTAGACCTGGGGGCAGCACCTGGAGGCTGGACATGGCAACTGGTCAACCGGGATATGCTCGTGACCGCCGTAGATAACGGGCCGATGGCAGAATCCCTGATGGAGTCAGGCCTTATCGAGCACCTGCAGGTCGATGGCTATGCCTTTCGTCCACGTAAGGAGGTCGACTGGATGGTATGCGATATCGTTGAGAAGCCGGCTCGTACGGCCGCGCTCATGGAAAGCTGGATCGGCGAGCGCTGGTGCAAGGAGGCAGTCGTGAACCTGAAGCTGCCAATGAAGCAGCGCTATGCTGAAGTCAGGCGCATTCTGGATCGATTGAAAAGCTATTTCGATAGCAAAGGAATATCGGTTGCGATCGCTTGCAAACAGCTCTACCACGATCGCGAAGAGGTCACCTGTCACCTCCGTCGCTTGAAATAACCAAAGCAGAACATTTACGGTTCGAAACGTACTGATGCAGCCAGTGCCTATGTCAAAGGCGCAGTTGCTACCGAATGGAGAAAAGCATGACTCTTACCGTTGACGCGACACTTGACGCCAGCGGGCTGAATTGCCCTGAACCTGTCATGATGCTGCACAACAAGGTGCGAGACCTGGCAGGTGGTAGCCTGCTCAAGGTCATTGCAACTGATCCCTCTACGCAGCGGGACATCCCCAAATTCTGCATGTTTCTAGGACATGAGCTGGTGCAGAAGGAGGAAGAGGGCGGCAAGTACCTTTATTGGATACGCAAGAAAGTCGAATAACCTAGTGGGCTGCATTTCTTATCCGGCGGCGTGCGCTACGTGCAAGGCGTATGGCAAGCAATACCGCTGCACAGGTAAGCCCCACTACCAGACCTTGCCAAAGGCCCGCCGGTCCGCGGGCCTGCCCAACCCAATCGGTCAGGCCTAGTACATAACCTACTGGCAGACCTATACCCCAATAGGCGAGCAGTGTGATCACCATTGTGGCCCGTGTATCCTGATACCCCCTGAGTCCCCCGGCCGCTGTCACCTGTACCGCATCTGAAAACTGGAAGAGAGCGGCAAATACAATCAGCGACGCCGCCAGGCTCACCACAGCCGGGTCCTGCGTATAAAGCGTTGCGATCGGTGCGCGGAAAAGCAGCATTATACTGGCAGAAATACAGGCCCAGGATAGGCCAACGGCCACTCCCGTGCCTGCCGAAAACCGCGCTTGCCGAGGCTCGCCGCGTCCCAGGGACTGTCCAACCCGTACAGTGATAGCCATGCCGATCGACAAGGGGATCATGAAGGTGAGTGAGGCAAAGTTAAGAGCAATCTGATGGCCTGCTACCACCGTTGCGCCTAGCTCACCGATCAACAGGGCAATGACCGAGAAGATGCTGGACTCCGCAAATACCGCGATTCCAATAGGCGCACCCACAGAGAGCAGGCGACGAATCACTGGCCATTGGGGAGCGTCGAAGCGGCTGAAGATACCGCATGCCTGGTAGATCTTGGCGCGTCGCACCCATGCGAACATGCCCAGGAACATCAACCACATCGCCACGCCACTGGCAAATCCGCAACCTGGACCGCCCATCGCTGGCAAGCCAAGGCGACCATGGATGAACAGATCATTTAGCGGAACGTTGAGTGTCAGACCAACCAGACCAATGATCATGCTGGGCCGGGTGCGTCCAAGCCCGTCGCTGAAGCAGCGCAGCACGTAATACAGTGCAACCGCGGGGATACCCATGGCGATGCCATGCAGATAGGTCATGGTTGGCTGAATCAGCTCCGGACTGACATGCATGGCAATCAGTAAAGGCTTCGCTGAGCATAAAAGAGCGCTGGCTATCAAGCCGATGACCACGGCCAACCAGAGCGCCTGTCGAACAAGCGGACCAATCTTCTCCGGTTGCCTGGCGCCATGATGCTGCGCCACGTTTGGCGTAGTGGCCAGCAGCGTTCCGGTCATCAGAAGAAAGACCGGCACCCAGACGGAATTGCCTAGCGCAACGGCTGCCAGGTCCAACGGACCGACACGCCCAGCCATGACGGCATCGACGAACCCCATGGCAGAGTGCGACAACTGCGCAATGATAATAGGCGCTGCCAGTGCGAGCAGGGCCGTTAGCTCATGACGGATCCGCTGCCGCCGGGTAGGTCTTGTGTCCACGAGATTATCAGGTGAGGGAAAGTTAGTCAGTGTACGACGCTTTTCGGATGCCGAGAAATCCATCACACGTCTTGGGCCTGATAAAATGTATGTCTCGCTGATTGGAGTTCAAGATGCGCATCCTCGCAGATGAAAATATCCCCCTTCTGGATGAATTCTTTGGTGCCTTTGGATCGATCAGGCGAATGCCGGGCCGCGCCATGGACAGGGCTGCCGTGGGCGAGGCTGATGTTCTCATCGTACGGTCCATAACACCTGTAACTCGGGCATTGCTGGAAGGCTCACCGGTCCGTTTCGTGGGGACGTGCACCATCGGTACGGACCATCTGGACATTGATTATCTGGAATCGGCTGGCATTGCCTGGAGCAGTGCGCCGGGGTGCAATGCACGCGGCGTTGTCGATTACGTTCTGGGTGCGCTTCTTGCCTTGAGCGACGCCCGCGGAGTCTCGCTGAGTGAGCGCACCTATGGGGTTGTAGGCGCCGGACAGGTTGGTGGCCGTCTGGTGGAGGTGCTGAAAGGGTTGAACCTGAATGTGCTGGTGTGTGATCCACCACGTGCACTATCCGCACCAGATGATTTTGTCTCGCTTGAAATCGTGATGAAGAAATGTGATGTCATTTCTCTGCACGCACCGCTGGTACGTTCCGGGCCTGACGCGACGTATCGCCTTTTTGATGCTGAGCGCCTGGCTGAATTGAAAGCTGGAACATGGCTCATCAATGCGTGCCGCGGGGAAGTTATCGACAATCAGGCGCTTCGTAAATGTCTAGTTGAAGGTGCCGATCTGGAAGTTGTTCTGGATGTCTGGGAGAGTGAGCCTGAGGTCGATGTCGAGCTGGCCAAGCGATGCCGCTTGGCGACACCTCATATTGCTGGCCATAGTCTTGAGGGCAAGTGGCGCGGTACTGCAATGATTTACGCTGCCTTTTGCGCCTGGCAGGAACAGCGGCCAGAAAAAGCCTTGGAGGACTTTCTACCTGAACAGTGGCTATCGAAGATCGAGCTTTCGGCCAGCGCTACGCCTGAACAGGCACTGAGACTTTTGTGTCGGGCCGTTTATGATCCGCGCAATGATGACGCCGCTTTTCGATTATCACTCAAAGGTGATACTCAAACGCGGCGTAACGGGTTTGATCTGCTTAGAAAGCATTATCCCCAACGTCGGGAAATTACCGGACTTCGCGTTTATACCGATGCAAGCCCGGCAACTTCCCGAATCGTAGAGGCACTAGGCGCTACATGTCTGTAATTACTCAGGGTGTGTAGGCGTCTTGAGAGAGTCGTCTGGCTCACGACATGCCTTTTGAATCATGGCCTCGGTAATCGGGATCTCGCGACCCTTTTCATCGATGAGGGCGCCACCCAGGCGTTGAGCATGATCGGAGGTTGTGTGCTGAGAAGTGTTCTGAACGGTCATTTCAGTCTCCTTTGCCATATGAGTCCAACCTAGCCAAGACAGGTTAAGAAGATATGACAACCTAGAGCGTCCAAAAGTGCCGCAAGGGTGCATAGCGTTCGCTATGCACCTGGCCTGTCAGTGGTATTCGCAAAGATAAGCCGTTTCCACGCTGACTTTGAGCTGGAATTTGCTGTTGGCCGGAACGGTGAATTTCTGGCCTGCCTCAAAAATTTCCCAAGCATCACTGCCAGGTAGTTTGACCGTCAGGGCACCTGCTACCACGTTCATGATTTCCAATTGGCTCGTTCCGAATTCGTATTCACCTGGCGCCATGACGCCAATGGTGGCTGGCTTACTGCTCAGATTGAAGGCGATGGATTTAACGGTGCCGTCAAAATATTCGTTAACCTTGAACATGGCTTTCCTTAGGATTGTTTTAAACGTCAAGCCAGTATGCCGAAACCTTTACGCTGCCGCCACTAAGCCATTAGTGCACGGTTATAGGCAGTAGCCTTGCCGTGTTACGCGCGTCCTCCAAGGCCCTGTGCGGCTGACCATGAAAGCAGTACCCGGCAAGGCTCAGGGCCGAGCCCAGGCTGACAGGGCGGGGTAGTTGCCTGGACTTCGCAAAGCGCTGCTTGAGATTCATGTGGGGAGTGCGTGCCAGGAGTGTGCTGATTCTGTGCTCACGCCAATCACGCTGTAGCTGACGGCGATCATAGTCACCCCAGCTGCACCAGCCCGCCAAATGCGCTTCATGGCTACTCAGCCATTGCTCAAAGTGTTGCCAGACCGTATACAAGGGCGCTGCGCTATCTACATCGTCTTGGGTAATGTGCGTAAGCGATTTGCAGAACGCGGTCAGCAGAGGTCGATGCAGGGGCCTTACATAGCTCTGAAAGTGATCAAGCTCTTGTCCGGTACTATCGATCAACACGGCGCCGATCTCGATGATCTCCATCTCCTCGACAGGCCATCCGCCTTCATCAGTGGTCGCTTCCAGATCGATGACCAGCCAATGCTTCATCGTGCCTCCAAAGAGCTTTTTGTAAGTAAGAGGACAAGGCATCCTGGTAACGGACCGGCGCCCACAGGCAGAGACCTGTATCAAGATAGGCAAGTTTCAGGCTTAAACACAGAGCTACGCACATTTTGAGGCTCTTCTGACGAAGGGTGTGACTGAATCCATGCCGGTGCCGACTATTAAGTTGGACGCCAGGTATTAGCCGCTTGGACAAACGTTTGAGTGACGCTTGGCGTTGGGGCCAATCCCCCTTATGCTTTTTGTATCTACTACTCAGGTCTATACGTTATGGAATGCCGTGCCGGCTGTGGTGCATGTTGCATTGCGCCTTCTATTTCCACGCCATTGCCTGCGATGCCACAGGGCAAGCCTGCAGGTGTGCGATGTGCACATCTAAGCGAAACCGATTTATGTGAGTTGTTCGGAAAGCCGGAACGACCGCCGGTGTGCAGCGCCTTTTCGGCAGAGCCTTTTGTCTGTGGTGACAGCCGTGACGAGGCACTTATGCTGATAGCGTATCTGGAAGATGTGACTGCCGCCTGATTCAACCCCACCATACACGCTTTATGCTCATAACAAGAAAAGGAAGGTTCAATGCGTACTTTTTTTAAAACAACTGTTTTAACGGCTCTGTTCGCGACATTGTGTTCTGGCGCCTACGCCGAGGAATGGAAACTTGCAAAGGATGAAGATGGGGTAAAGGTCTACACCCGTAGCGTGGAGGGGTCTAAATACAAGGCCTACCGTGGTGTTGTTACGATTAAGGCTACTCCTGAGCGTATCGAGCAACTTCAGGAGGATACCGCCAGCTCCTGCAAGTGGCTCTATCGTTGCCAGCAGCTCAAGGTGCTCAAGCAGCAGGGGCAGGACACCTGGACCTATATGCGCATTGAAATGCCCTGGCCGGTCACGGCGCGTGATGTGGTGCTACATATCACAACGGAGCAAGCCGGCAATGGAGGTTTCGTTCGTCATTTAAAAGGGGAGCCCACTTACACACCTCCTGCAGACGGCTACGTGCGAGTCAGCAGTTTCGACGGTAAATGGCAGGTGCTGCCAAAGGCGACAGGATCTGTGGAGGTGACGTACGAAGCCCAAAGCGAACCGGGCGGAAGCATACCGTCTTGGTTGGCTAATAGCTTTGTCGTTGATGCGCCGTTCAACACCTTGCAAGGTCTTCGTAAGGCGGCGGAGAGCCGTTAACCCACATAAAAACGCCCCGGGTTAGCCGGGGCGCTTTTTATCTACCAATCAGATCAAGCGATCTCAACCGCATCGATCTTAGCCTTGGCTGCGCTTTCGCGGAACTCGGCAATCTGATCGAAGCTCAGGTAGCGGTAGACATCCGACGCCATGCTGTCGATGTCCTTGGCGTACTGCATGTACTCTTCTGTCGACGGGAGCTTGCCCAGGATGGAGGCAACGGCCGCCAGCTCCGCAGAGGCCAGGTACACATTGGCACCATCGCCCAGACGGTTCGGGAAGTTACGAGTCGACGTCGAGACTACAGTCGAGTTGGAGGCCACACGTGCCTGGTTACCCATGCACAGTGAGCAGCCTGGCATCTCCATGCGAGCGCCAGCCTTGCCATAGATGCCGTAATAGCCTTCCTCGGTCAGCTGATGCTGGTCCATCTTGGTTGGCGGGGACAGCCACAGGCGGGTCGGAATGGCGCCCTTGACCTTGTCGAGCAGCTTGCCAGCCGCGCGGAAGTGGCCGATGTTGGTCATGCAGGAGCCGATGAAGACTTCATCGATCTTGTCGCCAGCCACTTGAGACAACAGGCGAGCATCGTCCGGGTCGTTTGGCGCGCACAGGATCGGCTCGGTCACTTCAGCCAGATCGATTTCGATGACTTCGGTGTACTCGGCATCGGCATCAGCTTCCATCAGCTCTGGATTGGCCAGCCAGGCTTCCATCGCCTGAGCACGGCGCTCCAGCGTACGGGCATCACCGTAGCCTTCGCTGATCATCCAGCGCAGCAGCGTGATGTTGGACCGCAGATACTCGGCAATGGATTCCTTCGAGAGCTTGATGGTGCAGCCAGCAGCGGAACGCTCGGCCGAGGCATCGGACAGCTCGAAGGCTTGCTCTACGGTCAGATCCGGCAGGCCTTCGATCTCGAGGATGCGGCCAGAGAAGATGTTCTTCTTGCCTTTCTTCTCGACGGTCAGCAGACCTTTCTGGATCGCATAGTAGGGGATGGCATGCACGAGATCACGTAGCGTGATTCCCGGCTGCATCTTGCCTTTGAAGCGAACCAGTACCGACTCGGGCATATCCAGCGGCATAACGCCTGTTGCAGCGGCGAACGCTACCAGGCCGGAACCTGCTGGGAAGGAGATGCCAATCGGGAAGCGGGTGTGGGAGTCGCCGCCAGTGCCAACGGTATCCGGCAGCAGCATGCGGTTCAGCCAGCTGTGGATGATGCCATCGCCCGGACGTAGAGAAACACCGCCACGGGTACGGATGAAATCCGGCAGGGTGTGGTGAGTCTTGACATCGATTGGCTTGGGATAGGCGGCTGTGTGGCAGAAGGACTGCATCACGAGGTCAGCGGAAAAGCCCAGGCATGCCAGGTCTTTCAGCTCGTCGCGAGTCATCGGGCCGGTCGTGTCCTGGGAGCCGACAGTAGTCATCTTCGGCTCGCAGTAGGTGCCCGGACGAACGCCGGCCACGCCACAGGCCTTGCCAACCATCTTCTGAGCCAGGGTATAACCCTTACCGGTATCAACAGGCTGCTCGGGCTTCTTGAACAGGTCGGAGTGTTCCAGGCCGAGTTCGGCGCGAGCTTTTTCAGTCAAGCCACGGCCCACGATCAGCGGAATACGACCACCTGCACGAACCTCATCCAGCAGAACCGGCGTTTTCAGCTCAAACGTGGCAACCACATCGTCGCTACCGTGACGGGTCACTTTGCCTGCATAAGGATAGACGTCGATCACGTCGCCCATTTCCAGCGCGGAAACGTCGAACTCGATTGGCAGAGCGCCCGCATCTTCCATGGTGTTATAGAAGATCGGAGCAATCTTGCTACCAAAGCAGAAGCCGCCAGCGCGCTTGTTTGGAACGTAGGGGATGTCGTCACCGAAGAACCACAGTACCGAGTTGGTAGCGGATTTGCGGGAAGAACCCGTGCCTACCACGTCACCCACATAGGCAACCGGGAAGCCTTTGGCGCGAACTTCTTCGATCTGCTTCAGCGGGCCGATGCTGCCTTGCTGCTCCGGTACGATACCGTCACGGGCCATCTTCAGCATGGCCAGGGCGTGCAGCGGGATGTCAGGACGCGACCAAGCGTCAGGCGCGGGGGAGAGATCGTCAGTGTTGGTTTCGCCGGGTACCTTGAAAACGGTCAGGGTGACCTTTTCCGGAACAGCCGGGCGAGCCTTGAACCATTCACCGTCTGCCCAGGATTGCAGAACGGACTGAGCGTTGGCATTGCCTGCCTTGGCTTTTTCGGCGACATCATGGAAGGCATCGAACATCAGAAGCGTATGCTTGAGTTGTCCGGCGGCTATGGTGCCAAGCTCGGCGTCATCCAGCAGTTCGACCAGCGTGGCGATGTTATAGCCACCCTGCATGGTTCCCAGAAGCTCGACCGCGCGCTGCTTGGAGATCAGCGGGGAGCTGGTTTCGCCTTTGGCGACAGCAGAAAGGAAGCCAGCCTTGACATAGGCGGCTTCGTCAACGCCCGGCGGTACACGATTGGTGATCAGGTCAACGAGAAATTCTTCTTCGCCGGCCGGCGGGTTTTTCAGAAGTTCGACCAAACCTGCAGTCTGTTCGGCGTTAAGCGGCTGGGCAACGATACCCTGCGCGGCACGCTCTTCTACGTGTTTACGATAGGCTTCAAGCACAATATGACCCTCATCAGTGGTCCAGTAATGACGTCCGGGATCTGGCGACCCCATGAGCCCGAATAACGAAATAGCAATCGCTAGCAAGAGACAGGAGCCAATGCGACGTCATTCAGGCTCCGGTGCGAAGCTGTTTTCAAAGTTTTACGCCAGCGGTATTACACGTGGGTCAGAATGCAGACGTGTGATGAGTACGCTGCACGCTGACCGGGAACCTGCCGGATAATTGTGTTCGTGACGCTTTGAAAACAGCTTCGTATCGGACATGGCGCCCCTTAGGGCGTACGGATTCTACTCCAAGGTTTCGCTAAAGTTAAGCTGAACATGCGACTAAACGACGCTGACCTTGGTTAGACGAAAGGCTAAAATAGGCTTTTGCTTGATCGGAACGACTATGTCCAACCAGCGCATAAAGACGCCCTGCGTCGGACTTTGCTCAACGGTATTCGGCGACCAGGTTTGCCGGGGCTGCAAGCGATTTCATCACGAGATCGTGAACTGGAATGCGTATAACGATGAGGAAAAGCGAGCTGTCTGGGCCCGGCTCGAGGTGCTCCTGACCCAGGTGGTTTCTGCAAAGCTCGAGGTGTTTGATCCGCTACGCCTGAAGGAACAGCTACAGCAACGGAAGATTCGCTTCATTCCTGAGCAGTCCGAATATTGCTGGGCGTATCAGCTGATTTCACGCGGCGCGCGCTATATTCAGCAGGTCGATGCTTATGGCATACATATTTTTCCTGAATTCAGGGAGCGCCCGTTGATGGAGCTGCGTGATGCCATCGACCAGGAGTTTTTCATCCTCTCCGAAGCTCACTATGAACGTTACATTGCGCCACGTTTTCTGCTTGAAGGAATGGACGTTCGAGTCTGACACCGCGCACCGTATAATCACCTCATATTCCAGTGCAATCGCTTCAGGCGGATGTGCTTCCCTTGATTCTGGAACAGATGGTTAGCCGCCTGTTGATTAAAGGATTTGCCTTATGTTGTTGCCCGAAATGGACGAATTCCTGGCCTGTAAAACGCCGGAAGCTTGGGTGGAAGCTGCTTTGCAGGATCTTCCTACCCTCTTGATCGATCATGCCAATAATGAAAAGAAAGCAGCGGGCGCTGCGTTTCATTACCTGTTTACTTACAGCAATAAGCTGGATCTGGTAAACAAGATGTCACGGATTGCCCGTGAAGAGTTGCGGCATTTCGAGCAGGTGCTCCAAATCATGAAGAAGCGTGGCATTGCGCATGAAAACGTAACGTCGGCCCGCTATGCCGGTGCCATGCGTAAGCTGTGCCGTAATCATGAGCCGTACCGACTAACGGACTCGCTTGTCGTAGGAGCCTTTATCGAGTGCCGTTCATGCGAGCGCTTCTCTGCAATTGCTCCGCATCTGGATGAAGAATTGAGCAAGTTTTACAGCGGACTGCTCAAGTCGGAAGCGCGTCATTATCAGGATTACCTGAAGCTGGCCTATCTATATGGTGACGAGCAGGATGTGACCGCCAAGATTCAGGAGATCAGAGCGCTAGAAGCCGAGCTTATTGCCTCAGCGGATACGGAGATGCGCTTTCATAGCGGTGTGCCGCGCGCAGCGTAATAGCCATTACGCTTCGAGCCGTATCACGCCAGCTCGAAGCGTTCCTGCTCCAGTCGGTCACGGGAAATCTTCAGGACCCAGCCGTAACGGTCCCAGTCACCCAACACAATTCGCGTTGCAGCGCTGTCATCAAGCATGAATTCATGTGTGGCAGGACGATGTGTGTGCCCGTGAATCAGGGTCTGAGTGCGGGTGCGCCGCATGATGCCCTCAACCTCTTCAGGTGTGACGTCTACAATATCCATGGCTTTTTGCCGGGTCTGCACCTTGCTCTCGTTGCGTAATTTCCTGGCCAACTCGCGACGCTTCTTTAGAGGAAGATGGTGCAGGATCCACAATGAAACCGGATTGCGAAGCCAGCGGCGTAATCGCATGTAGGCTTCGTCCCGTGTGCACAGACTGTCGCCATGCATCAGCAGAAGGCGCTTGCCTTCGGCTTCGATAACGGTCGGGTCGGCCAGTAGGGTACATCCTGCCAGTCGGCAAAAATCCTTTCCGATCAAGAAATCGCGATTGCCATGCATCAGAAAAATACGTGTGCCGCCTTGAGATAAGGTCTTTAGGGCTCGTGCGATGCCTTTTTGAAACTCATCCATGGCGTCATCGCCGATCCATACCTCAAAAAAGTCGCCTAGAATATACAAGGCATCGGCGTGAACAGCTTCTGTCTCAAGAAAACGCAAAAACGCCCGGGAAATATCCGGGCGTTCAGGTTCAAGATGCAGATCAGAGATCAGCAGTATCACTCAACGATCTCAGCACGCTCGATAATGACATCCTCAGCCGGTACATCCTGATGGCCGGCGCGAGATGTAGTAGCAACACCCTTGATGGCATTGACGACATCCATGCCTTCAACAACCTGACCGAATACAGCATAACCCCAGCCTTGTGTAGTCGGGGCGGTGTGGTCCAGGAAGGTATTATCCGACACGTTGATGAAGAACTGTGCGGACGCTGAGTGCGGGTCCATGGTACGTGCCATGGCAACCGTGCCATTGCGGTTGGAAACACCGTTGTTCGCTTCGTTCTTGATCGGTGCACGGGTGGACTTTTGCTTCATGCCAGGCTCAAAACCGCCGCCCTGGACCATGAAGCCATTGATCACGCGATGAAAGATAGTGCCGTCATAGTGACCGCTCTTTACATACTCTTTGAAGTTGGCTGCTGTTTCAGGAGCCTTATCTTCAAACAGTTCAAGAGTGATGACGCCGTGGTTTGTATGCAATTTGATCATGGAATTTATGTCCGTGGTCAGATAGGAAGTTTGTCAGGGTCTTGACGGGTTCGGCTATGATACGGACTTTGATTTAGTCGGCCTACCCTTAAGCCGAACAACACATTATTAAGGACCCCATGAGCAAGCCAGAAACTCCCGCTACTCCAGCGAATTTTCTTCGTCAAATCGTCCAGGCTGATCTGGATGCCGGCAAGCACACAAAGATTGTGACACGCTTTCCGCCAGAGCCTAACGGTTATCTCCACATTGGCCACGCCAAGTCGATTTGCCTGAACTTCGGGCTGGCTCAAGAGTTTGGCGGCGAGTGCAATCTGCGCTTTGACGATACGAACCCAGCCAAGGAAGATCAGGAGTACATCGATGGCATCAAAAGTGATGTCGAGTGGCTGGGCTTCAAATGGGCAGGTGAGGAGCGCTATGCCTCCAATTATTTCGATCAGCTCTATGACTGGGCGATACACCTGATCAAGACGGGTAAAGCCTATGTTGATGATCTCACGCCTGAGCAGGCGCGTGAGTATCGTGGCACATTGACCGAGCCGGGCAAAAACAGTCCTTTCCGTGACCGCTCCGTTGAAGAAAACCTGGATCTCTTTGCACGCATGAAGGCGGGCGAGTTCAAGGATGGTGAAAAGGCGCTACGTGCCAAAATCGACATGGCCTCGCCAAACATGAATTTGCGCGATCCGATTTTGTATCGTATCCGCCACGCCCATCATCACCAGACGGGTGACAAGTGGTGCATCTACCCGAGCTATGACTTCACGCATGGCCAGTCGGATGCAATCGAGGGAATCACTCACTCTATTTGCACACTCGAATTCGAGGATCATCGTCCGCTGTACGAGTGGTTCCTGGCAAATCTGCCTGTACCGGCGCAACCGCGTCAGTACGAGTTCGCCCGCCTGAATTTGAACTACACCGTAACCAGTAAGCGTAAGCTGAAGCAGCTGGTTGATGAGCGGCATGTAAACGGCTGGGATGATCCGCGCATGTCTACGCTGTCTGGCTATCGCCGTCGCGGTTATACACCGGCCTCCATTCGTAATTTCTGCGAGATGGTAGGCGTTGCTCGCTCCAATGGTGTAGTCGATATCGCTATGCTTGAGTTCAGCATCCGGGAAGATCTGGACCGAAATGCGCCTCGGGCCATGTGCGTACTGCGGCCGCTCAAGGTTGTCATCACCAACTATCCTGAGGGCAAAGTGGAGCAGTTGGAGCTGCCACGTCACCCGAAGGAAGATATGGGGATGCGTACGCTACCGTTTACACGTGAGCTCTACATCGACCGCGATGACTTCATGATCGATCCGCCCAAGGGATACAAGCGCCTTGAGCCAAATGGCGAAGTTCGTCTACGGGGAAGTTATGTTGTTCGCGCCGATGAGGTTATTAAGGATGAGGCGGACAATATCGTCGAACTGCGTTGCTCGTATGATCCTGAAACCCTCGGGAAGAACCCTGAAGGCCGCAAGGTAAAGGGTGTCATTCACTGGGTGCCTGCCGAAGGCAGTGTTGAGTGTGAGGTTCGCCTGTACGATCGTCTGTTCCGTTCGCCGCAGCCTGAGAAAGCGGAAGAGGGGCAGACCTTCCTGGATAATATCAATCCGGAATCGCTGCAGGTGCTGACTGGGTGCCGTGCTGAGCCATCGCTTGCGCAGGCCCAGCCAGAGGACCGTTTTCAGTTCGAGCGTGAAGGTTACTTCTGTGTCGATCTGAAAGACTCAAAGCCGGGTGCTCCGGTCTTCAATCGTACCGTCACCTTACGCGACTCCTGGGGGCAATAATGCCACTTGCGATCTACAACACGCTCACCAAGACCAAGGAAACGTTCAAGCCGCTCGAGGGCAATAATGTTCGTATGTACGTGTGCGGTATGACAGTCTATGACTTCTGTCATATTGGTCATGCACGTGTGATGGTGGCATTTGACGTCGTGGCTCGATGGCTGCGCAAGTCAGGTTACAACCTGACCTACGTACGCAACATTACAGATATTGACGACAAGATCATTCGCCGTGCGCAGGAAAATGGCGAAACGTTCAAAGACCTGACTGGACGTATGATCGAAGCGATGCATCAGGATGAAACCCGGCTGGGTGTTCAGCGTCCAGACGTTGAGCCCTGTGCGACTGATCATATTCCTGGCATGTTCACTATGATCCAGACCTTGATAGACAAAGGTTATGCCTATGCGCCTGGAAACGGAGATGTGTATTACCGTGTAGGACGTTTTGCGGGATACGGCAAACTGTCACGCAAAAAGATTGAAGATCTCCGGATTGGGGCCCGTATTGAGGTAGATGAGTCCAAGGAAGATCCTCTGGACTTTGTCTTGTGGAAGGCTGCCAAGCCGGGTGAGCCCAGCTGGGAGTCACCATGGGGGGCGGGTCGTCCCGGTTGGCATATTGAATGCTCGGTCATGTCTACGTGCTGCCTGGGTGAAACGTTTGATATTCACGGTGGTGGCCCTGACCTGGTTTTCCCCCACCACGAGAACGAAATTGCTCAGAGTGAGGCCGCTACGGGAAAAACATATGCGGCATCCTGGATGCATGCTGGGGCTGTGCGGGTAGATGGCGAAAAGATGTCCAAGTCCCTGGGCAACTTCTTCACTATTCGCGAAGTGCTGGAGAAATACCACCCGGAAGTCGTTCGTTATCTGCTGGTTTCCAGTCATTACCGCAGCCCGATCAATTATTCTGAAGAGAGCCTCCGTGAAGCACGCGGCGCGTTGGATCGCTTCTATCACGCCTTGAAAGGTCTACCGCAGGCATCGCCTGCTGGCGGTGAGCCCTATGTGGAGCGTTTCGCGGCCGCAATGGATGACGACTTCAACACGCCAGAGGCCTGTGCGGTCCTGTTTGAAATGGTCCGTGAGGTCAATCGTCTGCGAGACCAGGATATTCAAGCTGCCGCTGGCCTTGCCTCTCGACTCAAGCAGATGGCTGAAGTGCTGGGTGTTCTACAGCTGGAGCCGGATGAGTATCTACGCGCAGGTGCGGAGGGCAAGGTTGACGAAGCGGCCGTGGAGAGCCTGATTCAGGCACGTCTGGATGCGCGAGCAGCAAAGAACTGGGCTGAGTCGGATCGTATTCGCGATGAGCTGACAGCCATGGGTGTCGTGCTTGAGGATGGTAAAGATGGAACGACGTGGCGTTTGGCCAACTGAGTTCACCTGATATAAAAAAGGCCGCATTAGCGGCCTTTTTTATGGGGAGATATTTTTATTCGGCATGCAGCTGTTCAGCTGCATAGAGCGTGTTCTCCAGCAGGCAGGCACGCGTCATGGGGCCAACACCGCCAGGAACAGGCGTGATCCAGCTGGCGCGTTCCAAAGCTGTTTCATATTCGACATCGCCAACCAGTTTTCCATCTGCCTGGCGGTTGATGCCTACGTCAATGACGATAGCGCCTTTCTTGATCCACTCGCCCTTCACCAGGCCTGGTTTGCCTGCCGCCACTACCACCAGGTCGGCCTGGCTGACATGAGCGGCCAGATCACGGGTGAAACGATGAGTAACTGTTACTGTACAGCCGCCCAAGAGTAGCTCCAGCGCCATGGGGCGACCGACAATGTTGGAGGCGCCTACCACCACTGCATTCATGCCGTACAGGTCTGCCCCTGTACTTTCCAGCAGACGCATGATGCCCTTGGGCGTACAGGGGCGGAGCAGGGGGATGCGTTGAGCGAGTCGACCTATATTGAACGGATGGAAACCATCAACATCCTTGTCGGGACTGATGCGCTCAAGCAGATTGGAAGCATCAAGGTGAGCGGGTAGGGGAAGCTGAAGCAGGATGCCGTCAACTGCAGCATCTGCGTTCAGTGAGTCAATCAGCGCTTCCAACTCCTGCTGTGTGGTGGTGCTGGGAAGGTCGTACGCCCTGGATACAAAGCCTACTTCCTCGCAGTCCTTTCTTTTGTGAGTAACGTATACCGTGGAAGCTGGGTCGTCACCTACCAGAATGACTGCCAGGCCAGGGGCGCGTAACCCGTGTTGACGCCGCTGGGCAACGCGTTGGGCAATTTCTTGGCGGAGAGAAGCGGCGATCGCTTTACCGTCGATCAGTTGAGCAGTCATATGCAGATAGGTCTTGCTAATGGAAGAAGGATGCTTATTTTCGCATGTACGCACTAAAGGAAGAAGCCTTGGTGAAAGGGTAGTTAACCTATCTTCTTAATTTTTTTAAAAAAATTGTTGACGAGTGGTCGAGTCATTCGTAATATACGCCCCGCTTGCCGAGCACAGCCTGAAACGAAATGAGAAGGCGATGCGAGCCGGCTCAGCTTCTTAGGAGGCTGTTTCGTAAGCAACGGTTGCTGCGCAATAAAGCGCCCGTAGCTCAGCTGGATAGAGCATCCGCCTTCTAAGCGGATGGTCGCAGGTTCGAGTCCTGCCGGGCGCGCCATTGGCGGTTCGGCGCAAGCAATGCAATATGGTGGGCGTAGCTCAGTTGGTAGAGCACAGGATTGTGGCTCCTGGTGTCGTGGGTTCGATTCCCATCGTCCACCCCATATTGAGAACATCAGGCATTATTAATGCCTGATGTTCGTTTTAAGTGTTACGCGGATGTGGTGGAATTGGTAGACACACTGGATTTAGGTTCCAGCGCCGCAAGGTGTGAGAGTTCGAGTCTCTCCGTCCGCACCATAGTGAAAAAGCCGACAGCGATGTCGGTTTTTTTTTGCCTTGAAAATGGCTGGCATGTTTCGGGTATGAGCGAGAGGGGTTGCAGGCTTTTTTCATGCTTGGTGACCAATACCTGCTTTATGCAGGATGACTTCCGTATCCTCTACCTCTAGAATGCTTGCCCTGTTTCTGGGGGCCGGAACGGCCGGCCTATGTCTGTGCCATGAGGATTATCCATGCAAGTTTCTGTTGAAAGCACCTCCGCTCTTGAGCGCCGAATGACCGTAGGCGTGCCGGCCGAGCGTATCGAGACCGAAGTCGCCAAGCGTCTGCAGCAAACTGCTCGCCGCGTTAAAGTGCCTGGTTTCCGTCCTGGTAAGGTGCCGATGAGTGTCATTCGTCAGCGCTACGAAGCCAGCGCTCGTCAGGAAGCCTTTGGTGATCTGATTCAAGAAACATTCTACGAAGCCATCGTTCAGGAAAAACTGAACCCGGCAGGTGCGCCTTCTGTTGAGCCCAAGGCTTACGAAAAAGGCAAAGACCTTGAATACGTCGCTACATTCGAAGTATTCCCTGAGTTTAAAGTGAAAGGCCTGGAAGACATTCAGGTTGAGCGTCTGCAGTCCGAAGTCGCTGATAGCGATCTGGATAACATGCTTGAGATTTTGCGTAAGCAGAACACTCGTTATGAGGAAGTCGACCGCGAAGCGGCCAACGATGATCAGGTCACTATCGATTTCGTAGGCAAGATCGACGGTGAAGCCTTCCAGGGCGGCTCTGCAAACGGTACACAGCTGGTGCTGGGCTCCGGCCGCATGATTCCGGGCTTCGAGGAAGGCCTGGTGGGTGCAAAGGCGGGCGAAGAGCGTGTGCTTAATCTGACCTTCCCGGAGGATTATCAGAACCTGGATCTGGCTGGCAAGACTGCCGAGTTCACTGTGAAGGTAACCAAGGTTTCTGCCCCGCAGCTACCTGAAATGAACGAGGAGTTCTTTGCTCAGTTCGGCGTTCAGGAGTCTACTCTGGAAGGCTTCCGTGCTGAAGTTCGCAAGAACATGGACCGTGAGCTGCGTCAGGCGATCAAGAACAAGGTCAAGAACCAAGTTATGGATGGCCTTATTGCTGCTAACCCGATCGAAGTTCCAGCCGCTCTGATCAACAGCGAAGTTGATCGTCTGCGTGTTCAGGCTGTTCAGCAGTTCGGTGGCAACATCAAGCCCGATCAACTGCCGGCTGAGCTGTTTACCGAGCAGGCTAAGCGCCGTGTTGTTCTGGGTCTGATCATTGCGGAAATGGTCAAGCAGTTCGAGCTCAAGCCTGACGACGAGCGTGTACGTGCACTGATCGAGGAAATGGCCTCTGCCTACCAGGAGCCTGAGCAGGTCGTTGCCTGGTACTACCAGAACGAGCAGCAATTGAACGAAGTGCGTTCGGTTGTACTCGAAGAACAAGTCGTAGATACTGTTCTTGAAAAGGCTAAAGTGACCGATAAGCAGGTTTCCTACGAGGACGCGGTCAAACCGGCCGAGGCCCCGCAAGCAGCCTGATCTTTACCCGCCTCGAATCACATAAGCCAGCCTCGTGCTGGCTTATGCGTCTTAAGGCAAGACCATCCTGATAGGGAGTGATCGCAGGACATGTCCCGCAATTCGTTCATGCAAACAATGCCCGAAGTTCAAGCCGCTGGCGGCCTGGTGCCCATGGTGGTCGAACAATCTGCTCGTGGCGAGCGCGCGTATGATATCTACTCGCGTCTGCTCAAGGAGCGGGTGATTTTCCTGGTAGGCCAGGTCGAAGACTATATGGCCAACCTGGTGGTCGCTCAGCTTCTGTTTCTGGAAGCGGAGAACCCTGACAAGGATATTCACCTCTACATCAACTCACCTGGTGGTTCGGTGACAGCTGGTATGTCTATCTATGACACCATGCAGTTCATTAAGCCAGATGTCTCGACAATCTGCGTAGGCCAGGCGTGCAGTATGGGTGCCTTGCTACTGGCAGGTGGTACTGCCGGCAAACGCTACTGTCTGCCTCACTCTCGTATGATGATCCACCAGCCCTTGGGTGGCTTCCAGGGTCAGGCATCGGACATCGAAATTCACGCGCGTGAAATTTTGACGATCCGTGAGCGTCTAAACAAAGTGTTGGCCCATCATACGGGTCAACCCATGGATGTTATCGCCCGTGATACCGATCGCGATAACTTCATGAGCGGTGATGAGGCTGTGAAATACGGCTTGATCGACAAGGTGTTGGAAAAGCGCAATATTCCCGCTTGAGCCGGCAAGCCTGCCACTAAGTCATGATTACTGAGTGGCAGGCTTGAAAATGCATAGATTTGCCTTCATCTTGTTCCTGTAAGTAACCCGATTGGATTGATCGAATGACAGATACTCGCAACGGTGACGACAACGGCAAGCTGTTGTATTGCTCTTTCTGCGGCAAGAGCCAGCATGAAGTGCGTAAGTTGATTGCCGGTCCCTCAGTCTTTATTTGCGATGAATGTGTCGACCTGTGCAATGACATCATCCGTGAGGAAGTACAGGAAGCCCAGGCCGAAAACAGTGCACATAAACTTCCAGCACCTAAAGAAATCAGTACGATTCTTGATCAGTACGTGATTGGTCAGGAACGTGCCAAGAAAGTATTGGCTGTAGCGGTATACAACCACTACAAGCGTCTCAACCAGCGTGAGAAGAAAGATGACGTTGAGTTGGGCAAGAGTAATATTCTGCTTATCGGGCCGACAGGTTCCGGTAAGACTTTGCTGGCTGAAACGCTGGCACGTCTGTTGAACGTACCGTTTACCATTGCGGACGCCACTACGTTAACCGAAGCAGGTTACGTGGGTGAGGACGTTGAAAATATTATTCAGAAGCTTTTGCAGAAGTGCGATTACGATGTTGAAAAAGCCCAGATGGGCATCGTCTATATCGATGAGATCGACAAGATTTCGCGCAAGTCTGATAACCCCTCTATTACTCGAGATGTATCGGGTGAGGGCGTGCAGCAGGCTCTGCTCAAGCTGATTGAAGGTACGGTAGCCTCAGTACCCCCGCAGGGCGGACGCAAGCATCCTCAGCAGGAGTTCCTGCAGGTGGATACGCGTAACATCCTGTTTATCTGTGGCGGTGCATTTGCCGGATTGGAAAAGGTCATCCAGAGCCGTTCTACCAAGGCGGGCGGAATTGGTTTCAATGCCGAAGTCCGTAGCCAGGAATTGGGCAAGAAAATCGGTGAGTCACTTCGTGATGCCGAGCCTGAAGATCTGGTCAAGTTTGGTCTTATCCCAGAGTTCGTTGGTCGTTTGCCTGTAATCGCAACGCTAGATGAACTTGACGAAGCGGCGCTCATGCAGATTCTGACCGAGCCCAAGAATGCACTGACCAAGCAGTATGGCAAACTCTTCGAAATGGAAGAGGTGGATCTCGAGTTCCGTCCAGACGCTTTGAAGGCAGTGGCCCGCAAGGCATTGGAACGTAAAACAGGCGCACGTGGTCTACGGTCCATACTCGAGGGCGTTCTGCTCGATACGATGTATGAGATTCCTTCTCAGAAGGAGGTCAGCAAAGTCGTCATCGATGAGAGCGTCATTGAGGGTACTTCCCAACCGTTGTTGATTTACGAAAACAACGACCCGGTCAAAGCGGCACCGGATGCATAAATAAAAAGGGGCCCTGCGGGGCCCTTCGCATTAGTTAGCCTTGTTTTCTGATCGATTAGGCCGCATGTTAGAAAAACATGCCATACGGTCGTTTCTATGCGGCCAGTCGAATGCCAAGAGCTGAAACCATGAATAAAACGATTGAATTGCCTCTTTTGCCACTGCGTGATGTAGTGGTGTATCCGCACATGGTAATTCCGCTCTTTGTTGGGCGTGAAAAATCTGTTGAGGCCCTGGAAGCTGCCATGGCCAGCGACAAGCAGATCCTACTGCTTGCGCAAAAGAATCCTACCGACGATGATCCAGACTCCGATGGCCTGTACCGCATGGGTACCGTCGCCACTGTCTTGCAACTGCTCAAACTTCCCGACGGCACTGTTAAAGTGCTGGTAGAGGGTGAGCAGCGTGGCAACATTGAGCGTTTTGTTGAGGCCAAGGGTTATTCTCGCGCTGAGGTTCAGCTGATCGAGGATACCGAAGCGGCAGATCGCGAGTCGGAAGTCTTTGTTCGTAGCCTGATGAGCCAGTTCGAGCAATATGTCCAGCTGGGCAAGAAAGTGCCAGCAGAGGTGCTGTCTTCACTTAATGGTATCGACGATCCAGGTCGCCTGGTCGATACGATGGCAGCCCATATGGCGCTTAAGCTTGAGCAGAAGCAGGAAATCCTTGAGATCGTAGATCTTGCTGAGCGAGTCGAGCACGTTCTGGCGTTGCTGGACGCAGAAATCGATCTGTTGCAGGTCGAGAAGCGGATCCGTGGTCGCGTCAAGAAGCAGATGGAGCGTAGCCAGCGCGAGTATTATCTGAATGAGCAGATGAAGGCCATTCAGAAAGAGCTGGGCGACATCGACGAAGGCCACAGTGAAATCGATGACCTGAAAAAGCGCATCGACAATGCCGGTCTGACCAAGGAAGCATTGGCCAAGGCCAATGCGGAGCTGAACAAGCTCAAGCAGATGTCTCCCATGTCTGCCGAGGCCACAGTAGTACGTTCCTACATTGACTGGCTTGTGAATGTCCCATGGAAGGCGGAAAGCAAGGTCCGTTTGGATCTGAGCAAGGCCGAGGACATTCTTGATGAAGATCACTACGGTCTTGAGGAAGTCAAAGATCGGATTCTGGAGTATCTCGCTGTCCAGAAACGAGTCAAGAAAGTACGTGGCCCGGTATTGTGCCTAGTTGGTCCGCCTGGGGTAGGTAAGACGTCTCTAGCTGAGTCCATCGCGCGCTCCACTGGCCGCAAGTTCGTTCGTATGGCCCTGGGTGGTGTGCGTGATGAGGCTGAGATTCGTGGCCATCGTCGTACGTATATCGGCTCCATGCCTGGTCGTTTGATTCAAAAGATGACCAAGGTTGGCGTGCGTAACCCATTGTTCCTGCTCGATGAAATCGACAAGATGGGTAACGACATGCGTGGTGATCCGGCCTCCGCTCTGCTCGAGGTGCTGGATCCAGAACAGAACCACAATTTCAATGATCACTATCTGGAAGTTGATTACGATCTGTCGGATGTTATGTTTCTTTGTACGGCCAACTCCATGAATATTCCGGCACCGTTGCTGGATCGTATGGAAGTGATTCGTCTGCCTGGCTATACGGAAGACGAAAAGGTCAATATCGCTACCAAGTACCTGATACCCAAGCAGGTCAAGGCAAACGGTTTGAAGAAGACCGAAGTGACCTTTGACGAGGCTGCTCTAAGAGACATGGTGCGTTACTACACCCGCGAGGCGGGGGTACGTAGCCTTGAACGTCAGGTTGCCAAGGTTTGCCGCAAGATTGTCAAGGAGCACGCCAAGGAAAAAGCGGCTCAACAGGCTGCTGTCACCAGTGAAAGCCTCGAGCACTACCTGGGTGTACGTAAGTTCCGTTATGGTTTGGCTGAACAGCAGGACCAGATCGGCCAGGTCACAGGGCTAGCCTGGACGCAGGTTGGCGGCGAGCTTCTGACTATTGAAGCGGCTGTTGTGCCGGGGAAAGGGCAGTTGATCAAAACCGGTTCGCTGGGCGATGTAATGGCGGAATCCATTACTGCAGCACTGACGGTTGTGCGTAGCCGTGGTAAGAGCCTTGGTATTCCCAAGGACTTCCATGAGAAGCACGATATCCACATTCACGTACCAGAAGGCGCTACACCCAAAGATGGTCCAAGTGCTGGTATCGGTATGTGCACCGCGCTGGTGTCGGCTGCTACCCGGATCCCAGTGCGTGCTGATGTAGCCATGACAGGTGAGATTACGCTGCGTGGCCAGGTACTGGCCATTGGTGGTTTGAAGGAGAAATTACTGGCGGCACATCGTGGGGGAATCCGTACGGTGGTCATTCCGGAGGAGAATGTACGCGATCTGCGCGACATTCCAGACAATATTAAGGCCGATTTGGTGATTAAGCCTGTCAAATGGATTGACGAGGTCCTTCAGGTTGCGCTGCAATATGCGCCGGAGCCCTTGCCAGATGCGGCTCCTGAAATAGTCACGAATGAAGAAAAGCGCGAGCAGGATTCAAAAGATAGAATCAGCACGCACTAGCCAGAGCTTCCTTGACACTTTTTTTGAGCCCTTGATATAAAGCGGCTCTTCAAGTGTCAGGCATGCCTCACAGCATCCATTTTTGCCTACACACGTAATATATTCTTATCAGAAATGAACAAGGGGACTTAGAGTGAACAAGTCGGAACTGATCGATGCCGTTGCTGCATCTGCTGATATCCCGAAAGCTGTAGCTGGGCGCGCTTTGGACGCAGTGATCGAATCTATCACTGGTGCCCTGAAGAGCGGTGATCCGGTTGTGCTTGTCGGTTTCGGCACTTTCGCTGTCAAAGAGCGTGCAGCACGCACTGGCCGCAATCCGCAGACTGGCAAGCCGATCGAAATCGAAGCTGCCAAGATCCCTGGTTTCAAGCCCGGCAAAGCGCTCAAGGATGCTGTGAACTGAGTGCTTAAGGGTTTTGGTTTCAATAGACGTCTGTCTGTTGAGTTCTAGCACGTGATACCGTTTGGTTCATTCCGCACGAAGACTCGCCAAAGCCCCGTTTAACAGAAGGCGCATCCTCTGATGCGCCTTTTCTCTATTCGCAATTCACCCATGCTGCCTAGCCTTTGGCCAGATGCAGCCGTTTTGGGGGGCGCATGCTGCAGAACATCAGGGAACATTCACAAGGCTGGATAGCCAAGGTCATCATTGGCGTCATTATCTTGCTGATGGCATTGACCGGATTCGAGGCGATCATTCGCGCCGGTAGCCACCAAGGTGCCGTAGCACTGGTAAATGGTGAGGAAATACGCCAGACCGATCTCAATCAGGCTGTGGAGATGCAACGTCGCTCTCTGGCGCAGCGTCTGGGCCCTAATTTCGATCCTGCTCTTCTGGATGAAAAACGGTTACGCGACGCGGCTCTAAAGGCCCTGATCGAGCGCGAGCTATTGCTTCAGGATGCCAAGTCGAACAAGTTTGCTTTTTCTGAAGCGGCTTTGGACCAGCTCATACTTCAAACACCTGAGTTCCAGGTTGATGGGCAATTCAATGCCCAGCGTTTTGACCAGACCATTGCCCAGATGGGTTACTCACGTCTTCAGTTTCGCGAGATGCTGAAGCAGGAGATGCTCATGGGGCAACTCAGGGCGGGTATTGCAGGTACCGGTTTTGTAACCGATGCCGAATTGAATGCATTCGCAGCTTTGGAACGGCAAACTCGAGACTTCGCAACCCATGTGGTTAAAGCGGATGCTTCGAAAGTTGCAGTCACCAATGATGAATTACAAGGCTACTATGACGATCATCGTAGCGAATTCATGACGCCTGATCAGGTGGTCATTGATTATATCGAGCTAAAGAAAAGCGCTTTTGCCGATAAGGCGCAGGTCAAGCAAGAAGACCTTCAGGCCCTTTATCAGTCGGAAACCGCTAACCTTTCCGAACAGCGTAACGCCGCTCATATCCTGATTGAAGTGAACGACAAGGTGAATGACGAGCAGGCCAAGGCCAAGATTGATGAAATCAAGGCTCGTCTGGACAAGGGCGAGGATTTTGCTGCGCTAGCCAAGAAGTTCTCTCAGGATCCTGGTTCGGCCAACAAGGGCGGTGAGCTCGGTTATGCTGGGCGAGGGGTGTATGACCCTGCCTTTGAAGAAGCCTTGTATGGTTTGAACAAGGAAGACGTTTCTGCTCCCGTACATTCGACATTTGGATGGCATCTGATCAAGCTGCTTGGCGTTCAGGAAGCCAAAGTACCTTCGTTGGAGAGCATGAAGCCGCGTCTTGAGGCTGAGCTCAAGGCTCGCGAGGCTGATCGCCTTTTTGTAGATGCTATCCGCAATCTTGAAAGCGCAGCGTTTGAAGCTTCAGATCTTAGTCAGCCTGCTCAAGAGCAAGGCTTGAAAGTGCAAACCAGCAAGCCATTCGGACGTGAGGGCGGCGAAGAAGGGGTTATTGCCAATCGTCAGGTTGTCCAGGCTGCTTTCAGTCCCGAAGTGCTGGAGGATGGTGCCAATAGCAATGCTATCCAGTTGGACGATGAAACGGCTGTCATCCTGCGCGTTAAGGAGCATCGCAAGCCTGCTCAGCAGAGCTTTGATGATGTCAAAGACAATATCCGCAGCACGCTGACCAAGCAGAAGATAGCTGAGACTGCTCGTCAGCAGGGCGAGACGTTGATTGCTGACCTGAAGGCAGGCAAGGCCAATACGATCAAGGACTGGAAAGTCGTCGAGGCTGCTACACGTAATCAGGAGGGCGTTGACCCGGTAGTACTCCAACAGGTGTTCCGCATGAATAAGCCTGGAGACAATTCCAAGCCGACTTATGCAGGAGTCAATCTGGCTGATGGGACCTACATGGTTATTCGCTTGACGGGTGTCAGCGTTCCGCAGGGCACCTTTACTGACGAAGAAAAGGCTATGTATCGCCGTTTCCTCTCTTCACGCAGTGGCCAAGAGGACTTTGCGGCTTACCGCCGTGCATTGGAGTCCAAGGCAGAAATCAAGAATCTTTGATTTCTGACAGGTAAGTAAAAGAAACCCCGCTTCGGCGGGGTTTCTTGTTTAGACATTAAATTTGTCGCGAATATCGTAGTACCAGGCGCCCAGGGCGGTAAATGGAACGCGGAAAAGACGACCGCCAGGGAAGGGGTAGTGGGGTAGCCGGGCGAATGCATCAAAGCGCTCAGCGTGCCCTGCCAGTGCCTCACCAAGCACGGTACCGATCAGATGGGTAAACGTAACGCCATGTCCGCTGCAACCTTGCGAATAATAGATATTGTCGCCCAGGCGGCCTACCTGAGGGAGGCGGGACAGAGTCAATAGGAAATTACCGGTCCAGGCATAATCAATCCTGACGTTGGCCAGTTCTGGAAAGGTTTTTGCCATCTTAGGGCGTATGATTTTTTCCACATCGGCAGGATCACGTGCGCCGTATATAACGCCACCGCCATATATGAGTCGACGATCAGCCGAGAGGCGATAATAATCTAGAAGGTAGTTGCAATCCTCGACACAATAGTCTTGAGGAAGTAATCGTTTTGCCGTTTCCTCAGAGAGGGGTTCGGTTGCAATCACTTGCGTTCCACAAGGCATGGATTTGGCTGCCAGCTCTGGAATGAGATTACCCAGATAAGCATTACCGGCTACCACAACATACGTCGCTCTTACACAACCTTGTGGAGTATGTACAACAGGCTTAGGGCCACGCTCGATGCGTACGGCAGGTGTCTGTTCGTAAATAGTCCCGCCCAATGACTCAACGGCGTCTGCCTCTCCTAGAGCGAGATTAAGGGGGTGGATATGACCGCCGCTACGATCCAGCATACCCCCGGCATATCGATGGGTGCCTACGACTTGCTCAATGGCTCTTTTATCCAGCATTTCTAGTTCATGGTGCCCATGGCGAGCCCAAAGGGCTTGCTGAGCTTCCAGATGTTGCATCTGTCGGGCGTTGAAAGCCGCGAAAACGCCACCGTTCTTCAGGTCGCACTGAATACCATAACGGTTGACTCGTTCTCTGATGATACGTCCGCCTTCGAAGGCCATTTGACCGATCAGTTGCGCTTCACGGGCAGGCAAGGTTCGCTCGATAACATCAATATCCCGGCTATAACTGTTGACGATCTGGCCGCCGTTGCGGCCGGATGCACCAAAACCTACCCTGGCGGCCTCGAGAATTACAACGCTGTAGCCTCGCTCAAGCAGTGCAATGGCAGTGGAAAGACCGGTATAGCCAGCGCCGACAATACAAACGTCAGCAATGCGTTCACCTTCAAGCATGGGGCGCTTGGGCGCAGGATGAGCAGAGGCCGCATAGTAGGAGTTCGGATAGGATGTGTTCGGCATATTCATTCCCTGTGTGAAATTTTTTACGCTCTAACGCGATAGTAGCTCAGCTGCCAGTGCCGTTCTAGCAGCCGAAAGTAGGGCAGGGAGAAACGAAAAGGCCCGCCGGTGGCGGGCCGAATGAGGTTACTGGACGGTTTCCTGTTCGCTGAACAAGCCGTCAAACAGCATGGTGGACAGATAGCGTTCACCGGAGTCAGGCAGGATGACAACGATTGTCTTTCCCTGCATGGCGGGTTCACGGGCAAGACGCACGGCCGCCGCCATGGCGGCTCCACACGAGATGCCACAGAGGATGCCTTCCTCACGCATAAGCCGTTGGGCCATGGTCTTTGACTCATCGTCACTGATGCGTTCCACTCGATCCACCATGGAAAGATCCAGATTTTTCGGTACGAAGCCAGCGCCGATCCCCTGGATCTTGTGAGGGCTGGGTTTGACTTCCTGGCCGGCCATGGTCTGGGTGATAACAGGCGAACTCTCGGGCTCTACCGCTACTGACAGGATAGGCTTGCCCTTGGTGTTTTTGATAAAGCGGGAAATACCGGTTAGTGTGCCGCCGGTACCAACACCCGCCACCAGGACATCCACCGCGCCATCGGTGTCGTTCCAGATTTCCGGGCCAGTGGTTTTTTCATGAATGGCCGGGTTGGCCGGGTTTTCGAATTGCTGGGGCATGAAGTAGCGAGAAGGATCGCTTTCCGCAATTTCTTTGGCTTTTTCAATCGCGCCCTTCATACCTTTGGCGGGCTCTGTCAGTACCAGCTCGGCACCTAGTGCCTTGAGAACCTTGCGACGCTCCAGGCTCATCGAGGCGGGCATGGTCAGGATGAGCTTGTATCCACGGGCTGCTGCAACATAAGCGAGACCAATGCCGGTATTGCCGGACGTAGGTTCGATCAGGGTCATGCCGGGCTTGAGCTTGCCGTTGGCCTCGGCATCCCAGATAAGGTTGGCGCCGATTCGGCATTTCACTGAATAGCCCGGGTTACGGCCTTCGATCTTGGCCAGAATGGTTACCCCTTTTGGCCCAAGGCGATTGATGTAAACCAGAGGTGTGTTACCAATGGATTGTGCGTTATCAGCGAAAATTCGGCTCATCTAAAGATCCCTGCATGGGTCAACAAATATGAGTTCAGCCTAAGGCTATGGCGTCAAGGCGTCCAGTCCAAGGAAACTGCCACTGGCATGGTCGGTCCATGAAAGACATGCCAGAGGGAACCGAGTCATGAAACTGCGCTATAAAACGCCTGCACTTGTCATCTTGAGCATAGTTGCCCTGTTGGTTGTCGTGCAGCTCGCCATGCCTTATGTCATACGACATTACCTCAATACCAAGTTAGCGGACATGGGCGATTATCGGGGACATATTGCCGATGTCGATCTGGCGTGGTGGCGGGGCGCCTACCGTATCGATGGACTCAAGATCGAAAAGGTGACAGGCAAGGTGCCCGTACCGTTTCTGGACGCGCCCAGCATCGACATTGCCGTGAGCGGAAGAGCGTTATGGGAAGATCACGCCATTGTCGGGCGGATTATTTTCGAGCGCCCCGAACTTAACTTTGTCGACGGCGGCGATGATCCGCAGTCCTCCCAGACAGGTGAGGGTACGGACTGGCGTGCTCAGCTGGAGAAGATCATCTCGATCACCTTAAATGAGGTGCGTGTAGAGGATGGCAAGCTCAGTTTCCGTAATTTCAATTCGTCACCCCCCGTCAATCTGCAGGCGACCCAGGTAAACGCCAGCCTTTACAACCTGACCAATGCCGCCGATGCGCAAGGCAAGCGGGTGGCACGTTTCGAAGGCAAGGCCACTGTGCTGGATAATGCACCGCTGGAAACCTCGGCAGAATTCGACCCCTTCAGCGACTTTAGTGACTTCCTGTTTCGGCTGAGGGTAACGCAGGTAGACCTGCCCAAAATAAATGACTTTGCCAAGGCGTATGGCAAGTTTGACTTCAAGTCCGGTAGTGGTGATCTGGTCATTGATGCCAGGGCTGATAATGGACAGCTCAGCGGCTACATCAAACCCTTGTTCAAGAATGTCGACGTCTTCGATTGGCGTCAGGATGTAGAGAATAAAGACAAAGGATTTTTCCGCGGGCTGTGGGAAGCCGTGGTAGGAGGAAGTCAAACCCTTTTGAAAAATCAGCGCAAGGATCAGTTCGCGACTCGAGTTGAATTGCAGGGCAGCGTCAAGCAGCAGGATATCAGTCCTCTACAGGCGTTCTTTTCCATCCTGCGGAATGCTTTCATTCAGGCATTCAGCGCTCAGTATGAGGATCGGGGTTAGTGTATCGCCTGTGCTTTATGCCTATTATCACGTCCTGTTGATCAATCCCGAGGGTTGCCCATGAAATTTGAAGGTACGGCGGATTACGTAGCAACCGCTGATCTCCAATTGGCTGTAAACGCAGCCATCACCTTGCAGCGTCCGCTGCTGATAAAAGGGGAGCCTGGTACTGGCAAGACGCTGTTGGCTGAGCAGCTGGCGCAGGCTCTTGGTACACAATTGATCACCTGGCATATCAAGTCCACTACGAAAGCGCATCAAGGGCTGTACGAATACGATGCCGTCAGCCGGCTGCGCGATTCCCAGTTGGGTATCGACAAGGTTCATGATGTTGCCAACTACATTAAGAAAGGCAAGCTTTGGGAGGCATTTGATGCGCAGGAGCGGGTCGTTCTGTTGATTGACGAGATCGACAAGGCGGACATTGAGTTTCCAAACGATCTGCTGCAAGAACTGGATCGCATGGAGTTCTATGTATATGAAACAGGCGAAACGGTTCGTGCCCAGCATCGTCCCATCATTATCATTACGTCCAATAACGAGAAGGAGCTACCTGATGCCTTTCTGCGTCGCTGCTTCTTCCATTACATTGCGTTTCCTGACCACGATACGTTAAAGCGTATTGTGGAAGTGCATTTTCCGAATATCAGCCAGACGCTGGTCAATGAGGCGCTGGAGGTGTTCTTTGATATCCGTCAGGTGCCTGGGCTCAAGAAAAAGCCTTCCACGTCAGAGCTGGTCGATTGGTTGAAGCTGTTGATGGCCGATGATGTCGGTGAGTCTGTTCTGCGTGAACGAGACCCTCGCAAGGCTATTCCGCCGCTTGCCGGGGCCTTGGTCAAAAACGAGCAGGATGTTCAGCTGCTTGAGCGCCTGGCTTTCATGACGCGGCGAAACGGCTATCGATAATCAAGGGGGTCCTATGCTCAAGGGTAGCTGTCTATGCGGTGCGGTGACTTATGAGGTCGATACTTCCCTTGAAAAAGCCACCCACTGCCACTGCTCGATGTGCCGCAAGGCCCATGGTGCGGCCTTTGCTACGTATACGACTGTGTCTAAGAAAAGCTTTCGTTTCACGACCGGTGAAGCAGATGTTGCAGCCTACCGTTCGTCTCCAGAGGTGGTTCGTACGTTCTGCCGGCGGTGCGGGTCGAATCTACAGTTCTTGCGGGATGGCCGGGATACGCTGGGGTTGGCGCTAGGATCATTGGATTCCGCGCTTGGTGCCTTGCCTGTCGATGAGATTTTTACCGAGACCCAGCCGTCGTGGTATCAAGCGCCGGTGCGTCATGACTCATCGTTCTCCAGCCGGGAATAGCCGATGCTGCTGAGTCTTTTTCATGAGTTGCGTTCTGCTCGAATTCCCGTTTCCCTGCGAGAGTTACTGGATCTGCATGAAGCGCTACTGACAGGTGTCGTGTTTGCAGACATGGACGCCTTTTACTTTCTGGCACGTACTACCCTGGTCAAGGACGAACGTCATTTTGATCGCTTCGACAGGGCATTTTCAGCGTATTTTGACGGGCTTCAATCACTCGACGAGGCGCTGGAAGTATTGGTCCCGGATGAGTGGTTGCGTAAAGCCTTTGAGCGTTCACTAACGCCCGAGGAGCGTGCGCAGATTCAGTCATTGGGTGGTCTGGACAAGCTCATTGAAACCTTCAAGCAGCGTTTGGCCGAGCAAAAAAGTAAGCATGCAGGAGGCAACAAGTGGATTGGTACGGGCGGCACCAGCCCCTTCGGCTCAGGGGGGTATAACCCTGAAGGCATTCGTGTCGGCGAGGCAGGTGAAAGGCAGGGAAAGGCCGTCAAGGTCTGGGAGCAACGTGAGTACCGTAACCTGGACGATCAGGCGGAGCTCGGGCGTCGGAATATCAATGTTGCTCTTCGGCGTCTACGTAAGTTTGCCCGGGAGGGGGCAGCGGAAGAGTTTGATATCGAAGGCACTATCGATCATACCGCCCGCGATGCTGGACTGCTGAATATCCAGATGCGGCCCGAGCGCCACAATGCGGTCAAGCTTTTGCTGTTGCTGGATATCGGCGGGTCGATGGACATGCATGTGCAGGTCTGTGAGGAACTGTTTTCAGCCTGCCGCACTGAATTCAAGCATTTGGAATATTTCTACTTCCATAACTTCATCTATGAATCAGTCTGGAAGGACAACCAGCGCCGGATGAGCGAGCTGACGTCTACGCTTGATCTATTGCATCGCTATGGCGAGGACTACAAAGTGGTATTTGTTGGCGATGCGTCCATGGCGCCCTACGAGGTACTTCAGCCCGGCGGTAGTGTGGAGCACTGGAATGAAGAAGCAGGCTCAGTCTGGATGGAGCGATTCAAGGCCAAATTTCGAAAGATCATCTGGCTTAATCCCTATCCGCAGCGGGTTTGGGAGTACACATCCTCTATTCAGATCATCCAGGAATTGGTTGAGGGGCATATGTACCCATTGACCCTTGAAGGCTTGGAAGAGGGGATGCGTTACCTCGCACGTGGGTGAGGCTTGCAGGGCAAGCCTTCTATTAGTCTGGAGCGAAAGGAGGGGCCTCGGTAATTTCTATCAGGAAGGGCCTATCGGGTGGCGCATCGAGGAGTAGCTGTTCCAGATGTTGATGATCAGAGGCTTTTGCGGCTGCGCAGCCAAAGCCTTGAGCTAGCGTTATAAAGTCGGGTGTATAAATGTCTACACCCAGCGGTGTAATGGTGCGCTGCTTCATGTATCGCTTGATCTCACCGTATCCCTGGTTATTCCACAAGAGAACGATGATTCCGACACGCGCCTCTACGGCGCTGGCCAGCTCCGGCAGGGTAAATTGGATACCGCCGTCACCGATCAGACAGATAACCGGCCGATCTGGACAGGCCAGCTTGGCTCCAATGGCGGCTGGCAAGGCATAGCCCAAGGTGCCGTAGCCCGTAGAGGCATTGAACCAGCGACGTGGCGAGCACAGCTCGATGATATGGTTACCTGCATAAACCGGCTGTGTTGAATCACCTACATAACAGGCATCGGGACAGGCTCGGCTAAGCGTATCGAACAGTGTACGGAAGTGGCTGAGTGGTGCCAGTGTGTCGGCTAGCTCACGCCGGGCCTTGGTCACACGCTCGCGACCGCTACCGGTTGCTTGAAAAATGCCAGGAGGCAATCTGTTCAGAAGCTCTTGGATAGCCGTCCTTGCATCCGAGACAATACCCAGCCAGGGCTGGTAGTTACGGGTAAGTTGATCAGGGTCTATATCGATTCGGATCAGGTCACCACTCAGTTCGAATCCACCATCGAAAACCACGTCGTAATCCGTCTCGCCCAATTCTGTCCCGATAGCCAGAATGACATCCGCCTCTTTTGCCAGTTGCCTGACGGCGGGCAATGACTGGTTGCACCCCAATGCCAGTGGATGGTGGTCAGGCAGTACTCCTTTGGCATTAATAGTGGTAGCGGCAGGCGCTGCGAGTCTATCGACAAGAATCCTGGCTTCGCTGGCTGCGGCAATACAGCCGCCTCCCAGTAGTACCAATGGATGTTTGGCGTTTCCGAGTCGCTTGGCGGCCAGGTCGAGCTGCTGCGGGTCAGGTGCCGGGCGGCTGAAGCAGGGTTGGCATACAAGGGACAAGTGATCGGCGGGCGCGGTAATGACGTCGAGGGGAAGTTCAATGTGTACAGGTCGAGGCCTTTGGCTTTCGAATACTGCAAAGGCTTGGGTCAGGACCGCAGGCAGCTGGTCGACATCCAGCAGCGTATGACTGAAGGCTGTCACCCCGGCGGTCATGGCGCGCTGATCGGTCAGCTCATGCAGATAGCCACCGTTCCGCCCCAGGCGGGCCCGCGTAGTTACGCTTGAAATGACCAGCATGGGGATGGAGTCTGCATAGGCTTGAGCCATGGCAGTCAGGATATTGGTTACGCCGGGGCCGGTAATGACAAAGCAGACCCCGGGCTTGCCGCTGGCGCGAGCGTAACCGTCCGCCATGAAGCCTGCACCTTGCTCATGGCGAGGCGTGATATGGCGAATGCTGCTGTCTGGTAAGCCTCGGTAAAGCTCAACGGTATGAACACCGGGAATGCCAAATACCGTATCCACGCCCCAGGCTTCAAGTTGTCGAACCAGAAATTGGCCGCAGGTAACCATGCTAAATCTCCTCAGGCGCGGTTGTTGCCAGGGCATGTTGAGCGGAGCGAGCCAAAAGGCTCAGCAATACGAAGCTGCTCAGACTGACCGCCAGACTGAAATAAATGGGCGTGTTGGCTTCCAGGCCATCCTTGAACATGAAGATCAGTGCCGTCAGACAGCCCAACAACATGCTGGTGATCGCGGCAGGTGTGGTTGCTCGCTTCCAATAGATGGCGCCGATCAGGGGAATCAACATGCCGCCAACCAGCAGGTTATAGGCGCACGTCAGCGCGTTGAGTACATCGTCTACTGCCAGGGCAATACCCAATACGATGAGTCCGACGAGCAAGGTAAACAGACGGTTGAGCGAGAGATTGGTCAGCGGCCTTCCCTGACGTAATACCGGGATCAGGTCTTCCGTTAAAACTGTGGAAGCAGCTAGCAGGGCCGCGCTGGCGGTAGACATCATGGCAGCCAGAGCGGCAGCGATCACCAGGCCCCGGATGCCATCCGGCAGGGCTGCCTGAACGATTGCGGCAAAGGCATTGTTGGCATTGTCCAGATCCGGTAAGAGCACCTTGGCTGTCATGCCAATCAGGGCTCCACCTAGTCCGTACAACACGCAATAAATGCCTGCGGTAGTACCTGCATAGCGGGCGACGCGCTCATTTCGGGCAGTAAATACCCGCTGCCAGATATCCTGTCCGATCAGGACGCCAAAGAAATAGATGACGAAGTACGTCACGATCGTGCTCCAGCCAATGGCGGTAAAGCTGAAGCTGGAGGCAGGCAGCTTGGCAACGAGTTCATCCCAGCCGCCAATCCTATACAGGCAGATCGGCAGGAGGATGAACATCAGGCCTACGGTCTTTATGACGAACTGGACGATATCCGTCAGTGTCAGGGACCACATCCCTCCAATTGCGGAATATACCACTACCACGCCGCCGCCGATCACGACGGCCAGCCAGAAGGGAATGCCAAAAAGCACCTGCATGACTGTACCGATGGCAATGGTCGAGGTCGCTGCCAGCATAAGTGCATAGGCTACCATGATGACGGCGCTGGCTTGGCGTGCGGTTGTGTTGTAACGCCGCTCCAGTACCTGAGTCACGGTAAAGATGCGAAGTTTGAGGAGCGGTTTGGCCAAAAACAGATTCAGGATAATGATGCCAAGCCCCAGGGCCGCACACAGCCAGAACCCGGAGATACCGTGTACATAGCCCAGGCGCACTGTACCTACCGTGCTGGCGCCGCCCAATACAGTAGCCGCCATAGTGCCCATATAAAATGTGGGTCCCAGGTTGCGACCCGCCACTAGAAACTCATCATGGGATTTAGCGCGGCGCATGCCGATCCAGCCTAGTAAAAGCATGGCAGCTACATAGGCGAGGACCACAAGGATATCCAGGGCCATGAAGGCCTCCTTTAGATTCAGTTGAATGAGGAGCCGGGCAACGAGAGGCTTCAGGCATGTGCCTTGAGCCAGCCGTCGATCAGGTGCCGCAGGCGTTCACCGGAAAAACTGGGGAAATGCCCGCCGTGTACCGTGCGGATAGGCATTTGTCGAAGTCGCTCCAGACTTAAGGCATAGGCCTCCAGATTCGAGTGGTAGGCATCCTCGACCAGCGGCCCGTCGTAGATAATGTCGCCGCTGAATAGCGTTGCGGTGGCGGCTTCCCATAGGCTGATGCCGCCAGGCGAATGCCCGGGTGTATGCAGGATCTCCAGGTGGCGATCGCCGAGGTCAAGAATGTCGCCTTCCTCGATCAGGCGAGTCGCTGGAGCAGCTTTGACGCAGTATTCGGCATAGCACAGCGGGCAGTCAGGGTATGCCTCGAACATGGCGTCCGTGACATACCCGGCCGCCAGGGTATTCTCGCGGGTGGGATGGGCGAGAATATCGGCTTCAGCAGGGTGCGCCAGGCGCTCATCGAACTCATGATGCCCAGCGATATGATCGAAATGCGTATGGCTTGCCACGGCCATCAAGGGACGCTCGGTCAGCCAGGGAAGTTGCTCCCGCAAGCTGACGACACCCGAGCCGCTATCGATCAAAACATCACGCTCTCGTCCTTGAATGTGCCAGAGGTTGCAGCGATAAAAGGGCCGAATGTAAGGTTCGTGGATCAGACTGATCCCATCGGCGCCACGCTTTACCTCGAACCACTGATCTCGGCTGACAATGTTCATGGGTGTCACTCCAGAAATCAGGATAGGCTGGCGTTGGAACGGATCAGTGCAGGACCACCGCGTGTTGCAGATGCGTTGAGCCGGGCAGGGCCATAGACTTCGATCGGTTCTGGAAAAAACCGGAGCAGCAGGCTGTAGAGCAGGGCGGCCATGCCTAGCGTGATAGGCAGGCTGATATCGATTCCGCCTGCCAGCTCGCCTAAGGGGCCTACGAACTGACCGGGCAGGTTGACGAATAGCAACCCAACCACCGCGCTGGGAATCCAGGCGCCCAGGCCCCGCCAGTTCCAGCCGTGGTGGAACCAGTAGCGTCCTCCACGTTTGCCGCGAGTAAAGACCTGTAGATCTTCAGGGCAGTAAAAACCACGCCGATTGATCAGTCCGATGATCATGATGATCATCCAGGGGCTGGTGCAGGTAATGATCAGCACTGCAAATGTCGACACGCTCTGAACCAGATTGGCGGCGAAGCGGCCGATAAAGATGAATACAATGGCCGCAACACCAATGAGGAGCGTGGCACGTACTCGCGTCAGTACACGAGGGAAGACGCTGGACATGTCCAGTCCTGTTCCATAGAGCGAGGTGGTGCCGGTAGACATTCCACCAATGGTGGCAATCAGGCAGACGGGCAAAAAGAACCAACTGGGGGAAATGGCTAACAAGCCACCTACATAGTTATTCTCAGCGATGTACTGAGGGGCTTTTACAGCCACGATGCTGGCCGTGGCCAGACCGAACAGGAAGGGAATCAGCGTTGCGACCTGAGAAAGCACTACGGCCAGCATGATGTGCAGCTTAGATGTCTGGCGAGGAATATAGCGTGCCCAGTCACCCAGGAAGGCGCCGAAGGAGACCGGGTTACTCATGGCAACCAGCGCCGAGCCTATGAACGCTGCCCAAAAGCCTTCTGTGCCGGGATTGAGCGTGCCGGCATAACTTGCGTCGAACGGCCCTGCAAAGGCTGCGATTCCCAGCATGAACAGCACGCTGGCGCTAACGACCGCGACCTTGTTCACCCAGAGCAGGAAGCGGAAGCCATACAGGCAGACCGTCAAAACCAGTATGGCAAATACGCCGTAGGCCAGTCCGAGCGTCAGGTCTGTTTCAGGAAGACCGATCAGGCGCTTGGCACCTCCGATCAGGGCATCGCCTGAACTCCATACGGAAAGTGAAAAGAACGCGATAGCGGTCAGCAGGGAAAGGAACGAGCCTACAATGCGACCATGTACACCGAAATGAGCCCCGGACGAGACGGCATTGTTCGTGCCGTTTATAGGGCCAAATAAGCCCATGGGCGCAAGGATAACCGCGCCGGTCATGACGCCCAGAAGAATCGACCAGACGCCTGCCTCGAAAGATAAGCCAAAAAGAATAGGAAAACTGCCCAGCACGGCGGTAGCGAAGGTATTCGCTCCACCAAAAATCATACGAAACAAATCGAAAGGAGTGGCATTGCGCTCGGCGTCCGGAATTTTTTCGACGCCAAAGGTTTCGATACGGGTGATACCGTTAGGGTTATCCATGGTCGCCTCGACACGGTTATAGGCCACTGCACTGAGCGATGGCTTCTTTTGTTATCCCCGTAGGCGCTGGGCCCGCGGGTTGGTGTTCGGCAGTACGGCAAGGCCGGAAGGCTAATTGCCTGAGGCAAGTTCTGGACCTGCCTCAAACGGGAGTCTTTGCGGACTCCTCGGATTTATTTATCGTTACAGCGGCTATCGGCGTACCACCCCAGGCAGTACACACAGCATTTCATAAAGCAGATTGGCGCCCAGTAAAGAGGTGTTGCCTGTAGTGTCGTATGGGGGAGATACCTCCACAAGATCGCCTCCCACTAGATCAAGCCCGTGGCAGCCGCGGATAATTTCCAGCGCCTGAATGGTGGTCAGTCCACCTATTTCAGGGGTGCCGGTTCCTGGAGCCCAGGCGGGGTCAATACCGTCGATGTCAAACGACAGGTAAACAGGGCCGCCTTGCACTTTTGCCCGGACTTCCGCCATCAGAGGGGAGAGCGATGTGTGCCAGCATTCTTCCGCCTGCACAACGCGAAATCCCTGCTCGCGGCTCCAGTTGAAATCATCTGCCGTATAACCCTGGGCACGTAGTCCGATCTGCGCGACGCGATTGCAGTCCAGCAGGCCTTCTTCAACTGCCCGGCGAAAGGTGGTGCCATGGGCAATCTTCTCGCCAAACATGTGATCGTTCACATCGGCATGGGCGTCGACATGAACCAGCCCAACCTTGCCATATCTCTTCTTCATGGCTCTGAGAATGGGCAGGGTGATCGTATGGTCACCTCCAAGGGTGAGCGGAATGACATTGTGCTCAAGAATGCCGTCATAGGCCTCTTCAATAATCCGTACGGCATCAAGAAGGTTAAAGGTATTGATGGCTACATCGCCAATATCGGCCACCGAGAGCGAATCGAATGGCGCGGCGCCGGTTGCCATGTTGTAGGGGCGGATCATGACGGATTCGGCCCGAATTTCGCGTGGACCAAAGCGGGTGCCGGAGCGCAGTGATGTTCCAATATCCAATGGCACACCAACGAAGGCGGCGTCCAGCCCGGCAGGCGACTCGAGGTGAGGCAAGCGCAGCATGGTCGCGATGCCCCCAAAGCGTGGCATCTCGTTACCACCCAGCGGTTGATGAAGCTTTTTCTCCACAATCGATCTCCTGCCTGCGAAACGATGGCCCGATTGTGTGAAGGAAACAGCGCCTGAAAAATCGGCACGTGCAAAAAATCAGTTCAGAGATTTCTAAACTATCGGATAGGCTGAAAAAAATAAGACAACGGATCCTGTCCATGGCCAATGCGCTGCACGATATTCGTCTACTCAGAATTTTCGCGACTGTTGTCCAGAGCCAGGGCTTTGCGGCGGCACAGCGTGAACTGAATCTGTCAACGTCAGCCATCAGCACCTATATGAGCCAGTTGGAAAGCCAATTGGGCATCACCTTGTGTCATCGTGGGCGCGGCGGGTTTGGGCTGACCAGCAAGGGTGAGATGTTTTATCAGGAGACGTTGAGAATCCTGGGAGAGATCGAAGGCTTTGAGCGATATGCAGCCGCGCTCAAGGGCGAGCTGAGCGGTACGCTCAAGCTGGGGATGCTGGACTCGTTAGCCAATGAGCCTGCCTTGTCATTGGCGGATGTTATCGGTGCTTATACTGGCGAATACCCCTCAGTCCACATTCATCTGACGGTCATGAGTCCTTATGACCTTCAACTGGCCATTCTTGAAAACCGTTTGGACTTAGCCATCGGTGCGTTTTCTGCGCGAATGAATGGGGTAACGTACCAGCCACTTTATCGCGAACAACATTGGTTGTATTGCAGCGACCGCCATCCTTTATTCAAGGAAAGACATATTCCCGAAGAACTTATTACTCAACAAAGAATGGTCCGAAGAGGCTATTGGAGTCAGGCCGAACTGGCTCGGCATGGGTTCAAGGAAAGTGCGGCAACAGTTGAAAGTATGGAGGCTCAGTTAATATTAATTCTTTCAGGAGCTTATATAGGTTATCTACCTGAGCATTATGTTCATGCGTGGGTTAATCAAGGGCGATTACGTGCTTTACAGCCAGCAATGTTTGGCTATCAAGCGCCATTTTCGCTCATATTTCGCCGAGGCCGTAATCGCGAAAGTCTAATACAGACTTTTCAAAGAATTCTTAAAGCTCATATGCGGCGTGCCGATAAGTAATCGACGTTAAAAAATGATGACAACTAACATGAATGCTATTTGCCATCATTTAAGTGAACGTCCGATTATTTGGAAATCAAGAAGGCTTCTCCGCCATGCGCAAAAACCTGCCAGTGACACAACAGGCTCGTACATTCAGGGAAAGTGAGCGTCTTATCTCAACGACGAATCTCAAGGGACAAATTACTTATTGCAATGACGCTTTCGTCACAATAAGTGGTTTTACACGAGAAGAGCTTATTGGCAGTCCACATAATCTGGTTCGTCATCCAGATATGCCTGAGGGTGTATTCGGCCATATGTGGGATACCCTAAAACAGGGCAAAGCCTGGATGGGTATCGTCAAAAACCGCTGCAAGAACGGCGACTATTATTGGGTAAACGCATACGTCACACCTATCTGGGAAAATGGCCAGATGGTGGGCTATGAGTCCGTACGTGTGCTGCCCACCGCTGATCAGATCCGACGGGCCGATGTCATGTATACACGGCTGCGCGAAGGCAAGCGTGCAGTACCAGTGACAGAAGCCATCAAGCATTCTGTCCAAATTGCATGGCCTACGCTTTTCAGCGGTGCGGTTATCTTTGGCGGTCATTTCTATTTCAACGACCTTGCCCAGGCGGGTGTGATTGTTGCCAGTGCACTAGGCATTACCTTCTGGCAGTTCAAGCGTCAGCGCTGGACCATTGAAAAGATCTTCGAGGCCAATCCGAAGATGTTTACCAGCGCCATCGTTGCGCCTACGTATAGTAACCAGTTTGGCGCGGCAGGCCAGATGGATCTCGCCTTGCAAAGCCAGGAGTCACGTTTGCAAACGGCACTGACTCGCCTGGTGGATACAGGCAACAACGTGCAGAGCAAGGCGGCAGAGTCGTTACGTCTTGCGCGGGCTCAAGCCGAGTTGCTTGATCGTCAGCGCTATGAGACCGACCAGTCAGCCACCGCAATCAACGAAATGTCTGCCACCATTCAGGAGGTTTCGCAAAACGTTAACCAGACGGCTCAGGCTGCTGGCGAGGCGGAGTCGCTGGCCCTGCATGGTCGTGACGTGGCGGATGAGAGTTTAGCCTCCATGAGGCAGCTGGCTGGCGCCGTGAGTGAAATTGGACAGGCAGTGGGTGAGCTTGCCGATTCCACCCAGTCGATCGGCAGTGTTGCCGATGTGATTACTTCGATTGCCGAGCAGACCAATCTACTGGCGCTTAATGCTGCGATTGAAGCGGCGAGAGCAGGTGAGGCTGGTCGCGGATTTGCCGTGGTCGCAGACGAGGTGCGCTCGCTGGCTTCACGTACGCGTGATTCTACCCAGCAGATTCACCAGATCATCGAGAACCTGCGTTCAGGCGCGCAGCGCGCCGTTGCTACAGCAGCCAAGGGCGAAGAGGCCTCACGGCAGAGTGAAGAACACACGGCAGCTGTACGCGAGGCACTGGAGGGTATCAGCCAGGCGGTCATGCGAATCACGGCCATGAGCCAGCAGATGGCTACGGCGGTAGAAGAGCAGAGCCATGTGGCAGAGGACATCAATCAGCAGATCACCCGCATTGCCGAGTTATCCGATCACAGCACTCAACAGTCACAGCAAGGTGCTGTGCTCAGTGGTGAGCTTGAGCAGATGGCAGTCTATCTGCGTGATCTGGCAGAGCGCTTTAATCGCTAGGCAACGCTTGAGGTAGACTGATGGCTGTTACCTGCTATTGGTCTACCTAGAGGTTATATGTCACGCCCACGTTGTGCTGCATGCCAGCGTCCTGAAAGCCATTGCTTGTGCGCGCTTGTTCCCAGGCTTTCCAGTGCGGCTCGCCTGTTGATCCTGCAGTACCCTGACGAAACCCAGCATGCGCTGAACACGGCGCGCCTGGCCGCACTAGGTTTGGTAAACAGCGAGTTGCTTGTTGGTGAGCAGTTCGAAGGGCTCGAAGCCCGTTGGGAAGGGTATACGCCCTGGTTGTTGTTTCCTGACGAGCAGGCTGAAAGCCTTGAGCATATAAAGGCCAAAGCTGAGCATTCTGGCAAGACTATGCTTGTCATACCTGACGGCACATGGCGAAAGGCACGCAAGCTGCTGTACCTTAATCCGTGCGTGGCAGCGTTACCACGAGTCAGCTTGCCGACCGGTCTTTCGTCGCGTTATCGCCTTCGAAAAGCTCCTGCCGCTGGGGCTGTCTCGACCATCGAAGCGATTGTCACAGCCTTGAACATATTAGAGACGCCCAAGCGTTTCGATGCGCTGCTTGCGCCTTTCGAGAGGTTAATCGAGCGCCAGATCGAGGCAATGGGTGAAGAGGTATTTGCAAAAAACCACGCGCTGAAAAGACATCATCATTAGGCTGTCATGAGCCCGACATACCGTTTAGGCATGCTCTTTTTAAGGAAGCTCTGAAGCGTTCAAAGCGTGCGGGCTCTTTAAACAGTCAAAAGCGACCACTTACCGGAAATTATGAATTTCTTGGCCGTATTAGGCTCTATCCATTACAGCCCGGATGAATCCGGTAAGACCGGTCGAGTAGGAGAGCAAGCCATGACCTTGAGTATCCAAGTCGTACGACAGGTGGAAGAGGACGAAACCATTCTGGCCTTCATTCCAGTATGGATGGGTGGAGACCAGCCTATTGAGCCTGGTGTTCCGACTGAGCCTATTTCTCCGCCATCGCAACCCATTGAGCCTGGCGAGCCCACCGTACCTGATCCCATTCCACCGGCACCTGTAGCCGATGCCCGCAGCATGATGATGTGAAAGGCAAGTCGTGACGAAAAGCGGAGCTTAGGCTCCGCTTTTTATTAGATTCCAGCAGGCACTCTGATCATGCTCAGAAAGCGCTGCCCTTCAAGCACATGCACGGCCTCAAGCTCCCGCCCCTTTTGCCAGCAGGGTGAAAGCGTCTTGGCGAGACGTAACCGGGCATAGCCGGATGGATCCCATTCGACCAGCTCGGCATCCTGGAAATAAAAGCGAACGCCAGTCAGCGGATAAAGCGCCTTGAAGAGGCTCTCCTTGAGCGAAAAGACTGCAGTGACATAAAAGGCGGTTTCAGCATCAGGGCTTTCATGTTCACGGGGCGTCAGCACTTCACTGGCCAGCCTCGCTGCACGTCCTGGAGCCAGCAGCGTCTCGGCGTCCAGTCCGATACTTTGCCAGTGCCTGGTTGCCGCAGTTGCTGCTCCTGCCCAGCCGTGACTGTGAGTAATGGAGCCGCAGAAGCCTCTCGGCCACATAGGTGCATGATCTTTCCCTACGTGTGGCGTTTGCACGGCTCCTGTTGTTTCAGCTAACGATGCTCGTGCGCACAATCGTCCAGCCAGAAATTCGGTCTGCCGCTTCGGCACGGCCTTTAGCAGTGACGGGGGCAGCGCCATGTCAAGGCAGTCGAAATCCGCGGCGGTTAACAGGGTAGGGATAAAGCGCGTGGAGTATAGAGCCACGCCCAGTCGCTCAACTGGAAACGGCCAGTACAAGGTTGGAAGAATATCGCCAGGATAGAGAGTAGTCATGAAAGCATTCTGCCGCGCTGTATCTCATCCGCCAAGCGACGCTACAGTCAGTCATTGGCATCAGACAGGTGTTGCATGATCAGCTTTTTATCGGCAATGCCAACCTCTGCTGCGGCGGTTTTCCCCCAAATACCTCAGGGGGAAAACCGCCACCTTGGGCGAATATCCGCCTCTTGAACCTCTTTATTCATGCTTCTCAGTAGCTAACGCTATGAAAAATATGGAGTTTTGTCTTTTGTGTTGGGGTGGCACATGGCTTGCATTGTATATGGCAAGATCAAGGCATGGCCTTAATCCACAACAAAAGCTCCCTGGATGAGGGGCAGAACGCGATTGGCTTGACGTATCGCAAGGATGTGAGCGTAAGCACCATGGAATCACTCCCATGACAGCTAAAATTGAAGCAACCGCAGTGCCTCTTGCTGCAAAACCCCCGTTGTATAAGTCCTTGTATGTTCAGGTTCTGGTGGCTATTGCCATCGGTATCTTGATTGGTCACTTCTACCCGGATACCGGTGCTGCCCTGAAGCCGCTAGGTGATGGTTTCGTCAAGCTGATCAAGATGGTGATCGCGCCGATCATCTTCTGTACCGTTGTAACAGGGATTGCCGGCATGCAGAGCATGAAGGCCGTCGGCAAGACCGGCGGTTATGCGCTGCTGTATTTTGAAATCGTGTCGACCATTGCCCTGATCATTGGTCTGATTGTTGTAAACGTTGTCCAGCCGGGCGCTGGCATGAACGTTGACCCTGCCACTCTGGATACCAAGGGTATCGCTGCTTACGCGGCTGCTGGTGAAAAGCAGAGCACCATTGAGTTCCTGATGAACATCATCCCGTCGACGGTGGTTAATGCGTTCGCCCAGGGTGAAATTCTTCAGGTGCTGTTCTTTGCTGTCTTGTTCGGCTATGCCCTGCATCGTTTGGGCGAGAAGGGCGAGCTGATCTTCAACTTCATCGATCGCATCTCTCACGTATTCTTCAATATCATCAATGTCATCATGAAGCTGGCTCCAATCGGTGCCTTTGGTGCCATGGCCTTCACGATTGGCAAATACGGTGTGGGGTCGCTGGTTCAGCTCGGCCAGTTGATGCTGTGCTTCTACATAACCTGCGTGTTGTTCGTGCTTATCGTGCTAGGCGCCATTTGCCGTGCCCATGGTTTCAGCATTCTCAAGTTCATCAAGTACATCCGTGAAGAACTGCTGATCGTGCTGGGTACGTCTTCCTCCGAGTCTGCACTGCCACGCATGTTGACCAAGATGGAAAAACTGGGCGCTCAGAAGTCAGTGGTTGGCCTGGTAATTCCCACCGGTTACTCGTTCAACCTGGACGGCACATCCATCTACCTGACCATGGCGGCTGTGTTTATTGCTCAGGCAACTAACACCCATATGGATATCACGCATCAGATCACGCTGTTGCTCGTGCTGCTGATCTCCTCCAAGGGTGCGGCAGGTGTAACGGGTAGTGGTTTCATCGTCCTGGCTGCAACCTTGTCCGCGGTAGGTCACTTGCCTGTTGCGGGTTTGGCCCTGATTCTAGGTATCGATCGCTTCATGTCCGAAGCTCGTGCACTGACCAACCTGGTAGGTAATGGTGTCGCCTCCATTGTGGTTGCCAAATGGTGTAACCAGCTGGATGAGGGCCAACTGCACCGTGAGCTGGCCAATGGCCCGACGCGTATAGAGGAAGAAGAAGCCCACAAGGTGGCTTGATCTCTCCCAATAAAAAGCTCCGCCTAGACGGGGCTTTTTATTGCTTGTTCGTCATTCATTGTCGAGCCGTGTTTGCCCTGTGTAAGTCAGCGGACTCTGACAGCGACGGCAGGAGTAGCGATACCCTTTCTTGACCAGTCCATGTCGGCGCGCGGTAAAGGAAAAAGGGCTTTCCGAACAGCCGCACCGATAGAGGTAGACCTTCCGTGCCGGACGCTCAATTGTATAGGTATGGCATCTGCTTGGTGGCAGACCGTATACCCCCTGCATGATGAGTTGCCACTCTTTGCCGTGCGGACTTATTCGACTGCCAAATAGTTGGTGAGCTACCAGATGGGCCACTTCGTGGGCAACGGTATGCTTTAAAAAATGCTCCTGATTCTGCCTGTAGAGCACCTCGTTAAAGCGCAGGCGGTTCTCCTGCAGATGGGCAACCCCGGCTTTCTGTCCTCGTAGGCGAAGGCTCACGTCGGGGCGAATAAACGGTTTTTTGAAAAATTGCTCGGCCAGCTGATAGCAGTCTTCGACACGAGCGAGTAAGGCTTGAGGCATTCGCTTTCTCCGTATCGAGCCTATTATGCGTCAAAGCGCATCGGCTGCCTAAGTGGGCCGCTTACCGGCAAGCAGCCCGGACAGCTAATTACTGATTGATGCTCTCATTACGCAAATGATGCCGCCTGAGTGCTTCCATTGCCCCATTCAGTGACTGCAGAGTTGCGGTACAGCCTCCACGATCCGGATGGTTACGGCTAACCAGCTGTCGGTACCGATGGCGAATGGCTGAGTATGAAGCAGACTCGTCCAGATCCAGCAATGCAAAGGCAGACTTGATGCCACCTTCATCATTCTGGCGAGTCCAGAAGCTCTCCAGCAGCGCCTCTATGTCTTCCAGCGTGGTCGTGTCGAGCTGTTCGAGATCCAGATAATAGCTGCGCAAAGGATCCGCTACGATCAGGCCGGGTTTTGCTCGGCGATAATCCTGTAGCTGAATGCGCAGGGCATGGATCTCAAGGTGCGCACTGGCATTGGCCCATAATCGATCGCGCAGGGTATACAAGGCATTGAACAAGACGAAGTGCGTGCGAAACAGTACCAGTTTATCCAACAGCGGCTCTTGAGGCACAAAAGGTGACCGGTCCGCCCTGAGGCGCTGGATCACATCGTATTCCGATAACCCTGCAGGGGCCGCCTTGAGCAATGCATGCAATTGATGAATGAGCGTTTCATTCGGGGCTGGTTGAAAAGCAGTCATAGCCCATACCGATAAGCGGGTTGTACAGAGCAGGGTAGGGGAAACCGTGCTTTACGCGTAAAATAGTCCTTTTCGTGCATTTCCTGATTTGGATTCATCCATGAGCACCCTTTCTGTCAATCAGAACAAGCTCCAGAAACGTTTGCGACGTCTGGCTGGCGAAGCCATCGCCGATTTCAACATGATCGAAGATGGCGACAAGGTCATGGTCTGCCTGTCTGGTGGTAAAGACAGCTATACCATGCTTGATGTGTTGCTGTACCTGCAAAAGGTCGCGCCTATCAAATTCGAGATCGTTGCGGTCAATATGGACCAGAAGCAACCAGGCTTTCCCGAGCACGTACTGCCGGCCTATCTCGAATCCATCGGTGTGGCTTACCACATTATCGAAAAGGACACCTATTCGATCGTCAAGGAAAAGATTCCCGAAGGCAAAACGACATGCTCGCTTTGCTCGCGTCTGCGCCGCGGAACGCTTTATACCTATGCCGACGAAATTGGAGCGACCAAGATGGCGCTTGGCCATCACAGGGACGACATAGTAGAGACCTTTTTCCTTAATTTGTTCCATGGCGGAACCCTCAAGGCAATGCCGCCTAAACTTTTGGCAGACGATGGACGCAATGTCGTAATCCGTCCGCTCGCGTATTGCAGCGAAAAGGACATCGAAGCCTACGCAGAGCTCAAGCAGTTCCCGATCATTCCATGCAACCTGTGCGGCTCCCAAGAAAACCTGCAGCGCAAGGTAGTCAAGGAGATGCTTCAGGAGTGGGATCGCAAGACCCCAGGGCGCACCGAAATTATGTTCAGGGCTCTGCAAAATGTAGTTCCTTCGCAGCTGGCCGACCGTAATTTGTTCGATTTTGTGAACCTGCGCATCGATGAGGACGCTACACCGCGTTTTCTGGATGTTATGAATCTCTGAGGTATTGTGTTCTCCAATGCGTGACTATGCCTGGCTCCATGAGTTTTGCCTGAACCGCTTCGGCTCTTCCAAAGCCCTTGAAGCGGTATTACCCCAGCCCGCATCAGCCGAAGCGCTCGCCCAAGTGACTGCTGACCGCTATTTGTCCTTGATGACGCGGCGAATATTTCGTGCGGGTCTCAAGCACAGCCTGGTAGACGCCAAGTGGCCTGCGTTCGAAGAGGTTTTCTTTGGCTTTGATCCAGAAAAGGTCGTCCTGATGGGCGGCGAATGGCTGGAGCGGCTCATGCAGGACACGCGTCTAATCCGGCATCTGGGGAAGCTGAAAAGCGTTCCCCGTAATGCGCAGTTCATCCTGGATATCCAACGGGAACAGGGTGACTTTGGCCAATTTCTGGCGAATTGGCCCTCAGAGGATATTGTGGGACTCTGGCAGCTTTTATCTCGGCGAGGTAGCCAGATGGGAGGGCTTTCGGCACCGCGTTTTTTGAGAATGGCGGGCAAGGACACTTTCGTTGCCACGCAGGACGTTGTGGCTGCGCTCAAGGCTCAAAACGTTATCGACAAGGAGCCGACCAGTCAGCGTGATCGGGCTGCCATGCAGGCCGCCTTCAATCAATGGCAGGCGGAAAGCAAGCGGCCGTTGTGTCAGCTTTCGGTCATGCTCGCGCATACGGTAAATCATTGATGGACACGATACGGCAGGTGGCCCAGGCGCTTGAAAGCGCTCAGCGGATTCTTGTGATAACAGGTGCTGGGCTTTCGGCAGACTCTGGTCTGCCTACCTATCGTGGTCTCAATGGGCTGTATAACGGAAAAACCGAAGAGGGTATTCCTATCGAGGCTGCGCTCTCCGGTACGATGTTTCGACACCGTCCGGATGTCTGCTGGAAGTATCTGGCGGAGTTGGGCAGGGCTTGTCTTAGCGCTCAACCCAATGCAGGTCACGAGGCCATAGCCGAGTTACAGCGGCGCAAGTCTGAGTGTTGGGTGCTGACCCAGAATATCGATGGTTTTCACCGGCGAGCCGGGTCGCCCATGGACAGAGTCATAGAGATCCATGGTGAGATGGGGCCACTGTTTTGCTCGGCCTGCGAGGCAGGCAATATCCCTGTTGCTGATAAAATTGGTCATTCCCTGCCGCCACGGTGTGACCGTTGCGGGGGTGTTTTACGACCGCCCGTCGTGCTGTTTGAGGAGGCCTTACCTGCCAGAGCGGTATCTACTCTGATGCAGCAGAATGCTACCGGTTATGACGTTGTGCTCCTCATAGGCACTACCGCCAGTTTCCCGTATGTCATCGAGCCAGCCTTGCAGACCCTCAACAACGGGGGTTTTGTTGCCGAGATCAATCCAACCATGACTGATTTGAGTGCATCGGTGACAGTCAGGCTCCAAAAAAGGGCCGTAGACGTTTTATCGATTATTTTAAGTCACATGTCCGATTAAAAAATTCTTGCCTGTTCGTTGGGTAAACGGCAAAGTGTCGCAACTTTTGAATTTCGACACGGTCGTGCCCATGCTACGGACTCGCTTAGCACCCCTCGTGCCCCTAAGTTTTATTGCTTTGTTGGCGGCTTGCGCCAACGCTCCACAACAACAAAAGCCTGAACAGGCACAGCTTTCAAAGCCGACCCGGGAACAATCGGCCGCTGTTGAAAGCAAGCAATCGGCTCAGCCAATTCATTGGCTTTCCAGCAAAGCTACCCGTGGGGGTGGTCATGCCTCCCGTCAGCCTTTGAGCTGGGAGCATGAGGTTGGCTCCACGCAGCCGATGCCGACTCTGGCCGATAGCATCCTGACCCGCGCCGAAGAGCTTGTCGGTACGCCTTATCGCACTGGCGGAAGCTCGCTCAAGGGTTTTGACTGCAGTGGCTTCGTCAATTATGTCTTCCGTGAGGAAGCCGGTATCCAGTTGCCACGCTCAACCCGCCAGATCATCAATCTTGATGTACCTGTTGTCAGCAAGAACGACCTGCAGCCAGGCGACATTCTGCTGTTCAATCACAACGGCCGCGGTCGTGTCAGTCATGCAGCCATTTACATGGGCGAGGGGAAGTTCATTCATTCCTCGAGCCATCGCAGTGGCGGTGTTCGTGTAGACAGTCTTGAAGACCATTACTGGAAGGTCAGCTTCCTCGAAGGAAAGCGCATATTGCGCTAACAAGGCTTTGATCGCGTAGCGCGTTCAACGCTGCGCGATCAAGGTGGAATGCAAGAGTGAATGGATTGTCCTATGCCTGCTTTGGCTCGTATCGCACTGACTGCTCTGACCATTCTGCTGGCCGCCTGTGCTGGCACTCCGCCGCCTTCTCCTCCTGCGCCAACGCCTGTTTCCAGGGTTCAGCTTGATACCCATTCACAGGCCGCCGATGACGTTCTGTTTCGCGCAATAGGGCTGGTTGGGACGCCTTACCGTTACGGAGGGAACACGCCCGACAGCGGTTTTGATTGCAGTGGCCTGATCAATTTCGTATACCGCGACGTCATGGGGATTCGCTTGCCGCGCTCCACGCGGGAAATGATCACTCTCAACGCGCCTTCTATCTCTCAATCGGCCTTGCAGCCCGGTGACCTGGTCTTCTTTGCAACGGCTGGAGGCAAGCAGGTCAGTCATGCGGGAATCTATGTGGGTGAAGGGCGCTTCGTACACGCGCCCAGTACTGGCGGAACGGTAAGACTAGACAGCCTTAGTACCCGTTACTGGCAGAAGTCCTATCTGGATGCCAAACGTGTACTGGTTACACCTAACCTGGCCAGCAGTGCCGCTGGCGGGCGCCTCTGATACCAGAGGCGCTTTGAACTCTAGGTGGATCGGTTGAATCTGATGGAAACACACATTTTCCTTCCCTTTCATGCCAGACGCGATTCGACTGCCGCCTCAGCCTGACGCCTGCGAACTTTGCGGACGAAAGGCTCCGCTCACTCGGCATCATCTGATTCCTAAGTCTCTGCATGACAAGCCCTACGTGCAAAAGCGCTTTGATCGTATAGAGCGTATTACGGCAACGCTGTGGGTATGTCGTCCATGCCATAACCACATTCATGCCACGTTTGACGAGAAAGCGTTAGCACTCACCTACAACAGCCGTGAGCGCCTCATGGAGGATGAGCGGATACGAGCATTCGTGGAGTGGCTGTCACGAAAGCCGGACGGCTTTGTACCCAAACGGTAACGCTTGGGCGGGTTAGCTAGAATAGTTTGTTTCCCTTCTTTTAATTGACGCTATAACCACGTCCAGCCAGACAGGCTGTCAATGCGCGACGATAATAATCCGTAGTTGCGCTTGGCGGTGCTGCCGTTGCGGTGGCTGGATCAAAGCCACTTTGAGTGACTGCCCAGCTATGGCATTCATATCGATCCCGAGCCTGCTGATCGGGCGTCTGGCCGCGAGCCGGGTAGGCGATGACGTCATAACTTTGTGTACTGACTGTTGTAGGAACAGGTGGTGTTACAACGATATAGCGCTGTTGATCGGCATTCCATACATAGTAAGTACCTGCAGCCAAAAAGTAGAGTGCACTGCCTATCCAGACCTCCCGCGCAAAGTCTGGTAGCCCGTGCCCATGTCGGGGGCCTGGGTTGAAGGCCGGACCGGCATTGTGTGGAGCACGCCAGTCTGACCCGGGACCAGGCCCGTGAAGCGGCTCTGCCGTAGCAAGACTGGCTATGCCTATAGCTGCGAGGCCAACAACTGTTTTGCTGAGAGAAAAAAGATGCATATGTGCTCCCATGTTGTATGCGCAATCATGGAAAGGCATCCTACCCAGTTGAACTGCAAGAAGTGTTTGGCTTGTGTAAGCAGTACGTAAATTTTGGGCAGGTGACAAGTCTGAGGTTTTGATAATGACCGCCAGGCTTGCTGAATCCGTTTTGGTCCATTTGGCTTGCACACACCGCTTGTGGCCTTTATCTTGGCGAGTCGAATCGCAGCTGTCGTCCCATTGCATCGGGGCAGGTGAAAAATAGAAGAATAGGACGATAGCCGATGGGGTTAGGCCCACCTTTAGGGCGGGCTTTGTGTAAAGCCCTGCCTTTGTTGTTGCTCGCCACGCTCAATGGCCCTGTCTGGGCGGGAGAGGGCGCAAGCATTGATGCGAAACGGGGCGAATACCTGACGCAGTTGGGAAACTGTCAGAGCTGCCATACCCGTAAGGACGGCTTGCCCTTCGCCGGTGGCGTAGCCTTTATCACTCCCTTCGGTGCGCTTTACTCTACTAACATCACGCCTGAAAACACGACTGGTATCGGTGCCTGGAGCGACGACCAGTTTCTCAATGCCATGCATAAAGGCATACGGCCTGATGGCGCACATCTGTACCCGGCGTTTCCCTATACGGCTTACACCCAATTATCCCGTAACGACGTTCTGTCCATCCTTGCGTACCTAAGGTCCCGGCCAAGCGTTGTCTATACGCCGCCTACCAATGAGCTGCGTTTTCCTTTCGATCAGCGTTGGATCATCAAGGGCTGGAAGCTACTCAATTTCCGTGAAGGCCGTTTCAACGAGGTTTCTTCGAACGAACAGATCAACCGTGGCGCTTATCTGAGTGAGGCGCTAGGGCATTGTGGGGAGTGCCATACGCCCCGTACCTGGAGTCAGGGGTTGGATCGCTCTCTACACTATGCCGGTGCGCGCCAGCAGGGATGGACGGCCTGGAATATCACGTCTGACCCTCGTGGTATCGGTGACTGGAGTGACGAAAAGCTGATGAATTACTTGCGAAATGGTCATCAGCGTGGGGAGGCGGTAGCGGGCGGACCCATGGCACAGGTTGTCAGCGGTAGCCTGCGGTTTTTGACGGACGAAGACCTGCGGGCCATGGTGGCGTATTTGCGTAGCGTGCCTGCAAAGCCGGGCACCGTACCGACGCATGCCGAAATAAGCGTGAAGCCGGAAACGCAGGGCAATACAGACGCCGAAGCGTTATTCGTGTCGCTATGCGAGAGCTGTCATCATCCCGATGGACAAGGGCTGGGAGGACCTTATCCGCATTCCTTTCCGAATTACTCGGCCGTGCGCGACCCGGATGGAACAAACCTCATTCGTGTCATGCTTGAAGGGATTGAGCGAAAGGGGATGCAGGATGAGGCTTTTATGCCTGCCTACCGCGCACTCTTGAATGATGATCAGATTGCAAGTCTGGCCACTTATATCGGCCACCGGTTCGGTGGCCATACCCATGTGTTTTCGGCTCAGGACGTAGCCCGTCAACGAGAAGCAGGAGCCGGGCAATGACAATCCATCAATTGAATGTCAATGGCGCGGCTTACGAGGTCGATGTCGATCCGCAGGTGCCATTGTTGTATGTGCTGCGCAACGAGTTGGGCATCATAAGCCCTAAATTCGGATGCGGTCTTAGTGAGTGCGGGGCTTGCACGGTTCTGGCAGACGGTCGCCCTGTACGCTCCTGCTGCGTGCCGGTCGGCTCACTGGCAAGCCAGGCTATTGTGACCGTTGAAGGCCTGGGTACGCCAGACCGACCACACCCTCTGCAGCAGGCGTTCATCGATGAGCAGGCCGCGCAATGTGGGTATTGCATTCCAGGCATGTTGATGAGTGCACAGGCATTGCTCTCTCAAAACACCTCGCCAACCGACGAGCAGGTCAAACGGGCGCTTGCCGGTAATCTGTGTGGATGTGGAACACATACGCGCATCGTCAAAGCAATCCAGCGTGCCGCAGGCCTCATGCGCCAGGGCGAGGAGCGCTTATGACTTTTCTGGTGTCGCGCCGTTGTTTTCTCCAAGGGCTATCCGCTCTGGTGGTAGGGTTCAGCTTTGACGGTGTTCGGGCTGCCGAGCTATTGACGCCTGACCTTTCGGCCGAGCAGGTGAAGAAAAACCTGGACGCCAGACAGCTCGACGCCTGGTTGGCTATTCGCCAGGATGGCCGCGTCATTATCTATAGCGGCAAGGTGGAGCTGGGAACCGGGGTTGAGACCGCATTGCGCCAGATCGTGGCGGATGAATTGTGCGTCTCGTTCGAATCTACTCGTTTGATTCAGGGTGATACACAGTTGACGCCCAACCAGGGCATCACAGCAGGGAGCAAGACGATTCAGGTGGGTGGTGCCCAATTGCGTCAGGCTGCCGCTTCAGCCCGGCATTATCTTTTTAATGAGGGTGCACGTCGCCTGGGGCTCGATACGTCGGTGCTCGATACGGTGGATGGGTGTGTGGTCTACCGAGGCGATCCAACAGGTCGTTATGTTCGTTATTCCGACCTGCTGACGCAGGGTGCCTTTGAACGTTCTGTAGATAAGACTGCTAGTGTTCGAGCAGTCGAAAGCTATCGAGTCGTTGGTCAATCCATACCGCGGGTAGATATTCCTGCCAAAGTCTTCGGTCAGTTTCGTTACGTTCATGACCTAACTGTCCCGGGTATGGTGCATGGGCGGGTGATTCGTCCTCCGATAACGGGTGCCAGCCGTCTGGATGGATTAAAAGTCGAGCACCTTGATGCCAGTGAACTACCGGCAGGCGCGCAACTGGTCTATGAAGGCAACTTCGTGGGTGTGGTTGCAGAACAGGAATGGGTGGCCATGCAGGCTGCCCGTGCGCTCAAAGTGACGTGGAGCTATACCTCCACGTTGCCGAACCCTGGCGATTTGTACGGCCGCTTACGCCATGTGGCCGGCGAGCCTGAGGTGCTGGTCGAGCAGGGAGATGTCATCGAGCATATGGGACAAGCCGCCCAGGTTATTTCGGCTGAGTACCGCTGGCCTTTTCAAAACCACGACTCGATTGGCCCTTCGTGCGCTATTGCCGATGTACGAGCTGGCGCGGCAACCATTTGGTCGGGTACTCAAGGCATTTATCCGTTACGGTCGGCTTTGGCCAATCTGCTAGGCATGGACGAACACGCCGTGCATGTCATTTATAGCCAAGCTTCAGGATGCTATGGACATAATGGGGCAGACGATGTCGCGGGTGATGCTGCGCTGCTGTCCAGGCACTGTGGTCGTCCGGTACGTGTGCAGTGGTCCAGGGCTGACGAGCATGGTTGGAACCCCAAGGGTCCGGCTATGCTGATGCAGCTGCAAGGAGGGATGAACGAATCCGGTGACCTTGTGGCGTGGCACTTCCAGAACTGGACGCCTACTCATGTCACCCGGCCCAGCGCCAAGGCGGGAGCTGCTTCCCTGTTGGCTGGGCAACTCTCTCGGGGACTGGCCATCCAGGGGCCCAACGCGGGGGGAGACCGTAACGCCCCCACCAATTACACCCTGGTGAACTGTCGGGTTGAAACGCACTGGATCGACCCCTTGAGTTCGCCGCTACGGCCCTCTGCACTGCGTGGTTTGGGAGCGGTAGCAAACACCTTTGCCAATGAATCCTTCATGGATGAGCTGGCTTGGGCCGTGTCGGTTGATCCCTTGTCGTTTCGACTGCGTTATCTGCAGGATCCTCGCGGCCGTGCCGTGCTTGAAGCGGCCACCCGGCAGGCTCGCTGGACGCCTCGACAGCAGGGTCCTGATCGATGGAAAGGCCAATCCGTCCAGGGCCGCGGGATCAGTTACGTTCAATACGAGAATGAAAATGCCTATGTGGCCGTAGTCGCCGATGTGGATGTCAGCTCAGCCGGAGTAAGGGTCAGACGCGTGACGGTTGCCCATGATTGCGGGCTCATCATCAACCCGGACGGTGTTAGGAATCAGATTGAGGGGAATGTGATTCAGGCGGTCGCCCGTACACTCAAGCAGGAAGTGACGTTCAACCCTACCGGTGTGACCAGTCTTGAGTGGGGAGCCTATCCCGTGCTGGCCTTTCATGAAGTACCAGAGATTGACATCGTCTTGCTCGATCAGCCGGACCAGCCTTCTGTTGGGGCAGGTGAAGCAACGTCTGCTGCAGTGCCTGCCGCTATTGCCAATGCGGTATTCGATGCGACAGGGTTACGGCTGCGGCAGGTACCTCTGACAAGAGCGCGCCTGACCAATGCCATGCACGCATAAGCCTTCTTACTGCTGACCGCCGGGCACCAGGACCTCATGGCGATCCGTCTCCAGTGCCTGCTCTTCTGCCTTCCAGGTCAGGTTGAAGCGCTCGGCAACTGTAAAGCGCTTGTCGATGAAGTCCCAGCGCTCTACCTCGACGCATTTGGTTTCGCCGTTGCCTACGATCAGTCGATTGAAGGAGTTGGGTGCACTGCCACGTACGCGAGAGGAGAGCGTCGTGCCTGCCTGCACAATCCATATCTCTCGGGAAAGCTCAGGGTACTGGCCGCTTAGGGGAAGAACATAAGGGAGGTGGATATGGCCACCCATTACCAAGTCTAGGCCGGCGTCAGCCCAGGCGGTAAGCGCATCTCCTGCGCCGCCCTGCAGATTGCTCAAGTCACTCAGAACCATGGCGCCAAAGGGTTGATGTGCTACAACGATGCGCAGCTTTTCCTTTGAGGTCTTGTTCAAGCGGTCGACGACGCGTTGAATCTGCTCGGATGTAACCGCTCCGTCCTTGCGCCGCTTGGGGTGCGTAGTGTTCAACCCAATGACCAGAAGATGTTCATCTTCATAGGTAGGCTCAAGGTCGCTTCCAAAATGACGCTGGTAGTTGGCATAGGGCGTCATGAAGCGGGCAAAGAGGTTATAAAGCGGAATGTCGTGGTTGCCTGGTATTACCAGGGTAGCTGGAATGCCATATTTCTCAAGACGCTGCACGTAAGCCAGCCCGGCTTCGAACTGCTTGTCACGGGCTCGCTGTGTGATATCTCCTGAAAGAATCAGCAAGTCGGCGCCATGTTCACGTACGTGATCTTCCAGCGCATCAAGTACGGGTTGTTGTTCGGTACCGAAGTGAGTATCGGAGATTTGCAGAATCGTTGTCATGGGAAATGCATGCTGTCAGTGTGAAGTTACGACGCTAATGGGCGGCGAGAATTCGATTGTCTGGCCTGATTTAACGGTTAAGAGGCTGTAAGTGGTTAGGCGATTCCACTTGCATGGGCGTCTTGAGTTAGCCGTTATTCGTTCAAACGTTCAAACGGCATTATCGATGAAAAACGACACCGATGTCCCTTCGCATAGGTTAAGGAAAAATATGTGATGTTTTTATCCAAAAACTTGCAGACAGTTTCTCATCATTGAGCAGTAATCTGCTGCCGCCGCTTGTCGCTATCAACGATTAGCAGTACTTCATGGCTCACGATTTGTAATATATCACGGGCGTTTTAGACGTCATCGCTTCCCGGATTTTGGTCTGGTTACAAACCTGATTACTGATTTCTCACCAGAATGTGCGGGTACCTTCAAACAGGAGGTATCTGCAGGTTAATGGAAGCGCATCGCTATGAATCAAGCGTGGAAGATTGAGGTAGAAGGGCGCGCGCTTAACGAGGCGTTGCGCCGTGGGATAATTGCGCTGGGTTGGCCCAAGCTGGGCGATCTGCGGGCTTATCCGGATGAAAAGGCAATCAAGATCAAGCTTTCCGAGTATACGACCCAGCATAGTGAGTCAATGTTGGATACGTGGGCGTCGGCGCTCAAGACGCTGACCCACGACATCAGGGTAGGCGATGCCTTAGTCGTGTATGACCACAGGACGCGTCAGTACTGGCTGGGACATGTTACAGGTGGGTACAGCTATGATCCGCATGAATGCGAGGAGTGGCCCAACCTGAGACAAGTCAGGTGGTATGCACAGATTCCCCGTGCGCAGCTCAGCGTCAAGGCGCGCAATGCATTGAATGCGGTGCAGGGCTGTCAGTTGCGCCAGGAAATCTGGCAGCAGCTCGACTCACTCAGCCGTGGTGATTTTCAGCCGGGCGAGCAGGAGGCCGACACTATCCTGAGTGCTCGACAGGATATGGAAGCACAGGCTCGCGAACTGATTGCTGATCGGCTCGATCGTCTTTCCGAGGCGCAGATCATCCAGCTGGTATCCGGTCTGGTACGCGCCATGGGATTTATCACCAAACAGCCTCCTGCGTCCAACGGCAGCCTGGCTATCGAGGCTTCCCTGGATGGCCTGGGTCTGCATCCCCCTCATGTAAAGGTCCAGGTTCAGCATCGTCAAGGTGTCGTAGGCGGTGAGACTTTACGAGAGCTTCTGAACTGTCTGAAGGCTGACGACAAGGGTATTTTTGTCAGTACATGCGGCTTCAGCCAGGAGGCCATCTATGAGGCCGAGCGCGCCGGTCAATTGGTGGCTCTGATGGACATGGATCAGTTAGTCGACATGCTTCTGGTGCATTACGAGTCTCTGGATCTGGAGCTGAAATCTCTGATTCCCTTGACGCGGATCTACTGGCCAGCCTCCTGAACGCAGCAGAAATAAAAAGCCCCGGCACTGGCCGGGGCTTTTCACGATGACCTGTTACTCTTCAAAGTGCCAGGCATCGTAGAGTTCGCTGGCAGAAGCGCTTGCCACTTCCTTGCGTGCCTTGAGCCAATCGGTCAGGGCCTGACGGTCTTCCTCAGTGGGCGAGCCGTAGCGCTTGTTTGCCATGATAGTGCCTTCGATCCAGGTTTCGCCGAAGCCACCCATGTAGTCCAGGTTACGGGACTCGACGAAATCGACGAAATCGCTCAGCAGCGCTTCTAGCGCTTCGTCTTCAAGCGATTCCTTGAAATCAGCCTTGAGCTCGAATGCCAGTTCCTGGAATTCGCCCAGGTAGAGCTTCTTGCGGATACGGCGCTTCATGCGGCTAAGACGGGGATCGTTGGCAGTGGATTCGGACATAGGGAGACCTGTAGCTCGATAACTTCATGGCCAGCCAAAGGGTTTGACTGGATGGAAAGCGGCGCATTATCACCAGCTTCAGCCAGCATGGCTATCAAATATGATAGCGCGGTGACGACAAAGCGAAATGAATCTGTCGCGCCGGTGGATTTTCTGCGCAAAGATTTATCCCCATTTGCCATGACTTTCGTTGACGCTCCCAGGGCTTGCCCGTAACCTGCGCGTCTGCTTGAGGTGCCTCGTGACATGGGTCGACGAGGTGAAACAGGGAAGCCGGTAGCAAGCCGGCGCTGCCCCCGCAACGGTAGGTGAGTTGAACGTCGCACAGGCCACTGGACAGCTGTCTGGGAAGGCGCGGCGGAGGAGTTTTCCGCTCACGAGCCCGGAGACCGGCCTCAGGCGTTACACGGCAATGCGGAGGGCATTGATCGTCGCACAGGGCTAATGGCGTTGTGCGTCGTTGCCTCATCTGTATCCTTGCGGAGCAGATCTTTCCGTTCGCCTCAGCCCTTGCCTGAAGGAGAGCGTCATGAGCGATACCCCAGAAACCCCCACCTCGTTACCCGTCGATGATGCGCGCAATGAGCGCCACCGTGAGCGAATGGTCCGTAAGAAAGCTGTCATGGACGAGCGGATCGCCAATGCACAGAATGAGCGAGGCTTGCTGCTGGTACACACCGGTATCGGCAAGGGCAAGAGCAGCTCTGCCTTTGGCATGGTGGCCCGAGCCTTGGGGCATGGACTGAAAGTGGGCGTCGTACAGTTCATCAAGGGACGCGTCAGTACCGGTGAGCAGATGTTCTTCCAGCGGTTCCCCGAGGAGGTCCGTTACCATGTGATGGGCCAGGGATTCACGTGGGAGACCCAGGATCGTCAACGGGACATCGAAAACGCTGCCAGTGCCTGGGCTGTGGCCAAGGCATTATTAAGTGATCCTGAAATAGCACTCGTAGTGCTTGATGAACTGAATATCGCATTCAAGCATGGCTACCTGAAGGTTGAAGACGTGCTGGCGGATATCGAGGCGCGTCCGGTCTCCCAACACGTTGTCGTAACGGGGCGCGGTGCACCGCAGGCGCTGATCGACGCGGCTGATACCGTCAGTGAAATGGGCTTGGTCAAGCATGCCTTCCAGAGCGGCATTCGCGCCCAGAAAGGAATCGAATTTTGAACCTGCATGATCATCGTCGGTGTCCGGCGCTCCTGGTTGCTGCGCCGGCCTCCGGCCAGGGCAAGACCAGTGTAACGGCAGCCCTGGCACGTCTGCATACAAGACAGGGCCGCAAGGTCCGTGTATTCAAGTGCGGCCCGGACTTTCTCGATCCCATGATCCTGGCCCGTGCGAGCGGTGCGCCGGTGTACCAGCTTGACTTGTGGATGGTAGGGGAAGAAGAAAGTCGCCGGCTGCTATGGGAAGCGGCAGGCGAAGCTGATCTGATCCTTATCGAAGGCGTCATGGGGCTATTTGACGGCACGCCGTCTAGTGCGGACCTGGCACGTCGCTTCAATGTGCCGGTACTGGGTATTATTGAGGCGACCGGCATGGCGCAGACCTTTGGGGCATTAGCCTACGGTCTTGCACATTATCAGGCGGATCTGCCCTTTGCTGGCGTACTGGCCAATCGTGGCTCCAGCGCCCGGCAGACCGAGCTGCTCAAGGCCAGTTTGCCAAGCGGTATGCGCTGGTTTGGTGCCTTGCCGCGCAACTCGGGTATCGAGTTGCCGAGCCGGCATCTTGGGCTGATCCAGGCTGACGAGTTGTCGGATCTGGATGCACGTCTGGACGCTGCGGCCGATGCCATTGCTGCCAGTGCCGATACCTCACTACCGGAGCCTGTGCTGTTTCAGGCCCCTATGAAGAAGAGCGTCGAACCGCTGCTGGCAGATGTACGCATCGGGGTGGCACGCGACGCGGCACTGTCGTTTCTGTATCAGGCGAACCTTGATCTTCTACGCGCCATGGGCGCTGAGATTCGGCATTTTTCAGTGTTGCAGGACCAGCAGTTACCGGAAGTAGACAGTCTCTACTTGCCGGGCGGTTATCCTGAATTACATATTCAACAGCTGTCTGGAAATACCGTCATGCAGTCTGCTATTCGGGCGCATCATGCCGCAGGCAAGCCCATTCTGGCCGAATGCGGGGGGATGCTCTATCTGCTGGAGCGCCTGGCTGACAAGACAGGCGAGCAGGGCGAGATGGTTGGACTTCTTGAAGGAGAAGCCACCTTGCAGCCACGTCTTACTGCACTGGCGCTGCAAAGCGTTGCCTTCGAGAGCGGCACCTTGCGTGGCCATACGTATCATCACTCATCCTTGGAATCGCCATTGGCTCCAACGTTGCGTGGTATCTGTCCCAATGGCAAGGCCACGGCGGAGTCGGTGTTCCAACAGGGCCGCCTGACTGCCAGCTACATTCACTTCTACATGCCATCCGCCCCCGAAACGGCGGCTGCCCTGCTAGCACCATGAATCCTCACGCCTTTCCTTCCGCCGAGCAGGCCGGCGTCTATCGTGCTATCGCCGAACGACGTGACATGCGTCATTTCAGTGGCGGCCATGTACCGGAGGATCAGCTGCGGCGGCTGTTGAGCGCTGCTCATCAAGCGCCAAGCGTAGGCCTCATGCAGCCATGGCGCTTCATGCGCATTACTGATCAGGAGCTGCGTGCCGAGCTTTACCGGCTGGTCGAGTCCGAGCGTGTCTGCACGGCAGAGGCGCTGGGTGAGCGTAGCGATGAGTTCATGCGGCTCAAGGTGGAAGGCATAAAAGAGTGTGCCGAGCTGCTGGTGGCTGCCCTCATGGAGGGGCGAGAAGCCCATATCTTCGGACGCCGTACGCTGCCTGAAATGGACGTGGCATCGCTGTCTTGTGCGATCCAGAATCTATGGTTGTCCGCCCGGGCGGAGGGGCTTGGGATGGGGTGGGTTTCGCTGTTCGACCCGACTGCGGTGGCTGAACTGCTGGGGATGCCTGAAGGCAGCAAGCCGCTGGCCATCCTGTGTCTTGGGCCTGTCGAGGCCTTCTACAATCAGCCCATGCTGGTCGAGGAGGGTTGGCGAACGGCTCGCCCGTTGGATGAGCTCGTGTTTGAAAACCGCTGGGGTTCTGTCAAGGAGACTGAAAAGACATGATTCTGGCCCTGACCACCTTTTTAGGTGTGCTGCTGGATACGATACTGGGCGAGCCTCGACGTTGGCATCCTCTGGTGGGATTTGGTCGGTGGGCAAACGCGCTGGAGCGCCGTTTCAATCCAGGCGGTGGCGGCTGGCGCAGTCACGGGCTGACGGCCTGGTGCATGGCTGTACTACCGTGGGTCGTCTTGGTAGCGCTACTCGATCAGATTCCCTACGTAGGCTGGCTGGTTGAGGCGCTGGCGCTGTACTTCGCGCTTGGCCTTAAAAGCTTGGGCGAGCATGCCAAGCCCATCGCGCTGGCGCTACGGCGTAATAACCTGGAGGAGGCGCGGCGGCGTGTTGGCTATGTGGTCAGCCGGGAAACCCGTGAGCTGGATGAAGAGGCTGTCGCGCGGGCAGGTACGGAATCCGTACTGGAAAACGGAAGCGACGCTGTTTTTGCGGCTCTCTTCTGGTTTGTCCTGTTAGGCGCCCCGGGTGTTGTTCTATACCGCTTGGCCAATACGCTGGATGCCATGTGGGGCTATCGCAATACCCGCTTCGAACGCTTTGGCTGGGCGGCTGCACGCATAGATGATGGGCTCAACTACGTGCCGGCGCGTCTGGTGGCATTGACGTATGCACTGTTGGGTAACTTTGGCTCCGCTCTGCATTGCTGGCGAACACAGGCGCCTCGTTGGGACAGTCCCAATGCCGGTCCGGTCATGGCGGCGGGCGCCGGTGCGCTGGGCGTGACACTGGGTGGTCCAGCGCGCTATCACGGCGAGCTACATGATCGGCCTGTTCTGGGATTGGGGCCTGCACCCACAGCGCACAGTATCGATATGGCACTGCTGCTCGTCCGTCGGGGCGTCATGCTCTGGGTGGCAGTTATCGTGCTGGGAGGCGTGATCAGTGCTTGAGCATGGCGGACGTCTGCGCAAGGCTGCGCAGCGTTATGGTATCGCGTTGGAGGATTGGCTGGACCTGTCGACAGGGCTTGCGCCTATGCCCTGGCCAATACCCCACATACCGTTATCAGCCTGGGCGCGTCTGCCCGAGACAAACGACGGCCTGGAGGAGGCTGCTGCTTGTTACTACAGGGCTCCACGGGTGCTGCCTGCTGCCGGCTCGCAGGCGGCCATCCAGGCTCTTCCCACACTTCGTCCTGAGGGGCGAATAGGCGTACTGGCACCCTGTTACGCCGAACACGAGCAGGCCTGGGGGCGAGCAGGGCATTATGTTGTACCCCTGTCACTCGACGATGTAGAGGCAGCGCTAAGCACGCTTGACGTCTTGGTGCTGGTCAACCCGAACAATCCTACCGGACAGCTTATCGAGCCTGAGCGGCTGCTCCGCTGGCATGCCAAGCTGACCGACCGGGGTGGTTGGCTAGTCGTGGATGAGGCGTTCATGGATCTCTCTCCCGCTTACAGTCTGGCTTCATGGACGGATCGGCCAGGATTGATCGTACTGCGGTCCTTCGGGAAATTCTTCGGTCTTGCAGGCGTCCGCCTGGGCTTTGTGCTGGCTGAAGCGAACTTGCTGGAACGACTGGACGATGTTTTGGGCCCTTGGACAGTCAGTGGTCCAGCTCGGGCCGTGGCACGTGAAATTCTGCTCGATAAGCGTGGTCATGACCGGCAGCGCAAGAGGCTTGCGACGGCAGGGCAGCGCCTGGCTGATGTATTGACCGCTCACGAGCTGGTCCCTGATGGCGGGTGCGGTCTGTTTCAATGGTTGTCTCGACCCGATGCTGAGGCGCTTCATGAGTTCCTGGCCAGCCGAGCCATTCTCACGCGGTTTTTCCCTTCAATAGCGGGCATCCGCTTTGGTCTTCCCTGTGATGAAGCCGGGTGGACGCGACTCACCCTGGCTTTGCAGGCATACAAGGATTCCTTATGACAACCGTGATGGTGCAGGGCACCACCTCCGATGCCGGCAAGAGCACCTTGGTCGCCGGTTTGTGCCGCTGGCTCAAACGCCAGGGAGTGGCTGTCGTACCGTTCAAACCACAAAACATGGCTCTCAACAGTGCCGTCACGGCAGACCATGGTGAGATAGGGCGCGCCCAGGCTGTACAGGCCCAAGCCTGTGGAATCGCGCCGCATACAGATATGAATCCCGTGTTGCTCAAACCCAATACGGACATCGGCGCACAGGTCATTATTCATGGTCGTGCAGTGGCTACGATGGATGCCAAGACCTATCACGGCTACAAGCGTATCGCTCGCGAGGCGGTGCTGGAATCCCATGCGCGTCTGGCCGGCCGATACGAGGTGATCATGGTGGAAGGAGCAGGCTCGCCCGCAGAAATCAACCTGCGTGAAGGCGATATTGCCAACATGGGGTTTGCCGAGCGCGTGGACTGCCCGGTTATCCTGATCGCCGATATCGACCGGGGCGGTGTCTTCGCCCATCTCGTGGGCACGCTAGAGCTTCTCAGCGAGTCGGAGCAGCAGCGTGTGGCAGGTTTCGTTATCAACCGTTTCCGTGGCGATATTGCATTGCTCAAGCCGGGCCTGGACTGGCTGGAAGCGCGGACGGGCAAGCCGGTGCTGGGTGTTCTGCCTTACTTGCACGACCTGCATCTCGAAGCCGAAGATGCGGTCGATACGCGACAGATCGCCAAGCGGGGCGAGGTTATCCGAGTGGTGGTGCCGGTGTTTCCACGCATCAGCAACCACACTGACTTCGATCCGTTAAGGCTGCATCCCCAAGTCGAAATCAGCTTTGTAAGACAAGGTCAGGCGCTACCGCCTTGCGACCTGATCATTCTTCCTGGGTCAAAAAGCGTGCGAGGCGATCTGGCCTTCATGCGCAAACAGGGGTGGGATACTGATATCCAACGGCATCTCCGTTATGGAGGACGCGTGCTGGGTATTTGTGGCGGCTATCAGATGCTGGGCCGTACCGTAAGTGACCCGCTCGGGCTGGAAAGTGATCCAGGTGACAGCGCAGGTTTGGGCGTGCTCGACATGAACACCGAGCTGGCCGCTGAAAAACAACTCCGTAATGTCGCGGGCTGCCTGGCGGCTACCCGGTCTGCCGTAACAGGGTATGAGATTCATGCGGGAGTCACCGAAGGGGCCGCCTTGGAGCGACCTGCCATTATCCTGGATGATGGTCGCTGCGATGGCGCACTGAGCGAAGACGGGCTGATCATGGGAACCTACCTGCATGGGTTGTTCGAGTCGCCTGATGCGTGCACCGCCTTGTTGCGCTGGGCGGGGCTGACTACTCCTGAACGTGTTGACTACCATGCCTTGCGCGAGCGCGATCTCGAACGGCTGGCGGACTTGGTCGACCAGCATCTGGACACCGCGAAATTGCGTGCTTTATGTGGAATAAACCAATGAAGGAATTGATTCTGGGGGGCGCGCGTTCGGGCAAGAGTCGCCTTGCAGAAAAATTGGCCACTGACTCAGGTCTGGATGTCATCTACATTGCGACGGCCCAGGCCTGGGACGCCGAAATGCGTACCCGAATTGCCCAGCATGCCGACCGCCGCCCCGTTGAGTGGAGACTGGTGGAAGAGCCTCTTTATCTAGCTGCGGTGCTGCGAGCTCATGCTTCGGCTGGGCGCTGTCTTCTGGTGGATTGCCTGACCCTCTGGCTGACCAATCTTCTAATGGCAGAGGATGCCACTATGCTCGCCCGGGAGCGAGCGGCCTTGCTGGAAGCCCTATCCGAACTACCAGGCCATATCATTCTGGTCAGCAACGAGACTGGCATGGGAGTAGTGCCGCTGGGTGAGCTAACCCGGCGCTATGTCGATGAGGCGGGCTGGCTGCACCAGGCGCTGGCTGAGCAATGTGATCGTGTTGTGTTGACCGTGGCAGGTTTGCCAATGACGCTCAAAGGAGCTTCTTTATGACGCAGTACTGGTGGCAGGCACCCTGTCAGCCATTGGATGAGCGGGCCCGCCAGTTGGCGACGGCCCGCCAGGCGCAGCTTACCAAGCCGCGTGGCGCACTCGGGCTGCTGGAGCAGGTTGCGATTGATCTGGCGGCGATGCAGGGACGTGAACGGCCTGTTATCGAGCACGTGGCAATCAGTGTCTTCGCAGGGGATCACGGTGTCGTGGAGGAAGGGGTGTCGGCCTATCCTCAGGCGGTGACAGGCGAAATGCTGCGCAACTTTGTTGGCGGTGGCGCTGCCATCAGCGTTCTGGCGCGTTCGCTCAAGGCTCCGCTGGAGGTCATTAATCTGGGAACCGCTGAGCCAATGGAGGCGTTGCCAGGCGTTATTGATCGTCCTCTTGGTCCAGGTACGGCCAACTTTACTCGCGAGCCGGCCATGACTGTTGCTCAATGCGAGGCAGCTCTGCAGGCAGGACGAGACAGCGTCCAGAAAGCCAAGGCAAGTGGCGCTCAGCTGTTTATCGGTGGTGAGATGGGGATTGGCAACACCACGGCGGCCAGCGCTATGGCTTGTGCATTGCTGGAAGCTTCACCCCTCGCGATGACGGGGCCGGGAACCGGACTCGATGCAGATGGCATCGCCTTGAAGGTCGCGGTTATCCAGCGTGGTCTGCTACGCCATGCGGAGTCATTGAGTAACCCGCTAAAGGTGTTGCGCCGTCTGGGTGGCTTCGAGATTGCCGCGTTGACCGGCGCTTACCTTGCCTGCATGCAGGAGGGGGTTCCGGCGTTGGTCGATGGGTTCATCAGCTCTGTTTCCGCCTTGTGCGCCGTACGAATGAGCCCCACCGGGCGGGAGTGGCTGCTGTTTGCTCACAGCGGAGCCGAGCCGGGCCATGCACTTGTGCTTGAAGCACTCAACGCTCAGCCGCTGATTGAGCTGGGGCTGCGTCTGGGGGAGGGAAGCGGTGCAGCATTGGCGGTGCCCTTGCTTCAGTTGGCGTGTCGCCTGCATGGCGAAATGGCGACCTTTGCCGAGGCCAGCGTATCGGATCGCCCGGCATGAGCCTGTTTCTGTTGAGACATGGTGAGACACAAGGGCCGGGTGGTTTTCGGGGGCGTCTGGATCATCCGCTTTCGGAGCAGGGCTGGTCCAGTATGCAGGCCGCGGTCCAGGCATTACCGTCATGGGAGTTGATTATCAGCTCACCCCTTGAGCGGTGCCGAGCCTTTGCTGAGTGGCTGGCAGGTAGGCAGGGAGTAGAGTGCAAACTTGAGCCTGACCTGCGCGAGTTGGACTTTGGCGATTGGGAGGGGCGTACCGCTGCCGAACTGATGGAGGGTCAGGCTGATGCCCTAGGCCAGTTCTGGGCTGATCCCTACAGTTTTACGCCGCCCAATGGAGAGCCGGTGGCCACGTTCGAACAGCGTGTCCTAGGCGCCATGGAGCGTATAGTCAGGCGTACAGCGGATACGCGCGCACTAGTGGTAACCCATGGCGGCGTTATCCGGTTGTTACTGGCACGGCAGCAGGGACTACCTCGCAAGGATCTGCTTCAAGTAGAAGTTCCTTATGCCAGTCTTCATGCTTTTGAGGCGTCTGCCTTGAGCGACACATACCCACCATGCTGCCCTTCCTGATTGCCCTGCAGTTCTTGACTCGTCTGCCGGTACGCCTGCCCGGCATGCCTCCACCCGAGAAAACCGGTGAGTCTTTATTGTGGTACCCCATGGTAGGCGTGCTGGTGGGTACCATTTTATGGCTGCTTGGCAACCTGCTCGGGCAAGCGGCTCCGGTATTGCAGGCCGCTATTGTTCTAGCTGTATGGGTCGCGCTGACCGGTGCGCTGCATCTGGATGGCCTGGCGGACACGGCAGATGCCTGGGTCGGTGGCTTTGGTGACCGTGAACGCACCCTGACAATCATGAAGGACCCTCGCTCCGGCCCGATGGCGGTCGTTGCGGTGATCATTGTGCTCTTGCTCAAGTTCGCGGCGCTTTTCGTACTGCTTGAGCACCACCAGTTGGATGCCCTCCTCCTAGTTCCCTGGCTTGCGCGAGTTGCGCTGCCTGGGCTGCTACTCGTGACCCCTTACGCAAGGCCGGGAGGCTTGGGTCAGGTGCTGGTCGATCACATGCCGAAGCGGTTGCTGCGCCTTGTACTGGCCGCCCATGTCATCGTCATGTTGCTCGTGATACGAGAAAGCCTGATCGCTTTGCTGATGGCAGTGCTGCTCTTTCTGTGGCTTCGTCGAGCATTCATGACACGCCTGGGCGGGACTACTGGCGATACGGCGGGTGCGCTGGTCGAGTTGCTTGAGTGCGGTGTTCTGGTTGCGTTAGCCCTGACGAGTATCTGAATAAAAACGCCGCCTCAAGGGCGGCGTTTTTTCATACATGTCTATCAGAAGCGATAGCTGACCTGAGCGGCCAAGCCATGGGCGCTGTTTTCAACCTTAGCACTGTAGGCCGGCTGCAAAGCAGTCGCTTCACGATTGATTGACGCCTTGTCTTCCCACAGGTAGGCATAGGCAACATCAACGGTCAGATCAGGCGAAGGAGACCAGCCTGCACCAATCGATACGGTCTTGCGATTACCCACCGGAATACGCACGTTGCGGTATTCGTTGTCGGTTGGCGACGGATCGATTGCGAAACCAGTGCGCAGTACCCATTGGGGGTTCAGCTGATAGGAAGCGCCGATGGCATAGGACCAAGTGTCGTGCCATTTGAGTTCTTCATCCACTGTGCCAAGGACATTGCCCAGAGTAGGTACTGTAGGTGTTCCACTGTTTTGTACTTCCAGCTTGTCCAGACGGCTCCAGCGGGTCCAGGTTGCGCCACCGTATAGTGTCCAGCGATCGTCAAGCTTGTAAGTAAAGGATGTATCCAGCGATTCAGGGGTAGTGATATCCAGCTCGGCATCGTACTTGCCATTCAGCGGGCTGATCAGACGATTGACGACGGGAGATAGACTGGACACGCCACTGGCCTTGGTATGGCCTTCCAACTTGTATTTCACTTTGGAGTGATAGGTGACCCCGACCGCTAACTGATCCGTTACATCGGCCAGCACGCCAATGTTGTAGCCCAGCGCAACATCATCGCCCTTGATTTTAACTTCCGCATCACCGCCGCCCAAGGGCGCAAGGGACAAGTTGCTTTCCAGCTTGCCTGCTATTCGGTTGATCGTAGGGCCAAAGCCAACGGATACGCGGTCATTGATCTTGTAGCTCAGCGTTGGTTGGACTGTAATGACCTCAACCTTGCTGTACGATCCGTGATAACGACCCTGGAAACTATTTTCATAGTCACTGATCAGCGCGTAGGGTACATAGATACCCAGACCAAAGTGCCAATCATCATTAAGTGGTGTTACAACGTAGCCGAACGGAACGGCGGATGTTGGCACCATATCCCCTTCGTTGGTGCCACGCGCATTCGAGCGTACATTACTAAAATCGCTACTGGCATCAATTACGGCCGCTCCGCCGCTGATTTCAGTACGCTTGAGCTTGGACATGCCAGCCGGGTTACCAAAAACGGTCGAAGCATCCAATGCAGAGGACGAACGACCGGCAAAGGAGGTCCCCATGCCACTGGCGCTTTGCTCGTTGATGGCAATGCCGTTGGCAAGGCTAAGGCTAGAAAAACTGGCGACAGCCAGCGCAATTGCTGTTTTCAACCCTGTTGTTTTCATTGTTAGCGCAACTCCAGAAGATGACGCGGGCGGAAACTATCAGAACGGTGACCTTTTACCAACAGCCACGACGAGCGTATCGCTCAAAAAAGGTTTTAACAGTCTATTGGCCGTTATTCAAAAAAGACTACCGGGTCATACTCAGGCTACCTGGTTCCACGTCTCGCTGCAGCGCTGCCAGGCCATGTGAAAGTCATGAAGACGGCCTCTAGGATTGAAAACCTTACGCCATAACCGGGCCTGCCCTTGATGGTCGTCAGGCTCCGGTAAGGGCAGGCGTGATTCTTCGATCATGAGCCAGGCGATTGCTGTGGCATAACGAAGGTTGACGGTCAGCTCCAGATGAGGCGCCCCGAAAAAGGCATGTTGACTGGCGAGGCCTCGGACAAGGCTGGCCAGCTCAGGGTCGCGGGCCAGATAGTAATCCCAGAGGGCGGCATGCCGTTCGGCGGAAATTCGGTAAATACCGTGGTATTGCTGTGTTTCAAGCGTGGCGCCTAGCGCAGACTGCGTGGCGGCGGTGGCCAGCAGCATGGCCTCTGCTGCCAGGGAATAGCGGTCTAGATAGACCAGGGTGGGACGAATAACATACTGACTCAATTCGCATGCAGCGATTCCCATGGCTACCTCATCACTAAGACAATGACCCGCTCGAGTCGAATGCCTGGTCGGTTGATGTTGTTTTCGTGTAGCCCCGACTTCTCTTGACGTTAGGCCTTGAACTTCAAGTTTAGCTTTAAGTTTCGCACGTAAACCTAAGCCCTTAGACGATTTTGAAGTTTTCATCCCTGCCCATATTCCGCTTGGTCACGTTAGACTCATGCCGCCAGGTTCGGATGGCGGTCGCCTCGGCAGGCTGGTGCCTGTCTGGTCATGCCGTGCAGCCTGCCCTATGTTCTAAGACAACGAAGCGCCTCAAATGTGGCAAATCGGGACGCTTGATAAGCATTAAGCGGCTTAATCTGGGCCTTTGATCTGCCTGAATGCTTCAGGATGGATATACTTCCGGTAACAGTACTGGAGGATTTACGTGGCTCTTGCTATCCAATGGCTCAAAGACGATGCCAGCCTTGCTCGACAATGCGCGTTCTGGCGCACCTTGCCCTTCATCGTGCTCGACACCGAGTTCATGCGGGTCGATACCTTCTATCCCATTGCGGGCCTCCTTCAGGTCGGCGACGGGCAGGGCGCTTTTCTGATCGACCCATTGACGATCAGTGACTGGGCGCCGTTGTCTGGGCTGTTGGAAGACAAGCAGGTCACAAAAGTCCTTCATGCCTGCAGTGAGGACCTTGAGGTTCTGCTCAAGCTGACCGGAAGCCTCCCCGAGCCGCTATTCGATACGCAGCTGGCGGCTGCCTATTTGGGGTTGGGTCATTCGATGGGATATTCGCGTCTGGTACACGAACTGTTAGGTATCGCCTTGCCCAAGGACGAGACACGCTCGGACTGGCTTCAGCGCCCACTGACGGAGCTACAAGAGCGCTATGCCGCGGCTGACGTGGAGCATCTGGCGGAATTGTATCTGGCGTTGTCTGAGCGCCTGGATCAGACGAAGCGGGGATGGCTCTTGGAAGATGGCCGTGAGCTGGTAGCCAACCTTAAGCAGGAGTCGGACCCCTATCAGGCGTATAAAGATGTCAAGCTGGGCTGGCGTCTGTCACGTCAGCAGCTGGCTGTGCTAAGGGCCATCTGTGCGTGGCGCGAGCAGGAGGCAAGGTTATGTAACCAGCCTCGCAATCGTATTGTGCGCGAGCGCTCCCTGTGGCCTCTGGCGCGACTTCAGCCCAAGGACAAGGTCGCGCTGGCCCGTATCGATGACATGCATCCTCGTACTGTACGTCAATACGGCGATCACCTGATCGAGCTGATCAGCGAGGCCGCCAAGACGTCTCCGGATCAATGGCCTGAGCCGTTATCCGAGCCGCTGCCTCCGGAAATCTCGCCGATTCTGAAGGACCTTCGTCTCATTGGCCAGAGTGAAGCTGAGCGCCTGACCATGGCGCCTGAACTCATGCTGCGAAAGAAAGTACTGGAAGCCTTGATCAAGAGTGGCTGGCCGGATGGTCAATATGTTTTACCCGACACGCTGCGCGGATGGCGCCGCGAGTTGATGGGGCAGGCCTTGCTGGATCGCCTAGCTGCCTTGCGAACCTGATGTTATCCGGAGTACCCATGAAACGAATCTGTTCCATTTACAAAAGCCCGCGCAAAAGCGAAATGTACCTCTACGTCGACAAGCGTGACGGGCTTGCTCGCGTACCAGAAGGGTTGATTGCAGCCTTTGGTACCCCTCAGCTTACGTTTGAATTCGTTCTTACGCCGGAACGACAGCTGGAGCGCGAAGACACTGCAAAGGTTTTGGAAAATTTGGAGAAGCAGGGTTATCACCTGCAGATGCCACCACCTCAGGAGGAGTACATTGAGCATCTGCCTGAGCATTTGCTGCGTATGAACGACCCCATGTAACGCGACAGTCATCACCATTGCTTGTCAAGGAAAGACCAGATCATGCGTTTCTTGTTGTTGGAAGACAGTTATCAGGACTATTTCACCGCGTTGCATGGGTTGGACGCCTCTCTGGAAATAGTCGGAGGTAATGATCCGGAAAAGGTGGCAGGCGTGGCTGCCGAGTGCCAGATCTGGCTAGGGCAGCCAGATCTCGTCGCAAAGCTTCTGGATCAGGGGCTCAAGCCCTCATGGGTTCAGTCCACCTGGGCGGGCATCCGGCCGCTACTGGCCTCCGGGTTAACACAGGACTATGTGCTCACGCGCGCAGTGGGCGTGTTCGGGCAGCTGATGAGCGAGTATGTGCTCGGCTATCTGCTTGCCCATGAGCGATGTCTCTTGGAGCGCGCTCGAAAACAGGCGGATCGACTTTGGGAAGCCTGCACCCCCGGCTCGCTGGCAGGGCGACGTGTTCTGATTGTCGGGGCCGGTGACATTGGCCAGGATGTAGCACGCTTTCTAGCGCCTTTTGGAGTTGAGCTCTACGGTATTGCCAGAAGCCCGCGCGCACTGCCCGGCTTTCTTGACGTGCATGGTCTTGAGGACCTGAGTCGTGAGGCCTCGAAAGCTGACTACCTCATCAACCTTTTACCTGACACTTCGCATACGCGTGATCTCTATACGCTTGACCTGTTCAAACAACTGAAGCCTTCGGCACTGTTCGTAAATGCAGGACGTGGCACTGCCGTTGTGGATGCCGATCTGGTAACAGCATTGGAGCAGAAATACCTGGCCGGCGCCGTGCTCGATGTTTTTCGAGAGGAGCCGCTGCCTAAGACTCATGCGTTCTGGTCGGCGCCTGGACTGATCATTACCAGCCATACCGCGGCAGTGTCTTCGCCCCCTTATATTGCCCGACTCTTTCTTGAAAACCTGAGCCGCTACCGCAATGGAGAGGCATTGAAAGGGCAGGTGGATTTCAAGCAAGGGTATTGATTGCGTGCAGAGCCGGCCTATTCGTAAGCCGGCTCTGTGGCGGCATTAGCCGAGAGTGTAAGGGCCTTCGGCAGCCAACTCTTCGACTGGCCGACGTGGGCTAGGCAGCTCACGGGCCTGTAATTTCTCAGACAAAGACGACTTGTCGCCCAGCTTGCCAATGGCAATTGCCATTTCGATCTTGAGATCGGTGGGTACTTTCAGCTCCTGACGAATTAGGTCGTACTCGATACCTGCCATCCCGTGGGTATGAAAGCCCAGCTTGCCAGCCTGTAGAGACATAAAGCCCCAGGCTGCGCCGGTATCAAAACTATGGCTACCCAGCGGAACCTCATCGCTACCGCCGGGCGGTACGAAGGTGGTCTTGGACAAGACGATGACCAACGCCGCAGCATGTTGTGCCCAGCTACGGTTATATTCACTGATCAGCTTGAGAAAGGTATCCCAGTGCGCAGAGCCACGGCGAGCATAGAGGAAGCGCCAGGGCTGAGCATTGTAGGCCGAGGGCGCCCAGCGAGCGGCCTCGAAGATACTCATCAACTGGTTTTCTTCTATAGCGGCATCACTGAAGGCGCGGGGAGACCACCGTTGGACGAATTGCGGGTCGACTTCATACTGCGGAACACGAGTGCTAGCGGTCATGTGACGTCCTATGCAGGTAAAGTGTTACGCGTCGCCCTGGTTCGGCCTGAAGGAAATGATATGAGGCACGCCATGCAGAAGCCATCATCCTGACTTCAGCCATTCTGGCCGCGGATGCTGTTTCGCCTGCGCATGGGTTCGTCACATTTTACGCTCAGGCAGGCCCATGAGCTGCGCATCTGGAGAAGCCCTGTAACGTTAACCTCCAGAAGGCTGCGGCGACAAGCTGCACGAGCGGTGCTTGGCCGATTCGTGCATGAGGACTAGACTGCGCGCTTTTCGCAACCGACTACGTTCATGGCTGATATCACTCGACCTTTCTGGAAACGCAAGACCCTAGACCAGCTCGACCAGGGGGAGTGGGAGTCCTTATGCGACGGCTGTGGCTTGTGCTGTCTGCAAAAGCTGGAGGATGAGGACGATGGCAGCGTGTATTACACGCGTATCGCCTGCAAATTACTGGACCTGAAAACCTGCAAGTGCACCCGCTACGCCGAACGGAAGCAGTTTGTGGCTGATTGTATTCAGCTCACCCCAGGACAGGCTGATGAATTCAAGTGGCTGCCGCCCACCTGTGGCTATCGCCTGGTGTCAGAAGGCAAGGACCTGCCGCTCTGGCATCCCTTGGTCTCGGGAGACGAAAGCGCCGTACATGATGCCGGAATCTCCCAGTCGGGCCGCATGCTGAGTGAAACCCAGGTAGCGGAAGAGGACTGGGAAGACTATATGATCTTTCGGGCGGGCTGAGTCAGCCCACCGGGGACGGATCGGTCAGCGATGCGTTTCCGGTAACGGTTACCGTCTGCGTGGCGCTGGCCGCACTTTCCATCAAGCGTTTCAGATGAGTCAGGTCTCGGGAAGCCTGTGACGCCGGATCGCGTTTCATGATCTTGGCGAGGCTGTGCCCCAGTACGCCGCCTGGCGGATCATAGGCAATCAGGGTTTCGACTTCGGTACTGCCATCAGGACGCTCATTGAAGGCTACCCAGCCCATCGTATTGAGATCACCGCCGGCGATGGAGCGCCATCCAATCAAGTTGCCAGGCTCGTCCTCCGTGATGACTGAATCCCACTCCAGCGGGCCGGTTGGGCCTTGAATCATCCAGTGAGAGCGTTTGTCGTCCAGGATGTCGATGCGCTGGATCAGCTCCATGAATGCAGGCAGGTTCTTGAAGTTGCGCCAAAACTGATAGAGCTCGTCCTTGGGTCGATTGATAACCACACAGCAAGACTCGGTCTTGGCATTTTTCCAGTGATAGTCGCGCATCAGCTGGCGTTCAAACTCACTATGGCTCAACGCTTGTTTGGCAGCACAATGCCCTGAATAACCTCGGTAAAGTGCCAACGCCCCGACCGCCATCCTGGCAACCCCGAGCAGGCCGCCCTGTCGTAGTCCCTTGATCAATAGCAGGCCACCCCCTGTCAGGGAGGCAACACGCTCAAGTCCCCCCACATTTTGCACGCGGTCTGAAAGATGGCTGTTCCGGGTAGCACGGCGGCCCAACATGGCAAGCTCCTTGATGACAGGCAATTACAAAAAGACCGCGCCAAGACAAAGCTGTTCCGGTGGGATCGATAGCTGGTTAACAGATCGGAGCGTTTCCAGCAGGCAGGGTCTGATGCTCTGCCTGCTGGAAGCGTATCAGTGACTCAGTCCAAGAACCTTGAGCAGGAAAGCGTACTCAAGTGCTACGTCACGTAGCGCCTGATAACGGCCGCTCATGCCGCCGTGACCTGCGCCAAACTCGGTCTTGAGTAGCAGCAAGGCATCATTCGTGCGCGTGGCTCTGAGCTTGGCTACCCATTTGGCCGCTTCCCAGTACTGCACGCGAGTGTCGTGATAGCCTGCTACGGCCAGCAAGGCTGGATAAGCCTGGGCCTTTACATTTTCGTAAGGCGCATACGCAGCGATGCGGGCGTATACATCGGCCTCACCTGGATTGCCCCATTCATCGTACTCGGTGACGGTCAGGGGAAGGTCGGGCTTGAGCATCGTATTAAGCACATCCACGAACGGGACTTCTGCAATGGCTGCCGCAAACAGATCAGGCCGCTGATTGAGCACAGCGCCAATCAACAGGCCGCCAGCACTACCGCCGCTGATGCACAACTGCGAGGCGGTGGTATGGCTCTGCTCGATCAGGTGTTCGGCGCAGGCAATAAAGTCATCGAACGTGTTCTGCTTGTTTTCCAGCTTGCCCGCCTGATACCAGGCCTCACCTAATTCACCACCGCCTCGCACATGTGCGATGGCAAAGGTGAAGCCACGGTCCAGCAGACTCAAGCGCGCATGGGAGAACCAGGGATCGAGGCTGTGACCATAGGCGCCATAACCATACAGGTACAACGGGGTAGGCTGGCCCACCCGATCCTTGCGCATGACCAGGCTGATCGGGATCTGTGTGCCATCTGGCGCCGTAGCCCACAAACGTCGACTGACATAGTCGTCGGCGTCGAACGGCCCCTCTACCGGGACTTCCTTCAAGACCTGTTGTTCGCCGGTGGCAAGGTCTAGTTGGCGTACCTGTGCAGGGCGATTGAGTGACTCATAACGCAAACGCATGACCGGGCTGTCAAACTCCAGCACGTCGATCATCCCAAGGTTGTAAATCTCGTCGGGTAACTGTACCCGATAGGCAGGTGCGTTTTTAGGGCGTACCTCGAGCACCGGCAGACCTGACTCGCGCAGATTCAGGATATAGCCGTTGGCATTGAGGTTTACCTCTTCGAGCATGCGCTCGGGATCATGTGGAACCAGCAGCTCCCAGTGCTCGCGGCTGGGCATGTCATCTGGCGCTTGATACAGGGCATAGTTGATACCTGCCTGGTTGCTTCGAATCATCCAGCCATCAGCTCCATGATCAGGGAAGTACTCATGACCTTCCTGACGAGGGGCTACACAGACGAAAGCCTCGCTTGGCCGGTCCGCGTCCATGACCCAGGCTTCACTGGTGGTCTTGCTGTGGGAAAGGAGAATCAGCTTGCGCTCGGAGCTTGAGCGGTAGCATCCAATAAAGAAGCGGCCATCCGTCTCGTGAAAGACCATTTGCGCCTCTTGGTCACCCAGGCGATAGCGATAGAGCTTGTGAGGACGATGAGCCTCGTCACGCTCTCCGAAAAACAGGGTTTGGCTATCGCCAGCCCAGGTCATGCTGCCATCGCAGTCATTGAAAGGAAGTTCGGTCAAGTCGCCTGATGCCAGGTCTTTTATAAATAGACGATAGGTTTCGTCACCAGTCTGGTCCAGGCTGTAACCCAGCTTGGTCTGATCAGGGCTGAGCGTGAAACGGCCAATTGACAGAAATCCACCACCGGCCAGTTCATTGGCGTCGAGTAGCAATTCCTCCTGGGGCTCATCGATGGTCAGCGAGCCGTCCCGGGGGCGAGGGCAGCGGTAATGGCGCGCATATTCATCACCGGCGCGGGTTCGGTGGTAGTAGAGATAATCTTTGTACGGTACCGGCAGTGACAGGTCCGTCTCCCGGATGCGTCCCTTGATCTCCTGGAAAAGTGTCTCACGCAGCGCGGCTTCCGGCTGCAACACCTCGTCCAGATAAGCATTTTCAGCTTTCAGATAAGCCAGCACTTCAGGATCATCGCGTTTCTCCAGCCAAACGTAGGGATCTGCGCCGTGCGTACGTTGAGCGAGAGGAGGTTGTGTCATGGGTGACTCCTTAGGTGTCGGTGGACCGGTTTTGAGGTGTCTGTGCATGGGCAGGGCGCGAGTAGGGGCGCCCAACCGTGCAAAAGTCGCTATCATAGGCATCCTTTTTATAGACCCGCCATGTATCGAAATGACTGAGCACGATTACCTGATTGCCTGGGCTGTCTATGGTGTTGCCGCACTAGGCTGTCTATGGGTGTGTTTCAAAGCGACCGGCTGGATGTGGCGTTGGCTGCGAGAACCCATCCGTTTGATTGTTGCCCTGATACTGTTCTCTCCGACGATAGCAGACCCTGAGCACAGCTTTTACGCACCCTCCAGCGCCATTGTCGTCATGGATCTCGGCTTCCATGTAGGAAACAGCGCCTGGCGGGCTGTGGCGGAAATGGCGCTGTATGGGTGTATCGCATTCGCGGCATATTTCATCTTCGCGCTGATCCGCTGGCTGTTTCAACGCTCCCGACGCAATGATGAGGCTGCCAACCAGACACCACCGCCTGCCGACCAGCCTGCTCCCACGGCAGCGAACAACCCCTCGCCATCATCCCCACCATCACGGGTCCCAGAGCGTCGTACGCGCATCGAGCCGCGCCTGTAGCTATCACGCCGCCCTTGTCTGTTTGCAGGCTGGGGCGAATGTTCTCCGTCTGGCTGGGTCCATCTCTATGTATGTTCATAAGACAAGTGAATGATAGGAAGCCGCCGGGAGTACCGTCAGGTAGCCGTTTTATTGCCGTATCGTCGTCAAACAGCTGATTCAAAACTGTTTCTTGGACATACTCATTGTCTGGCAGAGGGCCTGCTATTAGAGCATCTCTCGTGCCGTATCGAATGAGGTCTGGATATGTGTGAATTGTTGGGCATGAGTGCCAATGTTCCTACCGATATCACCTTCAGCCTGACGGGGCTGATGCAGCGAGGAGGACGTACCGGTCCCCACCGGGACGGCTGGGGCGTGGCGCTGTACGAAGGACGCGGACTGCACATGTTCAAGGATTCCATGCCGGGAGCGGATTCCGAAGTGGCTCGCATGATCCAGGGCTATCCGCTCAAGAGTCGCACGGTTATCGCGCATATTCGCCATGCCAACGTTGGCTCGGTAAACCTTGCCAATACACACCCTTTCGTTCGGGAGCTGGGAGGGCGCTATTGGTGTTTTGCCCATAATGGCCAGCTCAACGAGTTCGTACCAGATCCCGGTCTGTTCCAGCCAGTAGGGGACACGGACAGTGAGGCGGCATTCTGTCATCTGCTTAATGAGGTCAGGCGGCGTTTTCCCGATCCGGTGCCTGTCGAAATGCTCCTGCCTGTTCTGGTCGGAACTTGCGATCACTTTCGCCGCTTTGGTGTGTTCAACTGTCTACTGAGTGACGGTGACTGGCTGTTCACGTTTTGTTCGACCAAGTTAGCCCACATTACGCGACGGGCCCCGTTTGGTCCGGCGCACTTGAAGGACGCCGACCTGACGGTAGATTTCAAGGCTGAAACAACGCCTGATGATGTGGTTACAGTGATTGCGACAGAGCCTTTGACGGCCAACGAAACCTGGGCGCTTCATCAGCCTGGTGAGTGGAAATTATGGTGGGATGGCGAAATCGTCACCCAGGGGCGGGTCTAAGCGGTTGTAGCGAAGCCTGCTATTCAATACGCAAGGAGTTATGATGCTGCGTAGTTACATCCGGCTAATCCTGTTTGCGCTAGGCCTTCTGGTTGGTGTGCAGATACCAGGGTTTATCACTGATTACAGCCAGCGTATCGAGGCCCATCGCCTTGAAGCCCATCAGGCATTGGAAGGGTATCGCAAAACGGCAGGCGAGTTTTTTGGCGGTGATATGGATCGTCTGGTAGCCCATTATCGTGCCAGTGATGATCCGGTCTTCCAGAGCGATGCCGATAGCCTTGGCATGCTGATGCGCCGTGAGCAAATGCTCGATTCGCAATGGCAGGCATTGCAGGGCCGCTGGTATGAGCGCGCCTGGCATGTCTTTACCAAGGCTAACCCAGCAATACTTGAAGAGACGTGGCAAGGCTACCGTTATCAGGTTGTCCTGACGCCTGAATGTATTGGTTGGGGGCTGGCCTGTGCCTTTTTACTGTCCTGGATCATCGAGGCCATCGCCTTGGCATCGGCTGTACTTATCATGCCGCGGCGTAGGCCAGCCCGACGTCTCGTCTAAATTGAAAGGCCGGAAAATTCCGGCCTTTTTTGTGTCGCTCAGCCTGCAATGTGGACAACTGCCTCTATCGACCGGCAGTCGCCTGCTTTAGTGGGCCTGATTTCAGCACGCTTCGTGATAACCATGACGCTGATCCATATCCGTATCACTGCCGAGCATCTTCTTGACCGATACGGCATAGGTACTTTGTATGCGTTGGTCAGGTGCATAGATGAGCCGGTAGTGGCTTTGAAAGATACAAGTCCGCTGTCGATTGAGCGAGTCGCTGAAAAAGGGCGCAAGGTAGGGCGCGAGGTGATAAGCCATCGTCCCAGGGATATGGTGGAATGGCAGACTTGCGCGGCCTCTGGCCGAGGCAACAGGTTTCTCCGTAGGCGAAAGTTACTGTAGTCATCAAGTTGGCTGAAGGGCTATTTGAGCGGAGGTTGTCGGTATGCAAGGGAGAAGATCTAGCCTATCCGGTTGCCAAGCCATTTAAGGTTCAGTTCTCTCACTAGGGAATTACCGGATTTCAGGCTATGCCAATAAATTTTCGTCTTTTCAGTAATTTAGAAGAAAAAAGGCTTGACGACCCAGTCTGATTCCGTAAAATGCGCACCCACAGCAGGCACGTAGCTCAGCTGGTTAGAGCACCACCTTGACATGGTGGGGGTCGTTGGTTCGAGTCCAATCGTGCCTACCAAATATTCCCGCACTGCTGGCGGGGCAAGAAGCCGATCCGAAAGGATCGGCTTTTTTGTTTGGGTCGTTAAAACATTTCGTCTCAAACACAGCTCAATAATGTTCTCAAATTGACGTATAACGTCAGGTCTTCTGACTGACGAGTCACGGTGCCAGGAGTGGGTAATGAAATGGTTTTGTGTAGGAGCCGTGCTTCTACTCGCCGGGTGTGCAAGCGTAAAAGATCTGGAGCAAAGTCCGCCTTCAATGGATGTCAGATCAGGTAAGGACGTTCAGGCCTATACCCAATGCCTGGTTGATCGACTGGCTAAAAGTCGGGCGCCTGCAACGCTGGCAGGAACAGCTAGCGAGCAAAGAATTATTGTGCCATCCAAGGTTTCTTCTATTCCTGCTGCGGTTATCCATGTAGACGATAGCTCTCGTGGCAGTCACATCACACTGCACGAACGCATGGCTAACAATCCTCTTCGGCCCAGCGATGTTCGCGAGGCGGTTAAGTATTGCATTGACTAACGGGTTAAGCAGCGTGCCCTTTAGGTTGTTTCGAGAGCACGCTCTCAGTCATCTAGAGGTATGAGAAAAGTGCGCCGAATAAAATGACCCAAACGACCGGGACGGAAACGTAGAGAAATTTTTCGGTGGGCGTGAAGGGCTTTTTACTGATCATCGCGAGTGACTGCCTGTATGAATTCGCTATGTGATGAGTGGGACATTAAGGCCGGAAATATGCCTGAGCTACATGACATATCGGCGTAACAGGCGAAACTTGAAGTGGGCAGGTAAGGGCGGCTGCAATGGCAGATGAATGGTCGCGGCATTGGTAGGCATTCAGGTTGGGTGCATGAGTGTCCGGTCTGTAAAATGAAAGCCTGACAATAATTCTTCGCGGGAAGTAGAAATGCAGGACGTGTTGATCCACGTATGGGAAAGGATTTTTTGGGTAATGCTCTGGGCGGTTCGTTACCTGCCGGCTACGCTGGCTATTCTGGGAATAGCGCTGATCGTGGGTGTCAAGAATAACCATACATGGTGGGGGCGCGTCGTACTGCTTCTGTTTGGTCTCGTAACACTTCTGGTAGCAATGACCATCCAGATTCTTTCCTCTTCCCCTCCTGCCTGAACTCTTTCAATTCGCCTGTCCTGTAGCGTTGGTTAGCAGTCAGCGCTACAGGATGATCAGTGATCTTAGGTACGACAGGCCTTGAGATCGACGTTTCCAACGTATTTATTGCCGTGACCCATAATGCACGCCAAGCGCTGGTTTCGTTGGCGCTCCCACCGCTCGGCCGGGTATTGCTTGTTCCAGGCTGAATACAACTGTTGGTCCTGCTTGGATAAGCGCAAGTCATACCGTTCGCTCATGTATAGGTAGGTGCGCGCAATCATGCCGCGGATTTCTGGGCGGGGCATGGCTTTTTTGGCCTTGAAGTCGACCACCATCTGGCAGGCTCCATACTGGGTCGGTTTCTGTGGCAGCCAGCCGAACGCAAAATTGCTGCGGTCGCCATTCACTTCACCGATGACCGGTACCAGGTTGAACAAATCAGCTTCGGCTTTCTGGTAAACCGGATCGCTTGAAGTACAGTTTTTTCTTCCTCCTTTTTGCCAGCACTGGCGCTGATGGCCGATAACCCAGGCAGGCACGATGTGCTCCCATTCGATGCGAGAGGCTCTGGTCGCATTTTTGCGGGGCACATAGCCACAACTTTTCAGGTCCACCGTCTTGCCGGAGTAGTGGCAGCCGCAATAAAAATCTACAGGTTGCTGCTTGTAGACTTTGGCGCCTATCACTTTGGCTTCGCGAAACGTGCGAGGCGCTTCTGCATGAGCCGGAATGATAAAAAAGAAGAAAGAAATCAGAGAAAAAATACGAAACATGGCCGTGCTCGATAAGTAAATCGGCGCGGATGGTAACGGGCAGCGTTGGGTTTGAGGAAGGCAGTAGGACTAAAATGAGAAATGGTTCACTGTATGGATAGACAGCTATTTGGCGAGAGGGTAATTGCTAGCGACTTACTGTCATGTAACCCGCTAGCGACAGGATTAGCGACGTGTACGCTTGGCTGCCTTTTCCCACTGCCCAATCATCTCAAGAGTAAGGCGCTCGTCCCAGGACTCCAGCTCAATGTTTTGAGCCAGCAGTTTTTTACGGGCGGCGACCAGAAGGTGGTGTAGGGAAGTAGGATTGCAGTAGATCGCGGTACGGATACGCCCGGATTCAAAGTGGATAACTCCCTGAGGATCTATCGCTTTAAAGGCAAAGGTACCGCGAGAATCACGGTTGGTGAAATGGCATTCCAAGGGTGCCAGGGCAGCTTGTATTCTGGAGCGGGCGGCATCGTAGCGAGAGGGTTGCATGTCAGTATGCTTAGAACGACTATTTAGGATGGCACACTGACATTAAGTTTATACAGTAGTTCGATAGGAAGCGCTGTTTGAGCCTTTAATTGTTAAAGATATCTATTTTGCAGGTTAAAGCCGTTAAGAATCTCTATTTTCGGGTGTCTCTAACGATGCAGACAATCATGGCGATAGTGGCCACAATCATCGTTGCAATACCGAAGCCCAACTGAATTCTGGCTTTGGTTTGATCACATATTTCAGCAACACCGCCATGCGAAGGACAGCCGCCTGTTGTAAACCAGTAGGCATTACCCAGAAGTAACATCCCAAAGGCGCAGGCGATGAATGCAGTCAACGCCAAAAACAATACTGTGCGTAACATATGGACTCTCTAGGTAAAGCGAATGAATGCTGATCGGCAGTAGGCGATACGAAAGACATGACTCGATGCGTATTGGCTTGCCTCTATTCTCATTATAACGCGCTTAAGGGCAGAGAAAGGTAAGAACCAATACCCGGTATGAATGCCCAAAATATTGCTGCTTACTTCTTGGAGATGCCAACATGCCTGAAACTGATCATATAAATCCTGACCAGATCGACGTCGACCCTGAGATTCAGCCTAACCCTAAAGAGGCTCCTGTTCCTCTGGAGTCTGATGAGGACGCAGAGAACAAATAACCAGACGTTGCCGACTCATTTATAGCGAACTGATTTATAAATGAGTCGTGCATGATTCGAAAAAGCAGGACAGGCTGTCAAGCGTAGCAAGGCCCATCTAGCAGGGCAGGCGGATGCCTAGCGATAAGCCCAGTCGATGTTAAGCAGGTTGAGCTTTTGTGCACGCAGACGACGCTTGTTGAGTTCGTCACTATAGGGGGGGAAATCCAGTTCCAAGCTCTCGCCTCCATGCTGTTTCAGTACGTACAAAAGGACAGTGCCTTCATCGACATCAGTCGGCGCGTCGGCTATTGCCAGTTCTCTTGGTTCTCCTGCCTCTTCATAGGTAATAACCAGGTTGCCTGCATTGTTCATGATCGTACTCCCTTAGTGGTGTAATTCGATGAAGCCATCTCTTTTGACGGGCTAATAATGAATTCATTCCTTACAAAGGCAGCCTGAATGGCTTCCAGGCGTAAACGCATGGGTTTTGCATTTTGCTAAGGTAAGTACGTCACACTTTCGACTGATGTGAATTGTGAGCATTGATAGGCGCACTGAAAATCTCGCCCTAATTTAGGAGAGGGTTTAATGCTGCATGTATACATGCCGATGGGTAGTTCAAGGGATTCTCTTTGTCTGTCTTCTGATGGCCATGTTTGGCCCTCAAATGACATGGCGCTATTTCATAGCTCGCCGCATTGCTTCCCGTCTAGGTATTCAAAGTCTTTTCGAGCTTAATACCTTGGTTGTTGGCTTCTTGCTACTGGTCGGTTTCTTTCTGGTACGGTGGAGCACGCACGCTCCCTCTTGAAGACGGTAAGCCATATTTACAAAGTAGCCCTTGTTGCCGGGTGCTTCGAGTCCGTATGGTAGAGCTTTATGTAAACGATAAGGCAGTGTAATGACTTGGAAGTTGAGTTCCCTGGCAGCGTTAATTTCTTCCTTGGTTCTTGTAAGTGCCTGTAGCAGCTCTCCAGAGTCCGGCAGTAACGAACGTACCCGAAGCAGTGATGCAGCTACATCCGCATCCTCACTTGGAAGTGGTTGTAATTCCGATGCTGCACAATATGCGGTAGGTAAGACGGCCACTCCTGAACTCTTCAAGCAGCTTCAAGAGCGTTCTGGTGCAAGGATTACACGTCTTGTGCGTCCGGATGATGCCATGACGATGGATTTCAACTCTGAGCGCCTGACGGTTACCACTGATGAGGCGCTTGTGATCAAGACGGCTCGTTGTGGCTGATACATCCGAGGGCGGGCCAACACTGATGCCTCTGATCAGGTTGGTCTGCCTGAGTCTACTCTGAATCGATCAATCTACTCTCGTTGTGGATAGGATGGCTTTGGCCTGTGTCTATCTTATGAACACGGATTAGACGAGAGGAGAAATTGATGGGATTGCGAATCTTTGGCGATCACCGCGCCTGGGCAAGTGCGGTAGAAAGCGAAACAGGCATCGAAGCCTTTATTGCCATACAAGGGCATGGAAAGGAAGAGGAAGCTCTGCACCGAGTAGCGACAGACCGTACCTTTACGGACCTTATGGAGGCCGAGCGTGCGGCGGATGAGATCCTGCAGAAGATGACGGGTATCAGTGCAGATAGCCAACCCCTGTTTGACTAAGCCTTTGCATTTGATTCAGGCATAAAAAAAGCCCCGTCATGGACGGGGCTTTTTCAAGGGAAGTGGATTAAACCACTTCAACCTCTTGTGCTTCCATACCTTTCTGGCCTTTGGCAGCCACGAAAGATACAGCCTGACCTTCTTTCAGGCTCTTGAAGCCGGCAGCCTTGATCTGGCGGAAGTGAACGAACAGATCAGCACCGCCGGAGGACGGGGTGATGAAGCCAAAACCTTTCTCATCGTTGAACCACTTAACAGTACCGGTTTCGCGATTAGCCATGGTGTTTTTTACCTTTTCAAAAATTAAGTTTCGGTAAAGGGAAGTCTTGACCGAGACTGAGCACTGAGTGTAACGGAGTCGTAACGATGTTGGATCTGTATCTAAACACCATGTTGCGATTCACAGTAATGCACGGGCACAGCAGGATCATATTACGATCATATATGAGCATTTGAAAAGACCAAAAGTTCATCTAATGATCAAACCCATGATTGCAGGCTGTCCGGTCAGCGATATAGACCACTAAAAAACGTATTTATTTCCTTGAACTGGCTAAAAATTCAAAGAAAAGTACAGTGATCTATTTTTTTGAAAATGTGACGTCTGGTACAGCGAAACGACAGTTGGAAGAGAAGGGCGTAAGGCGGAGCAGTTTGAAGAGATGTCAGCTTGAAGGGTGAAAGCAGGCGGGGCTACAGATAAGCCCCGCCTGCTATCAGGCTTTTACTTCTGAGGCAGTGCAAAGGCGATTACATAGTCGCCCTGACGAGTGCCTAGAGAGCCATGCCCACCCGCATAAACCAGGATGTACTGACGTCCATCCTTGCCAGTGTAGGTCATGGGGGTTGTCTGGCCACCTGCAGGCAGGCGACCTTCCCACAGCTGCTTACCGTTACGAACATCGTAGGCACGCAGGTACTGGTCTAGCGTACCGCTCAGGAAGGCCAGGCCGCTGGATGTCATGAAAGCCCCACCCAATGCTGGAACACCCATGGGGAGCGGCATTGGAACAGGCGCACTGTCACGAACAGTGCCGTTCTTGTGCTTCCAGATGACCTGATTAGTCGTCATGTCGACAGCAGCCACATAACCCCATGGCGGTGACTGGCAAGGCAGGCCCATCGGGGACAGCAGTGCACCCATGATCACACCGTACGGTGCGCCTTTGTTTGGCTGAACGCCCTCTGTCTCACTCTTGCGAGCCGGACCGCCCTCGACGTCCTCGCGTGCGACAAGCTTGGATGTAAAGGCCATGTAGCTAGGCGAAAGGAACATCACCTGACGGATAGGATCCACGGCGACGCCACCCCAGTCGAATACACCGAAGTTGCCCGGATAAACGATCGAACCCTGCAGGGAAGGCGGCGTGTAGATGCCTTCATAGCGATGCGATTTGAACGTGATACGGCACAGCATCTGATCCAGAGGTGTCACGCCCCACATGTCCGCTTCCTTGAGTGTCTGCGGCATCATGTTGAGTTCGGACATTGGCTGCGTGGGGGACGTATGATCGCCTTCCACTGCGCCCTGCGGAACGGGTGTCTCGTGTATGGGAACGATGGGCTGACCATTGGTGCGATCCAGCACATAGAGGCTGCCTTGCTTGGTGGATGCAATCAGGCCCGGCTTGATGCCGTCAGCCGTCTTGATATCCATCAGCGTGGGCTGCCCACCTACGTCCATGTCCCATAGGTCATGGTGAGTGAACTGGTAATTCCAGCGTACCTTACCCGTATTGACATCCAGAGCGACAACGCCGGCGCTGTATTTCTCGGCTTCTGGCGTACGCATGCCACCGTACTGATCCGGTGTTTGGTTACCCATTGGCAGATAGATCAGGCCCAGTTTTTCGTCCACTGACATGACGGACCATACGTTCGCGGAGTTGCGGGTGTAGGTCTGGCCTGGCTGAATCGGCTCGGTAGCTTCAGGGTTACCGCTGTCCCAATTCCAGACGAGATGGCCGTCGTGCACGTCATAGGCACGAATAACGCCGGAAGGCTCGTCAGTAGAGGCGTTATCCGTTACATGGCCACCAATGATGACCAGGTCACGGGTAACTGACGGCGGCGAGGTGGAGTAGTAGCCACCAGCAGTGAAGCCGCCGATGTTGGCGCCCAGGTTGATGGAGCCTTTGTCACCAAAGTCTTCGCACATTTTGCCAGTGTCGGCATTTATGGCGATCAGGCGAGTATCGGCAGTGGGCAGGAACAGACGGCGAGGGCAGGAGTTGCTGACCGGTGTAGCCTCTGCTGGGGCAGACGCTGCCTGCGCATTGTCCTGAGCATCCGCCTGTGCATAGGCGGCATCATCATGGTAGGCCACGCCACGGCAGGTCATGTGTGCCCAGCCCTTGAAGCTGTCGGCACTCTGAGTGCTCAGCTTGGGATCAAAGCGCCATAGCTCCTTGCCGGAGTCGGGGTCCAGGGCAATGACCTGGCTGTGCGGCGTACAGACGTACAGCTTTCCATTGACCTTGAGGGGCGTATTTTCAGCCGTGGTTTCCTGCGGATCGTTCGGCCCGGGAATGTCGCCGGTACGATAGGTCCAGGCGACTTCCAGCTGATTCACGTTTTCCGGGGTGATCTGATTCAGCGGGGAATATTTGTCGCCAAATGACGTACGCCCATACGACTGCCAATCGCCATCGGGCATGGTGGGGGCAGCGTTCACTGTACCTGCACTGGCACGATCCAGACTGCCCTCAATGTTATGTGGATTGGTGAATTGACTGGCGACTGCAGCAGCACCGGCCAGAACGACCGCGCCGGTCAGTGGCATGGCGCCTACTGAGCTGACACCCGCCTTACGTGCCATGGGGCGACGTATCCATGGCAAAAGCAGAACGATGCCTACTACAAACCACAGTGCCAGACGTGGAACCAGTTGCCACCAGTCCAGACCGACTTCGTACAGCGCCCACAGCGTTGAGGCAAACAGAACGAGCGCAAACAATGGGAGTGCTGCACGATGGGCAAGCACGAGAAGGATACCAGTGATGAAAATACCGGCACCCGCGAGGGCGTAATAGAAGGATCCTCCTACAGTGATCAGTTTGACGCCACCTACAAGCATGGCGAGACCAATCAACACAAGGACGATGCCGACTAACGTAGAAAAAAGACGCGTTTTTGCAAACGGTCCAGTCGTTTCGTTCATGAAGGCAATACCAAATTCTTAAAATAGGATTCACCGGACTGGACCACAAGGGCCATCCGGGAGTTGCACGGTGAAGGATGTTGGAATTCTTATAACAACAATCTTATACCGTCTGTCACCCTCTGCGCATATTCAAGTTAGGCAAAGGTGTTTTGTGGATTTGTGCAAAGGCGAAAGTGAGAGGTGGTTTGAATTATTACGTATACTTGAAATTCAGCCGTAGATTGTCAAAAACGATCGCAATAAGTCCTGTTGATCTGCCTCAACTACCGCTGCGATCAGAGGACATCTCGGAGTAGGTTGACCCGGAAGAATCTTGAATCAACTTCCTGAGATGGCTTTCGTGAGCCAGGTTTCAAACACAGTGGTCATAGCGCTAGTAAGTTTTTATTTTGGAGTAGCGCTGCATTGCCAACCCTTATTCGCCGTAAGTACCGATTCCTGCATAAAACCCTTTCCTATACAGGTTGGTCGCTGTTTTGGCTGCTTATCTGGGACATTGTTGTCACCGTTGACTTCATGCTGTTCGTCGATGATCGAATGAGCCTTCCTTCGATGCCATTGACGCTGCTGGGCTCCGCCCTGGCCATGCTGGTGAGTATTCGGAACACCAGCGCTTACAACCGCTGGTGGGAAGCTCGTACGTTATGGGGAGGGATGGTTAACAGCTCGCGCAACTTTGCCCGTCAGGTTCTGATTCTGGTTGATGACCCGGGCGATGCTTTAAACCCTATCAAGGAGGTGCTGTTTCGCCGCCATGTGGCCTATGTCAATGCTTTAGCCGCGCATCTCAAGAAGGCGCCGATTCCAGAGCGACTTGCAGAGTTGTTGCCTGCTGAGGAAGTGGCTCGAAGCGGTGATACCAATAATTTTCCCAACGACATCCTAAGCGGCTCGGCAGCTTTGATTGCCCAGGAGTACAAGGCAGGGCGTCTGGACAGCATACGCTTGGCACGTCTTGAATCGACGATGGTGGATATTTCTAACTGGCAGGGAGGTATGGAGCGCATCGCTAATACTCCGTTGCCGTATCCTTATGTGTACTTTCCACGCCTGTTCATCTCGCTGTTCTGTTTGATCGTCCCGGTAGGGTTGGTAGAGTCGTTAGGCTGGTTTACACCTCTGGCCTCTACGGTAGTGGGCTTTATGTTGCTCGCACTCGAAAAAATCGGAACTGATTTACAAAGCCCGTTTTCCGAAAGCCAGCACCAGATACAGATGACTGATCTCTGCGCGAACATCGAGAAGAATCTTTCGTCCATGTTCAGGGAGTCGGAGAACGCTTCTGTTCGCTCCACTGAGTAGCATTGGAAGCCGGCGTTACGCCTACGGTGCGCATAACAGGCTGGCCAACGCCAGTCTGGAGCTGGCCGTGGACACCTTCATCAGCCCCTTTTTTGCTGTCTACCAATTCGGCAGGTGGGGTGTAATGAATACAGCCATACCAGATGACGATTGGAAAAAGCGCATGCAGTACAAGACGTACTGCCAGGACCCACTCAGGAAGCGCTGGAAACAGGCCCGCATGTTGCCAGGTGTAGAAGTGTACAGGCAGCATAAGGAGCGTACAGACAAAGAGAACGCTGCCCGCGTAACGACGAAGCTCTTTGAAGAGCACCGCAACCGCTACCACCATTTCCAGAATGCCGCCAAAGCAAACGATGGCAAACCGGTAGGGTACGTCGATGGGGACAAGTTTGACGAAAAAGCCGGCCATGAACAGGTGGGCGAAACCACCTACCATGAACCAAGCCACTACGAGCGCAACCGCTTGTTTTTGATAGCGCATATGCAGGCCGCCTTTTTAAGCTCTTATGACGGTATGACTACGTTTTTGTGATCTTTCTCACTCGCTCGGCTGCTTCCAGATCAAATGCATCTGCTGATGGCTTGTGATTGAACCGATGCGCTCAGCTGCCTCTCTATTGGTAAATGCTTCGTAAGCGATTAAGTGACGACACTGCATTACGTCCCAGTTTGCTACGAACTGATTTGAAAGCCTGGAGAGATGACTATGGAACTTCCTGTAAAAGATCTCACGACCTTATTCGATCAATTGGGTCTGGACTCAGATAAGGCCAGTATTGACGCGTTTGTCGCCAAGCACTATCCGCTTCCCGATGACGTCAAGATTTCCGAAGCACCTTTTTGGACGCCCAGCCAGGCGGCGTTTTTGAAAGAAGAAATCATGAACGATGCCGAGTGGGAGCCGATCGTTGATGAACTCAACGTATTGCTGCACGAGAATAAGCCGTTTCAAGCGACCTGAATGGTAGGCCTGGAAGGTAATAAAACGGTGGGTTCAAGCCCACCGTTTTGCTTTTCAGATTCCTGCTTATCCCGTCTGCCAATCCCGCTGTGCCTCTTCGCATGTTCGTGCCAAGTGGACGGTAGCGCCGTCTACGCGGGCCACCCATTCTAGAGGAATCAGGTGATATTGCCCCTGAGCATCTGGATCACTTCGCTCAAGCTTGAGTTTATTGCGATCCACAATGTCATAGACCTTGCCGACGTGTTGACCATCGGAGCCTAGTACGTCCGCTTGAACAGGGATTTTATCGACATCAACCATGCAGGTTTCTCCGGCAAATAGGACAAAGGGTTCTGTAGGTAATCATCTGCTATCTATTCAGAGGTTTGCCGAATAGCTAACGTTCTGGGTGAGCGACAGGAGGCATTTTTCAACTCTCCTGATGAGCGAGCAGAACTGTCCGATACCCCTTTTTTCTGACTGGTGTACAGCATTGTCCAAGGCTGTAGCGAACGGACCTGATAAGGAGCAAACGTAATGATTGAACTCTATGGCATGGGTAGCCCCAATGTCCTGAAAGTGGTGCTGATGCTGGAGGAGCTGCAACTGGCTTACCGGTTCAAGCATGTACATGTCTGGAAGGGGGAACAGTTCACCGATACCTTCAAGGCACTCAATCCGAACAGCAAGGTTCCTGTGTTGATCGATCCTGACGGACCGAGCGGGGAGCCATATCGTGTGTTCGAGTCGGGTGCAATCCTGCAGTACCTTGCTGAGAAGACGGGGAAGTTTCTGCCTGCAAGCGGTACGGCACGTTATGACGTCATGCAGTGGTTGATGATCCAGTTGACTGGAGTCGGCCCCATGTTCGGCCAGTATGTTCACTTTACGCGCTTCGAGCCTGAAGTCTCCCAGTACGCGCGCTCGCGCTATACCACTGAGGCGCTGCGCCTGGTTGAGCTTATCGACCAGCGTCTGGCTACTCATTCTTATCTGGGCGGCGATACCTATTCGATTGCCGATATCGCGACGTATCCCTGGATGGCCATTCTCGAGTTCCTTGGCTTACCCCATGAGCGTTATACCCATCTGACACGCTGGTTGGGCGAGATTTCAAAGCGACCTGCTGCCATTCGACTGGTCGAGATGACCAAGGAGATTCAGGCGGAAGGCGCGGCCTCTCGTGCAGAGGCCACACCGGATGACTATGACCGCATGTTCGGCCGCGGTCAGTACGCTCGCTCGTTGTAAAATGGATAGGGCATGGATGCCTGCCTCAGGAATCAACCAGCTCCTTGAGAAAGCACGTCAAGGCATGGCCAGGGTCGTCATGATCAGACGAAATCATGCGAATGCCCCATTGGCTCAGGATCTCTTCCTGTACCGGATTGGGCATGTGAGAAAAGACATAGGAGATGGGCCTGACGCCGGAGGGCTCATACTTGCTCCACATCTTTGAAAGCTTATGGAAGAGCAGCCGGATATTGGTATCCGAAAGGCTGTAACCAATGAACAGAACGGCTTTGCTCAGTGTGTCGGCTCTCAGCTTGATATCGAGCGGCGTCTCGAATTGAAGCCGTTCGTAATAGCTTGTTTCGGCCAGCACAATCGACGAGTCATCGTCGAAATCCCCATGAAATTTGATGATCTGTCTGATGTTGTCCTGCGCCTTGGCCAGATCGCTGGCATTGGCGATCTTGATGTACTCTCGCTGATAGGCATCGTGGGCATATTCCAGCCAGCGGTCGTAGTTGGTGGTGTAGATCGCTGAGAACCGGCCTTGTACGATCAGCCGATGTATTTCTGATGCCGTGATATCGATATCTTTATGCCACTCCCGGTCCATCCAGCTTCTGAGCGCACCGATGTTGCCTTTCTTGATACGGTAATACTCGGCTAGTGCAAGAAAATTACCGTAGGTGTTGAAGACGTCAGGGTCATAATCCAGCTGGACGGCAACTTCTTCGATTAGTTGTTTCCAAGGCGGCAAGCCAAGGTTGGCTGATACTCCAGCCCCTACGAACAGGATCAGCCGATTGCTACGGTAAGCGTCCCTAAGGCTCTCCATTTTTAGGACTCCTCGATAAAGCTGACGAATTTTTCCAGCGCCTGCCGTCGCATGGAATACTCATGCTTGCGTGGTCCCAGCTGGGCAAAGGTTTGATCAAGGCCATCAGGCATAAACACACAGTCCCATTCAAAGCTGCTATCACCGGCCGGCTGCTCTGTGATTCGTCCAGGAACGGCGCCCTCAAAGAAGTATTTCTTGCGACCGTCACAGTAGCCGATCAGCGTCTTGGCCACGGCTGAAGGATCTTCAAGGCCGCCTATGACGGAAGAGAAGCGTTCTGCCAGTAACTTGTCCCAGAAGAGCTGTGTAAGGCCGGCAGGGAAATCATTCAGGCTCTTGATGTAAAGCCCGGTGTGTTCAACGAATACAGGCTTCCCAACGAGGCGGAAGGCTTTGAGCAGCTTGTCGCTGATCAATTGGCACACATCCTCGGTTTGCAGTTCATCGATTTTGATCTGGTAGGGGACAATCTCGATTCGCGTTTTGGCGAGCAGGTGAGAGACTTCTTCAATCTTTCGCGTGTTGCTGGAAATAAATCGAATTTTCATGGCTGGCCTGCAAAGGCATTACGATTCTCAGGGCGGCTCGCTACCTCTCTGATTTAGAGGGAAGTGGATAACCAAGGGTTCGCCTTCAAAAGGTCCGGCGGTCGGCATACGCCATCAGCCTGCAAGCAGACGTTGCATGTCCAGTGCGTTGGGTACGGCTGCGCCGCTGGCGGTGTTATCAAAAATGCACCATGTGGGAACGCTCCGTCCATGATGATGTGCCAAGGTCTGGGCCAGAGACGCAAGGGCATCATGGGTATAGGAGGAGTGATAGATCTGGGGCGAGCCGTGAAGGCGATAGTAGACCACCTCCGGCGATGCACCGGGCATGTTGCCGTTCACCAATGGAGAGGGATCGGCAGCTACTTGGCCAATTCGATAAGCCACCAGCATGGACTGGGCATCATCACGTTGCCAGCTGGCATGGCGGGGTTCAAGAACGGCGTGTCCGTTGTAGCGAGCCCTGAGATCCTCCAGAAAGTCACGGCTAAGTTCTGCCTTGAATGCCAGTGAAGGAGGAAGCTGGATCAGCAGGCAGCCCAGTTTCTCTCCCAAGTGACTGCACTCCGACAGAAAGCCGTTCAACAGTGCTCCGCCGTGAGCGAGGCGCTGAATGTGAGTGATCTGCTTGGGGACCTTTACTGCGAAGCGAAAACCCTCTGGCGTCGAGTCAGCCCATTTGGCGTAGGTCGCCGGTTGGTGAGGGCGATAGAACGATGAGTTGATTTCAACGGTATTGAAGCGGGCAGCGTAGCGCTGCAAGTGGGTGCCCTCTGCCGGAAGTCGGACCACTGTGAACGCGGCAGGCTCCAGCCAGCGCATCCAATGTAGGGAAGTGTATTCAAAATCAGTTTTAAGCCAGTCGTGTCTGATCTGTGTTTGACTAACGGATCAGGTGATTGATCCTGCCGCTTCGTAGCGGGGAAGCGGCAGGTGCCTGGTTAGAAGCGGAAAGCCTGACGGCCGATCAACAGCCATTCTCCGTTCTGTTTTTGCCAGATCTGAAAGTTTTCAATTTCAGTAGGCGTCAACTTGCCGCTATTGATGGCTTGTGCAGAGAAATGATTGCGAACCAGGGCCACATCACCCGACATTGTGATTTTCTGGTTGAGCATTTTCAGCTCTTTGAATGCGCTTTTGCCTGTTTCGATATCCGCAATGAATGCTTTCTTATCTTGGATGTTGCCGCTGGAATGGCCATAGGTAAGATTTTCGGCCGTCAGGGCATTCAGACTGGCAATATCCTTGTGCCACATGGCCTGGGTAAGCTTGTCCACGGCCTCAGCTACCGCCGTTTCATCCGAAGACGTGGCGGCCATAGCATAGCCGCTGAAAAGGCACAGAAAGCCAACGATCAGCTTGATATTTCGCATGAGCATTTCCTTGTTGTTGTAAGCGATGCGGAATGGATCGTTGTACGTGATGGCTGTGGATCTCGTTCGAGTATGGAAGAGGCACAGCGGTCATAAGTCGTCGTACAACATGATGTGTTGTAGACGTTTCACGAGAGGGCGTCAATTGGCGTGTTGTTTTTGCCAACAGAGCAAGCGCTGCTTGAGCGAAAAGGTTCTCGTCAAGCAGCAAAGCAGGGTGGCTTAGGCGTGTAGCGAAAGGAAATCTTTCCAGACAGCGGGCACGTTGTTGAGTTGCAGGTACTGAAGACGCTCGTTTTCATCCAGGCGGCTCCAATAAGGCGTCCAGTGCTGGCTCCACCAGAACGCCAACTCGCCTTGTAGCGTATCCATGCAACCCACATCGACCGTAGGAAATGCCTGCCAGGGAGCTGGCGGTGCAATTTTTTGTGCATGAATGGAGGCCAGTAGGGCGGGTGAGTCCGTGACCAGATTGAGCAGCACACCGCCAAATTCGGACTGCATGCGCAGCATCAGTTTTTCACCCGCCTCGTTGCGATACAGCGTCTGTTCAGGAGTGCTCGAAACGGGAGTAAAGCCCAGCTTCATCAAGGCGGCACCCAAACCCATTTTACCTTGGTGACAACTCATGACCTGGAACTGATACGCCCGGATACCAAGCCCTTCAAGGCTTTCTGCGCCTTCCTGGTCGATGTTCAGTGGCGGGTGGTCGAACAGGGGGAATTCGGTACCTAGTTGCTCAAGCTGGCGATCAATATCCTCGAAGGTGCGCTTGGAGACCAGACGCTTTAGCAAAAGGAGAAAACCGGTACCGTGGAGCTGGGGGTGCGAAGTCATGGGGCCTCCTGGCGCGCGTCTGGACTATATGGTCTTAAGACCCGAAGCCAACCGTTTTGCTTCAAGGCTGGCAAAGAAATTTCCATCTGCGCGAAACGGATAGCAGGGCGACTGTGCGGGCAAGAGGCTGCCGCAGCCGTAATATACTTCTTCAACATAGCTTCATCATGTGACCGAAACATGAATCAGAAGGCAATCACGACGGGCTGTATTCCAGGGCTATCAAGGGTTTGCTTTGCTGATAGCGCCGGAGTTTATCGCTAAGCGACTCAGGCAAGGATGCTAGTGTCTGAAATCCATTGGATTGGTAAAAAGGGACGAGTTCGGGGTGGCAGAACAGCCAGACAGGCGATGCCGCATGGTTTACGGCATGCTCCAGCAATCTGCCACCAATACCCTGGCCGCGCTCCTCATGTGAAACGAAGAGGCCCGTCAGCCAAAAGCCCTGTTCGATGGGACTAAGGTTCAGGACACCGAGAATGCCTTGTCGCCGGGCTATCCAATAGCGCACGCCATCGCCTCTGGCGGTTCGCATGGTGCTGCCATGGGCGCGATAAAACTTGTCGATAAGCGGGCGGAGTTCAGGTGAGAGGAGGCCGTACTGCAGTTCGCTCATAGCTCTTTGAGGACAAATAGCATTCAGGTATTGGGCGTATTACCGGCCAGCTGCTCCAAGGCACGCCTCACCATCGAGGCGTACTCAGTGGGGCTGAGGCTATAGAGCTCAGTAGCGACCCAGGGTAGCCAGCGTGCGCCCATTTCGTCTCGTCTGGAGAGCAGGCGCTGTGCCTCGGCAACGGCTTGTGTGGCATGTGCTTGATGAAAATCGGCTCGGCTCATGATGATCTCTTGCAGCAACCCGTCATGATAAAACCGAACCGACGTATTTACCTACCGCGAGCGACACGGCGAGCGATTAACGGCTCGCCGTATCGACATCAGTCAACGCTGACCCCAACGAAAGCGTTATGGCCCAGCGGGCTCATTACATAGCCTTGCACATTCTTGCGCATGGGCATGAACGCCGTGGAGTGGGCGATAGGGGTATTGGGGATCTGTTCCTTCATGCGCACCTGAGCCTGACGGTAAAACTCGGTCCGCTCGGCCTGATCGGAGACACGCTTGCCGTTCTTCACGAGGTCATCGTAGGTTTTGTCGCACCACATGGAGTAGTTGTTGCTACCAATCGCATCGCAGCCATACAGCGTACCCAGCCAGTTGTCTGGATCACCATTGTCGCCTGTCCAGCCCACCAGGATGGTGTCCTGCTGGCCGCTCTTGGCGCGCTTGAGGTATTCGCCCCATTCGTACGTCACGATCTCGGCGTTGATGCCAATCTTGGCCCAGTCGTTCTGGATCATCTGGGCCATCAGGCGCGCGTTCGGGTTATACGGCCGCTGGACCGGCATAGCCCATAAGGTGATCTTTGTGCCTTCCTTGACGCCAGCTTGCTTGAGAAGCTCCTTGGCCTTGACCGGGTCGCGCGGCAGATCCTTTATCGTTTCGTTGTAGGACCACTGGCTGGGCGGCATCCCGTTAACGGCAAGCTGTCCTGCGCCCTGGAAAACGGCTTCAATGATGTTCTGCTTGTTGATCGCCATGTCTAGCGCCTGGCGAACTTCCAGCTTGTCCAGTGGCGGATGCTGAACGTTATAGCCTAGGTAGCCAATGTTATAGCCAGGGCTACTCATGACCTTCAGGTTGGGGTCTTTCTCCAGCGAGGCAATATCCGCCGGATTAGGGTAAACGCTGACGTGGCATTCGCCTGTGCGCAGCTTTTGCGCCCGCACGGCAGAATCGGTATTAATCGAGAAGATAAGGTTGTCGAGCTTGACCTGTCCCGGTTGCCAGTAATCCTTGTTGCCCTTGAAACGGATCATGGCATCTTTCTGGTAGCGACTGAAGACGAAGGGGCCGGTACCGATAGGCTTCTGGTTGATCTGTTCAGCCTTGCCCTGTTTGAGCAGCTGGTCGGCATATTCAGCTGAATGAATACCGGCAAACCGCATCGCCAAATTCTGCACAAAAGCAGCGTCGCGCTCATTCAGCATGAAGCGAACTGTATACTCGTCCACCTTTTCAACCCGAGCGATATTCTTGTCCAGACTCATGCCGGTAAAGTAGGGGAACTCGCTGGGATAGGCCTTGCGGAACGGATGCTCTTTATCCAGCATGCGCTGAAAGGTGAACAGGACGTCATCGGCATTGAAGGGGCGGGTCGGTTTGAAATAGTCCGTCGTATGGAAGTTTACACCCTGCCGTAGAAAGAAGGTATAGGTCTTGCCGTCTTCGCTGATGTCCCAACGCTCTGCAAGGGAAGGAATAGCCTTGGTGCCGCCTCGCTCGAAATCGGCCAGTCGGTTGAACAACGTACTGGCCGCAGCATCATGATCGGTTCCCGCTGTGTACAGGCCGGGGTCAAATCCTGCTGGACTGCCTTCCGAACAGTAGACCAGGTTGCTTGCAGCCTGGGCAGATAAAACGTTGAACACGCAGCCAGCCGTGACCAACGCCGTAAAAAGCGTCTTGAACATGAGCCGTTTCCTTGAAGCGTGAGGTTCAGCGAAACGCGTACGCTACCGCGGCTCCGGAATACCGGCAGGATTTAAATGAAAGCAGATATTTCAAGGGTCACGTCAGATAAGCCGCTTGGTCAGTTTCACTTCGGTCAGGTCGACACCACCTCTTGATAGGGTTTTATGGGCTTCTGTATGGTCGAAGCCGTGCTGTCGATAAAAAGCCATTGCTGCAAGGTTGTCCTGTAATACCCAGAGGGATACACAACTAACCGCGGGCAACTCCAGCGAAGAGAAATAATGCCGTAACAGCGCTGTTCCGAGGCCGGTACGGTAGTGTCGTGGGGCTATGTAAATCGCATGAATTTCTCGCCTGGAGGCCTCTTCCGGCCAATCACGGTCAGGGCCGCACGCCATCCAGCCGGCTACTGACCCGCTGCGCTCAGCAACCCATATCGGAGCATTTTCCGCTTCCAGTCTTGATTTCCAATGGGCATATCTGGACTCGTATTGGAGGTTATCCAGCACTGCCTGAGGCATGATGCCTTGATAGGCGGCGCGCCAGGATTCGATATGGATCATGGCGATTGCGGAGGCATCTTCAAACGTGGCTGCTCGTACAGGCATGGCGGCTTTCCATTAGGCTGAAACGATAAGGGCAGTTCTTAAGACTAGTGCATCCCTTGGGCAGGCGATACTATCCCAAGGCCCGGCCCAGACGGGTTTCTTTGCTTATAACAAATTGCGGTCTGCGGTTCACACCGTTTTGTTCGAGTTCAATCGCCAAGACTCGCCTGCCAATTTGAAACTACGCTGTGCCCAATGTGACGCGCTATTTTGTATGGCCGCGTCGTGGCTGCATGGAACAAGAAAAATAGGGAGAGTAAGCATTAATGCGTCTATCTTTGCTGTTTCTGGCTATCAGTACGTCCCTTGGCAGCTATGCCTTTGCTAACGAAACCCAGTCTGTTACTGAAGCCGGAACGACGGTACAGGAGGTCAACATGGCAGATAAGAACGGCTCGGCCCTTCAGGCGAATCCCTTTTTCCAGGAGAGTGCATTGCCCTTTCAGGCACCTCGGTTCGACCTGATCAAGGAGTCGGACTTCGAGCCCGCCATTACAGAAGGCATCCGGCAAAAGTTGGCTGAAATCGAGCACATTGCCAACAACCCCGAGCCGCCTACTTTCGAGAATACCTACGTTGCGCTGGAAAAAGCCGGAGCCCTGCTGGACAGGGTCATGACAGTTTTTAGCGCGCTCACTGGCGCCAATACGTCCGACACGCTTCAGCGGATCAATGAAGAGCAGTCGCCCAAGCTGGCTGCGCTGGGTGATGCAATCACGCTCAACAGCACATTGTTCGACCGTCTACAGGCCGTTTACGACCAGCGCGAAACGCTTGATCTGACACCCGAGGACAAGCGGCTTATCGAGATTACCCATCAACATTTCGTGTTGGCAGGTGCCCGGCTGTCTGAGACTGATAAGGCCCAGCTCAAATCGCTCAACCAAGAGGCGGCAACGCTCACTACCCAGTTTGTGAATCGGCTGCTGGCTGCAGCCAAGAACGGGGCCCTGGTTGTCAGCAACAAGAATCAGCTTGAGGGACTTTCTGAGCCTGAGATCAAGGCAGCCGAACAAGCAGCCCAGGACCGTCATCTGGACCAGCAATGGCTGCTCACTCTTCAGAACACCACGCAACAGCCTTGGCTAGCGTCTCTTGCCAACCGCGATACGCGTAAGGCCTTGTTCGATGCCTCGTGGAATCGGGCCGAGAAGGGAGATGCCAACGATACCCGCTCGCTTATCGCGCGTCTGGCCAAGGTGAGAGCCGAGCAGGCCAGGCTGCTGGGGTTCCCGGATTATGCGACCTGGAAGCTACAGGATCAGATGGCCAAGAAGCCAGAAGCTGCGCTAGGTTTCATGCGGGACATCGCGCCGGCGGCCACAGCCCGAGCCAAGCGCGAGGCGGCGGATATTCAGGCCGTTATCGACAAACAGGGGGGCGGCTTCAAGTTGCAGGCCTGGGATTGGCCTTATTATGCGGAGCAGGTTCGCAAGGCCCGTTACGATCTGGACGAGTCACAGATTCGCCCGTATTTCGAGCTTAATAATGTGCTCCAGAACGGGGTGTTTTACGCAGCGCAGGCGCTCTACGGCATTACGTTCAAGGAACGGACGGACATTCCGGTGTATCAGTCGGATGTGAAGGTTTATGAGGTGTTCGACAAGGATGGCTCTTCAATGGCCTTGTTCTACACCGATTTCTTCGCTCGGGATAACAAGAGCGGAGGTGCCTGGATGGGTAACTTCGTCGATCAGTCCCGACTGCTGGGCACTAAGCCGGTTGTCTATAACGTCTGCAATTTCACCAAGCCGGCCCCAGGTCAACCGGCGCTGCTTTCATGGGACGATGTCATAACCTTGTTTCATGAGTTCGGTCATGCCCTGCACGGTATGTTCGCCGACCAGATGTACGCCAGTATCTCGGGCGCCAATACGCCGAGCGATTTCGTCGAATTTCCTTCGCAAATCAACGAGCACTGGGCGGAAGACCCCAAGGTGTTCGCCAACTATGCCAAGCACTACGCAACCGGCAAGCCCATGCCCGCCGAGCTGGTCGAGAAGATCAAGACCGCGTCTCGCTTCAACAAGGGCTATGACATGACCGAGCTTCTGGCCGCTGCGCTACTCGACATGCACTGGCACATGATTGCAGCTGAAGCGCCTCAGCAAGACGTTGATGCATTTGAAAAGGCTGCGCTGGAGAAGGACCGCATAAACCTCAGTTATGTGCCGCCTCGCTACCGATCCAGCTATTTCATGCACATCTGGGGCAATGGCTATGCGGCAGGGTATTACGCTTATCTGTGGACACAGATGCTGGCCGATGATGGCTTCGAGTGGTTCAGAGAACACGGCGGCCTTACTCCTGAAAACGGCCAACGCTTCCGCGACATGGTTCTTTCTCGTGGCAACAGCACCGATCTGGAGCAGGTCTACCGGGACTGGCGGGGCCATGAACCGGATATCGAGCCCATGCTGATTAACCGCGGCCTGAAAGGTGATAGCCAGGGTTGAGCTTGCCTTATAAGTAAATAGGCCTGGAAGGTCCGTCTTGCTGCCAGCATTCATGGCCTAGGCTTAAAGTGCATCTTTTTATCCTATGCCGAGCCGCGCAGTATTTGTCACAGTGGAGCGCTTAGATTAGGCGCTCCCAATTATTGCACCATGTTTTTGAAAAGGACCCGTCATGACCACGACTGTTACCGGCGCCAGCGCACCGGATAGCCTCGATATCGATTCACGCTATGAGGCCGCCAAGGCTATCGCACAGGAAGCGGCACGCCTGGGCATGGACTTCTATGCGCGCCGTTCGAGCCTGACGGTAATGCACAAAGGCGGTAACCTGCAGGATGTCGTCAGTGTTGCCGACAAGACACTGGAGGACTTCATCCGGGCGCAGCTTTCGGAGCGTTTTCCGGAGGATGGCTTTATCGGTGAGGAAAACGGTACTGCAGCATTGAATGCGCGCTGCATCTGGGTCATCGACCCCATCGACGGAACCAGCTGTTTCGTAAACGGCTTGCACAGCTGGTGTGTATCCATCGGACTCATGATTGACGGTGAGCCCTATCTGGGCGCTATCGCCGATCCGAACCATCAGGAACTCTTTCATGCCTGCCTGGGCCAGGGCGCGTTCGTCAATGATATCCCGCTCAAGGCCCATACTGCCCAACACGTTCGTGAAGGAGTCGTAGGGGTAGGTACAACGCACCGCCGTGGCAAGGAAAACTTTATTCCTTTCCTGACCGGTCTGTTGGACGAGGGTGGGATGTTTATCCGCAACGGCTCCGGGGCGCTGATGACGGCTTATGTGGCCGCGGGTCGGTTGATTGGCTATTACGAGACGCTTATCAACAGCTGGGATTGCCTGGCAGGCCTTGTCATGGTCAAGGAAGCCGGTGGTCGGTCGAGTGACTTCTTCCGTGGCGAAGGGCTGCTGGAAGGGAATCCGCTTCTGGTCGCTGCGCCCGGAGTATATGAGCAGCTAGCAGGCCTGATAGGGCCCTCGTTGGACAGTAACTAAGCCTTTTGCGTTTTTCTGCGCGTGGGGCATGACGGTACAGGGTTGTGTCGCCGTTCATCTATCCTTTGAGACAGGACTTGTACGAAGCGGGCATACCTGTGCGAACCTGACGATGCCATTCGAAAGCGAGGATCAGACCATGAGTACCATGCAATGTACCTACCGCGATCATGTCATTACGGCTGAAATCATGGAGCATCCAGGCAGCCCTTTACCCTGGGCAGGCGGTTGCCGGATAAGCGACCTGCACGGGCATGTAACCCGGCGCATGCCGCTTCCGGTCAGTCATGCCTTCCTGGCCGAACTGGATCAGGCCCAGAGAGCGTCCATTGCTCACGGCAAATGGCTAGTTGACCAATGCCTGGACCATGGGCGAATGCTGTTTGATCAGCCCAAGGCTGCCTGATACGTATCTCACAGGGCGAAAGGCAAGAATTGCTTTTCGCCCTGGCTGCATGGCTTAACCTGCCAGACCTACATAAACGTTCTGCACGTCATCGTGGGCATCCAGGGCTTCCAGAAAGGCTTCTACTTCTTCCATTTCAGCATCGCTCAAGCCGGTGACCGGGTTTTTGGGGCGATAACCCAGATTGGCCGACTGTACTGTAAAACCAAGAGTTGGCAGCGCCTTGCAGACGGCGTCCATGTCGGTAGCGTCGCTTATAAAGAGGGTAGCGTCATCCTCACCCGCCTCGAAATCCTGAGCGCCTGCTTCGATCGCGGCCAGCTCCGGATCAGCTTCTGGCGTATCGGGCGTTGCCTCGATCATGCCTACATAATCGAAATCCCACGCTACCGAGCCGGACGCGCCAAGCTGGCCCTTGCGAAACAGTACGCGAATCTCGGCGACAGTACGGTTCACGTTATCGGTCAGGCATTCCACAATGACCGGCACACGGTGGGGAGTAAAACCTTCATAGGTGGTGCGCTCATAGTTGACCGCTTCGCCCAAAAGACCTGCGCCTTTCTTGATGGCGCGCTCCAGTGTTTCGCGAGGCATGGAGGCCTTTTTGGCCTGCTCGACGACCAGACGCAGGCGAGGATTCATGTCTGGGTCCGGGCCGGAGCGCGCAGCGATCATGATCTCTTTCGACAGTTTGCCAAAGATCTTGCCCTTGGCATTGGCTGCGGCTTCTTTATGTTTGGCTTTCCACTGTGCGCCCATAGTTGTCTCTTCAAGAGGGAATAAAGGCGCAAATTCTAGTCCATACCGAGGGTTTGAGCGGAGCTAAATGATCAGCTGTGTGCCATGCACAGCTAATCCCGCGCAGGTGTCCAACCCCCTCCCAGCGCCTGGTAGAGCGAAATGACATTGTTCAGCTGGCTCTCGCGCACCTGTACGGCCGCCAGATCCAGATTGAAGAGGTTACGTTGGGCATCGAGCTCATCAAGGTATGAGGAGTAACCGCTGCGATAGCGATCCCGGGCGATTTCAAGCGAACGTGCCAGCGTACGTCGGCGTGCCTGGATACGATCAATCTGCTCGGCATACAGCGTGACGCCTGACAGCGCGTTTTCAACGTCGGCAAACGCATTCAGCGCTGCGGCCCGATACGCATAAGCGGCCTGATTACGCTGAGCGGTAGCGATATTGACCTGGGCTTCGAGTCGACCCGCTGTAAAAATCGGAGCAAGGATGCTGGCGCCCAGGCTCCAGACCTTGACCGGATCGTAGTTCAGCGAATTGATGTAAAGCCGGCCGACGCTGCCGGACAGTTGTACCTGCGGAAGAAACTCATCACGTCGGGCCTCCAGGGTGAGATCACTGGCAGCCAGCTGCTGTTCGGCACGTGCGACATCCGGCCGTCTGCGCAGCAACTCCGATGGCAATACACCGGGAACGTGGGGCGGGTGTACGTCCTGAAAGTGCAGCCCACGGTCCACTGGGGCCGGCAGAGCGCCCGTCAGCACCTGAATGGCATTTTCTTGTCGGCGAATGGCCTGTTGAAGCTGCGGAATCATTTGCATGGCGGCCTCATATTCGGACTGGGCCTGCGTCAACTCCAATTCTGACGTGTAGCCCTCACCGGCGCGATCCTCTGCGACCTTGAGCGCCCCAAGGCGAGACTCGGCTGTCTCACGGGTAACCTGCAGCTGAGCATCCAGTGAGAGAAGGGTGATGTATGCCCGTGCGGTCGTGCTGGCCACGGTGAGAAGAACAGCATCCCGATCGGTCTGGCTGGCCTGATATTGGAGCCGTGCGGCCTGTTCGAGAGTACGCAGGCGCCCCCATACATCCAGCTCATACGCAATCTGTACCTGTGGCTGAGCCGAACGGGTATGGGTGATACCCAGCGTGCCGAGATTGCGGTTGGTTTGTGTGGCAACCGAGGCATTTATCGAAGGAAACAGGGCCGAACGTGCCAGTGCAATCTGCTCGCGAGCCGCATCGACGCGGGAAATAGCAGCTAACACGTCAGTGTTGTGCTCAAGCGCGGTTTCTACCAAGCGAGTCAACCGGGGATCGTTAAAGTTGCGCCACCAATCGCTTCGAACGGCACTTGCCGGCTCACTCGCTGCACGCCACTGCCCAGGAGGCTGTATGGCAGCTTCGGGCGGTAGCGGTTTCTTGGGTGGCACACAAGCGGCCAGGCTTACCGCCAGGGCCAATAGCAAAGGATGGAATCGAACATCCCTCATGGTGCAGCGCTCCGTTGCGCTACAGGTCGTTCTGTCTGGCTGGTCGCTGGGGTCGCATCCGTATCAATATGGGTAACAACAGACATGCCTGGCCTTAGCCGCTGCGCCAAGGGTTGGTTAGGATCAATGGTGATCCGCACAGGGATGCGCTGTACCACCTTGGTGAAATTACCCGTGGCGTTGTCTGGGCGAAGAATGCTGAACTCCGAGCCGGTTGCAGGCGCCAACCGCTCGACACGGCCGGTAAGCTCTGCGCCGTCCAAGGCATCGACGTTGAAGCGGACCGGCTGACCAATCGCCATGTTGTGTGTCTGCGTTTCCTTATAGTTGGCTACCACCCAGACCAGATCCGGTACTAGGTAGAGGAGTTGCGAGCCTGCCGTCACGTACTGCCCGAGGCGTACGGATACTTCGCTGAGCTGTCCTTCCCGTGGCGCCTTGATCAAAGTATTGTCGAGGTCGATCTGTGCCAGATGCAGCGCCGCTTCCGCCATCTGTACCTGAGCTTCCAGGCTTCCGCGTGACACGCGAGTCGCCTTTACGTTTTCCTCGGCAATATTGATGGCCGCTTGTGCCTGCTTGACCTGAGCGGCGGCGGCCCTGGCCGAAGCGCGTGTCTGATCACGCTCGCGCAGGGAAACCGAGCCTCGGGAGGCGAGTTCGTTGACACGACGCTCATCGGCTCGTGCGCGATCCAGTTCGGCCTGCACCGACAGCAGTTCCGCCCGGCGCGACGCCAGTGTGGCCTGGTTGGAGGCCAGGGTTTGTATGGAGTTCGCAAGATCCGCCTGCCGGGCTGCCAGCTGTGCCTGGTTTTGCTCAACACGCTGGCGATAGATTCGGTCGTCGATCCGAACCAGCAGTTGCCCCTGCTTTACATGCTCGAAGTCCTGTACGAGTACCTCGGCTACATAACCATTCACCTGAGGGGCCATGACGGTAATCTGTCCCCGGACGTAGGCATTGTTGGTTGTCACGATGCCACTGGTAAACGGCCACAGCTGCCACGCATAGAGAATCGTCAGGACGCCTGCCAGCGCTACCACCAGCATGATGATGACCGTCATCCGTGACGGTTTGATCACTTTGGGCGGCCCAGGATTTGTCGCTCCGGCGTCCGGTACGGAAGCTGCCTGTTCGGTTTGAGGCGGCGTTTTTTCAGCTTCGCTTGAGCCCTTGCGCTCGTCATCAGGTAATGGTTTTTCGTCGCTCATGGCGTCTCACGTAGCAGCGTTATTAGAGGAGTTGGCTTGTGCCCGTTCCGCCTTTCTTCGCCGATAGGACAGGCGCAGGGTATGAAACAGTGACCAGCTCAGGAAGGTGATCGATACGAAGCCGATCAGCCGAAAGACATCGTTGAAGGCCAGCACATGTGCCTCTCGTGTGGCGGCCTGGCTGAGTTGGGAGGTGCCTAGCGCCTGTTGCAGGGTAGGGTCGGTCTGCACCGGGGCATAAACCTGACTTTGAAGCTGCAGGCGCTGCACCACCAGTGGGTCGGTACGGTTGACGTTCTCGATCAGGTGACTGGAATGGTATTTCTCTCGCACCGTCTCGAATGTTCCAAACAGAGCCGGGCCGGCCAATCCACCCAGGCTTTGCGTAAAGGAAAACAACACGGTAAAGCTGACGATATAGGTCGGACCGTTCTGCAGGGCACGCAAGAAGCCGATCATCATCAGCGGACCCAGGAACATGCCACTGGCAAAAGCCAGAATACCCTGGCTGACAAACAGGTCCTGCGGGCGTGTCTGGTTTGTCGAGTCGGTATCCATGAAGCTGGCGATACCGATCAATACAATCGAAACCAGAATCTGAGGGATCATCGTTTTCGGGCTGAACACCAGAGCACTGACGGCAATCCCCGCCACGATGCCGGCAAGAATCACTGCAAAAAGCGGTTGTAACTGATCGGCTGTAAGCCCTAGGGTTTGCAGCAGACCCACTGCGCCATAATTCTGTTCGGACAGGATAAAGCGCAGCATGATCGCCCCGAAGGCAAAGCGCAGCATCTCGGAGGTGCCAAGCCAGCGAGTCTGGAGCAGGGGATTGCGTCGATGGTGCTCAATGGCGACCGCAATGATGATCAATACGAGGGCGGCTGCCAATGAAAACCCCATCCAGGGCTGCGTCAGCCACCATTGAATGCGCCCCTGTGCCAGGACGGCGGCAATCATGGCAAGGGCAGGGCCAAGCAGGGCAAATGTCAGAAAGTCCAGTCGCTCGAACGCCTTGATGCGTATGCCTGGGGGTAGCTTGAGCAAGGTGATGGCCGCGAGTGAGCACAGCGCCATGCCGGCCTCGAAGATATACAGGCGATGCCACTCGCCCAGATCCCTGAGCGCGGGCGAGAGCAGCCAAGCCAGAGGCGTTGCCAACTGGGAGATGCCAACGCCAATGACCAAACCTTTGCCTACCTGAGCCTTCCGAAACGCCTGGAGCATATACAGCGTACCCAGGGTTGTGATCGTCGCGCCAGCAAAGCCACTGGCGGCCCGGACCAGCACCGCCATGGGAAAGTTGTTGGCAAACACATGGGCAATCGTGAATACGGCATACAGCGTCAGCCCGATCTCGGCAAAGCGGCGAAGCCCGTATTGCTGGCGAAACTTCACGAGAATCAGGTTGGCTGACACGTTTACCATCAGAAAGGCTGCAGGCAGCCAGGCACCCTGGGTGGGTGTCAGACCCAGATCACCTTGGATGTAGGGAAGGTTCACGCTGATCAGCGCATTACCGAGGCCGCCTGTCAGGCCCAGCAGCACAGACACCAGCGCGTAGGCAAGGCGTACCGGTGGGGCATGCAGTGGCGTAGCCGGAGAGCCCGGCATCGAGGGCCGCTCGTGCGGCTCCCAATTGGGCAGGGGTTCCAGATATTTATCGGGCACAGCAGATAGGCGCCTTATTGAATCCTTGAGAAGTGCCAGTCACTGTTTAATCAATGATGGCAATGGATTCGTCCATAAGGCGCCGCAACAGTTCAGCCTGACGGGCAAGGAAGTCGTGATTACGAAAAAGCCCAACCAGACTTTTAGTCAACGCAGGCCATGCTCAAACGCATGGCCTAGCTGCTCCCTCTGATCATCCGGCCAGTGATGTAGGATATTCACCACGGATGTATTGCTCCAGTTGCAGAATCAGCCCGTCCTGCTCAGCAATCGTTTCCTTCACGATATCGCCAATGGAAAGCAGACCGATCAGCTGATCATTGTCGATCACCGGTAAGTGGCGCAGATGGCGATCCGTCATGAGCGACATGCACTCACGAATGCTCTCCCGAGGCGTCACCGTGATCACAGCACGGGTCATGATTTCCCGAACAGCGGTTCCTATGGAGGAGCGGCCCTGTAATACGCCTTTGCGCGCATAGTCGCGCTCGCTGATGATACCGACCAGCTTACCGTCTTCGGTAACGGGCAGGGCACCCACATTTTTCTCGGCCATGACTTTAAGCGCATCAAGCACCGTAACGTTTGGGGTGATCGTAAACACACCCTGGCTTTGCTTGGCTCTAAGGATATCCGCTACCGTCTTCATATCATTCCTCCCTTGCTGGCAAATCAATAGGACGAAAATAACCCGACCTGTCCGGCCGTCACCAAACAACGTAATCCATGGGTACGATTAAAATTTTCAAGCACGAGCATGGCCTATGCCTTACTCGGAGCCGAACTGCGCAATCAGTTCTTCTCCAGTCAGGGTGCGGGTATTGTTGGCAAAGCAGTAGAAAGCTGGTTTTTCTTCTATGAAAACCTGCAGCGCAAATGTCCAGTCATCCGGGTCATCAAACAACCCAACCGGGACGGCATGAAAGTCGCCGTGTTTTAACCGGTAAAACAGGTGAGTACCACATCGGCGACAAAAGCCTCGCTCAGCCCACTCTGATGACTCGTAGACGTGAACATTCTCCTCTCCTGTCAATTGGGGAGGGAGCGTGCTTTCGACAACCATCAGTGGGCCGCCACCCCATCGCCGACATATGGAGCAATGACAAGCGCTGACAGATGTTTTTTCCAGACTGACAGTTACGTGCACCGCGCTGCACAAGCAGCGTCCTTGTCTCTCGACCCGAGCAGCCATAGCCATCCCGCCTTTCGCTGAGTGGAATGAGAAGCGTAGTCGAAAATCGGCGATTAAAAGGAAAAAAGAGGGTAGGGCGACGTTTTGTCTCTATTGGGGGGCTTTTCAACGTAGAGTCGTCAGCAGGCTCTCTTTAAGCTCTGCCAAGTATGAAAGGCAGCCCGACTCATTCACCGTAAGGCGTGGTGCCTTTCTATTACTCGGTTCATCACTTTTCGTACGCTGCGCCAATGCCCTGGCGACGTACATAACGGGCCCGAAGCGTATCGTAAATCCAGTTGAAGCATACCGAATAAGGCAGGAAAAACAGGATCAGTCCGATATCGAGCACTAGCGCCTGGAGCAGGCTGATTGAAAGCCACCACGCTGCCAACGGAACCAGCAAGACCACTAGGCCAGCCTCAAAAAGACAGCCGTGAATCAGGCGGACGGCAAAGCTGCGTTTGAATCCCAAGCGGTTCTGCGCACGGTCAAACAATAAGTTGAAAATCATGTTCCACAACATGGCTATGGTCGAAAACATAAGCGTCAACACGCCGATCTGTGCCATGGGTTTGCCCATAGCCCAGGCAATCACAGGCGCACAGAGGCCCAGGGCAATCAGCTCGAAGGCCAGCGCATGACCTGCCCGCTCCCAAAAACTGCGATCAGGTGATGAGGTAGAAGACATTGAAAAGCTCGCTTAGGGATAAATTTAATGATCTATTATCATCGGTTTAACCAATAACCGAAAATTAGCTGGTATCGCTTAGACCGATATGAATCTTTCAATAGAAGCACTCGAGTCGTTTGTTCATGCCGCATCCAGTGGCTCGTTCAGCGCGGCAGCGAGGGCGCTTGGTAAAAGCCAGTCGACCATCAGTGAAACCATTGCCCGCATTGAAATAGAACTGGACGTTGAGCTCTTTGTTCGTGGCGCTCGCCAGCTGACATTGACCGAGCCTGGGCGCAGCTTGTTGGGGTATGCGCTGGAGACGCTATCGGCGATAGACCGATTGAAGCGTCACGCGGCTACCTTGGGCCGCGGGCAGGAAGCCAAGCTGACACTGGTACTGTCGGATACCTACCAGCAGAGCCAATATGAAGCGCGTCTTCACGAATTGGACCAGCGCTATCCTGATCTGGAGTTCGAGTGCTTTTTTGCCGAACAGGCCGATGTGCTGGATCTGGTCAGTCAAGGCCGCGCCAACCTGGGGCTATTGGCCGCTCAACCGGAATACGGGCCGGACATTGCGCATTCCCGGCTGCCTTACTATTCCTCCTTTGGTCTTTTTGTCAGCCAAGGTCATGCCCTTACGCAGAAAGCGGTAGTTGAACCTCAAGACCTTGCTCACTACCGCATGCTGCGTCTGAGCAGTGTTGTCAGCAGCGATTTGGATGACGCGACCTTGCCTGCACACAGTACGCGATGCTGGTCGACTCCAGACTACCTGTTGTTGCTGGAAATGGCGGCGTTGGGCTTTGGGTGGGCCGCATTACCCAAGGGGTTGGTCGAGTCCCATGCACAGGGGCGGGTGCATGAGTTGGTCATGAATGGCTGGCCCAAGCAGGTATCGGTGGATGTGGTGTGGTCACGTAAACAGCCGCTTGGTCCTGCTGCAGCCTGGCTGCTTGAGCGTCTTACACAAACGAATAGATCTTGAAGGATGCGTACTACTCAGACAGCCGCAAAGAGGAGGGGCATCCAGTAAATCAATCAAAAGAATACAGCGGATCGTAACCTGCCAGTTATCGGCAGAGGGTTCGCTCATCGGCTAAACGAGAACTGTTTGAGGGATGTAATGGACAGAGTAAGTAAGCCGGCTTACGAACTATCCCATTTATAGCCTTCATGAGGGAAAGCCCATGAGCGATCTTGAACTCACTGCACAAATCATCCGCTCGCTGATGAAAGAGCTACGGGCAGCACGTGATCATGACAGTCAGCAACTGATTGTCAGGCAGTTGCATCGTTTGACCGATCATCTGACTACTGAGAATCGTTATGAAATCAGTCGAATCCTGGCCAAGTCAGAGGCTTACGCCGCTTAATCGCACTGTACCGTTTTGTCAGTCGCTTTGTTCGCGCTGAACATGAGTATCGCTAGCACAACACCACGAGGGTGTGCCTGTCCCCAGGCGGGACGGCCACCTCTCAGCTAGGTACATTTCAGGACCAATCTGGCTGCGCGGTATGGCTCCAGTTCATCAACTCATGACGCATCGTCCAGTCCGGCTTTTAATCGTGCTGGCCCAACCTCTGCTCTTCCAATCGTCTGAGCCTTGAAGCGGTTGTGTTAACCTGTAGCTATCGGCAAGGTTGTGTTTGACCACATGTATCAAAAAATTTCGTTGCGCCGCAGCGTCTTTGTAGGGCTGATGATATGATTGCGTCTGGATAGCACAACATATCTTCATGGAGCTTTTATGCCGATCAAGGAACTGATCCTGGCCAGCCTTTTGGCTGTGGCCGTTATTCCTGCCGCTTATTCTGCCAATCCACAGCCTGAACCCGTCAGCGCCGCGCCTGCTACGTCAAACGCTCAAGAGCTGGCGGTGGATAGGTTCCTCAAGTCGCTGAACTTCAAGACGGGCAAGATCGTCCTGAATGGCAATCTTGCAACGCTTGATCTGCCTAAAGAGTTCGTCTTTCTGAACAGTAAGGATGCCGAGCGTGTACTGGAAGCTTGGGGCAATCCTCCCAGCCAGAACCCGCCCATGGGGATGGTGATGCTTGCCGGCATTTCGCCGTTCGAGCGCGAGTCATGGGGCATGACGGTCTATTACGAAAAAAGCGGCTACGTATCTGATGAGGATGCGGCTGACATCGACTATGCCGACCTGCTGAAGGACATGCAGCAGGATGTTCGCGATGGCAACAAAGCGCGTCAAGAACAAGGATATGAGCCGCTTGAGCTGGTAGGCTGGGCTGCTGCGCCGCGTTACGACAAGGAAGGCAAAAAGCTCTATTGGGCTCAAGAGCTCAAGCTGGGCAATGATACCGAGCATGGCCTCAACTACGATATCCGCGTACTGGGCCGTAAAGGCGTACTGGTGCTGAGTTTCATCGCTGGTATGGATCAGCTGCCTCAAATCCAGAAAAGCGCACCTGCCGTCCTGGCAATGACCAACTTCAATGAAGGTAACCGTTACGCCGATTTCAATCCTGACATCGACAAAGTGGCAGCTTATGGCATAGGCGCACTGATTGCAGGCAAGGCGGCGGCCAAGTTGGGAATTCTGGCTGGAGCGCTATTACTGTTCAAGAAGCTGTGGATGCTACCCATGCTTCTGATTGGTTGGATATTCAACCGGTTTCGGGGTAAGAAAAAGAGCGAGCCCGTAGCGCCGACTCCGGTCATGAATGAACCTGAGACCCCAGCCAGGACTGTCATGGACATGAACAGCTCCGAGACAGACGACAAGAAGTAACGCTTAACCTATCCGCCGGATCGGATTCCTGGTCTGGCTGTAGCGTGGCTGGCCATCAAGCAGTCAACGCAATTTCCCTGAATCTATTGAATGACCTACCAGCCAGCAGAACATCCTGCTGGCTGAGTATCGCCGCGCATGCAGTCCGGTGAGTCAATGAAAACAAGAAACGTTGCGCCCTGTTTAATGGTCACTTTGTTCTGCTTGATAGGTTGCACCCATACCTTTGAAGCAAAAGGTAAGACGCAGGTCTATGAAGAGGTTTTTCCGACAGACTTTGATAATGCGCATAAAAATCGGCTAAGAACAGGCCCTGCTACCATCCTGTTCGGGCCAACGCCCTGGTGGTACACCTCCATAACGATTGACGGCTGGGACTTTTCGCTCAGCGCGAAGGTGTACCGTGATGCCTATCTCGGTCAGTCATTCACCGTGTCTGAAGAAGAGAGCACGTTACCTTACAATTTGAAGGTGAGTTGGACGCGCCACAACACCCATCTTTTCGAACAGGAAGACCAGGTAGGCTGTACCACTTCAGGCATCTGCTCCCATGAGGTCACTCTACTGGAGTGTAAATCCGGCAAATCCCATTCAAGCGGAAGCAAGGGCTATCACAGGCATGAAGATGATGAGCGTTGCGATAAAAAGACCCGTTACGAAGCAGGCTTTTATTCCAACTGTCCAGGCATAAGGACCGATTTAAATCGGTATAAGACATCCAACTATACCGTTACGGTCGACTTTATGGATTCGAAGAGACCACAAATAAAGCTAGGCCAGTTCACTGGCGAAACGCAGTATATGGCGGACTCTATCGAAACCCTGTGTGAAGGCCACTGCTTCTTGTAGCAAGACAGCCCCGCATTAGAGCGTGTCCGCTAATAAGCTATCGTGAGAACTACATTGAGCCGATGAATCAGGTCTTTTGGAACGCCTGATGATATTGTGGGTCGATGTTACTAAGCGTATCATTTGTGTTACTTAGTTTCCCATCTAAGCTCTGCAGTTCTTTCTGAATAACATATACGCCATACGCGGCCAGTGATGCTGCGGGTTGGTGTGTTGTCGTTTCGGGTCTAGTGGCATTGGATGGCTAAGCTTCAGGCAGGCAGTTCCTAAACTGCCGGACCAAGACTCATCCTGTAAACCAGAAGATTAGATAGTGCTGATGAATACCTCTGTTGATTCACGCGGCGGTGCCTGGCTTGGCGTAATTGCGCTGGCGCTGGCAGCCTTTATCTTCAATACCACTGAATTCGTACCGGTGGCGCTGCTTAGTGACATCGGCAAAACCTTCGAGATGTCACCAGCTCAGGTGGGCATCATGCTGACCATCTATGCCTGGGTCGTGGCGCTCATTTCGCTCCCCATGATGCTGTTCACGCGTAATATCGAGCGGCGGCGGCTGCTGATTCTGGTTTTTGCAGTATTCGTTGCCAGTCATATCCTGTCGGGCTTCGCCTGGAGCTTCACTGTATTGATTGTGAGCCGTATCGGCATCGCCATTGCACATGCGGTCTTCTGGTCCATCACGGCGTCGCTGGCTGTACGCATTGCTCCTGAGGGCAAGCAGACGCAGGCTTTGAGCCTTTTGGCAACCGGTACGTGTCTTGCCATGGTCCTGGGTATTCCGCTAGGGCGGGTGTTGGGAGAAACCCTGGGATGGCGGGCAACTTTCGTGGCGATTGCGGTCTTTGCTACCGGTATAGTGATCTGGCTGGCCAGGGCATTACCGTTGCTGCCAAGCCATAATTCCGGTTCCCTGAGCAGCTTGCCCGTGCTCTTCAAGCGGCCTGCCCTAGTCTGTATCTATATCCTGACAGTGCTCGTGGTAACGGCCCATTTCACAGGTTATAGCTACATTGAGCCCTTCGCTCAGGAGATCGCCCATCTGAGTGGAAACATGACAACGGTTCTGCTGCTCCTGTTTGGTGGCGCTGGTGTCATAGGCTCCGTCCTGTTCAGCCGGTACAGCATCATGTATCCCAATGGCTTTCTGATCTCGGCTATCGCGGGTATCACTATTTCTCTGCTGGTACTGCTGCCGTTCGCCCAGCATGCCTATCTCCTGGGCGGATTGAGTGTTGTCTGGGGCGTTGCCATCATGTGTTTTGGTCTTGCCTTGCAGGCCAAAGTGCTGGCGTTGGCCAAGGATGCCACCGATGTGGCGATGGCTCTGTTCTCAGGTATCTACAATATTGGGATCGGCGGAGGGGCCTTGATGGGAAGCGTCGTAGGGACACAACTCGGGCTCACCCAAATCGGTGTTGTAGGCGGTCTGCTGGCATTTGCCGGTTTGGCGTTCTGCTACATCATGACACTCAAGTTTTCCAAGCAGCTCAACGCCAATCCGCTATAAACAAGTGATGTGCCGAGGTGCCTGCTGGCTCTCGGCACATCACTGCTAACGGCCACGCGCCGAGCGAGACGCGCGTCTTCCTTCTGCTTCTCCCTGCTTTTCACGTCCGCTCTGATTCCCTCGTCCCAGGCTTGAACGACGAGGGCGTTTGCGCCTGGAAAGCTCACGTGTAATGGCTTCGTTCAGCAAGGTGCGGTGCTCTTCACCACGCTCGATGTCCGGGAAATATTCCGGCAATGTACGTGCAAGGTGCAGGTAGGTCTCCACGATATGCAGCGAGCTTTCCAGCGTTGCAAGATCTGATTCGAGAATCAGGCGTGGCAGCTCAATGACCTTTTCTTGGGCAACCTTTTTCAACCAGTGTTGTGCAAAGGTGCTGGCAGGGCTTTCCAGGCCTCCCCGAATAGGAGTGCAGGCGAAAATCCAGCGTAGCCAGAGGGGAATGCGTGGATCATCGATTGCCTTGATCCAGTCAGCCAGCTCATCGGGCAATACAGATACAAACGCATCGCCATAATTGATGTTTCGGTTGAACGTCAGCCACGCTCTGAGCAGGCTGGGTTCATTCATCAGCTCGGAAATGGCTTTCAGGTGATCGATAGAAGGCCGCACCTGAAACTGAGACAAGTCTACTGGCTTGTCGGGACTGTTGAACAACCGTTTGATGGACTTGAGTACGTGGGGCTCCAAGGCAGTGATGACGCCTTCGTCATGATGGCCAAAGCGTCCGGCGCGCCCGCCAATCTGCTTGACCTCTTGCACGTTGAGCTGCCGCACCTGAATGCCGTCAAACTTTTCATCCGTGTAAAAGCACAGGGTATGGGCCGGTAGGTTAAGGCCCATGCCCACCGCATCGGTTGCTACCATGATGTCTGCTTCACCTTCGCGAAACCGGCGTGCCTGTTCGCGCCTTACCTCTGGAGACAAGGCACCGTAAACCACCGAAACCGTTTTGCCCGTCATTTCCAGCATTGCTTTGAGATCCAGCACCGTACGACGGCTGAAAGCCACCAGCATCGATCCGGGCTCCAGGTTCTTCAGGCTGGTGGAGTGTCTCGAAACCTCGACAGGGGAGAGCCGCTTGGTGCGCTTGATGATCAGGCGGTCTTCGCACAAGTCGCATAGCGTTTTCAGTGACGGCTCGATCAGCGGCGGTCCAGTCATGATCAACTCAGGCGTATAGGCGCTGACGAGCGCGTCTACCCAGGCCCAGCCTCGCTGTGAGTCGGCCATCATCTGCACTTCATCCACCACGACCACATCCCAGCGCTTCTGGCGAAAGCGTGCAAACTCTTCAACCGTGCAGCAAAAATGCGTCGCACCTTCCCGGATAATTTCTTCTTCACCGGTTACAAGCGAGCAAGGAATGCCCATGGACTCGATGCGCTCCTGATTTTCCAGGGCCATCAGGCGCAGCGGTGAAAGGTAGATACCGTGGGTAACCGAAGTCATCGCTTCTATGGACTGGTGCGTTTTGCCACTGTTGGTAGGGCCGAGTAGGGCAATCCACTTACGCGTTAATTGGCGAGCCGGATACAGCTTGTGATAATGCAAAAAGCGCGGATCGTTCTGCAGGAGCGTAGCGAAGGCCATTTTCTCCTTGTAGTTACGCAACGTACTACGAATCGTCTTGCGCAGCCGACCGGTGTCTTGCATGAACAGCTCTGTCAATCGATGCTGACCCAGTTGCAGCAGGTCAAAGTCGCCAGCTTCTTCAAGGACCATATTGAACTTGGCCAGAACTTCCTGCCGGTCTTCATCCTTCAGGGTCTGGACTTCTTCCTTGCTGAGAATATGGCTTTGGTTTGCCGGTATCCGGCGCTGTATATCCAATGCCAGATCGCCGTGGCGCAACTCAACTACAAAGCGCAGCTCATGGCGAACCTCATTGATGATCTCGACCGCATGTTCCAGAAAGTCATCAATACGTGAAAGCTCCGGCCGTAGCCGCTCAAGCACTTCCGGTCGATCGTCTTCGCTCATCTCCCTGAACGGGCGCTCCAGGATGCGTAGCCGCTCCTGCACATAATGCTCCATAGCTTGCCGAGCCTGATCCTCGAATGCCTCATGAGAATCACTGTCTTCCAGGCGTAACGTCCACTCTGGCTCGATCAAGAGCTGTACTGAACCCAACGAGACGATCTTTTCAGCGCCAAAAATATCAATAAGGCACCTATAGTCGCTGCTGTCGCGTAACAAGATACGCCCTAGCAACCGCTCTGGATCAGGCTCATCCATAGTCGCCTCGATGGTGCCGGCATCTAGCCCTAACCAGAAACCCTTAGCGGCACGACCCAGGTTGGGAATGGCATACCCAATATAGGGCTTGTACCACTCTTCCTGATGATGCTTCTTGGGGATGAAATCGGGATACCGCCCGGTTGCCCACTCAATAAACCGCTTGAGACGTTCAAGGCGGAGCGCTTTACGCTGTCTATAGTCACCTTTAGGCATTGCAGGGACTTCCCGAAAATCAGTGAGTTATGACGTTAGGACAAGATTGTGCGGTCTTTGGTCGTTTCATGCGACTGATGGAGGGCTGAGAAAGAGAGCAAGCAACTGAGCAACCCATCACAAATGTGATGTTAGGGTGCCATCTTCAAGAACGGTTCAGCTATCGCTGCGCTCAAACCTTTGTATGCAGTAAGACCTGATCCAGCCAGTGCTTTTGCTTTCCAAAAACTAAGGGTTGCCTGAATAGATGCACGCCGCGATTGGATAACCAGGCGCAGCATTTACAGGCAGACCAATAATAAAGAAGGGTTCAAGCATGCTTATCGATTCAAAACGTTTGCTGCTGTTCTTCTCTCTGCTGGTGGGTTGCGTGGCCTGCCAGGATAAAAAAGCGGAGGCCGTTCCAATCAAGGAGGCGAAGCAAGCGCCCAAGCCATTCGAGCAGAAGGGTAAAGCTTCATACTACTCCCAGAAGTTTCATGGCAGAGAGACGGCTAGCGGTGAGACATTCAATAACAATACGCTGGTTGCTGCCCATAAAACGCTTCCTCTAGGTTCCAAGGTGCGTGTCACCAACCTGGAAAACAACAAACAGGTGGTGGTGCGGATTACCGACCGGGGCCCCTTTATCCGTGGCCGCATTATCGACTTGTCTCGCGCGGCGGCTAAGCGGGTCGATCTTGTAGAAGACGGCACAGGGCCAGTCAAGATCGAGCGAATTGATTAAAACTCAGAGGTGTAGGACCTAGGGCATTTGCTCAAAGAAAGCCTTAAGCAAACGCCCTCAAAACTGTATTCAAATGTCAGCGCAGCGCTTTAATTGCAGCGCCCAAGAATGCATAGGTCTCCATTTCCTGCTTATCCATTTCGGGTTTAGGCCAAGCGCTCCACACCACGGCAACGACACCTTCCTTACGGTTGATATACAAGAACTGCCCAAAGATCCCTTGTGCCTCGAACGCTCCGCCCTCATGGCCGGGCAGGGCGTGGGTGCCTACAGGGAATGTCCACCATTGATAACCATAACCCAAGGGATACTCGCCCTCGTATAGCTTTCCGGGAGCCAGATAGGATGCTGGGTCTACACGAGTCGCCTGATCAATCCAGCCCGCCGGCAGGATACGCTCACCGTTGATCACACCATCATTGAGAATGAATTGCCCAAAACGACCATAATCCCTCAAGGTAGCCGAGAAGCCGCTGCTGCCGATTTCCTGGCCTGCTCTCGCGTCGAGCTGCCAAAAGGCGTCGCGCTCCATACCCATACGTGCCCAGATACGCTCGGAGAGATAGTCACTCGTAGTCATGCCCGTTACGGCATGAACCAACTCACTCTGAAGGTGCGACTCACCGGTGCTGTACTTGAAGGCTGTACCGGGCGCCGAGGCACGCTTGAGTCCTGACAATTGCTTTAACAATTCGCCGGGCTTATTAGCGAGCTGAAGCTCAAACATTCGACGCCGATCCGACGTGGGATCACGATAGGTTTCGTTCCAGGCAGCCCCTGAACTCATCTGCAATACCTGCTCTATCGTCACGTTGTCATAGGCGCCACCCGATAGTTGTGGCAGATAACGTGCAATAGGCTCCTTCACACTCTTGATTCGCCCCTGTTGTACCGCCGCTCCAACAAGGGAAGAGGAGATGGATTTCACTACGCTGAATGACGTCCAGCGCGTCTCTTCTGTATTTCCCAGGCCGTACCGCTCAAGAGCGATTCTGTCGTTCTTGATGATCAACAACCCACCCACGTGATTGCGTTGCATGAACTCATCAACACCCAGCGTGCCATCATCCGTTTGGTAGTGCACATTGATCTCGTGCTGGCGTGGCAGCGGATAAACTGCCGGACCGCGGTGTACCTCACGCGTGAAGAAGAGCTGATCCATATGCCGATACGTTCCGGGCTGGTAAGCCGGCGGTAAATCATAAAGATCTTGAGCGCGCCCGATTAGTTCGTGTTTGGACGTTTGGGTATCGGCCTGTGGCGTAGAGCAGCCCGCCATAAAAAGGGCAAGAAGGGAGAGGGCGGCAGTCTTTGGAGTAATTGTCATGACTAGTCTCGCAGTCAGCATGGATTAGGCCCGTGTAAAGCATAGCGGTTGTAGCTGCTTGCTAAGAACTGACCACAAGCGGGGCGGTTCCTGAGAAAGGATGACCAAAGCCGTAGGATAGGTTGAGCGGAGCGATATCCATCTCCGTTAAACAGGACCATCCTTGTATAATTGATTAAGTAAGTTTTAGATGCGACGCAGGGTGATATGCCGGAGGAACATAGCACTCGGATCTATAACTTCACCTGCTATTGTTAGGGCCGATATCTGAATTGGGCCGCTTGCACAGAGACGTAACGTTGAACAGTACGTACGATTATTATCAGAAACATGCTGCACAGTTTTTCGCTGAAACCGCCGAAGTCGATATGCATGAGTTACACATGCAATTTCTCGCCCGAATCCCGGCTGGTGGTTACATACTCGATGCTGGCTGTGGCTCTGGACGAGATGCCAAAGCCTTCATGCAACTGGGCTACCAAGTATCGGCTTTTGATGCCTCGCCGGTGTTAGCGGACCTCGCCAGCAATTATTTAGGGCAACCGGTACAGGTGCTTCGCTTCTCTCAGTTCAGTGAAGTCCAGGTTTATGACGGCATCTGGGCTTGCGCCAGCTTATTACATGTTCCACAGATAAAGATGCCCCAAGCGCTAGTTAATCTCTGGCGTGGACTGAAACCGGGTGGAACTTTCTATTGCAGTTTCAAACTTGGACGGGGCGAGCGGGAGCAGGGTGGACGACGCTTTACAGATGCTGACGAGGAACAACTACGTGAGTGGCTGGCTACTGTGGACGATGTTGCTGACATCAAGATCTGGCATACCCGCGATCAGCGCCCTGGTCGTGATGAGCAATGGATAAACCTGTTGGCTTGCCGCGCTGAGGCACCTAGGCAGCGCCTAGTCACAGGCGGCCAAGACCATTTTCTGCCGCACTTGCTCGCCGCTATCAATAGTGCAAGAAAGATCGATATGGCCGTTGCATTCGTCATGACGGGCGGGCTGGATCTGCTGATTGATGACCTGCACGTCAAGCTTCAACCCGCAGGTGAGCATGAGGCAGCGTTTATGCCTGCGCGTATACGTATCCTTACCAGTGATTACTTCGATGTAACGGATGTGGAGGCTCTGCGTCGATTGATGCTGCTGCAGGACGCTGGTGCCGAAGTACGCGTTTATGAATGCAAAGGACCGCACAGCTTCCATTTGAAGGCATACCTATTCGTGACGCAGGACGACCCGAATAACGTGCACGGTCAGGCTTTTATTGGCTCTAGCAACATCAGCCGTAAGGCATTACGTGATGGCCTAGAGTGGAACTATCGCATCGACTATCCTGGCGATAATGGATTTCTCGAAGCCCGTGACCGCTTCGAAACGTTATTCGCTGATCCACGTTCTAAGCCGCTAACGCACGCCTGGATTGATGCTTATGAGGCGCGGCGCAAGAAGCCGCCTACTCTAGCGCCCATCGGCGTGGAAGAGGAGATCAAGCCACCTCCTACCCCAACATCAATACAAAATGAGGCGTTGGCCGCGCTCGATAAAACCCGTGCAGAAGGCTATCAGCGCGGATTAGTCGTTCTTGCGACCGGTTTAGGCAAAACCTGGCTTGCTGCGTTCGACGCCAGGCAGTTCGGCGCTAAACGTGTGTTGTTTGTGGCGCACCGAGAGGAAATTCTGCACCAAGCAGCCGAAACCTTCGTACGTATTCGTCCCGGTTTACGTGTGGATTACTACATGGGCCGGCAGCGGGATGTGGAAGTCGAGGTGCTTTGCGCATCGATCCAGACGCTAGGACGTAACGAGCACCTGCAGCGCTTCTCGCCGCGCCATTTCGATTACATCGTAGTGGATGAATTTCACCACGCCGCCGCGCCTACTTACCGGCATTTGCTTAACCATTTCTTACCGGCCTTTTTGCTCGGGCTCACCGCCACTCCAGATCGCACCGATTGTTCAGACATACTCTCGTTATGCGATGACAACTTGGTTTTCCAGACGGATTTATTCCATGGTATCCAGGCGCGCTTGCTCGTGCCGTTCCGCTACTACGGTATCTTCGATGAAGACGTGGACTATCAGTCCATACCCTGGCGCAATGGGCGTTTCGATCCTGAGCAACTGGCTAGCCGGCTCGCTACGCTCGGACGGGCCCGTCACGCTTTACGCACGTGGCGTCAGTATGCACAGAAGCGCACATTGGCATTCTGCATCTCCATTCGCCATGCTGAGTTTATGGCCGAGCAGTTTCGCAAGGCGGGCATTCAAGCTGCTGCTGTATACGCTGGTTCAGAGCTCGCTCGAGGGGAGGCCCTAGAGCAACTAAGCGATGGTCGCTTGGCGGCAATCTTTTCAGTTGATTTCTTCAACGAAGGCGTCGACTTGCCTGCTATCGACACTGTCATGATGCTAAGGCCAACCGAGTCTAAGATTCTCTTTCTCCAGCAACTAGGTCGAGGATTGCGTCGGGCCAAAGGTAAAGACCATTTGGTGGTGCTGGACTTCATCGGCAACCACCAGAGCTTTTTACACAAACCACAGGCGCTTATGGGGCGGAGTATGACCCATCGGCAGTTAGCCGATTATGCTCGTGCGGCCCAGTCGCAACAGCTGGAACTGCCCGAAGGCTGCTTTGTAAACTATGACTTGCAGCTGATCGACTTCCTCAAGTCGCTGGATGGTGACGGTATTCAAGGTCACTACCTGGCCTTGCGCGAAAGCCTCAATCGCCGACCAACGCTTACTGAGTTCTATCGCGCGGGTGCCAGTCTGCAACAGATGCGCAAGCAGTACGGCAATTGGTTTGCACTAGTAGCAGCCCAAGGCGACCTAGACAGCAAGCAACTTGTAATGGTCGAGACGCATAAGGTCTTCCTGCGTGAGCTGGAAACCACGGCGATGACTAAAAGCTTCAAGATGATCCTGTTGGAAGCTTTCCAAGAGCTGGATGGCTGGCAGCTACCGCCTACCGAGGCAGACCTTGCCGAACGTTCCTGGACGGTGCTGCAGCGCCGCCGCACGTTCTTGAGCGACTTGCCTGCAGAATTGGCTAGGCTTGCTAACGGTAGCGATCACGCATGGTTGCGCTATTGGCAAGCCAACCCCATCAATGCCTGGATCAGTGGTAACAAAAGTAAAGCTGATGCTTTCTTTAAAGTACATGAAAGTCGCTTTCAGCCACGTTTTAGCGTTGTAGCTGATGATCGAGAAACCTTTACCGATCTGGTACAAGAGGTACTTGATTGTCGCTTGGCACAATACACGGCTCGCCAGTCTGGACCGCTGGCACCTGTCATCCCGCTGCGAAAAGAAGAGCCAGTCGGTACTGAGTTGCCATTCTTCCCTAATCTAAAAATTGCATGCGGCCATTTCAAAACGGGTCATGTCGATAGCGAAGAGTATCGTCGTATTGGTGAAGGCTTCGGCCATCTGGACCCGACCCGGCACTTCATCGCCCGCGCGTCTGGTAATTCTATGAATGGTGGGAAGCGACCCATCTTCGATGGGGATTATCTGTTGCTGGAACACATGGACTCGAAGTCAGCAGGCAGCATCACTGGCTCAACTTTGGCTATCGAGCGCCAGGACGGGACCGGTGACAACCAGTACCTCTTGCGTGTGATCCTCAAGGAAAAGGACGGCAGCTATACATTACGCGCTAACAACTCGGATTATGCTGATATATCGGTAACGGAAGAACTGCGCGAACAACTGCGTACATTCGCTCGGCTTAAAGCAGTGCTAGATCCGTTGGAAATGGCGATGGGTCAGCGTTTTTTGCGCGAGGATATTCCTGCGCTGTTCAATGTCACGTTCAACCCAGGCAACTGGAATGTTGGCCACGTCGTGCTACCTGAACAGAAGGCTCACGTATTGCTCGTAACGCTGAATAAGCAGGGCAAAGCCGAGGAGCATAAATACCTGGATCATTGGGTCGATCAGCACACTTTTCATTGGCAAAGCCAGAACGCGACCACGCCTCAAAGCAAGAAAGGCAAGGAGCTAATTGAGCATGAGCGACTGGGAATCGATATCCATCTTTTTGTGCGGGAGCATAAGCTGGAGGCTGGAAAAGCGGCACCTTTTATTTATTACGGGAAGGTACGGTATTTACGGCACGAGGGGAGTGGGCCAATGAGTGTTGTGTTTAGAGTAGGGTAAGTTAGCGTGGCATGTACGGTGGAAACCAGCCAAGCCTTTTCCACCGTTGCTGCTGGACAGCTAGTTTAAACAGGCAGGCCGACTGGCCATAAAAAATAAGGACCAAATTTAGTGCTCATACGGAATTCGCCGCCTGCTTCCTTTCCTTTTTCGGTCAAGTAGTTTTTGCCATCACGCAGCTCTAGAAACCCCTCACTTAATAATTTCTCCATAAGCTCAGGTGTTTTCAGTCCCAGCCTTTGTGCTAGTTTCGAGCTAGTCAGTTTGCTTGTACTTTCATCGGCTTCGCTAACAGCCTCGCTATCCTTGGCAACTACCTCTAGAGATATACGTACCTCATCACTAATACGGATAATGCGCTGGGCCTCTTCATAAGCATCTTTATAGAGATCAGCGTCATCTGCACGATTAATCAAAACGCCCATTTCATTGTTATTGACCTGGCTGAACTCATAAAGGTTGAGGCTGGTAATGATGCAGGCTTCTTCATTTAGATAACACTTTGCGTGCAGGTTTTTGCAGAAGCTCGTACGGATGTAGCTTAAACCTTTAAGCCAATTGACTTCTTCCGGCTGCAGTTCGCTTTTTCCGTAAACAATTCGTACGTCTATTTTCAGCCGATCTTTGTCTTCCAATAACTCCTTGATACGTTCGTTTAGTCGCAGAAACGGGCTAATAAGGATTAGTCGATCCTTGGCTGACTTGATCATCTCTTCAAGGTAGTAGTTGGTTGCGCTGGTGTTCAGAAACTTGGCCACAAGGCCCTCCTTGGTGATGGCTGATAAATCGTGGATTTCACACGTTTCGCCGCGGCTATGCAACACATGTCCGCCATATGTCTGCTAGGCAGCAGTCGAGGAACAATTCCTACGCGTGGGTTTCTATATTCCGCCAGCGAACGTGCAGTCGATGCCTTGTCAATCTTCAAGAGGCTAAGCCTCAAAAAAGGGACTTTAAAATAGCAGTCAGGTTCGAAAAGAGTAGTGGAAATAAGTAGTAAAGACTTGCTATAGCGAAAGCAAACCTGCCACCTTTCACTCATGGAATCTATAAGGGCGTGCGCTTAGCTGTACGCCACCCTATAAAAAAATCGCTTTATTTATTAATAAAGAGTCTGGGCAGCTACAAAAGTTTCTAATTCGTCCTTGTATGAAAGTTTAGGGGTATATAGGTTGTGAAAAGCTCGGCCAATAGCTCCTGAGAAAAGAATTAAGTCTGGATTTTGACTGCCGCCCATAAGAATGTGGTTTATAGCTATGCCAGGGTAAGGGTCTATATAGTAGATCTCTTTTATTCCAAGCTGGTAAGCTTTTTTTGAGCATAGCTCACACGGACTTGCTGTAGTAAACAGCTTGCCTCCTTCTATAGCTTGACCACCATATTTCGTTAATTGGAGAAAAGCATTTTCTTCTGCATGTAGAGAGCGTGTGAAGACTTGATTATTGCTATCTTTGAGTTTGTTGTATTCAGTTTTAAAGCAGTAAGATAAGTTTCTTCCAGTAATTTCGCTTATGTTTTTTAGTTTTATAGTTTTTACGGCAATATGGTTGATAAAATCAGAGCTCCCTTTTTCAAATTCTGAGTATGCAGATTGGTCAAAGCCTTCTTCTAAATCAACTCTACTTCTCAGATTGCACGGAACCTGTCCTTTTGGAGCATCATTCCACCCGATACATTTTACGGAGAAGTTTTGATCCGTAACTACTGCGCCTACTTGTCTAGAAATACAGCCTGAGTTTAACTTTGCTGTATGTGCTACTTGCATACATCTTTCTAAGGCTGTAGGGGTTATTGTCCCTGGATATCTCATGAGCGTAACAAACTTAATAAGCTGATTCGCTAGGCCGAAATGTTCAGAAACTTTGTTTTCGGCAGGCTGATTGTTTATATGCAGATCTGCGATTTGCAAACATGACGGAATATCTTGAGTAATGTAAGCTAGAGGGGTGTTTAGCTTAAATGCTTCATCAGGATACTCCGCTGAGTCAATTTTTTTTATTTCATCGTCGGTGTACCCTTGAAGCCGTAATCTCTTCTTTCGTTTTTCGTCAATACACGATACTGCAATTAAATAGAATGCAGAATATCTATCTTGAAAGTAAACGGCCTCGAATGGGTTTCGGATCGCATCAATAACAATGTATGTTCTTTTTGTATCTGTGGATTTAGAGTTTTTTCTTATTGACTTTATTATTTCATCTATCTTTTCAGAAACGGTCGTAAATTTTCCAGGTAGCACTTTTTCCGTAAAAGGGCTTCCTGAGCTTCTGATATTTTTTCCTATTTTTTGGAAAATTTTTACAAAATTAGCTTTTCCTAGAATATTTCTTAGTTCTGAGTTTATTTTTTGAAGTGTCTCTCCATAGAAATCTCTGACAAGTTCGTTGGTGCTTAAATAGTCTCTCTTTGTCTTTTCAAGCTCAGTAAGTATTTTAGAAATATTCTCATCGGAACACTCTATATGAGAGTTTATAAACTGAGAGAATTCAGCCTCATCTTTTAAGGCTGATTTTGCTAGTTCAAGAGTAAGAATAGTGCTCGCCTGGATATGAATGAATGGAGTCCAGCTTGATTGAGCTCTCTTATGTATTATTTTTTCTTTTCTGTGCTCATTGCTTTCAGGAGTCGTCCCTGTATAGAGTGAGTTTTTTAATTCAGAAAAATTTTTTGTTAGTAAGTTTGCAGCTGTGGTACATCCGCTCCCAGTGCGCCCAATGAGACCTATTATAATAAAGTCATCTTGCTCACCGTATATGCTAGATATTGCTTCTTCTAGTTAGGTCATTTTCTTCTTCCATAAAAAACCCCGCACTAGGCGGGGTTTACCCAACATCCATGGCAGGTGTAGGGTTAATTTACTCCGTGACGCACCTCACATCAATCCCAGCTCAACGCACCACCCGTCTGATACTCAATCACGCGCGTCTCGAAGAAGTTCTTCTCTTTCTTCAGATCCATGATTTCGCTCATCCACGGGAAGGGGTTAGTGGTACCGGGGTATTCTTCCTTCAGACCGATCTGGGTCAAACGGCGGTTGGCGATGAACTTCAGGTAGTCTTCCATCATGGCCGCGTTCATGCCCAGTACGCCGCGGGGCATGGTGTCGCGCGCGTATTCGATCTCGAGCTGCGTGCCCTGGAGAATCATCTGGGTGGCTTCGTCCTTCATCTGGGCATCCCACAGGTGCGGGTTCTCGATCTTGATCTGGTTAATCATGTCAATGCCAAAGTTCAGGTGCATGGACTCGTCACGCAGGATGTATTGGAACTGTTCGGCAGTACCGGTCATCTTATTGCGACGGCCCATGGAAAGGATCTGGGTGAAACCGCAGTAGAAGAAGATACCTTCCAGTACACAGTAGTACGCGATCAGGTTCTTGAGGAACTGACGATCCGTCTCGGGTGTGCCGGTCTTGAATTCCGGATCGGAGATGGAGCGGGTGTACTTGAGGCCCCAGGACGCTTTTTTCGCGACTGACGGAATCTCGTGGTACATGTTGAAGATTTCGCCTTCGTCCATGCCCAGGGATTCAATGCAGTACTGGTACGCATGAGTGTGGATCGCTTCTTCAAATGCCTGGCGCAGGATGTACTGGCGGCACTCGGGGTTGGTGATGAGGCGGTACACGGCCAGCACCAGGTTGTTAGCAACCAGGGAGTCGGCAGTGGAGAAGAAACCCAGGTTACGCTTCACGATACGGCGCTCGTCCTCGGAGAGACCGTCAGCGCTCTTCCACAGAGCGATGTCCCCAGTCATGTTGACTTCCTGCGGCATCCAGTGGTTGGCGCAGCCGTCCAGGTACTTCTGCCAGGCCCAGTCGTACTTGAAGGGTACGAGCTGGTTCAAGTCGGCGCGGGCATTGATCATTTGCTTGTCGCCTACCTGTACACGGGCAGCGGAGCCTTCCAGATCATCCAGGCCTTCTTGAATGTCGAGATCGTTCAGTGCGGCCTTGGCGCGGGCTACGGCGTCAGAGTCGGCGGCATCTACGGCGCGTGCTTCGTTGGCAGCAGCACCGCCTACGCTATCCAGTTTTTCCAGCGGCATGTCGCCGTCCTGCTGTGCAGTGGCAGGGGTGGCGGTTGCTTCTTCGTCTTTGTCGAATTCGTCCCAGCTCAGCATGGTGTGTTCTCCTGCGTGAGGACCGGCACTCGGCCAGTCGGTAAAATCTAGATGTCTTTTAGAGTGCACATGGGGCACGGTGTTTGATCGGACGTCACACGTTTAAGCAGCGGATGACCGCACTATGTGGTTACGCCCCAATCATGCCTGCTCTGCCAAGGTGAGCCCCTGTAATCATGCTCAAGGCAGGGACAGGCCAATCGGTCTCGTGAGGCCGATTTTCAGTACTTGTTGTGTTTGGATTTACGTTCGGGGAGGGTGGTAAACCCCTCCCCGAATCCTCTCCGAAGAGAGGGCTTATGGCTTACTGACAGGCTTCGCAGTCGGGGTCGTCGATGCTGCAGGCCTTGGGCACTGGTGCCGGAGCCGGAGCGGGTGCTGCCTCGGCTTTTTGTGCTGGCGCCGGTGAGGCACTGGCTTGTACGCCGGTGATCGGATCTGCACTAACGGCATTCAGCTTGCCGGTGTTGATGGTGGACTTCTCGGTGCTGGTAGCAGCCAGGGCGCGGAGGTAATAGGTGGTCTTCAGACCACGGAACCACGCCATGCGATAGGTTACGTCCAGCTTCTTGCCCGAGGCGCCAGCGATGTAGAGGTTCAGGGACTGTGCCTGATCGATCCACTTCTGACGGCGGCTCGCTGCTTCCACGATCCAACGGGTTTCGACTTCAAACGCGGTAGCGTACAGGTCCTTCAGGTCTTGCGGGATGCGCTCGATCTGCTGGACGGAGCCGTCGTAGTACTTGAGGTCGTTGACCATGACTGGATCCCACAGGCCGCGTGCTTTCAAGTCACGCACCAGGTAGGGGTTGATCACGGTGAACTCGCCCGACAGGTTCGATTTCACGTACAGGTTCTGGTAAGTCGGCTCGATGGACTGCGATACGCCGGTGATGTTGGCGATGGTTGCAGTCGGCGCGATGGCCATGATGTTCGAGTTACGGATACCTTTCTTAACGCGTTCGCGAATCGGCGCCCAATCCAATGTCTCGGACAGGTCGACTTCAATGTACTTGGAGCCACGCTCTTCGATCAGCATCTTTTCAGAGTCGATCGGCAGAATGCCCTTGGACCACAGCGAGCCTTCGAACGTCTCGTAGCTACCACGCTCGTCGGCCAGGTCACAGGACGCCTGGATCGCAAAGTAGCTAATCGCTTCCATGGACTTGTCGGCGAACTCGACGGCGGCATCTGAACCATAGGCGATGTGCTGGAGGTACAGCGCGTCCTGGAAGCCCATGATGCCCATGCCCACCGGGCGGTGCTTCAGGTTGGAGTTGCGAGCCTGAGGAACCGAGTAGTAGTTGATGTCGATAACGTTATCGAGCATGCGCACGGCCGTCTTTACGGTACGGCCAATCTTTTCGATGTCCAGCTTGCCTTCGACGATGTGGTTCACCAGGTTGATCGAGCCCAGGTTACATACAGCGATCTCGTCCTTGTTGGTATTCAAGGTGATCTCGGTGCACAGGTTGGAGCTGTGAACCACGCCCACGTGCTGCTGCGGGCTGCGCAGGTTGCATGGGTCCTTGAAGGTCAACCAGGGATGGCCGGTTTCGAACAGCATGGACAACATCTTGCGCCACAGATCCTTGGCCTTGATGGTCTTGTACAGCTTGATCTTGCCGTATTCGATCAGGGCTTCGTAATACTCATAACGCTCTTCAAATGCCTTGCCGTACAGGTCGTGTAGATCCGGTACATCGGAAGGGGAGAACAGGGTCCAATTGCCGTCATCGAATACACGCTTCATGAACAGATCCGGAATCCAGTTCGCGGTGTTCATGTCGTGAGTACGGCGGCGGTCGTCACCGGTGTTCTTGCGCAGCTCGAGGAATTCTTCGATATCTAGGTGCCAGGTTTCCAGGTACGCACAGACGGCGCCCTTGCGCTTGCCACCCTGGTTAACGGCTACGGCGGTGTCGTTCACTACCTTCAGGAACGGAACAACGCCCTGGGACTTGCCGTTGGTGCCCTTGATGTAGGAGCCCAATGCACGGACCGGAGTCCAGTCATTACCCAGGCCGCCGGCGAATTTAGACAGCATGGCGTTATCGTGGATCGCGCCGTAGATGCCCGACAGATCATCCGGGACGGTAGTCAGGTAGCAGCTGGACAGCTGTGGGCGCAGGGTGCCGGCGTTGAACAGGGTCGGTGTGGACGCCATGTAGTCAAAGCTGGACAGCAGATTGTAAAACTCGATTGCCCGCGCTTCCTTGTCGGCTTCCATGTGGGACAAGCCCATGGCGACGCGCATGAAAAACAGCTGCGGCAGTTCGAAGCGGGTACCGTTGCTATGCAGGAAGTAGCGGTCATATAGCGTCTGCAGGCCGAGGTAGGTGAACTGCCCGTCACGCTCGTGGTTGATCGCCTTGCCCAGCTTTTCCAGGTCGAAGCTTGCCAGTTTCGGATCCAGCAGCTCCAGCTCTACGCCTTTGGCAACGTAGGCGGGCAGGGCCTTGGCATACAGGTCGGCCATCTCATGGTGAGTGGCGCTTTCTGCAACGCTTAGGAAGGACAGGCCTTCAGCACGCAGGCTGTCGAGCAGTAGGCGGGCTGTAACGAAGGAGTAATTCGGCTCACGCTCAACCAGCGTACGCGCCGTCATGACCAAGGCGGTATTAACGTCTTTTTCGGCTACGCCGTCGTACAGGTTCTTCAGTGTTTCGCGCTGGATCAGCTCGCCGTTGACTTCGGCCAAGCCTTCACATGCTTCGGAGATGATGGTGTTCAGACGACCCATGTCCAGCGGAAGCAGAGTACCGTCAGCCTTGGTTACGCGGATGCTTGGATGCGGCTCTGCCACTTCAGCAACGGCGCGCTTGCGCTCTTGGGCGCGTGCTTCGCGATAGATCACGTAATCACGGGCCACTTTTTGTTCGCCGGCACGCATCAGGGCCAATTCGACCTGATCCTGAATTTCTTCGATGTGAATCGTACCACCGGAAGGCATGCGACGCTTGAAGGTCGCTGTGACCTGCTCGGTCAGACGCTTTACCGTGTTATGGATACGTGAGGAAGCCGCAGCAGTACCACCTTCAACAGCCAGGAATGCCTTGGTGATGGCAACGGTGATCTTGTCGTCAGTGTAGGGAACGACTGTGCCGTTACGCTTGATGACACGCAGTTGGCCGGGAGCAGTGGCCTTGACGTCCAGGTTGTTGTCGTCGGCCGGGAAGCCGTCGGTCGTTGCTTTCTCGCGGGACAGATCAGTCTGCATGCGGGTTCGTCTCCTAACGTTATAAGTACGATGGAGCCTCTACGGCTCCTATCTTTAAGCGTTTTGCAAAACGGCGCCGGGTTGGCTTTGCAAAACGCTCACACCAGACACGGCTTATGGCCAGGCCCGTTAATCACTCAAACATGAGCCATAAAGCGTTAAAGGCTCAAAAAACGATTCAATACCAGCCGGCGGCTAACCACATCATGTAGTGGTAGGGGCTGTATGGGCTTCGGGGAGGAATAGCGGGTTGGCTGGTCTCCGAAGCTGCGTCAATCGTCATTGAAAAAGAGCTTCGACCAACCGGAGGCTGAACGCTTGACGGGTTGACAAGTTTTACATTGTCTAGTGTCCGGTTGCTCGGCGAACCCCAATATATAGGGATGTTCGTTAAAGCGAGGTACAAGATAATGCGCTAGCGGCTGCTTTGCAAGTTGATAAAACGCCACAGCCTGTGGATAAAAAGTGGGTAATTTTGGGATATGTCGACGCAGGTCGCATGGCTTCTGAGGTTCGCCGTCAGTCGCGTTTTCCACATCTTTTCGTCAGAGCAGCCAAATGAAATTTCGTTCAAACGTTAACACTATATGTAGTGGTGCTTTTATGACCGGATGCGATAGAGGTAAGCAAGAGAAGTCAAGTAGAAAACGCTTCTTTAAGGATGATAAATGAGTCCCGCTAAGGGACGGGACGAGTCTTCTGACGAAGGATGTAGATTGTCACGCAGACCGAGCTGACCACCATGAACACGCGTGCCCAGAAATAGGGTACTAGCCAGCTGGAGACTCCAATGCTGATCCACATGGTGAGAATGGCGTAGATTTTTCCCTTGAGCGGAATCCCTTCACCTTCCAGATAATCCTTGATCCAGGGGCCTAGCCGAGGATGGTTGACCAGCCAGCCATAGAAGCGCTCCGAGCTGCGCATAAAGCAGCCCGCTGCGAGGAGGAGAAAAGGGGTGGTTGGTAGAAGAGGCAGAAAAATGCCAATCACGCCCAAGGTAACACTGACCCAGCCCAGCGTCAGCAGGCTATAACGGACCCAGGGCCGCCGGCTGACGCGTACATCTCGTTCAGGCATTCGATGTTGAGAGCCTCAGTGACGAGGCTTTAGCAACGCTGGCTTTTCTTCAGGGGCATGGCACAGCAGGAACAGCTGCGTCAGGATTTCCGGAGTCTGCGAAACCATGTTATCGACCAGTTCAGGGTCTTCAGCGATATCGCTGAATTCAGCCTGTTCTTCGAAAAGGCCTGAACCAACCATGATGGGCAACAGCAGCTCGCTGACTTCTTCCTCGGCCTGCTCGAACCAGACGGCTTCACGCAGGAAGACGCCTTCCATGAATCCGATACACCAGCCGCGCAGGTCGGAGTCATCTGGATCGTCGCCTAGCTCCAGGTCGCATGGAAGCTCAAGCTCTTCATCGCTGCCCAGTATGCGCAGGATATGCGCCTTGAGCTGGACAAGCGTGGATTCGATTTCTTCGCGCTGTGCATCGCTGGTGTAATGCGGCGGCTCGGCGAAAAGGGCATCGATCCATTCACGCTCGGGTACGTCTTCCGGGCAAATGGCCAGAGCGGTTAGATAACCGTGCGCTGCGATGTAGTCGAGCGCTTCCTCATGCAGGTCGTCCGCATCAAGAAACTCACGGAGACGGGACAGTTGTTCAGCGAAGGACATCGGTTACTTACCTCGGAAAACGGGCTGGATATACGATAAAGGCAGTCGCGTTACGATGATGTTCCCGCAAATCGCCTATTGAGTTCCATATTGTTCATAGGCTGAACTCGGGAAAGCCACACGGACGACGTGCATGGTGTCACGTTCTGCAACTGCCTCAACGAAGCCGATTGTAGACGAGCCGGTGCGCCGCGGCAAAAGGCACGTCATTAATCTAGCCAATCTGGCCCTTCTATCAGGGCTTTGTTACAGCCTTGGGCACTGAGTGACGGATAACCGGGCGTTTCTTGTCAGTGCCCGTATAATGCGCGCCATCAAATGGAGGCAGCATGTTCGATCAAGCTTTGCGTATTCTTAAAGACGTCTTTGGTTATGACGCGTTCCGTGGCAATCAGGCCCGGATTATCGAGCGCGTTGCCAACGGCGGAGATGCGCTGGTGCTCATGCCTACAGGTGGCGGCAAATCCCTGTGTTATCAGGTACCCGCCTTGTTGCGTGAGGGGCTGACCGTTGTCGTCTCGCCACTGATCGCCTTGATGGATGATCAGGTTGCGACGCTGGATGAACTAGGCGTGCCAGCGGTCGCGCTCAATTCGACGCTTTCGCCCGAGGCACAGCGCGACATTGCTGCACGGCTTGAGCGCGGCGAGATCAAGCTCTTGTACCTGGCGCCGGAGCGTCTGGTGCAGCCGCGCATGCTGAATTTCCTGCAGCGACTCGGCAACATTGCACTATTCGCCATCGACGAGGCGCACTGCGTTTCCCAGTGGGGGCACGATTTTAGGCCAGAGTATCTGCAGCTTGGCCAATTGGCAGAGCAGTTTCCCGATGTGCCACGCATTGCCTTGACCGCTACGGCAGACATGCGGACCCGGGATGAAATGATTCAGCGACTGCATCTGCAGAATGCCGAGCAGTTTCTATCCAGTTTTGACCGACCCAACATTTTCTACCGTATTGTTCCCAAGGAGCAGCCTCGCAAGCAGTTGTTGTCGTTTCTGACGCAGCATCGGGGTGATGCGGGCATTGTTTACTGCATGTCGCGTAAAAAGGTCGAGGAGGTAGCTGAGTACCTTTCTGTGCAGGGTTTTCCCGCCTTGCCTTACCATGCAGGGCTTTCCAACGAGCTGCGTGCGTTTAACCAGAAACGTTTCCTCAACGAAGAAGGGCTCATCATGGTCGCGACTATTGCCTTTGGCATGGGCATCGACAAGCCGAACGTTCGCTTTGTCGCGCACCTGGATCTGCCCAAGAGTCTGGAAGCGTATTACCAGGAGACTGGACGAGCAGGGCGGGATGGTTTGCCCTCTGATGCCTGGATGGCTTATGGATTGCAGGATGTCCTGCTGCTTCGCCAGATGATGCAAAGCTCCGAAGGGGATGAGCGTCATAAGCGCGTAGAGCGCAACAAACTCGAAGCCATGCTGGCATTGTGCGAAGAGACACGCTGCCGCCGGCAGGTACTGCTGGCCTATTTCGATGAAACATTGCCTGAGCCCTGTGGGCATTGTGATAATTGCGTAGATGGTGTCGAAACCTGGGATGCCACCCAGCCGGCTCGGCAGGCATTGTCAGCCATCTATAGGAGCGGTCAGCGGTATGGCGTAGGCCATCTGGTCGATATCCTGCTGGGGCGGGAAAATGACAAGATCAAAAGTCTGGGTCATGAGCGTCTGGCTGTTTTCGGCCTTGGTAAATCGCTGGCTGAAGATGAATGGCGAACCCTCTTTCGTCAGCTGGTAGCGCGTGGTTTCGCTGACGTGGATGTAGACGGCTTTGGTGGTCTCCGTCTGACGGAGGCATGCCGTCCGCTTCTGCGTGGGGAAACGACGCTCGAGCTACGCCGTGATCCCAAGCCGCAGCGTACACGCGGTAACAATTCCGGCCCCAGCGCAGCCAGCCAATTGGTACGCTCTGAAGAGCGTCAGCAGTGGGAGGCCCTGCGTACGCTGCGTCGGAAACTGGCAGAAGAGCACGGAGTGCCTCCTTATGTCATTTTCCCGGATGCAACCTTGTTGGAAATGTTGCGGGGACAGCCACGAACCTTGCACGATATGGGGCGTATCAGTGGTGTGGGCGCGCGGAAGCTTGAACGGTATGGCCAGGCTTTTCTTGACGTGCTGACAGACGCCCCAGCAGCACTGGAGCCTGTTGCCGATGTTCGTCATGAGGTCATTACCCTGGTCCGTGCGGGTATGACGCCTCCGCAAATCTCACGGCAGCTTTCCTGCTCTGAGAAAAATGTGTACAGCATTCTAGCGGAGGCCATTGCACGACAGCAGCTTTCACTGGAGCAGGCGCTTGAGCTGCCCGATGATCTTGTAGGCGAAATCCAGGATGCGTTTTTGGAGGAAGAGGGCGACTTGCCTCCAGCAGCAGCGCTGGCGGATCGATTCGCTGACCAAGTGCCTGTCGGTGTTTTGTACTGCATAAGGGCTGCACTGGCTGCAGAGCTCGCAGAGTAAAGAGAGATAAGCTGTCAAATGAGCTGATGGCGGGATAAATTCACTATCAAAACTAGATTGTAGGCTGTTTAATAGCTAAACAATAATAACCGTCAAAACGATAAGGTCATTGGTCCATGCCGCAAAACGATCCCCATCTCTTTGGTCGTCAGCTTTTCCATGTTTCGCGTGCCTGGCGGGCAGAGCTTGATCGCCGTCTGAGCCATCTGGGTTTATCCCAGGCGCGCTGGCAGGTCTTGCTGACCCTTGCACGCATGAAGGATCAGCATCCTACTCAACGAGAACTGGCCCAAAGTGTCAGTGTAGAGGGGCCAACATTGGCTCGTCTTTTGGACGGACTTGAAGCTCAGAAACTGGTGCGCCGAGTGGCGGTGAGTGAAGATCGTCGAGCCAAGCGCATCATGCTGACAGCTGCCGCTGGCCCGCTTATTGAAAAGATTCAAGCCATTGCGGATGAGTTGCGTGAAGAGTTGCTGGCGGGTATTGATGACTCCGCGATTGATATTTGCCAGCAAGTCCATCAGAAAGTACTAGCCAACCTCGAAAAACGAGGCCAGTAATCGGAATCTTCGCGGCTCCGCTGAGGGCCGCGTCGCATCGGTTTGTCCCTCTATACTTTCAGTGCTACTTTTTTGAATAGCGCTCGCTAGTCGATTTCCTAAACTTTCTACGAGCGCAGCCGTTGCCGTTGTCAGGGCGGTAATTTTTTTATTTGCAGTTAGGGCGCTGAATGGCCACGAAAAACGTTAATCGTTTTCGAACTCTCGTAATAGTATCCGGCCTGGTGCTGGGCGTTGGCAGCAGCTCTGTCTTTGCAGTCGGGCTGGGCAACATCACGCTTCAGTCTTCCCTCTATCAGCCTCTTAGCGCGCGTATCGAGCTGGTGGATGTCGGTGAGCTTGAGGCCAGCGATTTTCACATCGGCCTTGCGTCTAATGACGAGTTTGCGCGTTCTGGCCTCGATCGTACTCAGTTCATGAGCGACATGCACTTCACGCCAGTGATTGAGCCGGGCGGCAGGAGTTATATTCGCGTCACATCGACCCGTCCGGTTAGCGAGCCTTATTTGAGTTTTCTGGTTGGTCTTGAGCTGCCCGGCGGGCGTCAGTTGCGTGAGTTCACTGTGCTGATAGATCCGCCTGGCTATCAGGTGCCTGCAAGCCCTGCGGTGAGCCGGAGCAACAGCTATGCACAGGTATCACGTCCTGCTGCACCCCGTGCTTCGCGGCCATCTACGCCTCCTGCGCCGACACCCAGACCAGGCCTTCAGGCAGGTGCTGCTACCTACACGACACGCGCAAACGATACGCTCTGGCAGATTGCACAGAAGCTGGTTCGCCAGGCGGGTAAAGGCTCTGTTCAGCAAATGATGGGGGACTTGTATTCGCTGAATACCAATGCATTTGCCGCGGGCGACATGCACCGGCTCAGGGTAGGGCAAACGTTACGTCTTCCTGCCGACTTTTCTACTCCTGTAGCAGGGGCTGAACAAAACGGCGCATCGATTGCTGCTCCGGCGCAAAATCCTCCTCGTGAACAGTCCTTACCGTCAGAGTCGCCCACGAACACTGCCCCGGTACAAGCTGGAGTGGAGCAGACAGTACCTACGGCGGTTGCTCAGCAGGATCAGCTTCTGCTTCGTATGGCTCAGCTGCAAGCTCAATTGGAGCAACTCCAGGCTCGTCTGGATGAAACCGTAAGGGATAAGGATAACCAGATCGCAGCGTTGCAGCAGGAGGTTGCTCAGCTGCGTACCTCTGAAAAAACAAGCGATATACCCTCGCCAGCGGACCCGTCTTTGGCACCGCCCCCGTCAACTCTTTCCGACGGTGATATAGGAGTAGCTCGGGCGCCGTCTGAAGATCCTTCACAGGCACCCACCATTGCTCCGTCTGCTCCAACTACGCTGCCTGAACAGAGCGCTTCGCAGACCCTAAGCCCTCTTGTCGCACCGTCACCGGTGCAAGCCGGCGCAGAGCAGGAAAGGGATTGGTCATCCTATTATTTATGGCTGGTTCCTGTAGCCGCCTTGCTGGCAGCGGCCGTCATTGCGTTACGTCGTCGACGTACACGGGAGGAATCGGCAGTTGCTGTAGTGACTGGTGTACCTGAAGGGGACGAGCCCGATCATGACGGTCATGCTCTTGTGCCGCTTGTCGAGCCAGCGGTTATAGCTAGCCGTGTGGAACCGCATGATGCTGAGCCTCAGATACCTGTTTCACCCCAGCATGCCACGCCCAAGGCTGACGATGAATTTCTGGGACGTGCCGAAATTTACCTGGCTTATGGACGTTATAACCAGGCTCGTGAGGTGCTTGAGGAAGGCATCGCCGAGCAGCCTGGCCGCCTGGATCTGCGCATGATGCTGCTCCAGGTGCTGGCTGCTTTAGGTGAGAGAAAGCTGTTCGCCGTTCAAGAGGCGGCCGTTCGTGAATTGGGTGGCGATACGCAGGCAATCGATCAGCTAAAGGCACTCCTTCCAGGCATGATCGAGGAATCGGCTGAGGAGCAGAGCGTCAAAGCTGAGGAGGAACCTCTGGAGGTTTCTCTTGATCTGCCCGACGGTCTGGAAGAGGAGTGGAAACCTCAGCTTGACTTGAAAGCTGACGAAATGAAGCCCACTCAAGCCGATATCGAAAATTTCGATCTGGATTTACAGGACCTCAGTTTTGATGACGCTATTGCCCTTACAGAGCTGCTAGACGCTGAGCAAGGACATGAAAAAGCCAAGCCTGCTGAGGCGTTGGACGATGATTTTCCTTATACGTTAGGAGAGTTGCCATCAGTGGATGAGCTGGACATGACGCTGGACGAGCATTTCGCCAGCCATGTGCCGAGCGCCTCGGTGGCAGACAATGAGCTGAGCGATTATCCGGCCAGCCCTCTGTTGCAACAGGCGAAATCCTGCATGGCCCAAGGCGATATGCGGGCAGCCAGCGCTATTCTTCAGCGGATCCTCAATGAAGGAAACGATGCACAGCGCCATGAGGCAGAGGTACTACTGGCGCGCATTGCTTGATGCGCGCTGTAAACGTCTAATTTGAGCCTTAGAAGTTATTTCCGAGATTCAGGTAAACCGCTCGTTGGCCGTCATCATTTAATCCATAGCTAAAGTTAAGCGGTCCCAGTGGAGTATCAAATCCCAGGAAAATACTACCTGCGGTGATTGAGCCGCTGTCATAGTTATTTCCATTGTTCCAGATACGCCCTTGCTCAAGACTTCCTCCGAGATAAACAGGGAAGTCGAGCGGTAGGAGTGAGCGCTCTGTCATCCGACGATAATAGATCAGCCGCCCCAGCGTGTAATTCTGGCCAGACAGGGCATCCTGTCGATAACCGGAAAGTTGCCTTGCGCCGCCCAAGAGATAGCTGCTGGTTACCGTGTCAATATCGTTGAACGTTCGGCCGTAATAACCACCTAGAACTACAGTGTCCTGGCCAAACGTCAACGCCTTGTCTAATTTGAACTCCATCTGCTGGTAACGCTCATCCGAGCCAAGGCTGGTATCAAATTGGCGAAGGGTTACAGAAATATCTTCTCCCTCATTGGGAAAGTCCACATTATCCATGGTATCGAATGAGTATTTCAGCTCATAGAAGCCTTCGCTAAATGTATCGGTCGGGAGATTCGAATTACCGATATGGACCTTCGTTTTACCCCAGCGCTGACCGATGCCAAAGCGGATCTCGCCATTGTTGTTAATCTGTCTCCCCACATTAAATCCGTACCCATACCGCTCACGACGATATTCAGCTATAGGATCATTATCCTGGACGGCTTCGATGTTTTGTGCGTCCGCACTCAGATAGGGCGCAAAGAAATATCGTGAGCCTACATCCAGCGGCTGATAGAACTCTGTGTAAAGTTCTTGTTTGTCGCCAACCTGAAGGCGGGTCAGCCATTCGGCGCCTAATTTATTGATGCCGTTTATCCGATAGCTGGCGCCTATATTAAAAGCGCTGTCGCCCTCCATGTCGTCTGAAAGGTTCAAGCCTAGCCGCAGAAAATCAGTGCCGCTGCGTTTTCCGAGCGCATGAATTACAAGGGCGTTATCGTCTTCGCCTTTCTTCTTTTGTCGGACGATGCGGTATTCCACCTGATCAAAGTAGTCGAGCCCATAAATGGTGCCCATATCGTCTTTTAACTTTTCTAGATCAAGCGGTTCGCCTAATGACTGACGTACGTAATGCCGGATAACACTGTCGCTTACCTTGGAGTCGTTTTCGATCCGTACCTCTGTAATGATCGGGTTTCGCTGCCCCGGCTGGCGTGCAATGGACAATGCAATGTCCGTATCGTCTACCGGCGGGCGCCTCAGACTGGCCAGGCGAGAAGACAATGCCTGAGTGGCGCGATAGCCAGCGTCAATTAATTCATTGACGCTACCAAAGTCAGCGCTGGTGTACGCAGCCAGCGGTGGTTCAACCAAAATATCTTTGGATGTGAGTGTTGCCAGCTGAGCTTCGGAGTTGTTGCGTGTCATCAGGGTAGTGGACTGGTTGAGCACGTCTACAACGGTAGTAAGCTCCTTGCGTTTCAATAGTGGAGTGCCGATATCAACAGCAATAACCCTATCAACACCCATGCTGCGAGCGACATCGATAGGGATGTTATCAACCATGCCACCATCGACTAGCAAGCGTCCGTCTACATCAACCGGTGCAAATACGGCTGGAATTGACATGCTGGCTCGAATAGCCCGGGGCAAATGTCCCTTGCTGAACACAACTTTTTCGCCTGTCACGATATCAGTGGCAACGGCACGAAAGGGAATAGCCAATTTATCGAAGTTTCGCGTTTCGCTCGTGTGGACCAGCAGGCTTTCCAGTAGCATGGAAAGGTTCTGGCCTTGAATGACACCAATCGGAAGGCCCAGCGTTCCATCGTCTCGAAAGCTGAGTTGCTGCTTGATGAGAAAGTCTCTGTCATCCTGCTTTCGTCGAAACGGAACGTCCTTACGGGGAGGTTGATCCGAAAGTACCTGCTGCCAGTCCATTTCTTTGGCAATGCGCTCAATTTCGTCAACTTTGTAGCCAGCTGCATACAAACCGCCAATGACTGCACCCATGCTGGTTCCAGCGATGGCATCGACATGAATGCCTTGTTCTTCCAGTGCTTTCAATACGCCGATATGAGCGAGTCCGCGCGCTGCGCCCCCAGATAATACCAGCCCTATTTTAGAGTGAGCTTGGTCACTCCATGAAAGGCTTGGCAGTAACAGTAGTAAACAAAGAAATAGGTATCGCATGAGCAAGCCACAGGCAGGCGAGAGACGGGAAGCTTATTATAAGCAGCTCAAAAGAGGAGAATGGGATGACTGAGCAAAAGCCAGAGGTGGTTATTACCTATTACACACAATGCCAGTGGCTACTGCGAGCGGCCTGGATGGCGCAGGAGTTGTTGAGTACCTTTGCCACTGAACTGGGCCGGGTCAGCCTTGAGCCATCGACAGGTGGTACTTTTCAGATTACTTGCGATGGGGCTCTCATATGGGAAAGAAAACGGGATGGAGGTTTTCCTGAGGCCAAGGTCTTGAAACAGCGTGTTCGCGACCTTATTAATCCGGATAGGGATTTAGGTCATAGTGATCGGCAAGGTAAGCAAGATTCTATGCCTGAGCGATAAAGCCGCTCAGGCATAACTGCGAATCCTGGCGTCACACCTCGGAGGTCATCCTTGCATTGGCAGGCTCGCTGATTCGTTCGGTTCTTGCTGGTGCAGCTACTTCCGCAGCGCGGATGTTAACGGCATGCAAGCCCTTGGGGCCTTGAATGATTTCAAAATTCACGGCCTGGCCAGCTTTCAGTGTTCGATAGCCGTCCATCTGGATTGCTGAATAATGAGCGAATAGGTCTTCGTCGCTTCCTTCCGCTACTATGAAGCCGTATCCCTTGGCATTGTTGAACCACTTGACTTTGCCGCTGAGCATGCTGGCATCCCTCTGCAAAGGACTCCACAGGTGGAGTATTATCCCACTACAGTCCCGTTCAGATAGTCTTGAACGCACTAAAACACGGAACCCCTGGTACCCTTATGGGTATCCAAAGGTTTTAACACCCTTTTAGGGTTAGTCAAGGCGATGCGATATTCGCCTGAGAAGTAGATCAAGGTCTTTGCGGACCTTCTAATCCATTCACTAGAAAAAATTTCTTGAGCATGCATCCAATCAGCCATATTCGACTAACATCAGAACAAGGCCCTTCACATCACGAGGATGACGGTGCAGGCCTGGCTGTCCAGGAAGCAAAACCTGCATTGAAGGCTCCGTCGTTGTATAAGGTACTTATGTTCAACGACGACTACACCCCGATGGAGTTTGTTGTTGAGGTGCTTGAGAAGTTCTTTAGCATGAATCGTGAAAAGGCCACACAGATAATGTTGGTCGTTCACACCCAAGGTAAGGCCGTGTGTGGAGTCTTTACTCGCGACATTGCTGAAACCAAGGCCATGCAAGTGAATCAATATGCTAGGGAGAGCCAGCATCCGCTCCTTTGTGAGATTGAAATAGAAAGTTGATCTGTGCCTGGCTATGAGGTGAAGCTATGTTGAATCGTGAGCTCGAAGTCACCCTCAATCTTGCCTTCAAGGAGGCAAGAACGAAGCGTCATGAATTCATGACTGTCGAACACCTCCTCCTCGCGTTGCTGGATAACGAAGCGGCTGCAACAGTGCTTCGTGCATGTGGTGCGAACATGGATAAGTTGCGGCGGGATCTGCACGAGTTTATCGACTCGACGACTCCGCTCATCCCGCAGCAAGATGAAGAGCGTGAAACCCAGCCTACGCTTGGTTTCCAGCGTGTCCTGCAGCGTGCTGTTTTCCATGTGCAAAGTTCCGGCAAGCGAGAGGTAACCGGAGCGAACGTCCTTGTTGCGATTTTTTCAGAGCAGGAAAGCCAGGCGGTCTTTTTGCTCAAGCAACAGAGCGTAGCGCGTATTGATGTTGTCAATTTTATCGCTCATGGGATTTCCAAGGTGCCTGGCACCAATGAGAGAGACCAAGAGCAGGATCAGCCTGATGAGGAGGGCGGAGAAACAACCGCCAGCAACCATCCTCTGGAGGCTTATGCAAGTAATCTGAACGAGTTGGCTCGTCAGGGTCGTATCGATCCTCTTGTCGGTCGTGAGAACGAAGTAGAGCGTGTCGCCCAGATTCTGGCTCGCCGCCGCAAGAACAACCCTTTGCTGGTGGGTGAGGCCGGGGTAGGCAAAACGGCGATTGCTGAAGGTTTGGCTAAGCGCATCGTTGATGGGCAGGTGCCGGATCTGCTGGCTGATAGTGTCGTTTATTCACTTGACTTGGGTGCGCTGCTGGCTGGTACCAAGTACCGCGGCGATTTTGAGAAGCGCTTCAAGGGGTTGCTACACGAGTTGCGTAAGCGTCCCCATGCTGTGTTGTTTATTGACGAGATCCACACAATCATCGGTGCGGGTGCCGCATCTGGTGGTGTAATGGATGCTTCTAACCTGCTCAAGCCATTGTTGTCATCGGGTGAAATCCGCTGCATCGGCTCAACAACCTTCCAGGAATTCCGCGGTATTTTCGAGAAAGATCGTGCCTTGGCGCGCCGGTTCCAGAAAGTTGATGTGGTTGAGCCTTCCGTTGAAGATACCTTTGGTATCTTGCGAGGCCTGAAAGCTCGCTTTGAGCAACATCATGGTATTGAGTACAGTGATGAGGCACTGCGTGCCGCCGCCGATTTGGCTGCGCGTTATATTAATGATCGACATATGCCGGACAAGGCTATCGACGTCATTGATGAGGCGGGTGCTTTCCAGCGATTACAGCCTGAATCGAAGCGTGTGCAGCGTATCGAAGTCGCACAGGTTGAGGACATCGTTGCCAAGATTGCTCGAATTCCTCCAAAGACGGTCAATACGTCGGACAAGGAGCTTCTGCGTAATCTGGAGCGCGATCTGAAATTGACGGTATTTGGTCAGGACATGGCAATCGACTCGCTGTCGACTGCTATCAAGCTCTCGCGAGCTGGTCTTAAATCGCCCGACAAGCCGGTCGGCTCCTTCCTGTTTGCCGGTCCTACCGGTGTTGGTAAGACAGAGGTGGCAAGACAGCTAGCTAAAGCGTTAGGGATCGAATTGATCCGCTTCGATATGTCGGAGTATATGGAGCGTCATACCGTTTCGCGTTTGATCGGTGCGCCTCCTGGCTACGTTGGCTTTGACCAGGGTGGTCTGCTGACTGAAGCTATTACCAAGACGCCGCATTGTGTACTTCTGCTTGATGAGATCGAAAAGGCGCATCCTGAGGTCTTTAACCTGCTTCTGCAGGTCATGGATCATGGTACGTTGACGGATAACAACGGCCGTAAGGCTGATTTCCGTAACGTTATTGTGATTCTCACGACCAACGCAGGTGCTGAAACTGCTTCTCGTGCCTCGATCGGCTTCACGTTGCAAGATCACTCAACCGACGCAATGGAAGTTATCAAGAAGAGCTTTACACCTGAGTTCCGTAACCGCCTGGATACCATTATCCAGTTTGGTCGCCTTAGCCACGAAACCATCAAGAGCATCGTGGATAAATTCCTCACTGAGTTGCAAGCTCAGCTGGAAGATAAACGCGTTCAGCTTGAGGTCTCGGATGCTGCCCGCGGCTGGCTGGCTACCAACGGTTATGATCCTCAGATGGGAGCTCGGCCCATGGGGCGTCTCATTCAGGATAAGATCAAGCGGCCGCTGGCTGAAGAGATCTTGTTTGGTGAGTTGGCTGAACATGGGGGGGTGGTTCACATCGATCTCAAGGGTGATGAGTTAGCCTTTGAGTACGAAACTACGGCGGAGCCTGCATAAAGAGGTTGCGCCCACAAAAAAGCCCGGCATATGCCGGGCTTTTTTGTGGAGGTATCAACGAGCGCGATACGTGATTCGACCTTTACTCAGATCGTAGGGCGTCAGTTCCACGCGCACCTTGTCTCCGGTTAGGATACGAATGTAGTTCTTGCGCATCTTTCCAGAAATATGCGCCGTAACGACGTGCCCATTTTCCAACTCCACGCGGAACATGGTGTTAGGCAGGGTGTCGACGACAGTACCTTCCATTTCGAAGCTGTCTTCTTTCGACATAGGTTATGAAGCCCCTCGGTAACATAAAAATGCCTGGACCATCCAGGCGGAAAATCGGCATGCATTGTGCCCGAAAAACTCAATCGATGCCATGTCTGATGTCAGGACACTCGAACCCAGCGTTGATTGACAAAGAGTTCGATTGGCCGATATTGAGTCTTATAGGACATCTTTCGACAGCCTTTGATCCAATAACCGAGATAAACCGCTTCAAGATTCAGGCGTGCCGTTTCCGCGATCTGCCAGAGAATGCCAAACGTACCAAGACTTCTACGTTCCTCGTCTGGATCATAGAAGGTATACACGGCAGACAGGCCGTTGGGTAACACATCGGTTACTGCAACGCCAACCAAGCGTTCGCCCAAGCGCATTTCGTAAAAAAAGGCGTAAGGCAGCTCCCGGATAAGAAAGGTCGTAAACTGTTCTCGGCTTGGAGGGTACATGTCTCCGTCTGCATGCCGTTCCGTAATGTAGCGTGCATACAGTCGATAATGCTCTTCTGTAAAGCGAGGCCTACGCTTTTCAATGGTGATATCTGCATTTCGCTTGAGAATACGCTTCTGACGTCTATCGGGAACAAAATCGGCAGCGCGAATACGTGCCGGAACGCACGCCTTGCATTGCTGGCAGTGAGGTCGATATAGATGATCTCCGCTGCGCCTGAAACCTAATTCAGAGAGTTCGGCATACAGCTGGCCGCTCATGGGTTGGGCGGGGTCGAGAAAGAGCGTGGTTGCCTGCTGGTCAGGCAGGTAACTGCAAGTGTGCGGCTGAGTGGCGTAAAACTTCAATCGGGCCAGCTCGCTCATAATCTACCTCTAGGAAAACATGAGGAAGGTAATCAATCTTGTCATGCCGGTTGCGAAGACCAGTCTGCTTTAGATGTTTCGTCCAGGTATCGTGCCAAATAGTTCGAAAATTGCGTACGAGAAATGCTCGTCGCGCCAAAGCTTTCAAGATGTCGCGTGGGCATCTGGCAATCAATCAGCGCGAAGTCCCATTCTGCCAGTTGCTGAGCCAATGTAGCGAAACTAACCTTGGACGCGTTGGCGGTGCGGCTAAACATGGACTCTCCAAAGAATAGTTTACCGATTGCCAAGCCATACAGGCCGCCGACGAGCGAGTCTTCTTCCCAAACTTCGACTGAATGAGCAATGCCTCGTTTGTAAAGCTCTACATAGGCCTGCTGCATTTCCGAGGTAATCCATGTTTCGTGGGTATAATCTCGTGGTTCAGAGCACCCCTTGATGACCTGCGCAAAATCTTTGTCAAAGGTCACCGTAAAGCGTTGCTGACGAATCAGCTTTGCAAGGCTGCGAGAGATATGGATCTCTTCAGGTATCAATACCGTTCTGGGGTCGGGTGACCACCAAAGAATGGGTTGGTCAGCCTGGAACCATGGAAAGCAACCGTGACGATAGGCGGCAATCAAGCGTTCGGGTGAAAGGTCACCGCCTATCGCAAGCAGCCCATTAGGTTCGCTCAGCGCACTACTGAGCGGCGGAAATTGTATAAAGTCGCGTTTCAACCAAGTCAGCATGGAAGGGGAGGGGGTTAACAAAGTAGTCTTCAGGCTAACTCCGATTACTGGCAAGCGCCAGTTTTCCCTTTTGATTTAAACTTTGTTGAGGAATGCTGCATAACTCTTTGTCACAACAGCAAAAGAATGTTCCAATGCATGGTTCACGGCTAAAGTCGTGGTAAAAATAGGTCATTGTTGTTGCGACTCGGTTTTTCGTATGGAACGAGCTGCGTAGGGTCGTAGAATGCTGCCTTGTTTCTTTTCATCTTCACGTTGTCGGTGCAGGAAAAGTCGCGTTTGAAACAATCTACTTCTGCCAGCCATGTGACACAGTGGCGCGAACACCTTCATTATCGTTTGAAGGAGGTGTTGCTTATCGCATTAGCCGCCTTGTGTCTGTATACACTGATGGCTTTATTGACCTATGACCCCTCTGATCCAGGCTGGACGCACACCAGTCGTATAGATCAGATCCACAACGCTGCAGGGCGTGCTGGCGCATGGCTGGCTGATGTCCTCTTTATGGCGTTGGGATACTTCGCTTTCATTTTTCCGTTGCTGTTAGGCATCAAGACCTGGCAGGTGTTCAGGCATCGCTATATGCCATGGGAATGGAGCGGGTGGCTGTTTTCATGGCGTCTGACCGGACTGGTTTTCCTTATTCTGGCAGGCTCTGCACTGGCTTACATTCACTTTCACGCTGACGCCCATTTGCCGGCTTCGGCAGGCGGTGCGCTTGGAGAAAGCCTGGGGCAACTTGCCCTTAATGCTCTAAATGTGCAGGGCAGTACATTGCTATTTTTAGCAGTATTCCTGTTGGGCCTCACCGTTTTTACCGATCTCTCCTGGTTTAAGGTCATGGACCTGACAGGAAAGATTACGCTTGATTTATTCGAGCTTGTTCAGGGAGGCGCCAGCCGCTGGATGGGTAGCCGCAGTGAGCGGAAGCGTCTTGCTTCACAACTGCAGGATGAAGAGTATTACGACGATGAAGAGCTTGAGGTTGAGGAGGAAGAACCTCAGGCGCCTATCAAGCGAGAAGCTAAAAAGACTCGTGAGCGTGTCGTTGAAACCGTTGAGCTTGATGATGAAGCTCTGGTGCCTGAGCGCAAGTCCGTTCCCGCTATGCCAGTTAATGAGCGGCCTGTAGTGGAAAAGCCTCAAGCTGCCAAGCCAGCACCTCAGATCAATATGCCAGCGCCTGCTCCGATCCCTAAGCCGATCGAGGCAAAACGATCCGCTCCGCCTGCCGCGCACGTTGTTGATTCAGCCGTTGAAGGTACGATACCACCGATATCCTTGCTGGATCCGGCAGAGAAAAAACAGCAGAGTTTTTCTCCAGAGTCGCTTGAGACGATGTCACGTCTGCTTGAGATAAAACTCAAGGAGTTTGGTGTCGAGGTCACAGTCGAGTCGGTTCACCCGGGACCAGTCATTACTCGTTTTGAGATACAACCTGCTGCTGGAGTGAAAGTCAGCCGTATTTCTAACTTGGCGAAAGATCTGGCGCGCTCACTGGCTGTTTTCAGTGTTCGGGTTGTTGAGGTCATTCCGGGCAAAACTACTGTCGGTATCGAGATTCCAAATGAAGACCGACAGATGGTGCGTTTTTCTGAAGTATTGGAGTCTCCTGAATATGAGGCCTCCAAGTCGCCCGTGACGCTCGCCCTAGGCCATGACATTGGCGGTAGGCCTGTTATCGCGGATTTGGCCAAAATGCCGCACTTGCTTGTAGCAGGTACCACAGGCTCGGGTAAGTCCGTTGGCGTAAACGCTATGCTTCTATCGATTCTGTTCAAGTCGACGCCCGAAGAGGCGCGGTTGATCATGATCGACCCCAAGATGTTGGAATTGTCTATCTACGAGGGCATTCCACACCTTCTTTGCCCTGTCGTGACGGACATGAAAGAGGCTGCCAATGCGCTGCGCTGGAGCGTAGCCGAAATGGAGCGGCGCTATAAGCTCATGGCTGCTATGGGGGTCAGAAACCTTGCTGGCTTCAACCGCAAGATCAAGGACGCGGAGGAGGCAGGGACACCTCTGACAGATCCTCTTTATCGACGCGAAAGCATGGATGACGAAGCGCCGCTTCTAAAAGCGCTGCCTACGATCGTTGTAGTTGTCGATGAATTCGCCGACATGATGATGATTGTTGGCAAAAAAGTGGAAGAACTGATTGCGCGTATTGCTCAAAAGGCGCGTGCTGCAGGTATTCACCTGATCCTGGCCACGCAGCGCCCTTCGGTAGATGTTATTACCGGCCTGATCAAAGCTAACATCCCGACGCGTATGGCTTTCCAAGTATCGAGCAAGATCGACTCTAGAACCATTCTTGATCAGGGTGGTGCAGAACAGCTGCTGGGGCATGGTGACATGCTCTATCTCCCACCAGGCACGGGTCTTCCTATTCGTGTCCATGGCGCTTTCGTCTCAGATGACGAGGTGCATCGCCTGGTTGAAGCCTGGAAACAACGCGGCGCGCCTGACTACATTGAAGACATCCTTGCGGGAGCAGATGAGGGCGGTGGCTCCTTTGAGGGTGGTAGCGGTGGTGATGGCAGTGAAGGAAATGAAGACGATCCCCTTTACGATGAGGCTGTCCGCTTTGTAACCGAAAGCCGCAGGGCCTCGATTTCTGCGGTTCAGCGCAAGCTCAAGATCGGTTATAACCGTGCTGCGCGAATGATCGAGGCCATGGAGATGGCTGGAGTTGTCACGCCTATGAATACGAACGGTTCAAGAGAGGTGATTGCACCTTCTCCTGTGCGTGATTAACCAATGTTTAAGAGGAATTCCATGCGATTGACTCGCTTGTTTGCCCTGGCAATTACAACTTTTCTAAGCGTCTCGGCTCAGGCTGCATCGGATGCAGCGGACCGTCTGTCCCAGTATCTGGAGAAAGCGCAGACCATGACGGCTCGCTTTTCCCAGCTGACTCTAGATGGCTCCGGGACCCGTCTTCAGGAGACTGCGGGTAATTTGAGTCTCAAGCGGCCAGGTCTTTTTCGTTGGCATACAGATTCTCCCATGGAGCAGTTGCTGGTGTCTGATGGGCAAAAGGTATGGCTATACGATCCAGACCTTGAGCAGGTGACTATTCAGAAGCTGGATCAGCGCCTAACCCAGACGCCTGCGTTGCTATTGTCCGGTGATGTGTCGAAGATTGAGGACAGTTTTACAATTACCTACAAGCAAAGCGGTAACGTGACTGATTTTGTGCTCAAGCCTAAAACCAGCGATACGCTGTTTGACAGCTTGCGCCTCTCATTTCGCGGTAACGTAATCAACGATATGCAGCTGATCGATAGCGTCGGTCAACGCACCAATATCCTGTTCTTCAACGTAAAAATGAATGAGCCGGTAAACGCCTCGGAATTCGTGTTTGAAATTCCTAAAGGTGCCGACGTCATTCAGGAGTGATCCTGCCCCATGGATCTATTCCGCGCAACGCCAGTGGCTCAGCCGCTGGCTGCTCGTATGCGTGCCACCACCCTGGACGAATACGTTGGCCAGCAGCATTTGCTTGCCCGAGGAAAACCTCTGCGAGAAGCACTGGAGCAGGGCGCGCTGCATTCAATGGTTTTCTGGGGCCCACCAGGCGTCGGCAAGACGACATTGGCGCGTTTGCTGGCTGAAGTCAGCGATGCTCATTTCGAGACGATCTCGGCGGTTCTTTCCGGTGTAAAGGAGATCCGTCAGGCTGTTGAGATAGCCCGGCAGCAGGCTGCTCAGTATGGGCGTCGAACCATATTGTTCGTTGATGAAGTTCACCGCTTCAATAAATCCCAGCAAGATGCGTTTCTTCCCTATGTGGAAGACGGCACCCTTTTGTTTATTGGAGCGACGACTGAAAACCCTTCTTTTGAACTTAATAATGCGCTTCTTTCGAGAGCACGTGTTTATGTTCTCAAAAGCCTGGATGAAGAGGCCTTAACTCAGCTTACCAATCGAGCGTTGTTTGAAGACAAGGGCCTTGGTAAGCGCCGGTTAAGCCTTCCAGAGGAAAGTCGGAAGATTTTATTGGCCGCTGCCGATGGAGATGGCCGCAGATTACTCAATCTACTTGAAAATGCGGCCGATTTGGCTGAAGACGGCTCAGACATAAGCCCGGATCTTTTACAAAGCTTGCTTGGTGATGGGCGCCGCCGTTTCGATAAAGGCGGTGAAGCGTTTTACGATCAAATTTCTGCGTTGCATAAGTCTGTTCGGGGTTCTAATCCCGACGCAACCTTGTATTGGTACGCCCGTATGATCGATGGAGGCTGCGATCCGCTCTACATTGCTCGTCGTGTTGTGCGGATGGCCAGTGAAGATATCGGTAATGCCGATCCGCGTGCATTATCAATCTGTCTTTCTGCCTGGGATGTCCAAGAGCGGTTGGGCAGCCCGGAGGGTGAGCTTGCTATTGCGCAGGCCCTTGTTTACTTGGCCTGTGCGCCTAAAAGCAATGCGGTATACAAAGCTTTCAACATGGCAATGGCAGATGTCAGGCAGAATGGCTCTCATGAAGTTCCTGTACATCTTCGCAATGCGCCAACCAAGCTAATGAAGTCGTTGGGGTATGGTGAGGAGTATCGCTATGCACATGATGAACCTGATGCATATGCGGCAGGTGAAGATTATTTTCCCGAGGATAAGGCGCCGGTTCATTACTACGAGCCTGTACCACGCGGTTTAGAGCTCAAAATTCGTGACAAGCTCAGTCATTTGGCTGACTTGGATAGGGCCAGTCTGCGCCAGCGGCGGAAAGCGCCATGACACCCATGATCCTGGCTATCGCAGCGGGTGGTGTACTAGGCACTCTGTTGCGATTTATCACGACATCCTGGATAACGGCGAGCTGGCCTAAGCATTTCTACATGGGCACATTGATCGTCAACTATGTGGGCTGCTTGCTTATCGGTGTTTTATACGGTCTTTTCCTTATTCGACCTGATGTGCCTGCGGAGCTAAGAGCAGGGCTTATCGTTGGCTTTCTAGGTGGCTTAACAACTTTTTCTTCCTTTTCCCTTGATACATTACGCTTGCTGGAAGGTGGCCAGGCTTTGCTTGCCATTGGATATGCCACGGCCAGCGTCGTAGGTGGTTTGCTTGCTACGTGGGCAGGCCTGTCATTGACAAAACTCTGATACGAGAAAAAACATGCTTGATGCAAAACTGGTACGTACACAGCCTCAGGAAGTGGCAGAACGCCTTGCCGCGCGTGGTTTCACGCTTGATGTACAGCGCATCGAATCCTTGGAATCAACTCGCAAGTCTGTGCAAACACGTACCGAGGAGCTTCAGGCTGAACGTAACAGTCGATCAAAGGCCATTGGTCAAGCCAAGGCGCGCGGTGAAGACATCGCGCCGCTTCTGGCCGATGTGGACCGTATGGGAGGCGAGCTGGAGACCGCCAAGCGTGAGCTGGACGTGATTCAGTCTGAATTGGATGCTCTGCTGCTGGGGCTGCCTAACTTGCCACATGAGTCCGTTCCAGTGGGCACCAGCGAGGAGGAGAACGTAGAGGTTCGCCGTTGGGGCACTCCTAAGCGTTTTGACTTTGAAGTTAAGGATCATGTAACCCTGGGTGAAGCTCATGGTTGGTTGGATTTTGATACGGCCTCTCGCTTCTCGGGTGCTCGCTTTGCCTTGATGCGAGGCCCTATAGCCCGTCTACACCGTGCATTGGCGCAGTTTATGATCAATCTGCATACGGGCGAGCATGGTTACGAGGAGGCTTACACACCTTATCTTGTCCAGGCCGAAACCTTACAAGGCACAGGGCAGCTTCCTAAGTTTGAGGAAGATCTGTTCAAGGTTCCGCGTGACGGTGAAAGTCCGCTTTATCTGATCCCGACTGCGGAGGTCACATTGACCAATATCGCAGCGGGCAGGATTTTGGATGCCAAGGCACTGCCTATTCAGTTGGTAGCCCATACCCCATGCTTCCGTAGCGAGGCGGGTGCTTCCGGACGCGATACGCGGGGCATGATCCGTCAGCACCAGTTCGATAAGGTTGAAATGGTACATATCGTTGAGCCTGCAAAATCTTTCGAGGCGTTAGAGGCTCTGACAGGTCATGCTGAGCGTGTTCTGCAACTTCTAGAGTTGCCCTATCGTGTGCTTGCTCTCTGCACTGGCGATATGGGCTTCAGTGCCACCAAAACGTATGACCTTGAAGTATGGATTCCGAGTCAGGATAAATATCGCGAGATTTCTTCCTGCTCTAACTGCGGTGATTTCCAGGCGCGCCGTATGCAGGCTCGGTGGCGTAACCCGGAAACGGGCAAGCCAGAGCTCGTACATACATTAAACGGCTCGGGCTTAGCAGTGGGTCGTACGTTAGTGGCTGTGCTAGAAAATTATCAACAAGCCGATGGAACCATTCGCGTACCGGAAGTCCTCAAGCCGTACATGGGTGGCGTTGAGGTTATTGGCTGATGGAGTTCTTGCCACTGTTTCACAATCTGAGCGGCCGCCCTGTACTGATTGTTGGTGGAGGTGAGGTCGCTTTACGCAAGGCGCGTTTACTTAAGGATGCTGGGGCAATGCTCAAGGTTGTTGCGCCACGCATTCATCCGGCCATGCGAGAATTGATTGAAAATGGTGGCGATTCGTTGATCGAGCGGCCCTACCAGGCAGATGATATGGGTGGGGCCGTCCTGGTTATTGCTGCAACCGATAATGAAGACCTTAACATCCAGGTTTCGGCCCAAGCCAAGGCGATAGGTGTGCCAGTTAATGTGGTGGACTCTCCTTCACTGTGCACTGTTATCTTTCCTGCAATTATTGACCGCTCACCTTTGATTGTCGCGGTTTCGAGCGGGGGAGATGCGCCTGTCTTGGCTCGGCTTGTACGAGCCAAACTAGAGAGTTGGATACCTGCTGCATATGGTGAGCTAGCCGGCCTGGCTAAGAAATTTCGTTCTAAGGTTAAGCGCCGTTTTGGTGATGTCCAGGCGAGGCGCGTTTTCTGGGAAGAGGTATTCCAAAGCGAAATTGGCGAAAAGGTACTCGCTGGCCAGCCTCAAGTAGCTGAGCGTTTGCTTGAAGAGAAACTTTGTAACGCATCCTCAAGCATTAAGGGCGAAGTCTATCTGGTGGGCGCGGGACCGGGCGATCCTGACTTGCTGACATTCAGGGCTTTACGCCTCATGCAGCAGGCCGATGTAGTCTTATACGATCGCTTGGTTGCTCCCGCTATCCTGGATATGTGTCGTAGAGACGCTGATAGAATCTATGTAGGCAAAAAAAGGGCTGAGCACGCGGTTCCGCAAGAAGAAATCAATCAGCTTTTAATTGATTTGGCCGGTCAAGGTAAGCGTGTCCTAAGACTTAAAGGCGGCGATCCGTTTATCTTTGGGCGCGGGGGCGAAGAAATTGAGCGTCTGGCTGCCCATGGGATCGGATTCCAGGTAGTGCCGGGTATTACAGCTGCCAGTGGCTGTGCGGCCTATGCCGGTATACCGTTGACGCACAGAGACTATGCCCAATCTGTACGCTTTATCACAGGCCATTTAAAAAATGACACGTGTGATTTGCCATGGAGTGATTTGACCTCTCCGGGGCAAACGTTGGTTTTTTATATGGGGTTGGTTGGGCTACCAATCATTTGCGAGCAGCTTATCAAGCACGGGCGTGACGCTTGTACGCCGGCCGCCTTGGTTCAGCAAGGCACCACCTCAAGTCAGCGTGTATTTACGGGAACGCTGGCAGATTTACCTGTTCTCGTAGCGCGCCATGAGGTTCATGCGCCTACGCTAATAATCGTAGGTGAGGTCGTAACCTTGCGTGAAAAGCTGGCCTGGTTCGAAGGCCAATCGCATCCTTAACGGTCACGCTGCCATAAACCTACAGCGGGCAACTGCTCTCGATCGTGAGGCGACGTTAAGTCGAGTGCTGGCCCTTTGGGAATGATCCCGTTAGGGTTAATCGTTTCGTGACTGCCATAATAGTGATGCTTGATATGCTCAAAGTTGACAGTCCCTGCAATGCCTGGCCACTGATAGAGCTCCTTCAGCCATCCCTGAAGGTTAGGGTAGTCTGTAATGCGGCGTAGATTGCATTTGAAGTGTCCGTAATAGACTGAGTCGAACCGTATTAATGTTGTAAAAAGTCGCCAATCTGCTTCTGTCAGGTATTTTCCTGTCAGATAGCGATGCCTGCTCAGGCGATTTTCTAGTTGATCAAGAGTAGTAAACAGCTCTTCAAAGGCGAGTTCGTAAGCGTACTGCTCTGTTGCAAATCCAGCCTTATAAACACCGTTATTCACCTTGGCATAGATAAGCTCGTTAAGTGAGTCGATGTCTTGCTGTAATGGTTCTGGATAAAAATCGATGCTGTTGCCTGTCAGTCCGTCAAATGCATGATTCATCATGCGGATGATATCGGCAGACTCATTGTTAACGATGCACTTATGCTTGTTATCCCAAAGCATTGGTACTGTAACGCGACCTGTGTAATGAGGTGTAGCCTCTAGGTAGCGCTCATAAAGGAACCGCTTGGCTTCATCAAGTGTGTCACCCGTTGAGCCGAGCGTTTGATCAAAAGTCCATCCTTTGTCCTTCATAAGCCAACTAACAACGGATACGTCGATAATACTCTCAAGGCCTTTAAGCTTTCGGAAAATAAGGGTGCGATGAGCCCAGGGGCAGGCTAGAGAAATATACAAGCGGTAGCGGTTAGGCTCTGCCTCGAAGCCTGCCTCGCCTGTAGGGCCAGGCTCACCAGTGGACGTTACCCAGTGTCTGAACTGGGCGCTTTCCCGCTTGAAGCTTCCATCTTCGCCGGTGTCGTACCAGCGGTCCTGCCATTTGCCTTCTATCAATAGGCCCATCGGCTCCTCTCCATATTGTGGAGCCGTCTATTAGTGACGTTGGCTCCAGTAATCTTTTGCCTTGGCTAGAGCGGCTTCCCGGCTGTGGCCAAGCGCTCTCAAACCCAAGGCTATCGTAGAAAGAACGGCCAGTTCGCCGTAGGCATCGTTTGCTTTGCCGGTCCATACATCTAATAGATGATTGGCATCCAGCCGCTCAGGTTTGACGTGTCTTCTTTCTGAAAGTGCAGGCCAGGCTTCATTCCATTCAGTGCCGTACTCTGTGCCATAGAGATGAAAATCATTGTCTGGGTTGACTTCAATTTCACCGCCTTCGCCTTTAATCACGATAGCCTTGTCGCCTAATAGGCGGCTGGCTTCACGGTGAATGGGTTGATAGCCTGGGTGAAAGATACTTTGCAGGATGCAAGTTGCGTTGAGCGGATTTAACAGTCTGACCAGCGAATGAATAGGCGAACGCAATCCCAACGTGTTGCGTAAGTTGATCATATGCTGCAAGGCAGGCATCCAGTTTTCCAGTGGCATAAACGCCAGGTGGTCTTTATTTAAAGCTTCCTGTGTCTGGTGCCAATCGTTACAAAGATGAATACCCAGCGTTTCTAGAACCTGCTCAGTATATAGTCGTCCTGCTGTATGAGCGCCGCCGCCGTGAATCAGAATCCGCACACCATGGGATGACAGGCATTTGGTGGCAAGCAGAAACCATGGTAAGTGGCGTTTTTTACCTGCATAGCTAGGCCAGTCCAGATCTACTGGAATGGTCGGGGCGTTGAGATGTGCTCGAATAGCATCGGTAAAGCCGGCAAGCTCTTCTGCGCTTTCTTCCTTGTGTCGAAGCAGCATAAGAAAAGCGCCGAGTTGAACATCCTCGACATTTCCCTCAAGGATCATCTCCATGGCGCACTGGGCTTCTTCGCGAGTTAGGCTGCGTGAACCGCGTTTACCTTTGCCGAGTATGCGTATGAATTGAGCAAAGGGATGTTCTTCATGCGTCGTTATCATAAGCAATTAGTCGGTTTTGGAAGTCCTGCCAGCTTGGCTGCTAGCTTGGCGGGGCTTCCTTTGAAAAGGAGATTCAAATGAAGGCTGTTACCCTTCTCGGGACCTAAGGTTTGCGCAATATATTTAATCAGCGGACGATTAGCTGGGGAAAGCTGGAACTCAGTATAGAAATCTCTGAGTGCATGAAGGATTTCCCAATGTTCAGGCGTCAGAGAGAGATCCTCCCGCAGAGCCAGTTCCTCAGCTATTTCAACGGACCAGTCTTCCAGATCCAGTAAATAGCCTTCCTTGTCAACATTGAGTGCAGTCATGGCCAGCTATGTACCTTGTCATAAGCTACACAAAGAGCCACAAAACGATCATAGTCAATCATTTCAAAACGAGATGTTTCTCTGAGTCCACGGGCCTCGACATCTTCTTGAAGAGCAAAGCCTTTGACGCCGGTTTGAAGTGTTTCAAGCAGAGCCGCTGTTCGCGAGCTTTCTTGTAGCAGGTATGTAGCGTCGCCCATTAATAAAAGTGCATCCTGCTCCGCAAGTAGCGGTAGGGCGCTGTCTAGCATCCTGCTCTGGAAAGGCGAAGCCAAGATAAGGTGAAGCGTCTTCACAGTGTAATCACCATGTCGTGCTGATTTAAAAGCAGCCGAGCCTCTTCGGTAGATAGGATCTCAACTTCCAGTTCAAGCGTTGATTGCATTACGTTGCGCTCCAGTAAGCTGCTTTCCAATGCATACAGTTTGTCTACGCCGAACAAGGGAAGAGCTTGTAGATTAGCGGTCAGATCTTTTTGCTCAAGATGTGAAGCGGCCTGAGAGGGTTGTAATTGGAAAACACCGTCATCCATAAAGAGCATGGCAATGGGTAAATCGAAAGCGCCGCCTGCTAGGGCAATGTCTAGGGCTTCTCGGGCTGCCATGCCCGACCATGGCGCTTGCCGACTAATAATGAGCAGCGACTTTGCCATTAAATGTCTCCAAAGCAAATGAGGCGATCGGCTTCCTGTGCAGCCTCATGAAGCTGCCCTAGACCAGAAAGCTGCCAGGGCTCGTAAAGGTTGGCACTCTGGCGCCCATGGCGATGAGCCTCTTCCGAGCTCAGAATGCCGCGCCGTAAAGCGGCAGAAATGCAGACGACTGAATCCAGCTTGTTTTGCTGAATGAATAAGCCCCATTGGCCCGCCCAGTCTTGCTCATCTTGAGGCGTTACGATGGATGAAGAGGCATTGTGTACTCCATCCTGATAGAAAAAAAGACGAGTGATTTCATGGTGCGCGGACAACACGGCCTCAGCAAACCGAAGGGCTCTTCGGGAGGAGGGCGAGTGAGGTGCGGAAAATACAACGATAGCAAATTTCATAAATAAAAAAGGCCCGCCGAAGCGGGCCTCTCCAGTGCACGTCTCGTTAATCATTGCTGCTGGCAAAGCCTAGCAATTGAAGCAGGCTGACAAACAGATTGTATATCGAGACGTATAGGCTGATGGTAGCCATGATGTAATTATCTTCCCCGCCATGGATGATGGCGCTGGTTTGGAACAGAATTGCTGCCGAGGCAAACAGTACAAAGCCCGCACTGATCGCAAGCTGCAAGCCGCTGATATTCACAAAGAACGACAGCGCTATTGCGCCTAGCAATATCCAGAATCCGGCCATTAGAAAGCCCGACAAAAAGCTCATGTCTTTGCGGGTAATCAGTGCATATGCCGACAGGCCAAAGAAGACTAGGGCAGTCATGCCTAAGGCAGAAGAAATGATGCTTCCGCCATTAGGCAGGCCCAGATACATATTCAGTATCGGGCCTAGGGTGTAGCCCATGAAGCCGGTAAGCGCAAACGTGCTGACCAGCCCCCAGCCACTGTTACGCAATTTCACAGTGAGAAAGAACAGACCATAAAAGCCGATCAGAACTACAAAAATGTTGGGATATGCAACACGCATCTGCTGCGAGACGTAAGCTACCAAGCCACTGAAGGCCAGCGTCATTCCCAACAGAGCATAGGTATTGCGCAGCGTGCGACTAATGTCGCGCCGTTCGGCAACCGCAGGGTTGAAGGCATATTGACGCTCGTTCATAACGACACTCCTAATGTGGTCGAAACCTATTCATACCATAAGATAATAACAACTCCTTGAAAAAAAATAGATTTAAGTGTTTGACAGCGTGTTTCGTTCGGGTAATATTGCGGCCCGCACCTGCGGAGGTGTGGCCGAGTGGTTTAAGGCAACGGTCTTGAAAACCGTCGAAGGGGAGACTCTTCCGTGAGTTCGAATCTCACCGCCTCCGCCATCTTCTTGCTCCAAGTCATCGTGCGTTTATCTCTGACTTGTGTATAGTCGCTACACATTCTTTCGCATTTATTAGCTTGAGACGAGTCTTAGGCTTGTAATTGGCTTATGCATCAGCGTTATGAGGTGCACGGTGATTAAAGTGCTGGTGGTCGACGACCATGATCTGGTAAGGGCCGGTATTATCCGTATGTTGGCGGATGTCGATGGCATTCAGGTCATTGGTCAGGCAGATTCTGGCGAGAATGGATTAAAGCTTGTCAGAGAGTTAAAGCCTGATGTGGTCCTCATGGACGTCAAGATGCCAGGCATCGGCGGCTTGGAAGCTACTCGAAAGCTTCTTCGTAGTCATCCCGAGGTAAAGGTCATTGCAGTAACGGCATGTGAGGAAGATCCCTTTCCGACTCGTCTGTTGCAGGCTGGGGCTTCTGGTTATCTTACAAAGGGTGCGGATATCCAGGAGATGATTACTGCTATACGTCATGCATTTGGCGGTCAGCGATACATAAGCGCTCAGATTGCTCAGCAGTTAGCGCTAAAGTCTTTTCAACCTCAAAGCAATGGCTCGCCGTTTGATCTTCTTTCAGAGCGCGAAATCCAGATCGCATTGATGATTGCTAATTGCCATAAGGTTCAGGTGATCTCCGATAAGCTTTGCCTGTCGCCCAAGACCGTTAACACCTATCGTTATCGTATTTACGAGAAACTCTCCATTACCAGTGATGTGGAGCTGGCTTTATTGGCAGTTCGTCACGGGATGGTAGACGCTACGAGTTGAAATGACCGAAACGTTTGATCCTTCTGCTTTTCTTTCTGGCTGCAGTTCTCGGCCAGGTGTTTATCGAATGTTCGACGAAAGCTCCAAGGTGCTTTATGTCGGAAAAGCAAAGAATCTCAAAAAGCGCCTTTCGAGTTACTTCCGCAAAACTGGCTTGGCTCCCAAGACAGCGGCGTTAGTAGCAAAAATTTCCCAGATTGAGATAACTATTACTGGGAATGAGACAGAGGCGCTTCTGCTTGAGCAGAACCTTATCAAGCAGTTACGCCCCCCTTACAATATTCTCCTTCGGGATGACAAATCCTATCCTTATGTCTTTCTGTCAACTGAAGATGAATTTCCTCGGCTTGCTATCCATAGAGGCGCTAAAAAGGAACGGGGCCGCTATTTCGGTCCGTATCCGAGTGCGGGTGCTATCCGAGAAAGTCTGAATCTCTTGCAAAAGGCATTTATGGTGCGCCAGTGTGAGGACGGTTTTTTCAAGAACCGTACTCGCCCCTGTCTTCAATATCAAATCAAGCGCTGCAAGGGTCCGTGCACCAATATGGTTTCCCGAGAGGAATATGCTGAAGATGTTCGTCATTCGGCTATGTTCCTGGAAGGGCGGAGCAATGCCTTGGCTGAAGAGCTAAGTGCAGTTATGGAAAAGGCTGCCATGGCTTTGGATTTTGAACGGGCCGCCGAGCTGCGTGATCAAATTGCCTTAGTGCGACGAGTGCAGGATCAGCAGCATATAGAGGGTGGGAGCGGGGATGTAGATGTTATCGCTGCGATGGTGAATCCAGGTGGTGCGTGCGTTCATCTAATCACTGTGCGTGGCGGCCGTGTTCTTGGTAGCAAAAACTTTTTCCCGCAGGTTGCGATTGAGGAGGAGCCCCATGACGTTCTTCTTGCATTTTTGGAACAGTATTATCTTGCTCATATGGAGCGGGATTTGCCCGATGAAGTCATCGTAAATACCGTTCATGAGGACTTCCCAACCCTCATAAGTGCCTTTAACGAATTGCATTCTCGAGGTCTTGAGATCTCGCATCGTGTTCGAGGCACTCGTGCCCGCTGGCAGCAATTGGCTGTGACAAATGCTGAGCAGGCGCTTAATACTCGGCTTGCTAATCGCCAGCATATGGCTGCTCGTTTTGAGGCGCTTACGGATGTGTTGGGGTTGGCTGAGGCGCCACAAAGGTTGGAGTGCTTTGATATTAGCCACTCAAGTGGGGAGGCTACAGTTGCTTCCTGTGTGGTGTTTGGTCCTGAGGGGCCTATTAAATCCGATTATCGCCGATACAATATTGAGGGTGTCACGGCAGGTGATGATTATGCTGCCATGCATCAGGCGTTAACCCGTCGTTTCAGTAAGCTCAAGGATGGGGAGGGTAAAATGCCTGATATCTTACTGGTGGATGGCGGTAAGGGGCAGTTGGCAATGGCTCGTGATGTGCTTCAAGAGCTGGCGGTTCCGGATCTCGTCTTGTTGGGTGTGGCTAAGGGTGTGACTCGCAAGCCAGGTTTGGAGACACTCTATCTGAATGATCCCTCTAATGAGTTCAGCTTGCCGGGTCACTCTCCTGCATTGCACCTGATACAGCAGATTCGTGACGAGGCGCATCGCTTTGCTATTACGGGGCATCGAGCAAGAAGAGGGAAGGCGCGTAGGACATCTACACTTGAAGATGTTGCAGGAGTAGGGCCGAAGCGGCGTAGAGAGCTGCTTAAGTACTTCGGAGGCCTGCAAGAGCTTAATCGTGCAAGTGTCGATGAGATAGCCAAGGCGCCAGGAATTAGCAAAAAACTAGCTGAGCAGATTTATGCTGCACTGCACAGTGAGTAGAATGTCCAGACATTCATATATTTCCTGTGCCAATGAACATTCCTAACCTGCTTACTGTTCTGCGCGTTCTGCTCATTCCTTTCTTTATTGCTCTGTTTTACCTGCCGGTTTCTTGGAGCTATTGGGCGGCGAGTTCAGTGTTTGCCTTGGCTAGTTTTACTGATTGGCTGGATGGCTACTTGGCTCGTCGATGGAAACAGAGTACTCCATTCGGAGCTTTCCTGGACCCGGTTGCTGACAAGCTCATGGTTGCGGTGGCCTTGGTGCTTCTGGTGCAGGAACATGCCACTATTTGGTTAACGTTGCCTGCTACCATTATTATTGGTCGAGAAATTGTAGTGTCAGCCCTTCGTGAGTGGATGGCAGAATTAGGGGCGCGAGCTCAAGTAGCTGTATCTAGTCTTGGAAAATGGAAAACAGCGGCGCAGATGGTGTCTTTGATTGTGCTGTTGGCTAATCCTCCTCAACTGACGTTCTGGGTTTTGACAGGGTATGTTCTTCTGATCATTGCGGCTGCGCTTACGCTTTGGTCTATGTGCAGTTATCTGCTTGCGGCTTGGCCGCATCTGAGCATAACGAAGAAAAAATAACTTTTTTGAATCAATGAGTTGACAGCGTCGTTGGATTGTATAGAATGGCGCCCGTCACCAAGACGCGGGAATAGCTCAGTTGGTAGAGCACGACCTTGCCAAGGTCGGGGTCGCGAGTTCGAGTCTCGTTTCCCGCTCCAGTTTGTCAGTCAGCTCCGCTTTGATTGGGGTTGGCTTATGAGGCCGGGTGGCAGAGTGGTCATGCAGCGGATTGCAAATCCGTGTACGCCGGTTCGATTCCGACCTCGGCCTCCACTATGTAGCCCTGCAGATCTAGCGGTCTGTAGGGCTTTTTATTTTTACTTTGTTGTTCGCTGTGCTGGCTAAGTTGGATTGTTTGCTATCTATCCCTAGCTAAATGCTCAGTGTAGAGCGCTACCGCCCGGATGGCGAAATCGGTAGACGCAAGGGACTTAAAATCCCTCGGAGGAAACTCCGTGCCGGTTCGATTCCGGCTCCGGGCACCAGTTGTAATAAGGGCTTGACTTGATTGGTCAGGCCCTTATTTTTTTGGGGCAAGGTCTGGCTGCTTTATAGTGGCAATCGGCCTACTATCTGCTCAAACATTCTTTTATTCGTGAAGTAACCCTTTGAAAAGCGCCAGGCAATGGGCTTTCCTTCGTCTGTTTTCAATGTAATTGAAAACACCGTTGAATCTAGCGCCCTTGCTAACAACGCGTAGTCTTTCAGGCTTATTCTTACAATCGGTATGTCTGGAATGATCACGGCAAGTCGATCCCGCTTTGGTTATGCGAGTTATCGGCCTGTGTTGGCTATTCTTCAGTTTCAATCAATAGTTTTTACAGCTACGGCATGCCAAAAGTGATCTTTGATCAAGTGCCCAGGTGATGGCTTGCTTTCAAGTTGTGCTGCGTGAAAACCACTAGGTAGCTAGACTGATTAGCTTGGTGTGGAGGGCTAATATTTTTAGGTATGGCCTAATGCTTGGTTGTATAGCTAATCATTTTCTGAAAGCATATATATTCTTTGTTGCTCCAGTGATCCTTCATCGATTAATTGAAAAGTGCATAGGCCTGCCATCGTTCGGTAGGATATATAATTCGATGCTGTAGCTTACTGGCTCATCCGAACCATGTGGCCCTTGGTATGGGTCACCACTGTTAAAGGAGGCGCCATGCCCACTATTACTCTTCCCGACGGTAGCCAACGTTTATTCGATCATCCTGTTACAGTCACAGAGGTCGCTCAGTCTATAGGCGCTGGATTAGCGAAAGCTACTCTGGCAGGCAAAGTAGATGGACGTCTGGTGGATGCTTGCGACGTTATTGATCATGACGCGTCCCTGCAAATTATTACGCCTAAAGATGAAGAGGGTTTGGAGATCATCCGTCACTCTTGTGCTCATCTGGTTGGTCATGCTGTAAAGCAGCTGTTCCCGACAGCGAAGATGGTAATTGGTCCTGTTATTAATGAGGGATTCTATTACGACATCTCGTATGAGCGTCCTTTTACGCTGGATGATCTGGCTGCTATCGAGGCGCGGATGCGTGAGTTGATCGATAAGGACTACGACGTCATCAAGCGTATGACTCCGCGAGAGCAGGTTATCGAGACGTTTAAAGCGAGAGGGGAAGATTACAAGCTCCGCTTGATTGAAGATATGCCTGATGAAAAGGCAATGGGGTTGTATCATCATGAGGAGTATGTGGACATGTGTCGTGGTCCGCATGTGCCCAATACCCGCTTTTTGAAGGCATTTAAGCTAACGAAGCTGTCTGGTGCCTACTGGCGTGGCGACTCCAAAAACGAACAGCTGCAGCGTGTCTATGGTACGGCTTGGGCCGATAAAAAGCAGCTGGCAGCTTATATTCAGCGCATTGAAGAAGCTGAAAAACGTGACCACCGCAAGCTGGGCAAGCGGCTGGATCTCTTCCATACTCAGGAAGAGGCGCCAGGAATGGTGTTCTGGCATCCTAACGGCTGGACTGTTTATCAGGCGCTTGAGCAGTACATGCGCCGTATTCAGCATGAAAACGGCTACTCCGAAATCCGTACGCCACAAGTTGTGGATCGTTCCCTTTGGGAAAAGTCCGGCCACTGGGCTAACTATGCCGACAATATGTTTACGACTGAATCGGAAAGTCGTGACTATGCTATCAAGCCAATGAATTGTCCTTGCCACGTACAGGTATTTAATCAGGGGCTCAAGAGTTACAAGGAGCTGCCTCTTCGTCTGGCAGAGTTTGGCGCTTGTCACCGTAATGAGCCATCAGGCTCTTTACATGGCATTATGCGTGTCAGAGGGTTCACTCAAGATGATGCTCACATTTTCTGCACAGAAGACCAAATGCAGGAAGAGGCGGCTGCTTTCATTAAGCTTACTTTGGCGGTTTACGCTGATTTCGGATTCACTGATATACAACTGAAGCTTTCTACCCGTCCTGAAAAGCGTGTTGGCTCAGATGACTTGTGGGATCAGGCAGAATCAGCATTAGCTGCGGCGCTTGATCATGCAGGGCTGGCCTATGACTTGCAGCCGGGAGAAGGTGCATTCTACGGTCCAAAAATTGAATTTTCTTTGAAGGACTGTCTGGGTCGAGTATGGCAATGCGGTACGCTACAGCTTGATTTTAATTTGCCGTCTCGTCTCGGGGCTGAATACGTCAGTGAAGATAATAGCCGTAAGCACCCAGTAATGCTGCATCGTGCTATCCTTGGTTCCTTTGAGCGATTCATCGGTATTTTGATTGAGCATTACGAGGGATCTTTCCCGGCGTGGCTTGCTCCAACTCAGGCAGTGGTCATGAATATCACTGACAAACAGGCCGATTTCGCTAACGAAGTGGTGCAAATTCTTGATCAAAGCGGTTTCCGAGCTAAAGCTGACTTGAGAAACGAGAAAATCGGCTTTAAAATTCGGGAGCATACTTTGCTCAAGGTTCCCTATCTTCTTGTTATAGGTGATCGGGAAGTTGAATCAAGAGCCGTGGCTGTACGCACGCGTGAAGGTGCTGATCTGGGCTCAATGCCTATTGCGGACTTCAAGGAGCTTCTAGCTCAAGCAGTTGCTCGTCGCGGTCGACAAGAATTGGAGTAATGACTATTAAGCGTGAAATGAGACAGGATAAGCGAACTCAACCCAAGGCTCCGATCAACGAGAATATCTCGGCTCGTGAAGTCCGGTTGATTGGTGCTGACGGCCAACAGATTGGCGTCGTCTCGATTGATGAAGCGCTACGCGCTGCTGATGAAGCCAAGCTGGACTTGGTGGAAATTTCCGCCGATGCAGTACCTCCTGTGTGCCGCATCATGGATTATGGCAAGCATCTTTTCGAGAAGAAGAAGCAGACCGCAGCAGCGAAAAAGAACCAAAAACAGGTTCAGGTAAAAGAAATCAAGTTTCGTCCAGGGACGGAAGAAGGGGATTACCAGGTAAAACTACGCAACCTGGTACGTTTCCTTAATGAGGGGGACAAGGCCAAGGTATCCTTGCGATTCCGTGGTCGTGAGATGGCTCACCAGGAGCTGGGTATGGAGCTGTTAAAGCGGGTCGAGGCTGACCTTGCTGAATACGGTGCCGTAGAACAGCATCCTAAGATGGAAGGACGCCAGCTAATTATGGTCATCGCCCCCAAAAAGAAAAAGTAACCACCAGGGCACTGGCAGGCCTTGCGGTTATGCGTAATCACCCAATGCGGAGTATATGAACATGCCAAAGATGAAAACCAAAAGTGGTGCAGCGAAGCGTTTTAAAAAGACCGCTTCCGGCTACAAGCACAAGCACGCGTTCAAGAGTCACATCTTGACCAAAATGACCACCAAGCGTAAGCGCCAGCTGCGTGGTACATCTCTGATGCACCCGTCTGACGTTCAAAAAGTTGAGCGCATGCTGCGCGTTCGTTAATCGGTCACAAGGTAAAGGTATAACTCATGGCTCGTGTTAAGCGTGGCGTAATTGCCCGTCGTCGTCATAAAAAAATTCTGAAGCTGGCTAAAGGTTACTACGGTGCTCGCTCTCGCGTGTTCCGTGTTGCCAAGCAGGCTGTGATCAAGGCAGGCCAATACGCCTATCGTGACCGCCGTCAGCGCAAGCGTCAGTTCCGCGCCCTATGGATCGCTCGTATTAATGCTGGTGCTCGTATGAACGGTCTGTCTTACAGCCGTTTCATCGCTGGCTTGAAGAAAGCGGCCATTGAGATCGACCGTAAGGTTCTGGCCGATCTGGCGGTAAATGAAAAAGTAGCGTTCGCTGCGATTGTCGAGAAAGCTAAAGCTTCTTTGGCTTAAGCCCTGCGTCAATCAGGGCCTTGGCCCGACAGTAACGTCACCAGTAGGGGAAGGGCCTAAAGCTCTTCCCCTATTTTGTATCTGGAGTCAGTGAATGGAAAACCTGGAGGCACTGGTCAGCCAAGCGTTGGAGGCCGTGCAGCAAACTGAAGACACGACTGTTCTTGAACAGCTACGGGTTGGCTACCTAGGAAAAAAAGGTGAGCTTACCCAGGTCATGAAGACGCTGGGCAATCTGCCTGCAGAAGAGCGGCCGAAAGTCGGTGCGCTGATCAATGCGGCTAAAGAGCGTGTGCAAGATGCGCTTAACGCCCGCAAACAGTTTTTAGAAGAATCCGCTTTGGCTGAAAAATTAGCAGCGGAGCGGGTTGACGTAACGTTGCCTGGCAGAGGGCAAACAACGGGTGGTTTGCACCCTATCACCCGTACTTTGGAACGTATCGAGCGACTTTTTACAGGTATTGGTTACAGCGTGGCTGAGGGCCCTGAAATCGAAGACGACTACCATAACTTCGAGGCGCTTAATATTCCAGGTCACCACCCGGCTCGTGCTATGCACGATACTTTTTATTTTAATGCTACACGTCTACTGCGTACGCATACCTCACCCGTGCAGATTCGTGTCATGGAGCAGCAGCAGCCTCCGATTCGTATCATCTGCCCAGGCCGAGTTTATCGCTGCGATTCCGATCAGACGCACTCGCCGATGTTTCATCAGGTAGAAGGGCTTGTGATTGATGAGAAGGTCAGCTTTGCCGACCTCAAGAGCACGATAGTGGGTTTTCTGCGCGAGTTTTTTGAAGAAGACCTAGAGGTCCGCTTCAGACCCTCTTATTTTCCATTCACTGAGCCTTCTGCAGAAGTCGACATCCGTCGACATGTCAATAAGGACGGCCAGCTGACCCCTAGCTGGCTTGAAGTCTTAGGTTGCGGAATGGTGCACCCTAACGTGTTGCAAATGGCGGGTATCGATCCTGAGAAATATCAGGGCTTCGCGTTTGGTATGGGCGTTGAGCGCCTAGCCATGCTGCGTTACGGCGTAAATGACTTACGGCTGTTCTTCGATAACGACCTGCGCTTCCTGGCGCAATTCCGCTAGCTTTAATAGGGGGCACAATGAAATTCAGTGAACAGTGGTTGAGATCTTGGGTAAGTCCACCGGCTTCTCGGGACGATTTAGTCGCTCAGTTATCCATGGCAGGTCTTGAAGTGGACGACGTCGAGCCGGTGGCCGGGCAGTTCAGCGGTGTGGTAGTAGGGGAGGTGCTCGCTACTGAGCGGCATCCTGACGCTGATAAGCTGAATGTATGCCGTGTTAGTAATGGCCAGGAAGAGTTTCAGGTCGTATGCGGTGCGCCAAATGTGCGTGCTGGTCTAAAGATTCCCTTCGCTATGATTGGCGCCAAGTTGCCAGGTGATTTCACTATAAAGAAAGCCAAGCTGCGCGGCGTTGAGTCTCAAGGCATGCTGTGTTCTGCTAGTGAGTTGAGCGTATCAGAAGATAATGCAGGTCTGATGGAACTGCCGTCAGATGCACCGGTAGGCAAGGATTTCCGTGATTACTTGGGGTTGGACGACGTTTCTATAGACGTTGATCTAACGCCTAATCGCGGCGATTGTTTATCAATTGCCGGTCTCGCTCGTGAAGTTGGTGCGCTCTATGGCGTCCCGGTGCATGCGCTTGATGTTCCTCCTGCACAAGTAAGTATAAAAGATGTGCGCCCAATTGAGGTTGTTGAGCCTTCTGCTTGCCCTCGTTATGTAGGGCGTGTGCTAAAAAATGTTGACCTCTCCCGCCCTACGCCACAATGGATGGTAGAGTGCCTGCGGCGATCCGGGATTCGTAGCATTGATGCTGCAGTCGATGTAACTAATTACGTTATGCTTGAGCTTGGGCAGCCTATGCATGCTTTTGATCTCAACGAGATCAAGGGCGGCATTCGTGTTCGCTTAGCGCAGCCCGACGAGAAGCTGGTTCTGTTAGACGGCCAAGAGATTACTCTTCGCCCGGATACGTTAGTTATTGCCGACCATGAGCGCGCGCTAGCTATAGCTGGGATCATGGGGGGGGAATACAGTGGTGTAAGCGCCACTACCGCGGATCTGTTCCTGGAAAGCGCCTTCTTCGATCCTATTGCTGTTGCTGGTAAGGCACGCTCCTATGGTCTTCACACTGACTCTTCGCACCGCTTTGAGCGCGGAGTAGACTTTGATCTGCCTCGTCGTGCAATGGAGCGCGCTACAGCCCTACTGGTAGATATTGTCGGCGGCGAACCAGGTCCGGTGATAGAGATAGCAAGTGCTGAACATTTGCCTGTTAAGACCCCTATTACTTTGCGTAGTGAGCGCATCGAGCAAGTGCTAGGTCTGCGTCTTGAGAGTGATGAAGTTGAGCGCCTGCTGAAAGGTCTTGCATTGACCGTTGAGTCTACAGATGAAAACCACTGGAAAATTGGCGTTCCTAGCCATCGTTTCGACATAGCAATCGAAGTCGATTTGATAGAAGAATTGGCGCGCCTTTACGGATATAACCGCCTTCCGACTCGTTTTCCACAAGCACGCTTGGCTCCAAAAGGATATGCCGAGGCGCGTACTGGCCTTTCGCAATTTCGACACCAGTTGGTTGCTCGGGGTTATCAGGAAGCTATTACTTATAGTTTCATAGACGAAAAGACATTCAAGCTATTCTCGCCAACGCTTGATCCAGTATTGTTGGCTAATCCGATTTCTCAAGATATGGCTGCTATGCGCGCTTCGCTTTGGCCGGGCTTGGTCAAGGTGTTGCAGCACAATCTTAATCGCCAGCAGAGTCGGGTGCGCTTGTTTGAGTCAGGGCTTCGTTTTGTCGGTTCACTAGATGATTTGGCGCAAGAGCGTGTCTTGGCTGGTCTGATTTCGGGGCCACGCTCTCCAGAAAGCTGGAACGCTGGTTCTGAGCGTGTAGATTTTTTCGATATCAAAGGCGATGTTGAATCGCTGTTAGGTTGCGGTGAGGGTGCAGGTGATTTTACCTTTGTCGCGGCAGAGCATCCTGCGTTGCATCCTGGGCAGACTGCACGCATTGAGCGTGACGGCCGGCTGGTGGGTTATGTGGGAGCGTTACATCCCGAGTTATTAAAAGCTTTGGATTTAGATCAACCTGTTTATGTATTTGAAGTGTTGCTAGGTGAGGCGGAGCAGAGATACCTACCACGTTTCCAAGAGCTGTCACGTTATCCAGAAGTACGTAGAGACTTGGCAGTCCTAGTGAATATAGAGGTATCTTCGGCGGATGTTTTGTCGGTTGTACGGGACAAGGCTGGTGAGTATCTGGTTGATTTAAGACTGTTTGACGTATATCAAGGCAAGGGCATTGATCCGCTTAGAAAAAGTCTTGCAGTTGGCTTGACCTGGCAGCATCCATCACGCACTCTTACTGATGAAGAAATCAACGAAACGACACAGAAAATCCTCGTTTCCCTAGAAAAAAGGTTTAACGCCACATTAAGGAAATAGCGTATGGGGGCTCTGACGAAAGCTGAGTTGGCTGAACGTCTCTATGAGGAGCTTGGTCTGAATAAGCGTGAGGCCAAGGAGCTAGTGGAGTTGTTTTTCGAAGAAATTCGAAATGCTTTAGAGCAGAACGAGCAGGTTAAGCTATCAGGTTTTGGTAACTTTGATTTGCGAGACAAGCGTCAGCGCCCCGGACGCAATCCTAAAACAGGTGAAGAGATACCAATCACGGCACGCCGTGTGGTGACTTTCCGTCCTGGGCAAAAACTTAAGGCCAGGGTAGAAGCGTATGCTGGAACCAAGCCATAACAATGAGTTACCTGCTATACCGGGTAAGCGATACTTCACTATTGGTGAGGTAAGTGACCTCTGTTTGGTAAAACCCCATGTCCTTAGATACTGGGAGCAGGAGTTTCCTCAGCTTAACCCGGTAAAAAGGCGAGGTAATCGTCGTTATTACCAGCGACAAGATGTCATTATGATCCGTCAGATCAGGGCTCTGCTTTATGACCAAGGTTTTACCATAGGCGGGGCTCGTCTAAGGTTGTCGAGTGATGATGCTAAGGATGATACTACCCAGTATCGCCAGCTAATAAAGCAAATGATTAGCGAATTAGAGGATGTTTTGGGAGTTCTTCAAAAATAATTTAAAAAAACCTTCCATTTATCAAAACCTTAGCTTAATATGTTCGCCATCTCGCAAGGGATAGAGTCGGGGCGTAGCGCAGCCTGGTAGCGCACTTGCATGGGGTGCAAGGGGTCGAGTGTTCGAATCACTCCGTCCCGACCAATGATTTCAATGATTAGAGCCTAGTGTAGCCGCACTAGGCTTTTTCATTTGTAGGGAGTTTTTCGGGACTTCCTCATCCTGACCTCCTTCTTAATACCGTCAAGGCTGGCCCGCGTGAGTCAGTTGCCGACACCTTGTTAGCCACTTCAATCAAATGTCCAAGCTCTACTGATGAGTAGTGACTTGTGATGCTTCCGTTCTTGTGACCCAATAACACCTTCCGGTCTTCTTCCGTTACGCCTGCCGCTCGAAGTCGTCTGCCAAACGTATGCTTCAAGTCATGGATCCGTATTGAAAGAAATCCTGGGTGAGCGGGGCGCAAGTTCTTTTCCTGCCAGATCTTGGCAGCCCTGACGCGCGCCTTCTTCCAGGCCGAGTCGTTCATTCTATGAATCGCGGTGCCGTTGTAAGGAAATACCCATTCCTTGCTCTGGCCTCGCTGCTTGTCGATGATCGACTTGGCTACGCTATTGAGGATGACTAGGCGCTCGTCTCCATTCTTTACTCCCGCCTTCTCATGCCTCCCTCCAAAGTTAGCCGGTATGAGGAACACGCTCGTTCCCAGTTCCGGTACCGCAATCTCCCAATCCCACCTCAGCTTACAAACTTCCTGTTCCCGACAGCCGGTATTCACCTTGAACAACGCCATTGTTTGAAGATGCGCCGGAAGCTCTGCGAACAGAATCGACTGTTCCTCCCATGACATGGGGTAGGGCTTACGACTGGTCTTCTCATCCATCATGGTGATCATCGGTACCGTATCGAGCCAGGGCCTCATCTCATCATCCCTCCACTTACGGGCGCACAGGTTAAGCACCCGTACTACCCGCTGCAGGGCTATGTTGATTGTCCGGTTCGATACAGGAGGTTTTACCTTTCCGTTTTCCAGCACGGTCGACTTCTGCTTATCCTTGATGAAGGGGGCTAGGGTCGTGTCGTTGATATGGGTAACGGGGAGGTGGCCGATGTAGGGGTGAAGCTGTTCTAGGTAGGTAGCTGAGAGCCCTATAGAAGGCTGGTCCTTGTATTCGACCAGAAAGCGTGTCGCTGCATCCTCCCAGGTTCTTACCCTTCGTACTCCGTAAATCTTCTCCTGCCTCAACTGCTCAAGCCGGTGGATCAGGTATTGCTCGGCTTCCTGCCTTTCGCTTGTTCCAGTGCTTTCCTGAATTCGCTGACCTCTGAAGACTTTGTCGACGTACCAGAGGCCGTTTTTCTGGTAGAGGCCGGTGATCGTTTTTCGCGCCATGGCTTATCTCCTGGCCGACGCTCGCTGCGGGACGGATTGTTTCCCTGTGCGCCTGCCTTTTCAATCGCTTTCTGCTGAATGTAGTTATCTGCCCATGCGTCCAGCTCGTACCGGTCGAAGGCGATTCCCTGAATGCCGATCGGTACTTCTTTCACAAAGGGCCTTACTGTCTTGTTGAACTCATCCCGGCACATGCCGAGGTAGCCCGGCGCGTCACCGGCTCGGATAAATCGCGGGGGATAGGCTGGTTGGCCCATAGGTGTGCCTCCTGCAGGGCAGGTGTATATAAAGGAAGGGGAAGGGGGTTGCGTAGTTGGTCGCCGGAGCTATGCTTCGTTTTTCAAACTACGGGTATCAGTTATGAATAATCGCGAGATAGCTTTAGAGCAGGCCTTGGTAGCAGTAATGGCGGAGGCCAAAAAGCTTGGTGTTGATCTTGATGATTTGATTTCTGAGGTTAAGGGAGGCCTTATGGGTCATGATCCATACCGGCATGTTGAGCACCCACATAATACAAATGCAATCCAAGAAGTATTAGATGCTAAGGATGTCGTGGATAAGCTGTAGTTTCCCTATGGGAAGGGCCTCCGAGTAGCGGCTGCTGCCCTTCCTCTAGAAACCAAGGTATTTCTAGCCTGCAATCAGGGCACCACTTCAAATTAAGCGTGCTCATTCTTACCAGTTCTTGGTTGCCGCAAGCTGGGCAATACTTCGTCGTTACCATATCCCTCCCTGCATCTGGTAAGCCTCCCAGTAAAGCCAAGCGAAGAAGGCAAGGATCGCCCAGGCCAGGAGTTCGCCCCAGGTGAAGGGCTGCTTTGCTTGTTGAGTCATGGCTTCACCTGTACGCCAGCGGCTTCGATGCGGCACTTAGTATCGTATATGCCCTGATTGTAGGGTCGATTCCCCTCGCTGAACGAAGGCAACTCAACCTCCAGAGCAGCGCGGGAGGCTTGCCATGCCTTCCAATAGGTTTTTGCTGCGTAGTTGTAATACTCGCCGTCTTCGCTCTTGAGCATGTGAGCTTTCGATAAAGCTGTTTCGCCGGATTCGATCGCCCACGCCTCAAAATCTTCACGCATACTCATGACTCGATCTCCACGCTAAACATCACAAACGGCAGAAGGGATGCCCACATCGGCGACTGAACCAGCGCAAGCGTCGTCACGGCAGTGGCAAGGAAGGCGATGACCATGATCATGAATTCACCTCTGGCTTGTGCTTTGGGCAAGGCCAGCGCAGCGATCCGTCGCCGCTTGGGCATGTGCACTCATGATCCACCTCTGGCTTGGCTGTGAGTGCTTGCAGCCTGGAAAGCGACGGCACCACATGGCCGTACCAATCACGCACCAAGTCGTCCATATCAGTGAACTCAAGGCTGTTCAGCCTTTCGATGAGGAATTGGGCTTCAGCCTTCAGCGCGTCACGCTCTTTCTTAGCCTTAGCTTCTCGGAAAGCAATTTTCAGCCCGTCATTTACTGCCTTCTCCACTTCCTCCCGTAAGCGCTCAACGTCATTCAGTGCCTCGCACTTCTCTTTAAGCTCTTTATCCAGTTGCATCCGTACCGTTTCTAGCTGTGCGCGCAGAAGTTTATTTTTCGATACTTCTACCTGGAGTGCGTCGGGTGCGGTACGGGCGGCGCGTGCTTGCCATGCCGCATACATGGCATCCTCCCGGCTTGTGTTGCCCGGAAGTGCCCACGTCTTCAGCCATGCTTTGAAGTCTTCACGCTCACTCATTTCCCGCCTCCAGCCTTTAGCTCGGAGAGTGCGTTCTGAATGGTCTTTTCTGCTTCGCGCAGGCGTTCGCAGAGGGCGATGATGACGGCGGGGTTGGCTGCTGCTATGTAGTCAGCATCATTCTCTGCATTGCGCTCATGCAGTTGCGCAGGACCAGCTTCTTCCCATTCCCAGTAGGCTTCATCGCCACATTCACTGGTCAACACGTCACTTCCAGAACCTCTTTCCCACTTGCCTTGAGTTGCCTTCTTCGCTAGCTCAATCAATCCATCGATATCAATGTTCATGCGTAACGCTCCAAGCCAGTACGGCTATGACTGTGATAGTGAGGGTTAGGGGAGGGAGTAGAGCGGATATGAGGGTCATGGCATGGCTCTCCCTATATCAGCTGCGGCGCGCACGATTGCACGGCGGTAGCACTGATCCTCTACGAAATCCCTATGAGGAAGGCAGGCATACACTATTGTCTTTTTCCGGAAGTCCACCATGAATTCCAGCTTTGCAGCCAGCCGCAGTGCGTCACCGTCGTCAGTTAGCGGGTTCCAATAACCGTCATTTTTAATGAATGGCTGGTCAGGGTTTGCATCCATCGGCATCCATTCAAAATGAATGCCAGCCGCCTTAGCAGCCAGCTCTAGCAATTCACGGTCGCTCATCTCTGCCTCTCCCATACGCTTGAGTTATTGAAGTCCTTCCAAAGCACTTGCCTACACCGCATCGCTGCTATGTTCTCCAGCTCTACGCCTGCGTCTGAGGTGAGTACGATTCGATACCGAACACCGGTAGGGACATGCAGCCACACACAAGCCTCAACGGCCTGCGCTGATTCTCGTAACGTTGTCATGGGGTGTACCTATGCGGTTAGCAGGTAACGCTGAGGTATTCCGTTCTGCTCGAATGCCTTGACCTTCTTGCGCAACTTGTCGGCATCAAGGTCCATAACGTAGGCAATTAGCTTCCAGGTGAAGCCTTCGGCGTGCATCTCGTACGCCTTCACGAGTTGATCTATGGTCATGTTCGCCTCCAACTACTGGGCGCTGAATTCCGGTGTTCCAGGCAGCTTGAAATGGGTTCGGATGTTGTAACGGTCTGCTGAGGGTAGGCAGTAACCCAACTCCGTTACCTGCTTACCGCTGGATAGATACGCTTCAAGGGCTTGAGCAAGCTGCTCACGAGAGGGCTGACGCTGGGTGATTGCGCGGGTGTCTACAAGCATGATGAGCACCAAAGTTAAATATGGCTCCAGCGCCGGAAGCTCACGATCTGCAATACAGCGCTTTCCGATACTTCAAACTTCTCGGCAAGAGCCTTGGTGCTGGCAATTGAGTTGATTCGTTCGATCTCAGCCTTACGCCACTCATAAAGGTCACGCATGGCGTGTACGTCGGCTTCGGTCAGCTTCGTATTGTGATGAGAGTTACCGGGCTGGAAGGGCATAGATCACCTACGCTGCATTGCCTTGGGATTGATGCTTCTTGATGTAGTCGATCGCACCGGCAAACTTGCCTAGCGGTAGCTGTTCGATCGATCCAATTTTGGATACAGCGCAGAAGGCTTCTTCCGTCATTCCGGCAACTGTCAGGGCTTGGCGGAGTTGAGAGGCCTCACCTTCGCCAACCAGCTTTACCGGTGCGGCTGGCTTATTGGCAGGCTGGGTCTGTCGTGGTATCTGCTGAACTGCTGCTTCGCCATCATCATCAGTCTGAGCAATGCCTACCACTGCGGCCAGTGCATAGCGCCTGGCGTAGCTTGTCGCACTGCCTACGCCTTGAGCGTCCTGTTTGCCTACAGGAACAGTGAGCGTGCTGCTGATCCATTCGCCAGACTCATGCATGATCATCGTTTCTACGCTGACCTTGCCGTCTTCGAACCCTGGCATCTGGGTAATGGACAGGCCGTTCTTGCTTAGCACTGGCCGGCAGGTATCAAGGATCTCGGCCAGTGAGCTATACGAAGAGCGGAAATGGGGGTTGGTGCTGTCTTTCTTGGCGTTCTCGATTTCGTTCTGAGCAGCCGCAAGCGCCTTAGCTAGTGCAGCTATGGATTCTGATTTGGTCATGATTTCTCCAGGCAGCCGAATCATGCATGGCTGCATAAAGGGGAAGAGGGAGAGGGGTGTTAGGCTTTGGGAGGCTCTGGCAATGGCTGCCAGTGGGTTAATCCGGCTGATACATACCACTTGGAATATAACTGGTTGCCGTCTTGATCTAGGCCATCCTGTATGTCTTTGAAGTATTCTTCGATGTGAACCATATCAATGCCGTAGCTACAGTATCCGCTGTAGTCAGGAGCCCCGAAGTAGGCAAGAACGCTGTCATCCTTTAGCTCGGGGAGCCTATTCTTAACGCTTATCCATTCACTCATAACCACCTCATCCTGTAACGCGAATGCCTATCTGATAGCGATGAACCCAGATCCAGCCTGCATCTGTGCGCTGCCTGCGAACCTGACGGGGATACTTGCTGATACCCTTGGCTACTGCGATCTTGAAGCAGTCTGCTTCGGTGCGGCCTGCTACTTCCTGAATACTCATGCTGTCTCTCCTTTGGCTTTGGCGATGGCTGCGCGGGCTTTTTCTAGGCATACCCAAACTGAATCAGCAGGCATGTCGCGTTGAGCCTCATTGAAAGCATCTAGGCGCATTTCTATGCTCTCCAAGACCTCCAGCAGCTCAGGCGCGGCAGCTATCAGGCGGGCGTTTGCCTCAGCGTGAGGCTCAGAGGCGTAGTCTGTTCCGCTCCATCTTTCGCCTACGCCTACGTTTTGGCATTCGGCTATATAAAGGGCTGATCCGTTCGCAGCATGAACAAGTTTTCCATCAGTAATCCAAGGTCCCGGTGTATGGCTCATGCTGCTAACGCTCCCATTACCTGACGACGCTCGTTAACCAGCTTGTTCAGGCGACTAATGTAGTGATTACGGATGTCCTTACTGATGAAGTCAGCTGCGTGATAGGCCTCAATGAAGCCCCATGCAGCCCAGTAGTCAGCGGTTAGATGAGCCGAGGTATACAGGCTCATGATCTGGTCTTCGATGATTCGCTCTGCTCTAGCTCTGTCCATCAGCGTGCTCCTTGCGTGCCTGCGTTGTAGGCGTATAGAGGGTCTAGGTTCTCGTGACGCCAGTTGTTTAGGGCGTCTAGGTTCTGGATGACTTCTTTGATGCGGGCCTGCTTCTGCTTAGCCCTGACTTCAGGCGGGTACTGGTGGAAGAGGGCCATGCGCTCTCGGTGGCGAGCCTCACGTTCCTCATCCTGTCTGCGCCTAACTGCTGCCGTGCCGTCCAGCTCGTCCGCTTCACGATCCAGAGCAATGCTGTGCGTCCACTCGTAACTTTCGTAATCAAGCCGGTCACGCTGGTAGAACACAGATCGAAGCTGGGCAGCCTCTTTGCGAAGCTCATCAGCTCTATGCAACCGCTCGTAGGGGTCCATACGTGATACGTCCTTGCTGGGCTTTGCGCTCCAGCTCTTCAGCTCGCTCAATCAGCATCGTTGCTACGAATAACGGGAACGACGCGGCCTGACGCCTAAGCTCAGAAGCTCGGGCGCTTAGTTGTTGGGTAGTCATGGGAATCTGCTAGAAGGGGAAGTCTTGCTGTTCAGGATTGAATGGGCTGAAGTCGGCGCAATCTTCGACTGGGCCGTGCCACATCGTTGCCATCTCAACCTCAGAGCATCTGCTCTGCTTCACTAGATGAGGGCCAAGCTCAAGAGCCCCGCAATCCCAGCATTGCCCGCCGGTGACTTGCTGATATCCAACACCTACATCTACGTACTCGGCTTCGGTTTCTGAGCCGCACCATCTGCATTTGGGTCCGTTCATGCTGGGAATCTCGGGGATAGGTTGTACTGGTGAAGCCCTTAGCACCGCGGTGTCACATCGGCGCCATGCTTTCCGCGCTTTACGCTAGGGGCTTCCCACTACAACCTGAAGCCATACCCCTCCGTAGAGGGGCAGGGAGACTGCTTACCGCTTAAGCGGGGCAGGTGGTACGGTTACTCGGTTTGGTATTCAGTGCGGCATGAGTTGCACTGGTAAAGATTCAGATCTCGATCATCTGGCTTGTTAAACACGTTGCACCTGCAATCGCATCTAAAACGCTCACCAGCGATCCTTATCGTGAAGTTTTCAAGCTTGCCGTGCTTATCTAAAACAGGCTTACGCTTTTGTTCCATCTCATATCTCCATATGCAGGGAAGCCAGCAGGGCTAAACCCTGTCGCCATCAACCGTTACCTGACCAGCAATGCTGCCTCCTTCAAGCAGGAGTAGCATCTCGCGCTGTAGCTCGCCGATTGCCCAGCAGCAGGCCATGATTGCTAGCTGACGGTTATTTGCGTTCTCAGCGTCGAAGCAAGTGATCGAGACGCCATAGTCATCGACGGCTACGGTCCCGAACTCGGTCAGGCACATCTGATCTGTTTTGCTCATCGTGTCATCTCCTATCTGCCGGCCTGAGCCGCTTGCTCATGCCATTCGTTGATCTTGCCCAATGCCTTCTCGCGGTCTTCACGATTCAGCGTTTGGAACACGTGGTAGGCGATGGTCCAAGAGGGGCCATCTACCTCAACCTTGCTTCGTTCAGTCCAGACCGTTGCCTTGGCTGTGTTAGGCGCTCGCTTGACCATCTCGTCTCTCCAGTGGGTTTAAGAACAGCCAGCTAACTGGAACTGGCTGCCTTAAACCGTCTAGGTGCCGGTCTTTCCCGGCTGTCATCCAGTCCCTCGGCACTGGCACCGCTCCTTACCCGCTACTGATTGCAGGCTCAGAGTTATCGGTAGGTTGGCTTAGGGCTTCCCTCGTACACGGCTTGATCAGCATTGCCGTGGAGTCGTCGGGCATATACAACCTGTTGCGTACAGCCCTGGTGCCCGGTGAATTAGGCACACAACAGGAGGTCCTGGGAGCCTCAACGCCGAAGCTCGGCTCCCTAATTCAATTCTTCTCTCTCAACCACCTTCCTTGCTGCAGGTCCTCCCGACATCTCATGTCCGCTACTGGCGTCAACATGAGCAGCTAGTGGCTGATCGCATACAGAGCTTGGGCCTGTATGGGTGCATTGCCGTCACACCGTAGGGCAGTCTGTTTAACCTCCGTCGGCAAGCCGGGACTGCGGAGGGATTCTGAATTGTGTAAAGAGCGGTGAAGCCTGGGCTTCGTTGCCGCCGTGTTGGCTGGGTACTTTTGAGTCCCTGAAAACACAAGCGAACTTGCATTTATAAAAGCATGCTTGTGGATAATATGCAAGTATCCTTGTGAAATATTTTCGCAGGCAATAAAAAACCCGCCGAAGCGGGTTTGGGTCAAAATTTTATCTACTAGAGAGACTGGACGATTAACGAGAACCGGCGACCGGCCTCATAGACATACAGTAAGCTCAGTGCCAGCCCAAAAAGGACAGCGCTAAATGTAGCTTTTAGAATGGATCCGCTGACTACTAAGCTGAAAACGCTAACGCTCAGGGTAATTAACAAGAAGGTGCAGGTCATAAAGGTGTCACTTACAAGCACCCGATAATGTCCAGTCTTGCGCATGTTGGAGATAAGTGTTTTATCTGTTAATGCAGTTACAAGAGCTACGGCAGCAACCAAGAATCCGAGAAGTGTTGCGCATACGCCAGCAACCACGCCCGCCGCGCTATAGATTTGCGAGGGCTCAATGAGAGCAAGCTTATAAAATGCAAGCCCCGCAGCTAACGACACTGCAATCCTAAATAATAGCGCCTTCCAATGAACCGAAGTAGTCATCAATTTGCCCCTGGCATTCTTGATAAGCCGCATCTATGGCCGCATACATCGTTTCGCTTGGTGGAAATCGAGCATTGGTATCAATATCCTGTAGAGATTTAACGCGATCAGCAATAAGGTCTAATGGTTGCTCTATGCCGTCATCATACACGATTGCTTTTGCGGTAGACGCTCCCATACCTAATACTTCTGAAAGCGCATTTTTCAGGGTAGATCCCAGTCTTCCTTGAGTGTCTGATCGGCGACTATTAACCCCTAATGTCACATGGATACTATCTGCTCCATTATCGCGGAGTAAGCCGACTATGGTTCGGCTAAACTCGCTATCAGGGTAAAAATCAGGATTAGTGGGCCTGGGGATGGTTACTTCGATTTTCTTTAGTTGAATGTCATCTCGCATCAGTCTCCGTACAGCATCAGGCTCTATTATTAAGCCAGCCGTGACTCTCGTTCCGAAGCAAGTGGATAAGAAATCAGCAAAATGGTTTGCGGTATTAGCGTGAGCATTTCTGCACCATCCAATCAGATTTCTATCTGGATAAAAAACGAAGAAATTACGCTCTATAAGCCCTTGATTTTCTGCTAGTTCAAGCTCTACGGCATCTCCGCCCGCAGCACCAATCTCAGGCAAATCGCTGGTTCTAAACTTTCTGAACTGGCCACCTATAGACATTCCGAAAGGTGAATTACGGGAACTGAGCATGCAAAGCTCTCGGATATACCCCTTCACGTTGTGGACAGCTGGGGCCCCATTAAGAATATTATTGAAGCCATCAAGAATGGCAGGTACTTGCGGAGTGGATGTGTGGTTTAGCTGATAAAAATCGATATTATATCGACGCGTTTGTATTGGACCTGTCATCTAGTGCTCCTACCGCATCCAGGCTATTACTGCAGTTTTCTTATATTGAGTCCGATCAAAACGCGGGCATGGATGCGTATATCTGCAAGCCTTGCCTTTCGCTTCTCATATATTGGGTTATCAGAAATGATGAAAACCATTCCGGGCCCGTCAAACTGAAGCCGCTTGATATGCAGCATCTCGCCTTCGCTGAAGACATAGATACCATCACGATCCATTGCCTCTACACCGCGATCTACTAGCAATGGGTCACCACTACTAAACGTGCCTTCCATGCTGTCACCGAAGCCTGTAACTACGGCAAGGTTAGGAGCGCCCGTATGGGTTAGGCGCTGTTCGCGCAACCATTCACGATCAACAACGAGCTGCTGGATAACATCCAGGTGGTCAGGAGCTATGACTCCTGGCCCCATAGAGGCCGCAACATCAAAATAGGGCACCACAACGTGGCTGCCATTTGCTACACCCAGCTCCTCTTTGGGGTATGCAATCGCTTTATCAGGTTTTTCCTGGCGGCGAGGCGGCGCCCCTTTCCCGACTAACAGCCAATCAATGGTCGTGTCATACGCGTAAGCAATTGATATCAGGTGCTCATTCTTGATATTCCCAGTATCACCAGCGAACCACTGCCGTACAGCTTCATAGCTGATCCCGCATGAAGTCGCGATGTCGCGCTTAATTCCACGAACTGCCACATCGGGCTTCCGTGCCTGTACTAACTGATTCAGACGATCTGTGATGTTCATGATGGCAATTTACAAGTTGCCTTGCCAAGCATGCTTGCTTTATAAACACAAGCATGCTTGAATTAAGCTGAAATTAATGGAGGTCTCTATGACCAAGACACAAGCAATAAACCACTTTGGTGGCATCTCACGCTTGGCCAAAGCCTTGGGCATTACCTATGAGGCTGTCCGCCAGTGGCCAGAACAGATTCCAGAGCTACGTCAGTTCCAGATCGAGCGCTTAACGGAAGGCGCTTTGATGATTGATGTATCCCCGAAAGACAGTAACCAAGCCGCCTAAGAGGCACCAGGAGCAGTAAAGCATGTACGCAGATTCAAGACATAAGCACACGAACGAGACGAAAGTCCGTTTGGATGATGAATACGAGGATGCGCTGATTGCCATCGCAAAGATTCAGAAAACACAAAAGGCAGTTCTGGCTCGTGAAGCCCTCAAGAGCTGGATCGATTCAATGCGTGACCAGTTTAAAACGAACAACGACGTGGCCTGAAGGCCCGGGTGAGGGCTAATGGCTAGAAACGACGGATACGAACTCGCGTCGTTGCTAGACGAAGAAGATTTGAAATTTCTTGAAGAACTAGCAAAGGCGAACGGGCTGGACGTGTGCCAGCAAGCCAAAGAAGGAATACAGCAAAACATAAGGAGGGTAACGAGACCCAAGAGGATGCCTGGAAAGATCCAGGCCTTCCGGGCAAGGGACTGATGAGGGACTGCCCAGCCCCTAACAAGTCCAGAAACAGGCAATAAAAAAAGCCGGGATTGCGGCCCGGCTTCGTAGAGCAACTGAATGAGGCATTCGACATGGCGAAAATGTCAATCAGCGATAAAGATCATAGCACCATTATTGATCTGTTCAAACAAGGCAAAACCTTAAGAGAGATTGGCTCAATTTATGGAGTGTCAGGCGAACGCGTTCGTCAGCATCTTGCTAAGTACGGCATTAAGGGTCGTGATGGTGGCCGGGCCTATAAAACAGCGGCTAAAGAGAAAGCGGCTAAAGACAAAAGAGATGAAAAATATCTCTCAAAGCATGGCTGTACCTACGATCAATTTGTCTCGGTTTGCGGCGAACGTGGAAACGGAGCTGGCTCTCCTTACCTTCTCTTCCTTAATCAAAAGAACCATGCCTTCCGCCGCAAAGTAGAGTGGAAACTCAATTTTTGGACCTGGTGGAACATCTGGGCCGAATCAGGGAAGTGGGAGCATCGCGGTCGAGGGAAGGGCGGTTATTGCATGTGCAGGATAGGCGACTCTGGCTCTTATGAGCTTGGTAACGTCTATATAGACACATGTGTAAATAATTCAATTCTAGGGCGGACCTTAGCTTACGAGAGGAATCCAGAGCACACCGAAGTGTATCTGGTCATTCAGGCCGCAGGTGGCAGAAAGGCAGTAGCAGAGCGTCTTGAAATGCCCGCTGCTTACATATCGCAGATTGCCTGCTATGGCTATCTACCTAAGTCTTGGATGGAAGATGGTAGAGCTAAAAAACTATCAGAAATGACCTGCGGCGCTTATTCAGTAAGTGATCTTTCGGCTATTGCCGCCCAATACAGTGCGGTGGCTTGAGATGAGATACACCATAACAATCAATCAGGCCAAAGCTATCGAATGGGGCCTAAACGCTCAGCAAGCCATCCTATTTGCTTTCGTCTATGAATGCCCTAGCTGGGCCCGACTAATTAATAACGAAGATGGAACCTTCTTTGCGCTCGCTAAGAGAAAGGTAGCCGAAGAGCTGCCAATCCTTACTGACAAGCCAGACACTATCTACAGGATGCTTAAGAGCCTGGAGACTATTGGTCTGATTCTGCTTTCATCCACTGCTTCTATCACCCTGGTTCAACTTACAGATAAGGGGCGTGAGTGGAATAAGAAGGTGGATGGGTCGGAAAAATATCCGACCCCTATGCCGCAAACCTCGGAAAAATATCCGACCTACCTCGGAAAAATATCCGAGCAAGGGTCGGAAAATTCTCCGACAAATAAGGATATAAGTAATAAGGATACAAGTAATAAGTCTTCTCTTGCTGTGGTTCCCACAGAAAAGAAGAAATCTTCAACCCCTCGCTCGAAAGCTTCACGCATTGCTCACGACTGGATACTTCCAAGCGCTTATCTCGACTGGGCGCTGAACAACTTCCCCAGTTACTCAGAGCAACACGTCTTCCTGATGGCTGAAAAATTCAAGGACTACTGGCTAGCCCGTGCGGGTGCTGCTGCCTTGAAAGCGGACTGGTTCGCTACTTGGCGCAACTGGGTTCGTACAGACGCAGAGCGCGCACAAGTCAATAACAAAACCAAAGGCCCCGATTTTGACGACACGTCATGGGCTGATGACCTAGGAGCACTGTGATGCAAAACGCCAAAGACCTAGTTCCAGCCGCGACAGCCAAGATCGTCCGTGCTGAGAACCGCTTTGTTAACGAACCAGCCTCCATCGACCAGGGAAGTGCGCGAGTAGTGAACATGCTTTTCAAGGAACTGCAATCCATCTTCCCGGCCTGGAAGCAAGCATGGCCCACTGATGAGGCCCTAAATCAGGCCAAGAAGACTTGGACTAAGGGTTTCCGTGATGCCGGGATCAACACTATTGAGCAGATCAAGTTTGGTATCCAGGCGTGCCGGAACCTAGGTCAGGACTTCGCCCCCAGCGTTGGCCGCTTCATCAAGATGTGTGAACCCACCGCTGAGATGCTTGGCCTGCCATCTGCTGACAAGGCCTATACCGAAGCCTGCCGCAATGCTCACCCATCTGCTGACCGCCACTGGACCCATGCAGCGGTGATGCACGCAGCCAACGAAACCGGCTTCTACAACCTGAACACGCTCAAGGAAGACGAGAGCAAGAAGCTGTTCAACCGCAACTATGACATTGCCTGCCGCATGGTTGCCAAGGGTGAGCCGCTGAAGGAGATCCCGAAGGCCCTGCCGTCTGAGGTGAGCGTTCCTGCCAAGCCTGAGACCGTTAACCGTGAGCTGGCAAAGATGCGCGCCATGCTGAAAGGAGGTCGGGTATGAACTGGAAACCAGACGGTAAATACGTCCTGCGCGGCGAGTCGGGCTATCAAATTGCGAAATACATGATCGCTGAAGAAGCCCGTTACCAACCCTGGCTAGGCATGGAAGCCATCGGCTACCCCTGCGACAGCGTGAAGGAAGCCAAGGAGCGCTGTGAGCGTCATTTGCAGATCATGGGGAGGGAAGCGGCATGAGTTTCCTTGATGTGCGTTTGGGGCGGTTTGGGTATGACCGCCACCACAAGCTGAGTAAGCCTGGGATCCAGGTTCGAGTCTATGGCAGCGGGCTATGGAAGCACTTAGGGCTGGGCGTTTTCTTTCTTGCTGAACGGGAGGCTGTATGACCTGCAAGCTCTGTAAATCAGCCAAGACCTCAAGCTTCGGTATCCAGACCCCGCATGTGTACTGCCATACCTGTGGCGGGCATGAGTACGAAGGCCAGTTGATCGACAGAAAGACATGGGACGCCTGGGTAAATGGCCTGATTGAGCGCCCTGAGCGCATCCAGCAGTTAGAAATGTTCAAGGGGGCGGCATGAGGACCTACACCCTCACTACTGACCAGCTCAGAGAGTTTGGAGAGCGCGTTCATGCAGCAGGCTTTAAACGTCGACTAACTGTGATTGAGAACGGCGGCAACCCTGATGATCTGTTGAACACAGAGCCATATCTGCACATCCGCTGCCAGGACGTAGAGGATCAGCTGTGCTGGCTATGGAGGATGCAATGAGCAAGCCTCAAACAGCTTTCAAGTTGCCTAGCGAGGATCTAGTTGCATTACGTGACGAGATAGCTATGCGGACCCTTCAGACGCTGCTCATGAAAGGCACCTGGGGGCATAAAGGCGAAGACGGCCAGCACGTCCCTTACAAGAATATGCGTGAGTTCAGCGATGCTGCTTATAGCTTTGCTGACGAGATGCTTGCTGCCAGGGAGCGTAAATGATGAGCAAGTGGGATGAACTCAAGCTCGCAGCAGAGCGGCTAAAAGCTGGTGTTCAAGATGCTGAGTCATTTGATGAGCACCAAACGCTGATGACCCTTTACAGCATGTCTTTCCGTGAGCAGGCGAACCCTGCCGCAGTGTTAGAGCTGATCGCTGAGAACGAGAGGCTACGCCAAATCATCATCAATAGCTCCAAGGAAGTAGGTGCTGCTTTATCCACGGAATGCAGCCTCGAATTTATGGAGCGCCTTCCACAGGAGATATGGCTAGTGATGCAAAGGCAACAGGACGGCGCAGATCAGCTGACGGCTGAGTTGGCAGAGCTGCGGACTCTATCAGGAGGTAAGCGCTAATGGATCACATCATCCGTACCCCTATGGATCGCCAGCGTCTGATCGGTTTCCTGTCCGGCCTGGACCTGACCAAGCCGCGCAAGATCGCTATCACTGAGATCCGCAGCAAGCGCAGTGATGCACAGAACCGTTTGCTCTGGATGTGGAACAACGAGATTCAGAAGCACCTGCGTGAAGCCTATGGACAGATCGCCAGTGCTGAAGAGTGGCACGAAATAATGGTTGCCAAGCTGTGGCCGTCCGAATTGCACCGTGTTGAGCTGCCAGATGGGTCTGCATACAAGGTAGGCCGCGCCAAGACACGCGGCTTCACCCAGGCGCAGATGACCGAGTACCTGGAGATGCTGGACCAGTACTGCGCTGAGAGCCTAGGCCTGCTACTGCCGCACCCAGAAGACTTGATGATGGCTATCTACGGAAGGAGAGCCGCATGACTTTTCTCCGTCAGCGTCAACCCGCCTACCGATCAGACCGCTGGCTAGCTGCCGTCCGGTCACTGGAAAACTGCGTGCTGTGTGGGGCCTATGGCGTCCAGGCAGCACACCGAAACGAATCAAAGGGAATGAGCATGAAGGTTGATGACTGCTTGAGCGCTGCCCTGTGCCCAAGCTGCCACTACGAGATCGACAACGGCCACCGGTTGACCAAGGAAGAACGCCGCGCCGAACTGGACAAGGCGGTACTGCTAACCATCCGTGAGCTGGCCCAGCGTGGCCTGATCGAAGTCAAGAAGGTGAAGCCATGAGCCATAACGAAATTACTAATCCAGCTCATTACGACCTATTTCCAGGGCAGCAAGCAATTGACGTCATCAAAGCTGCCATGACTGCCGAGGAATACCGCGGCTACCTCAAGGGTAACTGTCTGAAATATCGCCTGCGTGCCGGTGAGAAAGGGCCTGCTGACAAATGCTTGGCTAAGGCTAACTGGTATCGGGACAGGCTGTTTCAGGAGTTTGGCGAATGAGGTTCCCAGACGACCAGCTGGACATGTTCAGCCAAGAGAAACACCCACACCTCTATGACTTCAACGAAGAGAGGACCGATAGGGTCGCGGTTTCCCACGGCGACGGCGAACACTACCGGGTCGGTGATGAGTGGTTACGTGAATACGGCCTCATGGATGGTGCCCAATGACCACTATCACTCTTCCATGGCCGCCCAGCGTAAACACCTATTGGAGGCATCCAAGCAAGGGCGCATTGGCCGGTAGACACCTCATCAGTGAAAAGGGGCGCGCATACCGCGCCTCTGTGCAGGCGGAATGCCTCCTATCTTGCGTTCAGAAGCGAGAAGGGCGTTTACAGGTGGTAATCACTGCCTGTCCTCCAGATCGTCGCCAGAGAGACCTGGACAACCTTCTCAAGGGGCTGCTCGATGCGCTGACACATGGCGGTGCATGGCAAGACGACAGCCAGATCGATGACCTACGCATTATTCGCGGCCCGGTGCGGGCTGGTGGATTGGTACAGATTGAAATTGGAGAACACCCATGCGCCTGAATTCATTGAAGTCCGCACGTATTGCTTGGCATGACTGCTTTTACCAATCCCGCGTTAGCGTCTTGGCCGTCGCAGAAGAAACAGCGGCGCTAGGCTGCTCAATTCAACGCACAGAGCGAGATAGCCGCACATACGTGGCAATGCATCAAGCGGTGTGCGGACGCATCCAGAAGGCCATACAAACGCTTCCGCTGCATCTGCGGACATTCGGTGACTGGATGTACTCGCCACTCGCCACGGATGATCAGAAGGACTTTGCCGAGGCACTGATCTACCAGATGGCTCATATCAAGTTCGAGATGACCCTGAAGAAGAAGGAGAAGGCCAGGGCAGTAGCTCGGGCCGTCCTGTTCCGGTACCGCCGGATGCACCAGGGTGGGCAGAGTGAAGGTATCGACCCACTGGCAAAGCCTGAACATTTCCGCAAGTGGGTAGAGCTTGAATGCGGCGTAAAGCTCAGTGAGTTCAACTTTGTCCGCGAGTGGGAAGAGTACATCGATGCGTGCTTTAACGTGTGCAATGACCTGGACAAAGAAGCCTTGAAACCAGTCGCTCAACTCATCGGATCAATGCGACAAGCGGCATAGTGAATATTGACGTTATAACATTTGCATTTTGATTTAGATTTGCTATGCTTTTCTCATAATTTAAGACCTCACCCAGAAGAAACCCGGCCACTGTGTCGGGTTTTTTATTGCCTGAAATAAGGCCCTAATTAGTCCCGCATGCGTGCTCCCGTACGGACAAAAGCCCCATGACGGACCAATAGACAGGTGAATGGACTGGTAGATACCGGTCGCCGAGAGATTCACTAGCCGGAGTGTCGGGCCGGCCACCTGTCACCCTTTACGCCAAGCGCCTTGGCACCCGCTGATCCCCTTTACAGCGGGATTTTACAACCGGAGCAAACATGGCCGAACCCACGACCAGCTTAGGTACACCGCTGGCTGCGGGATTTTTCGGACTCAGTTTAGCCAGCATCTTCCCCGGAGTGGACTTAGCCGCCGTAGTAGGCGCGTTCGGGGGAGCATTCGCTTTTATCATTTTCGCCAAGGATCTTAAGGTGCTGCAGCGCCTGGGCTACCTCTTTGTGGGGTGGATAGGCGGCTACTTCGGAGCTGTAGAGCTGCTTGCTCAGAAATGGGCGCAAACCAGCGGCTTTGCAGCATTCATCGCAGGCCTTATTTGTGTAGTTGTCTGCATCTCAGTCTTGGAAGCCATACAGACTGGACGCGCGCCCAAGTGGCTCCTGTTCATTCTGAATCGCTTCCTTGGTAAGCGAGACACGCAGCCATGACCTCAACCTCGGTACTGATCTTTTTAACCATCCTGTTTGCAACCATCTCGGCCGTGTACTACCGCCGGGATAACCAGGCAGGGGCAATGTGCGCTGCTGCGATGACAGGGGCCATGGCGACCTACGGATACCTGACTGAGCCCATTCGTTATGCGGCTCTGGCTCAAGCCTCCGTATGCGCGGGCATCTGCATCATGATCGCCTTCAAGTATTCAAGGGGCCGGTCAAAGTACCGCCTCCTGCCTAGCCTCTGCGCGTTCGGACTGGCCTCGGCCACCGCTCAGCAATGGCTAAGCATCTCAGGCCGCATCCTCGTGTACGGGGAATGGCCAGAAGTATCCATCTACAACACCATGATTCTCGCCATCATCCTGATATTGGTCTGCCGAGCGAACGGCAACGTCGCCAAGATCGCTACATGGGATGAATGGGACGGACGCACTGAGCGGAGACGGCATTAATGGCTATCGACATGGCAAGGCTTCAGCGTCGTCTTGCCGCAAAGGAAGGCAAGCGCAGTAAGCCGTATTCAGATACAGAAGGAAAGCTAACCATAGGCATTGGTCGCAACCTGGACGACAAGGGCCTCAGAGACTCTGAGATTGCCTTTCTCCTGGCTAACGATATCGATGATGCAATCAAAGATGCCTTGGCTGTAGTGCCTCGCTACCAATCGCTGGATGGCGTGCGGCAGGAAGTCATGATCGAGATGGCTTTCAACCTTGGCCGCTCCCGTCTGGCGGGCTTCAAGAAGATGCTGGCAGCCATTGGTAATCAGCAGTTCGACCTAGCCGCTACTGAGATGCTGGACAGCAAGTGGGCCAGCCAAGTCAAAGGGCGCGCCAAAGAACTCGCCCAGGCAATGCGTACCGGCACCTGGGGCTAACCCATGCAATCGCTCATCCTCAAGTGGGGCATAGCTGCCGCTATCGTCCTTGCGCTCCTTTATGCCCCATACCGCTATGGAGTGCATGAGACTAATGAAAAGCGTGATAGCCAGGACAATGCGGCCCTTGCCAAAGCGAACGAGAAAGTCGCGGAGGCCGAGAGAAAAGCGAGAGCGATCGAAGACGGGTGGAGAAAGAAGTTTGACGAACTCGGCGCAGACACCGCAAAGCAGATTGAAGCTGCAAAGGCTGATGCCGCTGATGCTGATGCTGCTAGTAACCGCCTGCGCAAGCAAACAGAACGACTTACCGCTTCCCTCCGTAGCTGCCCCACGGGTGCCGCCACTGCCGAGGGAGGCGAGACAAGAGCCCGCGCCGCAATGGTGCTCTCCGACGTGCTCGGCCGGATGGATGCACGAGCAAGAGAGCTGGCTGCAGCTTATGACCGATCAAGGATTGCCGGCAGTGCCTGTCAGTCCGCTTATGACGCCATCAGGAACAACCAATGAATCTGTACGTTGACTGTGAGTTCAACTCGTTCAAAGGCGCATTGATTTCAATGGCATTGGTGGATGAGTACGGCTCTGAATGGTACGAGGTGCTTGGCTGCGATAACCCTGATCCATGGGTTGCTGAGCATGTAATGCCGATCCTTAACAAGGAGCCGGTAAGCATGACTGAGTTTCAAAGCAGCCTTGCTGGTTTCCTGTCGCAGTACGGAAACATTCACATCATCGCTGACTGGCCGGAAGACATCGCCCACTTTTGTGAGTCGCTGATTACCGGTCCGGGGTATCGACTGGATACGCCGCCTCTAACGATGGAAGTCCGGCGCGACCTGGATGCTGAATCCGCTTTACCTCATAACGCCCTAGAAGACGCCAAAGCTATTCGAAAGCTTGCGTTGGGCATTACTGACTAACCAATAACCCATAGGCCAGTGACCGAGTTTGTGTAGTCCGGCGCGGCAACCAAACGAGGAAGAGTCACATGGCCGAAATGCCCAAAATAGTCGTTCTTACGGACGACGAACTCACTGCGCTCATCGATAGCAGTGTTACGAAGGCTATAGCGCCGTTATCGGCAGCAATCGCCAAGATCAATGCAGGTACGCCAGCTACACCGGTAGAAGCGCCTACAAAGCACGTAGAGACGCCTACAGCGCCAATCGAAACGCCAGCAGAGACCACAACGTTAAGCCTTGTGCCTAATGAGCAGGTGACTACAGGTGATTGGAACCTAGGCGTATGGGTAGCAGATGACGCTGCACGTATCTCTGTCGCCAGTAACCCTGCCTTGGCTAAAGGGCAGACAGCAGCATTGCCTGACGGCACTACCCGCAAGGTCATCAACGTCGAAGTATTTAACGATAAGACAAGCGTAACCTTTGATGGTAACAAGCTGGATCCAAGCAAGGTGGCTGGTAAGGCGGTGATCTTCACTGTCCCAAAGTCTGAAGGGTCGGCCAATGTGCCGGCCAATGAACCTGTAAACATTACAGACACAAACCAGAAGCAGGCTATCCCGCTCATCTGGTGGAATCTGGTGGGACTGGGTAATAACCCCTACGTCCAAGGCGCAGTGCTTGAGACTCACTACCGAGAGCCTCAAGAGCGTCACTGGAAAGAGATCCAGCAGCACGATATCAAGGGTATCCGCCTAGTGACAGCGGTGGAGAGGTTTTGGCAAGGCTCGCAGTCAGCCGGTCTAAACCCTGCATACGTTGCCCTGATCCACAAGCAGTACAAGTGGGCAGGTCAGTATGGCGTAACCCATATGAACATCGACCTGCATAGCTATCTGCGTGTATGGCGAGTCGTTCCGGCCGGCACCAATAAGCCGGGCTACCTGTACATGGACTTCAATGGCAAGCGTACCGAGTGGACGCCTGTTGGTGCTCCAGGTGGTATGAGCTATGACGATTACGCATGGCTGGTAGCTGCGGTATGTAAAGAATTCATGCAGTACCCGAACTTCGAAGGGGTAGGTGCTGCTAACGAGCCTCATAACCGAGGCGAAAGCGACTTCAACGTCGAGCAAGGCTACAAGGCCAACGTCCAGAAGATCGTTGATGCATGGCCCAGCAAGACGCACAAGCTTCACCTGTGTGGATGTGGATACGCCACAACCCGCAACTGGGTGGCTGTATCGAGCTGGATGGCATCGATCAAGGACCCAAACAAGATCATTGTCTTCGAAGGCCACAACTACCTGGATGGAAACACGGGTGGCGGTGGAGCCTGGGCTAATCGCAATGAGCAGATCCCTGAAGGCAACTTCATCAAGATGGTTGAAAACTGGGTGAAGTGGGGCGAAGACAATAACGTCGCCCTGTTCATGGGTGAGCATGGCTATCCATCAGGTAATACATCAGCTGAGAAAGCCACAGCAAAGGGTCTCGACTACCTGATCAGCAAGCGCGTGCCGTCTGCCCAGTGGGAGTACGGCCCAGGCATCCCTAACGGTGATGTGCTTGGCCTATCCGATGACACCTTCGCCTACAAGGCCAGTCGAGTGCCAACGGTCGATCGCGCCAGCAAGACCACCGACAAATGGGGGCCAAGAGCCTAGGTGAAGGCCATGACACAGTGGAAGGTAACAACAGACGACAATGATGAGCGGATCGTAGAGGCTGACTCTGTCGTCTGGCGTGGCCGCCTAGCAACCTTTTACTGCGGCGCGGAAGAGATTGAGTACTTCTACGGTGTGGTATCAATTCAACGGGTGATCGAATGAGTGCTGATAAGGTGGTTTCCACCCAAGAGGTCGCAAAAGACATCCTCAAGCTTCTTAATCTTGAAGGTCGGCGCGTCAAGGCAGTGAGCTTTCATTTTGAAGTCAATGAAGCAGTAGAGATTCAGGTGAAGCTGTTGGCTACTCAGCAGCAGGCCCAGGAAGTGATCGAGATCATCAAGCAGTACGAACTCCATGAGAAGCCTGAAAAGGTGTAGCGGCAATGAACTATGGGCAGACCAACAAGCTACAAGGCGGAGTACGCCGCACAGGCACTCAAGCTTTGCAAGCTGGGCCTGACCGATAAAGAACTAGCAGAATACTTCGAGGTGTCCGAGCAGACATTGAATGCTTGGAAGAAGTCTCATCCAGCGTTTCTTGAGTCCCTAAAGGGCGGGAAAACGATGGCTGATGCCGAGGTTGCTTCGAAGCTATTCCATAGGGCGACTGGATACTCACATGACGATCTGGACATAAGGGTCGTTAATGGCGAGATCATCCAGACGCCTATCATCAAACACTATCCTCCTGACACTACCGCAGCAATCTTCTGGCTAAAGAACAGACAGCGTAACAAGTGGCGTGACAAGCCAGAGGGTGAAGATCAGGAGGAAGCAGTACCGGCCCGCGTTGAGGTAACGATTCGAGATGCTCGTAAACCCGACGCTTAATGTGCCTCAAGCCAGCTTCCTTGCCTTGCCTCACAAATTCCGCGCCTTCGTGGCTGGATTTGGCTCAGGCAAGACATGGGTAGGGTGTTGTGGGCTGTCCCAGCACATGTGGTCATGGCCTCGTGTGAACGCTGGGTACTTCGCTCCAACCTATAGTCAGATACGTGACATTTTCTATCCAACCATGGAAGAGGTGGCTCACGAGTGGGGCTTAAAGGTACTGGTCAATCAGGCCAACCATGAAGTCCATGTCTACAGTGGCCGTGCTTACCGAGGCACGATCATCTGCAGATCCATGGAGAAGCCGCAAACCATCGTAGGCTTCAAGATTGGTCATGCGCTTGTGGATGAGCTGGACGTTATGTCCGCGGTTAAGGCTCAGCAGGCATGGCGAAAGATCATTGCTCGTATGCGCTACAACGTAGACGGGCTAAAGAACGGGGTAGACGTTACAACGACGCCCGAAGGCTTCAAGTTCGTCTATCAGCAGTTCGTCAAGCAGGTAAGAGAGAACCCAGGGTTAGGCCAGCGCTATGGAATGATCCAGGCAAGCACCTACGACAACGAACTCAACCTTCCTGATGACTACATACCCTCACTGTTCGAGTCGTATCCGGAACAGCTGATCAGGGCATACCTGAACGGTCAGTTCGTCAACCTGACGTCAGGATCGATCTATCACACGTATGACCGCAAGCTGAACGCCTCACAGGAGACGATACAGCCAGCAGAACCCCTGTTCATTGGCATGGACTTTAACGTTGGCAAGATGTCGGCCATCGTCCACGTCAAACGCCTGGGTATGCCTCATGCGGTGGATGAGATCATCAACGGCTATGACACGCCGGACATGATCAAGAAGATCAAGGAGCGCTATTGGCTGTACGCCGATGGTGACTATCGCAACACACGGCAGATCAGGATTTACCCTGACGCCTCTGGTGACTCACGAAAGTCAGTGAACGCCAGCACAACGGATATAGCCCAGCTGAAACAAGCAGGCTTTGCCGTCATAGCGCCGCCAAGCAACCCTCCGGTGAAGGATCGCATCAACGCCATGAATGCGATGTTCTGCAATGCCCAGGGTGAGCGCCGCTACCGAGTTAACGCCGACAAGTGCCCGACCTATGCCGACTCATTAGAGCAGCAGGTATGGGCTGCTAACGGTGAGCCAGACAAGACACAAGGCAATGACCATGCGAACGATGCCGGTGGGTACTTCATCCACAAGGACTATCCGATCGTCAAGCCTGTCACCACTATTGCTATGGGATTTGCACGCTAATGGCAGACGTTACTTACGAAAGGCCAGAGCTTACGGCTGCACGACGCCGCTGGCGACTGGTGCGCGACGTCTGCAAAGGCTCCGAACGCATCAAGGAAAGCAAGAGTTTCTACTTGCCCCAGCCCAACCCTGAAGACAAGAGTGAGGCCAACCGGGCGCGCTATGACTCCTACCTTGCTCGGGCGGTGTTCTACAACGCCACAGGGCGGACAAAGAACGGTCTGGTCGGTGCGGTGTTCACGACATGGCCGACGCTTAAGGTTCCCTCTCTGCTCCAGTACGTCAGCGAGGATATCGACGGTCAGGGCGTCAGCATCTACCAACAGAGTCAGGCGGTCATCGGGCATCTGCTCGAAACTGGCCGGCACGGGCTTCTGGTGGACTACCCAGCCATTGACGGCGGGGCATCGCTTGCTGACATGCAGGCCGGGCGCATTCGGGCCACGGTAACTGGGTACAAGGCTGAGGACATCATCAACTGGCGTACGCGCCAGGTAGGTGGTCAGCACGTCCTGTCCCTTGTGGTGCTGAAGGAGCAGTACGAGGAAGACACAGCGGACGGCTTCGGTCAGGAGGTCAAAGACCAGTACCGCGTTCTCAGGCTGACAGATGAAGGTCGGTACGCCGTTGAGATCTGGCGTAATGAGGGTGGCTGGAACATCTTTGACGCTCGTGAGCCAACAGATGGTCGCGGCGCTGCCTGGACTGAAATTCCCTTTACCTTTCTCGGATCGCAGAGCAACGACGCCAATCTCGACGACGCCCCGCTATACGACATGGCGGAACTGAACATTGCCCACTACCGGAACAGTGCTGACTATGAGGACAGCGCCTATCTGGTGGGTCAGCCGCAGGTCTATATCTCCGGTCTGGATGAACAGTGGCGAGACCATATGGAGGAAACCGGGATCTACTTTGGGTCACGTGCGCCGCTGCTGCTTCCCAATGGCGGTCAGGCAGGCATCCTCCAGGCTCAGCCCAATACGCTAGCTAAAGAGGCCATGGACGCCAAGGAACGCCAGATGGTGGCCTTGGGCGCTCGCCTGATCGAGCAGGGCAGTGGAGCCAAGACAGCCACGCAGGAACAGAACGAGAACGCTGCTGAGCATTCGGTTCTCTCTTTGGTGGTCAGCAACGTATCCGAAGCCTACAGCAAGGTGCTGGAGTGGATGGGTCTCTTCATGAATGCCACTGGCAAGATGGAGTACACACTCAACCAGAACTTCGTCCGCGTACAGATCGATGCAAACTTGCTTGCCAACCTGATCAAGGGCGTACAGGCCGGGCTGATTCCTCAGTCCGACTTCTGGCGTCAGCTGCGTGACTATCAGCTGATTGACCCCGAGAAGAAGGACGACGCGATCAGAGACGAGCTTGAGACCACGAGCCCCGGACCAAACCTAGATGAAGAGGTAGAGGAAGATGCCTGATATCCGCGTAGTAGATTTCCAGAAAGAGCATTATCGAAACGCGGCTAAGGCACTCCGTAAGATCGCCGACGATATTGAAAGCGGGGAAGAGCCTGATGTGCAAACCTGCGCATTGGTGATCCTTAACAGTGACAATCCGCCATCCATCTACGGGTTCGGGCCTAGATCAGATGAGCTGTCATGCCTAGCTGCTTTCAAGCTGGGTGATCAGGCGCTTGTAGATGTAATCCTTGGTGAGCGAGATGGCAGCTAATCCAGCACTGTTTGATGCCACGGTTCGTCATGCCGTCTTGCTCGAACGACTCAAGGCCAATGAGGTCGCCAAGTTTGCCCCATTCCTCAAGGAGCTGGATCGAAAGATCAGGGCCAAGCTGAGCGACCCGGATATCACTGAGTACACACGCAAGCGACAGGAGAAGCTGCTAGAGCAGGTTGATAGCCTGTTGCTGGGTATCTTCTCCCGATTCACTGACCAGCTTCAGTTGGATCTGGTTGACCTTGCGATGTACGAAGCTCAGTTCGAGGCATCTAGCCTGAGCAATGCTGCGGCAGTGGCTACGGCTAATACTTCGGTATCGGTGACGTTCGAAGCGGTCCTGCCCGGTGCTGCGGCAATCAAGGCGGCAATCCTTACCAATCCCTTGAGTGTGAGAGGGGTAGACGGTGGAAAGCTGCTAGAGGCCTTCATCCAAGGCTGGACGCAGACAGAACGCCAAAGGATGGTCGGTGCGATACGTCAGGGCTTCTTCGAGGGCCAGACCACAACGCAGATCATCCAGGCTATCCGGGGCACCAAGGCTCAGCAGTATAAAGACGGCATTCTGGCTATCACCGATCGCAACGCCGCGGCAGTGGTCAGGACAGCGGTTCAGCATGTCGCTAGTCAGGCTCGCAGCGAGACGCTGAAGGCCAATAGCGATGTAGTGACTGAGGTGGAATGGGTCAGCACACTCGACAGTCGGACCACTCCGCAGTGCAAGACACTGGACGGGCAACGGTTCCCGGTTGATTCAGGTCCACGGCCACCGATCCACATCAACTGCCGGTCAACCATCGTGCCGATCACCAAGTTCTCGAAGCTATTCAGCCAAGGCGCTACGCGGTCCTCCAAGGGTGCTGAAGGTGGAAAGCAGGTCAGTGCATCACTTAGCTATTACGAGTGGCTTAAAACGCAGCCTGCGAGCTTTCAGGATCAAGCCCTGGGCAAGGCAAGGGCAAAGCTGTTCAGGGATAGCGGATTGAGCGCTGAACGCTTCTCTCAGTTACAGCTGGACAGGAATTTCTCTCCTCTAACTCTGGAGGAGATAAGAAAACTTGAGCCGCTAGCGTTTGAGCGTGCTGGAATTTGAGATATAAGTCGCACTAAATTGCCTGCTTTATTTCAAGGATTGGGCGTATGCGCTGGGTATTTGTGCTTGTTGGCGTTTTCTTGTGCGTTATAAGTGGTCTGCTCGGATTGACAGCAGGGATAAACCTTAATCCCGCATCTACGGTTAAGTATGTTCCGGCATGGGGTAGTTTAGGTGATTGGGTTTCTGGTACTGGAGCTTTATCTGCTGTTCTCGTGACATTGTGGTTAGCAGACCGCCAAAGAAGAGAAGACGTTGAGCAGCTTAATGTTGCAGTCCATGCGAGTTATCCATTCGGCTTAATAGATAGTGCCCCGTTTATATCTCTGGAATTAACGTCTAAGGGAAAGCGACCAGTAACAGTTAAATCCTTAAGTGTCACATCGGCGCATGCAAAGGTTTTCTTGCCTATACCTAGGCTAGCTCCTACTTCGCCTACGCAGCTACCTGCCCGCTTGGAGTATGGCGAGCAAGCAGGGATACACCTAATTCCTGGATTCGAGGCCGTCATCAGAGAGTTTGTTTTAGAACACTGCAAAGGTAGAACTGACGGACTTAATTTCGAGGTGCGTACTACTACTGGCACTTGGAAGGAAACGCTTTCGGATGGTTTGCTTGAGCTAAAAAGGTTAGATGAATACTGATCGTCTAAAGGGTCCTCAGCAAATCAGCCCTTTTTAACAGCAACCCGGCAAATGCCGGGTTTTTGCTTTATGGCCTCGCTAATGCGGGGCTTTTTCATTTCTGGCGGGGCCAGAGTAATCGTCTCGGGGAGACTCCATGACTCTAAAATATCAAGTCGAAAGCCTTGAGGGGCTAGCTGAATCAGTTCAAGCGCTTTATGTCGAGAAGGATGGCAAGTACGTGCTCGCTATTGAGGGAATTCCTCAGGGTGAGGATGTAGCTGGCCTCAAGCAAAAGCTGAACGAGCTGATGGATGAGCGCAAAGAAGAGAAGCGCCGCCGACAGGAAGCCGAAGAGGCAGCCAAACGCGCAGCCGAGGAACACGCCCGCAAGACAGGCGACGTCGATGCCCTTCAGAAGTCCTGGGAAGAGAAGTACACCAAAGCGCTGACCGACAAGGATCAGACGGTTCTCTCTCTGCAAGCCCAGATTCAAAAGCTGACCGTAGGCGCTACCGCAGCATCCCTTGCAGGCGAGCTCGCCGTACAGGGCAGTTCTGGCGTTCTGGAAAGGCTGATTGCTCCACGTCTGAGCATGGAAATCCGAGACGGCAAGCCAACTGTTGTGGTGCTCGACCCTGAGGGTCGTCCATCCGCCATGACAGTGGCCGAATACAAGGCAGAAATCACAAATGATCCAGCATTGGCACCGCTGATTGCGGGATCGAGAGCTACCGGCGGCGGGGCTGGTGGTAGCAAGAGCGGCGGGGCCGCAAAGAGTTTCAATCAACTAACTGGAATGGAGCGAGTAGAGCTCCGCCGTACCAATCCCGCCGAATACGAGCGCCTGAAAGCGCAGTCGGCAGCTCATTAAGGAAATAAGCAATGCCTACCATTCTCTCTGATGTGGTCTTCCGCGACGAACTCCGCGATTACATCAACGTAAACACCTCCGAGCGCACCGCGTTCTTCGAATCAGGCATTCTGGTTCAGAACAACGACATGGCTCAGCTGTTGGCTAGCCCTTCCAACACCTTCACCATTCCATGGTGGGTGGATCTGGATGCGTCTATCGAGTCGAACTACTCGAACGACGTGTACACCGACATCGCAGTACCTCTGGCGGTGACCAGTGCAAGCATGCAAGCGCGCGCGGCCTACCTGAACGAAGGCTGGAACTGCATGAATCTGGTGAAGAACATCACCAAGCAGGACCCGCTGGAGTTCGTCGCCGGTCGCCTGACCAGCTACTGGCAGCGTGTAGCTCAGCGCCGCACCATCGCCAGCGTTATCGGTATTTACAACGCCAACGTCGCTAACAACGGCGGTGACATGGTTGTAGCTGCGCCCGGCACCATTGATGCGGCTTCGATCATTCGTGCCAAGGCCACCATGGGCGACTACTCCGGTCAGCTGGGCGGCTTGAGTGTCATTGCCATGCACTCGGCAGTACAGACTGAGCTGCAGATCCTCAACCTGATCGACTTCACCCCACTTGCGGATCAGGTGCCTGAGTTTGGCCGCTTCCAGGGTATGCGTGTTGTGGTTGACGACAGCATGCCTGTGATTGGCACCGGTGCCGAAGCCCGCTACCTGTCTGTCATCTTTGGCCCAGGTGCTATCGGCTACGAAGAGCAGCAGCCGGCAGGCGAAGACGGCCTTGAGTACGAACGCGCCCCGGATCGTGGCAATGGTGGCGGTACCGAGACCCTGTGGACTCGCCGTAACTATGTCATCCACCCGCTGGGCTACTCCTTCCTGTCCACCACTATCACCGGCACCCCAGGCACTAGCCGTCCTGTGTCTGCCAACTGGGCTGATCTGGCCTTAGCTACCAACTGGGAGCGCAAGTTCAACCGGAAGGAAGTCCCACTGGCTTTCGTCACATCCACCGTATCTGCCTGATCCCATGCTGGCCCCTTCGGGGGCTGGCTGATCTAAAGGAGAAACCGCATGACCATCGAAAAAGACAAGTACATTGACCCGAATGAAAAGGCTCGTTGGGGTTTTGGCGGCACGGCTGAAAATATCACCGTAGGTCCTCAGACTGTTGGCGAAACCGGCGGCGTAGAAACAGCCCGTACTCCGGTAGATGAGACGGCGGCACGTAACAACGGCGGCGGTGCTGACGCTTTAAGTCAGGGCGCAGTGGTAGCTGGGCAAAGCAATACGTCTGATCCTCGTGACAGCTTGACTGTTGCGCAGATTAAAGAGCAGCTGGAAGCCAAGGATGTTGAGTATCCTTCCACGGCAAATAAGGCTGAGCTTCTTCAGCTACTGAAAGCGCAAGATCAGGAGTAAGGCATGACGCTCATCATTGAGGTAGGGGCAGGAGATCCTGACGCGGAGTCATATGCCACCGCTGAGGAATTGGTCTCATACGCCGGTAAATTTGGCGTAACCATTCCCGACACGGTAGAAGCTCAGGAGGCCTTGCTGCGCCGTTCTGCCTTGGTGATGAACGGCATGAAGTGGAAAGGCCGGCGTACTCATGAGGAACAGGCTTTGGCTTGGCCTCGTGAGGGCGTCATGGTCGATGGTGCGTACAAGAAATCAAATTACATCCCGCGCGAGATCTTCTACGGGCAGCTGGCCCTGGCTGCGGAGATCCATAAGGATGACCTAAGCCCGCCCGAAACACGTCAGGGCGCGGTGATTCGTAAGCGTGTTGAGGGTGCGGTAGAGGTTGAGTATGCTCAGATCAACAACACGTCGGGCAGGCTGCTGCCAGCAGCTCCTAACCGGCCAAGCCAAACCCAGTTCGCTGACTACCTAGACAGGCGTGGGTTGTTTGCCATCAGGGCATGAGATAGTAATGCAAACTCCATCCCGTCGCGAAGGAGTTGATGCGTGAGCCATATAGCTGAAAAGTATGTTGAAAGCCTGATGTCACAGGTGGCTAAGGAAGACCAAGAAAACCCTGGCAGAAAAACAATAATCTACTCTTCTACAATTACTGACCCCGATGAGGTCAAGGCTGGGGAGGAGATCACTGCTTTATTTGAAAAGAGGCTACGAGAGTACTTTCAAGGCGCAGATATTTCAGTCCGCGGCTATGGAGGTAGCGGGTACAACATCCAAGCCCAAGTAAAGCGATAACAAATAGGCCCGCAATGCGGGCCTATTCATTTATGGAGCCCAGCATGGCTTTCTACGATGAGATGGCCGATGTTGCCCTTGAACTGATTACAGAGTTCGGCCAGACCGTCACCCTGCAGCGTACCGAAGCGGGCGAATACGACCCCGAGACCGGGACGACTGGTGATGGAGTGGCACAAGAGCAGCCAGCCCAAGGCATCCTGCTCGACTATGAAGGCATTGAGTTTCAGAACAACACCCAAATCCAGCAGGGTGATAAGAAGCTCAAGGTCGCTGCCAAGGATCTCCAATGGCCTCCTGAGCTGGCCAATAAAGCCGTCATCCAGGGAAAGGCCTATAGCGTCATCAACGTTAACGAGACCAACCCGGCCGGCATACCTCTCGTCTACACACTGCAGGTGAGGGCGTAATGGAAAGCAACTTTGCGCTCAACATTCGTGAATGGGCTGAGAAGGTTGAAGGTGCATTAGACGAGACCTGTCGGACCATCATTATTGAGGTTGGCAGTTCCTTGATCCGCATGTCACCAGTAGGAAACCCCGAGACCTGGAAGAACCCGCCGCCTCCCGGCTATGTCGGCGGGCGTTTTAGGGGTAACTGGCAGTTCAGTATTGAGCGCCCAGCTTCTGGCGAGCTGCCAACCATTGACCCCAACGGAAGCGAGACAATCAACAAGCTAGTTGCTGAAGCCAATAGCTTCACTGCCGGCCAAGTGGCTTACATCGTCAATAATCTGCCTTATGCGATTGAGCTTGAGTATGGGCATTCAACACAAGCGCCTGAAGGTATGGTCAGGACTACCGTGGCCCGCTTCCAGCAGATCGTCCGAGAGGCGGCTAGGGTGAATCAGGTATGAGCCATCGCATTATCCGATCACTAATGGAAACTCGGCTTGCAGCCTGGGCCAAGACCAAAAATCTTAGAGTCGCCTATCAGAACCAGAATTTCACACCGGCCACAGGCGAGACCTACTTAACGACTGCCACGCTTCCCGCATTGACCGACAGCCTGACGCTCGCCGGGGATCATCGGGAATACACCGGCATCTTCCAGGTCAGCGTTGTGACGCCGGCAGGGAAGGGAGCCGGGGCAGGGGAAGCCTTGGCGGATGAGCTTGCCGCTCTGTATCCGCTCAACGACCGCCTGAGCAAGGGTGCTTTTATCGTCCAGATCATCACCCCTATGGCAGTAGCCAGGGAGATTCAGGGCGATACCGACTTCACTATCCCGGTCAGTCTGACATATCGCGCTGACACCAACTAATCGCCCGTTGGGCATCACCAAGACCCGCCATTGAGCGGGTTTTTCATTTCTGCAATGAGGAAAAGACAATGGGCTACAGATTGCCTAACGGTTCGATCATGGAAATCGCTGCCACCTACGGTACGCAGTTCGCTGTAACAGGGATCACCAATGCTAACCCTGGCGTTGTGACTGCACCCGATGCTGCCTTGGCAGATGGTGATGTGGTCGCGTTGACCTCCGGCTGGACCCGCTTAAATGATCGTGCCTTCCGTGCTGATGCGCCTACCGCTGACGGCTTTACGCTTGAAGGCGTTGATACGAGCGGCGCTGCATTTACCGCAGGCGCGGGTACTGGTACTGGTCGTGCGGTTGCCACTTGGAACCAGATTAGCCAAATCACTGACGTGGCTACATCGGGCGGCGAGCAGCAGTTCGCTACTTTCGGCTTCCTTGAGGAAGACGAAGACCGCCAGCTTCCAACTACGAAGTCAGCCTTGAGTATGACGCTGACCGTAGCTGATGACCCGACACTGCCTTATGTGGCGACCTGCGAAGCAGCAGACGATGACCGTGAGCCTCGTGTTCTGCGCCTGACTCTGCCTAATGGCTCGGTGATACTTTATAACGCCTACGTGTCGATCAGCGCCACGCCAAGCCTGTCTCGCAACAACATCATGACCCGCACGATCACGCTATCCCTGGCTGGCCGTCCTGTCCGTTATGCGGCGTAAGGTGAATCATGAGCAAGAAGTTCAAGCTAGACCCTAACCCAACCTTTGATGCGATGGTTCCAGTGCCTATTCATGGCAAAGGAACAGAAAACGTTCGCTTCACCTTCAAGCACATGACCAAGGACCAGCTGGCTGAGGTTTCGGCTAGCGCCCAGGGCATGACTGAGGTTGAGTCGATCAAGGCAGTCGCAACGGGCTGGGAGCTGGAAGATGAGTTTAACGATGACAACATCAAGAAGCTCATTCAGAACTACCAGGGTGCGGGTTCGGCAATCGTATCTACCTACCTCGACGAGATCCGTCAGGCCCGCTTGGGAAACTGAGGGAAGCTGCCCAGGCGCTCTATGAGCGTGAGGACGAGGAGGGGCTTGCTGCTATGGGCCTCTTCCTCTCCGACCTGGACAGCGAAGACGTCCTCATTTGGCCGGATAACTGGAACTCGTTCACCGTCTTTGAAGCAATGGGTACGCAGTGGCGCACGGGTGGTTGCGGAGCTACAGGCTTAGATTACTGCGCGCTCCCTGACGTGATGCGCCTTTGTGGGATCAAAAAGAAGCATCAACCCGACGTCTTTTATGACGTCAGGGTTATGGAGGCAGAGGCGCTAAAGGTCATGGCAGAGCAGAGGCAGGATTGATAAGGCTTATCAATTAAGCGGGCTCATGCTCTGGCAAAAGGCGAATCTCTACACGCCGGCCGACTGCCTTTGCAGCATTAGCCAGAGTGGCGATTGTCATGCCGGGGTCTCGTTCATCCAGAGCGCGATCAACTAGGGTCCTGCTTGTGTGCATGCGCTCAGCTAGGGCCTTTTTAGTGATCTTTCCCTCTTTCATAGCTTCTGTCAGTTGCCATGAAATGACGCGCTTCAGAGCAGTCGCGGAAACCTCCTCAAGGATGCCTTGCTCAGCGAGAAAGTCATCAAAGTCGGATCCAATATTTGCGTTCATTTCGGTTTCCTAAGAAGTAATGATTTTCTATCTCTCGCCGTCTTCAGATCAGATTTCGGCGTTTTATCGGATTTCTTGATAAAGCTATGCAGTAAAACCATGTCAGAGCCAACAACGGTAAAGATCACCCGAGCAATGCCATGATCAAACTTGGTGCGGACCTCCCATAAGCCATTCTCAAGCTTACGTACGACCGGCATTCCTATTGGCCAGCCGAGCTGAACCGTCTTAATGTCTTCTCCAATAGCCTTGCGGATGTTGAAGTCCTGATCTCGCAGCCAGTCTCTTACCGGCTCGTTTCCTAGATCGCTAATGAAGAATTTGACGTTTAGCTTTTTTGCTAGAGGATCCACTACGCACATCCTTGGCTTTACTTTGTAAAGTGTACCGAAATAAGTGCATAAATAAAGCACTTGCTTGATCAAAAACGATAAACGGTCCGCATGGCTCTAGGGCTTCTCAGTAAGCGCACGTGTTTATTGGGCTGCAGACAATTAGAGAATATTTATGCCGCCATTCATCGCTGACCGATGTAGCGCTTAAGCTGGGTTTTCGCGTTCTCCTGAGATATGGTTCTCATTTTCTCGGGAGGTCGTATGAAGGGAAAGGTACTGCTTATCGCCGGGCTTGTGCTGCTGGCTGGGTGCGAGCCGCCGAAAGTCAAGGCGTTGGACACAGCAAAAAAGGCTGTAGAACAAAAACTTGGTTATTCACCCAGGTTTGGCGAGGTCTTTTTTATAGGCCATGAGAATGATGGAGCAGGTGGAGGCCATGTATGCGGAAGCTTCAAGGACTCTGGAGATGCTACGGTTCGCTTTGTCTCTACGGTATTGTTTGGGGACAACTTGATGGATGTAAGTAATCTTCAGCTTGAAGACTTTGATAGAAGAAGCTCGCCTGGAACAAATTTCACCGTATTCGAAAAGGTATATTGGAATCCCTCTTGTGTAGACGATAAGCATCCGCCTACCGCAACAGGACTATAGGCCTTAAGTAACCAGCCCGCTTCGGCGGGTTTTTTATTGCCCGGAGAAAAGTATGGCGAACGATATTGCCAGCCTTGGCCTGCGCGTTGATTCCAGCGAGGTTGAGCGCGGCTCAGAGAGCCTTGATAAACTCGCCAAGTCTGGAGCAAGAGCTGAGCAGGCGACACGCAAGTTTGAGGAGTCAACTGAAAAGGCCAAAGAGTCCGTCAAGTCAGAAAAGGATGAGATTGCTCGCTTATTAGGCCAGATTGACCCGACCACCAAAGCGTTCGAACGTCTGGATCAGCAAGAGCGCAAGCTTTACCAGCTGCGGGCATCGAATAGGCTCGACCTTGATACGTATACTCAGTATCGGCAGAAGATTGACGAGGGCCGGGATGCCTTAGCCCGAGCAAATGACAGCCTTACTCGTACGGGCAATACGGCCAAGCAGACCGCAAACGCTCTCCGTGGTGTGCCAGCGCAATTCACCGACATAGTCGTTTCTCTACAAGGCGGTCAGCAGCCCTTAACTGTACTCCTTCAGCAGGGCGGACAACTGAAGGATACGTTCGGCGGCATCGGGCCGGCTGCTCGTGCTTTGGGCGGCTATGTCCTCGGTTTGGTCAATCCCTTTACGGTAGCCGCTGCTGCCGCTGGTGTACTAGCTCTTGCCTACAAGCAGGGCAGTGATGAAGCCAGCGATTACACCAAGGCGCTAATCGTTACCGGTAACCAGTCCGGGCAGACTGCCAACAGTATGGCTGGGCTAGCCAAGCAGGTAAGTGCCGTTACCGGGACAACGGGCGCAGCGGCTGATGCGCTGACCAAGATCGCCTCAACCGGTGCGATTGCTGGTGAACAGTTCAAAAATATCGCTATCGCTGCGGTCGCTTTTGAAAGTGCAACCGGGCAAGCAATAGACGAAACCATTGCCCAGTTCCAGAAGCTTGCCGAAGATCCTGCCAAGGCCTCGGCTGAACTCAATAAGCAATACAACTACCTTACCGCTTCGGTATATAACCAGATACGGGCGCTTCAGGAACAAGGGGATACGGTAGGCGCAGCAAACCTAGCTGAAGAGACCTATGCAAACGCATTGCAAAGCCGCTCCAATGCCATCAAACAGAACTTGGGTTCAATTGAAAGCGCATGGAATGTTATCAAGTCGGCTGCCAAGGGTGCTTGGGACGAAATGCTGGCTGTTGGGCGCTCGCAAACTATTGACGAGCAAATTTCCTCTCTACAAAAGGACATACAGGAAGCTCAAAAGTCATCATCCCGCAGTTTCGTTGATCAAGCGTTAGGTCAAGGGAATTACACCTCGTCGTCTCAGCTAGCTGGTATGCAGGCAAGACTGAGGCTTCTACAGCAACAGCGAGATGTTCAACAGTCGGCCGCTGATGCTCAGGAAAAGTCTACTCGAGCAGAACAGCAATCTATAAGTAGTGGAAACGAGCTTCATGCTAGATATCTTGCAGGGCTAGACAGGGAAGCTAAGAAGAAACTTGAAATTGAGAAGATAGACCGTGCGCGGGCTGAGGCACTAGGCGGGAAGAATGTAGATGTAGCTCAGATAAATCGCGAGTATGAGGTAGCTCGTAAAAAGATTGAAGAAGACTACAGTAAGTCAGCACCCAAGGCAAAAGCCTACCAGGACGATGCCGCTACCCGGATGCTGGCCAATCTTAACCAGCAAGAGGCCGTGCTGCGCGAGCAACTGTCCTCTTCTGAAAAACTGACAGGCTCACGGCGCGAACTCGCTCAGTTCGAACAGCAGATAGCCGATCTGCGCGGCAAGCAGCAGTTAACCGCTGAGCAAAAAAGTCTGCTGGCTAGCGAGCTGCAGATCAGGGCTGAGCTCGAAACCAATGTTGAGCTTGAAAAGCAGCTAGCTACCCGAGAGCAGCTTAACAAGCTGGCAGAGCGCTCTGCTCAGATTCAGGAGTCCGCCGCAAACTCGTTGCGACTACAGCAAGAGCAGTACGACAGGCAGCTACAGGGCGCAGGGCTAGGCAGTCAGGCTAGGGAGCGGATTGAGGCTCAGCGCTCTATCTATAGGGAGTTCCAGCGTTATCAGGAACAGCTCGACAAGGCTACGCCTAAAGATGCTCTGGGATCTGAGGAGTACAAGAGGGCGTCTCAAAGCATTCAGGACAGCCTGAACACAGCCTTGCAGGCAAACCGAGACTATTACAACGAGCTTGATAAGCAGAACGAGGATTGGTCAGTAGGGGCAAGCGATGCCTTTAATGATTACCTGGACAGCGCACGCAACGTAGCTGGCCAGACCCGTGACATGTTCTCCAACGCTTTCAGGAATATGGAAGACGGCATCGTCAACTTCGTCAAAACCGGGAAGCTGTCGTTCAAGGACTTTGCTAACTCGCTCGTTGAAGACTTGATCCGTATTCAAGTCAGGCAGGCCGCAGCCGGGTTATTAAGCTCAGCATTCAGTGGTGGAACCTCGCTGTTTGGCGGGTCTGGGACCATGACCGGCTTTAGCGAAGGTTCATCCTACAGCTTCGGCGGCGGCCGTGCCGTTGGCGGGTCGGTTGATCCTGACAAGTTCTACGAAGTGAACGAGAAAGGTCCAGAGCTGTTCAGTCAGGGAGGTAGAACCTACCTCATGAGTGGATCCCAGGGTGGTTATGTCACCCCCATAGCCGATACAAGAAACCTCTCTGCCTCAACTTCAAGCAGTTCTGCTGGATACGCATCCGCTCCTACTATCACTCAGCATATCAGTGTTCAAGGCACGGCTGACGAAGCCACGCTTGCCAGGATCAGGGAGGCAGCTGACCAGGGAGCCCGGCAGGGATATCAAATGGTGTTACGCGATCTTAAGCAAAACGGGCCGGCTAGACAGCTGATAAGCCGCTAAGCAGTTCAGGAGAATTAGATGGCTATTCAATGGCCGGCTTCCATTCGCCCCAGCGAAATGACCTGGGGCATCGTTTATAACAACCGTGCCTTTACCTCAACGCTGTCGAATGCTCAGCAGGTAGTCGGGTATCCGGGTGCCTACTGGCAGTGCCAACTGACCTTTGGCGTGATGACCAAGCAGATGGAGCGGGAGCTGACCGCCTTTCTTGGACGGCTTCAGGGTATGTACGGGACGGTCTACGTTCCGGCCTTCACTCGTCGGAGGGGCGACAACATCGGTGCTCCAACAGTAGTGACAGCCAATGCCCAAGCGACAACGATGCTTCTGCAGGACGTTACCGCCAGTCGCAAGGTATTCAGCATGGGCGATTACATCACCATCAACGGCGAGATGTTCGAAGTGGTTGATGATGCAACGTCAACTTCTGGCGGCCGTGTTCAGCTCAACCTGAACAAGCGTATCCGTAAGGCAATTCCGGCAGGTACGGCAGTTGAATACCGTAACCCGTATTCCGAGATGCGCCGAATGGACGACACCAACCAGCTTACTGTTCAGCGGGTGGTTTCAAACGGCAGCTTTCAGTTCCGGGAGGCCTTCTAATGCCAGCCTCGTTTCCTTTCAGCCAGCGCGTGGTGGACATCATTGCGCAGGGCAACTTCATGGCGGTGTATGCCTGCCAGCTGGATTTCGCAGACGGCACGGTATACGCCCACACCGGCACCGGGCAGATCGTTATTGACGGTATCACCTATGACGGTGTGGGTACGTTTGGCGAGGTAGGGCAGTCGCAGGAAAGCGACAACTCACAGTCGCCCATGACGGTTGAGCTGACCTTGACCGGGCTGGATGCCTACATCTTGTCCGAAACGAACCTGAGAGGGTGCCGTGGCCGCTACGGCAGGCTGATGTTTGTCGTGTTCGACCAGGCCGGTAACTACGCCGCTGACATCTTGTTCAGTGGCCGCATGGATGCCGCTCAGTTTTCCTTCGGCGGCAACGGCGGAGACGGGAACACGATATCCGTACCCATCATTGACCGCATGGCGGAGTGGAGCCGGACCGGCACTGAGCGGTGGACTGATGAGAACCACCGGGCCAGACATGAAGACGACCGCTTCTTCTTTGCCGTGGCCCAACTCAGTGAATCGCCAATCTATTGGGGGGCCTCGAAGGACGCCCCGTCATTTAAATACGAGTAACCCATGCGCTATCGAGACTGGACAACCCGTTTGCACGACACGATCAAGGCCGCCACTGAGCGGCCTTTTTCTTGGGGCGAATTTGACTGCTGCCTGTTTGCGGCCGACTGCTCCAAGGCCATATGCGGTGTGGATCCAGCCGAGAAGTACCGGGGCAAGTACAAGACCGAAGCCGGGGCCAAGCGGGCGCTGGCAAAGACCCATGGCAGCCTGGAGGCAGCGTGGGACGCCTACTTCGAGCGCGTCAATCCTGCCTTCATGCAGCGCGGGGACGTGGTTCTGTACGACGGAGCCAATGGGCGAAGCGTGGCTGTGTATTGGGCGGGTAACTGCTGGTCGACAGCGGAAGATGGGGTGGGTCGTATCGACTGCACTCCACTGGTGGTCTGGAGAGTTGAATAATGGGTAAGGCAGTCAAATCAGTTGCTCAGGTAGCAGTAGGCGCAGCTATTGGCTATGCCACTGGTGGATGGAAAGGCGCGCTGGTCGGTGGAGCTGCGGCTCTCTACGCCTCCAGCCAGAAGTCGGCCAAGGTCAAAGGCGGCTCCAGCGAGCCTTCAGCGCAGACGGTACGCTCGTCCAAGGCTCCGGCCCGCTTCATTCTTGGTCAGGCCAGTACCGGTGGCGTATTGGTATGGGCGCAGGAGCAGGGCGGCAATCAAGGTAACGGTGAGTGGCTACACCTGGTCTATGTGCTGGCGGAAGGGTCCATTGATGGCGTATCCGAGATTTACCTGAACGAAGAAGCCATTGCGTCGTATGGTGAGTACGCCTCATATGAAGTTGTCATCAATCCAACCGAGCCTAATGCCTTCCTGCTAGAGAACTGTCCGGACTGGAAAGACACTCAAATTGGCCGGGGCCTGTCATTTGTTCGTCTGTCACTGCGCTACAGTGCAGAGAAGTACCCGTCCGGCATTCCGGATGTGCGCTTTGTTGTGCGTGGCCGGAACGATATCTACGATCCACGCATTGGCGGCAACGTCTATAGCCAGAACACGGCGCTGCATATCCTCTGGTACTTGCGTAACCGTTGCGGCATTCCAGACGATGAGATCATCTTTGAGACCTTCCTGAGTGCAGCCAACGTCTGCGATGAGCTGGTAGGTAACGCGGATGGGTCCAGCAGCAACCGCTATCACACCGGCTGTGTCATCGGTGCTGATGAGCCGCGCACCCAAGTCCTGCAAAAGCTAGAGCAATCCTGCGCCGGGCGGCTGATTCGTGTAGGCGGCAAGTGGATGCTGCAGGCCGGTGCGTACTATGGCCCTGCTGACTTCGAGATCACGGAAGATATGGTGATCGGTACCGTTGCAGGAAGCAGCGAGGTTGATAACGACTCCGCAATCAACGTCATCACCGGCACTTTTGTTGACCCATCTCAAGCGTGGGCGGAAACGGACTACCCCGAGGTCCGGGTAGATCAGTGGGTCCAGGAGGATGGCGGTGAGGCATCCGAAACGTTGTCGTTCTCCTACGTGACAGACTCCTATCAGGCCCAGCGTCTGGCGAACATCGAGCTACGCCGTCGTAGGGCGGGCGGATCTCTCAGCATTCCTCTGAACTTCAACGGCTATAACTGCCGACCTGGGCGCGTGGTGCGGGTTAACCTGCCATCGCTCAATATCAACGGCGAGTTCATTGTCACCGACTGGACCATGGGCGCGCTGGATGGTTGTACCGTTACGGTATCGCAGTATGAGCCAGCCATCTTTGATGACGCGGTAGGGCAGCCCTATAACCCTATCGGCTTTATCAATCTGCCTGCAGGTTCTGTGGGTTCACCATCGAACCTTACCTGGTCGGTAGAGACGCTTGCCGAGGTTACCCAAGGCGTACTGTCCTGGACGGCTCCGGCTTCGGTAGTCAGTTATTACAACGTAGTGGTGCGGCAGGCTGGCAAAGCGGTTCAGGCTATCCAGGTTCCCGCAAGCGCTACCCAGTGCAACATCAACGGGCTGGTGTCGGGCAGCTATACCATGAGCGTATCGGCTCAGGGCCCGCTGGCACGGTCGGGCGAAGCGACAATCACCGTAAACATCGATGGCCCTCCGGTACCAGAGAGCTGTGCTGTGTACACAACGGTGGATGCCATCACGCTTGTGCCACGTAACACTGCTACAAGCCTGAACGGCGGGACCTATGAGTATTACTTTGCGCTAACAGCTAGCGTTCCTGCTGAACAAGCTACCTATATTGGGCAGGGCCTATCGCTAACCCATAACGGCCTGTCTTTCGATACGCCATACCATTACTACGTCCGCTCGGTTAATGCGTACGGACGTAGCGGCTTTCTGTATGTGCCAGCGCGAACCTCTGCGGATGTAGGCCAGTATCTAAAGCTTCTGGAAGGAAAGATCACCAAAAATCAACTTGGGCAGGATTTACTGTCTGATATTGATAAGATCGACGAGATTCAGGAGCAGATCAAAAACCTAACCGATGCCTTGGCTTACGACCCAGCGTTAGCCTATGCAACTGGAGATATCGTTCGAGAGGGCAAGCGACTGTGGCAGGCGCGCCAAGCAGTTCCCGCTGCGGCAGATGGTAGTAACGCGCCGCCTAACGATACCTACTGGGAGGATGTGGGGCAGATCGTCAGCGAGGCCGGTGCGTTGGCGGCTCAGGTGACTGAGAACACCAATGACATCAGCGTTATTGATAACAAACTCACTGCCCAATCAAGCAAGACTGACTCTCTCTATGCCCAGATTACACCCGACCTTACGGGCGATCCTGAGTGGTATATAGGTGAAGAGACAGTCTACGCCGGGACTGTAACTGTTCAGTCTGTAGCCGCTGACGCAACTCGGGCAGTAGCGCAGCGGATTGACACGGTCGAGGTAGGTATTGGTGAAAATACTGCAGCCGTTCAAACCGCACAAAAGGCGGTAGCAACACTAGATGGAAGGCTGTCCTCGTCTTACACCATCAAAACTGAAGTCACTGCTAACGGCCAGCGCTATGCCGCAGGGATTGCTTTAGGTGTCGATTACTCGGGCGGGGATGTCACCAGCCAATTTTTGGTGATGGCGAACCGTTTTGCGGTGCTCAACAACGACGGCAGCACAACAACGCTTCCGTTCGTGATCGAGAACGGCCAGACGGTTATCAATTCGGCTTACATAGGCACCGGGCGTATCACTAACGCCATGATTGGAAGCTTCATCCAGTCCAATAATTACGTAGCGGGGCAAACCGGCTGGCGGATTAACAAGGACGGTACTTTCGAAATCAACGGCATGGTTGCTGGGCAGGGTCGCATGGTCATCAACTCGCAAAACATCTCTCTCTTCGACGCTAACAACATCCTTCGTATGCGGATGGGGTGGTTGGGCTGATGGCTTATGACTTTGTAATCAACGATCCGCAGGGGCGGCGCATTCTGGACGGTTCGCGCTTCTCTGTGCGCGTCATTCATAGAGCGGTCGTGACTAACACCAGCAGTTCATATGTGCGCGGAATGATTTATGACGTACCGGGCAACCTTGGGAGTAATTCCATGATCTGGGTGCAGGCGTATGAAAGCGCAAGCAGTATTCCGCCATACACGTTAAGCGGTAACCGGGTCACGATGGACATGGCTGGAAACCAGAAGGCCTGGGTAATGGCGGTGTCATTCGGATGAGCTACGGAATCCAGATTTTTAACGATGCCAGTCAGCTTCTGATCGATAGCGATAATTCGCTGTTGCATTGGGTGTTTACCGCTCAGTACACCATAACCGCAAACACAACACGCGCGGTCACGGTTACTTGGCCTCAAGCGATCACAACCCAGCTGCCGCCACTGGTATTTCAGAAAATCCAAGCAGGTGGTTATGGGTGCGGCAACTTCCAGTATGTCGGTTCAGCTGGCAACTGGACGGGCATGACCATCAATCCGAGTGTCGTAGGCTCCGCTCAGACTTATACATACTGCGTAGCAGTCTTTATGCCTCCGAGGAGTTCGCAGACCTACGGTGTGCAGCTATTCGATGCTGCCGGCCAGCTCATCCTGGATAGCGGCTACTCCACCATGGTTTTTCAGTTTGCTACCCGAAGCTATACCCGAAGCGGACCAACCAATCAGAGTGGATGGAATCGCACTTGGTACTGGACAACCAACACTAGCTACTCGGTCAACCCCAACAGCTATGTGCTCATATCCAACTTTACCGGGTATCTCTTAGATGGAGCGGGGACTGGCAACGTAGCAAGCTTTGGCTATTACCGAGCCACAGAGAACCAGGCGCAGTACTGGCAGAACTACGACATGTACGGCGATGTGTCCGGCAACAACCCCAACTTTAACTGGCCCTTCATTTACGCCATTCCCTCGCACGAATTGCAGTAGGTAAACCTCTCATGGCAAGACAAGTTATCGACCTAACTACCGTACAGCCAAACGGTAAGAAAGGTGAGTCAGCTATTAATGCTTTCACCAAAATCAACAGTATGACGCAGGAGCTTTACACATCATTAGGGCAGGGCGGGGTGGTTGAGTCTGGTTCGAATGCAAACGGTTTCTATCAGCGATTCAATAGCGGGCTTCAGATTTGCTGGGTCAGATCTGCTGTGATCGATATCGCTACTGCAGTAGCTGGAGGAACATTATACCGAGGCTTTTATAACTGGACGTACCCCGCAGCATTTATTGACTCTGGCAATGTGTTTGTAGCTTCTACATATTCCAGTAACGTGGAGGGATGGGGGGGCCAGTCTGGTCCTGCCGATACCACGTATGGAGTATTAAGGGTTTTATCGGCTGTCAGTAGAACAGGCCAGCGAGTGGATGGATTGGCTATAGGGAGATGGAAATGATCATAAAATTTAAGCCACAGCGTCGCGATGATAGCTTAAGCGTTATTAAATCTGGCGACACCCTCACGTTTAACGGCCAAGCCTTTGATTTTAGCGTTATTCCTGAAGGGGCCACGTTGCCAGCTGACGCAGTTGATTGCGAGTGGGTTACAGACCAAGTCCACCGCACCAATGGCGAGTTAACGTTGACTCTGATTTTGCCGCATGGTCCTAATCCGTCTCAAGCCTTGGCCTTTCCTTCTGAACTCGTTAATCCAGCTGATGGCCCTCTGGAGCTCCCGCAATGAATATTGATCTTTCCCAGCTGATAACGTCTGAGGTTAAAGCGGCTGCGCTCAAAGAGCAGATGACAGGTGCTGTTGATGCGGAGCGTGATCGGCGTATCGATGCAGGCTTCGAATTTAACGGTGTCATGTTTCAGTCTCGCGCAACGGATCGGGAGAACATCGCCGGAACGGCTCAGCTGGCATTCATGGCAATCATGGGCGGTGCTCAGCCAGGAGACTTGAGGTGGTCAAATCCTGATCAGGATTTTAACTGGATAGCCTTGGATAACACGTTAGTGCCGATGGATGCACAGACTGTAGTTGAGTTCGGCAAGGCAGCTGCTGCACAAAAGCAAGCGCTGATCTTTACGGCTCGTACGCTCAAGGACATGCACCCAATCCCCGCTGATTACACAGACGACAAATGGTGGCCTGCGTAGTAATACGCAGGATTTTTGTTATAAGCATTAGTTTATTTAAGATTCCATATTCTAGACATTAAAGATTTCTTTTGAGGTCTTGTGCTTCTTACTTTCCTAAGAATTTCTATAGATTTAATTATATTATTTCTAGGCAAGGTCGATACTATCTCAGGCTCTAAGTCCCACCATTTTAGTTCTTGTAGCTCTTCTATCGTGTCACTGCTGAATCTGTATCGTATAAGCTTAGCTGGTACGCCGCCATATATAGCATAAGGTGGAATGTCGTTAGTAACGACTGCCCCGGCAGCAATGATTGCTCCATTTCCGATCTTAACTCCTGATTTCACGACTACCTTTCCACCTATCCACACGTCATTGCCAATTACGGTGGCTGGGTGTGGGTTCATCGGTAGATTTTCTGAATCTGAAAAGCCTGGGAACCTTGGGAAGTAGGACTTGAAATTTCCGATTGTGGCGAGCCAGTCAGTAGGATGGTTTGCTACCCCTATTTCGCAATTTCTGGCAATTGCACAATATCTGCCAATATTAACATTTGCATAAATCACAGATTGTGCGTTTATAAATGTAAATTGGTCTATATTGGTATTTTGGTGTATCTCAGTATTTCTACCTATATTAACGGGATGGGATATATTAGACTTTTCACTAACGATAGCTGTAGATGCTATTGATGAGTAATCTTTATCCATTATTTAATTATTTCCTTTATAATGTTTTGGCATGTAATTAATTATTTCTAACACTATTTAAAGGTAGTATTTGGTTGAGCTTTGAATAATCAGCTTAACTTAAATTCAGTGTAATCCAGATTATTGGACCGTTAGTATAGCTTTGGCAATGCTTGCAGTGCATGAGCATTTTATGCTCTAAGCGAAAACCATCAGATAGGATAATGATTAAGGATGAGCACGCTAATGCTTTCGCCTGCAGTAACTGATCCCGGCGAGTTCGTCTCACACCTGGTTGCCGAACAGTTGAGGCGTTGGGAATGGCGACTCACCTCACCGCTGATCCACAACGATTCCGTTCACGCCATGATCACCGTCCCTGCAGGATTCGAGACTAATTTCGCCTCTATCCGTAGCCTTCGAGTTATCGCCAGCCCTATCTATGCAACACTAGTGGGGTATGGAAACGCAGCCTGTACCGTTCATGACTATTTATATGGAGGGGGAAAGACAGAGCGAGGGGATGTATTGAGCAGAGAGGAGGCTGATGGCGTGCTATATCGAGCACTTCGTGCGGAGGGCGTGGCAAGGTGGAGGGCAAGCCTCTTTTATATAGGGGTCCGGATAGGAGGAGAGGGGTACTATAAACCTACCGCATTAATCAGTTAGTCGGCGATTAAGCACCCGCTCCCCATTGACTACCCGCCCGATCATCACAAGGTCGAACTGCTGCCCGTCCTTTCGCGTCAGTCTCATCCCATCGACCGAGCCGTATAGCCCAGCGTTTCGCTCATGAAACTCCAGGCGTCCGTTCGGATCTCTCCGGACAACACCATGATCCTCGCTCAGGTTGTAGAACTCGAATGCCGACTGCTCGACGATCCCAGCCAGCTTGCCGTTCGTGTCCCTGAGTTCGTAGATGCCGCCTTTGAGGAAATCTGGCGAGTAAGTAGCCAATGCTTCGGCTGCCCATAGCTTTGCAGAGTCGATGACTTCCATCATATCCGCCCAACGGTCTTTGGTGATTGCCTGGGTACTCAGTAGCCGGTCGGCAACTTCTTTCATGTAAGAGGTATGGTGTTCTGGCAGGCGAACAAGGGCATGCTGGTCATTAGCCAGTCTTTCCCATTCGGCAATTGAAGTGCTCATAAGAGGGTCCGTTCTACTGAGGATGCATACAGTAGTCGGAAAGAGGGAGGGTGGCTATAGATGAGTGACTTTTTCGGGAGAGGGCACAAAAAAGCCATAGGGACTTTTTCAGGGATTCGTAATTTACCGTTAGGCTTGGTTATTCATCGATTGCAGCGAGAATCGGCCTAAACGCCTGATATTACGTTGGTTTCCTTGCTCCTGCGTGCATGGGGTGCAAGGGGTCGAGTGTTCGAATCACTCCGTCCCGACCAATGAACTCTAGAAAATCCAGTCACTTAACGGTGATTGGATTTTTTATTTCCGACGATTTTTCGGTGCTTCCTAGAAAATGGCTTCCTGGCTTCCTGGCTTCCTGGCTTCCTGGTTGCCAATTGAGATTAACTAGGCTGTACAGGCTCCCGGCAGATCTGCAGATATATTAAGGCTACCTCAGCCTTATCGAGGGGAGCGCTTTTCCGAGAGCTCTATCACTGCAGCGTGTGAGTGTCGCCCACGTCAGCCGATCAACAAGGACGGCCATTGATGGACAAGCTCTGGAAGCAAATCCCCCCAATCCGATTACACATGGGAGCGGGAAACGCTGGAGTTTGCCAGGCAGCTTCTCCTCCCTGATCGCGACCTTTATCGTGCTTGGGCCAACTTCGAGTTCATTGCTCAGGATGGCTCCATCAACGAAGTTGATCTCATGGTGTTGACGCCTAAGGGCATGTACGTCATTGAGATCAAGTCCCATCCTGGTGTGATTCGGGGTGACGCTGTCAACTGGGTTTGGGAAAGGCCTTTGCCCAAACGTGGGCAGAAGATTTTCGACAATCCCCGCTTGCTTGCTTGCTCTGCGCAAAGCGCAAAAGCTGGCGTCTCTGCTGAAGCTGCAGCCTTCATTTCATCTAAGCAAGGAAACGGTGCCTTTTATTGATGCTTTGGTGCTCCTCTCTGCAGAGGACCTGGTTATCAAGCTGGAAGGTGATGCGCGCCAAGGTATAGTGAATCGGCAGGAGCTGCTCCGCGAAATCACTCTAATCGATGAGGACTGGAGGCATCGGCAGATTACCGCTTACCGACGTGTCACCAACACCGCCAGCCAGGTGGTGCAGCACCTGAGAAGCGAGCAAAACGTCATCAGGGCATTTATTGAAGGAGGGTATGGATTCTCCGTCCGGCTCACCGACAGGATCCGCGACATCAAAAATGCGATCGACCGCCTCAAGCGACTGCACGAGAAGTTGGGCCTGTTTACACACATGGGCCTGTTTACACACATGGGCCTGTTGCAGCTGACAAGAAGCGACCGGGCGCTGCGGGGCAAGCTCATGGACGTTCTGTTAGGCGCGGTGTCTCGCAACCGCTTCGCTCTCGACGAGATGGTTGGTCGGCTTAGTCTGACAGTGCGTAAGCGCAGCAAGATGCGCCAGGTGGCACAGGCCGTCGACGCTCACCTGCAGGCCGGCGGCGTAATCGATCTTGAGCCACTTCTTGAACGACTTGATGCTGCAGTTTGGGTTGGTTCTGCTCCATTTTTCTAGGGCGGCAGTGCATTCTGTGACGTCAACGTCGGCGAGAACCTTGAGCGGCTGGAGTTGCTGATAGTCTCACTGCCGGAACCGAAGGTCAAAACGGCGCCAGCGGCAGCAGTCCAGGAGCGTGAATCAAGAATTGTCCCCTCAGAGGTCAATCAGGAAAAGGAGCTGGAAAAACCGTTCGTGCGTGCTCACTTGGAGGTTATGCTTCGGGAGCTGATTGCCACTGGTAAACCTCAATCGGCTACCGCTTACTGGCAGGACTGTGGTGACCCCGACATCCCTGACGGAATATGGCTCTACGCTCCGGATGGCTATGCCCAGTTGCAGGCGGCATTCGCCAAAGTCAACGGTAAGGAACTGAACTACCGCCTTGTGCCGACGCTGGCGCCACATAGTCGGTTTTCGGCGAACCGACGTGTCCTGAAGTTGACCCTAGATAGGGTGCCGAGGCGATAGCGCATGCTGACCAACAATCGCCACCTGACAGCGATCATGAATGCGGTTCGGCGCAACCAAGACAAAATTACCCTTACAGATACCTGGCGGCAGATCCACCAACTTTATGGCGTAGGGACGAAGCACGGCACATCGGCGTTGGTGCTGACCGCAGAGGATCACCAGACGCTGCTGGCGGTGGTGAGAAAGGACATGTCTCTGGGTCCGCTGAAGCACAGCACGGCGGAGATAGGCTGGCTCTGGCCGCGATCTCCAGAAACAAAAAGGTCAGTGGCCGGATGGTAGGCGAGGGCCTGGTGCTGGTCGCTCACCCATCGGGCAGGGTTCTCTTGCCATCAGGTGGCTACCAGCACTCCCGCGGCGGCACGCTGAATATCCAGACTAGCGACTTGCACGGGCTAGAAAGGGTTCTGCTGGTGGAGAACCTGAGCGTTATGCTCGCGGCTCACCGATACCAAATGCCGGCACAGCTCTAGGACGTACCTATGTTGTTTCGGGGCGATTGACAGCGGTCGCCGAAGGCTGTTTCTGCTGCGAGGGTGGGGAATTCTGATTTAATCAGCTTTCCAGACTACGACCCGCAGGGCCTGATGAAGTCGATGACTACTGGCGCTTCGGCGGTAGTGGTGCCAGCGCCGGCGACGATCGCGCGCATTCTTGAGGCACGCCTCAACAAGCCTGCTGATTTCGATAGGCAGTCTGCCGCGGTGGAGTGGTTAGAAAAGGGAGGGGGAGTCATCGCGGCTGATATGCTCTACTGTCGTCTGGCGATATCTCAGGAATCGATGGCAGGCCACGTTCTGGAACGCATTGCACTGAGATGAGTGTGATCACTTATGCTCATTCCGGCGACTAAGCGGCCAAGATTTTCTCACGGTTAATATTGGCTGGCATCTAAGGAAGATCAAGGTTCGGGTGCTGCAGTAGGCATTAATGCGACGGCGCACATGGTTCTTCATGCGTTTGCTACAATGCCAAGCCACTATTAGCTTAGGGGCGTTGCCATGGCACATCGGGCTCTCCTCATCCAGAGAATCGGCCTTCGGCAGTTCGATATCACAACTGGTTTTCACCAGCCGCGATTTTTGCGGATTCAGGTCCACCGCATCCGAGCGGCCGATGCCTTGCTTGTGGATCTGCAGCCAGTCCTCATGTAACAGCTCGTTAGTGCCGTCCAAGGCTATGGTCAGTGTGCTTGCAGATTACCCGTACCATACTGGGTACTGCTTTGGTGGCCAGAGTGCCGTCGCAGGAGGTCGCCAGTAGCATCAATAAGCGGCTAGTCTGTTTGTTGATCTCAAATAAAGCTTGACCTGTGAGCGGAGGGGCCTATAATGCGCCCCACTTCCGCTGCAACGGAACGGCAAAAAGCCTTGTAGATCAATGGCTTAGCTGTTTAGTCAGGGTCAGACCTCCGGTCTGGCAGAAGCGGAAAGAGGGAAGCGGTAGTTGACAAGCCCCTGGGCTTGTGTAGAATACGCCTCCCGCTGCCAGAACAGGTTTCCTGATCCGGCAGGTCCGGCAAGCGGTTCAGCGGGTTAGACCGGTTGAACAAAATGCTTGACAGGACAAGAGGTTAGCGTAGAATGCGCGCCTCGGTTGAGACAAGGTCTTAACCAACCGCTCTTTAACAAGTTGAATCAAGCAATTCGTGTGGGTGCTTGTGCTGTAAGACTGATGGATCGACAAGATTATCAGCAAGACAAGTAACACTCGTGAATTCGAGAGTTTATTTGCGATTGCTGAGCCAAGTTTAGGGTTTTCTCAAAACCCGGATATGTTTGAACTGAAGAGTTTGATCATGGCTCAGATTGAACGCTGGCGGCAGGCCTAACACATGCAAGTCGAGCGGATGAGGAGAGCTTGCTCTCTGATTCAGCGGCGGACGGGTGAGTAATGCCTAGGAATCTGCCTGGTAGTGGGGGACAACGTTTCGAAAGGAACGCTAATACCGCATACGTCCTACGGGAGAAAGTGGGGGATCTTCGGACCTCACGCTATCAGATGAGCCTAGGTCGGATTAGCTAGTTGGTGGGGTAACGGCTCACCAAGGCGACGATCCGTAACTGGTCTGAGAGGATGATCAGTCACACTGGAACTGAGACACGGTCCAGACTCCTACGGGAGGCAGCAGTGGGGAATATTGGACAATGGGCGAAAGCCTGATCCAGCCATGCCGCGTGTGTGAAGAAGGCCCTCGGGTCGTAAAGCACTTTAAGCTGGGAGGAAGGGTTGTAACCTAATACGTTGCAATTTTGACGTTACCAGCAGAATAAGCACCGGCTAACTCTGTGCCAGCAGCCGCGGTAATACAGAGGGTGCAAGCGTTAATCGGAATTACTGGGCGTAAAGCGCGCGTAGGTGGCTTGGTAAGTTGAATGTGAAATCCCCGGGCTCAACCTGGGAACTGCATCCAAAACTGCCTGGCTAGAGTACGGTAGAGGGTGGTGGAATTTCCTGTGTAGCGGTGAAATGCGTAGATATAGGAAGGAACACCAGTGGCGAAGGCGACCACCTGGACTGATACTGACACTGAGGTGCGAAAGCGTGGGGAGCAAACAGGATTAGATACCCTGGTAGTCCACGCCGTAAACGATGTCAACTAGCCGTTGGGGTCCTTGAGACTTTAGTGGCGCAGCTAACGCAATAAGTTGACCGCCTGGGGAGTACGGCCGCAAGGTTAAAACTCAAATGAATTGACGGGGGCCCGCACAAGCGGTGGAGCATGTGGTTTAATTCGAAGCAACGCGAAGAACCTTACCAGGCCTTGACATGCAGAGAACTTTCCAGAGATGGATTGGTGCCTTCGGGAACTCTGACACAGGTGCTGCATGGCTGTCGTCAGCTCGTGTCGTGAGATGTTGGGTTAAGTCCCGTAACGAGCGCAACCCTTGTCCTTAGTTACCAGCACATCATGGTGGGCACTCTAAGGAGACTGCCGGTGACAAACCGGAGGAAGGTGGGGATGACGTCAAGTCATCATGGCCCTTACGGCCTGGGCTACACACGTGCTACAATGGTCGGTACAAAGGGTTGCCAAACCGCGAGGTGGAGCTAATCCCATAAAACCGATCGTAGTCCGGATCGCAGTCTGCAACTCGACTGCGTGAAGTCGGAATCGCTAGTAATCGTGAATCAGAACGTCACGGTGAATACGTTCCCGGGCCTTGTACACACCGCCCGTCACACCATGGGAGTGGGTTGCACCAGAAGTAGCTAGTCTAACCTTCGGGAGGACGGTTACCACGGTGTGATTCATGACTGGGGTGAAGTCGTAACAAGGTAGCCGTAGGGGAACCTGCGGCTGGATCACCTCCTTAATCGATAGATCCCAGCTTTGGCATAAGCTCCCACACGAATTGCTTGATTCACTGAAATAAAGACGCGAGATGAGTCAAGACTCAAGCGTTAGACGATTGGGTCTGTAGCTCAGTTGGTTAGAGCGCACCCCTGATAAGGGTGAGGTCGGCAGTTCGAATCTGCCCAGACCCACCAATCGATGGGGCCATAGCTCAGCTGGGAGAGCGCCTGCTTTGCACGCAGGAGGTCAGGAGTTCGATCCTCCTTGGCTCCACCATCTAACACCGCGTTAAAGCTCAGAACTGAGTGCTTACCCCCCCCTAAGGGTTGGGTTGGAGCATTGACTTCTGAACTTTGTTTTCAGACTGTTCTTTAAAAATTTGGGTATGTGATAGAAGTACGAACACATAGGCTGTTTCACTGCAGACTATGTGGTCAAGGTAAATTTGCGAGTTCAAGCGCAAGTTTTCGGCGAATGTCGTGTTCCAAACCAAACATAACTTCAGATTCTTTGGGGTTATATGGTCAAGTGAATAAGCGCATACGGTGGATGCCTTGGCAGTCAGAGGCGATGAAAGACGTGATAGCCTGCGATAAGCTTCGGGGAGTCGGCAAATAGACTGTGATCCGGAGATCTCTGAATGGGGGAACCCACCTGACATAAGTCAGGTATCTCACACTGAATCCATAGGTGTGAGAGGCGAACCAGGGGAACTGAAACATCTAAGTACCCTGAGGAAAAGAAATCAACCGAGATTCCCTAAGTAGTGGCGAGCGAACGGGGACTAGCCCTTAAGCTCAATTGATTTTAACCGAACGCTCTGGAAAGTGCGGCCATAGTGGGTGATAGCCCCGTAGGTGAAAGGATCTTTTGAGTGAAATCGAGTAGGACGGCGCACGTGAAACGTTGTCTGAATATGGGGGGACCATCCTCCAAGGCTAAATACTACTGACTGACCGATAGTGAACCAGTACCGTGAGGGAAAGGCGAAAAGAACCCCGGAGAGGGGAGTGAAATAGAACCTGAAACCGTATGCGTACAAGCAGTGGGAGCCCACTTTGTTGGGTGACTGCGTACCTTTTGTATAATGGGTCAGCGACTTATATTCAGTGGCAAGCTTAACCGTATAGGGAAGGCGTAGCGAAAGCGAGTCTTAATAGGGCGTTTTAGTCGCTGGGTATAGACCCGAAACCGGGCGATCTATCCATGAGCAGGTTGAAGGTTAGGTAACACTGACTGGAGGACCGAACCCACTTCCGTTGAAAAGGCAGGGGATGACTTGTGGATCGGAGTGAAAGGCTAATCAAGCTCGGAGATAGCTGGTTCTCCTCGAAAGCTATTTAGGTAGCGCCTCATGTATCACTCTGGGGGGTAGAGCACTGTTTCGGCTAGGGGGTCATCCCGACTTACCAAACCGATGCAAACTCCGAATACCCAGAAGTGCAAGCATGGGAGACACACGGCGGGTGCTAACGTCCGTCGTGAAAAGGGAAACAACCCAGACCGTCAGCTAAGGTCCCAAAGTTGTAGTTAAGTGGTAAACGATGTGGGAAGGCTTAGACAGCTAGGAGGTTGGCTTAGAAGCAGCCACCCTTTAAAGAAAGCGTAATAGCTCACTAGTCGAGTCGGCCTGCGCGGAAGATGTAACGGGGCTCAAACTACACACCGAAGCTACGGGTTCATCGCAAGATGAGCGGTAGAGGAGCGTTCTGTAAGCCTGTGAAGGTGAGTTGAGAAGCTTGCTGGAGGTATCAGAAGTGCGAATGCTGACATGAGTAACGACAATGCGAGTGAAAAACTCGCACGCCGAAAGACCAAGGGTTCCTGCGCAACGTTAATCGACGCAGGGTGAGTCGACCCCTAAGGCGAGGCTGAAAGGCGTAGTCGATGGGAAACAGGTTAATATTCCTGTACTTCTAATTACTGCGATGGGGGGACGGAGAAGGCTAGGCCAGCTTGGCGTTGGTTGTCCAAGTTTAAGGCGGTAGGCTGACTGTTTAGGTAAATCCGGACAGTTAAGGCCGAGAGCTGATGACGACTCTTCTTATGAAGAGGAAGTGGTTGATGCCATGCTTCCAGGAAAAGCCTCTAAGCTTCAGGTAATTAGAAATCGTACCCCAAACCGACACAGGTGGTCGGGTAGAGAATACCAAGGCGCTTGAGAGAACTCGGGTGAAGGAACTAGGCAAAATGGCACCGTAACTTCGGGAGAAGGTGCGCCGGTGAGGGTGAAGGACTTGCTCCGTAAGCCCATGCCGGTCGAAGATACCAGGCCGCTGCGACTGTTTATTAAAAACACAGCACTCTGCAAACACGAAAGTGGACGTATAGGGTGTGACGCCTGCCCGGTGCCGGAAGGTTAATTGATGGGGTTAGCGCAAGCGAAGCTCTTGATCGAAGCCCCGGTAAACGGCGGCCGTAACTATAACGGTCCTAAGGTAGCGAAATTCCTTGTCGGGTAAGTTCCGACCTGCACGAATGGCGTAACGATGGCGGCGCTGTCTCCACCCGAGACTCAGTGAAATTGAAATCGCTGTGAAGATGCAGTGTATCCGCGGCTAGACGGAAAGACCCCGTGAACCTTTACTGTAGCTTTGCACTGGACTTTGAGCCTGCTTGTGTAGGATAGGTGGGAGGCTTTGAAGCGAGGACGCCAGTTCTCGTGGAGCCATCCTTGAAATACCACCCTGGCATGCTTGAGGTTCTAACTCTGGTCCGTTATCCGGATCGAGGACAGTGTATGGTGGGCAGTTTGACTGGGGCGGTCTCCTCCTAAAGAGTAACGGAGGAGTACGAAGGTGCGCTCAGACCGGTCGGAAATCGGTCGCAGAGTATAAAGGCAAAAGCGCGCTTGACTGCGAGACAGACACGTCGAGCAGGTACGAAAGTAGGTCTTAGTGATCCGGTGGTTCTGTATGGAAGGGCCATCGCTCAACGGATAAAAGGTACTCCGGGGATAACAGGCTGATACCGCCCAAGAGTTCATATCGACGGCGGTGTTTGGCACCTCGATGTCGGCTCATCACATCCTGGGGCTGAAGCCGGTCCCAAGGGTATGGCTGTTCGCCATTTAAAGTGGTACGCGAGCTGGGTTTAGAACGTCGTGAGACAGTTCGGTCCCTATCTGCCGTGGACGTTTGAGATTTGAGAGGGGCTGCTCCTAGTACGAGAGGACCGGAGTGGACGAACCTCTGGTGTTCCGGTTGTCACGCCAGTGGCATTGCCGGGTAGCTATGTTCGGAAAAGATAACCGCTGAAAGCATCTAAGCGGGAAACTTGCCTCAAGATGAGATCTCACTGGAGCCTTGAGCTTCCTGAAGGGCCGTTGAAGACTACAACGTTGATAGGTCGGGTGTGTAAGCGCTGTGAGGCGTTGAGCTAACCGATACTAATTGCCCGTGAGGCTTGACCATATAACACCCAAACAATCTGTTGTTTGGTAAAGACCAGCCGAAAGCTTGGTTGAACCGCAAAATACCGATCACATACCCATTCGGGGAAACGACTAGACACCGGTTCCCCACCCGAATTGCTTGACGACCATAGAGCGTTGGAACCACCTGATCCCTTTCCGAACTCAGAAGTGAAACGATGCATCGCCGATGGTAGTGTGGGGTTTCCCCATGTGAGAGTAGGTCATCGTCAAGCACCTATACCCAAAACCCCCAGGCCTAACCGCCCGGGGGTTTTGCTTTTGCGGCAGAAATAAAAGAGATAGGCTGCTTTTCCTGCGCGGCCTACAAGAGCTGCTTATTTGCTGCCACCTGTCTCTCCGCCTGGTTACTGAGGTTAGGCCTCTTCTTTTCAGCAAAAAGCTCTTTCCCGATAAACAGTCACGAACTCCCTCTCGCTTGCTCACTCAACTAGATACAAGCATTGAGTGAGGTGGATTTATGTTTGCTGCTATTGGTTCTGGTTTTGTTATTGGAGAAGTTCCTGGCTTTGCCTTTCAAGTTAAAGGTGATGCTAAGGAGACAATTGCTGAGCAATTAGCCGCTTGGCTAAATGGCCTTATCACTTCTCACGTAAAACTTTTTGAAAAGCCAGCGTCTCAGGATTCGTTATTGACTTTGAAAAAGATGATTGAACGAGAGTTCGAAAGCAGTACGGAAGTAGTGCCTTTGTTGGTCAGCTCGATATAGCGAAGAGATGAATAAAACCGACCTTAATAGGTCGGTTTTTATTAGCCGCTCAGGCGTGGAAGGAACGAGCCTTATGAGATAGGTTTAAAAGATGCTGCGGAGGTTCTGAGCCAGTAGGCTTTACTGTAACCGGCTTGTCTGTTTCAGAGTGCGAATGTCTATGATGCCGTGGAGATCGGCTTATTCTAAGCATTGCCCATAACATCGTACCGGCTAATGCGAGCCATCCGATAATCAATAATACTATATAGGCTGCTGGGCTCATGGCGTCACCATACTGCTCAAGCGTATTGATATCCCTTAAAGGGGCTATACCTATACAGACTCGCTAAAGCAAGAGATGTTTAGAGCTTCTACAGGAATTCGACGAGTAGTCGCCTGAGGCGAGTAGCTAACTAGCAATCATAGCTAGTTAGCTACCAAGCTAAGATCTCACCCAATAAACTGGTTGGACAACCAGAAAAGGGCAGCTGAAAGCAGCATCGAGGCGGGTAGAGTTAGTACCCAAGCTAATAGAATATTACGTACCGTACCGCCCTGCAGACCGCTGCGGTTGGCGATCATTGTGCCTGCTACACCAGAAGATAGAACGTGTGTAGTGGATACGGGCAGACTATAAATGTTCGCGGCGCCGATGGCGATTACGGCAGTAAACTGCGCGCTGACACCTTGTGCATACGTCATTCCTTGCCGGCCTATCTTTTCACCTACTGTCAGTACCACTCGCTTCCAACCGACCATGGTTCCGATCCCTAGAGCCAATGCTACTGCGATGATCACCCAGTACGGAGCATATTCTGTTGTGCTGGTAAGGTCTTTACGTAGCCTGTTCAGATCTTCAACGTCGCGGCCTTCCAGAACGGGAAGCTTGCTAATTTTCTTTGCGGAATCGTCCAGGCAAAGCAAATAGCGGCGTACTTGGGTCCGCTGATCCACGGTCATGGCGCGATAGTCGGTCACACCATTCAGATTGCTTAACAACGCATTAAGTGTAGGGATTGTAAGCCTGGTTTCACAGCTGAACTCTTCAGGAAGATCCCGATTGCCAGTTGTGTAATCCAAGTACTCCTTCAGAACACTCGATTGACGCTCGTAGAACTGACCCAAGTGAATAGCCGCATCACGGGTGCGTTCAATCTGATAGGTGGTGCTAGTCAGATCCAAGACGAACTTACCTGGCACGATGCCTATGAGTACCAGCATGATGAGGCCAATCCCTTTTTGGCCATCATTGGAGCCGTGCACGAAGCTCATACCCATGGCCGAGATGACTAGCATCAAACGGTTCCAGAAAGGTGGATGCTTTTTTGAGTCTATTTCGCGGCGTTGCTCAGGTGTCTTATGCATTTTGGAACGGGGGCGCCAGCGCTTTAGACCTATAAGAATAGCGCCTGCCAGTACAAAACCCGCTATTGGAGAGGCAATAAGCGAAAGGCCGATATCAATTACTTTCTGCCAGTTAACGCCCTCGCTTAAGGGGATACCTGTGATAAGGGAGTTAGTAAGGCCAACACCCAAAATTGAGCCAATCAGAGTGTGAGAGCTAGAGGCTGGTATACCGAAATACCAAGTGCCTAGGTTCCAGGTAATGGCAGCAGCCAAAAGCGAAAAGACCATGGCGAGGCCATGGCCTGTATTCACATTAATGAGTAGATCGACTGGCAAGAGGTGAACAATGGCATAGGCAACACCAACACCACCAAACAGAACGCCTAAGAAATTGAATATACCTGAGAACATAACCGCTAAATGAGGCGGCATTGCCTTGGTGTAAATGACGGTTGCGACAGCATTTGCGGTGTCATGAAAACCGTTAATGAATTCAAATGTCAGCACGAAAGCCAAGGCAAGAACCAGACTAATGCCTACCCAGACATCTAGCCCGCTGAAGAGATCGAACATATCGTTTCATCGACAGTTGAAAGGCAGCAATTATGTCAGAAAGCAGCCAGACAACTGACCCTTTGTGTAATAAATGGGTAATATTCAGTCGCCGCGGTATTCGCAGCCGCTTGTGCAGGTCTCGTGAACACGGACCCGAGAGAGTTCGGGTAACTGTGGTTTCAGTTCACGCCAAATCCAGATTGCCAGATTTTCACTGGTCGGGTTCTCTAAACCCTGAATATCGTTCAGATAGTAGTGATCGAGTCTCTCATAGATGGGCTTGAAGATCGCTTTGATATCAGCAAAATCCCGTAGCCAGCCTGTGTGGGGATCAACCGGCCCTTCAAGATAGATGGCTACTTTGAAGGAGTGCCCATGTAGGCGCCCACACTTATGTCCTTCTGGAACATTAGGTAGGAAATGGGCTGCTTCGAAGGTGAATTCTTTAAAAATTTCCACGTGATCAGCTCGAACTACCGCGACATGCGGTTCTGATGGGCGCGGAGTTTAACAGTTTCGTCATAATTTTTTCGACTTCTCATGTTTTATATCCCACTTCGCCGACTGACTGCGCTTATCGGTAAGGTGTACCTGAAGATCACATGATTCATGTTAGACGAATACGAGCGGGCTGTAGAGGCGTGAATAGAGGGAGAAGCAACCTGTGAAGATGCTCTTGGTTGAAGCAAAAGCGGTTTCTAATCAGGCAATTTTTTGTGATTAACAATTATGGGCATTCGGTACTCGCTGAAAGTCGTTGCGCTGTGATAGCAAGCAAGGCAGGCTCGCGGCTTTAATCATGTATGAGGGGTCCCGTGGCAAAGAACGTATCAACGGAATCGCCAACCAAGCTCACTTTTTGGGTGCTTATTGGAATTGCTGCAGTGCTGGTAATGCTCGCTGTACTTGGTAATCAGCTCGGATGGGAGCTGATTCATATTGGTTATGACTCAGTGTCGCTACCTAATGGACTGGAGGCGGGTACACGTGGGTATGTTGTCAGTGGCCTGACATCGTTATTGTTCGCCTTGGCACTGACAACTGCAGTCACTGCTGCTTTCATAAAGGCGGGAGGACGTTATCGCGCACGATTGCCTGTACCCGTTACAGCGCTGATCATGTGGCTGCTTTTTAACGTATTGCTGGTGATTTTTTACCCATCCGCGCTTGAAGTGCAGGTCAGACATTACAGCGGTCCAGCCTTTATTGACTTCTTTTCCTTGAGGGACCGCAAGGGAAGTTTTCAAGGCAGCGCTGACAAAAGCCAAATGCTTACGTACTACCAGGACTGTGCCGCCCGTAGCGAGCAATGCCCTGTTTATGAGTGCATGACTGAAAAGCAATGGTGGTTTGGTGGTTTTCAGAAGATTCAGGGTTTCTATCCTGGCTTGGATATTGAAAACCAAAAAAAGCTGCTTGACCAATATTGCCAAACAGCTCTTTTGAAATAGCCTCAGCTTTCTCCTACGAATCCGCCCGTCTGGTGATGCCATAGACGGGCATATAACCCTCCTTGAGCAATCAATTCTTCATGGGAGCCAGTTTCAACGATCTGGCCTTTATTCATCACAACAAGTCGGTCCATACGTGCGATGGTAGAGAGACGGTGAGCGATGGCTATCACAGTCTTGCCTTTCATAAGCGTTTCGAGACTTTCCTGAATGGCAGCCTCGACCTCTGAGTCCAGTGCTGATGTTGCCTCATCCAGCAGAAGAATAGGCGCGTCCTTGAGTAGGGTGCGTGCAATCGCAATACGCTGGCGTTGCCCGCCGGACAACTTGACCCCACGCTCGCCTACTTGCGCATCGAGCCCGGTTCGTCCTTGCGCATCAGTCAGTAATGGAATGAATTCATCTGCTCTAGCCTTATGTACGGCTGCTTGAATTTCTTCGTCTGTTGCATTGGGTCGGCCATACGTCAGGTTCTCGCGAATCGAGCGATGCAGTAGTGATGTGTCTTGAGTTACGACACCTATGTTGCTGCGAAGGCTTTCCTGAGTGACGTGAGCAATATCCTGGCCATCAATCAAGATTTGCCCTTTTTCCAAGTCATACAGGCGAAGCAGGACGTTAACCAGCGTGGATTTCCCTGCGCCAGAGGGTCCGACAAGGCCTATTTTCTCTCCGGGCTTTACGTCCAGATTAAGGTTTTCGATAACGCCACGGGTTTTGCCATAGTGAAAGGCAATCTCTTGAAAGCGGATTCCGCCTCGCTCAATCTCAAGTGGTTTGGCACTGCTTTGATCAATGACGGTGCGGGGGCGGGAAATAGTTTCCAGGCCATCCTGAACCATACCAATGTTTTCGAAGATGCCATTGACTACCCACATGATCCAGCCGGACATGTTGTTGATACGGATGACAAGTCCTGTAGAAAGAGCGATCGCTCCGATTGAGATAAGACCTTTATGCCAAAGCCACAGGGCAAGTCCCGTCGTTCCGGCGATCAGGAAGCCGTTCAACAGGGAAATAGTGACACCCATAGCGGTAATCAGACGTGACGCATAGCGAGCTTTTTCTGTTTGTTCTGCCATGGCTTCATGAGCGTAGTCTTCCTCTTGCCGAGTATGAGCAAAGAGTTTGAGCGTCATGATGTTTGTGTAGCCATCAACAATCCGTCCGGACAGTTTTGAGCGTGCTTCGGACGAGATGACGGATCGCTCCTTGGTCTTGGGTACGAAGTACCAGAGGGTAAGGATGTACGCGATGATCCAAATAATCAGGGGAGCCATAAGCCAGACGTCAGCCTGGGCAAAAAGAACCAGGGCGCTGCCGGCATAGATAAGTACATGCCAGATGGCATCCACTGCCTGGACAGCGGAGTCCCGTAGCGAGGCTCCGGTTTGCATAATACGGTTGGCAATACGACCTGCAAAATCGTTATGGAAGAAGCTGAGGCTCTGCTTCAAGACATAGCGATGATTTTGCCAACGAATCAGTGTAGTCAGGCTAGGAGTAATGGTTTGATGGACCAGCAGGTCATGCAGGCTGATAAAAAGTGGACGCAACAAGAGTGTAACGACTGCCATCCAGACTAGTTCATGGCCATGCTCCTGAAAGAAAACCGTGCTGTTAGCAGAACTCTGTGCCAAGTCGACGATTCGACCCAGGAAGCTGAAGAGTGCGACCTCGATAAGGGAACCTACCAGGCCCACTACCAATAGAAAGAGAAAAGCAGGCCAGGCCTGTTTAAGGTAGTGGATGTAGAACCGCATCACGTTGCTGGGAGGTGTTTCGTCGGAGGCATGCTTGAAGGGATCAATAATAGTTTCAAACAGGCGAAAAACCATATGCGCTCTCGTTGCCGTTCAGTGTATGCGGCAGGAAGCCGCGCTGTCTTAAGCCTGATCCTCAGAGGCGTGTGACTGCCTGTCAGCAGAATAAGCAGTCACACTTTAATCGGAAGCAGGCTTATGATCTTTTGGCCGCGAGGATCAAAATCGGTTCGCGTGGAACGTTCTGGAACATGCCTTTGCTAACAGTCGAGACACCGGCGATCTTATCTACTACGTCCATGCCGCGAGTAACTTTTGCGAAGACGGCATAACCAAAATCCCGCTGGCCATGATCAAGAAAGGCATTGTCTGAGACGTTGATGAAAAACTGGCTGGTTGCCGAATTGACCGCTGCGGTGCGTGCCATGGATACGGTACCGCGTGTGTTTTTAAGCCCATTGTCCGCTTCATTGCGAATAGGGGCTTGTGTGTCTTTTTGCTGCATGTCCTGGGTAAATCCGCCGCCCTGGATCATGAAGCCTGGAATGACGCGATGGAAGATGGTGCCTTTGTAAAAACCTGAATCTACGTAAGAAAGAAAATTCTGTACGCTGACAGGCGCTTTTTGTGCATTCAGTTCCAGTTCAATTTCGCCCTGGTTGGTGGTCAGCACGACATGAGGATTTTCGGCAGCCCAGGCAGAAGAAGCCAGTACAAGCGTGGCGGCAGTAAAGAAAGCTTTGAGCATAAGCGCTCCTTTTGGGGTTAGGGTTGGTTATGTATGAGCGTAGCGCGGTTTGCATGGCACTTATCAAGACTGGCCATGCCCTGTACCTTGTTTCTTGATCAGTTCAACCAGTATCTGAGAGGCAGGACCGAGCGGGCGCTCTCGACTCTGATACATATAAAAAGGATGGAAGCGGTTACCTCCTTGGCTCAGCGAAAGAGGTTTTAGCGTACCTTCATTGATTTCGCGCTCGATAGAATGACGAGGTAGCCAGGCGAACCCCAGCCCATTGCGGACAAAAGTGGCGGCTGTAGCAAGGCTCCCGACGGTCCAGCGCTGTTCCGCGCCCAGCCAGCCAGCGTCTCGTGGTTGGGTGCGACCGGAATCTCGAATGACAATCTGCATCTGAGCCTCAAGGTCCTGAAACGTCAGCTCACGCTGCAGTCGATGCAGATGATGATCTGGATGGGCGACTGCGACGAATTCGACTGTACCCAAGCCTGCGCCTAGGTGAGCCGCAATATTCAGACCGCTGATAGCAAGATCGGCCATGCCTTCAAGTAAGGCTTCCTCTACACCAGACAGTACCTCTTCCCTCAGGCGAACCCGGCATCCACGGCTTTGTGGCATGAATTCGGTCAGTGCGCTGACCAAACGGGAAGTAGGATAGGCTGCATCGACTACCAGGCGTACCTCTGCTTCCCAGCCTTGCTCCATATGGTGGGCAAGCTCTTCCAGCTGGCTGGCCTGTTTAACCAGTTGGCGCGAGCGCCTTAGCAAGACGTCTCCGGCTTCTGTTAGTACTGCCTTGCGTCCCTCGATGCGTAACAGCGGAACGCCTAGCTGCTCCTGCATGCGCGCGACGGTATAACTGATGGATGACTGAGAGCGATGTAGTACCTCGGCAGCTTGTGCAAAACCGCCGTGGTCAACCACTGACTGTAAGGTGCGCCATTGGTCTAGCGTAACTCGAGGAGCCTTCATACCTATTCCTTAGCGAATCGGGCAGCGTAAACGCCATGATAAGACACTGTTATATCAATAAACTTGATTGGTGTTAGCTATAAATTCCGTTTTTATATCAACTTAATTGCTATTAAGCTGTGCTCATTCTTCCATTACAAAGGACGCCAGCATAATGTCTCAGGTTCTCGTGATTGAAAGCAGTGCTCGTAAAGAAGGTTCGATTTCTCGTCAGATTACCGCTGAGTTCATCGAAGCGTGGCAGCATAAACATCCAGAAGACAAAATCTCGGTACGGGATGTTGCCGTTGATGTTATTCCTCACCTGGATGAAAACCTTCTGGCAGGTTGGATGAGCCCAGCCGAGACACATTCCGAGGCACAAAAAGCAGCTCTTGCACGTTCGAACGAGCTGACCCAAGAGCTGTTGGCAGCCGATGTTCTCGTACTGGCCGCACCCATGTATAACTTTGCTATCCCTAGTACCCTGAAGGCTTGGCTGGATCATGTGCTACGTGCAGGTGTGACGTTCAAGTACACTGAGCAGGGGCCCCAAGGGCTTCTTGAAGGCAAGCGCGCATATATTCTGACGGCGCGTGGTGGTGTTTACACCGGAAGCCCTGCAAATACCTTTGATCATCAGGAGCCTTACCTGCGGCAGGTGCTGGGCTTCATTGGCATTACTGACGTGACGTTTATCCATGTGGAGGGCGTTGCGATGGGGCCAGAAGCAATGGCCAAGGGACTGGAACTGGCGAAGGCTCAATTGGCCGAAGCACTCTAAGTTCAGGCGTTTACCTTTGGATTGAGCCTCCTTCGGGAGGCTTTTTTTCGTCTGGGCATTGGTTATTCCTGGTGTCTCGTGGATTCGGTATCAAGAGGTGAAGACTTTTCTGATGCTAAAAAGCGCGGTACTGTCGCGCACCTTTTGCTGAGTGGTCGTTATGCCGTATCTGTTGTCTGTCACTGTACTTTGGGCGTTTTCCTTCAGCTTGATAGGGGAATACCTGGCCGGTAAGGTCGACAGTGATTTTGCTGTATTGATCAGAGTATTGCTGGCCGCCGCTGTGTTTCTGCCGTTTACTCGGTGGCGAGGTGTTGCGCCGCGCTTCATTGCAGGCTTGATGGTGGCGGGTGCCTTTCAATTCGGCATTACATACCTGTGCCTATACCGAAGCTTTGCAGTTCTGACGGTACCGGAAGTACTCCTTTTTACCGTACTGACGCCTATTTATGTGACGCTTTTGGATGATGTGGTGTGTCGCCGCTTCAATCCGTGGTCATTGATCGCCGCTGTGGTGGCTGTTCTGGGAGCAGTGGTGATTCGCTTTGATCAGCTCGAAGGTGAATATCTGTCGGGATTTCTGTTGTTGCAGCTGGCCAATCTGACCTTCGCGGCAGGACAGGTATTGTGTAAATACCTGGTACAGCGTCATCCCTCGGATATCCCGCTGTATCGCCGTTTTGGATGCTTTTTCCTAGGCGCCTTACTGATTGCGCTGCCGTCATTTCTATTGTTTGGCAACCTGGAGCGTATGCCCCAAACAGCCGTACAGTGGGGCGTACTGATCTGGATGGGACTGTTTGCCACGGCGCTGGGCATGTACTGGTGGACGATCGGCTCAACCTGGGTCAACGGCGGAACACTGGCAATTTTGAACGAACTGCATGTACCTGCCGGTCTAATCGTGAATATCCTTATCTGGAATCGAGATGTGGATCTTGTTCGGTTGCTATTGGGTGGTGGGGTTATCGTGGCCTCTTTGATGATCAATCGTTTGGGACGCAGGGCATTCGCATGATTCTATCTGGCCGGGGTATGGCGTTGTCGGTGCTTTCTTCCGTACTGTTCGCTGTGATGCCGGTGTACTTCAATTATCTGGAACCACTGGACGGTGTTCAGGTGCTGACGCAACGCATTCTATGGTCGATTCCCATGGTGTTGCTGCTTCTGGTACTGACACGACAGGGCGCTATGCTGCGACAGGCGCTTGCTCGATTGCTTCGTGAGCCTCGGCTGATTTTGGCTCTAATAGGCAGCACCTTACTGGTTGGATCGCAATGGGGGGTATTTGTCTGGGCAACGATGACAGGGCATACTCTGGATATAACACTGGGCTATTTCCTGTTGCCTCTGGTGATGGTCATAGTCGGCCGCATGTTTTACGGCGAAGAGATGAGACCGTTATATCGGGTCGCTGTAGTCTTCGCCTTGATCGGCGTCATTCATGAGTGGTGGGCTACCGGGGCGTTTTCATGGGTTACGCTGGTATCGGCTCTGGGGTACCCACCTTATTTCATGTTGCGGCGTTGGATGAAAATCGATGCGCTGTCCGGCTTTATATTAGAAATGCTGTGCATGGCGCCTTTGGCTATCGTGCTGCTCTATTTTTTCAGTCCTGCCTCGGCTCTGCAGGTGGCGCCGAGCTTGTGGATCCTTCTACCGGGGCTTGGCTTGTTGAGCGCGGTGGCCTTCGGCGCCATGATGGCTGCAAGCCGACTGTTGCCAATGGGGCTGTTTGGTATCCTAAGCTACATCGAGCCGGCCCTGCTTGTGTTTGTCGCGATCCTGCTGCTGGACGAAGCATTTGTCTCTTCCCAGCTCTGGACATACGGACCGATCTGGATTGCCGTACTGCTTGTTTGCTTGGACAGTGCCCGTTTGCTTAAGAAGCAGTTGCGTCGAGGGCTAGAAAATGTCTGATAGCTTCAGCGGCCGCCATTAAGCGTTGAAATCCAGCGTCCTATGAGGTCTCGCTCGGACTGAGTCATCTGCGTGACATTGCCTAAGGGCATAGCATTGGAATCTATGGCTTGCTGCTTGATTCGCGGGGCCATTTGCCGGATCTGATCAGGCGTATCCAATAGAACCGCAGCCGGTGCCTCACTAAACAAGGGGCTGGTGGGTTGACTGGAATGACAGACCGTACAGCGTTCGTGAATGATGCCTTCGACCTGAGCGAAATCATCTATAGCGGTAGGTGGCATCTGTTGCGATTGTACCGTGGCGTAAAGGCTGCCTGGATTTTTGATAGGTGAGGGCGTGTTAGTGGATTGTATCAATGGAGACATCTGCTCATTGTCAAACCACAGGAAGAGGCCCAGCACTACCAGGGTTAGCCCTGAGCCAAACAGCATCCATCTGAGTTTTTGCATGTCGCGATCACTGGCTAAAGCTATCAGTATAACCAAGCGGTATGTGGACCTGATGACGGCCAGTCGCGGGTTGTCGATTGGCTGTGCCGCTTTGGTCAACAATTGGAAAGTCTTCGATATCCAAGAGTGCTCGCATAGAGTAATGCAAGACTCCTTGGTGACAACTGATGCCTTGCTCTTCGTTGGGAAGGAAGGTCCTAATAGGGTCAGGACCAGGCGTATCACCCGCAGACGTGACTACGATCAGAAAAGGCTTGTCTGAGCGGGACAAACGGCTGGCTTCCTAGTTTGCTCTGGCTCATCACGCATTGCCTGATTCAATGCCATTTCAAGAGGCTGGTCATGGGGCGATTAACAGCCCATGTACTGCACACTGCGCACGGCTCTCCAAGTGCCGATATCGCTCCGGCGTTGTACTGTGTTGATACCGATCTGGCGCATTGTCGGCATAGGTAAACAGCAATGGAACACAACGTGTACCGGGCAGCAGACAGTCCTTTTAGCAGCGCAACGCGTACAGTAGAGAGCCAAGACATGCCTATTTATATATTTACCCTTTGTAACCTTTCGTAAGGTATTGGAACTTTTTGGGGAACAATTGCGAATATCTTGGGGCCGAAGGGTTGATCCGTGAAAGTTGTGCCTGGAGTAACCCCCATGTCGATCCGTGTATCGCGAAGAAACTTCTTAAAATTAAGCGCGACCGGGGTGGCAACGTCGAGTATGGCAATGTTGGGCTTTGCGCCTGAACCTGCTATGGCGTCCATCCGTTATTTCAAACTTGCTGCAGCCAAGGTAACTCGAAACACCTGCACCTACTGTTCCGTAGGATGCGGCATGCTGATTTATAGCCGAGGCGATAACAGCATCAATACCGTTGAGGATATTTACCACATTGAGGGCGATCCGGATCATCCGGTCAGTCGCGGCTCCCTGTGTCCTCGTGGTGCTGGCGCACTCGACTTCGTCAAGAGTGAATCTCGCCTTTCGCATCCCTCCGTTCGCGAACCGGGTTCCAACGAATGGAAACGTATCAGCTGGAATGAGGCGTTGGACCGCATTGCGCGTCATTTGAAGGATGACCGGGACAAGAATTTCGTGACCCGTGATCAGCATGGTCATCTGGTCAACCACTGGACTACAACAGGCTTTCTCGCAGCGTCTGCTACCTCGAATGAGACGGCTTACCTTACGCAGAAAATCGCACGGAGTCTTGGTGTTGTTGTAATGGATAACCAAGCACGCGTTTGACACGGACCGACGGTGGCAGGTCTTGCCCCAACTTACGGTCGCGGTGCGATGACGAATTCTTGGACTGATATCCGCAATGCCAATCTGATCCTTTCCATGGGCGGTAACTCGGCTGAGGCGCATCCTGTAGGCTTTCGCTGGGTAATCGAGGCAAAGGAAAAGAACAACGCCAAACTCATTTCAATCGATCCACGCTTCACCCGTACGGGCGCCGTGGCGGATTACCATGCCTCCATTCGGACAGGCACTGACATCGTGTGGTTGGGTGGTCTGATCAACTATTTGTTGACCACTGACAAGATCAACCATGAGTACGTCAAGGCCTATACCGACGTCGCAATCATCGTAAAAGAGGATTTCGACTTTCATGACGGCTTGTTCTCCGGCTATAAGCAGGACGATATCCGTGCTTATGACAAGTCGAGCTGGAGTTACGAGTTCGATGAAAAGGGTATGGTGAAGGAAGACCCAACCCTACAGCATCCCCGTTGCGTTTATCAGCTGATGCGTAAGCACTACAGCCGCTACACCATCGAGAAGGTTGAAAGCGTTTGCGGTATGCCACGTGATCAAGTCCAGAAAGTCTGGGACATGATTGCCGAGACGGCTGCCGAAGACAAAACCATGACCATTCTCTACGCGCTGGGTTGGACACAGCATTCTGTTGGCGCGCAGATGATTCGTGCCGGCAGTATGGTGCAACTGTTGTTGGGTAACATCGGCATGCTGGGTGGTGGGGTTAATGCCTTGCGTGGGCATTCCAACATTCAGGGCCTGACCGATTTAGGCCTACTCTCAAACCAGCTTCCTGGCTATATCCGTCTGCCTTCCCATGAAGAGCAGGATTTTGACGGTTATATCGAGCGGCGTGCCAAGCAGCCGTTACGTCCAGGGCAGGTGTCTTATTGGAAATACTTCAAGCGCTTCCATGTCAGCCTTATGAAGTCATGGTATGGCGATGCAGCCACGGCAGAAAACAACTGGTGTTATGACTGGCTGCCAAAGCTCACAGAGCCGTTGTACGACGTTATGCATACCCTTGAGCGTATGCACAATGGCGAGATAACAGGCTACCTGGCGCAAGGCTTCAACTTCCTGGCTTCGTTCCCCAACAAGAACAAGAACGTGGAAGCACTCTCCAAGCTCAAGTTCCTGGTAGTCATGGATCCTCTGGATATCGAGACGACCGAGTTCTGGAAAAATCATGGCGAGTACAATGATGTAGATTCGTCAAAAATTCAGACTGAAGTTTTCCGTCTGCCCACGACCTGTTTCGCTGAAGAAAACGGCTCCATCGTCAACAGCTGTCGTTGGTTGCAGTGGCATTGGCGCGCGGCACCACCACCAGGCGAGGCGCGTCCAGACGTTGCGATCATGGCCGGTATTTTCCATCGTCTGCAGCAGATGTATCGTGATGAAGGCGGAGCATTCCCTGATCCGATTCTGAATCTGACCTGGCCCTACAGCAACCCTGAAGAGCCTAACCCGGAAGATCTGGCCCAGGAATATAACGGCCGCGCATTGGCGGATCTGCCCAGTACCGATGGCAAAACCATCACCCACAAGAAGGGGGATCTGCTGGATGACTTTGGTTATCTGACCGATGATGGTCGTACAGCCTGTGGCTGCTGGATTTACTCTGGCTGCTGGACTCGTGCCGGCAATATGATGGATAGACGCGATAATGCCGATCCTTACAATGTCGGTATTACATTGGGATGGGCCTGGTCGTGGCCTCTCAATCGACGCATTTTGTATAACCGTGCAAGCGCGCGTCCTGATGGCACCTCTTGGGCGCCCGAGAAGCGGCTCATCTGGTGGAACGGCGAGCGTTGGGCTGGACCAGATATTCCAGACTTTCCTTGGACGTCGCCACCAGAAGCCGGTGCTAGCCCATTTATTCTCAACCAGGAAGGTGTTGCGCACTTCTTTGGCGGTAGCATGATGGCGGAAGGGCCGTTCCCTGAGCATTATGAGCCGTTCGAGTCTCCTCTCGACTACAACCCGATGCACCCGAACAACCCTGCAGCCAAAAACAATCCGGCGGCACGTGTGTTCAAAGGCGACCGGGAGCAAATGGGGACCAGTAAGGACTTTCCGTATGCCGCTACGACGTATCGGATTACGGAGCACTTCCACTTCTGGACCACTCATGCGCGACTCAATGCCATTGCACAGCCAGAAAAGTTTGTGGAAATCGGGGAAGACCTGGCCAATGAGCTTGGCATCAAGGCAGGCGATACGGTGAAGGTCACATCAAAGCGTGGCTTCATCCGTGCCATTGCGGTGGTTACCAAGCGTATCCATAAGCTTCAAGTGGAAGGACGCACGGTGCACCAGATTGGTATTCCTATTCACTGGGGCTTCAAAGGCGTGGCCAGGAAAGGTTTCCTGACCAATACCCTGACACCAGTGGTGGGCGATGCCAACACGCAGACGCCTGAGTTCAAGTCGTTCCTGGTGAACGTCGAGAAGGTATGAGGACGCGATAATCATGAGAGGCGATCAAGTCAACTTTCAAAACATCGTCGCCCGGTCCGCGACCACCGAAGCCTCGCCGCACACACGTGACGGCGGGGTGGAGAAGGTCGCCAAGCTGATCGACGTTTCCCGGTGCATTGGCTGTAAAGCCTGCCAGGTAGCCTGTTCCGAGTGGAATGATCTGCGTGATGAGATCGGCCACTGTGACGGCAGCTATAACAATCCGGCAGATCTTAGCCCCACTACCTTCCAAGTCATGCGGTTCAATGAGTATGTGAACGAGCAGGGCAATCTGGAGTGGTTGATCCGCAAGGACAACTGCATGCACTGTGCAGAGCCTGGTTGCATGAAGGCCTGTCCGGCACCCGGGGCGATTGTGCAATACGCCAACGGTATCGTGGACTTCAACTCCGAGCACTGCATCGGTTGCGGTTATTGCGTGTCAGGCTGTCCATTCAACATTCCGCGTATCTCCAAGAAGGATCAAAAGGCCTATAAATGCACATTGTGCTCGGACCGTGTCTATCACGGTCTGGAGCCTGCCTGCGTTAAGACCTGCCCAACAGGCGCTATCATGTTTGGTACCAAGGAAGACATGACCGAACATGCGTTGATGCGGGTAGGCCAGCTCAATGATCGTGGTTACGCCAATGCAGGTTTGTACGATCCACCGGGTGTGGGCGGTACCCATGTCATGTATGTGTTGCAGCATGCCGACAAACCAGAGCTCTATAGTAATCTGCCGAGCGATCCGCAGATCAGTCCGCTGGTAGGGCTGTGGAAGGGCATTACCAAGCCCATCATGTCCGCGATGATTGGTTTGACTGCCCTGGCAGGCTTTGCGCACTACGTGATGAAGGGCCCCAAGGAGGAGCCGGAAGACACGCCGGATGAGGAGATTCGTCACGAGGCCCTAGAGGAGGATCGCAAATGACCCCTTCAAGCAGCGAGAAAGGCATTCTGCGGTACAGCACGTTTAGCCGTCTGAACCATTGGGTCATCGCGATTACATTCGTATGTCTGGTGCTCAGCGGTCTGGCGTTCTTTCACCCCTTCTTTTTTGACCTGACCGCCCTGTTTGGCGGTCCGACAGTGACGCGCATGGTTCACCCCTTTATCGGGGTGATCATGGCACTCTGTTTCGTGGTCATGGCCATACGCTTTTTCAAGGTCAACTTGTTCAAGCGTCATGATATCGAGTGGATGAAGCACATTGGTGATGTACTCAGTAACCGGGACGAGCTGGCGCCACCCATTGGCGTTAACAATCCTGGCCAGAAGCTGGTGTACTGGCTAATGGTCATGAGTGTGCCGTTGCTGTTGATCTCAGGTATCGTTATCTGGCGTCCTTATTTCGCAGAGTATTTCCCTCGTGAATGGTTGCGACTCTCCAGTCTGGTACACGCCTATGTCGCCTTTGTTGCGATCATCACGCTGATCATTCACGTCTACTCGGCGATCTGGGTGAAAGGCTCCTTCCGAGCGATGACGCAGGGACGGGTTAGCCGTGCCTGGGCCAAGCATCATCATCGCCTCTGGTACGATGATATTGTGGAGCAGGAGCGCAAAGAAAAGGAAAGAACCGGCTCGCGTTCGGGTGCGGTCAATGAGCATCATATGCCAACGAAGGGGACGCCGTGACAGCCACTGCCACTCACCAATATGGGACCTCGCCGACGGGGATCATGGATCCGGCTCCCGTTGTACTGCCTAAAAAGCAGGTATTTGCCATGCGGGCACGACGGCTCAAGGAGCTTTCTGAGAAAGTCGAGCCGCTCAGCGGGTTCTTGCTGTTCATGTCGCAGCTCGTCAAAGCGCAGGACATTGTCTTGAACGAGCATGAAGCCAGTTGGCTACCTGATCCAAGCGCTTTCACGCTGGCGCTGGAGCATGGTATGCCGCCGCTTGGAATCAATGCTTTGCGTCGTGACATTGACTGGCAGGCTGAGCTGAACGCATTGCTTGATACGCTTGAGCTCCACGTGGCCGATAAGCATCGTGAGCTTTTGACTGCACTGCGTCATCTGGACCATGAGACAAGGGAAGCACTGGCGGACGATATTCTGGATGGCCGTCCAGGCCCTGTAGAGCATCGTGCCTTGCTTCCTTTTATCTCGGCAGCATTGCAGATCGCCTGGGTTCGTCTTACGCAGTGTCTATCTTCGCCACCCAGAAGGCCATCCGGTAATGCACGAACGATTTGTCCATGCTGCGGGTCGGCTCCTGTCGCCAGTATCATTCATGCTGATCGAGACCGCAGTGGCGTACGCTACTTGCACTGTGGTCTGTGTTCGACTGAATGGCATCTGGAGCGCAGCAAGTGCAGTGTGTGTGGAGAAGGCCGTACGGTGAAGTACCTGAGCCTCGAAGATGAGCAAGGCAAAGCGCCGGTGGCTGCGCAGGCGGAAACATGTAGCGACTGCAACAGCTATCTCAAGATTGTAACCAAAGAGTTCAATCTGGGAGCGGAACCAATGGCGGATGATCTGGCTAGCCTTATGCTGGATATGAAGCTTGCAGAAGAAGGGCAATTTGATCGAAGCGGATTCAACCCGCTGCTGATCGTAGGTGAATAACCATTTGCCCTTAACAAAAGGCCGGCTTTCTAGCCGGCCTTTTCATTGGCGCCTTAGCGCTGGTGAACCTTCACGCCCATGGCGTAGGTTTCCTTAACGGTTCGATCATCACTCAGCATCATCAAGGCGAACAGTTTTTCTTCCAGCGACTTGGCCTGCTTCAGGCGATAACTCAGCAGAGGTGTTGCATGGTAGTCAAGCACCACGAAGTCTGCGTCGTTACCCTGAGCGAAGCTACCAATCCTATCCTCCAGGCGTAATGCACGAGCTCCGCCTAGCGTAGCAAGGTAAAAGGCCTTGAACGGGTGCAGTTTTTCGCCTTGCAACTGCATAACCTTGTACGCCTCGTTGACCGTCTGCAGCATCGAGAAACTTGTGCCGGCACCAACGTCCGTGCCCAGGCCAACGTTCACCTTATGCTGCTCAAGTTGTGGCAGTTTGAAAAGGCCGCTACCCAGGAACAGATTCGAAGTAGGGCAGAAGGCTACGGCTGATCCAGTCTCACTCAAGCGGGCACATTCTTCATCGCAAAGGTGTACACCGTGTGCAAACACCGATCGTTTACCTAGCAATTGATAATGATCGTAAACATCAAGATAACCGCTGCGCTCGGGGAAAAGCGACTTTACCCATTCGATCTCCTTGAGGTTTTCGGAAAGGTGCGTGTGCAGGTAGATATCCGGGTATTCCTCAAGCAACTGGCCTGCAAGCGTTAGCTGCTCTGGCGTGCTCGTTGGTGCAAAGCGCGGTGTCACGGCATAGTGCAGGCGGCCTTTGCCATGCCAGCGCTCGATCAGCTCCTTGCTGTCTGCATAGCCGGACTCCGGCGTGTCTATCAGAAAGTCGGGAGCATTTCGATCCATCAGGACCTTGCCGGCGATCATGCGCAAATTGAGCTTTTCAGCCGCTTCGAAGAATGCCTCTACAGACTGCTTGTGTACAGTGCCAAACACTAGAGCAGTTGTGGTGCCGTTACGTAACAGCTCCTTGAGGAAAATATCGGCGACTTCCGCCGCTTTGGCTGAATCAGCAAACGCTCCCTCGGCCGGGAACGTGTAGTTGTTTAACCAGTCCAGCAACTGCTCGCCATAGGACGCGATGATTCCTGTCTGTGGGTAATGGATGTGCGTGTCGATAAAGCCTGGTGTAATCAGCGCATCCGGGTGCTCAATGACCTCGGTTCCTTCGGGCAGTACGGGCAACAGCGTGGCTGCGTTTCCCATTGCATCGATGCGACCATCAGTTACGACCAGCAATCCGTCTTCAACGAACTCACAGGCAGCCTCAATGCCGACGTCATTCGGATCGGCAACGCAGTGGAGCAGAGCGGCACGGTAGGCTTGAGTAGTCATATCCCTTCTTAATCATCCAGTGTGTTAACGGTAGACAGGTCAAGCATGCAGCCTGTCGCGCACGATCAACCACTGCAAGGTCGACAATTCAAACCCGCGCGACATTATTAGGAATGGTTATGTGTCGGCTGAACGAGACGCAGTGGAGAGGCTTCTTGTAGCGTAGCCTGTGCGCTATAGGTCGCGATAACTTCTCCCGCTACAGAGATCGCAATTTCCGCAGGAAGTTTACCTTTAATTTGCGGGATTCCCAGAGGGCAACGTACGCGATTGATCTGTTCGGTTGTAAAACCTTTGGTTGCAAGGTGATGCTGAAACTTCACCCACTTGGTTTTAGAGCCTATCAGTCCGTAATAGCCAAAATCGTTACGGGTCAGGATGCGCTCGGTCAGCTCAAGGTCTAACGGATGATTATGCGTCATGACGATAAAGTAGGTGCCGCCTGGCATGGCGTCTACTTCATCCAGAGGTTCGTCCGTGACGATTTTGGTAACTCCCCTAGGAAGAGTGTCTGGAAACTCCCGAACACGTGAGTCGATCCAGCGTATCTCGCATGGCAGGCTGGCTAGTAGTGGTACTAGAGCACGCGCCACATGTCCATTACCAAACACGGCGACGTGCACCGTGTGCTGGCCCATTGGCTCAAACAGCAATGCTGTGGCTTCCGTGCCGCATGGTTCCTGACGTTCACCCAGCGCAAACCGTTCGATGCGCGGCTCGCGTATTCCTTCCTTGAGCATCTGCTGCGCAATCTCGATGGCCTTGTACTCGAGGTGACCGCTGCCAATCGTCAGACGTAAACTATCGGCAGTGACTATCATTTTTGTCCCTGTAGTACGCGGCGTTGAGCCTTTCTCTTCAACAACGGTGACCAACACGCATGGAGTGCCCTGGGATTCAAAAGTGGCCAGCTCGGCTAACCAGCCCGTCTTTTCTTTCATGCATTTACCTGCTCAGTGGCGGGGTTTGCCGTGGAGCAGGCCTCGGCCTGCTCCAGGCGTTTCGTCAGTTTCACGTCCTACAGTACATACTCGAGTGGGGAGGGCATCAGCATTTGGGTGAATCCGGTAATCCGCTAGGCTGGCAACGGCGTCCTTTAATTTGTACCAGACAGCAATGCCTCATATGAAGGGCGGCTCGCCTACGGCGTAGGAGTGAGATACGGTTGCCCTCGGGCTCGATCTTCCACCGGCTTGATGCGGAAATCAGGGAGATATCCGTTAGTGCAGGAATTTTGAGAGATATCTGGCCGATATAGGACCATGAGGATCAACTTTTCGAAGGCCGGCTGCTGTTCCCATATGCGTACATAGCCGTTCGTGAAGGCAACATTTTCTTCGCGGGCACCATAGTGCGAGCCGCAAATTCGACCAGGTCCTGGCGAATCCTGAATGCTGCGTTCTGCGCTACCTTGCCGCTCAAATCCGCTCCGCTTGCGGCGGCGATAGCGTTGATGTACTAGTTATGGACCTTAAGAGCGTGTCCATCAGAAAGCCTGCATGGTTATCGGCAGGGCTGTATCTTTCTGTTCAGGCTGGCAGGAAAGTGCGCCAGCTTTCGTGCCGGTCTGATCGGTCTTCTGACCAGCTCACCTCCACAGTTGGGGCAGCAGCCGTGCAGGTGACTCAAGGCGCATGTCTTGCAGAATGTGCACTCGAAAGAGCAAATGAATGCGTCGTTTGTGTCAGGCGGCAGGTCTTGATCACAGCATTCACAGTTAGGGCGTAGCTCAAGCATGATCAAGTCCTCGTATGGGGTCACCGAATCGGGCGCTATACGCCTGCGGGCTGACTGACAAATGTTTCTGAAACGTCCGGCGATGGCCGAAGCCACAGAGGCGAGCAACGGTGCTGATTGAGGCTTGTGCATCATGTAGAAGTGCTCTGGCGGTCTCCAGGCGAACCTGTTCTACATAGCGTCCCGGAGTGATCCCCAACTCCCTGCCAAATGCACGCGACAAGGTGCGAGGCGTCATGTTGACCTGCTCTGCCAGACGCTCGATGGAAAGATCTTCCCCCAAGTGCGCGGGTATCCAGTCCAACAATGCGGCCAAACGAGGAGTTCGGCTGGGCTCCGGCGAAAGACAGGCGCTAAACTGTGCCTGACCACCGGGACGACGTAAAAACATGACGAGTCTGCGCGCTACGCTTAATGCTGTAGGTCGATCCAGGTCCGCTTCAACCAGGGCCAGCGCAAGGTCAATGCCTGCCGTAACACCGGCGGAAGTAAAGACATCGGCATAACCGTCCTGCCCGGCCGGATCGTAGGTATGCAGGCGGTCTCCCTCGACTTGTATAGCGGTGTAACGCTGCAACGCTTCCAGGTCAGCCCAGTGTGTCGTGGCGCGTCGGCCCTTCAGCAGCCCAGCCTCAGCCAGGATCAGGGCGCCGGAGCAAACGGACCCCAGACGACGCAGGCGAGGCTGGCTCTGTTGCAGCCAGTCCAGCAGTTCGGTATGTCGACATTGCTGCTCGACGCCAATACCGCCAGGAACCAGGAGGGTATCGAGCTGCTCCGCAGGCATGCCACGCCAGGATTGATCCGCCACGATCTGAATGCCAGATGAGGTCATGATTGGGCCGGGCTGATCAGCCAGAAGACTTATCTGATAAGCCGGAGGCAGCCCTTGTCGCTGCCGTTCAACATTGGCAGACGCAAAAACCTGCAACGGCCCGGTTACATCCAGGCTCATTACGTCTGGATAGAGAAGGCTGGCAACAACGCGGACGGCACTCATGGTTCATACTCAGGACGGATCAATCAAGTGTGCTGCGCGCTGTGTCTGTCTGCAATGACAGGTGCCCCACAGATATGGACATCTGGATAAGATCATCGGAAATTCTTCAGGGTGGCTTCTGCTCTGGCAACAACCTCTTTAAGATGCGCGCCATGAATGTTTCTGACCCTAAAGAACTCGCGCCTCTGCTCGAAGCAATACTGCTGGCTGCCGGTAAACCGCTGACGCTGGAACGCCTCGCGGAACTCTTCGATGACTATGAGCGGCCCGAGCCCAAGCAGTTACGCGATGGACTCGCTGTGCTGGCCGGCTCGTGCAAGAAGCGTGGTTTTGAGCTCAAGGAAGTGGCCAGCGGTTATCGCTTGCAGGTCAAGGAGCGGTATTCAACCTGGGTCGGTCGTCTTTGGGATGAGCGTCCGCCACGTTATTCGCGAGCGCTTCTGGAAACCTTGGCGCTGATTGCCTACCGACAGCCAATCACCCGTGGTGAAATCGAAGAAGTGCGTGGTGTTGCAGTCAACAGCCAGATCGTCAAGACATTGCTTGAGCGCGAATGGATTCGCGTGGTTGGCTATCGTGATGTGCCGGGCCGCCCGGCCATGTTTGCCACTACCAGAGCGTTTCTGGATTATTTCAACCTGAAAAGCCTGGATGAGTTGCCAACGCTGGCCGCTATTCGCGAGATGGAGTTCGAGCCAGAACCTGTTCTCGACGATCACGCGCTGGCAGCAGAAGATGTGTCAGTCATGTCACCGGAGCCTGCCGAAACAACAGCCAAGCCGGCGGAGGAGACCAGTTTCCGGACATTACTGGCGGAGCTGGATGTCATGGAGACCGGACTCAAGATCGATTTTAACGATCTACGTCTGGAAGAGGCCATCGATCCGATGGGAGAGGATCGGGAAGAGCAATGAGGCAATAGCCGCTATAATAAAAATCGGCCGGAGATGATCCGGCCGATTCGTCTGTGTCAGGTTCTGTGTTACGCCGGAGCGTTTACCAGTGCCTGACAGGTATCGAGCATACGGTTGGAGAATCCCCACTCGTTGTCGTACCAGGCCATGACCTTCACCAAATTGCCGGTGACCTTGGTGTGGTTGGCATCGAAGATTGAGGACAGCGGGTTATGGTTGAAGTCGATCGACACCAGTGGACGGTCGTTATAACCCAATACCGGCGAGGCTTCGCTGGCCGCTTTCATGAAGGCATTGATTGCCTTGGCATCTGCTGTCTTGGAAACCTGAATGGTCAGGTCGACCAGCGACACGTTGATGGTCGGCACACGTACAGCCATGCCGCTGAACTTCCCGACCAGCTCTGGCAGCACCAGACCCACGGCTTCAGCCGCACCGGTCTTGGTTGGAATCATCGACTGAGTAGCCGAGCGGGCACGGAAGGGGTCGGAATGATAGACATCCGACAGGTTCTGGTCATTGGTATAGGCATGAATTGTGGTCATCAGACCATGCTCGATACCCAACTCACGGTTCAGGACCTGAGCGATCGGGGCCAGACAGTTGGTTGTGCAGGACGCATTGGAAATGATCTGGTGGGACTGACGCAGGATATTGTCATTTACACCATAAACAATTGTGGCGTCAACCTCCTTACCAGGTGCGGAGATAATGACCTTGGAAGCACCTGCGTCCAGGTGAGCCGCCGCCTTGCTGCGGCTGGTGAACAGACCGGTGCATTCGAACACCACGTCAACATTCAGGTCTTTCCAGGGAAGCTCTGCCGGATTTCGGATGGCGGATACCGCAATACGGTCGCCATTCACGGTCAGGCTGTTCTCATCAACGGAAATCTCAGCATTGAAACGATCATGCACGCTGTCGAATTCCAGGAGATGGGCATTAATGGACGCGTCACCCAAGTCATTGATGGCGACAACCTGCATATGCTGACGATAATTTCCGGAGTAAAGCGCACGAAGAACATTACGGCCGATACGCCCGAAACCATTGATAGCAATACGAATGCTCATATTTGAAACCTCGTTCTGGCAGGATTTGTTGTAAAAACAATTACACTATCGCGTATTTTGAGAGGAATAATAGCCACTCAGATCAAATTTGTTTTAAAAACAACAAATTTTTCGCCTGCCTGGAGAATCGGAACCATGCATCCTCGCGTCCTTGAAGTTACACAGCGTCTCATTGAGCGTAGCCGTCCTACGCGTACGCGCTACCTTGAAATGATCCGGGCAGCTGCGAGCGAAGGCCCTCAGCGTGCCAAGCTACAATGCGCCAACTTTGCCCACGGCGTAGCCGGGTGCGGTGCGTCGGATAAACAGCGCTTACGTCTTATGGATGAGGTTAACGTCGCTATCGTTTCGTCTTACAACGACATGTTGTCTGCGCACCAACCTTACGAACATTTTCCCCAGATCATCAAAGATGCTCTGCGCGAAATAGGCTCCGTTGGTCAGTTCGCCGGTGGGGTGCCAGCCATGTGTGACGGCGTAACCCAGGGCGAAGCAGGCATGGAGCTCAGCCTGCTCAGCCGTGAAGTCATCGCAATGTCCACCGCTGTGGCACTGTCCCACAATATGTTCGACGCCGCACTGTGCCTGGGCATCTGCGACAAGATCGTTCCTGGCCTGATGATTGGCTCTCTACGTTTTGGTCATCTGCCATTCGTTTTTGTGCCGGGTGGTCCAATGCCTTCGGGCATTTCCAACAAGGAAAAGGCCCGAGTGCGTCAGCTTTTTGCGGAGGGCAAGGCAACCCGCGAGGAGCTGCTTGAGTCCGAAATGAAGTCCTACCATAGTCCCGGCACCTGCACCTTCTACGGTACAGCCAACACTAATCAGGTCGTTATGGAAGTGATGGGACTGCACCTGCCGGGCTCGTCCTTCGTGAATCCGTATACGCCTCTGCGTGACGAGCTGACCCGTGAAGCGGCGCGTCAGGTGACACGTATCACGCAGCAAAGCGGTAATTTCATCCCGCTGGGTGAGATCGTTGACGAAAAAGCCATTATCAACTCGGTCGTGGCCTTGCATGCAACCGGTGGTTCTACCAACCATACCCTGCATATTCCCGCCATCGCACAGGCGGCTGGTATCGAACTGACCTGGCAGGATATGGCGGATCTGTCGGCTGTCGTTCCAACGCTGGCGCAGGTTTACCCCAACGGCAAGGCGGATGTGAACCATTTTCATGCGGCTGGTGGCACCAATTTCCTGATTCGCACCCTTTTGGATGCCGGTTTGCTGCATGAAGATGTGAACACCGTCATGGGTCATGGATTACGTCGTTACTTGCAGGAGCCATTCTTGGAGAATGGCACATTGACATGGCGTGAAGGACCTGTGGCGAGCTTGGATGAAGAAATCCTGCGTCCGGTCGAGCGCCCGTTCCGCCCTGAAGGTGGTTTGCGTGTGATGGATGGCAACCTTGGCCGTGGGGTCATGAAGGTATCTGCCGTAGCGCCTGATCACCAGATCGTAGAAGCGCCTGCTAGAGTATTTGCTGATCAAGCCGAGCTTGCTAATGCCTTCAAGGCGGGTGAGCTGGACCGCGATTTTGTAGCGGTGGTCCGCTTTCAAGGACCCAAGGCCCTTGGTATGCCGGAGTTACATAAGCTGACGCCTTACCTAGGCGTGTTGCAGGATCGAGGCTTTAAGGTCGCTCTGGTGACTGATGGACGTATGTCTGGAGCATCCGGCAAGGTGCCAGCGGCTATCCATGTATGCCCTGAGGCAATCGATGGCGGTCCGTTGTCGAAAGTACGTGACGGTGATCTGGTGCGTGTCAATGGACAAACCGGAGAGTTGATCGTGGTGGTTGATCCTGCCGAGTGGAATGCTCGGGAGCAGGTGGCGCCCCCGCAAGGCATGGGAATTGGAACGGGACGTGAACTCTTTGCGTTCATGCGGCAAGCAATGAGCACCGCCGAAAAGGGTGCGAGTGCATTTACATCCAGCCTGGAGGCGCTGAAATGAATTTGGCTTTGGTAGGGGATATCGGGGGCACGAATGCCCGTTTCGCATTGTGGCGTGACCAGCAGCTTGATGCGATCGAGGTGATGGCGTGTGCCGATTTCGAGCGTCCCGAAGATGCTGTGCGTGAATACCTCAAGCGTACCGGTGTCGCTCTTGACGATATCCACTCCGTATGTCTCGCCTGCGCGGGGCCGGTAGGCGAGGGTGACTTCCGTTTTACCAATAATCACTGGGTTATCAGCCGCGAGCGTTTCTGCGCTGAGCTTGGTCTGACTCACCTGCTTCTGATCAATGACTTCAGTTCAATGGCCTGGGCTGTAGCTAAGCTGGACAAAGCGCATTGCGTTCAGGTCCGTGAGGGAGCGGCGCATGCCAATCGGGCACGTCTGATCATCGGGCCGGGGACTGGCCTGGGTGTGGCCGGTCTGCTGCCGATCGGGGATGACCGCTGGATGGTACTTTCCAGCGAAGGCGGTCACGTTGATTTGCCGATCGGCACGCCACGTGAGTTCGAAATTTGGAAGATCCTGAAGCGCCAGTTTGGTAACCACGTGTCGGCGGAGCGTATTATTTCCGGCAATGGCCTGGTGAATCTCTACAAGGCCAGCTGTGAACTGGATGGCCGCGAAGAGAAGTGCGTGACCGCTGCCGAGATCTGTGAAATGGCGCTGTCCGGTGATGCCTATGCCGACGAGGTGCTTGAGCAGTTCTTCGTATGGCTGGGCCGTGTGGCGGGTAACGCTGCACTGACATTGGGCGCACTGGGTGGCGTTTACATTGCCGGTGGAATCCTGCCGCGATTTGTCGAGCGCTTCCAGAACGGCGCCTTTGCCAAGGCGTTTGCGGACAAGGGTAAGACGAGCAGTGCCTACCTGCAGGATATTCCTGCTTGGCTGGTTACCGCCGAGTACCCTGGCTTGTTTGGCGCAGGGGTTGCCTTGCAGCAAAGCCTGAACGGTCAGTAATACCGCGTTTCACCTCTTGGCGTTCCCCCTGGTGTCGTGCATGCTTCGACACCAGGGCAATAATAAAAAAGACAAGGGACAACGCTATGACGCCGATGGGTAAATCCATCCTGCTGGTCGATGACGATCAGGACATTCGTGAGCTTCTTGAGGCTTATCTGAGCCGTGCCGGATTTAGCGTTCGGGCTGTGGCAGACGGCTACGGATTTCGTACTGCGCTTAAAGCCGAGCCGGCTGATCTTCTGATACTGGATGTCATGCTGCCGGGTGAGGACGGCTTCAGTCTTTGCCGTTGGGTCAGGGCGCTGAGTGGTTCCATCTCTCAAGTACCTATCATCATGCTGACCGCCAGCTCCGATGAGGCAGATCGTGTGATTGGCCTTGAATTAGGCGCTGACGATTACATTGGAAAACCATTCAGCCCGCGGGAATTGCAGGCGCGGATCAAAGCGCTTCTCCGGCGCGCAGGTTTTGGTGACGCCAAGTCGGGACACACATTGGTGTTTGATGAATGGCGTCTTGATACTGTCACGCACAGGCTGTTCCACCAGGACGGAGAAGAGGTCATTCTGTCCGGCGCTGATTTCACTCTGCTCAAACTGTTTCTAGATCATCCCCAGCAAATACTTGACCGTGACACGATTGCCAACGCGACGCGGGGGCGTGAAGTCATGCCGCTTGACCGCATCGTGGACATGGCCGTCAGCCGCTTGCGTCAACGGCTGCGTGACACCGGAAAATCGCCTCGACTGATTCGTACGGTACGGGGCAGTGGCTACCTTCTGGCGGCGCAGGTGCATGGCCCGACCGCAGATGTTTTTTAAGGCACTCCAGCGGCTGGTACCGCACTCATTGTTGGGAAGAATGCTGTTGCTTACGCTGCTGGCGGTTCTGCTGGCCCAGGGCGTTTCCAGCCTCTTCTGGATATCGCACTTGCGTGCCAGCCGAATGGAAGGTCTGCTGAACGCTTCGCGCAGCCTTGGTTACTCCATTGCGGCCAGCGTGCGTTACTTCAGTCTGCTACCGCCGGCGTATCGTCCGGTAGTGCTGGAGCAGTTGCGTAATATGGGCGGTACACGGTTTTTCGTATCGCTTAATGAAAAGCCCTTGATCATGGAGCCGCTGCCCGATTCGCCTGGCAAGCAGGCGGTACTTCATGCTGTGGAGTCAGTCTTGCGGGAGCGTCTCGGCAATGGGATGCCGATGTATGTGGAGTTTGTCAGCCCCAAGCACCTGCGCCTGTTCAATGGCAATCTTTCCCTGGATGAGTTGCCACGCTCCTGGGCGCACTACGTCCTCAGCTTTGAACCACTAGATCCGCCCATTCTGGTCACCCAGATACGAATAGGCCCGGAGGAGTGGGTCTACATCGGGACACTGATGCCAGCCCCTTATCTCACCCTGGATGAGCCGTTCCTGCCTCTGCAGCAGGCTTGGTTCATCCTGTTCAGCAGCGCTTTTCTGCTCTTGTTCATCGGCCTGCTCATCCACTGGCAGAGCCGGCCGCTTAAACGTTTGTCGCAAGAGGCACGTGAGCTTTCGCTGGAGGCACAGGTTCAACCCCTTCCTGAAGTCGGGGCGAGTGAAATTCAGGAAGTCACACGCGCCTTCAACACCATGCGTGATCGTATCAGTCGATACCTGGCCGAGCGGGGCCAGCTTTTCAGTGCGATTTCCCATGATCTGCGGACCCCTATCACCCGGCTGCGGCTCCGTGCCGAGTTACTGGAGGATGAGGCATTGCAGGCGCGCTTCAATCGAGACCTTGACGAACTGGATCTGCTAGTCAAGGGAGCACTGCAGTGCGTCAAGGACACCGATATTCACGAAAACATCGAGTCGGTAGACCTCAATCTCCTGCTGAGCAATATCGTCGAGCCTTACCAGGCCGGTGAGCAGCCTCGAGCGACGTTGCAAGGTGAGGCGGTAGCTCTCTATCCCGGCAAGCCGCTGGCCTTGAAGCGCTGTATCGGCAATGTACTCGACAACGCGCTGAAATACGGTAATCGGGCGCACTTGACGGTGGAGGATGATGGCAAGGTATTCATGTTGCATGTCGACGATGAAGGCCCAGGGGTGCCAGAAAAGGATTTAGAGCAGGTTTTCGAACCGCATGTCCGCCTGACAGGTCAACAGCAGGGATACGGATTGGGGCTCGGGATTGCGCGTAATTTAGCCCATGCCCATGGGGGGGAGGTGGTCTTGCGCAATCGTCGGGAAGGGGGCCTGCGGGTCACGCTGACGTTGCCGCGCTAGAGGCGCCCTGAAACGAGTGGCGTAAAATTGTGATCGATATCTACAAAAGCCGCCTAATGTAACGGCATTGTGACATTAATGATTCCCTTCGTTACCCACGCTGGCCAAGGGCTGGCTAGACTCCGATCAGATTTATAAAAACAACAAGGTCACTGATCATGAAAGCACTCAATCGTCTCGCCCTCGCGGTTTCTTTGTCCTGCTTGAGTCAATTACCTCTAACCGCCCAGGCGGGTGAAGTGGAAGTCCTGCATTGGTGGACTTCAGGTGGTGAAGCTCGGGCTGTCGATACCCTCAAGCAAATGATGCAAAAGCAGGGCGATACCTGGAAGGATTTCGCGGTTGCCGGCGGTGCCGGTGAGGCCGCGATGACCGTTCTGAAAACCCGTGCGGTTTCTGGTAATCCTCCTTCTGCAGCACAGCTCAAAGGCCCCGACATTCAGGAGTGGGCTGACATGGGCTTTCTTACCAACCTCAACGACATCGCCAAGGCCGGAAAATGGGACAGCATCATGCCCAAGCGCATCGCTGAAACCATGCAGCATGATGGTGATTACGTCGCCGTTCCCGCCGGTGTTCATCGCATCAACTGGCTCTGGATAAACCCTGAGGCCTTCCAGAAAGCGGGCGCCAAGGTGCCAACGACACTAGATGAGTTCTTCGAGGCTGCAGACAAGCTCAAGGCAGCAGGTATCATTCCGATTGCCCACGGCGGTCAGAACTGGCAGGACACCACCATTTTCGAGTCGCTGGTCATGGCCATGATGGGGCCAGAGGACTATCACAAGGCATTTGTCGAAACTGACGAAGACACCCTGCGCAGCGACAAGATGGTTGAAGTGTTCAAGACCTTCAAGCGTATTCGCAACTACATCGACCCAGATGCAGCGGGCCGTGACTGGAACCTGGCTACCGCCATGGTCATCAATGGCAAGGCCGGTATGCAGATTATGGGCGACTGGGCCAAGGCCGAGTTTACGGCTGCAAACAAGACTGCTGGCAAGGACTACCTGTGCGTAGTCATGCCGGGCACTCAGGGTGACTTCATCTACAACATCGATTCCCTGGCCATGTTCAAGCTCAAGGACGAGGCAAACAGGAAAGCCCAGGACGACTTGGCCCGTACTGTCATCGACAAGCCTTTCCAAGAAGTCTTCAACCTGAACAAAGGCTCGATTCCTGTTCGCAATGATATCGACATGGCGAAGTTCGATGACTGTGCCAAACAGTCCATGAAGGATTTCCAGGCAGCCAACGACTCGGGCAAAGCGGAGCCAAGCCTGGCGCATAGCATGGCCAACACCAGCTATATCCAGGGCGCTGTCTTCGATGTGATCACCAACTTCTTCAACGATCCAAGCGCCGACCCCAAAAAGGCGACCGAACAACTGGTCGCCTCCATCAAAGCGGCGCAGTAATGCAGTAAGGGCAGGGCGTTGCAAGACGCCCGGTCCTGATGCAAATACCAACCTACGGGTTGGATCAGGAGTTCTTCGATGTCTTTAAGCGAAGTGCAAATCATGCGCACAGGTACCAGCACGTCTGTACGAAAGCCTGACCGTCTCCAGAAGTGGCTTCCCAAGCTGGTTCTGGCCCCTACAGCGGTGGCAATGATCGTTTGCCTGTATGGCTATATGCTGTGGACGGCCGTGATTTCATTGACCACGTCCCGCTTCATGCCAGTGTACAACTTTGCAGGTCTGGCCCAGTTTGAACGCCTACTGGCCAACGACCGTTGGCTGGTGGCCTGTAAAAACCTGGCTGTCTTTGGTGGGATGTTTATCCTGCTTTGCCTGATCATCGGCGTGTTCTTCGCCATCCTGCTGGATCAGCGTATTCGACGCGAAGGCTTTATCCGCACCATTTATCTGTATCCCATGGCGCTGTCGATGATCGTTACAGGTACTGCCTGGAAGTGGTTGCTTAACCCTGGGCTAGGCCTGGACAAGCTCCTGCGCGACTGGGGGTGGGAAGGTTTCCGTTTTGACTGGCTCGTTGATACGGATCGGGTCATTTATTGCTTGCTGATCGCTGCGATCTGGCAGGCCTCCGGCTTTGTCATGGCGATGTTCCTGGCCGGTTTACGAGGTGTGGACAGCGCCATTATTCGTGCCGCACAAATCGACGGAGCCTCACTGCCGACAATTTATCTACGTATTGTTCTACCCAGTTTGCGGCCAGTCTTCTTCAGTGCCGTGATGATCCTGTCGCACATTGCGATCAAAAGCTTTGACCTGGTAATGGCCATGACTGCCGGTGGACCCGGTTACTCATCCGACCTTCCTGCGGTCTTCATGTATCAGCACACCTTTACCCGCGGGCAAATGGGCTTGGGGGCGGCCAGCTCCGTTCTGATGCTCGGCGCGGTGCTTGCCATTCTGGTGCCTTACCTTTATTCCGAACTGCGGAGCAAGCGTCATGGCTGATCTTTCCCACAGCAAGCGCTGGTCTTTCAACCGCATTGCAATCCACGCCACGCTCCTGGTGGCTTGTGCGGTCTATCTCGTGCCGTTGGTGGTCATGCTGCTTACCAGTTTCAAGACTCCGGATGACGTGCGCACCGGCAACCTGCTGACGTTGCCCGTAGACTGGACACTCATTGGCTGGATAAAAGCCTGGACTACGGTTCACGAGTACTTTTGGAACTCCTTCATGATCACGGTTCCTGCCGTCATCATCTCGACTTTCATTGGTGCGCTTAACGGCTACGCCTTATCGAAGTGGAGCTTCAAGGGCTCGAACGTATTGTTCAGCATGCTGCTGTTCGGTTGCTTCATTCCGTTCCAGGTTATCTTGCTGCCGATGTCATTCACCCTAGGCAAGCTGGGGCTGGCCAATACCACGACCGGGCTCGTGCTGGTTCACGTCATCTATGGTCTGGCCTTCACAACGCTTTTCTTCCGTAATTACTACGTCGGTATTCCGGATGCCCTGATCAAGGCGGCGCGTCTCGATGGTGCAGGGTTCTTCACCATCTTCTGGAAGATTCTGCTGCCGCTTTCCACTCCTATCGTGATGGTAAGCCTGATCTGGCAATTCACTCAGGTCTGGAATGACTTTCTGTTTGGCGTAGTGTTCGCCAGCGGCTCTGCGCAGCCGATTACGGTAGCGCTCAATAACCTCGTCAATACCAGTACCGGGGCCAAGGAATATAACGTGGATATGGCCGCTGCGATGATTGCGGCGCTTCCGACACTGCTCGTTTACATCTTCGCCGGCAAGTATTTCGTCCGTGGTCTGACCTCGGGCGTCGTCAAAGGATAAGAACAATCATGGCCGCACTAGAACTTAAAAATGTCCGCAAGACCTACGGCAACGCTGCTCAGGAAGCGCTTAAAGGTATCAACATCAGTATCGAGACCGGGCAGTTCCTGATCCTGGTTGGTCCTTCCGGTTGCGGTAAGTCTACGCTCATGAACGCCATTGCTGGCCTGGAAGATATTTCCAGCGGGGCCATCATGCTGGGTGGTGAGGATGTAACTGCGGTCGAGCCCAAGGACCGCGATATCGCCATGGTATTTCAATCCTATGCGTTGTATCCGACCATGACGGTGCAGGAAAACATCGCCTTTGGGTTGAAGATCCGTAAGACACCTGCTGACCAGATCGCGGCGGAAGTGGACCGTGTCGCCAAGCTTTTGCAGATTGAGCACCTGCTTGAGCGCAAACCCTCGCAGCTATCCGGTGGGCAACAACAACGTGTCGCCATGGGGCGCGCACTGGCGCGCCGCCCCAAGCTTTACCTGTTCGATGAGCCGCTCTCAAATCTTGATGCAAAGTTGCGTGTGGAAATGCGCACCGAGATCAAGCTAATGCACCAGCGGCTCAAGACTACAACTGTCTACGTTACTCACGACCAGATCGAAGCCATGACGCTGGGCGACCGTGTCGCAGTTATGAAAGAGGGAGAAGTTCAACAGTTTGGTACTCCCCAGGAAATCTACAACAACCCCGCCAACCTCTTCGTGGCCAGCTTCATTGGTTCTCCGCCAATGAACTTCATTCCTGTCGCGTTGGAGCAGGAAAACGGGCGCCCTGTGGTGCGTTTGCAGGGGCATGGCGAGCGTACCGCTATTGGTCTACCCATGCTTCAAACCGCTCTGGCAGACGGTCGCGAAGCAATTTTAGGGGTTCGACCTGAGCAAATCTGTATTCGCAGTGGTCAGATCGGCGATTTGCCATTGGTCAGCGCCCGAGTGCAGGTCGTGGAGCCAACAGGCCCCGACACTCTGGTTTATGTCGAGGTCAATGGCGTCCAGGTGTGTTGTCGAGTAGCGCCAGTCGACACTCCTGAAATCGGATCAATCGTAACGCTAGAGCTTGATGTAGAGCGTCTCGTATTATTCGAACCTGCTTCAGGTGCTCGTATCGCTTAGGAGAAAGTTATGACATTGCCACGTGTGGTGGTTTTTGGAGAGGCCTTGACCGATCTGGTCCAGCATTCACCCGGACAGTGGCAAGGCCATCCAGGCGGTGCACCGTGGAATGTTGCCCGGACGCTGGCGCGTCTGGGCGTACCCGCTGCGTTTGCGGGGTCAATCAGCCTGGATTCTCTAGGCGATGAGATTCATGAGCAGTCTCAGGTGTCCGGACTGGATATGCGTTTTCTGCAGCGGGTCGAAGCTGATCCGCTTGTGGCAGTAGTGCCGTCCAGCAATCCACCTCGGTATTTCTTTGCTGGGGAGGCGGATCTAGCCTTTGATCCGGATGCGTTGCCGCACGGCTGGCTCGAGGCTGCTGAACTCTGCCACTTCAGCTGCATCAGTCTGGCCCGTGAGCCGTTGGCTTCCAAACTGCTTGAACAGGCAGAAAAGGCCAAGGCAGCAGGTAAACGTATCAGCTACGACCCCAACTGGCGAAACCTGATGGGCGATGACTACTGTCGTCGTATCTTTCCAACCCTTGTGAGGCTGGCAGACGACATCAAGCTTTCTGACGAAGACCTGGAAAATATCTATCCCGGACTAACGCCTGAACAGGGCTTGAGCCGCCTGCGAGACATGAATCCAGAGGCCAACATCCTCTATACGCAGGGTGCCAAGGGTATCACGCTGCTTTCCAGCCAGGGGGAGTGGACTCAGCCTGGTATTCCGATTCATGTGGCTGACACCGTAGGTGCCGGTGACGCCTGTATGGCGGGGTGGTTGGCGTCAGGGATCATTTCAAGCGCATCACTGGAAGAGCGGCTACTTTTCGCAGCTGCCTGTGCCTCGGTGTCTTGCCAAAAATCGGGGGCCTATGCGCCGACGCTTGATGACGTTCGCGCCATGATGGCAACTTCGCCGCTTCCTGCCTAAGGGACTTCGCATGAACTTTCCAGACTTCCGTCAACGTGGCACTCTGCTGGATCATATCCAGCATACGCTGGCTTTCTACTATCCACGCTGCATCGACGAGCAGGGCGGGTTTTTCCAGTTCTTCCGTGACAATGGCGATATCTATGATCGAGAGACGCGCCATCTTGTCTCCAGTACCCGTTTCGTCTTCAATTTTGCAATGGCCTATCGGCAGTTTGGCAACGCTGAATACTTGGGCGCCACACGGCACGGGCTTCGCTTTCTAAGGGAGAAGCATCTGCAGCCCAATGGCAGCTACGCCTGGCTACTGAAGGGCGACAAAGTAGTAGACGGCACCAATCATGCCTATGGTCTGGCATTCGTTATCCTGGCGTACTCTCACGGCGTCATGGCAGGAGTCGAGGAGGCCAGAGCATGGCTGGCTGAAGCGTGGGATACCTTCGAGCGTCATTTTTGGCGTGAAGAAGACGGTCTGTACTGTGATGAGATCAGTGCCGACTGGTCCGAGGTTTCCTCCTATCGTGGACAAAATGCCAACATGCATGCCTGCGAGGCGCTTCTGGCTGCCTATGAGGCGACACAAGAGTCCCGCTATCTGGACCGCGCCGAAACGCTTGCACTCAACATGACTCAGCGCCAAGCAGCACTTAGCCAGGAAATCGCTGAGGTTGCTCAGGATGTACCAGGCGGGTTGATCTGGGAGCATTACCATCAGGATTGGAGCATCGATTGGGATTACAACAGAGATGATCCTGCCAACCTGTTCCGCCCTTGGGGCTTCCAGCCTGGACATCAGGTCGAGTGGGCCAAGCTCTTGCTGATTCTCGAGCGCCATCGTCCCCAAGCATGGTTGGCGCCACGTGCTGCAGAGCTGTTTGATGCCGCGTGGAAAACCTCATGGGATCATGAACATGGTGGCCTATATTACGGGTTCGCTCCGGATGGCAGCGTTTGTGATCCAGACAAGTACTTCTGGGTTCAGGCCGAGGCCTTGGCGGCTGCAGCCTTGCTTGCCGAGCGCACCGGCAACGGTAAATGTTGGAAACAATATGAACAGCTCTGGCACTATAGTTGGGAGCATTTCATTGATCACGAGTATGGCGCTTGGTGGCGCATTCTCGACCGTCGAAATACTAAGTATTCCGACGAAAAAAGTCCGGCCGGAAAGGTCGACTACCACACCATGGGAGCCTGTTACGAGGTACTCAATGTTCTGCCGTGAAGTTTAGCCAGTTATTGGCGTGGGACCTGTGGTGTGTTGCGTATAGCCCATTAAAAATTATAAAGGACCGAGAAGAATGTATAAGCATAAAGGCAAACGCGTACGGCACTTGGCTGTGTTGTCGTTAGCTGCACTGGGTGGACTCAGTGCCACTGCCCATGCAGCCGATGCCTTCGACCCTGAAGCAGGTGGTATGACAGGCGATTGGGGTGGCCTGCGTACTGAACTGCTAGATAAGGGTTACGACATCAAGTTGGAGTACGTTGGGGAAGGCGCTACCAACATGCGAGGTGGATACGACAAGGATCACACCGCACGTTGGTCTTCCCAGTACATGTTCGGCCTGGCGGTCGACATGAACAAGACGTTGGGTTGGGAGAATTCCGTATTCAAAGTTGCCATTACTTCACGTGACGGCCGTAACCTGACCAACGACAATATTGGTGATCCACGTTCCGGTACGTATTCTTCCGTACAAGAAGTCTGGGGTCGCGGCCAGACCTGGCGCCTTACCCAGTTGTGGTTGAGCAAGGGGTTCTTTGATGGCCGCCTAGACATCAAAGCGGGTCGTTTCGGCGAGGGTGAAGATTTCAACTCGTTCGACTGTGACTTCCAGAACCTGGCGTTCTGTGGCTCCCAGGTGGGTAACTGGGTAGGTGATCAGTGGTACAACTGGCCGGTCAGCCAGTGGGCCATGCGCGTCAAGTACAACCTGACACCTGAGCTGTTTGCGCAGGTTGGGGTTTACGAGCAGAACCCGTCGCTGCTTGAAACCGGTAATGGCTTCAAGATGAATACCAGCGGTGCCAAAGGCGTGATCCTGCCAGTTGAGCTGGTATGGTTGCCAACACTGAACAGCCTGCCGGGTGAGTACCGCTTCGGTTACTACTACAGCACCGCTGATGCGGATGATGTGGATGGTGTTTCCAGCCGTCATTCCAGTAAGCATGGCTACTGGGTTGTAGCCAAGCAGCAGCTGACCAAGCACAACGGTGATGCTTCTCGTGGTCTGAGTGTATTTGCCAACTTCACGGTGCATGACAAGGCTACCAACAAGGTAGACAACTACATCCAGGCTGGTGTGGTGTACAAGGGACCATTCGATGCGCGACCAAAAGACGACATCGGTTTCGGTGTGGCCCGTATCCACACCAACAGCGATGCGCGTGATGCGCAGCGTGCAGCCAACCTTGCTACCGGTATCGACGATTATGACAACCCAGGCTACGTACCGCTGCAGTACAGCGAATACGATGCTGAGCTGTACTACGGCGTACACGTGACCAACTGGCTCACCCTACGTCCGAATATTCAGTACATGCGTAACCCGGGTGGCGTCAAGGAAGTCGATAATGCTGTTGTCGGCGGCCTGAAGGTCCAAGCGGTGTTCTAATTCCGCAGATGGTACTGGGCGCAGCGAGCAGTGTGTTTATACTGTTCGCTGTGTCCAGATGCTGAGGTAGCCCTGTGGGTAAGGTTGAGAGTCCCTGCGTAAGCCAATGCAAGCTCAAGGATGAAGTCTGTCAGGGATGCGGCCGCAGCCGCGATGAAATCAAGGGCTGGAAGTCCATGAAGGACAAAGAGCGCAAGGATGTGGTTGAAAAGGCCAGCAAGCGTCTCAAGAAGCTCAAGAAGAAATAACCTCAATAACCTCGCTACAGGCTGAAGCGTACTGCTCCAGCCTTTCTCGTCGATTACAACTCTTCCTGTTCCTGCTCCATTGGATAGCGTGTTGCTACCAGACTTTCCTTTACTTTGCGCAGGTGCGGCTGGAAATCAACGCCGCGGCGCAGCGTAACGCCAGTGGCCAGAATGTCGAGTACTGTCAGCTGAACGATACGTGATGACATTGGCATATAGATATCAGTATCTTCGGGCACTGGAATATCAAGGCTAAGTGTTGAAACCTTCGCAAGCGGAGAATTAGCAGCAGTCATCCCGATAACTGATGCCCCGTTATCCCGTGCCAGCTTGGCAACATCCACCAGTTCGCGCGTGCGGCCGGTGTAGGAAATGATGACAAAGACTTCGCCTATCTGCGCTACAGACGCAAGCATGCGCTGCATCAGAATGTCTGAATGGGCCGAAACAGCCAGACCGAAGCGAAAGAATTTGTGCTGGGCATCCAGCGCTACGGGTGCAGATGCACCCAGGCCAAAGAAATGAATCTGCCGTGCCTGAATCAGGAGATTGACGGCTCGATTGATCACTTGAGCATCCATGCGCTGACGAGCATTATCGAGCGAGGCGATGGTGCTACTGAAAATCTTTTCTGAGTAGGCTTCAGGCTCATCATCCGCTTCCACCGCCTGGCTTACGTAGACGGCGCCGCTGGCGATGCTCTGAGCCAGTTGAATCTTCATTTCAGGGTAGCCGCTGATTCCCAGTGATCGGCAGAAGCGGTTGACGGTCGGTTCGCTGACGTGAGCTGCCTGCGCCAGAGCAGCAATGGTCAGGCGGGTAGCCTGCCGTGGATTGTTTAGAATAACCTCGGCTACCTTGCGTTCGGCACGGTTCAATTCCGGCAGACGGGTCTGAATCAATTGCAGCAATGTGCTGGCCCGATCCATCAAATGCTCCTGAAAGTTGTCATCCTTTTATCGTACAGCTATAGAGGAATAAGGCTGCACAAAAAGGTTTTATTAAATTTTTGATTTTTATACTACGTAAAAGGGGAAAGCTCACTTAAACTGGGCTTTCATTCACCAACTTTTCGTAAAAGAACGAATATATGCCAGCAGTTCGCGTACTCCCTTGCACTTTGGCCCTGTTCGGCGCGTTGGGCGATCTCGCTCTGCGCAAGTTGTTTCCGGCTCTCTACCAACTCGATCGCGAAGGTCTCCTCCATGATGACACGCGTATCGTCGCGCTTGCTCGAGATCAAGGAGACGGCACCAAGCAGCTCGCTCATATTGAAGAGCGGGTTCGGCATTACGTGCCGAATGCTGACTGGAATCAAGCCGTCTGGGAACGTTTCGCCGCCCGCTTAAGCTACCGTGCCATGGATTTCCGACGCATGGAAGACTATGCCGGACTGGCCGAAGACGTAGGTGACTCCGAAACGGTGATTGCGTATTTCGCAACACCCGCCTCAGTATACAGCTCGATTTGCGAGAATCTTGATGCGGTAGGGCTTAGCAGCCGTACACGTGTCGTCATGGAAAAGCCCATCGGCCATGACCTTGAGTCTTCGCGTGTCGTGAACGACTCCGTGGCTCGGTTCTTCCCGGAAAGTCAGGTCTATCGTATCGACCATTACCTGGGTAAGGAAACCGTACAGAATCTGATTGCTCTGCGGTTTGCAAATAGTCTGTTCGAGACCCAATGGAACCAGAACTATATCTCCCATGTGGAGATTACGGTTGCTGAGAAAGTAGGAATCGAAGGCCGCTGGGGTTATTTCGATCAGGCCGGGCAGCTACGCGACATGGTGCAGAACCACTTGCTGCAGCTGCTTTGCCTGACTGCAATGGACCCGCCCGCTGATCTCTCGGCGGACAGTATTCGTGATGAAAAGGTCAAGGTGCTCAAGGCGCTCGAGCCGATCACCGCCGATCAGCTGGCCAGCCGTGTCGTGCTGGGCCAGTACACGAGTGGTTACAGCGATGGCAAGCCGGTGCCCGGCTATCTGGAGGAAGAAAACTCCAACGAGAGCAGCAGCACGGAAACATTCGTGGCCATTCGCGCCGATATTCGTAACTGGCGTTGGTCCGGAGTGCCTTTCTATTTGCGTACCGGCAAGCGTATGCCGCAAAAACTTTCGCAGATCGTTATTCATTTCAAGGAACCGCCACATTACATCTTCGCGCCTGAGCAGCGGAGTCTGATCAACAACCGACTGATCATCCGTATTCAGCCGGACGAAGGGATTTCCCTGCAGGTCATGACCAAGGATCAAGGCTTGAGCAAAGGGATGCAGCTGCGCAGCGGTCCGTTGCAGCTCAACTTCTCCGAGGCCTTCAAGTCGGCGCGGGTACCAGACGCGTATGAGCGTTTGTTGCTGGAAGTGATGCAGGGCAACCAGTCTCTCTTCGTGCGCAAGGACGAGATCGAGGCGGCCTGGCGCTGGTGCGACCAGCTCATGGAAGGCTGGGAAAAAATGGGTGATACCCCGAAATCATACGCAGCTGGCACATGGGGCCCGCTGACTTCCATTGCTCTCATTGCACGTGACGGGAGATCCTGGTATGGCGATATCTAACCTGCCACAAGGCGTCGAATTCATCGAGCTGAACGGTCGTGAGGCCCATGCTGAGCAGCTGACCCAGGCTGTAGCGGCTGCGCTTCGTGAGGCCATTACACAGAAAGGTGCGGCCACACTGGTGGTTTCGGGTGGTCGTAGCCCTGTGCCGTTCTTTGAACAGTTATCCGAGCAGGAGCTGGACTGGGCGAAGGTCACGATTACGCTCGCCGATGAGCGCTGGGTGCCTTTAGAACATCCGGATAGCAACGGCGGGCTAATTCGCAAGCACCTGTTACGTAATGCAGCCCGTACAGCGACTTTTGTAGACCTGTATGCCGCTGGCGAAAACGCTGAAGCGGCTGCTCAGGAGGCTGATAACCGCTTGCAGAATCTGCCCAAGCCTATCGATGTACTGGTGCTGGGAATGGGCGACGATGCACATACTGCTTCGTTGTTTCCCGGAAGCCCTGGGCTTGAAGATGCGCTTGATCCACAGAGCGAGCGCTTGTGCCTGCCCATGTGGGCACCTTCCGTGCCTCGTCAACGTCTGACCATGACACGCGCATTGTTGTCTGGTGCTCACAATCAGTTCCTGGCCATCCAGGGCCAGAGCAAGTTGGCCGCTCTGCAAACCGCTGCAACCGCCGGTGATGAGCTGGCGACTCCTATCAGCGCCTTCCTGCGAGAGCCGCTGAAGATCTATTGGTGCCCTTGAGGATGAGTGACATGCAAAACAAGATCGCTGCCATTGATGCGCTGAGCCAGAAAGCACGCATCCTGCCCGTCATCGTGATCAACGATCCGGCTGACGTCCTGCCTTTTGCTGACGCGATGGCAGCGGGGGGGCTCAAGACACTGGAGGTCACGCTTCGCTCTGCCCATGGTTTGGATGCTGTGCGCCTGCTGCGCAAGGAACGCCCGGAGCTAACGGTGGGTGTCGGTACTGTTCTGGACACCCACATGTTTGATGCTGCGGTAGAAGCAGGTGCTCAGTTCATTGTAACGCCCGGCTGCACGGACGAAATCCTTGAGGCAGGCGTTAAAAGCGATGTGCCGCTACTGCCCGGTATTGCTACGCCTTCAGACATCATGCGTGCCTATCGGCTGGGTTACCGTCGCTTCAAGCTCTTCCCGGCCAATGTTTACGGTGGAATAGACGCGCTTAAAGCCTTTGCCGGTCCTTTTGGCGATCTTCGATTCTGCCCAACGGGCGGCGTCAATCCGAGTAATGTCAAAGCCTATTTCCAGCAAAGCAATGTCATGTGCGTAGGAGGTAGCTGGATGCTGCCATCCGACGCTATCAAGGCGCGTGACTGGACAAAAATAGAGCAGCTTTGCCGCGAAGCCCTGGCTGCGCTTGATTAAGGCAGTCATCTTGTTCGACGGCCTGTATCATGCAGGCCGTCTGCATCTCAGACCATCCATCTCTTTTCTGTCGAAAGGCCTGCACGTCGAGTCATTTAGTCGCTAGGCTCAAAGGCCAGGTGACGCTATGATGCGCGCCTTTTTGTTGCCGCTTACACCGGGAGGTGCCTTATGAACGACAACACTCCTCATACCCCAGTCGGGGAAAAACTCCAGAAAGTCCTGTCCCGTATGGGTGTAGGTTCCCGCCGTGATGTGGAAGCCTGGATTGCCGAGGGCCGTATTCAAGTAAACGGAAATGTCGCCACTCTGGGTCAGCGTGTTACGCCTCAGGATGCCATTGCTGTGGACGGGCGTGTGCTACGCCGCGAAGAGGCCACCGAAAATGTTCGCCGTGTACTGATTTACAACAAGCCTGAAGGTGAAGTCTGCACCCGTGATGACCCCGAAGGGCGTCCTACGGTGTTTGACCGATTGCCGCGCTTGAGAGGCGGGCGGTGGATCAATATTGGTCGTCTGGATATCAACACGACTGGCCTGCTTTTGTTCACAACCGATGGTGAACTGGCCAACCGCTTGATGCATCCCTCTTATCAGATGGACCGAGAGTACGCGGTACGCGTGCGTGGTGAAGTCGATGAGGCCATGATCGAGCGTCTCAAGACAGGTGTCATGCTGGAAGACGGTCCTGCACGTTTTACCGATATCCAACAGGCTCCCAATGGTGACGGTTTCAACCACTGGTTCCATTGCGTAGTCATGGAAGGACGTAACCGAGAGGTTCGTCGCCTGTGGGAATCCCAGGGCGTGCTGGTCAGCCGCTTGAAGCGGGTACGTTTCGGACCGGTTTTCCTGACGGCTGAATTGTCCATGGGTCGCTGGCGCGAGATGATGCAGGGTGAGATCAATATTCTCAGCGCAGAAGTAGGGCTGACGCCTGTTGAATTGCCTCCTGTGACCGCGAAGGTTCGCGAAAAGCTTGAGCGTATGCAGCGCAAGTCCGGCAAGCCTGTTGAGGCTGGCCGCGGCGGCCGTGGTGACAAGCGCTCTGGCAAGCCGCAGGGCGAGGGCCGCCGTGGTGGCACGCCATTGGCTGAGCGCCCATCCGAAAGTGGGCGCAAGCGTCCGGTACGGACTCGTGAAGAGCATGCCTCTGGCGATGACGGACGTCGCGAGCGCCCTGCCCGGGAACGGGCCGCACCGGCACAGCGCCGTAATGGTCCAGCCCGTGAAGGTCAGCGTCCAGGCTTTGGTAGTAATAATCGCGGTAAACGCTAAGCGGTTATCTGTGCTCGAACGGCTCGCCTAGGCGAGCCGTTTTTGTATGGGCTCTACCTATATCATCGTTGATCAAGCAGCCTTTTTCCAATTCAGGACTAACTGGGTGATCAGGCCTGCGACCACTCCCCAGAAAGCCGACCCAACGCCTAATAATGTCATGCCTGAAGCGGTTACAAGAAAGGTGACAAGAGCGGCTTCGCGTTGTTTAGGGTCGCTCATGGCACTGTTAAGCCCATTCATGATGGACCCAAGCAGTGCAAGTGCCGCGATGGATAGCACTAATTCTTTAGGAAGCGCTGCAAACAGGGCTGCCAGTGTTGCACCAAACGTTCCGGCTATACCGTAAAAGAAGCCGCACCAGAGCGCTGCGGTGTAGCGCTTTTGTGAGTCTTCGTGGGCCTCAGGCCCTGTGCAGATGGCTGCGCTGATGGCCGCCAGGTTAATTCCGTGGGAGCCGAATGGGGCCAACAGTAACGAGGCTATTCCGGTAACGGATATCAGGGGTGAGGCAGGTGTCTGATAGCCGTCGGTCCGCAACACCGCAATGCCTGGCATGTTTTGAGAAGCCATGGCAACAACAAATAGCGGAATACCAATGCTGATGATGGCGGACATGGAGAAGGACGGTGTGGTCCAGACAGGCACCGCCAGTTGCAAATGAAAGTGCTCGAAATGCAACAGTCCTACGACGGCGGCGATGATCATTCCAATCATCAGGGCAGCCAATACGGCATAACGGGGTGCCTGTCGCTTGGTCAGCAAATACGTCAGGAACATGCCTATTACAAGCAGAGGTTGCTGCTCAGTAGCCGAGCAGATCTCAATGCCGATCCGAAACAGGATGCCCGCCAGCAGCGCGGCGGCCAATGCAGCAGGAACCTTGCGCATCAGACGCTCGAAGCTGCCAGTCATACCGCAGAAGGCCGTGAGGAGGGCGCATAACATGAAAGCGCCAATAGCCTCGCTGTAAGGGACCTGAGGCAAGCTGGTCATCAGCAGGGCAGCACCGGGGGTAGACCACGCGATGACGATGGGAGTCCTGAAGCGCAGCGAGAGCGCGATCGTGGTTATCGCCATCCCGATGGACAGCGCCCAGATCCAGGAGGAAATCTGAGCGCTGTTCAGCCCTGCATTCTGGCCTGCCTGGAACATAAGCACCAGGGAGCTGGTGTAGCCAACCAGCATCGCTACGAAACCGGCAACGATTGAAGAAGGCGATGTGTCGGCAAAAGGACGCAAGGCGGTGGATACGGTCATGGTACGGTCTTCAATGGGTAGACAGCAGAATCGGGTACAGAGAAATAACTAGCAGGGCAGCCATCGTCCAGTTGAACGCACGCAGACGCATCGGGCTATTCAAAAGTGTACGTAATGCCATACCAAACAGCGTCCAAAGGCTAACGCTAGGCAGGTTGATAAGCGCAAACAGCAGCGCTATCAGCAGCAGGTTGCTGTTGAAATCTTGAACGGGCAAATACGTGGTGACGGCGCCTATGGCCATTACCCAGGCTTTTGGATTAACCCATTGAAAGGCAGCTGCCTGAAAAAAACCGAATGGTTTGCCGGAAGCCTGCTTGGGCGTAGGCGGTGCGGCGTTGGCAATTTTCCATGCCAGGTACAACAGGTATGCAGTAGCCACGACCTTCAAGGCCATGTGCAGTGAGGGGTACAGGCTGAACAATTGTCCAAGACCCAATCCCATGGTGATTACCATCACCATATGCCCAAGGCTAATGCCGAACATATGCGGAAGTGTCCGGCGGAAACCATAGTTAACGCCTGACGCGAGCAGCATCATGTTATTGGGACCCGGAGTAGCTGAGGATACGAAGGCGAAAAGTATAAAAGCGGTAAGTAATTCGGCTGTCATGGCTGGACTCCCTTTTTTTCCAGCATAAACAGCCTGTTGGCTGGCGTACCGATACACTCACTTGTAGAAGGAGCCGTACAGTCGATCAGGCTTTGTCTGAATGAAGCCGCTAGTCTGTGCTCAAGTCGACCCGTCTTTCCGGCTCGATTCGCGTTGGCGCTCCTGGCCTGCCAGCGTCTGGTTGATTTTCATCCATCCCTCTACTGCGGCTTCTCCGGCTTCGTCAAAGGCACGCTGTAGCAGCTTGACTTGTTCCCGCCGCAGGAGCTGCTCAAGCTTTGCACCGTGCGATGTCAGCCGCAACTTGCGCTTGCGCTTGTCTTCCGCGTCTGACTCCACCACAAGCATATCCTTTTCAATTAGCTGGCGAACGGGCGGATTAGCTGCCTGCTTGGTAACCCCCAAAGCCTCCAGCAACTCTTTGTGGCTGATTCCTGGCGAGCCAGCCACGAAAAAGAGAATACGCTGGTGTACGCGGCTAAACCCGCGGCGCGAAAGCATTTCGTCGGCCTTGGCGGTAAATGCCTGGTAGCCGAAGAAGAATGACTGCATCGCCTGGCGTTGGGCTACGGTATTTTTTAGGTCAAGCATATTGACGCTTCTATCCGGTTCAGCGTAGTTTCGGTCAAGCAGTTTGACTTATTCTCCGGCCGCTGACTACTGGTGCTTCCATGGCTTTCTCCGAACGCGTTACCCGTCTAAAAAGCAGTCTTATCCGCGAAATTCTGGCAGCGGCACAGCGTCCGGAAGTGATGTCCTTTGCAGGTGGTCTGCCTGCGCAGGAGATGTTGCCTCGCGTGGAATGGGATGCTCTGCCGGTGAATCTGGGGCAGTATGGAACGAGCGAAGGAGAGCCGGAGCTGCGCGAAGCGATCGCTGCCCAGGCCAGAGCCTTGGGCGTTGAGTGTGATGCCAGTCAAGTACTGGTTACGGCTGGTTCGCAACAGGCATTGGATCTGGCTGCAAAACTCTACATCGACCAAGATACTCAGGTGCTGTTAGAAGGCCCCAGCTATCTGGCTGCGCTGCAGAGCTTTCAATTTTTCGGTGCCGATTGCCTGACAGTACCACTGACGGCGGAAGGCATGGATATTGAAGCGCTGCGCCAGTGCCTCGAGACCAACAAGCCAGCCTTTGCCTATCTGATTCCTACTTTCCAGAACCCGTCCGGTGTACGTTACACCGAAGCCTGCCGTGATCAAGTGGCAGCCTTGATGGATGAGTTCAGCGTCACGCTGATCGAAGATGAGCCATATCGCGAGCTGATCTTTGATGATGCACCGGCTACGCCTATCGTAAGCCGCTTGAAGAGAACCAGCTGGATCTATACCGGTACGGTCTCCAAGACGTTACTGCCTGGTTTGCGCGTGGGGTATCTGATTGCCTCTCCTGATCTGTATCCTTATTTGTTGCGCCTCAAGCAGGCCGCTGATCTGCATACGAACCGTATCGGGCAGTGGCAGGCCTTACAGTGGGTCGGAACGCCACGCTATCAAGCCCATATTCAGGAGCTGCGCAATTTCTATCGTGCTCGTCGCGATGCCTTCCAGGCTGCGCTGGTTCGCCACTTTGGTGAGCTTGCAGACTGGAATCAGCCTCAGGGGGGGCTATTTTTCTGGCTAACACTGCGCCAGCCAATCGACACACGCTTGCTGTTGGAGCCCGCTTTGGCTCAGGATGTGGCCTTCATGCCTGGGGAGCCTTTCTTCAGTGACCCGGAGGGCAACCTTGGTCGCTTGCGCCTGAATTTCAGCCATGTGGCACCTGAGCGTGTTGATGAAGGGCTGAGCCGTTTGGCCAGTGTCATAAAGGCCGCCCAGGCCTTGTAATGAAAGGAGATCATTATGTACCGGATTTATGGAGACCAGCGTTCCGGCAACTGCTATAAGGTCAAGCTGATGATGGCCTTGCGCGGATTTGCCTATGAATGGGTTGATGTAGATATCTTAAAGGGCGAGACACGCTCTCCGGCGTTTCTTGAAAAAAACCCCAATGGCAAGATTCCTGTGCTTGAGCTAGATGATGGCTCCTACCTATGGGAGTCCAATGCCATTCTGAACTACCTGGCAGAAGGCAGCACATTCCTGCCTCGGGAGCCGCGTTTGCGGACTCATGTACTGCAATGGCAATTCTTCGAGCAGTACAGTCATGAGCCCTACGTAGCAGTGGCGCGGTTTATTCAGTTTTACCTTGACATGCCTGAGGAGCGGTGTGCCGAACATGCAAGTTGCCTTAAGGAAGGCTATAAGGCATTGGATGTTATGGAGCAGCAACTCTCCCGGACACCGTATCTGGTAGGCGATACGTACTCCATTGCCGATATTGCGCTTTACGCCTATACGCACGTAGCGGCAGAGGGTGGATTCGACTTGTCTCGGTATCCTGCCATCAATGCCTGGCTGCAGCGTGTTGCAAGCCATCCGCAGCATGTGGACATGTATGACTGATTGACGGGAATAAAAAGGCCGCTGTTTTACAGCGGCCTTTTTATATCTGAGAATCAAGCCGAGGCGTTGGCAGACGTGTTTATCCGGCTTCCGGTAGTGCCAGTAATAGGCTTTGCTGGAATCTGTTTGATGGACTTCTTCACTGTCTCTGCAACACGATAACCATTTGGATTCTGCGATTGCCAGCGCCAAGCATCGGCAATCATCTGCGTCAGGCTGCGTTCTGCTCTCCAACCCAGTTCCTGTTCGGCTTTGTAAGGATCGGCCCAGCACTCCGCAACATCCCCCTCGCGGCGAGGCGCCAAGCGATAGGGCAGCTGCATCTGCGCAACCTCTTCAAACACCCTGACTAACTCCAGTACCGAATAGCCGCGCCCGGTTCCAAGGTTCCAGACGTGCGCTCCCTTGACGCTTTGCAGCTTGCGCAGGGCGGAAAGATGGCCTTTGGCTAGATCGACCACATGAATGTAATCACGTATCCCGGTACCGTCTGGAGTAGGGTAGTCCGAGCCATAGATGCTCAAGCGCTCCAAACGGCCAATGGCTACCTGCGTGATGTACGGTAGAAGGTTATTGGGAATGCCACTTGGGTCTTCACCAATCATGCCGGATTCGTGTGCACCTATGGGATTGAAATAGCGTAACAGGGCAATGGACCAGCGAGGATCTGCAGCAGCCAGATCGCGCAGCAGGTTTTCAACCATGAGCTTGGATTGCCCGTACGGATTGGTTGGTATACCGGTAGGTGCCTGCTCGCTGATAGGAACCGTGTCAGGCATGCCGTAAACGGTTGCTGATGAACTGAATACCAGCTTGAAGACACCCGCGTCAGCCATTGCCTGGCAAAGCGTCAGGCTGCCACCCACATTATTGTCGTAATAGCTCAACGGGTGTCTGACGCTTTCGCCTACTGCTTTGAGCCCGGCAAAGTGCAGGACAGCCTCGATTGGATATTGTGCAAACAGAGCATCCAACTGCGCGCGTCGGCGTATATCACCTTTGACGAAATGCACGCTGCGGCCAGCTAGCTGCTCGACCCGTTGTAATGCTACACGTGAACTGTTGCACAGGTTATCCAATACGAGAACGTCTTGCCCTGACAGTAACAGCTCCAAAACAGCATGCGACCCTATATAACCCGCGCCCCCAGTCACAAGAATCATCGTCACGCTCCATTGATCTAGTCATAATACAAAGCACGCCGACACAGCGAAGCGCTGAACGAGGTTCAGCGGCCTATTCGAAGCGGCAAACAAGACAGGCCATGCACAAAGAATATGCATGTATAAAGCCAGACCCGGTGATATGACGACTAGTTCCTACAGGAATGAGGTAAGTGTAAAAAAACATGTATCGACGAAAGGGTTGGAACTGGGTTTGCTCAGAACCAGTCTCACCGCCCATTGACTCCATTGATATTCGATGATGTTCGAATGCAAGGTGTTCTGATTTTTGCCGGTTTTGACGTATTGAGTAGCCGGCGGGTTTAGCTCTTAAATGGAAAGAATCGGATCTTTCCAACGGGAAAAGGCATAGAACTCGATTCGTGTTGTACGAGTTCCTGACTTGGTCATACACGAGTTAAGGAGTAATCGATGAGCTGGGCTGGACCCTTTCAATATGAGATTGGCAAGTCAAAGCCGTCATCCAGAACGGAAATGGGCTTTGATGCATCAGGCAGGGAAAACCTTCCTACCCTGATTTGTCTTTCCCATTTGCGCTGGAATTTCGTCTACCAACGGCCTCAGCACTTGATGTCCCGCTTTGCGCGCGACTACAACGTACTGTTCTTTGAAGAGCCGATGCCATCGGATGAACCCAATCCCTGGCTTGAAGAAATCGAAGCTGATCTAGGTGTTACGCGTCTGGTACCCAGACTGCCTGTTGACGTACAGGGCGAGGCGGCTGAGGCAGTATTGAAGCGTCTGCTGGACAGATACGTCGAAGAGTCCGGAATTGAGGAGGCGGTTCTATGGTATTACACACCCATGAGCTGGCCCTTCAGCCATCACCTGAAATCCACGCTTACCGTGTATGACTGCATGGATGAGCTTTCTGCTTTCCGAGGCGCGCCGCCGGAAATGCTAGAGCGTGAACGACTTCTGTTGGAAAAGGCCGATGTGGTGTTTACGGGCGGTTATAGCCTGTATGAGGCCAAGCGCGAGCGCCACCCTAACGCCCATCCTTTCCCGAGCAGTGTAGATATCGCTCATTTCGCTCAAGCCCGCGCCGAGCAGCTTGATCCTGATGACCAGAACAGTATTCCGCATCCGCGTCTTGGGTTTTATGGCGTGATTGACGAGCGTCTGGATATCGACTTGCTGGCCGAGGTCGCGCGTCAACGGCCTGATTGGCACATTGTGCTGATTGGTCCGGTCGTCAAGATAGATCCCAATAGTTTGCCTAAGCTCGACAACATTCATCTCTTGGGCGGCAAGGTATATGACGAGCTGCCCCATTATCTTGCGGGCTGGGACGTCGCGATCATGCCTTTTGCCTTAAACGAGTCGACACGTTTCATCAGTCCTACCAAGACGCCCGAATACTTGGCAGGCGGTAAGCCTGTCGTATCGACACCCATTACCGATGTGGTACGCACCTATGGTGAGTCGGGTATCGTCCGTATTGCAGATAGCGCTGAAGCATTCATTCGTGCCGTAGAGGCTTCGCTGGTAGATGCCCAGGACCGGGAAGGGCTTTTGAAACAGGCCGACTCTATCCTGGGTGAAATGTCGTGGGATGCCACTTGGCAGGGCATGACTGAGCAAATGAAATGCGCACGATAAACGAGGGGGAAGCCATGTCTGCAGGTGTAGCGAGTTCAAACGAATCCCAGAGACGTGGGTTCGACTATCTGATCGTAGGCGCCGGATTTGCCGGGAGCGTACTGGCTGAGCGTCTGGCCGTAGGGCTCAACAAGCGTGTCCTGATTGTAGACCGCCGGCCCCATATTGCGGGCAACGCCTATGATCACTATGACGAGGCAGGGGTTCTGATTCATCGCTACGGCCCGCATATTTTTCATACCAACTCGCAGCGGATCGTGGATTATCTTTCCCGTTTTACCGAGTGGCGTACCTACGAGCATAAGGTGCTTGCTTATGTGGACGATCAACTGGTACCGATCCCAATCAACCGTACCACGGTGAATGCGTTGTATGGTCTTGACCTGAAAACAGACGAGGAGGCCGAGAGCTTCCTGAAAGGTCGGGCTGAACCGGTAGAGCCTATCCGGACATCTGAGGATGTTGTCATCAATCAGGTAGGCCGTGAGCTTTACGAGAAGTTCTTCCGTGGCTACACCCGTAAGCAATGGGGGCTTGATCCGTCACAGCTGGATAAATCAGTCACTTCGCGCGTTCCTACCCGTACCAATACGGATGATCGCTATTTCGGCGATACCTTCCAGATCATGCCATTGCATGGCTTCACCCGTATGTTCGAGAAGATGCTGAATCATCCCAACATCAAGGTCATGCTCAACACCGATTACCGCGAGATCCGCAACGAAGTCCAGTTCGATCATCTGATCTATACCGGTCCTGTCGATGAATATTTTGATTATTGCTACGGCAAGCTGCCGTACCGCTCGCTAAAGTTTCATCACGAAACGGTCAATTCGGCGCAGTTCCAACCTGTGGCAGTCGTCAATTATCCCTCTGAAGATGTTCCATACACCCGTATCAGTGAATACAAGCACCTGACCGGCCAAGAGCATTTGAAAACCAGCGTGACCTATGAATATCCCTCGGCGGAGGGCGACCCCTATTATCCAATCCCTCGCCCGGAAAATGCCGAGCTCTACAAGCGATATCAGGAGTTGGCTAACTCAACGCCTAACGTGACATTCCTGGGCCGCTTGGGTACGTACAAGTACTACAACATGGATCAGGTCGTTGGACAGGCATTGACAGCCTACAAGCGTATCGCGGAATCGGAAGGTGTGGTTGAGGACACTGCTGAAGTCTCAGCAGTATAAAGACCGGAGCACATTACGATGCATGTACCTGGGACTTTTAACAGTTTTTTCCTGGGTGGGTTCGAGTGCTCAACTCACCGCCGTTTCGATAACCGTCGCCTGGATTTGATCCAGGCGACGGGGCATGATCGCTTTGCGAAAGCCGACTTTGCGCGCTTGCGTACCCACCGTATTCAGGCTGCTCGTGATGGTGTGCGCTGGCATCTGATTGAGACGCGGCCAGGTTTTTTTGACTGGTCGAGCCTGCTTCCCCAGGTCAAAGCCGCCCGGGAAGAGGGTGTCCAGATTGTGTGGGACCTGTGCCACTATGGGTGGCCTGACGACATCGATATTTGGTATCCCGGCTTTGTGGAACGCTTTGAGCGATTCACAAAGGCTGTTGCCACGTTTATGCGTGACGAAGGCATAGAGGTACCCTTTTATTGTCCAGTCAATGAAATATCTTTTTGGGCATGGGGTGGCGGTGATACGGGTCAGTTCAACCCCAAGGGTGTCAAGCGGGGAGCTGAACTCAAGCATCAGTTGATCCGAGCCTCGATTGCTGCCATCGAAGCCATTCGTGGTGTTGCGCCCAAGGCTCGGTTCGTCCAGGCGGACCCACTCATCAATGTGATTCCTGCCTCTGGTAGAGCAGCAGACCGCGAGGCGGCCGAAGCCTACCGGCAGTCTCAGTTCGAAGCCTGGGACATGTTGTGTGGAAAAGCTTGGCCGGGGCTCGGTGGGAAGGCTGAATATCTTGATATCGTAGGGCTCAACTTCTATTCCGACAATCAATGGTTTAACGGCGGTAAAACCGTTTTTCGGGATGACCCACTGTATCGTCCCTTGCGTGGAATGTTGGCTGAGGTCTATGCCCGCTACCAGCGGCCGCTCATGATTGCAGAGACAGGAGCGGAAGGTGAGGCGAGGCCTTCATGGCTGGCATACGTATGTGAAGAAGTTCGTAACGCCATGACTCAGAATATCCCTGTCGAAGGCATTTGCCTGTATCCCATCTTGGACTATCCGGGATGGAACGATGAGCGCCTATGTGAAGTCGGTTTATATGGTTATGCTGATCCTCAGGGTCATCGAGCCATTTATTCTCCGTTGGCAGAAGAGCTGGAGCGTCAACAGGCTCAGTTCGCTGCGATGGCTGAAGGACAGGCTTCATGAGCAACACTTCCAGCTCTCCAGGGGGGCGACCGTTCCCCTCTCGTCCGATCGCGTTTCTATGGCGCTATGTCTGTCGGCGCCGTTTGGCGTTTGGAGGGTTGTTTTTCCTAATGGTTGGCGGCGCCACCTGCGCCGTTGCCGTTCAGTACGCCATGAAGCTTCTTGTGGATGCCATGGCCAGTGACAACCGGATGGAAGCCAATGTCTGGCTCCCCTTTGGTTTTTTCATCGGACTTATTGCTCTTGAAAACATCCTGTGGCGAGGAGGTGGGTGGCTTGGCTGTCGGACTATTGTCAAGACAGGCGTAGATCTGCGAATCGATCTGTTCGAGTATTTGACCGGCCACCCAATGCGTTACTTTAAGGAGCATTTCTCTGGCGCATTGGGCAATCGAATCAATCAGACCAGCACAGCCGTCGCGAATATTTTTTCCGCGTTGACGTGGCGTATCGTCCCGCCCTGTACCGATTTCCTGGGGGCGGTAGTCGTTATGCTGTCCATCCGCTGGGAAATGGCGCTGGCGTTGATAGGCTTTGTGCTGCTGGTTGGCTGCATCATTACGGGTTTTGGCATCCGTGGTCGCCATAAGCATCAGGCCTTTGCCGAGCAAGCGTCGCGTGTAGGCGGAGAGGTTGTGGACATGGTTTCCAATGTCTGGACTATCAAGGCTTTTTCGGCTCAGGCTCGAGAGCGTGATCGCTTGGCGCAGGAACTGGGTGTTGAGGCACGTGCTCAGCGTCGTAGCTGGATGTACGTTGAAAAAGCGCGAGTTCTACACGATATATGCCTGACCTTGATGGCCGGCTCTATGCTGCTCTGGGCTATTTACCTGTGGCGACAAGGTACTGTTACGCCTGGTGACGTCGTCGTGGTAAGTGCACTGACCTTCCGTATTCTGCATGGCTCCAGAGACTTGGCGCTGGCACTGGTCGATGCCGCGCAGCAGTTTGGAACGGTGGCCGATACGCTCAAGGTGATTGCCCAGCCCCATGGCATTCAGGACACGGAAAACGCTGCTACTCTCAATGCCAAATCAGGCTCCATCACGTTTGAGCATGTTTCATTCAGCTATCCTGACGGATCCAAAGTCATTGATGACCTGTCCTTGCACATTCCCTCAGGCCAAAAGGTTGGCCTAGTGGGCACCTCCGGGGCAGGCAAGTCTACGTTGATTAACCTTCTTCAACGTCTGGATGAAGTGAGTAACGGTCGCATTCTTATCGATGGTCAGCCTATTCATGAAGTCAGCCAAGACAGCTTGCGCGCAGCCATCGCAGTGGTGCCGCAGGAGATCGCTCTCTTCAATCGCTCCATCCGTGAAAATATCCGTTATGGAAAACCTGATGCTACGGATGAAGAGGTCTATAAAGCAGCTTGCCACGCCTATTGCGATCATTTCATACGCCAGCTACCCGAAGGGTACAACACACTGGTAGGCGAACGAGGGGCTCGCTTGTCAGGAGGGCAGCGTCAGCGCTTGGGCATTGCGCGGGCGTTTTTGAAGAGCTCCCCCATCCTGATTCTGGATGAGGCGACCTCTGCGCTGGACACGCATTCGGAAAAGGAAATTCAGATGGCGCTGACGGACCTGGTTCGTGGACGCACTGTTCTGGCAGTAGCCCATCGGTTGTCTACAGTCGCATCGTTCGATCGGGTCATCGTGATGGACAAAGGGCGTATTGTCGAAGATGGCCCACCGGCTGTTTTGCAGCGAAGTGGAGGACTGTTCGAGTCGTTATGGACTATCCAGGCCAAGGGGCTTGATGACGTACAGGCCCAACACCGCAATGCAGGTTAAATAAAAAACCGGCCATTCAGGCCGGTTTTTCACGAGCATCAGACTTATCGATTGATAAGGCCCATGAACTCGGCGCGTGTTGCATCGTTGCTACGGAACTGGCCAAGCATGACGGAAGTAACCATCGATGAGTTCTGCTTCTCGACGCCGCGCATCATCATACACATATGTTGAGCCTCGATGACTACCGCTACACCCGCCGCGTTGGTGACTTTCTGAATCGCCTCGGCAATTTCACGGGTCATGTTTTCCTGAATCTGCAGGCGGCGCGCGTACATATCAACGATGCGGGCAACTTTGGACAAGCCCAGCACCTTGCCGCTTGGCATATAGGCTACGTGAGCTTTGCCGATAAAGGGCAGCATATGGTGCTCGCACAGGGAATACAGCTCGATGTTTTTGACCAATACCATCTCGCTATTGTCTGAAGTGAACAGCGCATCTCCAACCACTTCTTCCAACGTCTGGTTGTAGCCTTTGCACAGGTACTGCATGGCTTTGGCGGCACGTTTGGGCGTATCCAGCAAGCCTTCCCGGGAAACATCCTCGCCTAACTGAGAAAGAATGGCGGAGTAGTGTTGTTCCAATGACATGGTAATTCCTATGGATATTGACACCGCAGCGATGCGGGATGAGGAGAGTAGGGGCTGCGGCGATTAAAATCAATTCTGACTGGAAAGCTAGGTTATTCGTCCCGACCTTCCAGCATGGTTCGTTTAAGCAGTACATAGACGGCGCCAGTACCGCCATGGCGCGGTTGGCAAGACACAAAGCCCAGCACCTGAGAATGTTGACGCAACCAAGTGTTGACATGACTCTTGATGAGCGGACGTCGTCCGTCAAGGCGCGCTGCCTTCCCGTGAGTAATGCGAACGCAGCGAACTTCGAATTTCGTTGCCTCAGCGATAAAGTCCCACAGTGTCGCGCGCGCTTTCTCTACCGTCATGCCATGCAAATCCAGGCTGCCATCAAACGGAATCTGCCCGGCCTTGAGCTTACGAATCTGGCTATCCTGAACACCATCACGTGCCCAGTAAAGCTCGTCTTCAGCACCCACGTCGATGATGAACTGATCAGACAACCCATCAACCTTGATAGCTGTCGTTGACTGTATGGCGGCTTCACGACGCTTGACGACCTGCTGACGATCCGTGCGCGGTTTACCGGTGTCTGCATGGTCATCTACCAAGCGTCGAACGCCTCGCATTTCACTGGCGAATGATGAGAAATCGTCGTCTGGCATAGGGCCTCCAAATGATTTCATCATTTTACTGGATAGACATGCAGGTACGCTAACCTTCCAGCAACTCAGTGACATATTGCAAGGCCAGGCGTTGTCTATTCGCCCAGTTGCCTCCGATGCACCGATAGGTTTGCTTATGGTTATCCAGCCACGTTTTACAAGCCTCATAAAAGGCCAGGCGGTCTCGCATGTCGGGCTGGCAGCGTTGTCCGTCGTTGCTCCAGGGTACTTCCCGCGGGTCCAGCAGCAGATGAAGATCGTAGTGGCGCGCAAGCAATGCAGCTTCCAGCCAGTCCGGGCAATCATCGAATAGAAAGCGGCTCCACAAGATGTTGCTTAAGAGATGAGTATCTAGGATCAGAAGAGCGGGGCGCTGCTGGCGTGCTGCGTCTTCATGTTCAAGCTGACGACGCGCGATAGGGGTGATGTCTTCGTAGGTAGTATCGCGCCCTAGCGTAGCAAAGTATTCCCGCACATATTCGCCTACCAGCATTCCGTCCAGATTGTCTTTGAGCGTTTGAGCCAACCATGACTTGCCAGTGGATTCAGGGCCTGTCAGTACGATCACCTTCATACGGTTGCTACCTCACGTCGCCATACAAACCAGCCGCGCGCGGCCAAACCAACAAACAGTACATAGAGCAGGGCGGTCAGGTAGAGGGCCTTGTAGATAAAGAGCGCAACGTAGATTACATCGACTACGAACCAAAGCACCCAACATTCGACCCGCTTCTGTGCCATCCAGAGCTGAGCAACCAGGCTAAAGCTGGTCAGCCCCGCATCCAGCCAGGGCTGGCTTGCGTCGGTATGGGTGCTCATTAAATAACCTAAGGCAATTGTCCCGAGAGCACCTACCAGCAGATTACCCAGCAGAGCTGCATTTGAAAGACGAGTGACGTGTCGTCCTTGATGATCTTGTCCGCCCTTGACCCACTGCCACCAGCCATAGAGCTGCAGAACGGCATAAACGCCCTGAAGCAGCATATCTGAGTACAGTTTGACATCATAAAAGACCCAGGCATACATCACGACCATGACTAATCCGACCGGCCAGGCCCAAACATTTTGCCGAACCGTGAGCCAGACCGCGATAACGCCTAAAACGGCTGCAACTATTTCAAAAGAAGACACCCTAAGCACCCTGGGAAAATATGTCGGACAGGGACCGTATCTTACCTTCAGTTGTATCGCTCCGTTTTATTGAACGTATGCCAACGAAAAGTAAGGCCTGGTATTGTTCACGGCGTTCCGGTTGTAGACCTGACTCCCCCAATTGAATAAGCAAGCTAGCGCTGCTACCTCGGCAGCTATATGGAGAAACGAATGGATCTATGGAGTGCCATCCAGGCGCTAATTTTGGGCATCGTAGAAGGCTTGACCGAGTTTCTGCCGATCTCAAGTACAGGTCACCAGATTATTGTGGCCGACCTGTTGGGATTTGGTGGCGATAGAGCCATGGCGTTCAACATCATTATTCAGTTGGGTGCGATTTTGGCTGTCGTTTGGGAGTTTCGCCGCAAGATCATCGATGTCGTGGTCGGCTTGCCCCGCCAACGAGAAGCTCAACGGTTTACCGTAAATCTGATGGTAGCCTTCTTTCCAGCCGTCATTCTGGGCGTTGCCTTTGCCGATGCGATCCATGAATACCTGTTCAATCCCATCACGGTAGCCATGGCACTGGTTATTGGTGGCGTGATCATGCTGTGGGCGGAGCGGCGCCAACACAACACGAATATCGATCATGTCGATGACATGACCTGGGTCGATGCGCTCAAGATTGGCTGCATTCAATGTTTGGCTATGATCCCAGGTACTTCCCGTTCGGGGTCTACCATTATTGGTGGTTTGCTGATTGGCCTTTCTCGAAAAGCTGCAACCGAGTTTTCATTCTTTCTCGCCATGCCTACCATGGTCGGCGCCGCGGTCTATTCAGGCTACAAGTACAGGGATCTTTTTCAGCCCAGTGACCTACCTGTATTCGCTATCGGTTTCATCACGTCCTTTATTTTCGCGATGATCGCCGTGCGTGGTCTCCTGAAATTTATTGGTAACCACAGTTATGCGATGTTCGCCTGGTATCGGATCGTCTTTGGTCTGCTGATCCTGGCAACCTGGAAGTTTGGCTGGGTGGATTGGACGTCTGCAGTGGCTTGAGTAAGGTCGCGAATCGAATGCCATGGAAGAGTTTCTCATGGCATTCGACAGTCACTGAGGCGGTATTCGGGGCGGGGTGGACGGTTGTCCAGTGAATACACGCTAGCTAGATATTCTAATTATTCTAAGAGGACGTGCTCAACACGTCCTCTTTCACCGATATTATCGGAGTTGCAAAACTTCATTACAGTGTGAACGCACGCGCTGAAGCAGCTCAGGGTCCTTATCCAGCGAACCATTGAGTGCTGGGAACATCCTCAATAACTGAGCCTGCCAGGCCTCACTCTTGTATTGCTCAGGGAAGCAGCGCTGAATGAGCGTAAGCATGATCGAGACTGACGTCGACGCGCCTGGAGAGGCACCCAGTAGCGCTGCAATCGATCCGTCCTGTGCCGACACGATTTCCGTTCCGAACTGCAGAGTGCCGCCCGTCTTGGGATCTTTCTTGATGATCTGAACGCGTTGACCTGCAATCTCAAGGCGCCAGTCATTCTTGTCCACTTCTGGATAAAAGCCCCGAAGCTCCTCGATACGCTGGTCGAACGTCTGCATGACCTGACCGATCAGATACTTGGTCAAGGGCATGTTATCCCGTGCCACAGCCAGCATGGGGCCCAGATTATTGGCTCGAATGGATTTAGGCAGGTCCATAAAGGAGCCTTGCTTCAGGAATTTCGTTGTGAAGCCTGCAAATGGACCAAACAGTAGAGATTTCTTGCCGTCCACGACACGCGTATCCAGATGGGGTACGGACATGGGGGGCGAGCCTACGCTTGCCTTGCCATACACCTTGGCCTGATGCTGACTGACCACTTCCGACTTGTCACAGCGCAGCCATTGACCGCTCACCGGGAAACCGCCATAACCGTGGCTTTCCGGTATATCGGATTTTTGCAGGAGTGGTAGAGCACCGCCGCCTGCGCCAAGAAAAACAAACCGGGCCCGTAAGGTGCGAGTTGCGCCGGTCTGGGTATCTTGGATGGTCAGTCGCCAGCGATTGTCAGGCTCGCGATGCAGATCGGTAACCTTCTGGTTATACGTAATCTTGGTACCCGGCTGCTTGGTCAGGTGATGGAGCAGGTTAGTGGTCAGTGCGCCAAAGTTCACGTCGGTACCGCTCTCAGTGCGTGTCGCCGCGATCTTTTCATTCGTGGTGCGTCCCTTCATCATCAGGGGCATCCACTCTTCAAGCTTTGCACGATCTTCGGTGTATTCCATCCCGGCAAACAAGGGGGTCGCCGACAATGCTTCGAAGCGCTTGCGCAGGAACGAAATATCCTTATCGCCGCGGACAAAGCTTAGGTGAGGAACAGGATTGATAAAGCTTCTAGGCGAATCGAAATGGCCCTGTTCGACAAGGTAGGTCCAGAACTGCTTGGACGTTTCGAACATGATGTTGATATCGATGGCCTTGGTAATGTTTACCGTACCGTCCTTGCCTTCCGGGGTGTAGTTCAGCTCGCAAAGTGCTGCGTGACCTGTGCCGGCATTGTTCCAAGGGTTGGAACTTTCGGCGGCGCCGGAACTGAGTAGCTCTAGAACTTCCACATTCAATGAGGGGTCGAGTTCCTTGAGCATGACAGCAAGCGTCGCACTCATGATGCCGGCTCCCACGAAAACGAGATCCGACTCTCCGCTACCACGTTGGGTCATTAATGGTACTCCTGAAGCACAAGGTCATTCTTGAATTATAAAGGCCAAGCCTTTTACGACTTGAGCCTGCATTACCTAGTTCAGATACCTCGAGCTCGCGTGCCAGACACATCTGGCTGTGACGCGATGCAAAGCCACACCTTATCCATATGGGGCTTGAGGCATAAAACACAAACGGAAATACGTTATAAACAATCTTAAGCCAGATCGTAAGCAGACTAACAATGCTGACAGATAATTTTGTTGAAGACAGTCGGCGGCGATGCTTAAGGAAACGAAGAATATCGCTGCGGTCAGGCATCATGGCTGCCTGATGGAAGGATCGAGTACACAACGACTCGATAAGGTGAGCGACGTAGGAAAAGGCATTTTCTCTTTTCAACAGCCGGACATACCGGAACATGCTTGAAATATCCGTTTCATGGGCGAATCGGAAAAGCATGGCGGATGATACAAGCGCGGAGCTCAGGATAAAACCCAAAAGCGGTGGACTTTTAATAAATCTCACCGCTTTTTGTAGCGTTATATACTAAAGGCTACATTGGCCTAGCCAATTACACCTTGGCTACGCAGGTAATCATCATAGGTACCACTGAAGTCAGTAATACCTGTTTCGGTCAGCTCAACAATACGGGTGGCGAGCGAGGACACAAATTCGCGGTCGTGGCTGACAAAAATCAGTGTACCGGGATAGTTTTCGAGCGCCAGGTTCAAGGCTTCGATGGACTCCATATCCAAGTGGTTCGTCGGCTCGTCCATTACCAGTACGTTAGGCTTTTTGAGGATAAGCTTGCCAAACAGCATACGACCCTGTTCACCACCCGAGATGACTTTTACAGACTTCTGAATGTCATCGTTGGAGAATAGCATCCGACCTAGCGTTCCACGTACCAGCTGTTCTCCGCCCTGGGTCCATTGGCCCATCCAGTCGAACAGGTTGATATCGTCTTCGAAATCCTCGGCGTGATCCTGGGCGAAGTAGCCAACCTCCGCGCTATCTGTCCACTTAACTTCACCTTTATCGACAGGCAACTCGCCGACAAGGCAGCGGAGAAGGGTGGTTTTACCAATCCCGTTCGGTCCGATGATGGCTACGCGCTCACCGGCTTCAATCTGAAGACTCAAGCGATCAAAAAGCGGCTTGCCGTCATAGCCCTTGGCAACGCTCTCTAACGTTACAGCCTGGCGATGCAGTTTCTTAGTCTGTTCGAAGCGAATAAAGGGGCTTACCCGGCTAGAAGGCTTTACCTCTTCAAGCTGAATCTTGTCGATCTGGCGTGCTCGGCTTGTAGCTTGCTTTGCTTTGGATGCGTTAGCCGAGAAACGGCTGACAAAGGACTGAAGCTCAGCAATCTGTGCTTTTTTCTTTGCATTATCAGACAGCAAACGCTCACGCGCCTGGGTAGCGGCCGTCATGTATTCGTCGTAGTTGCCAGGAAACAGACGCAGCTCACCATAATCCAGATCGGCCATGTGCGTGCAGACGCTGTTAAGGAAGTGGCGATCGTGCGAAATGATGATCATGGTGCTGTTACGCGCAGTGAGTACACCTTCGAGCCAACGGATTGTGTTGATATCCAGGTGGTTGGTGGGTTCGTCCAACAGCAACACGTCTGGATCTGAAAACAGCGCCTGCGCGAGAAGCACGCGAAGCTTCCAGCCTGGCGATACGGCACTCATGAGACCAAAATGCTGTTCAAGAGGAATACCGAGCCCGAGCAGTAGTTCGCCTGCACGTGATTCGGCTGTGTAGCCATCCATTTCAGCAAACTGAACTTCAAGCTCGGCAACCGCCATGCCGTCGTCTTCCGACATTTCCGGAAGTGCATAAATGCGATCACGCTCGGCTTTAACCCTCCACAGCTCGGTGTGCCCCATGATGACCGTATCGATGACGGTAAACTCCTCATAGGCGAACTGATCTTGGCGCAGCTTACCCAGACGAGTATTCGGCTCCAACATGACCTGACCCGCTGACGGTTCCAGATCACCACCCAGAATCTTCATGAAGGTCGACTTGCCACAACCGTTCGCGCCGATCAGACCGTAACGGTTGCTATTGCCGAATTTGACTGAAACATTTTCAAACAGGGGCTTTGCCCCGAACTGCATGGTGATATTGGCGGTGGAGATCAAGAGTCTTACCTGTCGCGGTGTCCAGACTGTCATAAGCGAGGCGAGGACCGATTCAAGGCCAATTTGAAGTTTTGCCAGCTCGTTGCAGTCTGATTGTGAAGAGATCCAGCGGCTTAGGGTAATAGCAGCAGTTGAACGCTATGACCCAGCTGACCGGTGATGAAAGCGGGATTCGTTCCCGACATTAGGCATATTGTGGCATAACTGTGCCTACAGTTATACGGTGGTCAATGATGAAGGTTTGGCTTAAAGGTGTACGGCAAGATTTATGGTTTCGACTCCTCCAACTGTTCATAGAAAGCGGTAGAAACCGGCGTAATCATATTCGGACTTCAATGTAAAAAATGTATTTAGCCTTTGAGCGGTTTGAAGAGACCAGTCATGAAGAGAAACGTCCTGTTAATTGCTATTGCTTTTGTGTGCTTGGCTGGATGTAGTCCAACCGAGAAGGATGCTATTGAAAAAAGTCAGGCGTTAGTCAAGAAAGAGCTGAAAGACCCAAAGTCAGCAAAATTTGGGTATACCTACTTTTTAGGCTCATTGAGTAGCGGGACTGGGGACGGATATGTATGTGGGCGCTTAAGCGGGGTAGGCGTCAGGGAAACTGCTCCACGTTTCATGAGGTATGTTTCGTCAGTGTCAGTTAAAGAAAATACATTAGTTATAAATAATATATGGGTCGAGGCTCCTGACAATACGAGTATTTTAGGTACCAAAGAAACGATCTTTGATCGGCTCTATTGGAATAAATACTGTGTTGATGCAAGGCATCCAGCTAGCCAGTCAGGAATCTGAATATTAATTTTTGATATTGCGAAGTTTGTTATCTTGAGAAAAGTGAAAATTTTTGTAAATTCAACTTATTGATCTGGCTACGCTAATAAGAATACAGAGAGAAGTCATCGGGTTTCGCTGTTTATGTGCATAATAAAGTGGCTAGTAGTGATGCGCATTTCTAAAGTAATTCTTTTGGTTTTAAATGGCAGGATGTGACTCACATTGCTAGAAATAAGTATATGCCAAGGTGAAAATGTTAATATCGCCACCTTGGTATATTCTGGTTGCCTGATCGTGGCCTATTCTAGCTACGGGCATCTGGTTAAATGAAGCTCTCCATTTGGTATCTTCATTGACCATCCTGCCGGTTCTATTAGCACTTGAGAATAAAGTCCATCCATAGTTTTTTTAGCAGCACACAGTCGGTCTCCAAATGATTTGTCTTGGTAAATTACCATCGTCGGCCTGCCTCTTTCGAATATTGAGCTTGCTTTCCAAACATAGGAAAAAACAATCAGTGCCAATAATGAATAGCATGCAATGCGCACATTCCTACCTGCGCTTTCGATAATAATCGAGAGTGCCAGAACAAAGCAAAGCATCGCAATCAAGTTTATTCCGACAAAATAACGGTCAGGGAACGTCGAGTTGTATCCGTTTAGCAGCGTCGTCAGTCCCCCGCGCATCTTGAATGTTAGCGCGACGTAGATGAACAGCGATGCAGCTGAGAATGCGAGTATAAACCACTTACCGTTCCTGCGGGAAAGGTAAAGTGCACATGTAATAAGTGTAATAAATACAACCAGTAAAACTATAGAAGTAACATCGGTCATGTTTCTATAAATTAAATGAACGAATGGGTAGAGCACACTCCTTGCTACAATCGCCTCTACAGCATGATTTTGGTCCCACGCTATAGGCAGCGACGAGCCTGGTCGAACGTTGTCCTTTACCGCGATAATGTAGGTTAGAGAAATCAAGCATAGTGGTGCTAAGCTTTTAATAGTGGCGAGGAGGTTCCTGTTTTTTAGGAGGTAAAGCGCTGCGTATAGAAATACCAGTAACGCAACGACTGGGTTTGTTATCACGAACAAAACTAAAATCGCATCGATAGTAATAGTGCCGATAACTCCAAGCGTTTGGTCTCTTATCATCAGAAGAAAAATAGAAGCCAGTGGCAAAAAGAACCCTATTTGGAGAATCCTTCCAAATATTTCATTTCCATGCAGACCCACTGGAGCCATTACAATTAGAATGTAAAGCACGATCCTCAATGGGTGGCTGATAATACCTTGCGTAGCAAGGTAGCCAAGCGTAGCGATAGCGGCAAAAAAAGCATATGAAAATATAGCTATAAAGAAAGCCAATCCTTCTATGTGGCTTCCTGTAAAAATATAGCTTGTTTTTGCAGCTAGCCAAAGCATAGCGACATTTAGGACGACCTTATAATCAGGCCTTGCATTCCATGCAGTTTGTAGCCATCCATGCTCCATTCCCATACCTGTCCAAACACCATCTTCAGCAAACACAGTCGGATTGAGGAGTGGCTCTGAATTTCGCATAAAAAATAACATGAATGCTATTGCGAAAAAACTTATTGCTACAAATACCGAAATTGCAGTAGATGACCTTAGCACTTTTTTGTCGTGCCCTAAATAAGATTCGTTAGTAAGCATGAGGACTTCCGATCAAAGCATGACTAGCATCAAGAAAGTGTTGAAAAGCCAAATTTTAAAATACCTTATTAAAGTCATCTGGCTGTTTGCTTATTCTTTATTAATTAACTTAAAGAAACGGGGAGTTATAAAATTTATAAACCTTTGAAGTTTGGTATTTTCATTTCATATCCTTATTATTTGCTGAGAGATGTATGGTTTTTTTGCGGAGTATAAAGACTGTCCGAGAGGTGTGAAAGAGTCTAGATGATTTATAATCTCAGTTCACCAGTCTGCGGGGGATAAAAATTGATTGCGGCTGTACAAGCTTGAAAGCTTTCCACCGGCTTGCTTTCTTCAGCATGTGCTGCGGATAGAGGACCGGGGGAGCATTGGTTGTCTTTGGCATTGTATATGCGATAGGTGATTATCTATGCAACGCCGAGGGCTGACAAATTAGGGCGCCGTTAGCAATGGGAGGGCCAACGCAGCGCTTGGGACTCTTGGCTCAGTTGCGAGAAAAGTGCTATTTATTGATCCATGAATATAGGCAGATCTATGCCCAGACTCATACTAGTGTTGTGAATCACAAGTACGTTTAATTAGTTTCTACGAAAAGCTCGTGCTGCTCTACCTACTGAAGCCAGAATTTCACCAGCGCTCCTACTCCAGCGGAAGGGCCTCGGGTTCTGGTTGTAAGTAGCCAAATAATGGTTAATAGACTGCTCAAGATCGCTCACGCTGGTATGTGATTGCCGCTTGATCCATCTCTGACTAAGGGTCGAGCAAAAGCGCTCTACCAGGTTTAGCCAGGAAGCCGAGGTTGGGGTGATATGCACCTGATAACGAGGGTGTGCGGCTAGCCAGGCCTTTACCTGATCGGTTTTATGCACCTCATAGTTGTCCATGAGCAAGTGAACCGGTAGGTCCGTACAGATCTCTTCATCAATAGCCTTCAAGAACTCCACAAACTCAGCGCTACGATGACGACGCTTGAGACGCCCGATCACTTCGCCTGTGGCAACATCCAGCGCAGCAAACAATGACGTTGTGCCAAAGCGCTGATAGTCGTGTGTTCAAGTTACCGGAGGGCCTGGTGCCAAAGGCAGACCTGGCTGGGTTCGATCCAGGGCTTGGATCTGGCTTTTCTCACCAATACACAGCACCAGAGCCTTATCCGGTGAGTTCAGGTATAGCCCAACGATGTCATGAACTTTATCGACGAAGGCCGGATCGGTTGAGAGTTTGAACGTCTGCTCAAGGTGAGGCTTAAGGCCAAAGGCTCGCCAGATACGTTGCACACTGGCCATGGAAATATCGGTAGCCTTGCTCATGCGGCGCGAACTCCAGTGGCTGGCATCCTCAGGCTTGGTTTGCCGGACCCGATCAACAACCTCCTGAACCTTCTCGTCACTGATACTGCGGGGTCGCCCAGATCTGGGCTCATCATTAAGCCCCTCAAGTCCCCATTGTGAGAAGCGAAGACGCCACCGCGATACGGTCTGAGCAGTAATACCCAGGCGCCTGGCAATCGATGAGCCGGGCTCACCGCTAGCGCAAGAAAGGATGATTTCAGCGCATAGTTTTGAATCCGCAGGACCTTTACGCTGAGCCCTTCGACGGCTGAGCTCGGCATGTTCTTGCCTGGTCAGGGTGATCAGTACAGCAGGACGGCCTGTTCTCATCGCATGCCTCCTTGAGTCAGTTTTGAATACTCACTCTGCAGACCATATTTGTGCTTGGTAGTTGTGATTCACCACACTAGTTAAGGGATTCCTTCAAAAAGGTCTTTGCGATCGCCAAGGGTCAGCATTTTAGCGCGCAGCGCTAATTATATTGCAGGTGGTAGTCGGGTCCGCCTGTGCAGGCCTAGACGTGAGTCTAATTTACCCTGATGTTGCCGCTAGTTTTGCTCGGTTTCCAGTGATGCTGATCAGTGAGAGTTAAAACCTAGTGCATTGCAGCTGAAATAAGTGGCTGGCTTAGTTAAAAATAGATTATTGAAGGTCATGGCTGATCAGAAGTACTTTGAAATATATAAGACTTTTGGATTGCGAATCGTCAAGCGAATAGTTTCGTGCGATTCGAAATCCATATGAGCGTCAGGGTGAGCGCCCTTCCTTATAGCCATGATCTATATAGTGCAGGGTCGCAAAATTTCTATTCGACCCAAACGCAGCGCGGAGGTCTGCATATTTTGCCAAGTATCTATCTGGGCTGAAGGAAATTTTTCTGCCTTCTTTAGATCCATTTAGTATGTAGTGTTTGGCTGCTGCATTGATGTCAGTACCAAACGCTTTCATAAGATCAGGATAGCTTGCGATATAAGATAGAGCATTAAAGGATACCGTTCTGCCCTCCCTGTATCCATAAAGGATATAATGTCTGGTTGCAGCATTAGTATCTGTACCAAACGCTTTTATAAGATCAGGATAGCTTGCGATATAAGATAGAGCATTAAAGGATACCGTTCTGCCTTCCCTATATCCATAAAGGATATAATGTCTGGTTGCAGCATTAGTATCTGTATCAAAAGCTACAATCAGGTCAGGGTTTGAAGCTATATAGCTTAGAGGGTTGAATGACACAACCCGTCCTTCCTTGTATCCAGTATTGATATAGTGCTGCGTTGCAGCTTGAACGTCTGTACCAAAAGCAGCCGCTAAGTCCGGATACGATGCTATATAGTTTAGTGCATCAAACCCCGATAGTGACACAGAGATATTTGAAACAGGAGCCGTATTTGTAGGTGTGGCTTTTGGTATAGCTGTATTAGGTGTCGACGGGGTAATGACTCCTGCTCCTGATGGCAGAGCTGTAACAGGTGTTACTGCAGGTCCATAGGAAGAACAGCTTGTATTATCGATATATTTTTTCAGTGTCGCCCACTGAGGGCGGTCTTGTCCGCCAACGGGTTCTACTGACAGGTTATATGTTCCCCAGCCAGGACCTGCTGCCCAGTAAGTTGCTGGAATGCAGTTCTGTCTTAGGTAAGCCAGCATGTTGTCCATAATAGTGAGCCAGCGGGGGTCGTTATCTGGAACGCCGAATTCTCCAATAAAGCCTCGTCTGCCGTTTTTCTTCAGCCATTCTATAAAGGGCTTAACACGTTCAACACCATATGTTGGGCTTAGGGTGCTAACGTCGACAGCGTCGTATGTGCCGCCAGCTCCCTCATCAAAGTAAGTATGTGCTTCGAAAATAATATTATTTGCAGGATCCTGCAGTTTGAGCAGCGGATCATTCCAGTATGCCCAGCGGGTGGCCTCAGCCCATCCGTTACCTTCGATCATGATGGGGCGAACATTATCTATACTGCGAACACCATTAATCCCATATTGAGCGGCCGTTGGCCAATAGGCTAGGGCATCATGAGGCTCGTTCATGATGTCGTAAGCATACAACGATGGTTGGGTGCTCCAGCGCTGTGCAATCCTGGCCATGATGTCCTGATATCTCTGATAAGGCACACCACTTGTACCAATAATCTGTCCCCGATAACGCATGTAGTTATGCAGGTCCAGAATTACCTTCATGCCATATTTATTGGCAAGATTAAACGTACCATCTATCAAGGCAGCGTAAGTCGGATCCAGCGGCCCACCTAGGGTAGGCTGAAGGCGTTCCCAAAGAATAGGAAAGCGAATCAGCCGTATGCCTTTGGCGCTCCATTGCTGAAAGTAAGGTTCTGTAGGAAAAATGTAGTTACGGCCGTTTACGCCAGGCAGCACTTGTCCTGCAAACCCTGCTCCAGACATATTCAGACCTATCAACTCTACGGATGCCTTAGCAGTTTCGGTTTGGACGGTCAATAAAACAAAAAATGACAGGAAAAGCGGCGCTTTTCTGATAAAGCCGGACAGATAAAAAAGTATATTCATTGCTCACACCTAATACGGACAACGGAGCGCACGTCTGCTTATCGTCAAAACCGGCCGAAAATTTAATTTGATGGTTTTTTGACAGAATAGAGCTTGAGGAATAGTGCCTCAGTGTTCTAGCAATACTCAGGCCAGGCTTTAGAGTACGGCTGCGTTTGCTGGCGAAAGGCTACAAAGAATGCATCACTACCTTTTGTGCGGTTGCTAGCCTAGTGATGAGCTTGTCTTGTCATGCTTTAACTATTCATGATCTTTTGATCATATCGGCGTAGGAGTAGGTTAGGTATAACGTTCAAGCGATGCGTAGTTTCATTCCCAAGCCCAGGAGTCTGCCCGGTATGCTTTACGGTGATCAACAAATCATGGTGGCGTTACTGTCCCGTTTGAACCGGAACCAATTAGCGCTCGGCGCAGCGGTTGAGGAGCTTGCAATTTGGATTGATCAGCGCGGGTCAACCGATGTGTCAGGTCGTGCCATGGAGCATCTTGAAGAGCTTGCAGCAAATGCTGATTTCATTAGTGAAGCTCTTCTGACGCTTATGGATAGTGCCCAGGACAAGCACCAGAGTGACTCCTAGGAAAGAAACGCCGTAGAGCCTCTCGCCTTGCACTTATTGGCCATGTTGAGGGTCCCACTTAGTTCAGACAGGAGGATCCAAAATGAAACGAGCAGCATGGGTGACGAGTATCTTATTCGGGGCATTGTTGGCGACTGGCTGTGTACCGTGGGGCAAAGATCAAGGGGGCGGAGATGTCAGTCCGCAGGAGCAAGGTGGTGCGGCAGGTGGACCTGGAGGTGCGGGCAGCGGTATGGGCGGCACTGGCGGGGCGGGCGGATCTTCATCCGGCTCGGGCGGCGGATCAGGCAGTCGCTGAGTTTATTCCATCACAAGAGAAATAATGTTTGAAAGCAGCTCCTTATACACTGGTACGAAGCACGCAGTGCTATGGCCTGCTTTTGAGGAGAGTATTCATAAGTGCTGATTCAGCTTGTTGAAACCCGGCCGATGAGTCGGGTTTCGCTTCCGTATCAAGCTGGTCTTCACGTTGTCTGAACTTATGTGTCTGCTGATTGTGCAGATAGGCCCTCAGATAGGCTGCCGAAGCGGTGCTGGTCAAGTTCAGGATCTATCCGTTGTGACGCTTAGGCGCTATTGCTCAGCTTGCTTATACCTAATTCTGTTATGAACTTACAGGAATAACCATTTTCATCAGTGATGCGTTGTTTGAATTTGCTCGGGTGAAAGAGAAACCTGAGTAAGCAGATAACGCTTTTGCAATTCCTGATAGTCCTGGGTCTGCTGCATACGTTAAATAGGTCGGAAATCGTTGGGTCTGATGTATTAGCTGACACGAACCATCCAATCCAGCCATTTATATCCATCGGCATACCTTGCCCAGTGAAGGTTTTGACGGCCGGCCAGTTAGGAAGGCGATCTTTGCTGGTTACAGTAAGAGCGTGTACCTTTCCTTCTGCTCTACGGCTGTTAACCTGTCCGCATACAAATATCGTGGCGGCCAATCCTCCGTCGAGTAGGTCGTCGATAATAGCTGTGGTGTGACTGTATGTTTGCATGCGCAGAGCAATTTCTTCTTCGAAGCCCAACATCAAGCCTGCCAGATGACTTTGAGACCCATACAGGGCTATACCTACATCTCGGAAGTGTGGTTTTTTGCTAACCCAGTCGACATAGGCAACCACGCTCTGGATAGACTGCGGAGCTGCTGGCCCTACAGCAAGAGCATAAGTGTAGTCCCTAACAAGGCGAGGGGCGTAAAGTCGTTGATCGGGTCATATTCGATCGAGTCATAAACATTGGGAAGTAGGCTCATTGAGGCTGAAACGGCTTGGAGAATGGTTGTGCCGTCTGGTGTTGCCTGCTTGGCTAGTGCGACTAGCCAAACGTGTGTTCTGCTCACTGATGATCTGCAAGCAGTACTCAAATGGAGCTTGTTTGGAGAAAACAGGCTATAAGCGCTCAGCCATTTCGGTACTGAATGCTTCTTTTGGCTGACCAGTTTTACATTGCTGGACTTCTGGGCCTCCAAGGAAGTTAATGAAGCACCTAGAAGGGCGACCCAGATCCATACAAAAAATGTCTTCGACTGATGATGACGTGGCTCTTGTACTGACCGATGAATACTCAGAGGCAAGCGCTAGGGCTGCTGGTATTTCAGGGTAGTTCGAGCTATTGAATACGCTAATTGGTAGCGCGTTAAAATACTCTCAAATTACTTTCAGACGTAATTATGCATTTAGTCTGTATTATAAATAAGAATTATTTGTATTTCTGAAGCGCCGATGCGTAACTTTGATGGTGGGATATACAAAGCCTTTCCTGCACATCGACAACTCTGCCGCAATAGTCGGTTAAGCAGTACTTTATTTGGTGTAAAACAGAGCGTATCGAAAGAAACGCGCGCTATCCTGATCGATAACCAGCGATCTTGAAATCGGTACTGAGTGTCGGGTTGTGTTTTCGATCACTCAAATCTTGAGTATCCTTACACGTTTAACGTTGTAGTTCGCTCTGTATGGCATAGTCTGGAGCGACTGAGTGTATATGGGAAAATGGATCAACCTGAAGCGCAATCTCCAGATAGAGGGGTGGGCGTTTCTATTGGCGTTTGGCTGTATTTTCTTTGGATTCAGGCACAGTTACTGGCTGTGGATGCTGGTCCCGTTGTGTCTAGGGTTGGGTGTTGATTGGCATCGACTGATGCCAGACAAAGATCCTGAAGAACTACCGTGACACTTAGCCAATCTGACGCGGCCGCACCAATACTGTTGATGCAGCTTTCATTCGAACATCTTTCTTGACGTTAATTGATCGAGACGGCTCCAGAGGTTCTGGATTCGTATTTAATCAATGGAGCGGTTTAGCCGGGGTAGGCATGAAGCGTTTAGTAGTAGTTATCAGCCTTGCTTTAACAGGTTGCGCTGGGGTTGGCGATATTGAAAAGGTACAGCCTTCTCTAGCGGGAAGATCAAATAAAGATCCAGATGCCTTTATGGAGTGCCTGATGACAGACCTGTCTGTCAATCAGTCAAAAGTTATTATTGAGAGGAAGGGAAGTAGTATCAAGGCCCTGGTTCCTCAAGGGTTGGCCTCGCCAGCTCCGGCACTGGTTATTGCTGACAAGACTTCGCATGGGACTAAAGTCGTCCTGCGAGACGGCAAGGCGAATAATCCCTTTCCTTTTGCTGGAATCAGAAGCACCGTATCAGGCTGCTTGTAAATAGCGATCATTAAGCCTTTTAAAAACAAAGCTCCACATGCAGTGGAGCTTTGTTTTACGGTCAGCGATAACGACGATGAGAAACATCGAAATCTGTTTTCGCCGTCAGGCTCATGTCAACACTGCGTTGGTCGTTGACATTGGCCGCTAATGACATGTCAGCCGATGGCCTACACTGCTCAAGACAGGAGTCTCCATCATACGCCCACCATACTGTCATACTGAAAGCGGCAAGAAATAGCCAGCTCAGCAAATTACCGGTCTCTACTTTTGACGACTCGTTCATAACGTTTCGCTCCATGAATACGCTAAGGATGATGGCATTTTGGTGCCGCTCTCTTTTTACTCTTAACGTTTGAAGTTGGCTAGTGCTTGTTTAACAATTAACAGCGTCTTTTAAAAATATGTGGAACAGCTTGAGTTAGTTGCGTAGCTAACTTCTCATAAGTGCTTTGCCTAATAGATTGCACGAAAGAGGAAGGGGCTCTAGGTGTGACTAATGTTAACTCTTAACTATCACTAACTGGATACAAAATCAGCCAAGCCTAATACAGAAATAACCCCTGCATAAAAAAGCAGTGCGTAAGCAAAACTTGTCCAGATGAGTCGACGGCGAAGTTGTATGCGGGTCATAAAGCATTCCTTGCTGAGTAGAGATAGAGCGGAAGCGTGAGTCAGCTGGGCGACAAAACGAAGTGATGAAGCTGATCTGCCAGCTATGACCATAAAAATTTAAAAGCGCTGCACAGTGGGCGAAAAAAATTAGCTCAAAAGGTGAATGACACATCATTCACCGCCTGAGAAGCGATGTGCGTATGCCCTGAAGAACTGAGAGCCAGCCATCACATGGCAGAAGAAAAGGCGCCTAAGCGCCTTTAGAAGGGAATATCATCATCGAAGCTGTCGTAGTCTGGAGCCGGCTGGGTTGAGGGCTGCGGCTGTGTAGGCCTACGGGCTTGCCCAGAGGGTTGTTTGCCGGATTGTTGGTTACTCGATGGTTCGTTATCCCCTCGGCCGCCAAGCAGTTGCATGGTACCGCTTATGTCGACGATAACTTCAGTCGTGTAGCGGTCTTGCCCGTCTTGGCCCTGCCACTTTCGTGTGCGTAATGTACCCTCTACGTAAACCTGTGACCCTTTGCGAAGGTATTCGGCGGCTATCTCGGCCAGCCGGCCAAAAAAGACGACCCGATGCCACTCGGTTCGTTCTTGCAACTGACCACTCTGTTTGTCCTTCCAGCTTTCGCTGGTTGCAAGGGTGATATTGGTGATGGGGTTACCATTGGGCGTATAGCGGATTTCGGGATCGGCACCTACATTGCCAATGAGAATAACCTTGTTGATACCTCTAGCCATTCGAAACCTCACAGTCAGCACTAGGGCTGCGGTCTTTTGTATACATTACTGATGTCCATACGTATAAGCCGACTATTTTAGTTTGCCCATCGATACGTTCAATCATTCCTGAAAACTGAAGTTGAGAGTTGCTCAGTAAGCTGACATCTAAACGGTCAGAAGCGTGCTTTATAATTAACTTACGCGCTAGTTATAAATTTCCGAAGTTCTAGGTCGTGCTTTACAGATATGGGGTCGAGAGGGTTAAAAACAATATCAATTGTTTGGGTTGTATGGACCGCTTGTCGCTTTTTCAAGTGTTTGGATCGTGGAGTAAGAAATATAAGCTGGCGTTTTTCAGGTCATTAATGAAATTACGAAGCCCTAATATGAATTTATATAGAAAATTCCATTTCTAAAAAACATGGGCATTAAGCGGGTGCCTGATGTAGGGGCTTTTTCAAGACAAGCAGCCTAGGCGTAAGCTTTATTAATGGCTTAAGTGCGGAAGGGGTTGTTATTAATCACTTGGATATGGGAGCCATGCTCTGTTGGCTCCTTATGGCACCAGCGGCAAAGCTTTTAGACTAGTGGCCATTTGATAGCGTCTGGTGATTGTATAATGGGCTCTCCTGGATCGACGTAGCGTTGAATGCTTTGAGTCTGATATTCATTTCAGCTTTGGGATAGGAGGCCGTTAAATTGACATTGAGTCAACGTTTCGGCTTACCCGATAAGATTGTCCCGGTTGTTTGTATGGCCAGGCATCTTCAAAGGAGTCATTAATTGTCTTTTATTCGTGTTGGGCTCTATGGGTTTTAGACTTTTTGCCATGCCTGTATTAGTGCTGTTGGTAGGCCAGGCTGTTTCGATCGTTCTTTTCGTTTGGGCGGGTAACGTTGAAGCGCTAGTGCTTTTGGATCTAGCGATTACTGCCAAGCTGATTAGCTTGATGATGTGGTTGGTAAGTTTGTCGATAGGTCTGTCGTGGCTGTTAACACGCCTCCAAAAACTGCTGCGCTGGAAAAAAGGAAGGCTGCATGGAGGGTGTATCCATTGTGAGGGCTTGTTAAGCCATCATGATGATGAGCACGGGTTCTACAGTAAGTGCTTGATGTGTAATGCGAGGCATTATTGATAATATCTTGCTAACTTGGCCCGAAGCTTTTACGCCATAGGTTGTTAGTGTGTGCTGAACGAAAGTATCCAGCTGACATGCGTATCAGCTGGATACTTTCATCTGTAAGCCTAGCTTGGCCGATCCTGCCTGGCGTTAGGTGTTTCCATAGCACGCTGCGCCTGTTTGAAAAGATAAAGACACAGCAGAAGGCCGGCTAGAGACATTATTGCAGCAAAGAGATAAATGGAGTTGAAGCCAAACGCATTGGCAATGCTGCCGGCTACGGGGCCGGTAATTCCGAGCGACATGTCTAGGCACAGTGAGTAGGCACCTAGCGCAGCGCTTCTGTTAGTGGCGGGGACCTTTACAATGGCCTCTACACCCAGGGCGGGATAAACAAGCGAGAGGCCAAAGCCTGCTAACGCGGCTCCTGCCATGGCCATGCCGGGTGAAACGGCTAGCCACAGAAGCAGCAGACCTAGTGTTTCCACGATAAAGCAGGCAATGGCGACGGGGTAGCCGCCGAAGCGGTTGACTGTTCCTGCAAATAAAAGACGGGCGCAAATGAACGCAGCACCAAATGCGGTTAGGCTATAGGCAGCGTTAGGCCAGCCATGGCTGCCGTAGTACAGCGTAATGAACGTCGCGATGGTGCCAAAGCCAATCGAGCTTAACAGTAGACCCAATCCATAAGGACTGATGCGCCAGAAGACGCGAAGAAAGGGGAGGCGCTCGCCAGGAATGACAGGAGCTGGCTCTTTATTCCAGGCCAGGGCCAAGCCGATGGCGGCCAGTAAAACAATGCTTACACCCAGGCTCCAGAGTCCCAAGCTGCTTACCATGGCAACGCCTAGCGGAGCACCAATGGCCAAGGCGCCGTAGGCTGCGATCCCGTTCCAGGAGATCACCTTGCTGACGTGCTGCATCCCAACACTGCCCATGCCCCAGCTCAGCGAGCCTGTACCAATCAGTGCCTGGGCGCATCCTAGAAAGACTCGCCCTATGATAAGCAGCACCAGGCTTGCAACCTGAAAGTCCTGTAGCAGAGTTGAGATGAGAGTCAGGATGCCACAGATGCCGCAGCCAAACAGCCCTGCGATTACGCCTTTCTTGGGGCCGATGCTATCAGCAATCTTGCCTGCAATCGGGCGCGTAAACAGGGTGGCGATGTATTGGATGCTAATGGTCAGGCCTGCCATGACCGACCCAAAGCCCAGGGTGTCATGGACATATCCGGGCAGGATGGCAAGCGGTAGACCAATGGCCAGAAACGTCAAAAAGCTGAAAACGACGATTGAGGCGATACGCAAGGTAATGGCAACGGATTCTGAAGCGTTCATCAGTAGGTAAGGCCTCCCGGCTCAGACGTTAGGATTCCGTTTTAGCAGCGTGATACTCAATGCCAAGCCCATTAACGACGCCAGGGCTGCGCTTAGGAACATAATGGGATAGCCAAAGTTCGCTGCAATGGCCCCAATCAATGGACCCGTGATACCTAATGAGAGATCAATGAAAACTGAGTAGGCGCCCAGCGCCGAGCCTCGGTTCGCGGCTGGCACCAGCCGGACGGCCTCGACACCCAGTGCAGGAAATACCAGGGAAAAGCCAAACCCGGTCAGGGCTGCGCCTGCAAGCGCAAGGAAAGGTGTCGAGGCCTGCCAGAGCATCAGTAATCCGAACGTCTCAACGGTCAGGCAGACAATCGCTACCCGAAATCCGCCTAGTCGATTGATGGCATTGGCAAACAAGAGGCGTGCACAGATGAAGAAAAAGCCGAATACACTCAGACAAAAGGCCGCATTGTCCCAATGACGGCTGCTGTAGAAGAGTGTGATGAAGGTTGCGATGGTTCCAAAGCCGATTCCGCCTAGGGCAAGGCCCATGCCATACGGCGCAACCCGCCCCAGCACATTGAGAAAGGGCATGCGTTTACCAGGCACAATTGCAATGGCAGGTTTAGGTCTGGCCAGGTAGAAGCCTAGCAGGGCAAGCAAAAGAATGCTGACACCCATGCTCCGTAGGCCCAGACCATTGACCAGCATGACGCCCAAGGGTGCGCCAACGGCCAAGGCCCCATAGCTGGCGATGCCATTCCAGGAAATGACCTTGGCCGTATGCGCCGCCCCGGTACGACCAATCGCCCAACTGATGGCTCCCGTGCCTACAAGACTTTCCGAGCAGCCCAGGATAAGGCGTCCTGCCAGCAAACACCCTAAGCTGATTGAGGGTGCGTTCTGTAAAAGCGTCGATGCCAGCATGAGCGTCCCACTGATGCCACATCCAGCCATGCCATAAATGACAGCTTGCTTGGCGCCTATGGTATCGATGACTTTACCAGCATGGGATCGTGAGAGAAGCGTAGCGAGGTATTGACTGCTAATGACGAGTCCGGCGACGACCGAGTTGAACCCCAACTGGTCGTGCACATATTTGGGCAGGACCGCAAGTGGAATCCCGATGGTCAGATAAGCAAGGAAAGTAAAGAGGACAGTTGAAACGACTACAAGCGTAATTGCAAAAGGTCGCTGTGATTGGGACTCGGTGTTCGACATGGACAACAAAAGCGTTCCTGAATGTTTGAACTGTTTATTGGATCATTAGCTAAGCATCCAATAAAGCGATATTACCGTGTAGACGCTGCTGAGCAGGGTTTCGTTACGTAAGCCACTGCATGAGGTATTTGCCGTATTAAAGCGTTATCGGATGAGAGGCCTAGAAAGCTATACCTCATTTCAGAACACAGATTAAAAAGTTAAAGTAATTTCTAGGATTGTCTAATTTATACAGATTAATCAGCTACTTAATTAATAAAGTTAAAGCTAACAGTAAGTATGTGATTGAGGAAAGGGTCCTTCTGGCTAGACTGTTTTCTGGCAGCGTCTTCCGCTTCGCTAGCTTTGCGCCAGAATATTGTCATCAACGACTTGCATCATGGCGCTTTACCAGCTTCTCTTATCGTATATGCATAAAGTTTGAAGGTGCTCTGGCCCTTTATTGATGCTGTGTCCAGCCTGAAGCAGAACAACAGTTTGCTTAGCTGGCACAGCATTTGAATAGGTATTGGTAGTTGGCTGTATAACGATCAACGGTTCAGGGAAAGTCCGAACACTGTTCGGAATTATCGTGCATGGACGTTAAAGAGACGTAGGTTCAAACACATGCATAAGCATATCGATACTCGCCGCAGCGGCGGTTTTACACTTATCGAAATTCTGATTGTGGTCGCCATAGTCGGCATCCTGGCGGCTATCGCGGTTCCGTCCTACAGCTCGTATGTCACTCGCAGCCAGATCAAGACAGCGCAGGGCGACCTTGTGGCGCTTGGACTTAATATGGAGAACGTGCGGCAGCGTACCCTGAAATATTCCTCTGCGCCGGTTACAACGACCACAGCTGCCACACAGGCGCTGTTCAATGGCAAATGGCAGCCTGCTCAGGGTGCGGATTTCGAATACATGATCACTCAAGTCACCGATACGGCCTATACGGTATCTGCCCGTGGCAAGAGTGCCAAGTTGAGCACCTGTACGCTTACATTGACAAGCAAGAACGAGCGTACCGCGACCGGGTGCCCAGGAGTGACATCATGGTAAAACAGGCCAAGGGTTTCACCCTGATCGAACTGATGGTCACGTTGGCCGTGATGAGCATTCTTTTGATGGCGGGCGTTCCCTTGACTCAGGGATGGTTGAACAGTGCTCATCAGCGTGATGCTGCCAGTGTTCTTCAACAGGGAATTGCGCGGGCCAAGGCGATGGCATTGAGGAACCCGGCGGGCGTCGTCGGAGCGGACAAACCTGCTGCCTTGCTCTGTTTGAACGACACTTCCTTGATGCTGGCCCAGCCAGTTGCCGGGCAAAGCGCCTTTAATTGCGGGCAGGTGGGTAATGCCCAGGTTGTATGGAGCAGTGCGCTACCCAAACAAGTTACCATCGAGTCCGACAACAAGTCCTTCCAGTGCGTCGCATTGGATAACCGAGCGCTACCTTTTCAAAGTAGCCAGTCGGGACTTGATTGCGCCACGGTGGATCTGGCGGTAAAGGCGGGTCGAGAAGATGCGCTTCCGATCACTATCATTTAATGGCAGGTCTTGTCAGCGCGGCGATACGCTGATCGAGGCGCTAGTAGGTGTCTTGCTGATGTCAATCATAGGCATCGGCATGATTCATATCGCCACGCGTATTCAGCAGACGCAAACAGACCTGCATATCCAGAACTATATCGTGGTGCAAATGCGCAACCTGCTGCATGTCTATGGAACAACGCTCTGTCCAGGTAATAGCGCCAATAGCAAAGCCATTGTCTATTCACCCATTGATGGTTCCCCATTTCCACTGGATGTGGAATGCACGACGACGTCGGGCGCTATTTCGCTGGGTGGACGCACAGTAGATGCGTCTCCTCAACACGTTATGCTACAGACCCGTGCCATGGACCAGGAGGTATTTGGTCTGCCCATTCAGGTGGGCGATCTGTGACAGATAATCGTCAGAGGGGATTCAACCTGATCAGCCTCATGATAGGCATGGTCATTTCGCTGATTACCGTACTGGCGATGTTGTCGCTATACCGGACCCTGGTAGGTGTAAGTGTAGAGTCGGCAAGCCTGGCCAAGGTGGAGGGGCAGAAAGCCTCGGGACTTTTGACTGCACAGATCGCTTTGCAACAGGCAGGGTTTGGTTTGCCGGTGACTGGTACCAAGCGACCTCAACTAGGTACGGATCTGGTCTTCATCCGTGATGCAGTGCTGTCCAAGGCAGACGAAAACAATGTGCGCAAATTATCGGGTGGAACGGTAATCGATTTTACCAAAGCGGACCCGATTAAAGGGTCGTTGGGAAACGCGATTATCTGGGGCTTCAATGCCAGCACCATTACGGCTGCTCCGATCGCGGATGCCTATCAATGCAGCGGTCTGGTCTCGACTTCCTCAGGGCTTGTACTGCTCAAACCCATGAAATGCACAAGTGCGAAGGTGTGGGCATCGCTGGATTGGATCACGGCTGACCTGATCAACGAGATGGGCAGCGATACACAGGGCGCCTATATGCAAGTGGTCGAAGCGACATGTTGGCCTTTTAGTACAAATGAAGGGGTTCATGCGGTACAGGTGCGTTTTCCCGTATTGGATCTGGAACCGCAGCCTGAGCCGCTGACGATTAGTTTTACCACGTGCCTGTCGAATTTCGCGCCATGATTAGCTTTCCGGCTCGCCAAAGAGGTATCGCCTCACTGATGGTCATTCTGCTGACTGGAATGACGCTGACCATCGCAGCGCTAGGCATGATGTACATGGTGCAAGGCACGCAGGAGCGGCAGCTGGCGGTTCATGCAACAACGCCAGCCCAGTTGAAGGCCTGGACAGGCGTGGAGCTGCTGAGGCAATTTTTGACAAACCGATCTACAAATGATCTGGAGGCGCTTGCGGCGGGAGAAATTGCTGTAGGCGGAACTGAAGGATTACGGGTAGAGCTATTGTCCAAGACTAAGCCCAAAAGCGATCAGTACCGCATAGTAGCTAATATTACGGGTAGAGCAGCCGACTCAACTGCCATCGTACAAGCGATTTTTGAGGTCAATCCGCTGGACTACACCTCAACGGGTGCAGGCCCGACGACTGGAGCTGCTTCTGGTGCGACCAGTCCCTCAAGTCCTGCATCAGTACCGCCTCTCATCCGAATTAGTACAGATCTCAACCTTAATGGGTCTGTCAGTTTCGAAGGGCCGCAACAGGCCAATATAAGTGTCAAAGGAAAGGTCAATCTTTCTGGTAATGTCACGGGTCTGGATGCAATCAGTTCAACGGATGATATTACGGTTGGCAGCTCGGTCTCTGTCAGTTCATTGACGACAAACGGCAACGTGACGCTGGAAGGAAACGCTTCGGCACTAACTGTCTCAGCTATCAAGAACGTAACCCTAACCGGAAATGCCAGCGCGGGAACGGTTACCGCCAATGGCACGCTTAATATGGCTGGGCGTCAGATTTCGACAGCGAACCTAACCGGGAATGTCAATATAAGCAGTGGCGCTATCACGACACTCAATAGTCAAGCAGACGTTTTTTGGACAAGTAAGGACTCAGCCAGAGAAATCAATACCAATGGTAAGGTTACTTATTTCGGTTCCAATAACAGTACGGCTGTAGCGGCTATTGGCGATATACGAATTGATGACGGCGCGGTCCAGACGGTTAAAACCCAGGGTAATACAATAATAAATCGAGGAGAGATAACTAGCCGCCTCGATGGACAAGGCGCTTTGACCGCAAGTACTGGTCTTGTTGCAAGCGGAACAGTTGGCGGTGCGCTCACGGTAGATAAAAATTCCAAGGTAAACGTAGTACGGACTATTAATTATCAGGTCAATGTACCGCGCGTTACTGTTCAAACTGTGAAAGAAACAGTAGTGCAGACGAGTAAGGTAGACGCTTATCAACTTCGTTCCAACGCCAATTATGTATTTCAACTCTCATCCACTGGGCAGCGACAGGTAACTGTCCAAGGTGTCAGTGGTATTGCTAATGGTGTTTATCTCCTGGGAAATTACCCGGATGCTGGCGGAAGAGGTTACCGTGATTTTCTTTGTAACGAAGTTAATGCTCAGGGTATGTGTACCGCTCCGCTTCAGCCTAATAAGACGATATGTCAGGGCGCAACTACATTTAATGGCTGCATAACTTACAGAGATGGATTGTGGTCGCTTTCTGGCTGGAGCCTTGCGCCAGGTGTCCTATGGTTTCAAGGGGATGTTCAAGCTGGGAGCGGTGTTTATTACAACAGCATTATTGCGACGGGCAACATAGCAACTACCGCCAAAAATAAAACTATCGCTGTCAATTATGCTGGCTTTGATCCGATTTGTAGAAATACGCGACGCGCAGAAGACAACGTTCCGGCCAGCCTGGATTTGGCTGGACTCTATCCTTTGAATCTTTGTGATATAGCAAAAGGTCTTTATAAGCCCTCTGCTGTAGGAAACGTGGCGCTGCTAGCGGGGGGTTACCTCAACGGCACTTTCTCTGGGGGGACGGTCACTTTGGGAGCCAGTAACGATGTTTATGGCAGCGTAGTGGCGGGTAATAACGTTGTGACAACCGGGAACACACGGGTCCACGGTACGATTACGTCTGCCGCTCAAGGCGGAGGCATTCAACAACTTGGAGGCTCAACCACGATTGATACCACAGCGTGGCCTTCCACCTTTTCTCCCGAGCAGGCCCCCGGTAATGCGCCGGAAGGCTCTGGTACGACAAACAGTGGCGCTATGTATGATATTGGTCGGGCTCAGCCTACGGTCCAGATTCTTTGGACCCGTTATTTATGATCCCCCCAAGGGCCGGAGTTGTTTTTAGAGGTGCCTGTCTTTAAGTGCTCGGCGTGTCCGCGTGTCTTGAACAACGACAACACAATACCACCAACCAGCAGACCAAAGGTTACACCCAGTGATAGCGGTGCCGGGATTGGGCCAATGAAGGAGTGTGCAAAGATCTTGGCCCCGATGAAAATGAGCACCAACGCCAACGCATATTTTAAATAGGCGAATCGGCTGATCATGGCAGCCAAGGCAAAGTAGAGCGCTCGAAGGCCCAAAATGGCACAAATGTTTGATGTGTAAACGATAAAAGGCTCCTGGGTGATCGAGAAGATGGCCGGAACGCTATCCACCGCAAAAACCAGGTCCGCCATTTCGATGAGTATCAACGCCAAGAGAAGCGGAGTGGCGTAGACCAGGGGCTTGCTGAAGCCTTCCTTTTCCTTGCGTATCAGAAAGCGATCACCATGAAGCTGGTCCGTCACGCGGATATGCTTGCGCAAGAAGCGCAGCATGGGATTTTGGGCCAGGTCGGGCTGGTCGTCGTGGCGGCTGAAGAGCATTTTGATTCCTGAGATCAATAGGAACGCGCCAAATACATAAAGGATCCAATCGAAGCGTTGTACCAGCGCAGCGCCAACGCCAATCATGATGGCACGCATGACAATGGCGCCGAGTACACCCCAGAACAGGACTTCATGCTGGTATTTACGCGGAATTTGAAAAAAGCTGAAGATCAGCGCCATGACAAAGACGTTATCCATCGAAAGCGACTGTTCGACCAGATAGCCTGTGTAATATTCAAGGGCGCGAGTGGCACCAAATTCGTACCAGATCCATCCACCAAAGGCGATCCCGAACGAGATGTAGCCTGCCGACATCACCAGGCTCTCCTTGATGCCTATTTCGTGATGATTGCGCTGCAGGACACCCAGATCGAAGATCAGAAGCAAGAGTACGATGATAAGAAAGCTCAGCCACAGCCAAGCGGCGGCGCCCATGAAGGGCGTAGTCAGGAAATCAAATGCGTCGGGCATGATCGATCCTGTCGATGTCGTTAGGTGACTCCGACATGGCGATCGGGTGATCGTCAGAGGGGCCCGGCGTCACACCTCCATAGAGGTAGGGTTGAATCTAACAAAGCGGTTGGCTTCGTCATGTCAATAGACCCACACTTCTACGCGCCGGTTCTTCATCCGGCCTTCATCACTATTGGCTGCTACAGGCAAGGCATCGCCCAGCCCTACGATGTCATGGAACATCACGCCACCCTTGTTCAGCTCCCGCCGTACGGCCATGGCGCGTAGCTTGGAGAGCAGTTCGGCTCGCTTCAAGTCTTCCTTTGTATCGCTAAAGCCAATCAGTGCTACCTTCTTGTCGAGCTTGTCATTTTCTCTGAGGTAGGTCATCAGACGTTCGATATCGAGGTTGGCCTTGTTGTCCAGCGTGGCGCTACCCTCAGCGAAGCGAAAATTGACCGAAAGGCGCTGCGCATGGTCGGCAAGCTGACGATAAAACGCTGGCGCATCTGCCGGCACGACGGGCTGGACCGCCAGTACTTCTTGAGCCACGAATCCGCTCTTGCTGACCCATCTTTGCCCCTCCGAACTTTGAGCGTAGCGGATGAAGGCATTTACCCACGGATTTTTCTCGTCGGGTTTGTTATAGAGGAACAGACGACGTGAGAGGGGATAGTCTTCCGTAGCAACGGTGGTAACCGTTGGGGGGAGAGCTAGCGCCGATCCGTCAGAGATCGATACGGCTTTTGCCTTGCCTACAGCAGCCAGTCCGACAAAGCCGATTCCATATGGATCCTGGCTGATAGCGTCGGATAGCTCGTCATTGGATTCGAAACGCGTAGCTGTAGGCGAAAGGCTTTTGCCATGAGAGGACATGACCAGTTCCTTGAAGGTATCAAAGGTGCCTGATTGGTCATCTCTCGCATACAAGTGAACAGGACCTAGTGAGCCCCCAATGTCTTTCCAATTCTTCACATCGCCTGAAAAGAGTCGGGCCAACTCATCGGTTGAGAGCGTGGTCAATGGGTTCGCCGCGTTCAGGATGATAGCGATGCCATCAATACCGATGACATGCTCGGATCTGGCATCTCGTGCATTACCCAAGCGCTTGAGTTCGAGTGCCTCGCTGTCCTTGATAGGACGTGAGGCAGCAGCGATATCGGTATCGCCATGAATAAGATCGGCAAAGCCGGTACTCGATCCATGCGCCGCCATATCGATGCGAACCTGATCACCGTTGGCGCGTCTGCCAATAATGATACGTTCGTTTTCATGACTGCCAGTCCGGCTGTTTATGGTCTCGAACCCATGTGTTTTGAGAAAGCCTTCGACCATGAGCGGGGAAAGCTGAGCGCCGATGGTGTTGGAGCCATGGATACTCAATACCGGTTTGCCATCTGTGCGAAGCGGTAATGGCTGCGCCGCGGTCGACCATGATGAGACGGTGCAAACGATGCCGAGAAGCGCGCCGGCAAGAAGACGGCTCCAACGGGTGGAATCCTGACGGGCGGAATTCATATTCCTACAGCTACCCTGGAAATGAGACGCGGGCAGCATAAAAGGGAAAAATGACGAAAACATTACAACGGCAGCTTTTTGCCACTATTGCGTTGTGAGGTGGCCTGCTTGAGCAGACCACTGTATCGCGTCAGGTCAGCTCAACCCAGATAGGGGCATGGTCAGAGGGCTTTTCCATGGCACGGATGTCATAGTCAATACCGGCGTCTTTGAGGCGAGGCTGGGCACCTTGCGAGGCCAGGATCAGATCGATGCGAAGACCCCGCTTGGGCTCCGCTTCAAATCCTTTGCTACGGTAATCAAACCAGCTGAAACGATCCGCAACAATAGGGTTGAGGTGGCGGAAACTATCAACCAGCCCCCAGTTCTTGAGCTTGGCCAGCCACTCGCGCTCCTCGGGTAGAAAGCTGCACTTGCCGGTACGTAACCAGCGCTTGGCATTATCCGTACCAATGCCAATATCGCAGTCTTCAGGTGAGATATTGAAATCGCCCATTAGCAGCAGCGGTGTATTGGTGGAGTAGCGCTGTTCGAGAAGCTGCTGCAGGTCTGCATAGAACTTGGTCTTGGCGGGAAACTTGACAGGATGGTCCCGGCTTTCGCCCTGCGGAAAATAGCCGTTCATAATGACGACCGGCTGGTTGTTATGGTCGGCATAAACGCCATAGATGAAACGTTTCTGGGACTCTTCGCCGTCGTTGGGGAAGCCCTTGTGGATCTCCAGCGGTGCCTGGCGTGAAAGCAGTGCTACGCCATAGTGACCTTTCTGCCCGTGATAGTGAACGTGATAGCCCAACGCCTCGATATCAGCCAGCGGGAACTGGTCATCCGAGACCTTGGTTTCCTGAAGCCCGATAACATCGGGTGCGTGACGTTCGATCAAGGCAGCCAGCTGATGAGGACGTGCTCGCAAACCATTGATATTAAAGCAAACAATCTTCATGGGCGAAGAAGACTCTCGGTAAAATGGCCATCCTAGCGTATAGAACGGCTTCATGACGAGCCTGCTTCGCTGGTATAGCCGATGAACGCCACGACGCTGCGTTTGTCTCACGACCACTCGCCCGGTAGCATCGCGTCATGACTTTTCATCTACGACTCCGACTCAGTATTGCCGGCCTGCTTTTAATGAGCGGCGTCGCCATGGCCCAAGCGGCCGAACTCACCGTGCACGTTACGCCTGATAATCGTGCGCTGCGGGATAACATTGCTGCGTATATTGGCAGCCTTGCCGATCGGGATGCGGTTGCCTTGCAACGGCTGCGGCGTACGGCTGAAGGCCAGGCGGAGCAGGCTGCCCAGGCACTGGGCTACTACCATGCGCAGATTGATAGCCGGGTCGAGCCGGGGCAGACGCCTCGGTTGGTCCTGGATATCCAGACTGGAGAGCCCGTTCGACTGCGCCAGGTAGATATCCGCGTGGAAGGCCCGGCGCGGGAACTCAGGTCATTCAAGGCGCCTGATGGTGCCAATCTGAAGTCTGGCGCTCAGCTCAATCATGGCTTCTATGAAGATGCCAAGACACTGATCCAGAATCAGGCTGCACGTTATGGCTTCTTCAGTGGGCACTTCACCCAGCAGAAATTGATCATCGATCCGCAGGCTGGCTACGCAGACATTGCACTGGTTTACGAAAGCGGGCCTCGCTACCGGTTGGGTAACGTTGAATACGAAGGGGATTTTCCATTCGATCAAGACCTGCTCAATCGCATGGTGCCGTTCAAGCCAGACGAGCCCTATGATTCGGAAACCCTTGCTGAGCTTCAGCAGACGCTGCTCCGAAGCGGTTATTTCGACAGCGTGCGCGTCAACGCTATTCCGGCAGATGCCAAAGACCAGACGATTCCGGTCATGGTGAACCTGACTACTCGCAAGCCACGCACGCTGGGATTGGGGCTTGGCTACTCTACCGACGTCGGCCCGCGTGTTCGCGCAACCTGGGATCGACATTGGCTCAATGCGCAGGGGCATAGCTTGGGCGCGGAGATGGAGCTTTCCGCGCCACGTCAGAACATCGGCGCCTGGTATGACATTCCCGGGCGCGACCCCATCAACGATAAATTCCGTTTGGCGGGGGGATATCAGTATGAAGAAATCGCCGATGACGATTCGCTGAGTCGCCTGCTCACCGTCGGGCCCGAATGGCATCGCAAATTGCCCAGCGGCTGGACACGGGTGCTCTCCCTGAAACTCCAGCGAGAGGAATACCGTCTGGGAGACGATTCGGGTCTATCGACACTGCTCATGCCGGGTGTCGATTATTCCTACCTGCGCAGCGATAACCGGATCGATCCCAGCCATGGTTACCGATTGCAGTTTGGTGTCTCGGCTGCCAAAGAGGGCATCGTGTCCGACGCTAACATGGTGCATGTGACGGCGCTGGCGCGTGGCCTGACCACTTTTGCCGGTGGGCACCGGCTGCTAGGGCGGGTTCAGGTCGGCGGCAACGCCACCAATGGGTACAAGCAGATTCCGCCATCGCTGCGCTTCTTTGCCGGTGGTGATCAGAGCGTCAGGGGCTATGACTACCAGACGCTATCGCCCACGAACTCCGACGGAGACAGAATCGGTGGACGATACATGGTCACCGGCAGCGTTGAGTACCAGTATCCGCTCAAGGATAAATGGCGACTAGCGACCTTTGTCGACCAGGGGGGAGCGTTCAATGCGCTCGATAATCCGGATATCAAGACCAGTATCGGCCTTGGTATCCGTTGGGTTTCGCCAGTGGGGCCCATACGTGTCGATCTGGCTCATGGCCTTGATGAAGAAGGTGGCTTTCGTTTGCATTTCTCGATGGGGCCGGAATTATGATGCGTGCGCTCAAGATTGTTGGCGCCACGCTGCTGACGGTTGTCGTTGTTCTTGTATTGGGCGTGACCATTTTATTGGGAACCGAGTCTGGAAGCCGTTGGGTGTTGGGCCGGATTCCCGGGCTTGCAGTGGAAGGCTATACGGGTCGACTGGGAGGGCACTGGAAGGCCGACACGCTGACCTGGGCTCAGGCCGGTACGCAGGTTAGGCTGGTGTCTCCTGAGTTCGCTTGGTCGCCTGGTTGCCTGTTCAAGCGAACACTGTGCATCGATACGCTCGTAGCCAGCGAGATCAATCTCGATCTGGCGCCTACCGAGGAGCAGACGCCCGATGAGGGGCCGGTTACGTTACCCGACCTTAAGCTACCGGTAGACGTTCAGCTGGGTGATGTACGCATAGGACGGTTTACGCTCGATGGCAATGAGCAGTTCGCAAACGCCACGCTACGCGCTCATTCTAAGGGTGGCAGCCTGGTCATTGAGCAGCTGGATGCGCACCGCGACGACATGATGCTCAGCCTTACCGGGACGTTGCAGCCTTCCGGGAAATGGCCTTTGACGGCGGACGCCAATGCCCGTCTGCCTGCGCCTGACCAGCAGGAGTGGCCACTGACCTTACATGTGGAAGGTGATCTGCAGGGAAGCTTGACTCTTCAGGCCGACAGCAGCGGCTACCTGCCGGGCCGGTTGACAGGCGACGTGCAGCCTTTGGCAGAGGGTGTGCCAGCTTCGCTGCATCTGACGGCCAACGGTTTCAAGCCAACACAGGATCTGCCAAAGACCCTGACGTTCAATGCGCTCGACCTGACTGCAAACGGCACTCTTACAGATGGATATAAGTTGGTAGGCACGTCTGTATTGCCGGGTGAAGGAGGTGAGGTCGCCCTGAAGCTTGATGGCACCGTTACGGCAGAAGGTGCAGACCTTAAAGGACTGACGCTCGATGCGGGGCAGCAGCGTAAAGTCGTCTTGAGCGGCAAAGCAGGCTGGTCGGAAGGCCTCAATGCAAATGCCACCATCAACTGGAATGAGTTCCCATGGCGTCGTTTGTATCCCGAGATCGAGGAACCGCCCGTAGCGCTGCGTCGACTGAAAGGTGAAGTTCAGTACACCGATGAGCGCTATATCGGAAATGTGGACGCTGCACTAACGGGGCCTGCCGGTGATTTCACGCTAGTGACGCCGTTTACAGGTGATCTCACAGAGATCAATTTGCCGTCGCTGGATCTACATGCCGGGCAAGGACGTGCCGAGGGGCAGGTGAATGTCCGGTTTGCTGATGGCATTGGTTGGAAGGCAAACCTGAACCTCAGCCAGTTTAATCCTGCATTCTGGGTCGCCCAGCTGCCTGGCAATCTGGGCGGACCGCTACGCAGTGAAGGAGAAATCAAGGGTGAGCAGCTGCGTGTAACGGCTGATCTGGGACTGCAGGGACAGCTGAGAGGTCAACCTGCTCAGCTGGCAGCGCAGGCGCGTGGTCAGGATAAGCAATGGGATCTTGATAACCTGACTGTCCGTCTGGGCAGTAATCGCATTCAGGGAAGCGGTCAGCTGGCCGAGCAATGGAAAGGGCACCTGGATATCGACTTGCCTCGTCTCGGCCAGTTATGGCCTGGTCTGGCTGGTGCCATTAATGGAAAAGTGGATTTGCGCGGAACTCAGCAGGCGCCGCAAGGGGAGCTGGTGTTGAATGGGCGAGAGGTTGCCTATCAAACCAACCGGCTGGCGGCCTTGAGCCTTAAAGGTACGCTTGATGCGCGTCAGCAGGGACGAATCCAGCTATTAACCTCCGGTGTGCGTGCAGGCACTAGCGACATTGGACGTGTGACGCTCGATGGACAGGGTAACCGTCATCAGCAGGCAGTCACGCTTGATGTAAAAGGGCCGCTGGCAAATCTGGCGCTTGCCCTGGAGGGTACGCTCGATGATGCGATGAACTGGCGAGGGCGGCTTACTCGAGGTGCTGTCCAGAGTGGTCCCCAGGACTGGCGCCTGCAAAACCCTGCAAGCCTTGAGCGTCTGGCAAACGGGCAACTGACGCTTGGCCAGCACTGCTGGCTATCAGGTAAAGCCTCGCTCTGTGGGGAAGACCAGCGCCTGATGCCGGAACCACGGCTACGCTACCATCTGCGCAACTTTGACCTTGCCGGACTGGCACCTTTCCTGCCCGAGGATTTTGGCTGGCAAGGTGCGCTTAATGCTGATATCCGTCTTGATCTTCCTGAGAGCGGGCCAGACGGCACGGTTACAGTCGACGCAGGCACAGGGACGCTAAGAGCACGTAACGCCGACAGCCAGTGGGCAGACTTTGCCTATGACACGCTCAAGCTCAATAGTACGTTGCGCCCCGATGATGTGCGTGTCTCATTGGGTTTTAATGGCCCGCAGCTTGGCAACCTCACCCTGAATGCACAGATTGATCCACGACCTGATGACAAGCCTGTTTCAGGGCGCTTCGATCTGCGCGGGTTGAATGTAGCCATTGCCAAAGGGTTTGTCTCAGGTATTGAGCAGCTGGACGGAAGAATCGACGGTAGTGGTCAGGTAAGCGGTACGCTGCTTCAACCTTCGATCAATGGTCGGATCGATTTGAGCAATGGTCAGATCGGGGGCGGTATCGTTCCAACCCGTCTTCAAGATCTTCGGCTGACTGCTCTGATTGCCGGGAACCAAGCGAACGTGAGCGGTGGATGGCGCAGCGGCGAGCGCGGCCAGGGTAATGTGAGTGGAGCGATATCCTGGGCGGATGGATTGGACATGAATGTCGCCGTACGTGGCAATCGTCTTCCTGTTGTGGTTGAGCCCTATGCTAACCTTATCGTGGCGCCTGACCTGAATATTGTCATGCAGAACGGTAGTCTGGCGCTCAAGGGTACGGTTCGCGTGCCGAGCGGTGCCATTACGGTTCGGGAGTTGCCACCGTCTACCGTCAAGGTTTCCAATGATGCGGTAATCGTTGGACAGGAAGCGCCTGCGCCCAAGCAGGAGACCCAGCTGTCCATGGATGTAAATGTACTGGTGGGCCAGGACAAGCTCACGTTTTCAGGGTTCGGTCTGACTGCCAACCTTGAAGGGAACGTGCATATTGGTGACAACCTGGATACGCGCGGTGAAGTTCGTTTAATGGATGGTCGCTACCGTGCTTACGGTCAGCGACTGACTATTCGGCGGGCGCGTATATTCTTCCAGGGTCCGATCGCTCAACCGTTCCTGGATGTGGAAGCGGTGCGTGTCGTGGATGACGTAACCGCAGGGTTACGTTTGTCAGGTCTGGCCGACCAGCCACGCGTCGAGGTGTTTTCGGACCCTACTATGGGCCAGGAGCAAGCCTTGGCCTATATTGTTCTAGGGCGCCCGCTGACCAACAACGACGAAGGCGAGAACAACATGTTGGGGCAGGCCGCACTTGCGCTGGGCCTTGCCGGAGGGTCATCCACGGCGGGTGAGCTGGCGCAGCGTTTGGGCGTACAGAACTTTCAGCTGGATACCGAAGGGACAGGTGACAAGACCAGTGTCGTTGCGTCAGGCAATATTACCGACCGCTTGGCGCTTCGATACGGTGTAGGCGTCTTCGAGCCGGCCAATACGGTCGCCTTGCGTTATCAGCTTACCAAGCAGCTGTATCTTGAAGCAGCCAGTGGTATTGCCAGCTCATTGGATTTCTTCTACAAGCGAGACTTCTAACCCGCCAGGGTTGCCCGATCGTATTGGTCGGGCAACAGGGTAACGCTTGGGTAGTGACCCGTTAGTGCACGGTAGGGATGATTTGCAATAAACAGGTCTTCAGGCTTTAAAGCCTGAGGCGAAGCGTGTTTACTTGATGTTCCATTCAATTGTAGGAAACAGGTCATGACAGAAGTCACTCTTCGCGGTAATCCGGTTCAGATTGAAGGTACTCTGCCTCAGGCGGGTCAGTCCGCACCGGCATTCAGCCTGGTCAATGGCGATCTGGCCGATACCACGCTGGAAAGCTTTGCCGGCAAGCGCAAGGTGCTGAACATTTTCCCCAGTGTGGATACCCCGACCTGTGCCATGTCGGTTCGCAAGTTCAATACCGAAGCCGCCAAGCTGGAAAACACCGTGATCCTGTGCGTGTCAGCTGACTTGCCGTTTGCCCAGAAGCGTTTCTGCGGTGCGGAAGGCATCGAAAATGTAATCAACCTATCCACGCTGCGTGGTCGCGAGTTTCTGAAAGACTACGGTGTTGCTATCGCGTCCGGCCCCTTGGCGGGTCTTGCCGCACGTGCGGTAGTGATTCTGGATGAAAATAATAAGGTGCTTTATAGCGAACTGGTGCCTGAAATTGGACAGGAGCCCAACTACGAAGCGGCTATTGCAGCGCTGAAATAAGGTAGAAGAAAAGCACTCGGGCCTCGATCAAGGCCCGGGTGCTGATGCATGAAGTCGATGCGCTTCGAGATGTAACAAGGCAAGGCAGAATCCAACGTTCCGTCATACTCTTATGACATTCTGGCGGCAGTGTATTGCTTGCTGCTCCGCACCATTCAATCCTGTATGTAAACAACGCGTAAATCCGCTTGGCCTGATGAAGGCTGCGGCTTACCGTTATCTTTCCGAAACTTATTGCTGTGGCGTTCATGAGCGATTCCCTCAATTCCAAACCTTCTCGCTCCAAATTTCCTTTGTTGATTGCTGTTGTGGTAGTGGCGGTTGGCGCTGTAGCTGCATGGCATTTTCTAGGTAAATCGCCTGAACAGGCAGGGCCTACCGGTCGTAACGCTGCTCAAACTGAGCAGAAAGGGCCGGCTGGAGCCGGACGCCGTGGTTCCATGGCTCCAACAGACATGATCGTGAGCACTGGAAAGGCCGAAAAAACGACGCTTTCGGTTTACCTCAATGCATTGGGCACGGTAACGGCCTACAACACGGTTGAAGTTCATGCCCGTGTCGACGGTCAGTTGGCCAAGGTACTGTTTACTGAAGGGCAGGAGGTGAAGGCCGGGGACGTACTGGCTGTCATCGATCAGCGGCCTTATCAGGCGGCGCTGGCACAAGCCCAGGGGACCTTGCAGGAGAATCAGGCTCAGCTGAAGAATGCACAGATCGATCTGGAGCGTTATCGCCAGCTCTTCAAGGAAGACTCAGTAGCCAAGCAGACACTGGATACACAGCAGGCGCTGGTTGCTCAGTATCAGGGAACCATCAAGAACAGCGAAGCGCAGGTGGCCGATGCCAGACTGAACCTGACCTTTACCGAAGTACGGGCTCCCATCAGCGGCCGTTTGGGTCTGCGTCAGGTGGACGTGGGTAATCTGGTGGCTAGCGGTGACACTACGCCGATCGTAACCATTACCCAGACCAAACCTATTGCCCTGACATTCAGCCTGCCTGAGGACCAGCTCAGCACGGTGCGTCGCCAGATGGCAACGGGAAAGCCGCTGGCCGTAGAGGCATGGGACCGCGGGCGAAACAGGGTTCTGGCAACGGGTACGCTGGTAACGGTGGACAACCAGATCGATACCAGCACGGGCACGGTCAAGTTCAAGGCTCGCTTCGATAATCAGGATGAGTCGCTGTTTCCCAATCAGTTCGTTAATGTCCGCTTGCATGCGCTGGAGCTGAGCGATGTCATTGTCATTCCGATCTCGGCCATTCAACGTAACGACGAAGGGCCTTACGTTTTCGTCGTTGGCGAAGGCAATAAGGTTGCGACGCGTAAAGTCAGCCTGGGCGAGATACAGGGCGAGCAGGTAGAGGTCCGTTCAGGCCTGGATGCCGGTGAAACTGTTGTGACAGAAGGACTCGACCGCCTGCGTGACGGCCAGACAGTCAAGGTTACTCAGCCTATTACGGAAACTGCGCCCAAGTCAGATCCGGACGCCAATGAGGCCACGTTAGGCGGCGGAGCCGGTGAATGAACCCGTCTCGTCTTTTTATCCTTCGGCCGGTAGCGACCACCTTATTGATGGTCGCTGTTCTGCTGGCCGGTATTATTGCTTACCGGTTGTTGCCTGTAGCCTCGCTGCCAGAAGTTGATTATCCCACCATTCAGGTCAAGACCCTTTATCCGGGAGCCAGCCCTGAAATCATGAACTCAGGCGTGACCGCGCCGTTGGAGTCAGAGTTAGGGGAGATTCCTGGGCTGGAGGAGATGTCTTCCACCAGCTCCGGAGGCGCCTCTGTCATAACGCTGCGGTTCAGTCTGGACAGTAATCTGGATGTGGCGGAGCAGGAAGTACAGGCGGCGATCAACTCCGCTAATAACCTGCTGCCCAACGACCTGCCGCAGCCGCCGATCTTTAGCAAAGTCAATCCGGCCGATACGCCGATTCTGACGTTGGCAGTCACCAGCAGCAGCCTGCCCTTGCCCAAGATTCAGGACTTGGTGGAAACCCGCCTGGCGCAGAAGATCGCTCAGGTCAGTGGCGTTGGTATGGTTAGCCTATCCGGCGGGCAGCGTCCTGCTGTTCGGATTCAGGCCAATCCTACTGCATTGGCGGCCTATGGTTTGAGTCTGGAAAACCTGCGGACCGCCATCGCTAACAACAACCAGAACGGGCCGAAGGGAAGCTTTGACGGACCGACACGCTCATCGACACTGGACGCGAATGATCAGTTGCAATCAGCCGATGAGTACAAAAACCTCGTCATTGCCTATCAGAACGGTGCGCCTGTACGGCTGAAAGACGTTGCGTTGGCAATCGATGGGGCTGAGAACAACAAGCTGGCTGCCTGGGCCAACGACACTCCTGCAGTCATTCTGAACGTTCAGCGGCAGCCCGGCGCCAATGTCATTCAGGTTGTGGATCAGATCAAGCGGCTACTGCCAACCCTGCAGGAGACCTTGCCGGAAAACCTGGATGTGATGGTGCTGACGGATCGCACAACCACTATCCGAGCATCGGTCCGTGATGTTCAGTTCGAACTGGTGCTGGCCATAGGACTGGTGGTCATGGTGACTTTCCTGTTCCTGCGCAACGTCTCGGCGACGCTGATTCCCAGCGTCGCTGTGCCGTTGTCGTTGGTTGGTACGTTTGGAGTCATGTACCTGGCTGGCTTTTCCATCAACAACCTGTCGTTGATGGCGCTGACGATCGCTACCGGCTTCGTCATTGACGATGCCATCGTCATGGTCGAAAACATTGCCCGCTATCTAGAGGAAGGAGAATCGCCACTTGAGGCTGCACTCAAAGGCTCAAAGCAGGTAGGTTTCACGATCATCTCGCTGACCTTCTCGCTGATTGCTGTACTGATCCCGCTTCTGTTCATGAGTGACATTGCCGGGCGGCTGTTCCGTGAGTTTGCCATTACGCTGGCTGTTTCCATTCTAATTTCCTGCGTGGTTTCGTTAACCCTCACACCGATGCTCAGTGCGAAACTGTTGCGCCATGTGCCGGAAGACAAGCAGAGCGCATTCTCGCGCAAGGCCGGAGCCGTTATCGACGGGATGATCCAACGATACGCTACAGGTTTGCGCTGGGTTCTTCGGCATCAACCTCTGACACTGATGGTTGCCATCGGTACGCTGGTGCTGACCGCGGTGCTTTATCTCTTCATGCCGAAGGGGTTTTTCCCACTTCAGGACACAGGTCTGATTCAGGGAATTTCCGAAGGCCCGCAAAGCATGTCCTTTGAAGGAATGGCCAAGCGGCAACAGGCGCTGGCTTCGATCATCATGCAAGACCCTGCGGTCGACAGTCTGTCATCGTTTATCGGAGTTGATGGTGATAATCCGACCCTCAATACCGGGCGCATGTTGATCAACTTAAAGCCTCATGATGCCCGAGATGTATCTGCCTCGGAGATCATTACACGCCTTCAGGACCAGATGGCCGATCTGCCTGACATGAAGCTTTATCTGCAGCCGGTACAGGATCTAACGGTGGAAGATCAGGTTAGTCGTACGCAATACCAGTTCCGTCTGGTCGACTCGAGCCTGGAAACGCTCAAGACTTGGGTTCCAAAGCTGGTCGAGCATTTGCAGACGCTACCGCAGCTGACGGAAGTCGCCAGTGACTTGCAACCGCGCGGCCTGCAGGCCTATATCAGCGTTGATCGGGATAACGCGTCTCGGCTGGGCGTGAGCCTGAGCGATGTTGACAGCGCACTGTACAACGCGTTTGGTCAGCGCCTGGTTTCAACCATCTTTACTCAGTCCAACCAGTACCGGGTCGTACTGGAAGTGGGGCCGCAGTTCCAGCTGGGACCGCAGGCGCTGACGCAGATCTACGTGCCAAGCTCCACGACGACCACTACCAACGGCACGACTACTACAACCAGTGGGCAGGTGCCGCTATCGGCCATTGCCCATGTAGAGGAGCGCAATACCCTTCTGGCGATCAACCATGCCGGGCAGTTACCTGCCGCGACAGTTTCCTTCAACTTAGCCAAGGGTGTATCGCTGGGTGAGGCTGTGGAAGCGATTCGTCAGGCGGAGCAGGATCTCAAAATGCCGGCAACTGTTGATACCCATTTCCAGGGTGCAGCGCTGGCGTTCGAGTCTTCCCTGTCGAGTACGCTACTGCTGATTCTGGCCGCAGTGGTCACCATGTACATTGTGCTGGGAATTCTTTATGAGAGCTTTATCCATCCCGTCACGATTCTATCGACGCTGCCTTCGGCCGGGGTAGGAGCGTTGCTGGCGCTCTGGATTGCTGGGCAGGACATCGGCATGGTGGCCATCATCGGCATCATTCTCCTGATCGGTATCGTCAAGAAAAACGCCATCATGATGATCGACTTTGCCCTTGAAGCCGAGCGGGAAGAGGGTAAAACACCGGAGGAGGCTATCTACCAGGCCTGTCTGCTGCGCTTCCGGCCGATCCTGATGACTACCATGGCTGCCTTGCTGGGCGCCTTGCCATTGATGTTGGCCAGTGGTGCAGGCGCCGAGCTGCGCCAGCCGCTGGGTATTGCGATGGTAGGCGGTCTTCTGGTTAGCCAGCTGCTGACCTTGTTTACCACTCCGGTCATTTACCTGGCGTTTGGCCGGTTAGCCACACGATTCAACCGCTGGCGCTATCGGCATAACCTGGATTTCTCCGGGGAAATCCGATGAATTTTTCGGCACTGTTCATTCGGCGACCGGTTGCGACTTTGCTGTTGACGCTGGCTATCGTGTTATCCGGTTGGCTGTCTTTCGGTTTGCTGCCAGTTGCACCGCTACCACAGGTGGATTTTCCTACCATTGTGGTCAGCGGCACTCTGGCAGGAGCCAGTCCCGAGACCATGGCCTCTTCAGTGGCTACACCTCTGGAACGCTCATTGGGACGTATTTCGGGCATTACTGAAATGACGTCCACCAGCTCTCAGGGCAGTACCACCATCATCATCCAGTTCGATCTGGATAAGAACATCGACGGTGCCGCGCGTGAGGTTCAGGCTGCCATCAATGCGGCGGTGCCTTCGTTGCCCACGGGAATGCCCAGCAATCCGACCTACCGCAAGATCAATCCGGCCGATATGCCCATCATGGTATTGGCGCTCACGTCGGATAAGCTGGACAAGGGCAAGCTTTATGATCTGGCATCCAATACGGTCGCCCTTAAATTGGCCTCGGCCAAAGGTGTCGGTCAGGTCAGCGTAGGCGGCAGTTCGTCGCCTGCCGTGCGGATTGATCTGAACCCGGATGCGCTCAACCATTACGGCCTGTCTCTAGACGATGTTCGTACCGCAATCAATGCGGCCAATTCCAATTCGCCCAAAGGCGCATTTGAGTACGGCGATCTGCATTGGCAAATTGACGCCAATTCCCGGTTGAACAAGGCGAGTGACTATCAACCGCTCATCATTCGTACCCGTAATGGGCAAGTGGCGCGACTGGACGATGTAGCCACCATTACCGATTCAGTCGAAGACACCCGCAACCTTGGTTTCTCCAATAATTCTCCGGCGGTGCTCATTCTGATTTCACGGCAGGCCGGCGCCAATATCATCGAAACCATCGACGGTATCCGGGAGCAGTTGCCAGCGCTACAGGAGACATTGGGTAAGGACGTCACGCTGAGCATCATGGATGACCGTAGCCCCGGCATTCGCGATTCGCTGCATGAGGCCGAGTTTACGCTGATCATTTCCATCGCCCTGGTCATTCTGGTGGTGTACCTGTTCCTGCGGGACATACGTGCGACGTTAATCCCCAGCATTGCCGTACCAATTTCTCTGGTGGGCACCTTTGCGGTGATGTATCTGTGCGGGTTTTCGCTCAATAACCTGTCACTCATGGCGTTGATCGTCTGTACTGGGTTTGTGGTCGACGATGCCATTGTGGTGGTGGAGTATATTGCCCGCCGGATCGAAGAGGGCGAGAAACCCTATCAGGCCGCATTATTGGGTGCGCGCGAGGTAGGATTCACGGTTCTTTCCATGAGCCTGTCGCTGGTGGCAGTCTTTCTGCCGATTCTGTTGCTGACGGGCATTATCGGTCGCCTGTTCCGCGAGTTTGCAGTGACGCTATCGGTTGCCGTTCTGGTGTCGATGGTCGTATCGCTGACGCTTACGCCGATGCTGTGCGCCAGGCTTCTCAGGGCGCACCGGCCCCGCAAGGAAACGCCTGTAGAGCAAAAGACAAGTCGTTTGGTTGCGGCAATGTCCCGGTATTATCGGGCAAGCCTTGCCTGGGCGCTGGATCACTCGTTTCTCATGCTGTTGATTCTGATCGCCACGATTGCGCTCAACTTCTACCTGTATGCCGTAGTACCCAAGGGTTTTCTGCCAGATCAGGATACCGGCCGCCTGCGTGGCTATGCTGTGGCAGATCAGGGAATCTCCTTCAGTGGGATGCAGAGCAAGATGGAGGCTTATCGGAAAGTGCTCATGGCCGATCCGGCGGTCGACAATGTGCTGGGCTTTACCGGAGGTCGAGGGCCCGGCGGCTCATCTACCAATAGCGGGTCGTTTTTCATTACGCTCAAGGATATCTCCCAGCGCGATCCAGTCGAGACCGTCGCCATGCGGCTGCGCAAAGCCGCGGCAGCTCAGGTGCCTGGTGCCAACCTCTTCCTGGTGGCGTCACAAGACTTTCGCGCCGGAGGGCGGGAAGGAAATGGTGCCTATCAGTTCACGGTCAAAAGTGACGACCTGGAGCTTTTGCGTACCTGGAATCCACGGATCGAGGCTGCTCTTCGAAAGGTCTCGCAGATCATTTCTGTGAACAGCGATTCGCAGGACAAAGGGGTTGAGTTGTCGCTGGACATCGATCGCGACACGGCCAGCCGGTACGGCGTCGACATTCAGATGATTAATGCCGTCTTGAACAACTCGTTCTCGCAGCGGCAAATCTCGACCATGTATGAAGACCGCAACCAGTACCACGTTGTGCTGGGTGTGGGTGATCAGTACAGGCAGAGTGTGGACGTCTTGAGCCAGGTGTATGTGGTCACCAGCGAGGGTAATCGTGTCCCGCTTTCCAGCTTCACTCGTTATCGGTTCAGTAACGCTCCGCTGCGGGTTGCCCATGATGGTCAGTTTGCCGCGTCGACGTTTTCCTTCGATCTCGCGCCTGATGTAAGTATCAGTCAGGCCAGGGATGCGATCCGTGACGCGATCAAACCGTTGAAGCTGCCGATTGGATTACAGACGGCGTTTGCGGGAAATGCCAGCATGGCGCAGCAGTCCCAGAGCGCTATGCCCCTGATTATTGTGGCTGCCCTGGTTGCGGTGTATATCGTGCTGGGTATGTTGTATGAAAGCTACATCCATCCACTGACGATTCTGTCGACGCTGCCTTCGGCGGGCGTTGGAGCTTTGCTGGCGCTGCAGCTCTTCAATACGCCGTTCACTTTGATCGCACTTATTGGCGTAATCCTCCTTATTGGGATCGTCAAGAAGAATGCCATCATGATCGTGGACTCAGCGCTGGATGCCGAGCGGCGTCTGGGGCTAGCGCCTCGCGAGGCGATTTTGGATGGCTGCGTCAGACGTTTCCGACCAATTATGATGACCACGCTGGCTGCAGTGCTTGGCGCCTTGCCCTTGCTTCTGGGCATGGGCGGTGATGCGCCGCTGCGTCGGCCGCTGGGGATCACTATCATCGGTGGCTTGATTGGCAGTCAGTTACTGACGTTATATACCACTCCCGTTATCTACCTGTATCTGGACCGTCTGCGACACTGGTTTAACCGCCGTTGGGCGGGACGCCGAGCAGGCTCGCGCACGCATGCGCCCATGGAGAAATCATCATGATGTCGTTTTCAGCTCGTCCCCATTACTTGGGACTTGCCCTTGCCTTAGCCGTGGGTGGCTGCACAGTGGGACCAGATTACCAGCGACCCCAGGTCACTACGCCCATCGCATTCAAGCATGCTGAAGGTTGGCAGATGGCCAAGCCCAGCGATGCCATCAAGCGGGGGCAATGGTGGGAGGTGTATGGAGACAGCACCCTTGATGGTCTGATGCAGCGCCTGGAGAACTCCAACCAGACACTGGCCCAGTATGAAGCCCAGTATCGCCAGGCACGCGCTCTGGTACGCCAAGCACGCGCCTCCTTCCTTCCCGCGGTAACCGGAAGCGCTGGCGCAACACGCTCGGGGCAGGGCGGTGGAAGCAGTTCGAGTTATCAATATCAGACGTCAACAGGAACAACCGTCACATTGCCACAAGGCACCAGCAGCGCCACTACTTCCAACAGCTACACCACCAGTCTTGGTGTCAGCTGGGAGCTTGACCTGTGGGGAAGCATTCGCCGCAGCGTGGAGTCCCAAACAGGATCGGCGCAAGCCAGCGTGGCCGAGTTGGCCTCTACCAAGTTGAGTCTGCAATCGGAGCTGGCACAGAACTATCTGCAATTGAGGGTTCTGGATGCCCAGCAACGGCTCCTGGATGCTACGGTGCAGGCCTATGAGCGGTCACTACGGGTAACCGAAAACCAGTATCGCGCCGGTATGACTACGCGTTCGGACGTTGCCCAGGCTACGACCCAGCTCAAAAGTACCCAGGCGGATGCCATTGACCTCAAGTACCAGCGTGCGCAGCTGGAAAATGCGATTGCTGTGTTGATTGGTGTTCCGCCATCCGAGTTCAGTCTGGCAGCAGTGGAGAGAGTACCGACCGTGCCCGGCATCCCTGCCAGCGTGCCGTCCGAGCTGTTGCAGCGTCGTCCGGATATTGCTCAGGCTGAGCGGCAGGTAATGTCTGCCAATGCCCAGATCGGTGTTGCCAAGGCGGCATATTACCCGACGCTTTCCCTGACAGCCTCGGGCGGTTATCGAAACAGCCAGTGGGGTAATCTGGTCAGCACTCCTAACCGTTATTGGTCCATCGGGCCAGCGTTCGATCTGACATTGTTTGACTTCGGCGCACGCCGTGCACAAGTCGAGCAGGCCGAAGCGTCCTACGACCAGACCGTTGCGCAGTATCGCCAGGCAGTGCTCAACGGCTTCAAGGAGGTCGAGGATTACTTGGTTGAGTTGGACGTTCTTAATCAGGAGTCTGGTGTAAGGCAGGAGGCACTGGATTCGGCGCGGGAGTCGCTGCGTCTGGCAGAAAATCAGTACCGTGCAGGTCTGATCGATTATCTTGACGTAGTAACCTTGCAAACTACAGCATTAAACAACGAACGCACCAACCTGACGTTGTTGGGTAGCCGTCTGGTTACCAGCGTTCAGTTGATTGCTGCAATGGGTGGTGGCTGGGATGCCGTTGAGCTTCAGCAGGATCCGCTCGCCAGGAGTGAGCCGTAACAAGAAAAAGCCCGCGGCCCAAGGAGCAGGGAAAGCCGCGGGCCAGGGCGACATCGTCGCCCCTAACCGAAGGATCAGGCGTTGGGGATCTCCCAACCGCCGCCTAGTGATTTATAGATCGCCACAATGCCTTGGTAGAGTTCGACTTCCGCTTGGGCCTGGGCGTCTTCCGCCGCCAGTCGCTCGCGCTCTGCATCCAGTAATACCAGGAAGTCCGATCCGCCTTCGCGGTAGCGGATCGCTGCTTGCTCGGCTGCTGCCCGGCTGGCCTCGGACTGGCGAATCAGCGCAACCAGGCGCTCCTGGCGTTTGCCATAGTCGCTAAAGGCATTGGCACTTTCTTCAAGGGCAAGCAGCACTTGCTGTTCATAGTTGGCCAGGGCGCCTTCGGCATCTGCCTTGGCTCCACGCAGGCGTGCACGAACGCTACCCAGGTCAAAGGCCGGCCAGCTCAAGGTAGGGCCCAGGCCCCATGCGCGGGCGGCCGAAGAGCCGATCTCGGAACCCCGCCCCGCGGTGAACCCTAGAAAGCCGCTCAGGCTAACTCGCGGGAAAAGATCTGCAGTAGCTACACCGACATTCGCGGTTGCGGCTGCCAGCTGACGTTCGGCTGCCTGGATATCCGGGCGGCGGCGCAACAGCTCGGCCGGGTCACCAATGGGAAGCGCCTTGGCAATTGCAGGCAATGGCTTGGGTGAAAGGTCAATGCTCATCGCATCAGGCCGTTCGCCTATCAGAGTCGCTATCCGATTCTTTGCCCGCGCCGCTTCTGCCTGGAGTTGCGGCAGAGTCGCCTCGGTGGCCGCAAGGCGTGCATCAGCCCGCAAGACATCCAGCTGGCTGCCTACGCCTGCTTCATCCAGGGTTTGGGTCAATTGCCGGGAGGCCCGCTGATTCTTCAGGTTTTCCTGCGCAATATGCTCGCGCAGCTGGGCACCGCGGAGCGTGCCATAGGCGTCTACCAGTTCTGCAATCAGGCTGACCTGCAGTTGATTGAGTTCTGCCTGCGCGGCGTCTGCCTGAGCATCGCTGGCTTCCAGTTGATGCTGGATCCGGCCGAAGAGATCAATCTCCCAGGCCATGTCTAATCCAAGATCATAACGCTCATTGTTTGTACGCTTATCGGTGAAGCCCGGCTGCTGCGCCTTGCCGATCTCGCTGCTGGCGCGACTGGTCACAACAGGAAAGCGGTCATTGGCCGTGTCATCACGCAGGGCACGAGCCGAGCGCAGCCGGGCGTAGGCCACACGAAGCTCCCGGTTGCCGGAAATCGAGCGCGCCACCAGCTGATTAAGGGTGGGGTCCTCGAATTGTTGCCACCACTGTGCCTCGAAACGGGAGTGATCATATTGGCTGCCCGCCGCGGTCTGCAGATGAGCCGGTTCGGTTTGCGGTGCCTGATAGGTCGGACCGACCGCACAGGCACTCAAGGCAAGGGCCAATAGACTGGGAACGAAGATTCTCATGACAGCACCTCCTGTGCGGCGACACGACGCTCAGCGCGACGCTCGACGAACGCGCGGATCAGTACATAGAACAAGGGGGTCAGCAACAGGCCGAAGAAGGTCACGCCCAGCATGCCGGAGAACACCGCAACGCCCATGGCATGACGCATCTCGGCACCTGCACCGGTAGATGTCACCAGCGGCACCACGCCCATGATGAAGGCAAAGCTGGTCATCAGGATCGGACGTAGACGCAACCGGCATGCTTCCAGTACGGCGGCCACACGGTCCATGCCTTCTTCCTGTTTATCCTTGGCGAATTCCACGATCAGAATTGCGTTTTTGCAGGCCAGGCCAACCAAGACGATCAGGCCGATCTGAGTAAAGATGTTGTTATCACTCCCGGACAGAATGACCCCTGTGATAGCGCACAGAAGCGTCATTGGTACGATGAGAATAACGGCAAGCGGCAGGCTCCAGCTTTCGTATTGGGCAGCAAGCACCAGGAAGGCCAGCAGCACGCACAGCGGGAAGACCAGGAAGGCCGTGTTGCCCGACAGGATTTGCTGGTAGGTCAGCTCGGTCCACTCGTAGGTCATGCCGTTGGGCAACTCTTCCTTCATGAGTTTTTCCAGCGCGGCCTGTGCCTGGCCCGAGCTGTAACCGGGTGCCGGGGCGCCGTTGATTTCGGCAGTGATAAACCCGTTGTAGTGCATCACGCGGTCGGGACCTGCGCTATCGCTTACCTTCACGAAGGTAGACAGCGGCACCATCTCGCCCAGGTTGTTACGTACCTTCAGCTGGCCGATCTGGTCGGCTTCAAGGCGGAACTGCTGATCGGCTTGTACGTTGACCTGGAAGGTACGGCCAAAGCGGTTGAAGTCGTTGGCATACAGCGAGCCCAGATAAACCTGTAGCGTATCGAAGATATCGCTGATCGCAACGCCATGAGTTTTGGCTTTCTCACGATCAATATCGGCATCGATTTGCGGAACGTTGACCTGGTAACTGGAGAACAGGCCTGCCAGTTCCGGCACGCTCTGGCTTTTCGCAATGATGTTCTGCGTTTGGGCGAACAGCTCGTTATAGCCCAGGTTGCCTCGATCCTCGATTTGCACACGGAAACCGCCGATGCTACCCAGGCCCTGAACCGGCGGAGGCGGGAAGATCGCGATGATCGAATCCTGAATAGAACTGAACTTGCCGTTGAGTGCACCTGCAATCGCGTTGGCTGACAGGCTCGGGTCCTTACGCTCTTCGAAGGGCTTGAGTGTCACGAAAACAATGCCGCTGTTGGGGCTGTTGGTAAACCCATTAATGGAGAGTCCCGGGAACGCCACGGTGCTTTCCACGCCTGGATACTTGAGCGCGATATCGGACATCCGCTTGATGACGTCTTCGGTACGATCCAGCGTAGAAGCGTCAGGCAGCTGCGCAAAGGCGACCAGATACTGCTTGTCCTGCTGCGGCACGAAACCTGTAGGCGTGTTCGTCAGCCCAAACACCGTCAGCGCCATCAGACCGGCATAGACCACTAGCGCAATCGAGCCGCGGCGAAGCACACGTGCAACCACGCCTACATAGCCATGACTGGCGCGTTCGAACATACGGTTGAATGGCGCGAACAGCCAGCTGCCCAACAGGCGATCCAGCAAGCGCGAAAAACGGTCCTTGGGAGCATCGTGTCCCTTGAGCAGGACGGCTGCCAGTGCAGGGGAGAGCGTAAGCGAGTTGAAGGCTGAGATGACCGTTGAAATAGCAATGGTCAGGGCGAACTGTCGATAGAACTGTCCCGTCAATCCGGAAATAAAGGCGGTGGGTACAAACACAGCGCACAGCACTAGCGCGGTAGCGATGATAGGACCAGTTACTTCCCGCATCGCTCGCTGGGTTGCGGCAACCGGAGAGAGGCCCAGCCCAATGTTCCGTTCGACGTTTTCCACGACCACGATGGCATCGTCCACCACAATCCCAATAGCTAATACCAGCCCGAAAAGGGATAGTGCGTTCAGTGAAAACCCGAACAAGTGCATCAAGGCGAACGTGCCGATCAACGAAACCGGAACGGCTGCCAGCGGGATGATGGAGGCTCGCCAGGTTTGCAGGAACAGCACCACAACCAGCACAACCAGCACGATGGCTTCAAAAAGGGTATGCACAACCGCTTCGATGGAGCCACGGACGAAGATCGTAGGGTCATAAACGATGGAGTAGTCCATACCCTGAGGGAAGCTCTTCTTCAGGTCAGCCATTCTCGCCCGCACCTGATTGGACAGGTCGATTGCGTTGGAGCCTGGACGCTGGAAGATCGGTATGGCGACGGCTGGTTTGTTGTTCAGCAGTGAACGCAGGGCGTACTGGTTCGAGCCCAATTCAACGCGCGCAATGTCCTTCACGCGGGTGATTTCACCATTTGCGCCGGCTCGAACGATGATGTTTTCGAACTCTTCCTCATTGACCAGGCGGCCTTGGGTGTTGATAGCCAGCTGGAAGCTGTTCGCGTTGGGGGCGGGCGGGGCGCCCAGAGAGCCTGCCGCAACCTGACGGTTTTGTTCGCGAATGGCGTTGACGACATCTGTTGCCGTCAGGCCACGGGAGGCCACCTTGTTCGGGTCAAGCCACACACGCAGGGAATACTCGCCCATGCCGAACAGCTGGACATCACCCACACCGTCCAGGCGGGACAGCTCGTCCTTGATGTTGATCAGCGCATAGTTGGACAGGTACAGCATGTCGTAGCGCTCATCGGGCGAGGTAAGGTGCACCACCATGGCCAGATCCGGTGAGGCCTTGTCAGCGGTTACGCCCAGACGCTGCACTTCTTCAGGCAGCTTGGGCAGGGTACGGGTGACACGGTTCTGCACCTGTACCTGCGCCGTATCCAGATCTGTGCCCAAGGCAAACGTAATGGTCAGGGTCATCTTGCCGTCGGCAGTGGCCTGGGACGACATATAGAGCATGTGCTCGACGCCGTTCATGGCTTGCTCCAGCGGGGCTGCCACGGTCTCGCCGATAACCTTGGGGTTGGCACCCGGGAAGGTGGCGCGAACCACTACCGTGGGCGGCACGACTTCCGGGTATTCACTGATGGGAAGTTGAAAGAGCGAGACGGCTCCGCCGATCAGGATAATCAGCGAGAGAACGGCCGCGAAAATGGGACGCTTGATGAAGAACTGTGAGAAGTTCATCGGACCATTCCTTTGTAAACGCGAGCAACAGGGCACCGACGCTCTCCTGGTAGAAGAGCGAGGTGCATGGGCTTGGCGGCAGGGTTAGACGGTGTTAACGACGCGTATCGTTGGCAGTAAGCTGAATCGGCTTGTCCGGCAGAGGTAGGCTTTTCGCTACCAGCTCGCGCTGATGCTTGAGTGCAGCCAGGGTGGCCTCGTCAGCCATGGGTACGATCTGAGCGTCTGCCTGGGAGCCCGGACGGATGCGTTGCAGGCCATTGATGATGACCTTGTCATTGCTGGCCAGACCTGTACGGACGATCCGCAGCCCTTCGATTTTCGGGCCCAGTTCAACCGAGCGGTAATCCACGGTGCCGTCGTCTTTGACTACCAGCACGTATTTTTTGCCCAGATCAGTACCTACAGCCTCATCCTTGATGAGCATCGCGTTATAGGTGCCGCTGCCAACCAGCTTCAGCCTTGCATAGAGCCCGGGAGTAAACTGGCCATCGGTGTTTTCGAATACGGCCCGTCCACGAATGGTGCCTGTACGGGGATCAACCTGATTATCAAGAAAGTTCATCTTGCCCAGGTGAGGGTGGCCGGTTTCGCTGGAAAGCCCCATAAAGACCGGACTGGTTTCGCCCCGCACACCTTGGCGTTTCAAGTTGAAATACTTGAGGAAAACACGTTCATCAGCATCGAAATAGGCATACACCTTGTCGGTGGATACCAGCGTGGTGAGCTGGCTTTCCCCAGCATTTACCAGGTTACCCGCGGTGACCTCGGCCCGGCCAACGCGACCTGTAATGGGGGCGGTAACTTGAGTAAAGCTCAGGTTCAGACGGGCTGCGTCCAGTTCGGCTTGCGTAGCGGCAAGCGTCGCCTTGGCTTCCAGTGCTTCGCTGATGCGGGCATCCGCTACTTCGGCAGAGATCGCATTGCTTGAGCGCAAGCGCTCGCCACGTTGCGCTTCATTCTGAGCCCGATCCAGATGAGCCTTGGCCTGTTGCAGCTGCGCTTCCAGACGCTTCACTTCGGCCTGGAAAGGGCGGGGGTCGATCTGGAAAAGCAGGTCGCCTTTCTTAACCAAGGTGCCTTCCTGAAAGACAACCCGATCGATATAGCCCGAAACGCGCGGACGAATGATGACAGACTCGGGCGCTTCGAGGCGGCCGGTAACCTCATCCCATTCCGTGATCGGTTGTTGGATGACCTGAGCGGCGCTGACCTTGGGCTTTGCTGGTGCTGTGGCCGATGCATCAGGCTTGTTGTCGCAGGCACTGAGCAATAGAACGCTGGCTAATGCCAGAGAAGATCGCCAGAGAGTGGAAGACTGTTCCATGTTCGTTTCCGCCGGACAAAGTGAGGAAAATTTAAGTACGGCGGAGTCTGGCTCAAGGGTCTGGCACGATCGAATCGAACACTCTGAATTTAACTATCGATCAAAATGATAAAAGCCTTCAAATATATCGATAGCAGACTATCTTTAGCTATGTAATACCAGCCCATGATTATAAACTGTCTGGATCTCCCACAAACATTTGTATACGAGAGCGTAACCATCGTTCGGCAGGGTCGTTATCGTGCACACCGCTCCAGGCCATGGAGAGTTCAAAGGATTGCACCTCCAGAGGTGGATCTTCGATGCGCAAGCCGCCGTTGGAAGCCAGTACCTGGGCGGTGTAGTCCGGGACGGTGGCGAGCAGATCCGTATTGGTCAGCAGTGTTCCCAGGCCGTTGAACTGGGGGACTGCCAGCACGACGCGCCTCTGCTTGCCCAGCGTCGACAGCGCATCATCGATAAACCCACTCAGGTCGCCGGCAGGCGATACCAGCGCATGAGGGCGAGCACAAAAGTCGTCCAAGGTCAGCGTGCCGGGAATGGAATCGGCCCGAAGCACTTTTGAGCGCGAGCGCCGCAAGGTCTTGCGTTTGGCATTGGCGGGCAGTTCCGAGGTGTAGGCAACGCCTACTGTGATCTCGCCGGAGGCCAGTTGGCTGGAAATGTTCAGGTAGTTGGTTCGGCGTATGACCAAGGCTACTCCGGGTGCCTCTGCGCGAAGGCGCCTGAGCAGGGGCGGCAGCAGGGCAAACTCGACGTCGTCCGACAGTCCTATTCTGAATACGCGATCGGCGCTTGCCGGTTCGAAATTCTGTGCGCGGCTCATGGCCGAGGAGATTGAGTCCAGGGCCGGTGAAAGCAGGCCGAAGATCTCCATGGCACGGGGCGTAGGTTCCATCGTGCGGCCGGTGCGGACCAGCAATGGATCGTCAAACAGGCTGCGCAGACGGGCAAGGGCGGCGCTGATGGCAGGCTGGCCCAGGAAGAGCTTTTCAGCAGCGCGGGTTACGCTCCGCTCCCGCATCAATGTCTCGAACACAATCAACAGGTTGAGGTCTACTCGGCGAAGATCGTTGCGATTCATGGTATGCCCTTAACCGTGGCCATGCATTTGTTCGAGCGCATGAGACTGTAGTGAGTCGAGGGCGGCGTCAAGCCTTGCATCACTGGCATTCATGACAACTATCGATACGGGCGGGTAGCGTTGAGGCGCCAGCTTGGATACAGTCCGTAGCCATACGGAATCCACCAAAGAGGTTTGCGATGTCCCGTGTGATTCGCTTTCACCAGTTCGGCAGTGCTGATGTCCTGTGCTGCGAAAACCAACCCACTCCTGAGCCTGGTGCAGGGGAAGTATTGGTGCGTGTACAGGCGCTGGGCGTATGTTGGGGCGACGTGCTCTGGCGGCAGAACCTGGCCGATGAGCCTGCCACATTGCCGGCTGGGTTTGGTTCTGAGCTGGCGGGTGAGGTTGTGTCCGTGGGCGAGGGCGTCCGCCATTTCCAACCAGGCATGCGAGTGGCCAGCTTTCCTGCCCACTCGATCAACCAGTATCCGGCCAGTGGTGACATGGTGCTGATGCCCCAGCAGGCACTGACCGAATACCCTGACACGCTGACGCCGGCTGAAGCGGCGGTGCATTATGCCGGTCTGCTCCTGGCCTATTTTGCTCTGGTGGATCTGGCTCAACTCAAGGCCGGACAGCAGGTGTTAGTCACCGAAGCCAGCAACTGCGTCGGCCCGGCGGTGGTTCAGCTGGCGGCCGCGTTGGGTGCACAGGTGATCGCGGCTACCAGCGAGTCGGAAAACCGTGCACTGCTCAAAGGGCTGGGTGCTGTGAAGGTCGTATCGACCGATGAGCAGGATCTGGTGCTGGAAGTAGAGCGTTTTACCGAGAGTCGCGGCGTTGAGGTTGTACTGGATGCGCTATGTGGTCCGCAGCTGTCCCGCCTGGGTGATATTGCCGCGACACGGGGCAAGCTGATCATTTACGGCATGGGTGGTGGTAACGAGGCGTCCTTTCCGGCCTGCGCTGCGTTCAAGAAACACCTGCAGATTTTCCGGCATAGCGTCCTGGATTTTACAGGTCATCCAGAGCTTGGTCTGGAGCCCCATGCCGAGGCGGTACAGCGCGCGCTGACGGTGATCAATCAAATGACCCGGGATGGCCTGCTCAAGCCCATCGTTGCGCATACGCTGCCGTTTGACCAGTTCGTGGAAGCCCATCGGCTCGTAGAAAACGAATGCCTCAAGGGGCGTGTTGTCCTGACCGTTGAGTAAGTAGACGGGCAGTGCGCCTGCAGTGCGTTGCCCGACACGCCTGATTTCTTCCCCCCGCCTGTGCTGCAGCCGAGTCAACCGTTCGGCTGCTTGCAACTTATCTCCATCAATAGCCTGAACTTTTCCCTTAGGCGTCGGCTCAGTATTTCATACCTATTGGGCTCAGCGCGGTAGAGGTTATGACCCTCGGCCGCACCCGCCACAAGGCATCGAAGGATGTTCCGATCGCCGGAAGCTGGGCATGAGCCAGCCAACAGCACTTTAAGGAGTCAGGCTCGATGTCGAATACCGATCTCCCCGGTTCACTCGCGTATCTACCTTATGACCCGGAAACGGCGTCGCAAACACCGAGAATTGCCATCGAGTCGGTCAGCCCGACAGTGGATAACGGACAATTCGCTGCCAAGGGCATCGCCGGCCAGCCCATTACCGTAAAGGCCACCATTTTCGCAGACGGGCACGACAAGCTGGCCGCCTGCGTATTGTGGCGCGTGGAGGGTGCTGAAGACTGGCAGCGAGTACCGCTGGAGCTTCAAACCAATGACCTGTGGCTGTGCGAGTTCACGCCGGTACAGGTGGCTCGACATGAATTTGTCGTTCAAGCGTGGTGGGATGTGTACGGCAGTTACCGCTACGAGCTTGAAAAGAAATATGGCGCTGGTGTGCCGATCGGACTTGAGTTACAGGAAGGACGCATCCATCTGGAGCAGGCCCTGACTCGTGCGGATGACGAGGTGCGGCCCGGTCTGGAATCCTTGCTGGCACGGTTCGATCAGTGCGCTACCGAAGGTGACAAGGTGGCTTTGTTGCTTAGCTCGGAAACTGAGCGCAACATGCGCGACGCCGATGCCTATCCGCATCTAACCCACAGCGTCGAGTACCCGTTGGACATTGAGCGCCTCAAGGCACAATTCGCCAGCTGGTATGAGCTCTTTCCCCGCTCGATCACTAATGACCCACAGCGTCACGGCACCTTTCGCGATGTAATCGGTGAGCTGCCTCGTGTACGTGACATGGGCTTCGATGTCCTGTACTTCCCACCGATCCATCCGATCGGTCTCGCCCACCGCAAGGGCAAGAATAATACCCTGGGTGCGGGCCCTGATCAGCCTGGCAGCCCTTATGCCATTGGTAGTCCCGATGGTGGCCATGATGCCGTACATCCGCAACTCGGAACGCTTGAAGATTTCCGTGCGCTGGTTGCCGCAGCGGCTGACCATGGTCTTGAAATCGCACTCGACTTTGCCATCCAATGTTCACCTGATCATCCCTGGCTCAAGGAGCATCCGGGCTGGTTCTCCTGGCGTCCTGATGGCTCCATGCGCTACGCGGAAAACCCGCCCAAAAAGTACCAGGACATCGTCAACGTCGATTTTTATGCCAAGGATTCCGTCCCGGACCTCTGGCTCGCGCTGCGTGATGTGGTCTGGCATTGGGTGGAGCAGGGCGTCAAGATTTTCCGGGTCGATAACCCCCATACCAAGCCATTGCCGTTCTGGGAATGGCTGATTGCGGATATCCGTGGCCGTGACCCAGAAGTCATGTTCCTGGCCGAGGCCTTTACTAAGCCAGCGATGATGGCACGTTTGGGCAAAGTCGGATATTCGCAGAGCTATACCTATTTTACCTGGCGCAATACAAAGGCTGAGCTGACGGAATATTTCACACAGCTCAATAGTTCGCCCTGGCGTGAATGCTATCGCCCCAACTTCTTCGTCAACACGCCGGACATCAATCCGGTTTTCCTACAGACCAGTGGGCGTCCAGGGTTTTTGATTCGCGCAGCGCTGGCCACCATGGGGTCGGGCCTGTGGGGCATGTATTCAGGTTTTGAGCTGTGTGAAGGCACGCCGCTAACGCCCGGCAAGGAAGAGTATCTGGATTCCGAGAAGTACGAGTTACGCCCCCGCAACTGGTATGCGCCGGGCAACATCATGGCGGAAGTTGCACAGCTCAACCGGATCCGCAAGCAGAACCCGGCTCTCCAGACACATCTGGGGATCAAGTTCTACAACGTGTTCAATGACAACATCATCCTGTTCGGCAAGTACACGCCCGATCTCAGCAATTTCGTACTCGTGGCAATCAATCTTGATCCCCATAACGCCCAGGAAGGCCACTTTGAACTCCCCTTGTGGGAATTCGGACTCGATGACAATGCATCCATGCATGGCGAAGACCTAATGACCGGCCACCGCTGGACATGGCACGGGAAAACACAATGGACGCGTCTCGATCCTTCCATGCCATTTGGCATATGGCGTATCCGCCCGGCCATCTAGGCCAAAGGAAGACTATAAATGGCGAAACCAAAGAAAACGCGCTCGCGCAAACCGGCGGCCTTTATCAATGACCCGTTGTGGTACAAGGATGCGGTCATCTATCAGGTTCACGTGAAGTCGTTTTACGATTCCAACAACGACGGAATCGGTGACTTCCCTGGCCTGATCGATAAGCTCGACTACATTGCTGGCCTGGGCGTCAACACCATTTGGATACTGCCGTTCTACCCGTCGCCGCGCCGCGATGACGGGTACGATATCTCCGAATACCGTGGAGTGCATCCGGATTACGGCACCATGGCGGATGCCAAGCGCTTTATTGCCGAGGCGCACAAAAGGGGATTGCGGGTCATCACTGAGCTGGTAATCAACCATACCTCTAGCGATCACCCTTGGTTTCAGCGTGCACGCAAGGCGAAGAAAGGGTCTTCGGCGCGTAACTTTTATGTCTGGTCAGATGATGACAAGAAGTACGACGGTACGCGGATCATCTTTCTGGATACCGAAAAGTCCAACTGGACGTGGGATCCCGTCGCTGAGCAGTATTACTGGCACCGATTCTACTCGCACCAGCCTGACTTGAACTTTGATAACCCTCAGGTCATGAAAGCGGTGATCTCGATCATGCGCTACTGGCTGGACATGGGCGTCGATGGCCTGCGTCTGGATGCCATTCCCTATCTGGTGGAGCGTGACGGCACCAATAACGAAAACCTGCCCGAAACCCATGCGGTACTTAAGCAGATTCGTGCCGAGATCGATGCGAATTACCCGGACCGGATGTTGCTGGCGGAAGCCAATCAGTGGCCGGAAGATACGCAGCAGTACTTTGGCGAAGGTGACGAGTGCCACATGGCGTTCCACTTTCCGCTGATGCCTCGCATGTATATGGCTATTGCCCAGGAAGACCGCTTTCCTATCAGCGATATCCTGCGTCAGACCCCTGAAATCCCAGCGAACTGTCAATGGTCGATCTTTTTGCGCAACCATGACGAACTGACGCTTGAAATGGTGACTGACCGGGAACGGGATTATCTGTGGAATTTTTACGCCTCGGACCGGCGCGCGCGCATCAATCTGGGGATTCGTCGTCGCCTGGCACCGCTCCTCGAGCGGGATCGTCGGCGGATCGAACTGCTCAATAGCCTGCTTCTCTCCATGCCAGGTACGCCTACGATGTACTACGGCGATGAAATCGGCATGGGCGACAATATCCACCTAGGCGACCGAGACGGCGTACGTACGCCGATGCAATGGTCGGTCGACCGCAATGGTGGCTTCTCCCGTGCCGACCCGGCCAGCCTCGTGCTACCGGTGGTAATGGACCCGCTATATGGCTATCAGTCGATCAACGTAGAGTCACAGGCGCGCGATCCTCATTCGCTGCTGAACTGGACGCGCCGCATGCTGGCCGTGCGCAAGCAACAGAAAGCCTTTGGTCGCGGCACCATGAAGATGCTCCGGCCAACCAACCGCCGTATTCTGGCGTATTTGCGTGACTACACTACGCCCGAAGGCGAGCACGAGACCATTCTCTGTGTTGCCAACGTGTCGCGTGCTGCCCAGGCCGTCGAACTGGATCTGTCATCCATGGCAGGCAAGGTGCCCGTGGAAATGCTGGGAGGCAGTGCCTTTCCGCCCATTGGCCAACTGCCTTACATGCTGACACTTCAGCCGTACGGATTTTATTGGTTCTACCTCGCAGGCAATGAACAGATGCCTGCGTGGCACTCCGAGCCTCCAGAAACCATGCCTGACTTCCAAACGCTCGTCATCAAAAAGAATCTGCAAGAGTTGCTCAGCGGTACGCCGCGCAAGGCTCTTGAGCAGGAAATCCTGCCGCTGTATCTGCCCAAGCGCCGCTGGTTCGGTAGCAAGGACGAGGCGATCCAGCAGGTCACCCTTATGTACGCTGTGGAAATTCCAACGCCGAAATTCCCCGTGCTGTTCATGGAAGTCTGCGTGAAAAATGCCAAGGGGCAGGAACATTATGCCTTGCCGTTGGGCTTCCTGGCCGAGAGTGACCAGCATTGCAGTCCGTTGGCTACCCAGTTGGCGATGTCCCGCATTCGCCATGTTCGCAACGTAGGTCTGGTTACCGATGCCTTTACGCTGACCAGCTTTGTGCATGGGGTGTTCAAGGCCTTCAAGGATCAGGCCGTACTGAAGTCCCCTGCAGGTGAAATCCGCTTCCAGCCGTACATGGATGTCGAGAACTTTACTACAACCGATGAAACTGAAATTCGGCACATGGGTGTAGAGCAGTCCAACAGTTCGCTCATTGTAGGCGACAAGTACATGCTCAAGCTGATCCGGAAGGTAGCTACAGGTATTCACCCTGAAGTCGAAATGGGTCGGTTCCTGACGGACAAAGGCTTTGCCAACATGGCGCCCTTGCTGGGTGAGGTAACACGCTACAACAAAGAGGGGACACCCAATGTGCTCATGCTGGTGCAGCCTCAGATCCATAACCAGGGGGATGCCTGGAAGTGGACGCTGGACAAGCTGGACCAGGTAACCCGTGACATGTTGGAGGCAGGTCTGTCAGAGGTGGAGAACGAGTTCACTGCCATGTCCGATCTGGAAAACTTTGCCGCCATTCTGGGGCAGCGCCTGGGTGAAATGCACACCTTGCTTGCCCAGGACACCGATGACGCTGCGTTTGCACCCGAGAAGATCGATGCAGACTCCGCGCGTACGTTTGCTCACCGTGTACGGGAGCAGGTTGACGCTGCGCTGGATACGCTTGAGAACAAACGCGCCTCCCTGGATAGCGCCAGCACCCAGCACCTCGACAAGTTGGTGTCTCAGCGCAAGGAACTTGGCGAGCGTATCGAAGCCCTTGCCGAAGACGTAGCGGGTGGCTTGCGCATCCGTGTTCACGGAGATTTGCACCTTGGGCAAGTCCTGGTGTCTCAGGACGATGCCTACCTGATCGACTTTGAAGGTGAGCCTGCCCGTTCGCTGGACGAGCGTCGTGCCAAGTACGGTCCGCACAAGGACGTGGCAGGTCTGCTGCGATCCTTTGACTATGCGGCGGCCATGCTCACCATGAGCAGTAACAGTGGTGCCGATACGTCGGAAGAGGCAATGCGTCAACGGCGACAGGCAGCAGAGACCTATCGCACAACGGCTTACGCGGCCTTCCTCAAGGCTTATCGTGAGGCTGCTGCCGGTATCGCCCATGAGTGGAGCGAGCGTGGTGAGCAGGCAGCGCTGGATCTCTATACGCTAGAGAAAGCCGTTTATGAAATTGGTTATGAAGCGGCCAATCGGCCTAACTGGATCAACATTCCGCTGCGCGGCGTAGCCGCTATTGTGGATTCGCTCATTTCGGGAGCAAAAGGATGACTCAAGCCGTAGCACCCCAGAACCACCAACCAGACTACGCCCAGCTGTCTGCTCCAGAGGCGGACGCGCTGGCTCGCGGAGAACATGGCAACCCGTTTGCCATCTTGGGGCCTCACCCGGATGGTACCGGGTTTCTGGTTCGTGCCTTTTTACCCAATGCGCTGGGTGTCGAGCTGGTCGAGCGTGAGAGCGGTCGCCACTTGGCCCATATGGAAGCCGGGCAGATTCCCGGGCTGTTTTATGCCCGCCTGGACTATCAGGCAACGTATTTCTTCAGGATCCGCTGGCCCAGTGGCGTACAGGAGACAGAAGACCCTTACAGCTTTGGTACACTGTTGGGCGATGTCGATATCTACCTGATCAATGAGGGTAAGCATCGTCAGCTAGGCCAATGCCTGGGTGCTCAAGCGATGACCATCGATGGTGTTCAGGGTGTACGCTTTGCTGTGTGGGCACCCAATGCACGTCGGGTTTCAGTAGTGGGTAACTTCAATACCTGGGACGGTCGCCGTCACCCAATGCGCCTACGGCACGGTGCAGGGGTGTGGGAATTGTTTATCCCCCGCGTCAGGCCGGGTGATTCATACAAGTACGAAATCCTTGGTCAGCATGGGTTATTGCCCCTAAAAGCTGACCCAGTCGCCTTGGCAACGGAGTTACCGCCGTGCACCGCCTCGGTAGTGGCTGATCCGGCTCCGTTCGAGTGGCATGATGATGATTGGATGGCGCAGCGCAAGGAGCGCCAGTCTGTTCATGCGCCGTTCTCGGTGTACGAGCTGCACTCTACCTCATGGCGTCGTGACGGTGGCGACGATGGTCGTATCTTGAATTGGCGGGAGCTGGCTGAACAGCTGATTCCCTATATTCAGGAGATGGGCTTTACTCATATCGAGCTATTGCCTGTGATGGAGCACCCGTTCAGTGGATCATGGGGCTATCAGCCACTGTCGCAGTTCGCTCCAACCTCTCGTCATGGCACGCCGGCTGATTTCGCAGCCTTCGTAGATGCCTGCCATCAGGCGCACATCGGTGTGATTCTCGACTGGGTGCCCGCGCATTTCCCGACGGATCCCCATGGGCTGGCGCGTTTCGACGGTACAGCACTCTATGAGTACGAGCATCCTTTCGAAGGTTTCCATCAGGATTGGAACACTTACATCTATAACCTTGGGCGCAATGAAGTACACGGATTCATGCTGTCGTCTGCGCTGCATTGGCTCAAGCATTTCCATATAGACGGCCTGCGTGTGGATGCGGTCGCATCCATGCTGTACCGCGATTATTCCCGCAAGCAGGGCGAGTGGATTCCCAATAAATATGGCGGCCGCGAGAACCTCGAGACAATCGATTTTCTCCGCCATTTGAACGATGTGGTGCATGAAGAAGCGCCCGGTGCGTTGATGATTGCAGAGGAGTCCACCGCATGGCCTGGTGTCAGCAAGCCTACCTCCGAGGGCGGTCTTGGGTTCTCCTACAAGTGGAACATGGGCTGGATGCATGACACGCTGCATTACATCGAGCGTGATCCGATCTACCGCCGTTACGACCATCACAACATGACCTTCGGTATGGTATACGCCTATTCCGAGCGTTTTGTTCTTCCCATTTCCCATGATGAAGTCGTGCATGGCAAAGGGTCTTTGCTGAACAAGATGCCCGGTGACAATTGGCAGAAGTTTGCCAACCTGCGTGCGTACCTGTCCTTTATGTGGACGCATCCGGGCAAGAAGCTCCTGTTCATGGGGTCCGAGATCGGTCAATGGCGTGAATGGAGCCACGACCGCGAACTGGACTGGTTCCTGCTGCAGCATCAGAACCACCAGGGTGTACAAAAGCTGGTAGCGGATCTGAACCGGTTATACCGGGCAGAGCCCATGCTGCACGAGCATGACTGCGAACCGGAAGGCTTCCAGTGGCTGGTAGGTGATGATTCTGCCAACAGTGTATTTGCCTGGTTGCGTTTCGACTCACAGAAACGGCCTCTGCTGGTTGTTGGAAACTTCACACCGGTACCGCGTTATGACTATCGTATAGGCGTGCCTGAAGGGGGACAGTGGTTAGAACTCTTCAATAGCGACAGCGATATTTACGGCGGTAGTGGTGTTGGCAATGGTGGTGCCGTTACGGCAGATGAAACCTCTAGCCATGGCCAGCCAGCTTCTTTGAATCTGAAGTTGCCGCCATTGGGTGTCGTTATCCTGAGACCTGGCACCCGGCCCGAGCATTGATCGGGAGACAGCAAAAGAAAACGGCGCTTAACGCGCCGTTTTTCTTGCGTTTTTTGACTGGTGAAAGAGGCTGATATTTTACTGCTATCGGGGTTGTTAAGCGGCTGTTTGCATCATTCACGTTTTATTGACACGCTATGGGTTCTACTAATGCAGTAGCACCGGATCAGGGTCTTTATAGGTAATCAGGGAGGACTCATATGGTAGATCTGGCAGAGTGGAATCTGACAATTCCCGAGCCATCCAATCCTGTCGTTATTGAGACCAACGTACTCAATCGCAACTACCGCAGTGATTACTTTTATCGTACTCCCGATGGTAGCGTGACCCTCTGGGCTCCCGTAACAGGACGTTACGCGCCGGAACTCAATTATCCCAGTACTGAGCTTCGGGAAACACGCCCAGATGGCAGTGAATACAATTGGAAATACGAAGACTCCGTCAGCCTGATGCAGGCTGACCTGCGCGTTAATCAAGTGCCTTCCAGTGGCAAGATGATTATCGGACAGATCCGTACGGTGGGAGATAGTCAGGGTACACCGGATTCAGCATTGATCAGCCTGCGTTATCGTCTGGACCCCACCATGGAGGGGAAAACGCCTGTCACTGGACAGGTTGAGGCCTTGATTCGTACCAAGCCGGACACCCTCAAGATTCCGCCACAAATTCTGCTACGCAATATTCCATTGGACGGTCCGTTCAGTTATGAATTGCGCTTGAGTCGGACCGGCGTGCTGAGCGTAAGGCTTTTTACACATGGGCGCGGAAACGGGGAGCTGTCCGTGCAATTGGATCAGCGCTGGGCAAGTTACCACCTTTACTTTAAGGCGGGCGCTTATGTGGAGGACAAGGAAGGACCTTCTACTGAAGGGGGTAAGGTGACCTTCAACCGATTGATCACCATGCATCAACCCAACAACCGATAAGGACTCGGCAGCCCGTTAGGCTGCCGGACCTTTGGCCTGTGCCTGTTCGTCCTGTTTTTCCATCTTGGCCTCGTTTCGCGCCCGGATTTTCTTGGCACGACTTTCCATGAAGAAATACACAACGATGGCAATCAGCAGCGGAGCGATGAAATAGATGGCTCGGTAGGCAAGCAGTGCCGCGATGATGTACGACTGATCTAGCTCATGGCCCATGAAGGCTACGAATACTGCTTCCAACACTCCGATGCCCGCAGGAATATGCGTGATGACACCGGCAAAACTGCTGATGAGCAGAACGCCCAGCACAAACACATAATCCATCTTCTGTCCGAGCAGCACATAGATAATGGCACCCATTGCCATCCAGTTGATGGACGACACCACAAGCTGAATACAGGCCATACGCAGGGAAGGTAAATTAAGGTTTTGCCCTTTGATGGTCCATGAGCGACGCTTGGAAAACTGGCAGAACAGCAGGTAGACGGCAATAAAGGTGACAAGGCCGATGCCTATCATCCGTAGCGTCATATTGCCGATGTACCAGTGTGGCGGAATCTTCACCAGCCCTGCTGTAAAAATAATCCCTGCCAATAGGATGTAGCCCAGCCAGTTAGTCGCCAGGCTTAGGCTGAAGATACGGGTAATGGTGCCGCTTTCCAGACCCAGGCGAGAATAGAGTCTGTACCGCAAGCCAATGCCGCCTACCCATGTACTGAGCGTAAGAGTAAAGGCATAACAGATAAACGACACGATCATCACCTGCCGTTTGCCTAGTTTGTGCCTGCAGTAGGCTCGCCCGATCAGGTCATAAAAGCCATACATGATATAACTGACCACAACCAGACCCACGGCCATGAGGATAGCGGTCCAGCCATACTGGCGAATGGAATGCCAGACCTGCACCCAGTTCACCTGCCGGGCATACATCACGAGTAGAACAGTAACGGCAATGAAAAAAGCGTAGGTCAGAAGCCTCTTGGCGATCGGCCACACTTTACCTTTGGGAGAAGGTTTCGACTTCACGGAGGCATCCTGAGAGTGCCTTAGAGTGGCGGTCATGTATGAGTCCTCGCACGTTCCGGATCTGCTACATCGGATCGTTCAAGATGCGATTGAGCGGGCGGTTCGACCAACGCTATTTTAGGGGTGTGTGCCGGTAACCAGCCTACCCAGGCAGGGAAGTGCCGAAGGAAGTGAAACACCAGCATAGTTTTGGCCAGGTGCCAGATGGTCTTGCGCGGCACCTTGGTCATGTCCACATGCTGACAATGCTGCGCCATGAGTTGTTCGAGCCGACCACGCAAGACCTGATTAAAGGCTCGGTCATGGAAGATGAGATTGGATTCGAGGTTAAGAGAAAGACTTAAAGGGTCCAGGTTGCTGGAGCCTACCGTAGCCCAATAATCGTCCATCAGCGCCACCTTGCCATGCAGAGGGCGGCGGCAATATTCGTAGACTTCGACGCCCTCAGGTACAAGGTAGTTGTAAAGCATCCGTGCACCGACCTTCACGATCGGCATATCCGGTTCGCCCTGGACGATCAGTCTGACCTTCACGCCACGCCGGGCCGCGTCTCGCAGCTCACGCAACAGGCGGTAACCGGGAAAGAAATAGGCATTGGCAATGATGATTTCACGCTTGGCGCTTCGCATCATCTCGATATAGTGCTGCTCGATATCCGTACGATGCTCATCGTTGTCTCGATAAACGAACAGCGCCTGTGCATCACCGGGGAAGTCGTTGCGAGCAGGCTCATTGCGGCGTCGACCCCACCAACGACGAGGCTCTTCGCTATTGCCCAGAGCCTCGAGACTAAAGCGATGAATATCGGCTACGATAGGACCTTCGACTTCTACTGCGTAGTCCTGCTTGGCCGTAGGACCAAAATCGCCCAGATGATCAGCAGAAAAATTGATGCCTCCAACAAAAGCGATTTCAGCATCAATGACAACGATCTTGCGATGAAGACGGCGGAAGAGGTTAGTCCTACGCCCCATGAAGAGGGGGCGCGGATCGTAAAAGCGGAAGCGAACACCGGCAAGCACGAGTTTATCAAGGAAGTCCTTGGTCAATTCCGCCGAACCGTAGCCATCCACCGTGACCTCAACGCGTACGCCACGCCGGGCTGCTTCTATCAATACACGGTGTAGCTCATTGCCTACCTTGTCTTCAAACAGAATGAAGGTTTCCAGCAGGATTTCCCGCTTGGCCTGGGAGATGGCTTCAAATACCCGGGGAAAGTATTCTTCACCATTCTCCAGGAGCTCAATTCGATTGCCGTCTCGCCATTGCGGGTTCATACACACAACTCCACAGCCAGCGGGGCATGATCGGACAGGTGAGACCAAGGGCGGTTGGATAAGACTTCAGGGGTACGCACCGTGAGGTTGCGTGTGTAGATCCGGTCCAATCGCAACATAGGCATACGCGCTGGGAATGTCTTGGCGTGTTGCCCGTTGGCGTTCAGAAACGCTTCCTCAAGTCCTGCGCCCGCCTTGAGCACATCGCTGGCGCGTTGGCGCCAATCGTTGAAGTCACCTGCAACAACCAGCGGCGCATCTTCCGGCAGATTTTCAATGAGCTTGCACATCAGTTTCAGCTGTTGCAGACGGTGGTTCTCTCTGAGCCCCAAATGACAACAGATCGCGTGGATATCAAAGTCATGATCCGGAACGCGCAACACACAATGCAGTAAGCCGCGCTTTTCCGGGCCGGTAATGGACACGTCAAGGTTCTGGTACGTCACGATCGGAAACTTGGACAGTACGGCGTTGCCATGGTGGCCATCCGGGTAGACCGCATTTCGCCCGTAGGCGAAATCGGTCCACATGGAATCAGCCAGAAACTCATACTGCGGCGCCGCTGGCCAGTTCTCGAAGCGCAACGGGTGCTTCTCGTGCGTACCTAACACTTCTTGCAGAAACACGAGATCAGCCGATGTCGTGCGCACCGCATCACGCAGCTCCGGCAAGATGAACTTGCGGTTGAAGGACGTAAAGCCCTTGTGCGTGTTGATAGTGAGGATCTTGAACGAGAAACCCTTTGTTGCGTTCGTCATGCTTGACGCTTCCTCCGTTTGGTTTGCTTGGTCAATTCGAACAACAGAAATGACCGTCCTGTTACTTGATAGACATCGCCAAACGCAAAGGTGTCGCCGGTTTCCAACAAATCAGGCTGATTGGTATCAACCTGCAAAACCCAGTGCTCACCTTGAGGCACTTCGGGCAGTGTGAAATCCACCATATCGTAATGAGCATTTACGATCATCAGAAGCGACGTATCAGAGCCGGCACGGCGAATCCCTGTAGGTTGCGCACGACCGTCAAGCAGAATGCCCATGCAGCGATTGCTGCCGTCCTGCCACTGTTCCATGCCCATTTCTTCACCGCTGGGCATTAACCAAGTCACATCCTTGATATCCAGCGCTTCGTTGTATACGCCAGTAAAGAAGCGGCTACGACGTAGTAACGGATACTTCATACGAAGCTCGATGAGTCGGCGCGTGAAGTCCTGAAGCTCAGCACTGCGCTCCTTGATATCCCAGTTTATCCAGCCGATTTCGCTGTCCTGGCAATAGGCGTTGTTATTGCCGCCTTGCGTCCGCGCGAACTCATCACCCGCCAACAGCATCGGTGTGCCTTGGGAGAAGAACAGGGTTGCCAGGAAATTACGCATCTGGCGGTAGCGCAGGTCAATGATTTCCGGATCGTCCGTTTCACCTTCTACGCCACAGTTCCAGGACAGGTTATTTGAATGGCCGTCGTTATTGCCCTCGCCATTGGCTTCGTTGTGCTTGTCGTTGTAGGACACTACATCGTTGAGGGTAAAGCCGTCGTGAGCAGTGACAAAGTTGACTGACGACGCCGGCTTGCGGCCACGCTGGTTGAATTGATCACCCGAGCCGAGAACGATCTTGGCAAAGTCGCCAAGTTTGTCGTCATCGCCTTTCCAGAAGGACCGTGCCGTATCGCGGAATTTATCGTTCCACTCCATCCAGCCGGGTGGGAAATTACCCACCTGATAGCCGCCTGGACCGCAGTCCCAGGGTTCGGCAACAAGCTTGAGCTGATTGAGTACCGGATCCTGACGGCAGGCATCGAGGAAACCGCCGCCTTCGTCGAAACCATGGGGTTCGCGGCCAAGAATGGTAGCAAGGTCAAAGCGGAAGCCATCCACACGCATCTCGGTTGCCCAATAGCGCAAGGAGTCAGTCACCATCTGCAATACGCAAGGGTGACTCATGTTGAGTGTATTACCCGTACCGGTATCGTTGATGTAATACCGGGGATTATCCGGCATCAGACGATAGTAACTGGCGTTATCGATCCCCTTGAGCGAGAGGGTCGGGCCCATCTCATTGCCTTCGGCTGTATGGTTGTAGACCACGTCGAGAATGACTTCAAGGCCGGCCTTGTGCATCCGCGCGACCATGATCTTGAACTCGCCGATGGATTGGCTGGCCATGTAGCGGGCATGAGGGGCAAAAAAGGCCAGGGTGTTATAACCCCAGAAATTACGCAGCCCTTTCTCAAGCAGATGGTTGTCATCCAGGAAGTAGTGGATGGGCATCAGCTCGACGGACGTCACACCTAGCGAACGGATGTAATCGACAACATCGCTTTCGTGGAACGCAGAGAACGTGCCGCGGGTGTTTTCCGGCACTGAAGGATGCTGCATGGTGAAACCACGGACATGGGTCTCGTAAAAGACAGTACGGTCCCACGGTACCTTGGGCTTCTCTGTAGTACCCCAGGTAAAGGCCGGATCGATCACGCGGCAGCGAGGCATATAAGGTGCACTGTCGCGTTCATCGAACGAAAGATCACCGTCAGGATGGCCAATGGTGTAACCAAACAACGCATCGTTCCACTCAAGCTCGCCTACGATCTGCTTGGCATAAGGATCGATCAGTAGCTTGTTGTGGTTGAAGCGATGGCCTGCCTCTGGCTCATAGGGGCCGTGTACGCGATAACCGTACAACGTCCCCGGACGTGCGTCAGGCAAGTAGCCGTGCCAGATCTCATTGGTGTACTCGGGCAGCTCAATGCGCTCGATCTCTTCAAGGGTATCCTGGTCAAACAGGCAAAGCTCAACCTTGGTAGCATGAGCCGAAAACAGGGCAAAGTTGACGCCGGAGCCGTCCCAGGTGGCTCCCAGGGGATAGGGCAGTCCTTCGCGAATGCGGGATGTCGTGCGGTTGACGAAAGCGTTTTGGGTCTTCTCAGAACTATCGCTAGGCTTGTTAGCGCTCATAGTAATCGACTCAGGTCTATGTCTTAGAGCTCAACCAGGTGCTGCCTGTATTGAGGTAACGGTACCGGCTCTATCTGGAGCGAGGTACTTTCAACCATCCGGTAACGTGATGTTTCCGGACCTTCTTGTACGTCATAGGTATAGAGGCTTCCGGATGCTGGCAGTTCCGAAAGGACGTGTGTCATGCCGGTTAGAGCGAAGCAGCGCAAGTTTCAATAAATAAATAGTTATTTTTATAAGGTTTCGTGTATAAGATTTGTAGAGTTATAAATTTCAGATTGAATTAAAAAGGCGGAAAAGAATGTTCATTCTTTTCCGCCATTTTTAATGGTGATCAATACAACTTAGTAACGAGTCGGAAGATCAACACCTTTTATTTGGAACCGCCCTTGCGGCCGGCTTCAGCTGCACGCTCACGGTCGTTGGCAAAGTTGCCTCCGCTATTACGGCCACCTTTACGTCCGGCTTCGGCCGCTCTTTCACGATCATTGGCAAAATTACCAGGATTGTTGTTCTTGGCAGTCATGAATTTACCCTCACGTTGGTTTCTGGAAATAGCAGTTATTACCGCTATTAACTGCTAACCCTTCACTGTATGGGATAGCCTCATGAGGCTACGGTTCACCCGCTAGAGCCCACGGCTGACGAGTGGTCCAGGCCTTTTTTGGATGCTCCTCCCTTGCTTAAATGGTAGGTTGAGAGCATTACCTGCAAATAGACGGCGCATGGTAAGACCTATTCATTTAAGCCTTAACTGATTAATTAAAATCCGCCGTGTGTGGATTGGCATTTAGTTGGCAGCAATTAGGCTCGGAAGTTAACCAGCCGTCTAGATCGCGTGGTTCAAACTCAATGCAGCTAGGCATCTTGGCAGGATTGTCACTTACGATCGGGTCAGGTTGAGGAACTTCAGGACGGTGTGCCATGGCATCAATTCTCATAGGATTAAATTTATACCCGAACACCTTGAATCGAGTGCTGGAATTGATACGCAGAGGGAAGGCTAGTTCCAGCCTTTTATCGGCCGTTGATAGTATCCGGATAAAAGGTATATGGCCTTTTGATATATAAGCAGAGCCACATATCAAAGAGAAAAAGTGTTTACCCCTTCTGCTAGTAGCAGAAGGGGTAGAGACATTAAGGCAGGACTTACTCTTTAGGTACGGCCTTGGCACGCGGAGCACGGGGCTTCTTGGGCGCTGCAGCGGCAGCTGTGGTTTTTTCGACCGGAGGCTTTTCAGTCTTGGGCTTGACGGCTTCCTTGACCTTTTCGACCGCTTTTTCGGCCAGCGAGGCAGCCTTGGGCTTGGTTGCACGAGGCTTCTTGGGCTTGGCTACAGGCGCTGCTGCAGTTTCAGGCGCTACACCTTGCTGCTGCTCGGCTTCATAGAGCTTGGTAGCCATTTCCCAATGGCGATGCTCTTGATGAGCAGGACGACCTTCGGACTCCCAAATCTGGTAGGCGAGCTGCTGAATGCGTTCGGTGCGTTGACTCATTATAATGTCTCTCCTTGTGACAGGTCTTGTGTAATCAATAAACCAAGAGGAAAGCTCGCAAGAAGCTCGCTTAATGAAAGTTCACTCTGTTTCACATGGACAGATGAATGGCTGAAAGTTTCCGTAAAAATTTGATCGATGAACTGTTTTGGCACTTTTACAGAGGTGTCCTGCCATGCTGATGCCTCAAAAGAGGGAGTAGGGTTCTCCCCAATGAAGCGCCAAACGCGCAGCGGTACAATAATGATAGCGGCCTTGCCCTGATACTCACGGGCGAATGCCAGTACGTGGCTCGCCTGTGCTCCCGAGACTTCCAGCGGTATGTACTGGCCCTTGAGAAACACATCCGCATGAGAGGTACGGGCCGCCAGGGTTCTTGCAATCACACTCTGCTTGACGCGGCCATCCTTCCAGCTAGAAAGCAGCTCTGCCGGGGCCTTGGCCTCTTTCAGCGCAGCGATGCGAGGCGGATAGTCCACCGGACGGCGGTTGTCAGGCTCGACCAGACTCAGATCCCAGAAGTCACATCCCTGATAGAGGTCCGGTACACCGGGTGCGGTCATTCTAAGCACCGCCTGGGTCATGCCGTTCAGCGCACCTGCGGGAGCGATACGGGCTACCGTCTCGACAATTTCCTTACGAAGTGCCGCGCCTTTTTCACCGGTGATCAATTGTTCCAGGAAATTACGGCACGCTGCTTCGTACTCGGTATTAGGCGTCCACCAGTCTGACTCAAGCTTCTCTTCACGTAAGGCTTTTTCCTGCCAGGGCAGGAGACGGTCCAGATACGCCTGAAGCCCCTGCTTGTCATCGGCTGCCAGATCAAGCGGCCAGCTGGCCAGCAGGGTTTGGTAGAGCATCAGCTCATCACCCGGGGTAGGGGCAGGCTTGTCAGCAAAGGTTCCCCGCAGCGTTGAACCCATCTCCAACCAGCGGGTTGCGGCCTGGGTATAGAGATCAGCCATTTCGGAGATGACCGCGAGGCGTGCTCGTGTGTCTTCGCCGCGTTTGTGGTCATGGGTCGCGGTAGTCAGCATGTTGCGTGGGAACTGCTCGGACCGCAGTTTGCTGCTTGCGTGGAATTCTTCGGTGCTCTGGCTGAAGTTCTGTGGGTCGAATCCCACATCGTTGCGCGAGAGCAGGGCGCCTGAGCGGTAACAGGAGGTGTCTTCCACGGCCTTGGCTGCAACGGGTGAAGTCAGCTGCTGGAACTTGGTAATGGCGCGACGCTGCTCGCGACGTGCCACGCTACCCACCGGCTGACGGCAGGGAGCCTTGCCACCCAACCATTCATGCAGCAGCTCCAGCACCGGTAGCTCAGCTTCGGAAAGATTGGGACGCGCGCCGTCTACGGCCTTCTGGAAGAACTTTTCATCCTCACCGGTAAAGCCGGCTGCGCTGGCGTAGGTGCGGTAAACCGGGAAGTAGGTAATCAGCTCAAGCAAGACGCGCCTAATGGAACCCAGGCTGATATCACGGGTACGCCAATTCTGCTGAGCCACTACATGCAAGGTATGCGCAGTGGATTCGAATTCACTGGCCAGTGCAGTAGTCACCACGAGGCGGCGCGCCTCACGAACTTCTTCCATGAAGTCGGCTGGGCGTCCGGTCTTTTCAGCCCAGAATTCGTTCAGAGGTTTTTCGCCGGCCGGATCATGCATAACCCCCGACACTTCGTTCATGAACTCATAGCCGGTGGTGCCGTCAATGCCCCAGTCGCCACGCAGGTGCTCGCCCTCGGCAAGGATCTTCTCCACATAAATGGGGAAGCCGCCTTCAGGCGTGCCGTTGGAACGGCTCTGGCAGATCGTATCGATCTGTCGACGCAGCTTGCGGCAATAGCCACGGGGATTGGCCAGACCGTCGATATGGTCCAGGCGCAGACCGTCGATCCAGCCTTCGCCGATCAGTCGGAAAATCATGGCATGCAGCGCGTCGAAGACCTCGGGGCGCTCCATGCGCAGGCCACCCAATTCGGTGATATCGAAGAAGCGGCGCCAATTGATATCGTCGGAAGCGGTACGCCAGCTTGCCAGACGGTAATGTTGACGCTCCAGCAGCGCATGCAAACGCTCGTGATTGGCCGCGTCGCTTGCATCGAAAGCTGCCAGGCATTGGTCCAGCGCTGCCTTGACTGCAGGGTTTTGACGAGCACTTTCTGCCAACTGGGTAACGGCCTCGTTGGCGCCTTCACGGTCACCCTCGCGGGCCTCGAACGCATCGGCAAACAGGCGCAACTCGGAGGCATCGCTTGCGCGTAGGATATCGGCGTAGGTAGGCGGTGAAATAGGGAAATGGTGCGCGTAGTACTCGACCCGGAAACCGTCTTTCTCATCAAATACCAGCTTCAACTCACCGGCCTGCAGGATGTCACCATAAGCGCCACCCAGGAAAGGCAGCAGTAGCTGACCATGCAACTCAGGGTCGGGGCTGTACCAGTTGATGTCGTAGAATTTGGCGTATGGGCTATGGCGTCCCCATTTGAGCACATCCAGCCACCACGCATTCTCCGATCCGCCCACGCTCATGTGGTTGGGTACAAAGTCGACGATCAGTCCCATGCCACGCTCGCGCAGACGGGCAACCAAACGGCGCAAGGCCTCTTCACCGCCCAATTCAGGATTGACGCGGGTAGGGTCCACAACGTCATAGCCGTGAACCGAGCCGGCTCTGGCCGTGGTGATGGGGGAGGCATAGATATGACTGATGCCCAGGTCGGCAAAATAATCGACCAGGGGAATGGCATCGTCCAGGGTAAAGTCCTTGTGAAACTGCAGGCGAACAGTCGCGCGCACTGGGCTCATGATGAGTGGCTCTCCGCTTCTTGACGGGCTGCCGCCAGTAACTGCAGGCGACGCTTGGGGGTTTCGTTATTGAGTAGGGTGCTGGCCTGATCCGGCCAGCGACGGCGCCAATTGGGGTGGCTATCGATGGTGCCGGGCAGGTTGGCTTGTTCTTCCAGGCCCAAGGCATCTTCAACCGGCAGGATAACCAGCGGTGCCGGTGTTTTACCGATATGGCTTATGCAGGCATCCACAGCCGCTTTGGCGCTATCAGGGCTGGTGTCTTTCAGGCCCAATGTCTTGGCCAGGCGCTGGCGATCCTCTGCACGATTCTGCTTTTCTTTTTCTTCGGTGGTGTCTTCCGCCAACTGTTCCAGCCGGGCCTGCCATTCGACATCACGCGCAATCCACCAGCCAGTCATGGTAGGAAGATCGTGCGTCGTGGTCATGGCGATGGAGGTATTGTTCCAATCTTCGATCTCTTTGAAGTTCTGGTCCTCGTCGCGCTCAAACATCAGCACTTGCATGCCCATGATGGACTTTTCCATCAGACGCTCACGAAACCCTTCCGGTACGGTGCCCAAGTCTTCACCCATGACAATACATTCGTTACGCCAGGACTCGATCGCCACCAGACGAAGCATGTCTTGAATGGGATAAGACAGATAGGCGCCATCGGCCGGTGAGGCGCCCTCGGGCACCAGCCACAGTCGTTGCAGACCCATCACATGGTCGATACGTACACCGCCTGCGTGGGCAAAATTCGCCTTGAGCATTTCAAGAAATGCCCGAAAGCCGTGGCGCTGCAAACCAGACGGCGAGAATGCAGAGATGCCCCAGCCCTGGCCGCGCTGGTTGAGCAGGTCGGGTGGTGCTCCAACGCTGACAGACGACAGCAGCTCTTCCTGCCGGCTCCAGGCCTGACTGCCGCCGCCATCTGCGCCTACGGCAATATCAGCAACAAGGCCGATTTTCATACCTGACGCTTGAGCAGCCTTTTGTGCGCTTTCCAGGCCGCGGGCGGCCAGCCACTGCGTGAACGCATAGAACTCCACGTCTTGTGCATGGGTTTCAGCAAACGTGGCGACAGCAGGATTTTGAGGGTCCTGATATTCCTTTGGCCAATGCTGCCAGCTGGGCGCCGCGGTGCCATGGGCAAAGGATGCGTGTAGCGCTTCGAACCGGCAGTGGTTCTCCAGCGCTTCGCCGCCCTGTTGACGGAAGGCCTTGAAATCGTCCTGTAACTCACCGCTTTTCACACGGAAGTCCATGAATAGCGCTCTAAGTACACGAAGGCGAGTCTTGGCCACGGCAGGCCAGTCGACCATTTCCAGCCCTTCCAGGCGGGACCATTCCTGCGCCAGCCCGGTTTTGTCCAACGCATGTTTGAGCGCTTCCTCACCTAGAATCGCGGCGGGTGAAGCATTCAGGATATTGAGAAACATCCGGCTGGAGGGCGAATAGGGGCTGTAACGGTTACCGTCGGCACTGAACATGGCATGCAGCGGGCTAATGGCAACCGCATGAGCGCCCAGCTTAGCTGCCGAGCAAACAAACTCTTCGAGCGCTTTCAGATCACCCAGGCCACCATCCCCGGGACGACGCAGGCTATACACCTGCACGGCCAAACCCCAGGTGCGCGGTTCGGGTTTACCCAGGGCATCGGCAATGCTGTAGCAGCGCTCGGGTGCAATCGCCAGGGTGACCTGCTGTTCGCCTATTTTCAGGGTGTGATAGCCCATGGTGTCGATGGGGGCGAGTTGGCCGTTACCGTCTACCTTGCCGGTCACGCTATTACCGGATTCAAGGGTAAGCGCATAGGTCTGTCCAGCCTTGAACTGACCTGTGCGGCCGACAGGCTTGTTGCAGTCCCCAGTAATGAGGGGAGGAAGGTTTTCGCTGTCTTCCAACTCATCCAGTTTCGCCAGGCTGGCCTTGATGTCCGCCTCCGAATCTGCGGGCAAGCCAAGTGCGGCGAGCAGACTACACAAGGCCTCATCCGATACCTGTTGAGGCGTGCCGTCGTAGGCGTCCCAGTGAATGGAGATGCCGGCTTTTTCTGCTAGTGCGTGCAGTTGGTCAGAATCGTTCATTGAGCATCCTCCAGCCAGGCGAGGGCGGTATGCCCAGCCAGTTGGCCTTGTTCGCGCTCGGAGAGACCGCTATCCGTGCTGGCGAAGAGCAGTCGACCCGGTTGCTTGGCATCGACAGAAACGGCTTGCTCGCTCAGGTTGATTTCCAACGTAAGGCGGGCACCATCACCCAGCGTCCAGCAGGCGGTGACCGCCTTTTCGCCTAACGCTTTAGCCTCTGCCGGACGAGCACCAGGCAGACGCGGAATAATCTCCTGATGGCGAATCTCTAGAAGCTTTTTGTATAGACCGACCCACAAGGCATGATCTGGCTGGTCCGCTTCTCCAAAATTGGGCTTCGAATCTTCAAAGGTGGTAATCGCATTAGGGTCCGGGATCTTTTCCCGGTTTTCCTCATGGGTGAAAAATTCGAAATCCTTGAACTCGTTGCGGCGACCGTCTCTTACCAGCTTGGCTAACTCTTCGTTATGACTGGTAAAGAACAGGAAGGGCTGCCGGCTACCCCATTCCTCACCAATGAAGAGCAGTGGAATCATGGGGCTGAGCAGCAAGAGAGTCGTAGCGGCTTTTAGAGCATTCTCTGGGGCGAGAAGGGTCAGGCGCTCACCGAGGGCACGGTTGCCAATCTGGTCGTGGTTCTGCAGGAAGATGACAAAGGCCGTTGGTTGCAGATGGCTGCTCGGCTCCCCGCGCCCCTTGCCGTGGCGAGTGTCTTCGCCCTGGTAGATAAAGCCCTCGCTCAGGCAACGAACCAGCTTGGCAGTGGCGTCTTGGGTGAAGTCCTGGTAGTACCCTTCGTTCTCACCGGTAATCATGGGATGAATCACATTGTGCCAGTCATCCGCCCACTGCCCATCGTAATGCACGCCGCCCAGAAGGGAAGCGGTGTTGTCCTCGTTTTCCAGAACGAGATGCACATGGCGGCCCGGCTCGACCGTTGAGCGAATCTCGTCAGCCATTTCCATCAGGAAACCCTTGTCTCCAATGGCGTGGACTGCATCGAAGCGCAGGCCATCAAAGCGATATTCCATCAGCCACATCAGGGCATTGTCCTTGAAGTAGCTACGTACGGCCTGTTGACGGAAATCAATGGCTGCACCCCAGGGCGTATGGATGTCTTCACGGAAAAACTTTTCGGCGTAGGCGTGCAGGTAGTTGCCGTCCGGGCCGAAGTGGTTGTAGACCACATCAAGGAACACCATAAGACCATGCTCATGGGCCGTATCGATCATGGCCTTGAGATCTTCAGGCGTGCCGTAGGAGGATTCCACGGCGTAGGGCAGCACACCGTCATAACCCCAGTTGCGACCGCCAGGGAATTCGCTCAGCGGCATCAGCTCGATGGCCGTGACCCCGAGTGCAGCCAGCTTAGGCAGAATATCTGCAACGCCTTTGAATCCACCCAGCGTACCGACATGGACTTCGTAGATAACGCTCTCGTGCCAGGGGCGGCCGCTCCATTGGGTATGACGCCATTCATAGGTATGCGGATCAATGACAATGCTGGCTTCATGTACGTCACCCGCCTGGGCCCGGGACGCAGGATCGGGAACCAGAAGGTCACCGATACGATAGCGGTAGCGTGTGCCGACACCACAGGCGGCTTCAGCACTAAACCAACCCCCATCGAGGGCTTGCATGGGAACAATCATGCCGCCATCGAGCACTACGTCGACAGCCGTGGCGCTGGGGGCCCAGAAACAGAATTGGGTACGATTGTCGGAGAGAAGAGTGGCGCCAGCCGTGCATTGCCAGGCGTAGCGGTTATTTTTGGACGGGCGTGACAAGTCCTTCATGCGTTCTGTCTCCCAGTGGAGGGCAGGGTAAGGCACGTGGGTGCAGGTTCGGTTTGTAGTGCGCGCTCCCGCCATGAAGGCGGGAGTGTTCTTTCTATGACCAGAAAGATGGCGCTAAAGTTGAATCAGATCGCAGCTTGTTCCTGACGAACTTTAGAAAGCAGCGATTGATAGAGCTCATCGTACGGTTGAGCGCTCTGAGACCAGTAGAACGGGCCGCTCATGGCGCGTCGACGCATGGCTTGAAGCAGATCCTTACGCTCGAACACTTCGAACGCACGATCAATGGACTTCGTGTAGCTTTCCAGAGTGTGCTTGTCGAACAAGAAACCGGTAACACCGTCTTCAATACTGTCCGCCAAGCCACCTGTGCGGCGAGCAATTGGTAGAGAGGCAAAGCGCTGCGCATACATCTGGCTCAAGCCACAAGGCTCGAAGCGAGAGGGCATCAGCAGGAAGTCGCTGCCTGCAAACATGCGGCGAGCTTCGGTCTCGCAGAAACCTACGTGTACGCCAACACGACCCTTGTAGCGCTTGGACAGCTCATTCACTGCGCGCTCGACCGCAGGCTCTCCGCAACCAATGATCACCAATTGGCCACCGCGAGAGACGATATGGTCAACTGCTTCAATGGTCAGATCGATACCTTTTTGGTGCACCAGACGGGAAACGACCGCGAACAGGGGACCTTCAGAAACTTCAAGACCGAAATCCTCACGGATACGGTCTGCATTGGCCCGCTTGCCTGCCCAGTCATAGGGAGAAAAGCTCTGGCACAGGTGCGGGTCATTGCAAGGATCCCAGCCCTCGTCGATTCCGTTGAGGATTCCGGACAGCTTGCCCTGCTTGGCCTTGACCTGAAGCAGACCTTCCAGCCCACAACCAAACTCGGGTGTGGTGATTTCCTTGGCATAAGTCTGGCTTACCGTCGTAATGTGACTGGCGTAGCTCAAGCCTGCCTTGAGAAAGGAGATCTTGCCGTAATACTCAAGACCGTCAATGGAAAACGCTTCGGCCGGGATACCGAGGTCTGCCATGCAGTAACGGGGGAATACGCCTTGATAAGCCAGGTTGTGAATGGTCATCACTGACGGTGTTTTCAGTCCGCGCCATTGCACATAACCTGCGGCCAGGCCTGTCTGCCAGTCATTCAAGTGCAGGAGATCAGGGCACCAGCGAATGGACGCCGTGCCTGCTGCCAGATCCGCTGCCGCCGAAGCCAGTCGACCAAAGCGGATATGGTTGTCGACCCAGTCGGCACCATGGGTATCGGCATAAGGTGTGCCCGGACGCTCATAGAGTTCGGGGCAGACCAACACATAAATCACGAGACCGTCTTCCTGATCGACACGGGCGATGTCGCAGGCAGGCATGGCAGCCAGTGCCGGAATACGTCCGACAATCTGCATTTCGTCGCGGATGGCATCCATGACAGGACGATAGCCGGGAATAAGAACCCGGACGTCATGCTTGGAAGACAACGCGCGTGGCAGGGCGGCGGAGACTTCTCCCAGGCCACCAGCTTTTACAAAATCGGTAATCTCGGGTGTTACGAACAAAATACGCTTACGTGTTTCAACGACTGAGCTCAGCTTGAGCTGGCGCTCGTCGGTTTGAGTAGGGAAGCGATTGGCATTGCGCACTTCTGCTGAGTTCGCAGCTACAAGCGTTTCAAATTTCCCCACAACGGCATTTGCCATATTGCGCTCCCAAAAAGCAGTAATGACTGAGGTTTGCCCAATGAACGCTTCTCGTCGAAGCCGACATACCGATCAAAAACGTCCACAGCCATGCTGCTTACAGCCCCCTGGCGACGTCCCCCTGTAAGGGACTGGACAAAGGGCATTGCAAGGTTGCGCCCGATAGTCCAGTCTGCATAAAAGATGACCTGCGCCAGCTCGCCTAAGTTTCCTGGTTGGGTATGCACATTTGACGAACGTGCTAGAACCGTGCCGCTTCTGGTGGGCTGGAAATAAAGCACGCCCCTGTAGCTTTAGCGAAGATCGTTACAATTACGCGACAGTACTCTGCGTAATCGCCTTAAATTCAGATTTCAGGCTGTCTAGCTGGCGTGTTGTGCATTTCGTCGGATCCTGAATGGGGCCGTTTGATTTGTGTACCCACTTCCGCCCGCAGCTGAGGCAAACACTCTGGAAATTCCCGATTTACGAAGGCAATCAGACGCTCACGTACATGGCAGCGTAGATCCCAGTTCTTAGATGAGTCTGGAGAGGTAACGAGGACGCGTAGCTGTATAGCTCTGTCCGAAGCATCCGTAACTTGCAAGACGCACACACGGCCATCCCACAAATGGGGCACTTCATTGCACACGCGCTCCAATTCAGCGCGTATCGGCTCCATCGGGAGAGAATAGTCCACCCACATGAAGACTGATCCCATGAGGCTGGAATTGGTGCGGGTCCAGTTCTGAAAAGGCTTCTCGATAAAGTACTGTAGGGGTACTACCAAGCGACGATCATCCCAGATCCGCACCACGACATAGGTTCCGGTAATCTCTTCAACCCGGCCCCATTCCCCCTCGACGATCACGACATCATCAATTCGAATGGGTTGGGTCACGGCAATCTGCAGACCGGCAATGAGATTGCCTAGTACAGGGCGTGCGGCGATACCCGCCACGATACCGGCCACACCAGCGGAAGCGAGCAGACTGGCACCGATTTGCCTGACCTCGGGAAACGTCATCAGCATGGACGACAGGCCTACCAGAAAGACGACAAAACCTAGGCTGCGCACCATGACGCGCGTCTGGGTCTGGATACGTCTGGCGCGAAGGTTGTCTTCAATATTGACCGGGTGACGGATGGAAATGGTCGCGCCAATGGCTTTTACGCACCGTAAACCCAGCCAGGTAAACGCAGCGATTGTGATCAGGGCCGTCAGGTGCCTTAAGCCACCGATCAGGGGCAGGGTGTCAGGCGCTGAACCCAATACACCTTGCAAGGCTATCAGCGGGATCAGAAACCGGGCAGGGCGCTCGGAGTAGCGGATCAGTGTCTGGGCCAGCAAAAAGGGACGCGCGAGTCGTTTCAGTACGGTGGAAATAACCAGTACGGCAATGCTGGCGATTGCCATCGAAACACATGCTGCTACCAGAGTAGCCAGCCACGGAGAGGAGAGAAATGTCGACCAGTCGATGGACATCATCCAGAGTCCTTAGGAATCAAAAAGCCGCGAAGCGCGGCTTTATCGGCTGATTCAGTCGGTGGGTTTAAAGCGAAGTAGGGCTTTCAGGCGGAAGGGGGGTGTTATCAACACTACCGGCATCAGCGTCGTTAGCGGCTTGAATAGTTTGAATACGTGCCACAGCAGACACATTGCGCGCATAGCTGCGGGTGATATCGATGATCATCATGGCATCTCACCTCAATGCTGCAAGGAACTTGGACCTGGTCGCGCTGATGATTCAGCGCTTGTCAATTCCGACTGGGCTTCTCGGGCTCTGGTTCCCCAGCCTCCCAGCTAGAGCGGCTTTAGCAGCTGAACGGTCATCAGGCGAGTAGTAATACCAGCCTATATAAGGGAATGGATACTACCAATCCCAGTCCGTTTGAACAGGCCATACGTAATTACTAAGAAGAAAGTAATGAATCGTTTCAGCTATAGACGTAAAGCTTATCAAAGAGAGGCCGACATCCTTATGGAAAGGCTGGGCTGATGACAGTTTCAAGGGATATGCAGCGTCGATTTACTTAGCCAAACGGCCATTCAGTGCTACTAGTTAGATAAGCACCTCGTGTTGAGGCGAGTCACTTGAATAGGTAATCCGTCCTTTGATGTTTATGCGTTCATCCGATATTGACACCCACGTGTCGTCCTCTCGAAATGTCCTGCTGGCAGCCCCGTGGCGACTGGTTCTGGTATATACCGTAGTGGGTGTCCTTTGGGTCGTAGGTACGTCCTTTGTCATTGAGACATTAAAGCTTCCTGAATGGAGCTATACACTTCGCGGGCTGCTATTTACCTTGTTCACGGCCATCACGGGATGGTGGTTTATCAAGCGGCTGACTCAAATTGCGATTCAGACCCAGCGACTGATCAGCCAATCGGAAGGCGATTACCGAGCTTTATTCGAAATTCATCCAGCACCCATGTGGCTCTATGACAAGCACAGTCTCGTTATCATTAAGGCAAACGAGGCGGCTCACAGGACTTATGGTTACACCAGTGCTCAATTTGCCCAGCTGAAGATCACTGACTTGTACGCATCCAGTGATAGGGATGAATTTAAAAATCGCACCCATAAAAACGGTATTAACAGTCAGCATCTTTCTGGTATTCGCAAGCATGTCAATCAATCCGGCAATTCCATGGATGTAGATGTGCTTTGCCATGAGCATATTTTCAAACATGAGCCTTACGGGCTTCTGATGGCACAAAACGTTAGCGCCCATTTCGAGCTTGAGAAAAAGCTGGCCAATAGCTTGAGGCAGCTTGAGCTGGCCCAGCATATTGGCATGATGGGTTATTGGGAGCGGGATCTAAAAGACCAGTCGATTCGCTGGTCGCCTGAGATTTATTCAATCCTCAACCTGGACCCCAGACAGGAAGAACTTACCTTCGAGCGCTTTCTTTCTCTTATTCACCGGGATGATCGAGCGCGCATGGCCAAGATATATCATGAGGCGGCTTCGGTGGGGCAGACCACTCATGAGTATCGGGTTACTCCAAATAATGGAGAGCTTCGCTACGTGTTTGAGCGTACTCAGCTAATAGGAGATGAACAGGGAGTCGCCCGAACGCTGTTCGGGACGTTTATTGATGTATCCGAAATCAAGGTGGCCGAGCAGGCATTGGTGAGGCAGCAAAAGCGTTATGAACATATGGTTGACACCCTTCCAGAAGGTGTACTGATCATCCATCAGGGGCGTGTTACATATGCCAATAAGGCCGCCTGCCATATGTTCGCCGAACATTCAGGTGCGCGGTTACGGGCGTTGGATATCGGGCTGTGTTTCCATCCGGATCATCGGGAGCGCGAGATGGACCGCCTTGATGCCTTGCATAAAGGTCTGACGCAAGAGCAGACATTCAGGCATATCACATTATTACGGCTGGACGGCTCAGAATTCGAGGCTGAATTGGCTGAAATCATTCTTGAAGAGCATGGACACCGTGACGTGCAGTTACTTGTTCGGGATATCAGTCAAGCCTCTCAGATGCGCCGGGACCTGGAGGTAGCCAATAAGAGCTTGCAACGTCTGTCCCAGCGACTGATCGAGGTGCAGGAGTTTGAGCGCCGACAGCTGGCCCGCGATCTGCATGATGATATTGGGCAGCAGCTCACAGGCATCAAGCTGCACCTGCAACGACTTGTTCGCAAACTCGACCATGAATCTGAAGTCAAAACATTAGCTACCGACCTTGGCCAAAGCGTAAATGATGCTCTGGCCAAGGTGAAAAGCCTCTCGTTGTCCCTTCATCCGCTACAACTTGAAACACTAGGACTTGAAGCTGCCGTGCGGTGGCATCTGTCCCAATTTCTAGGGGCTACGTCTACTCAATGGGAGCTGAATGTTGAAGGGACGTTGGATAACCTGTCAGCCGACATGGCGGTTGTCGCGTTCAGAATCATTCAGGAGGCCGTGAACAATGTAGCCAAGCATGCGCAGGCGGCTTCCATAAGGATCACCTTAAGTCATGACGTTGAAGGGCTAAGATTAGAGATATTGGATGATGGTTGCGGATTTGATGTCAGCAGTGCGTCTCAGGGAGCCAGAAGTCTGGGGCTTACCAGCATGCATGAGCGGGTGGCTTCTTTAAACGGGAAGGTCAGGATCTCAAGCATATCGGGCGTAGGCACACGTATCACAGCGGTTCTGCCTGTTGCGATTAATTGATGAAAGGAGAATGAGCTTGGTAACCCGTGTAGCGCTCGTTGATGATCATGCGTTGATTAGGGCTGGGCTGCGGTCTTTGGTCGAAGACCAGCCTGGCTATGAGGTTGTGGCGGAGGGAGGAGATGGCTCCGATGTAGAAAGTATTCTGCGGGAGCATAAACCTGACATCTTATTGTTGGATATCAGCATGAAGCACCTTAGTGGTCTCGATGCGCTACGCCAATGGCGTGAACAGTATCCAGATGTTCAGATTCTTATGCTTTCCATGCATGCTACACCTGACTATGTTCTGGCTGCGTTACGCCTAGGTGCGCGGGGCTATCTGCTCAAGGATGCGGCTGCACAGGAGCTAGACCTTGCTTTGCAAGCCCTGGCACGCAACGAGTCGTATTTAAGTCCCGGTATTGCCCAGACCGTTATTCAGTCCGCTATCGTCGAAGGCCGACCACGCGAGAGTAGTAGCGGCGGTTCGGTATTGACGCCCCGGCAAACAGAAATCTTGCGTTTGATTGCACGTGGTTGCTCGACACGTGATATCGCTCAGGGCCTTGGACTCAGTGTAAAAACCGTAGATACCCATCGCTCGCAAATCATGGATCGCCTTAATCTGCATGATGTGCCCTCGCTGGTTTTATACGCTGTACGTAAAGGCTTGATAAGCCCTGAGGATTAACAGCCTATTGGCTTAGGGAATTCCCTGATAGTCAAGGTAGTGCAAGTTTCGCACACTAGGTCACTGGCTATTGAAAGAGTGCCCTATGTCTTCATTTTCGTCCCAGGCTGATCGTTTCCTGGAGCATTATCTCTCACGTCATGATGCTTCAGACGCACCTTCTGCTTCGTTTTCGGTGTCCTCCTCGTGGGCGCTCTGCTTGGGCGTTTCCATGGTCAGTCTCCTTTGCCTGGGCCTTGGCCAGCTAGAGGTTGCGTTACTGGTCTGGGGGGGCGCGCTGACAATGGCCACGGTAAAGCGTCTGGCTTGGCAAGCGTTCAGCGTTTGCGGGCTGGTTACCCTTGCAGGGTGTCTGGTCTGGTATGTCATTGATCCCCACCCCTACGATATCGATATTCATCTCGTGATCGTTTGCGGGTTGGTTATTTCGGTCAGCTATCTTTCGGGGAAGGTGGCTCGGCTGAAGACGAGAATCAAACAGCAGCACATACACAACCACTTGTTGGCGCAGTTAAGTTCGGTCCTTACCCAGTCGCCTGACGTATGCCTTAAAGAGATTGACTTGAGCGGTCGTCTTTTAAGCATGAACGACCAGGGTCGATTGCTCATGGACGTTTGCAATTCCGAGCAGGTCCACGGCGCGGATTGGTTGAGCTTCTGGAAAGACGAATGGGCTCAAAAGGCGCGTCAGGCGTTTGATCAGGCCTGTTTGGGCGTGCCGGGGCGTTTTGTTGGCCAATGTGACACGCTCAATGGCACAGCCAAATGGTGGGATGTACTGGTCCTGCCTGTCCGTGGGCAGCAAGGGCAGATCGAGACGATATTGGCGTTCTCTTGGGACATTACCGAAGCTCAGCGTAACGCTGCCAAGCTTAAAGACACCCACGATGAATTTGATGCTCTTCTGAATAACCTTGATGAAGGAATGTATCGGCTCGATCAGGAGTGGCGTTTCATTCAAGTCAATGAAATGGCTGAGGTCCTGCTCAGGCGCACACGAAAAGAGCTATTGGGCGCTTACATCTGGGATCTTTACCCAGAGGATGAAGATCGGGAACTCGGTTCAGCTTATCGGGATGTGATGTACTCCGGTTTCCCTCGTCATTTTGAATTCTATTTTCGGCCTTTTCAGCAATGGCATCGTGTCAGCGCTTATCCGCGGCCTAACGGTATCACCGTGTTCTTTAGCAACATCACCTCGGATGTTGCCAGCGTCCAACAGAGCCAGACAACAGAAACTCGCCTGCGCTTGGCTCAGGAAATTGGTCGTTTCGCCGATTGGCAATTCGATCTGGCCTCGCGTGAACTTATGTTATCCGAGCAGGCGATACAGCTCCTGAATATTTCCATGGAGGCAGGTGGTTCGCATCAGGATGAGCTGATTAAGCATTTGCATCCTGATGATCGTCTGGAGCTGGTTTCAGCGCTGCTGGATTTGACCGAGGGAAAAGCTTCCTTGAGTGTCTCTTTACGTCTCAAGCACGTCGGGCGGTCGGGAGCATGGAGAAACTTTCAATTTGCAGGCGTGGTGCTCCGCCCTAAAGCTCATCCCCAAGGCCTTTTGGTGGGTTGCATGCAGGATGTGTCCTTGCAGAAGCATCGCGAGCAGCGCCTGATTCAGGCGGAAGCCTTTACACGCAGTATTCTTGATGCACTACCGCAGTTGGTATGTGTATTGGACGAAGCCGGTACTGTAATTACCGTCAATCAAGCGTGGACCCAGTTTATTGATACCCATCCCGCCCAGTGGGACTGGCCGGATGCTGGAACGAATTACCTGAAATTCTGCGCAAGTATGGCAGGCCGGGGTGAGGCCGTGGCGCAGACTATTTTGGCTAAACTCCAGTCTCTGCTAGATGGAGAAGGTGATCCTTTCAGCCTGGAGTTCAAAATGGACTTGGGGGATGAGGTTCGCGTCTTCAAGATGTTTGCCCTGCTAATGGACACTGAGCAGAAGCAATTACTTATTGTGCATGAGGATGTCACCGAAACGGCTCGTCTTCAGCGAACACTAAATACTCAGGCCCAACGGCTCAAGTTGATTTACGAAGGCTCGAGCGATGGGTTGTGGGAGTGGATCCCGCAGCGTAAAGCGCTTTACCTGTCCGAGCGTTTCATTGAATTGATAGGAAGCATCCCTGATAAGAATCAACCGTTTCCACAGTGGTTGATTGAACATACTCATTCCGATGAGACCGAGGCGTTGGTATCTATGCTTGAATGCCATCTGGTGCACGACGCGCCATTTGATATCGAGCTGCGTCTGCAAACGGCTATGGGCTGGCATTGGTTCAGGATCCGTGGCAAGGCCGAGCGGGAAGGGGATGTATTGGTGCGCTTCGCAGGATCGCTGATGGATATCGATTTTCAGCGAGACCTTTTAGCTCAGCTTCAAGAAAGTGAAGCTCGTTTCAGGGAAATGGTTGAATATCTTCCTCATGTCTTCTGGGTATATGACATTTCCAAGGAAAAAGTCAGCTATGTAAGCCCAGCTTTCCAGAAAATATGGGGACATTCGCCTGAGTTGTTATACGAGAACGCGACACAATGGATCAGCCTTGTCCATCAGGATGATCAACCATTGGTTGAGCGCTTTCACCAAGAAGTGATCTGGCATCACCGGTCTGCTGAGGTCGAGTACCGCTCAGTCGATGCCAACGGTAAACTTTTGTGGGTCCGTAATAAGGCTTTTCCATTTCCGAACGCCCAAGGAGAGGTTGCTCGTATTGTGGGTATCGCCGAAGACATCACCGAGGCGCGCACCTACCAGGAACAACTTTATGCGGCTGCGCATTTCGATAGTTTAAGTGGGTTACCCAACCGAGTCATGTTCCATAAACGCCTGGAAGAACAATGTGTTCAGGCTGGAAAGGGTAATCGCGAGTTCTCGGTACTCTTCATTGGGCTTGATCGTATCAAGTGGGTCCAGCAATGCCTGGGCCAGCGTATACGGGATGAATTGGTCAATCAGGTTTCCGAGCGTTTCCAGACCGTACTAGGCGCAAGGGGCTACCTTGCCAATCTAGCCAGCGATGAATTTGCGGTACTGTTGAGCCGAGAGGAGGAAATGGCGCATGTGCATGATGTTATCCAGGCCTTGCTTCAGTCGCTTGATGAGCATTTCTTACTGGCGACAGAATCGATCCGGCTGACAGGTTGCATCGGTGTGGCTCAGTACCCACTGGATGGCGACACGGCCGAGCAATTGATCAAGAACGCCAATGCTGCCGTGTACGCCGTACAGAAATCTGGGCGCAATGGGTATCAATTCTTCAACCAAGGATTGCTCAAGCACAGCTTCGATACGCTTAAGCTTGAAGCTGAACTTAGTCGTGCGATCGATCAAAACGAGTTCGTTCTGTATTACCAGCCCAAAGTGGATATGGCTAATCAACAGGTATGTGGCGCCGAGGCCCTGATTCGCTGGGAACATCCAGCTCATGGTCTCCTTAGTCCGCTACGGTTCATTTCATTGCTTGAGGAAACCGGCCTGATCGTGCCCGTTGGGCTCTGGTGTATCGACCAGGCTCTGGCGCAACTGGCTGAGTGGCAATCAAGGGGGCTAGGCCATTTTGTAGTAGCGGTGAACCTGTCGCTTCGCCAGCTGCAGCCCAACCTATGCGAGCAAGTGCGAGCCAGTTTGGAGCGACATGGTATTGAGCCGGGCTGCCTGGAACTGGAGCTTACCGAGTCCATCATGCCTGAGGCAGGCAGCGATTCGAGCGCCATCATCAATGATCTGAAAACGTTGGGCGTCCGGATAGCAGTGGACGACTTCGGTACGGGTTATTCGACCTTGGGAAGTTTGCGTTCCTTTGTGCCGGACACACTCAAGATTGATCGATGCTTTCTTAACGAGATGGCTAGCAATGCTTCTGATCGTGCCATTGTGAAAAGCGTTATTGAGATGGCTCACGCCTTGTCGATGACGGTTGTGGCCGAAGGTGTAGAGTCGCTGGAGCAACAACGGTTATTAGAGGAACTGCATTGTGACCAGATGCAGGGGTTCTTGATCAGTCCGCCGGTTGACGCCGTTATTTTTGAGGAAAAGCATATTGCCATTAGGTAAATGACTTAGTTCTTTCAGCTTGCTGTGTCAAAGAGCCGCTCCGCTGTAGAGCGGCTTTTTTTTGAGCTTACGGCGTGGCAGGCCTTCGATTCTGCCATCCATCCTGAAACTTTAGCCGCTCGGTGGCTTAGATGTTTCAGGTTTTTTCTTAGGAAAAGCAGGCGTTTTACCTCAGGTTCTCCCCGATAGTTTCTCTTGATCAACGACGCTTAAATATGCCTGCCGTGGATGTCAGGCGAGCCGAAGTGTTTCGGCCTACATCAGACAGGCCGCACGCTTTGGAGTGAGCAGGAGCCACCCAGCTGCGTATGCATCCATTTATCAATGAAACCATTGCTCGTAGTTGAGGAAACCTTCATGGCCCTGGTCAAGAAACCCACCACGCCTTCCGCCGCGGCTGAAAAAGTCGTATCCCGTACCGTTGCCCGTGACGCTGAGGCACAGCGCAAGCGCGCCCGCACACTGGCCAAGCAGCAGCAGGCAGCCGAACGTATTGCCGCTGCGACCAATCAGCTATCTACAGGCGTGAATGAAGCCGCTTCTGCTGCAGAAGAACTCAAGCGTGCGGCCGATCAAATCGCCAGCGGTGCAGAGGAAGCTTCCGGCGCTGCTCAGCAGTCCCTAAAAGCTTTCGAGATCGTAGGCCGATCCATTGAGCTTCAGCAGCAAAGCGCTGCGGTTGCCCAGGAAAAATCCGAGGCCATGCAGCGCTTGGCTGCAGCGGTCAATACTGACGTAGTAGCGCTCATTGCCAACGTTCGTGTTGCGGCAGAGCGTCAGTCCGGCTCGGTTGACCGCGTCGCTGAGCTTAAACAGCAGGCCGCTAACATTGGCGAGATCGTCAAGGCTGTTGGCCGTATCGCTGACCAAACCAATCTTCTGGCATTGAACGCTGCCATTGAAGCCGCCCGTGCAGGCAAGCATGGTAAAGGCTTTGCCGTAGTGGCTGACGAAGTCCGCACCCTGGCAGAAACCTCCGAGAAGAGTGCCAAGCAGATTTCCGACATGGTCGGCAAGATCCAGCATGACGTGGAAAACATTGCCCAAGGCATTAACCGCTCCGCTGAAACCATCCAGACCGAAGTAGAGAAGGGTGGCACCATCACCCAGCAGCTTGAACAGATTCGTCTGGATTGCATAGAAATTGTAAAAGGTGCGCAGGACATCGCCGCGGGCGCTGTTCAAAGCAGCGCTGCTGCCCAACAGGCGCTGCGCGGTGCAGATTCCATTGCCTCCGCTGCCGAGCAGCAGTCCGCCGCGGCCGAGGAATCCGCCAAGACGGTAGATGAGCAGGCCCAGGCGCTGGCTGAGTGTGAGCAGGCTGCTCAGAGCCTGTCAGAGCTGGCTGAAGAGCTCAAGAGCTCAACTGATGTCAGCAAAAGCGCCGAAGAGGTTGCCTCAGCGGCTGAAGAGCTGTCTTCGGCTGTTCAGGAGATCAATCGTGCGTCCAGCCAGATTTCTCTGGTAATCGACCAGATCCGCCAAGGCGCACAAACGCAGGCTGCTGCTACCGAAGAGTCCGCTGCAGCGGTCACTCAGATCGAAAAAGGTCTGGAATTGGCGCAAGGCCGTGCAACGGCCAGCCTGGAGAAGGCGAATGCCATCAAGACGCTGATGGGGGCCAACAAGGGCAACATCGACGCCATGGTCAATGGTGTGACGTCGTCCATCGAAGCGACTCGTGCCAGCCTGAGCCAGATCAAGGATCTGGAACTGATCTCCCGCCGGATCGACAAGATTGTTGACGCGATTACCACGGTTTCCATCCAGACCAACATGCTGGCCGTGAACGGCTCTATCGAAGCGGCCCGAGCCGGTGAGTTCGGTAAAGGCTTCGTCGTCGTGGCGACCGATATCCGTAACCTGGCCCATGACTCCGCTGAGAACGCTGACCGCATCAAGGATCTGGTGAAAGCCGTTCAGGACCAGATCGGGGTAGTGGGTCGCGACCTGGAAGAAATCATCAGCGCTGCCCTGGTAGAAGCTCAGAAGGCAACGGTGATTACCCGCAACCTGGACAGCATGGCCGGTGACATTGCCAGTGTGGAGGTGGGTTCTTCCGACATCCTGAAATCTGCCGAAGAGATCAGCGCCAGCATCACCCAGGTGAAATCCGGTATCGACCAGATCTCTGCCGCCGCCCAGGAAGCCGAGCACGCCGCTCAGGAAGCCGCCGCTGCTGCCAAGCAGCAGTCGCAGGGTGCTGAGGAGCTGTCTGCCGCCATTGAAGAAATTGCCTCCCTGGCTGATGAGCTGCAAAGCGCCTAAATCCCTGAAGTGAGGGGATCGAGATGACTCAAACAACTGCAAATGAAGCCCTCGTCGTACGCGGCGAGGGAGATGACGACGAGCTGGCTCAAGGGCATCAGTTCGTAACGTTCACCGTCGGTGAGGAGGTGTTCGCGGTCGAGATGTTGCCTGTGCAGGAAATCATCCGTGTACCGGAGGTGATCCGTGTACCACTAACACCGCCAGCCCTGAACGGTCTGGCCAACCTGCGCGGTAACGTGTTGCCGATTATCTGCCTGCGGACCTTGTTCAACATGGAAGCCCGCGATGCCGATGATTCGACCCGCGCCATTGTGCTCAATTTGGGCCAGCCGCTGGGTTTCGTGGTTGACCGTGTTGCCAGTGTCATTATGGTGGAAGACGATCAGATCGAGCCGGTCAGCCATGTCCAGTCCACGATCAACACCCGGCTCCTGACAGGGCTGCTCAAGCAGGTTGGCGGCCACGAACTGGTAATGATCCTGGATTTCCAGGCCCTGATCCGAGACAGCTTCAGCGAGAACAGTCTGCTCCAGCGTACCGTCATGGCCAGCAGCATGTCCGTTCTGCCTGACACCGCCGATGAGGATGAGGACAGTGATGAGCTTCAGTTGGTCAGCTTTACCGTAGACAGTCAGGAATACGGTATCGCGATCGAGGATGTTCAGGAAATCGTCCAGGTTCCCGAGCATATCGTCTCTGTACCCAAGACGGCGTCCCATGTGCGTGGTGTCATGACTCTGCGTCAGCGCCTGTTGCCTCTGGTATCGCTACGCGAGATGTTCCACTTGCCCAGTCAGGAGACTGACGAGCGCAGCCGCATCCTGGTGGTAAGTCTCGCCGGGGTATCGGTTGGGATCATTCTCGATAGTGTTAATGAAGTCTTGCGAGTGCCCGGCTCTCAGGTTGAGCCCATGCCGCCAATGCTGGCGCGAGACCAGAACATGGCTGAGCTGACCGGTTTATGCCGCCTGCAAAATGGCAAGCGACTGGTCTCCGTCGTGTCAGCAGAGCGCTTGTTCCAGCACCAGTCGGTGCAACGTGTTTTGAATACGAATGATAAGGAGCCGAGCGTGGACGAAGAGCTGCTCGATCAGATTGATAACGACGACGAAGAGCAACTGGTGGTGTTCCGTTTGGGTAATGAAGAGTTTGGCGTACCCATCGACAGCGTCCAGGAGATCGTTCGCGTCCCGGAAAACCTGACGCATGTACCCAAGGCGCCTTCCTTTGTCGAGGGTGTCATGAACCTGCGTGGCGTTGTGCTGCCGGTAATCGATCAGCGCCGCCGCTTCGGATTGCCGAGCATTGAGAACAATGATCGCCAGCGCATCATGGTGTTTGTCATCAATGATCTGCGCACCGGCTTTATCGTGGATTCGGTCGCTGAAGTGCTGAAAATCTCACGCAACCTCATCGAACCCGCACCGGCACTGTCGAGTGAACAGCAGCGCCTGTTTGGTCGCGTGGCAAACCTGCCCAAGCAGAAGCGCATGATCCAGCTTGTCGAGCCGCGTCAGCTTCTGGGCGAGCAGGAGCTTAGCGCCCTGTCGAGCGTCGCGTAAGAGAAGGGTGCTGCCGTCATGATTCGTCTGCTTATCGTCGATGACTCCGCATTAATGCGTCGCCATCTGCAAAAGGTGTTCGAGGCCGAAGGTGATTTCGAACTCGAAATGGCCCGCAATGGCCTCGAAGCGATTGAGCTGGCTCGCCAGTTCGATCCGGACGTCATCACCCTGGATATCAATATGCCTGAGATGGACGGGCTGACGGCCTTGTCCATGCTCATGGCGGAAAAGCCTCGTTCGGTCGTGATGTTTTCATCGCTGACCGAGCAGGGCGCTATTGCCTCGCTTGAAGCGTTGGCGCTCGGCGCGGTGGATTTCTTTCCCAAACCGGGCGGTACGATTTCTCTGAATATTGATCAGGTGCGTGACAGCCTGGTTGCCAAGGTGCGTGCCGCTGCTGGCGCTCAGCTCAAGAAGGCAGGAAAACCACGCGCCGGATCAACCGCGCCGACTCGCTCCCAAATCGAGCGCGAGCCGGTGGAAAAAGCCGTAGAGCTGGCAGGTGACTTGGGTGAAGGGCTTGTGCTGATCGGCTCCTCTACCGGCGGCCCTCGTACGCTGGAAGAAATCCTGTCGAAGCTTCCGGCGAGCTATCCCTGGCCGATCGTGGTTTCCCAGCACATGCCGGCCAACTTTACCCGTGCTTTCGCCGAGCGCATGAACAATGTCTGCGCGCTTACGGTAGTAGAGGTCAGCAGGCCCATGCCGCTCGAAGCCGGTACGGTTTACGTTGGGATGGGGGCTAGTGACGTTTGTATCGGTCGTCGTGCAGGCCGTCCTTATGCCTTGCCCAAACCGGAAAACAACAAGTACCTCTGGCATCCCTCCGTCAGCCTGATGGTGGAAACTGCCATGGAGCATTTCCAGCCAAGTCAACTGATCGGCGTAATGCTGACGGGCATGGGGTACGACGGTGCTGATGAGATGACCGAACTCAAGCGCCGTGGAGGGCGCACCCTGGCTGAGTCCAAGGAATCATCTGTTGTATTTGGTATGCCGGCAGAGCTGATCCGTCGTGGCGGTGCCACGGAAATTATGGCCTGCACTGAAATGGCCGCCACCCTTATCCGTTGGGGAAGCGGTAAAACCACTACGTCTTCTCGAGTATCCCGTCATGCCACTCGTTCGTAATACTCTGGCCGATCAGGCCGGTGATGACCAGCCAAGCGGGTTCGAGCAGCTGCTTGATACACTCGACAGCCCCGATACTGCGGCTCGTCGCTTGGCCGCACGTGCAATAGCAAGGTTTCCAAACGCCAGTAGCGCTCTGATCGATCACCTGGAGGAAGAAGCCGAACCGTCTGTGCGTGAGGCCATTATCACCAGTCTGGCTGCTATCGCCGATGTCAGCTCAGTCACCGCTCTGCTTGACTGCCTGCGCAGTGAGGATGCGGCGCTACGTAACGATGCCATCGAAGCTCTGAAGACGGCAGGTGTTCAGCATCCTGGGTTGATTCAGAACGCGCTGCAGGACTACGACGCCGACGTCCGTATCCTGGCTATCGGCATTCTGGAATCACTCAAGCATCCGGATGTCGAGCTGTGGCTGATCGATCTGCTGGAGCATGACCCGCACCTTAACGTTTGTGCCTGCGCCGTAGATCTGCTGTGCGAAATCGGGAGCGAGCGCGCGGTGCCAGCGCTTGAGGCTTGCCTTGAGCGCTTCCCTGACGAGGCTTACCTGCGTTTCGCCGTTGATCTGGCTATCCAGCGCCTGCGTGGAGAATCAGTCCTGTGAGCCAGACACCCGCGATTACCAAAGAAGACTTCGTGAAGTTTCGCGAATTCTTCTACCGCAAGACCGGTATCCACTTCGATGACTCGAAGCGCTATTTCGTGGACAAGCGCTTGATCGAGCGCATCGAGGCCACGGACGCGGGTACTTTTCGCAACTATTTTGTGAACCTGCGTTTTCAGGCATCGGGTGATGAGCTGCAGTCTCTGGTCAATGCGATGACCGTCAACGAGACTTACTTTTTCCGTGAGGAGTATCAGCTCAAGTGTCTCGTGACGAACATGCTGGAGGAGGTCACCCGACGTAAGCGTGACTCAGGGCCCATTCGTATCTGGTCGATGCCGTCGTCCTCCGGTGAGGAGCCTTACTCCATCGCCATGTACCTGCTCGAATACTGGAAGGGTATTGAAGAGTGGGATGTCGAGCTTTTCGCCTCGGATATCGACACCAATATTCTGGAGCGTGCCAGAAGAGGTCTTTATAGCCCTCGTTCGGTACATAACCTGCCGGCCATGCTGCTTGAGAAGTATTTCAAGCGGCAGAAAACCGGGGATTACCAGCTGATCGATGATATTCGTCAAAGCGTCGAGTTCAGCCGGGTAAACCTGATGAGCGCTGCCGATGTGAAGGCTTATAAGGGCTTCGACATTATTTTCTGTCGCAATCTGCTGATCTATTTCGATGACCTGTCGCGTCGCCAGGCGGCCGACACGTTTTTTGATGCACTCAATCCAGGCGGGATGATCTGCCTGGGTCACTCGGAGTCCATGAGTCGTATCTCGTCTCTGTTCCAGGTACGCAAATTCCCTGAAGCAATTGTTTACCAGAAGCCGTTGGAGGCCCGATGAAACGCATTCTGATCGTCGACGACGCGGCCACCGTACGGCTGTTCAACCGACAAATACTAGAGAAAGCCGGTTATCACGTTGACGAGGCCATCAACGGCATTGAGGCGCTGGAAAAAAGCCTCGAGACGCCCTACGACCTGTATCTGGTAGACGTGAATATGCCCATGCAGGACGGCTTCAGCTTCCTGCGTGAATTGCGCTCCCGGCCAATTGAACAGGCCCCTGCGGTAATGATTACAACCGAGTCGGGTGATCATGATCGTCAGCAGGCTTGGGAATCTGGTGCTAATTATTACTTAACTAAACCGATTAAGCCGGAAGCGTTGCTGAGGCTGGTGAGTGTTCTGACCGGAGAAGGTGCCCAGTGAACGCATTGCTGCAACAGTTTATTCAGGAAAGCCGGGAAGCCCTGGAGTCCATTGGCAGTACCTTGCTCGCCATGGAACGAGAGCCTGGCGATACCGCCCCACTAGGCGAACTGTTCCGCCTGGTGCATACGCTTAAAGGTAACTCAGGCCTGTTTGATTTTCCGGCGCTGACCAGTGTATTGCATGCCGCTGAAGACGTGATGGATGCAGTCCGTAACGGTGAGCTGGACTTCAATCAACAACTGGCTGATCAGCTTTTGAACACGGCTGACTATGTCAGCGAGTTCCTGGATGAGATCGAACAAAACGGTCAGCCGGGTGACGGCTTTCAGGTTCCGCCTCGTGAACTGGTCGATGGGCTGCGCGCGTGGCTTACCAGCAGCGAGACGGCCGTGGTTGCTGCTGGCGCCAAAAACGGTACGTCTGAAAGCGAGTCGCCCGCCTGGGCGACTGAACTGAATGATGAAGTACGTCAGCACATAGCCGATCGTTTGAAGGATGAACAATGCGTTTACTGTGTTGAGTATCGTCCTGCCGCCGATTGTTTTTTCCAGGGCACCGATCCTTTGCACCTGGTGCGTCAGCTGCCGGACATTTTCTGGCGTCGTGTGACCGCTGTAGAGCCCTGGGCGGCAGCGTCAGAACTGGATGCCTATCACTGCAATCTGCGTATCGAATTCCTGTTAGCGATACGGGAAGAGGATCTGGCTGAGCACTTCCGGTATGTCAGTGATCAGGTCAGCTGGGAGGCCGTAACAGCGGCACTGTTTGCTGCACCTGCTCCGGCCGAAGAGGCTCAACAGAGCTTAAGCCATGGTAACGAAGCAATCGATCCACTGGTACGGGACGTAGTAGGCACTCAGCAGATAGCCTTGGCTGCCTGCCTCTCTCAGCCTTGGCGTAGCGGTCAGCATGCCGCCATCGTCCGGACATTAACCAATGTTCTCATGGCTTATCCTGCACTCAATGAGACCTTGCAGCGTAGCGTGATGGACGCCGATCAGCAGCGCAGCGCCACACCGATTATGGCCTGGTTCCAGGCACACTGGCAGACGGGTGCTGACTCCATATCCGAGGCGCCCAAAGAAGAGGGTCGTACTCAAGAGGCCATGAGCGCATGGCTGTCGGCACAGCTTGATCCCGCAGCACCTGTTGTTCCGGTGGTGGAAGCTGCACGCGCGCCTTCCGAGGCATCTGCCGGTCGGCGTCAGGAGGAGGCTGGCAATCATGTTACGCCTAAGGTCCTCAAGATCGAGCAGGAAAAGATCGACCGCTTAATGAACCTGATTGGCGAGATCGTAGTTGCCAAGAACGGATTACCTTATCTGGCCGAGCGTGCTGAAGACCAATATGGTCAGCGCGAGCTGGCGCGAGAGATCAAGGCTCAATATGCCGTAGTCAACCGTATCGCCGAAGACCTGCAGGATGCCATCATGCAAGTACGCATGATGCCGGTTTCTTTTGTGCTGCAGCGCTTCCCACGTCTGGTGCGTGATATCGCGCGCAAGCTGGGCAAGAAGGTCAACCTCATCCTGGAAGGGGAAGACACCGAAGCGGACAAATCCATGATCGAGGCCTTGGCCGATCCGCTTGTGCATATCGTCCGTAACTCCATGGATCACGGGCTGGAGCTTCCGGAGGAGCGTACAAACGCTGGCAAGCCGGAAACCGGCACGCTGCGTATTCGCGCCAGCCAGAACGCGGACCATGTGGTTATTGTTATTGAAGACGATGGTCGCGGTATCGATCCACAAAAGATCAAGGCCAAGGTGGCTGGTAAAGGTCTGGTCGAACAGACCGCCCTGGATGCGATGAGTGATCAGGAGCTGGTCAATCTGGTCTTCCTGCCGGGCTTTTCGACTGCGGAGCAGATTTCCGATCTGTCCGGCCGTGGCGTTGGTATGGATGTGGTGCGCTCAGGTATCGAAAAAGTGGGCGGCCAACTGCGCCTGACCAGTCAGGTCGGCAAGGGTACGCAGCTGAGCCTGACACTGCCGCTGAGCATGGCAGTAACGCAGGTCATGGTGATTGAGTCAGGCGGTCAGCGCTTTGGCATTCCCATGGATCAAGTCATGGAAACCGTGCGCTTACCCAAGGATTCGATCCATACCATCAAGCATCAGCCCACCGCGCAACTGCGCGGTCGCACGATTCCGCTCAAGAGTTTGAACCAGATGCTGGCGGTCTCCGAGGAGCAGGTGCTTAACGAGGATGATGAGTACGCCTTGATGGTGCTACGCAGCCGAGGCGAGCTGGTCGGCCTGATCATTGATGATTTCCACGGCTCGATCGACATCATCCTAAAGCCCATGGTGGGCATTCTCGGTGAGCTATCTGGTTACTCCGGTACGGCCGTGATGGGGGATGGTTCCATCCTGATGATCCTCAACCCCACGGAGCTATTCGAATGAGCATTACCTTCAAGAAAAGCGTAGCCGTATTGGCTGATCAGGTCACGGTGGAAGAGGCAGAAACCCTGCTGGAATGGCTGGTGAAAAACCCGGCCGCAAAGGTCAATCTGGGTGACCTCGAACACCTGCATACCGCTGATCTGCAAGTACTTATGGCATTGAAACCAAACGTTTCAGTTTGGCCGAAAAATACCGATATAAAGGTGTGGCTTGAAGCCGCACTGAATGCGTAGGAGAGAGTGAAATGAGCAAAAACATCATGATCGTCGACGACTCCGCGACCATGCTGATGAGTCTGCGCAGCAGCCTGGAAATGTCCGGCTTCAAAGTCGAGGCGGCCAATGATGGTGTGCAGGCGATGAACAAGCTGCAAGGCGGCTACAAGCCGGATCTGATCATCACTGATATCAACATGCCCAACATGGGTGGTCTTGAGCTGATCGGCAAGGCCCGTGCGTTACCTGGAATGCGCTTTGTTCCCATTCTGGCGCTCACTACCGAGAGCCAGCAAAGCAAGCGTGACGAGGCCAAAAAGAATGGTGCCACCGGCTGGCTGGTGAAGCCTGTCGGGGCAGCGGACCTGCTCAAGGTCATCAAGCAAGTCCTGCCGGGCGCCTAAGGAGCAAAAATGAACAACCAAGCCTACCTCAAAGCCGGATTGTTGCTGGCCATCGTGGCGCTGGGCCTCAGCTCGCCGGTCTGGTCGGCTTGGCTGGCGCAACAGTCAACCCTGGCCTGCATGAGCGTCGCCGTGTTTTTTTCCATTCCGCTGTTATTAATGACGTGGAGGTTGTCCCAAAATTCTGCCCATGTTCCTGAGCGAACAGAGGAGGGGAGCACACACGCAGTCCTGTTCGATAAAACAGTCGCCACGGCCAATGCTGTGCCTGGCCTGAGCCGTATCGTGCAGCGTAACCTGAAAGAGGTGAGTGATGAGACCGAGCGCAATGTGCTGTGCGCAATCGAACGTCTCAATAATATTCATCTTACCGGTCAGAAGCTGTCCGAGACGGTAAGTGAAGGATGTGGTTGTGCCCAGACGCTTTCCCGTGAGGCGGATGAGCATCAGCAGCGCAATGAAAAGACACTGGCGACACTGTCTGCATTTGAAAAAGAGCGCAAGGAAAGCCTCAGTAGTGATATCGAGCGTATGCGGCGCCTGTATGAGGAAGTCAACGCCACCGGGCCGTTGATTGCCCTCATCAGTGATATTGCCAAACAGACCAACCTGCTGGCGCTTAACGCAGCTATCGAGGCTGCACGGGCAGGGGACTCCGGTCGAGGGTTTGCCGTAGTCGCCACTGAAGTACGTAATCTCTCCGCGCGCACGGCAGAGGCGGCGCACTCGATTTCCACGACTATTCAGAATCTGGCCTCACGCTTTGAGGAGGAGTCGACAGCCGCACAAAACCGGCAGGAGGATTTTCTGGCCAGAAGCGGACTGGAACATGTAGGTAATGAGTTGCGTTCCATGGTGAGGTATCTACAGGAAGCAGCGGAATGCATGACGTCAGTCGTCAGTGGTGTCAAAGGGTTAAGCTCCGAAGTGAACAATGATCTGCAAGGCGTACTGTCCTGTTTGCAGTTCCAGGACCCGCTACGTCAGCGCCTGGAGCAGAGCAGTCATATGCTGGACACCTTGAGCGATGTTATGGAGGCCTATGGTGTCGGGCTTGCCTCACCTGAAACCTGTCAGCCGGGGGAGCTACCTGATCTCGATGCTCGGATGCAAAAGCACCTGAACAGCTATGTGACGCACTCACAGCACAAGGGCCATCTTGAAGAGATAGGTCGGGGACACGAAGTGCAGTCCGAAGGACTCAAGATCGAACTGTTTTAAACTTCATACGAATGCAAAAAAGGCCAGCGGGCTCCCGACTGGCCTTTTTTATCGGCTCATGCTCGATGGTTTAACGCCTTCGCCAAGCGATCCCCGCCAAATTGAATTAATGTGACAAGTAATACCAGCCCTATAATGACAATGAACATAACTGACACATCGAACCGCTGATAACCATAGCGATAAGCAAGATCTCCCAGGCCGCCCGCACCAATGGCACCGGCCATGGCAGAGGAATTGATCATCGTAACAAGCGTAATGGTGAATCCGCCCACGATACCCGGCAGGGCCTCAGGTAGCAGAACATGCCAGACGATATGTCGGCGTCGGCATCCCATGGCCTGGGCGGCCTCGATCAGGCCATGGTTTACCTCACGCAGGCTCACTTCAGCGATACGGGCAAAGAACGGCGTTGCTGCAATAGCCAACGGTACGACGGCGGCCCACACACCGTAAGTGGTGCCTACAATCAGGCGGGTGAACGGAATAAGAGCCACCATCAGAATCAGAAAAGGAATGGAGCGGAAGAGGTTGACGATACTTCCAATCAGCCTGTTCAAACGAACAGCCTCGAACATCCCGCCTTTACCACTGGTAACCAGAAACACGGCTAATGGAATACCGGCAATCAGTGCGATCAGGGAGGAGACGCCTACCATTAGCAGCGATATAACCCAGTACCTCCACGAAACGGGCTACCTCATGAGCAGCAGTAATGGCTTCGGCGTCGGTAGTGAAAGTACGGGCAGAGTAGACGGGTGGAGCTACATCTTGATCGTTATCAAGAAGGGTATCTGGCTTGAGCATACGGCCTCGTAATGAGCAATGCCGGCCAGATCCACAGCGGAGCCGGACCGACAGATGAAAAGTCAGTGCAGGTCCGGTGATCCGGTAAATAGACGTTAAAGGAATTTAAAAAGAGTTATAAATACTTTCTAGCTATAAGACTAGGGCGAGCTTAAGAGCAGAAAGCTCGTTACTCAGGCTGCAAGGTCAGGAGCGCGTCTACAAGCGACTCAGCCAGATATTCCACCGAGAAAACACCACCATAGGTCCAGGTTGAGCGGACCGTAGCGAATCGTCGTGCTTGCACGAAGGGCATCGCCTGCCAGAGGCGGGTAGGAAAGAGTTTGTCCTCCTGGGAGAACGGCTCGATATGGAGCACAGCGCCTTCACGTATCTTTCCCAAGTCACTGATAGGTTTCTGTGTAATACCCCAGGCGGTAGCGGGTAAAGGGTAGGCAGGCTGAAGATGCAGTAGGTTCATGGCATATTGGGGCATGGAGTTGTCGCCATACACATAAGCCACCGCCGGCGTAGAAAAGCGAATCACCGTGACCTTCGGAGGTTCGCCATTGAAGTGCTCAAGCAGCCGCTGCCGTAGTTCAGCAATATGGCGATCCATTTCCGCCAAGCGCTGCTGCGCCTGATCGAGGCGATTAAACTGCCTGGCCAGTGTCAGATAATTTTGCCGTGCGGTTTCGTAATTGTTGTGATCCTGTCGATAGCTGTCGAATGACTCTACCGGAGCGATTTGCTCAAGCTTGTCACGCAAATCTCCGAGGGCCGGGCTGGAGATGATCAGGTCTGGCTTGAGTTCGGCCAAGAGCTCAAGATTGGGCTCGACACGGCTTCCAGCATTGAGAACCGATGATGGCAAAGCAGGGCGCACGACCCACACCTTGTAGTCATCGGCGTCCGCTACCGCCAAGGGCGTGATCCCCATTTCGACCAAATGCTCAGCCGCTTCCCAGGTGAGCGCGACTACCCGCTGCGGCGTTTCGGCTGCGTGAGCGAGTGCAGAGCCGATCATCAAGAGTCCGGTTAGGACCCAACGGAGCAGGCTGGGACTGATTTTATGCTTGAGCAACCCTACGCGCCTCGCTGTCTGGCTAACAGAATAATGAAATAGACTCCACACAGAACGGACGCCACGATGCCTACCGGCATCTGGAGGGGATAGATCATGACTCGGCCTATCCAGTCAGCGACAAGCATCAATACGCTGCCCAGCGTGGCAGCGAGTAAGAGTTGAGGCAGTACTTTCCTGGCACCCAGGATGGCTGCAATATGCGGTGCCAGCAGGCCCAGAAAGGCGACCGGCCCCATTACGCTGGTCACGAGCGCGCACATCAGCGAAACCAGAACCAATAGCACGATACGTAGGCGCGTCAGATTCAGGCCGCGACCAAGGGCCACGCCGTCACCTATCGAAATCAGCGACAGGCCTCGATGGAACAGTAGACTGATCCCTCCGATAAGCAGAACGCCTACACAAAGTCCGACAGACTGGCTGGCCGAAACCCGGTAGGTCGAACCTGCCAACCAGCCCATGATGGCGAAGGAGTCTGCTGTCCCCTTGGCCAGGGCAAATTGAAGGATGGCGTCCAGCAATGCCATCAGGGAGATACCTACCAATGCCAGCATGCCCGGTGCATATTGGTGCCGGCGACCAAACAGAAGTAGCACAGCCAAGACCAGCATGCTCCCGGCAAAAGCCGCCAATGGCCCGCCTGCAGTCTGGATAGTTTCACCCATGACAAACGCACTTATGAGGAGGGCAAGCGTTGCCCCGGCGGAAAGGCCAAGAATGTCCGGACTCGCCAAGGGGTTGCGCAGCAGTCGTTGAAGAATGGCACCTGCAATCGCCAGTCCGAATCCTGCCGAGGCGGCCGTTAGCGTCCGCGGCCAGCGAAAGGACCAGACGAGGGAGGAGGGCCAGTTCAACTGCCAGCCTTGGGCGCCCGGCGCCAGGCATAGGGTCAGTAATGCAATCGCCAGGGCAATGCCCAGAATAAGTACCCAGCCTGATGTGGTGATTCTTCTGTCGCTATTGCCTGGGAGCGTCAGTCCGCGCTGGTCTTCTGCCGACATTTTGCGGCGAGAAAGCCATAAGAGTGCCGGTGCACCTATCAATGCGGCCGCTGCTCCGCTGGGAATCAGGTTGATCGTCCATTGACTGGCGAGCACAGCCAGTGCATCGGTTGTCAGCAGTAGAACAGCTCCCAGCAGTGTGCTGTATAGCAGTTCATCAAAGGCGGTGCGAGCGCCGAACAATCGCGCAAGATTAGGTGTGAGCAGACCAATGAACCCAATCAGGCCGACCGCGGTAATGGAAACAGATGTGAGCCACAGTGAGGCGAGAAACAGCATCAACATAATCGGCCATAAACTCATGCCGCGTGCTTGTGCGCCTTCACTGCCCAGGCGCAGCAGGGTCAACGGTCGCTGGGCAAAGGCTAGGACAAGCAGACCGACCGCCAGCTTGGGCAGCAGCCAGATGACCCATTGCCAGTCCATTTGCGCCAGATCGCCAGCCCCCCAGAGGAAAAGATTCCGGGCGTACTGATCGTTGAGCAATACGAGCCCCGAGGCCAGCGCTCCTAGAAGAAGATTCATGGCCATACCGGCCAAAACGATTGGAAGACCAGCAATACCAGATCGCCCTGCAATCAACAGGACAATGCCTACTGCAGCCATTGCGCCCAGTAGCGCGGCCCATTCACCATGATCGGCAGCCAGGGTTGGTGCAATCAGCGTGGCACAAACCAGTCCTAACCATGCCCCTGAGGCCGACCCGATAGTCATGGGTGAAACCAGACGATTTTGTGTCAATTGCTGAAGAAGACTGCCTGATAAGCCCAACGCTGCCCCAACCAGAAGACCCATAACAACCCGTGGAAGCGCAGAGTCACGAAATTGCAGCAGCGTGAAGTCTTGGCTGGAGGCATCGAACAATGCATGCCACTGCTGACCTAACGACAGCGGTGAAGCAATCTGCAGGTGTACGAGCAGTACCAGAAGCAATGACAGTAGCGTGAGCGGATAACGCAGAAGACCTGGTGCAGTAGATAACATGGTTCTGGACGGGACGCCCGTCCCGGTGCGGGTAACGTGCATCTTCAGGCAACAACCGCAATCTTGCGCTGCGCCGCAGGCTGCTCAATGAGTTGAATATCGATCTCGTACAGCTCGGATAGCAAACGACTGGACAACAAGGCCTGTGGCGTCCCGTCAAAGAACAGCCGACCCTGCTTGAGGGCAACGATACGGTCGGCATAACGTGTAGCCAGATTGATGTCGTGCAGAATGACGACAATTCCGCGGCCGGTCTTCTGGTTCAGCTCATGTAAAAGGCCCATCAGCTCATACTGATGAGAGAGGTCCAGGGCCGATGTGGGTTCATCCAGCAGAATCAGTGGCGATTCTTGGGCCAATAGCATCGCAATCCAGGCCCGTTGCCGTTCGCCGCCGGAAAGGGTGTCGGTCAGGTGATCGGCATAATGCGCCACATCCGTTTGTTGCATGGCTCGCTCGATGATCGTCTGATCTTCACGCTGCCAGCGGCCTAACAGACCGCGCCAGGGAAAACGGCCCAGGCGCACCAGTTCACGTACTGTAAGCCCGGCGACTTCCGGCAACCGCTGAGGCAGAAAGGCAATCTGCCGCGCAAATTCCCGCTGGCTCAACCGTGCGATGGGCTGGTCGTCCAGCTCGATCCTGCCGCTGTCGGGCATGGTCTGACGCGCCAGCAGGTTCATCAATGTCGACTTGCCGGAACCGTTATGCCCTAGAATGACTGTCAGCTCATTTCCGGCAAGCCGCAGCTGGTCCAGACTCAGAATGAGTCGTCCGCCGCGGTTGACGCGGATATCAGTGAGTTGCAGCTTCAAGGGTTAACTCCTGTCGTAAACGGGCAATGCGCTCTTCCTGCTTGAGCTTGGGGCAGGTGCTGCATAATTCTCCATCTGCGCGGCGGAAGTGTTGGCAGCAGACCTTGCGTCCAAGCGCCAGCCGCTCTTGTCCGTCGTCAAGCGCAATGCAGATCAGCTCGCTGTTGTCCTTCAGGCCCAGCGCTTCGAGCCACATACCTTCCAGCACACGCATACGGTTGTTGCATAGCGTTTCGCGCAGATTGTTCTGCACATAGAGAAGGGCTGCCAGTACGCAGTCTGCCGCTAGACGGCGGGCCATTTTCGGGTTGAGCTTGAAAACCGTGCCTGCCTCTTCCAGCTGCCGTTCGAAAAGGTTCTGTAATTGCTTGGCGGCGACACGAATCAACGTGTCCTGGTCGGCGATATAGGGACAATGATCATGTAGGTAAAACCCTGCCACGAACCCGTGGTGCACGCGCTGGGCAAACTGATCGAGAGAAGGAACACATCGACCGAGGTGGACACCCAGAATCGTCAGGTAGATCGGCTGCCAGACCATGAGCGTCCAGCTGCGCGCTGACCAGTAATGGGGGCCGGCCTCCGGATGGGCCTGCTGCCAATGGTCATAAAGCGCTGCAATGCGCACATGGTTTTCGGCACTGCCGCAGGCGAGGTCATCCGGGCCTGCAGGGCCTATCGTTCCCTTGAGCCCTAAATAGGAAAGGGCGGAAAGATCCAGCAGGCGGGTAAGATCGGTCTTTACCTGAATCGTCATACGTCGGACCCAGAACGAGGTTGGATGTCATCTCCCGAACGTCTGGTTCGGCCGTTCGGGTGGACATGCTCGGAAATGCCGATTTAAACACTTAAATACAAATGCATCAAATTATCATTAGCAATCCAGGTGTCACATTTCGCTAGATTGCGATGAGCGGAACAGGGTGAGCGGTAGCAGAGGGTTGCCACCGCCTCAAGCATTTACGCCTTGACTGCTGTTGTAGCCTTGTTGGGCGCTTTAACCAGTAGCGGAAAGAGAACCGCCGTGAGCAGCAGGCCGGCTGCGCCTACCCAGAACGGCGTAGAAAGCGTGAAATGGCTGACGAGAAGCCCAGCGCCATAGGATGAACACATGACACCCAGACTTTGGAAAAAATTGACCTTGCTAAAGTCCACAGCATACGCCTCGGGCTTGCTCATCTCGAACATGAGCGCATCCAGGCGCACCGTGACCTGATACAAGGCCCAGCCGAACAGCAGACGGCCTCCTAGGATGGCCACTTCGTTTTCAACGCCCTGAATGAAAATACCGCAGACGCCAAGCAGCAGGGCGGACAGGATACCTTCCCAGGCCTGGCCTTGTTGGCTGGCTCGCTTGCTCCACCAGAGTGCAACTAGCGCTACAGCGCCTGGCAGCGAATAGACGAAGCCGGTGACGAGCTCATTTTCCAGAGCGGAAACCTGTTGCCAGTAAACCGAGAAGAACGGTCGAATGACATAGGCACTGAAGTAGAACAGCAACATGATCAGACAGAGCTTGTAAATGATCAGGTGGCTACCTGGTTTGGCGATAGGCACTTCGGCTGCAGATTGTTCCGGGGTTTCGCTGGAGGCTGGAGCTTCTCCCGAAGCGGGAGGTTTGTCTCGCATCAGACGCATACAGATCGCCATCTGAATGAAGTCGCCCAGCGCCATGATCAGGAAGACTTCGCCCATTTCCAGCGCCTGGAGAACTAGCCCGCCCACAGCTGCGCCAAAGATGGCTCCGAAATGCACTACAACCGACAATGTGCCAATGGTTCGCGTGTGGCTTTCCTTGGCTTCCAGACTCATCACATAGGGATACATCAAGAGATAGCTGCCCTTGAAGACCACCATGCCTAGTGAGACAACCCAGAACAAGGGCAGGGAGTCGATGGTATAGCAGCATACGCTGAGCAGCCCCGCAGCCAACTGTGTCCAGATCAGGATCCGAATAGGGTGCACCCGCTTGGCCAGTTTGGCCCAGAGAGGAAAGGCAAACATGACAACAACGCAAATAGCAGCCAGGTAGGCACCGACCTGCTCGGGACGAGGATCGTCAAAACGGCTAGCAAAGTATTGCGGATAAAAGGGAATGAGCATGTTATCGCCAATAACTGCCAGGGCCGTCATGGCAATGAGGCAAAAACGTAAATTCATAGCGAACGGGCTCAGCCAGCTGAAAAGGCCGCAAATCATGCATGCGGATCAACAAGAAAGCGACTGTTTGATTATGCGTATTCTTTGCATTCTCGATTACAAGCCGTTACAAGCATCAAAAGCGATATAGTCATGAATTAATATGTTTATCTTTTAAATGCACTGACCAGCTTTAAACAGCGCTAGGTGATCTCTGACCACGCCCAAACGGTTAATAGGCTGTTCCAGCTATTAACCGAGGTGTCCCGACAAGCAGTGACCAACAGGCCATGAAGGTTAGCATCTAACCTTCATGGCCTCTGAATATGCTCAAGAATCGTTGCGTCCGTTCTTCCTGGGGATTGGCAAACAGCTCCTTAGCTTCTCCTTGTTCCACGATCACGCCCTGATCGACAAACAGCACGCGATGCGCCACGTCACGGGCGAAGCTCATCTCGTGCGTCACGATTACCATGGTCCGCTGCTCATTGGCCAAGTCACGAATGACTGTCAGCACCTCACCGACCAGCTCAGGATCAAGGGCTGACGTGGGCTCATCGAAGAGAATAACCTCGGGCTGCATCGCCAGCGCACGGGCAATGGCAACGCGCTGCTGCTGTCCGCCGGATAGCCGTCTGGGATACGCATCTTCCTTGCCCGCCAGACCTACCTTCGCCAGTAATGCCCGGCCCCGGGCTTCGGCGGATTCCCTGGCCTCCCGTTTGACCACAATCGGCCCTTCAATCACGTTTTCCAGAGCCGTACGATGAGGAAAAAGGTTAAAACTTTGAAATACGAAGCCGGCGCGTTGGCGGAGCGTCCGAATCTGGCTCTGCTGCGAGTTCAGGTTCTGACTTGCATCAATAGCGATATCTGCAACGCGGATACGGCCTTTATCGGGCGTTTCAAGAAGATTCAGGCAACGAAGCAGGGTGGTCTTGCCGGAGCCACTGGGGCCAATAATGGCAACGACTTCGCCCGCTGCTACATCCAGATTGATCCCCTTGAGCACCGGCTGGCCATTGAATGACTTGGTCAGGTTACGTACTTCAATCATGACTCAACGCTCCTGATCATGCCGGTTTACCCGATTTTCCAGCGTGTTCTGCAACGCCGCCAGGGTGCTGGCCAGAACCCAGTAGATCAATGCTGCCGTTAGATACATGCTGAAGATTTCAAAGGTACGCGCTGTAATGAGTTGCGCCTGACGAAACAGCTCCGGTACTTGAATGACGGCTGCTAGTGACGTGTCTTTTACTAGGGAAATAAAACTGTTACCCAATGGTGGAAGCGCCGTACGGGCTGCTTGAGGAAGGATAGTCCTACGCAGTGTCTGTGTCCGTGTCATGCCGATGCTGGCAGCTGCCTCCCATTGTCCACGATCAATCGACGCAATGGCGGCTCTGAGAATTTCACAAACATAGGCGGCCATATTTAGCGAGAAGCCTACAAGCGCGGAAGGCAGAGCATCCAGTTGAATGCCTATCTCAGGCAAGCCGTAATAGATCATGAACAGCTGCACAAGCAGTGGGGTGCCTCGAAAGAAAGACACGTATACCCGCGCTACTGCACGCACTACCATGTTTTGGCTAAGCCGCATCAGCGCCAGAAAGAACCCGAGCACCAGCCCGAAAAACATGCCGCCCAGACTGAGTAGTACAGTCCAGACAGCACCTTTGAGCAGAAACGGAAGCGAATCCAGTATCAGTTGAAGGCTGGATTCGCTCATTGAGTGACGTCAGCCTTGAACCACTTCTGTGAGAGCTTGGCCAGCGTGCCATCAGCTTTCATCTTGGCAATGGCCTGGTCGATGGCGGCATGGAATTCAGGATTTCCCTTGCGCTCGGCCACGCCCGACTCCTGGCGATTGAACGGTTCGCCTGCCGGTACAAACTGGTTGCCGGTTTTGGCAGCCATTTCAAAGGCGGCCAGTCGGTCTACCAGAACGGCATCGATCCGACCTACACGCAGGTCCTGAAACTTGGTTGGGTCGTCTTCATAAGTGCGAACATCAGCCTGTGGTACGTTTTCCTTGAGCCATTGCTCATAATTGGTACCAAGACCAACACCCACCTTCTTGTTGGCCAAGTCTTCCGGCTTCTTGATGGTGTCCTGCTCGTTCTTGCGAGTCATTGCCTGGACACCGGAGACCGTATAGGGCGTCGAAAAATCATATTTTTTCTTGCGCTCTTCGCTAATGGTGACCTGATTGATCACCACATCCAGACGCTTGGAATCCAACGCGGCCAATAAACCATCCCATTTGCCCGGCTGGATTTTTGGCTGTACGCCCATTTCCTTGGCCAGCGCCTGGGCAAACTCGACTTCAAAACCGGTCAGCTTGCCGTTTTCATCCTGGTAACTGAAAGGAGGGTAAGTACCCTCAAGCCCAATCACCAGCGTACCGCGCTGCTTGACTTCCTTTAACAGGTCTTCTGCATGGGCATTAACGGAGATACCGAGTGCCAGAGCCAGGCTTGCAAACGTGAAATAACGACGCAGAGCGGTTCTCATGTTCTTATTCCATAATGTAAGGATCTAGAACTATAAGATTACACAAGTGGGCTAATAAAATAGCTTCCGGCGCTATAGATATAGCAAAAAGCTTTAATCAGGAGATTAGCGTGCGGCTGATCAGGTGCAGCCGCAGCGGGAGAAGTACCGTTTAACTCAAGAGCAATCAGCCAAGATTGGCTTCCAGCTCAACGGCTTCCTCAGTCTCTTCCGAGATTTTCTGTCTGATGCCGCGCGCCAGTTCGAGAAAATCGTCACGCTGCATGTCCAGCGATGCCAGAGCACATTCCAGGTCTTGCTTAACTGTCATTTCCGCTTGATCAAGCGACATAATGCAACCTCAGTCCTTTTCCTGTTTGGATATACAGTATTCCAAGCGAAGCGGTACGACAAGCAAAAACAGGATAGACGGTCTTCGGTTTTTTAACTGTGCGAGTCTTCGCACTCCTATTTCTGGTACGGCGCAGCAGGTCAAAAGGGCGTTGATCAAACCATGAGCCGTAGTCGCTGTCTTGCATAAAAGCCGTCCCATAAACTCTGCGGAGAGACAGTACGATGTCATTCAGAGCAAGACCTGTTCATGAACGTAGAGGACTGCTCAGAGCAACTCTGCTGGTCAGTGCCCAGTTGTTACTAATGGGAATAGAGTCAGCCAAGGCTCAGGAATCTTGGGATTCGGGGGACGGCGGCGTTTCAACGTTCTATCGGTGGGATAAACCTATTCCAACCGCTGCAGGTGAGTTGCTGCGCAGTGAGCCACTTCCCCCACAAAATCGGTTGGAGGATGCAGAAGGGCAGTTTCGTATTCTTTACACGTCAGTGAGCGGTCTGGACAGCTCGCCCATTACGGTCTCTGGTCAGTTGTTCGTTCCCAAAGGGCAACCGCCTGAGGGAGGGTGGCCGTTGCTGGCGTGGGCTCATGGAACAGTAGGCGTAGCCGATGTCTGCGCGCCGTCCTGGAATGAAGCACCAACCGTTTACAAAGATTACTTGAATCGCTGGCTTAAGCAGGGTTACGCCATTGTCGCGACGGATTATGAGGGGCTTGGCACGCCCGGTTTGCATCCCTACCTGACCAAGCGCTCCGAGGCCTACGGTGTGCTCGATAGTATCCGCGCCGTTACGGATGGACGATATCCCATCGCCAACAAGGTGATCGTGGCAGGACAGTCCCAAGGGGGCGGAGCGGCCTTTGCGACGGCCGGATTTGCCAAGGAGTATGCGCCGGAGCTGGATATCAAGGGCACGATAGTCACAGGTATACCGTATCTGACGGAAAGAACGATGACCGTCTCGGGGGTAGATCCTAACCAGGTGGATCCCGGCATTGCCTATATGTTTTACGTAGCGCTGGTTGCCCATCAGAGGCAGCCAGTAACCGATGCTTCGACGCTGTTTACGCCAAAAGCCATGCCGTTATTCGAAAAGGCCGCCCGCTTGTGTGTGGGCACCTTGGCACGAGAGGTCATGCAGGCTGGCCTCACTCAGGCTAATACGGTTCAACCCGAGGCGGTAAAGACGATGGCTAAGATTCTTTTGCCTCAATATCGCTTCAATACCTTGAAGCTGGACCAGCCCTTGTTTGTCGGAACCGGCGATGCGGACCGGGATGTTCGTCCGGAGGGGCAGCAGCTACTGGTTCGGGAGGCCTGCAATGCCGGTACGACAATTGAGGCTCATGTATATAAGGGCGAAAGCCATTCAGGGGCTTGGCTGGTCTCTCAAAAGGATGCATTGAGCTTTGCTCACAAAGTTATGACAGACGAGCCCATTGTCTCTACATGCCCTGCCAAAAGCACAACCTCTCCCTAAATTACGACCTGTTTTTATCCAATAACGGCATCAGGTCTTCTGCTTATGAAATTAGTTTTCATGATCAATTGATAAAACCTCGCTTCGGTGTATGTTGCTTTCAAAAAGCCAGGCAGGGGAATCGCCGTGAAGCCTCACCATGCTGCATCTGAACAAGTCAATGGACTCGGAAAGGGTCTCGGTTCGTTAGCGGGTACTGTCTCCACCCAAGAAGTTGCCGCCTCGGGGTGGGATATCTTGAAGGAGGACGTGAGTCTGCCTGTTGCGGTACTGCGGGAACAGCGTATCGAGCATAACCTGCAGTGGATGAAGCAGTTCATGGAGCGATACGGCGTACGGCTTGCGCCGCATGGTAAAACCACCATGAGCCCGGCATTGTTCAAGCGGCAAATGGAGGCGGGGGCCTGGGGTATTACGCTCGCCACTGCACCACAGGTTCGCGTAGCGTTTACCCACGGGATACGGCGTGTGCTAATGGCCAATCAGCTGGTTGGCAAAGCCAATATGGCCCTGATTGCCGATCTGCAAGAGGCCGATCCCGGTTTCAGCTTTTGCTGTGTAGTTGATTCCCCTCAGAACGTCGAAAGCCTGGGGCGTTACTTCAGCGGGAGAGGTCAGCGTCTCAGGGTTCTACTCGAATACGGCGTATCAGGCGGTCGTACTGGCGTGCGTAATGAGGAGCAGGAAAGGGCAGTGCGAGACGCCATTTCACGCTGGCCGCAGGTACTGGCCCTGGTAGGGATTGAGGTCTACGAGGGGGTCCTGAAAGAGGAGGCCGAAATCCGTGATTTTCTCAAGAAAACCGTAGCAAGGACGCGTGCCATAGCTGATGAAAGCGGGTTTGCCGAGCCTCGCATTATCCTGTCAGGCGCTGGGTCTGCCTGGTTCGATCTGGTTGCCGAGGAGTTTGCGCTTCCTCAGACGGGGCTGCCTTTGGATATTGTGTTACGCCCCGGCTGCTATCTCACCCATGACGTAGGTATATACAAAGCGGCCGAAGCACGTATTCAAGCCAATAACCCTGTTGCACAGGAAATGCAGCGCAGCCTTCTGCCAGCCTTGCAACTTTGGGCCTATGTGCAATCACGACCCGAGCCGGGCCGCGCCATCATTGCACTGGGCAAGCGTGATGCGGCGTTCGATGCCGGTTTCCCTGTTCCCTCGCTGCATTTTCGGCCCGGTCATTCCGCCTCTCCAATGGAGGCGCCTGCAGCCTGGAAGATCAGCGCCATGATGGATCAGCATGCCTTTATGGACGTACCACCCGATGCGGATCTGCAGGTAGGGGACATGCTGTGTTTCGATATTTCTCATCCATGTCTCACGTTCGATAAATGGAAGCAGCTCCTCCTGGTAGATGAGCAATACCGTGTCACCGGGGCCGTCGCCACCTACTTCTAACAATGACGTTGTGCCGTCCAGCCTTGGACGGACTCAGGCACGAGGAATGCTCGATGACGCCTTCTACCGGGTTCTGGCTTCTGATCTATGCCGTAGTAGCCATCATTGCGTTGATTGTCTTGATTGCGCGGTATCGGCTGAATCCCTTTATCGTGATTACCCTGGTATCGGTAGGACTGGCTCTGGTCGCCGGTATGCCAGCCAATACGATTGTTGCCTCTTATGAGGCCGGTGTCGGCAAGACGCTTGGTCATATCGCCCTGGTCGTGGCATTGGGCACCATGCTCGGCAAGATGATGGCCGAGTCAGGCGGCGCAGAGCAGGTCGCTCGTACCCTGATAGCCAGATTCGGCGAGCGCAATGCCCATTGGGCGATGGTCTGCATTGCCTTTCTCGTGGGGCTGCCCCTGTTTTTTGAAGTGGGCTTCGTGCTGCTGGTTCCTATCGCCTTTACCGTGGCCCGCCGTGTAGGTGTCTCTATCCTGATGGTAGGCCTGCCCATGGTGGCGGGGTTGTCGGTTGTGCATGCGCTCGTTCCGCCGCATCCTGCTGCCATGCTGGCCGTGCAGTCCTATCATGCCTTGGTAGGGCAGACGCTCTTCTATGCGGTTCTGGTAGGTATTCCGACGGCCATTCTTGCCGGACCGGTCTACGCCAGGTTCATCGTTCCAAAGATTCAGTTACCTGCCGAAAATCCACTGGCTGAGCAGTTTACCGAGCGTGAGCCTCGTAAACAGCTACCTGGTTTTGGCGTCACGATCGGTACGATTATCCTGCCCGTTGTGCTGATGTTGATGGGTGGCTGGGCCAACCTGATTTCAACGCCGGGCAGCGCCTTCAATCAGTTTCTGCAATTTATCGGCAACTCCGTGATTGCACTGCTGGTTGCCACATTGGTGAGTTTTTGGACGTTAGGGCTGGCTCAAGGCTTCAACCGCGATACGATCCTGAAATTTACCAATGAATGCCTGGCTCCAACGGCCACGATCACATTACTGGTAGGCGCTGGTGGAGGGCTCAACCGAATCCTTATCGATGCCGGTGTGACCACCGAAATCGTTGGACTGGCCCGGGAATTCAACCTATCACCTCTGATGATGGGGTGGCTTTTTGCTGCGCTGATGCGCATTGCCACCGGCTCGGCCACGGTCGCCATGACCACGGCTTCAGGCATCGTCGCGCCTGTTGCGCTAGGGTTAGGCTATCCACACCCTGAACTGCTGGTTCTGGCTACCGGGGCAGGGTCGGTCATCTTTTCCCATGTAAATGACGGCGGGTTCTGGTTGATCAAGGAGTATTTCAACATGACGGTAACCCAGACGTTCAAGACGTGGACCGTATTGGAAACCTTGATTTCCATCATCGCCTTTCTTCTGACATTAGCGTTGGCGGCTGTACTGTAATGGATATTCTGTATCAAATCCGTGCACGTCTCGAGCATATGAGTGCAGGCGAACAACGTATCGCTCGCCTGATCCTGGAGGATGTGCCGTTCGCAGCCAGCGCCAGCCTGGACGAGCTGGCGACACGGGCTGAAGTCAGTAGTGCGACCTTGTCCCGCTTTGCCCGCAGCGCAGGGTGCAAGGACTTGCGGGACCTGCGCTTGCAGCTAGCTCAGGCCAGCGGTGTTGGAGCGCGGTTTCTGGGCCGAACACACGCACCGGAGCATTCTGCATTCTTTGGTAATATCGTCAGTGACATTGAAGCAACGCTTCGCCAGCATCTGGCCTGTTTCGATGAGCAAACCTTTGCACAGGCGGTTGCACTTGTTCATGAGGCGCGCATGGTTTACGCCTTTGGTATGGGCGGTTGCTCTACGATCTTTTCGGATGAACTGCAGTACCGGCTGGTTCGGCTGGGATACCCCATCGCGGCTTATCACGATCCGGTCCTGATGCGCCTGACGGCTGCCACGTTGGGCCAGGATCAGGTAGTGATTGCCTGCTCGATGACGGGCATAACCCCCGAACTTGTCGAGTCGTTGCAGCTGGCCAAGGGGTACGGCGCTCGCATTCTGGCCATCGCACCCGAAACATCGCTGGTTGCCCAACTGGCTGATGTCGTACTGCCGCTGTTTCTGGCTGAAACAGACTTTATCTATAAACCTACCGCCGCCCGCTACGGAATGATGCTTGCCGTGGATATTCTGGCTACTGAGCTGGCATTGAGCGCACCTGAAGCGAATCAGGAACGCTTGCGGCGCATCAAGCTCGCCATGGACGACTACCGTGGCGGCGATGAGCGATTGCCGCTGGGAGACTGACAATGCCAACCTACGATGCTCTTATCCGCAATGCACAGGTGATCGATGGCAGCAACTCGCCGGGTTATCAGGCGGATATCGCTATACAGAACGGCCGAATAGAACAGATAGGATGCATAAGTGGGGCAACGGCAACCCATGAAGTTGACGCCGCGGGGAGGGTGCTTTCACCGGGCTTCATTGATGTTCATACCCATGACGATACCGTGGTGATTCGTCAGCCGGAGATGCTGCCCAAGCTAAGCCAGGGTGTAACGACTGTTATCGTAGGTAATTGTGGCATCAGCGCTTCTCCCGTCAGCTTGAAAGGCGAGCCGCCAGATCCCATGAACCTGTTGGGGCCAGCAGCGGCCTTTGCCTATCCGACGTTCGCCGATTACAAGTCAGCCGTCGAACAGGCGCATCCGGGGGTAAACGTTGCTGCCCTCGTTGGGCATACAGCGCTGCGCAGCAACCATATGGATGACCTTTATCGTACGGCAACGCCTGGCGAAATTGCTGCCATGCGGGCTCAGTTGCGTGAGAGTCTGGAGCAAGGTGCGCTGGGGCTTTCCACAGGGCTCGCTTATGCCTCGGCCTATGACGCAAGTACCGATGAAGTAATGGAGCTGGCCTCAGAGCTGGACGCCTACGGAGCGGTATACACCACACATTTGCGTAGCGAATTCGAGCCTGTACTAGAGGCCTTGGACGAAGCGTTTCGTATCGGTCGTCATGCGAAGGCGCCCGTTATCGTCTCGCACCTCAAATGTGCCGGTGCAGGCAATTGGGGACGTAGTCCACAGCTTCTTGCGGCGTTGGAGCAAGCTGCACGGGATCATCCAGTTGGGTGTGATTGCTATCCTTATTCGGCCAGTTCCTCAACGCTGGATCTCAAGCAGGTAACAGCTGATTTTCGCATAACCATTACTTGGTCTACCCCCTATCCTGACGTGAGCGGCTGCGACCTGAACGACATTGCAGAGGAGTGGAGCGTATCACTACTGGATGCTGCCAAACGCCTGCAACCGGCCGGGGCAGTGTATTACGGGATGGATGAAAACGATGTGAGGCGCATTCTGGCTCATCCGCTATCAATGATCGGGTCGGACGGCCTACCCGAAGACCCATTCCCGCACCCTCGCTTGTGGGGCGCCTTTCCGCGAGTGCTGGGACATTACAGTCGCGACGTGGCCCTGTTTCCCCTACATACTGCGGTACACAAGATGACCGGACTTTCAGCGGCCCGTTTTGGGCTCTACGAGCGCGGATTAATCAAGGAAGGCTATTGGGCGGATCTGGTCTTGTTCAATCCCAAAACCGTACATGACGCCGCCGATTTCAAGACGCCCAAGGTTGTCGCAGAGGGGATCGATGCGGTCTGGGTAAATGGAATCCTGTCGTATTCAGCTAAACAACTGACTCCCCATAGAAACGGTCGCTTCCTTTCCCGGCAAGGTGACCTGCGTACACACTTTAATTAGGAGGATGACATGTCAATCAAACGTTACGGTGTTGAGGGTGGTAGCGGGACAGGCGGGCAGCACCTGCCGTTTGCGCGCGCTGTTGAAGCTGATGGATGGCTCTACGTCTCGGGCCAGACCCCTATGGTCAACGGAGAGGTGGTCGAAGGCGGCATCGTCACTCAAACGCGCCAATGCCTGGATAACGTCATGGCCATTCTCAAGGAAGCCGGCTACGGCCCGGAGCATGTGGTGCGTTGCGGTGTATGGCTGGATGATCCTCGTGACTTCATGTCTTTCAACAGGATCTTCAAGGAATATTTTGGCGAGCATCCGCCTGCACGCGCCTGTGTAGTGTCGAGCATGGTAATTGACTGCAAAGTCGAAGTGGATTGCGTTGCCTACAAAAAACCGGAATAAGGCTTCCGCTCCTGGGTCAGAGTGTTTGATCACTCTGACTATAGGGATTCCATCATCATGCGTATGTTTTTTGCGTTGCCGTGCCCAGCCTCTGTGGTTACACGTGTAGTCGCTTGGCGAAAGGAGCAGGGCATGGATGGGCGCCTGGTTCCTCCTGGAAATCTCCACATGACACTGGCTTTTCTGGGTGAAATTCCAGAAGAACAGATAGACGCGCTTATGGCTCTAGGCGATCACATACGCTTTGAGCCATGTACGGTCGTGCTTGATCGCGTCGAGCGTTGGCATCAGGGGCTTATCAGCATGATTGCATCCCAGACGCCTGTGCCGCTGGTGTCGCTGGTTGACGATCTAAACCGGGGACTGAAAAGTTTGGGCGTTCCGCTGGATCGCAGACCCTTTGTCCCACACCTGACGGCTGCACGTAAAAGCCGCTATCGGCCAAATGGACTACCGTCATTGGCGTGGCCAGTAGAGCGCTTTGCCTTGTTTGTATCGGAAAGCAGCCAGGGAAGCGTGCAATACAGAGCTTTAAAAGAATGGACAGTAGCTGAAGGCCGTCCGGGAGAATAGGGCGGTGATAGCTGCCGCCCATTACGCATTTTACTTTTTATGTAAACTTTATCTATTGCTGCTTGGCGAATATTTAAGCCTGGACATACTTGCTGAATACAGCGCTGTAATCATGGGTCATATAAGTCTCCAGCATCAAGGTATTCAGCGTGTCCAAGGTACCTGTGTATTGCTGGGTTATGTGTTCAGGCGATGCTGGGTTAGCAATCTTGTACATGGAGGCCGTCACATCCAGTACTTTTAATGCATTGGCACGCTTGAGTTCTTCTAGGTGCTGAATCTTACTGATTCCGATCAGAGACTTGTAGATGTCTTTGACCTGTTCAAGAAAGGTCTTTTTGATATCGATGCTGAAGGGTTTGCCGCCTATGACGAATTTCAGCTCGACATCTAGATCCACCGTGCCGGCCGTTTCAATCATGACGCTCTGAATACGCTCGCGGAGGTAATCGTAGCGTTTGATAGTGCGCTTGGACGATACCGCAGATTCGCCGTCCACATGAATCAACGCCAGATTGGTAAAGCAGTATTCATCCTTTTTCGATTTGATCAGAAAGAAAATCTTTTCACCGTCCTCGTGAAAGAGATAGTCGTCCGCATCGACCTTGTCGAAGTCTGCTGGTTTGATAATCGATCCGATGTCGCTTAGTCCCAAAGCATCTGCTGCAAATCGTTTGAACATACCAGGCTTTCCTTGAGTGACAGGATAAGGCGCAACATCGAGGCTGCACGCACGCAGAAAAGGTTTACTGAACACGCAAAGTGAATTTCAGTTGGGCAGTTGTATCAGGCAGTAAGAAAAAGACAAGGCGTAGGAAGGCCCATTAACGAGGCAAGAAAATCTGTCTTGGCTTAACCGGATCCAGAGGAAGGTTTAAGACCCAAAACCCATGAAGGGGATAGAGGCGTCAGTGCTTGCTAATATCTAATTTAACATAATATACATTATGCGAAGCAATGTGTTCTGGATGTGGAGCCATGGGCAGCGCCTTGAACGCTGCGAAACCCCATATGAGCTTTTTTGAGCTTTTTATGGCTCACTTCTTTATTGATCCTTTAAACGCCGCTGTTTACCAGACGCCGCTCGCTCTTGGTTGATGGCGTTGTAGTAAATGTCTTGCGTTGTACTCGCCTTGGCGTGGCCAAGATCTTCCTGCAGGTGTTTGAGTGGTCTGCTTGGTGCATCGTAGGTTGCGCTGGTGTGGCGTAACCAATGGGCGCTGGCTGCACGCAGATTGGATACTTCGTCCTCGCTGCGACCTTCCTGTTTCATTCGTACAAGCGCCGTGTCGAAGCATTCCTGTACCAGGTTGCGAATCTGCCGATCGGTCAGGCCGCCTTGTCCATTGTGTTTGGTCAGTAGCGGCGCAGGATCTCCGGCGTATGGCAGCGGCGTCAGATTGCGGAAGGCCCGGTAGCGCTTGAGATAGACCAGCATGTCATCACTGACCGAGATGCGACGCTCCTTGTTGCCCTTGCCAATTGCAACGTACCACCAGGAACCGTCAGGGTCTTTCTGAAAGGCGTCCATGGTGGGAGACCAGCCGGGCCGCCCGGAAAGTTCGGAGATTCGCAGGTAGAGTGAAAATAGGGTCGCTATGATAAAGAGTGTACGCTCGTGCTTTTCAGGCTCTTCTGCAGCCATGCATTCCGCTGTTTCAATAACGAACTCCCATTGAAGGCGGTCAAGGACCTTGCCGCTGACAGCCTTGGCTTTCTTTTGAAAGAAGCGGCTCTTCTGCTTGATCGCTCGAAAGGGATTACCCACCAATACGTCCTGATCATTGAGGTAATCATAGAATGAGCTGCAGATTGCAAAGACTTGCTTGAGCGTACCCTGAGCCATTTCATAGCGTTCTGGGGTAGTGTCATCGTCGTCTCCTGTTTCGACAGCAAGCTTGCGTGAGGCTTTGTCACCCTGAATCCCAAAGGGGCGCCACAACGGATTGGGCTCCATGCTGCCATCTTTCAGAATGAAGCGGCGACGAACAGAGGTGCCCACCCAGTCCTCGTCAGGCTCCTGACTGAATGCCAGGAACGCCTCGGCATCCTGGCGGCGGAGCGAAAGGATAGACCTCCCTTCCTTGATCCAGCTCCACAGAAGGAGACGTTCAACTTGGGTGCGATAGGCTTTGAATGTCGTTTCCCAGCCGGCATAAGAGCGCAAAAATTCACGCACATGAAAATAATCGTCTTTAGCCGGAATACCGGGCTCAAACCGTTTCAGGTAATTCAGGATAGACGTATGTTCTGCCTCATAAGACGTAGCGTTAAGCCCAAGAAAACTGGCATAAGTATCAAATAAAGGCTGGGGTTTAGACGAGAAAAGCATCGAAATAACACTGAAAAGGCAGGTTTCTTAGTATATCAATTTCCGATTATGGACGTAATCGGAAATTAGCTTATTTATAGGATTTTATAGAAGACACAAGTACTTACGAAAGTCGTCTCGGGCCGCTTCCAACGAACCGTTAAAGAACTAAGCTGTGTGAGATTGATCTCATTTTTATAGGCAAATGCCGTTCAGCTTTAAAGGTGGCTCGCCGTGGACTGGTTAGGTATTCATTTTCTCACAGATCTTCAGCAATCCGGCCTTTCGCCTGTCGAGCATAGCCACACTTCTCTATTGGTTGTCTTTTCCTATCTGATTGCAACTGCTGCCGGTTATACCGCGCTGAGCCTTGCTGATGTTGCGGTCGCTGATGATCGCCGAACGCGCATGCTGTGGCGCTGGATCGGTGCCTTTTGTTTGGGCGGCGGTATCTGGTCGATGCACTTCCTTGCCATGATGGCGTTCGTCATGCCGATTCCAGTGTATTACGACCATCGCCTTACAGCCCTTTCGCTGGTCATCGCTATCATGGCGTCCTTGCTGGCCATGGTCATGATTGGTCGCCCTGCTCTTACCGCCAGACAATATATCGGCGCGGCGATCAGTATTGGCTTGGGGGTTACAGCCATGCATTACATCGGTATGGCCGCCATGCAATCTGCTGCAACGGCCTACTATGATCCCTGGCTATTCGTGCTTTCTATTGTGGTATCGATGTTGGCAAGCCTCGGGTCGATGATGTTGATCATGAAGCTACGCCAGCCGGACAACCCTGCTCCGCTCAAGTTGAAACTGGCGGCGAGTCTGGCGCTGGGTGCAGGTATTATCTCCATGCATTTCAGTGGTATGGCGGCCGTTACCTTTACCCTCCCCGCCGGCTCGACGTTTGACCCTGGTGCGCACGTTGACAATCACTCACCTTATCTAGGTATAGCGACGGCTTTTATTTCGCTGATTATTATCAGCTGCAGCCTGGTTGCGGTATGGGCAGGAAAGAAGCTGGAAAGCCAGCGTCGAGATCTTGAACGGGTCAACGCCCTGCTCCACGAACTTGATAGCACACAGGCTTCACTCCATAACGTCGCTCATTTCGATGCCCTTACAGGCCTGCACAATCGCTATTCCTTCAACAAGGAAATCCAGATGCGGCTGGATGAACACGTGGCCCAAGGCACTTCCATGGCCCTGCTGTTTCTGGATCTGGATAACTTCAAGCGGATCAATGATTCATTAGGTCATGATGCCGGTGATGAGCTGTTGCGTGTTGTGGCTCAGCGCCTGAAAAGTGCCTTGCGTGAGCGAGACCTGATTGCACGCCTAGGCGGTGATGAATTCTGCATTCTTGCCAACGTTGAAGAGAATTATGAGGCCGAGCTGTTGGGGCGCCGCATCCTGCAAAAGATGAAAGAGCCCATTATCCTGGCCGGTCGAAAAATGGTCATAACCACATCCATTGGGGCCAGTCTATTCCCGCAAGATGCAACGACCGGTGAAGATCTCATGAAGCATGCCGATCTGGCCTTGTACAAATCCAAGGCTAATGGTCGCAACATGCTGTATTTCTTTCAGGAACAGCTCAGGAGCAAAGCGTCTCTTGAGCTAAAGATGGAGGAAGAGCTACGACAGGCATTGAGTCGTAATAATCTGACCGTGTATTACCAGCCCGTCTTTGACTTGAGTAACGGCAAGGTTTGTCATGTAGAGGCATTGGTGCGCTGGCAGCACCCCGAACAAGGCCTGCTGCTGCCCGGTAACTTTATCGACATTGCGACAGCAAACGGGTTTATTGCTGATATTGACCGTTGGGTGATTCGCCGAGCCTGTCGTGATATCAAGAAACTGCATCGGCAAGGCTTTAAGATTGGAGTTGCGGTCAACTGCTGTGTACGCAGCCTGGAGCGTGAAACGCTCGTATCCAACGTTCAGGAAGCCTTGAGTCAGGCACGCCTGGAGCCCCAGTTTCTCGAACTTGAAGTAACCGAAAATGCGCTAATGGCCAACATTGACCAGGTTATCGGGCAGCTAAGGCAGTTGCGTGAGCTTGGCGTGCGGTTGTCCATTGACGACTTTGGTACAGGTTACTCATCACTGGCGTATCTGAGCCAGCTTCCCTTGGATGCTATCAAGGTGGACCGCTCGTTCATTCAGGATATTCCCAACAATGCGCGGGACCTTGACCTGGCGGAAGCCATCATCGCCATGGGACACAAGCTGCATCTGAAAGTCATTGCCGAAGGCGTGGAAACCCAGCAACAGATTACCTTTCTGATCGATAACCAGTGCGACCTTGCCCAGGGGTTTCTACCCAGTCGCCCTCTTCCCTTCGAAAAACTTCAGGCGTTCTTGCTTGATGAGATAGGCAACAACAACGCATTTTCTCATTCTCACCTCGCCTGAAATGAAAAGGCCTGCTTAAAAGCAGGCCTTGTCTTGCTGGTTTCTGACTACGCGCGGCCAGTATCTGCACGTGCATAACCGTTACCGATATCGGCTCGCATATCAGCCGGTGTTTCAAAGTCACTTGCGGCACCACGCATGTCGCTTATTGACTTTGGAAAGCCGGATCGATTGCTGTAGTCACGTATATGCATGTGCCGTGGACGGTGGTGGCGCTCTGTGACGCCCCGTGTTGCCATGACATCGACCAACGCGGTAGCCAGCACGACAGCCATCGCGATTTTCACGTTTCCCCGCTTGGGATTATCGGCATTCAGACCGGTCGCCAGTGTAGCCAGATCCAGGGCATCACCCGCTACACGGCTCCAGAGCGCAGGTGTAGGGTTGTCACTCAGCGCACCGACACCACTGACAATCTCACGCACCCCATAGGCACGAACAATATTCTCCGACCCTTCCATGCCCAGGGCGCGGGTCAATAATCGTGGAGCAGCCAACTCCAGGAGACCAAGACCCAGGCTGTAAAAGCCGAGGCCACGGGCCAGCTTGTCTGAAGCGCCTAGTGATCGCTGGGGGGATGAAAATTTCTCAAGCATGGTCATAGCCGTCTCCCTCAAGGTTTCAGAACAACCTTGATGCAGTTGTCGAGTTTGTCCCGGAAGGTCTTATACATTTCCGGGCCCTGGTCGAGACTTACCGTATGGGTAATCACGAATGAGGGGTCGATCTGTCCGTCATCGATACGGCGCAGCAGGTCATCCGTCCAACGTTTGACATGCGTTTGCCCGGTGCGCATGGTAAGCCCCTTATTCATGAGCGCCCCCATGGGAATCTTATCGACCAGACCGCCGTAAACGCCCGGGATAGATAAAATGCCCGCCGGGCGACAGACATAGATCATCTCGCGTAATACATGAGGACGATCACTCTCCATCATGGTCGCCTGCTTGACCCGATCATAAACGGCATCCAGCGACCGCGTCGCATGGGACTCAAGGCCTACGGCATCAATGCATTTCTCAGGACCCTTACCGCGGGTAAGCTCGTTCAGACGCTCAACCACGCTCTCCTTGTCGAAGTTGATGGTTATCGCCCCGCCCGCTTCTGCCATGAGCAGTCGTTCAGGCACGTTATCAATCATCACGACCTGCTTGGCGCCCAGCAGTATGGCGCTGCGCACACAAAACTGACCCACCGGACCCGCCCCCCAGACCGCTACGGTATCAGTAGGCTGAATGTCACACTGCACCGCAGCTTGCCAACCCGTGGGGAAAATATCACCCAAGAACAGTACCTGTTCGTCCGTAAGCGTGCTTGGAACCTTTACATGGGTAGAATCTGCGAACGGAACACGTACATACTCGGCCTGCCCGCCTGCGTAACCGCCGGTTAGGTGCGAGTAACCAAAAAGGCCTGCAGTGGAGTGACCAAACACTTTGTCACCCAAGTCCTTACGGCGATTCGAGCGCTCGCAGACAGAGAAATTACCACGCTTGCATTGCTCGCATTCGCCACAGGTGATGGTGAATGGCACGACGATGCGATCGCCTACCTTTAACTCTTTGTTTTCCGAGCCGACCTCAACTACCTCTCCCATGAATTCATGGCCCATAACATCGCCGCACTCCATGCCGGGAATGAAATGGTCATAGAGGTGAAGGTCGGAGCCGCAAATGGCGCAGCTGGTTGTCTTGATAATAGCGTCACGTGGGTGTTCGATCTTGGGGTCCGGAACGGTGTCGTAGCGGATATCGTTTTTCCCGTGCCAACAGAGTGCTTTCATGCGCGTTCTTCCAACGTTGGTTGAAAAGTCCCGTCACCAACAGCGTGAAGGTCCCTCCTGTCTGGGACATGGGCGGGCTGTATGAATAAGGCCACTCCCTTGGCAGTGATGCTATTAGGACATCAGAACGCATAGGAAAAGTTCAAAGATTGCCCGGATCCTCAAACCAAACGGTAAGGAATAAAGATGACCTGTTGGTCATTTCCTCTTAAGAAACCTTATAGAGCTACTTTCTATCTGTTAATCGCGGGTAGCGTTCGATTTCTCAGGAAGCGTACATTGATCATCCTTGCAGCGCTTGGAGCCTTCCGGGTGAGGAATCCAGGCCAGTTGCGGGCGAGCGCGCAAAAACAGGCGATAACCCAAATCAAACATCGGCCGCAGCGGCTTCCAGGCAAGAGGTGCTGCCCAACGGCCAAGCCCTGCCGCTCGCCAACTCCAATAGGTTGCATCCAGCCCCTTGACCCATTGCCCGTCGGCAAATCGGGCGTGCAACAGATCCCTGAACTGCTGTGATGACATGCCAGGTGCCGGTGCCTCGAAGGTCGGGTCAGCTACGTCTGTAAATAAAAGACGTGCAGGGTCAGCATATCGACGCAGATATCGAATCTCGCGGGCACACAGCGGACAGTCGCCATCGTAAAACAAGGTGAGCGGCCACGCGGGTTGCATATACTTCTCCAAAGGGTACGACCTGAAGAGGCCATACCCTTTCACTCGATCAGATAGGGCTATCGGTAGAGGGTTTTTCCCACAGATTGATTCCCCCTTCAACTGCATACTTATCGATTTCTGCCAGCTCCTCCGCGCTAAAGGACAAATTGTTCAAGGCTCCGATATTTTCCTGCAACTGTTCCGGACGACTCGCCCCAATCAGCGCCGAGGTGACACGCGGATCGCGTAGCGTCCAGGCCAGGGCAAGCTGAGCCAGACTCTGACCGCGACGCTGGGCAATATCATTCAGTGCGCGCGCCCGTGCGATGTTGTCATCGGACAGGTGCTCCGGTCGCAAGGAGGCACCGCCGGGACGGTTCACCCGTGCATCCTCCGGTACGCCATTGAGGTATTTGCCGGTCAGCAAGCCTTGGGCCAACGGTGTAAATGCGATGACGCCTGCACCGACCTCATCAGTTGCATCCAGCAGGTCTTTTTCGATCCAGCGATTGAACAGGTTGTAGGAAGGCTGATGGATGAGAAGAGGAACCTTCCATTCCTTGAGCAGCGCTGCCATCTCGCGTGTCTTGCCGGCCGAATAGGATGATATGCCAATGTACAGGGCCTTGCCCTGCTGCACGGCCGTAGCCAATGCACTGGCGGTTTCCTCAAGTGGTGTGTTGGCATCGAAGCGGTGGGAGTAGAAGATATCGACGTAATCCAGCCCCATACGCTTCAAGCTCTGATCAAGGCTTGCCAGGACGTATTTGCGTGAGCCACCGCCCTGTCCATAAGGCCCTGGCCACATATCCCAGCCGGCTTTGCTGGAAATGATCAGCTCGTCCCGATAGAGCTTGAAGTCTTCCCGCAGGATTCGGCCGAAGTTGGTTTCAGCGCTGCCGTAGGGAGGACCGTAGTTATTGGCCAGATCGAAATGGTTGATGCCAAAGTCGAACGCCGTACGCAACAGGGCCCGCTGGTTTTCAATGGGTGTGGTGTCACCGAAGTTGTGCCACAAGCCCAGGGACAGTGCAGGCAGGACCAGACCACTCTTGCCTACCCGGCGGTAAGGCATGGATTCGTATCGGTTGATGGCAGCCGTATAGCTCAAGGCGTTCTCCTCTCTTCTGTTGTGCTTATGCTTAGGTCTGCAACGGTTATACGACAACTTGACCATTCAGCAAAAGCTGCTTCTACATTCCGCAGGCTTGAATGAGAAATTGTCGAAAGGCTTCTGCCGCCGTCGGCAGTTCGGTATCCGGCTTCCAGATCAGCCCGAGCTCCATAGGCGGAACGGCATCATTGAGCGGGCGGACCTCGATCTTCTTGCCTTCAAGCGACCAGGTACGAAACACCATGTCCGACAGGATGGTCACGCCAAATCCATGGGCAACCAGGCCACGTACAGACTCCATAGAGGATGTTCGAAACGCGACCCTTGGTTCCAGACCGCGTGCCTGCCAATAGCGCTGGGTCGAGGCTTCGCCCTCTTCGACCGTCCCGAGGATATAGGCATGCTCGGCCACATCCTTGAGGGTAATGTCGGGTTTGGTCATCAGCGGGTGGTGACTGGCCAGCCAGAGCTGGCGGCGTGATCGGATCAGAACATAATGCTCGAAACGGTCAATGGCCTCGCTGTTGGACACAATGATCAGGCCAAGATCCAGGCGCCCTTCCAGAACAGCCTGCTCGATGCTGGGCCGATCCATGTCTACCAGATCGATATCCACCTGCGGATAGCTGCGCTTGAAGCGAGCCAGCAGGCTGGGCAGAAAATACCCCAGCACTGCGTAGGTGGCTCCTACGCGCACCACTCCCTCCTGGGTATGACTCAAGAATAGGGGTTCCTTGAGTGCATCGTTCAGCGTATCGAGAATGTGCCGGGCATGCTGCAGGAACCGGTGCCCCTCTGCTGTCAGAGCAACCCCGTAGGGCTGTCGCTCAAACAGATTGACCCCCAGATTTTCCTCCAGTTGAGCCACTGCCGAGGTAATCGCGGACTGGGAAACATGGACATCCAATGCCGCCTGGGAGAAACGGCCCGTGGTGGCAGCCGCCACAAAGTAGCGTAGTTGACGCATCGAAATATCTTTGGAGCTGGCCATCTGATTTTCGAATACCTGAGTGCGGTTTTTAGAATTTTACGTTACCTGTACCCCTTCCTACACTCAAAAGCAAATGGGGCTTCGCTCGCCCCGATCCTGATGACAAAAACAATAAATCGAGGAATAGCGAATGAGTGCAGCCAACAAGACGTTGGATGAAAAGTACACGTTGGAAAGCGGGCGTATCCTGCTAACCGGTATCCAGGCGCTCGTTCGCCTACCCTTGATGCAACGGCAACGTGATCTTGCAGCAGGTTTGAATACTGCTGGGTTCATCTCGGGCTACCGTGGCTCGCCACTGGGCGGCCTGGACCAGGCGTTGTGGAAGGCTCAGAGCCATCTCAAACAGCATCACGTTGTCTTTCAGCCCGGCCTGAACGAAGACCTGGCCGCTACGGCCGTCTGGGGATCACAGCAGGTCAACCTCTTCCAGGGTGCGCAATACGACGGCGTGTTTGGCATGTGGTATGGCAAAGGCCCAGGCGTTGACCGCTGTGGCGATGTCTTTCGCCACGCTAACGCTGCAGGCTCTTCACGCTTTGGCGGCGTGCTGGTTATCGCTGGTGACGACCATGGCGCTCGTTCTTCCACCCTGCCTCATCAGACCGAGCACATCTTCAAGGCCGTGATGATGCCCGTGTTGTCTCCCTCCGGGGTGCAGGAATACCTCGATTTTGGTTTGCATGGCTGGGCCATGTCCCGCTATTCAGGTTGTTGGGTAGCTATGAAAGCCATTTCGGAAACTGTGGAAAGTGGCGCGGTGGTCGATGTCGATCCGCTTCGTGTACAGCCCAAGGTGCCTACCTATGAGCTACCGGCGGATGGTCTCAACATCCGCTGGCCCGATCCGCCACTGGTGCAAGAGAAGCGCTTGCTGGAGCATAAGCTCTATGCCGCCCTCGCCTATGCGCGGGCCAACGGGCTCGACCGCATCACCCATGATTCTCCCAACGCCCGCATCGGTATCATCACGTCAGGCAAATCGTATCTGGAAGTCTGCCAAGCCCTGAAGATTCTGGGTATCGACGAAGACATGGCCCGGCAGATCGGCTTGCGCGTGTACAAGGTGGGCATGGTCTGGCCCCTGGAAGCCGAAGGCGTTCGGCATTTTGCCGACGGGCTGGAAGAAATCATCGTGGTGGAAGAAAAACGCCAGTTGATCGAATACCAACTCAAGGAGGAGCTATACAACTGGCGCGAGGATGTTCGTCCACGCATCGTAGGCAAGTTTGACGACAAGGGCGAATGGTCCCTGCCCCATACGGACTGGCTGCTCCCGGCCACCAGTGACCTGACTCCGGCGCAGATTGCCCGTGCAGTGGTCAAGCGCATCCTGCAACGCCAATCCAATGGCCTGCTGCAGATGCGCCTGGCGGTGTTGGATGCTCAGTTGGCGGCTAAAGGCGGACTGGTCACCAAGATGGCGCGGATGCCCCATTACTGCCCTGGCTGTCCACACAACACTTCTACTCAGCTCCCGGAAGGCAGTCGCGCACTGGCCGGGATCGGTTGTCACTACATGGCAACCTGGATCTACCCTGAGCACACCCAGACATTCAGCCAGATGGGTGGTGAAGGTGTTGCCTGGGTAGGACAGGCACCGTTTACTCAGACAAAGCATGTGTTTGCGAACCTGGGCGATGGGACTTATTTCCACTCAGGGCTTCTAGCCATTCGCGCATCGGTCGCCGCGAAAGTACCGATTACCTACAAGATTCTCTACAACGATGCCGTGGCCATGACAGGCGGCCAACCGGTGGACGGTACCTTGACCGTGCCGCAGATTTCCCAGCAGCTACGCGCCGAGGGTATCGAGCGCATCGTGGTCGTCACGGATGACCCGGACAAATACAAGCCAGTCAAAGGGCTTGCCGAGAATGTACCGGTCAAACACCGTGACGAGCTGGACGCTGTGCAACGTGAGCTGCGAGAGCACCCGGGCGCATCCGTCATCATCTACGACCAGACATGTGCCGCCGAGAAGCGACGTCGCCGCAAGCGTGGTGCCTATCCTGATCCCGCTCGTCGCGTTGTGATCAACGAGGCCGTGTGTGAAAACTGCGGTGATTGCAGCAGCAAGTCCAATTGCATGTCCGTGGCTTCGGTCGAGACTGAGTTCGGACGCAAGCGCGAGATCGACCAATCCGCTTGCAACAAGGATTTCAGTTGTCTTTCAGGTTTCTGCCCGAGCTTTGTCACGGTGGAAGGCGGAAAGCTGCGCAAGGCCAAGGCGCTGGCGGAAGACCCTTCCGATAGCTGGGATCTACCTGAGCCTGTACTGGCCTCGGTCAGTGAGCCTTACAGCATTCTGGTAACCGGTGTGGGCGGTACAGGAGTCGTCACGATCGGTGCCCTGCTGAGCATGGCGGCTTATCTTGAAAGCAAGGGAGTGCTGACGCTGGACATGGCGGGGCTGGCGCAGAAAGGTGGCGCGGTGTGGACCCATGTACGCATCGCCGAGCGGCAGGAGCAGCTCTTTGCTCCTCACATTGCCGAAGGTGAAACCAACCTGTTATTAGGTGGCGATCTCATCGTCAGTGCCAATGCCGAGACGCTTGATAAGCTTCGCCAGGGCGTCACCCAGGCGCTCGTCAACAGCCAGGAAAGCGTAACCAGCCACTTTGTTCGCACCTTTGCCCATCAGGCAAACAGTGGCGATATTCACACCCATCCTGATCCTCAATTCCAGTCTACGGACATGGCCGCTCAGATCGCCGAAGCCGTAGGAGCGGATCGTGCCTTTTTCCTCAATGCCAGCCGTATCGCCACTGCGCTGATGGGGGATTCGATTGCAACCAATACCTTCCTGATGGGAGTGGCCTATCAGAAAGGTTGGCTGCCGGTTAGCCAGGACTCGCTATTCCAGGCGATCGAGATGAATGGCGCTGCCGTCGAGCTGAACAAAAAAGCCTTCATCTGGGGCCGTCGAACTGCCGTTGACCAGGCGCGGGTTGAGCAGAAGGTCAAGGAAGGCTCCGTTGTTACCGCGTCTCACCAGTTATCCAAAACCCTTGAAGAAGTGATTCTGCGGCGTGTGGATGATCTGACGGCGTACCAGAACACCGCCTATGCCGAGCGCTACCTTGCGCGTCTTGAAAAGATCAAGGCAGCTGACACAGTCCTGATGGGACAGCCTGGTGAATTGAGCGAGGCGGTTGCCCGTGCCTATTACAAGGTCCTGGCTATCAAGGATGAGTACGAGGTGGCGCGTCTGTACACCGATGGCGACTTCCAGCGCAAAATTGCTTCGATGTTTGAAGGCGACTACACGCTCAACTTCTATTTGGCTCCGCCTATCTTCAATAAATCCAAGGCTGGTGAGGGGCCGAAGAAGCAGCAGTTCGGACCGTGGATGATGAAAGGCTTCAGCATGCTGGCGCGCCTGAAAGATATCCGAAATACCTGGCTGGACCCCTTTGCCCGCACTGAAGACCGCAAGCGAGAGTTGAAGACGCTCAGGGAATACGAAGCCAACCTGGATGAAATCCTGCAGCGTCTGACGCCTGACAATTATTCCGTTGCGGTTGAACTTGCCAAACTGCCACTGGATATTCGAGGTTTCGGTCCGGTACAGGAGCGCTATCTGGCTACAGCTGAACGCAAGCGTGCCGAGCTGCTGGCCCGCTTGAGGCAACAAGCCTCGTTTGTAGACGCTGCCGCTGAGGTACAGGAGACTCTGCAGCGCATTCGTACTACCCAGCTGTAAGGTGTTGAATCGAGCGGTTGCAGGAATGAGCCGCTCGTATTCGTATGCTTAGAGTACCGCTCCCGCTGACATCATGACCAGCGGAAGCGGTATGCACTACGATGCCTTTCGCTGCGTCAGCTCCTCGATCATGATTTCCCGCATGCGAAATTTCTGAATCTTGCCCGTTACGGTCATGGGAAACTCGTCTACGAAGCGAACATGTTTCGGCACCTTGAAGTGTGCGATGTAGGCCTTGCAGAAGTCGCGAAGCACCTCCTCCTGTGGGCTGTGCCCGTCATGCAGCTTGACCCAGGCGACGATCTCCTCACCGTACTTGTCGTCAGGAATGCCAATTACCTGAACATCTGCCACTGACGGGTGACGGAATAGGAACTCTTCGATTTCACGTGGATAGACGTTTTCACCACCCCGAATGATCATGTCCTTGCTGCGGCCCACGATCTGCACATAGCCCTGCTCGTCCATGCAGGCAAGGTCGCCCGTATGCATCCAGCGGGCACCGTCCAGCACGTCGGATGTGGCCTTTGGGTTTTCCCAATAGCCCAGCATCACGCTGTAGCCGCGTGTACATAACTCGCCTATCTGCCCACGAGGAACGATGCGGCCCTGCTCATCGATGATCTTGCTTTCCAAATGGGGCTGACTGCGGCCCACGGTGGTAACGCGTCGCTCCAGTTCATCGTCAGGGCCGGTCTGAAGGGAGACCGGACTGGTCTCGGTCATGCCATAGGCAATCTGCACTTCGCTCATGTGCATCTCGGTTATGACTCGGCGCATCACTTCGATCGGGCATGTCGATCCTGCCATGATGCCGCTGCGCAGGGAGGACAAGTCAAAACGCACACGTTCGGGATGATCAAGTTCGGCGATAAACATGGTGGGAACGCCATAGAGCACGGTGGCCTGCTCTTCCGAGATAGCGCTCAATGTTGCCAACGGCTCAAAAGATGGCGCTGGATAGATCATAGTGGAACCGTGGGTCAGGCAACCTAGATTACCCATGACCATACCGAAGCAGTGATACAGCGGTACGGGAATGACCAGACGATCCCGCTCGGTCAGCCCAAGGCTTTCTCCCACCATGTAGCCGTTATTGAGAATGTTGTAATGACTCAGAGTGGCTCCCTTGGGAAAGCCTGTGGTGCCCGAGGTGTACTGGATATTGATAGGGTCATCGAACTGAAGTAGCGCGCTGCGCTCATGCACATCAGCCGTGCTCGTTTGCTTGGCGAAATTGGAAAGATCACTCCAACGCAGGAAACCGGCAGGTGCCGTTTCGCCCAGCGTGATTATGCCGTGCAGATCCGGAAGGTTTACACAGCGCAGCCGCCCTGGGGGCTGGCTTTCAAGATCAGGGAGAAGCTCGTTCAACATGGCGTGGTAGTCGCACGTCTTGAAGGTATGCGCGCACACCAGCCAACGGCAGCCGGATTGCTTCAGCACATACTCCAGCTCACCTACCCGATATGCCGGGTTGATATTGACCAGAATGGCCCCGATTCTAGCGCTGGCAAACTGCGTGACGCACCATTCCATGCAGTTTGGTGCCCAGATACCTAGTCGGTCCCCCTGCTCTACACCCAATGCCATCAAGGCACTGGCGCAACGCTCTACCTCCTCAGCCAACGCCTGCCAGGTCAGCCGTACATTCTGGTGACGAACAATTAGCGCTTCTCGCCCAGGGTAACGGGCTACTGTAAGATCAAAGGCCTCTCCAATCGTCATAGCCAGTAAGGGCTTGTCTTGACTGCCCTGGGTATAGCTCGGTTGGTTCATGGCTTTCCCTTCTTGTCATTGTTGTGGGAGCTGCTGACTCATGTGGCTACCGCTAAAGCCTAGTTATCTTTACGTTAACGTAAAGGGCATGGCAAGTCGTTGTATCCAACCAGCACAGCCAAATTTCTGAAGAAGTGTCTGGCATGCTTGCGAGGTATTTGCATCCAGACGTTACCGAAGCGAGTTGACAGCTTCGCTGACCAGCTTTACGTTAACGTAAAGGTAATCCAGTTGAGTTTACATATGACGGCGAGTTACAGCATTTCCGATCTAGCCCGAGAGCTGGATATTACAACCCGCACCATTCGCTTCTATGAGGAGCAAGGCATGCTTACGCCCGAGCGGCGTGGTCAGGAGCGCATCTACTCGGCCAAGGATCGCGTCACGCTCAAGTTGATTCTGCGGGGTAAGCGAATCGGGTTTTCACTGGCGGAGTGCCGGGAATTAATCGAATTGTATGACCCGAGTTCAGGTAACCAGAAGCAGCTCAATAGCATGCTGACCAAGATTGCGGAACGTCGCGAGCAGCTTGCACAGCAGCTGCTGGATATTCAACAGATGCAGCTCGAACTAGACACGGCTGAAGAACGCTGTCGTGCGGCGCTGGAGATGGCTAACGCAACGGCTTGATCCCTTTTTTGCTTCCACCAGACAAAAACAATCACAGGTGACCCCATGACATACCCCTCGCTCAACTTTGGCCTCGGCGAAACCATCGACATGCTGCGCGAGCAGGTGCAAAGCTTTGTCAGAGCGGAAATCGCACCCCGCGCAGAAGCCGTTGACCGTGAGAACACGTTTCCCCATGACCTTTGGCGCAAGTTTGGCGACATGGGCCTCCTGGGTATCACAGTGAATGAAGAGTACGGCGGCTCGACACTGGGGTATCTGGCTCATGTGGTGGCCATGGAAGAAATCAGCCGAGGCTCGGCCTCTATCGCCCTCTCCTATGGTGCGCATTCAAACCTGTGCGTCAATCAAATCCACCGTAATGGGACGCCTGAGCAAAAAGCCAGATATCTGCCCAAGCTGGTATCAGGTGAGCATGTCGGCGCCCTGGCCATGAGCGAGCCGAATGCCGGTTCTGACGTAGTTTCCATGAAACTGCGTGCAGAGAAACAGGGTGACCGCTACATCCTCAACGGCACTAAAACCTGGATTACCAATGGACCAGATGCCAATACCTATGTGATCTATGCCAAGACTGACCTGGATAAAGGACCACACGGCATCACAGCATTCATCGTTGAACGTGACTGGAAAGGCTTCAGCCGCAGCAACAAGTTCGACAAGCTGGGCATGCGAGGCTCCAATACCTGCCAACTCTTTTTTGATGGCGTCGAGGTGCCGGAAGAAAACATCCTTGGCGCCCTGAACGGGGGCGTAAAGGTACTTATGAGCGGGCTGGATTACGAGCGTGTCGTGCTTTCTGGCGGACCTGTCGGCATCATGCAGGCCTGTATGGATGTCATTGTCCCCTACATTCACGACCGCAAACAGTTTGGCCAGAGCATTGGCGAGTTTCAGCTGATCCAGGGCAAGGTTGCAGACATGTATACCCAGCTCAATGCCAGCCGGGCGTACCTGTATGCCGTTACCCAAGCCTGTGATCGAGGAGAAACCACGCGCAAAGATGCCGCGGGCGTCATTCTCTATACGGCTGAGCGAGCAACCCAGATGGCGTTGGATGCTATCCAGATCCTGGGCGGCAATGGCTATATCAACGAATTCCCAACCGGCCGCCTTCTACGTGATGCCAAGCTGTACGAAATCGGTGCGGGGACCAGCGAGATCCGGCGCATGTTGATCGGGCGCGAGTTGTTCAAGGAAACGATGTAGCCCGCTTCTTATCCTGCGGACATTCTAACAACAACGCTGAAGCGAGATCCGCCATGACCATTATAACCAGTCAGCTCGACCCCCGCTCGCCTGACTTTATCCGCAATCAAGACGCCATGCAGGCACAGGTGGCGAACCTGCACGCGCTGCTTGCCCACATCCAGCAAGGCGGCGGACCCAAGGCGCAGGAGCGTCATACCTCACGCGGCAAACTGCTGGTACGAGACCGCATTGATCACCTGCTCGACCTCAACTCGCCTTTTCTGGAGGTTGCCCAACTTGCCGCTCATGAGGTTTATGGCGAGGACGTACCGGCGGCTGGCGTGGTAGCCGGTATTGGCCGAGTCGAGGGCGTGGAGTGCATGATCATTGCCAACGATGCGACGGTCAAGGGAGGGACGTATTACCCCCTTACCGTCAAAAAGCACCTGCGTGCTCAGGCCATTGCCAAAGAGAACCGACTGCCATGCATCTACCTTGTGGATTCTGGCGGTGCCAACCTGCCCCGACAGGATGAGGTCTTTCCTGATCGCGAGCATTTCGGACGAATTTTCTTCAACCAGGCAACCATGAGCGCCCAAGGCATTCCGCAGATTGCGGTAGTGATGGGTTCTTGTACTGCCGGTGGCGCCTATGTGCCCGCCATGGCGGACGAAACCATCATGGTTCGCAACCAGGCCACCATCTTTCTGGCCGGTCCGCCCCTGGTCAAAGCCGCTACCGGTGAGGTGGTGACCGCTGAGGAACTGGGTGGCGCTGATGTACATTGCAAGGTGTCCGGCGTGGCGGATTACTACGCGGAGAATGATGAGCATGCCCTTGCCCTGGCGCGTCGCTGTATTGGCCATTTGAACTGGCGTAAACAGGGTCAAGTACAGATGCGCTCCCCTGTAGCACCTAAATACTCACCCGATGAGCTTTATGGCGTTATCCCGGCAGATGCCAAACAGCCCTACGACGTTCGCGAAGTGATTGCGCGTCTGGTTGATGGTAGCGAATTCGACGAGTTCAAGGCGCTGTTCGGGCCTACGCTGGTCTGCGGTTTTGCGCATTTACACGGCTACCCCGTAGCAATTCTGGCCAATAACGGCATCCTGTTTGCCGAGGCGGCGCAAAAAGGTGCGCACTTCATCGAGTTGGCCTGTCAGCGAGGTATTCCACTGGTGTTTCTTCAAAACATCACGGGCTTCATGGTTGGCCAAAAATATGAAGCAGGCGGCATTGCCAAGCATGGGGCCAAGCTTGTGACCGCTGTCGCCTGTGCACAAGTCCCCAAGTTTACCGTGATCATTGGCGGCAGCTTTGGCGCGGGCAATTACGGCATGTGCGGCCGAGCCTATGATCCCCGCTTTCTCTGGATGTGGCCTAACGCCCGTATCGCGGTAATGGGCGGTGAACAGGCAGCCGGTGTACTGGTGCAGGTCAAGCGGGAACAGACCGAGCGGACAGGCGGAGCACTCAGCCTGGAAGAGGAAGCAGCCATCAAAGAGCCGATCCTTGAGCAGTACGACCGTCAGGGTCACCCCTACTACTCCAGCGCCCGATTATGGGATGACGGCGTGATCGACCCTGCCCAGACGCGTGAAGTACTAGCTCTGGCTATCTCCGCTTCTTTAAACGCACCTATTGAGCCGACCCGCTTTGGCGTGTTCCGCATGTAAGGAATCCCGCGATGACTTACCAGACCTTGCAACTTGATATCGACAGCCGCGGCGTTGCCACCTTGTGGCTGAACCGCCCGGAAAAAAACAATGCGTTCAATGCCGAGGTGATTGCCGAGCTCATTCACGCATTGGAAGCAATTGGTGCTAATGAGGCCATCCGGTTTCTGATTCTGCGTGGACAGGGACGGCACTTTTCCGCAGGAGCAGACCTTGCCTGGATGCAGGCATCGGCCACCTTGAGCCTCAAGGAAAACCATGACGATGCACAACGACTGAGCCTTTTAATGGAAACACTTCATGCCCTACCCCAACCTACGTTGGCGGTCGTGCAGGGAGCGGCCTTTGGTGGAGCGCTTGGATTGATTGCCTGTTGCGACATGGCCATCGGTTCGCAGGATGCTGTGTTCTGCCTTTCCGAAGTCCGCATCGGTCTGGCTCCGGCAGTGATCAGCCCTTATGTCGTCCGGGCTATTGGCGAGCGAGCCACGCGCCGCTATGCCCTGACAGCCGAGCGCTTTTCCAGTGGACGTGCGCAAGCCTTAGGGCTATTGGATGAAACCTACCCGGCTGACCAGCTGGAAGCCGCCGTCAATGAGTGGAAAAACAATCTGCTCCTCAACAGCCCCGCAGCCCTTAAAGCCTGCAAGAGCTTGCTACACCAAGTGGGTACGGCTGCAAATCTGGATGATGCATTGAAAGGTTATACCCAGCACTTCATTGCATCATTGCGGGTAAGCCCAGAAGCACAGGAAGGACTAGGCGCCTTCCTTGAAAAACGTATGCCCAGCTGGCAGGAGCCCTCCGTATGAGCATGTTAAAGCCTCTCGACACTCTCCTGATCGCCAATCGCGGCGAGATTGCCTGTCGTATCATGCGTACCGCCCAATCGCTGGGCATCCGAACGGTCGCCGTGCACAGCGAGATCGACACTACAGCCCGCCATGTTCGCGAAGCAGACCTGGCTGTTAACCTGGGTGGTAGTAAACCGGGCGAAAGCTATCTGTGTATCGACAAGATTATTGCAGCGGCCAAGAACAGCGGTGCCCAGGCCATCCATCCGGGGTATGGCTTTCTTTCCGAAAATGCAGCCTTTGCCCAAGCGATTGAAGAAGCAGGCCTGCTCTTTCTCGGCCCTCCCGCCTCCGCAATTGAGGCGATGGGTAGCAAGGCTGCCGCCAAGGCCCTGATGGAAACCGCCGGCGTGCCCCTGGTTCCCGGCTATCATGGCGAGGACCAGACGCTAGAAACATTCAGACAGGCCGCCGAGCAGATCGGCTATCCCGTTCTGCTGAAAGCGGCTGCTGGCGGTGGTGGCAAGGGCATGAAAATCGTTGAGCGAGAGGCCGATCTGGCTGATGCCCTGGCCTCGGCGCAGCGTGAAGCTCAATCTGCCTTTGGCGACGCCCGCATGCTGGTTGAAAAATACGTGCTCAAGCCTCGACATGTCGAAATACAAGTCTTTGCCGATCAGCACGGTCATTGTTTGTATCTGAACGAACGCGACTGTTCGATTCAGCGTCGCCATCAGAAAGTCATAGAAGAAGCCCCTGCCCCCGGACTTTCTCCTGCATTGCGTAAAGCCATGGGAGAAGCTGCCGTACGGGCTGCACAGGCGATCGGCTATGTCGGTGCCGGTACCGTCGAGTTTCTGTTGGACGACCGTGGCGAATTCTTCTTTATGGAGATGAACACGCGCTTACAGGTAGAGCATCCTGTGACAGAGGCTATCACCGGACTGGATCTTGTTGCTTGGCAGATTCGCATCGCCCGAGGTGAAGCCCTGCCCATCACTCAGGATCAGGTCCCGCTTGAAGGGCATGCTATTGAGGTACGCGTGTATGCAGAAGATCCTGGCAATGATTTCCTGCCCGCTACCGGTACCTTGCATCTCTATCAGGAACCCGCCAGTGGTCCAGGTCGCCGCATCGATAGTGGTGTAACCGAGGGTGATACAGTATCGCCCTTTTACGATCCCATGCTGGCCAAGATCATCGCTTGGGGCGAGAACCGCGAAGAAGCCAGACAACGTCTGCTCGCCATGCTGGAGCATACCCAGGTAGGCGGGCTGCGAACCAACCTGGCCTTTCTCAAGCGCGTGTTGGCTCACCCCGCCTTCGCGCGTGCTGAACTGGATACAGATTTCATCCCTCGGTATCGGAATGAATTACTGCCAGCCCCTGCAGAACATGACAATGATTTCTGGCAAGCAGCTGTTCAAGGCTGGCTAGGCAGCGAGCCGCCGGTAGCAAGGGCTGATGACCCCAGCGCTCCCTGGGCATCGTTGCCCGGATGGCGAGCAGGCTTGCCGAATCGGCAGGCAGTAACGCTGATATGCAATGAAGAAAAACAGCGTGTTGTCTGGGATGGAAAAGATCGAAAGGTCAAGGCACAGCGCCGCGACGACAACCTCTATCTGGATTGGCAAGGCGAAACCCACACCCTTACCCGCTTCGATCCCATACAGGCCGCAACCAATAAAACGGCCCACTCAGGTGGGCTTACCGCTCCTATGAATGGCAGCATTGTGCGGATACTGGTAGAACCAGGTCAACGCGTTGAAGCTGGCACCCCGCTGGTGGTTCTGGAAGCCATGAAGATGGAACATACCATCCGGGCCCAGACTCCAGGCATGCTCAAGGCCATCCTTTGCCATGAGGGTGACATGGTCAGCGAGGGTTCGACGCTGGTTGAAATGGAGGCTGAGGATGCTGCCTGAGCGTGTTCGTCTGGTTGAGGTAGGCCCACGAGATGGCCTTCAGAATGAAACGCAGCCGATTAGCCTGGAGGACAAGGTACGGCTGGTAAATGATTTGACTGATACTGGCCTTGATTACATTGAAGTGGGTAGTTTTGTTTCTCCCAAGTGGGTGCCGCAAATGGCAGGGAGTTCTGATCTATTTTTGAAGATCTTTAAAAGGGCTGGTATTACCTATAGTACCTTGACGCCTAACATGATGGGTTTCGAAGCTGCCTTGAATGTAGGTGTGAAAGAAATAGCCATCTTTGCAGCAGCATCCGAGAGCTTTTCTCAACGTAATATCAACTGCTCTATCAATGAGAGCCTGCAGCGGTTTAAACCTGTAATGGAGGCTGCACGGCAGCATGGGATTAGCGTCCGTGGGTATGTTTCCTGCGTACTGGGGTGCCCTTATGAAGGCGATATTACGCCTGATCAAGTCTTATCAGTTGCACGTGAACTGATTGATATGGGATGCCGCGAAATTTCATTGGGTGACACGATAGGTATAGGTACACCGGGTGCTGTACGAACGCTCATAGATAGGCTCTCCCAAGAGATTCCACGCGATCGACTGGCTGTGCATTTCCACGACACTTATGGCCAGGCACTGGCCAATATCTACGCTGCCCTGCTGGAGGGTGTCTCTGTGGTCGATAGCTCTGTTGCCGGCCTGGGAGGCTGTCCCTATGCAACGGGTGCAAGCGGTAATGTGGCCACAGAGGACGTGCTCTACATGCTCAACGGCCTTGGTATCCAGACTGGAGTAGATCTTTCTCGGCTGATTGCCGCAGGTCAGCGAATCTGTGAGGTCCTAGGCCGCGATACAGGCTCTCGAGTCGCCAAGGCTTTTAAATAGCGCTCCTCCCCTACCGTTACGAGACTTTATAAGTACTCGTAACGGTTCATATGCAACGTACCCGCTTTTACCGATCATGCTTCATGAGGTAAGCATCAACATCATGGAGCAATGCTAGAGGTCTGGATACATTGGGCGTATTTCCTACCGTTCGATTACTGCTCGAAACGCTGATTACGATGCCGACGCGAATGCCCCGCTCCGCTGATCTGGAAGGAAAAGATGAAGCTGGAGCACTGGAAAAATATTTGGTTAGACAGCGATTCATTTCTACGGCTGGTAATGCCCCTCTTCTCCTGGCATGAAAGCTACGTTTGTATGAAGCCAGTCTCTTAACGTAGCGGTTTTTCCTGATGACTTGTTGCTTTTATGGAGGTGTTTGAAAAGCCTATAAAGGGGCTGGTATTACTTAGGCACTACAAAAAGGGACGCACATGGCGTCCCTTTTCTAGGGTCTGATGCCTGCTGTACTTAGGCAATCTGGCCTTCCAGCGCAGGCTTTTCATCGGCACTCAACTGGCCGTTGATAGCGATGCGCTTGGGCTTGGCCTCTTCCGGTACTTCACGCAGCAGATCGATGTTGAGCAGGCCATTCTTCAAGCTCGCGCCCTTCACCTCAATGTGGTCAGCCAGGCGGAAGGACAGCTTGAACGCACGCTGGGCGATGCCCTGGTGCAGGTAGGTCACGCTGTCGGCGCTCTTCTCACGGCGGCCGCTCTTCACGGTCAACACGCCCCGCTCCACTTCGAGCTCAAGGTCGTCTTCGGCAAGGCCGGCAGCCGCGATCACGATGCGATAGCGATCGTCGCCATGCTTTTCCACGTTATAGGGTGGATAGGAGCTACCCGACTCGTTGCGCAATGCGGATTCGAACAGATCATTGAAGCGGTCGAATCCAACGGAATGGCGGAACAAGGGAGCAAGAGAGAATGCAGTGTTCATATAGAGAATCTCCTGAGTCATCAGCAAGTTTCAACGCAGGGCCCGACTTCGGCGCCCTGCAGGATTCCATATAGGAACCCTCTCGTTTTTTTCAAGTAGTACGTCCGACGAACGGTAAATTTTTACTTGGTATCAGTCGATGTGTGCAGGAGTCGGTAGATGAACACGGCTTCGCTGCGTATCGGTGCAACTTCTTTCGTACTGGCGTCGTCTTTATGACGATCAGAAGACAGCAAAATGCAATAACGAGACATGCGTCTCACTTTTCTAGCGCTATGAACGCTACCCTTTCAAACACGTGAGATGGACGGGTTTGAGCAACGCGGTATTCATGCTGAAGGTAAGAAGTTGATTCAGCTATGAAATTTTGATCCCCGCCAAATCTCGCCGTTGTTGTCGAGTAAGTGCTCGTAACGGTTGCCCCATTAAATTGGAAAACGTTTGCAAACTGCCTGTGCGTAGTATGCAAACGCTATAGCGGCTGGAAAATCTCGTTTCAGATCGCCTGAAATTTTTCTCAGGCGAGGCTCAGGCTGAACAGTTCACCGTTCTCATGGCCGGTCGTAGCTGATGGAGCTCCAGCAATATTGAGACTGGTTCAGAGCCTTTGCTCCCGTCTCCCTACCGATTTCGAGATACCTTTCATGGCCAAATACAACAACGCCCTGCGCCGCACCGAAGAAATCTTTTTTGATGATCGCAAACGCAACGAACTAATCATTATCCCGCACGATTCTGAAGAAATCAGCGAAATTGAGGCACTTTTGACTCAATTATCACGTGCCTCCTTACGTGTCATCCATAAGAATGGCCAGAAGGCGACATTGATGATTCTTCAGGGCTGGAAGTCCAATCCCAAAAAAATCACGGCCAGCTTTACGCCGGGCGTGATTGATGTACTGGGACGTGACCTGGAGCCCAAGGATCTACTGGCCTTGGCTATCGAAAAAGCAACTTAACCCGTACCGCAACACCGTACAGGTACGATAGAACCATTTGGCTTATTCAGGCCAAATGGCTAGTCACATCCGTAGAAAAGTGTCTAGCGGGTACAGACTGCCTTCCTAATGGACTGTAGATACAGGTCTGCCTGCTGCTCAAGCCATTGCCGTTTTGTAACTGCCTGCTCCCGCATCTTGCCCTCCTCCAGCATCTTTGCATCTGCATCTACATTGAGCAGTACCGCCGATAACCCACCCTGCAATAACAGACTCCCAGACAGTATGTCGCTCAGCACATTCTCGGACGTAAACGAAACGCCTTCTTCCGCCAGGCGAAGCAGTTCGAGACAGGTTTCTGCTGTTTCCAACGGGACCTGCGTGGCCTCGACCACCGCATCTTGTACCTCCTGCTCACGTTCTTCTGCCTGGATTGAGGAATGCTCCGGTAGTCGAGCCGCATCCATATAGCGCTCAAACGCTTTTACATCTGCGTCGGCGTAGGTACCAAGCTTCGCCATCTGCTGCTCGACGCGCTTGATCAGCTCGCTCCGACCAGGAGCAGCCGATTTGGATTCGCTGATCCGCAGCGCCATGAGTATCAACGCACTTCCCATCGTGGCCGAGACGGCCGCTGCAGCCCCACAGCTGGGTGTCGAGCTGTTGGCAGCCGTTGCATCACGAAAGGCTGCCAGCGTCATGCTCCAGATACTGCTCATGATTCACACCTGCACTCTTTGTCTGCTCTTATCAGAGCGGCCAGCAAGCAAATACGTTTCCAACGTAAGTGCTGACAGATTATATGGATATGCATATATACGAATTTTCATATATTAATTATAGTGCCTCCCTTATTGAAGGAAGCCATATATGTCCCAATCCCTGACGCCTTCACTCCTGTTTAAATGCCTCGCCGACGAGACCCGTGCACGCATGACATTGCTGATCCTTCAAGAGGAAGAGCTATGTGTATGTGAACTCGCCAGCGCTCTGGATGAAATCCAACCAAAGATTTCTCGCCATCTGGCACACCTGCGCCAATGTGGACTGCTAGCGGATCGTCGCCAGGGCCAATGGGTGTATTACCGGATTCACCCAACCTTGCCCGGGTGGATTCAGGCTGTCCTTCGGAGCACGCTGGAAGCCAATCCAGCGTGGCTCGCGGTGGACATGGAACGCCTGCACAAAATGGGTAACCGTCCCGAGCGTAAGGCGCTTTGCTGTTAATCAACGTCAACCTTCCATCGAGTTTCATGCATGCTGATTGCATCTCTGATCTTTCTGATAACGATCGTTCTGGTCATCTGGCAGCCCAAAGGGTTAGGCGTGGGCTGGAGCGCATCCCTAGGAGCCGTTCTAGCACTTCTGACAGGTGTCGTAAGCCTGGGAGACATCCCGGTCGTATGGCATATCGTATGGAATGCTACTGCCACCTTTATCGCCATTATCGTCATCAGCCTGCTACTGGATGAGGCAGGCTTTTTCGAATGGGCCGCATTGCATGTCGCCCGCTGGGGTGGCGGCAATGGACGCAGACTGTTCGCGTTCATTATTCTGCTGGGGGCTGCGGTTTCTGCCCTGTTCGCCAATGACGGTGCGGCGCTGATCCTCACTCCTATTGTCATCGCCATGCTAATGGCCTTGCGCTTTTCTCCAGCCGCCACGCTGGCATTTGTCATGGCGGCCGGTTTTATTGCCGATACAGCCAGCCTGCCGCTCGTGGTATCCAACTTGGTAAACATCGTTTCGGCGGATTATTTCGGCATCAGCTTTGGCGAATATGCCGCCATCATGGCACCCGTGAATATCGTGAGCATCCTGGCCACGCTGATCATGCTGCTCTGGTTTTTCCGCCGTGAAATCCCTCAGCACTACGACTTGGCCCAGATCAAGGACCCCCGTGAAGCCATACGCGACCGTGCAACGTTCATTGCTGGCTGGTGGGTACTGGGCCTTCTGCTCATTGGTTTCTTCATCATTGAGCCGATGGGTGTACCTATCAGCGTTATTTCTGCGGCCTGTGCCCTGCTGCTATTCGTAATTGCGGCGCGAGGTTATGTGATCAGCACCCAGAAGGTGCTCAAGGACGCTCCCTGGCAAATTGTCGTCTTTTCCCTTGGGATGTATCTGGTGGTATACGGGCTGCGCAATGCGGGTCTGACAGACTACGTGACGCAGGCGTTGAAATATTGCGCTCATTACGGTGTATGGGGCGCTGCAATCGGAACCGGCCTGCTAACCGCTTTTTTGTCGTCCATCATGAACAACCTGCCTACGGTTCTCATTGGAGCGCTTTCCATTCATGACAGTGAAACCAGCGGTGTGGTCCAGCAGGCCATGATTTACGCCAACGTTATTGGCAGCGACCTGGGCCCGAAGATCACCCCTATCGGGAGTCTGGCCACGCTGCTCTGGCTACATGTTCTAGCACGCAAGGACATTACGATTACCTGGGGTTACTACTTTAAGGTAGGTATCGTGCTTACCCTGCCTGTTTTGCTCGCGACGCTTGCTGCGCTCGCTCTGCGTTTAAGTCTGTAAGCGCCAGGAGGCTTTATGAAAGTACTGTTCATGTGTACCCATAACCGTTGCAGAAGCATTCTATCGGAGGCAGTGTTCAATCATCTAGCTCCTGATGGATTCGAGGCGGTTAGCGCTGGTAGCCATCCTAGCGGGGAGGTCAGTCCATTGACTTTAAATGCTCTAAAAAGGGCTGGTATTACAACGGAGGGACTTTATAGCAAGTCTTCCGACGTGTTTGCTGACGCTCCGCCTGATGTGGTTATTACCGTCTGCGACCGTGCAGCTGGCGAGGCCTGCCCGGTCTATTTTGGTCATGCACTCAAGGCTCATTGGGGGCTGGAGGATCCCTCTGCACTGGAGGCCAGCGAAGCGGATATTCAGCAAGCCTTCGAGAAAACGCTAAGGATCATCGAGCAGCGCGTGCAGGCATTCCTTGCCCTACCGTTTGATCGCTTGAATCGGGACGAACTCCGCTCCGCAGTTAATGCGCTTGGCAACTGACCGGGAGGCTTTACTTGGATAACCTGCCGAATCTCGATATGTCCCTGATCGACATTCCCGCTGTCGAGCGCCTGGATAGTCAGCAGCCCCTGCCCCATAAGCCCAGGATTCTGTTGCTTTATGGATCGAACCGAGAGCGCTCCTTCAGTCGACTCCTGACACAGGAAGCCGCTCTTCTGCTCGAACATTTTGGCGCCGACGTCCAAATTTTTGACCCTTCAGGTCTCCCCTTGCCTGACGATGCCCCCGATACCCATGAGAAAGTCGTTGAGCTGCGGGAATTGATGCAATGGTCAGAAGGTCAGGTATGGTGCTCACCTGAGCGACACGGCTCCATGAGCGCCGTTTTCAAAGCACAAATCGACTGGGTTCCGCTGGCCATGGGTGCGGTTCGCCCTACCCAAGGCAAGACCCTCGCTGTTCTGCAGGTCTGCGGAGGCTCGCAGTCCTTCAATGTCGTGAATCAACTGCGTGTTTTAGGTCGTTGGATGCGGATGTTCACGATTCCAAATCAGTCCTCGGTGCCCAAGGCGTTTCTGGAATTCGATGAGGCAGGACGAATGAAACCTTCGCCCTATTACGATCGCCTGGTGGACGTCATGGAAGAACTGATGAAGTTCACGCTCCTGCTCCGTGGGCGCCAGACGTATCTGGTAGATCGTTACTCGGAACGCAAGGAATCTGCCGAGGCACTGTCCCGGCGCGTCAATCAACGCTCCCTCTGATCGAGATAGACTTCAATCTCCTGAACGGTGCTCCGTGCCGTTCGGGTGACGCCTACCAGCGTTGCTGATGCCATACCGGTCCACTCACCGTAGCCCACGAGCCACACACGGGGCTCCTTGACCGAACGAGTGCGGTTAACCTGAACGCGTCCATCCGGCTCGACTAGCCCCAGCGCTTCCAGATGCGTCAACGCAGGCCTGAAGCCCGTGCACCAGATTACCGCGTCTACTGCAATTTCATGTCCGTCGGACCAGACTACGCCGCTCTCAGTAAAGCGCTCGAATGGCCGCACGGCCCGTAATACGCTTCGTGTCCTTGCCTCCTTCACGCTGGGAACCATGACAATATCGCCCAGCCCACCCGCGGGCTCATCCCAGACGCGGCCTTCCTGCTGCGCCCTCCAGCGCTCGGTTGCTCGCTCGAACAGGACATATCCATCCACATCGTCCGGTAGAAATTGTGGATCCGCCAGGGTAATCCAATGAGCCTCTGCCACCCTGGATACTTCAGCCAGGATCTGAGCCCCTGAATTGCCCCCTCCGACAATCAATACGCTTTTGTCCATAAAAGGCTCGGCATTGACATACTGTGCCGAATGAATCTGTTGTCCGCTGAACAGTGTTTGGCACGGATAACGAGGTGTGTAGGGATGTCGCCAGGTTCCGGTTGCGCTGACTACCGCCTGGGCTAGCCATGCCTCTGCGCCAGCCTTGACCAGCAAGCCGTCCGGGCGTGACTCAATGCTCTCTACCCAGACAGGACGCCTGATGGGAAACCCGTAACGCTGCTCATACCGGGTCAGATAATCCAGGACATGGTCACGCGAAGGCGTTTCTTCGTGGGTAGGAGGCATGGGCCAACCAGGAATGGAGCTGGAGCTGGCCGGTGAGAAAAGATACAACGAATCCCACCCGTGTTGCCAGGCACCACCTGGATGCTGCTCTGCATCCAGCAACACGAATGAACGTGACGTACGGCGCAGGAAATAGGCAACTGCCAGCGCGGACTGCCCTCCTCCTACCACAACCACGTCAATCTGCTGCATAACCCTGTTCCACCCTGCCACTCTCAGTAGTTTCTGACCGTTCATGCATCCTAGGGGTGCCTACCGCTTCGACACCTTGATCAAACGATCAAGGCCAAATGCAGTCACATCTATAACAGACGAAGTGGCAGTTATTGACTGCACAGCTCTGGATTAGAAGGAGTTTACATTCGGCATGACTGGCCACGATCAACGCGAAGCCGACCCCATACGCTGTGAGAGCGAGCCTATTCATATTCCAGGCGCTATTCAGCCTCATGGGTATCTGATTGCTTTTAGAGAAGCCGATACTCGCGTTCAGCACATCAGCGCCAACCTCCCTACGCTTTTGGACTGCAAAGCGGATGCGGTACTTGGACAGCCTCTTGCAAAGATCCTGAATGCTCAAGCGCTGTCGCAGGTCGAGCAAGCGCTCCGGCAGCCCCATTTCGACGAGGTCAATCCGCTGTTATTGACGGTCGGGGGCCACGAATACGAGGGTCTGCTGCATCAACATGATGGCTTGATCTTTCTCGAACTGGAGCGTGCTCAACCCACTTCGCCTTCTGACGGCGTTCTGAATTCACGCGCGTTGCGTCGCCTGCAAAAAGTACGCACGTTGGCGGATTTGCAGCAAGTGGTAGTCGAGGAGGTCAGAGCCCTGACAGGCTTCGACCGCGTTGTGGTCTACCGATTCGATAACGAAGGTGACGGCCAAGTGGTGGCAGAGGCACGAGATCCTGAGGTAGATCCCTATCTCGAGCTTCGGTTTCCTGCCTCTGATATACCGGCCCAGGCCCGTAAGCTCTATGAGCATAACTGGATTCGCCTGATTCCCGATGCTCGCTATGAGCCGGCCCCCCTGCTCCCGCCATTCAGAAGCGAGACAGGCCAGCCGGTAGACCTTAGTTGTGCAATCCTGCGCAGTGTTTCGCCGCTGCATCGGGAATACATTGGCTATCAAGGCTTGCGGGCGTCAATGAGTGTATCGCTTATGCAGGGCGATTCCTTATGGGGCCTGATCAGCTGCGGTCATAGGGAGCCCCATTACCTTCCCTACCGAATTCGTGCCGCTTGCCAGGCAATTGGCGAGTTAACGTCGCTCCAGATCAATGCGCTCCAGGAGCGGGATGCCCAACAGCAGCGTGAAGCCAAGCAGGAATACCTTTCTCGCCTGGTGGAAGCCATGCATTCGGCTGAAGATGAGGCGTTGATCGGGCTGATGTACAAAGGGGACGATCTTCTGGCGCTTGCGGATGCCAGTGGCGCTACCATTTTAGTCGATCAACGCGTATTGGTTGTGGGGGATTGTCCGGGTGATACTGAAATCAAGGCGCTCGCCCAATGGGCTGAATCGCAACTTGGCGAGAGCGGGATTTTCCATACGCGCTGTCTACCCAATGAGCTGGCTGATGCCTCTGCCTATGCGCACCTAGGTAGCGGCCTTATGGCTATTACCCTGCCCAAGCCAGTCACCAATATGGTGCTGTGGTTCAGACCAGAGCTGGTCAAAACCCTCAAATGGAGCGGTAATCCGAATAAACCCTTAGAAGCGGACCCAGAGACCGGTCAGCTGCGTCCTCATCCGCGGCGCAGCTTTGCCGTTTGGCGAGAACAGGTACGTGGACGCTCCAAGCGCTGGCTTCCTGGAGATATTTATGCCGTCAAGGACTTGCGCCGCTCAGCGATAGAAATTGATCTGGCCCTTCAGGTCGCCCGCGAACGCGAGGCCGTACGTGCCCGTGACGAGATTGTGGCAGTAGTCTCCCATGACCTGCGTAATCCCATGACGATTGTGACCATGCAGGCAGGCCTTATGCAGCGGATGATCGTGGGCGATCAACGTGAATCATCCAAGCGCTTGCTGTCGGCGATCAATATCATTCAAACGGTCGCTACACGCATGAATAGCATGATTGGCGACCTGTTGGACCTGTCCAAGATTGAATCGGGCCGCTTTCAGATTTCACCTCAGCCCCATGATGCTTCCAGTCTGGTCCACCAGGCGGTGCAGTTATTGCAGTCGCTCGCCGAAACCAAATCCATTCAGCTCAAGATTCATGCAGAAGACGACGTGATCCTCAATGCCGATGCCGAGCGGCTCTTTCAGGTGCTATCGAATCTGATCAGTAACGGTATCAAGTTCACACCTGCTGGTGGCAGTATCGAAATATCCGTGACGCGTGAGGGTAGCCACGCCTGCTTCTCCATCAGAGACAGCGGCATAGGCATTTCCGATGACGAATTGAAGCATATCTTTGATCGTTACTGGCACGTCAAGGCAGGCAACCCAACGGGAACCGGGCTGGGCCTATTCATTAGCAAGGGAATTGTGGAAGCGCATGGAGGTAGAATCTGGGCCGTGAGCGATCCCGGACAAGGCAGCACCTTTCATTTCACGCTGCCCCTGGCCGCTTGATTGACTGAGGCGTTAACCCACACAGTGATCCGCTCGTCAAAAAACTTTTACAGCAGGCATCGTAAATCGCGGGTTTTGGCGCGGCTGTCAGAAAAACGTGACACTTTCTCTCACGGGAACAGCCCTGGCTCTTCAGGCCGGGGTTGTTACCTAAGTTGGCTTCGGCTCATATAGGTCTACTGGAAAGGACATTCCATTACCGCTTCTCCGGTACGTCCGCTCCGTCACATACAACAATAAAAGGTGACGCATGATCCTGAACGTAGACTGCCTGCTTTCTAGCTCTAAAACCGCCTCGATTAACCTTACCTATCACAGGTGTACTCATCAAAAGAGTGCTTCAACCGATAAAAGGCGGAGTACCTGCGACATTTTTACCTAGTTTGGCCTTCGCATAGACACGCTTCACACCGCACAATAACAACACCTTGCGTGAGGACGTTTAAATGGTTGGTCGTAACACCCAATCGGGTACACTCAAACGTGGCCTGAAAAATCGCCATATCCAATTGATAGCCCTGGGTGGCGCTATTGGTACTGGTTTGTTTCTTGGCTCGGCAGGCGTCATGCAGTCGGCCGGCCCTTCCATGATCCTGGGCTATGCCCTGGCAGGATTTATTGCCTTTCTCATCATGCGCCAACTGGGCGAGATGATTGTCGAGGAACCTGTAGCTGGCTCGTTCAGCCACTTCGCTCATCGATACTGGGGAGGCTTTGCCGGCTTTCTGTCAGGCTGGAACTGCTGGGTTCTCTATATCCTGGTAGGCATGTCCGAGCTGACGGCGGTTGGCAAGTACATTCACTACTGGTGGCCGGAGATACCCACTTGGGCCAGCGCCGCCTTCTTTTTCCTGCTGGTCAATGCCATTAACCTGGCCAATGTGAAACTGTTCGGCGAGGCCGAGTTCTGGTTTGCAATCATCAAAGTGGTTGCCATCATCGGCATGATCCTGCTGGGAACTTACCTGCTTATCGGTGGCAGTGACCCACAGGCTTCTGTCAGCAACCTGTGGTCGCATGGCGGCTTCTTCCCCCACGGCATTCAGGGATTGGTCATGTCCATGGCCATCATCATGTTCTCGTTTGGTGGCCTGGAAATGCTGGGCTTTACCGCCGCCGAAGCCTCGGAGCCCAAGAAAGTCATCCCCAAAGCCATCAACCAAGTAATCTACCGTATCCTGATCTTTTATGTCGGCGCCCTGATCATTCTGCTTTCACTCAAGCCCTGGGATTCGCTGGTACAGACGCTGACTGCCTCCGGCGATGCGTACAGCGGTAGCCCCTTTGTCCAGATCTTCTCTCTGATTGGCAGTGATGCAGCGGCCCACATCCTGAACTTTGTCGTACTGACCGCAGCGTTGTCCGTCTACAACAGTGGTTGCTACTGTAACGGACGCATGCTGTTGGGTCTGGCTGAGCAAGGCGATGCGCCTCGTTTCCTGGCCAAGGTCGATGCTCGCGGCGTACCGGTAAGTGCCCTTCTGTTCTCGGCCGCTATTACCTTCCTGGCGGTAGTTGTCAATTATCTGATGCCGCAGCAGGCGCTTGAGCTCCTGATGTCGCTGGTAGTGGCAACGCTGGTAATCAACTGGGCGATGATCAGCCTGGCGCATCTGAAGTTTCGTGCGCAGATGAAGCGCCAGGGTGTCAGCACGGCGTTCAAGGCGTTCTGGTATCCCTATGGGAACTACCTGTGCCTAGCGTTTGTAGTCTTCATCCTGGGCACCATGCTATTGATTCCCGGCATCAATATCTCGGTCTACGCCATTCCGGTATGGCTGGTCATCATGGTGGCGTGCTATCGCCTCAAGCGTAAGCCGGACGCCAACGCCGCAGAACCTTCGCTGGCAGCCACTTCGGCTGACTAAGCCAGACACCTGGACCCGTAAGGGTCCAGGCTCCTCCTCTGTATCAACTTTTCCCTCCCGCTGTAGCCTAATGCTCCAATCTTGCGTGTTCGCAACCGGAGGAAGAGCAATGGATTTAGGCATTTCGGGACGCTGGGCAGTGGTATGTGCTGCCAGCAAGGGGCTGGGTAAAGGCTGTGCCAGCGCGTTAGCTCAGGAAGGCGTCAACCTGGTAATCAATGCACGCGGCCTTGAAGCACTGGAGGAGACCGCCACATTTCTACGCTCGCTCAATCCTGCTATTGAGGTCCGCTGTGTCGCAGGCGATATCAGTGATGAAAACGTCAGACAGGCACTCCTGACTCAATGTCCACAGGTCGACATCCTTGTGAACAACGCAGGCGGACCTCCGCCGGGAGACTTTCGTGACTGGACGCGGGAGGACTGGCTGAGCGCCGTCGAGACCAATATGCTGACGCCCATCGAGCTGATCAAGGCAACCGTTGATGGCATGGCGGAGCGAGGATTCGGTCGTGTCGTGAATATCACGTCCTCTGCCGTCAAGGCGCCTATCGATATTCTAGGATTGTCCAATGGCGCACGCAGCGGCCTGACGGGGTTTGTCGCCGGGCTTGCGCGTCAGGCTCGTCTGGCGGAGCGCAACGTTACGATCAACAACCTTCTGCCAGGCTCTTTCGATACCGATCGGCTACAAAACACACTGGAGCGTTCTGCACAGTCCACTGGCAAGCCGGTAGCAGATATCGTTCAGCAGCGATTACAAACGATCCCCGCCAGACGCTTCGGCACGGCAGATGAATTCGGTGCGGTGTGTGCTTTTCTATGCAGCCAACATGCGAGTTACATGACCAGCCAGAACGTGTTGCTCGATGGTGGGCATTACCAGGGCACGTTCTGAAAGAAAAGCCGGCGATTGCCGGCTTTTCCGCTACCGAGAGACCTCAGCAATCGCACGTGCCAGTTCATCGAGCCGGCTCTCGTCCAGCCCGGCGACATTGGCCCTGCCGCTACTGACGAGATAAACGCTATAACGCGCCTTGAGCTGTGCGACCTGCTCAGCGGTGAGTCCTGTATACGAGAACATACCGCGCTGCTCGGCAATATGAGCAAAGCGCTCGTTCAAGCCAAAGGGGATCAATGCTTCGACCAGTCCCTTGCGCAAGCTCGTGATACGCGTGCGCATGGCATTGACTTCTTCCTCCCACATTGTGCGCAATGAAGCAGTACCCAGGATCTCGGCCACGACCGCCGCACCATGGGAAGGTGGCGTAGACCAGAGATTACGGGCAATCGAGGCGAGCTGGCTGCGTACGGCCAGAAGACGATCTGCATCTTCCGCCACCACGATCAGCCCTCCCGTACGTTCACGGTACAGACCAAAGTTCTTCGAGCAGGAGCTGGTAATCAAAAGCTCTGGCAACGCCTGGGCAAATAACCTGACAGCCCAGGCGTCTTCTTCCAGCCCGTCGCCAAACCCCTGATAGGCAAAGTCGAACAAGGGCAGCAGCTCGCGCTCCTTCACGATCCCCAATACCTGCTGCCAATCGGCTCGACTCAAATCGAAGCCAGTCGGATTATGACAACAGGCGTGCAACAGGATGACGTCACCTTTGGGAATCTGCCGCATGGCTTCGAGCATACCGGCTACATCAAGACGGTTATCTGCCCCCACATAGGGGTAATGCTGCACGGCGAGCCCGGCGGCCCTGAACAGCGTTTCGTGAATCGGCCAGGTTGGCTGACTCAACCAGACGCTCTTGCCTGGCAGACACTGCGCAATGAACTCCCCTGTTAGCCGCAGGGCTCCTGTACCACCGGCGGTCTGGGTACAGCCGGCCCGTTTGTCATCGATCACCGGGCTATGTGCACCTAGAACAAGGTGCAGCAGGTAGGTCCCGAAGCTTACATCACCATGGCCGCCAACATAGCTCTTGGTCTGCTCGCTGCCAATCAATGCCTGCTCCGCCAGTTTGACGGCTTTGGGAATGGGAGTAAGGCCTTGTCGATCCTTGTATACGCCTACGCCCAGATCAAGCTTGGCAGGGTTCGAATCGGCTCGAAACGCTTCAAGCAGCCCCATGATCGGGTCGCCGGCTACCCAGTCGACCGTCTTGAAATGGCTCACTTGCGCCCCTCCGCTGTAGCCGCCACCTCGTCCGTGCGGGCCGCCATAATGAAATCATTGCGATGAAGCCCTTTGATCGAATGGCTCCACCAGGTCACCGTCACTTTGCCCCATTCGGTCAAGAGACCGGGATGATGCCCTTCTTCCTCGGCAATGGCACCAACGGCATTGGTGAACGCCAGTGCATGGCGGAAATTCTTGAAGCGGAAGACCCTTTCGAGCTGCATGATTCCGTCACGCACTTCAATGTTCCAGTCCGGAATCTGCCGAATCAGCTCCGCCAGCTCTTCTTCGCTGACTTTGGGGGCATCGGCGCTACAGGCTTCGCAGTGACCTTGTTTCAGAGCGGTAGCAGTCATGTGTTCTCCTTGTAATATCAGGCTGCTTTGGGCGGAAAGCGGGGTTTGTGAAGTCCGAGCTGCATGGCCTCGCGAACCATGCCCATGATGTCTTCATGAGCGACCTGGAATAGCCGCTTGAGTTCAGGCAACACGAAATAGACGGGTTGCAAAATATCGATTCGATACGGGGTACGCATGGCCTCGATGGGATCGAACGGCAGGTGCTCCGGTTCGGCCGAAAGCGAATACACCGTCTCCTTGGGCGATGACAGGATACCGCCTCCATAGATCTTACGTCCCATTGGCGTATCCACCAGTCCAAACTCAATGGTCATCCAGTACAGGCGCGCCAGGAAGATGCGCTCTTCCTTGGAAGCAGCGAGCCCCAACTTGCCGTAGGTGTGGGTGAATTCGGCAAACCAGGGATTGGTCAGCAGCGGGCAATGTCCAAAGATTTCATGGAAGATATCGGGCTCCTGCAAGTAGTCCAGTTCTTCCCGGGTTCGAATGAACGTGGCGACTGGAAACTGCTTGCTGGCCAGCAAGGCGAAAAACGTCTCAAACGGTATCAACGCGGGTACTTGTGCCACGCGCCAGCCCGTGGTGCGTTCCAGTACGCGGTTGACTTCGGACAACTGAGGTATGCGGTCCATAGGCAGATCAAGCTGGGTAATACCGTCCAGGTATTCCTGGCAGGCCTTGCCTTCAATCACCTTCAACTGCCGGATGATCAGCGTATTCCATACACCGTGTTCGTCATCCGAGTAATGAATAAAACCAGACTCATCCGGTTTTCTCGCCACGTACTGCGTACCTTTCATGTAGCCTCCTTGACGGCGGATGCCGCTGGGTCTTGTTGTATGGCTCTAGCAATAGCGCGAAGGCGGTCTGTGTGTATAAGGGTAAAAGATCAAGGCGGCATAGGTTGCCTGGATGATTCGTAAGAAAATCTTTACAGCAAACTGTTAATGGTTCACTTCAGGCTGTGTGGTTTACTTGATAAAGCACCTATCTGGCACATATTCTTGACACTCAATTTGCGGCCCACTGAAAAATTCGGCTGCACCGCCCGCCATAATCACAACAATGGGCCCGCTCGATGCGAATCAAAGTTTTGTGTCAGAACCGCGTAGGCATTCTGCGCGACATGCTCAATCTGTTGGCTGACTACGGGATCAACGTGGCCCGCGGCGAAGTGGGAGGCGACCAAGGCAATACGGTCTATCTCTACTGCCCTAATCTGATCAATCTGCAATTTCAGGCGCTGCGACCCAAGCTCGCGGCCATCCCCGGTGTGTTCGATATCTGGCGTATCAGCCTCATGCCCAGCGAGCGTCGCCACCTGGAACTCAATACGCTGCTCGGCGCGTTGGAGTTTCCCGTGCTGTCAATTGATATGGCTGGCCATATCGTTGCAGCCAACCGCGCAGCAGCGCAGCTATTGGGTGCCCGAGTGGACGAGGTGCCCGGGATGGCACTCTCTAAATATGTGGATGAGCTGGACCTGCCTGAGCTGGTTCGCGCCAACAAGTCCCGGCTCAATGGTCTGCGTATCCAGATCAAGGGCGATGTCTTTCTCGCCGATATTACCCCCCTGCAGACCGGGCATGACGACAGCGAGGCCCTGGCGGGCGCCGTACTGACGCTGCACCGTGCCGACCAGGTGGGCGAGCGTATCTATCAGGTACGCAAGCAGGAGCTTCGAGGGTTTGACAGCATCTTCCAGAGCTCCAGATCCATGGCTGCTGTCGTCCGGGAGGCGCGACGCATGGCTCCTCTTGATGCGCCGCTGCTGATTACCGGCGAAACCGGTACCGGCAAAGAGCTGCTGGCGCGGGCCTGTCACCTGGCAAGCCCGCGCGGTCAAGCCCCCTTCATGGTGCTCAACTGTGCAGGGCTGCCCGAGTCGATGGCTGAGACGGAACTGTTTGGATACAGCGCTGGTGCATTCGAAGGGGCTCGGCCAGAGGGCAAGCTCGGACTGCTTGAGCTTACCGCCGGTGGCACGCTCTTTCTGGATGAAGTGGGTGAGATGAGTCTGCGCCTTCAAGCCAAACTGGTTCGGTTTCTTCAAGATGGGATTTTTCGCCGGGTGGGTAGCGACGAGGAGGTCTACCTCGACGTCCGTGTTATCTGCGCCACCCAGCAGGATCTGTCCGATTTGTGCGTACAAGGCGAATTCCGCCAGGACCTATACCATCGCCTCAATGTGCTTTCGCTGCACATCCCCCCCTTGCGGGAGTGCCTGGATGGACTGGAGCCGCTGGTCGAGCACTTTCTGGATCAAGCCAGCCGCCAGATCGGCTGCCCGCTCAAGCCTTTGGCCCCTGCCGCCTTCGAGCGACTACGCCATTACCCCTGGCCTGGCAATGTGCGTCAATTAGAAAATGCACTCTTTCAAGCGGTTTCCTTGGCCGAAGGCAGGGTGGTTAAACCTGAGCACATACGCCTGCCGGATTACGGTACCCCACAACCGCTGGGACACTTCACGCTGGACGGTAATCTTGACCAGATCGTTGGTCGATTCGAAAAGGCAGTGCTGGAACAGCTGATCACCCAATACCCCAGTAGTCGTTTACTGGGTAAGCGACTTGGCGTTTCCCATACCACCATTGCCAACAAGCTCCGTTTATACAGCATTGGGCAGCCTACCGAGCCGCAAGGATAAACAGCCAAAATCGGTGTGAAATATCCAGGTGATCGAACACGATCTGCACAGTTAATGCCTGAATAGTATCCGCAACCACAAGATGGCCACGCTTACTCAGCTTAGCCACAACCGATAAACGTAGGCCGGTTTTTCATGAAGCTGTCCGAACCGGTGGTAAAGACGCCATGTTGATTGAGTATTGGTTAATCATCGAGTCCCTGTTGCACGACGCGGCGGACTCGACGGCCTTTAACCTGAAGGGTCACTTGATTCGAGCGCGAGACAGAACGCTTCGACCTCTCAAGGTACTTTACGCACTACTAGATCCTAATTTGGCAGACTACTGCACCGGACGTTTTATCCTTAAATTTCAATTATTTAAACTAAAAAATTGATCCTATATCTAACGTTAAGTGAACGGTTTTTAAATACTGGGTAGCTACGTAAAGAGCTGTTCAAATCTGATCGAATAGAAGATTTAATCGCTATAAATCAAAAACTTATTTATGTAATTTAATGTTATTTATAGATATAAACCAACATTAAAGCATGCCGTGCGCTCTCATCTGAAAAGCCCCCTGCGGTCAGACAGGAGGCTTTGTACGTTGATCAATGCGGAGCTGGTGCGGAGCCGACTGGCGTGAACTTATAAAGCTTGTCATTAGGGCCTGCCAAAATTGAAGCGACCATAGCCAGAGCCCCAGAACAGTTGACCATTTATAATCAATGGCGCACTGGCTACCGATCCCCCGACACATACTTCCAGATAGTAGCCCCGGTATTGGCGTCGAGCGCTACCATGTCATCAGGCATCGAACCGGTATAAACCAGACCCGGCGACGACGCCATCGGCCCTAACCCGCTAGTATGTTTTGACGTCACCGGATTGGTACCGGTGGCAGGCGCTTGCCAGAGAATCCGGCCAGTTGTTGCATCCAGCGCGGACCACATACCACCCTTCCAGCTTTTCATGAAATCAGGCGCCAACGTGTGATTCTGATTTAAGGAATTGTTGATCGACACATAGATTTGCGAATTGAGCGGATCTACCGATGAGGTAGGTCCACTCGATTCCGCCGACTGTGTCTCTAGGGCCTACCTAGATTAACCAAAGGGTTCGCCGGCTCCTGCATCCAGCACCAGCCCCGAGTCAGCATAGTTATCAGGTATTAGTCGATGCGTCCTAGACACAACAGCACGCTTCGCTCGCCGAATGCCATAGACCCGGCGGTTGAAGGGGCCAACCGTCAGCATGCCTCACACGGCAGCGCCGGCAAGCTGTTGGTTGACCTGCCTATGCCGATACAGGAGGGTTCACACCGTGCGGCCGAACAGATTATGTGATGGCGCCAATATGCCAGGGAACGAATTCATTCTGTCCATAACCGTGCTGCTCGCTCTTGCTGCGCTCGCCCGAGGCAATCCTGAGCATTTTGTCGAAAATCTCGGCTCCGGATGCTTCGATGGTCAGCGTACCGGTCGCGATTTCGCCACAGTTGATGTCCATGTCCTCTTCCTGACGCTGCCAGAGGGCATTATTGGTCGAGAGCTTGATCGAGGGCGCCGGTGCGCATCCATAGGCTGAGCCCCGTCCGGTGGTAAAGGCAATGAGATTTGCGCCACCCGCCACCTGCCCGGTAGCGGAAACCGGGTCATAGCCCGGCGTGTCCATAAACACCAGCCCCTGAGCCCTTACCGGCTCGGCATATTCATAGACAGCCATCAGGTTACTTGATCCGGCTTTCGCTACCGCGCCAAGCGATTTTTCCAGAATGGTCGTAAGGCCACCCGCCTTGTTGCCTGCAGACGGGTTGTTGTTCATCTCCGCTCCCGTGCGTCGGCAATACTCTTCCCACCAATGGATGCGCTCGATGAGCTTTTCGCCTACCTCACGACTGGTAGCCCGACGGGTCAGCAGATGCTCGGCACCATATATTTCCGGTGTTTCGGACAGGATAGCCGTACCACCGCAGGCTACCAATCGGTCCACCGCATTACCCAGGGCCGGATTGGCGGTAATACCGGAGTAGCCATCCGAGCCGCCGCATTGCAGGCCTACTATCAAATGACGGGCACTCACAGGCTGGCGCTCGATGCGATTGGCTTCGTTCAAGAGGTCTTTCACATACGCAATGCCTTTGGCTACGGTCTTGGCCGTACCTCCCGTATCCTGAATGGTGAACGTACGCAGTGTTGCAGTCGCTTCCAGCCCCTGAGCCGCCATCATGCCTTCGATCTGGTTGGTTTCGCAGCCAAGTCCGATCACCATGACCGCCGCGAAATTGGGATGGACGGCATATCCGCCCAGAGTGCGGCGCAAGATGGCCAGAGGTTCGCCTGCTGAATCTACAGCGCAGCCGGAGCTATGCGTCAGCGCGACGACGCCATCCACATTGGGATAAGGCGCCAGGGCGGCCGGATTGATATCCCGCCGAAAATAGTCAGCCACTGCCCGAGCTACAGTCGCCGAGCAATTTACCGAGGTCAGGATACCGATATAGTTGCGCGTCGCTATACGACCATCCGGGCGGACGATACCTTGAAACATCGGCCCCTCGGTGGGAAAGGCCTGCACGTGGGCATCCTCTCCAAAAGCATAATCCCGGGCAAACTCACCCATCGCCAGGTTATGAACATGGATGTGCTCGCCGGGCATGATGAGGGTCGTGGCAAAGCCGATGATCTGACCATAGCGGCGCACCGGTTGCCCGCTATCAATCCGGCGCACCGAGAACTTGTGGCCTGCGGGAATGGGCTGACTGAGGGTTACGCGCTCCTCCGCGATGGCAAGCCCTGCCGGCAGCGGCTGTAGCGCCACGAGGACGTCGTCCTGCGGGTGGAGGCGAATCACGGCTTTGGCGGTATCGATCCCGCCTGTTTTTGTTATCAGTTCCATGGCGTTCTCACGGTAATGTCAATTTTGCAGTAATTGACGCACGGCCAGCTCTACCCCGCGCAACTCTGCCAATCCTTTGAGACGGCCGATCAGTGAATAGCCGGGGTTGGTACGGCGATGCTGATCATCTAGCAGCTGATGACCATGATCGGGCCGCAGGGGAAGTCGGGGGCCATGCTCATGTTCGCGTCGACACTCTTCCAGAACCAGCTCACGGATCACACCAACCATGTCTGCGTCTCCAGCCAGATGATGCGCTTCGTGAAAGCTGCGCGGATCAGCCTCGCGCTTCACCGAGCGCAGGTGAGTGAAATAGATGCGAGGCGCAAACTGCCGAGCCATGGCAACGAGGTCGTTATCTGCACGCACCCCGTAGGATCCGGTGCAAAAGGTCAACCCGTTGGCCGGACTGGGTGCCGCATCAAGAAGCCATTGGGCGTCCTGTGCGGTAGACACGATACGAGGCAAGCCCAGAAGAGGCCGTGGCGGGTCGTCGGGGTGAATGGCCATGCGTACGCCCGCCGCCTCCGCCACCGGCACAATGGCCTTGAGAAAGTAGCCCAGGTTTTCCCGAAGCTGCTCCGCGTCGATGTCCGCATAGGTCGCAAGCAGTCCTTTGAAATCATCCAGGCTATAGTGCTCTTCAGCGCCTGGCAGACCGGCAATCAAGGTAGCAACGAGCGTATCGCGCCGGGTGTCGTCCAGGTTGTCAAAATAGGTACGGGCCCGCTGGATATCGTCCTCGGTGTAGTCCGCCTCGGCGCCTTCACGCTTGAGGATAAAGAGATCAAACGCGGCAAATGCATCCTGATCAAAGCGCAATGCCCACCCGCCATCCTCCAGCGGCCATGCGAGGTCCGTACGGGTCCAGTCTAAGATGGGCATGAAGTTATAGCAGACGATGTCGATGCCGCACGCCGCGAGATTGCGAAGGCTCTGTTGGTAGTTGCCAATGTAGTCATCGCGGCGGCCACAGCCTCGCTTGATATCCTCGTGAACGGGAATACTTTCCACCACCGACCAGGTCAGTCCAGCTGCCTCGATCATCGCCTTTCGTTCACTGATCGCCTCTACTGTCCAGACTTCCCCGTTGGGAACCTGATGCAAGGCCGTGACGATGCCTGTCGCGCCGGTCTGCCGAATATCGCTCAAGCTGATGGGGTCGTTAGGGCCGAACCAGCGCCAGGTATGCTCCATGACTTCGCTCCTTAATGATTATTACTGTTCGTCGCTTCTGCGAGCGCCACGGCAATACCTTGGGTGCTCAGCACACGGTAGGCTTGATGCACGGCCTGCCGGAACGCCTCCTGCTCGGCCAGACTCGCCGGAAATACGTCCGTAAGTCCCAGAAAGGCCTCGACCAGTGCTTCGCCCTGCCGGTGCGCATGCAACTCAGCAAAGGTGTCATGCAGCGGATCATTTACCTCATGCGCCCCTTGGCTGCTCTGCCCGGAGCAGTACTCAATCCAGGCCGCTACGCCAAACGCAATGCAGCTGATTCCGCCTCCCTGAGCAAGCCGTGCTTCCGTTCCGGAGAGCCAGCGCTGGGGCAGCTTTTGCGAGCCGTCCATAGCGATCTGATGCAAACGGTGCTGGAGGCTGTCGTTGCGAAAGCGTGCTACCAGATCATCAGCATAGGCGTTGAGGTCGATTCCTGCCGGCATCTCCAGCGTCGGCATGGCCTCGTCTTTCATGTAATGCCGGACAAGGCTGACCAGCGCAGGATCGTTCATGGCGTCATACACCGTGGTATAACCTGCCAGTGCACCTACGTAGGCCAAAAGTGAATGGCTGCCATTGAGCAGGCGTAGTTTCATGGTTTCGAATGGGCGTACATCCGCCACCATCTGCACCCCCTCCTGCTCCCAGTCGGGCCGCCCCTGAGGAAACTGATCCTCTATCACCCACTGGCTGAAGGCTTCGCCAATAACGGCTGCCTGGTCCTCGCAGCCAAGCTGGCGCAACGTTTCGAACGAGGCGTCAGTCATGGCAGGAACAATGCGGTCTACCATACTGCTGGGAAACGCGACCTCCTGACTGATCCAGGCGGCCAGTCGTTCATCCTGGGCAGCCGCCAGTTGCGTTACCGCCTGCCGTGTTCGCTGGCCGTTGTCCGGCATGTTGTCACAGCACAATACCGTAAAGGGGGCTATCCCACGGGCATGACGGCGGCGCAAGGCCTCTACCAGCAGACCTGGGGCCGTACGCGGCGCATGGGGCGTGCGAATATCATGGGCGATATTGGGGTCATCTACGCGTAGCTGCCCAGTAGCGGGACTCAAGCAGTAGCCTTTTTCCGTCACAGTCAGCGTTACGATGCGTGTTGCTGGCTCGGCCATTCGTTCGAGCAAGGCTTCTCTACCTTCACCGGCATAAAGCACTTCCTGCAACGCTGCGATTTCTCGCAAGGCAACGTGTTCGCTGTCTCGGTATTCGGCCACGTGATAGCGGCAGTCTTGGGCACGAAGCTGATCGACAAGTGCGCGGTTGGAGCGAATGTTGGCGCTGCATATACCCCACTCTCCGCCACCATGCCGTGCCAGAGTGCGCTCCATGTAGACCGCCTGATGCGCTCGGTGAAATGCACCAAGGCCCAGATGCACGATGCCGATGATCGGCTTTGGATAGGTTGAGGGATACCGCTCGACTTCACGCATGGGAAGGCTCCTTGATTCCTGCCAGAGTAACGCCACAGGCTTCCCCTAGCGCTTGAAGGGATTCGATCACCCCTGTCTCAACCGGCACACCCTCACGCGATGCCGCTTCCTGGGCCTGGATTTCCTTGAGTCCCGCGTACCAGACCTGATCGTGCCCTGCGGCAGGCTCCGAGGTACGCAGGTCTGACAAGAGCTGATCCATGGCTTGGCGAAACTCATCCGCGGGACGGAACAGGTCGATTCGAAAAGCAGCAAAAAAGTGCCCCACTCGCCCCGTACTCCCAGGCGTATCGTGCAGGTGCCTGCCAAACCCATGCCCCGCCAGTGCGCCACAAAGGATGTCGACCATCACGGCAAGACCATAGCCCTTGTGGCCACCAAACTCGGTGCCCGCACCGCCTAATGGGTGCAACCCGCCGCCTGCATAGATGTTCATGCTTTCCAGAAGACTGGGGGCATCATGGGCATCGCCTCCATCCGGTGCCGCAGCCCATCCAGTGGGCAACGGTGTGTTCTGCCGGCCATAGACTTCCAGCTTGCCGCGCGTCACGGCTGTGGTCGACATGTCCAGCACAAAGGCCTTCTCCCTGTCGGCCGGTGCGGCAAAAGCGATCGGGTTGGTGCCAAACATGCATTGTCGACCATGCGTGGGAACGCCAAGTGCCGCCGTGTTGGTCATGGCGATGCCAATCAGGTCATGGGGCAGCGCCTGCATGGCGTACCAGGCGGCAATACCAAAGTGGTTCGAATCGCGTACGGTAGCGAAACCCGCGCCGTGCTCGCAGGCTTTGGCAATCACGGCATCCATGGCCTGCTGGCTGACCGTGGTGCCCATACCACCCTGGGCGTCCAACACCAGAGAGAGCGGCGTTTCATGAACCAGCTTCGGTTTGGCATCTGTCAGGATACTGCCCGCCTTGAGCCCTCGCACATAGCGCGGCAGACGTGCTACGCCATGGGAAGGAATGCCCCGGGCGTCAGAATTCACCAGCACCCGGGCAGCGAGTTCGGCGTCCAGTGCGGCGAGACCATGGGCTCTAAAGACCTGCTGGCAGAATCCTTCAAGCGCCCCTTGTTCTACACGTGTGTACTGCATCTGCAACTCCTTACGAGGAACGGCCCAGTACTGACGGCGTAGCGACCGGTGGCGCCATCTCCGCCTGCACAGGGGCAATAGGCTTGACGAAACGGGCCACACACAGCGCACCCACAACCGTCAAAAGACCTGCCAGGAGGAAGGCACTGGTAAATGCCCCGGTAAACTGGACGATAAAACCGGTCACGGTTGGTCCGACGATGCCGGAGGTGTTGGCCAGGAAGTGCATGAAGCCGCTTACTCCACCGACCCGTGCCGCCGGTACGGTATCCTGGATGATGGCCCAGTAAATAGCGCCGGTCAGATACAGGAAGAATACAGACAGCGCCACCAGCGCTACCGCGCTATACATGGTGGAAACAAGCCCGGCGCAACCGATGCAGACCGCACAGCACAACAGGCACCCCACCAGCACTACCTTGCGCGAAAACATCATCCGGCCGGTTTTCTTGAGCACGAAGTCGGACACGAAGCCACCCAGCGCCAGTCCCAGGCATCCCAGAATCCACGGAATGACGGTCGCGATGCTCATGTCCTTCACGTTCATGCCATGGGCCATGGTCAGGTAGCTTGGGAACCAGGTCAGGAAGAAGTACAGCGTGTAGTTGTAGGTGAAGAAGGCAAACGCCGTAAACAGCACGGTAGGCTGCTTGAGGTAATACCGGAGTGGCTGAGTCGGCACGTTGGCAATCTCGGTGAGCCGTTCACCCTCTTCGATTTCACGTGCTGCCGCGCCGTCCGGCTTGGCCTTGATGAACTTGAACCACACCGCCGCCCAAACGAGGCCAATGATCATGATGACGATGAAGGACTCCTTCCAGCCGTAGGTAACGGCAATGATGCCTACCACCGGCCCGGAAATGGCGCCACCCAACGGCGTACCGGCCATGGAAACACCCAAGACGCGTGCTCGCTTATCGGGCGCATACCACGTGTTCACCATCTTGCTGGTTGTCACGCTCAGCGGCCCTTCCCCCATGCCAAACAGCACACGGATCAGGAACAATGAGGCAAAGCCCAGGGCCAGCACCGTCAAGCCACTGAACAGTGACCACAGCACCATAGCCACCAGCAGCGTGGTTTTGGCACCATAACGATCCGCTGCCCAGCCGCCGACAAAGTTGAAGGCTGCATACCCTACGAAAAAGCTGCTGAAGATCAGCCCCATCTCGCCGGCATTGAGCCCAAAGTCCTTCTGAATGAACGGAGCCGCCACAGACAATGCCGAGCGATCCAGATAATTGATGACACCCGCCAGAAACAGCATGACGAGTACCAGGCTACGACCTTGACCAAACATGGAAACCTCCCGCTTCTTGTATTTATCGGTGAGGGCGCCCGGGTGGGCGCGTATCGATTGGAAAGACGGCTAAGGCCGTCCGAGTTAACCCGCCACGTGCATCAACTCCACTAACACCTTACGCGTCTGCTCAGGATGGCTTTCGATCAGATCAATGGCCTCAGGCATATCGTCAAAGGCTACGCGATGGCTGATCAGATCCTGCGCATTCAGCTTTCCGGTCGCCATCAGCTCAATCACCCGTGGAAATTTGCGGTTATTGAGCCGCGATCCTACTAGTGTCAATTCCTTCTTGATCATTTCAAGCTGTACCAGGTCGCTGGGCGCTGCATTGAAACCCAGAAGACCAATCCGCCCGGCGGGTGACGCCAGCCGCACCATTTGAGGCATCAACGCAGGAATACAGGCTGCATCTACAATGAGCGGTACGCCCTCGCCTCCGGTCTGCTCCTTCATGACAGACTCCACATCCTGTGCCTGCCCGTTGATCGTGCGTGTCGCGCCCAACGCCCGGGCTGTTTGCAGGCGCGTATCAATCACATCGGTAACAGTGATGTCGGTAAGTCCCAGGGCGCGCGCCATCTGCACGATGGTCAACCCGATAACGCCAGCGCCATAGACCAGTACAGAGTCGCCTGGCTGAGGTTGCATGCGATCAAGCACGTTCAGCGCGATGGAATACGGCTCCACCAAGGCGGCATGGCTGAGCGGCATCCCCTCTGGCAGTTTGTGAGCGTTCTCCGCTGGCACACTGACGCGCTCGCTGAAACCACCGTCGCGGTGCACGCCAATCACTTGCAAATGGGTACAGACATTAGGACGGCCAATGCGACAGGGGTAGCAGGTGCCGCAACTGATGACCGGATCGACGCACACACGATCGCCAACGCTCAGCGTCTCGACACCCTCGCCGACCTCCTGAACGACACCGGCAAACTCATGCCCGGTCACCCGTGGAAACCGAACGAATGCGTTCTGCCCATGGATGATATGCATGTCCGAACCGCAGATACCCGCATACGCCACGCCTACCACCACCTCACCTGGCGCAGCGACTGGTGTCTCGACCTGGGCCAGACTGAACTCATGGGGAGCCCGTACCTGAAAGGCTTTCATTATTTGCCACTCCTCTGGATCGACCTAACGGCTGCACCGGCGTTACCCAGCAGCCTCCCTGCATACAATCGATTCTGTTTGTTCATTGTGCGTACCCGTCTGTTGTTGTCATTGTCGAGCATGATTCACCAGTGCCAGAGCGTGCCGTCTACGAGGCGGTTTACCGGCAGACTGGCACGCTTGTAGGGATAGCGCGCCGCCAGATCTTCATCGATGTCTACGCCATGCCCTGGCGCTTCGCCCGGCGTGAAATGACCATCTTCGAATCGATACGCGTGGGGGAAGACTTCATCGATCCGCTCCTCATGGGGCATGTGCTCCTGGATGCCAAAGTTAGGTACCCAGGTATCGAAGTGCAGTGCCGCTCCCATGCATACCGGTGACAGGTCAGTTGCGCCGTGAAAACCGGTACGCACGTGATACAGCGCCGCCAGATCGGCGATGCGCCGGACATGGGTAATGCCACCGGCATGCACAAGCGTTGCACGGATATAATCGATCAGCTGCTCCTGGATCAGCTCGCGGCAGTCATGGATCGAGTTGAAGACTTCACCCACCGCCAGTGGTGTGGTGGTGTGCTGGCGGATCAGGCGGAAACCTTCCTGATTCTCGGCAGGTGTACAATCTTCCAGCCAGAACAGATTGAATTCCTCTACCGACTTACCCAGACGCCCTGCTTCAATGGGTGTCAGGCGATGGTGCACGTCGTGGAGGATGTGCAGGTCGTCACCGAAGCGTTCACGAACCGCAGCAAACAGCTTGGGGACATACTTGAGGTACTTGGCGGTGTCCCAGACGTGTTCGGCCGGCAGGTCACTGTCTGCCGGCTCGTAGCGCTCACCTTCGCGCTTGGCTACACCATAGGTGGTGGGAATACCGGGAATGCCACATTGGACTCGGACGGCCTTGTAGCCCAGCTCTACATGTCGGGCTACCTCGTCCAGGCAGGATTCGATGTCCTTGCCGGTAGCGTGCCCGTATACCATCACCTGCTCACGACTTTTGCCGCCAAGCAATTGATACAACGGCATATTGGCGGCCTTGGCCTTGATGTCCCACAACGCCAGGTCAACCGCGGCAATCGCCGTCATGGTGACGGGCCCACGACGCCAGTAGGCACCGCGGTACAGGTACTGCCAGATGTCTTCGACTCGATGAGCATCCCGTCCGATCAAGGCAGGAATAACATGTTCCTCCAGATAGGCGACCACGGCCAGCTCACGGCCATTGAGGGTAGCATCGCCGATTCCGTAAAGACCTTCGTCAGTCACAATCTTGAGAGTGACCAGATTACGACCGGGACAGGTTACGATAACGCGGGCTTCTCTTATCTTCATTGTTCAAGCCTGGGCAGCTAGGGAATACGAAAGCGCGGGCATTGCCGGCATGGCGGGAGGCGGAATCAGGGCGCCTCGGTGCTGAATGACATTGACAGCCAACCGGTGACCCCACCGGGCAGCCTGTTCGGGATTACCGCCCTGCAGGCGACAGGCTAGGTATGCTGCGCTGAAGGAGTCACCGGCGGCGGTGGTATCGACCACCTGCTGCGCCTTCTCGCCGGGAATCGTCAGAACCTGCCGTCCGGTATGGATCAGACACGGAGCCTCCCCCCGCTTGAGGACTATTTCAGTAACGCCTGATTCGACATAGGTGCGGAACAAGACCTCAGGTGAAGAGAAGCCGAACAGCTCGACATCGTCCTCCCAGGTAATCAGCGCCAGGTCGACCAACGCCAGCAATGCCTGATAGCAGTGTTGTGCCGCGCCGCGATCCGGCCAGAGTCGGGGGCGGTAATTATTATCGAACACGATCCGCGTGCCCTGCATGCGCGCCTCGGCCAATGTCTCGAGAAGCCGTGCCCGGCCTTCAGCAGTCAGCACCGCCAAGCTGATGCCACTCAGGTAGATGACGTCATAGTTGAGCAAGGCCGCCAGCGTCTGCGCTGCCTCATGGCCATCGAAGCAGCGTCGGGCGGCCGCCTCACCACGCCAGTAAAGAAACTGCCGCTCGCCCTGCTCATCAGTCTGGATGAAATAAAGACCAGGCAATGCATCAGGCAGGTGTCGCACATTTTGTGTACCCAGCCCTTCAGCCTGCCAGGTTTGACACATGGCCTCGCTGAACGGGTCTTGACCGATGGCGGTTATATAGTCCACCGAAATGGCCGTGGACTGGCATAGCCGAGCCAGGTAGACCGCGGCGTTGAGTGTATCCCCGCCAAATGCCTGAGTAATCGTGCCTGCGCTGTCGCGTTGCAGCTCGATCATGCATTCACCAACCAGGGCAACCCGTATCGGGGATGGCAAAGATTTGAAGAGGGTCGTCATAGGGAGCCCCCCACCCGATTCGTCACATACGCGTCTGCCTGGACGGGCATTAGATACCGCTGTGGAATAGCCTGCATCATCTGGTGCCTTCTTGTTTTTGTAGCGGGGTTCCACGCTTGCGGCCCCTACATCAGCATTATTGAAACGTGGTTTCAATTCCTGTATTGAACCGAGTGTAGCGATTCAACAAGGCACGTCAAGAGAAATGAAACGCTGTTTCGAAATGGAATTCAGATACACTTAACAACGTTCGCAGAGGAGCCCGCATGGATAGTCCCACTACCAATAATGAATCTGTAACCGCGGTTAGCCGGACCATGGCTGTTCTGGAAGCGCTGGGTCAGTGTCCTGAAGAAAGTGGCGTTTCAGAAATTGCGCAAAAGCTGGACATGTCCAAGAGCACCGTCTACCGCTTTCTACAGACCCTTAAATCGCTAGGGTATGTCGTACAGGACAGCGAGGATCGTTATCGCCTCAGCGTGCGGCTGTTCGAACTGGGCAGTAAGGCATTGCCGCATATTGATCTAGTACGTGAAGCCGAGCCCGGCATGCGTACCATCAATGAGCTTACGAGCGAAACAGTGCATCTAGGCATTCTCGATGAAGACAATATCGTTTATGTCCACAAGATCGACTCGCGCTACAACCTGCGGATGTACTCGCGGATCGGCTTGCGTGCGCCGCTTTATTGCACAGGCATTGGCAAGGTACTGATGGCCTGGCGCGACGAGCAGGATGTACGCAAGCGCCTGGCGAGCGAGACCTTCCAGCCTCGTACGGCCAATACCCTGTCGAGTCTGGAGGCCTACCTTGAGGAGCTGGCACTTATCCGCAGCCAGGGATACGGTGAGGACAAAGAAGAATTCGAAGAGAATATGCGCTGCCTTGCCGCGCCCATCCATGACCGCTTCGGCCATGTCGTTGCTGGAATGAGTGTTTCCTTCCCCTGCTTTCGCTTCAGAGAAGAACTCAAAGACGAATACGTTCAGGAATTACTAAAAACAGCCCAGGTCATTTCGCGCCGCTTGGGTTGCCCCGAAAGCATGTTTAACTAAATGTTCGACGTGTCTCCGCTGCTACTAGCGAAAGCAGCGGAGAAGTAACAGTGCATTTAGTGTGCAGCCGTCAATCCACGATAAAGCTTGTGGTAGTACCGTAATAGAGATTATCCATCTTTTGACCGGCTACTTCATAACCATTCGCAGGCGTCTGGTAACCACTTGCCAAGATGAACCGACCTTTCTCCTTGGCAGGGACATCGACAACGCCCTGACTATCCGTCTTCAATTTCAGCGCCTGATTTTTTGGATCGAACAGAACCACATCATGTTCGGCAAGCGGCTTGTCTTTGAACAGTAAGGTAAAGCGGTTACTGTTTGCAGCAGCAGGCACGAGTTCGTAATCCAGCAATGCCTTGGTCTCGGTGCGGCCTGCACGAGCGTGCATCAAGGCGGCTGTATAATGGCCCTGCTCATCCTTCCAAGGTTTCCAGACCTGATCGTTATAACTGCGAACATCCCCCTGCTCGTTTACTGCAGCCTCCAGGTGATCTTCACGTGCTACAACCTTTGCCGTTGCATTTCGATCATGGGTAAACACTTGAGTGGTAGGGGCCAGCGCAGCAATGGTCTCGCCGGTTTCCAATACGCCCTCGTCCGGCTCGCCGAGGTAGACACGTATGGGGCCACTTGCATCCCGCTCAAGCCAGAGTTCATGCGCGCTTGCATTAAGTACAACGCTACCAAGACCAATACAGAGCAGAGCGTTTCTAAGTATCACCACAGGTTTTCCTTATTGAAGGTTACTGGAAGCGCCCCTTCACCACTTGGCAAAAGAAATTCGCACCGGTTGCACCGCTTTCATGTATCGCGCAGCAGTACATAAAGCATGTAAAAATCATTGATGAGAAGCGTTTTTCCGCCTGCTTGACCTCTTTAGCCCTTACCTCACATCCATCCTATCCCGTTACGTCGATAAAGCCTTATGGCTAATTTGTAATGAGATATTTTCTTTTTTGATACAAATTCTCAATTGATATAAGTTATCAGGTAGATAGAAAACCTCTCACCTCGCGCTATTAGCTGTGGTTGTACTTAAGCGCTTATCTACAAAGGACTTGTATGTACCGCTCTGCTGCTTCATCTTGCGCTATCGTTGCCTGCGTGACCCTGCTTGCCTCACCCATAAATGCGGCTGAACAAGAGGCTGCCCTTGAACTGGACGCTACCGAAATCAGCGAGGAATCGCTGGATGAAAATCCTACAGGGCCGGTGAGTGGATATGTCGCCAATCGCAGCCTTACGGCGACCAAGACCGATGCCTCATTAATCGAGACACCGCAGTCCATTTCGGTCATTACCCGTGATCAGATGCAGGCTCAGGATGCGCAGAGCCTCAATCAGATCCTGCGTTACACCGCGGCCGTCATTCCGGAAAGTCGTGGCGCTACCGCTTCGCGCCTGGACCAGTTGACCATTCGGGGGTTTTCACCAGGCAGTTACCTAGACGGGCTGCGCATGCCCGGCAGCCGGGATGCCCTTCCTCAGGAAGATGCCTTTGATCTGGAGCGTGTAGAGGTACTAAGAGGGCCTGCGTCGGTACTCTATGGACAATCCAGCCCGGCAGGCGTGATCAATATGGTCAGCAAGCGTCCCTTGGATACGCCCTACCATGAAATCGGTGTTCAGATAGGCACGTTTGACAAGAAGCGGACCACGCTGGATTTCAGCGGTCCTTTAGACGACGCAGGAGAGTTTTCCTACCGCCTGCTGGGTCTTTATGACGATGCGGATGGCCAGATCGAACACACCGAAGTACGTCGACAGTCCATTGCACCGTCATTCACCTGGCGCCTCTCGGAGAACACGACCCTTACATTGCTGGGCCATTTCCAGCGGGATCCCAAAGGGGGCTCCTACGGCTCTATTCCCGCCTATGGCTCAGCACTGCATAGTCCAACCGGCAGGCGCATCAAGGTCGACTTTTACGACGGTGACAAGGAGTTCGAAAAGTCTGATCGCGAGTACTACTCACTCGGTTATCAGTTCGAACATCACTTCAACGACATCTGGACCATAAGGCAAAACGCGCGCTATCTGCGCAGCGAAGGTATTTACCGCAGCTTGTACAACGCGTCTGTCCTGGCGCCTGATTACCGCACGATGAGCCGCAGCACCATTGCAACCGATGTGGATATTGACGCCTACGCCCTCGACAACCAACTCCAGGCCAAGTTTGGTACGGGCCCGTTACAACACACCGTGTTACTGGGTGCTGACTATCAGAACACCAGCAGCGATACCAAGGCCGGTTATGGAAAAGGCAGTAGCCTGGATATCTTCGACCCTGTCTATACCGGTATCGATCGCTATCCTGCTTTCTCGACCGACGCGACTCAGCGCAGTGAGCAGAAAGGTCTCTACCTACAGGATCACCTGAGTTGGGACCGCTGGGTCCTGCTAATGGGAGGACGATACGACTGGGCCGATACCAGCAATAGCACACTTACCCTCAGCACCGACAGAAAAGCCAAAAGCTCGCAGTCCAGCGAAGCATTTACAGGACGTCTGGGCCTGGTCTACCTGTTCGATAATGGGTTCGCACCTTATGTAAGCTATGCGGAATCGTTCGAGCCACAGTCGGGCACGCTCTATGGCGGCTCGCTCTTTCAGCCATCGGAAGGCAAGCAGTACGAAATCGGAATCAAATACCAACCGCCTGGGAGCAACAGCTTTATCACCATCGCAGCGTTTGATCTTCGCAAGACCAACGTACCGACGCTCGATCCAGACCCAACGCACCTGTGTAACGGCAGTCGGTGCCAAGTACAGGATGGCGAAGTCCAGTCCCGTGGACTGGAGATTGAAGGCAAAGCCAGCCTGACCAATAATCTGGACATCACTGCCGCCTACGCCTACCTCGACAACCGGATCACAAAATCCAACAACACCACCAACAGAGCCCCTGGGGTGACGGGTGTTGCAAACGGTCCCGAGGTACCCGTGGAAGGCACGACTACGTACGGCCTGCCTCGCCATACCGCTTCCGCTTGGGCCGATTACACTTTTCATGAGGGGCCGGTTAAAGGTCTTGGTGTAGGCGGCGGTGTACGCTACGTCAGCTCCTCTTGGGGTGATGCCGCCAACACGTTAAAAGTATCTGGCTATACGCTGTTTGATGCCGCAATCCATTATGACATCGGCCACATCAATAGCCCTACCGACAACTTGCGGCTGGCGCTGAATGTAACCAACTTGACGGACAAGGAATACATCACAACCTGCTACTCGTATTCGTGGTGCTGGTACGGTTCGCAGCGTACGGCGCAGTTGAGCGCAACGTATCAGTGGTAACAGCTCCGCCGGAGCGAGGTTGAGCATCAAGCAGTGGCGATAACCTCGCCTCACAACGGGCTATATTGGCTTGCGTAGCGATTAGGTCGTGTTGCGGCCTAGCCCCGGCTGGTCGCAATGCGGTACTGCCTGGCCGCCAGACGCGTATCCAGCAGTGCGTGATGAGGCACCTGTTCTTCAGGAATGGCCCTGGCAAGGTCCGGTATCAGGTCATAGCTGTTACGGGGGGCATTACGCACATTGGCAGGCCACTTGCCATGGCGATATGCCAGTTGACTGAAGAACTCCCAATCCCATAGTGGCGCATCACAGCACACGATGACCTCCTCATCAAAGCGGGATAGAAACTGCCATAGCGCCTCCCTGGCGTCCGGCACACTCATGCCATACTGCACAAGGTCCAGCTGCGGCAGCACAATTTCAATGACAAAGTCAGAGCAGTCTGCAAGGTCCCAATTCTGCGGCAATTCAACATAGAACTCGGGGCCGTCTGGAACAACCAGCGCCAGCGAAACCAGTCTGGCTTGCGCGGTAAGACTGGTGAACTCCGTATCAAGAAAAGCAAATGGCATTGCGTCACCCCGAGCTGGTGTGTGTCAGTATGTAATCATCTAGTCAGGAGAGGCTGTCGATGTCTGATCACGTTCATTTCTACGAACCCGCCAAGGGCCATGACCTTCCCCACGACCCCTTCAACGCCATTGTCGGACCCCGGCCTATTGGCTGGATTTCCTCTCACAACGAGCAGGGGCAATTGAATCTGGCGCCGTACAGTTTCTTCAATGCCTTCAACTATGTGCCGCCCATTATCGGCTTTTCCAGCATTGGCTATAAGGATAGCGTACGTAATATCGAGCGGACGGGTGAGTTCTGCTGGAACCTTGCGACACGCGCACTGGCGGAACAGATGAACACCAGCTGTGCAGCGGTAGCGCCGGAGGTCAACGAATTTGAGCTGGCCGGGTTGACGACTGCACCCTCACGCGTGATCTCGGTACCACGTGTTGCCGAAACCCCGGTGTCCTTCGAATGCAAGCTCACTCAACTGATCCAACTGCAAACCGCAGCCGGGGATTCGGTGGAAAGCTGGCTGGTGCTGGGAGAGGTGGTGGGCGTGCATATCGACAAGTCACTGTTGGTCGACGGGGTCTACCAGACAGCGGCAGCACGGCCCATCCTGCGCGGGGGTGGCCCGGCAGACTATTTCGAGATTACCGAAGCGCAGCTCTTCAAGATGTACCGGCCGAAATAAATACCCAATAATTATTCAGCGCAAACGAAAAACCCCGCGCTTGGCGGGGTTTCGTCGACCTTACTCAACATCCTGTCAAGTTGCCATCCTGGCGTGGTCGTCGTCCTTGAGGTGCGATGAGCGCTTCCTGCGCTGCATTCCGATATGTGTAGATTACGCAGATGCTGCATGCAGGCCTAGCGCCAACCGACTTCTATCCGTGTAAGCCTTTTGCCATAGGTGCCGTCAGTATGGACTCGCGCTTTGGAGCCACATGGGGAAAGCGCAAGGTAAAGCAAATGTGCCGATGCTCATCCTGCTCGACGCTTGCACTTCCCCCATGCAGACGCATGATGGCTGCTACAATCGCCAGTCCAAGCCCGTTGGATTCCGAGCCATGCCGTGCCGCATCACCTCGGTAGAACCGATCAAACAAGCGCTCCAGCTGACGAGGTTCGAGCATAGGGCAGCTGTTCTCTACCTGGATCCATTGCTCCTGTCCTTTTTGCAGTGTACGGATATGGATAACGGAACCTTTGTCCGCATATCGAATGGCGTTGGCAACCAGATTGCTCAGCGCACGGCGCACCATCAGCGGATCAGCTTCCAACTTCCCGTCGCCTTTAGTGCTGAGCCGCAGCTCGCGCTCTTCGGCCAGCCCTTCGAAATAGTCCGCTACACGCTCCAGCTCGTCCGCGAGCGCCAGGGTTTTGTAATCAAGTACCGCCTGTGCATCATCGGCGCGGGCCAGAAACAGAATGCTCTCCACCATGCGTGAAATACGCTCCAGCTCTTCCAGATTGGAGGCGATCACACTCTGGTACTCATCCAGAGAGCGAGGTTGCTGCAACGTAACCTGGCAGATCCCCATCAGCGAACCGATAGGCGTGCGAATCTCGTGGGCAAGGTCCGCTGAAAATTGCACCAGACGCTGATAACCATCTGCCAGCCGATCCAGCATACCGTTGAACGCCGTGGTGAGTTGATCCAATTCCTTGGGCGTATTGGCGGGGTCGAGTCGACTATTGAGTCGCGCGGGAGTGATTGTTGCAGCATGGGCAGCCATTTCACGAATAGGCAGTAACCCTCTGCGCAGCAATAGATAGCCCAGAATAGCTGTCAGCAGAAACGCCAGCACTACGGCGCCCAGGATGCGCTCACGGAACGTATCAAGCATGGCCATTTCCTTGACCAGCAAATGAGCCGCCACGACACGAACCGAGGTATCCCCGGAACGGACTTCAGCCGCCGCCGCGCGCAAGGGAGTGTTGTCCGGCGCAACGCCACTGCGCAGGTCATCCAGACTCAATGACTCCTCACTGCCGACCACAGGCAAATCCGGCAGTATGGCCTGCTTGGGATTGACCATGACGATAGGCTGCCCCTGCTGGCTGATGATGAAGACATCCTCCTCATTACCCAGCATGTTTTCGAACAGCTGCGGATTGCGCTGCAGATCCGCAAGATTCAGGTCATACCTCAACAGCTTGCGAAAATGGTCGACCCGCCCAAGTACGGCATAATCACTGCGCTCCAGTAGCGTGTGTTTCAACGAGCCGTACAGGTAGACGCCCGCGCCGCCCACGGTCAGCATGGCGACAACCGCAAAGGCCAGGGTTGCCCGGAGGGTTAGAGAGGGCTGTCTTCGGATGCGCATGGCCGAGCCTCACAGACGTAGCCAATGCCGCGTACCGTATGAATAAGTTTGATGGGATAGGGTTGATCGATCTTACTGCGTAGTCGCTTGATGGCCACATCCACTACATTGGTATCGCTATCGAAATTCATGTCCCACACCTCCGACGCGATCAGGGTACGCGAGAGCACCTCACCTTCACGGCGCAGCAGCAGATGCAACAATGCGAACTCCTTGTTGGTCAGCGTAATCACCTGCTGCTGCCGCGTAACGCGCCGCCTGAGCAGATCCAGCTCCAGATCTGCCAGGTGGTAGTGGTCGACCTCACGGACAACGCCACGCCTGAGCAACGTACGGATACGTAACACCAGCTCGGTAAACGAAAACGGCTTGACCAGATAATCATCCGCACCCAACTCAAGGCCGCGGATACGGTCCTGCACCTGATCGCGGGCGGTAAGAAACAGGACAGGCACATCATGCTTCTTGCGCAGCACTTCCATGATCTGCCAACCGTCGATACCAGGCAGCATGACGTCCAGAATGATCAGGTCATAGTGCTGCTCAAGCGCCATATGCAGGCCGTCCGCGCCATGCTGGGCCCAATCCACCGCATAGCCGGACTCACCCAGCCCTTTCTTCAGGTACTCACCGGTTTTTGTGTCGTCTTCAATCAGTAATAGGTGCACAGTTGCTCTCCTGCGATCAGTCAATTCTAACGAGCACGGCGACGACGGTGGATTACATTTTTGTCATTCCCCCGTCATCTTCATGACCCCTTCCCTGCGCGAGCATGGCTCCTGCAACCTATCCCAGAAGGATTCGCCCATGACCAAGAATCTACTATTCACTGCCCTAGGTACCTTATTGTTGGGCAGTACGCTGCTTGCCCAGGCCGCCGCCCCCGCAGGCACCGCCATGCCGACTGTCAAGCCGGTTCGCGGAACGGTAGATGCCGTTCAAACCAACAGGCTGGATCTCACCACTCGCAATGGCCAACACCTGTCGGTTGCATTGACTGACAAGACATCTTATCGCCTGGTCTCTCCGGCCAAACTGGACGCAATCGAGCCCAACAGCTTTGTAGGTTCCGCCGCCATTCCGCAGCCGGACGGCAGCCTCAAGGCACTGGAAGTCACCGTATTTGAAGCTAGCCTGCGGGGTACTGGCGAAGGCCATTACGGATGGGAAAACGCTGATGGCTCTTCCGGTACCATGACCAACGGTACTGTTGGAGAACTCAAGAATGCCAACGGCCGCACCCTGACAGTGCAGTACAAGGGCGGCGAAAAGCAGTTGCATGTGCCTGAAGATGTGCCGATTGCCTATGTAGAACCCGGCAAGGCGGACGAACTCAAGCCTGGAACCAAGATCGTGTTGTTTCCTGATGCTGATGGCAAGACGGCCAAAGGCGTTGCAATCGGCAAAGACGGCTATACCCCACCCATGTAGTCCAGCTGAGGCGCACCGGAGCGGTGCGCCTACCCTCCTATCGGAGATGACCCATGACGCATCCGACTACCACGCGGCGGCTGGTGCATGCCTGGCCGGTACGCCTGACTCACTGGATCAACGCCCTTGCCATGCCCTGCATGTTTTTGAGCGGATGGGGTATCTACAACGCCTCACCGCTATTCGGGTTCGCCTTTCCGACCTGGGCTACCTTGGGCGGCTGGCTGGGTGGCTCCATTGCCTGGCATTTCGCGGTAATGTGGGTCCTGGTGATCAATGGCGCCCTCTATGTGCTGTACAGCCTCGCCAGCCGACACTTTCGTCGGGACTTGTTGCCCATAGGCGCTCGGGCCTTTCGCCAGGACCTCATGGATGCGCTGCGCTTTCGGTTAGCCCATCGACTGGGGACGTATAACGCTGTGCAGCGGCTGATGTACTGGTTCGTACTGGCCATGGGCGTTCTGGTCGTGCTCTCGGGTCTTGCGATCTGGAAACCCGTACAGTTTCAGGCCCTGGCCACTCTGCTCGGTGGATTTGACCGGGCACGCTATGTCCACTTCCTTGCCATGGCTGGGATCGGCGGGTTTGTGATTATCCACCTGACCCTCGTCATGCTTGTCCCTCGCACCTTTCTTCCGATGATCACCGGTCGGGCCAAGGAAACGCATCATGAGTGAGCGCAAAACTAGAATTCACCTTGAGCCAGCGCAGCGTACGCAAGTGGTTAACCTGCAGCGGCGACTGTTCCTGCGCTCCGGTCTTACCGTTGGCGCCATGGCCATGCTGACTGGCTGTAATCTGCAGGATGGCGATCAGGTAGACAAGGTGCTCTGGGCCTTGTCCCGTTGGAATGATCGGGTTCAGGCCTGGTTGTTTGGCGGCCAGCGTCTGGCGCCGGTCTACCGGGAAGACCAGATCACTCACCCCTTTCCTTTCAACGCCTTTTACCCTGAATACAACGTTCCTGACGTAGACTTGAGCGATTATCGCCTTGAGGTCTCGGGGCTCGTACAAAAGAAGCAGCCCTGGACGCTGGAAGCGCTGCGGCGACTTCCTCAGCGCAGCGACATTACTCGGCTGATCTGTATCGAAGGTTGGAGTGCCATTGGTCAGTGGAGTGGCGTACCGCTCAAGACCTTTCTCGAACACATCGGTGCTGACACCACGGCAAAGTATCTTGCCTTCAAGTGTGCCGACCGCTATTACTCCAGCATCGACATGGCCACTGCCCTTCATCCACAAACCCTTCTGGCACTAGACTTTGGCAAGTCACCGTTACCGCCCGACTACGGCTACCCACTTCGCCTGCGCGTACCTACCAAGCTGGGCTTCAAGAACCCCAAGCATATTGGCGAACTGTTTGTAACCAACCAATACCCGGGAGGGTACTGGGAAGATCAGGGCTACAATTGGTTCAGCGGTATTTGAAACCCAGCATTCTGCCCTTATATTAAGAGCCAGCCATATGATGCGTACCGTATTTGCCTTTGCGCCGGTACGCCTCTTTTCAGCGTCATGCTGCGCTTGTACGGGTTAACGCCCTTATTCCTAGAACAATCCCAATACCGCCTAGGCTGGCATCGACCAGGTCTGAACCTGTCGTACGTCGACGGCCCGATTCAAGTATCGGACAGCCGTGCCGTCATAGAGCATATGGGCATCGAGCTTTCAGACCTGATAAATCAATCATGCCGCTCCTGAACAAGAGCGCAGCATTGTTGCTGAAAAGACCGAACGGGCCTTATTTATCCAACGTCTTTTCAAGGGTTATTTCATGCACAACTTACTGGCCTCGAAGAACGCGCGCTATTACGCACTCGCGCTTGTCTTCCTGTTTTGCGGCACGCTGGCACTGTTCGGCCTGCTAGGTTTTTTCGACCCCTTCAAAACGCATCATCTGATGCTGAACAGTGCAGATAACCGCAGCGACATCATCATCTGGATGCTGCGCAAAGTATCCTGGTTCCTGTTCATGGCGGTGTCTTTCAGCGGATCACTTCTGTTCCTGGATGCAGCGGTTACGCCAGCAACCGCCACGTCCGATAAGTAATCAGCGATGCGCAGAGACCAGTCGGATGCGGGTAATTTCCGAGGGCGCACCAAAGCGAACCGGAGGCCCCCAATAACCTGTGCCCCGGCTGATATAGACACAAAGCCTCCCCAGCCGATGGATACCGGCCACCCACGGCTGCTGGAAACGCACAAAATGCATCCACGGCCAGAACTGCCCTCCATGGGTGTGTCCAGAAAGCTGAACATCAAACCCCGCCTCGGCTGCCAGCTTTGCTGAGCGTGGCTGATGGGCTAGAAGAACCTTGGGCACGTTGTTCGGTGCACCCTGGAGCGCCGCCTGCGGATCGCTTTTGTGCTGCGGCACAAACATTCCGGCGGAATAATCCGTAATTCCTGCCAGCACCAGCTCAGCCCCGTTGTGAGCAATCACCACGTGCTCGTTGAGCAGCACCCTGAGCCCCATGTGTTTCAAGTGGCTTACCCACTCCAAAGCACCTGAGTAGTACTCATGATTGCCTGTCACCACGTACACACCGTAACGGCCTTTTAGTTCGGCCAGTGGCTGAATGTGCTCGGCCAGCTGCTTCACAGAACCATCGACCAGATCCCCTGTTACCGCGACGACATCGGCGTCAAGACGGTTCACACTTTGAACAATGGCAGAAATATAAGACCGGTGAATTGTCGGTCCGACATGGATATCGCTGATCTGAGCGATCGTAAACCCTTCCAGGGCTTCCGGCAGGTCTTCGACGGGTAATTCAACGTCAACGACGTTTGCAACTCGTCGTGCATTGAAGACGCCCAGCACCGTGAAAAGCAGCACCAGACCTATGACTGCCTCGGCAGAGCGTTCTGTGACCGCCCCGGAAAGCGCGCCAGGAAACAACATGAGCACAGCGATCAGCACACCGCGCAACAGGCTTAGCACGGCCAGGCTGGAAAAGACTCCCATGGCCAGCAGACCTGCCCAGGCCAGCCAGGGCATGCGCAAACTGCGCGAGCGAAACCCTAATGGCACCAGGTAGCAGGACAGCGCCAGCAAAAGCGCGGCAAGCAACTGCCCTACATCGTTAAGCGGCAGATGGGGAATCAGCGTCACGCCGACATAAACATGAAGCAAAATCAGGATGACCGGCATCGTCCAGCGTGAGCGAAACATTTAAAGATCCTGTTCTAGAGCATTCAGGTAAGACCGCAACGTTGCGGAAACATAACCGCGTTATAGGCAGCACACCAGCAGAAAGCCGCTGATAGGAGCCGGTTCCATGGTTGCAACAAACGACCGGCCTTCTGTTTGCCTGGCCTGTAGGAGACTTCAATAGAACCTATGCCCGTTCGCGTTGTTCTTTATCCAAGGCTTAAACCCCAAGGAGACAGGCCATGAGCAACAACATTGAAGGCAAGATCGTTGTGATTACCGGTGCCAGTAGCGGGCTGGGCGAGGCAACGGCCCGACAGTTAAGTCAGATGGGCGCAACCGTTGTTTTAGGCGCGCGCCGCCTGGAGCGTATCCAGGCCTTGGCTGATGAAATCAATGGCAACGGCGGCAAGGCGCTTGCCATGAAGACTGACGTAACCGACAGCGCACAGGTCAAGGCACTGGTCGAAAAAGCCATCGCCACCTATGGCCGCGTCGACACCCTGTTGAACAACGCAGGACTCATGCCGCACTCCCCGCTTGAGCGGCTCAAGATCGAAGACTGGGACCGCATGATCGACGTCAACGTCAAAGGTGTGCTTTACGGCATTGCTGCGGTACTGCCCCACATGTCCGAGCGCAAGACCGGTCATATCATCAACGTATCGTCAGTAGCCGGACACAAGGTGCGCGCTGGCAGTACGGTCTACTCTGCGACCAAGCATGCCGTACGCATCATCTCCGAAGGACTACGCCAAGAGGTGAAGCCCTACAACATCCGCACCACCATCATTTCTCCAGGCGCAGTTGCTACAGAGCTGCCAGACAGCATCACCGAGCAGGACGTCGCCGAAAACGTCCGCAAATTCTATGAAATCGCTATTCCGGCCGACTCCTTCGCGCGAGCCGTCGTTTATGCCATGAGCCAGCCGGATGATGTAGACATCAACGAGATTCTCTTCCGTCCTACGCTTCAGGACTACTGACACTGCTCCACTAGGGTCTTGCCTGCAAGACCCTGTTTCGCCCTGCGCTACACCATCAGTTTTTTGACGTCCTGCCTAGCTGTGCCACAATTTCCGTCTTTACCGCTTACGCCCTGACTGAGACTGCCCGTTTCGTCTGGACCAGACCAGACGTTCCGGTGCACGAATCACTTATAAATAACACTAGAAGGTTTGGTATGGAGGACATCTCCCCCCAATGGCGCATGGCAATCGATTTGGAGCGCTGTATCGGTTGTCATGCCTGCTCGGTCGCCTGCAAGGTCGAAAACCAAGTGGAACTTGGCCACTTCAGAACCAAGGTCTATTACCACGACCAAGGCGAATTTCCTCACACACAGCGCAGCTTTCTTCCGGCTTTGTGCATGCAATGCGCCGATGCACCCTGTATCAAGGCGTGCCCTACGCATTCCATCGAAAAGGGCAAGGACGGCATTGTTCGAATCAACGTGGATACGTGTGATACCTGGGGCAGCTGCGTGACCGCCTGCCCATACGGCGCCCTGCACATTGATCCGGTCCAGTGGGTCGCCGACAAGTGCGACTTCTGTAGCCACCGCCTGGAACAGGCCATGCAGCCTGCCTGCGTCGAAGCCTGCCCAACCGGCGTACTGGTCTTTGGTGATCTCAGCGATGCAGCAAGCCCTGTCGCGCAATTCTACCAGAAGCGCGGAGCCGAGCTGGCCAGCCTCAAGCCTGAACAGGCCACTCAGCCGCAAGTTCTCTACCGAGGACTGGATCGCGTTGCGCCTCGTACCATCGAGACCAAGCTGCCACACGGACGCAACCACGACCCGCATTCCTACGAGATCGATACGTGGGCGGAGCTCGGTACGCCTACCTGAACACGCTTGCGTCCTGTCCCTGTTCGAGCATGAATCAATGAAACGTCGCACGTTCATCAAATCCGGAATGGCAGCGCTCGCGCAGCTTAAACTGGGTGAATACATCTATCTGGGCGTAGGTACCGCCGTTGGTGCCGGTGGTGTCGCTGCCGCCCTGGCCATGGATCCACCGCCCCGCAAGACCAGGCATGACTACAGTCAGGCCAAACGCGTCAAAAGCGTATGCCTGAACTGCTCCACCGTATGCGGTATCGAAGGCTTTGTCATTGATAACCAGGTCGTCAAGATTCGTGGCAACCCTCTCGATCCAAACATGGGTAGCTACATGACCTGCGCCAAAGGTCAGAGCGGGCCGACGATCAATGACTATCCCGAGCGACTGCTTTATCCTCTGAAGCGGGCGGGCGCTCGGGGCGAAGGTTTATGGCAACGGATTAGCTGGGATGAAGCTTATACAGAGATTGCCTCGCGCATTCAGCGCAGTATCGATGCAGGGCACCCCGAACGGGTCGCCCTGCATGCCGGACGCTCTCGCATTGATGCGGAAATTAAGCGTTTTTTAGGCGCTATAGGCTCACCCGTGCAGCTCAACCATCGCGCCTTGTGCTCGGCCAGCAAGCGCGGCGCCAACTATATCAGCCTGGGCGACACCGACTGGGAGTCCATCGATGCCGAGCGCTGCCGATACTTTCTGAACTTCGGCTCCAATTTTTATGAGGCCCACCAGGGCGGTCTTCATTTGGCCAAGCGTGTGGCAACCGCCCGCTTCGATCATGGTGCCAAGCTTGTCACCTTCGACATTCGCCTATCCAACACTGCTGGCCGCAGCGATGAGTGGCACGCGCCTTTTCCGGGTACCGAGGGTGCTATTGCACTCGCCATGGGCCATGTCATCATGCGCGAGGGTGAATACGACCGCAGGTTTATGGAGCACTTCGTCAACCTGAGCCTGAAAGAAGTCCATGCCTTCCTTGCCCCTTACACGCCTAAATGGGCGGCCCAGCAGTCAGGGATCGCCGCCAGCGACATCGAACGCCTTGCACTTGAATTTGCTCGCCAGCGCCCCGCTGCTGTGGCGTTTACCAACCGGGGGACAGGCGCCCATTACAATGGACTCAATGCTGAACGCGCCGTGGTCATGCTTAATGCCCTGGTTGGCGCTGTAGGCCAGCCGGGTGGTTACTGCTATGGCCTGGAAGAAAAGCTCAGCGCCACTCGCTATCCGCAGCCGCAACCTGTGCCGCCCAAGCCGAAGCTGAGAACGGATCTGGAAGATCCACCCGAGTGGCCACTGGCCAACCGCTGGCAGGAGATGAAGGTGGGCCAGATTGTGTATGACTACATCCGCCAACGCCGCGCCAAGGTTGATGTGTATCTATCCTATACGATCAGCTCCCCCATGACCTGGCCTGAGGGCCGCTCGACAACGGTCGAGGTGCTCAAGGATGAATCCCTGATCCCTTTTCATGCCTGCTCCGACGTAGTTTATTCAGAGATGGCCCATTACGCCGATTTGATCCTGCCGGATGCGACCTATCTGGAGCGCTGGGGGCTTGATACCCGTAACAGCCTGGAACTCCAGCACTTCGTTACCTTGCGTCAACCCATGGTGCAGCCGCCGGGCGAGGCACGTAGCTATGCCGATGTGCTGTTTGATATTGGCCGACGCCTCGGCCCGGAACAGGCCAGATACTTTCAGTTTGGTGACCATGAGGCGTTTGTCCGACACCAATGCGCCAACATACCGGCTGGCGAAGAAGCTGATGGCTTCGAGTACATGAAAAAGCATGGCGTATACGTCGACCGCAGCGCTCCGAAAAGCTACGAGGTACATCGCCGTCGCCTCACGCCTGAACAGCTCCGCAACACGAGAGTCGACGAAGCCACGCAGGTCATCTATACGGCGAATACGGCCGGCCAGGAAAGTGCTATTGGCCTAATGATCAAAGAGGACGGGATTCGCACAGCAGTCAGAGGTTTCCAGACACCCTCTCGCAAATTCGAGCTGTACTGTCCGGAGCTGGTCAAGGTCGCTACGACACTCGGCATTACCGATGACGGTCTGCCCAGTTATATCCCTATTCCTGCGCACCAGAACCTGCCGGAAGACCGGTTCATCCTGACCAGCTTCAAATGGAATGTGCATACTCAGGCCCGGACAGCCAATCAGAAATACCTGACGGAAATCGTCCATCACAATCCCATGTGGATCAATGCATCCACTGCCGCGTCACTTGGCCTTAAAACCGGCGACTGGGTTGAATTGACCACCTACCGCCCGGTCAGCGGCCCGCATGGTGACCAGGCCTATAAGGGGACAGGTGAGCCTATAGGCTCCGAGCGTGTTCGTATTTTCGTAACCCAGGGCATACATCCTCGCGTGTTTGCGGTATCCAATAGCCTCGGCTATCTCGTATCGGGTCGCGCTGCCCTTGCACGTCAGGGCGAGCGCAATACCGAAGCGACACTTGGCCAGCAGGGTTATGGAGGGACTCCAGAACAGGATGACCTAAGCACCTCGCTCTGGTGGGATGAGCGCCAGGGGGGCCGCGGTAACGGTTACAACGTGAACCGAATTATTCCCATCAACCCACAACCGCTCATTGGTAACCAGGCCTGGTTCGATACGGTTTGTACGATTCGCAAAGTCGATGGTAGAGAAGCGTGAAAAGGTAGGCAGGGCCTAAGCCATGCCACAACGCACGCGACAATGCGTTCATGGACATCGCGATAAATAACTAATAGAGTCTAATCGGTACGGCCTTGCTTATAGCCAAAAGCTATGTCAAGGCTGTCTCGACTGCAATCCATTCTGGCTTCAACACCTTAAGCTGTACCTTGCCGTAGTTATGCTTCCCTGCGTTTCCCTCTAGCATTCATACGCCTCGTCCCGCTCGACGGTTTGACTAGCCATCAACCCTTTCCCGCAGGTTGATTCGCCTTACCCATGAATACCGTTTATCTCGTTCTGATTCTGCTACTGGTAGCGTCTGCAACCGGTGTGGCTGCCCGCTTCCTACCCGTACTTCCGACACCGCTGGTTCAAATCGCATTTGGTGCATTGCTGGCCTGGCCTGCCGGCGGTCTGCATGTGGAACTTGAGCCTGAAATCTTCATGCTGCTCTTTATTGCTCCGCTTCTCTTTGCCGATGCGCGACGCTTTCCTCAAAGAGAGTTCATGATTCTGCGAGGTCCTATCCTGGCGCTGGCCCTAGGTCTGGTGCTTATGACGGTGGTTGGTGTCGGCTATGTCGTGCATTGGATATTCCCTCACCTGCCCTTGCCCGTCTGCTTTGCGCTCACTGCCATTCTGTCTCCCACCGATGCCGTGGCGGTGTCCGCCATTTCCGGTCGTCTCCCCGTTCCGCCGCGGCTCATGCATATCCTCGAAGGCGAATCGTTGATGAACGATGCCTCAGGCCTTGTGGCGTTCAAGTTTGCAGTTGCGGCAGCGCTTACCGGCGCGTTTTCCATCATGGATGCCACTGTGGGCTTCTTCATGATCTCGATAGGTGGTCTCGTCATCGGCGCGGCCATGGCCTTTGTTTTCAACTTCATCAGAACGCGCCTGATCGAGCGCCGACTGGGCGAAGCTTCAACGATCCAAATCGTGCTTCTACTGCTTCTGCTGCCCTTTGCAGCTTATCTGGTGGCTGAGCATTTCAATATGTCGGGCATCCTGTCCGCCGTAGCTGCGGGGATGGTCATTAACTATAAGGACCTGAAACGTCAGGACCAGACCAGCTCACGCATTCAAACGCGCAGCGTTTGGGACATGCTTGAGTTTGTGCTCAACGCCCTGGTCTTCCTGCTCCTAGGTTTTCAACTACCCGAAATCATCGAGGGTGCCCTGCACTATGCGGAGCAGAATGGCGGTACGCTCGAATTCTTTAAGCTGCTGGGTTTGGTCGGCCTGATTTCCCTATCATTGTTTGCCATGCGTTTTGTCTGGATTCTAGGCGCAGCCCACCTGCCTCGCCTGCTGTCCAGGCGTAAAGCCAGACCCAGGGTATCGATGCGCGTCATTCTTGCGGGTAGCCTAGCTGGTATCCGCGGCACGGTAACCTTGGCAGCAGCGCTCTCCTTACCGGTCGCAATGAATGACGGCACTCCCTTTCCAGCACGAGAGCTACTTATCTTCCTGGCTACCGGCGTCATTATGTTTACCTTGATTGCCGGCAGTATCGGCCTTCCCTTGGTGCTTCGGAATCTGCACTTGCCAAAGGACACCAAGGCGTATGAAGAGGAGCGAACAGCCCGCATTCGCGGCGCTGAAGCAGCTATTCGTCGAATTGAAAGCTACCGACAGGAAAAAGCCAAGAAACTGGCCGAGCACAAGGGTGATGAAGAAATCATCATTGCGTTCAATGACGTTACGCTCCAGCTGATGGACTACTACCACAAGCGGCTGGAAATCAATAATGTCGAGCTCTCCACACCTGTCCTGGAAAGTCGCCGGGAGCTGGAGCGTGAAACCCGTCTGGAAGCATTGAAAGCTGAGCGTCATGAGTATTACAAGTTGCGCAGCAAGCACATTATCAATGACAACACCTTACGCAAACTCGTGCGTGAGGCAGACCTGCTTGAGACCGCTCTGGGCAACAACGCTGAGAAATCTCATTAAATATCGGTGACACTGATAGCCCGCGGGAGCCTGCACCGGTCCTGCGGGGTTGCCGGTAACCATTGAATTTTCTTAAGGCAAATAAAAACCCCGCCGAGGCGGGGTTGTCAGTAATGCGGTTCTAACGGTGCTGACTAAGCTCATAGGAGGTGATGAGATTGCAGTTTCAAGATATCCCATCCAACCAAAACAAAAGCTGAACAGCCTTTAATCTTCCCCTATGAGCCAAGCGTGCGAAACATCAGGTTGCTATCTGAACAGTTTGGAAACTAGATCAAAACAATATAAAGGCAATTAGCCATTACTACTGGCCCTGTGATCTAATAATTCACTGTTTATTGTGGAATGGAAGATCATCTTGAGTTTCACTCATGCCAGCAAGGATGCCAGCGAGTTTCGTATTGACAGTGCTGTAACAGCTATTGATTCAGCACGTTTTCAGGCACATGCCTCTGAGGTTTGTCGTCTGGCCCTAGTGCTGGATGGCAGTATTCACCCTGAATACGCAGGCAAGGCTCGTTATCTGATAGACCGGTTGATTCAGATCGACACAGAACTTGAAGCGCTGGTCGAATCTGCCAAGGCGCTGATAGCCGAATCCAGAAACTATCAACGCCCAAAGCCGACCTCTGATCATGTAGAGCCGCCTTTGCAACCAGGACTGGACATACGCCCCTTCTCAGACGGCAGACGACTCGACTGAACTCAGGACGTTGCAGCGCGCATGGTGGGGCCTGGCTTGGGTAACACCCGCTTGCGCCATGTCGCCAGTTTCTCAAGCGTAATGCAATCCTGCCAGTCAGCGAGCGCAACGCCTTGGTCAGCCAAGCGCTCACGTAAATCCTTCAGGTAATGATGCAGGACGATGGGGTTGCTGAAATAAGCACTGTTCAACGGCTCGGAACTGAACAGGATGCCATTTTCCTTATCGTGAACCATGAAGCTGAAAGTTCTGTATGCCTCACCTTGTTTAAAGACGCAGCGAAGAGGCGCCAGGGCGTATCGGATCTTTCCACAAATGGCTTCGTAACGTAAATGTTGCATAGGTCCCTGCCCAACTACAGATAACTAGGTTGCGCAAAGACCTTACAGATGAGAATTAGTTCAATTTAAACAATAAACTAGGCTGTAATCTTATAGCAAACTCTCATCTATGGCATGCAGATTATGCTTGATGAAAAGGCTCACGGTTCGCCTGAACCTGATTTCTGCCGTCACGTTTGGCACGGTAAAGTGCCTGATCCGCGTTCATGATGAGTTTCTTGCCGGAACACTCATCGCCACGACTAGGTACATACGCATGCACACCGCAGCTGACCGTTACATAGCCGGTTGGATTACCAGGATGCGCCAGCTTGAGCTCTCGTACATTTTCACGAATCCGCTCCGCAACCAGAACGGATCCATCCAGATCGCTTCCTGGTAGAAGTACCGAAATCTCCTCGCCACCATAGCGAACAGCAACATCGCTGGGGCGGTTGAGGCTTTTCTGGATGGCTTTGGCGACACGTTGCAGACAATCGTCGCCGCCTGGATGGCCGAAGAGATCGTTATACGTCTTGAAGTAGTCGATATCGATCATGATCAGACCGACCGGATGAGAATAACGAAGTGCACGTCCCAGCTCGGCAGGCAACAATGTATCCAGATAACGTCTGTTGGCGAGACCGGTCAGGCCGTCATGCATGGCCAACTTTTCAAGCCCCTGCTTGGCATCGACTAGGTCAGCCTCTGCCTGCATGCCGTGCTGAATCTGCCTGAGTAGTAAAAGCCCGAACATCGTCATGCCCAACAGCATCAGCGCCACCATGGCAACGGCTCTGCGCGTCTCGTCAGTCCAATTAGCCAGAACAGCTTTTTTGGACAAGGCGGCACCAATTACCAATGGATAACGCTCTAACTGGCGATAACCATACATGCGCTCAACATTATCTACGGACGCGCGGACCACCGCGACACCTACAGGTGCGCCAGGAAGATAATTACTGAAAATCGGACCTTGCTGAATGCTTTTGTTAACGTATTCATCTTTAAAAGGACGTCGGGCGATGATCGAGCCATCGGTCAGGGCAAGAAAGATCGCGCCCTCGTCATCAAGCTTGAAACTGTCATAGAACTGTTGGAAATAGCTCATCTTGACCGTAGCCAACACAATGCCACCAAAGCTTCCATCAGGCTTGTTGAAACGCCGCGAGATCGGAATGATCCAGTTGTTGGAAGAGCGGCTGCGCACGGCATGATCAATGTGTGGCGTCAGATTGAAATTGGAGACATGCTGCTTGAAGTAGTTACGGTCCGCATTGTTACTATTGGCCGGTATCGTCGGAAAGGATGTCGCCAGCCAATCGCCCTTCTCATCATAGACGAACAATCCCTCGAGCTGTGGAAGATCTTGCACATGCCGCCTGAGCAGCATACTCATCCGAGTCATGTGCTGGGTGCTGGTGCCATCTATTTCCATACGCTCCTGCAGACCGAGCAGTACGGTATCAGCCTCGGTGAACGTATCTTCGGCATGCTGGGCCAAGGACTTTGCAAGGTTGGAGGTCATGACCTCGCCTTCGCTGATCTGGACATTTCGCGAATTCCAGACCTGCCAAGCCGTCAATGCCACCATTGACAGGCAAACCGTGACCAAAAAGAGAATCGTCAGGAGCTGTAGCGGTAACCGCTTGGCCTTCGAGTCGTACCCATTTTCGAGATCAAGCATATCTAGGCAAACCTGGAAGACCAAAAGCCTGAAACAAAGATTGCATACTGTAAGGGTTAATGCTGCAAATCACCTTAATTCATAGAGTGCAATCCTGCACCCCGAGTCACATGGCGACAGCATTAAATTACAGTCGCTGCGTTGCCAAAACTTCAAACGCCTGCTCATCCGCGTTACGTCCACGCCAGGCGAGAATCTTGCCGGGACGGAAATTACGGGAGTCAATCATCGACTTGGTCAATCTTAGCTCGCCACGCAACCAGGCCTGATCATCCGGCGAGAGTGAGGTGGGCGCCTGCTCCAGGCAGGAATAGAAGGCTCGCTGTCCATTCAGGTCGACATTCATGATCTGAATAACTCGGTCCCGAGGCTGAGCATCGCCAGCCAGAATATCGGGGATCAGATAGGCATTCAGGAACACATCGGCGATCTGGACAAGATCGCTTGAGATATTTTTGAACGCTACGACTTCCACCCGTACGCCCTTCGCCTGAAGCGCCTGTGCCAGCGCGACAAAATCACCGTCGCCTGTCACCAGCACGACCCGATCCAGCTTGTCAGCTTGGGTCAGGACATCAACGGTCAGTTCCACATCGACATTGCCCTTGCGGGACGTGCCCGTATCGTTGTTGTAGCGCTTGACCGGCTTGATCAACAACCGAAACCCGGCGCCCTGGATACGGGCGACGTGGGCAGCATGCCAGTTCGCATACTCGGGCTTTTCTTCGGCCAGCACTTCGTCGAAGGCATGATAAGCCTTGGCGATAGTGACTACGCTGGATGCCTCATAGAAACGCCTGAGCGTTTCGTAGCGCATGTAGCTGCCGCCACTTGAGCTGATATTGTCTGAATCGACGTAGATGCCTGTGCGCACGGGTAACCCTTACTGAACTGCAAACCATGACAACGTCCGATGAACGCTATCAGTATAGATCGCTAATATACCCTGCCGCGTCCATCCGCCGAAGTCACAGGTTATCAGAATGACATCACGGACCTGAAAACAGTAGCCTGTCGAACCAAAAAGACAGTCGGTCAACCGGCTGAACTCGACGCTTCAGAAATCACATGCCCGCATTTTGCTGTTATGCGAAACTGCTCACTCTTGCCGTTTCGCTGCAAGAAGAGAAAGAAGAATAAAACCCTTTGAGGTGTCACTTGAAGAAGCTGTATGTGCTAGGAACCTTGGCGGCATGCTTTTGTGCTGCTGCGCTGGCTGAAACAGACCGCGCTGCCCCTTCAGTCAGGGAACATGACAAGAGTGTTTTTATCGACAAGCTCATGAAACAAATGACGCTTGAAGAAAAGATAGGCCAGCTCAACCTGGTAAGCGTTGGTCCTGACTACACCAAGGACGCCATCATGGCGGACATTCGGGCCGGCAAGGTAGGCGCGATGTTCAATACGGTCACTCGGCCCGACATTCGTCAGATGCAGGTCCAGGCGGTAGAGCACAGCCGCCTCAAGATCCCCCTGTTATATGCTTATGATGTGGTGCATGGCCACCGCACCATTTTTCCTATCAACCTGGGGATGGCGTCCAGCTGGGATCTGGATGCGATTGCCTTGAGCGGGCGCATTTCAGCAGAGGAAGCCAGTGCAGACGGTCTGAATCTCACCTTCTCGCCGACAGTTGACGTCACTCGTGACCCTCGCTGGGGACGGGTTTCCGAGACGTTTGGTGAAGACAGCTACCTGACCTCAAGGATTGCCGGCACACTGATCAAGGCGTATCAGGGTGACGACTTGGCGTCTGCGCATTCGATTATGGCCAGCTTCAAGCACTTCGCCTTGTACGGCGCGACTGAAGGCGGTCGTGATTACAACACGGTCGACATGAGCCCCCAGCGCATGTTCCAAGACTATCTTACCCCCTACAAGGCGGCAGTGGAGGCAGGCTCGGGCAGCGTCATGGTTTCCCTCAATGCCATTAACGGCATTCCTTCCACAGCCAATCGATGGCTGCTCAAGGATCTGCTGAGAGACCAGTGGGGCTTCAAGGGTCTCATCATCAGCGATCATGGCGCCATCAACGAGTTGATCCGTCACGGCGTCGCCGAAGATGGGCACGAAGCCGCAAAACTCGCTATCAAGGCAGGCGTGGACTTGAACATGCACGACGATTTATATGGCACTCAGCTTCCCGCCCTGCTCAAGAGCGGTGAGGTCAGCCAACAGGAAATCGACGATGCCTGCCGTTATGTACTTAGTGCCAAATATGACCTGGGCCTGTTCAAGGACCCTTATGCCTTCCTGGGCAAACCGAACGATCCGCCTTTTGATACCAACGCCGAGAGCCGCTTACACCGCGAAGCCGCGCGGGAGGTAGGCCGCAAAAGTCAGGTCCTGCTCAAGAATAAAGGCAACCTGCTTCCGCTTGAAAAGAACGGCACCATTGCGGTTATCGGCCCCCTGGCCAAGAGCCAGCGCGACGTAATGGGAAACTGGTCAGCCGCCGGGATCACCCAGCAAGCCGTCTCCCTTTATCAGGGCCTGGCTAACGCAGTCGGCGACAAGGCCACACTGGTCTATGCCAAAGGCGCCAACATTACTGATGACGCCAGCATTCTGGCCTATCTAAACTCCTACGATCCTGCTGTCGAGGTAGACCACCGCTCTACCGAAGATATGATTGAGGAGGCGGTCGAGGTAGCCTTGAAAGCGGATGTCATTGTCGCCGCGGTAGGTGAATCGCAAGGCATGGCCCATGAAGCATCCAGCCGCGCCCATATCGATATTCCGAACAATCAGCGCCGCTTGATCAGAGCCTTGAAAGACACTGGTAAGCCTCTGGTACTGGTGCTCATGAATGGCCGACCACTGGATCTGAGTTGGGAAAGCCAACAGGCCGACGCGCTACTGGAAACCTGGTTTAGCGGCACTGAGGGCGGTAACGCTATCGCCGATGTCTTGTTTGGCGATTACAACCCCTCCGGCAAGCTGCCCATGACCTTTCCACGCTCGGTTGGCCAGATACCCATCTATTACAATCACCTCAATACCGGCAGACCGTTCAATCCGAAAGACCCAGGCAAATACACGTCTCGCTATTTCGATGAGGCTAACGGACCGCTGTATCCCTTCGGCTACGGCTTGAGCTACACCACTTTCGACCTTTCCGATATAACGCTCTCCAGCGGCACGCTGCACCGAAATGGCAGACTGAAAGCCAGTGTGACGCTGAAAAATACGGGACAGCGCGCGGGCGAGACGGTTGTACAGCTGTACTTGCGAGACGTTACTGCCTCAATCAGTCGTCCGATCAAGGAGCTGAAGAATTTCCGCAAGGTCATGCTGCAACCTGGCGAAGAAAAGATTATCGACTTCGACATCAGTGAAGAAGACCTAAAATTCTACAATGCAGACCTGAAGTACGCCGCCGAGCCCGGTGCATTCAAGGTCTATATCGGACTGGATTCGGAAGAGGTAAAGGAGCAGCAGTTCCGCCTGCTTTAACCAGCTGGAAGTGCCGGGCCATCCGGCACTTCTTCACCCGGCTACCCTACCAGCAGTTGGGTGACCGTATGGATGATCAGTCCAACCAGTCCGCCTACGAGCGTGCCGTTGATACGGATGAACTGCAGGTCTCTGCCTACGTTCTTCTCAAGCTGTTCGACCAACTCGTCAGTGTTCCAGGCTTCGACTCGCTCGGCGATGTAGTCTCCCACCTGACCGCGATAACGCTCAATGACAGGAGGCGCTACCTCCTCGATCTGGTCATTGATCCATTGCCGCATAGGCGCATCCGCTGCCAGCGCAGCCCCCAGCCCTTGGGTCAGACGAATCAGGCGTCGACGTATTGAGGAATCGTCCTTGCCCAGATCATCCTGCAGCCAGTCAATCAGATCATCCCAGAGCCCTTGCAGATACCCGGCAATGGCGGGGTGCTCGATCAGCTGCATACGGACCTGCTCGCCTTTCACTCGAAATTCGGGATCGTTCTTGAGCTTCTCGATGAAGTCGGCGACATAATGGTCGAAGCGAGCCCTCATCTCATGATCCTTGTCTTCGCTGATCTCGGTAATGAGCATCGAGATCCGCTTGACGACCTTCTCGGCCGACCAGCGCCCCGCATACTCATCAAGCCGAACATAGCGCAACGCGCTGAGCTCTGAAGAGATGGCACGGGCAATCATCGCCTGAGTATCTTCGTCCCTCATCATGCGGTCGATCTCACGCAGCACATCATCGAGCATGGCCTGATGGCGCCGGTCTGCCGTCATGACATCCAGCAGCTGCCCGCTCAACAGTGCTAGGTCAACCTGCTGCAACCGAGCCGTCGCCGTGCGCTGGATAAAGCGCTGAACACGCTCATCCCGCAAGGCACCTACACCGAATCGGGCCACCCCTATCAGATGATTACCCAAGGCTTCGGCATGGTGAGGCTTTTGCAGCCAGCCGGCCAGTTGGTCGGCTGCGTTGAATTCTCTGACCTTTGCCATCAGCTGAGGGGTGGACAGGAAATTAAGACAGATGAAATCCGAAAGCTTGCGCCCTATGCCCGCCTTGTTACGTGGAATGATAGCCGTGTGAGGAATGGGCAGCCCTAGGGGATGCCTGAACAGCGCGGTAACCGCAAACCAGTCGGCGATCGCGCCAACCATCGCCGCCTCGGCAAAGGCGGCGACATACCCCCAGCCAGGATGGATGTCATGCAGTGCGGTAGCGACCGCATACAGGACAGCGGCTGCCAGCAACAGGCAGCCCGCCAGAACCTTCATGCGAAAGACTGGGGACTGCCAGCGATCGGATTTTGCAGGTGCATCAGGTGTTACAGGTTCGTTGGCCAAAACGGTCCTCGCTCGGGTCGTTGTTCCTGTCTGGGTGACTGAGCAGGCTGCGCTCAGTCCCGGTAATACACTTTGACCAGGTGATAGCCAAACTTGCTTTTGACCGGACCATGAATATCACCGACCGACTTCTTGAAAATTACCTGATCGATCACCCTGACCATCTGGCCCGGCTTGACCTCGCCAAGGTCGCCGCCCCGCTTTCCTGAAGGGCAAATCGAAAATTTCTTCGCCAGTACGTCAAAGGCCTCGCCTTTTTCAAGGCGCTTCTTGAGGGCGTCCGCCTCGTCGGATGTCTTGACCAGAATATGTTTGGCCATGGCTTTCATAAAAGGGAACCTCAGGGTCGATAATGGCCGACCCGCTGTTTATCCAGTGGAGAGATGGCAGGTTGATGACTGAACGCCTCAGTCTTCCAACGCGTTCTTTAGCGCTTCATAGGAGGGCGCCGCGTAGATGTCGAGCTCGGCGCAGAGATCCAGTACCCGCTGCACGTCATGGGTGTACACCAGAACGGCTTGCAGCTCATCATCAAGTGGCTCACTGAAATCCATCAGGGTGTAGCCACCCTTTTCCTTGTACATGCTGCTCAGCTGAACCTGGATCCGATTGAGCGCCTTGAGTGGTTCAACCTTCACCAGCTGCTTGGGTTTGATGTTGAACGGCACATCCTTGCCGAAGGAATCCATGATGTGCTGGAGCAGCTCATCGTAGCTATCGGCCTGGAACAGTACCGTTTCCGGCAAACTGCCGACTACTACCCACTCGCCCAGCGAAATCGGGAAGGTCTCGTCGTAATTTATATCCGGATTGGCTGCCAGGAACGCTTCGGGATCGGCATAAGCTTGTGCAGCTTCGTCAGCGATCCGCGCGATCTCCTCATCGCTCATACAGCCGGAGCTGATTAGGGTGATCAGTTCAAGGAGTTGGTCTTTCATGTGAGGCATCCGGAAATAATCGAATGCCTAGTGTACAGGGAGGCGCTGCCGGATGCCGACTCGCTGGCCCAGCGGCGTGGTATTACCGCTGGGCCGACTGATCAGCGCTAAGGCTTGCGGTACAGCCCAATGATGCCGGAAAAGTCCTTGCCGCCCTCACCTCGCTGGCTCATGCTCTGGTAAAGCTGCTGTGCCAGCGCACCCAACAGAACCGGTTGGCGCACCTGCTTCGCCGCTTCAGTGGCAAGCCCCAAATCCTTGAGCATGAGGTCAGCCCCAAACCCACCGGTGTAGCCTCGTGAAGACGGCGCCGTTTCGATAATACCCGGCCAGGGGTTATAGGTATCCGAACTCCAGCAGCGTCCGGTAGAGGTATTGATGATGCCGGCCAGAACCTTGGTGTCGATGCCGAGCGCATCGCCCAGCGCCATGGCTTCTGCAACACCGATCATGCTGATGCCCAGCAGCAGGTTGTTACAGACTTTGGCGACCTGTCCGGTTCCGACCTCACCACAATGCACGATATTCCTACCCATATCAGAGAGTACCGGCTGTATGAGATTGAACAGCTCAGGCGTCGCGCCGACCATAAAAGTCAAGGTGCCTGCCTGCGCACCGCCGGTCCCCCCTGAAACCGGCGCATCGGCCATGGCGACTCCTCGCCCCGCCGCCACCTGGGCAACCTCCCGGGCCGTCTGAGGATCGATGGTGCTGCTGTCAATTGCTACGGCTCCGTCAGGCAGCGCTGCCAGAAGCCCCTCTTCACCCAGGTAGACACTGCGCACATGGGCCGCGGCAGGCAGCATGGTAATGACCAGCTCACATTCCAGTACGGCGTCCCGGGCGGAGTTTGCCGCCTTGGCGCCCGCTTCCGCCAGGGCGCCAACCGCCTGTGCGTTGACATCGAAGACCGTGAGCGCATGTCCGGCTTTCAGCAGGTTATGCGCCATCGGAGCCCCCATGTTTCCCAAACCAATAAAGGCAATACGCATGGTTATTCTCCTTCTGTAACGTTGAAGACCGCTCCGATCAACGCAAGGTAATCGTGGTATTCACCCCATCGCTGACACTGTCATCGTCGAACCAGCGGGCCGTGACGGTTTTGGTCTGGGTATAGAACTGAACAACCTGCTTACCGTAGGGCCCCAGATCACCCAATTTGGAGCCACGAGAACCGGTAAAGCTGAAGAAGGGAACCGGTACCGGAATCGGAATATTGATTCCTACCTGACCAACATCGATTTCACTTTGGAATTTGCGAGCCGCTGCACCGCTCTGGGTGAAGAGTCCGGTTCCGTTACCAAAGGGGTTGCGATTTACCAGAGCAATCGCGTCATCCAGCGTATCAACTTCTAGAGTCAGCAGGACCGGACCAAAGATTTCTTCCGTGTAGATACGCATGTCTGTCGTAACCCCGGAAAACAGCGTAGGTCCTACGAAATTACCCTGCTCGTATCCGGGCACCTGAACATTGCGGCCGTCAAGCAGCAATGAAGCACCTTCCGCCACCCCGCTTTCGATCAGACCGAGCACACGCTCCCTGGCCTGTTTGGAGATCAGCGGACCAACGTCAGTCCCCGGTTCGGACCCGGCATTGACCTTGAGTTGTTCAGCCTTGGCCTTGAGCTCCGGCAGCCATTCGCGCGCCTTACCTACCAGAACAGCCACCGAAGTGGCCATGCAGCGTTGGCCGGCAGCACCAAAAGCCGCACCTACCAATGCATTAAGCGTCTGCTCCTTGTTGGCATCGGGTAACACCACCGCGTGATTCTTGGCGCCCATCATCGCCTGCACGCGCTTGCCGTGCTGACCGGCCAGGTTGTAAACATGGGTACCAACGGCTGTAGACCCGACAAAGGAGACAGCCTTTATATCGGGATGAGTACACAGCGCATCGACTACGTCCTTTCCGCCGTGTACCACATTGAGGACACCGGGTGGAATGCCGGCCTCAAGCGCCAACTCGACCAGCTGCATCGTGGAAAGCGGGTCCTGCTCGGAAGGCTTGAGCACGAACGTATTGCCACAGACGATAGCCATGGGGAACATCCACAGCGGGATCATGGCCGGGAAATTAAAGGGTGTAATGCCTGCGCAGACACCAATGGGCTGACGTAGCGTATAAGTATCCACCTCGCCCGCCACGTTTTCGGCAAACTCTCCCATCTGCAGACTACCCACCGAGCAGGCATGCTCGACGACCTCCAGACCCCGGAAGATGTCACCCTCGGCATCGGCCACGGTCTTGCCCTGTTCGGCACTCAACGTTTGGGCAATGGGCTTCATATGCTCACGGATCAATGCCTGATACTTGAGCATGATGCGCATACGCGCACCAATAGGCGTACGTTTCCAGCGGGTAAACGCCTGCCGGGCTGCAGCGATCGCCGCATTAACCTCATCGGTCGTGGCAAACGGAACACGAGCCAGCACCTGCTGAGTTGCCGGGTTGACAACATCGCGCCACTCGTGCGTTTTGGAGTCCACCCACTCACCGTTGATCAGCAGTTTGACTTGGCTGATATCAGCCTTGGCATCATTCAAGGGGGCGTTCATAGGGATTCTCCTGAGGTGGAATTGACCATGCCAACGGGGCGGGAAGCGGTAGTGGAAATAGCGGAGCGGCCGACCTGAGGATCCGGCTTCATCAGGGCCGTACAAAGCAATGCGATCGCACCCATGACCAGCAGATAGACGATGACGTATCGCGGATTGCCTTCTCCCAGCGACAGCAGCGTAGTGGCGATCATGGGTGCAAAGCCGCCGCCCAGCACGCCAGCAAACTGCACGGAAAGCGAAATTCCGCTATAGCGAATCTGCGCCGGATACTGACGGGCAAATAACAGTGACTCAGGCGCATACAGGATGGGAAACACTACGCCCACGGCCAGCACCATGGCCCACCAAACAAGCAGGGGTTCACGTGTTCCCAGCATGGCAAAGAAGGGATAAACAAAGGCGCACAACAGGAGCAGCCCGGCAAAATAGAGACGCCGCTGCCCTACCCGATCAGAGAGGTAACCACAGAACGGCATGGTGACCAGGGACAGTGCAGCACCGGCGGTAATGGCATTCAGTACACTGGCGCGGGGAATCTGGAGCTGATTGGCGGCATAGGCCAGCGCAAAGGTGACCGCCATATAGAACCAGGCGTTTTCAGCCGTGCGGGCGCCGATGATGGCCAGAGTTTCCCGAGGGTGCTCCTTGAGCACTGTAAACAAGGGGACCTTGACCTTACGCCCCTCCTGCTTGAGCCGTTCAAAGTCAGGCGACTCCGCCACCTTTACCCGGATCAGCCAGCCAATACCCAGCAGTACCACACTGGCCAGGAATGGCAGCCGCCACCCCCAGGCCAGCATATCTTCCTCTGGCAAAGTGGCCACCGCACCCATGGCCAGCGAGGCCAGTACCAAGCCTGCTCCAACACCAGTCTGCGGCAGGCTGCCATAAAAGCCTTTTTTGCCTTCCGGCGCATGCTCGACCGCCATCAGCACGGCGCCGCCCCACTCGCCGCCTACGGCCATGCCTTGCAGGAAGCGCATGACTACCAACAGCAAGGCCGCCCAATAGCCGATCTGGTCATAGGTGGGAATCAGGCCGATGGCGATGGTAGGAACGCCCATCAACATAAGCGTCAGCAATAACATGGATTTTCGCCCAATCCGGTCACCGAAATGACCAAACACGATGCCGCCCATGGGACGACCAAGAAACCCCACAGCGTAGGTGGCAAAGGCAGCCAGTACGCCACTCATGGGATCGAGGGCAGGAAAGAACAGCTTATTAAAGACCAATGCCGCAGCAGTGCCGTAGAGAAAAAAGTCATACCACTCAATGGTGGTTCCGGCCATGCTGGCCAACCCGGCGATCCGATAGTGCTTGCGACCAGATGAGGTCGCTCTGGATGATGTCGTGCCTGCAGTCATAAACGCCTCCGCTTATTGTTGTTGTGCGAGGTGTCATCAGCCGAAATCGCGTTCTGGCGCTTGCGGCTGTTTCAGAGTATAGGTGTGCAAACTTCCAATAAGAACGCACAAAAAAGCCGAACCGATATGCAAAAAAATCTCATGTCTCCTGCCGCACTTGACTGGGACGATCTCAAGTTTTTCCTGGAGGTAGCCCGGACACGAACGGCTACCGGCGCGGCCCGTAGGCTGGCGGTGGACTACACAACAGTGTCACGCCGTATCCGTATTCTGGAGCAGACGCTAGGCGCCTTACTGTTTGAAAAATCACGCAGCAGCGGCTTTGCAATGACCACCGAAGGCCAGCGGCTCCTGGGCTATGCAGAGGCTATCGAGAGCACGCTGCAATCGGCCTGTGAAGAGGTCGCCGGTGCAGGGCTGTCCCTGTCGGGACATGTCCGAATTGGCTCCACAGAAGGGTTCGGCAGCTTCTTCATCGCGCCGCAAGTCAGCCATTTTCAGCAAACCTATCCAAGCTTGACGGTCGATGTCTTGCCGGTTCCGCATTTCATCAGCCTGTCCAAACGTGAGGCAGACATTGCCATTACCCTGGAGCGGCCTGAACGAGGACCTTACGTCTGCACGAAACTGTGTGATTATCAGCTTAGGCTCTATGCGACTCCGGGCTATCTAGAGCGGCACGGCCCTATTCATGATCGGAGCGATCTGGCTGAGCACACCTTTATCACCTATGTAGATGATCTCGCTTTTAGCCCGGAGCTGTTGTATTTGGAACACGCTGTTCCAAGCGCTCGATCGGTGTTACGCAGCACCAGTGTAATCGCTCAATATACAGCGGCGCTTCAGGGACGCTCGCTGGCGATCTTGCCCTGCTTTCTGGCCGGCCCGGATCCCCGTTTGCAACCGCTGCTTGCGGAGGAAATTCAGATAACACGGCATTTCTGGATGTATTGTCAGGAGGATTTGCGGGCATTGAAGCGCGTTACGCTACTTTGGGACTACCTCAAAGCCTGCGCCGAACTGAACGAACCACTGTTAAGCGGCGCCTCCAGTGAAATGAGATTCATCGATCCTTCGTGACTTGCAGCACATCTAACGCTTCTACCACCCACAGGTTTTTACCGGACATATGAAACAAGTACGGTGCTCTATGTGTCCTTGTTACAAAATCGACAACGCACCGTTTCGAACACCCATACAGCGAAACGGCCTAACGCAGTATCCTAACGATCAGGTGCTGGTCGACGGGTCGGCGTTTCCACACTTCACCGAAACCTATCTAATGCACACCATCAGCCATGCCTCAACACCCTGACTGGATCATCTGCGAGCACTGCGATTCGGTCTACCATCGGCGCCCTCTCGCGCGGGGCGAAGCTGCCCGCTGCGTGCGTTGCGATGCCGTGATCGAGCGCAGCAGACGGCTCAATGTCGAACAGTTGTTCGCCCTTACGCTGGCAGCTGGCATCCTGTTCATATTGGCCAACGTCTTCCCCATCATGCACATCAGCTTGCAAGGGCTGAGCAACGAGGCCACGCTCTGGGAATCTGTCGAGGCATTGGCTCAAGGTCGTATTACGTTGATTGCGCTGGTGGCAGGCCTGGCGATTATCTTCGCGCCGCTGTTTCAGATTCTGCTGCTGGGCTGGGTGCTGGGTTACGCTTATGTGGGCGAAATGGCCCCTGGTTTCAGGGCCTGTATGCGGGCGCTTGAGCATTTACGACCCTGGAGCATGCTGGAGGTCTGCCTGCTTGGCATTCTCGTAGCCATTATCAAACTGGCCGGTATGCTCAACGTTTCGCCTGGCGTCGGCTTATGGGCCATGGCCATGCTGACGGTGCTGATTATTCTCATTGCCGGTCGTGACATCCGCTACCTCTGGGATGATCTGGAGGTGCCGGTTATATGAATAAACCGCCCTACGCGCGCGAACTCAAGGTTTGCCTGTGCCATACCTGTGGATTTGTCTGCCCTGAGGGAGCGCATGAATGCCCGCGCTGCTATTCCCCGGTTCATACGCGCAAACCCAACAGCATCGCCCGTACCTGGGCCTTTCTGCTTGCTTCGATCATCTTTTATGTGCCGGCCAATGTCCTGCCGGTGATGTATACCAGCATGTTCAGCGGGGGCAGTGAAAATACGATCATGAGCGGTGTCATCGAGTTCTGGCAGCACGGCTCATGGGACATCGCTATCCTGATTTTCATTGCCAGCGTTGCCGTGCCTTGCATGAAATTTTGCGTCCTGGGTACTTTGCTGATTACCTGTCAAAGGCGCAGCCGCTGGGCCATGCGCGAACGGGCCAAGCTTTATCGCTTCGTAGAGCTGATCGGCTATTGGTCGATGCTCGATGTATTGGTCGTGGCCTTGGTGGCTGCGCTAGTTCAATTCCGAGCCTTGAGCACGATCGAGCCCCGTCTGGGTATCCTGTTCTTTGGCCTGGTTGTTGTGTTGACCATGCTGTCTGCCATGAGCTTTGATCCGCGCCTGATCTGGGACGCTGAGGTAAATGATGTCGAATAACCCGAACACTGCTTTTCCAACCCCTGGCACGCCTCAGATCAGAAAGCGGCGCTTCAGTATTTCTCTGGTCTGGCTGGTCCCGATCGTGGCGGCTCTGGTAGGGCTATCCATGGTCGTCAATAGCTGGTTGCGCGCAGGTCCTCAGGTCAACGTCAGTTTTCAGACGGCTGAGGGGCTTGAAGCAAACAAGACCCAGGTAAAGTACAAGAACGTGGTAATCGGTACGGTTACCCGGATCGCCCTCAGCGAAGACCGCACCCACGTTACCGCCACGATTGACCTAGATAAGTCAGCCGAACCCTTTACGCGCGAGGATACCCAGTATTGGGTGGTCCGTCCGCGTATCGGCGCCAACGGGGTTTCCGGTGTAGACACACTGCTCTCCGGTCCCTTCATCGGTGCGGACGCTGGCCGCTCCGACGTGACCAAAAAAGATTTCGTCGGACTGGAAAACCCTCCTCCTGTCACCTACGGGCAAAGGGGCAAGCGCTTTACCCTTCATACCGACGATCTTGGCTCATTGGATATTGGCTCGCCGGTCTACTATCGCCGCATTCAGGTAGGCCAGGTCATCTCGTATAACCTGACGGAAGATGGCAAAGGGGTAGATGTTCAGGTGTTCGTCAATTCGCCCAACGATGCGTTTGTGACCGACGATACCCGCTTCTGGAATGCCAGCGGCATTGACGTCTCGGTTGATGCCAGCGGCCTGAAGGTCAACACCCAGACGATCCCTTCCATTCTGGCGGGCGGCATTGCCTTTCGAGAGCCTAATTACAGCCCGGACGCCAAACCAGCTCCAGAGCACTACGAGTTCACGCTCTATAACGACCAGCAAACGGCACTGGCGCCTCCCTCCGGCGAACCTCGGTTTATTCGCCTGCGTTTCAATCAATCCTTACGCGGACTTGCGGTGAATGCTCCCGTGGAGTTCCTGGGGGTGAATATCGGCCGGGTTGTCTCAGTGGATCTTGATTATGACCCCAAAACGCAGCGGTTCCCGACTACGGTAGGTGCAGTGGTCTATCCGCAGCGTCTGGGCAGTGCCCATGACAAGCTGGTCAAGCAGATCGGCGGTGAAAGCGAAGAGCAATCCGCTCAACTGATCAAGCGTCTGGTCGAGCAAGGTCTGCGAGCCCAGGCCCGCACAGGCAACCTTCTGACAGGACAGCTTTATATCGCGTTGGATTTCGATCCCAAGGCGGCCAAGGTCAGCTTCAACCCTAACAGTCGTCCTCTTGAGATTCCGACGGTTCCAGGCGGGTTCGATAAGCTACAGGAGCAGCTGCAGGCTATGGTCGACAAGATCAGCAAGCTACCTATCGACTCGATTGCCAACAACCTGAACGGCAGCCTGAACGAGTTGCAGAAAACGATGAAACAGGTCAATGGCGATGTGTTGCCGCAAATGCGCGGTACGCTTGAGGAGCTGCAAAACACGCTCAAGACTGCCAACGAAACGTTGGATGAAGATTCGCCGGCACGCCAGCAGGTCAACCAAGCCATGGATGAGGTCCAGCGAACCGCTCGCTCCGTGCGTGTACTGACCGATTATCTGAGCCGCCATCCCGAGTCGCTGATTCGTGGCCGTACCGAGGAAGCGGCGCCCGGCTCCTATAAAGGGAAGTCATCCTCTCGAGACATTGAAATGGAGTCCCAGCCATGACCCTTCGCTTATCGCTGGCTGCAATAGCGACCACGCTGGGGCTTGCCGCGTGCAGCTCAGCCCCTACGCATTACTACACACTACTGCCTCCCCTGTCTGGCCAGGCGGCTTCTCACACCGCCTCCGCAGCGTTTCAGTTCGAGCTTGCGCCTGTGCGCATGCCTGTGCAGGTTGACCAGCCCCAACTGGTGGTGAGGCAAAGCAATGGTAGCCTCGCCATTCTGGAGTCCGAACGCTGGAGCGCGCCGCTTGGCGATGAATTTCATGACGCCCTGGCAGGTCAGCTGGAGCAACAGCTCGGCGTCCGGGATCTGGCAGGACTTCCCAAAACCTCCGGCAAGCCGGTGTTGACGCTACGCACTGATGTACGCCGCTTCGACATGCTGCCCGAGCGGTATGCCTTGATTGATGTGGTTTGGAGCCTTAACCTGAGAAGCGAAGGTAGCCCACGCCGAACGTTGACCTGCAGCAGTATCATTCGCGAGCCTGCCGGCATGGAGCTTGAAAGCCTCGTCATAGCCCATCAGAAGGCTATTGCTACTCTAGCCAAAACCATTGCGCAAACCGCGCAGCGTTGGAACGAACTGCCGACTACAGAATGCCCATGATGATCGATTGGTACCTGCGTATCCGCCACGCCTGCTCACAAACCAGTGTCTTTGAAGTCTGCTTTGCCTTCGGCACCGCGTTTGTCCTGTTATTTCTACCCGTCGAGCAAGCAAGCGGCTTGGCCAAGCGCCTGCGAGAGCATAGCGCCTATTTTGTAGAAAGTACGTCCTTTTCGAGCGATGTACTCTTTAGCCTTGGCAATGAAGTGAACTATCAAACCGGAACGTTGACCAGCTGCGGCATGTAAGCTACGCCTCCATATAGGGGGCTAAAACGCCCTCTTGTACCTACTGCGTGTTTACTCAGGCTTTACGGCTGATGATCCCTTCTCACAGGCAGTAGGCTTTCTGCCTATGTAGCTCCTGCTGTTTTGAACTAGGCCGCCTTTCAATACGTTCAAATAAGCATTTTGAGACAGGGTAGAAACCGAACCTCCCATCACCTCGGTATGCTCGCCCCCTTGCCATACACAAGCTTGTTCCAAGCCGCACATGTATGGGTGAACTTCACGGATACACCTTAGTAAAGAAATACAGGCCACACGCCAAGGAGTAATAATATGGACACCACGGAACCCTCCAGAAAAGCATCATATCCGCCAAAATGGCAAGAGCGTTTCGCCTTTTACGAAACCTATGGTGCACCTAAAACCGCTACCTGCAAAAAGGCATTCAAGCAGCTTCCTTTTCGAAAGAAGCTCCTGATCATTAGATGCTGGCCAGCCTTTTTTCTCGGACCTTTCTATTTGATTTTTGCGTTAGGTTTAAAGAAAAAAGGTTTAGCCATGTTAGGCATTGCCTTCTCTACCGGCTTACTTGAACTTCTGTTTCAGGAGCTAACGGGGATTGATGTCCCCCAAGCGCTTGACTTTGGCATTAGCATAGGCTTTGCGATTGCTAACTCAATGATCGCCAATTACGCCTATTATCTTAAAGAAATGAAAAATACGCAGAGCTGGAATCCGTGGGAAGGTTTCTCGGCTTTCGGATGAGTTTAGGCGGGCTAGCTCTCTCAGCTTGGAAAACTTCGGTTTTTACAACGACGTTGGTTATTTATCAAAATAGCCAACGTACCTCTACTGCAAAACCTCTTTACAGCGCTAATCTTGTCAGACATCTTATAGGTAGACCGGATAATTAATCTAAATAAGAAGGTGTTCCAGATGCATTCCGAGCCTGTTTTTCTCGCCAAACGCTCGCATAATCTTTCGCAGGAGCTGGCCAATATTCTCGATAGCCAGATACGCGATGGCCAGCTTAGCCCTGGCGCAAAACTGCCTTCCGAAGCGCAAATCATGAAGGCTCATGGCGTGAGTCGCTCGGTTGTTCGTGAAGCGCTTTCCCACCTTCAGGCAAACGGCAAGGTAGTCACCCGGCAAGGTATCGGCACATTTGTCTGCGAGCCCATTATTCGGCTATCAGGCATGATTGATCCCTCCAGTGTAGAGACACTGCAGGATGTTCTTTCAGTCGTTGAAGTCCGAATCAGCCTTGAGTCCGAAGCGGCAGCCCTGGCAGCACAAAGGCGCTCAGAGGCACATCTGACGCAGTTTAGAGCTCTGCTCGACCGTATGCAGGCACGGGCAAGAGCGTCCTCTCCCTCAGAGGATCTCGACATGGAAATGCACCTTTTGATCGCCCAGGCAACCGGTAATCGCTACTTTACAGAGATCATGAGCTGCCTTAGCCGAGAACTCATTCCACGTATGCGCCTGAACAAAGCCTTTAATGAAAGTTCGCTGTCCCAAGCCTATCTTGAACGGCGCGATGCCGAACATGAAGACATCTATAACGCCATTGCCCGGCAGGATGCCATTGGGGCTGCGGCAGCTATGCGTCTGCACCTTAGTAACAGCCGAGAACGATTGGTAAAAGTGATGCAGTCACTTTAGAAGGGCCAGCTGCAATCAAAAAATAAGCAAAAGAGCATCGCACCCACTTGTATGACGACTGATGAGAGGTTAGGCTAAATCCACAACAACAAACCTCATGGCTCTCAGCAGGGTGCAATACATGAATCCGCAAGAACTCAAGCACACCCTTTCATCCGGATTGCTGTCCTTTCCGGTAACCGATTTCGATGCGCAGGGCGAATTCCGCCGCGATACCTACATCAAGCGACTGGAATGGCTGGCGCCCTACGGTGCCAGCGCCCTGTTTGCGGCGGGCGGCACCGGTGAGTTCTTCTCGCTGGACCAGAAGGAATACTCCGACATCATCAAAACGGCCGTGGACACCTGCAAGGGCATGGTCCCGATTCTGGCCGGTGCCGGTGGCCCAACCCGCGTAGCGATCCAGCAGGCTCAGGAAGCCGAGCGCCTGGGTGCCCAGGGCATCCTGCTGCTGCCGCATTACCTGACCGAAGCCAGCCCTGAAGGCGTAGCCGCGCATGTCGAGGCGGTGTGCAAGTCCGTCAAGTTTGGCGTTGTGGTGTACAACCGTAACGTCTGCCGTTTGAAGCCTGACCAGCTGGAAATGCTGGCCGAGCGCTGCCCCAACCTGATCGGCTTCAAGGATGGCATGGGCGATATCGAGCTGATGGTCTCCATCCGCCGTCGCCTGGGTGATCGCTTCACCTACCTGGGTGGCCTACCGACCGCTGAAGTCTACGCCGCGGCCTACAAGGCGCTGGGTGTACCGGTGTACTCCTCGGCGGTGTTCAACTTTGTTCCCAAGACGGCCATGGACTTCTACAAGGCCATCGCTGCGGATGACCACGAGACCGTGGGCAAGCTGATCGATGACTTCTTCCTGCCGTACCTGGACATCCGTAACCGCTGCGCAGGTTATGCGGTAAGCATCGTCAAGGCCGGTGCGAAGATCGCAGGTTACGACGCCGGTCCGGTACGTGCACCGCTGACCGACCTCAAGCCTGACGAGTACGAGCGTCTGGCTGCGCTGATGGACAAACTCGGTCCGCAGTAAGCATTTGGGCCGGTTGCGTGCCCCCTACGCAGCGTATTGCAACCGAGCCTGTTTTACAGCCAAGGGCGGTCCGCCCCGCCCTTTTTGACAATGCAGTACCCGCCACAACAATAAAAGTGGGAGAGCATTCATGAGCCATACCGCTCAATCGGCTGTATCAGCCGACGTTCTGGCGAGCGCAGTCGCCAAGGTCAAGCGACACGTCCTACCGCTGTTCATCATCATGTTCATCGTCAATTACATTGATCGCGTGAACATCGGGTTTGTCAAAAACCATCTTCAAACTGACCTGGGCATTGGTGTAGCCGCCTATGGTCTGGGCGCTGGTCTGTTCTTTGTCGGCTATGCGCTGTTTGAGGTCCCCTCCAACATCCTGCTGCAACGGGTTGGCGCACGCGCCTGGCTGACACGCATCATGGCCACCTGGGGCATCGTGGCTGCCATGATGGCCTTTATCCAGAACGAAACGCACTTTTATATCCTGCGCTTTCTGCTCGGTGTGGCCGAAGCGGGCTTCTTTCCGGGTGTCATCTACTACTTTACTCGCTGGCTACCCGGTGCCGAGCGCGGCAAGGCCATTGCGCTATTCCTTTCCGGATCGGCTATCGCCTCGATCATTTCCGGCCCGGTAACAGGCGCCCTGCTGCAAATCGAGGGGCTGGGCCTGCACGGTTGGCAATGGATGTTTTTGATCGAGGGGCTTTTCTCCGTTGCGCTGTGCGGCTTTGTCTGGTTTTGGCTGGACTCACTGCCCCATGATGCCAAATGGCTAAAGCGCGAAGAGCAGGATGCTCTGGTATCAACCATTGAGGATGAGCAACGTCAGCGGGAACAGGCACAGACGGTTAAACCGACTCTGATGCAACTGCTCAAAGACTCCCAGATCATGCTGTTCTGCGTGATTTATTTTGCCATCCAGCTGACCATCTATGCCGCCACGTTCTGGTTGCCCAGCATCATCAAGAAAATGGGCAACATCAGCGACTTTGAGGTCGGGTTGTTCAACTCCGTACCCTGGCTGATCTCCATTGTGGCCATGTATGCCTTCGCCTCGCTTTCGGCACGCTGGAAATTCCAGCAGGCCTGGGTTGCCGTTGCCCTCCTGGTAGCGGCGGCAGGCATGTTCATGTCGACCACAGGCGGCCCCATCTTTGCCTACGTTGCCATCTGCTTCGCCGCCATCGGCTTCAAGTCCGCATCCTCATGCTTCTGGCCGATTCCCCAGGCGTACCTGGATGCTCGCATCGCAGCAGCCGTATTGGCCCTCATCAACTCGCTGGGCAACCTGGGTGGCTTCGTTGCACCGACTGTCTTCGGCATCCTTGAAGAGCGGACCGGTTCAATCCAGGGCGGCCTTTATGGCTTGGCAGCTACGTCCATCCTGGCGGCCATCGTGGTGTTCTTTGCCCGGACCAAGCCCAAAGGACAGAAACCAGACGCTGGCAGCACAGGCCTGGAACTCAAGCCCGTTTAACTCCCACTACGCCCGGCTTTACCGCTGGGCGTTACCTAAACAAGCGTACCGGCAGTACTCCACTGCCTGCCACAAGAATAAAGCGTGAAGAGGAATAGGTATGAACGTACAGGTCACTCATGAGGCTCTCACACAAGCGCCCGTCATCACCGACATGCAGGTCGTTCCGGTTGCAGGGCACGATGGCATGCTGCTCAACCTCAGCGGCGCACACGGTCCGTTCTTTACTCGCAATATCGTTATCCTGAAAGACAATGCAGGCCATATTGGCGTGGGTGAGGTGCCCGGCGGCGAAAAGATCCGGCAGACCCTTGAAGATGCTCGTGCACTCATCGTTGGACAGACCATTGGTACCTACAACAACATCCTTAATCAGATGCGCCGTACGTTCGCGGATCGTGATGCTGCCGGTCGAGGCCTACAGACATTTGACCTGCGCATCACCATTCATGCCGTAACAGCTGTAGAAGCCGCCCTATTGGACCTGCTCGGTCAGCACCTGGGCGTTCCGGTTGCCGCCCTGCTGGGCGAAGGTCAGCAGCGCGACGCTGTAGAAATGCTGGGTTATTTGTTCTACGTAGGCGACCGCAACAAGACTGATCTTCCCTACCGCAGCGAGCCAGAGGCCGATAATGACTGGTTCCGTGTGCGCCATGAGGAAGCCCTGACCCCGGAAGCTGTGGTGCGCCTGGCCGAAGCAGCCTATGCCCGCTACGGCTTCAACGACTTCAAACTCAAGGGCGGCGTGCTGCGCGGCGAAGAAGAAATGGAAGCGGTGACGGCTCTGGCTGAACGTTTCCCCGAAGCGCGGATCACGCTGGACCCGAACGGTGCCTGGTCACTCAAGGAGGCGATCGCTCTTTGCCGTGACAAGCATGACGTACTGGCCTATGCCGAAGATCCCTGTGGAGCTGAGGATGGCTACTCCGGCCGTGAGGTGATGGCTGAGTTCCGCCGCGCCACAGGCCTTCCGACTGCTACCAACATGATTGCGACCGACTGGCGTCAGATGGGTCATGCTATCCAGCTGCAGTCCGTGGATATCCCGCTGGCCGACCCGCATTTCTGGACGATGCAAGGTTCAGTTCGTGTTGCGCAAATGTGCAATGACTGGGGCCTGACCTGGGGTTCGCACTCCAACAATCACTTTGATATTTCCCTGGCCATGTTCACCCACGTCGCTGCGGCCGCGCCAGGAAAAATCACAGCCATCGATACACACTGGATCTGGCAGGACGGCCAGCACCTGACCAAGGAGCCCTTCCAGATCAAGGGCGGTCTGGTCGCTGTTCCGCAAAAGCCGGGACTGGGCGTCGAGATCGACATGGATCAGGTTGCCAAGGCCCACGAGCTGTACAAAGGCATGGGACTGGGCGCACGGGATGATGCTGTAGCCATGCAGTTCCTCGTGCCGAACTGGACATTCAATAACAAGCGTCCTTGCATGGTCCGCTGAATTTGTTCGTTCCATCAATACACGCAGCATAGCCGTACCTTGGAGTAAAACAATGAAAAAAGCTTTATGCGCCTCCCTTCTGACTGCATTCGTTTCACTCACTGCAAGCAGTGCTTTTGCTGCAGAGGAAACCAAGTGGCCTACTCGTCCGGTACAGGTCATTGTGCCTGCCAGTGCGGGCGGTGATACGGATTTCAACGCCCGCACTATGGCTAAGTACTTTACCCAGATCACGGGTAAATCGATGGTCATTACCAACATGGGCGGAGGTGGCGGCTCTGTAGCCACCTCCCAGGTCAAGAATGCCGAGCCCAACGGCAATACGATCCTGTTTGCTCACGTCGGCCAACTGATTGTCAACGAGGTTTCCGGCCTGGTGGATTACAGCTATGACGCCTTCGACATATCCAGCATCGCTGCGGTAGACAAAGGAGCCGTATTTGTATCGGGTAAGCCATCCGGCGTCGACTCGCTGGACGCACTAATCGAAAAAGCCAAGGCAAAACCTAATAGCGTTATCTATGGAACAGAGCTGGGTGGCTTCTCGCACTTGCAGGGACTTATCTTCCAGAAGCTTGCCGGGGTACAACTTAAGATGGTTGATACTGGTTCGGCAGCTGAGAAAGTCACTTCCCTGCTTGGCGGCCGTATCGATATGTCTGCAGTGAGCTATGGCGCCGTACAGGACTATGTCAAAACCGGCGATATGCATATCCTGGCGCAGCCTAACGAAGAGCCGAACCCGCTTTTGGGTGATGTAAAGACCTTCAAGTCTCAGGGTATCGACTTTGTCATGGATAAACCCTACATCATCGCCTTTCCCAAAGGGACGGACCCAGCCATCGTTAAGAAAATGGCTGACGTCATGAAGCAGATTACTGAATTGCCTGCTTATGCGAAAGATCTTGAGCAGGGCTTCAAGCAGCCGGTCAGCTACTACAATACTGAACAGGCTGTTGCTCGTCTGAAGGAAACGCGCGAAACGTTCATGCAGTACAAGGATATGTTGCAGCAAAACAAGTAAGCCACCCTGCCAGCCAGGCTCGTCAATCGAGCCTGGCGCTGCTGTTTCCATGTGAGGACGTTATATGGAAAGCCACAAGAAAAAAGAGCTTGTGATCGGCGTGGTTATGCTTGGCGCTGGTCTGATTTACCTGTTCATGACAATGAACCTACCCCGCAAAGGTTTTGTTGACGCCGCCTTTGTACCTTATGCCCTCTCTATGATGATGTGCCTGTTAGGCGTAATGCAGTTGATTGCCAGCAGAAAGCCGGCCAACCCTGAGGGGGACAACGAAAGCGTCAGTGCTCCGGCTGATTATGCAACTGTATTGAAGACGCTGGGGTTGATTGTTCTTTATGCGGCCCTGCTGGATACAGTAGGTTTTCTCGTGATCACCGCGCTGTATCTCTATCTACAGTTCATCGTACTGACACCCGCCAGCCACCGTGTCAAACATGTGAACTATCTGATCATTGCCGTTATCGCCTCAACCTCTATCTATTTCATTTTCCGCCATGGCTTCGATCTGATGCTACCGGCCGGATTCCTGGACCTATAAGGAGACGGCCATGTTAGAACTCTTGCAGGAAGGCTTTTCCGCCGTATTCTCGTTTCAGATTTTAATCCTTATTACCTTGGGCGTAGCCGTTGGGATCGTATTTGGAGCGGTACCGGGTCTCACCGCTGTCATGGCAATCGCTCTGAGCCTGCCACTGACTTACACAATGGGACCTGCTGCGGGTTTGTCGCTGTTGGTATCACTGTATATTGGCGCGACGTCAGGCGGCTTGATTTCGGCCATCCTACTGAAGATTCCTGGCACGCCCTCGTCCATTGCGACAACGTTTGACGGCGCGCCGATGATGGAGAAAGGTGAAGGCGTCAAGGCACTCGGTGCAGGGATTGTATTCTCGTTTATCGGTACGATTGTCAGTATCGCTGCACTCATGTTTATCGCTCCCTGGCTAGCCAAAGTTGCCCTGCGGTTTGGCCCTCATGAGTATTTCGGGATTGCGATTTTTTCCCTGACGCTGATCGCCACGCTTTCGACCGGCTCGATGATCAAGGGCCTGTTTTCCGGCGTAGTAGGCTTTGTCTTTGCCACGGTAGGCATTGCACCGGTAGATGCCATCCGGCGCTTTACCTTTGATACCCCTAACCTCAACAGCGGTTTTGAGATTCTTACCGTGCTGGTGGGCATTTTTGCCATCTCCGAGATCATTAAAGTCGCTGAAAGCGTGCGGTCAGAACGCAAGGCGGCCGTTGCTTCGGTCAGCATGAAGCAGATCAAGGGATTTGGTTTCTCAATGAAGGAATTCATTGGTCAATTGCCCAACTCGATTCGCTCATCATTGATCGGTATCGGCATCGGGATTCTACCCGGCGTAGGAGCTGGCACCTCGAACATCGTGTCCTACATCGTAGCCAAGAAACGCTCGAAGCATCCCGAGAAGTTTGGCAAAGGTGTAATCGACGGTGTGGTAGCCAGTGAAACCGCTAACAATGCCGGAATCGGCGGTGCGATGATTCCGCTGCTAACTCTGGGAATTCCCGGCGATGCCGTCACAGCCATTCTGCTGGGTGGTTTTATGATTCATGGCATTCAGCCAGGACCGATGCTATTCATGAGTCAGGGACCGCTGGTATATACCATTTTTGCCGCCCTGCTCCTGGCTTCCGTCATGATGTTGATATTGGAGTTTTATGGCCTGCGTATCTTCATCAAACTGCTTGCCGTACCTAAGCACATCCTCCTGCCCATCATCCTTGTACTGTGCGTAGTGGGTGCGTTTGGCCTGAGTAGCCGTATCTTCGATATCTGGACCATTCTGTTGTTTGGCCTGATTGGCTATGGCTTTGTGAAAGGCGGTATACCTGCTGCGCCATTTATTATCGGATTTATCCTCGGGCCGATGGCCGAAACCAACCTGCGGCGTGGGCTGATGCTTTCGGATGGAAACTTCACGGGGTTCCTGACCAATCCGATTTGCGCCACTTTCCTGGCTTTGGCTGCTCTCTCGGTCGCCTGGCATGTGTATGGCACGCTGCGCCCGTCCAAGAAGGGAGGAGCCGCCGAACTAATGCGCTCCTGACCTTACCGCCCGGTGCGAATGCGCCGGGCGCGTTTGAGTTAGCACCACACGTCGCGAGCGCCTTATTAACAGTACACAACAAAAAGCTGACTAACCTTTAAAAGAGGCCAGACGAACATACTCCATCTCTTTACAGGAGACGCTTATGAGCGAGACCACAAATCAAACGCCTACGCTCTTACTGATTGGTCCTTTATTGCCAGCGCTACAGCAGCAGATCGAATCGATGTATGCAGTCTACAAGCTCTGGGAAGTCGAGGACAAAAACACCTTTTTCAAGAGTCATGGTGACTCTATTCAAGGGATTGTCACCAGCGGAATTCATGGCTGCAAAGGCGAGGTAATACGGGCGCTTTCCAACCTGAAAGTTATCGTTAGTTTCGGCGTGGGTTATGACGCAATTGACATTGCTACTGCACGAGACCGAGGGGTAGCGGTCAGCAATACACCAGGCGTACTGGACGACTGCGTGGCCGACACTGCATTTGCCCTGCTGATCGACGTAGCTCGCGGCATCAGCGCGGCAGACCGCTTCGTTCGCAATGGCCGCTGGCTCAAGGAAAAGTTTCCCCTGGGACGCAAGCTCGGCGGCAAGACCTGCGGTATTGTGGGGTTGGGCAACATTGGCAAAGCCATAGCCAAGCGGGTTTCCGCCTTTGACATGAATGTTGCTTATTATGGTCGCCATCAACAAGCAGATGTGCCCTACCGCTACGAGCCGGACCTGAAGGCGCTGGCCAGCCAGTCCGACTTTCTGGTGCTGGCGGTCCCCGGTGGTAACGCGACCCATCACCTTATCGGTACAGACGTACTACAGGCATTGGGCAAGGATGGCTTCCTGATCAACATTGCCCGTGGTTCGGTGGTAGATGAAGCCGCGCTAGTGAGTGCACTGCAACAAGGCGTTATTGCAGGCGCCGGGCTTGATGTATTCGCCCATGAACCCGAAGTGCCTCAGCCATTGCTGGAAATGGATAACGTTGTCCTGACACCCCATCTGGGCAGCGGGACGCATGAGACACGTCAGGCCATGGCCAATCTTGTGCTTGAAAATCTCAATCTGTATTTCACGAGCGGAAAACTCAAGACCCCCGTGTAATCCACCGAGCCTCCAACGGTTTCACCGGAGGCTTAACGTTCCCTTCTCAACAGGAGACACGACCACCTTCAGATCGCTTACATACCAACGAGGCGGGCTTGTCCGAACCCCGTTCCATGGCCTGCAGTAGGTCTGCCGACATTGGACTGCAAAACGCTCTTGATAGTGACAAGAACAATCAACCTATTCAGAGAGTTACGTCATGGCACATACCGAATCGGTTTCCAAAAAGGCAGTCAGTACTTCCCGTTATTCTCTTTCCAACCTCGCCAAGGTGCTCGGCCCTGGCATTATCGCAGTGCTCTCCTGGCTAGGCGCGGGCGACCTGATCACCTCATCGGTCGCCGGCTCGAATTATGGCTATGCCATGATGTGGGTATTGGCCGTATCCCTTTTGCTCCGCTTCTTGATCGTCAACATCATTGCCCGCTTCCAGCTGTGCAACAACCAGGGCATGAGCATCCTGCAAGGCTATGCCCAACTTCACCCGCTCTTCGCCTACTTCATGTTTGGCTATGCGCTGATCATGGCACACCTGACCAATGCCTACATGATCAAGGGGGCCGGCGAGGCGCTTTCGACATTGCTGCACATTAACCAGCCCTTATTGTGCTCGGTGGCGGTCGTGCTGGCCGTGTGGATGCTGGTGGGGCGAAACTTCTATGCGATGATCGAAGGCGTCATGAAGTTGCTACTGGCTATCATGACACTGGCCTTCCTGACCCTGGCGATCATGGCTACGCCGGATATGGGCGGCATCCTGCGTGGAACCATCGGTTTCAGCATACCAGCCGATGAAGGCGTTCACGGTGCGCTGCTGGTGGCGGTATCTGTCATCGGTGCCGTGGCGGGTTCGTTTTCCAATTTCGTTCACCCCTATGTGATGAAGGAAAAAGGCTGGACAGGGCCTGAGCACAAACGCATCCAGCGTAACGACCTTCTGTTTGCGGTGATTGTCGGCATTATCATCAACCTGGCCATCTGGGTCGTAGGCGCAGAGATCCTGCGGCCCAACGGTATTCAGGTCAATACGCTGGATGATCTGGGCGCTGCGCTGGAGCTGTATTTTGGCCAAGGGGGATGGCTGATCTTCTTTGTGGGCGTGTTCGCAACGCTGTTTGCCAGCATTTCAGGCAAGACAACCGCCCTGCCCATGTTGATTACCGATGCTTTCCAGTACATCCGCCCCGGTCGCCGTGAGCGCTACGGCAAGGTCCTGCACCATGATCCGATGCATAAGTGGTTCATGCTGTTTATCCTGGTTACGCCATTAGTGTGGTCGCTTCCGGGGATGCCTAACTTCGTTACCCTGACGATCGCAGTCAATGCCTTGAACATCATTGGCTTGCCGGTGATCTCCCTTGGACTGCTGATCATGTCCAACCAGAAATCACTATTGGGTAAATACCGGAACAACTGGTTCGAGAACATCGCGCTGGGGTTCGCGACAGCTTTGGCCGTATGGATTGCTTTCCAACTGGGTATCAATCTGTTCAGCTGATCCACATGGCCTGAGGGTTTCGTCCCTCAGGCCTTCCTCGAAGTCAACCGTTCCAACCAGACACCGGCTCTTTCTTCCATACCTAATCAATACAACGTAGGTTCTAATGAGTGATAGGCTTTTGACCTCTCTAAGCCAGCCAGTCCAGTGACAGAAACAGGCGCTTCTCGCCCGCCGCCAAGGCAGGCGAACAATGCACGATGCCTGCCCCTTCGTTGCCCTCCCACTTCTCACCCTTGAGCAGCGCCACTGCACCCGGCGCGAGTTGATGGGCTTCGTCCAGAGAGATAGTGGTCAGCTGGCTTTTGCCTGACCAGAGACTGCCCGGCCCGGAATAGGTCGCCACCAGCCGAAGCGGCACGTGGTCAACGTGAAAGCGTGGGCACATTGCCTTGTCCAGCAAGCGCAAACGCACCCCGACTCGGCGGGCATTGAGCAAATAGGCGAAGGCTTTGACCAGCCAGGCGACGTCTGCAACAAACCCTTCGTAGCCCTCCAAATCCTTATGGGTGCCGGCCAACTGACTCAGATTGGGTTCGGCTTCTGCATCCTCCAGTTGCACTACCAGAGACTGGGCAAATGGCTCGGCCACGCCGGTCAACATCCGGGCGAACTGTTCAATGTGCAAAGGAAGGCAGCGGTTCCAGATGGCGAGATTGATACCCTCATGGAGCACATCAGCCAAAACGGCAGGGGTATCGCCTGCTATTTGCCGGGGTGTAACGCTAGGTTCTGCCATGTTCATCAGACTCACTTTTTAAAGCGTCAGGCACAGGCTTGCTTCCCCCACCTAACAAACAAGAGGTCAGTATGTTGGGTGTAAATGCGTATTGACGCAGCACGGGCAGGACCTGTCGGATATAGACTCAAACACACAATACTCAATTAGGTTATAACATAACACAATCAGCTTTTGAGAATGCCTTCTCTATCCTGTGATCACCTTTGATATCTCTCGGATAGTGGTCATGTGCGCCAAGACAATGTTCTTGAAGCGATGCGTTGCGGCGTGTTGAATCTTTCGTTTATGTACAAGCCTAAGGGCCAGACCCGGACGTTATTATCAAGGAGAACGAATGCTCATTAGAAAACTGGCAGGTCCACTGCTTGGCCTTATGCTGTTGAGTGGCTGCGCCCATCAAGAAGCGGATACGCCAGAAACAACCGACCAACTCACCCAAGGCACTGCGGCTAGCCCGACCACTCAAGCGCCCATGGATTTCAATACCGCCAAAGCGATGGCTGAGCGTGGCGATATCGACGCGCAGATCCAACTGGGCAGCTTCTATTTCATGGGCAAGCCAACCAAGGATTTGAGACAGGCCGAGCGCTGGTGGAAGCTGGCCGCTGACCGCGGTCATCCCGAGGCAGCCGTGAACCTGGCATTTCTGTATTCAGGACAAGCTGATCCGGCCCTGGCCAACGAGGCCGATATGATCAAATACCTTAATCAGTCGGCAGCCGGTGGCAATCCCATGGCTCAGCACATGCTGGGTAACTTTTATATGGAAGGCATGCATGGCCTGCCCAAGGATACCTTTCAGGCCAAGCAGCTCTACAAGAGCGCCTGTGACAAGAAGTTCGAGAACAGCTGCCAGCGGCTGTCTACGCTTCCCTGAAACAATGGCTGGGTCCTCCATCAGACCCAGCCTCGGTATTACTGGTGCTTAAAGTTTGCGTCTCGCTTTTCAACAAAGGCGTTCATGCCCTCTTTCTGATCTGCCGTGGCGAAGACGGCATGGAAAATACGTCGTTCGAACCGCACACCTTCACTCAGGCTCGTTTCAAAGACCCGGTTGATGCTCTCCTTGGCCATCAGCGTTGCCGTCAACGACTTGTTGGCGATCTCATGAGCAACTTTCAGGGTTTCGCTCACAAGGCTGTCCACAGGGAAAATGCGGGCTACCAACCCTGCCCGCTCGGCTTCCGGTGCCTCCATCATGCGGCCGGTCAGGCACATTTCCATGGCCTTGGCCTTGCCCAGCGCCCGAGTCAGCCGCTGAGTACCTCCCATGCCCGGCAAGACGCCAAGCTTGATTTCCGGCAGGCCAAACTTGGCATTGTCCGCGGCGTAGATGAAGTCGCATAGCAACGCCAGTTCACACCCACCTCCCAGGGCATATCCGGCTACGGCTGCAATCATCGGCTTGCGCCGGCTGGCGACACGATCCACAGCAGAGAAAAAATCATCTAGATAAATGTCAGGAAAGGTCAGGTCGGCCATTTCCTTGATATCCGCACCTGCCGCAAAGGCCTTGGACGATCCGGTCAGCACGATGCAGCCAATGGTGCTGTCCCGCTCCAGCCCGTCCAACGCCTGATTGAGCTCGTCGATCAATTGCGTGTTTAGGGCATTCAGGGCCTGAGGACGGTTGAGCGTGATCAGCGCGACACGCTCCTGTATTTCGATCACCAGGGTTTCATAGGACATAAAGTTACTCTCCTAGATGGCGGGCAATGACAAGCCGCTGAATATCACTGGTGCCCTCGTAAATCTGGCAGATCCGGGCGTCGCGATAGATGCGCTCCAGCGGATAGTCGTTGAGGTAGCCATAGCCACCCAGGGTTTGCAACGCAGCGGAGCAGACGCGCTCCGTCATCTCGGAGGCAAACAGCTTGGCCATGGAGGCCTCGACCAATGCAGGCCTGCCGGCATCCCTGAGCGCGGCGGCATGCAGCACCATCTGCCGAGCCACGGCGATTTCGGTTGCCATGTCCGCCAGGCGGAAAGACACAGCCTGATGCTCGACGATAGGCTTGCCAAAGGTCTGCCGGTCACGGGCGTAATCGCGTGCATATTCGAATGCCGCGCGAGCCATGCCCACTGCTTGCGCTGCAATACCGATGCGTCCGCCCTCAAGGTTGGCCAGGGCGATCTTGTAGCCTTGCCCTTCCTCGCCCAGCCGATAAGCCGCCGGGATACGCACGTTGTCCAGTTGGATTTGACAGGTGTCGGAGGCATGAATGCCCAATTTGTGCTCTACACGAACGACCGAATAGCCGGGTGTTGAGGTTGGCACCAGAAAGGCGGTGATGCCTCGTTTACCAGCGGATGGATCCGTCACGGCAAAGACAATCACAACGCCTGCATTACTGCCGGAGGTAATGAACTGCTTGGCCCCGTTGATTACGTACTCATCACCTTCCCGCCGTGCCTTGGTCCGTAGATCACTGGCGTCCGAGCCAGCCTGAGGTTCGGTGAGTGCAAAGGCACCAATCATTTCACCCGTAGCCAGCGGTATCAGAAACTGGGTTTTCTGCTCATCGGTGCCGAAGTGATGAATCGGGACGCAGCCTACCGAGTTATGCACGCTCATGATGGTGGAACAGGCTCCGTCACCGGCGGCAATTTCCTCAAGGGCCAGTGCATAGGCAACATAACCTGTCTCGCAGCCGCCCCAGGTATCAGGCACCAGCATGCCCATGAAACCCAGCTCAGCCATCTCCCGTAACGCTTCTCGAGGAAAGGTATGCTCGCGGTCCCATTCTGCCGAGAACGGACGCAGCCGCTCCTGAGCAAACTGACGGGCCATGTCGGCAATGCTTTGTTGTTCTTCGGTAATCAGCATGATCTTGTCCTCACATCAATACAGGCATTCCACGGCCATCGCGGTTGCCTCGCCGCCGCCAATGCAAATGGCCGCTACGCCTCGGCGCAGCCCATGACGGCGCAAGGCCGAAATCAGGGTCACCAGAATCCGTGCACCTGAAGCGCCAATAGGATGGCCCAATGCACAGGCACCGCCATGAACGTTGACCTTTTCATGGGGAAGCCCAAGCTCGCGCATGGTGACCATGGCAACTACAGCAAATGCTTCATTGATTTCGAACAGATCCACGTCGTTCAGCGACCAGCCTGTCCGCTTCATGAGCTTCTGGATGGCGCCAATGGGCGCCGTGGGAAACAGATGCGGTGCATCGGCGAAGGCTGCATGTCCGTGGATAGCGGCCAATGGTGTCAGCCCCTGCCGCTCGGCCTCGGAGCGGCGCATCAGTACCAGCGCCGCCGCACCATCGGAAATCGAACTGGAATTGGCAGCCGTTACCGTACCGTCCTGACGGAACGCAGGCTTTAATTCGGGAATCTTGTCGAGCCGGGCCTTGGGCGGCTGCTCATCATCGCGGATAAGGCGTTCTTCCTTACGGGTCTTGACACTAACCGGCACGATCTCGGCCGCAAAGGCACCCTCCTCGATGGCCTTGCGCGCCCGGGTCAGAGAGGCCATCGCATACTCATCCTGGGCAGCACGGCTGACCTCATGCTGCTGGGCACAGTCTTCGGCAAAAGTCCCCATGAGGCGACCCTTGTCATAGGCATCCTCCAGCCCATCCAGGAACATATGATCCAGTACGCGCCCATGGCCCATGCGATAGCCGGCGCGGGCACGATCCAACAGATACGGTGCGTTGGACATGCTTTCCATGCCCCCGGCAATGACAACGTTGGCACTGCCAGCCCGCAGCAGGTCATGGCCAAGAATGGCAGCCTGCATGCCGGAGCCACACATTTTGTTGAGCGTAGTGCAGGGTGTGTGTTGGGTAAGGCCTGCACCCAGTGCAGCCTGCCGTGCCGGTGCCTGCCCCAGGCCGGCGGGAAGCACACAGCCCATGAGCACCTCATCTACTGCCTCAACGCTGATGCCGCTACGCTCGATAACCGCGCCGATGGCCTGGGCGCCCAGCTCCGTTGCGCTCAGCCCTTGCAGATCGCCCTGGAAACCGCCCATGGGGGTGCGGGCAAGACTGACGATAACGATGGGATCGTGATTCATGATGATCTCTCTTATTTGGCTGCCATGCGCAAGGCGCCGTCGAGACGAATCACCTCGCCGTTGAGCATGCTGTTTTCAATGATGTGCCTGACCAGGGCTGCATATTCCTCAGGCCTGCCAAGACGCGGCGGGAACGGCACGCCTGTAGCAAGGGATTCGCGCACGGCCTCTGTCATGCCTGCCATCATGGGCGTCTCGAAGATACCTGGGGCGATGGTCATGACCCGTATCCCGTAACGTGCCAACTCCCGGGCAGCCGGTAGCGTCATGCTGGCGACGCCGCCTTTCGAGGCTGCATAGGCTACTTGCCCGATTTGCCCGTCAAAGGCCGCAATGGAAGCGGTGTTGATGATGACGCCACGTTCGCCACTGGCCTCAGCCTCGCCCTGCGTCATAGCTTCGGCGGCCAGACGCAGCATGTTGAAACTGCCAATCAGATTGATGCCGACGACTCGGCTGAAGCTGTCCAAACCATGAACACCGCTTTTTCCCAGTACCTTTTCACCCCCTACGACACCTGCGCAATTGACCAGCCCATGAACGGCGCCAAAAGCCTCCATCGTGGCGGCTACGGCTGAACGCGCCTGAGCTTCGTCGGTGACATTGGTCACGGCGCAGCGTGCCCGTGGGCCAAGTACCTCGACCTTCGCCTCGACACTGGGCGCATGCATATCCACCAGCATAACGTTGGCTCCAGCCTCCACCAGCATGGTCGCGGTAGCAGCCCCCAGGCCCGAGCCCGCACCGGTCACAAGGAACGTTTTGTTTTCAATCTGCATACAGCACTCCTTAGGCGGCAGATGCCGGGGTAGCCTGGGCCTTCGCAATCTCCTGGTTACGCAGGATGAATCGCTGAACTTTGCCACTGGGGGTTTTGGGAAGCTCCGCCACAAATTCGATTTCCCGCGGATAGGCATGGGCGGCCAGGCGTTTGCGTACGTACTGGCGCAGCTCTTCGGCAAGCTCTGGGGTATCGCAGTACCGGCTATGAATGACGACGAATGCCTTGATGATTTCGGTGCGCTCTGGATCAGGCTTGCCCACTACGGCCGCCTCGATCACGGCCGGATGCTCGATCAAGGCACTTTCCACATCGAACGGTCCTACGCGATAGCCCGACGTTGTGATCACATCATCGGATCGCCCCACAAAGCTGATACTGCCGTCATCGTTCAGCTCGACCGTATCGCCGCTGAGGTAGTAAGGGCCGACGAAGGATTTGGTAGGCAGCCCCAGATAACCACCAAACCAGCACATGGGCGACTGTGAGAGATCTACCGCCAGAATACCGGGCTGGCCTGCGGGCAACTCCTGCGCCTGGTCATCCACTACCACGACTCGGTGTCCAGGACTGGCAAAGCCTGCCGAGCCGGGCCGCACCGGATGCTCCAGTGCGTGGTGATTACACAGCACCATGCCCAGCTCGGTCTGCCCGTAATGGTCATGGATGGTCGCGCCCAGGTTCTGCGCGAACCAGCGGATTACCTCCGGGTTGAGCGGCTCTCCTGCACTGCTGACCGCTCGCAGCCGCCCTTTGAGGCAGTCGATTACGCTGTCACCACCGGCGATCAGCATCCGGTAAGCAGTAGGCGAACCGGCCAGGTTGGTAATGCCATATTTGCGGATGATGCGACAGGTGCTCTCCACCGAGAAGGGACCATCATAAAACGTAGTGGGATGTCCCAGCGCCAGAGGGCCTGTCACGGCGTAGTACAGTCCATAGGCCCAGCCGGGATCAGCCACATTCCAGAAGGCATCTTCCGGACGCAGATCGATGGCATCGCTCATGTAACCCATGAACGCAGCGATGGCCTTGAGCGGAACGGCCAGTGGCTTGGCAGGGCCTGTGGTGCCCGAAGTAAACATGAGCAGGAAAGGATCATCCCCTGCACGCATGACCGGCTCGAAATGGGTAGGATGCTTTTCCAGTTCGCTCCAAAAACTGAAGTCGCCCCGCTCAATGCCCAGACCGCGTCGGCCACCCAGCGTAACAATGGTGGGGCAATGATCGACGTCGCTCAGCTTGCCTCGGTTGGCCCCATCGGTCACGACCAGTTTCGCCTCTGATGTCGTAAGTCGATGCTCGATGGCCTTGGGGCCAAACGCTGTGAACACGGGTTGATAGACCGCACCGGCCCGCCACGTGCCAAGGATCGTCACAAGAAGCTCTGGCGTACGCGGCAGTAGGCCCGCCACACGATCACCCGGACCTATCCCCTGGGCCACCAAAAAATGGGCGAACTGGGCCGCGCGCTGCATGAGGTCGATAAACGTCCAGGTTTCGCTGCTGCCGTCGCGGCCCTCCCAGAACAGGGCGATACGGCCTGGCAGGGCGTGGCGGTCGCAGCATTCGATACAGGCGTTGAGCGACTCGAGCGTCCCGCTCAGTCGGCTGGCAACAACAGAAGGGAAATCAAAGCTGGAATAGGCAGCCTGATAGTCCTGCATGATCAGTTCCTCGGCTTGTTGTTATTGGAACGTCAGGAGCGTCTTTTTTGACTGTATCGCGCCAGCGCTGGCTTGCAATGGTCAAACCCTTCAATCTGGCTGAGCGGTTTGGACAATCAGGCAGAGTCGGCCTGGGCGAGAATCAGGTTGCGGTAGTGACCAGGGTTGGTTCCGGTCCATTTACGAAAGGCCTTGTAGAAGGCGCTGATATCAGCGAAGCCAAGCTGAGTAGCAATGTCCGAATAGGTCATCGAGGGATCGGCCAGCCAGTCGATCGCCTGTTCCTTGCGTACGGTATCCTTGATCGCCTGGTAGGACTGCGCCTGCTCTGCCAGACGCCGCCGCAGGGTTGCAGGCGACATGCACAGGGTGTGCGCCAGGGCTTCACTGGTAGGCCATTGCTCGCCCGGCAATTGCCGCAGCTGCAGCTTGATCCGGCTCGCCAAACTATCCGAATCGCGGTATTTCTCCAGAATATTGCAGGGTGCCTCAGCCAGAAAACGCTGCAGGTCCGCCTCGCTGCGTCTTACCGGCACATCCAGCACCTCAGCAGCAAAGATGATCCGTGTCCGGCTCTGGTTGAAACGCAGGTTGTCCGAGAACATGACCTTGTAATCGGCCGTAAAGGCGGGTTCGGGGCAGCGCAGCTCGATTGCCAGGATCGGGATCCGGCGGCCAGCCAGCCAGCAGGCTACGCCGTGAACGATCATCCAGTAGGTGAAATACGCGAAGGCTCGATTGGGCGCCCCGGCGGGCTCACGCAATATAATTTCCGCCAGGCTCTGGCTGCGGACCAACTCACCACGAAGACGCTCGAAGGTAAGCCCGAGAAAAGCCAGCCCATGGATCAACGCTGCGCCTACCGTAGGTTGGGACAGGCAGGCCCGGCAGAGAAACTCGAAACTACCGGACCGCATGCCACGCGGGTCCATGCCAAAAAACTCATCATCAAAGCGCCGGGCCAGACGCCGCCAGATGCGCCCGTAAAAGGGGACGGGCACCCGGCCGCCCGGCTCCGCCAGACAGTCTGGCGCCAGCCCGATGTCGCACAATAATTCCGCATGGCTCATTCCCCGCGCAGCAAAGGCCTGTAGCGCCTCCTCCACCAGATAGGTCGAGATGGTGCCCTTGGGAACGGCACGGCTGACCACTGATCAGTCCCTCAGGGCGCGCAGCGGATGCTCGTGGGCCGAAAAGGCAGGCTCGAAAAAGGCATCCAGCCAAGCCGTGTCGTCCGTTGCGAGTGGATCTGCATGCCATTTCGGCTGGCGGTCCTTGTCGATCAGCAGGGCGCGTATCCCCTCCTGCAGCTCACCGAGCTGAGTGCAGCGCACCGACAGGTCCAATTCACTGCGCAGCGCCTCGGCCAGCGACCAGCGTTTGCTGCGCCTGAGCTGACGCAGCGTGATGGCCGCCGAAGTCGGTGAGCCCTGGGCCAATGTCTTGGCCGCCTTGGTTAGCCAGGGATTATCGCCGCTGTAGGCCTTGATTTCAGCAAGTACGGTTTTGTCATCATCGAAATCCGTCAGGGCCTGAAGGGTATCGAAGAGCGGTTGCACATTTGGCTCAGGCATCACGGCCATGCTTGCTTGCTCATGCTGGCGCAGCACCTGTGCAACCGAGGCATGGCCGAGCATCCTATCGGGCATGGCCTGCAAATCGGCAATGACCTGTTCACGCCGCTCCGCTGCAATGCAGCGATCCGCCAGCCCGACGAAAACCGCATCACGCGCCGTAAGCTGTGCGCCGGTAACGCCCAGGAACAGCCCGCAACGGCCCGGCATGCGGTTGAGAAACCAGCTCGCCCCTACATCGGGATATAACCCGATGCTGACCTCAGGCATGGCAACACGGGTGCTCTCGCATACCACGCGATGAGAGGCACCGGCGAGCAACCCAAGCCCTCCTCCCATGACGTAACCCGCCCCCCAGGCAATAAGCGGCTTGGGGTAATGATGGATGAAGTGATCGAGCCGGTATTCCAGCGTAAAGTACTCACCGGTTGCCTTGCCCGGCCCAGCTTCTCCTTCCCGCATGGCCTTGTAGAGCGCGACGATATCGCCTCCCGCGCAAAAGGCCTTTTCACCAGTTCCCTCCAGCCAGACCGCGTCAATATCGTCCTGCTCCGCCCAGTGCCTGAGCTGTTCTTCCAGCTGGACGGCCATGTTGAAGGACAGGGCGTTCAGGCTGCTCGGTGCGTCTAGCGTCACGCGCCCGAGCCGCTTGCCAGAGGCCAGTGGCAGTTCCGTTACCTGGATGCAGCGCTCACTCATGTAGGTGCTCTCGTCTTGTTCTTATCGGTCGCCCTGTCTGCCAGGAGCGACGGGGCCATGAGAAATGCCCTATCAGATAAGCACATTCCACCCAAGGGAGACAATTAATCCTAACGGTGATAAGAAGTTAGCCGCTTGCCGATTAGCGGGGCTTTGTAAATGCCTAAAAGTCACCTATAACTAATCAGGTCAGCAACCTACAGGACAAACCTCATGCATTTTCTCATCATGCAGGGCCAGTATGGTCACAAGCTGGTTAGCTATAGCGATGCTGTATTTGATTTGAAAGAAGCACTGACGGAGTTGAAAGGGAAAGACGCTGCCAACTCACCGATGATTCTTGACGACAAGGTGGTGCAAAGTACCTACCTTTGCACCGAAACTGGCATGCCTGTGCAAGAAATCGACGGCTATCTCATCCGGCTGGCTGAGCTGTAACCCGGCCCACGCTGCTGACCTGAGAGGGTCGTGTTCTTATCGCCGTATTGCAGTGTAAGAACCGCCCTCCCCTACTCCGATTGCTTCCCTGCGTTGCCCGCCCTTGTCGCGGGCGGGCAGTTCTGCCGTTAGACCTTGAACTGATTGACCAGGCGACGCTGCTGCTCGGCCAGCTGTGTCAGCTCGGCACTGGCGTGCGACGACTGCTCTGCACCCTGGGCCACTTCAGACGCAACCGTTCCGATCACCGTGACATTACGGTTGATGTCTTCAGCCACGGCACTTTGCTCTTCGGCCGCTCCCGCGATCTGGATGTTCATTTCCGTGATGACGGAAACCGCCTCGGTGATCGCCGCCAGCGCAGCTGCGGCCTCGGAAGACTGCTGCACGCTGGTCTCGGTCTTCGCCTGGCTGGCCTGCATGATCTGCACCACGTCCTGCGTACCGCTTTGCAGCTGCTGGATCATGGTCTGGATTTCCTGAGTCGCCTGCTGAGTCTTGCCCGCCAGATTACGAACTTCATCCGCCACTACGGCAAAGCCGCGGCCCTGCTCACCAGCCCGTGCCGCCTCAATGGCTGCGTTGAGGGCCAGTAGGTTGGTCTGTTCGGCAATGCCGCGAATGCTGACCAGGATCGTGGTAATGTTTTCGCTGTCCTTGGCCAGCCCTTCCACGCTGACAACCGCACGGTCGATCTCGGCAGCCAGTGCGGAAATCGCATCGCTGGAGTTCTGCACAATGGTCCGCCCGTGATTGGCTGACTGATCCGCATTACCTGCCGCCTCGGCCGCCTGGTTGGCACTGCGGGCAACTTCCTGAGCTGTAGCGGACATTTCCTGAATGGCCGTTGCCACTTGATCGATTTCAGATTGTTGCTTCTGTACCCCTTGCTGGGTGTGAATGGCGATCTCTGCTGTATGCTCGGATGCATCGCTCACTTTTTGTACCGAGGATACTACCTGGGTAATCATGGCTTGCAGCTTGGCCAGGAAGCGGTTGAAACCCTTTGCCATGGCACCCAGCTCATCGGGCCGGTTTTCATCCAGCCGACGAGTCAGATCACCCTCGCCTTGAGCAATGTCGTCCAGCATCAGCACCATTTGTTTCAGTGGTCGGGTGATACTGCGGCTTACCAGCCACAGCGCGCCAAGCCCGATAATGGCAAGGGCCAGGCCGACCAATCCCATTCCGAAGGTATTTCGATCGCTCTGCGCCTTGATATCGTCGTGAAGCTTCAGAGACTCGCCCAGTGCGGCCTGGATGGGCAGCTGGATCATCAGTGTCCATTGAGCAGACGTGTTACCAACCTTGAACGGTAGAAACAGCTCGATATGCCCATGCGCTTCGTCATAGTCGTATAGCGGCTCGGTCGACTTCAGCTGCTTCAGATTATTCAGCTCGTTTTCATCCAGCAGAGTGCTGACAGACTTGCCTAGCTGGCCGGCGTCCTTGGTATAGGCAATCAAGGCACCATTACTGGCAATCAGTGCCATTTGACCTGCGCCCTGGTAGAGCGACTGGTTGGCCTTGACCAGAGCATCCTGGATAAAGCCGACGGACAGGTCCGCACCGGCAATACCCTGGAACTTGCCTTTGACCATGATAGGCGCGGTAAACGACGCCATCAGGACAGGTTTGCCAGCGACGTCATAGGTATAGGGGTCAACGGCGCAAAGCTGTTGCGTTTCCTTGGCACACAGATAGTACTCGCCCTCGCGCACGCCCAGGTCGGAGCGTTTCTGGCTTTCCATGAACTGAATGATGTCATGGCCGAGCGTACCATCGGCATTGCGGAACCAGTACGGCAGAAAGCGGCCAGTGCTGTCATGCCCAGGCTGCCCCATGAACTGATAGTCGTCACCTGCAAAGGCATTGGGCTCCCAGCCCAGATAAGCGCCCAGGAGTTCAGGGTGCTTTTCCATCGCATTTCGAACGATTCGATCCTGCTCATCTCGCGACAGATGGACGCTGGTGCTCGGATCGCTGGCAGCCAAGGCGCTCAGCTGCGCCAGTGATGCTGCGATGTTCAATGGCTTTTCAAGGTCATGCTGGATATGCATGACGTTGGCATCGGCCAGAGAAATCAGCCGCTCCTGGATGACCTTTTCAAACAACGCCTCTGTACCCTTGGCCGCCTGATCCTGTGTACGCTCGCCGGTAACCAACGCATACCCCACCAGGGCGATGACGATCGCCAGGATACAGGCACCGGCATACGCCATGATGGTGTACTGAATGGACTTGAATTTCATGGTGCCTTTCCCATGTCTACTTAGCTAAAAGGCTCTATCGGCGCAGACCAGAAAAGCTGAATTGCAGCCTGTCGGTTAGGACAACACCTCGTCGCGCCTGCCTTGCCGGATGCTCAGCCGACACGACAGGTGCAGAAGCAAAATCAGTCTGACGAGGAGGAGAAATCGGTCAGGGGCCGCGACAATCGAGGGTCATGCCGGTAAGCCAGCATAAGGACAAGTCCGACCAGGCCCATGACCGCACAGTAGCCCACGCAGAACCAGGGGCTGACCGGCATCAGGGCAATCAGAATCAACGGCGTGATACTGCCCCAGATCGAGTACGCAATGTTATAGGTAAAGGAAATACCCGTGACTCGAATATTGGAGGGAAACAGCCCGATCATCACCGATGGCACGACGCCCACAATGCCGCAGGCAAGACCTGCGATTGCGTAGCCCAGCCAGAGCGCTATCGCCTCGCTGACCAGACTCGCATACAGGACGGCAATACCGGGGGCGAGAACGGCGCTGTACAATCCCATCGCTTGCCAGGCACCTATCCGATCGGCGATGCGCCCGGCGATGACGCAGCCAATATTCAGAAACACGATACCGATGCAGCTCATGCGGAACGCGGTACTGGTCGGAATATGAAAGTACTTCTGCATCACGGTAGGCGTCACAACCACCAAGACGACCACTGCCGAAGTCAGAACGCAAGTCAGCAGTGCCGCCGGCAGCAAGGCGGTGCGGTGTTCTCGCAGGACCGTCGATAACGGCAGGCGCGCCGATAATACCTTGCGAGCCTGCATCTCCATGAAGACAGGCGTCTCGTTCAGCCACCGCCGTAGCCATACCGCCAGGACGCCAAAAAAGCCGCCCAGGATAAAGGGGATACGCCAGGCATAGGCATGGAGTTCTTTCTCGGCATAGATTGATGACAGCACCGTGGCCGTCAGTGCACCCAACAGGTAGCCAAATGTCAGGCCTGCCTGAAGAATACCCAGCGCATAACCTCGGTGATTGGCCGGGGCATGCTCTGCTACAAACACCCAGGCACTGGGCACCTCGCCGCCGACGGCAGCCCCCTGCAATACCCGTAGTGCCAGCAGGATCAGCGGTGCAAAGTAGCCGATCTGCGCATAAGTAGGCATCACGCCAATGAGCAGGCTTGGCAATGCCATAAGCAGGATGCTCAGGTTGAACATACGCTTGCGCCCGAGGCGGTCGGCATAATGCGCCATCAGAATCCCGCCCAGTGGGCGCGCCAGGTACCCGGTGGCAAAAATGCCGAAGCTTTGCAGCAGCCGCAGCCATTCAGGCATTTCCGGCGGGAAAAACAACTGGCTGAGCACCAGCGCGAAAAAGACGAAAATAATGAAGTCGTAGATTTCCAGGGCACCGCCCAGCGCCGCCAGACCCAGGGTCTTATGGTCCTGCCAGGATAATCGCCGGGTAGGCGTATGAATGTCGCTATGCATGTAAACGTGCCCGCTCTCTTCTTGCCTAAACATGAGGCGGCGCAGAATACAGGGAAGTCGCTGTCTTGTTACAGTGTAAACGTATCTCGAAGTCCCTCATGTCAATCGTCTAAGTGTTCGCCTCAACCCATGGCACGGCAGCGGGTCTAATCCGATACGCCTATCCCTGATATAACTCAACTCCCTGAAGCGTCAGTCATGTTTATGAAATACCTGTTCATCCTTGGTGCGCGAGATCCTGAAATGATGCTCATCGAGACCTTGGTTCTTAGGGCACGGCATCGACTGGCCTATGCGCTGGCGGATGAGCGTCGGGTATACGCAGGCAATGCCTATAAAGCCGATCGCACATCTGCCCGCCAAGGCGAGCCCCATGGCCCTATCGTCTGGGTGGAATGCGGCCTCGCCGATACCTCCCAACCTCGTGATATCGTGGTAGACCATCATCATGAAGGCGATCCGGGGTATGACATGCCTCCGGCGCGCTACTGGGAAGGCTCCTCGCTGGGGCAGGTCTGCCAGCTGCTGGAGATCGAGCCGACGCCGGAGCTGCAACTGGCTGCCGCCGCCGACCATTGCCTGAGCGCAGCCTACAAGGGTCTCTGCCCTGGAGTCGATCCGGCTGATCTACGCGCGTGGCGTATCGCCTCCCGGTCGAACTGGCAAAAGATCAATCCTGATCAATTACGAGCCACGATCGAGGCGGCACTCGAACAGGTCAAGGCGCTCAAACCAATCTCCATCGCCGGCCATGAATTCTTCGATGCCATGGATCACGACATCCCCGAACTCTCCGAGGCGTCCGCCATCTTGGGGCGCCCCGTCATGTACAGCATGCCGGAGCCACGGAGCGGACGTATCAAGGTCGGCGCCCTGAATGGCTCTCCAGACATGCTTCAGGCCTGGATGAGCTGCGCCCGAGAGGTATTGGGCCTTGAGGACGTGTACGGTAACCCGATTCGTGGATACGCCGGTGGGTATTTACGTGGGGATATCTTGCAACGTGCATGAGGCCTGGATCGCAACGTAGCGGTTTTCCTGGCTGTTGTGCAGTCGTCCCGGCAGGTAAAAGGTCCTATGAACACGTTCCTACGCCAAGACCTGACGCATGCCCAACAAACGAAGCACGCCTGATCCCACCCACGCCTCTCCCTCTACAGCCTCCGGCTTTGTCCGCGTCCGGGGCGCGCGTGAGCACAATCTCAAGAATGTAGATGTCGACATCCCCCGCAACAGCCTGGTTGTTTTTACCGGCGTTTCGGGCTCTGGCAAGTCCTCCCTTGCCTTTGGAACCCTGTACGCCGAGGCCCAGCGTCGTTACTTTGAATCGGTGGCACCCTATGCCCGTCGCCTGATCGATCAGGTGGGCGTACCGGATGTGGACACCATAGAAGGATTGCCTCCGGCTGTTGCTCTCCAGCAGCAACGCGGCACGCCCAGCGCTCGCTCTTCGGTGGGTAGCGTCACTACCCTGTCCAGCCTGATCCGCATGCTGTACTCACGCGTCGGCACCTATCCGCCTGATCAACCCATGCTCTACGCAGAGGACTTTTCGCCCAACACACCCCAAGGCGCCTGTCCTAAATGTCATGGGCTCGGACGAGTCTATGAAGTAACCGAGCAGTCTATGGTACCGGACGACTCGCTGACTATTCGCGAGCGGGCCATTGCCGCCTGGCCTACTGCCTGGCAGGGGCAGAATCTGCGGGACATTCTGGTAACCCTGGGCTACGACGTAGACACACCTTGGCGCGATATCCCCCAAAAGGATCGCGACTGGATTCTTTTTACTGAAGAACAGCCGACCGTTCCGGTCTATCCCAGCCTGACACCAGAGCAGACCCGCGAAGCTCTCAAGCACAAGCGCGAGCCCAGCTACATGGGCACCTTCACCGGTGCGCGCCGCTATGTGTTACATACCTTTGCCCATTCGCAGAGCGCGTTAATGAAAAAACGCGTATCCCAATTCATGGTGGGTAGCCTGTGTCCGCTGTGTGAAGGTAAGCGCCTGAAGCGTGAGGCGCTGTCCGTCACCTTTGCCGGGTATGACATTGGCGAGCTGGCCCGCATGCCTCTGCTGACCCTGGTTGATGTCCTCACACCTATTGCAGCCGGTGCGCTGGCTTCAGGATCTTCTCCCGTGGAGAAAACCTTCACAAGGGAAGAATCACGCCGCGCACGTGAAGCGCGTGCCCGGGAAGGTGGCGCTTCCCATGAGGCCGCCCCGGACGTGCGCCGTACGCCGACCCTATCAGACGAAAAGCGCCTGGCGGCCCAACGTATCGCCCAGGATCTGCTGGAACGCCTGACAACCCTGACCGAGCTAGGCCTGGGGTACCTCTCCCTGGAACGCAGTACCCCAACATTGTCTTCGGGAGAGCTGCAACGTCTACGCCTTGCCACTCAGTTGAATTCGCAGCTTTTCGGAGTGATCTATGTGCTCGATGAACCGTCCGCCGGTCTGCATCCTGCTGACGGCGAAGCGTTGTTCACGGCTCTGGATCAACTCAAGGCGGCCGGCAATTCCTTGTTCGTAGTGGAACACGATCTAGAGACGATGCGTCGTGCGGACTGGCTGGTAGATGTGGGCCCTGCAGCAGGCGAACACGGTGGTACGGTTCTCTACAGCGGACCGCCTGCCGGATTGGCCCATGTCGAAGCGTCCCAAACGCGGGATTACCTGTTTGCGTCTCGGCGCACAGCAGCCCCCTTGAGCCGCCCGCACCGCAAGCCGCTTCATTGGCTAAGACTCACCGGCGTAACGCGCAACAACCTCAAGGCCCTTGATGTTGCGTTTCCACTTGGCTGCTTTACCTCCGTTACCGGTATCTCTGGCTCCGGCAAATCGACTCTTGTCAGCCAGGCCCTGTTGGAGTTGGTCGGTGAGCACCTAGACCGGCCACTGGCCGAGCGCGATGAAGACGAATCACCTATGGACGAGGAGGCTCCTCAGCCGCTCTCAGGACAAATCATTGAAGGCATGGAGCATATTCGCCGACTGGTCCAGGTGGATCAGAAGCCGATCGGTCGCACACCGCGCTCCAACCTTGCCACTTATACAGGCCTTTTTGACGGCATCCGCAAACTGTTTGCCGCGACTCCGGAAGCCCGGAAACGGCGATATGACGCCGGTCGCTTTTCATTCAACGTAGCCAAGGGGCGTTGCCCGACCTGTGAGGGCGAAGGCTTCGTCAGTGTCGAACTGCTGTTCATGCCCAGCGTGTATGCGCCCTGCCCGACCTGCCATGGCGCCCGTTACAACGCCGAAACGCTGGAAGTCACCTGGCAAGGAAAAACCATTGCGGAAGTCCTGAACCTGACGGTAGAGGATGCCTGTACCTTTTTCGCGGAGGAAGCTGGCGTACTCCGCCCCTTGCATGTCCTGCGTGATATTGGTCTGGGCTATCTGCGCCTGGGGCAACCAGCCACGGAGCTTTCCGGCGGTGAAGCACAGCGCATCAAGCTGGCAACCGAGCTGCAACGTACCCAGCGCGGCGCTACGCTCTATGTACTTGATGAGCCTACAACGGGTCTACATCCTACTGATACAGACCGCCTGGTGCGCCAGCTCAACGGTCTGGTAGAGGCTGGCAATACAGTCGTTGTGGTTGAACATGACATGCGCGTCGTGGCGCAAAGCGATTGGGTCATCGATATCGGCCCAGAGGCTGGTGATAGAGGCGGACACATTGTCGCGAGCGGTACACCCGAGAGCGTTGCAAAAGAGACCAGCAGTAAGACCGCGCCTTACCTGCGGGCGGTACTGGAGAGCTGATCGGGTTCACATACCAAGCGGTGCTTGGGAACCGCAAGCCCGCTTGGCTGACAAACAGGAGCCGCTTTTTTGAAGGAATCAAAATGCCTCACGCCATCAATAAAGACACCCAGGTTTGCATGTCCCTGGCGGGACGCCCTGGCAACACCGGTACACGGTTTCACAATCATCTGTACGAAGCCCTGAACCTGAATTATCTCTACAAGGCGTTCACAACCACCGACCTGCCTGCTGCCATTGGCGGCATTCGAGCGCTTGGCATACGCGGATGCGCTATTTCCATGCCGTTCAAGGAAGCCTGCATTCCTCTACTGGATGGCCTCGACCCTTCTGCCGCCGTGATCGATTCGGTCAATACTATTGTGAACGATGACGGTAAGCTGACAGGCTATAACACGGACTTTCTGGCTGTCGCCTCACTGCTTGATAGCCATCAGGTGTCTCGTGATCTGACGCTTGCGCTGCGGGGTAGCGGCGGTATGGCCAAGGCTGTGGCGTTTGCCTTGCGGGAGGCCGGCTTCAAGAAGGGACACATCGTGGCCCGCAATCCCACTACCGGCCGAGCCCTGGCTGAATCCTGCGGGTATGAGTGGACCGAATCCCTAGGCGACCTGCGCCCTGAGCTCATCATCAATGTGACACCCGTAGGCATGGCCGGCGGACCGGAAGCGGACGATCTGTCTTTTGATGACGAAGTGATTCAAGAGGCTAAAGTGGTATTTGATGTCGTGGCAATGCCATCCGAAACCCCACTCATCAAACGCGCCCGCGAACTGGGCAAGCCCGTCATTACCGGCGCAGAGGTTGTTGCCCTCCAGGCACTGGAGCAGTTTGTCCTGTACACCGGCATCCGCCCAAGTCCTGAGCAGGTTGAAGCCGCCGCGGCATACTCGCGCAATCAATAAAGGTAAATAGGGGCAACCGCACATGACGATTGCCCCGCTCTTGACCGTCAACGTTCGAAGGCACAGTGCTGTCTAACAGATTGTGCCTGAATATCACGCCTCGAACCGGCTTACCTCAAGTCCTGTTCCTACCGGCAGCAATACACTGGTAATGCCCGCCTTGGCTCGAATAGCGCGCCCATAGCGCTTCACATCGTCATTGCCGGGCCGGATCATATTATCCGCAACAATGATCGCACCCGGGTTGAGCTTGGGATAAAACGCCTCAAGACACGGTACGTAGAGGTCTTTCCACAGATCAAGCAGGACAAAGTCCACTCTACCGGGTAGGGCCTCGATCAGCTGTACGGCATCACCGACCTGAAAGTCTATGTAGTCTGCAAGCCCTGCCTTTTCGGCCATCTCCCGTGCATAGAGTGCCTTGTACTCATGCAATTCCAGAGTGATCAGTCGTCCACCCGTTGCGCGTGCAGCCTCGCCAAGCCAGATGCCGGAATAGCCAAAGGAGGTACCAATTTCCAGAATCGTAGGGGTCTCCAGGCTTTTCGCCAAGATATTGATCAGCTGTCCGGTTTGCGGTCCGACAGCGCGCATGCGTTGATCCTGCCCGCCGTCACGTCCGCCAGGAGGAAGCTCGCGGGGCGCGCTTTTCTCTTTGTGTATCCGCGCGTGATAAGTCTCAAGCACCGTATTGATTTTCTCGTCCATATCCTTTCCTTGCCTGCTCGTTCGATAGCCACACAGGTGCCGCCTTCTCGCGCCACCTTAATGGTTATTGCATGCGGAACGTGTAGGGGCTATAGAAATCCGAGCCGGCCCACGGACGAGTCTCCTCGTTGAAAAGAGGCTTACCCTGCTTATAGCTTTCAGCATTGGCTGGGTCGCCCTTGCCGTCGTAAGCTGCCACATACGGATAGGGATAGACCGGCCGCGAACGGATCACCTTTTCACCTTTTGCTACCGGCTTTTTCATGAGGTTTGGAGCATCCTTCATCTTCTTGAAGTCAGGAGCGCCCTTCATGGGTCTATCCGTCGGCGCGCCAAAATGGCCCATGACGTTTTGCCCATCGGTCTGGTTTGTAAGGATGGCTTCAGGTGCTTGTCCGCCCTCAACCCAGGAGAGCATGGGTGTCAACAAGTCAAGCTTCGCCGGCCCTTCACCTTGGCCACAATGGTAGACGCCTGGCAACAGGTAAAGCCGCTCGAAGGTTGAAGCCTGCTCCTTGCCCATGACGCGCTGAACAGCCTCGTGATACGCAATGGAGTTAATGGGCGAGATATGCGGATCAGCCCAGCCATGCCAGATGATGAGCTTGCCGCCAGCCTTGGCAAAGGCTGATAGGTCCGGGTTGGTTGCATCATAAAAAGCATGTAGCGGCCTTAGGCGGTCAAAGGTCTTCAAGTCGAATTGCATATCCGAGAGTTTGAAGTCCTTGCCCGGATTCTGCTCAAATGACAGCCATTGCAGTGCGCCCATGGCAATCATTTTGCTGAAGATAGGATCGTCATGGCTTTGCGGAACAAAGACATTCGCCCACGCCAATTCAGATCCCGGCTGCGGTCCACCAGCAATCAGCCGCTGGCCAGTCGCAGGATCTTTAGGTCCTTCGTACAAGCGACGCACCACACTAACCTCGGCCGCAGTCAGACAGTTAGGGCTATCGCCTTTCTGCTCGCTCTTGCATTGCAACGTGCCCGGATCAAAATGGCAGGCACGCGGGTCGGAAATCAGACCATCGACCTGCCCATCCAACGCGTCACACTGATTGAGTACAGCCCTGTGAATCAACGGAAGGCGAGAGGCTATCAGAACAGCCTTACCGTCTGGGCTGGTGTTCGTACGTGCCTGCCAGGCGTGATACATCGCATTCTGGGTCTGGAAGTTCATCGCCGCGGCACCGGCAATGATGCCATTGAAATCGTTCGGATAGCGTTGCGCCTCCATCAACGCTTCGCGTCCGCCATCAGAGCAACCGTTAAAGTAGGAATAGGCCTCACTACGACCATAAAAGGCATGGATCAGCTTTTTGGCGGCCAGGGCCGTAAGATGCACACCGCGAAAGGCAAAGTCTTGACGCTTTTGCGGATCTTCTCCGAACGACTCCTCACCCTGGTGTCCCATGTCGGTGCTTGCCGTGACAAAGCCGCCTGTATTGAGCGGCGTACACCCTTCGGCCGCACCGACCTCAAGCGAGATACGGCCACATAATCCGCCGCATCCTACCTGCAGATAGCGCTGAGTCCAGCTGTGCAAGGGAAGAACTACCTTGAAGCCAATCGAGGGGGCCAGCGTCCCCTCAACCGCACACACTGCTACGCCATTATCAGAGGTTTCAGTGGCTGAAGTGATCGAACTACCCTTACCGCCAATGTCGCTCATGTCGAGACTTTTAAGCGACGAACAAGCCTGAACAGGTTGGACGATAGGCAGTGATTGAGACAACGCCAGCGAAGCAGCTGAATTATTTTCCTGGGTAGCAGCGCCCGCCACACTGGCAGCTGATGAACACACCCATAACGTAACGGCCATACAGGCGCGTCTGAAACGTTCGTTGTACATGGGACGATCTCTATGAATACTTAAAAACAGGCTAGCCTCCAGGCATACCGCTTGTGCAGTGACTACTGCTGCTGCAATCGACTGCCAGTGCCGGTAGTACAGGGCTATCCTGGGTTATCTCATCAGGTATTTGACGCATGGCTGAATCAGTCAGGCTGTCGCTCATGCTTTTTTCAGCCTCAAGTGTGAGTAACAACTGTGCAGGCAATGTGAAGATTGAACTATGTCCTTGAAAACGACAGACACACCCGCCTAAATATACTTAGCAGTACCCCTCAGGCCCGCTCCTTATGAAGCTCAGCATTTCCACAAAAGCCTTTATTGCCATACAAACCCTGTCGGTCCTGGCAGTGCTCAGCATGGGGTTTGCCGCCTACTGGAGCTTTACCCGCAGCTTTGTAGGCTTTCTGAACGAGCAGGCTATTATTCGTATGACCAATGCTATTCCAACATTGGAAGACGCCTATACCCAACATGGCAGCTGGCAGTTTCTGGTAGGAACGCATGTTCAATGGTTCGAACTCTTGAGTACCAGTCTCAGACAGCATGAAGGTGAGCCCCATACCCGACGCGAGCCTCCCATAGCCGATCTGACGGGAGCGCATATGCGCTTCACCCTTCTGGATGCCCAGCACCGCTATATCAATGGTTATCCCAACTACAAGGACATCGCCACCTTCAAACCGGTACAGGCAAACGGTATGGTTGTAGGCTGGATGGGCATGACGCCCTTCGAGAGCGTTACGGCCATTGGTGATGAGCGCTTTCAACAAGACCAGGTTCGCTCAATCTGGTTGATCGTGGGTGCCAGTTTGATCATCTCCTCCTTCATTGCCTGGCGTATTGCCCGCACGCTGTCGCGTCCGATCAGGCAGGTGGCATTGGCTACCCATCGGCTGGCCCGAGGAGAGTACAGCACACGGGTTGGCGTCCACTCACAGGATGAAGTGGGCCAGCTTGCTCAGGACTTCAATCAGATGGCCAAAACCTTGGAAAACAACGAGAACATGCGGCGCCACTTCATGGCGGATATCTCCCATGAGCTAAGAACGCCACTTGCTGTCCTGAAAGGGGAAATGGAGGCGCTTGAAGATGGCATTCGCCCGCTGACCAAGGAAGCAATTGCCTCCCTTCAGGCCGAAGTAGAATCCTTGAGCAAGCTGGTTGACGATATTTTTACCCTATCCCTTTCTGAGCTGGGTGCTCAGGCCTACCAAAAGCGTCCGGTGCAGTTGGAGTCCGTTCTTTATGGCATTGCCGCTACGTTTGAAAGGCGCTGCTTGGTAAACACGCTATCGTTAACCCTGGAAATACCGGGCGAACCGCTGTGGATCAGCGGTGATGAAAGTCGGCTTCAACAACTCTTTACTAACTTGCTGGAAAACAGCCTGCGTTATACCGATGCAGGCGGTCATATCCTGATACGCGCTCGACGAGGGCGAGACGGCATCCTAATCAGCTGTGAAGACTCCGCGCCAGGCGTATCCGAAGAGCAACTGGGCCGCCTGTTCGAGAGGTTCTACCGAGTCGAGCAATCACGCAACCGGGCCACCGGCGGCGCTGGGCTTGGGCTGGCGATTTGCCGCGGTATTGTCGAAGCCCATGGTGGGCGAATCGACGCCACATCCTCGCCCTTAGGCGGGCTCTGCGTGACATTGCAGTTTGACCCCCTGCCTGACTTGCCGAGTAACTAAAGATGCCGCACCGCTCCTCTCTTTCAACACCTACCATCCTGATTGTGGAAGACGAACCCAAGCTGGCCGCGCTCCTGGCAGATTACGTCAGAGCGGCCGGCTGGAATGCCCAGCTGGTCATGAACGGTCTTGAGGTGCTGCCTGCTTTTACAGAATACAGCCCAAGCCTGGTCCTGCTTGACCTCATGCTACCCGGCAAGGACGGGATTGAGGTGTGTCACGAGATTCGCGCAATCAGCCAGGCGCCTGTGGTCATGGTAACAGCCAGGGTGGAAGAAGTGGATCGCTTGCTGGGCCTGGAGATTGGCGCGGATGATTACATCTGCAAACCTTTCAGTCCCCGCGAAGTCATTGCCCGGATCAAGGCCGTGCTGCGTCGAACGCAAACACCTGCGCCAGCCCTGCCAGGCGGCTTGAGTATTGATACCGCCCGCTACCAGGCCTTTCTTAACGGAGCCCTGCTTGATCTGACGCCTGTAGAGTTTCGCCTGCTGATGACCTTTGCCGAACACCCGGAGCAGGTCTTCTCACGCGATCAGCTCATGAACAACCTTTATCAGGATCACCGCATCGTATCGGACAGAACGGTAGACAGCCACGTCAGCAATTTGCGTCGCAAACTACAGCAACACCTGCCTAATCAAGAATTCATTCGCTCGGTATATGGCGTAGGTTACAGCTTCAAGCTGGACTAGTCAGAGTCGGCACTGGCCTCTACTTACCCCCCTTTCATGTGTAAAAGCCTTAAAGCGCTTCCGACAAATAGCCTGACTACTGGCTTTCATACATACGCATTTATTGCGGGTAAAGAGCCGCCGCAAAAGAGCATTTTATGAAACAAACATAATGTCACTTACTTTAATAAACCCAAAAAGATAGCAATTCGATATCAAACAGGCATTTAACCCATAAGGACAATCGGTCTTGCAATATAAAAAATCCCCTCTTTAATAAGACTATCCTTAATCATAAAGAGGAGAATACCGGACTGATGACATCTATTACTTAAAGCATTCTGGAAGCATGCTTTCCTCGCAAGTCGTTCAGACTGGATTGTTAAAACTATTCATGTATGTAAACTTTTGCGGGAAAACGCATATGAAGTACCTTGGCGAACTTTATTTTATTAAGCGTATATCAAAATTTCAGTTAGCAATAATACTTGCTGGAGCCTTGGGATTTTTAAGTGATAACGTAAAAGCCCAGAGCGCTGGCTTTGAACTTCTAGGCTTGAATATGTCGGGTGCCGGCTTTGCTCCGCAGGTTCTTCCTGGCATTAATGAAAAGAACTATGTATTTCCTACAGAAAATTACTTTAAGTATTGGAGCAGCCAGGGCATCAGACTGATTCGTTTCCCCATTATTTGGGAGAGACTTCAATCAAACCTCGGAGGGCCTCTTGATCAAAACTATATCGCTTTGGTGGATAGAACCTTTGCTTACGCTCAGAAGTATAATATGAAAGTTATTCTGGACCTTCATAATTATGCGCGATACAAGGGGCAGATCATAGGAACCTCCGCTGTACCCTACTCCCGTTACAAGGAAATAATGACCCATATCGCTACCAAGTGGAGTAGCCAACCGGCACTGTTTGCCTATGACATCATGAACGAACCCAATGGAGCTCTCGCCTATTGGCCAACCGCCGCTCAATATGGGATAGATGGCGTACGTGTCATTGATAAAACAAAGCCAATCATTATCGAGGGCAACGGCTGGGCCAGCGCAACCCGATGGCCGGAATGGAACGACTCTTTGCTCAACCTGAAGGACCCGGCAAATAATATCGTCTATTCGGCTCACTCTTATTTCGACGAAAATGCAGGTGGGAACTACCAGGCGGTAGATGTCGGAAAACTGGACCCCATGTATGGCGTAACGCGAGTAAAACCGTTTGTAGAATGGCTCAAGAAAAATGGCAAGCGAGGCTACATCGGAGAGTTCGGGGTTCCAGATAATGACCCCCGCTGGCTAACCATGATGGACAATATGCTGGCGTATCTGAAGCAGAATTGCATTCCAGCTACCTATTGGGCAGCGGGGCCAGGCTGGGGAAATTACTTTATGTCTGTGGAGCCTGTTGGCGGTCGCGAGAGACCGCAATGGGCAACGCTAAAGAAATACATCAACAACACCAGCTGTTCAACGTTTGGTCCACCTAAATAGCGCTGCGCAGCGGAGGCTCCTAACGTATGCCTGCATGCGTCTTGCCAAGATAGAAGAGGCTTTTGCAAACGTTGTAAAAGCCTCCATGAGCAGTAGCGCTCACCGACCACGCAGCAGACACCCAATACTTATAGGAACGAAAACGGATAATTAATGATCAGCCTGTTCTCATCGATATCCCTGCCATAACTGCTCCGGTAGGTTGCGTTTCGCCAGCGTATCGAAAGCCCTTTCAGGCCTTGCTGAACGACATACGTCACGTCTATATCACGCTCCCACTCATGGCCTCCTCCGACTTTATCCAGATGCGAGCCGTGGATATAACTCGTAAAGAAACTGAGTCCCGGCAGCCCCATCGGGGCAAAATCATAGCCATAGCGCACCTGCCAGCTCCGCTCACCTGCGGTGCCAAAGTCATGGTATTGCACATAATTCGGCAGGTACGGATTGTTGATATAAGGAAAGCCGCTTGAGCCTTCCAGATGTTGATAAACTGCCGTAAAGCTATGGCCTTTCACACTGTACGTCAGGGATCCGCTGTATACATCGCTCTCTATTTCCCCCACCCGCGCCGCACCTGTGTCACGGCTAAAAAAAGTCCTTAGATCGGCCTCTACCGTTCCTTCGCCCCATTTCTGGCGGTGAGTAAGCCCCAGAAAATGCTGCCGATAGACACCCTGTAATTCGCCGTAGTAATAGCTGGCCGTCAGTGCTGGCGTGACAGTGTAACTGCCACCCCCATAACGGAAATGATCGCCCTCACCTGTCGCGCGGAAGCGACCCTCTTTGGTGGCTATCATGATTTTTTGCAGATCGGTCGAGTCAGGGGTGGTGGTACGGTCGAACTGAGCAACGTTGAGCGAAAGCCCTGTGATTTCATTCGAGCTGATCTGCGTTCCCTGGTAAAACTGAGGAAACATCCGGCTACCGTTGAACTGAAGGACCGGAACCTTTGGCAAGGCAATTCCCTGACGCAGCACCGTCTTGGAATACTTGATTTTGGCCGCTATACCGCCCTTTGAATATTCCTCTGCCGCTTCTCCCGAGTTGGTCTTGGGCAGCAGGCCACTCCCTGTACGATCAGGACTGGAATCAAGCTTGAGTCCCCAAAAGCCCATCGCATCAAGACCCAGACCTACCGTCCCCTCGGTAAATCCGGACTCGTACTGCAGCAAAAGCCCTTGAGCCCACTCATCCCGCTTCGAAACACCGGCATCTTCCCGAAAGTCACCGTTGTAATAGAAGTTACGGATATCGAGTCGGGCCTTGCTGTCGTCCATGAAGCCAGCAGCCCATAACGGTAGAGAGCAAAGCATGCCTAAGGTGAATACGGTATGGCGCAGGATATGAATCATTGTTGTTTTCTCCAGGCGCAAGAGAGCACTGCCCGGCATAACCGGACAGGACCAAGATAAACGGCGGGATTTAGTGCTTGTGGTGGAGCTCTTGGGCCAGCTTGTCGCGGTCCAGTTCTTTCTCCCATGAGGACACTACGAGCGTAGCTACGCCGTTGCCGACCAGGTTTGTCATTGCAAGGCCCGTCCCCATGAAGCGGTGAATACCCAGGATCAACACCATGCCGGCCACTGGCACCACTGGAATCACCATCAAGGTACTGGTCAACATTACAAAAGCCGCGCCCGACACACCACTGGCACCTTTGGAGGTCAGCATCGCCACGATGACCAGAGTCAGTTGCTGACTTAAGCTCAAATCAATGTTCAAAGCCTGGGCAATGAAGAGCACCGCCATGGTCAGGTAGATATTGGTGCCGTCCAGGTTGAACGAGTACCCCGTAGGTACAACTAACCCCACAACCGACTTGGAACAACCCAGGCGCTCCATTTTTTCCATGATCTGCGGTAGCACCACTTCGGAGGAGCTCGTGCCCAACACGACCAGCAGCTCATCCTTGATATACGCTATAAAGCGCAGAATGCTGAAACCAGAGAGCCGTGCAACGCCTCCCAGCACCACGACAATGAACAGAACGCAGAGCAGATAGAAGCTGCCGATCAGTTTAAACAGGGGTAGCAGTGAGGCGGCGCCATAAGTACCAACCGTAAATGCAATAGCGCCGAACGCCCCGATGGCTGACAGCTTGGCAATGATATGCACAATGCGAAAGAACACACCCGACAGGCCTTCTATCATGTCGTAGACCGGCTTGCCCTTCTCACCCATGGCCGACAGCGCACATCCAAAGAACACCGAAACCAGAAGAATGCACAGTACATTTCCTTCTGCAAATGCCTGAAAAAAGGTGGTAGGAATAATGCTCATCAAAAAGTCGACCATGTGCAGGTGCTTGGCCTTTTCTGCAAAGCCCGTAACCGCCGAGGCATCCAGGGTGCTGGGGTCGATATTGAATCCACCACCGGGATTGAACAGGTGCCCGCCAATCAAGCCAATGATCAGGGAGAGGGTTGAAATGATTTCAAAGTAAAGCAAGGCCTTACCGCCTACTCGCCCTACTTTCTTCAGGTCCTGCATGCCGGCAATACCGATGACCACGGTACAGAATACGACCGGCCCGATAATCATCTTGATGAGCTTGATAAACGCATCACCGAGCGGCTTGAGATCCGCTGCAAAGTTAGGCCAAAAATGCCCGACGACCACGCCGAGCAGAATGCCTATCAGTACCTGAACATACATGGCGCGGTAAAACGGTTGCTTAGTCTTGACGGTGTTTTGGGTTGACGCACCTACGGGGGTGGTCGCCTGCGAGAGGGGATTCATATAGGACTCCACTACCAGTCATTGTTGTTGGATTTGGTGTGGCGAAGGCGCTCTATCAGCGCCCATAAAGCGTCATAGGGTTATCTACCAGGAGTTTCTGGCGAAGCGCCGGATCAGCGCAGAAGCGAAACATCAGGTCTACCAAACCGCCATCGTTGGGCATGTCACGGGTGATATTTGGATGCGGCCAGTCAGTCCCCCAGAGCACGCGATCAGGCGCATGTTCAATGAGCCGTTCGGCAAATGGAATGGCATCCTCGAAGGGTTTGCGTCCTGCTGAAACGCGCTCTGCACCACAGACCTTGACCCAGGCCAGCGGGTTTTCCATAAGTTCCAGCAGGGCTTTGAATGGTGCCTGATCAAGTCCCTCCTGAGCCTTGACACGCCCCATATGGTCAATGATGAAAGGAACCCCGATACGCTCCAACCGATCGGCATAAGTAACGATATCCTGAGCATCCAAATGCAGTACCACATGCCAGCCCAGCGGTTCCAGGCGTTCCAATACCTGATCAAATAGCTCCAGGTCGGGTGCACCACCCAAGTGGGCTACAAAGTTGAAGCGTACGCCGCGAACGCCACCAGCATCCATTTCAGCCAATTGCGCATCGCTTTCACGGCCGTTGACAATGGCCACACCTCGATAGCGTCCTTCACTACGCGCGATAGCGTCGAGCATGGCCCGGTTATCGCTGCCATGGCAGCTCGCCTGTACGATCACAGCCCGACTAAAGCCTAGAAAATCATGAAGATTACGTAAGGTTTCAAAGGGTGCATCCGGTGGCGTGTAGCTACGATCCGGAGCGTATGGGAATCGGCTACTTGGGCCGAACACATGGCAATGGGCATCCCATGCACCTTCCGGCAGGGTATGGTGTGGCCTGGTAGGTTGGGGATCAGGTGCCAGACAGCTTTTCATCACGTCTCCTCATTCATTGTGATTATTCGAAGGGATACGTCGATGGTGACGGCTATTTCTTGGAGCAACAATAAAGCCTGGGTTCTAGCAGCTATGCAGGATTTGCATAACGGGTCAGCGGCTATGCACGTGTTCGCGGACCATCGCCAGCGTTTGGTCAGCCAATCGCGTCAGGGGCCGCTGCGCGGCGGTTGTAACAAACAGATGCGTATGAACAACCGGGTCGATAATAGCTGCCGAGCGCAGGCCTTCTGGTACATAAGGCCCGGACAACGCCGTACGGAACAGAATGCCGTAGCCCAACCCCAGGGCCACCAGCTCAAGCAGAGAAGGAATGCCATCCACCTCAAGCGCGACATCCAGCTCGACGGTATGGCGAGCCGCCTCGGACTCAACCAGGCGACGCAAAGAATGGGGTTGGCTCGGAATGATCAAGGGATAGCGGCCCAGTTCCTTGAGCGGGATTTCATCTGGTAGATTCAAGGATTTTGCACCCACCAGCACTAGCGGCTCCGAGTGCAAATGCTCATAACAGAGTTGGGCATTCTGGGCCGGGTTGAACAGTAGCGCAAAATCCAGCCGTCCTAGCAGCAGCCACTCCCGTATCGAGTGCGTCAGCCCTTCCTTAATGCCCAGCGCGCAGTGTGGAAAGCGCTCGCGAAAGGCCGTTACCAGCCCGACGGTGTGGCAGCGTGCAATGCTCGGCGGCAAGCCGATAACCACCTTGCCCGACAAGGTATCCCGCTGCTCACGCAACTCCTCCCGAGCCACCTGAACCTGCCGTAAGATGCCTTGCCCATGCTCGAACAACCGCATCCCGGAGGCCGTCAGCGTGACACCACGGCCATTGCGCAGCAGCAGATGCTCCTGCAACTCGACCTCTAACTGACGCACCTGCCGGCTGACCACCGATTGGGACAGGCCAAGTACCGCCGCAGCCTTGGTAAAGCTACCGAACTCGGCGACCCGTACAAAGCACTCCAATTGCTTGAGGTCCATGAACACATGATCTCATACGGCAAAAGGGCAGCTTATCGCCTTTCTGCAGATGAGAGTACCCGACTTCTTCAGACCTTGCCGGACCAGACCGATGCCGGTATACACACTACACCGTTAAACAACAACCGCGCGGTACGCAGCAGTCCACATCCGGCTAACTCACCCTGCCGACGATGGAGCTCGACGGTAAATTCTCCCGTGGGATGTTCAACAGAAAGCCGCAACGAGTCACCCTGCTCTACCCGGGCTAACCCATCAGTTACCGAGCCCTCGATCAGACAGGCCGAGGCCACGCTTACCGCACCGAAAACGCCAATAGAGGCGTGGCAGCGATGGGGAATAAAAGTTCGGCTACTGATAGCACCACCCGCTTGGGGTTCAGCAATCAAGCACATTTTGGGGACTGTACGGTGGGTAACATCCCCCAGGTTCATACGCGGCCCGGCCTGAAGACGAATCGACTCGATTCTGGTTTTAAGTTCGGTATCGCCATCCAGCTGCTCACGCGTCTCATAACCGGTGCGACCCAGATCGGCCGCTCGAAGCAGCACTACCGGCATGCCATTATCGATACAGGTCACCTCAATCCCATCAAACGTGTCGCACACGTTTCCGGTCGGTAACAGCGCACCACAACTAGAGCCAGCAATATCCTCGAATTCAACAATCAGCGGAGCGGCCGTACCCGGTACGCCATCAATGCGGGCATCGCCTTCATACTGCACCTCACCGTTTGGCGTAAGTACATTCGCAACGGCAATCTGACCGGTGTTTTCCATGAAGATACGAACCTGAGTTGTATCTTCCAGCACAGGAACCAGTCCTTGTTCTATGGCAAACGGGCCAACACCCGCCAGAATATTGCCGCAGTTCTGCCCATAGTCGACTCGCGCTTCCTCTACCAGTACCTGAGCGAACAGGTAGTCCACATCGACATCCGGTCGCTCGGAGCGCTTGATGATCGCAACCTTACTGGTCAGCGAATCTGCGCCGCCGATACCGTCAATCTGGCGCTTGTCAGGCGAGCCCATAACGGCCAGCAGGACTTTTTCCCGCAGTGCTTCATCGGTAGGAAGATCAGTGGCGAGAAAGTACGCTCCCTTGGAAGTACCGCCGCGCATCATCAGGCAAGGAATACGAGTCTGTCCCATGGTTCAGCCCTCCAGCTCGTCCAGGCTATCAACGTACCGAAGGCCCTTTTCGGCCAGGCGAGGACGCATGTTGTAGATGTCGAGCCCTAATTCGCCATTAGCCAGCCGAATCCGCTTCTGCTCTTCGGCATCGGCCCGCTTGCGACTGGCCTCGACCACGGTTTGCACCTCGGCACGCCGAACCACCACAACGCCATCGTCATCAGCCACAATAACGTCGCCGGGGTTGATCAGCTGGCCGGCACAAATCACTGGAATGTTGACCGAGCCGAGCGTTTCCTTGACCGTGCCCTGGGCATAGACCGCTTTCGACCACACGGCAAAGCCCATCTCCCGCAGCGTGCGGCTATCGCGCACACCTGCATCGACCACTAGCCCACGTACACCGCATGCTTTGAGCGAGGTCGCCAGCAGATCACCAAAGTAACCATCGTGGCATGGCGAACTGGGTGCTACGACCAGGATATCGCCCGGCTGGCACTGCTCTACCGCAACATGGAACATCCAGTTGTCCCCAGGTGCTACCAGTACAGTTACAGCCGAACCGCTGATGCCATAATCCTGCTGGATCGGGCGAATATCTGGAGCCAGCAGCCCTTTGCGACCCTGAGCTTCGTGAACGGTTGCTACACCATACTGACCCAGCTCATCAATCAGCCCCGCTTCGGCCCGTGCGATAGTGCGGACTACAACGCCGGTCTTGCCGATCAAGCTGCTCATCCCAGATTCTCCGTCACGCGTGGGAAGATGCTCTGGTAGCCCTCACCGTAGATGATGTTCTTACTGGAGGTAATGCCTACGTTGCGCTTGGCCTGTACGCCGCGTTGTAGCGCTACACGAGTGTAGTACTCCCACAAGTGTTCCTGGCCAGCCATGCACTGAATAGCGGCATACTTCTTGTCCCACACGTCGGTGATGTCCAGCAGTACATCCGGGCGCCATTCGCACTGCTCAGGCTGGTGCGGCTCGAAGCAATAGACGGGCGGCGCACCGACAATTTTCTCGCCCGGCTTGTAGCCTTCTGCCTGAGCGATGATGCGCGCTTCCTGTGCCAGGTGCGTAGCCAGTGGATGGTCGTAGTTGTAGGGGTCCTTCAGCGAGTGACTAAGCACAAATTCCGGCTGTACGCGGCGGAACACATCGGCCAGACGAAACAGCGTTTCCTTGTCGGCACGCATAGGGTAATCACCGATGTCGAAGAACTCGACAGTGGCACCCAGTATCTCAGCTGCCGCCTGCGCCTCTTCACGGCGCGCCGCCTTGACCTTCTCTTCGGTCATTTCGCCCTTGCGCCAGAGCTTGGCTGACTCGCCCCGCTCACCAAAGGACAGGCAGACGACATGCACGTCATAACCCTGCCTGGCATGCAGAGCGATAGCGCCACCTGCACGCCAGACGAAATCAGCGGAATGGGCGCTGACAACCAGAGCAGTTTTTTTGTTGGAATCGATCATGTCCAGGCTCCTCATGTTTTCAAGGAGAGTCGCACGGCTGATCCTGAGCGAATATTGCGTTCAGCTAGAGCAGGTATACCTTTTACTTATCAACACGCCGCGCGCATGATGCAGGCATGTGCCCTGCCAAGAGAACACCATGACTGCCGAACTTCCCAATCTGATGCAGATACGCGCGTTTGTCCGGGTGGCGGACCAAGGCAGTGTTTCCAAGGCGTCTGAAGTACTGTACCGCGCGCAATCGGTTGTCACCCGTTCCATTCGCGACCTGGAAGAGCGGCTTACCATTGCATTGTTCGAACGGCATGCCAATGGAATGCGGCTGACCGATTACGGCGCCCGCATCTTGCCTCGTGCACGACAGGCACTGGCTGAGCTGGAGACAGTACCCCGCTTGCTGGGTACCCATCCAGGCGCGATCACCGAACCCCTTTATCTGATGCATACCCGGCGTCTGGAAGTGTTCGTCAAGCTGTGCGAAACCCACCATATGCAAACGGTAGCTACCCTTTTCGGTCTGACCCAACCCGCTGTGAGTGCAGCCCTCAAGGTGTTGGAAGGTGGTTGCGGCCATACACTGTTCGAGCGCACTCCCAAAGGCCTTCAGCCTACACGAGCGAGCCTGGATATTGTCCTGCCGATTCGTCGGGCATTGAATGAGCTGCGCCATATCGATGCCGACATTGCCGCCCTACGCGGCTCGCTCCAGGGAACCGTCATGGTGGGTGCCTTGCCCTTGGGGCGAACCCGGCTGTTGCCTGAAGCTATTGTGCGCCTCGTCTCTGCGTACCCTCAAATTCGTGTGGCGACCAATGAAAGTGCGTTTGACCTGTTGGCTACCGACCTGCGGGCCGGTGACATCGACTTTGTACTGGGCGCCCTGCGCCCCTCCGACTATGCCAGCGATCTGTTGGGTGAAACGCTGCTGACTGAAGAGCTGGTGGTACTGGTACGCCGGGGCCATCCATTACTGGATCAGGGGGTAAATACCAATGACCTTATCCATGCTCGCTGGGTGCTGCCCCGTGCAGGCTCGCCGGCCCGCAACCAGCTCGATGCCTTCTTTAGCGAGCTGGGTACGGAAACGCCACTACCGGTAGTTGAAACGGGGGATCTGGCGATTATCCGTGGGCTGCTCGTACGCTCTGATATGTTGGCTGTCGTTTCAGCCCATCAACTTGAATACGAGATCGCCTCAGGCGAGTTGCAACGTCTCCCCTTGCGGCTTCGCCATACCACCCGCGCCATAGGTCTGATCTACCGCACCGGTGGCCTGCACTCACCTGCAGCCAAAGCGTTGATGGAAAAGATCCGTGAAGTAGCCCTGGAGCGCTTGGACGCCTGATTTTACTGGGATGCAGGCGCTTTATAAGCCAGCCTAGACCGCACCCACTTTGCCAATAACGCTGTCAGGGATGGTTTTGATCAGCACCTTGACGCAAAACAGTGGTGAAGGACTGTCTGCGATGGATGCCACTACTGCCTTGTATTTGGCAGGAATCTGGTCAAGGCATCGCTTGGCCGTTCGTGTTACGGCCTCGTTAGAGTCGTGTATTTCGGCAGCAAGTGCCAGGGCGAGAAGTGCTTCCAGAAACGTCATGACACCAGACTGCCAATGGACTATCGCCATTTAGTGAATGGACGCAGCGACAGGCACCGCGCCCTGGGTTGGAGTTATTTCTTTCCAGCAACCGAGTACAGCACCTGCTGATTACGCGTTTTCTGGAACTCTTCCAGTGATTGACCACGCATGGCTGAATAGATGTGCAGGTTGGATACCCCTACCACCGCGCCGAGCTTCTCTAGCAGGAAGAAAATAACACCGTAGTGAATCAGCCCACGCCAATCGCTGCGTCGAATCAGGTCGCGTTCTTCGTCAGTCAGGCCGGCTTCCTCGAACATGGCCTCCGGTTCCTCCAGAAAACGCTCACGCCAGGCCGGAGTGATCATGCCATGCAGGAACTTGTTCAGCCGATACCCTTTGGCACTGCGCTCCAGCGTAAACGGGTACGTGCCCTCCAGCTTTTCGACACCGGCCAACTGATGGTTCATGTGTTCGCGGTGGCGGGCTTGTACGTCGATGGGTAATGGCCGTGCCTGGTTTTCCAGGAGCAGCGTCGCGATCCCGGTCATCGAAGGCAGGTAATAATCCTGGTGAATCAGCTTTACATTGGATGAGAGCGCACCACGCATGATCAGCCAAGTGATGACCTCCGACCCCTCAAGTCCACCCAGCGTTGCGTATTCGGCAATGGTCATCTCGGTAAGACGCGCGGGGTCGTTGACAAAGAGATCAACAAACTGGGCGTCCCATTCAGGATTATTGAAGCCACACCGCTCACCATGGACCTGATGGGACACACCACCCGTGGCAGCAATGACCACCTTCAGATCCTCGGGATAGCTCTCGATGGCACGCCGCAAGGCCTGTCCCAGGTTGTAGCAGCGCTTGGCACTCGGGATCGGAAATTGCAACACACCGACCTGCAGAGGCACTACGTCTACCGGCCATTCCGGCTCGAACGGCAGCAGCGCAGACATGGGCGAGAACAGACCATGGTCGATCGGCTTGTCACGAAAGAACGACATGTCGAACTCATCAGCCATGAGACTGGCCCCGATATGCCGGGCCAGCGCCGCATGCCCACCAATGGCAGGCAGTCCACGTACGCCACCGCCCTCGTCTGCCACACCATAGTGATCGTCTACGCCCAGGGCGAAGGCCGAATAGTGATCGAAGAAGAACGAGGTGATGTGATCGTTGAAGATATAAAACAGCACATCAGGCTGCTTATCCTTAAGCCACCCCTTCATCGGCTCGAAGCTCTTGAAGATGGGCGCCCAGGCGGCCTCCTCCTGCTTGTTGTGGTCGACTGCAAAGCCGATCGTAGGCGTGTGCGAGACGGCCAGGCCTCCGATAATACGTGCCATAAAATAATCCTTAATGAATGATCAAGACGCCAAGGCAGGCTGGGCTGCACGCCGTGCAGCATAACCATTGCCCAGTATGGCCAGCGCTGCCACGAAAGCCGGTATCGCCAGCACTGCAAAAATCAATCCGAAGCTCAGCCCAAGGCTCAGCACCGCACCACCGATTACCGAGCCGAAGATCGCACCAAAGCGGCCTATCCCCAACATCCAGCTCACACCTGTGGCGCGGGACTCGGTAGGGTAATAGCCGGGGGCATAGGCATTAAGACCTGTCTGCGCGCCGCTCATGCAAAAGCCCGCCGCGATAACGCCAAGTGTCAGCAGGCTGGATTCCAGGCCAAAGGCACCCAAGAGCAGGATGAACGCACCGCCCAAAGCATAGGAGCCTGCAATAACACGATTGGGATTGCGCCTGTCCATGATCCAGCCAACCACGATTGCTCCTACCGTCCCGCCAATCTGAAACAGTCCTGTGATAGTCGCTGCACGCTCGATCGGGATACCGGACTCACGAATCAGCGTAGGCAACCAGCCCATCATCAGGTAGATCACGAGCAGCCCCATGAAATAGGTAACCCAGAGGGAAAACGTTCCTAAACGATAACGCTCTGCAAACAAGGCGCGAACCGGCGCCTTGTGGTGAACCGTAGGCTCAAGCGTGATAAACCGTGTTTGCGCCGTAAACTGGCCACCCAGTCGATTCAGCACTTTGGCGATACGGGCGGCAGGTGCGTCTTTTACGACAAGAAACCGGGCAGACTCAGGCAAAAACAGCCAGAGGAACGGCAGCAAGAGGATAGGTAGAAGGCCACCCACCAGCAGCACAGACTGCCAACCATAATGGGGAATCAGCCAGGCAGCTACAAAGCCGCCGGCACCCGAGCCCAGGTTGAACCCGGTAAACATCACGGTAATCAGCACGGAGCGATAGCGCTCGGGTAAATACTCCGAAAGCAGTGTCGTCGTATTGGGCATCGCCGCCCCGAGCCCTACCCCGGTGAGAAAACGCAGGATGGCCAGCTCATAAGGGTTACGTGCGAAGGCGCATGCCAGGCTCAGCGCACCAAATACAGTCACGGCACCGAGCAGTACCGTCTTGCGACCGAAGCGGTCGGCATAAGGGCCCGCAACCAATGCACCCACCGCAAGGCCAACCATGGCCGCACTCATGACCGGTCCGAAGGCGGTTTTGGATAGATTCCAGTCCTGCATCAGTGACGGCGCAATGAAGCCCATGACGGCGACATCCACACCATCGAACAGGACGATGAAAAAACACAGGACAAGGATCAACCACTGATAGCCCGAGACAGGCCGGTTATCAATCCATTGTTTAACGTCGACAGGCGAGTCGGTGTGCATGACGGCCACCCTTGTTGTTTTTATGGTGATTCGAATGCCCATAGGGCTTATCACGTGATGGCAGAACGAAACTGCCTCACGGTCAGCCCAGACGTTAAAGCCACTCGCCTGGCCCGTCGTCTGGGAAATGCTTAAGGGGGTATCTGATTTTTTTATGAGGGCGTCAGGCACCTGAGCGAAACGATACTCGGGTGCCTGAGGCTGAAAGGAAGGCAAGCCCGTGTCATACGGGCCTGAAGGGATACGTCAGATGACAAAGAGATCAACGAACCGATTGACCGGAGTACGCTCGAGGGTCGCCTGATCCTTACACAAAGCAAAAATCTGCTCACAGCGCTGTGCCGGGAAACGGGTAGCCAGGTTGTTCTTGAACTTGGCCTCGAGCAGCGGGATGCCTTCGTCGCGGCGACGGCGATGGCCAATCGGATACTCTACCGTGACCTTGTCGGTACAGGTGCCATCCTTAAAGAATACCTGGATGGCATTGGCTATAGAGCGCTTGTCAGACTCCAGGTACTCCTGGCTGTAGCGCAGGTCTTCGATGATTTCCATTTTCTCGCGCAACTGATCGATCAGCGGATGCGCTGCATGGAAGGCATCTTCGTAGTGCTCGGCCACCAGGTCTCCGTACAACAGCGGCACGGCAATCATGTACTGCAGGCAGTGGTCGCGGTCAGCCGCGTTGGCCAGCGGGCCGACCTTGGAAATGATGCGGATGGCAGACTCGTGGGTAGTCACCACGATTTTCTCGACCTGATCGAGCTTCTCACGAACCTGGGGATGCAGAATGACCGCTGCCTCGGCCGCCGTCTGGGCGTGAAACTCTGCAGGGAAACTGATCTTGAACAGGACGTTTTCCATTACGTAACTGCCAAACCCCTGCGGGAAGCTGAATTGGCGCTTGTCCTGCGGCTTGGTCTCCAGGTCTTTGTTGGTATGGCTGAACAGCACATCATAAAAGCCCCATTGAGGTGCGCTCAGCACGCCCGGAATACCCATTTCGCCGCGCATGGCAATGTCTGCCAGACGTACACCGCGGCTGGTGGCGTCCCCTGCTGCCCAGGACTTGCGCGAACCTGCATTCGGCGCGTGCCGATAGGTACGCAATGCCTGTCCGTCTACAAAGGCGTGAGAGATAGCGGCAAGCATCTGCTCGCGATTGGCGCCCATCAACTTGGCCGCAACCGCCGTCGACGCCACCTTGACGAGGATGACATGGTCAAGCCCGACCCGGTTGAAGGAGTTCTCCAGCGCAAACACGCCCTGAATCTCGTGCGCCATGATCATGGCTTCAAGCACGGCGCGCATGGTCAGAGGCGCCTCGCCCTGCGCAACGCGCTTTTGCGACAAATGATCGGCTACTGCCAGAATGCCGCCCAGGTTATCCGAAGGATGTCCCCACTCCGCTGCGAGCCAGGTGTCGTTGTAATCCAGCCAACGCACGATACAGCCGATATCCCAGGCAGCCTTTACCGGGTCCAGGCGAAAACTCGTTCCGGGTACGCGCGCGCCATACGGCACCACGGTCCCTTCCACAAACGGACCCAGATGCTTGGTGCATTCTGGGAAACGCAGGGCCAGAAGGCCACACCCCAGCGTATCCATCAGACAATTACGCGCCGTGTTTAGCGCCTCGGTAGAGTCGATCGTGTAGTTCAGGATGTAGTCGGCGATGTCCTGCAGGACCTTGTCATAGTCAGGACGATTGTTCAGGTCGACGTTGGCGCTCATGCTCTCGCTCTCATGGTTCATTGTTATGTGAGGCAGCGGCAGTCGCTGCCTTTGGATGTATCTACGCGCTGCGCTCTTCGAGCGGCACATACGGGCGCTGCTCGACGCCGGTGTACTCCGCACTCGGGCGAATGATGCGGTTGTTGGCACGCTGCTCGAACACATGGGACGCCCAGCCTGTAACCCGTGAGCAGACAAAGATCGGGGTAAACAACTTGGTGGGAATTCCCATGAAGTGGTACGCGGACGCGTGGTAGAAATCGGCGTTGGGGAACAGCTTCTTCTGCTCCCACATGGTGTGGTCGATCGCTTCCGATACAGGGAATAGCACCGTATCGCCTACTTCCTCGGAGAGCTTTTTCGACCAGACCTTGATGACTTCATTGCGCGGGTCCGAATCCTTGTAAACGGCATGGCCAAAGCCCATGATCTTGTCCTTGCGCTCCAGCATGCCAAGCGTGCCCTCAATGGCCTCTTGAGGTGACTTGAAGCGCTGGATCATGTCCATGGCGGCCTCGTTGGCCCCGCCATGCAGAGGCCCACGCAATGAACCAATCGCACCGGTGATGCAGGAATACATGTCCGAAAGCGTGGATGCGCACACGCGCGCGGTAAACGTCGAGGCGTTGAACTCATGCTCGGCGTAAAGAATCAGCGACACGTTCATCACCTTGCGGTGCAGCTCGTTGGGTGCCTTGCCATGCAGAAGCTTGAGGAAGTGCCCGGCAATAGAGGGTTCTTCCGTTATGCACTTGATGCGCACACCCTGATGGCTGAAGCGATACCAGTAACACATGATAGCCGGTAATGCCGCCAGCAGCCGATCCGATACGACCTGCTGTTGCTCAAAGCTGCGCTCCGGCTCCAGGTTGCCCAGCATCGAAACGCCGGTCCGCATCACATCCATCGGATGCGCCTGCGCCGGGATGCGCTCAAGCACCTCTTTCAACGCCTGTGGCAGATCACGCAGGGTCATCAGACGATTCAGGTAGTCATTTAGCTGCTCACGAGTGGGCAGCTCACCCCGGAACAGCAGATAAGCCACTTCTTCGAACTGGGCATGCTCGGCCAGCTCGCGCACGTCATAACCTCGATAGGTCAGACCAGCGCCTTCTTTACCTACGGTAGACAAGGCTGTCTGGCCGGCGACCTGACCCCGTAGGCCAGCGCCGCTCAATACTTTTGCTTCAGCCATTGCTCTCTCCTTTCTTGGACTTGTTATGGATGGTGCAACTGCATCTGTCAGGTTAGCTGACGGACCTTCGCCGGATCAGCGCTTGTTCTGGGCGAACAGCGCATCCAGCTTTTGCTCGAACTCGTGGTAGCCAATACTTTCGTACAGCTCCATACGCGTTTGCATGGTGTCGACTACATTCTTTTGCGTACCGTCGCGCCGAATCGCGGTGTAAACGTTTTCAGCCGCCTTGTTCATGGCGCGGAAAGCCGACAAGGGATAGAGCACCAGCGAGACATCTGCGGAGGCCAGCTCCTCGGTTGTGAACAGTGGCGTCGAGCCAAACTCGGTAATATTTGCCAGTACCGGTACTTTCACCGCGCCAGCGAACTCTCTGTACATCCCAAGCTCAGTCATGGCTTCTGGGAAGATCATGTCCGCGCCCGCTTCTACACAGGCGCAGGCTCGATCGATAGCCGACTGTAAGCCTTCAACCGCCAATGCATCGGTTCGCGCCATGATCACAAAGCTGTCATCACTCCGGGCATCCACGGCCGCTTTGATGCGATCCACCATTTCCTGCTGCGAGACGATCTCCTTGTTGGGTCGATGACCGCAGCGCTTGGCCCCCACTTGATCCTCGATATGCAGGGCCGCCGCGCCAAACTTGATCATTGACTTGACGGTGCGGGCCACATTGAACGCTGACGAGCCAAACCCGGTGTCTACGTCAACCAGCAATGGCAAGTCGCACACATCGGTAATCCGGCGCACATCAGTCAAGACATCATCCAGGTTTGAAATACCCAAATCCGGTAGCCCCAATGAACCGGCTGCAACGCCACCACCGGACAGGTAAATGGCCTTGAAGCCGGCGCGCTGGGCTAGCAAGGCATGATTGGCATTGATAGTGCCAACTACCTGGAGCGGATGTTCGACCGCAACAGCCTCTCGAAAACGCTGGCCGGGACGCATGGAAAGACCCTGACTCATGATTCACCTCTATTCTTGTTGGCAGACGCCGCGCTTACCACGGCATGCTCGGGTTGGTGCTGAGTGTCAAGTTGGCGCTCGATATTGCGCCGTGACGCAGCAATGTGGCGCTTCATCAAGAGTTCGGCCAGCTCACCGTCACGGTCAGCGATGGCGTCGAGAATACGATGGTGCTCGGCAAAGGCCTGGCGCGGCCGGTGGGGTGTGGCGGAAAACTGGATCCGGTACATGCGTACCAGCTGATACAGCTCATCGCACAGCATGCGGGTCAGTGTGCGGTTTCGGCTGCCCTGAATGATGCGGTAATGAAAATCATGGTCGCCTTCCTGCTGGTAGTACCCCACCCCAGCTTGAAACGAGGCGTCGTGCTCATGGGTTTCTAGCACCTGCCGCAGTTCGAGAATCTCTGCGTCGGTCATGCGTTCGGCTGCCAGTCGGCACGCCATTCCTTCAAGCGATTCACGGATTTGATAGAGCTCAACCAGCTCCTCAAGGCCCAGCGAGACAACACGAGCGCCCACGTGGGGCACGCGTACGACCAGCTTTTGCCCTTCCAGACGATGAATAGCCTCACGCAATGGACCTCGACTGATCCCATAGGTACGCGCCAACTCAGGCTCTGAAATTTTGCTGCCCGGTTTAATTTCACCCTTAATGATGGCCGCCTGGATATGGCGAAAGACATGCTCCGAAAGCGTCTCGCTTTCAGGCGTATTGGCAGAAGGTATTTCGCTTAGTTGATTCATACTGTCGACACATTTATTTTTTTAGCGACCTTTGCGTCAGACATTAGGCCCAAAAACAGAAAAGTGTCAACAATCTTAATCACCTATGGTTTCAGCGTTGGCAATCACTGTAAACCTAGGGGCCCGGCATAGCACTACGCGCTATCCGTACTGGCCCTAATAGGTCAGATTGTTTATTTGCCAATATGAACACTCTGGTGCAACGGGCTGGTGCTCCAGCTTTTCAGCCGCCTTTGGGTAGCGCGGAATGCTCCTCACACCAGCAAATTATTCCTAGCGGGTGCTGGGCATGGGCTGCCCTACTTCTGCTGGTAAACTCCCGTTTCTGTTCCGTCCCGGCAAATCGAACATGACTTCGTCATAACCGGATGCCCTCAAGATGCGCAAACTCAGGTAAACCTAGCCCTTGTTTATCAACAGCACCCATTTACCCCATAGGCCGGTCAAAGCGAATCGGACAGGCTTCATTAGAATCCCATACCGATAACTGTGAATCCTATAAGGATAGGACGGTACGGCTACGGCAGGTTCATGCTTGAGAGTATCCAGAAGAGTTGCGTCTGAACGTGACTCGCAGGTGTTCGGATGGGTTGGATATGGAAAGTACTAGGCCTTGGCTTAAAGCCAGACATGAAATAAGTCGTTATTTACCCGCTTCATGGCTCAAGGCTTATTCTTCAATAACCCGGCTTTTCATCCTGTTTAAACCTGCGCTCGCATAGGCAGGCTATAAACCAGGAAAGAATATCTATTTTGATGAAAGACGTGTAATAGCGGCTGTCAGGTCATGGAGTGAAGCCGGCTTAACCAGATGCACATCAAAACCTGCCGCTTTGGAACGCTCCCGGTCTTTAACTTGCCCATAACCGGTCAAAGCGATCAATCCTAGCGCTGATGGAGGAAAATGCTCACGGAGCATAGAGGCCAACTGAAAACCATCCAGGTCGGGCAGCCCTATGTCGAGCACCGCAACCTCGGGCTTGAACTCACGGACTATATTCAGTACATCGAATGGATTACTGCTTGCCTGGACGGTATGTCCCTGTTGACGCAAGACAGCCTGGGTACTTTCAAGCGCATCAAGGTTGTCATCAACAATCAGGATCCGAGCCGGTTTTACTACCGTATTGCTATCTTCCTCAGGGACCTGCATTGGTTCGCTGATCGCCAACAAGAGCCGTGGCAACGTAACCGTAAAAGTAGAACCGCAGCCAACACCGCCGCTGCTAGCCGCTACCGTTCCTCCATGCAGGCTTATGAAACTCTTGACCAAGGCCAGACCAATACCCAATCCGCCTTTCGCCCGATCTATGGTAACCGCACCCTGCTCGAAAATATTGAAAATACGGGGTAATAACTGAGGGCTGATACCGGAGCCATTATCTTTGACCAGAATAGAAACCTGTCCGCCGTCGGCCTTTACCTCGACCTCTATCTGGCCCCCAACATGAGTGTACTTGGCTGCATTGGTCAGTAGATTGGTAAAGACTTGGGTCAGGCGGACAGAGTCCCCTGACACCCAGACCTCTTCATCGGGAAATATATGAGTGATCTGCTGACGCCGGTCACCAACAAGCGCACTTGTATTCTCAAGGGCTTGGAGCACTACTCCTTTTATGCTTGTAGGCTCTTTATTGATTTCGATTTTTCCACGAGTGATACGCGTAATATCGAGCAGGTCATCCACCAGACGCGACAAATGATCAGCCTGCCGCTCGATGATCTGCAGCTCTCGCGGAAACAGGCCCTGATGCCTTCTTTTGATCAGTCCAAGCGCCATGACAATGGGTGCCAGGGGATTACGCAACTCATGCCCCAGCATCGCTAGAAATACATCTTTGGCTCGACTGGCTTGCTCACGCTCAAAATCTGCCCTTGCGGCTTGTAATCCTGTAGCAGCCAATGAAGCAGCAGCTCGCAAAAGAGCTAATTGGTTGATGCTTGGAAAACCGGGCGCAGAAGAACCAAACCAGATTTTTCCACCATACGTTCCATAGCCCATGCTCAAGTGAACAATGTACATGGACCCCAATGGAGTATCTGACTCATAGGCTCGCCCGTCAGGAACACGCGTGTTTTTCCAGGCTTCGGCTGTAACTTCCCAGCGAGATAACTCTTCGCCCTGGCAATAACGCCCCTCGACTCGCAAAAGGCCCTTGAAGGAGGGATTATCAGCCAACAACGCCTGGGCATAGCTAAAGCGAAGGGGAACAATACGTTCGGCGGCCTCAATCATGAGGCGAAGAACCGTTTCACCCTCTCGCCCTGCCCACAAGGCGGGTAAGGCGAGAAGACCCATCAGGTCTCGGATACCACGTTCTGAGGAATCGCCTTCCTGGGAGGGAACCGGTAATAATTCAGGGTAACGGTTCATTGTCTTCCAAAAAGGCGAAATGAAAGGAGGAAAATAACATATCAGGTGGTCGAGGCGTCTTCCTTGACCTGACGCTTGGCAAGCTCAGCCAGCATTTCTGATGCTGGGGTATAGAAGGGATTTTCCTGTACTACACCATTGATAAGCGTCAACGGATGGGTACGTAAGAGATCCATCATCATGGAGCCGGACATTTTTGCAATGTCATATACACATACGGCTGGTTGACGGTTCTGGGAAAGCACTTCATTTACTTCGGCCTCGTACGCCAGAATGTCTTTAGCACCAGGCACATCATTAAAGACCCAGTCCATATTGCCCATGATACGCACGCGTGGAAATCCAGCTTCCCGCGCGGCTTTGCAGGCACTTTCCAGCGTATTGAGCATGCGGTCCTTATTAAAGGTGCCGGCTTCATCAAGATAGGCACCCTGCCACGATTGAACCTCAAGTTGCCCACAGGCCTCACAGGCATGAGTATCGATTCCCGCCTTGTTAAGGCGTACCCGATGGTCATCCATCTTGGCAGGATTTACGATATGTATATTCTTCTCGCCCTGATCAATCCCCTCCTTGAAGAAAGGGGCCAGGACATCGTACTCCTGTTCACGACTATCGAAAAAAGCGCAGACATGAAAGTGTTCAATCTGTGTGCCTGCCAATGACAATTCGTTCATGTGTAGATGTCCTCTAGAACAACCAGCAGCTGACGTGACGAGCTTGAATTTGAAATCCCATCCAAGATGGCTAATTGCCTCTACCGCTTGGCGGTTTAGCTAGCGAAGAAGCTTAGTGCTAAATATCATTTAGCAGAAGATTTTATTTGCTTAATAAACAGATTCTGACCAGCCAGTCATTTTGGCTGAGTCTAGATAACAATTTTCTGCCGTCACCTTATAAGACGCAAGAACCTTGCCACGGCCTAAATGTGCAGGGGTCAAAAATTGCTTTCGTGTGCTCGCTTGTCAAAAACAAGGTCTTTGAATAGGTAATAGTGTACAGGCTCTCTTCAGCTTGCTGGCTGTTTTATGCGTTTACATACAAACAGTTACACTAATCTTATTTGGGAGGCCTCTGAATCATGCCGGTAATAAAAGGAGATTTGGTCAAACTTGCTCTAGCGGGCCAGTCCAACGTTATCGTCCATGGATGTAATTACAGTGCCAAATAGGTGTAGGAATCGCTAAGTCTATAAAACAGGTGTTTTCTGAAGCCTATGAAGCTGATTGCCTAGCTTCAAAAGGAGTACGGGAAAAACGAGCACTTAGTCATGCGCCCGAATTAAGCAAGGCAACCTCGAGCTTACAGTAGTGAATGCTTACACTCAGTTCACTGGCGCGGAAAGGGCGTCAAGGCAGATTATGAGGCTATCCGCGCAGTCGTGAGGGCGATTCGGCAAGGGTTCTCGGGATGCCGTATCGGCTACCCTCGCATTGGCGCCGGGCTTGCAGAGGGTGACTGGGCAATCCTCGGTGCCCTCATCAATGAAGAGCTGGCAGGCCTTGACCATACCCTGGTGGAGTATCTGCCTTAGCTTTCGTGCGCTTTTGCCTCACTGATGCAACCGCCCCTGACGGCTGCCTAGGTCTTGCTAGCCCAGTATCACCCTAACGGACTGTCGTCCACGTCTGGCCTTTCATCCATGTTAGGCGTGTCCTGGGTATCAGGAACGTCACCGTATTCATCATATTCGTCAGGCGTCTGGCCTTGATCAGGCATGTTTTCCGGGTTGCTCATAAATCACCTCTGCGTGTTTGTCATCTGATACCTGATCAGGCCATGCGTTCAACAAACGCTTGTAAACCGCAAAAGCCTGTTCAGCACGCCTCCTCCCTGCAAGGGATCGCACTGCCTACAGAAACAGGCGTTAATGGTTTCAGGTAGTTGAAAGCGGATAAGCGGTCCATACTCGATTCCGTGCAAGACGTTATTTCCCCAGCATTCACAACAGGATGCACACTTTCAACAAGAGCCTTTATGACCATGAAACCGGATATTGTCGTGTCCTCACTGGACCTTGAGCGGATAGAAGATTTGCTCGAGTCCCTGCCGGCCAGCGAACACTCCATGCAAACCGCCTTACAGGAGGAGCTTGGTCGAGCGGATATTGTCGATCCGCATGAGATACCGCCTACGGTCGTCACCATGAACTCAACCGTGCGCTTTCGCATGGACGCAACTGGTGAGGAATTCTGCAAGACACTGGTGTATCCCAAGGATCTTGCAGGCGATTCGGGGCAGGTTTCTATCCTCGCCCCGGTAGGCAGTGCACTGCTGGGGCTGTCCATCGGGGCCTACATTGAGTGGCCCACCCCAGGCAAAGGAATGCTCAAGGTCAGGATCATGGATATCCCCTTTCAGCCTGAACAGGCCGGGCAATATCACCGGTAGGCAGGTCAGGAGGAGCATCAGGTGTGCTCCTCCTGCCGGATCAAGCGCTTACCAGCGCCTGGATATCGTTGTAGAGTGCCTTGGGTATCCAGACCCCTTCACGCAGGCTTTTTTCACGAGCCTGATAACGCCTCTGCGAAGGTAGACGCGCCCCCTGGGCTACCATGGACTCGAACAGCTTTTCGGCACGGGCAAGCTCGGTCTCAGCCTGCTCACCCAGGAAGCGTTGCGGATCGATAGCAATAATCAGCTCGCCTCCCATGGAAGTAACCCGTGCGCCGTTATCAAATGCCAGCGACTCGGCACTGGTCATGTCGGCGATCAGGGGACCAGCGATCAGCTCCACCATTGCGGCCAGAGCCGAGCCTTTATGCCCTCCGAATGTCAGCATGGCACCCTTGTCAAGCACGGTGGCCGGATCGGTACAAGGCCTGCCTTCAGCGTCAACGCCCCACCCTTCAGGAATAGGCTTGCCGGCGCGGCGATGCAGTTCAATTTCACCGCGCGCCACCATGCTGGTCGCAAAATCAAAGATGAATGCAGGCTTGCCTGGACGAGGCCAGCCAAAGGCAAAAGGGTTGGTTCCGAAAAGTGGTTTGCTCCCACCGGCAGGCATCACCCAGGCATGGCTGGGCGTACAGGCCAAGGCAACCAGACCGGCATCCGTAAGCGGTTCGATATCTGCCCAGAGAGCAGAAAAGTGAGCGCAGTGGTTGATGCCTAACGCAGCGATACCCAGCGTCTTGGCTTTCTTGATCAGATGTGGCAGTGCCATCTGGTAAGCGACTTGCGAAAAGCCACCCTTGGCATCGATGCGTACCAGAGCGGGCGCTATGTCATGCAGTTCTGGCTCGGCATCCGGAGAGACCTTGCCTGCCTTGAAGGTATTGATGCAGGACAACAGCCGATACAGACCATGGGATGAACATCCATCGCGCTCGCCAGCCACTAACGTTTCGGTAACGTAGCGGACATGAGGTGCGGTAAAGCCATAGTGTTGGAGCACACGCGTCGCCAGTGCCCGTACGTCATCAAGCGTAAGGTGAACCGTGTCTTGCCCAGAAGCATGGGTCTGGGAAGCGCTTGAGGCAGTCATGGATTCTCCTTTTTAGAATTGTCGTGTCAGAGAAGCATTTGAAATGGGTTATGGAAATGGCCAGGCAGGCGGCCAGTCTTGCAGGTTTATTAACTGGTGGGCCAGCCTGAGAGGCCAGCCCACTCACAGAGCCTTACTGCGGACCGAGTTTGTCCATCAGCGCAGCCAGACGCTCGTACTCGTCAGGCTTGAGGTCGGTCAACGGTGCGCGTACCGGACCGGCATCGTAACCTGCGATCTTCGCACCCGCCTTGACGATGCTTACCGCATAGCCTGCGCAGCGGTTACGGATGTCCAGGTACGGCAGGAAGAAATCATCGATCAGCTTGCCCACGGTCTCGTGGTCATCCGCAGCGATGGCCTTGTAGAAGTCCATGGCCGTCTTGGGAACAAAGTTGAACACCGCCGAGGAGTACACCGGTACACCCAGTGCCTTGTAGGCCGCGGCATAGACTTCAGCGGTCGGCAGACCACCCAGGTAGGTGAAGCGATCACCCAGGCGACGGCGGATGGAGACCATCAGCTCGATGTCACCCATGCCATCCTTGAAGCCGATCAGGTTGGGGCAGCGCTCGGCCAGCATTTCCAGCTGGTCAGGCTTCAAGCGGCAGACGTTACGGTTGTACACCACCACGCCAAACTTGACGGACTTGCACACCGCCTCGACATGCGCAGCTACGCCTTCGGGGCTGGCTTCGGTCAGGTAGTGCGGCAGCAGCAGGATGCCCTGGGCGCCCAGGCGCTCGGCTTCCTGAGCCTGCTGGATCGCCACGCGGGTTGGACCACCGGCACCGGCCAGAATCGGGACCATGCCCTTGCAGGTGTCCACGGCCGTTTTGATGATGTCGGAGTATTCCTTCTGGTCCAGCGAGAAGAACTCACCGGTGCCGCCAGCCGCAAACAGAGCGCTGGCGCCGTAGGGCCCCAGCCATTCCAGGCGCTTGATGTAGGTATCGCGGCGGAAATCGCCCTGCGCATCGAAATCGGTTACCGGAAAGGACAGCAATCCGGATGAAAGGGTGTGCTTGAGTTCTTGTGGAGTCATTTTTATTGCACCTTGCTTGATGGCGTACGTGGCTAAGGAATAACCGCTACTTGTTGTACGACATCGTATGACTATAGAAAGTAAAGTGCAACCTAGATGAGAGTCTATGTCTGACTGGAAAGGCGCAACCTAGAGCAAATGGCTGAAACAACAGAACAATTTCTTACAATTACAGGGCAATAGGCGTCATGGCTTTGGCTACATGAAGAGCCTAACCGTTTTTATTCAAATCGGTAGAGTTGGCTTATTCCCAGTCCTTTTTATGCTTCCAACCGATTGAATATTGCCAAGCATCTTGCCGCACGGCCGTATGCGCCCTTCCCTTCAGAGCATCTCTTCAGTCATCGCATTACCTCGCCGTATTGCCTGTGGTGGCATGCCGAAGCCACGTATAAAGGCCTCTCGCATATGGCGGCGATCACGAAAGCCGGTTTTCTTGGCAATCACATCCAATGAATGACGACTTTGCTCGATCATGAGTCGAGCTGCTTCCAGACGCAGACTCTCGATAGCCTTGGCAGGCGATTGGCCAGTTTCTGCCGTAAAGACACGGCTGAACTGACGCGGGCTGAGGTGAACGGATTCGGCCAGCTCTTCCACGCTCAGGGGGCGGCTCAGGTGTTGTCGGGCATAGTTCAGGGCGTTCTGGATACGATCAGACTTAGGTGCAAGGTTTAGCATTTCGGAATGCTGACTCTGACCACCGGCACGTCGTTGGTGCATGACCAGCTTGTGCGCTACCGACCGGGCAACCTCATTACCCAAATCCTTTTCCACGATTGCAAGTGTCAGATCAAGCCCTGCCGTCATCCCGGCTGACGTCCACATCGGACCGTCCGTGATATAGATACGATCTTCCTCGACACGGATATCAGGATAACGCCGCTGCAACTCCCGTGCATATGCCCAATGGGTGGTCGCACGTCGTCCCGCCAGTAATCCAGCTTCCGCCAGTACAAAGCCACCGGTACAGATTGCGGTCATCCGGCGCGCCTGGGTACTGGCGTCCTGAATAAAACCAAGCACAGCGTCAGATGATGGTGCAGCCAGTGGGTTGTTTACCCCCGCCACGATCCAGGTATCCGCCTGGCTATTGGGCCCGAGTGCCCGGGAACCCACCGTCAGGCCAAGCGAGGAGCGGACCTCGCCGCCCTCCAGCGAGAAGTTCTCGACTTCGTAGAACGGCTCGCCTGCCACCACGTTGGCATATTCGAAAACCGTTTGCGTCGCCAGTGAAAGGATCTGGAACCCGTTTGACAGCATGTAGCCTACTCGGTGCATGATCGTCTCCCTGACGATGTCCTGAAAACGCACCATAAACGTCATTTAGGTCGCGGTCAATTCACTGCATGATGCCTCCACACCCACCCAAACGGAGCAGCATCATGAACACTCTTCATCAAGGCACTGCACTCATCACTGGCGCCTCTTCCGGTATCGGCGCGGTATATGCCGAGCAATTGGCCCGTCGCGGTTATGACCTGATTCTGGTTGCCCGCAACCGTGAGCGACTCAACACTCAGGCCGAGCGCATTGCCACGCTGACCGGACGAGCCGTGGAGGTCCTGCCTGCCGATCTCAACGATAAATCATCTTTAGCAGCCGTTGAGGCAAAGCTCAAGGAAGACGCCAGCATCACTCTTCTGGTGAACAACGCGGGAATCGGTACTCACACCCCATTGCTCGGGAGCGATGTCGAGCAGATGGTGCGAATGATTGACCTGAACGTGACGGCACTCACTCGCCTTACCTACGCTGCCGTTCCGGGATTCGTCCACCGCGGCAAGGGCGCCATTATCAATATCTCCTCCATCGTCAGCCTTGCACCAGAGATCCTCAATGGCGTCTACGGCGGCAGCAAGGCGTACGTGACGGCGTTCTCTCAGTCTCTGAGCCATGAACTGGCCGACAAAGGCATCCGCGTACAGGCCGTCCTGCCCGGCGCTACGGCCACTGAATTCTGGGATATCGGCGGTCTGCCGCTGGAAAACCTCGACAAACGCATCGTCATGTCACCGGAAGACCTGGTGAAAGCAGCGCTGGCCGGCTTTGACCAGGGCGAGCTGATCACCATTCCTTCGTTGCACGCCCTCGAACGCTGGGAAGCCCTTGAAGCGGCCCGCCAGGCCCTGGCCACGCAGCTCTCCAGCAATACGCCTGCCTCCCGCTACGCCTCGTACTGATCACTTCTACATTCAACCAGGAGACTTCACCATGAACACAAGCGGAAACACTATCTTCATCACTGGCGGTACGTCTGGTATTGGTCGTGCACTGGCCGAAGCCTTTCATCAACGTGGGAACAAGGTTATCGTTGCGGGCAGACGCCAAGCCCTGCTCGATGAAGTCGCCAGGGCTAATCCCGGTATCGATACCATCGCGCTGGATATCAACGATCCGGAACAGATCAAAGCCGTCGTCCAAACAGTCATCGAGCGCCACCCTACCCTTAACGTCATCATCAACAATGCTGGCGTCATGCCGTTCGATAATGCGGCCTCCGGCGCACTGGACGATGAACAGGCGGTGCAGCTGCTCACGACCAACCTCCTGGGTCCGGTCAGGGTCAGTGCTGCATTTGTAGAACATCTAAAGCGGCAGCCCAAAGCGTACATCATCAACAACAGTTCGATTCTGGCCTATGTACCGCTGGCAGTTACCGCACTGTACTCCGCCACCAAGGCGGCGATTCACTCCTATAGCCTGTCGCAGCGCTTCATGCTTCGGGATACGTCAGTAAAGGTGCTGGAAATCGCACCCCCGTGGGTCGATACCGATCTCATTCACAAGAGTGGTGATCCACGCGCCATGCCGCTGGATGAATTCATTACAGAGATTCTGGAGAAGCTGCAAAGCGCTGAAACGGAAGTCATTGTCGATCGTGTTGCGGCCTTCCGCGCCAATCCCGGCCCCAATGAGCATGCGTTGGTAGAGCAGTTCAACCAAGCCCTGATTGCCAACCCTATTCCTGTCGGCTGAATACGCCCCAGGCTACTCGCCACGGGTGGCCTGGGTGATTCACTGGAGACGCTCATGAAAGGTCTTATCGCACCACCCACCTTGCTTGCATTGCGATCCTTGAGTTTTGCGTATTTCGTCCAGGCGGTAGGTGCTTTGTCCGTGGTTGGCTGTCTGCAGCAGATTTCCCAGGAATGGTTGCTGACCGATACCCAAAGCGCGTACCTGATCTCCCTCTTCGGCATCACCTTTGCCCTGGCTGCGCCCCTGCTGCAGGTCGTTCTGGGACACCTTCCCAGACGGCGGCAGGTTCTGCTTGGCCTGGGCCTTTTCAGCAGCGCTTCGCTTCTTTTCGCACTGGCGCCAAATTACGGCGTGCTGGTGCTGGCTCGCGTTCTTATGGGATTGGGCGCAGGCTTTATCGGTCCGGTATTAGGTGCACTGGGCTCAGCCCTGGTTGACCGGGCCCAGCAAGGCCGCGCCATTGCCATTATATTGTTGGGATTGAGCGTGGCCGGGATGGCAGGCATTCCCTTGGCCGCCTGGATCGCTCAGCATTGGGGCGTACGCTCGCTTTATTTGATGCTGAGCGTCGCGGGCCTCATGACTGCCCTTCTGATTGCCCGATTCGTTCCCGACCATGTGCAAGGTGAGCGCATCGCGGTTTCAACGGTTGTATCCCTGCTCACACGCCTTGGTTCGCTCAGTACCTTTCTGGTGGTGTTTTTCATCACTTCAGGCGTGTTTTCTACCCATGCGTTTCTGTCCCCCATCATCCGCGATGTGTATCACGGTGGGCCAGAAGACGTGTCTGTTGCCCTGGCCGTGCTGGGCATAGCGGGCGTAGCAGGCAACCTGTTCGTGACACGGGCTGCCGGACGTTACAGTGCAGAGCATATGCTTCTGTCCGGAATCAGCCTCCTGGCCTTAACGCTTCTACTCTTGGGATACGGTCCCGCTCGCCTGGGCTGGCTGCTGCCTGTGCTGGTTCTATGGGCATTCGCTACGGACATGGTATGGCCTTCACAGCAACGGCGGGTAGTCGAGCGTATGCCGGAACGACGCGGTATCGCCCTGGCGCTGACGGCTTCCTTCATGTTTTGCGGCATTGGATTTGGATCGGCAGTGGCGGGCTGGGTCTATCCTGCCTATGGCTATACGGGCGTGCTAAGCGCCTCATTACTGTTCTTTGTTATGGCAACTGTCTGCCTTGTGGTGTCATACAGTCAGACTAAGGCTGCTATTCCAGTGGCGTAAATCGTATGAAAGGTTAACCACAACGACCTATCGTAGAAGAGCCGTATGGATACGCTGACCCTCAAGCCGATATCAGAAGCAGATGTGTCTTTTCTTCTTGGTTTGAGGAGACGCGTGCTCGTACCTCATGGAGTGGCAGCCGGTATGCAGCGCTCCGAGGAAGAGCATAAGGCCCGGGTATTGGCGCACCTTGAAAGCGGTCAACTGGTAGTGCTTGGGAACACACCCATTGGGCTCATCAAGGTAGTGAAATCGGACCGTGCGTGGAAACTGCTTCAGCTCCAAATCATCCCGGAGCAACAGGGCAACGGTATTGCCACCACCCTGGTGACAAACCTGTTGCATGAAGCGCGGTGTGCATCCATACCGGTGGTCTTGACCGTACTTTAGAACAACCCAGCCAAGCGGCTTTACGAACAGCTCGGCTTTTCCGTAACCGGGGAGCGGGAGTTTGTATACGAGATGCAGGCGGGATAGTACGGTACCGTAAAAGACTGTCAAAAATGAAAAGCCGCCCCGGAGGGCGGCCTTCGCGGTTACACCTTGAACTGATCCATTAGGGTCTGTTGATGGTTGGCCAGCGCATTCAGCGACTGGCTGACCCGCGCGGATTCTTCCGCCTGCTCTGAAAGCGACTCCGTGACCTCACGGATACCGCTGACGTTACGGTTAACTTCTTCTGCCACGGCGCTTTGCTCTTCAGCAGCGCTGGCAATCTGGAGGTTCATTTCGGTAATGACCGAGACGGCATCACCGATCTGACGCAGGGCCGACACGGCTTTACCTACATGCTCGACGTTACCCTGAGCCTGCCGGTGACCATCGTGCATGGAATCCACTACGTTCCGCGTGCCCTTTTGCAACCCTTCGATCACCTGACGAATCTCCTCGACCGACTCCTGGGTCCGCTTGGCAAGGCCACGCACCTCATCGGCCACGACCGCAAAGCCTCGGCCCGCATCGCCAGCCCGTGCCGCTTCGATAGCAGCGTTCAGCGCCAACAGATTGGTCTGCTCGGCAACACCCCGGATGACCTCCAGAACGCTGCCAATCTGCTCGCTGCTTTCCGCCAGACCCTCGACCTGACTCATGGACGCGCTCATATCAGCTGCCAGCTTTTCGATGCTGCGCGTGGTCTCGGTAATGATGTCCAGACCTTCATGGGTCGCATGGTCAGCGCCACGCGCAGCCTCTGCGGCCTGCGCAGCATTGCGCGCGACATCGTGGGCCGTGGCGCTCATCTCATGAGATGCCGTTGCAACCTGCTCCACCTCATGGAACTGGTGCTGCATGCCCTCACTTGTACGAGTCGCAATGGCCGCAGACTGGTCCGCCGTTGTACGCGCATCCTGAACCGAGCGCTTTACGTCCGCAATAATGGGTTGGAGCTTGTCGAGGAACCGGTTGAACCAGCCCGCCAACTGTCCGAGTTCGTCCTGCTTGGCATATCCCAGGCGGCGGGTCAGGTCACCCTCACCACTGGCGATGTCCTTGAGCATGGCGGCAACGGCCAGAATCGGCCGGGTTACGCTGCGGGCAGCGAACCACATCAATACCAGACCGCTCAGCACCGCAATCAGGCCCACCACAACCGAGAACACACTGTCGGAAACGCGCCGCTCGTCCAGCTCATCGGATAGTTGAATGGCACGGGACAGAACCAGCTTCTTGGGCGCCTCAAGCAGAATGCCCCACGGCTTGGCTTCCGGGATGGGCCTGATCGGCTCGATGACACGTACCAGATCATCATGGGACAACATGGCAGACTCGCCTGTCGCCAAGGCCTGCTTCAGCTCACCTGCCTGGCTGGCATAGATCTTGTCCAGGGACTCTCCCAACCGCTTGGCATCCAGGCTATGACCCGCCAGGAGACCAGCTGGACTGATGATGCTGACCTCGCCCTCCCCCTTGTACAGCTTGTCGCTGGCTTTTTCGGCGATCTGCTGAAGTGTGTTCAGGCTGATATCAATGCCGATAACACCAGTCACCTTGCCGTTTTGCTCGATAGGCAGGGCGATGCTGGTCATCAGGACCTGCTGCTCATTCACCTCATCGAAATAAGGGTCCAGCAGACAGGCCTTACGCGTATCACGAGGACAGGTGTACCAGGCGTTATAGGCTGCACCACTCGGCCCGGGAGTCGTCTTGGTAAGCTCCTCCTCGGTCATCGATTCGAAATCGAATGTTCCCGGCTCCCCTTGAGACCAGTACAAGGCAAAACGGCCACTTGCGTTGCTGCTTTCCTCTTCCGCATTGATGAACTGTCTGTCCTGTCCGTCTAGTGCGTTGGGTTCGAAGGCAATGTACAGCCCCAACAGGTCAGGGCGTGCCTTGAGTGCGTTGCCCACTACCTCAACCAGCTCCTGACGCAATTCACGGGCACTGATAGCCCCTCTTGCCTGCTGCTCACTCAGCAGCTTGACCTGGCCTGCCAGGCCCAGTCCGTAGTGATAGGCACTCATGAAGTCTCGCTGGATGCGCAGCGCCTGGGCTTCGCCTGAGGTTTGCAAGCGAAGCTCCGCGGACTGCTCAAGCATGCTGGAACTGGTCTGCTTGACCACCTCACCGCTACGCTTGGCCTGGTAAAGAGACGCACCGACTAGCAGTGTCACAATAGCCAGCAGGCATAAGCCTGCCAGCGCAGTGATCTTCAGCTGGATTGAAAGACGGTTGAACATAGTAAAGGCCTGATTAAATTGATGCCTTTGCTATCGGCCTACTCCCGCTGCGCTTGATTAGATTATTCCTATGAAGGATTTAAACATTCCTATTGCAGGGTTACGGTTTAACCTTGATGGCCCGAAGACTTCGGCCATCCACCGGCCAATACCTTGTACACCTGCACCAGATCCGTCGAGACGCGGGTGGCACTGTCCACCAAGGCGCTTTGAGTCTGGATCAGCTCACGCTGGACATTCAGCACGTTGATGAAATCAATGGCGCCTTCCTTGTAGCGCGCCTGGGCTGTTTCCAGCGCGATACGGTTCTGACTGACCGCTTGTGCAAGCGCCGCATGGTGACGTTGCTCAGCACTGTAGGACGTCAGTGCATCGTCTACTTCATGCCAGGCAGCCAATACGGTGCGTCGGTAATTCAAAGCCGCTTCCTGCTGCTGACGTTCGCGCAACTCCAACGTGCCGGTCAGGCGTCCACCTTGGAAAACAGGCAGGTAAAGGCTGGGACCGATCGAGAACTGGCGGGCGCTCCATAACCCGAGATTAGAGCCTTCCAGTGCCTGGAAGCCAAAATTGCCGCCCAGGCTGATGCGTGGATAGAAATCCGCTTGGGCCACGCCTACGGCTGCTGTAGCCTGATGCAGAGCTGCTTCGGCCTTCTGGATATCCGGACGACGACGGGCAAGCTCCGACGGCAACCCCACCGGTACGGCCGACGGCGGCTCTGGCAAGTCTCGCGGCTGCCCCAACTCCTGGCCGAGCGCATGGGGCTCCTGGCCAAGCAGATAACTCAAGGCATTAATGAGACGGGCCTGCTCTGCCTCCAGCAACGGAATACGGGCTTCGATCGTGGCCACCTGGGCAGCCGAGTTGGCAGTATCCAGGTTGGTTGTTACACCATTCTCAAAACGGGTTTTGGTAAGTGCCTGACTTTGCCTGGCAATATCCAGGTTCTGCCGGGTAACCGCCAACGTTGCCTGAACACCTCGCAGGCGCAGGTAGTCCGCTGCGGTTTCTGTCGCAATGCTCAAGGCGACGCCATTCCGTTCAGCCTCGCTCAAGGCAACGCCTGCGTTGGCAGCCTCCAGGGTACGCCTGACATGGCCCCAAAGGTCTACCTCCCAGCTCGCCTTAAGGCCGTACTGCCAAAGATTGAAGTCGGACTTTCCATTATTGCCCGAGGCATCCATAAGGCCTTGCTCGCTGTTGCGTGCACGCTGGTAGCCTCCTGTGGCCGAGACGTCTGGCAGTACATCGGCACCGGCAACCTGCAGCAGCGAACGACTCTGCTCGAAGCGGCTGCTGGCAAGGGCCAGGTCCAGGTTGGTGGAGGCGGCCCGCTCAACGAGTGAGGTCAGGAGTGGATCGTTGAACTGTGTCCACCACGCCTTTTCAATGGGATGGCTAACCGTCACGCTGCCAACGGCCTGTGACGGGCCTTGCCAGGCCTTGGGCAGGACCGCCTCAGGTTTATGAAAATCAGGTCCCACGCTGCATCCGGAAAGCACGGCCAACGTGATAGCCAATAGAGAGCGGCGCATCAGTGAACCTCTCCCTGCGTATCGACAGTCGCCACCACCGACAACCCTACACGCAGATTGGCAACGGCTGGCTGATCAGGCTCGAACACGATCTTGACCGGGACCCGCTGGGCGACCTTGGTAAAGTTGCCGGTGGCGTTATCGGGTGCAATCGCTGAAAACGCAAGGCCTGTAGCGGGTGCGAGACTTTCGATATGGCCATGCAGGACCTGATCCGGGAAAACATCGACCCGCACATCGACCGGCTGATTGGCCTGCATCCTTCCCAGCTGTGTTTCACGGAAATTCGCCACCACATAGGCTTCACTGACCGGTACCACGGCAAGCAACGGTTTGCCCGGCGCTACGTAGGCACCTACCCGAACCGAGCGTTGGGCAATCACGCCATCGCGAGGCGCTACAATATGAGTGTATGACACATTCAGGTCGGCTTGTTCGCGTGCAGCTTCGGCCTTTGCCTGGGTGGCTATTGCGACATCGCGCTGCGCCTTGAGTACGGCCAAGTGCTTCTGGGCCGCGACGCGGGCTGCACTGTCACGATCCCTGGCGGCCTGCCATTGCAGGAGTTCGGCCTCAGCCTTCTGCTGCTCCTCGACGGTACCGGCCCCTGCCTTGGACAGGTTGCGATAGCGCTTGGCATTGGCTTGGGCAAATGTAAGCGATGCATCGGTGGCACGCACCGTCGCCGCCGCCTGATCGATGATGGCAGCCTGACGATCGATTTCAGCAGTCAGGTTGGCCACCTCGGCCGCAGCAGCCTTCACCGCCGCCTGAGCCGAAGCCTGCGCCGCCACGAAATCCCGGTCATCGATACGGGCCAACAATTGGCCTGCCTTGACTGGCTGGTTATCCGAGACGAGCACCTCGGACACCATACCTGCGATCTTGGGCGCGACCAGTACTGAATCAGCGGTGATAAAAGCATCGTCTGTGCTTTGCGTTCCATCATTCTGGGCGACATGGACACAGGCATACAGGGCGCCAAGCACAACGGCGACGCCGACAAGAGAAAACGCGGTTTTATGACTCATGGCATTACCGGAGGTTGAGGTGGATAAGCCCGCTTGGGCAGGGTCAGCAGGACCAGCAGCATGAATGCCGCGACGCCGATCAGAGCCAGATAGGCGTCGCTGAACGACAGAACGAAGGCCTGCTCGCGAACGCGGTGGCTCAAGGCCGACATCGAATCGTTGGTCAGCAGAGGTAATAGCTGGGCCTGCGCCGACCCGAGCCGGTCAAGCAGGACATTAGAATGAAAGTGCTCACGCACCGTGATGAAATGCTCCAGCAGCGCCGCACCGATTACAGAGAAAAGACCCCGTACGGTATTGACGGTGGCGGAGGCAAAAGGACCTTCAATAGGCTGTACCACACCCGTGGCGCACATGAGCAGCGGAACCACAATCATCGGCTGCGCCAGGGTCTGCAGGATTTGCAAGGTATAGAAATCGTCCCGAATCCAATCGCTTGTCAGTTGGGAGCCACCCAGACAAGCCAGCGTCATCAGGCCAAGGCCACAGGCAATGACCCAACGGGAGTCCACCCAGTTGCGATTGATGACAGTGGCTACCAACGGCGCCATAAGAAGCTGTGGCAAGGCGATCATCAGAGCAATCGGCATGGTTTGCAGGGGGCGGTAGTCATGCACGTGGGCAAGATAAGCGGACGGAATCGCCACACCCGACATGCCCAAGATCAGAAAACTGGCCAGCGTAACGATGCCGAACGAGAAATTGCGTCGACTGAGCAGTTGCAGCTTTACCAGCGGAAGCGGGTGAAACCACTCGTTGATCAGAAACAGAGGAAACAGGATGGCAGCGCCAATGAACAATGTGCGGATCAGTGGCGAAGCCAGCCAGTCCAGCCGCTCCCCCTGCATCAGGGCAATCACAAACATAGCCACACTGCCACACCCAAGCAGTGCACCCAGCCAGTCGGCTTGTTTGAAGCGCTCAAGGCGCAGCGGGTCCTGCGGCAAGCCATAAGCGATACAGGCGGCGGCGATCAGGCAGGAAGGCACCACCTGCCAGAACACCAGATGCCAGTCCAGATAATCCGTCCAGACGGCAGCCAGCGGTACGGCAAGGTTTGGGCCGAACGTCGCGGTCAGGGCATAGGCTGAAAGACCATACAACTTGATATGCCAGGGCAGGAAGCGTAGCGCCGCCGTCATCAGGAGCGGCGGCAGCGCCCCTCCGGCCAATCCCTGGAGGACGCGTAAAAACAGCAGCGACGGCAGATCTGGTGCAAACGGACACAGCAATCCCAGGAAGGCAAACGCCAGTGTTACCCCGATAGCAAATCGGCGCAGCGAAAACGTAACCGCCAGCCACGGTGAAATGAGCATCGCCGACACCTCGGCGGCTCCGTACAATGCGCTAATCCAGGTGCCTTCGTCATGACCGATTCCAAATACGCCCCGTATATCTGCAAGGGCGATTTCCGTTACGCGGTCATTGAGACCTGAAGTCAACGCTGCAATCAGGACGCCGATAAGTCCAATAGCCAAACGCCAGCCAAAGGGTGCTGGAGCTGGCGCCGGTGGCGCAGTAGGAGACATAGAATTTCCAGAAACGAAAGGGCTCGAAACTGAGCCTATGGTGCAGAAGCAATATGCGGTACAGTGTACCGAACAGTGATACACAGGACAATATCCATGACGACCTCTGAGCCGGAACGTGGTGCCATTCAGGTTATTTCACGGGCCGCGGCCATCCTTCGTTGCCTTGAAAATGAACCCGCAGGGCTAAGCCTTGGCGCTATCGCCAAACGCATCGACCTGCCCCGCTCCACCGTGCAGCGGCTAGTGGATGCACTGGCATTGGAGCAGCTGCTCGAGGTTCATGGCGCTGGCGGCGTGCGGTTAGGACCAGCCCTGATCCGGTTGGCGTCCCGGAGCCATGGCGATATCACCCAGCGGGTGCGCCCCTTTCTGGAAGAGTTGTCCAAGCACACCGGCGAGACGGCTGTACTGGTGCATGCCAATCGCGCTGAATTGATGGTGCTGCACTCGGTTATATCCAGTCAGGAACTACGAGTAGCACCCACCCCCGGTAACTTTCTGGCCATTCACGCTACTTCGGGTGGAAAAATGCTGCTGTCGGGCATGACGGACAGCGTAGTAACCCAGCTGCTTGGGCCCGAGCTAAAAGTGCTTACCCACAAGACCCTTTCCACCCTGCCCGCCTTGCTCGATGAGTTGCAGCAGATTCGGGAGGATGGCTTTTCCTATGATCGCGAAGAGCACATGCTGGGTGTCCATGCCATGGCTATCGGCATTGAAACGCCTCAGGGCAGGTATGCCATTTCCCTGGTTGGCCCTGCCTGGCGGATGGAGGCAAATGACGAGGGCCTGCGCCGCGCGTTAACAGATTGCCGTAACGCACTAGCCGACGCGCTGCGTAGCCCTCAGGTCGATCATCCGCCGGCTGGATGAGTCAGGCGAGTTCTGTACCTTCTGCAACCAATGGATCGACTCCAGCATTTTTGTCGGCCAACTGAAGCACCTCGCTGATTGCCTGACTGACAATGCTCGGGTGGTCTTCAGGATTGAAATGTCGCCCGCCGGGAATGGATACCAGAGAGGCGTTCAGCTCAGCTGCCAACTGCTGGCCTGAAGCGAACGTAATGGAGTCCGAATCTCCCCAGACGATCCGCTTGGGCCCACGGATGATGGACAGTTTCCCCGCCAGTGCCTGGGTGTCTTTCGAGTCCAGACAACTGATCTGATGCGCAAAGGCCTTGGGGCCGATGGTTCGCGAGTACGGCTGCCAATGCAGGCTGATCGACTCCTGGCGGCGAGCCTCATTATCGTGTCCCAGGTTGTACACACCGCTTAAAAAGAGTGGCTTGAACAGACTGGGTGGAAGCTGTTCGATGACCGACGCCTTGAGTTTGGCCAGGCGCACCGTAGGAACGGGCCAGTTGTCATACGCGACGCTATCGACTAGCACCAATCCGCTACTAAACTCAGGATGCCTGACCAGGAGTTCCTGAAGTACGCCCCCGCCTAGATCATGTCCGACGAAGACGGCTTGGGTGATATTCATGTGCTGCAGCCAGTCGTACAGGTAGTCCGCTTGTTTGGGGAGCGAAATGTCGCGCTCAAGGCCCTCTTCCATCGACCAGCCAAAGCCCACCAGCTCCCAGGCAAGGCAACGCACACCCGGCTTACAGACCTGCGGAATCACATAACGCCACAGACGTGGATGAGTAGGAATACCATGTACCATGATGACAGGTACTGCACCTGGGTCGGAATCACCGTGCTCCTCCCACCGCATAGTGATGCCATTGACGAGGGCTGTACGAATAAGCTCGGGCGCTGCCTGCTCATTCGCATCGATTGACGCCTCATTGGCACTCGGCTTGAGCAACGCGCTACCTAGCCCCAACGCCGCTGCAGCCGACACCATACTGCGCAGCCCTCCACGGGGCATGGCCAGTGCACAGGCCGCCGCCACGCTACTCAAGATCAAGCGTTTCTTGTCGAAATTGAAAGATGACTTGTTCATGTGACCTCCAAACCTGTTCAAGGTGTGGGCCACAATATGAGACCGGAGGTTCCGGTCAGAACCAGAGAGACGACAAAGGGCGTGTACTGGCAAGGCAGACAACACCCTCTGAATAATCGGAGCCTAACGCTGAAAGGCGCCGTGTAGGGCCTTACTGGTTAGGCGCGTGGCCATATTTCTTGATGAACTGCTTTTCCATTTCCTGGCAGGACTGCTGAATCGAGAGACGATCCCCTGAGCCAGCGGCGGCAGCATCAGCGCGCTGATGACAGGCTTCGATCGTACTCCGCTCGTTGGCTTCAACCTGAGGCGAAGGTCCGCGGGTAAAGAGATAGATCATGCCGCCAAACAGTGCGAAGGCAAAGGCAATGGCACCGACGGTCATCCAGAGGCAACCGGCCTTACTGGGCGGCGGCTCGGGCTCATCGGTATTGAGATGGGTATGGGGGCTTTTATCTTCTTTCACAACGGGACCTCTAGCCGTGGGAACGCGAATCTAGCATGTCTTTAACGCTTCGATAACTGAAAGGATGTGCAGGTTCTCCTTATCCTGTTCTGGTCAGCCCATAAACCAGCGGCTGATGACTGTATGCCTGGACCTGGAGGCGTTTGCGATGACGGAACCACACCCTGCAGAACGCAACGGCCAGTAGCACCTCTGCCAAATCACCACCGTAGTACATCCATTGAGCGGCAGATTCGATCTCGGTACGCGCATAACCAAGCCCACGGGGATAACCAAACTCGTACATGATCTTGGCCAGCCCTGCATGGGCGGCCATAGCGATGAACAGCACGACCAGTCGCAGGCGCAGCGTAGGCCGATGAGGCGCGGAATCAGGTCCGGCAATGGCCCAGGTGAACAGATACCCCGACAGGATAAAGTGCAGATGCAGCCAGGTATGAACCCATGGGCTGCTCTGGCTTAGCGCAAAAAATGAGGTTAGATACAGAACATACATACCGCCTATATCCAGAAGCGCCGCCGTAATCGGATGAGTCAGCACACGCATGAAGCGCGTCGCCAACAGGCGAACCAGTACCCGTGCCTTATCAATGGGTATAGTACGCAGCACCAGCGTACCTGGTGCGCCAAATACCAGGCCCAGCGGCGCAAACATGCCCAGCAGAAGGTGCTGGAGCATATGTCCTCGAAGGTCCTGATGAGCAACGCTCGATACCGGTGGCATGAAGGCGACCACGATCAGGACGATGCCAACCGCAAAGCTGAGCGTACGCCAGCCGGACCATGTCCGCCCTTGTCGCTGCAAGCAGATTACACCGAAGCAGTAGAACAACCAGACGATGATAGCCAGCAGGATCGGGAATACCGCTACGTGGCCCGGTCCCAGGAAATAGGCATGCATTATCAGCAAGGCTCCTAGGGGTTATGGGCTGACGTAGGTGCGTCGGGCTCTTCTCAGCAATAAAAGGCCAATCAGCAGCAATACGATACCCGCGAGGTTCCAGAGCAGGTCATACAGCATTAAATTGTCGACGTATCGGACCTGATGCAGGCGCAGGACTTTGTGGTCAATCAGGCCATCGAACAGTTGGAATGCCCCCATCCCCATGAAGAAGCCGGCCCAGGCCTGGGGTTTGGCAAAGGCTTTACGCTCCCGCAGTTCGGCCACCATGAAAAACCCGACAATAATCAGAATGAGTTCGGCCGAATGCAGGATGCCATCGGAAAGCAAGGCGAAAGCACCCGTGCCACGATCCACAAAATGATGCCAGGCCAAGACCTGGTGAAAAATGATTTCATCGATGGCGGCCATGAAGCCGATCCCAATAAGCAACGCAGCTGTCAGGGATCGGCGCGCCAGAAGCGTGGCTGATGTTCCGGTAGCCATGGGCATTCCTTCTTGTTTCGGTCACTCACTCGTCTTATCCAGTGGTCTGGACAAGCCTCTGTGAAGTAAGACGCAAGACGAGCGGGATCGTTCGAGGAAAGCCAATGGTTCAGCGCAGGCAGCAATTACCTGTCAGGCAATTTGTTACTCTACTCGTATGGCGGAATGCACATCCTTGCTTTCAATCCATCCCTCTACCGGCTGCTGATCACCCGTAGAGATCTGGATCTTTTTCCAGCGCTTGTATTCACGCGTATCCACTACCCGTACGGATGTGCCAGCAGCCAGACGAGTCTGCACATTCCCCCGCCGAGCCGCTGCCGTGTCATACACAACAGGCCATTTACGCACCAACACGTTGTCTGTCTGCACATGCCAGGTTTGCTCAGGCCCGGCTTCACGAAACGAAACTTCAGCCGCATGCACTGTGATCGAGGAGAAAGAGGCACCCAAAAAAGCCAGGCTTAACATGAGGGTTTGCGCGGCCTTCAGCCTGAGATTCGGGTGTTTCCTTGGGGTTGCCATTAAGTCGCTCCATGCAATGATGGCGCTATGACAGTGTTCGATGCAGCAGGTTCGATGCAATTAATCATTATTTGAATGAATTAAGAAAGGCGGTACGGATCTTAGCCGTAAGAACGCTGGCATCGAGCCTGGCCCTGATCCTGCCAAGCTGCCATGATGAGTCAAAACAACAAGGACGCAGCGGTTACCGTGCTACAGATACTGTCCATCACGACCCCTATCTTCATCCTGATTGGTCTTGGCTTTTTTGCCTCCAAGAGCGGCATTCTGGTGCGGGAGCAGATCCGTGGTTTGGGTAGCTTCGTCATCACATTCGCAATGCCGGCCCTGATCATCCGGGCGTTATCCGAAAGCCCGATCGATCAGGTGTTCAATAAATCCTATCTGATCGCCTACGCGGTAGGATCGCTTTTGGTATTCACCGGCGGCTTTTGCTTTACCCGCTACAAGCTCAAACAGACCCTGGATGTAAGCGCCATTACAGGCATGGGCATGTCGGTGTCCAACAGTGGCTTCATTGGCTATCCGATTGCCGTATTGGTACTGGGACAACCGGCTGCGGTAGCGTTGGCCCTCAACATGCTGGTGGAAAACATGCTGATGATTCCATTAGCGCTGGCGCTGGCTGAAGCTAGTCGCTCCAGCGAAGGCGGTGTGTTGAAAGTGCTCTTGGACATCGTCAAGCGACTGGGCAAGAACCCGATGATCATTGCGATTCTTGTCGGGCTCCTGCTGTCGGCACTACAGATCAAACTGCCTATCGCGATCTATACGGTGATCGACATGCTGGCCCACGCCTCGGCGCCCACTGCGCTCTTTGTAATTGGCGCCACGCTGTATGGCCTGAAGGCAAAAGGCATGCTGGTCGACGTCGGTCGGATTGCGGGCAGCAAACTCATTCTGCATCCGCTGGCCGTCTTTCTGATGACCCTGATGCTGCCCTCCATTGATCCAACGCTCAAGCTCGCAGCCGTTTTGTTCGCCAGCGCGCCGATGATGAGTATTTATCCGATCATAGGACAACGCTATGGGCTGGAAGGCCGTTGCGCGGCTGCGCTTATGGTTGCCACTACCGCTTCATTCTTCACGATCAGCGCCCTGCTTATGTTTATCAGCCCTGCACCGTGACGCGGGGCCGCAGCGGAAAATAAAACGCCTTGGGGATATCCAGGAGCCAATGCAGGTCTCATGTATAGACTCGATCATTGGAGGACGAGATGAATATCAAAGCACTATCGGCCGTTGTAGCCATCAGCGCATCCCTTGCAAGCGGTGCCCTCTTCGCCCAGCAAGCCGCTGGCGATCACCAGCCTTCCAACAGCAAGTACCAGTCCGAAGTAATGAAAAAGGCACCTAATCAGTCAGAAGATGCCACCGTCAAGGACCCGAACAGCAACAACGAATATAAGGTAGGCAGCGAAGCGCCTGATAAATATCAGCGTGATACCTACCGAATCAAGGATTGGAAAGCCCACGGCCTGAGCGCTCCCGAAGAGAACCAGCACTGGGTCAAGATCGGTAACGATTATGTGCTCCTGAAAGACACCGAAGGCGCGATCATCAAGATCGTCAAAGGGCAGGACTCGAAGAAGTAACAGCGGGCTGATCAAGCCTGTCAGTACTACGCATAAGGGCCGGAACAGTTACCGGCCCTTATTGTTTGCACTCTTCATACGTTTGGCCTTTATCGACTTACTCCTTAGCCTGCGCCCTTGTCTATCAGCTAAATCAGGCGAGCACCTACCAGAATGTCCGCCACGGCCTGAAAGGTCGCTTCCGGCACTCCTTCTCCGGCTGTCCGCTGGGCAATGCGCTCAGCCAGTCCTCCGTTAACCGCGTAAGGGAGTCGCAACTGCTGTGCGTCCTGAATCATCTGGTGGGATTGCTCGGGTTCTGCACGGCAGACAATGACCGGCACCGGTGTCTCGCCCCTGACATATCTCAGCCCTACGACCCACTGCCCAGGCGCACCAATAATGAGCGAGGCATGCTGCAGGCCACGCTTGGCTGAAAGGCTCTGCATGTCGCGGCGTAACCGCTGGCGCTCACGCTTGACCATCGGGTTGCCGTCAGTGTCCTTGAGTTCGCGCTTCTGTTCGCTCTTGGTCATGCGCATTTCCCGAGCAAAGAGCCAGCGCTGCATCAGCACATCGAAACCGCCTACGATCAAAAAAGCGATGATAGCCGTGATGACCAAAGGTTTTAGAAGCCCCAGAAACGTGGCATACAGGCAGGAGGTACCGCAGTAGGAAGACTCCACTAGCCGTTGCAGCCCCAGCCGGTAGACGATGATGAACGCCACCGCCATTGCGCAGAGCTTGATAAGCGCCTTCAGAAATTCGATAACGCTGCGCATGGAAAAAATACGCTTGAAGCCAGCAACCGGATCGATCCGCTCATACGTTGGCTTCACCGGCTCGGCCGAAAAGACCATACCGCGCATGACTACAATATTCGTCAGAATCACTGTGACTACCGTGACAGCAAACAGCGGTAACGTGGCGGCCATCAGGACATCAAGCCCCAGCATTTGCAGCCTTGGCCAGACCTGGGTGAATGGCTCGACGTAGATTCGGCCTGCCTCAAGCAACAGCGCCTCCACACGCGCCTCGATATCGGGCGCTATCACGACCACGCACAGGGTGCAGGCCAGGATAACCATACCGGTTACCAGATCCTGGCTTTTGGGCAGTTGTCCTTTCTTGCGTGCATCACGCAGTTTCTTGGCTGAGGCCGGAAGGGATTTTTCCTCAGTCTGTTGACTCATGACACCACTACCTGAAAGCGCCTGTTCATTGCCCTAGCCCTCAGAGACGGCCTGTTCCAACCAGTCGAATACCTCATACAGGCTACCCAGCTCCGATAACATGAGCGGCACAAGGAAGGATGCGTAAAGCACCATCAAGAACGAAAACAGCAGATTCTTTACCGGGAGAGACAGATCGAATACATGCAGCTGGGGCGCCATACGGGAGAGATAGGCCAGCATCATGTCAGCCACTAGCAGCGCCACGACAATGGGTGCGATCAGCAACACCCCGATCTGCATCACACGGTCCAGTATCCGCACGATCTCCAGCGCCGTGTTTTCTACCACGATCGGGCTAAAGGTCAGGGTCGGCCAGAGGCCATAGCTGCGGTAATACCCATCCACCATGAGCGTAAAGCCCCCAGACATGAAAAACAGTGTGATCAGGGTAACCGTCAGAAGCGTGGAGGAAATGCTCGTCTCACCGGCGCCCAGTGGGTCTACCAATTGGGCCATGGTAGACCCACGCTGAAGATCGACCAGCTCACCTGCAACCTCTGCAGCCCAGAACGGAATACCGAAGGCAAGACCAATCACCAAGCCAATCGCCATTTCCTTGATCAGCAGCCCTGCAATGGCAAAACCAGTCGGTGCGTCTGCCAGCGAAAGCCCGGCATAGATGACTGGCGCCACCGGAATGGCCAGCACGACGGCTACCGCCGAACGGATCATGCCGGTCAGTCCCAGGCGATTGAATGCCGGACTGATGATGACCATGCCCAACGCCCGTGCCACTGCCAGGCCAAAGGCCGCGAGGAAGGGGTAGACATAGTCCAGAAGCGCCTGGGCAACGGCAAAATTCACGTCAGTGCCTTACCGTGTCCAGGCTGCGAAATTATCGAGCATCCGTTCGGCCAACTGCCCCACTTGCCCGGCCAGAAGCGGGCCGACCAGGATCAGCACAAGCAGCACAGCCACCAGCTTGACGGCCTGCGGCAGCGTTTGATCCTGAATCTGTGTAAGAGCCTGCATGAGCCCTACCCCAAAGCCGATCACGATGGCGACGATCAGAGCCGGCGCCGACAGGAGCAACACGGTAAGCAGTGACTCCTTCATCAAGGAAAGAAACAGATCCTGTCCCACCTCAGCCTCCGTAACTCATGATCAATCCGTGCATCAGGCGTGACCATCCTTCAACCGCCACGAACAGGAAAATTTTCAGGGGAATGGAAATCAACGTAGGCGACACCATCATCATGCCCATGGCCATGAGGGCATTGGAGACGATCAGGTCGATCACCAGAAACGGGATATATAAAAGAAAGCCGATCTCAAATGCGCGGGTCAGCTCCGAACTGACAAAGGCGGGAATGAGTACAACCAGATCATCGTCCCGTAAGTCTGCCCGCGCCTCCTCCGACCAGATGCTCTCTGTCGCCTGCATGAAGAATGCGCGCTCATTATCATTGGCGAACCTCGAAAGATGGTTCTGCAATGGCTGGCGAAGCGCTCCGGCGGCTGCTTTGACACCGTCCACGCTCTCCAAACTGATCGGTTGATGCTCCAGCTGCCGGTACATCTCACCTACCAGCGGAGTGGTCACATACACGGTCAGAATCAAAGCAATACCGTACAAGACGAGGTTCGGCGGCGTTTGCTGAATGCCCAAGGCATTGCGGATCAGAAACAAGACGACAGAGATCTTGAGAAATCCCGTCATCGTGACGACTGCAAGCGGAACCAGCCCGATCGTCGCAACAACAATGATGATCTCAATCAGGTTGGGCTGAAATTCATCCATGTGTTGATAGGCTCGTGATCCGTACGCCTAGCCCTTCGCCAATCCTGACCAGGGTACCGCGGCCGAGTCGGCGGCCGTTCACAGTGATCTCAACGGCCTCGTCAGTCGAGTCCGGAAACGCAAGGATGCTTCCTTCCGACAGCGCCTTGACCTCACCTAGCGGCAACTCCAGCCGCCCCGCCTCACATACCAATGTAACAGGCACCTCCCCTAATGGATCGTCCTCGGCGGTTGTTTTATGCATGGACGTATCACTCATGTCCCATTCCTTACTAACAGACGTTAAAACCAATCCGGTTTGCAGCTGGTATCCCGAGGCCACTACTGCCAGAGGCGCCCTGAGCCGGTTTTCAACCGATATCCAGGCGCCCTGGTTCGAGCGCAGCATCACTACATCACCAGGCTGCAAACCTTGCAGTTCACTCAGGCGCACCTGCTGGCTGCCGGTGCAGAGCGTTACGGGGAGCCGCAGCTGAGAAAGAGGCAAATCACTGGCAGGAAATGTTTGATCGAGGCATGGCAAGAGCGGACCAAGGGTTGTGGCTGAAAGATCCAGCATCACGGGATAGGTCTTGTCCCGCAGCGTTACCTGAAACGAGAGCCGTATGGGATGAGGAATGTCCACGGGACTGGCTGCGAATCGAATGGCGAATCCGGTGGATTGCTCAATGGGCTGAATAGAGGTCAGGAGCGCCTGCTCGATCAGCAAGGCCCGGAAGCGCGCCGGAGCGCCGATGCCCTCCAGTAGCGCTCCGCCAAGTGCCTGAGCCAGTGATGACGGCAGCTGCAGACAGGCTGGCTGCTCATCGAACATGAGCGGAAACGACAAGGCGGACTGGATGGGCTGGGAGTTCCATGCAAGCCGAACGCTGACGGGATGACCTGTAATCTTTCCCTGCCAGTCTTCACGCGAGCGATACACACGATTGGCAAGCCTGACGTCTTCGAGTGTGACAAGGGGAAACACCAGAGGGGCAACCTCTTCACTCGTGCAAAACTCATCACCAGCTGATGTATCGGTCATCCACATCACGGGGTCTTCCTGGCTTGCGGGCGATCTTCCGTCTCGATATCAGCCTGCATCTCTTCTGCAAGACGCATGTTTTTATGCTCATTGGCCAGTAGAAGGCTGACGGCCTGCCTCGCTTTCCAGCACTGGTTACGCGTTTGCAGGGCTTCGCTACGCCTGAGCAGCGCCATGGCATGCTGCTCGTCCAGTCGGCGGAGTTCGTCCTCCAGATCCATCCGACGTCCGGTCAATGCCTTGAGCGCCTCGTCCACCTGCTGTACTTCACGATGCCCAAAGGCTCCATGAGCCAGAGTAGCCATCAGCTGCGCCTCCTGCTGACGCTGGTCGACGCAATGGGCGTGATGCTGTTTCCGGGCATTTGCAGCAGCCTCCTGCGCCTCGCTGGAGCGCTCTGTAGCAGCTGCCAGTGCTGCCATGGCACGTTCTTCACGCCGTGTGCGCAACGCAATCAACACATTCAGACGGCTTCTGGAATGGGTCATGATGCAAGGCTCGCCAAGCGCCGCACGGTTTCGGCGAACGCCGCGCGTTCCTCGGTAGGCTGCCGTAAAAAGGCTTCGATCGCGCCCTGTTGCGCAATGGCCTGATCTGTCATGGCGTCGCTGCCAGTCGTGTATTCACCCACCTTGAGCAGCAACTCGATGTCGGCATAGCGCGCCATCAGTTCACGTACCTGGCCCGCCCATCGGCGGTGCGCCTCGGACGCAACCGTGTCCATTAAACGGCTACGACTACGCAACACGTCGATGGCTGGGAAATGATTGCGTTGAGCCAACTCTGCACTCAGCACAATGTGTCCATCCAGAATGGACTTGGTTTCTTCGGCGACGGGATCAAGGGTGCCGTCCCCTTCAGTCAGGACGGTATACAACGCAGTGATCGTTCCGTGCTGCCCGGGGCCGGCCCGTTCGAGCAACCGTGGCAATGCGGCAAAGAAGGATGGCGGGTACCCTCGTCGAGTAGGCGGCTCCCCTGCCGCCAGGCCGATCTCCCGCTGCGCACGGGCATACCGGGTAATGCTGTCCATGAGCAGCAATACATTCTTGCCCTGGTCACGGTAATACTCGGCAACGCTGGTCGCCACGTAGGCGGCTTTGACGCGCTCGATGGCAGGCCGATCCGAGGTAGCCACCACCGCTACGGTACGCGCCCGTGCCCGCCTGCCCAATTGAACATCCAGCAGTTCGCGCACTTCGCGGCCACGCTCGCCAATCAACCCCAGAACAATGATGTCCGCCTCGGTGCCTTTGACAATACTGGCCAACAAAGAAGACTTGCCGATACCAGGTTCACCAAAAATCCCGACGCGCTGACCCCGGGCAACCGTCATGAGTCCATCAATGGCGCGAATACCTAATTGCAAGGGCTCCTTGATCAGGCTTCGCTCGAACGGCGCTGGCGGCTCGGCCTGAAGCGGATAGCGGCGCGTATCATGCCCATCAGCTGTTCCTTCGACACGATCCAGCCGCTCGCCGGTCGGACTGATAACCGCGCCGAGCAAATGATCACCTACGGTGATTGTCATCGCCTGACCGGTGGAGATAACTTCTGTACGGGTCGACATACCCTCCAACTCACCCACCGGTGTCAGCAGCGCCTCATCATGCTCGAAGCCGATGACTTCAGCGGGAATCGTGCGTCCCGTGAGCGGGTCGCGCAAGTAGCAAAGCTCGCCAACCCGCGCCTGGATCAACATGGCGTGCACCATGATCCCGCGAATACACTTCACACGTCCGCGTACCGGACGCGCCTCTGCCCGATCCAGGCGCGCTTTCAAGCTGGGGATGATCGTCTGGAGATCTAACACTTCCAACACCGACTCCTGCATTACACCGCCTCAGACTCGCCAGGGCTGACCAAGGCGGTACGAAGCGCGTCCAGCTGCATGTCTAGGCTGGCATCCACCACAGCGACAGGACTGGCGATAACGCATTGAGTCGCTGTGAGCTGGGCATCGGGCTCGACGCGAAATGAGGCTGATGATCCAGCCCCTCCCAGCAGCATTGCTTCCACGTGGGCCACATGCTCTGGCGCTACCCTCACGGTTATCGTGTGCTGACCACGAAAGGTCATCAGGGCTTCGCGAGCGACACGGGCCACTAGCTCGCCGGGCTCAAACTGGCCCAGAACGCGGCGGACCACATCCAGAGCGAGGTCGGTCAAAGCCTCCGGCAGACTGGCCAAATACTGATCCATTTGGCGGGTGGTATTCACCAGTATCTTGTTTGCCGCCTCGATGCCGGCGCGCTGGCCTTCAGCGTAGCCTTGAGTGCGGGCGGCATCGACTTGCGCCTGTGTACTGGCCAGCAGGGCATCCGCTTCCTGTCGAGCCTGCTCGAGAAACGTGTAGCCATCCATCCATTGGGCGGCCTCAGCTTGCCGAAGAATGGTTTGGGTAGGTTGACGAGGCAGTTCGCTCAAGAAGCCTTCCTCACTGTTGCATAGGCCTGAACATGCGGCGCTATACGCCTGACGATGGCGGGCCCGCGTTGCAGCAGGTCCGTCGAAAGTGCGCGGCTGTAAACAGGCTCATCCGTCACCTTCAGTCGCAGCCAGGCGGCGAGCGAGGTAGGTTGAGCAGCCAGCCAGGCGGCGATACAGGCCTCTCCATCCAGCTGAACGGCCCGCTCCAGTTCATCGAGATCGGTCAGAACGGTGGAGGTGCTGGCCAGATCGGCATTGGTTACGGCCAGGGCGAATAAGTCCTCACCAAAGCGCGCTTTCAGCGTACGCAAGGCCGACGCTCTGATCTCCTGGGTGAAGGAGCGTCCATGAAGGACCACACCACACGGCACCACAAGTGCAGCAAAGTGTTCCGGCGCCAGTAACGCAATGGCCAAGTCCTCTTCAACGGGCGGCTCTACCTCATTTAACGGTGGCAGCGCGAAGTGATCCTGGAACAAACGCTCAAGTCGAGACTGAAACCGTTGTTCGGCCTGGATGGCGGCCACGATGGAATACTCGCCCCACTCACTGAAGCACTCAGCAACGTGCTTGCCGTGTACGAAGCGCAAAGGGTTGGTCTTGAAGAGGCTCCATCCGTTTTCACCACGAAACAACGGCAGTTCTGCAGACTGTGTCAGGCTCATTTCAATGGCACCAATTCGTAGGGTTGAGTACGCCGGGACTGCCACACCACGTAAACCAGTGAAGTGGCCAGCGCCAGCACGAGGAAAAGCAGCCCGCCCGTGATCCAAGCGGCCTTGCCGACGTTCGATTGAAGCATCCAGACCCCCATGAACGAAGCCAGGGGTTCGCCCTCTTGGGAGCCTTCGACCCGCTTGACCGCCTCGACCGGTACGACTGAAACGTTCTGATAAGTCAGGCCCGAAATGCTACTAGCGACCAGAGTCTTGATCTGTGGAATCAGCGGATTGATATCGAGCCCCGGTTCATACCGGATAAAAACCGATGCGGAAGATGGCGTGACATTGCGTTTAAGCAGGTCATTATCGGGCAATACCACATGCACCCGGGCCGACAGCACTCCATCGACCTGCGATACGGTATGAGAGAGTTCTTCGCTCAGGGCATAGATCATCTGAGCACGTTCCTGAACAGGCGAAGACACCAGCCCATTGCTCTTGAATACATCGCCCAGGTTGGCAAAGGATTGCCCTGGCAAGCCAGCTTCGTCGAGGATATGCATGGCCTCGGCAAAGCGTGCCTCGTCTACCTTGACGGTAAGACGGCCGTCCTTCTGAACGACGCGTTCAGCAGAAATGCCGCGCCGCAACAACTCCGCCACCATGCTGTTCGCATCGCGTTCTGAGAGGTTGGTATACAGGTCCGTTTTACATCCTTGCAGCAACGCCACCAGCGTGAGCAGTACTACCGCTTTTGCAAACCATCCGTTCCAACCGGTCATCTTATTGACCACGCAGCAGGGTGTTGGCCGCCCCGGAAACCTGGGTCGCGCCTCGGACAACCATCTGGGTTTCGATCGAATGATCGAACATGCGGCTCAGTGCGGTGACAACCTTGTCCATCTGGCTGTCCGGAAGCGCCGTGCCTTCGGCCTGGGGGCTATGGAGCACCGGACTGAAGGTCTGCGTCTGATCGACACCGCCGTTGGCCCGTTCAGCGAAGCGATGGGAACGATCCAGAAAGCCATCCAGCCGCTCCATCAATCCCTGGCTCAGTTGAGCCGGGCTTGCTCCCTGAGGAAGGCCCTGGGCATGCATCGCCATGTGCTCGAAGAGATTCTGGGCAGCCTGCGCGGCAGGTTCCGGCATGGGCTGCGGGGCTACAGGAGGAATACTGACAGTCATGAATATCTCCAGACACACGTCGATAATGCACAGGGCCGCCAGACTTACTCGTCCGACATCGCCTCGTTCAGGATTTCGTTCGCACGGGGCATGATGATCATCTGCCCGGCGACGGTCACCGCACCGTCCACTAACTGCTGGGTGAACTCTTCATCGGTCATGCCGGTATCAGACGACTCGAGCGCAGCATCGAATGTCTGCTCGCTGTTAGTGACGCTGCCGGTACTGCTGTTATCTATGGGTGCTGTTGCCATGTCCTTCTCCTTGTCTGTGAGGGCCAAAAGGCCAGATGTTCAACCCTGTCCGCTAAAGACTTCGGTTTCCGCGCCACCCCTAAAGATACGAATGCCCTGGCTTTTTCCCCTCGAAATAACGGGCCTTTCCAGGCCTTCGAGACTGCGCTGCACGTAGCCAATGTAGGCAGGCGGCCCGGATACGCTCAGAACCGAGCGGCCGGGGTTGAGCTGTATCGATACGTTCTCGCCTACCAGGCCCAGCTGGTCGAGCACGCCTCTCAAAGCCTTCTGATCGAACCGGCGGGTATCGATGACCTGACTGATCAGCTCGCGGTTGGCGTTCACATGCAGGGCGCTGCCGTCGTAGTACCAGACCAGCCCCTGGGTGGCGCTGATACGCGAGAGAAACTCACCCGCGCGCTCCGCCCGCACACGGCCCTGTACCCGGCCCTTGACCTGATCGGACAAGACCACAGGCAATGACAGATTACGACCGAACTCCATCAGTACGCCGCGTACATCCTGATCAATCACAACGTAGTGATAGGGCTGGTCCAGCCAGACAGGTTTCTCTGTCTGTGCCCAGCCATCAAGCGCAACCCCTGCAAGCGCAAGCAGGCAACACAGTGAACGTAAACAGCGAGCGGTAAAAACAGGCAACGGCATGGCTTGCTCGTTCTTCTTCATCTCTTCCATACCCGGCTCGATGCCACATACGACTCGAACCGATGGCAGACAGTGATCCATCCCTGTACGAAGCAAACCAAACGACGACTCCGGCTTATCCTTTATCCGGAACGTTCGGACACTTTCTCGATGCCCCGAGTATGGTGAGGCTTTGTGACAAGCCCGTTGCAAGTCACCCAATGAGTGTTGTCTGTATCACAGAACCAGGGCGGTACAGGACAAGCCTCAAACACAGCCGGGCGCTGTCATCGCGCTGTCATGTTTGTCCGGCCAAATGCGCAGGATGTGGCTCTTTGCAGTCAAAACATGGAGTGTGATTTTGCCTACCTCCCGCCCTACCCGGCTCGTCCTGGCTGTTGTGTGCTCCTGGCTGGCCGGTTGCAGCTCTGCACCTTCCAATCCTCACCCTGATCTTCAGCTGGACAAACTGGCATCCGACATCGAACGCCGGGGCGACCCTGCCACCGCGTCGGCCCTGTATGCACGCGCGGCTCAACAGCAGCAGGACGCTCCCGCGTTCATTCGCCTGGGTAATGCCCGGCTTGGCAGCAGAGATGCCAACGGTGCCGCCCAGGCCTTTCGCGAGGCTCTGATAAAGGAACCCCATAATCCCGACGCGCTGTTGGGATTTGGTAGTGCCCAGCTACGGCTCGGCAATGCCAGCAGTGCGGCAAATGCGCTGAAGGAAGTTGCCCCGCTCAAGAAAACGGCCAGTATCTATAGCAAGCTGGGCACGGCCTACAGTCTGTTGGGCCAGCCAGCCGCAGCGGAAACAGCCTTTTCCCAGGCGCTTGAATTGGCGCCCGGCAATCTGGACATTCAAAGCAATCAGGCCGTCGCCATGGCGTTGGGAGGCTCACCGGATCGTGCCGTCACACGGCTGCGTGAAGTCACCCGCTCCCCTCTGGCCATGCCAGGCCATTACCGCAACCTGCTTCTGGCACTGGTACTAGCCGGTCACGAGCAGGAGGCTACGGGCCTGGTCATTCCCCAAACGACACCGGCTCAAAAAGCCCGGCTGCTCGAAGAGGCCCGGCAGATCAAGTCCCTGCGCGACCCGATGCAACGCGCCCAGGCAGTAGGGCTTATCGCCACTCATCCCAATTAAAAATGCTCGCCAGACCTGATCTGACGAACATCATCACATTCCGGCAGCGTTACGGTTTGCCGCTTCCTGCTCGAGCCGTTGCCGCCTGATGTCATCGGCAGTGTGGCCGGTGATATAAGCTTCTGCCGCACGCGCTACCGGAGCGGCCATGGCGGGTCCCATCGGACGACCACGCTGTAGGTCAGTAGGTCGCTCGATCATTCTGGCCAGATTAAGCGCATTGGCGCAGCCCATGGGTAAACGATCGGGCGCTGCCGCCGTTTCGGGACTCAAGCACGCACGGGGCACCCATACCGCCTGACCGTTGCGATCAGCCAGACGGACATAATCCGATGCATAGGACACCGGCTCCAGCGAGCACCCCGCCAGCAGCATGACAGCCGCGCCGAGCACAGCAAGGGAGTGTCTCGAATCAATCCACATAAAACCCGAACTCCGAGTAAGGCTTGGTGGGCGTGGTAGACGTTCGCGCCAAGTGCTGTGCAGGATTGGACGCGCTCGGATCAAGTGGCGTAGCCAGCGTGTGGTCTGACTCAGGCTCGACAAGGTACGGCGTGATCAGAATGACCAGTTCGGTTTCGTTGCGCTGAAAGCGTTTGGACTGGAACAATGCGCCCAGGATCGGAACGTCACCCAGCATGGGAAGCTTGTCCATGTCCTGCGCGCTGTTGCGCTGGAAAAGACCGGCGATGGCAAATGTCTGACCACTGCCTACCTCAACACGCGTATCGGCCCGCCGGACCTGGAACGTTGGCACACTGGTGCCCGCTATCTGCACAGCACTGGTCGTTGAAAGACTGCTGACCTCGGGGCGAACCTGCATGGCGATACGCCCACTGGGAAGCAGCGTAGGCGTAAAGAGCAGCGATACACCAAATGGCTTGTATTCAATACCTACCAGGTCACGACTCACAGGAACCGGTACCGGCACTTCGCCCCCTGCCAAAAAACTGGCCGTTTGCCCCGTTACCGCCGTGATGTTTGGCTCTGCCAGAATTTCGAGAATGCCGTTACTTTGCAGCGCATCGAGTAGCACATCGATATTGGCGCTGCCGGAGCTGTAACCTGCCGAGATCAGATTCGTGGCCCCGGCTACTGCCGACTGCGCCAGCGGACCGCCTGTCACCAGCCCGAACGAAAACGAACCACGGGTAATGAGCGCATTCCAGTTCACCCCATACCGCAGCAACTGCTCGCGTGACACCTCGGCGAAACGTACCCGGATATTGACCTGGGGCGATTCAGGATAAGTCGTGGTGTTCAGGGGTGGCGGGCCACCGGCTGGTGTCTGGCTATCGAGTAATGCATTTATATCCAGCGCCGACGCAACATCCTGGGTGGCTCCCTTGGCTATCAGCCGCTTGCCGGATTGCGCCACCGAAACGCTGCTGCCTGGCTGCAATGCCTGTACGGCCTCCTTGATCGGCCCGACATTGGGCTGGACCTTGAGCTGCCAGGTGCCTTGAATGTCCTCGTTTGCACTTAGGGCAATCAGATTCGTTTCGCCACTGGTCTTGCCATAGACATACACCACTCCCGGCGAGACAACGCGCAGATCGGCAATGGCAGGATCAGCGACAAATACCGACTCTACCGGCGCCTTGAATTTCACAATCTGGCCCTCCCCCGAGGCGAGGTAAAGCACACGCCCCTCAGAACTCGCCCCCTCAACAGGTTGCGCAACGGCCCACCCGGGAGCCAGCCAGCCGCCGAACAGTAAAAGACAACCGAAACCGATAATCAGCCATTGTCTTAACGTCGGTCTCGGCACACCCCCTGCCTGCCGGTAATCATCAAACACCCTCACCATCCTTTCTGTTCCCTTACAACGGTTGTGGAGCCGTCAACGATTCCGTTACGGTGTGTGGCAAGGCCGCATTGGCCTCCGGTAGCGTGAGCGTCGTCAGCGACTGCACGGTGAATTCCCGGGTCAGGTCCTGGTAGCACAGCACGGGAACATCCAGATCATGCCGGGTCAGCAACTGCCGGAGCGGGCGACGGATGTCTGCCGTCACCATGACCACCGGATTCAGATCATGACTGGCAGCGTCATACGCATGCTGAAGCTGGATCGTAATAGTGCGGGTCAAGTCGGGCGGCAGCACCGTAGGGCGGCCTTTATCACTACGGCGCAGTGGCGCCCGTAGTGCCTCTTCCAGGTCTCGGGAAAAGACATAGGCCGAAATGACGCGGTGACTGTCGGCGTACGCATAGCAAATCTGCCGGGCTAGCGCAGCACGGACGTGCTCGGTCAGAATGGGCGTATCCAGATCACGCGGTGCCCACTCCACAATCGCCTCAAGAATGGCGCGGCGGTTGCGGATGGAAATATGCTCACTGACCAGCCGCCTCAGCACATCCGCGATTCGCTGCAAGGGCAGCACACGGAGGGCCTCCTTAACGAGCTCGGGATACTGCTCTTCCATCTCGGTCAGGATCTGACGGGCCTCCTGGATACCCAGGAATTCAGCCGCATAGCGGCGTAAGGTCTGATCCATGCAGGCGTCAAACGTCTGCGCCAGATCCAGATGCCCTACCCCAGCCTCTACCAGCGTGGCAGCCTGTTGTGCATCCACCCACAGGGCAGGCTTACGGCGTAACAACGGGGCCGAGGCTGTATGCTCGATTGCCAGCAGTTCGAGATGAACTTCATCGTCCTGCAGCAGCACCGCATCAGGGCGGATAGCTCCCTCCATGACGGGCACGCCCTCCAGATCAATCCTGAACCGCTCCGCCACGGCGTTGCGGTCAATGCGCAAGCCGATACGGGGAAGCTCGACGCCCAAGTCCTCACTGATCTCGTAACGAGTACTGTCCAATCGCTGCCTGAGCGTATTGAGCGAGACCTGTGACACATGGGCTTTACTAATCCATAGCGTAATGCGGAAATGACCCGTGTCCTCTACATCTTGTATTGGCTCAGCCGTAACCTCACGTGGTTCCGGCTCCTCCTGAGCAGCCGGAACTTGTTCCGCGGTCTGTTTACGCCGATGCATGTAGAAGGCCGTTCCGCCCAGGACCAGCGAAATGGCAATGAATACAGGCGCCGGGAATCCTGGAATAAACGCAACGCCCAGCAGAATGGCAGACGTCAGTGCCAACGCCCGCTGGTTGGCGCTTAGTTGACTAATAATTTCCGTGCCGAGATCTGTCTCTGCATCGGTTGTTACGCGCGTGACTACCGTGCCTGCGGCAACCGCAATCAACAGGGCAGGAATCTGGGCGATCAACCCATCGCCTACGGTTAATAGCGAATAGGTATGCACCGCCTCGCCAAAGGGCATGCCCCGCTTGATCATACCGATCAGCAAGCCACCCAGCAGGTTCACGCACAGGATGACCAATCCGGCGATCGCATCTCCTTTCACGAATTTCATGGCACCGTCCATGGCCCCATAGAGCTGGCTTTCCCGCTCCAGGCGTGAGCGACGTCGACGGGCTTCGGCCTGATCGATATCACCATTACGCAGATCGTTGTCGATACTCATCTGCTTGCCTGGCATCGCATCCAGAGTAAAGCGAGCCGCCACCTCGGCCACCCGCTCGGCGCCCTTGGTGATAACGATGAACTGCGCCACGGTAATGATCAGAAAAACTACCAGGCCAATGACCACCTCACCGGCAATCACGAAATTGCCAAATGCCTCGACAATATCCCCCGCTTCTCCGTTGAGCAGGATCAACCGGGTAGTGGTAATGGAAAGCGACAGGCGAAACAGCGTACTGAGCAGAATCACCGGCGGGAGTGCAGAGAAATCCACTGAATGCGACACGTAGAACGCAACGACCAGAACCAGCAGACTGAACGCGATATTGGTGCCGATAAGCACATCGACCATTACTGTGGGGAGCGGGATGATCATCATCACGATGGCCAGCATCATGAACAGTGCAATGACGATATCGGTACGCTGTGAGGCCATTACAGCCAGGCGGTTCAATCTGGCGAGCACGTTACGGCCCTCCGACTATCCAGATATTCACGAAAACAGCGTCGTGCCTCGTCTTTGGCACCCAACGCCCATAATGCGCGGCTACGCAGAAACTTGAGCGGCATGCTTGACCCTTCAAGCTGCTCCAGCCTTCCGATAGCAGCCAGTGCCCGCTCCCCATCACCAGTGGCAATAAAGCCATTGGTGAGCGTACGCAGCAAAGCGGTATCTGCCGGGTCGATCTGAATAGCCAGAAGCAGATAGATCAGCGCTCGTCGCTGTTGTCCGCTGCGTAGATACAGAGCGCCAAGCGAGTGCAGCAGCTGTACTGCCTCGCGATCCTGTACGTTCATAAATCGTCGATCTCGCTCAACCGCATCCCAAGCTCCCGACGTTGCTGGATTTCCTGCTCAAGCAGGCTGGCAGCAAGTGCTTTGATCTCCGGCTCGGCGTCCAGCCGAGGCAACACCGTATCAATGATGTGTTCCAGCACCTGAAGCGAATGGCCAGGGCTGAAGATGCCAGGGTCGTTAACGGGAGGGCCGATCAGCTCCGCCAGTTCGTTACGCAGGGATTTGAATGGAGTCCGGTTGCGCAGGCGCAGCAGCGAATCGAACACCTCACTCTGCCTGGCCCTGGCAACCGAGCTGGCCCGACGCAAGGATTCGCTGGACGCCTCTTCAGGCCGCTGCAGATCCAGCGGTCGGCTGGTATCGATTCTCATCGAAAAGGCCTCCCACCCAGGGGTTGTGTAAGCAATGGCAGCGTCATAGGGTCAGGGCAAACTCGTGGCCGTTGCGACTCAGGACAATCCGCTGTGGCTCTATCCCCTTGAGCACCCAGCCATCGTCCAGCGATGCGCCGGGGTAAAGACGTGTACCAGACTCACTAACCACATAAGGATCCTGTCCCAGCCATACCGCCTGGAACCTGACACGGGGAGAAACCGGCGCCTTGCGTAGCGTGACCGAGCTGACCAGTACATGGCTGCTGCCATATTCACCATCGAACCACTTCTGGATATCGACCCAGGCTGGCTGCTGAGCAGTATCAATTTCACCAGAGAGCATAAAATGGCGACCTTGTGATTTCACATGGAGCGCGGAAAGTCCAGCGGCCTCAAGTCGGGACAGCAATTGCCGGGCAACCTGATCGTCCCGCACTACGGGCTCCTGACCAGCGCCGCTGTCGAGTGCCGGGCTAACTGGCGCGTTGGCAATAGGCGATAAGCGATCTTCGGCTTCGCTGGTGCCAATCAGCGTATACAGGCCTAGCAATACCGCCGCGCCAAAAAGTGCCATCATACCGGCGTGGGTAACAGGCCATCGTTTGGGAGGCGCAACCAACTTTGTCAGCGGAGCAGATAAGCGGATTCGAGCCTCCCCAACGGATAACTCGACCGGTAATGGCAGGCGCAGCCCCTTGCCCAAAGGAATTCGTTTTTCAGCCGTGAATACATCGCCTCCAATTGCCTCAACGGCGACTGTATTTTTCTCCAGACGCAACACGGCATGGCGAGGCGCAACGCCTGCATCCCTGAGCACCAGATCCACCTCGTCGGAGGCGCCCAGGCAATAGGCAGGTTCATCCAGCGATACCGATACGCCGGTATGCAGTCCCGCAATGACCTCAAGAGTAGGCACTGCAGGTTTTGAGCCGGGAAGAGAAGACATTGCGGACATCATTGTTTTGCCTGACCCGGCACGCATGGCAAGGCCAGCCTGCATGCAGGTCCAATCTGGAAAGCTGTCTGAACAAACAGACGGCGCCACAAGGCGCCGCCCGCCCACACCTTAGTTCTGAGGACGCTGTTTGGTCGCGTCAAGCTCAGTTTTCTTCTCGGTGGTGATCTCAGTGATCTTCGCGGATTTTTCGATGGCGGCATCGAAAGCGGCAGTCATTTTGTCGATAGCAGCGTCGGAAGAACTGGTGCTGGTCGGAGTAACATTACTCATATCAATATCTCCTTATTGAAAGAAATTAGACATGCGCCAACTGCTACTACACGGCTGCAGAGAAGAGCATATTTCCAGCAACGTCCTGATTCTTTCGAACCCCAATCGCTGCCAGACGAGTGAATGTTGCCCCGCAAGGCATGAACATTTAATTACACGAATATTAAGAATTATAAATAGCTGCAAACCGACCCTTCATATAATGACCTTTAATGTCTTAACGCCATGATTTCCAAGCAATTAAGAATCCTTTGTCGCTTTATCGGTCAAGATTGCAACGCACTAATTATGCGAACAGATTCACTAAGCAGCATATTCAAACAGTTAATTGAGTAAATATTTGTAAATAACCGCTAACAAGCAGATGCTTATATATGAGCTAAGCGAGTATTGCTTTGTATAAAGCATTACTCGCTTAGCAAACAGCATATGAATAAGATTTGGCAATGCCCCGCACATGAATTGAAAATAGAGTCTTTCAGTCATCGAAACGGAACATATTCCATTCAACCAATGCGTTAGTCTGTTGACCCTTATTTAATCCACCTTCTGCGTACATATTGTGAGTGTCCGTTTACCACTCAACGCTTTTGATAAGTAGACGAGACTAACGCTCGCGCCACGGCGGTCGAGTCCCCACGGGCCGTCCTGGGGCTGCGCTTACGGTCGGGCGCGGTTTTAAGGTACAGCCCCAGGCGCGGAATGATTTCCTGGCGGGGCACCTTGTCCGAGCGCTCAGCCTGAGCGTTTTCTGCATCAAACTCTTCGAGCGCATCGACCCGCGGCCACGGCTGCTTCTCATCCAGTGAAACAAAAATCGGCAGATTGGCGTGAGGCATGGCGTCATAACGAGGGCTTTTGGAGAAATACAGCATCACGCGCGGGTGGGGCGCAATAGGACGGTAGCGATGCAGTTCGGCCTTTGCATCCAGAAACCCCAACGCCTTGAGCTCAAGCCTCAGATTGCGTTCCTTGTCCATATCAGCCTTGGCCACGGCATCAGCCAGCTGCGTTTCGATCTTTTCGATCACATCCTTGACAGGGATGCTTTCCGGGGCAGCCGTTTTGCCCGCCCAGGTGAACAGGATACGCCGTGGCACCCCTTCAAACACCTGGATATGGCGCTCGATCTGCTTGATGACGATCGGCAGCTTGAGAATGCTCCGAAGATGCTTTCCCTTGGATAGCGATTTCAGGTTCATGGAGGCCGTTTCCTGAGCCAGAACCTCAAGAAAACGATCACGCGCGGCATTGGCCTCACGGGCGTACTCCAGCACTGACTGCGAAACGCCGATCCACCCTGGGAGCCGCATGACGGTACTAGGGTGCTGCCCCTCCTCCTGCTCGAATTGCAGGATGGCCTTTTTCGCAGCCTCGATGGCAGGCTCACCCACTAGCTCCATCGGTGTGATTTTAGTCTGGCCTTTAGGCTCCTTGTTGATGGGAAGCAACCAGACTTGTGCATGAACCACCGCCGAAGGCCACGTTGCGTTGAAGGCTCGCTGAGCTTCTACCATTTCCTGCCACGCTTCGCGCACGTCAGTGATCATGAGCACCTCTTTCCTCAATAAGTAATACCAACATTCATTATAGCCGTCTCATCCCAATCTGACCGATTAAACATATTCACAATCAGATAAAGCCATTGTCGATGCGCCTATTAACCTGCACTAAGCTGCAACAGGCTGGAAATTCGGCTCGCTTACTTATTATCAGGCTGGTATTACAAGACAGGGTTCCGTCTACCTCTCTAGTCAGCTTCAACGTATCGTTTGATCGGCTCCGTCATCGTTTTGCAAGGGATAAAAGGTACTTACGTTCGTCGCTTCCAAGGCACTTTTTCTTTTCCAAACTATCGGTCATTAAGCAAGGCATATATTTGCTGACCTTGCCCTTTTCACATTCGAATCGGTACGAGCTTATGCTCAGACCGATGGTGATACGCCGTGACATGAGGAGTCTTGAGATGTGCAGCCCCCTTTATTTCAGCCGCTATTCACTGCGGAACCTGCTCATCATCACTGATTACTTCCCGGCAATAACTTCCCCTCTGGGCCCTTGATGGAACGGGCCCTTTCGCGGCAGCGAGCTGTTCAAAGCTCGTTTTGGCCCGCTCTGCGGGCCTTCTTTTTTCTGCATGTTCAGACGACATTTACAATGCTCACGCCCAGGAGCCCGCGCATGCCGTATGATTGGCTCATGATGCTTTCCAGCACGCTGCGACCTGGGCAAGGCTCGATATACATGGGAGCTGTCCCTTATGTTCAAACTCGCTTACGCCCCTTACAAAACCTGGACGACTATTCCTTCGCTCGGCATTCGCATGCACGCCCGCACCTGGCTAGCCCATGAAGATGATCCACATCAGGTTCCAATCATCCTGATTCATGGCCTGGCGCTTTCAAGCCGCTATATGGTCCCGCTGGGGAGACGTCTCGCATCGATGGGTCATGACGTCATGGCACCCGATTTACCCGGTTTCGGGCGCTCGCCTGCGCCGCGGATGTCCAAGTGGCCAGCAGGTCCGGATGTCAGAGAGCAGTCGAATCATCTGCTGGCCTGGATGGATGCCAACGGAATCCACAAGGCGGTGCTATGCGGCAACTCCGTAGGCGTACAAATCGCCGTTGAAATTGCGGCACGCTTTCCGGATAGAGTCGAGCGCCTGATCCTGATCGCACCTACGCCAGACCCGGCCTATCGGACACCGGCGCGGCAGTACGCCCGCCTCGTCTTGAACATGCCGTTCGAGGCACCTTCGATCAACCCGCTGATGCACATGGAGTATCTTTCCAATGGCCTACCGCGCATGGTTCAGCAGCTTCGCAGAACGGTGGACGACCCCATAGAAAACCGTCTGTCCCACGTGCATGTTCCTGCCCTTGTAATCCGTGGCCAATACGACAAGACCCTTACCCAGCAGTGGGCAGAGGAATTCACCAGTCTACTTCCCAACGGCAAACTGGTGGTTGTAGAAGGCGCGGCGCACAACGCGCACTACACCGCCGCGCCGCTCATGTCGCAGCTGGTCCATCGGTTCATCACCGGTCGTTTCGATACCCGGGCAACCGACATGAGTAATGAAATTGTCGTCTCTGGCATGGATCAGGGTCGTGATCGGCTGGCGCCAGCCAAATTATTATCACCTCGCATGCACGGCCTTCTGGACTATGCCTCAGCAGGCCTCTGTCTGGCGTTGGCAGGTGTCAACGAGTGGGGACCGCGCACCCGCCAACTGTTTGCCGTTGCAGGACTTTCAACCGCAACCTACAGCCTTCTGACCAACTACGAGTATGGTCTGGTGCGCAAGCTGCCCATGACGGTTCATCTCAATATCGATACCTGCAGCGGATTGAAGCTCCTTCTGGCCGCCGCTACCTTGCTTCGCGGCGAGCCCGTAACCGGACGCTGGGCCGTTGCGGCTCAAGGTACGTTCAATCTGCTGGCTGTGGCGGCAACACGAGTTCCAATGGGCCCGGCTCGCCTGGTGCCGGTGCAAAACCTGAGCCTCTGCGCTCCTACGGACTACCACCCGGCTACCGCCGATGAGAACACCTACTCCCAATGACGTAAAACGCAGCTCACAACTTACAGGGAGACATGGCGCCTGCGCCTAGCCACAACAGGCATAGGAGGCGCAACCAGGCGAGCTGAACCGTGGAGTTGCCCAACGATAGGCGTTGGGCAACTCGTTACCTTCGAACGTCATGAACTCCATATGGGCCGCAAGGGAGCCATTTACCAGGCGCATCCACAGCTCGGCTGGAAGCGTGTTGAAGTAGCTGTCCATATCCGACTGCGACTGCCATTGGCCATACACCAACCAGCAGTTTTCCTCTTTCGGCGATGGCATGACGGTAAAGGTGAGACACGTCTGCCCTGGATAAGGCAATCCCCTGAGACATGCCCTGAGGGCTGCGGAGCGCCCGGTGCGGGCATGGATCAAGAGCAACGATGTACAAGGCGATGCGGACATGAGTCCTCCTCCGAGATGAAGTGCCACGGGTTGAAACCGGAAGCCCTTAATAAGGGCTCGCGGTCGGCCTGACGATAATCTCGCTTACGTCCACTTCAGCAGGCTGTTCAATTGCAAACGCAATGGCGCGCGCGATGGACTCCGGTGAAATAGCCCCTCGGCGAAACGCGTCCATGGCTGCCTGAGCGGTTGGATCGGTGATGGTGTCAGCCAGCTCAGACTCCGTTACCCCGGGCGAGATCACAGTGACGCGGATATCGGCTCCTACCTCCTGACGCAACCCTTCGGAAATGGCCCTGACGGCAAACTTGGTTGCACAGTAAACCGCGGCAGTAGGACTGACAGCATGCCCGCCAATCGAAGACAGATTGATGAACTGTCCGCTACGCTGCTGTTGCATGACCGGCAAGCCCGCCGCAATCCCGTGGAGCACGCCCCGAATGTTCACATCGATCATGCGATTCCATTCGTCAACCTTGAGCGCTTCAAGCTTGGAAAGCGGCATCACACCCGCATTGTTGACCAGCACATCCAGACTTCCGCCCTGCTGCTGAGCGAGCTGCACAAACGACTCCATATCCTCCAATGCGGTAACGTCGAGCCGGCGGTAGTCAGCCTTGCCGCCCTGCGCCCTGATTTCAGCTACCAGGGTCTCAAGCCGCTCTGTACGACGCGCCCCTAGAATGACGAAGCCGCCCTGTGCCGCCAGATACCGTGCGGTTGCTTCGCCAATGCCACTGCTTGCGCCGGTAATTGCGATGACCTTGCCTTCTAGACCTTTCATACGAATCTCCTTGCCTGTCAGTGAGGGCGGCCGGTGTTGCCGCGTTAGTGACAAGGCTAGAGCCGAAAGGCATTCAGACGTTAGACGGATCCTGCTCGCTTCTTGCCTGATCCTGCACGGAGAAGAATGCAGTGGGCCAGGGAGCGCCTGTCCAACACGATTATTCGCGCTCTGCAGGCAAGGTTGGACTACGCTGGCTTTCACAATCCTGCGGACCGCGGGCGTACCATGACAGGATCAGGCAAGAAGTCAGCAGAATTGATATAACCCTGCATTGCCACTTTTGGTTATCGTGACGCCTGACTTGATCGGTACGCCTGTGCACGCCGATACAATGGGAACCGCTAGCTTCAGGGGATCAGCATGGACTGTGTAACGCATGAATCCACGCATAGTCGAGACACGCTTCAGCAGCAGGAACTGGCAGCGCTGATCGATCAGCTTACGTTGACGGATGGCGCTCATACCACCCGGATCGACGGTCTTTGCCTGATGCGTGCAAGCCAGCCCTCAGACCCTGTGCATGGGATCAGCAACCCCAGCTTTTGTGTCATCGCACAAGGTCGCAAGCAGGTTACGCTTGGCGATGAATGCTTTACCTATGACCCGCTGTATTACCTGGTGGGCTCCGTCTCGCTTCCTGTAACTGGCCAGATTATCGAGGCTACCTCCGAGCGCCCCTATCTCTGTATTCGGATCAACCTGGACCCGGCAGAAATTACCCGCCTGATAGCCGACGCCGGCCCAACAGGTGTCCCCGTCGTACCAGCTCACCGGGGCCTGTACGTCGAGCGCGTGGATAATGCCATGCTCGATGCCGTGACTCGACTGGTTCGTCTCTTGCACACCCCGCGTGACGCGGCGATGCTGGCCCCTCTGGTGCTACGAGAGATCTATTATCGGTTACTGCGTAGCCCCCAGGGATATCGACTGTACGAAATGGCAATAACGAACAGCCAAACCCACCGTGTAAATCGCGCCATCAACTGGTTGAATCAGAACTACATCGAGCCGTTGAAGATCGATGAGCTTGCCCGGCGCGTCAATCTGAGCCCTTCAACGCTGCATCATCGCTTCAAGGCGGTGACTGCAATGAGTCCACTGCAATATCAAAAGCAGCTACGCCTTCAGGAAGCCAAGCGCCTAATGCTCCATGAGGGCATCGATTGCTCGTCGGCAGCGCACCGGGTGGGTTATGAAAGCCCCTCTCAATTCAGCCGCGAATACAGCCGGTTGTTTGGCGCGCCGCCCATGAAGGATATGGCCCGTTTAAGAGCGAGCGCGTAGTAACACCTGACGTCCTACCGCCCGCACTTAGAACCTTGCGCGCACCTAGCACGGCAGACTACCCCGGCGGGATTAGACCTTTGTCTAACCAACAGCAATGACCTATCGGTCAAACCCAGCATTTCTCTGCTCCGCTCTTATCAATCAGGTCATTACGCCACTATAGGGCGCTTGTACCCTGGGTTTGAGCTTAATCGACACCCTTAAAAGCTTGTAAGAGAATATTTCCAGCGAAGGGTTTCCTTACAGGAGTCTTGGCGAAACTCGTAAGATACGACAACTTACCGCCTCCAAGAAAAAGGCGTCGTTGACATCGCAGGTAAGCACTGTTAAAAATTTCGCCATCTAGTCGTATGATGTCTTACGACTCAAAATAATACTAATAACCAGGAAACTGACATGGCGACCAGTTCTGTAGAGAATCAGCGTTTGAACCGTATCCTTCTCACCGGCGCCGCAGGCGGTCTCGGGAAGGTACTCCGCGAAGCCCTTCGCCCTTACGCTGAAGTGATTCGGCTTTCCGATATCGCCAACATGGCACCCGCCGAAGGCCCCCATGAAGAAGTCGTTCCGTGCGACCTTTCTGACAAAGCCGCCGTCGATGAGCTCGTCAAAGGTGTAGATGCGATTCTGCATTTTGGCGGGGTTTCGGTTGAGCGTCCTTTCGAGGAAATCCTGGAAGCCAACATCAAAGGCGTCTTCCACATTTACGAAGCGGCACGCCGCCATGGCGTCAAGCGCGTCATCTTCGCCAGCTCGAACCACGTCATCGGCTTTTACAAGCAGACCGAACGTATCGATGCCAGCTCGCCGCGCCGCCCAGACAGCTACTACGGGCTGTCCAAATCCTATGGTGAAGACGTCGCCAGCTTCTATTTTGATCGCTATGGCATCGAAACCGTTAGCATCCGTATCGGCTCCTCCTTCCCCGAGCCGCAGAACCGCCGCATGCTGGCTACCTGGCTGAGCTACAACGATCTGACCAATCTGATCGCCCGCTCCCTGTTCACGCCCAATGTTGGCCACACCGTCGTGTTTGGCGCTTCCAAGAACCGTGACGTGTGGTGGGATAACCGCCTGGCCGCTCACTTGGGCTGGGAGCCACAGGACTCTTCCGAGCAGTTCCGCGAGAAAGTCGAAGCAGAGCCGGCTCCGGCGGCGGATGATCCGTCCATGGTGTATCAAGGCGGCGCTTTCGTCGCCTCGGGTCCGTTTGAATAAGTACGCCGTTGCTTGCGATGGATCAGGACGATCGGACTGAACAAGAGAGATAAGAATGATGCAAGCTGAACTGATTCTGGATGCCCGCAACGGTACGGGAGAAAGCCCGGTCTGGAACCCACGGGAACAGGCGCTCTACTGGGTCGATATCCCTGCTCGTACCCTCAATCGCTGGAGTGCTGCCGATGGCAGCACCCGCGCATGGCTGGCTCCGGAAATGATCGCCTGCGTGGCACGCTATGACGGCAGTGACACTGCATGGTTGGCAGGCCTTGAGAGTGGTCTGTTCAAGGTAGAGATCACCAACGGAGACACCTTGCAAGCCACAGCCCTGGCCAACGTGACGCACCCGACCGGAAACATGCGCTTTAATGATGGGCGCTGTGACCGCCAGGGTCGCTTCTGGGCGGGAACCATGGTCATGGATATGGCAGCTGCAACACCGGCGGGAAAGCTATACCGCTTCCCTGAGCAACACTCGACTGCAGCCGATGGCCTGACCCCGATTCTGGAAGACCTTATCGTACCCAACGGCCTGGGCTTCAGCCCAGACGGCCGGACCATGTATCTGTCCGACTCGCATCCCAATGCACAGCTGATCTGGGCATTCGACTACGACACGGATACCGGCACCCCTCACAACCGCCGTCTGTTCGTTGATATGAACAATTATCCTGGTCGCCCTGATGGCGCCGCGGTGGATGAGGACGGTTGCTATTGGATCTGCGGTAATGATGCTGGCCAGATCCATCGCTTTACCCCTAATGGGAAGCTGGATCGTTCGCTGACCGTACCGGTAAAAAAACCGGCCATGTGCGCCTTTGGCGGACCGGGCCTGGATACGCTGTTCGTCACCTCCATCCGACCTGGCGGTGATCTATCTGATCAACCTCTGGCGGGCGGTGTGTTTGCCTTGAGGCCTGGCGTGAAAGGCCTGGAAGAGCCGACGTTCAGAGGATAGAACAACGCCTTCTACTACCGCTGTACTCCTCATAACAAAGACAAGATGTACTAAGGAGTTATCTCATGAATTTCAAACGTAACCTGTTGGCCGCTGCATGCTGTGCGCTTCTGACTCCCGCAATCGCGCTGGCTGATATCACCCTGAAGTCTTCGGACGTTCACCCAGCGGGCTACCCGACGGTCGTTGCCGTCGACAACATGGGTAAGAAACTCAAGAAGGAAACCGACGGCGAACTCAGCATTCGCATGTTCCCCGGCGGTGTTCTGGGTAGCGAAAAGGAAGTGGTCGAGCAGGTTCAGCTGGGCGCGATTCAGATGGCTCGCATTTCCATCGGCTCGGTAGGCCCGGTAGTGCCGGAAGTCAACGTGTTCAACCTGCCCTTCGTCTTCCGCGACGAAGCGCATATGCGCAAAGTGATTGATGGTGAAGTAGGCCAGGAGTTGCTGGATACCGTAACCAACTCCAACTTCAATCTCGTGGCCCTGGGTTGGATGGATGGCGGTACTCGCCATCTGTACACCAAAAAGCCGGTGCGCAAGATAGAAGACCTTGGCGGCATGAAGATCCGTGTAATCGGCAACCCGATCTTCATTGACACCCTGAACGCCATGGGCGGCAGCGGTATTGCGATGGCAACCGGTGAGATCTATAGCGCCTTGCAGACCGGCGTGATCGATGGCGCGGAAAACAACCCGCCTACCATGGTTACGCAGAACCATTTCCAGGTAGCCAAGTATTACACCCAGACAGGTCACCTGATCCTGCCGGAAATGCTGGTCATGTCCAAGGCCACCTGGAACAAGCTGACGCCGGATCAACAGGCGCTGGTCAAGAAAACTGCACGCGAAGCGCAGATGGAAGAGCGTGAGCTGTGGGACAAGTACAACGCGGAAAGTGTCGCCAAGTTGAAAGCTGCCAACGTTGAGTTTATCGAAGTTGACCGCAAGCCTTTCTATGACGCCACCGCGCCGGTACGTGAAAAATATAGCCAGCAGTACGGACCCAAATTCGCCGAGCTGGTCAAGCGTGTTGAAGCGGTGCAATAAGGCCTGACGGCCATTACAACAACAACCTGACATGCCCTGCTCGCTCCGAGGTCCTCTCGCAGCGAGCATGCGGCCGCTCGGAGCTTTTCATGAAACATGCTCTTCTGCGTGTCAACGATGTCATCTATACCCTCTGTGTCTGGATAGCGGGCCTGTCAATTCTTGTCATCTCGCTCATCATTCCGTGGGGTATTTTTACCCGTTACGTAATGGGAACCGGTTCATCCTGGCCGGAGCCTATCGCCATTCTGCTCATGTCCATTTTCACGTTCATTGGCGCAGCGCCCAGCTACCGTGCCGGTGCGCACATGGCTGTAGCAATGTTTACCGATCGTCTTCCGCCACTGCTCAAGAAATACGATGCCGTTCTGGTCAATCTGCTGATGACCGCCATCAGCCTCTTCATGACGATTTGGGGTATCAAGCTGTGCATGGCGACCTGGTACCAGTTCACCAGTGACCTGGCCTGGCTCCGGGTAGGGATTGCCTATTCGCCTATCCCAATCGGTGGCGCGCTGACCCTCTGGTTCGTGCTCGAAAGGATCATTTTTGGCGATCAAAGCCAACGGCGCGTCGTGCAATACGATGCGGTAGAAGAAGCGGCCGAAGGAGTTGCCTGATATGGATGCGTTCGTATTACTAGGCAGTTTCATACTGCTGATTCTGCTGGGCATGCCGGTTGCCTACGCACTGGGCCTAGCGGCGCTCGTCGGCGCCTGGTGGATCGATATTCCGTTCGATGCGCTGATGATTCAGGTGGCTGGGGGTATCAACAAGTTTTCCCTGCTGGCCATTCCCTTCTTCGTGCTGGCGGGGGCCATCATGGCCGAAGGGGGTATGTCGCGGCGGCTGGTGGAGTGTGCCAACGTACTGGTAGGCTTCATTCGCGGCGGGCTGTCGCTGGTCAACATCCTGGCTTCGACCTTCTTTGGTGCAATTTCCGGCTCCTCCCTGGCGGATACCGCCTCGGTAGGCTCGGTACTGATTCCGGAAATGGAAAAGAAGGGCTATCCGCGTGACTATGCCACTGCCGTTACGGTCAGCGGCTCGGTTCAGGCGCTGCTGACTCCACCCAGCCACAACTCCGTCCTGTACTCGCTGGCTGCGGGTGGCACTGTTTCCATCGGCTCGCTGTTCATCGCCGGCATTGGACCGGGGCTTCTGCTCAGCTCCATTATGATGCTGATGTGCCTGTTCTTCGCCAAGAAGCGCAATTACCCCAAGGGTGAAGTCATTCCCATGAAGCAGGCGCTGAAGATCTGCGTCGAAGCGCTCTGGGGCATGATGACCATGGTAATCATTCTTGGTGGCATTATCTCCGGCATCTTTACAGCAACGGAATCTGCTGCGGTTGCCGTGCTGTGGGCATTCTTCGTGACAATGTTCATCTACCGCGATTACAAGTGGAATGAACTGCCCAAGCTCATGCATCGAACCGTACGTACGGTCTCTGTGGTGATGATCCTGATTGCCTTTGCCTCAAGCTTTGGCTACATCATGACGCTCATGCAGATTCCGGCACAGATCACCGGCGCCCTCATGACCATTTCGGAAAACCGTTATGTAATCCTGATGTGCGTAAACATCATGCTGCTGATCCTGGGTACGGTAATGGATATGGCTCCGCTGATCCTGATCCTGACGCCTATCCTGTTACCGGTCATGATCTCCATTGGCGTAGATCCCGTGCATTTCGGCATGATCATGCTGGTCAACCTGGGTATCGGTCTGATCACCCCACCGGTAGGCGGCGTGCTGTTCGTGGGCGCAGCTGTAGGCAAGGTGACTATCGAGCAAACCGTAAAGGCGCTGCTGCCGTTCTATGTAGCCCTGTTTGCAGCCCTGATGGCCGTAACCTATATCCCCGCAATCTCTCTCTTCCTACCCAGCCTGATGGGTAACTGATCCATCGCATGACTGCTGGTCTCATCGGGACCAGCAGCCCCTCTCTACTGCCGACTGGCAGCTCATCGGATCACCCCTGCAATTCGCTTCGTTTCCCCGCAATTTTTCCTATAGTGAACGTGCCATTATTGATAGCCTTTCAGTACGTTAATGCCTGCATTAATGGCCTGAGCCTGTTGAACCTATAAGAACGATAAAGCCCCACCTGGAGGATGCCTTGATGCAACATGCCGAACGGCTGCCTGCCGCTCTCATCGATGAGGGGCAGTATCGTCTGCTCGTGGAAGCCGTTTCTGACTACGCGATTTTCATGCTGGATCCGGACGGTTTCGTAGCAAGCTGGAATCCCGGCGCTCGCCGCTTCAAAGGGTACGAGACAGCAGAAATCCTCGGTCATCACTTTTCGTGCTTCTATACCGCTGAGGACTTGCTGACCGGCCTACCCGGCCGGGCACTTGAGCAGGCCCGCTGTGAAGGCCGGTTCGAGCAGGAAGGCTGGCGTGTACGCAAGGATGGCACACGCTTCTGGGCGCATGTTGTAATCGACCCTATTCGTAACGCACAAGGCACGCTGTTGGGCTTTGCCAAGGTGACGCGCGACCTTACCGAGCGAAAGGCGGCGGAAGACGCCTTGAGAAAAAGTGAAGAGCAGTTCCGCCTGCTGGTTCAAGGCGTCTCCGATTATGCCCTTTACATGCTGGACCCGACCGGTCAGGTGACTAGCTGGAATGCCGGTGCCGAGAAGATCAAGGGTTACACCCCACAGGAAATCATCGGTCAGCATTTCTCACGCTTCTACACCCCTGAAGATCGGGAAGCAGGCCTGCCCCAACAGGGGCTGGAAACGGCTCAACGTGAGGGTCGTTTTGAAAAGGAAGGCTGGCGAATCCGCAAGGACGGTACACGCTTTTGGGCCAATGTTGTCATCGATGCAATAAGGGACGACAACGGCACCCTCCTCGGCTACGCCAAGGTCACCCGTGACATCACCGAGAAGCGGGAAACCCAACTGGCTCTGGAGCAAGCCCGGGAGGCCCTGTTCCAGTCACAGAAGATGGAAGCCCTGGGCCAGCTGACCGGTGGGATTGCCCACGACTTCAACAACCTACTCATGGTGTTCATTGGCTGCCTTGAGCTGGTTCGCAAGCGTCTGCCGGATGATCCCAAGGTTACACCGCTGCTCGACAATGCCATCCAGGGGGCACAGCGAGGCGTTTCTCTGACCCAGCGCATGCTGGCCTTCGCACGCCGTCAGGAACTGAATCCGGAGACCATTGAGCTGCCTACTCTGGTCCGCGGTATGGCCGAACTGCTTCAGCGCTCTCTGGGCCCGTCGATCAAGATCGAAACCCGCTTTCCGCTGATTCTCAGACCCGCCCACGCCGACACCAATCAATTGGAGCTGGCCCTGCTCAACCTGGCCATGAATGCACGAGACGCCATGCCAGAGGGCGGCTCCATCATCATCTCGGCCCGTGATGAACTGATCTCCCAAGGCCATCCCAGCCACTTGAAACCCGGGGCCTACGTCTGCCTATCGGTACAGGACACCGGCCAGGGAATGGATGAAGACACATTGTCCCGCGCCATGGAGCCTTTCTTTACCACCAAGGGCATCGGCAAGGGAACGGGGCTTGGACTGTCCATGGTGCACGGCCTTACCGAACAATCCGGTGGCAGGCTCATCCTCAAAAGCAGGCTGGGCGAAGGCACTACAGCCGAAATCTGGTTACCCGCCGCGCACGTATCTGCTGCCGGCATGCAGACCACTGACGCCCCCCTACCCGCGCCTTCAACAGACAAACCCGAAAATACCTTTCATATTCTGGTGGTAGACGATGACCCACTTGTTCTGACCAGTACCGCTGCCATGCTGGAGGATCTCGGAAATACCGTTTACAAGGCCTCTAATGGTGCCCAGGCGCTCGATATATTGAGGAAGGCATACCCTCTTGTGGACTTGGTCATTACCGACCAAGCCATGCCTTACATGAGCGGCACTCAATTGGCAGAGGCCATACGGGCTCATTGGGCGGACCTTCCCATAGTGCTCGCATCAGGGTATGCCGAGTTGCCAGCGACGCTTTCGGTTGATCTGCATAAGCTAGCTAAGCCCTTCCGCCTGGAAGAGCTGGCCAAGGCCATTGATCAGGCCATGCGTCCGGACGCCATAGCCTCGGCTTGATGCTCTCACGCCGGGTGGCCATCGCGCACCCGGCCTTCTATCGGCTCGATACCTTTCAATAGAAACTCCACGCCAGCGAAACAGCTCCTATAAAACGTATCCGAATCAATAACCTGATCTGGATTACCACCCTCTTCTCAGCTCATACCTCATTCGCCCTAACCTGATATGGCAGGTATTGCCTCACATTCAGCAGGAAGCCGCACAGTCGAATAGAGCATTAAATCTGTCTTGCGGAGTTATCTATGGATGCTCAGTGTGAAGTTTGTTATTCAATTTTCCCTCCCATCGAGAATCCCAACCGAAGCGGGATGCTTCAGGTTGACGACACCCATCAACTCTATTGGGAGGAGTCCGGCAATCCTGAGGGGTTACCCGTCGTCTATCTGCACGGCGGACCTGGCGAAGGGGCCCCGCCCTCCAAGCGCCAATTCTGGGACCCGGACTATTACCGCATCATCCTCTTCGATCAGCGTGGCGCGTTACGCTCCACTCCCCTGGCCGAGGTTAAAAACAATACGACCCAGCATCTGATCGATGATATCGAGACCCTGAGGGAGATGCTCGGCATTGACAAATGGCTTGTCTGTGGCGGCTCATGGGGAACCACCCTGGCGCTTGCTTATGGCGAAGCCCATCCTGAGCGTTGCCTGGGTTTTGTCCTGCGTGGCATCTTTCTGGGCACAACCGATGAGATCAACTGGTTCGTTTACGGTATGCGCCTGTTTTTCCCAAAGGCCCATGAAGACTTCGTCAAGTGGCTGCCGGAGGAGGAACAAGGTGACCTGTTAGAAGCCTATTGCAAGCGGGTGACCTCCGAAGATAGAGACGTTCGGCAGGAGGCCGCCCGTTACTGGGTAAAATATTCCGGCAGCTGTGCGCTGCTGCGCCATGATCCTGAAGGCGTTGAAGAGCAAGCCGCTGACGATACGACCATGATGGGCATGGGTATCCTGGATCCGTATTACTTCAAGCACAGCATGTTTCTGGAAGACGACCAGTTGCTTCGCAACATTGACCGTATCAACCACCTGCCGTGCGCCATTGTGCAAGGTGGGCACGATATGATCGCAACGCCTCATGCTGCCTATCGGCTGCACAAATCCTGGCCTGGCTCCGTGCTGAACATGGTGCCTGATGCAGGCCACTCACCAATGGAACCCGGAACGCTGAGTGGGCTGATCCAGGCGTTCGAGGTCTTCAAGAAGACCGGCGATTTCCACCAGCCTTGATAGCTCTGTCACGACACAGATACCGCTGGAGCGCTTGCAATAAACCACGCCACACAAGACCTGTGGCGTGGTCGAGGCTGCTGGCAGGGTTTGCCACACCGGCAACCACACGGCAAGCCTTTCCAGAGAGCAGTTAGAACATCAATCCATACCCCATCGGGTACAGAGGTTTGCGGTTGCCTTCTTGGTTAGTTGAGTGACGGTTGATTACCTGTTCCATGGAAAGCGGCAGATCAAACGGTAGCTTGCCTTTGAAGCGGGTCGGATTGACTACCGCGTCCAGAAGGATCTCGTCGGATACACCAAAGTTGCCGATCAGGGCACCTACCTGCCCCTGAAGCTTGGTCAGCACGGCCGGACGATCCAGATACACACTTACAATAGTCGGCACACCCTTTGCGCTGGCAGCCTTGATCTGGATAAGGTCTGGATTGTCCTCCGGGTAATCCAACGAACCTTCATGCTGCATGCTTCCGAACAGATAATTCGGATGTAAGAGCTCGTAGGGCGCTGTGGAACGCATGATGGCAACGTCCGCCTTGTCCAGCGAGTCCACGACATTCAGGCCGGCCTTTTGCGCCGCAGTGGCATCGACGTTATAAAGATAAACGTTTCGGCCCTGGCCAATAGGCAGCAACTTGCGGTTCTTGAGCAGTACCAGCGAGTTCTTTTGTGCGTCATCTGCCAATTGCTGATGCTCTGCACTGCCTACAACCTCGGCGGCCTTGGATTCATCCACATACGGATTCTCGAAGAGTCCCTGCTCGAACTTCTGCTTCATGATGCGGATGACCGCCTCGTCCACACGACGCTCGGACACAAGCCCCTGCTTGACCGCACTCACTACAAGACTGCTGTCATCCACTCCGCCAAGCTGGTCGACCCCGGCGTTGATGGCCTTGGCGGTACGCTCAAGCTCTGTCAGCGACTCGACCCCCCAGGGCATTCCCAGCGAGAACGGCTCACCCGGCTTGCTGCCGTTCTGGCAAGCCTCGTTACAGTCTTTGGTGATCAGCCAGTCGCTCACGACGACGCCCTTAAAGCCATAGCGGTCCCGCAGGAGATCCTGCAACAGGAAGCGATTGAATCCTGCTCCCACCTGCTCTTCAATCGGCCGTCCCTGGTGAGAGGCGTTCTGCAGAATCGAATAGGTCGGCATGACGGAGCCTACATTCGCCTCGAATGCCCCTATGAACGGAACGATATGCTGACGAATGTCCTTGCCGTAGAAATCTGCGTATTTGCCATAGGCATTGTGGCTGTCCCAGCCATCCTTCGCTTCTCCATAGCCTACCCAGTGCTTGACCACAGTCACCACACTGCCCGGGTTTAGGAAATTACCATTCTGCATGCCTTGAACATAGGCGCGAACCAGACGCTTGGCCAACTGGGCATCTTGTCCGAAGGTACCACTGCCACGGGGCCAACGCGGCTCGGTATAGAGATCCGCCTGCGGAGATAGCGCCACGTTGATGCCTACCGCGCGATACTCATCGCGTACGACCTCGGCAAAGGTCTTGACGACCTTAGCGTCCCCAATGGCGCCCAACCCCAAGGCTTCCGGCCATTTGGAGAACGAACCGGACTGGTTGCTGGCACCTGGTGTGTAGAGGAAAGAGTTGCGGGGGTCGGTGCTGATGCTCAGGGGAATCGCCAGCCGCGATTGTTCAGCCAAGACTTGCAGCGCATTGTTCTGTTTGGCGAAATTCTCGGGGTCTGTATCCAGGCGCGTGATATAGGTGTTTACCTTCTTGGTTTCGATCGTCTTGGCAATCGCCTCCTGATCATAGACGGCACCGCCACCCAGCCCACCGGCATCCGCTACGGTCGGAAAGGTGCCATGCATCATGGCTCCTGCCTTCTCCTCAAGCGTCATCCAGGTAACCAGATTGCGGGCACGGTCCTCGGCAGGCAGTCGCCAATCCTCATAACGATCCAGCCGACCGTTACGGTTCATGTCCTTGAACTGCAAGCCGCCCACCGTTAGTACAGGCAGGTCTTTCTGCTCAAGCGTTACACCGTGCGAAGAAATACCTTGCGCCGAGACTCCTGTCGCCAGTGTGGCTAAGCTGATTAAAGCAGCGGCCTTTTTCATCGAACCCTCTCTTTTCCTTGTTATTGGTTAACGTAGCGCACTAATGATCTAGGGCACTGGAACTATAGAGCAGGTTTTACGAATCCGCTTGCTAACCGCACCGATTTGTCTGGCGCAGGTATTTCAACAAGCTTATCTATGTCTTGGCGCGCCCCAGAATCTGGTCCATTACCCGGTCCGTCTTGACGGCTTCCCGCGCTAGCGCAGCGTAGTCACGCTCACCTCGAATATGCGCATTCATACCCAGCACGTGATACCACTGGATATGCTCAGGGTGCTGGATGTACTCGCTAACGGTTTCTTCAGCGTCCAGCCGGACCGGCTCATCACCAAATACTGAAAAGAGAATACGCCCCCGACTGCCAATGATTTCGACTCGATCTTCATGGCGGTCAGCCACAAAATTCCAGCCCCCCATGCCGAGCGCGCCGGATGAGAAACGCCAGCTTGCAACTACTGCATCTTCCGCCGCATAGAGCCCTGCCTGTCTTGCAGTGAAACCGCTTACGGCCACGATATCGCCCAACAGGTACTGGAACAGGTCAAGGCCATGACTGGCCAGATCGGCAAAGTATCCACCCCCTGCGACAGCCGGGTCGGTTCGCCAGTTGGCCTGCTGCTCCAGATCTTTTTGCGAAGGCGGCTTTATCAGGCTCCAGGTCAGCTGCCTGACTTCGCCAATATGGCCCTGCGTCAACCATTCGCGTACCCGCTGAAACCGGGGCAGTGATCGACGGTAATACGATACGAAAAGATGGCGACCCGCCTTGTCGAATGCCTGCTGCATCTTCTCGCTCTGCGTACTGCTGAGCGCCATCGGCTTTTCGACACAGCAATGTTTGCCTGCAGCGGCCACCTGCATGCTATAGGCATGATGGCTGTCGGGAGGCGTTGCGATATAAACAGCGTCCACGTCTGGATCATCGATCAAGGCTTGCGCATCGGTGTATACCCGCGCAATGCCATGACGCGCCGCATAATCGGTGACTGCCTCGGCACAGCGGCCCATCACCGCTACCAGCGCAGAGCCAGGCGCCTTGTAAAAGGCTGGCCCGCTTTTCCGCTCCGTCACATCCCCACAGCCAATCATTCCCCAGCGCACAACATCCATGAATTCTCTCCCGTTCAAGGAATCAATAGGTTCGGCACCTTTTCCCTTGTCTTCGTGCGATACGACCACGCAGACTCAGGACTACCGTACAAAACAGGTGTGTCGGAATAGTAGTCACTGCATCCTATGCTGCGAACTGTTAGTTGGTAACGGCGCGGTGACAAACCATCTGCCCAGGCATACAGCCCGTTCGGCATAGACAATCCATCCGCAACAAGAAGCGAGCCACGATGACCAGCAGCCAACGCCCGGTAACGGGCCTCTCCCTACCTAAACCCATTATCGAGCGGGCCGAAGCCCTTTTGCAGCAAGGTGGTCGTCGCCTGCTGGGAATCGCTGGCCCACCGGGTGCTGGCAAGTCGACCGTGGCGGATCTGCTGGCGGCTGAGCTGGGCACGCGAGCATTGGTCGTACCCATGGACGGCTTTCATCTGGCCAATCGGGAGTTGGCTCGCCTTGGCCGCGCGGAGCGCAAAGGGGCACCGGATACGTTCGATGTGTATGGATACCGGGCCCTGCTGGAGCGTCTCAGGCACCAGCAGGCAGACGAAACGGTCTACGCGCCCTCGTTTCATCGTGACATTGAGGAAGCCATTGCCGGATCGATTCCAGTCTCATCCGAAGTATCGCTGATCATCAGTGAGGGAAACTATCTGCTACTTGATGAAGGCCCCTGGCAACCCGTGGCCGAACTGTTCGACGAGTGCTGGTACGTTGCTGTCGACCCTGATGAGCGCCGTACCCGGCTGATCGAGCGCCATATGCATTTTGGGCGAAGCCGCGAAGCTGCTCAGGCCTGGGTTGAGCAGACCGATGAGCCCAACGCTCTGCGTATCGACCAGTACAAGGATCGAGCCCATCTTCAGATTCCCTGGTCTGATGGACCGGCCCGGTAAGTGAGCTGCGTAATGAATCAAGGACCTGGCTGATGCGTTTCAGACAGGCCCTTGAGGCAGTAGTCACTAGAATAACATCCCCAACAAAGACGCTTTGACCGCCGCCTCCGCCTTATTGGATGCATGAAGTTTCCGCATGGCATTTACCAAGTGAAACTTAACGGTACGCTCGTCGATATTAAGAATCAGTCCAACTTCGATATACGTCTTGCCTACGGCTGTCCATTTGAGAACTTCCCGCTCACGGCAAGTTAGTTCACTCGTACATTCAGGCATGGTTTTCGGAGCCAGAAAACGCACCATTGAAGAATGAACAAGCGTAGTCAGCCATATAAGCTTGGCTTCTTTTTCGTCGAGTTCTGTAACGGTAAGTTTTTCCGAAGAACGAACCAGCGACAACAGCCCCATCGTCCCAAACTGCCCTCGCGACGACAGGCACCAGCCATGACGAATGTCATGCTGCATCGCCTCTTCCCAGAAATCATGCTCCACCGCTGGCTGCTCCGCTGACCAGATCAGAGGGGACTGTTCCCGGATACCGTGCCGTACGGTTGGGTCGATGCAGTAATAATTATTAGCTACATACTTACTTTTCCAGGCATCAGGAAATGTTGTAAGAAGTTCTATTTTTGGGCTAGAAACAGGAAGTGGCGCCTGAAGGCCATAAGAACAGAATTGAAACCCCAGACCTGAAATGATCTTTCCAAGCTCACTGAACAATTGATGTTCGGATTTAGCCCCGGAGCATAAAGAGAGATAATCCTCACGCCAGTCTTTCACATTACTTCAACCTTTGTAAAAGATGCCCAAATGGGCAGTGGTTTGTTTCTAACAGGCTCCGTACCATCATCTATTGGTGATGACTTAATTATTGCGAAACAACTTGTAAGGTGATGAATCTTGGTCGATTTAGGTATTCTTTCGTCGCATCCCAAGGGCGCTGCCATGTCTTTATTAGCACCAGATCATTTCATCCGCATGTCTTACAAGGAGTTCAGCGACGTCACCTTTTACCAATACATGGCCTGGATGGACATGGATCTCGTCGAAGAGCTGCACAGCCTTGGAATAGACGCCGCTTCTGCCGGATTTTGCGAATGGGCCAGCACGACCCATTCACCCTCTATCAGCATTGGCTGGACCTGGTTCAGACAAAGTTCAATTGGAAGCCCCTACCTTGCTCCCGGTGGAATCAGCACCAATCTGATGCTGCGATGTGCAACCGGTTACGATCTGGGACCACGGGCTACAGAAGAACTACTAATATCCTGGCTCTCTCGACAAAACTGGCAGTCCGGAATTCCAGTCACCTTATAAGCAGACCTGTCCAGATGGGCAGCTGTCCAAAAAAACGTCGCTCTCTTGTAATGGAGTAAAGACACTTACGGAGATGCGATATGCTTAATATGGTAACAGGGACGGTTAAAGATTTAAAACCGGCCATGGCACAGGCCCTTTCGGTATATCGATACAACATTTTTGTTGAAAAGATGGGTTGGCCTCTCGAGTGTCAGGAAGGTAATGAACAAGATGAGTTCGACCGTGAAGACACCCTTTATGTAGTGGCACATGACAGCAACAACGAAGTCTGTGGCTGCGCCCGCTTACTGCCCACCCATAAACCGTATCTGCTGGGTGAAGTCTTCCCCGAATTAATGGAAGGCGCGGCCTTACCGCATTCTTCCGATATTTGGGAACTGTCTCGCTTTGCCTTGAGCACCCCCAAAAATAAAGTATTAACCGCTGCGCAATCATGGCAAAACAATATCGCCTTGATGTCAAAAGTAGTTGATGCTGCAAGTGCTCGGGGAGCGCGCCGCTTGATCGCTTTTTCCGGCGTGGGCAACGAAAGACTGCTCAAACGTGCTGGCCTGAATATTCACCGTATTTCCAAACCACATCTTATTGATAACAAACCGGTCGTCGCTTTCTGGATAGAAATCGACAACCAGACAAGAAATGCATTAGGTCTTCAATAAAACGACCTGATTGCCATGCGTGCTTAATAAAAAGATGGATAGACCAATCAATAAAAGGACGTTGATAAAAAGGCCCTAGTTTGGCTTTAAAAACACATCAGGTGATCCCTGCCTTTCAACACCTGAAAGCCAGCTTGACCTTGAATATACGCTTCCCAATCATTTAGATGACTTAAACTCATGACTCAGGCAATCAGATCTTATTCCAGCCGTACAGCAGACAAATTTGTCGTCCGTCTTCCTGAAGGAATGCGCGATCATATTGCGGATGTAGCCCGTCACCATCACCGGAGCATGAACTCCGAAATTATCGCTCGCCTTGAGCAGAGCTTGATCCAGAATGGTGAAATGGACGGTAGCGCCAGAATGCGGCTGGATAGCCCTGAGCTGAGCGCCCATGAACGCGAACTGCTGCAGCGCTTCAGGGGCTTGTCAGGACGTCAGCAGAACGCCTTGATTTCATTGATCGCCGATAACGCAGCGACAGCAGCACGCGAATAGGCACTCTTATCCGGGCCTGCCTTCCGCCATAAGGGCGGGTCCGGATCTTTTCAGGTACAGCCCAAGGCTTACCCCTACACCCCCAGTACCCCCGTCCCTCGTTCATCCCCTCTAAAAACAAGCGAACCGCAGATGACAACAGCGCCGCATTATCTATAATTGGATTCTGCCTTTGCTCTCTTCTTGTCATCTTTAACAGGCTGCAATGTTTGCTTGCTTCTTCGCCCTTGCGTGCCTGTATGTTCAGAGGCTTTCGCCATGCGCGTCTTTTACTTTCTCTTGATTCTTACCACGGGTCTTGCATTTCTCTGGTTATCGCTCCCTGATATCCCCGGCCTTATCACGTTCTCGTGAATACTTCTGGTGCCTGGGCTTTATCAGGCGCCAGGCTAACCTCACCTTAAGCACCACCTGACCGTAGCGCACGATGTTGCTGATAGCGCCCCAGCAACGTACCTATCGCGACAACGATGAGCGCGCCTGTTACACCCGCTGCGTAATGCGCCCATGAAGGCAAGGCAGGCAGGCTGGTATCGGCCACCGCCATTCCACCCGCAATCCAGCCCAACAGCGCCGCGCCCAATTTGATGATGATTGGAAAACGCTCCATCAGGCGCAACACCAGCTTGCTCCCCCAAATAATGATCGGGATGCTGACCACGATTCCAAAAATGACCAGTTCGAGCTGGCCATGGGACGCCCCTGCCACCGCCACAACGTTATCCAGGCTCATAAGCGCATCTGCCACGATAATGGTCCAGATAGCGCCCAGCAGTTTCGGGCTTGCCTTCAAATCAGCATGTTCGTCCTCACCCTCGGGCAGCATTAGTTTTACACCGATCCAGGCGAGCAGCAGCGCACCAACTAGCTTGAGATAAGGCAACGTCAGCAATTCAAGAGCGAAAAAGATCAATACGATCCTGAGCAGGATGGCACCGAGCGCACCGCCCAGAATGGCTTTATTTCGCTGCGCCTCGGGCAGTTTTCTACAAGCCAATGCAATTACCACGGCATTGTCGCCACCCAAGAGGATATCGATCAGGATGATCTGTCCAACAGCAAGCCAAAGATCAGGATTATTCATCAAATCAGTCAACACTATCTCCCTTGAAACAGAGACAGCCGCAACGTGCCGAGCCAGAACACGCAAAGTCTGCCGGTGAGGATTTATACCCCTTGTGGAGCCTCAATGTATCCAAAGGTTTCATGAAGAAGTGCAGACGACCGGAAAGAACGCCTGCTGCCGAGGTCATACGTCTATCCCTACAACGCATTGTGGATGACATTACCGCTACAAGGAGCTCTTGTGGAACCGCTGAAAATCGCCACATTCAATGTGAATGGCCTGCAGGCACGACGTGCTCATCTGCTCGAATGGCTACACCATGAATCCCCTGACATTGTGTGTTTGCAGGAATTGAAAATGGCTGATGCCAGTTTTCCTGTCGATGAGATCCAGAATGCCGGTTACGGTGCGTTATGGCAGGGCCAGAAGTCCTGGAATGGAGTGGCTATCCTGGCAAAGGGCGAAACGCCCCAGGAAAGTCGACGCGGCCTCCCGGGTAATGAGAACGACCCCCAGAGCCGTTATCTGGAAGCGGTCGCTCATGGAGTCGTCGTGGGTTGCCTGTATCTTCCCAATGGCAACCCACAACCAGGTCCTAAATTTGACTACAAGCTGGATTGGTTTGAAAAGCTGAATGCTCATGCTGCCCAGCTGCAGGCAAGTGGTCATCCGGTCGTTCTTGCAGGCGACTACAATGTCATTCCTACAGATGAGGATATCTATAGCACGCGCTCCTGGCAGAAAGATGCGTTATTGCAACCGGAAAGCCGAGCCTGCTTCGAGCAGCTTCTGGAACAAGGCTGGACCGATGCCCTGCGCACCTGCCACCCTAACGAGCGCATCTATACATTCTGGGACTATTTCCGCCAGCATTGGCAGAAAAACTCGGGCATGCGTATCGATCATCTCCTGCTCAGTGCATCACTCGCGCCACGCCTGCTGGATGCCGGTGTAGACCGCTGGGTACGTGACCAGCCCCATGCCAGTGATCACGCTCCTACCTGGATTACGCTCAAGGCTCCATAGTCGAAGACACGATCCGGTCATGGATACCATGCTACATTCGAGATCTGTCCATCGCCGCAAAACAGACCGTGACTCAGCCTACCCTCCTATCGGACCGTTTGCTATTAAGCCCGCTCCTGCCAAGTGATGCACCACGCATTCAGTTGCTGGCCAATTCGCCCTTGATTGCCGATGTAACGGCGCACATTCCCCATCCGTATCCCGATGGATTGGCCGAATCATGGATCGCTACTCACATCGCTCGCTGGGAAGCTGGCGAGCTGGCTGCCTTTGGCATTCGATTGAAACAGACAGAGCAGCTGATTGGCGTCATTTCGCTGAATCATATCCGTGACCGACGCGCTATCGTTGCCTATTGGGTCGGCGTGGATTACTGGAATCAGGGATACGGCTCCGAAGCCTGCAAGGCTATTACAGACTTTGGCTTTCAAACGCTGGACCTGATCGAGGTGCGCGGCAATCACCTTGCGCGCAACCCTGCCTCAGGCAGGGTTCTGGTCAAGAGCGGCTTCGAGTATCTGTTTTCCAAAACCGCTTCGCTAGGTCTGAAAACGGAAGACGAAATGATGATGTTCTATCGACTCACCCGTAGCCCACAAGGTGAGGCAGCCAGCGTCTGAACGGATGCCCTACGAGGCAGACCGGACGGCATCCGTGTTAGAGGTCATGCGCCACCTCGTCGAGCTCATTGCTTTTGATCTGCGTCAGCCGCCCTTCGAACAGGCGATACACCTGATCGGCCACATCAATCAGTGCAGGCCGGTGCGATACGGCAATTATGGTAATACCAGGGGTTAGCGCTTTCAGGGTATGGCTGATCGCGGCTTCGGACTCAGGATCTAGCGCACTGGTGGCCTCATCCAGAATCAACAAACGAGGGTTATGCGCCAGGGCACGGGCAATAACGATACGCTGACGCTGCCCACCCGAAAGACGTCCGCCCCGCTCCCCTACGACAGCATTCATACCGCCGGTGAGTTTTTCCACGAACTCCCATGCTCCGGCTTGCTTCAGCGCCCGCTCGGCATCAGCAGCCGTAAGCTCGGGATCACCCAGCGTAACGTTAGCCAGAACGGTGTCATGCAACAGTAAGGTTTCCTGCGGCACATAGCCAATCAGGCGACGCCATTGGCGCTTGTCGAGCTCCTCAATCGGAACACTGTCGATCAGGACGCGCCCAGACTGCGCAGCCAGCAGCGCACATATCAGATCCAGAATAGTGGTCTTTCCCGAGCCAGACGGCCCTATAAGGCTGGTGAATGTTCCGACCGGAATAGTAAGGTCCACCTCGCTCAGGATCGGTTTGCTTCCGTAATGAAAGGACACCTGCTCGAACACGATAGCGCTTTTCAGAGACGGTGTGCGGGTGCCGCCATTGGGCTCAGCATCCGCCAGCGCCGCGTTGATGGAATCCTGTAACGCCCAATAGGCGCTCTCCTGTGCGGCCATCCGATGATAGCGCTGCTGTGCCTTGTGAAGCAGACCCAGTACCCGCACCACCAGAAAGATGAGCACCATGACAGACGACAGAGGCAGCTTCCAGACCACCAGCGCCGCATACAGCCCAGCGGCTGCCAGGATGGCAAGCATGGGCTCCTGAAGCGCACGCAACGCTTCACGGCTCATGACCTCACGTTCCATCGCCTTGTTGAGCTCGGCTGCCTGATGGCGAAGCAGCGAATCGGCAATGTCATAACGCGCCATGGCTTTGAGCGGCTTGACCGACCCCAGCGTATCGGTCAGATGAGCCAGCAGCTCGCGCATGAGACTGGTCTGACTCTTGCCGGCGCGCCGGGACGTCTTTACCAGACGCTGCAGGGCCATCAGGAGAAAACCTCCAAGGATGAGCGAAACCAGCGTTGCCTTCCACGAAACGATGAACGCAATGACGGCATACACAACCGCCTGGATGACCAGCGCCAACATGTTGGCCGCATGCTCATACCCTGTCGAGGCACGATAGGCTTCGGTCGCTACAGCATTGGCCAGCGCACCGGCAGGCTGACGCAGGTAATATTCCCAGCGACTCCCCAGCAACGCACGAATCAGATCGATTCGAAGGTCAGTAGCCACATGGGCTACGGCATAACCGACCTGACGGTTACCCAAGAGCACCAATGTACTGCTCAGCGTCAGCCCCACAACGATCACGACCAGCATCGTTACCAGCGTAGGCTCAAGACCCACCAGCCCAAGGACATGAATGACCTTATTGGCCAAGTCAGAATGCGCCTGATCACCCAGGGCAATGGAGAGTAGCGGCAGTAAGGTCGTCAAGCCGACCCCTTCCGCGATACCTGCCAGCAGCAGGCTTATCAACATCAGAAACGTACGCACCGGGTAAGCCCGGCCGTAAGCAAAAAGAATCCGCATGGTATATCCGTTAGCGATGGGCTCGGTTAACTGGATAGGGAGCGCACGGCTCAACCTATCGCCAGACTACAAAGGGGTAATCCAGCTCCGTATCCCTGTGAGCCTATAGCTTGGTTCATAAACTCTCGATCTGCCTTACCCCTGTGAAAGCGGCGTAAGGCAGACACGTCAGCCGACTTGCGCCGCGGTCGAAAACACATCACGTAGCGTTGCAAAGGCAGCAATGATCTGGTCGATCTGTTCTGGCGTATGAGCGGCGCTGACACTGCAGCGAACCAGCGCATCCCCGTTGGGGCTGGCAGGAGGCAGCACCAGATTCACATAAACGCCCTGCTCGATCAGCGCTTCCCAGAAGGCAACGCCCTCCTTGGGCGAACCCAGCATGACCGGAATGACAGGACTCGGTCTTGAACTTACCCGATAGCCTAACGCCGACAATCCCTTGTGCAGCTGTCGTGCATTGTCCCAAAGCTGCGTTCTAAGCTCGGGACGGGTACGCAGGCTACGTAACGCCGTACGCACGGAAGCAATCACTGAAGGCGAAGGTGACGCTGTAAAGATATAAGGGCGACTTGCATAACGAAGCAGATCAAACTCAGCGTGCTGGCTTGCTGCAAAGCCGCCAATCGCACCCAGACTCTTGCTGAACGTACCCAGGATGACATCTACTTCGTCCTCGACGCCCAGCTCCTCGGCCAGACCGCGGCCGTTGGCACCCAGCACCCCAACGGAATGCGCTTCATCAACCAGCAGATATCCACCCAGACGACGCTTGATCTCGACGATCTCCTTGAGTGGCGCCTGATCACCCATCATGCTGTAGATGCCTTCTACAATGATGATCGCATCACGGGCCTTTTCGCCCAGGCGAAGCATGCGCTTTTCCAGGTCGGCGGCATCGTTATGCCGGAAGCGAATGACCTGTGCCCCACCCATGCGGCAGGCATCATAGATACTGGCATGGCAATCGGCATCCAGCAGGACGATGTCGTCCGGCCCCGCCAGGGTGCCGATAATGCCCAGGTTGGCCAGATAGCCTGTCGAGAATACAATGACCGAGCGGCGTTGAAAGAAATCACCTAATTCCTCTTCAAGTGCCATGTGGCTGCCGTAGCTGCCATTAGCCATGCGCGAGCCGGTCGTACCAGTGCCTTCATGTTCCAACGCCTGCTGGGCAGCCTTGATGCATTCAGCATCGAAGGTCAACCCCAGGTAATTGTTGGTTCCCGCAAGCACTACACGCCACTGCCCGATACGTCCTTCAGTAGGCGTATATATTTCGTCGATGCGCGTACCAAAGGGACTGGGCTCCGCCTGGATCAGAGCGGTACGTTCCTGTGCCAGCTTGTTAAACTTATCGAACAGTGCCATCTGCAGGCTCCAGCAAGGCGATGACAGCATGTGCCAGTTGCGCGGGGGTTCGGACGTCGGTCAGGACATTGAGCGGGATGGAGATATTGAACTCGTCTTCCATTTCCATCAGAAGATCCATGACCTTGATGGAGTCCAGGCCAAGCTCCTGAATCAGATCGATGTCGGGATGAATAGGCGTACCAGGAGGCGCAAGGCGATTGAGGTAAGCAAAGATCTTTTCGAGTATTTTTTCTTGGGATGTCATGACTAAGCCCCTAAACGGAATGAATGCCCTAGGCCTTTCAGAAACTACGCTCTTGCAAAGCCTTCTCCAGCAGGATATTTGGATGCCATCCCAGTGCCTGCTCAACGGCTGCATTACTGCATGACCAGTCAGGATGTCTCAACTCACCTACCTTGGCGGGTGTCAGCATGGGTGCACGTCGTGTCAGGCGGGAAAGGGACAGATTGACCTGTGCCATTCCCTCAAGCACTGCGGCAGGCACAGTAACCTTACGCACCGGCCCTTGGCGAACTCTTTTAGCAATCTCGGCAATGCTCTGCCAGTCATAGCCGTCAGGATGACCATCACTGAGTTCATAGGTAGCCGAGTGTACCTGCGAGGCACCGACCCAGGCCACCACAGCGCGGACGAGATCTTCCACATGAATGAATGACAAGCGTGCGGATTGCTCACCCAGCGTCAATAGCCAGCCACGCAGCAACCACTGGAATAGTGGCCGCATCTCCTTGTCGCCCGGCCCATAAACTGCGGTAGGTCTGAATACCGTAACCGGAAGGTCGCCGGCCCGTTGCTGGATAGCCTGCTCTGCCTCACGTTTGGAGGCTGCATACCAGGACAACTCTGGATGCCGAGCCGCTAAAGAAGACATCAAAAGAAACCGCCGGCCTGCACCAATCCGCCGTACAGCCTCCATCAGATGGACGCTACCGCCGACGTTGATCCGGTTGAACTGATCGGGCGTGCTGCCTCTAACGGCACCGGCAAGGTGGATAACAATGTCCGCCCCGTCTACCAGATGCTCAAGTGAATCAGGCTCCTCAAGCGAACCCTTGATCCAGGTGACACCGTCGCGGGGGCCGTCTTCGCGTCGGTTTAGAGCGCGTACCGTGAGATTCGCTTCAACCAGACGCTTGCGCAAGATGGTTCCGATAAAGCCTGTCGCCCCCGTGAGGGCGACAACCTGAGCGGTCAAAGGCTTATCCAGCAGCAAGAGAGAGGCCGCAATCAGCCTCGATCTGCTGGATAAACCGCTTGCGTGCCTCGGCTCGCGAGGGCTTGCCGGATGACGTACGCGGTAATGAATGAGGCGGCACCAGCTCCACCCGGCAGGTAAGGCCAAACTCGCTGTTGATGAGCTTGGTCAGCGATTGAGCAAAATGCTCACGCTGTTCCAGATCCATGATACGGCACTGAACCTGGACGACGACCTGAGGCTCCTCTTCGCCTGGAATAAGAAAGGCAATGACGTCGCCGGGGCGAATATCCGGCTGGCATTCGGCCAAGTACTCAATGTCTTGAGGCCAGATATTACGTCCGCGCACAATGATCAAGTCCTTGCGGCGACCGGTAATATAGAGCTCACCCTTGGAGAGATAGCCCAGATCTCCCGTATCCAGCCAATCACCTTCAGGGCTCATGACTGCCTGGGTAGACTCTTCGTCGCAGAAATAACCCGACATCAGGCTCGGCCCTTTCAGGGTAATACGACCGATTGCACGCTCAGGCAAGGCATGTCCGTTGTCATCACGGATTTCAAGCGTATGTGCGGGCAGGGCCGCACCACAATTGACAAAGCTGCTGGCGTTGCTGTCCGGCCCGTCGAAAGGAATGGCCTGGGAATGGTGCTCAAGCTCCCAGCGATTGATACGGTCCGTCTGGATACCGGTATCACGACGCGCGAAGCTGACGCCCAGGGTGCTTTCCGCCAGTCCATAACAGGGCAAAAACGCCTTGCGATCAAAGCCCGTCCGTTCGAACTGCATGGCGAAACGGTTCAACACCTCTGCCCTGATAGGCTCGGCGCCAATACCTGCGATGCGCCAGCTGGACAGGTCAAAACGCTCCATATCGCTTTCGCGAACACGGCGCGTGCAAATGTCGTAACCAAAAGGAGGTGCAAACGAAATCGTACCGCGGTTCTGGCTGATCAGACTCAGCCACTGCCTGGGACGCATGGCAAAGTCCTGAGTCCGCAGATAGTCAACGGACAGTTGGGACGCCATCGGGCCAAGGACAAATCCGACCAACCCCATGTCATGATAGAACGGTAACCACGAGACGCAGCGATCACCCGGCTGAACGCCCAGGCCATCTCGCGTAATGCCTTGCAGATTCGCCATCACAGCCCGCTGCGTTACAACGACACCACGCGGGAAACGGGTACTGCCAGAGGTGTACTGCAGGTACGCGACCTCATCGGCACGGGAAGGCGCCAGCTCGACTGCTATAAGCGGGCGCAAGGAGAGCTCCTTGGCCGTACCGATGAATCGCATCGGCTGCTCAGCGGCCTCCTCGGCAAACTTGACCAACTCGGCCGGTGCGAATACGACAGAGGCTTCGCAACTCTTGAGGAGTCCCTTGAGTTTCTTGACGTAGATATCGTGACTGCCTAGCCCCGAGGGAATCGGCAGCGGAACGGGCACAAAGCCGCCGTACTGACAGCCGTAGAAAACCTCCATGAAGGACAGATCGGTGTCGGCGATCAGGGCAACCCGATCTCCCCGCTCAAGGCCCAAACCATGAAGCCGTTTAGCGACCTTGAGAGCCTCTCTTCTAAGGGCACCGTACTGTACAACAGCCGTCAGGCGGCAACGGCCATCATAGAAGTTCAGCCCTGTTTCACCTTCAGCCGCATAATCAAGCGCTTCCGACAACGTCGAAAAATCAGCCAGGCGCTGAGGTAAACCGTGTTGAGTTAGTGTTGCAGACATGTACAGTTCGGCCATCCCTTTGGTCCTGCTTTCAGCACATCGCATGCAGCGGGCCGATCAGCAAGGCCAGCAGCGCATCAGTTCATCACGTAAATTAATGTTGTCGACCTCCTGAAACTCAATCGATGAATTCAGCTGAGGGGGTCCTGGCCAGGCACTATCACTGAACTCCCGGTCAGCCCAAGTACGGGGACTCTTGTAACGAGGTATTACATGAAAATGGACGTCTGGATCGACCATCATCAACATTAGATAGTTCAGTTTGTCGTAGTTGAAGATAGTTTTTAAAGTGCTTTCAATGTCGACAGTAACAGCTTTGAGCTCTGCAAATGCTGCCGGACTCAACTCGGCAAAGGCCGTCACCTGCTCCTTGGCAATCAATACCAGAGAGCCCAACGTTACCTGCTGGGGTCGCAACAGCACCGCCCAATATCGGTAATCACGAATCACAGTATCAGGAGCGCCAAACTTCTTCATGGTGGCGTTCAACGCATCAGTCGATTCCATCCAGACCCCATTGATCATCGTATGATTAGGTTCGGCTACGGAAGTTAAATGTTTATGCGCTGCTTTGAAAGCCTATTCGAATCACTAATGCTTGTTATTTTTTGAAACATCCGTAAACCATAAGCGCATAATCGTGCCGTGGGAAGAAGTAATGTGTGTATGTAAGGAAGCATGTTTCTAGTGCAACGCGAAGCATTGTTCAGCTAACCAAGCCAAAGGCCTTCATGTGGACCAACTTACTTCCGGGATCAAAGGAACAATCGAGGTCAGACCGGTTGTCAGCAAGACGGATATGGCGACCTTTATCGGTTTCCCGGGCCGCCTCTACAAGAGCGACCCGAACTGGGTCGAACCTTTGCATTTCGAGCGCCACGAGCACCTTTCCCGAAAAAACCCGGTATTCGAACACTTGAAATGGCGGGCCTGGATTGCCTGGTCAGGTCACGAGCCGGTAGGACGTATCACGGCGCAGGTGGACACGCTGCATCGTGAGCGTCATGGCCAGGATACCGGCCACTTCGGCATGCTCGAAGCCATTGATGATCCAACCGTCTTTCAGGCACTGATCGACACGGCTGAAGCCTGGCTGCTCGAGCAAGGCGCTCGTCGTATTACAGGCCCCTTCAGCCTGACCATCAATGAAGAGAGCGGGCTTCTTGTCGAAGGCTTCGATACACCGCCAATGTTTATGATGAGCCATGGCCACCCTTACTACAGCCAGCAGTTGGAGAATAATGGCTACCGGCCCGCTGCCGATCTTCTGGCGTACTGGATGCGTACGGACGAGCTCAACTTCACGCCGACCATGCGCCGTATGATGGATCGCTACCGTGGGCGGGTTCGCATCCGAACGCTGGACCGTAGCCGTTTCGCCGAAGAAATGCAGACACTGCGCGATATCTTCAACGATGCCTGGGCTAACAACTGGGGCTTCGTTCCCTTTACCGAAGCCGAGTTTCGGGAGATGGGTAACAACCTCAAGCTGCTGGTGCCCGATGACCTGCTGTACATTGCTGAAGTAGATGGCAAGCCCAGCGCATTCATCATTGCCCTGCCCAACCTGAATGAGGTGATCAGGCCACTTAACGGCAAACTCCTGCCCTTTGGCTGGCTGCGTCTGCTGTGGCGACTCAAGATTCGCAAGCCAACCACAGCGCGCGTACCGTTGATGGGGGTACGTCAGGAACATCAATTCAGCCGCCTCGGTCCTACGCTGGCGCTGCTCCTGATCGAAGCGCTCAAACCACCCTTCGTCAGGCACGGCCTTGAAGCCTTGGAGATGTCCTGGATTCTGGAAAGCAATACCGGCATGCGCACTATTCTCGAGCAGATTGGCACCCACCAGTACAAGCGATACCGCGTCTATGAAAAGCAGCTCTGAATCCAAACCCTTTTCGGCACTGGTTCTGGCCGCTGACCGACATGACGGGGACGCAGTGGCAATGGCGGCCGGTGTGGACTGCAAGGCATTGGCAACCGTAGGCGGCATTCCGATGGTTCGCCGTGTGACTAGCACCCTGCGCTCAAGCCCTCTGGTGGAGCGCATTACGCTCATAGGCCCTACCCGCGCCCTGTTGCGCCAGGAACCTCAGGTAGAAGCATGGCTGCAAGCCGGTGAAATCAACTGGCTGAGCCATGCTAACTCTCCCAGCGCCAGCGCCGCGCTCGGCCTTGAGGCGGAAGATCCAACGCAACCGGTGTTATTGACGACTGCCGACCATGCACTGTTGACGCCGGACATGGTCGATTACTTCCTGACCGAGGCCCGGCGCAGCGGATGTGATTTTGTGGTGGGCGTTGCTCGCCTGGAAACAGTCAAGGCGCGCTTTCCCGGAAATCGCCGTACGGCGATCAAGCTCAAGGACGGCCCTTTCTGTGGCTGCAACCTGTTTGCGTTTATGACGGAGCGCGGTCATCAGCTGGCTCCCTTCTGGAGACGGATCGAGCAGGAGCGCAAGCGACCATGGCGAGTCATCACGGGTGCTTTGGGCTGGACGGCAGTGCTTCGCTACCTGGCGGGGAAGTTGACCTTGGAGCAGGTACTGGAGCGGTTGTCACGCAAACTGAACATGCGAATTGGCGCGGTGGTGCTACCCTTTGCCGAGGCCGCAGTTGATGTGGATACGCCAGCGGACCGTCAACTGGTAGAGACGATCCTGGCGGAAAGAGTCAGGCGTGAAGCGGCTCAGTATTGAGCCGCTGCTGATGTCGCCATCTGCCAGGTATGCACCTTGTGCTTGGCAGCTTCGAGATCCTGGGGGAAATCCAGCTCGCCCCAGCTCAGTCCTTCGATGGACTGTACGTAAACCTGGCCGGTCTGCTGAGCGATTTCATCGATAATGCTCAGATACCAGCGTTGCAGGGCTTCAGGCTTGCGCATGTTGTCTTCAAGCGCCTTGCGAAACAGAACGCCCCCCTCCGGCTGGAAGTACATCATGCCGATTGATTCGCCATTGACCGTTGGCAACGGCAACGTCTTGCCCACACGCATCAGCTGATCGCCTTCGAGACAGACCTTCATATCATCGCTGTCATAGGAGGGCTTGCGGTCGATGGCCAGTGTGATAGGCCGCGGCGACGCACCCAAAAGACGCTTGAGTACCGGTAGATCAAACAGCGTATCGCCATTGAGTAGCAGAAAATCATCACGCATGGCTTCACGCGCCATCCAGCAACTGGCCAGGTTATCCGCAACCTCATAAAAGGGATTGAACAGCGTGTGGATGACGCCTGCACCATAACGGTCACTCAATACACGCTCTACCTGACCCGCCTCATAGCCTACGACAACCGTAATGTCTTCTATTCCTGCAGCCATTAGGCCATCGATCTGCCATTCGATAACCGTACGCCCCTCAAGCTCGATAAGGCACTTGGGCTTGTTTTCAGTATAAGGAAGAAGCCGACGTCCTTGCCCCGCACTTAAAATGATCGCCCGACGGGGCTCATTCCGTTCAAGATGATTCAATGCCGTCTCCTAACAGGAAGGAACTTAACCACCTCGAAGCAGCCAAACCCCGGCCAAACATTTAAGGATGGTTATTCAGCCAGTTACGTATGAATAAACGGTATAGTAACCGGCAGGTGTTTTGGAACCACAGAAGGCTCCAGAGTTCATGCGTCTAATTGAGCGTTATGTTATCTCCGAGGTATGCCGTCCTTTACTGGCCATGGTGGGCATTCTTACCTTCATTTTTGCCAGCTACTCCTCGGAACGCTATCTGGCTGAAGCTGCGAATGGCACGTTGGCACTGAGTGTCGTTCTGGATATCGTCTATTACAAGGTACTTATTGCGCTCGAAGTGCTTGTCCCTGTGGCGCTTTATGTCGCGGTCGTCCTGAGCCTGGGACGTTTGTACCACGATACGGAAATGACGGCTATTGCTGCATCAGGTGTCAGCCCGCTGCGCCTGTATAAAGCCATCCTGTTGATTGCGCTGCCCGTTGCGATCGCCGTTGCCTGTCTTTCCCTCTATGGCCGACCCTGGGCATATGACAACGCTTATCGACTCGAACAGCAGTCCAAAACGGATCTGGACGTCAATCATTTGCAGGCCGAACGCTTCAACGTCAATGAAGACAATGGTCGGATGATCCTGGCAAAACACATCGAGCCTGACTCAGGCGCGTTAAAGGATGTGCTGATCTACGACAGCGGCGCAGAAAGAGCCCACCTGTTCAGGGCCCGCCAAGCATTGATTACAGACCCTAATCCGGAAGACCCTGTTCTGTCCTTGGAACAGGGTACTGCCTACTCGCTGGAGCGCCAGGGCAGCCGGGACCAGACCATGCTTTTCAAGGATATGACCCTGCACCTGGCGCCGGTCGCACAAACAGCCGAGTATCGCCGCAAGGCCGCACCCAGCAGTGCACTGGCAGCTTCGTCAGCCTTATCTGATCAGGCAGAGCTGCAATGGCGCCAGACCCGAGGCATCACCACCCTACTACTGGCACTTTTTGCCATACCACTTAGCTATACCGCTCCCCGCAAGGGCCGTTTTGCGAGAATGCTACCGGTCACGGCAGCATTTGCTCTGGTTTTCTATGCCAGCGACATTTGCCGGAGCATGGTTGGCAATGGCTCGCTGCCCCTCTTTCCCGGCATGTGGCTGATCCCTATTCTCATGATGCTGGCGCTGCTTGTCGCCATCCGGCGGGACGTAGGCAAGAAGCGGATCCGCACGGCATGAAGATCATCGACAAGTACCTGCTGCAGTCCCTCTTTATGGGTTTCATAGCCGCTGCCGCATTGTTACTGCCACTGTTCAGCACCCTGGACCTTGTCGGGGAGCTTGATGACATTGGCGGAGATTACCGGCTTGTCCAGGCCATTGAGGTAGTCGCCATGACGCTGCCTCGACGCATGGTAGAACTCGGCCCCTTCATTGCCTTGCTGGGCGGTATCGCTGCACTGGGGCAGCTGGCTCTGACGCAAGAGCTCAACACGCTGCGTGCTGCTGGCATCTCTGCTGCTCATATCGGACTGAGTACCGTGTTAGCCGGCGCGCTGCTTGCGGTAGCACTGGCGGCAGTCGATGAGTTTGCTGCCTCGCCTCTTCAGCAAAGCGCTATTCAGCTACGTGCACATGCCATTGCCTCAGTCGAAGGGAATGGCAAGGATGGCAGCATTTGGGGGCGTAAGGACCAGCAGTTCGTTCGTGTAGGCGGGCTGCGCCTGGGACGGATTCCTACCCATATCGAAGTGTTCAGCTTTGACGGCGACCAGGTACTCAAGGAATATCTGTTTGCCAACTATGCCGACATTCAGCCCAAGGGGATATGGCAGCTGCATGAAGTGACGGTGAAGCGCTGGGTCGATGGTGACGAGACGGTCGAGCACATGGATCAGATGACTTGGCAATCAGTGCTGCCTGAAACGCGCCTGCAGGAGGTTGCGCTTCCGGCGGACAGTCTTTCCTCCCGGCAGCTCTACCACTACATCGAATTCCTGAAGGGTACCGAGCAACCATCGGCCCAGTATGAAGTGGCCTTATGGGAAAAGCTTGGAACACCTTTGCTGACCCTGGCCATGATACTGCTGGCAGTGCCTTTTTCATTTAGCCAGGTACGCTCCACCGGGCTGGGCAGCAAGCTGGCCCTTGGCGCAGTGACGGGGCTGCTGGTTTATCTGACCAATCAGATTATTGTAAACCTGGGCATTCTGTTCGGACTTGTTCCTGTTCTGGTGGGAACCGTTCCGGCGCTGTTAATGCTGGTATTCTCGATGAGCCTGATTTTTCGGCTCGACAGAAAACGATAAGGCGGCACGAAAGGCTGCCAAACAGGCTGCGGCCCTCGTCAGACAGGGCTCGCAAGGCTTAATAATTTAAATAACACATCCATTGCGTGGACTAAGGCAGAACTTATGACGATACAGGTCCATCTGGTAGGCCGTTGCGAGGTGATCTTGTGGGGCCTGACCTCACGGGAGCGACTGCGAAGAATCCTGAAGAAATTTCCCAAGGCGCATCTGGCCAGCCCCGGCGAAGCGCTTCCTGCTGAAGGTGATGTTCTGCTGCTGCGCGAGGATTATCTTTACGATGACCGGGTATTAAGAGGATTGCTGGATACCCAAGACGTTGCCTTGCAGGACCCTCGGGATGGCGCGGTTGTCGCGGCCCGACTCTCCGCCTCGCGCTTGTCTGGCGTGGCCGACCTGAATGCACCTGCTGTCGCTCAGCTACGTCCTGCGCAACCTGACACCGTAGCCTCCGGCCTACAGACCCAGCTGCGCAAGTTCGATCAGCCTTGGGTAGCAAGAATCACCCAAAGCAACCGCCAGCACCTGGAAAAGTCCTTGTTCAATGGTGCGTACAAGGGTGTAACGGACTTTATCACCCGCGGCGTCTGGCCTGTGCCGGCACGCTGGGTGACCCACCTGTGTGTTCGTCTGGGCCTGAGTCCCAACCACGTCACGACCGCCAGTTATGTGCTGGCCATCCTGGCCGGTTGGTGGTTCTGGAACGGGCAGTTCGGCCTGGGCCTGATCGCCGGCTGGATCATGACCTTTCTCGACACCGTGGACGGCAAACTTGCCCGCGTAACGGTAACCTCGACCCGCTTTGGCAATATTTTCGACCACGCCCTCGATATCGTGCATCCCCCGCTCTGGTACATCGCCTGGGGTATGGGGCTTGCTGCAACCTGGAGCTATAGCCTGCCGCTTTCTTTAGTGTTCTGGACCATCTTTATTGGCTATGTAGCAGGACGCCTGTGCGAAGGCTCGTTCAAGTTTGCCGCCCCTTTTTCGATGTTCCTCTGGAAACCCTTCGACTCGCTGAACCGACTCGTTACGGCCCGCCGCAATCCCAATCTCTTGCTGCTCACGTTGGCATGGGCTGCTGGGGCCAATGATGTGGGCCTGCTACTGGTGGCTGCCTGGACAGTCATCTCGACGCTTGTTCTGGCGTGGCGCGTCATATGGGCCATTACGTTGCGGCGACGCGGTGCTGAATTGCAGCCGTGGTTGAGCCAGATCGACCTCAAGGCTGAAGGGCATCGTCCGGTGGTTCGGCTATTTGCTCCCCGCTCCGGGCTGGCCGATGCCTGAATACGAACTTCCCGTACCGAAACGGATCGGGATACTCATGAATCCATTGAGCGGTCGTGTTCGTCGGCGTCTGCAGCCTTTACGTGCATCGATTGCCACCCTGCCCGGTGTCATGTTGCATGAGGCTTCAGAACCAGCGGATATTACCCGCGCGCTGCTTCAATGGCAGGGAAACTCACCAGAACTTGTGGTTGTAATCGGCGGCGACGGCACGTTACAAGCCGTCCTGACGGCTCTGCTGCAAACGTCCTCCACGCCCTTACCTGCCCTGTTGGTGATTGCCGGTGGCACCACAAACATGAGTGCCGCCGATCTGGGCACACGGGCGAAACCTGAGGCCGTACTGAAGGCCTTGCGCGCCTGGCTGGAGGGCCAGGGAGCGGCGCCGCGCCAGGTGGAGCGCGCCGCGCTAAAAGTCGTGGGCGACGAGACGAACGTGCCACAGTACGGAATGTTTTTCGGTACGGGCGCGATTCTGAGCGGTGTCCGGTATTTTCATCAGCATGTTCGCCCAACGGGTGTACGCGGTGCGCTAGGCCCTGCTCTGGCCTTTATCCGTATGCTGTTGTCGCTGCTGCGCAGCAAACCCCATCCACTTCTCCCAGCCACACCCGCGTCACTGAGAACCGATACGCATGACTGGAGCAGCAGCTGGCTTCTGGTACTCGCGTCAACGCTCGACAATCTGTTGATCGGCTGCCGCCCGTATTGGGGCACCGAAGCGGCCCCCATGCACTTCACAGCCGTCGAGCATCAGCCGCGACGGCTGATACGCGTCCTACCGTTCCTGCTGTGCGGTCGCGGCAAATCGGTTGCGCATGAACGGGACGGCTATATCAGTCGTAACCTCAGCACACTCAGTCTTGAGGGCAGCTCACATTTTCTTCTGGACGGCGAACAGTTCGAGGCTACTTGCCCGATTCGTCTTTCAACCACCGCTCCCCTGCGCTTTCTAACCTACTGAGGCCGGCCATGCCAGATCTTGCCCCGCTCCCCCGTCCTTCACCGGCATTGCTTGAGGTGATCGCCAGGCAAAGCGGGCAACCGGTACGCCAGGAACTCGATTGCCTGTGTGAAGCGGTCCAGGCTCGGTTTGGCGCGTCCGTCGTGGGCGTGCTGTTTTATGGCTCCTGCCTGCGGAGTGGCAATCCGGCCGAAGGCATCGTTGACCTGTACGCTATCGTCGACAGTTATGCGGGAGCACATGCCAATGCGCTGCTTAGGGCCGCTAATGCATGGCTACCGCCTAATGTCTTCATGCTTCAAGCCCGAACGCCAGAAGGAGAAGTGCTGCAAACCAAATGCGCGGTGCTTTCGCTGAAGGATCTGGAGCGCGGCACTGCCCGCTGGTTCCAGAGCTATCTATGGGGCCGGTTTGCGCAGCCGTCTCGCCTGGTGTACTGCCGGGACGACACGATACGGCAGCGTATTTATCAGGCACTGGGCTACGCCGTCTTGAGGTTAGTGGAACAAACACTGCCCTCGATGCCGGAACGCTTTAGCAGTGAACAGTTATGGCAAACGGGCCTTGCCTTGAGCTACGGCACTGAACTGCGTCCAGAAGCCGCAAGTCGGCCTGCCGAGCTGGTTCATTATGATAAAACCTACTACCGTCAGTTAACGGCAGCCGTTGTCAGTGACTTTTCCGGCATGCATCGAATAGCGTCTGAAGAGGATCTTTATTCGCATATGCCTTCCCGCGAGCGCTTGCAGCAAAGCCGACAGATGTGGAGCACCCGGCGGCGTCAGGGACGAATGCTGAATATTCTTCGGCTCATGAAGTCCGTTTTCACATTCGAGAATGGAGTGGACTACATCGCTTGGAAGCTAGAACGGCATATGGGCCGGCCAATTGAGGTAACGCCTCGGCTGCGCCGCTACCCGCTGATCTTCGGCTGGCCGTTGCTGTGGCGGTTATTGAGGGAACGTCGTTTACGCTAAATCGAACGCAAGCGGAGCGCTCTTCGCTTGCATCAGGAACCATGCGGCACTGCCTACGAGGTGAAGAGTGGAAAAGACCCAGGACAACGCCACGCTGTCTACTCAGAAACGTAAACGCAAAAAGCACCGCCCCAGTGTGGCGATCGGTCTCTGGATCATCAAGCGCCTGGAAAAAGCGATCAAGCACTACTCCAAGGTAGAAACGACACCCTTTATCGATGCCGGCCAGTTTGCCTGGGTGCCTGAACTGGAAACCCACTGGGAAACGATTCGTGCCGAGCTGAACGAAGTCTTGCAAAACAAGCACAAGATTCCCAATTTCCAGGACATCTCCAAGGACCAGAAAAACATCACCCAGGATGATCGTTGGAAAACCTTCTTCCTGTACGGATACGGCTACAAGATGGATGGCAATTGCCTGCGCTGCCCGGAGACAACTCGCATCATCGAGTCCATCCCAGGCATGTTCACGGCGTTCTTTTCCATTCTGGAGCCTGGAAAGCACATCCCACTGCACCGCGGTCCCTACAACGGACTGCTCCGGGCTCACCTGGGGCTAGTCGTCCCCGAGCCGAAAGAAAAGTGCCGTATTGAGGTGGGTGGCGAGACCCGGCACTGGGAAACCGGTAAATGCATGATCTTTGACGATACCTACCGACATCAGGTCTGGAACGAGACCGATGGCGTCCGCGTAGTGCTGTTCCTGGACATTCAACGACCCTTGGCTTGGCCGGGCTCGCTGCTTAACCGGATCATCTTACGATTGATTCGCTGGTCACCCTTCATTCAGGATGCGCGGCGCAACCATCGCGCCTGGGAACGTGGTTTGGAGCCGTAACGATAGAATAACGGCTCGGCGTTTCCTGGCGTCGAGCTGTCACTCAAACGTAGTTATTCATCCAGCAATTTCTGAGCATCGTCCCACGCAGCAAGATTGCGACGTGCTTCCTGAACGAAGGGGCTCCGCTTTACTGCACCTAAAAACAGGTCGCCCAAGAGCCGTCCCGGGAGGCGCAATGGCCGTTTGAACTGGATCAGTAGCACGACCCGCGTCTGATCGGTTTCATTCCAGACCTCATGGGGATAGGTGTCATCGAACACGATACATTTGCCATCGTCCCAATAGACCATTTCATCCCCTACCTGAATGCGGCAATTTTCACGTGGAGTGGGCGTCAGCAGTCCCAGGTGACACGTCATGATGCGCTTGGTCACTCCGGTATGCCATGGAATGTGCGCACCCGGCGTCAGGATGGAAAAGAAAGCACTGTTCAGACCTGGCACTACGGACAAGGCCTCGGTGGTCTTTGGGCAACGCAGGCAATTCTCTTCGATCTTGTAGCCATACCCCCACAGAAAATAGGAGCGCCAGCTATTACCCTCGGCAATTCTGCGGTGATCAGGCGAAATATCGCGAAGCGCAGGAATTGAATCCATGCCCTGCAAGAGCTGTTGTACCTCCTGTCGTATACCCTCCCAATGCTGCTCCAGCGAGGCCGTCCAGGGAAACAGCTGCTTATCGAATACAGGCGGATCGCCGACCAGAGAATTTTTGGCCAGATAGCTGTTAAGCGCGGGCCGCAGCTTTTTACCGGTCCGGTAGAGGGCGCTGCGTTTGACTTTTGTTTTAGCGGCAACAGGAGGTGCGGCGTTGGTCATTGTACGTGTGTCCTGACGGTATTCGATGCGGCCCAGCGGACCGCCTGCATGTATGCGCCTAGATGCGATTTGCCGACAAGGCCCGCTCGCCTGTAATCACGGCCCGTACGGCCTCGATAGCACGCTGGCGCGAGGTAGCCATAAGTGCTGGCGACAGACCTGGCATTTGATCAAGTCCCTGCGGCAAAGGCAAAAGCCCCAGCGCTACATGAACTTCCTCGATTCTTCGCTCACGCTTGATGAGTCCTTCCTCTACAAGACTGTCGTAGAGTCGTCCGGTCTTGTTCTGCTGCCGGGGCGTGCCACGGCTACCTGCCACCCGGTCAATCACGCCCAGCTTGCGTTCAAGCGCATGATGCACACGCGCCTTGAAATGGCGCCGTACCGGTAATGGGAAAACTGCAACCGGTTTGCCGGTCAGGGCAGCCTCCGTCAGCATGGAGACACTTTCGCCGGTCACGATGAAGGCATCAGCCAACGCCAGCAATGCCCGGTAGGGATTATCGCTACCCTTGTCGAAACGGTAACACCAGTGCGGCGTCTCGATGGCCTGTAATAGCGACTGGGTAACCGGTTCTGCGGTACGGGGGCTTGTAGAAATCAGAAGCGATCCCCCCTTGGCCCCGACAGCAGCGCTGGCTTGGGCACCCAGCGCTCGCCCTGCGGCCTTATCCAGTTCATAAGGAATACTGCTTCCCCCTACCAACATGGCAACCCAGGGCCGCGGCAGATGCGCAAAACGCTCTTTCCAGACCGCCAGCTCCTGGTCAGACGGTATCTGATTCTGGATAAAGGGCACGGGTAAATCCACTACGTTGTCCCGTAGTGGCAGGCTGTATTGAGGTGTGGTCAGGACCAGATCAAAGCTGGATAACGGTGCGCGTGGGCGCCCAACGACCACCAGACGGCTCCGCCCTTCGGAACGGCGCTGGATCCAGTGCGCCACCGGTGCTGTACGTCGTCCCGAACTCAAGACAAGATCCGGCCAGGGCGCGGCAAGACCCGGCGCGGACTGAGCCATCTTGCCCTGCAACAAGGCACCCGGCACATACTTGGCCGGCTTGAACCGCGTTTCCTTGCATTCATATGGCCAGCCAAGCGACTCGGCAATGGCAACCAGCTGTGCATTATCGCCCGCATGTTGGCCCAGCAGTACCCACACCCTGGGCAGCGCCTCTGCCCGTCGGGAACGTAACGGGAAGTCCGCCAGATAACGCTGCAAGGTGCCGTTATCGTCTTCGCAATCAAGCTGCCAGCAACGATCCGGATAGCGCTGGGACACACGGCGCAGCAGTGCCCGCCATCCCTTGATCGAGCTGATGAGTGACTCATCCGTCCCCAGTCCTGTCCGGATGTAGACAAAACCGCGGCTAAGCCTGAACAGCCGGTCCACGAGCCAGGGCACATCTTCCGGTGGCAGATGCTCAAGACCACTGACCGCCAAAAGGTCATGGCTGGGCAGGTCTGGTTGGCGCAATTGCTCGAAGCGGTAGTGGGTCGTAGCCAGTGAGTCCTTATGAACATCAGTCCAATGCCCTACGAAGGCGATATCGTTGCCGCTCAGTGCGCTTGCAAAGGACAGGACATCCGATGGCAGAGACGCAGCAGGCGATGCCAGCGTCTGACAGGCTGCGTTAAAGTCTGGGCTAGGACTCGCCATGGTGTAAGGCTCGTAACCTTTAGCATTGGCCGCCTGCTCAAGGCTCAGGAAATACTCGGCATACGGGTTGATCTGATAGGAGTATTGCTCAGGTGTTGGCCGCCAGGGCTGCAAGTGCAGCGTGGTGTAGTGCAGCAATCTGGAACGGCCATGCTCATACTCAAGGTCACGCGCATGCCAGACGGGGTCGAGCTGTCCCCACAGGCCGGGCTTCTCGGCAGCCTGGGCGTGCAAAACTTTCTTGCTTTCACAACGTGCCTTTTCAAAATTCCATACCTCGACCATGCGCTCGCAATCGATCAAGGTGACGGCCGTGTCGTTTGGGGTTAACGCCAGATAACCATGCTCACCCATGGGCTGGTCGAAGAGGTCCGCCGGATCAGCCGTATAGATCTGGTCCACATCGTTATAAATGGCGCGCCCGTGACGTCCGGCCAGATCCGGAATGGCAAACCGATAATTCGTAAACCCGGTACGCCAGCGGCTTTCATCAAAGCCAGGCAGACGGGTCATGCGGTAGACCTCGTAACGCCGATCAGGATTGCGCACCTGCTCCAACGAATACACGAAGATCCGCTCGGCGCGGTATTGTGCAGGCTCGGTTCCCAGGAAAATGCGTACAGCCGGCTGTTCGGGCGCCCCTGCCCTTGCTTCCAACACAATCGGCACAATATGCGGAACCGCCATGGGCGCGTGGGCAGCCTGGCTACCGGATGTTCCGGCCGAAGCGGTGGAGGGAGACACTCGTTTTTTTTCCGAACGGGGCAGTTTCCACTTACGTATAGCGCGCGGCGCTTTCCAGGCAAAGAAAGTCATGCGTCCTCTTATGCTTCGATCTGAGGCAGAACAGCTGTACAACCTGCCTTGGTTGCTGACGGAAGAACTATAGTTCCCCTGTTCAGATTGAACAGGTTCTTGCACACATCACAAAGCGCGTGGCTGGCCCTTTGCTATCACTGCTTTTCCTATACTGCCAGCCCGTGAAGCCAACCCGCGTTCTATCAGCGATTCGTGTTGCAGACAACCGCTTTTGCGCGTTTGCGCCTAGCGCTGGCATGTACCTTGAACATCCGGTCAGGTTTTTCACGCTCACTCTATAAGAGGCTATTCCATCCCATGCTGAAAAAATCCCTCGCAAGCGCGCTAGGACTGGCAGGTCTGCTGGGCGGGCTTACCGCGGCGCCCCAGGTATCCGCAGCGGAAAAACCCATTGCGCCCAAAGTCATGCTGATCGCCATGTTTGGCCCGGAAGCCAAGACCTGGACCGAGCAACTCAAGCTCGATAGAAAGGTGCCGGTCGAAGGGCTGTCTGCCGAGTATCCGGATGTGCTCTGTAATGAGGCGCAGGTGTGTCTGATGACGACCGCAATGGGGCACACCAATGCCGCGGCCTCGACCATGGCATTAGCCTTCTCGCCCAAGTTCGATCTGCGCAAGACCTATTTCCTGGTTGCTGGTATTGCAGGAATCAACCCGCACGAGGGCACCATTGGCACTACGGCATGGGCGCACTATCTCGTGGATTTTGGCATCCAATGGGAGCTGGACGCTCGAGAAGCTCCGGCTGACTGGAAAGGTGGCTATCTGGGTATCAATACGCGTCATCCCACTCAAAAGCCTCCTCTGGACTACAAGACCGAGGTGTTCGAGGTTAACCAGAAGCTGATGGAAAAGGCTTATGCCCTTTCCAAGGACGTCAAGCTCATCGAAAGCCCCGAGTCTACTGCGTGGCGCAAGAAGTACAACTATGCGCCTGCCAACCAGCCTCCTGTGGTTACCCGCTGTGACACCGTCGCCGGCGATACCTGGTTCTCCGGTACGCTGCTCTCCCAGCGCGCCGAAGAATGGACGCGTACGCTGACGGATGGAAAAGGCCGTTACTGCACTACGCAGCAAGAAGACAACGCCACTTATGAGGCGCTGCTACGGGCCAGCCGTACGGGCCGTGTCGATATCCAGCGCCTGGCCGTAGTGCGTGGCGGCTCTGACTTCGATCGCCCTTATGAGGGGTATTCAGATGTTGAGAACCTGATCGACTACGCCAAGCAAGGCGGCTTCGAACCCGCCCTGGAAAACCTGTTCCGTACAGGCAATCCTCTGGTACAGGACATCGTTAAGAACTGGAGTGCCTGGGAAAAGGGCGTTCCCTCCTCCTGATTAATGAAAACAGGACCGGGCATAATAGATGTTCGGTCCTGTCAGTCACCCTAGCCGCACCGTTAACGTGCAGTGTCGCCCGTAAACGGACCATTCCCGTAACCATTCTAGAAATTAGTTCGCATAGAGACTGAACCAATGCCAGATCATCCCCTACTCCCTGCCTCCACACCTTTGTACCAAAAGCCTGACACGCCTGTAGTCATAGCCTAAGCGCCCGGTCATAACCGTTTCGCCAGTATGAACCAATCGCTATTGGCATCTCGCTTGCAAAACTGCCTGTAACTGTTGCGCCCTACTATCAAGCATATACGAGGCGCACAGACAGACATTCATGTTGGCCTGAGAGAGCATGATGCAAACGTGCGAAACGGAAACTCCTATCGATCAATCAGCCCGGATGGCACTCGATGCCCTTCGCCAGCTGGTGGCACAGCATTCGGCATTTCCGGAACGACCTCTGCCTCCGGAGCGTGATCTGGCTGCTGGCTTTGGCGTTAGCCGTCGCTCGGTTCGCCGCGCCCTTTCAGTGCTTGAAGCAGAAGGACAGGTGTGGCGCCGCCAGGGCAAAGGCACCTTTGTAGGCCCAACCCCACCCAGTGCGTCTCTGAGCTTTACCAAGCTGTCCAGCCGAACCAACTTCATCGAAATCATGGAGGCCCGCCTTTACCTGGAACCTGCTCTTGCCTCACTGGCTGCCATTCGCGCCAGCGGCGAGCAGATGGCAATGCTGCGGAGGCTCGCTGAACGTACCGGCCAACAACTCAATGCCCAGACGCCCGATGCAGAAGCACTGGAACTCTGGGACAGCGCCTTTCATAGAGGCATTGCGGAAGCCGCTGGCAACCGACTGATGCTGGATATTTTCGAAATGTTCGATGCCATTCGCCTGGACTCTGTCTGGCGCGACCTGCGCCAGCGTGCCCGCAACACTGACCGCATGCATGCGTATAGCCATGATCACGACGACATTGTGTCCGCGATCGAACAGCGTGACCCCGGCAAGGCGGCGATGGCCATGCGTGGCCATTTGCGTGCGTTGCAACAGGCGCTCGACACCGTTATCCATCACGATCTGGTGAACAGTTTATGAGCGAATCCCCATGCTCTGTCTTGAGTATCCGTAACCTGACCGTTCGCTTCAAAGGTGCAGCGGCCAATGTAGTGGACGGCTTGTCACTCGACATTGCGCCGGGTCGAACCCTGGCCATTGTTGGTGAATCCGGCTGCGGCAAGAGCGTAACATCCATGGCGCTGATGGGGCTTCTACCGGATAGCGCCCAAGTGCATGCCGATACTTCGACCTTCCTTAACGAACCTTTGCTGGCAATGACTGAGCAGCGTCGCCTGGATGTACGCGGTAACCGCCTGGCAATGATCTTTCAGGAACCCATGACGTCACTCAATCCGGCATTCACCATAGGTGATCAGATCACCGAGAGCGTCGTGCGTCACCAAAACCTGTCGCCCCAACAAGCCCGCCGCCGGGCATTGGAGATGCTGGAAAAAGTCCATATACCAGCAGCGGCTCAACGGTTGGAGGCTTTTCCCCACGAATTGTCAGGGGGTATGCGCCAGCGGGCCATGATTGCCATGGCGCTTGCCAACGACCCAGCCCTCATCATTGCCGATGAGCCAACCACTGCACTGGATGTAACCATTCAGGCGCAGATTCTTTCCCTGATCGCAAACCTGCAAGCCGAAACCGGAACAGCCATGATGCTGATTACCCATGATTTGGGCGTCGTTGCAGAAGTAGCTGACGATGTAGCGGTCATGTATGCGGGCCAGGTTGTCGAAAGCGGTCCCGTTACTGCGCTGTTCGATGACCCTCAGCACCCCTATACCATTGGCCTGATGGGCTCGATGCCCTCGATGGGCCCGCGTGAAGATCGCTTGGCCACCATTGCCGGCCGTGTTCCCACGCCTGCAGAAATGCCCAGTGGCTGCCGCTTCGCCAGCCGCTGCCCTTTTGTGATTCAGGCGTGCCGCGCAGATCGTCCCCCGCTACGCGAGATTACACCAGGGCATCTGGCAGCATGCATTCGTACACCGCTGGAGCAGCACTTGGGAGTTAGCGCATGAAAACGCCCGAACGCCCTATTCTTGAAGGCCTTCATCTGACCAAACACTTCACGTCACCTACAGGCTTTCTGCAACGCAAGAAGGCTCCTGTTCAAGCCGTCACGGATGTTTCCCTGTCGATCAAGCGAGGCGAGACGTTAGCCTTGGTAGGCGAGTCGGGCTCCGGCAAGTCAACCCTGGGGCGATTGCTGCTCAACCTGCTGGCGCCTACCGCTGGCGATGTCATCTACGAAGGCAGAAACCTGGGAAACCTGCCTGCGGATAAGCTCCGGCAGGCAAGGCGGGAATTGCAGATCATCTTTCAAGACCCCTTTGCCTCACTCAACCCCCGGATGACAGTGGCCTCTATCATTGGCGAACCCATCTGGCTGCACACCGATAGCCACCGCGCAGATCGCGCAGCACGAGTAGCAGAACTCTTGCATACCGTGGGCCTGGCCCCTGAACATGCCAACCGTTATCCCCATGAGTTTTCCGGTGGGCAACGCCAGCGTATCGGCATTGCTCGCGCCTTGGCCTCCAATCCACGCTTGATCCTGGGGGATGAACCGGTTTCGGCATTGGATGTGTCGGTCCAGGCGCAGGTCGTCAATTTGCTGGAAGACCTCAAGCATCAGTTTGGGCTGACGCTGCTTATCGTGGCCCATGGACTGGCCGTGATCCGCCATATGAGCGACAGAGTCGCCGTGATGTATCTCGGGGAGATCGTGGAGCTGGCCGAGGTCGACACGCTGTTCGAAACGCCACTTCACCCGTATACACAAGCGCTTATGGCCGCTGTGCCTGTCAGCCACCCCGGTCTGCGACGGGCTCGCCCCGTATTGGGTGGGGATATGCCAAGCCCGGCCAATCCACCGCCCGGTTGCCGTTTTCACACGCGCTGTCCCCATGCCCGCCCCCTCTGCAGAGAGGCAAAACCTGCCTTTGAATCTGTCGAAGGGGCGCGTCAGGTTGCCTGCCATTTCTGGCGCGAAGTTGCGAATGCCGGAGCAGGCAATTTGATTGTGCCAGCTCCCAGCCCCGCCTTCTCCCAACGCCTTCATCTATTCAAAAGCCATCAGCCCTTTGCCCTGGAGAGCCAGCCTTGAATCCTGTACGCCTGTTGACTGGAGCCTTGTTATTGACGATCGGCACCACGGCATTTGCCGAAACCACCTTGCGCATCGGCATCCAGGACGACCCGGATGTCCTGGATCCGCACCGTTCACGAACCTATTCGGGACGTCTGGTATACACCGCCCTGTGCGACAAACTGGTGGATGTTGCGCCGGACCTAACCTTTGTACCGCAACTGGCCACAGGCTGGAGCTGGAGCGACGACAACCTAACCCTGACCATGACGTTACGTGAAGGAGTGACCTTTCATGATGGCGAAGCCTTTGATGCCGCCTCGGTCAAATTCAATCTGGACCGAGCTCGTACCTTGCCCGATTCACTGCGCAAGAGCGAACTGGCCTCTATCGAACACGTGGATGTAATCGATCCCAAGACCGTAGCGATCAAGGTGAAGCAACCGGACGCTACCCTGATCGCCCAGCTTTCCGACCGGGCCGGCATGATGCTTGCCCCCAACGCCTCACAAAGCGATGTCGGGTCCAAACCTGTCTGCTCCGGACCCTATAAATTCGTGCAGCGCGTACAGCAGGATCGCATCGTGCTGGAGCGCTTCGATCATTACTGGAACAAGCAGGCCTATCACTTTGATAAAGTGATTTTCCTGCCTATACCTGATACGTCGGTTCGTCTCGCAAACTTGCGCTCTGGAGACCTGGACATCGTCGAACGTGTTGCTCCCACGGACATCAAGGCGGTCAAGGATGACCGGAGTCTCACGGTCTATAACACACCCGGCCTGGGGTATATGCAACTGATGGTCAATGTCGCCAATGGTGACAAAGCCAAAAATCCGTTGGGACGTGACAAGCGTGTCCGCAAGGCCTTCGAGCTGGCAATGGACCGGGACGCTATCAACCAGGTGGTATTCGAAGGACTTTACGCGCCGGGCAATCAACCCTTTCCAAAAAGTAGCCCTTATTTCGATAAGGAGCTACCACTCCCCTCGCGAGACATTGCCAGGAGCCAGGCGCTGCTGGCGGAAGCAGGCGTTAAGCCCCCGGTAAACGTTGAGCTCAAGGTTGGCAATACACCTGTCTCTCAGCAGGTAGGCCAAATTATCCAGGCAATGACGTCCGAAGCGGGCTTCAACGTCAATCTGGTCGCCACCGAGTACGCGACGCTTCTTAACGAGCAGCAATCCGGAAACTTTCAGGTAGGTATGAGCGCCTGGTCCGGTCGTCCTGATCCAGATGGCAATATCCATCAGTTTGTGACCTGCAAGGGAAACCAGAACGATGGTCATTACTGCAATCCAAAGCTGGATGAGCTGCTCAATAAGGCACGTACTGTCAATGACCAGGCCCAGCGCCAGGATCTGTATCGCCAGGCGATGACCATCGTGGCGGACGAAGCGCCGAACATTTACCTCTACTTCGAGCCTCGACTGATTGTGGCGAATCGCAAGGTGACAGGGTATGTCTCCAACCCGGACGGACTGATCCGCCTGGCCAACGTGTCATTCGCGCAATGATCGATACGGCCCGCTGCAGTAAACCGCACGGGCCGGTAATCCACGAGGGTTATGCATGCTGACGTTCATCCTTCGCCGCCTGTTCAGTGCCATCCCAACACTGATTCTGGTCTCGCTCTTTGTCTTCACGCTGCAAAAACTGCTGCCCGGCGATCCGGTGCTGGCCATGGCTGGGGAGGAGCGCGACCCTGCTGTCATCGAATACTTAAGAGACAAGTATCGTCTTAACGATCCCGTACCGGTTCAATACCTGAACTGGGTGGGCAATGTCTTGAAAGGTGATTTCGGCACTTCCTTGCGCACCGAGCAACCGGTGACCGCGCTTATCGTCTCGAAACTGCCGGTCACCCTGGAATTGTCGGTTTTCGCCTTGCTGATTGCGCTGTTGATAGGTATCCCCACCGGTATTCTCTCGGCAGTGCGTAAAGGGAGCGCGGTAGATTACAGTGCGAACATCGTTGCCCTTTCTGGTATCTCTATTCCGCACTTCTGGCTGGGGATACTGCTCATCATGGTGTTTGCGGTAAAGCTGCGCTGGCTGCCCGCCTCCGGTTTTGTACCGTTCAGTGAAAACCCGCTGCAAAACCTTAAAACCTTGTTGTTACCAGCCTTCGTGCTGGGTGCAGGTCTTTCCGGAACCCTGATGCGTCATACCCGCAGCGCCATGCTTGAAGTGCTGCGCTCAGACTATGTGCGGACAGCGCGCGCGAAAGGGCTGTTTCCCAGAACAGTCATTCTCAAGCACGCCTTTCGTAACGCGCTGATGCCCATCGTGACGCTGACTACACTGCTGTTCGGCGAACTGCTTGGGGGCGCAGTCCTGACTGAGCAGGTGTTCAGTATTCCCGGCTTCGGCAAGATGATCGTCGATGCCGTTTTCAACCGGGACTATGCCGTGGTGCAAGGTGTAGTGCTGTGCGTAGCCATTGGATTCGTGCTGATGAATCTGCTGGCCGATGTGCTCTATCGCCTGATCAACCCGCGCCTGAGGACTGCCGCATGAATGCCATTGCCACCCCTCTCCCTCCTGTCTTACAGACCCGTCTACAGTCTCGTTTCCTGGCAAAGTTTTTGAAGAACAAGGGTGCTGTCATCGGTGCAGCTATCCTCTTGTTATTTGTCCTGGCAGCTGTTCTGGCACCCTGGATTGCGCCCCATGATCCACTCAAGGCGAACTTTCTGGCCGTTCGCAAGGCACCTTCGGCCCTGTATTGGCTAGGCACGGATGAGCTGGGCCGCGACCTGTTCTCACGCCTGCTCTGGGGTGCGCGCAGCTCGTTGCTGGCGGGTGGAGTATCGGTCGCCATCGCCATGGCCATCGGTGTTCCGCTAGGTCTTATAGCCGGCTATTTTGGGGGCGCGCTGGATGCCCTTATTTCCCGGATCATGGAAGCACTGCTGTCTTGTCCGTTTCTGGTGCTGGCTATCGCGCTGGGGGCATTTCTTGGCCCTAGCCTGACTAATGCCATGATCGCCATTGGCCTGTCTGCCATGCCTATCTTTGCGCGCCTGACGCGCGGACAGGTCCTTTCGATTAAACATGAGGATTATCTGGAAGGTGCCCGCGCCATCGGCCTACCGGATCGCTGGATCATTCTGCGCTATGTGTTACCGAATGTCCTTTCGCCGCTGGTAGTCCAGGCAACCCTGACCATTGCCTCAGCCATTCTCGCAGAAGCGAGTCTGTCGTTCCTGGGCCTTGGCCAGCAACCGCCAGCGCCCTCCTGGGGCTCCATGCTCAACACAGCCAAGAATTTCATGGAACAGGCGCCCTGGATGTCTATTGCTCCAGGCGTGGCCATCTATATCACGGTGCTGTGCTTCAACCTGCTGGGCGACGGCTTGCGCGATGCGCTGGATCCCAAAGACTAACCGTCAGACAAGAAGAGAGTGATCCCATGTTCGATCATCTGGATTATAGCCAGCCTTACGCCTCTGCCCGCTCCCCTGTCATGGGACGGAACATGGTAGCGGCCTCCCAGCCACTGGCTGCCCAGGCAGGCCTGGACATGCTGCGCCGTGGCGGTAATGCGGTAGATGCGGCAATTGCTGCTGCCATGGTGCTTACGGTAGTAGAGCCAACAGGGTGTGGTATCGGCAGTGATGCCTTTGCCATCGTCTGGGATGGCAAGACATTACAGGGCCTGAATGCCTCTGGACGCGCACCGGCAGCGTGGTCGCCCCAGTATTTCGCAGGGCACAAACACATGCCGGAGCGCGGCTGGAATGCAGTGACCGTGCCCGGTGCGGTTTCCGCCTGGGTCGGGCTTTCCGAGCGTTACGGCAAGCTGCCTTTCACCACGGTGGCCGAACCCGCCATACGCTATGCGCGAGAGGGTTACCAGGTAACGCCTATAATCGCTGAGCTCTGGCACAGAGGCGGTCAGCTCCTGAAAGATCAGCCCGGCTTTGCCGAGTGTTTTCTGCCCGATGGCCGAGCCCCCAGAGCCGGGCAGAAGATTCAACTCAGGGACCATGCCAAAACGCTGGAGCTGATCGCCGAAACCCGCGGCGAAGCGTTCTATCGAGGCGCCCTGGCCGAAGCCATGGTTGCTCATGCCAGAGCCAACAACAGCGTTATGAGCCTGGATGACCTGGGCAATCACTCAATTGACTGGATCGATACCCTATCCACGCCCTTTGCAGGCGCCATGGTCCATGAGTTGCCTCCTAACGGCCAGGGCATCGCTACGCTCAGCGGCCTGGGGATTCTGGAGGCCATCGGTATTGGCGATCATCCTGTCGACAGCCCCGAAACCCTGCATGTGGTATTGGAAGCGATGAAGCTGGCCCTGGCGGACCTCAATCATCACATTACAGATCGGGACCATATGCGCGTTCTGGCTCACCATCTGCTTGACCCGGCCTATCTAAAGGAGCGCGCCAGGCTGATCGGCGAGACTGCTGCTGACCCAGGCCATGGCTCGCCCAAGCCCGGCGGTACGGTGTACCTGTCAGCGGCAGATGAAAGCGGCATGATGGTGTCGTTCATTCAATCCAACTACATGGGTTTTGGCTCCGGCGTAGTGGTTCCAGGCACGGGAATCAGCCTGCAAAACCGCGGGGCGGGCTTTTCTCTGGACCCAGAGCACGTCAACACCGTCGCTCCCGGTAAGCGCCCCTTCCACACCATCATCCCCGGTTTTGCCATGAATGCCGACGGCACGCCGTTGATGTCGTTCGGCCTTATGGGCGGTCCCATGCAGGCGCAGGGACACTTGCAGATGATGTTGCGTATCCTGCGCTACAAGCAGAACCCGCAGGCGGCGGCCGACGCACCCCGCTGGCGGATCGAGTCAGGTCGGAAGGTTGCCGTTGAGCGACAGTTCGACTCACAGACCGTAGCTGCCCTACGCGCCAAAGGACATGATATCCAGGTTGAGGCGCCAAGCGGCGTGTTTGCATTCGGTGGGGCTCAGATCATTCAGAAAACGGCCGATGGTTATGTCGGTGGCTCTGATCCACGCAAGGACGGCCAGGCCGTCGCGTTCTGACCTTGCCGGAGGGAGGCCGCCCTGGCCTTCCTCCCATCCCTTACACCTGATCGAGCCTTATCTCATTCCAGGTCTTCACGAAGGTGCTAGTCCTGATAGTTTTCTTCTTCTGCATAGGCGAACTGGATGAATCGCTTGGCCTCGTCGAGGCTGCCGACGCGCTTGACGCAGCGTGTGCCCATTCTGATTTCATAATAGCTGCCGCCAGTCGTATCTGCGCATTCGAACACATAGTAACCATTGGAACTGCTGACGACTTTCTCTTGCATGAGTGCGCTCCCTTTCTCAGGACGGTGAATTCGTTATCGTCACGCCCTCAGTACATGCAATTGGGCGCCCTTCTAATGGGACCCAAATATTCCTTGGCAATTCGCCTCAGTCATGGCAACGACCTTTTTATTCATACAACAGGTTTATGCTCAATCTGGTACAGGCAACCGTCGTGCCTTAACCGTCGCTGGAAGATTTTCCTACTAATCACTGGTCTCGGCAGCTCCGCCCGAACCTGGCTGCTGGCCCATGTGAGTAAACTGAAGACGACTGGCCAAGTTAGCGCTGCTGTGTTTGTTTCGCTCCGTCACCGATCAGTTTTTCTAATATCACCGTGCCACAGCACCAAAAGAGCGCACCATTAAGCGAAGCGCATCACATTTCATCACCCGCATTGCGTTAAATGATATTGATTTTCATTCAATACAAGGTCTACTCTGAATGGGCTTTGCGATAGTAATGAACACTTACTTTTAATGCATTATTACTGCTTTTAAATTATAAAGGCTAAGCCGTTTGATAATGGCATATAGCTAACTATTAATATCAAACTACCGTGAGAGCCCGGCGAGGCATATATCCCGACAACATGTTGGGTTATTGCAGAATTGTTTAATCAATTGCCGAGGTTCCATTCGTGAATAATCCATTGCATTCGTATGCGGCCATTACTGCATACCCTTCCGCTCGCCTACAGGATGATCAGGCGACTTCGCATCTTTTCAACGAAAAGAATGCGCAGGCCTATGAAAGCCTTATGGTTCAAGGGGCTGAATGTATAAAGGAAACATTGCTCGGTATCGATAAGCCTTATACCGGCATATTGCCGCATGAACTAAAGCGGCAGTTCGACGAAGTGAATCTGGATGAAAAACTGGGTAACTTCAACGAGGCACTGGAAGAATTAAAAGCGTTGTACCTGAAAGATGCTGTTTACTTCCATCATCCTCACTATGTTGCTCATCTTAATTGTCCTATTGTTATTCCGGCTATTCTTGCCGAACTGGTACTTTCTTCTATCAATTCCTCACTGGACACATGGGATCAAAGTGCCGGCGGCACGTATATCGAACAAAAGTTGATTGACTGGACGGCTGAGCGCATCGGCCTGGGCAGCGAAGCCGATGGGGTGTTTACCAGTGGTGGTACTCAGTCCAACCTGATGGCCATGCTGTTGGCCCGTGATCATGTGTGCAACCGTCAGCCCGGTCACGCCAGCAACAAGACGCAAGGCTTGCCGACCGATTTCAAACGCCTGCGCATCCTGTCATCCGAGATCAGTCATTTCAGCGTACAGAAATCCGCGGCCATCCTGGGCCTGGGTTATGACGCCGTGATACCGGTACGCAGCGATGCTCGCAAGAAAATGGACTTGAGCGATCTGCGCCGCGTGCTGGAAGAGTGCGAAGCCGAAGGGCTGATTCCGATGGCGGTAGTGGCTACTGCCGGTACTACGGATTTCGGCAGCATCGATCCATTGGAAGACATCGCGGCAATCTGTCGCGAGAAAAAAATCTGGATGCATGTCGATGCCGCCTACGGTGGCGGACTGCTGATTTCGCCCAAATACCGTAACCGTCTGACCGGTATCGAACATGCCGACTCGGTCACCATCGATTACCACAAATCATTCTTCCAGCCGGTCAGTTGCAGTGCGTTTCTGGTACGGGATCGTCGAGAGCTGGCCCATGTCACCTGCCATGCCGATTATCTGAACCCCAAGAGCCAGACCCAGGAAGGCACACCCAACCTCGTCAACAAAAGCATTCAAACCACACGCCGCTTTGATGCGCTCAAGCTCTGGATGACGCTGCGCACCATGGGTGCGAATGCCTTAGGCAGCCTGTTCGATCACGTGATCGACTTGACTCGTGCAACCTATCCGCTTATCGAGCGTGACCCACGCTTCGACATCGCCCATGCTCCCGAACTGAGCACCCTGGTCTTCCGCTATATCCCCGAGGAGCCGCTGAGTGCCGAGCAGATCGATGCGACCAATGCAGCCATTCGCAAAGCGCTCTCTCGCAGCGGACGCGCCATCGTCGCGGGCACCAAGGTAGGCGGCCAACAATATCTCAAATTTACCCTGCTCAACCCCATGACCACCCTGGACGACCTGCGAGGCATTCTCGACGCCATCAAGCATGAAGGTGCCCGTTACGTTAACCAACAATCTGCCCTGGCCACGTGCTGATCTGGAGAACCACCATGACGGCTTCAACCTACGATTTCATCGCGATTGGTGTTGGCCCCTTCAACCTGGGTCTGGCGTGCCTGACTGCTCCCATCGACGAGCTCAATGGATTGTTTCTGGACAAGAACGAGTGCTTCGATTGGCATCCCGGCATGATGCTGGAATCTGCAACCCTGCAGACGCCCTTCCTGGCCGATCTGGTCACCCTGGCGGACCCGACCAGCCCGTTCAGCTTCCTGAATTATCTTAAATCCACAGGCCGCATCTATGCGTTCTACATCAAGGAAGACTTCTTCCTGATGCGCCGCGAGTACAACCAGTACTGCCAATGGGTCATCGATCGGCTGCCCAATATCGAGTTCAACCGATACGTCGAACGTATCGACCATGATCCGGCAACCGGCCTCTATACGGTGAACTGTACCTGCACCAAAACAGGAGAACGCCTGGTTTATCAGGCGCGCCGTCTGGTCCTGGGAACTGGCACGTCACCCTACATCCCTGACTGCTGCCAGGACGCCAGCAGCCACTTGTCCCACACGTCGACCTACCTGACCGACAAACAAGCTCTACAGGCAAAAAGCACCATTACGCTGATCGGCAGCGGTCAGAGCGCGGCGGAGATCTACTATGACCTCTTGCAGGAAATCGACACGCGCGAGTACACCCTGAACTGGATCACCCGCTCGCCTCGCTTCTTCCCGCTGGAATACAGCAAGCTGACCCTGGAGATGACATCGCCCGAGTACATCGACTACTTCCATCAGCTGCCTACCCACAAGCGTGACGCCTTGATGCGCAGTCAGAAGGGACTCTACAAGGGAATCAACAGCGCCCTGATCAATGACATCTACGACCTGCTGTACAACAAGAGCTTATGCGGTCCGGTCAGGACCAACCTGCTTACCAACACGGAGCTGCAGGACTGCCGCTACGATGAGCGTACCGGCACCTTTACGCTTACCTTGTTTCAGGAGGAACAGGAGAGTCGCTATACGCTTCAGACTGATGGGCTGGTATTATCCACTGGGTATTGCTACAGAACCCCTCCTTTCCTTCAAGGGTTACGCTCACGCCTGCGCTTCGATGAGCGTGGCCGCTTCGCCGTCAATCGAAACTATACGATTGATACCGCCGGCCAGGAGATCTTCGTCCAGAACGCCGAGCTTCATACGCATGGCCTGGTAACGCCCGACCTGGGCATGGCGTGCTACCGCAACGCCTATATCATTCGCGAGATGCTCGGCCGCGAACATTACCCCGTCGAACGCAAGATTGCCTTCCAGCAGTTCACGGCGCCCTCTTCGACACTGCTCCAGCCGGAGCCGGCCAAGACATGACGCTGCGTACCTCGTTGATCGCCATGACGGCCCTTGCCGTCATCAGCGACACCATGCTGATTCCGTTCTATCCGCAGTACTTTGCCAGCCGTTTTGGTGAAACGCGGCCAGAGCATGTGGGAGCCTATCTGGCCGCCATCTGCTTTACGGTCATGCTTGCGCTGCCCCTCTGGGCGCGCGTGGCGCGGCGGGTGCACCCGATCCGGCTGCTGATCTGGACGCAGCTCGCCGCCGGGTTGCTGTGCCTGTACTGCTATTGGGCATCGGCGCTCCTGGAGTTCTGGCTTGTCTCGCTGGGGATGATCGTGTTCAAGGGCAGCTACCTGCTCATGTACCCCTACGTGATGAGCCTGGAAGATTCCAGGAACCATACCCATACCATCGGCATGCTGTCGGTTGTCGTTCACTTCGGCGCCATCCTCGGCGCCGTGGTGGGCGGCCTGGTCCTTCAGGTACTGGAGCCACGGGATGTCTTTGTGGTGATGGCCGCGGGGGATTTTCTGCAAATGGCGATCTGCCTGCGCCTGCTACGGCGGGAACCACCCCATGCCAAGCCGGAACAAGCCATTACGCACCGTACCGGCAAGGCATGGCCTATCTACCGGCTCTGCCTGCTGATGCTGCTGTTCTATTTCAGCGGCTACCTGGTAAAGCCGTTCTTTACGGTGTACTGGGAGCAGGTCGCTCAGCTGGACCACGCCGCCCTGACCGGACTGGTGTACGCCATTCCTGGTGGCATGGCCCTGCTCGGACTCTGGCTGAACCGGCGTACTGGCAGCCGACAACAGGCCCTGAGCGGTGCGCTGCTGCTGGGTGTGTGCGGCCTGCTGCTTCAAGCTGGTGAGCAGACCGCCCTGATCCTGACTGGCCGCTGCCTGTATGGCTGGGCCATGTTCCAAGTCACGGTACGGCTGGATGCCCTGCTCTTCGAGCTGAGCACGCCCGATGCGTATGCCGCTGATTTCAGCAAGATCAATTTCTTTCAACAACTCGGCGTAGTGGGCTCGTCGTTTGCGGCAGGGTCCCTGGTCAGCACGTTTGGCCTGACTGTGCCTTTCCTGATCGGCGCGGCAGGCTTTGCCCTGACTGCCCTCGCCTATCCGCTGCTGGTCCGCACGGCCCAGCCCACAACAACACCTGTTATCGACAAGGGGGTCTGATATGACTGCCATTGCCTTGCAAACACCCATCGATACACGCCCGTGCTTCAGCAAGCCACAGCATGGACTCGGCCACTTCAGCCTGCGTCCACTCAGCCTGCCAGAGGATACGGCGCGACTACATGATTGGCTGACTCGCGATTATGCACGCTTCTGGGGGATGCAGAATGCGACCCAGGCAGAAGTGGAAGCATTCTACCGCGACCTCATGGCCTCTCCTCATGCCAACGCCTACCTGGGTTTACATGATGGCGCACCGGCTTTCCTGGTCGAATGCTATATGCCGCTTCATGACCCGGTAGGCCAGCACTACGACGTGAAGCCCGGTGACCGGGGCATGCATTTTCTCGTCGCGCCCTGCGAGAAACCTGTTTCAGGCTTCACCCTGGCCGTGATGCGAACCATCATGGAATTCATTTTCAGCGATCCCTTTGCCCGCCGCGTCGTCGTCGAGCCCGATGTCCGTAACGACAAGATCCACGTGCTCAATCAGCGTGTCGGTTTCGAGTACGACCGTGTCATTCAACTGGGCGAAAAAACTGCCCACCTTGCCTTCTGCACTCGCGAACACTACGCCGCCAGCCTTGTAATGGAGAACCGCCCATGAACCAGATGATCACTACTCTGCCCACCGCCACGCCCGGTCAAGCCGCATTGCACCTGACCCCCGAACGTTGGAGCAAGGTCAATCGCCTGCTCGTGCGCAAAGCCCTGGCGGAATTTGCCCATGAAAAGCTTATCGAGCCGGCCTTGATCGCGTCTGAAAACGGTTGGGAGCATTACCGTCTGGACAATGGCAATCCGGCACTGGAGTACCGCTTCCGAGCTCGCAAGCTGGCGCTTGATCATTGGCTGATCGACACCGCCTCGATCGAAAAGACGCAGGACGGCAACGCTGCGCCGCTGGATGCGCTGGAGTTCATCATCGAGTTCAAGGATCAACTGGGTATTCAGGAAAGCATGATGCCGGTCTATCTGGACGAGATCAGCAGCACGCTGTATGGCAGCGCCTACAAGCATGCCAAACCAGGATTAACTGCAGAAGAACTCACCCGCGCTGACTTCCAGTCCGTAGAAACCGGTATGATGGAAGGCCACCCGGGGTTCGTCGCGAACAATGGCCGCATGGGCTTCGACGCGAACGATTACCGTGCCTATGCACCTGAAGCCGCCTCCCCGATCCAGTTGGTCTGGCTGGCTGTACGCAAGACCAAGGCAACGTTCTCATCGTTATCGGACCTGAGCTATGAGCGCCTGCTCGAAGAGGAACTAGGCAGCCAGACGGTTGCCGATTTCACTGCTCAGCTGACCGAACAAGGCTTGAATCCGAACGATTACCTCTTCATGCCGGCTCACCCGTGGCAGTGGTTCAACAAGCTTTCTATGGCCTTCTCGGCCGATGTTGCCAACCGCAATATCGTCTGTCTGGGCTATGGGGAGGATCAGTACCTGGCGCAGCAGTCGATCCGCACCTTCTTCAACGCAAGCCACTCTGAAAAGCGTTATGTGAAAACGGCACTGTCCATTCTGAACATGGGCTTCATGCGCGGTCTGTCGCCTTACTACATGCTGGCGACGCCTGCTATCAACGAGTGGCTGAAAGCATTGATTGAAAGCGATCCGTTTTTGACCGAAAACGGCTTCAGCATCTTGCGTGAAGTAGCCTCGGTGGGCTATCGCAACCACTACTACGAGACGGCACTGGTCAACGATACCCCTTACAAGAAGATGCTCTCCGCCCTGTGGCGCGAAAGTCCGGTTCCACAACTAAAGCCCGGCCAACGCCTGATGACGATGGCCTCGCTGCTGCATCTGGACGCCCAGGGAGACTCGCTCCTCACGGCGCTGATTGCCTCCTCCGGCGTGGATACAGACACTTGGTTGCGCCGCTATCTCAACGCCTACCTGACGCCCCTGCTGCACTGCTTCTATGCTCACGATCTAGTGTACATGCCTCACGGGGAGAACCTGATTCTGGTACTGGATAACAACGTTCCGTCGCGGGCAATCATGAAAGACATTGCGGAAGAAATCGCCGTGCTGAACCCTGATGCCAAGCTGCCGGAAAAGATCAAGCGATTGGCCGTCTCGGTACCCGAAGAGCTGAAAGTCCTGTCGCTTTTCACCGACGTGTTCGACTGCTTCTTCCGCTACATGAGCGCCATTCTGGTGGAAAAAGCCGACTACGCTGAAGACCGTTTCTGGTCGCTGGTAGCCGAGTGCGTCAGCACCTATCAGCAGAGCCACCCTCAATATGCCGAGAAATTTGCCCGATACGACCTGTTTACGCCCGAGTTCATCCGCTCCTGCCTGAACCGTCTTCAATTGGGCAACAACCAACAGATGGTCAATCTGGCAGATCCGGCTGGAAACCTGAAGCTTGCCGGAACCTTGATCAATCCGATCGCACCATTTAAGCGTTAGCGAATAAATCCGCTACGGCTGCCTGCACAGACAGCCGTAGCGGACAGGATTAGAAACTGCAGAAACACCTAGATGTTGCACCTGTTAATGGCATCTTCACGCGGTGCGCTTAGGGTGTAACACCTTCTGCATCACTGCTGATGTCGCGTTGTGTTAATTGGATCAAGTAACTTACAGGTGTACGTTCGTCCACCCATAAAGCGAAGCGTCCTGAAATTTGAGAAAATAAGGGATTGCGCATGAAGCGCGTCTGATCTGGGCTGGCAAAGCTATGAATGGTGTTATCGAAGAGCCTAAAGCTTTGCTTGAAGGCCACTGGCTTGTCTTGATTGAAGATGATCCACTTCTGCAAAGTATTTTATCGGGCTTCGTGGAAGAACTGGGCGGTCGTGTCAGCAGCTTCGAGACGGCTGATGATGCGTTGGTTTACATGCTCAGTGCAGGTGAAAAGCCCTCTCTGGTCGTCACCGATCATCTGGTGCCTGGGCAGATCAAGGGCGCCGAGCTGGCAACCATGATTGGCGCACGCTGGCCAGGTCTTTCAGTCATTGTAACCACCGGACGTGATCTGGAGACCATTCCTGAGCTACCAGACGGCATGCTTTATCTGCAGAAACCATGGGATCTGGTGCAAATGAAAAAAGCCATTATCCAGATGCTAAATAAAACATCCGTCAGTCTTTGAATAAAGCCTATGGCCACAGTAGGACTAATTCGCTTGTTTTGAGCGCCCGTTAAAGAGACCAAGCGCGCAGTCTTGCCCTTGCCTACCCTTCCTCTTTCCGAGCAAGACGAACTTCCACTACTTGTGGAAGTGACACGCTATGACAGTGCCGGTCGACATTACCTTTCCGAGCAGACCGCCATGATGAGAGACACTGCCACCCACATGTCGCCTGCTCAATAGTAAGGGTCGGTGGCAGACCACTGTGCCTGGGAAACCGCCTTTACAGTTCAGAACGGTAGCGTTTGATACCACCAGGCCACCTATCCTCACTATCCTAATAATCCGTGCGCCTGCTCTTTCCTGCCCGTTGCGAATCCCTTTCCTCTGGAGCGTGATCATGACCCAGGCAGCATCCGGTTCCGTCGACACCCATACGTTGCGAAAAGTCATTGCCGCCGCCTCGATCGGTAATTTCGTCGAGTGGTTCGACTTTGCCATCTATGGCTTTCTTGCAACGATCATTGCCGAGCAATTCTTTCCCAGCGGCGACGCGAAAGCCGCTTTGCTCAAGACCTTTGCCGTATTCGCCGTCGCCTTTGCCTTCCGGCCATTGGGCGGCATCGTTTTCGGCATGCTGGGCGATCGGATCGGCCGCAAGAAGATACTGGCCCTGACAATCCTGATGATGGCCGGTGCCACGACGCTGATAGGCCTGTTACCTACCTATGCCGCCATAGGCATGGCCGCTCCGCTACTGCTGACCGTTATCCGATGCGTCCAGGGATTCTCGGCCGGAGGCGAATACGCTGGTGCCTGCGCCTATGTCATGGAGCATGCACCACGGGAAAAACGCGCCACGTACGGAAGTTTCGTACCCGTATCGACGTTCTCGGCCTTTGCCTGTGCAGCCGTATTGGCCTACGGTCTGGATGCTACGCTTACCAAAGACGCCATGGCCAGCTGGGGCTGGCGTATACCCTTTCTTATTGCAGCGCCTCTGGGCCTCGTAGGCCTATATTTGAGGTTGCGGCTAGGCGAGACCCCGGCGTTCCAGTCTGTCGAGGCTCAACACGCAGTAGCACATGCGCCACTGCGTGAAACGCTAAAGTCCAATGGCGGAGCTATCTGTCGGCTGGGCGCGTTTATTTCCGTAACGGCCCTGTCCTTCTACATGTTCACAACCTACTTTGCGACTTACCTGCAGGTAGCCGGTGGGCTTGATCGCGCCTCCGCCCTTCTGGTTACCGTCATTGCCCTGGTTTTTGCAGCCATGCTATGCCCATTCGCAGGTCTCTTTTCAGACAGGGTCGGGCGCAAGGCTACAGTATTTACAACCTGTACCTTACTGATCGTTGTGGTCTATCCGTCGTTCTGGATGGCCAGCTCAGGCAACCTGCTGCTGTCGGTTCTGGGTGTACTGCTGTTGGCCGTCGGAGCGGTACTGTCCGGTGTCGTCACCGCTGCACTGCTGTCAGAAGTCTTCCCCACCCGGACGCGTTACACCGCCTCAGCCATTACCTACAACATGGCTTATACCGTTTTCGGCGGTACTGCGCCTCTCATGGCAACCTATTTGATTGCACAGAGCGGTAGCAACCTGGCACCAGCGTTCTATCTCATCGCGATATCCGTAATGGCGTTGATCGGAGGTCTGCTGCTACCCGAGACGTCAAAGGTTGAGCTGAGCGAGGTAACCGGGCGTGTGCCCGCTGCGGAGACGGCTTCCTTGACCAGCATAACCACCTGAGACGCTTTCAGCGTCAGGCGGCAAACCTGTCCATCGCCTGAACGTTTGTCAGCCTTTGTAACGACCAGGGAACAGGACGTCTCGCAGTGGAGTCCCCTTTAGATACCGATTGGTTCTATATGGAGATAACACACGATGAAAGCCCTGCATGAACCACTAATGGCCACACGCAAGTCCCAGCAGTCACTCAATGAGCCTAATGTACAGGGAACCGAGCGCACCCTTTCCCTTGTAGGTGGTGGCTTACTCCTGGCAGGCGGCCTGCGCCGTGGCGGTCTTCTGGGGCTGGCACAAATGGCCTTGGGCGCACTGGTAACAGCCCGTGGCGTCACTGGTCGTTGCAAGGCCAAGGCAGCGCTTACGCCTACGCCATACGAATCGCTTCTGCAGGAAGAGTACGGCTGGACCAATGCCGAAGCAATTTCCCGCACGATTACCATTGGCAAACCGCGTGCCGAGGTCTACGACTTCGTACGCAGCATTGAAAATCTCCCCCTCTTCCTGCGTCGCCTCGAACGCGTCCAGCAGATGGACGCCACTCACTATCGCTGGGTTGCGGTAGGCCCACAGAATCGGACAGTAGAATGGAATGCGTTCCTGGAGGAAGAGATTCCGCAGGAACGTATTGTCTGGAGCACCGAATCCACGGCATACCTTCAGCATAAAGCCACCCTCACCTTCAGAGATGCCCCTAACGGCATGGGAACGGAGTTGCAGGTCGTTCTGGCGTGCGAACCGCCAGCCGGCCGGGTGGGTTATGCCGCAGCCAGTCTGATCAGCCAATTCTCGGGACGTGAGCTTAATCTTGATTTGCGTCGCCTGAAGCAGCTCCTGGAGACCGGCGAGATTACCAACAGCCTCATGAGAACAGGTGCTGTCGAACGGGTCCCGGTGGATGAAGTGTCAGCAACCGTACCGTTGGAAGGCGAAGTGATCAGCGAGCCGCGCACCATCGCGTCACATACCGATGAGACTCGTCAGGGAGGGGCTTACTGATGCGCGCGCTCACCTGGCAAGCCCCTAACGTTCTTCAAGTAGAAACCGTACCGGACCCGGAAATCGTTAATCCACGCGATGTCATTCTTCGCGTCACCATGTCATCGGTATGCGGCTCCGACCTTCACCTGCTGGGCGGTTACGTGCCGGCCATGAAGCCGGGAGACATCATCGGTCATGAATTCATGGGTGAGGTAGTTGAAGTTGGCTCCGGCATTAGCCAATTCAAGAAGGGTGATCGCGTTGTTACCATTTCCATCATAGGGTGCGGCAACTGCGAACACTGTCAGCGTAGCGATTTTTCCTGCTGCGACAACTCCAACCCGAACCCGGAAACGACAGATCTGGCCTACGGCCAACCGTGCTGCGGCATTATTGGTTACAGCCATGCCTTTGGCGGATATGCCGGAAGCCATGCGACGTATATCCGGGTGCCCTTTGCCGACGTCAACCTGTTCAAGGTGCCCGACGGCGTTACCAATGAGCAGGCAGTCTTTGTGTCGGACGCTGCGCCGACTGGCTATTTTGCTGCTGATAATGCTGATATCCAGCGGGGCGATACTGTCGCCGTCTGGGGCTGTGGTGGTGTTGGCCAGATGGCTATTCGCATCGCCTACCTGATGGGTGCCGAGCGGGTGATTGCTATCGACCGCTTCGCCTCTCGCCTTGAACTGGCCGAGAAAAAGGCCGGGGCGATTACCATCAATTACGAAACCACGAATGTCCACGAAGCCTTGCTGGAGCTGACTGGTGGGCGCGGGCCAGACCGCTGCATCGACTGCGTCGGCATGGAAGCACACGGCACCGAGCTGGATTATGTATACGACAAGACTAAACAACTGATGCACCTGCACACTGAGCGCGGTACTGTGCTTCGTCAGGCCATTCGGGCCTGTCGCAAAGGCGGGACGGTATCCGTGGTGGGCGTTTACGGCGGCCTCCTGGACAAATTCCCCATGGGCGCCATCGTCAACAAAGCCCTTACGGTTCGCTCCGGCCAGCAGCCCGGCCAGCGGTATGCCAATAAGCTGTTCGAGCACATTCAGAAAGGCGAGCTGGATCCGTCCTACCTGCTGACGCACCCGATGAGTCTGGAAGATTCACCGCGCGGTTATGCCATGTTCAAGGAAAAGACCGAGGACTGCATGCGCGCGGTATTCATGCCGTAAATGGGAGTTGTGCATGGACGACGAGAAGGATCACTCACCTCCAGAACCCACCAAGCTGACCCAGTCAAAAGAGCGCTGGGTCAGTGAGGGGCGCTATCTGACAGGCCGTATTTCACGGCCTGAAGAGGAGCGTTTACCGCCCGGTCAGCACCTGATCAAGAACTGGCCCATATTGGACTTGGGCGTCAGGCCAACCGTTACTCGGGAACGTTGGCAGCTAAACGTGATCGGCGCTGTGAAAAACCCGCAGAACTGGAACTGGGATGCCTTCATGGCGCAACCCCAGTCTCGATTGGTCAGTGATATTCACTGTGTAACCAGCTGGTCTCGCTACGACAATCAATGGCAGGGCGTAACCACACAGGACCTGCTGGATCGTGTACAGCCGCACCCGGACGCGCGTTTTGTACTGCTCTACTCCAACGACGGGTATACCACCAACCTGACGCTGGAGGATTTCGCAGCTCCGGGCGCCCTGCTTGCCCACTCCTGGGAAGGTAATCCCCTCTCAACCGAGCACGGCGGGCCGGTACGCCTGATCGTACCCCACCTGTACTTCTGGAAAAGTGCCAAGTGGATCAGGCGAATCCAGTTTCGGGTCAGCGATGTGCCCGGCTATTGGGAAGAGCGCGGGTATCACAATCGTGGTGATCCCTGGCAGGAAGAACGCTATTCCGACGATGAGTGATGCCTTCAGGCATCACTCACTCTTGTTTTCATCAAGGGAAGTTGGCCTGTAATGCCCTTTCCAAATCGTCAGGCTTGAACGGCTTGGCCAGAACCGGCCGATTTTTCCACTCTTCCGGCAACCCGTAGGCCCCATAACCAGTAGAGAACATAAAGGGGATGTCGCGCGCGGCCAGCTGCTCGGCAATCGGAAAAATTTCACGCCCACCTACATTCACATCCAGAATGGCCAGATCGAAGGTTTCTGAGCTGGCCAGCCGCATGCCTTCATCAAAATCAGCCGCGCTACCTGCCACGTCGTAGCCAAGCTCATCCAGGATATCTTCAAGCAGCATGGCGATCAGTGTTTCGTCTTCGACAAGCAGGACACGTTTACGGGTAGTGGTCAAACGAAGCTTCCTTTGGGCCTGACCTGCAGGCACAACAGCGGGATGGATAGGTGACATTCGAGGCCTTGCGGTACGAATGTGGTTACGACGCGCCCTTTCAGTTCACGCGTAATGCTGCGATCGATCAGGCGAGAGCCAAAGCCTTTGGTCTGGGGAGTCTCGACAGTGGGACCGTCGCGCTCCAGCCAGCTGAGTTCCAGGCAATCATGCCCCGTATGCTCATCTTTACCGACATACCACTCCAGCTGCAAGCGCCCTTCCGGGACGGAGAGTGCACCGTATTTTGCGGCATTGGTGATAAGTTCATGAAAGACCATGGCCAAGGCCAGTGCTTCTCGGGGCTCAAACGCATAATCACTGCCAAAAAGCGCAATGCGGTCAGACTTTTCCTGCTCAGTATAAGGCGCAATCTCCTGCTCGATTACCGCTCGGAGTTGAGCCCCTTGCCATTGCTCATGGGTCAGCAGGTCGTGGGCCTTGCTCAAAGCCAGCAAACGGGCATCGAATGTTTCGCGGAATCGAGACTCGGCATTTGCGCTACGCAGGCTATAGGTTGCAATGGACTGCACCGTCATCAGCGTGTTTTTCACCCGGTGGTTCAACTCATTGATAAGCTCGCGCTGCTGAGCCTCCGCCTTCTTGTGCCGGCTGATATCCACACACATATTGACGGCGCCGGTGATTTCACCTTTCGCGTTACGCAAGGGGGACGGGTACGCCGCGAATGGAACACGCGAGCCATCCTGCCGCAGAATAAAGCCTTCTCCACCTTGTATGGCCTTACCATCGCTAAGTACTTCAGCCATGAAGCATTCATCATGGTTCAGCTCACGACCATCCGGCCACTGCATCTTCCAAGAGCCGCACCACTGGGCCTTACCCAATCGGGGACGATACCCCCAAAGCTCCACTGCGGCTTCGTTGTAGAAGGTCAGGTAACCCTTCGCGTCGGTGGTGTAAACGGCCACGGCAAGCCCATCGAGCAGCTCACTCAAATGCCGCTCGCTTTCGCGCACGGCTTGCTCGTCTTTTATCCGCTGGGTGATGTTATGGGTCACGGCCAAGTGAACTCTACGACCATCCGGCAGGCGCAGCGGAACCGCATGGGTTTCCATGTTTACCCGGGAGCCAGCCAAGCCAATGATGTCGTAGGTCCAGCTGAGCTGCTCACCGTTGCACACGCGCAGGTGATTCGCGATCCATATCTCCCGATGCTCGGGCACGATGAGATCGAATACGCAAGACCCCTGTACCGCTTCAAGGCAGTCGGCCTCAATCATGGCAAGGCCGGCCCCGTTCATCTGCATCAGCGAGCCGTCTTCGGTTACGATCTTGATGCACTCGGGCGTTGCATCAACGATAGCCTGTAGAAAAGCCTGACTTTCCTGCAGTCTTCGCTCGCTTTCCTTGCGCTCGGTGATGTCCTGAAAACAATTGATGGCGCCCTGGATCTGTCCGACCGCATCGAAAATCGGCGAGATGTTAACTAGCACCCAACGCTCCTGCCCCGTCAAGTTCTGGACTCGCAGCTCATGATCGCGCACCGGAGTGCCGGAGCGCAGCACACTGGCCATGGGTGACTCTTCTGGTCGCATCACGCGCCCGTCGGCATGGAAAACCCGGTCGATTCCAATGTAATAGGTTTCACCAGGAACGAGCTCCCGTCCCCACAATTCTGCCGCCTTGCGGTTGTAGCGAACAATGGCTCCCGTCGCGTCACACACGAACGCAGCGGCAGGCAGAAGCTCGAAGACCATGTCGTTCAAGATATCTGACGATAGCGGTGGCATTGAAGCAGGATCAGGGGAAGAGACTTCCAGCGTGCAGTTCATAATCCAGGAGGTGCTCAACAAGCCGGCCATAAAAGGTCGGTATTTTACAGTTTTGTGCCTTAAGCGCGTCATGCCCGTCTCGACAAACGGTCATTAACCGATCAAAGGATTATCGCCTCGTCGGAACAAGCGAACCGATTTGCCCTTCCCTGCTTCAAACATGGCGTATTGATGTTGAGGCCGTTATGCAAGCTAAGCAATTTTCCCTGGCAGACTGGCACCGCATTCTCATCGGCGAAACACCTTGGACGTTCCTGATAGAAGTGGTTATCCGGGCTGGGCTAACCTATGTTCTGATCATGATGGCCATGCGGCTCCTCGGGCGGCGCGTGGCATCCCAATATACGCTCTTCGAACTCTCCGTAGTCGTTACCCTGGCCGGTGCAATTGGTGTACCGCTGCAAGCGCAGGAGCGCGGCATGTTGCCGCCTCTGATCATCATGGCAGGCGTCATCATCTTTCAGCGAGTAACTGCGCGTCTGACCATGCGCCATCCCAAGGTAAACCATGCCGTCTCGGGTAGTGTGATGACTGCCATCACCAATGGGCGACTGGAACTGGAGGTCTTGCGAAAGACTGTCCTGTCTCGGGAAAAAATCTTTGCACTACTGCGCATGCGCAACATTCAGCACTTGGGCCAGCTCAGCCGCGTCTATATCGAGCCTTCCGGCTCCATTTCCATCGTACTGACTGACCAGCCCTGCCCTGGGCTTTCTATTATTCCGGAGATCGACACCGAGTTGCGGGAAGCAGTAGCCAGCCGGGACCATTTTTCCTGTACGAGCTGCGGGTACACACTCAAGACTCAGCAAGAACCGCAATGTGCCTGCGATTACTGCAAGGCTGAGCGCTGGATGCCAGCCGCTGTAGAGCTGGAGGACTGAATGCTGAACGTTACATCCTGGGATTGGCACCGTATTTTGCTGGGCGAAACACAGTGGCCGTTCATGATCGAGGTGGTGCTGCGTACCGGCGTGATCTACCTGCTTCTGCTCATGATGATGCGCATGATGGGCCGCCGTGTCGCCGCTCAACTCAGCATCTCGGAACTGGCCGTCATGATTACGCTGGGTGCGGCGATTGGTGTGCCCCTGCAGACACCGGAAAAAGGCATCCTGCCTGCTGCGGTCCTCTTGCTGACGGCTCTGATTTTTCAGCGAGGCCTGTCGTTTCTTTCGTTCAAGAGACGCTCGGTAGAAGTGGCGACCCAGGGGGACTCAACCATTCTCGTCAAGGATGGCCGTCTGGTCATCGATAACATGGTCAAGGCCCGCCTCTCACCCGAGCGTATTCACTCGGAGCTGCGCGCGCAGAATATCCAGCATCTGGGCGAGGTTCGCCGTGTCTACCTGGAGTCATCCGGCCACTTCAGCCTGATTAAATACCGTACGCCGCACTATGGACTCTGGCTGCTGCCAACGCCAGACGATGAAATGAGTGAGCGTATCCAGGTCAATAGCCACTATGCCTGCTCACGATGCGGTCACGTAACGGAGTGCAACCCTGCGCCTGAAGATCAGGAGTGCGACTGCTGCGGCAACAAGGAATGGCTACCCGCTGTGAGGCGTCTAGGAGTAAAGATGCAGGAGAAAGAAGACGATCAGAAAGCATCGGAGTAATCCTACCGCACGCCAGACAATAATAATTGTGGAGAACTTTCAAACGTGCGCAGCCTTCTACTTCTCATAGGTGGTCGACAGCCCTACTGGGTGTGATCTTAACCATACGCAACAGGGCCTCCCCATCATGAAAGATTATGAGCAGATATTTGACCAACCTGAGTCCATTACGGGTGCCAGCGCAGCCGATGAGCTGGATTGCGTTATCGTGGGTGCAGGGCCAGCGGGCCTTACAGCTGCCATCTACCTGGCACGCTTTCACCGCAAGACGCTGATCGTCGACGACGGTGCCAGTCGTGCCGCCTTGATTCCCCTTTCTCATAACTATCCTGGCTTTCCACCCGGCATTTCGGGCAAAGGTCTGCTGGAGCGTTTGCGGGAGCAGGCAACGACCTATGGTGCTCGTTTCGAAAATGCCCGAGTCGATGACATTCAACAGCGCCCAGAAGGTTTCGAAGTATTCTTCAATGGCCAGAGCGTGTTGACGCGTCGCGTATTGCTGGCCACCGGTATAAAGGATGAATTGCCCGATATGCCTAGTGTGTACGAGGCCATTGCAGCATCTTCCGTGCGCCTGTGCTCAATCTGTGATGGCTACGAGATCAATGGTGATAATGTGGCGGTGTATGGCGAGGCAGAATGTGCCATCTCACACGCTGTATTCCTGCGCACGTTTACGAATCGGGTGACCGTTGTCGTACACGGAGAGCCAAAGGCCTGTGAGGAAGCGTTTGCTCTGGCCGAACATTATGACATTCGCCTGATCATTGATCGCGTTGAAGGCATCCGCCTGCTGGAAGACCAGCAGGTAGAACTCAGGACCTGCAAGGGCGAGATCCATCGGTTCGACATCGTTTACCCGTCTTTGGGCTCCAGAGTCCGTTCCGAGCTGGCCATACGCCTGGGCGCCGAAGCCGACGATACGGGAGCATTAATTGTTGATGAACACCTGCGTACTTCCATTCCAGGCCTGTATGCCGCAGGCGATGTCATCAAATCACTCAAGCAGATCAGCGTAGCGACCGGCCACGCTGCACTCTGCTCGACAGCCATTCACAACAGTCTTGAGACCAATCCCTGGACAGCGCGGAACGCGGCCCCGACACAGTAAGCATGCAACAAAAAGGGCCAACCGTATGGTTGGCCCTCGATACAACAGAATACTTACTTCTTGGCAGTTTCACCGGCTTCGGAGCGCGCCATGAACGCCATGGTGACTTCCGGCAGATGCTCTCTCACCCACTCGGCCATGGCAATTTCCTGCGGCAGGATCTGCTCGCACACTCGCTTGGTTTCAAGATCGCCAGCCGCTTCGGCGGCAGAGATCAGCACGGTGTACATGGCGATCTCGACGTTCTCAAAGACATAACTGGCCATGGACCCCTTGACCACTTCGTCAGTCATGAACATGCCGCCCATCGCCTGCCCCATGGCCATGAACTTACCGGTAAAGTCCTTCATGGTGGAGGGGCTGGTCCCCAGACGGGTCAGGCAGCCTTCGATCAGCTGAAGCTGGGACTGGGTTTCTTCGATGTGCTGCTGAATACGGGCGGAGAGCTTAGGATAATTCTCAAGACGTTCCAGCTGGCCCTTCAGCATTTTGTCTGCCTGCTGTTCCATGCCATGGGCATCTTTGAGCCAGTCGATCAGATGTTCTTGACGAGTAGTCATGTCTCTTCACCTTTTGGTCAGGGTAGAAGTTAGTTAAGCGAAGCGAACTTTCCAACTTACGCGGCTAAATCCGAAATACATAAGCGGCTGTTATTACTTAAAGTTTTACAACTCTTGTATTAAATAATGCACAACGCCTTAGTTTCTTCGCTATCCACTTCTGTTTAGTCAACTGCCCTTCTCACAAAGTTCTCGCCAACCATCGCATTATGACCGACTGAAAAATACATACCCACAGACATAATACCTTCAAATCCCATTCTAGAGCGCTCTGTTAGCAATGAAGCGCCATATGTCTATAGCGAGACGACTGAATTTATACAAGATTTATACAACAGCCTAGTCGACTCTTGAGTCATAAATGGACTAATCAAATCTAAAAATAAAGTTTCCTCAAAGTACATTCCACTGGTCAGTTATTTTGTGGCAAGAGGAATGCTATGACGCCTCAAGAGTCCATCCTCAGGTGCCACTATTGTGTGCAACCGTGACTATTACTGACAAGGCGATAAAGGGAATTAACCCTCTCCCGAAGCGATTAAACCTGGGGGACAAGATGGATACATTTGCTGGACTTCTGGATATGAAAGGCACGCCGCTGGATAAGCAGCGGTTTACCTGGCGTGAAATGGCCACTCGGCCGATCAGCAAGTTGGATGACGATGCTACGACTCGCATCCGCATCATTCTCATGAACGGCATCGAAACCGAGGCCCTTCGACTCAAGCATATCGGCGCGCGGTTCCACAAGGAGCTGCAACCTCATCTGGCCCATATCCGCCGGGTAGAGCAGCATCAGGCTACCGCCATCAACTGGCTGATCTCCGGTGACCACTCCCCGCTGGAAACGACCATTGCCTACGAGCAGGTGGCTATTGAAGTCACGGCGGCAGTCGCCCAGAACGAGCCTGATCCCTACCAGGCACAGTCATACCGCTTCGGACTTCTGGAAGACTTCGATCACCTGTATCGCTACTCGGCCATGTATGACCGACTGGAGGGGAAGGATCCGAACAATATTCTGCAAGGGTACACGGACATCATTCCGGGTCGTCCGACCAGCCAGCATCACCGGAACCCCAGTGACGATTTACGCGACAGCTATGACAAAACTACCGCGCAGCTGATCACCAAGATTCATGCGGCGATGATTACCAGCTCGGAATACCAGACTCACGATTATTACATGAATATCGGCAACACGTTTGCCGATCCGGTTGCACGCGCGCTGTATGCAGAAATCGCTTCGGTTGAAGAGCAGCATGTGACCCAATATGAGTCCCTCATGGATGCCAGCGAAACCTTCATGGAAAAATGGCTGGTTCATGAGGCGATGGAAGTGTATGCCTACGCGAGCTGTGCCGAACAGGAAGAGAACCCGCGCATCAAGGCCCTGTGGGAACGCTTCCTGGATTACGAACTGGGCCACCTGGAATTTGCCTGTGACCTGTTCAAGAAATACGAGCGTCGTGACCCGGCTGAAGTGCTGGTTGGCGAGCTGCCCAAAATGCGCCCCTTGAAGCGCAACCGCGACTTTGTGCGCGAGACCCTTTCGAAAGAAATAGACCTGCGTGCCCACGGTATTCACTACGTACCGAAGGAGAAGGAAGACAAGGCCTCTCTGGATTATCGCAACCACCTCAACTCAGAGGGTATTCCGGCGGATATTGCCTCGGCAGGTTATATCTGGACACCCGGTACCGAACTCTTCCGTAAACCTTGAGGACTCGCCATGACTACTTCTGCACCCATGGGGTTGAATCGCACCGGCACACAGATGTCCCCCGAGGACACCAAAAGACAAATTGAGGCTACTGAGCAGTTCCGCCAGGATATCCCCCCAGGCGATGCCTCACGCATTACTGAAGAGCGCGTCAAGTTCATTCGTGAGCATGAAGCTATTGATGAGCAGGTCGGCTCCGTTCCTCCACCCGGCTCGGTGAAAGGCGTACTGAAAACCGGCCTGGACAAGATGATGGGTAAAAACCCTGAATTGCTTCTCGACAAACTAGGCGAGCGCCTGGCCTACGAGCGCACCGGGGTTCGTCTGTATGAAGCCTTCATTGCCAAGGTCGCCGCAGCACCCGATGCCCGTCCGGAACTTCTAGAAACGCTCAGGACTATCCAACAGCAGGAAGCCGAGCACATGCAGCTGCTACGTGAGTCCATCGAAACACTGGGTGCGGACCCTACTGCCATGACGCCTTGCGCCCATGTCTCTGGCACCATGGCTCAAGGAATTATCCAGGTACTGACAGACCCCAGAACCAACATGGCGCAATGCCTCAATGCCATGCTGACCATCGAGCTGACAGACAATGCTGCATGGGAGTTGCTGATCGAGCTGGCTCGCCAGGCGAACCATCCCAATATTGCTTCCAGCTTCGAAGTGCCCATGCGTCATGAGGAAGAGCACCTCGTCAAGATCAAGACGATGTTGCGTGACGAACTCAAGGCCCAGCTCAGCTGATTGAGCATTGCCTTAACAAAAGGCCCGCATGATGCGGGCCTTTTGTTTGGTCTCAGGAATACGGCGTGACAGGTAAGGCTCGCTTGTGATGCGAACCGCTGTAGTATTTAAAAATAACCTGATAGGCATGGTCACTGACCTTCTTGCCTTCAAGGAAATCATCGATTTCGGCGTAGCTAATGCCAAACGCCTCTTCGTCCGGCTTACCGGGCGACAGTGACTCCAGATCCGCCGTGGGAACCTTGTGCACAAGATTGTCAGGCGCACCCAGGTATTCGCATATCATGCGTACACGGCGCTTGTTCAACCCATGCAGCGGAGTCAGGTCGCAGGCACCGTCGCCAAACTTCGTGTAGAACCCCATCAGTGCTTCCGCACCATGGTCAGTCCCGATGACCAGCCCCTTGCGGGCACCCGCCACCGCATACTGAGCAATCATGCGCTGACGCGCCTTGACATTGCCCATGACGAAATCCTGCTGCCCTTCATCACGAAAGGCCAGCTTGCTGTCCTGCAAGCCCTGCAGCATCCCGTCGGTAGCCGGCTTGATATTCACGGTCAGCACCTCGTCCGCCTGAATGAAGCCTAATGCGCGCTGGGCATCTTCTTCATCCTTCTGCACGCCATAGGGCAGCCGCATGGCAATAAAGCGGGCGTTGTGACCTTCACTACGAGCCTGCTCGACGGCCAACTGGGCGAGACGGCCGGCAGTCGAGGAATCTACCCCTCCGCTAATGCCCAGCACATAGGCTTCCATGCCGGTCTTGATCAGGTAATCCTTGAGAAACTTGATACGCAGCTCGGCCTCACGCTGGGCATCGAATTCGGTGGGTATTTCGAGTGCCTTGATAATGTCACGCTGAATGGATTCGTAATCGTCTGACATGCGTTTAGCCTCTCTCTCCGCGTAATAGTCGTGCATGGAATAATGGAATATTCGTCAAACTGTAGACGGCTGCTGCCAATTGCACGTCCTCCCGGCCACCAAAGAACCGCTCGGTTCGGGAGAAGACTACCAGCTCGCCCTGATAACGAAAGCCCCAGCCAAAGCATACGGTGCCAGGGGGTATTCCATCTACTCCATCCGGGCCTGCAAGCCCCGTGTTAGAGATGGCGACCGCTGCATCACTGTCATGCAGGGCACCGATGGCCATTTCCCGCGCCACCTCTTCACTGGTCAGGTTGAACGTATCGATCGTGTACGGGTGAACGCCCAGCAAACGCTGCTTGGCAGCAGGAGAATAAACGACATAACCGGCATCAAGACAGGATCCACTGCCTGGAATTTCAGACAGCAGGTGAATGACCCGCCCTGCCGTGCAGGACTCGGCTGTCACCAGCAGCATGTCGTACTCTTTCAAATAATCGAGAACCGGTTGGATATCTGACCTCATGGATGCTCCCACGAAACGAAGTGCGCATTTCCGTTATGAAAGGCAGCCGCCGCGCAAGTTCGATTGGAAAGAGCTTACGTACCGTCAGGTGCGCTTCAAATCGTCAGGCACATCCACGTCACGATAGATGCCGGGATCACTGCACTCTACCCAGCGTAGCTCACCTTGCCCAAACAGCCCTCGCCCGCCACGGTCGCCCGTGAGCGCACACAACGCCTTGAAGTAACGACGGCCAAACGCCACCGGATTGCCGGCCACCGGAGTGCCGGCCACCGGAGTGCCGACCACCGGAGTGCCGACCACCAGAGTACCGTCTGGAGAATTACTGGATGCTGGTGAAACGCTGTTCTTTAGAGAGCAGAACGGCACGGCAATCACGTCCTCTGACACCGCCTCGGCTATCTGGCGGAACGTCTCCGGCTGTACAAACGGCATGTCGCCCAAGGCGATCAACCAGCCTCGATGATTTGGCTCGGCCGCAATCGCCTGCGCCAGTGTTTCGCCCATCCCTTGGGTTTGTACGGCCAGTACGTCAAAGCCTTCGCGTCTGGCGAGAGCCGCCACCTCTCCATTATCCGGTCGGGTCACGACCACCCGCCGCTGCCCGATACCCTTGAGGTTGCGCAAAGTTTGCTGAAGCACGAGGGTCGACTCGCCTACCCCAGTTTCATACCTGGCCAGCAGCTTGTCAGTCCCGGCCTGGGCGCGAAAGCGACTGCCCTGCCCGGCCGCCATCACGATCACGCACAGCGAATCAGCCACGTCAGGCCACTTGATCGACAACAGGCTTGGGCTGTTTCTTTTGCGTCAGCGCAACACCATTTTTTACAGCGACCACTTCGGCCAGCAGTGAAACAGCAATCTCGGCCGGCGTATGGCTACCGATATGCAGGCCAATAGGGCCGTGCAAGCGATCGATTTCATCCTCGCTCAAATCAAACAAGGCCAAGCGTTCCCGACGCTTGCGACTGTTACCCAACGAGCCCAGCGCGCCGACATAGAAAGCCGAGGACTTGAGCGCGGTTAGAAGCGCCATGTCATCCAGACGCGGATCGTGAGTCAGCGCCACGATCGCCGTCCGCTCATCAGGAACAATGGAAAGCACCGCATCATCTGGCATACCCGGGACGAAACGCGCCTTTGACGTCTCCCAGCCGTGGTTGAATTCCTGCCGCGGATCGCAGATCAACACGTCGAAATCCAGCATGTGAGCCATTTCGGAAACGTAGCGGGACAGCTGACCTGCGCCAATCAACAGCAATCGCCAACGCGGGCCATAAACGACACGCAAGGTCTGCCCATCCAAATGCAAGGCGTCGTCCGCCTGCGCCGGAAATAACTGAACGGCTCCGGTGCCAAGTTCAAGCTGCCGGGCCACCAGCTCGTGATTGTCACAGCGGCTCAGTAGATCGGCAATCCACTGCGGATCACCTAAAGGCTCCTGCACCAAACGCAGCGTTCCGCCACAGGGAAGCCCGAACCGAGCGGCCTCCTCCTGCGTCACACCGTAGGTGATGAGTTCTATTCCAGTTTCGGGAATCCGGCCATCATGCATGCGTGCAATCAGATCATCTTCGATGCAGCCACCAGAAACCGAGCCGGCAGTACGACCATCGTCCCGCAGAGCCAACATGGCACCCGGTGGACGCGGGGAGCTTCCCCAGGTCTGAACCACCGTAAACAACACAACGCGATGCCCTTCCCGACGCCACGCCAAGGCGCTGCGCAACACGCTCGAATCCACACTATCCATTCAATTCACTCAATCGGTAAGCCAGGAGGCCATGCGCTGCCAGTGTATAGCAGGCGCGCTTTGCCTCGACAGTCACGGGTAGAGCCTTTGAAACGTATCTGGTTCCCCGTCCGTCATGGCGCTTTGGAACCTCGGACGCAGCGGCCAACTCAAAACTGGAAAGTACACACCTGGAGGTAACCGGTATGCCACGCTCGATTTGGAAAGGCGCCGTCAGTTTTGGACTGGTCAATATTCCGGTTTCCCTGGTATCCGCCACTTCCAGCCATGGAATCGATTTCGACTGGCTGGACAAGCGCAGCATGGACCCGGTGGGCTACAAGCGCGTCAACAAGAATACGGGCAAAGAGGTCTCGCGGGAAAACATCGTCAAAGGTATCGAGCACGAAAAAGGCGAGTATGTCGTGCTTAGCGACGAGGAGATTCACAACGCCCTGCCGGAAGCCACCCAGACGATCGATATTCTGGCATTTGTCGAGGCCAGCGAGATTTCCATCCTGCACTTCGAAAAGCCCTATTTTCTATCTCCTGAGAAACACAGCGAGAAGGTATACATCCTTTTGCGAGAGACACTCAAACGCACCGGCAAGGTTGGCGTAGCCAACGTCGTGATGCACACCAAGCAGCACCTTGCTGTGATCATGCCCTTGGGCGATACGCTCGTGCTCAACACCTTGCGCTGGGCCAACGAGGTTCGCTCAGCCGAGGACGTGGGCCTTGAAGACCTGGACGCCAAGGTGTCCAAGCGCGAGATCGACATGGCCGAGCGCCTGGTTGAAGACATGACCGAGTCGTGGGATCCAGAACAATACCATGACACCTTCGAAGACAACGTCATGAAGCTGGTTGAGCGCAAGGTACGTGAGGGCAAGCTCGAAACGCTTGAAGCGCCTGAACAGGAAGCACCCAAACGTACGGCCGATGTCATTGACCTTACCGAGCTGCTCAAACGTAGCCTGAGAGGCACACGCACGCCGCCCGAGAACGACGACGAAAAAGCCCAACCCGCCAAGGCAAAACCAAAGCGCACCAGCACCACTCGACGCTCGTCAGGTACCGCCTCACCCAAAGGCCGTAAAGCAGCCAAATAAGGAACCCGGCCATGGCGAACCCGTTGAGCGAGTACTCCCGTAAGCGAAACTTCAAGGTGACTGCAGAGCCTGAAGGCAATGCGCCCCACGCGCGCACCTCGCCCGAAGCGCTACAGTTCGTGATTCAGAAACATGATGCACGCCGGCTGCATTATGACTTTCGTTTGGAGCTGGACGGCACCTTGAAGAGTTGGGCCATTCCCAAAGGTCCCAGCTATGACCCTAAGGAAAAGCGCCTGGCTGTTCACGTTGAAGATCATCCGATCGAATACGGCACCTTTGAGGGCAGTATTCCAGAAGGCGAATACGGCGGTGGTGACGTCATCGTCTGGGATCGTGGCATTTGGATACCCTATGGCGATGCAGCTACCGATTATGCGGCGGGCAAGCTCAAGTTCGAGCTGCAAGGCGACAAGCTCAAGGGCAACTGGACGCTGGTACGCACGCGCCTGCATGGCAACGGCAACAAGGAGCAGTGGCTGCTGATCAAGGAAAAAGACGCTGACGCCAAACCTCATAGCGAATATGACGTAACCGAGGCTCTACCTGACAGTGTACTGAGCGAGAAGACTTTACCGCGACTGGGCAAAACAGCGGCGCCTGTTGCCAAGGCAGCAGAGCCAGCAAAACCCAGGCGGCCCCGTACCACGGCGGCAAAGGCAACATCTTCCGCTGCGCCTTTGGCACTGCCTGAAATGGTCGAAGCCCAACTGGCCACGCTGGTCGACGCGCCCCCAGCAGGCGATTGGCTCTATGAAATCAAGTTTGACGGGTATCGCCTGTTGACCCGTATTGATGATGGCAAGGTCAGCTTTATCACACGCAACGGCAAGGACTGGACCCATCGTCTGCCAGAACAGGCAAAGGCTCTCTCAGCACTTAGCCTGGATAATGGTTGGCTTGATGGCGAAATTATCGTACTCGACGACAATGGCGTCTCTGATTTCCAGGCCCTGCAAAACGCTTTCGATACCGGCCGAAACACCACCATCCTCTACTACCTGTTCGATATGCCGTTCTGTAACGGTACGGACCTGCGCAGTTATCCACTCGAAGAACGTCGTCGTGCTCTCAAAGCCGTACTGGATACCACCCAGTCTAACGTCATACGGTATTCGGAAGCCTTCGACGTACCCGCCGACAAAATACTGGAAAGTGCCTGCGCCATTGGCCTGGAAGGCGTCATTGGAAAACGTGCTGGCAGCCCGTATACCTCCAGGCGCAGCAACGACTGGATCAAGCTTAAGTGCAAGCGCCGGCAGGAGTTCGTCATTGGCGGCTATACCCAACCCCAGGGAGCAAGAAGTCATTTTGGCGCGCTGCTGATCGGCCTGCATGACAAGGACGGCTCACTACGCTTTGCAGGAAAGATCGGAACGGGATTTACCCGGGAAAGCCTGGCTGCACTCCATGAGCATATGCAGCCCTACACAACTGACACCTCCCCCTTTAAGAACCCGCCTCGAGGTGCTCAAGCCCGCGGCGTTACGTGGCTCAAGCCGGAATTACTGTGTGAAGTAGCGTTTGCAGCCATCACCAACGACGGAATTGTACGCCAGGGTGTTTTCCATGGGTTGCGGCAAGACAAGCCGGCTCAGGATATTGGGCTCGAACAGGCGCAGGTCGTCCCGCGTAAGGCTTCGTCCCTTGCGCCAAAGAAAGCGTTAGCCTCAACGAAAAAAGAGGGTGCTGAAGTCGCAGGCGTGCGCATCAGCCACCCAGAGCGCGTTATCGATCCGTCTTCAAAAACCACCAAGCTAGGCGTCGCAGAGTACTATGAGCGTATTGCGTCATGGATGTTGCCGCACCTAAAAAACCGGCCGGTTGCCTTGGTACGGACTCCTGAAGGCATCAAAGGCGAACAGATATTCCAGAAGCACAAGCAAACCCTGGCAATCCCGCATATCCGCGAATTGGACCCGGCTCTGGATCCAGGCCATGCACCGCTTATGGTGATTGACAGCCTTGAAGCACTGCTGGGTGCTGCGCAGATGGGCACGGTAGAACTGCACACTTGGAACGCCAGGGCTGACCAGATCGGTAAACCGGATCGCATGATCTTCGATCTTGATCCTGATCCCAAACTGCCCTGGAAACAGATGCTGGAGGCAACGGAGCTGTTGCTGACCCTACTGGATGAGCTGGGCTTCAAAGCCTTTATCAAGACCAGTGGCGGCAAGGGCCTGCACATTGTTGTTCCTCTGCAACGCAGAGATGACTGGGATAGCGTGAAAGACTTTGCACAGGCCATTGCTCAGCATATGGCGGCGGTTATTCCAGAGCGCTTCTCCGCCAAGATGGGCGCGCAGAACAGAGTCGGCAAGATCTTTATCGATTACCTGCGCAATCGCGAAGGTGCTACCACGGTATCGGCCTATTCGCTACGGGCACGCCCGGGTCTGGGCGTATCGGTCCCTATAGGCCGTGAGGAGCTGAAAACACTTGAACGAGGCGACCAGTGGACACTGGAAACGCTGTTCGACCATTTGGATCATCGGCAAGATGATCCTTGGGCAGATTACGCAACCGTGCGCCAGAGGATTACCGCTGCGCAGCGAAAAACGTTAGGTATGGAGTAAATGATTCGCCTGTACTGTTGATGTGCCTCAAAAGCGCCCAATATCAGTTCGGCATTATGCGAGGTAATGGCCTCGCACGAGGAACAGCGATATGACGACGCTCAATACCCGCACCCTGGAGGAAAAAAGCGCCTCTGCGCAGGAGTGGGCCGCCTGGCCCCGATTTGCCGGAATTCCGGAAGTCGATGCCAATCATTTGGTCCCGCCAGGTCGACGGGCCGTAATTATCGCGCCCCATTCGGACGACGAAATTCTGGGCTGTGGCGGCTTGTTGGCCCAGCTTGCCGAGCTGGGGCGCAAAGTTCTTTTAGTCAGCGTAACGCGGGGTGAATACAAGCAAGGGCTGGGCAGCCAACCGGTTTTCCATGTACCTACCCTGCCAGAAAGTCGTGAAGCCAGCCGACGGCTGTGTCTGGAGTCCGTCGACATCTGCCGGCTGGACTTTTCCGACGGCATCGCCAGCAATGAAGAACAACGGCTTAGCGAACAACTGGCGGCACTCATCAAGTCGACCGATACGGTGTTCACCGCCTGGCGAGAGGATGGTCATGCCGATCACGAAGCGACAGGCCGTGCCGCCAGCTTTGCCTGTGTAGTCACAGGGGCTCGCTGTATTGAAGTCCCGCTTTGGGCATGGCAATGGCTCCGTCCGGGTGATGATCGCTTTCCCTGGGAGCGTGCCCGACGGCTACCGCTGGATGAGTCCAGTCTTGCCGCTAAGCGCTATGCTGTCGAGGCGTTCAACACAGCCAACGGCCCGGCGCCGGAGCCTATCCTGCCATCCCATGTATTGTCGCGCCTGTTTCGGCCCTGGGAGATCTTTCTGGTTTGAGCACTACCGGTTACGGTCAAGCAACTGCATGCGAGGCAAGGCGAAATGCCAACGGATCGCGGCAAGGCGAATAAGAAGCACCACTAGCATCCCAACGCCTGTGACTAGCTCTGCCGGCAGCGCCAGGCGGTTCAACCCGATATATACCAGCGAGCCGAGAATACAGGGTGTAGCGTAGATCTCCTTATGAAAGATCAGTGGAATGTCATTGCAGATAATGTCTCGGATGACACCACCAGCCACACCGGTCATGACACCCATGATGACGGCTGTGCTTAAAGGTACCTGCTGACGCAGGGCGACTTCCGTTCCGATCACGGTAAACACTGCCAGACCAAATGCATCGGCGATCAGAAGCGCTTTTTCCGGTATCGGTCGCGTCAGACGTACCCACAGCACCGTACCTAAAGTGGCAAAGACAACCACTGCAATGTAGGTGTCATCCCGTATCCAGCTTACCGGATGCAACCCCAGAATCACGTCTCGCAGGGTTCCGCCACCCAGTGCAGTTACCAGGGCCACTACCAGAACACCAAACAGATCCATTGCTTTGCGCCCGGCCATCAGGGCGCCGGTAATAGCGAAAACGGCAACGCCAAATAGATCGCACAGATAAAACAGCGAAACCATCGAGGGCTCCATCAAAGGGTAAAGAAGTCACCCGGCGTTGTTCCGAACTGCGCTCGAAACGCAGCGATAAAGGCTGACGGCGAATCATAGCCGCAACTCAAAGCTACCGCCGTGACACTGTCGCCCCGCTCAAGCAGGGTCAGTGCGCTTAGCAGACGCAGCTTCTGCCGCCAGGCTCTGAAGGTAAGACCGGTTTCCCGCTGAAAATGTCTACTCAGGGTTTTTTCGGAAGCCCCCAGCAGTAATGCCCACTCCGCCAGGGTGCGCTGATCATCCGGCGCTTGCTGCAAGTGTTCACACAATCGGCGCAGTCGAGCATCTGCTGGTAATGGCAGCGATAACGCCATATGAGGCGCGATTGCCAGTTGATCGATCAGCACCTCGACCAGGCGTCCTTCGCTGCCTTCTTCATCGTACTCGACAGGAAAGGTTGTGAACGTTCGTATCAGTTCGCGCAACAGCAAACTGACGCTCAGTACCCGACACTCGGCCCCCCGGTTCGGCAATAGCTGCGGTCCTAGGTAGAGGCTGCGCATTTCAGCCTCGGCTGAAGAGCGCACCTCATGCTCCAGCCCCGCCGGAATCCACACGGCCCGCTGAGGAGGTGCGACAAAACTACCCGCGCGAGTGTGCACTGAAAGCACCCCCTTGATGGCATAGGAGAGCTGCGCCCACGGATGACTATGCCAAGGCGTCCAGGAGCCACGTGCCAGCGACTCGGCCCGGGCATAAACCGGGCGAGGCAGCGCTTTGAGAGAAGGAATCTGCCGGCGTAATTCAGCGGATTGTCCGTTAGGCGACATTGAAAGCCTTTTTGACGTTAGTCGGAATAATCACACCACAGTAGACTGCGGAGTCAGACTCAACAACTGTTCGAGAGATGTGAATGGCTCGTCCACGCTTTTTACCCGACAACTTTACGTTATACCTGATAGCAACCGTCACGTTGGCTAGCATCTTTCCCTGTAGCGGAACCGCTGCCGGGGTACTCAATGTGATCACCAACATCGCCATTGGCCTGTTGTTTTTCCTGCATGGCGCCAAGCTGTCACGCGAGGCCATTGTAGCGGGCGTTACCCACTGGCGCCTTCATCTCCTGATCTTCTGCTGCACCTTCCTGTTATTCCCGCTGCTGGGCTGGGCGCTCAAGCCGCTGCTTTCGCCCCTCGTCACGCCTGAGCTTTACATGGGCGTACTGTATATGTGTGCTCTACCGGCAACCGTACAGTCCTCCATCGCCTTTGTTTCAATGGGCCGCGGCAACGTGCCTGCCGCCGTGTGCAGTGCCTCGGCGTCCAGCCTGATTGGTGTGTTCCTGACGCCGCTCCTGGTAAGCCTGCTGCTGGACACGCAAAGCAGTGGAGACACCAATGGCATGTCCACTCTAGATGCCATTACCAAGATTTTCCTTCAGCTTCTGGTTCCCTTTATTGCGGGTCAAATCCTGCGCCGCTGGATTGGCGGATGGGTCGACAAACACAAGTCCAGCCTCAAGTTTGTCGATCAGGGCTCCATTCTGCTTGTAGTCTATACTGCGTTCAGCGCTGCCATTCTTGAAGGCCTCTGGTCATCCATTCCACTGACCGCTTTGCTGGGCCTTGCTGCAGTCTGCTCGGTAATCCTCACCCTGGCGCTGCTGATTACCCGCTATACGTCGCGCCTGTTGGGCTTTAATAAAGAAGATGAGATCGCAGTAGTGTTCTGCGGCTCCAAGAAGAGTCTGGCGACTGGCGTGCCGATGGCCAAGGTGTTATTTGCTGGCAGCAGCATGGGTGCCATTCTGCTACCCATCATGCTGTTTCATCAGATCCAGCTGATGGTGTGTGCGGTATTGGCACAGCGCTACGGGCGGCGTGAAGAGACAACTGTCAGTGAAACCAAGGTAGCCAAGGCGCACTGAATTCTTTTGCTTCACCTATAAAAAAGGCCGGTCACTACCGGCCTTTTTTATGTATTACGTAAATCAGTCTTCCCTCACTGGGGAACGCATGGTCACCCATTCTTCCGCTGCTGTCGGGTGAATACCGATGGTGTCATCAAAGCAGCTTTTGGTTGCACCGGCCTTGAGAGCCACTGCCAGACACTGGATCTGCTCGGGAGCATCGGGCCCGACCATATGGCAACCCAGCACCTTATCAGTCTCGGCGTCCACGACCAGCTTCATGAGCGTACGCTCCGTCTCATTGGTCAGGCTAAGCTTGGTAGGCTTGAAGGTCGTCTGGAAAATCCTGAGCTTGTAGCCCTTTTCACGAGCCTGCTCTTCACTCAGTCCTACCGTTCCGACGTTAGGCAAGCTGTAAACCGCGCTAGCGATGAGGTTGTAATCAAGTGGCTTGTAACTTTCAGGCTTGTACAGGCTGCGGGCCAAGGTCATGGCCTCTGCCAGGGCAACAGGCGTCAGCTGCACACGGCCAATGATATCCCCAATCGCATACACTGAGGGTTCCGTGGTCTGGAAGGTTTCATCCACCTTCACAAAGCCACGTTCATCGAGCTCGACGCCAACGTTTTCCAGGCCCAGGTTATCCAGCATGGGGCGACGGCCTGTCGCATAGAACACGCAGTCAGTTTCCTGAACACGGCCATCCTTGAGCGTAACCTTCAAACTGCCATCGCTCTGCTTGTCGATACGGGCAATTTCCGCATTAAACTGCAGATCGTGGCCTCGCTTGAGCAATTCATCCCGCAGATGCACCCGTACGCAGTCATCAAACCCGCGCAGGAATAACTCCTTGCGGTACATGAGAGTCGCCTTCACACCCAGGCCGTGAAAGATCGATGCAAATTCAATCGCGATATAACCGCCACCCACGATGATCATTCGCTCGGGCAGCTTATCCAGATAAAAGGCTTCATTGGACGTGATGATGTGTTCACGGCCAGGCAACTCGGGCACTGAGGGCCAACCGCCTGTAGCGATGAGGATTCGCTCGGTGGTGTAGCGCTTGCCCGTTACTTCGACAGTATGCGCATCAATGATTCGCGCATGGTCTTCCAGCAGTGTCACACCGCTGTTGATGAGCAGTGCACGATAGATGCCGTTCAGTCGACGAATCTCATGGTCTTTATTGGCTAGCAGATTCTGCCAATCGAACCCCTGTTCCTCGACCTTCCAGCCATAACTGCGCGACTGCCTGAACTCGTCATGGAACGAAGCCCCATAGACGAAATACTTTTTCGGCATACAGCCGACGTTTACGCAGGTGCCGCCCAGGTAGCGGCTTTCCGCTACGGCCACGCGAGCACCAAAATCGGCGGAAAAACGCGCTGCACGAACACCGCCCGAACCCGCACCGATGATAAAAAGGTCAAAATCGTATGTCATGACGAATCCTGATCGGCTCAACTGCTCACCAGCTTAACGCACCTGCATCGCTGCTGACGAAAATACTGTTGCCTTAAACGACAGAAGCCACCCTAAGGTGGCTTCTGTCAAACACAGGCTAACAAGGAGATCAGAGCTCCTTGTAGACGTTCTCGAAGCAGAAGTTGGTTGCTTCAACGAAGCCTTCCGCACTACCGCAGTCGAAACGCTGACCCTTGAACTTGTAAGCCAGAACACAACCGTCCTGAGCCTGCTTCATCAGGGCATCAGTAATCTGGATTTCACCGCCCTTGCCCGGCTCGGTCTGCTCGATCAGGTCGAAAATATCAGGCGTCAGGATGTAACGGCCAATGATCGCCAGGTTGGAAGGTGCATCTTCCGGCTTGGGCTTCTCAACCATGTTGTTCACACGATAGATATCATCACGGATCATTTCGCCCGAGATCACACCGTACTTGTGTGTTTCGTTCGCAGGTACTTCCTGGATAGCCACGATGGAGCAGCGGAACTGGTTGTACAGTTTGACCATTTGCTTCAGGACGCCATCGCCTTCGAGGTTCAGGCATAGGTCGTCCGCCAGCACAACGGCGAACGGCTCGTCACCGATCAGAGGACGGCCAGTCAAGATGGCGTGACCCAGACCTTTCATTTCGATCTGACGGGTATAAGAGAAGGAGCACTCGTCGATCAGGCGGCGAATCCCGGTCAGGTACTTTTCCTTCGCAGTGTTCTTGATCTGGCTTTCCAGCTCGTAGCTGATATCGAAATGGTCTTCCAGAGAGCGCTTGCCACGCCCGGTGACCATAGCAATTTGCTTGAGCCCAGCGTCGAGTGCCTCTTCAACGGCATACTGGACCAGGGGCTTGTTCACGATGGGCAGCATTTCCTTCGGCATCGCTTTGGTTGCTGGAAGAAAGCGAGTGCCGTAGCCGGCGGCCGGGAACAGACATTTGGTGATCATGGGCGTCCTTTGATCTGTGGGAGCAATACTATGGCAGTCTAAACAGCCGTTCATCGGGTTACAATGCTCAGCATGAGGCTCTCAGTGACCGATTAAATGGACGTCTAAAAGCGCTCGACCCGAGCGTTGGGAGATCCGACCACGAAAGCGCCCAGCGGTTCGATTATAAAGCGCTTTTCCGCAGACGAGATATGATGAGTAGTGAACTCGTTGGCACCACCACCGTCGAAGACAAGCTGCTTCAGATGGCTAGACAAGGGATCAAACGATCTATTATGAAAAAATGGATTCCTCTTTTCGCTACCGCATTGCTGGTAGGCTGCGCCAGTAAATCCCCTCAACTTACTCAGGAAGAACTGCATCTGCTCACCCAGAATGACCTCCTCCAGGCAAAGATGCTTGTAGTATCCGGAGGGGAAGATGAACTCAAACTGGCAGACGCCTTGCTCAACCGCGCCTCGATGCAAACCGACAAAGCTGAAGAAGGCACCGGTGAGATCGAGTTCTACAAGGCGCTGGTGATGATCAAGCAAGGCCCGCAAGCAGATGACGTGCTGCCCCTGCTGGAAACCTCAGCCAAGAAAGAGTATCCGCTGGCCTATGCAATGCTCTATCAGGTCTATTCCAAGCCTTACCTGATAACTGAAGCAGACCCTATTCGAGCGGAAACCTACAAGGACAGCTACAGCGATCTTGACGTTGCCAAGAGCGGCTATCCTTCTTTCGAGAAGGCATTGGTACTGGTTGAGCGTCTGAGCAGTGACAAGCCTTCCGAAACAGCGGCCATGACTCACTGACGACGTTCAAGCCGGTTGGTTGTAGAGCCCGGCGTCCGTTCAATTTCGATTCCGCCAGGGTATTCCGTGCTCTGGCGAATCGAGCCTCGCTGTTCATACTGTCCGCTGGAATGAGAGCGGTACTCCCGAACCGTTCCACGCGGGACAGCCTGGCCACCGTATAGATTATAGTGCTGGCTACGCTGCTGCGTTTCGATGCTCCCGGACGCTCCGGGGCTTATATAGGTTCGGGGTATCGCACGTCTATCAAACTCGTCTGCAATACCGGTATTGGCGGTCAACACCAATGCCAGCCCAAGCCCGCACGTTGCTATTTTAAATACGCTCATTTCGATCTCCTGCCCTTCCTCCCCATTAAGACCTCTACGAGAGGGCCTGTTTCAAACCATTGGTCCCGTCGCACACCTTTTCAGTTTTTCGGCGGTGTCAGGTAGGACCTTTAAGAGTTTAGGACGGCGTTCGTAGGCAGAGTATTCTGGCAGGACTCAATAAAGTCCCAGCAAAGGCTTTCTATAGACGAAAAAAGAAAGGGATACGGGAAGGAGTGGATCGTGAGATATCGATGCACGTTCGTACCTCCGTTAGAGGCCGCTATACCCGATACGACTCAGGAGAATCCAATCAAAAGCTAGAGAAATTCTAGCGGCCTACCGAGCGCAGGCCGCTAGCGGGAAAGCACATATCACATGGAGCGTGATGCGCGCTGTGGCTCTTGTTCCTGATGCTTGGAAGACATGTGATCGGCTTCTTCCTTAACACGATTTGTCGCCTGATCAGCCAGATCCTGCCCTACTTCAGTTGCCTTGGCATAACCCTGCTCGGCTTTCATCTTCACTTTGTCAGTGATCCGATCACTGGTCTTGCCCATCAAGCGATTTTCACGCTCGGTTGCAGGCAAGGTCGCTCCAAGTAGCGCACCTACTGCAATCCCAATGGCACCCAGCGCCAACGGCTGCTCTTCCAGCATATACTGGAAACCACTTTTGGCCTTGGCCGTCTGGTTACGCATGGTTTCGGATGCAGTCTGAGCTTTTTCGCTTACAGTCTGACGGGCTGAACTCATGGAGTCAGACGTGCTGCTGCGCATGTCCGCAGCCTTGTCCTTAAAGCCCTGAGTTTGCGTTCTCATACTGTCTGTCTTGTCATGTACCGCGCCGGACATACTGTTGGCCTTGTCGTGTAATGTGTCGCTCAGGCCTGAAGCTTTGTCCCTTAGCGAATCGACGATACCGGTGGAAGACGTGCCTGTAGAGGACGTGCCTGTGGAGGACATGCCTGCATTGGTATAGGGCTGACTGCGATTCTGGCCCATCATCATCCACATGAGCCCAACCGAGGTAAGCAGTGTCGGCACTGGGTTCGCCTTGATGGTCGAGCCCAGGTTATTGATAAATTCGCCTCCATTGCCCTTGGCATAGGTCATTGCCTTGTCAAGCAACTCGCCGGGAGAAAGGCGGCTTTCCAGCGCATTCACGATATCGTTGATACTGTCACGCTGCTGATCGATTTCACGCTCAAGAGTCGCAGGATCTTTTTGCGATTCAGCGTCTAGTCGGCTATGGGTATCGGTGCTCATGCTACTTTCCCCTTCACGGCTTCTTTATCTTTCTGCATGCTATTAATGGTTCGCTCTGGCTTGAACGCCGCAGGGTCAAGTTTTTTCTTGCCCGCAGATACCATTACCAGACCCACTACGCACACCACACCGCCCACAATCAGGGCGGCCAACCAGGGCGCCATGACCTGGCTCAGTCCAAGAACGGCTGAAAGCAGCAGCATGATAAAACCGGCCATCAAAACAATACCGCCTGATGCCATGCTGATTGTGGCAGCCTTGGTAGTATTCAAGGCTTCGGTAATCTCAGCCTTGGCTAGTGCTAATTCCTTGGTAAACAGAGAAGGCACTTCGCGTGTCAGCTGACGCACCAGACCTGCAATCGAGGTTGAATTTGAATCGATGCCAGTCTCTTCTTGATAGGTAGCATCACGTAGGTTCGGTTGTTCTTTCATGATTACAGACCTCCGTTAGTGTCCTTCTTGGTATTGCCTAGCGCTGTGGTTGATGCACGATCAGGATCAAGCGCGGGGGAACCATAGGGTGGGGTATCGCCCAAGTCGGATGTAGGCACTGGACGGACAATTGAGGTAGTGGCCGTAGTATCGCCTTTAGGCAACTGGGAGGTACTGTTTTGATAGGTGCTTTCCTGTTCGGCGATAACAGGTGTACTGGTCTGGGATGCCGGATCTATAGTCCGCGTGCCATCTGAATGCTCAAAGCCACCCATACCGGCATGGTTAACCGAAGATGTGGTTCCCATGGCCGCACTGGAGCCCATTACACGACAGGATGTTTCCTTGTCGCTCTCGCCCAGCGTTGGCGGTGTGGTCATGGTTTCACCCGTTGCACCTGCCCGAGCGGTATAGGACGAACCGGAGGACAGGTCGGAACCTACCCCGGAGCCGCTGGTGTTCGAAGACGACATCTCCGTGCCGGAGGTATCGGCTTTACGGCTACTGGCCTTGGCGAAGCGAGACAGTCCAAAGCCAATAGCGATGCTGCTGGTCAAAAAGAGTGCCGGGTTTTCACGGGCCAGTCGGCCTGCCTCCTGAATCAACTCGTCAGCGCTTTTGCCACGTAGCGTATCAGCTAACCCGGCCATGCTTTGGGCGATATCGGAGACATAGCCTGAAAGACCGGCACGATCCTGGTCGCTCAGCTCCGACGCTGCCGCTTTGAAACTGTTAGCGACGGTTTCGATTTCATTGGCGGCTTTGTCGCTGTAACGATCAATCTGACCTTTACCTTGCACCATTGCATTGTCCGCCACACTCCGGGCCTTATCTTTCATGGCTTCGGCCTGTTCTTGGGCAGACGGCATACTCTGCTGCTGGCTTTCTCGAGTATTACTCTCGTAGGGTGATGTCATAGCTTGGTCCCACCATTTTTACGTTTTTCCGCACAATAGCGGCTGGTAAGCGCAGCGGTGACTCAAAAGACATAAAACTGCGCGTTAATAAGGTGACTTCAGCGGCACGGAGGAGTTCGTTTCGATTTTGTCAAGTAGCGCTATTCACGATAACCGGCATCGGTATACGCCACCTTTAAAGGTTTTTTGTGAAATGTTGGAAAAACCGATTACCTATGGTTTTCGCATCAATGCGTCATACCCCAGCTGCGCATAGGGCTGGTCAATACTGACCAAGGTGCGGACAATAGTGGCCTTCTTCCAAGACAAGGATGTGCTATGCCTATTACTCGCCTGAAAATTGCCGCCGCTTGCCTGCTCAACCCGGCAAACGAATTACTCGTGGTACGTAAACGACATACCCGATTTTTCATGTTGCCTGGCGGCAAACTAGAAGCAGGCGAAAGCGGTCTCGAAGCACTTGCACGAGAGATTCAGGAAGAATTGAATCTGCTGCTGGATACCGAGACCTGCCAGCCGCTCGGCCTCTTCCAGGCGCCCGCTGCCAACGAGCCAGACACCATGATTGAGGCAGAGCTTTTCATGGCTTATGTAGATACACCCTCGCTGGCTGTAGCGGCGGAGCTTGAGGCGCTGGCCTGGATACCGCTGACACCACCTTATGAGGTTGCTCTGGCGCCCCTGCTGTCTGAACACGTTCTACCGCTATTGCAGCGGAATACGGGCTTTTCCCCTGCGAACCGACAGGCATAACGAGAGTCAAGAGTCTACGCCTGTCGTTCCTGCAAAGGAGAGTCCTATGAGCACACTGCCTATCCACATCGACGTCTGGAGCGATTACGTTTGCCCATTCTGTTATCTGGAATTGCCGCTGCTCGATCAACTGAAGGCGCATTATGGCGACAGGCTGACCGTTACATGGCATGCCTTCGAATTGAGACCAGACCCCATCCCAACCCTCATCCCGGATAGCCATTACTTACGCAGCACATGGGCGCGAGCGGTATATCCCATGGCGGAAGAACGGGGATTGACATTGCGCCTGCCTCCCGTGCAACCCCGTAGCCGACGAGCACTGGAAGTAGCTGAACATGCCCGGCAATCTGAACAGTTCGATGCCATGCATCGAGGGATATTCAAGGCCTTTTTTGAACAAGGCCGCGACATCGGTCGTGACGACATTCTGCTGGATATTGCGAACCTGCAGGGCATCGATACATTCGAATTAGGTGTGGCGCTCGAAGAAAATCGCCATACCCAGAGCGTGCTCGACGATGAAGCGCTGGCCCAGACACTGGGTATTACAGCGGTACCCACCTTACTAATCCGTCTGGAAGACCAAGCCTACGAAGAGGCAACCCAGCTTAGCGGCGCGGTGGACTATGAGCGTCTCACACGGGCAATCGAGACGCTCACGACTCAACGCTGAGCCTGCTAGCGTTGAGCTGCCGGTGAGGTTTCCGGAAAGAGGACATCCGTGAATCCGAACCGGGAAAAGTCAGTGATACGCGACGGGTAGAGCCGCCCGATCAAATGATCGTACTCGTGCTGAACCACGCGCGCATGAAAGCCTTCAGCGATCCGATCAATCGTTTCGCCTCTCGGGTCCACTGCCTCGTAACGGATACGGGCATACCGATCAACGACACCGCGCAGGCCGGGGATGGAAAGGCAGCCTTCCCACCCCTCCTCCATCTCTTGTGACAACGGCGTTATCACAGGATTGATAACAACGGTTTGGGGCACTGCCGGTGCATCCGGGTAGCGTTCGCTGCTGTCGAAGCCCATTACGAACAACTGCAGATCCACACCGATCTGCGGAGCAGCCAAACCCACACCACCAGCTTGTTCCATAGTCTCGAACATATCCGCCACCAGCGCATCCAACTCCTGGCTGCCAATCATGGATGCCGGCACAGGCTTGGCGATGCGCAACAAGCGCTCATCACCCATTCTCACCAGTTCACGAATCATTTCTGCCTCCGTCAATGTTCAGGTGAGGCGGCTATCAATCGTCCGTCTCAGGTAATTCGATCCTGTCGTCGTATATAACGATCAGCCCCTGTTTGTACAAACCGCCAATGGCCTTCTTGAACGTCCCCTTGCTGACGCCGAACAGCTTGCTGATCAGTTCTGGCGAGCTTTTGTCGCTGACTTCGAGAACGCCATTGCGGGCTTTTGCCAGCCCAAGTATCTGCTGACCCAGCGCATCGACAGCTTGACGTCCCAACGGTTGCAGGGAAAGACTGATCTTTCCATCGGGGCGCACTTCCTTGATAAAGCCCTTTTCCTGCATACCGCTGCGCAGAAACTTGAAGACCTCATTTTGATGAATGAGTCCCCAATGCTTCCCTTCGATAATGGCCTTGAAGCCCATGGGCGTTTGTTCGGCCACCAGCAGATCGACTGCCTGACCGCTTGTGTAAGACGCCGGTACGGTATCCAGATATCGATCCAGGCGGGCCGTTGCGGTAATTCGGTGGGTGCGCTGATCAATATAGACATAGACCACGCAGTAATCCCCAACCTGCAACGGGCGCTTTTCTTCGGAGTGCGGGAGCAACAGGTCCTTGGGTAGGCCCCAATCCAGAAAAATTCCGATACGGTTGACCTCGACCACTTTCAGACTGGCGAACTGCCCTACCTGAACCTTGGGCTTTTGAGTCGTCGCAATGATCCGGTCTTCACTGTCGAGATAAACGAATACATTGATCCAATCACCCGCCTCGGTGGGCTGATCCTTCGGGATATAGCGGTTCGGCAACAGGATTTCACCGTCCTGCTCGGCATCCAGATATAAGCCAAAGTCCGTCCGCTTGATAATTTGCAGACTATTAAAACGCCCGATTAAAGCCATGCTAGTACCTCATTGAGAAGCTACTATCATACCTGACATATTCTGCTCAACCGATAAACCATGAAATGCCCTGGCAAAAGGGCTAGACAAAATCTTCGAAAGCGTTACAGTGCCTGCACTGTGTTGCACGTGTACCGTTTATCGGCGAGGCCATGGCCACGCTTAGCAGTGGTGACTCTTTGCACTCAGTCGCAGCCTGGGCAGTTCCAGCGCTGTCAAAAATCTTTGTTCAGGGAGCAATCCATGTCTACTCGCCAAACCGGTACCGTCAAGTGGTTCAACGATGAAAAAGGCTTCGGTTTCATCACTCCGCAGAGCGGCCCGGACGTTTTCGTACACTACCGTGCCATTCAGAGCACTGGCTTCAAGAGCCTGAAGGAAGGTCAAGCCGTTTCCTTCCTGGTCGTGCAAGGCCAGAAGGGCCTGCAGGCTGATGAGGTTCAGGTAGTTTAACTACCCCGACTTCTCGAAAAAGCCCCGCTGCAAAGCTGGGCTTTTTTTATGCCTGCACGACAGACATCAGGATGATATATGCTTCGTAAACTAGGACTCGTTCTGCTTCTGACCCTATCAGGATGTGCGGTGTTTCCAGGCGATCAGGTCGCCCCTACACCAGCGCCCATCGCTTCGCCGTCTTTCGCCCGTCCTGGATTACACGTGGAATTCAATTTCTACCGTGGCGAACCCGGCGATGGGGATGCCCGATCCATTCCAGTAGCGCGTGAAGGTCTGGAACCGGCCCTCATCCAGGCATTGCAGGCCTCGGAGCTCTTCAGTCATTACAGCCTGGCGCCTGATCGTGCCGAGCCTGGTGATTACGTGCTCAAGTTGAAGCTATACAACCACAGCGCCATGGCAGCTTCTGTTGCCAGCGGCATGCTTACCGGCGCAACGCTATTTATTGTCCCCGGCGTGGCCAAGGACAACTTTACCCTGACAGGCGAGTTATTCGACCCTAGCCTGCACCCAGTTGCCCGGCACCGTAACGATGATTCCATCAAGACCTGGATGGGTATCTGGTTTCTTCCCTTCATGGGACATACAACCGGCGAAGCGATTACCGATACCTTTACCCGGCAGGTCAACGAGCAGCTAAAGACCTTGATAGCTGAGCAGCCAACGTTTCAGACACTGCAATGACCGTTGGCCGAAAACATTGAACGGGTCTGTATAAGTTCAGTCACACCTTATGAGCCATTCATAACCACGCAATGCGAGGTGAGCCATGACTGAACAAACGCGAAATGCCGAAAACGAAAAAAGAGATCAAGCAGAAAAGCCACGCCGCACAGAACATGCCCAGGTGGATTCGGAGCGTAACCCGCCCTCTCCCAACAGCCCTGATCGCATGAAAGACGGCACGGGTTATAACTAAGAAAGGGCGCGTATGCGCCCTTCTTCATTCAAGCCCTATTTTCAGCACTTCCCCCTTCTGACGAATCCGTTAATACGTACAGATAACCATCAGGTCCCTGGCGAACGTCCCGGATACGTGCCCCTTTTTCTTCCAGCAAACGCTCCTCATGGACAACCTTGTTGCCCTCCAGCTGCAGCCGGATCAGATTCTCTTGAGCAAGAGCGCCAATGAAGAGGCTGTTTTTCCAGGCGGGAAACTGATCGGCTGAGTAGAAGGCCATGCCGCTGACGCCCGGCGACTTCTCCCATACATACAATGGCTGCTCTGTCCCTGGTACGTCCTTGCCCTTTGCTTCCGGAATGGGTGTATAGGAGTAGTTGATCCCGTGGGTAGCCACAGGCCAACCATAATTTTTACCTGCCAGCGGAATATTGACCTCATCTCCTCCACGAGGCCCATGCTCATTCGTCCAGACCTGTCCGGTCCAGGGATTCAGGGCCGCGCCCTGCTGGTTGCGATGCCCATAGGACCAGATCTCCGGGCGAGCACCTGACTGGTCTACAAAGGGGTTATCGTTCGGAACGGTGCCATCGGCCTTGATGCGAACAAGCTTGCCCTGGAGCTTATCGAGCGCCTGCGCCGTGATACGGTGATTGTTCTCACCCAGCGCAATGAATAGATAGCCCTGCTGATCAAACACCAGCCGTGAGCCAAAATGCGCACCGGTGGAGAGTTTGGGCTCTTGCCTGAAAATCACGGTAAAGCCTTCCACACGGGTCATGTCAGCAGAGAGCGTGCCTCGCCCAACCGCCGTACCAGCCTTGTCATCCTCGCCTCCCCCTTCGGAGTAACTGAGATAAATAAGACGATCTTCAGCAAAAGAAGGAGATAAAGCCACGTCCATCAAGCCGCCCTGGCTGCGATTGTAGACATCCGGCAAGCCTGCAATAGGGTTAGATACAGAGCCGTCGCTCTTGAGTACACGTAGGCGCCCGGGCCGCTCGGTTACCAGCATTCCCTTTTGATCAGGCAAAAAAGCCAGCCCCCACGGATGGTCCAAGCCTTTCTTAATGACCGTAACGCTCACCTTGCCTTTCTCACTTGGATAGGTAGCGACCTGTCCCTGAGCAATGACTACATTACTTAACAGCAACGCGCCCGCTGCCAACGCCCACTTAAACATAGTGTTCCCCCTTTTTAACCGGAAAACTGACTGTAGCGCTTTACTTCGGCTAAAAAGGCCCACTCACATAGACAGTTACAATAAGCGAACGCTTACAGGCGTAGTCCGTTTCGGCACCTTTTAACAGGAATGGTATTACCCTATAGCAGATCAGTGCTGTGAAAGCAGTGTTAGCGATTCAGGTTGCAGGGGTTAATCAGGGAAGAGGAGCCGTGATCAGCATCGACTCCTGCATTGGACGTTGCCGTTACCGACTTGACTATACGGGCTACGGCAAAGACAAGCGTTCAATGCATAGAATTTAAGTAGGGGTTAGCGACGACGTGCGCGACGACGCTGCTCTTCTGCCAAACGCTCCCGCTCGCGGCTGCGCACAGGAATAGGCTGAAGACGCGGCTGATCAGCCAGGCCCAGCGCCTCGATCAATTTGGACGCCAGCTCTTGAATACGTTCTTTCATCACCGATCTCCTGAGATCTACTACCTGTAATACAGAGACTACGTGTCTGCCGGAAAATTGCCTGAATAACGCACTCAACAGATTATCGGCAGGCTTACCTTAATATTGAGTCAATTTTGCCCTATTCAATTCCAGAACTATTGCCCCAGCCGTAACACTATATTTCGCTTAACCCAAACGGCCTGTGCGCTACGTTGCAAACAGACAAGCATGCAACCAGAGCGTGTTTCTGAAGGACTAAACAGTAGTGCTCTGGAAGAGGCAGTATTCATGCGTGTTCCGCTTTCACCCTGGCTGGTCATCTTTACTATCGCTCTGAGTATCGGGGCGTGTACCCGCGTCGGTTTTGCCTATAAGCACCTCAATACGCTTATACCGTGGTCGATGAATGACTACCTCGACATGAACTCCGAGCAGCGTCGTTGGTTTGACGAACGGTTGGCGGACCATCTGCGTTGGCACTGTAGCCACGAGCTTCCTCGCTATCTGGAGTGGATGGATGGCATCAAGACTATGGTGCGTAACCAGCAGGTATCCCCAGTAACGATCAGGGCTCGCATGGATGAACTCAAACAGGCCGTCGATACCCTGGCGGTTGAAATCACACCGACCAGTACCGATCTGTTAAAACAGCTGACCGATCAGCAGGTCGCAGAGCTGAAGGAAGAGCTGGACCGTGACATCAAGGACCGTCGTAAAAAGTACCTCGACCCTTCTCGCGGCGAACAGATTCGAGATCGGGCCGCTCGTATGGAGGAACGCATCAGCTTCTGGACAGGCTCGCTCAATCCGGCTCAGAAAGACCGAATCATGCAATGGTCGGTGCAACTTGGTGATCAAAATCAGGCCTGGGTCGGCAATCGGATTCAGTGGCAGCGAGAACTGCTTGAGGCCTTGCAACATCGCGGCGAGCCAGATTTCCCACAGCGCGTCAAACAGCTGCTGCAGGATCGGGAAAGCCTGTGGACGCCTGCTTACCGGGAAAGCTTTTCGAAAACCCAGGAGGCAGCGATTTCGCTTATTGACGACGTGTACAAAACCACGGATGAAACACAGCGTAATCAGATCGTCAGTCGATTAACGGATATACAGAAAGACCTTGAACCTCAACGGTGCGATAGAACGAAAAATTAGCACGATCAGCGGAACTGTTGAGTAATTACCTGAGGTCTTATTCCTAAGTTTGTAATATTGGTCAAAATTTAACCGACGAATGACCTTTTCCAATTCGGCTAGATCGATATTATTCCCCTGAGCCTGTTTTACGTGCCTGAGTGCCTGGCTCCTCCTGTCATAACAAGAACGTAGCGTGTTCCACGTGGCGGACTTTTTTGAATATTAACTACCTGCTCAACCACGGATGAATGTTGACGTCAGGCATTGCTTTGGCCTCTGGCTGTTTGCCTGCTAGTGCAGGCTGCTGAGCAATCGCCGCTCCTGTTAAACCTAGGGGAGTGAAACCCATGCCAAACCCTTCATGGCTTGTTTTTATTGTGGCGGCTCTTGCCTCCGGTACTGCTACAGCCCAGACGCTCTTGCAGCGTGACCTGGGCGGCTTCGATATGACACTGGGAACGACCCAGACGCGCACTATGGCCCAGGGGCTCGTCAAGCCTTCTAACGGCGCAGTAAATGGCGGTCTGGATTTCACCCATGACACTGGCTTGTACTTTGGCCAGTGGACGGCGAACAGCGGATCCTCCGCAGATAACCTATCCATTGAAATGGATACTTATGCGGGCTACAAGCATCGCTTTGCCAGCAGCGGATACGGTTATGAATTCGGCCTGATCAATTACGATCACGTCACGCAGGACGTAGAACCCAGCCGGGAAATCTACTCCGGTATTAGCATCTTCGGTAGCCGCTTTGGCGCGGCGTTCGCCAATGATCCCGACCGTAGCAACACATCTCTTTACGCGGACCTGGGTACTACTCCGATTCTCGGAATGGGCCTTTCCATGCGTTATGGAAATTACATGCTGAACTCGCCGGTGACGCTGGCAAGTGGCGACATGGTTCGCTCGTATAATGATTGGTCGGTAAATCTGACCCGCAAATGGGCTGATACTCAGTTCAACTTTTCTTACACCGGAACCAGTCTTCAGGGACAGGATTGCTCATCCTATTCAGGACACAACGCCTACTGCGATACCGCTTTATTGCTAAAGGCGTCGCACCCTCTGTTTTAAGTCACCCAGCGGTCATAGGACCGCTGGATGCAATAGGTTAAAGGCTGGTTTTGAAAACACTACTCAATTGATGGAACTGCTCTGAGAGGCTTTTCAAACGCTGGCTTTCATGCTCAAGCCCTTCCGCTTCTAAAGCATTCTTTTCGGTGATTGTCCGTACAGAGTAGAGGTGTTTACTTACCTCGCCAGTGACTTCAACCTGATGACAGGAGGTAGCTGCTACTTGCGCATTGATATCGTTAATGGCACGGATGTCATCGGAGATCAATTGCAAGGACTGAGCGCTCTTGTGCACATCGCTAGCGCAGCGAACCGCGCGCTCTCGGCTTTCCTGCATGGCTTCTACTGCACTTTTGCTTCCCATCTGCAATGAGCCAATGATGTTTTCGATCTCTGAGGTCGAGGCCGCTGTCTTCTGCGCCAATGCCCTCACCTCATCTGCCACCACCGCAAACCCTCGACCCTGATCTCCAGCCCGGGCCGCCTCGATGGCTGCGTTAAGCGCCAGAAGGTTAGTTTGCTCGGCAATCGCTTTGATGACTTCCAGCACTTTTCCGATCTGTTGAGAGTGAGCGGCCAAAGCACGCATTTCCTCATCGGTTCCCTCAAGATGCTCAGCCAGAAGGCTGAATTCCTTTTGCATGGCATTCAGATCGGTACTGCCTTTATAAGCACGCTTAGTCGCCTGACCGGCTACTTGAGCAGCCTGCTGAGCCTGTTCAGCAGCTACCCCGATTGTGGCTCCCATCTGATCAATAGCAGATGAAACCTTAGTAATTTGCTCATGCTGTATGCGTGAGCCCTCACGCATGTGAGAAGTGGCTTTAGCCATACCCTCACCGGCAACAGAGAGCCCTTGGCTGTTAGAAACGACACTTCCAACAGTGTGGTCGAGCGAGTCAAGAAATCCGTTGAACCGGTCTGTCAGTTCATTTTTCAGTGAAATGCGATAGCTCAGATCGACCGCCTGACCATGACGTGTCAGATAGTTTACTGCCAGTAACAAGGATTCACTGACAACCGCCTGCTTACGGGTATGAAGCGACAGATAGATAAGAATGGCGCTTTCCAACACCACATAAAACGCATGCAGGAAAATAACGCCCCATGTTTCGCTACGATGGATGACATGCAGATCCCATCCTGACGCTTGGATTGCATAAAATCCAACATGATGAACAGCGATAACGCCCGCCGCTATGAGAATAGGTAACCAGTCCCGGTAATACACCAGAAACGCCAACAGTACAAAGACGCCGAAGTGCATTTCTTCCATGCCTCGCAAGAGGTGGATCTGCAATGCAGCAAAACCCATGAATACAACGGCTATGGTGCAACGCATCAGGCGTGAGCCGGGTACAACGCTATAAAGCACTGTGGGCAAAGCAGCCAGTGCTCCACCGACAAGCAGGGCCTGCGTAAGACTTCCTTCCCAGTAGGTCAGGCAGAGCGAATAGACGAACATGACCCAAACCACAGCCAACATCAACTTATCGGCCTTGCGGTAGTAGGTAGTTAGGGAGTAAACGGACTCGGACACAGGCATGCCCTCTACCAAGAAATAATTGTTTAATGGGTCGACACAGTCGTGTCGTAGGAGGTATCGACCTGCTGCCTGAATTTATTGAGTAAGCGCCTGATTAAACTTATCTAATCACGACAAATGGCAAAGTAATGAGCACACTATTCATAAACGCTGCTTACGCCTGTCTGTGCAAGGTAGGCGTCACCTCGAATCAGCAGTAGCCGGGCCTTTTGTTCTTCCTCTGGCTCTAAGGCGATCAACGCCTTGAACTTACCGGCCACCCAGGCCGCAATCGGTACGCCATTTCTGAACAGCAGCCGATTCCCCATGACCGCAGGAACCTTGGCTCCAGGTAGCAGTGTACCGGCAAGATTGAGTGGGTCTACGGCGGCAATACGCACATAGCATTCAGTTGCGGCACGTGTTCGCACGGCGCGTAGTAGCGCAACAGCTTCCGGCAAGGCGAACTGCTCACCGGAAAGACCCGCTATGAAACGCCCGCCGCGTATGTCTCCTCCCGCTTCGAGACGGTGATAGATGCGCAGCAGTTCGCGCCAGGGCGGCAAGGCGTCTGCCTCCCGTGCCAGCAGGTGCCAGCTGATGACGCCATATCGCCTCAGCAACACCCAGGCAATGTGCTCCATGACGTCATCACCCCAGCGTGGGGGTTTGGATACCTGCTGCTCGGCTTCTGCTGCAGGCCGCCGAATCAATGCCCAGCGGCCTGCATCGTCCATCCCGCCATACAGAGGCACCCTGCCCCGACGACTCGTGGTACGGCTGCCTCGCTTGGCGGCTGGCAGTAATAACGCCCTCAATCCGGCAAAGCTGTCTGCGTTGACCATCCCTGTATTGACCAACTCGCCCAGGGCATTTTCCAGCTCTGTTCGCAACAAACGAGCTTCACTCATCAGTTCGTCAAAAAACAGCGCGCCGCGACGGGACAGGGCATCCATGACCTTTTGTGCCTTAGGTGAAAGCTCCGGCTCGGCCGAATGAGCAGACAGCGCATTCCAGACAGCCAAGTCGCGTCTGGGCAATAAAACAATGGGAGAAGCTCGTACAGGTCCGCCAGCAGCTTTGCTTACGGGATCCAGGCGCATCCACACCATACGCCCGCTACGACACAGATCATCCAGCCAATGAAAGCCATAATCCGGCAGGCGCGCAGGTAATATCTCACTTTCCCAGCCTGCAGCAGCCACCTGATACCCTTCCAGCTGGGTCAGTACCGCTGACAAGGCTTCGATCCCTCTGGCCTGGGTCTCAGGTGTGACGTGCTGCCAGTCAAACAGGAACTGCATGAAATCCGTACAACTCACCGGCTCAATCTCACGACGTAGCCGGTTGACGGTATAGCGGTGAATGCGAGCCAGCAGATGACGCTCACACCATTCCTCTTCAGCAGCGACAGGCGTGAAACGCCCCCGCAAAACATAACCTTCCCGCTCCAGTGCAGCGAGTGCCACCATGAGCTCTGAGATTGAAAGCCCCGTGTGCTGGCTCAGCATTTTTAACGTCAGCGGACCGAAGCCTGTCAGCCGGGCACGTATGAGTTCTACCAGCGCCTCTTCCCGAGTGCATATCTCATCAAGTTCGACAGGCAGTGAGCCATCAGGATCACGTGTCATTTCCGGATAAACCAGTTCCAAAAGGCGTACACGCTCAACCGGGGCCCAAAAGACCTGATGCGGCGTAACAACACGGCATACCCGCCCTGCCTTGAGTAACCTGGCCAGAAACGGTTTCCAGCTGTTTTGCGCAGACATCTCTTTTTCAGTCATGCACACCAGTCCTGTGAGCGCTTCGTGCAGCTCATCGGCATCACGTGCCTGCGGCCAGGCCTGCTCCCGCACTGAGTCAATCGCCTCGGCATCGAGCGCACCCAGGTCATCGCCAGTCGCGGAATCCAACCAACGCCGATTCATCACAGCCAGCGTTCTGCGCTCCTCTAAAGGAGCATCGTCCAGAAAGGCATAGGGACGTGCGGTAAGAATTTCGGCTGCAAGGGGTGACGGTGCAGGCAGATCGCAAACCTTTGTCGCGACCGTACCCGCCTCGATATTCCCGAGCAGCTCCAGCCAGGCGCGGCTATTCATGGATACCTGTAGGCAGTCATGCAGGGTCTGCTTGACCAGCGGATGCTCGGGAACCTCACGCTCGCCAACAATGTTTTCCAGACAAGCCACCTGATCGGGAAAAACGGTTGCCAGCAGATCATCGCTGCGCATCCGCTGGACCTGAGTCGCGACCTTCCGACCTGCCGTGAACCGCGGCAAGGCCAACGCGGTGGTGGCATTCCAGCGCCAGCGAATGCCAAAAAGCGGTGCCTCAAGCAGCGCCTGTATAAGAATGTGCTCCGCACTTGTTGAATGCAGGTAACGCCACACCTCTTCCAGCGGAAAACTATGGCTCGTAGAGAGCGAAAGGATCAGGGCATCTTCTGTCGCCGCCGCTTGCAGCTCCACATTGAAACGGCGGCAGAATCGCTTGCGCAGCGCCAGTCCCCAGGCTCGGTTGACACGGCTTCCATAAATCGAATGGATGACAAGCTGCATGCCGCCTGCCTCATCGAAAAACCGTTCCATTACCAGCGTCTGCCGGGTCGGTAACGCACCCAGCATCTGTCGAGCACGTCCCAGATAATCGACGATCTGCTCAGCCGCCGCCGCTGGAAGCTCTTTTTCCACTTTCAGCCATTCGATGACCGACGCCGTATCGGATAAGCGTAGCTCCAGCTCATGACGCAAGCGCGAAACACCGTGTGAGAGCTCATCTGTTCTCCCAGGTGCTTCGCCGTGCCAGAATGGAATATTGGGCGGCTGACCCTGTGCATCCTCAACGCGGACACGTCCACTTTCGATCTTGAGAATTCGATAGGACGTATTGCCTAGCTGAAAGATATCGCCAACCAGGCTCTCGACCGCGAAGTCCTCATTGACCGTCCCGATCCCATGCCCCTGCGGCTCCAGCACGACAGAATAATCGCCGGTTTCAGGAATGGTCCCACCGCTCATGACCGCAGTCATCTTGCCACCACGACGACCGCGCAAGAGCCCGTTCACGGCGTCGCGGTGCACATAGGCGGTCCGAACACCTCGCCGATGGCTATAGCCTTCACACAGCATCGTCACTACCGCGTTGAAGTCAGTTCGTGACAGTGCCGCATAGGGCTCGGCACATCGGACCAGCGTAAACATGGCGTCCTCGTCCCACTCACGGCATGCGGTTTCCGCTACGACCTGTTGTGCCAGCACATCCAGCGGCTGCCTAGGAATAACCAACGTATCCATTTCGCCACGTCGGATGCAATCAAGCAGCGCTGCACATTCGATCAGATCATCCCGAGACGTTGGGAACAGTCGCCCTTTCGGAATCCCTTCAACATGGTGACCCGAGCGGCCTACACGCTGAAGAAAAGCGGCAATGGAGCGAGGTGACCCGATCTGGCAGACCAGATCAACCTCACCAATATCGATGCCCAATTCCAGCGATGCGGTTGCTACAAGCACCTTGAGTTCGCCACGCTTGAGGCGCTGTTCGGCATCGAGGCGCTGCTCCTTGGCCAGACTGCCATGGTGGGCGGCCACTGCCCGACTGCCGAGCCGGTCCGTCAGATGCCTGGCCATGCGCTCGGCCATACGGCGCGTATTGACGAAAATCAGCGTCGTTCGATGGGCCTCAGCCTGCTCGGCCAGACGATCATAAAGCCCTTCCCACGCTTCATTGGACATCACAGGCTGCAGCGGAGCGGGCGGTACTTCAAGAGCAAGATCCCGAACACGATCATGGCCGATATCAACGACCGCACAAGGTCTTTCCTGCCCTGCTCTATCGCACCCCACCAGAAAGCGCGCGACGGCGCCGATGGGCTTTTGTGTAGCAGACAATCCAATACGCACCAATGGCCGCTCGCATAAGGCCTCTAGGCGCGCGAGAGAAAGACTCAAATGACTACCCCGCTTTCCGTCGGCGATGGCATGAATCTCATCCACAATGACGCTGCGCACCGTCCGTAGCAGTACGCGTCCAGAATCAGAGCCCAGCAGTACATAAAGCGACTCTGGCGTCGTCACCAGGATGTGTGGCGGCCGTTTACGCATGGCATTACGCTCGCGCTGCGGTGTATCGCCTGTTCTGACGGCTGTTCGGATCGCTACAGGCGGCAAACCACACTGTTCAAGCTCAGCCGTGATACCTGCGAGCGGCTTTTCCAGATTAATTCGAATATCGTTCGATAACGCCTTGAGCGGTGAAACGTAAACAACCCAGGTCTCATCCGGCAAGGCACCGTTGTGCTCAACACCCAGGCGTACCAGTTCATCGATTGCCGCCATGAAGGCTGTCAGGGTCTTGCCAGAGCCGGTAGGGGCTGCGACCAGCGTCGACTGTCCTGCCCTGATGGCAGGCCAGGCATGCTGCTGGGCTTGGGTTGGATAGGCGAAGGTACGCGAGAACCAGGATTGCACGGCAGGATGAAAACCTGCCAGAGCCTCTTGGAAGGAAGCGGGACGTAAAGGATAAGTCATGACCCCACTATGGGAGCGACTTCGACAACAGACAAGGCGGTATAAACGAAGCCGGACGAGTGGATTTCTCCACTTCGCCCGGCTTAGTAACAGACGATTGCATCAAGCCTTCTGACTCAATTGTCTGCCAGCGACAACGGTCGCGCGACTGACTCGAGTGATTTGCGTTCGGCTGCCACGCCCCAGATCGACTGTACTATCCCTGCTGCAATCATGAGGCTAGCGCCAATGGCGTAGCCATAGAAGACGTTGACTCGGCTACCACTCTCAATCAGCTGACCAAACAGGGTTGGGCCAATAATTCCACCAAGCCCCGTACCAAAGGCGTAGAACACTGCAATCGCCAAGGCGCGGATTTCCAACGGGAACGTTTCAGCAACGGTCAGATAAGCCGAGCTGGCTGCCGCCGATGCAAAGAAGAAGATAACCATCCAGGCAATCGTCTGAGTCGTTGCATCCAGCATACCCTGCTGGAACATATAGCCTGTGATGATGAGCAGGACACCCGAAATAGCGTAGGTAGAGCTGATCATGATCCGGCGGCCAACCACGTCGAACAGTCGCCCCAGGAGCAGTGGGCCACAGAAGTTACCGAGCGCAAATGGCAGTACATACCAGCCGACATTTTCTGAGGGTACATCGTAGAAGTCTGTCAGTACCAGCGCATAGGTAAAGAAGATTGCGTTGTAGAAAAAGGCCTGAGCTGTCAGTAGGGTCATGCCTACCAATGCGCGTTGGCGATGCACGACAAACAAGCTCTGGAAGACTTCCTTGAGTGGCGTATGGTCTCGACCGCGCATGCGCAAATGGAATTTGGGATCAACCGGCTCAAGCTTGTAGCCTTCGGCTTCGAAGCGTTTTTCGATGTTATCGACAATGCGCTTGGCCTCTTCCGGCTCATTATGAATCATGAGCCAGCGCGGGCTTTCGGGTATCCACATGCGCATGAATAGAATGATCAACCCGAGCGCTGCCCCAATGCCAAAGCACATTCTCCACCCCAGGTCGCCTGGAAGCAGTTCGGGGTCTAGAAATACAATGGAGCCCATGGCACCCAGGGCTGCACCCACCCAGAACGAGCCGTTGATCGTCAGGTCAACCCAGCCGCGATAACGCGCTGGCGTGAATTCCTGAATGGTGGAATTGATGGCCGTGTACTCGCCTCCAATGCCTGCGCCTGTCAGGAAGCGGAACAGCAGAAAGCTCCACAGGTTCCAGGAAAACGCCGTCAGAAACGTTGCACCTACATAGAGAAACAGTGTGATGAAAAAGAGCTTGCGACGCCCTAGCCGGTCCGTCAGCCAGCCAAAAAATAACGCACCCAGAACTGCACCGGCGATGTAAACGCCACCTGCCAATCCAACATCAGCATTGGTCAACTGAAGCGCGGGACTCGCCTTCAAGGCGCCGGCTACCGAACCCGCCAATGTTACTTCAAGACCATCGAGAATCCAGGTAATACCCAGAGCCATGACCAACAGGGTATGAAAGCGCCCCCAGGGCAGGCGGTCGAGCCGGGCCGGAAGGTTGGTTTCGTAAATGTGCTCGTGCAGTTTTTTGCCAGAAGGGGAATCCGTCTCTTGGACAGCGGAAACATCTGAGGCCGCCATATTTCTTGTCCTCACTATTTTTATAAAGGGGCCGCACAGCGATGCGACTGGCACTTTTGTACAGCTCGTCTACAAATTGAGAGCTAGGTCATACAAAAGTAGTTCAGCGAGGCGCTACGCAACTCGTCGAGAAACAGCGAGTCCGAGAAAAGCTTTTTTTTAAAAAAAGAACTATTGCGCTATCGGGATAGAGAAAATAACTAATGAAAACAATGATTCGCGGCACCTCTGCGGCTTTTTTAGCATGCATCTTTCCGCTCACAGGGCAGGCATTCGAATTTGATGGGTACGGACGTGTTGGTATAGGGGGTGCTGATGCAGGCGGTAAGCAGTCCTGCTTTCAGCTTCCGGGAGCACCTGCCAAATACCGCTTGGGTAACGAGTGCGAGACCTACTGGGAGCTAGAGGGTCACCAGGAACTGTACAAGGGCGCTGACGGGACGCTCTGGAAATTGCACGGCATGGCAAGCCTTTACAATGTCTATGACCAGTCACCCACGTTTAGCGGCGACAATGGCAATGTCCGCTTGCCGCAAATCTGGACCAGTCTGGCGTTGCCCGAACTGAACGGCGGTGGCCTCTGGTTCGGTCGCCGCTACTACAAGCGTCACGACATTCACATCAATGACTTCTACTACTGGAACCCAAGCGGCACAGGCGCAGGTATCGAGGACTATGGCCTGGGTGACACAGGACTACGCCTGAGCTATGCCTTCTCCCGAGAAGACAATATCGAACAGAAGCACAAGGCCAACCGACACGACATCAACCTGGGCGGCATCAAGGCCAACAAGGACGCCGAGATTGAAATTGGCCTGAGCTACATTCAGAAAGCCGGACATGTTGAAGACTCGCACAGCGGCTGGTCCATCTCGGCCGAACATAAGCAGGTTAATTTCTTTGGCGGCGAAAACCGGTTTACGGTTCAATACGGCGAAGGTCCCGGTATCGGGCTTGGCCAGACCGGTAACGTACAAGCCGACAAGGATGTAAAGAGCATAAGGGTCCTTGAATCGCCCCGCTGGCAGATTACCCCGCGTTTTGGCGGAATGCTGCTGGCGTTGGTACAGCGTGACCGCGCGCCTAACAACGCTGGCCAGACGTGGTACTCCTTTGGTGTCCGTCCGTCCTATGCATTCAGCGAGCATTTTAAGCTGTTGGTAGAAGCAGGCCATGATCAGATCGATCCTGAAGAAGGCGGCACACGCAAATTGACCAAGTTCACCGTGGCTCCCACCCTTGCGTTAGGCGGGATGGGCCTGATGGATCGTCCCGAAATCCGATTCTACTGGACTTATGCGCAGTGGAACCGTGCCGCTCAGCTAAGCGCAGCGCAAGACACTGCACTGTCTGATTCAGGGGCATTCGGCTCTCAGCGTCACGGTTCAAACTTTGGCGTGCAATTGGAAACCTGGTGGTAAAGCGGTAGCGTTATAGCCGTATTCTGGCATCAGCTCCGATACGGCTATAAGCCTTCGACCATCCAGAAGCAATCGATCTTAGCCGCCTCTATTCTAGAAAGAACTTTAAGTTTCTCTCCGGGTCCGTTCTACGAAGCCCACCTCCGGCATCTGTCGGAACGACCTGGAGATAACGTCATGAGCCATCTCGCCCGCGAGATGAACACTGTGGATGCCTTCGCTCTCGACACCCCTGGCTGCCTCATCGAACGCTTTACACAGGTTCGATCCGCTACTGAAAAGCTTTGTGCTCCCCTTCAGACCGAAGACTACCTGATTCAAAGCATGCCAGACGTCAGTCCGCCCAAATGGCATCTGGCCCACGTGACCTGGTTTTTCGAAGCGTTCATTCTCAAGCCCTTCCTGCCGGGCTACAAGACGCTGGATCCCGCTTACGATTACCTGTTCAACTCCTATTACGAAACCCATGGCACCCCATTCCCACGAGCCAAGCGCGGGCTGATCTCCCGTCCAACCGTTGCAGAGGTCTATGGCTTTCGCCAATGGGTCGATCAGGCCATGCTCGAACTGCTAAACCATCTGCCGGAACAGCATGCTGAAGAAATCGCCCGTCGGACAGAACTCGGGCTACACCATGAGCAGCAACATCAGGAGCTGCTGCTCATGGACATCAAGCATATCCTGGCCCAGAACCCTCTCCATCCGGTATATCGGCACGATCTCAAGCCAGCCATACACGCTGATTCCACTCCGCTGACATGGCATTCATATCCGGCTGGCGTACGCCACATAGGCCATAGCGGTGACGGTTTTGCCTTTGATTGCGAGACACCACGCCACCGCGTCTTTGTCGATGAGTTCCAGTTGGCGAATCGCCTGGTCACCAACGGTGAGTACATGGCCTTTATCGAAGATCAGGGCTATAGCCGCAGTGATCTCTGGCTGTCCGATGGCTTCAGCCAAGTGCGGCAGGCCGGCTGGCAAGCACCCCTCTACTGGGAGAACGTAGACGGCCGCTGGTACGCCATGGGCTTGGGCGGCCTGCAACCTGTCGATGAGCAGGCTCCCGTCTGTCACCTGAGCTTTTACGAGGCGGATGCATACGCCAGTTGGGCCGGCGCCCGCCTGCCAACCGAAGCCGAATGGGAAGTGGCCGCCGCCGGTCTTTCGCGTACAGGCAACTTTGTCGAGCAGGACCATCTTTCGCCTGTGGCCTGTAGGACTCACACGCCCGATCAACCCTGCCAGCTGTTTGGAGACGTTTGGGAATGGACCGGCAGCGCCTATCGCCCCTACCCCGGCTTCAAGCCGCTGGATGGCAGTCTGGGCGAGTACAACGGCAAATTCATGTCCGGGCAGATGGTCTTGCGGGGCGGCTGTTGCGCTACCCCTGCCGATCATATTCGCGCGACCTACCGTAACTTCTTCTACCCAGCCATGCGTTGGCAATTCGCCGGCCTTCGCCTTGCCAAGGAGATCTGATCATGGCTCTAGCGGTTCGCTTCTACGATCAACAACCGGACGTCGCCAGCGACTCCCTACGTGAAGATGTCCTGAATGGTTTGGCAGCCGAACCCAAGGCCATTCCGCCCAAGTACTTCTATGATCAGCGCGGCTCCGAACTGTTCGAAGCCATTACCGGTACGCCAGAGTACTACCCGACTCGTACTGAAGAGCGCATCCTGACCGAAGCGGCTGGCGATATCGCTGCTATTGCAGGCTCCGGCATGACGCTCATGGAACTGGGCAGTGGTGCCAGCCGCAAGATTCGGCTCCTGCTGGAAGCCCTGCGTCCTCAAAGCTACCTGGGTGTGGACATTTCCCGAGACTTTCTTTTGTCCAGCACGCACCGCCTGGCCGCCGACTATCCCTGGCTGGACGTAAGTGCGCTGTGCACGGATTTCACACAGCCGATGAAGCTTCCACAAACGCTGGGAAAAGCGCCCGTGCTGGCCTTTTTTCCCGGTTCGAGCATTGGCAACTTCACGCCGACCCAGGCATGTGCCTTTCTGCGCAACCTTCACCGATTACTACCACCGGGCAGCGGACTGTTGATCGGTGTGGATCTGGTCAAGAGCAAGGCCCGTCTGGAGGCGGCCTATAACGATGCTGAGGGTATTACCGCGGCGTTCAACCTCAATCTGCTGGAGCGTATCCGTCGCGAGATGGATACTGACCTTGATCCTTCGCGCTTCAGCCACTACGCCTTTTACAATGAACAGCAGTCTCGCATTGAAATGCATCTGGTCAGCCGCCGCGCCCAGACGATTCGTGTCGAAGACCAGCGCTTCATGTTTCGTCAGGGCGAAACGCTGCACACCGAAAACTCTTATAAATACAGTCTGAAAGGATTTGAAACCTTGAGCCGGGAAGCTGGCTTTTCCCCAATAGCCGTATGGAAAGATCCCGCGGCCCTCTTTAGCGTGCACTATCTGGGACGATAGCGCCCAAGCAGCGGTCAGCCGCGTCGTTAAGGGCTGACCGTTAGGGTACTCATGATGCCGATGCGCCACTCTGGCGCAGATGCCAAGGCTAAGCTATTCCTATAGTTGTACTAAACCGTTGCGATTACTAACTGTTTAGTGGAAATGAGCTGTAGAGCGCTCATGCGAAAGTATGGGTGTGTTATTTAGCAGACATGTCTGCAGGATTTAGCTTATGAGTAATGGCGCTGCCCTTCCGCCTAATGAAACAGAGCGCTTGGCTGCTTTGCGCAGTTCAAACTTGCTGGACAGCCCAGCTGACCCCGCATTTGACCACATAGCCGAAATTGCTACCGAACTCTTCGACGTGCCTATTGCCATCGTTTCGCTGGTGGATGAGCATCGACAATGGTTCAAGTCTATCCGCGGACTCGACGCGCAGGAAACGCCTCGGGATATCTCGTTTTGCTCTCATGCCATCCTGGATGAAAATATCATGCAGGTGCGTGATGCCCAGACCGATCCACGGTTCAAGGATAATCCACTGGTAACCGGTAACCCTGGCATACGCTTCTATGCCGGCATCCCGTTACGGACCCACGAAGGTCTGGCCTTAGGCACCTTATGCCTGATAGATACCAACCCACGGTCTGAACTCAGTGGTGCCCAGGTACGACTCCTCAGTAAATTGCGCGATATGCTGATGGAGCGCATCGAGACGCTGCGTTCACTCAGCTACGTAGACCCTATTACCCAGCTGCCTAACCGCAGCCGTCTGCTGGAAGATGCCGAATCGATGCTGCGCAGCTCCGAAGAGCTGCTGGCCGTCTCCATGGATGTGTTCGACCCGTTCTATCTCAATGGCCTGCTCAATGCGCTGGGCCAGGACCACTACGAAGGACTGCTCCAGTCCATCAAGGAGCGACTGCTTTCCCTGATGCCTTCGGGGATACGGCTGTACTCCATCGGTACGGCCCGCTTTGCATTTCTGGTCCACGGCATGACCGATCTGCAAGGCAAGGAAGTGCTTGATTGCATTGAGCGCGGCATGACAGGGCTTATCGACTACAACGGCATCCCGATTGAAACCCGTCCCGGTCTGGGGATTCTCAAGCTCAAGCCCGGCGATACCCGCGACTGGCTGAGGGCACTGATCTCGACAGCCGATATCGCCCGTGAGCGGCGAATGGGGAGCCGTTATTACGACTCGGACCACGACCTTGCCCAGCAACGGGCCTTTGCGTTGCTAAGCAGCCTGCCGGTTGCTCTGCATAGTGAGGGCCAACTCTCCCTGTTTTATCAGCCTCGTGTGGACCTCAAGTCGGGCACCTGCCGCTGCGTGGAAGCCTTGTTGCGTTGGGCTCATCCCAAGCTGGGCGCCATTGGGCCTACCGAATTCATAGCATTGGCTGAAAAAACGGCCCTGATTCGCTCCATCAGTTACTGGGTCATTGATGCCGTCTTGAGCCAGTATGCGCTCTGGAAGGCAGACGGTCATTGTTTCAATGTGTCGATCAACATTTCGTCCCACGACCTGGAGGATCCAGATTTTGCCGAGCGGGTAGCGGAAAAAATGGCCAAACATGGCGTACCGCCCTCCTGCGTGGAGTTCGAGGTGACGGAAAATTCGCTCATGTGCAATTTTGAGAACGCTCGCACCCAGTTGGATGCGCTTCGGCATCTAGGAGCCTCTATCTCAATCGATGACTTTGGAACGGGATACAACAACTTGATCTATCTCCGCCAGATACCAACGGATTACATCAAGATCGATCAGAGTTTCATTCGCTGCCTGCCAGGCGACGACAAGGACGCACTCATCGTTCGCACCATGGTGGAACTGGCACACGGCCTGGGATACGAAGTCACCGCGGAAGGCGTGGAAACACCCGAGATTCTGGACACCGTGCTGGCGCTAGGATGCGATGAAGGTCAGGGCTACCACATTGCCAAACCCATGGGTGCGCTTGAGCTTGAGCACTGGCTCAGGCGACCCGTAACGTCTCAGACCTCTGGCCAGGGCGGCTCGCCTTTCTCCTCGTCTTACGCAACGAACTAGCCTTGAGACGAAGTTGGCCCTGTAAAAACAGGGCCAACTCGTTTATTCCGCGTCCGTCTTCTTACGCCGCAGAGGCGCCATGCCATCCTGGCTGACCACCTTGGAAGCGCTGGGGCGCTTGGGCCGTGGCGACGTCTTGGCTTTCGTCACTGGCTTCTTGGTGTCGGTCTTTTTCTTCTTGGTGCTGGCAGCCTTGCCAGACGCCTTGAGCTTCTTCGGTCCTTGATAGGTGCCCTTAAGCGGTTGCACCACGCGCCGCTCGAAACGCAGTTTCAGGTAGCGTTCGATGCTGGACATCAGGTTCCAGTCGGTATGGCAGATCAACGAAATTGCCATGCCCGCCTCGCCGGCACGTCCGGTACGGCCAATACGGTGGACATACTCATCCCCGCTGCGCGGCATATCAAAGTTAATGACCAGATCCATGCCTTCCACATCCAGGCCACGGGCCGCTACATCCGTAGCAACCAGCACGGACACGGCGCCCTGCTTTAAGCGCTCCATCGCCAGCTTGCGGTCTTTCTGGTCCTTTTCGCCATGCAGAACGAAAACCTTGATGTTGCTGGCGGTCAACACGCCTCCCAGGCGGTCGGCCTGTACACGGGTATTGGTAAAGACAATGGCCTTGCGATAGGTCTCGTGGGCCAGCAACCATTGCAGCAGGCGCTCCTTGTGAGCCACGTCATCGGCAGTGATGATCTGCTGGGCGACCGCCTCGTTGAGTTCCCCGGTGCGATCAAGCATGAGCACTTCCGGCTCACGCAGGACATGTTCTATGACAGTACGCAGGGAGCTACCGCCGCTGGTAGCCGAGAACAGCAACGTTTGTCGGGACTCTGAAGTGCACGCGTCGGCCAGTTTAAGCACATCTTCAGAGAAGCCCATGTCAAGCATCCGGTCGGCTTCGTCCAGGACGAGAAAATCGACATCGTCCAACTCAAGGCTACCGCCATTCAGATGCTCGATCAGCCGTCCGGGCGTTCCGATAAGAATCTCGGGATTCTTGCGCATCGCCGCGGCCTGCTCCTTGAACCCCTCACCTCCGGTAATGAGTCCGGCCTTTAGAAACGTGAACTGGGCAAACCGCTCGACTTCCTTGAGCGTCTGCTGGGCCAGCTCGCGGGTAGGCAGCAATATCAACACCCGAGCACCCACTTGGGGTTTGGGCTCGGACAACAGACGATGCAAAATCGGCAGGACAAAGGCAGCCGTCTTGCCACTGCCGGTACGGGCAGTCACACGCAGGTCTCGCCCATCCAGTGCCGGGCCGATGGCGGCCTCCTGAACCGGCGTGGGCTTTTTGAATTTCAGCGTGTCCAGTGCCTTGAGCAGACGCTCGTGCAGGTCGAAATCGGAAAACAAGGACGCATACCTCAAAGAAAATCGTAGTTCTGCTGTATAGCCTACCGGTTACGCAACAAAATCGCTGCCTTATTTAGCGCAGCGGATGTTTCAGCTTCCCAATGGGTAGCTCATCGACGTGGCAGTAGACGGCTTGTAGATCAGCTGCCAGCTGACGCGCACGTCCAACGCGAACCGGAGCACGCTCGGTATCGATGACAAGGACAGACGCATCAAGACGAGGCAATGAGGTCCAGGCGCGTACACGGCCATCGGTCATCACAACGATACTTACCGGCTCATTGCCGAGACGACGTTGGTGTTGCTTTAGCCACTCATGTGCGTGCTTCAGGGATTCAAGCAAGGGAGTACCGCCCCCTGCACCCAGGTCTGCAAGCCAACCCGGAACCTGTTGACTGGCTCGACGAGCCTGGGCAAGCCAGTGCGGCTGTACACCTGTTGCCCCTAGCACCGCTACGCTTGCCCGCGCGCGGTAAGCCTGCTCGAGAAAACCCAGCAATACGCCCTTGGCTTGAACCAGGGCGCCATGACGTCGCATGGACGCCGAGGCATCGACAATGAACAACCAATGCTCTCGTGGCGACTGAGAGCGAGGCTGGCGTATCAGGTCAGCCTCACGTCGAGGAAGCCCCCTCAGTAAGGTGGGTACCCAGGCAACTGCCCCTGCCTCACCTGTGCGAGAAGCACCGTGCCGACCGCTACTGGCCTTCCCCGGTAAAGGTCGAGCATCCGCCACTTGGGTTACACGCGGGCGAATGCTCAGCGCTTTTTTGGCCAACCCTCACCTGAGCGCTTTTCTCCAATCGCCGTCGCCTGAGGCGGTAGCTCACCCCATTGCCCTTCACTCTTCGAATGGCTTGAAGAGGGTTCGGAGACGGGACGATCAGAAGATGGCGGTGGCGGTAACTCCGAAGGGGGTTGCTGTCGTCGGCGATGACGCAACGCGAACTCTTCCACCGCATCGATATCATCTTCAGTAATCTTTTCGTTACCGCGCCAAGCCGCATGGGCGCGTGCTGCCCTTAGCCATACCAGGTCCGCACGCATGCCATCCACTGCCGCTGCAAAACAGCGCTCGGCAATACGCGACAGCGACAGATCATCCAGTGCGACCCCTGCCAACCGGCTACGTGCAGCCTGGCAGCGCTTGACAAGGTCCGCCTGGCTTCCGGCCCAACTGGCAATAAAGCCGGGCGGATCAAGGTCGAACGCCAGCCGACGACGCATGATTTCGGCTCGCTCTGCTGGCGCAGGATGGGCATTCAGCGCCACATTGAAACCAAACCGATCCAGTAATTGGGGGCGTAACTCCCCCTCCTCGGGGTTCATGGTGCCAATCAGTACAAAGCGCGCCGGATGCCGATGGGAAATCCCGTCGCGCTCCACGGTGTTTACACCACTGGCGGCTACGTCCAACAACAGGTCAACCAGATGATCCGGCAGCAGATTGACCTCATCCACATACAACACTCCGCCATCCGCCTTGGCCAACACGCCAGGTGAAAATGCAGCGCGCTTTTCACCCAGGGCGGCGTTCAGGTCGAGTGTGCCGGTAATACGCTCTTCGCTGGCCCCCAATGGCAAGGTCACGAATGAACCACCCGGCATCAGGGCGGCCACGCCGCGTGCCAGGGTGGACTTCGCCATACCGCGCGGGCCTTCGATCAATACCCCACCGATACCCGGATCAATGGCATTGAGGCAAAGCGCCAACTTCAAGGAGTCAGCTCCTACAATGGCAGCCAAAGGAAATTGCGGAGTATCAGTCATAGAGGGCTCATTAATGGGCTGGTATTATGAGGAAACATCTACTTAGCTTTCCTCGCTGTCCATCAGAACGTTTTCCAGCGCTTCCCGATAATGCCCAGGCTCTTGCCAGAGCCCGCGCTGCTGGGCCTCCAGCAATCGCTCTGTCATTTCTCGCAAGGCATCAGGGTTGTGTTGCTGAATGAATTCACGGGTAGCCGGATCGAGTACATAGGCATCGGCCAACAGTGCATACTGATGGTCATCGATCAATGCTGTCGTGGCATCGAAGGCAAACAGATAATCCACCGTGGCCGCCAGCTCAAAAGCACCTTTATATCCATGCCGCTTCACGCCATCGATCCATTTGGGATTAGCAGCCCGGGAACGAATGACGCGGTTGAGCTCTTCCTTGAGTGTACGGATACGAGGCGACTCCGGCTGACTGTGGTCGCCGTGATAAGACGCTACTGCCTCGCCCTGCAATGTCTCTGCGGCGGCCAGCATGCCACCCTGGAATTGATAGTAGTCGTCCGAATCCAGCAGATCGTGCTCACGGTTATCCTGGTTATGCAAGACAGCCTGTAAATGGCCGAGCCGCTCGACGAAGCGCTCCCGTGCAGGCGTGCCTGGGTCATCTGCGCCATAGGCGTAGCCGCCCCAATTAAGGTATACCTCCGCCAGATCATCGCGAGATTGCCACTGACGCTCATCGATCGGGCCTTGCAGACCCGCCCCATAGGCGCCGGGCTTGGAACCAAATACCCGCCAGCCAGCTTGGCGCCGCGCCTCGTCAGTCGCCAACCCCTTCGCTTCGAGGACACGCTGCTCATCACGGACCCGGGCGGCCAATGGATTCATATCGTCCGGCTCGTCCAGCGCTGCCACCGCCTGCACCGCAGCATCAAATAGCCTAATCAGGTTGGCGAAGGCATCACGGAAAAAACCCGAAACCCGCAACGTGACGTCTACACGCGGCCGGTCCAGGATTGTCAAAGGCAGGATCTCGAAATCACTGACACGCTGGCTACCCGCTTGCCAGACGGGGCGCACGCCCAGCAATGCCATGGCCTGGGCGATATCGTCGCCACCTGTTCGCATGGTAGCGGTTCCCCAAACGGACAGCCCCAACTGCCGCAGGTAATCGCCATAATCCTGCAAATGACGCTCCAGCAAGAGATTGGCTGATTGCCAACCGATTCGCCATGCCGTTTGGGTTGGCAGATTACGAACGTCTACCGAATAGAAGTTGCGGCCCGTAGGCAACACATCCAGACGGCCTCGACTGGGTGCTCCGCTGGCGCCTGCCGGGACAAACCGTCCTGCCAATGCACTGATGATTCCTGCGATTTCCGCCGGACCGCAGGCGTCAAGAAGCGGTGCTATATGGCTTTTGAGCTGGGCCAGCACCAGCCCCGCATAAGGCCACTGCGCCTCATTCAACTCACCGCCCAGTGCCTGCTCAATCAGTCGACCGGCCAGTAATTCCAGGCGCTCACGCGTGTCACCGGCGATACGCCAAGGCTCCGTACTGACTGCCCGTAACGCTTCAGGGTACGGCCCAGGCCAGGGCTCTCCCAACGCAGCATCAAGGGGATCAATATTCAGGCTCAGGTCTTTAGCCAATGCCTGAAGCAGGCTGGCATTACCGCCCTGCCCGTTACCGCGGGGAATACGAACCAACGCCAGCAAGGTATCAAGCCGCAGGCGCTCCTGAGGAGACTCACCAAAGATATGGAGCCCGTCGCGGATTTGCGATTCCTTCAGCTCGCACAGGTAGGCGTCTACCTTGGGTAACCAGTCTTCGGGCGCTTCGGTATCCGAGAGTTTCAGCTCCTGGTCCAGGCTGGAGCGGCGTAACAGCTGTGCGATATCGCCTTGCAGCTCGCGGGCGCGACGCGGATCAAGCAGTTGCGCTTCATAGAACTCATCGGCAAGCCGCTCAAGATCGCGCAAAGGTCCATAGCTCTCGGCGCGCGTCAGCGGAGGCATCAGATGATCGATGATAACCGCCTGGGTACGACGCTTGGCCTGCGCCCCTTCGCCCGGATCATTGACAATGAAAGGATAAATGTTGGGCGTCGGGCCAAGCACGGCATCCGGCCAACAGGTTTCAGACAGACCAACACCCTTCCCTGGAAGCCACTCAAGGTTGCCATGCTTGCCGACATGCACCAGCACATGGGCGCGATAGACGTGCCTCAGCCAAAAATAGAACGCCAGATACCCATGCGGCGGTACAAGGTCCGGATCGTGGTAAACCGCACTGGGATCAAGGTGATAGCCCCGCGCCGGCTGGATACCTACAAACGTCAGTCCGAACCGCAGCCCGGCAACCATCATGCGGCCGCAGCGAAACATGGGGTCCTGCTCGGGATCGCCCCAGCGTTCCCGCACCGCGTCCTGGTTCACCTGCGGCAATTCGGCGAAAAAGCGCAGGTAGTCCTCCATCCCCAGGCTTTGATGGCACGGCCGTAAATCCAGGTTTCCCAGATCATTCGTCACGCCGCCCAATAGGGAATGGACCAAGGCCGTTCCGCTCTCGGGCAGGCCTTCGACCGGATATCCTTCGGTCTCCAGCGCTTTGAGAATATTGAGTGCAGCGGCAGGCGTATCCAGCCCTACACCATTACCAATCCGGCCGTCCCGGGTCGGGTAATTGGCCAGGATCAAGGCGGTACGCTTTTCACTATTTGGCAATCGAGCCAACATGATCCAGCGCCGAGCCAGTTCAGCCACAAACGCCATTCGCTCATGAACGGGCTGATAACACACCACATCGCTCTGGCTGCGCTCATCTCGCCAGGCCAGGCCCTTAAAACTGACGGGGCGCGTGATGATCCGCCCATCCAGTTCCGGTAAGGCAATGTGCATCGCCAGGTCGCGTGGACCAAGCCCTTGGGCGTTCTCCCGCCATCCCGGTTCGTTATCCTGGGCACAAATAGCCTGCAGTACCGGCACATCGCGACGAAACGGGCGGAGATGAGGGGAATCCGGGTTGGACTGGGCAAAACCTGTCGTATTGATGATCAGCTCGGTCTCTGTCGCCTCCAGCAGTGCCTCGACCTCAGCAAGGCACTCCGGCTCCTTGAGACTGGCTACGGCAACAGGTAACGGATTAATCCCTTGAGCTATCAATGCTTCGCAGAACGTATCGATGAACCCTGTATTGGCCGCTTGTAGATGACTGCGGTAGAACAACAGGGCTGCTACCGGCCCATCCTCCTGCCAACGCTGCTGCCACGAGCCCAGCGCCTTATCTTTATCACGCTCTGGCGCATACACCGCAACACGCGGTAGCGGCTGAGGCTCGACCCACATCGTCTCACGTCCAAACCATCGCTGGCCGATGAAGCGATACAGCATGCGGGCATTATCCATGCCGCCCTGTCGCAGGTACTGCCAGATCCGCTCGGCATCCTCAACGGAAGAGTTACCCAACGCCATTAGCTCAGGATCGGGTTTGTCATCTCCGGGTACAAGAATCAGCCTGGCACCTTGTGCGGCCAGCTGGGCCAATTGATCTACACCGTAGCGCCAGTACGCCGCCCCGCCCAGCAACGAGACAATGATGACCTTGGCATGCTGAAGCACCTCATCGACATACAGATCAACCGAGGCGTGATTCATCAGCTGCATGGGGTTGGCCAGGCGCAGGCTTGGAAAGTCCTCAGGCAGCCCGCGCGCCGCTTCGGCCAGCAGCGCTAGATGAGAATCGGCACTGCACAGGATCACCAGGTCGCCCGGGGTCTGTGCAAGATGAGCGATTCCGTCGTCGGGAGTAAAGCCGCCGGGCTGAGTCCTGAGGAGATGCATCGTATTAAGCCAGTACGCTGCGGAGTTCAGCGCTGATGGCAGCCTGATCCAGATCCTGGCCAATCACGACCAGACGTGTCTGCCGAACCTCATCCGCCTTCCAGGCACGATCGAAGTGCTTGTCGAAGCGGGTACCTACCCCTTGCACCAGCAGGCGCATCGGCTTGGCCTTGATGGCGACGAAGCCCTTGATACGCAGGATGCCGTGGCGCTGCACCAGCCCGGTCAATGCGTCCAGCAAGACACTTTCCTCTACCTCTGGCAGATCGACCGCAAACGAGTCGAATTCGTCATGATCATGCTCCTCATGAGGCTCATGGTCGTGATGCGTCTTTCGCGCGTCGATATGCAGCTCGGCCTCGGCATTCAGCCCCAGCAGGACAGACAACGGCAGCTGCCCATTGCTCGCTTCGATGATTTTCACGGACGCTGGCAATTCGCTCTCGATCTGGCTACGCACGGCCGCCAGGGCCATTTGCGGCATCTGGTCGACCTTGTTCAGGATGACCAGATCGGCGCTTGCCAGTTGATCCTCGAACAGCTCATGCAGTGGGGACTCGTGATCCAGGTTGGGGTCCAGCTGACGCTGGGCATCGACTTTTTCGGGATAGGCCGCAAACGTACCCAGGGCAACCGCCGGGCTATCCACCACGGTGACAACGGCATCCACGGTGCATGCATTACGGATTTCCGGCCACTGGAAGGCTTGTACGAGCGGCTTGGGCAGCGCCAGGCCAGACGTCTCGATCAGGATGTGGTCGATATCGGCACGTCGGGCCACCAGGTCGCGCATCACCGGAAAGAACTCTTCCTGCACGGTACAGCACAGACAGCCGTTAGCCAGCTCGAATACCCGGCCTGCGGCTTCTTCTTCGGTACATCCGATGCTGCACTGCTTCAGGATTTCACCGTCGATACCCAGCTCACCGAATTCATTCACAATGACGGCGATGCGCCGCCCTTGGGCATTTTCCAGAATATGGCGCAGCAATGTGGTTTTGCCGGCGCCGAGAAAGCCGGTAATGATTGTGACAGGAATCTTGGCCAAGGTTTTCATGAGCTGCCTTATGAAAAAGGGACAGGCAGGCATGACGAAGACGCGCTCATACGCAGTCCAGACGCCACACCGGATCACCCCGCCCGGTTGTCGGAAAGAATACGGCTCACACGTGCAGCCGCATTCTGAAATGTGTTCAAGGCAGGTCTCCTGGCTCACGGCAACGCTTCTCGCCTTCCCGCCCAAGAGCAGTGGCTTCCTGAAAAGCATCGATTAAACAACCGTTTACAGTTGCGGGGGCAGCTGCGGTCTCGCACCGCATTCCCTCTTAGCTTTGGTCATGTGCCAAAGCACCCTGAAGGCGCAAAGGCTACGAGCGACACTCTGGAGTGTCAATCGATGAAGTTGACGCTTCGCCCGTGTTCGTGGTCTGCTTGCGCCTGATTTCAGGTGTCGCCACGCGGTTCGTGGCGGTGAAACGGGAAGCCGGTTCAAGTCCGGCACTGCCCCCGCAACGGTACGTGAGTGTAGATCGATATCCACTGTGCTCGGCTGTAGAGCATGGGAAGGCCGATCTTGCAGGCGTTGGAGCCCCTTGCTCCACCCCCTTCACAAGTCCGGAGACCGGCCTGATTGACGATTGAGCAACCTGCGGTGGGCGGGCGCAGCTGAATGGCGTGGCGCGCAAGCGACCGCGCCTTCGTGCGTTCCCTCATCCTCGCCACACTCCTAGGAGGGAATCCATGAATAGCCAATCCCTGTCTCATGTGCCTACGGCATCCGGCACCCTGACTCAACGCCTGACTGCCGCCGCCCTGGCGTGCGTGTTGGGAGCAGGCCTGGTCTTTCTAGCCGGCTTCTCACACATCGACGCCCTTCATAATGGCGCTCATGACACCCGTCATAGTGAAGGCTTCCCCTGCCATTGAGGCTGTGACATGTACAAACGGATTGCCTTTACAGCCAGCTTTGCCGGACTACTGGCGGCACTGCTCCTGAGCGTGCTGCAGGGTCTTTGGATCACGCCGCTTATCCTGGAAGCCGAAACCTATGAGGTAGCGGGTGAAGCGCACGCGCATGCCGCTGACACGCCTGCTCACCACCATGACGACGAGGCCTGGGCGCCTGAAGACGGCTGGCAACGAACGCTTTCGACACTCGGCGGCAACCTGGTCGTTGCGGTTGGATTCAGCCTGATATTGGCAGGCCTGTTTACGCTACGAGCCCCGCGCCACGCCTGGCATGGCTTGCTTTGGGGCGCTACCGGCTATCTGACCTTTTGTCTTGCGCCCTCCCTGGGGCTGCCACCGGAACTGCCCGGCACCGCAGCGGCTGAACTGACCGCACGGCAAGGCTGGTGGATCGGCACCGCGGCTGCCACAGCCTGCGCCCTGGCCCTGCTATTTTTCACCCGCCATAGGGTGTTGCGTCTGGCCGCATTGGCCCTTTTGGCGCTGCCCCATATAATTGGCGCACCACAACCTGCCGAACAGGCAAGCCTGGCCCCTGAATCCCTGCAGCAACATTTCCAGTTGGCAGCACTTGTTTCCAATACCGTTTTCTGGATTGTGCTGGGCTGGCTGAGCGCCTGGTTCTACACCCGTGATACAGCTGAGAACACCTGATGACTTTAAGTAACAGCGCACCCGCCATTCTCGTCGTGGGGCATGGCACTCGCAGCAGGCCGGGCGTCGAAGAGTTCTTCCGCCTCGCCGAACACCTCAAGAGCCGCTTTCCAGATCGTCTGTGCACCACAGGCTTTCTCGAATTCGCCCGCCCGACCATTGCTGAAGGCCTTAACAAGCTGATCGCAGAAGGTGCTCGTAACATTACCGCCATTCCTGGCATGCTGATGGCCGCCGGCCATGCCAAGAATGATATTCCCAGCGAACTCAACGAGTTCATGGCCGCGAACCCGGAAGTCAAGATCACCTACGGAGTGGAACTGGGCGTCAACGCCAAGATGATGCGCGCTGCACGCGATCGTATCGAGGCGGCCGAAGCGCAGTTTGGCGATGATTACCGTCGCGATGAAACCCTTCTGGTCGTTGTCGGGCGAGGCGCGTCCGATGCTGACGCCAACTCCAACATCACCAAGATCACGCGCTTCCTGTGGGAAGGCATGGGCTTCGCCTGGGCCGAGACCTGCTATTCCGGCGTAACCAAGCCGCTGGTAGCCGACGCGCTGCCTGTCGTGCATCGCCTGGGCTACCGCAATGTCATCGTATTCCCCTACTTCCTTTTCACAGGACGCCTGATCGATCGCATCTATGCAGACGTAGATGCCTATGCCGAGGCGCATCCCGAGGTACGGGTTGTCAAGGCCGGTTATCTCAACGACCATCCCTTGGTCATCGAGGCGTTGGTGGACAAACTCCATGAAACCGAGGAAGGCACTGGCAACATGAACTGCCAGCTTTGCCATTACCGCGAGCAGATCATCGGCTTCGAAGACCGTGTCGGTGCTCCCCAGTTCGGACACCACCACCATGTGCGCGGTATTGGCACCGATGCCGATCATGACCACCACCATCATCACCATCATGGTCATCACCACCATGATCATGAACATGGCCACAGTCATGATCATGCTCTGTCACCTGCCCAGGCAGCGCCGCTCAAAGGTGTTCAGAAACTGACCCCGGCGGATTGATTGCATGCCCTTCGATTATCAGCGCGACCCGGAGGCCATCGAGCGTCAGTCCTTTGAACAGATCAGGACATTGACCGACCTCAGCCGCTTTGACCCTGACCAGGCGCAGATTGCCATGCGCCTGGTACACACCTGTGGCGAACCGGAGATTGTGGAAGCGCTGCACTTCAGCCCACATGCCATGGAAGCCGGTCTTGCCGCCGTGGAGGCGCAGGCCTCTATCCTCTGTGATGTCGAAATGGTCAGGCACGGCCTGACCCGACGCCTGTTCGGTGAACGTCCCTTATGCTTTCTGAATGACGAGCGCGTCCCGGCACTGGCAAAAGCAACGGGTGAAACGCGCAGCATGGTGGCGCTGTCGCTGTGGGAGCCCTATCTGCCCGGCAGCATTGTAGTCATTGGCAACGCCCCGACAGCCCTGTTCAGACTGCTTGAGCACTTGGAATCGGGTGGCCCCAGGCCCGCCCTTGTCATCGGGATGCCGGTTGGATTCATTGGTGCAGCAGAATCCAAGGATGCGCTCATGGCTCATGGGCAAGCACTCGGCATCGAGTGGATAGCACTCAGTGGCCGACGGGGCGGCAGCGCGTTGGCCGCCGCTACGCTCAATGCACTGGCACGTGTGCAGCAAGGGATACGCTGGTGAGCGAACGAACCTGGAATGGCCCTACGCTGGAGGTCATCGGCCTTGGGCTCGCAGGCGAAGCCCTTTCGGCCGAAGCGCGGCAGGCACTGGACTCGGCTGAACTGGTTATTGGTGCACCGCGTCATTTCGAAGCGCTTGAGCAGCAAGGCCTCAATGTTCCTCGCCGAGCCCATTTCCCTAACCCGTTTTCAGCGCTCTGGTCGCTTCTGGCAGAGCACTCCGGCCAGCGCATCGTCCTGCTTGCCTCTGGCGACCCGCTTTTTTATGGCCTTGGCGGACATCTGCGCAAGCACCTCACCGCTGAAAAGCTTCGCTTTTATCCGGCAGTGTCCAGTATCCAGGCCGCCTTTGCCCGGATCGGCCAACCCTGGCAAGAGGCTGAAGTGGTCAGCCTGCATGGTCGTCCCCTTTCCAGTCTGCGCGCCGCCCTGAAGGTCAACCGCTGGTTTGCAACGCTCACCGATGCCCACAGCCATCCTGCCGCGATCGCAGACGAGCTGGTTGCCGGAGGCTTTGGTGATTCCACCGTTTGGGTAGCAGAAAACCTGGGTACCCATGAGGAACGTGTGTCCACTCATACGGCCAGCCTTCTCAGTGAGTCGACTGAAGTCTTTTCTCCCTTGAACGTCGTGATCTTCAGGACTCAAGGTGCAGGTGGCGTACTGCCTGAATTCCCGGGCATCACCGACGCCGCGTTCAGCACAGACGGTGACGAGGCCGGCAGAGGTCTGCTGACCAAGCGCGAGGTACGGCTGTGTGTTCTTTCGCTGCTTGAGCCCCGTGCAGGTGATATCGGCTGGGATATTGGTGCAGGGTGTGGTGGCGTAGCGGTGGAATGGGCCCGATGGAACCCCTATGGGCAGGTTCAGGCCCTGGAGTATCACGCCGAGCGACTCACCCATCTTGCTACGAACCGTGACCGCTTCGGCGTCGTCAAGAATCTGCATATTCATGAAGGCCGTGCGCCTGAGCATATCGCTAAACTGCCATCGCCGACCGTCGTATTTGTAGGCGGTGGCGGCCGTGATCTGGCTGCGATTCTTGAAGCATGCTGGGCTCGACTCCCGTCAGGAGGACGCCTGATTGCCAGTGCCGTCACCGAGGATGCGCGTATGGCTTTGCATGGCTTTTCACAAATTGAGCCTGCCCAGGACGACGAATGGATCCAGTTGGCCGTTTCCAGAGGCGACCGTCTCGCCGGTCAACGCCTCATGCGCCCGCACCTGCCTGTACTTCTTTTCAAGCGAATCAAACCATGACTGGTACACTTTATGGCATCGGTGTCGGCCCCGGCGACCCCGAACTGCTTACCTTCAAGGCTGCCCGCCTGATCCGGCAGTGTCCGGTAGTAGCCTATATTGCCAATCAGCAAGGTGCCTCCCAGGCGCGGGTCATCGCCCAGGAACATCTGATCGATCAGCTGGAGCTGCCTATCTACATGCCGTTCGAGCGTCAGCGCGATGCGGCGCTCTCTGTCTATGATCAAGCTGCTGCCGATATTGCCCACCGGCTTGAGCATGGACAGGACGTGGCGGTTCTATGCGAAGGCGATCCTCTACTGTTCGGCAGCTTCATCTATCTACATGATCGGCTGGGCGAGCGGTTTCCCTGTCAGATTGTGCCGGGCATCAGTTCGATCATGGCCGCCGCCGCTGCAGCGCGTCACCCGCTGACGCGACTCGAACAAAGCCTGCGCATCCTGCCCGCTACTGCCGGCCCGGAGCGGCTGGCCAGCGCCCTGCATGAGCCCGGACCGCTCGTGATCATGAAACCCGGCCGCCAGTATGGTGAAATCCTGCGCTTGCTGCGACGTACCGGACGTGACGCTGATAGCGTTTATGTCGAATACGCCAGCCGTGACACACAGCGGATCATTCGATGCCATGAAGCGATGCCTGATGGAGAACAAGGCCCCTACTTTGCCTTGTTCCTAATCGGGGCACAGCCATGCTGACCATCGTCAGTCTGACGGATGCCGGTGCTGCGCTCGCTCAACGCTTGCAGTTACTGGATCGAAGTGCCGAGTGGCTGCATCGTCCTCAGCCTTTTATCGAAACCGTACAGCAACGCTTCCAGGCCGGACATCGGCTGGCATTGATCTGCGCCAGCGGTATCGCCGTACGCACCCTGGCGCCAGTGTTGCAAGACAAGTACCGCGACCCGCCGGTGCTGGTGTTGGATGAAGCCGGTCGGTTCATCATTCCCCTGCTGTCCGGCCATGAAGGCGGCGCCAACGCCTGGGCGCAGGAATGGTCGGAGCAGCTGCAGGCTCAATGCGTTATCACCAGTGCCCGGCGCTACACCCGTCCTCTCTACATTGCTGGCCTGGGATGCGAGCGAGGTTGCCCGGAATCAGTTCTGCATACACTGATGACAGAAACCCTGGCTGCCCATTCGCTGACCGTAGCCGACATCAATGGCTTCGCCAGCATCGCATTGAAACACGACGAAGTCGGCATGCTGGCATTGGCTGAAACATTAAATGTACCTATTCGGTTTTTCGAAACCGACACGCTCAACCGGTACGAAAACCAGCTCACTCAACGCTCCGCTATCGTTTTTCGCGAAACGGGCTGCTATGGCGTGGCAGAGGCAGCGGCCCTTGCAATGGCCGAGCAGGTAACGGGCGGTCCGGCCGAGCTGATCATTCCCAAACACAAGAACGCCCGTGCGACCTTTGCTCTTGCACGCGCCTATCAGGATCCTTCATGACTGGACGTTTAGTTATCATCGGTACCGGCCCAGGCGGGCTGGAGCACTTGAGCCCCGCTGCCAGCCGCGCGCTGGAAGGCGCTACAGACCTGGTTGCCTACCCGCTCTACGTCGACCTGCTCGGCGAGATCGTGGCCGGCAAGGCACGTCACGATAGCCCGCTGGGTGATGAAATCGGCCGTGCCCGCCGCTCCCTGGAGCTGGCCGCCGAAGGCCGAAGCGTGGCGCTGATTTCCAGCGGAGATGCAGGCATCTATGCCATGGCGACTCTGGTGTTCGAGCTACTGGAGCACGAGGCGCTGCCCGCCTGGCACGAGGTGGAGATTGCCGTAGTGCCCGGCATTTCAGCCCTGCAAGCCTGCGCCAGCCGTGTGGGCGCCCCACTTGCCCACGATTTCTGCACCATCTCGCTTTCAGACTTGCTCACTCCTTGGGAAACCATCGAGACACGCATCCGTGCGGCAGGCCTGGGAGATTTTGTGGTGGCCTTCTACAACCCGGTCTCCCAAAAGCGTACCTGGCAGTTGGCACGTGCCCGTGAGCTGTTACTGGAAAAACGCCCAGCAGACACGCCTGTCATTATCGGTCGCAACGTCACCCGGGCAACAGAGCAGATCACTATCACTACACTAGGCGAACTGGACCCAGCTCAGGTCGATATGCTGACTATTGTGCTGGTGGGCAACAGCGAAACCCGCCGAGTTGGCCAATGGGTATACACGCCCCGCGGCTATGCTAAAAAACTGGGAGCCGATGCATGACGGTTTATTTCATCGGCGCCGGTCCTGGCGACCCCGAGCTGATCACCATCAAAGGCCAGCGACTGATTCACAGCTGCCCGGTCATTCTCTATGCAGGCTCCCTGGTCCCTGAGGCTGTTCTCCAAGGCAACACAGCCGAACAGGTCATCAATACTGCCGAGCTTCATCTGGCGGAAATCATGACGCTGATCGAAGCTGCCCACGCCAAGGGCCAGGATGTAGCACGCGTGCATTCAGGCGACCCGTCACTCTATGGCGCAATTGGCGAACAGATTCGCCGTTTACGTGAGCTGGACATTCCGTTCGAAGTGATACCGGGCGTCACAGCCACGTCTGCTTGCGCTGCCTTGCTCGGTACAGAACTGACGCTCCCGGATATCTCTCAAACCATTATTCTCACGCGCTATGCAGGCAAGACAACTATGCCCGAGGGTGAGCAACTGCCGGACCTTGCTAGGCATGGCGCAACCCTTGCCATACACCTGGGAATCAACCGACTGCACAAGATTGTCGAGGACCTGATCCCGCACTATGGCGCCGATTGCCCGGTGGCTGTGGTGCACCGAGCTACCTGGCCGGATCAGGACTGGGTAATGGGTACGCTGGAAGACATCCTGGCTAAAGTTCGGGCCAAAGGCTTCCACCGCACGGCGCTGATTCTTGTCGGGCGCGTGCTGGCACCAGATGATTTTTCCGAATCCTTTCTTTACCGGGAGGACAAGGCTCATGTATATCGTCCGGCATACAAGCGTCGCAAAAAAGCCAGCGAGGAGCCGCCTGCATGAGACCGTTCACCTGCCCGTTCGTCCATTCCAAACCTGACGCACTCATGTCAGTGGTGGGCTGAAGGACGACTCAACGCCCATGCGCGAGGAATCTCCCGAGCGTAAAGGTCCGCTGCGCAGCGGCTTTACAACAGGCAGCTGCGCCACGGCCACAAGCCTGGCAGCGGCACGCCTGCTCTTGCGTGGCGAAACCTGTGATGCCTTGACCATTGATCTGCCCAAGGGCGGGAAAACCCTTCTGCTTCGTATCGAGCATTGCGAGCGTAGTGCTATGGGTGCCACCGCCTCGATCATCAAGGATGCTGGAGATGACCCGGACGTTACCCATGGCGCACGGGTTTTCGCTCAGGTCGAGCTGACAGCCGAGCCCGGTATTACCTTTCTAGCAGGTCCTGGTGTTGGCACAGTAACCCGACCAGGTCTGGTACTGGAGGTTGGTGAACCCGCGATCAACCCGGTACCCCGGCAGATGATGCGCCACCATCTGGAGCGGCTCGCCCTTGAGGCTGGCTACCCTGGCGGGTTCCAAGTGACTATCGGCGTTGAAAGCGGTGAGGTATTGGCGCAAAAGACCATGAATGCCCGCCTGGGCATCCTGGGAGGGCTGTCGATTCTGGGTACCAGCGGCATCGTTCGTCCCTTTTCCTGTGCAGCCTATATCGCCTCAATTCAGCAGGCTATTGATGTTGCCCGCGCCAATGGAGAGTCTCACTTGGCTGCGTGTACCGGCAATGCCAGCGAGGCGGCCATGCGGACCCACTTCGGCCTGCCTGAAATTGCCTTGATCGAGATGGGAGATTTTGTCGGCGCGGTCTTAAAACATACCAAGCGCGTTCCAGTGCCACGATTGTCTCTCTGTGGCGGTTTTGGCAAGATCAGCAAATTGGCAGCCGGACACATGGATCTCCACAGCCGTAGCTCCAGCATAGACCTGCCCTGGCTGGCTGAGCAGGCGGCAGCTCTCGGCGCAGGCGCCACCTTGCAAGCGGCTATTGCTTCCTGCACTACCAGTCAACAGGCGCTCAAGCTTTCCCATGAGGCCGGTTTCCTCCTGGCTGACCATATCTGCCGACTCGCTCGTAATGTGGCGCTCAGTAAACTGCCCGCTGCCACGGCACTGGACGTTTTTGCCATCGACCGCGCCGGCAATCTGATGGGAAGCGCGTCTTGAAGAAAATTCTGCTGCTGGGCGGCACTCGCGAAGGTCTGCGCCTTGCCTATCAGCTTCCCGCTGATGCCATCTATAGCCTGGCTGGCCTGGGTCAGATACCTGATGACTTACCCTGCCGCTGCCACGTAGGTGGCTTTGGCGGTATCGATGGGCTAGTTCGTTTCATTCATGAACAACGAATTGATTTGCTGCTCGATCTGACCCATCCGTACGCTGAACAGATCAGCCGACATGCTCAGAAAGCCGCTAGACAAACAGGTATCCCATACTGGGTGCTGCATCGTCCGGCCTGGCATCCTTGCGCGAGTGATAACTGGCGGGAATGGCATCACTGGCCCGATCTGACGGCCCAGCTTTATCCCTTTGCCCGCGTCCTGATGGCGCTCGGACGAGAGCCGCTAACCCATATCGATGAGATACCCCCTCACCAGCATTGGTGGGTTCGCTGCCTGGTCACTCCGGAGCAGACTCGTTCCAACGTTACGCTCCTGAGCGCACGAGGACCATTCCAGATAGAAGACGAATACACCTTGTTGAAAGATCAAGAGATCGAGGTGATTGTATGCAAGAACAGCGGCAGCAGCGCCACCGAGGCTAAACTGATCGCTGCGCGCGACTTGAAAATCCCTGTCCTGATGCGTGCTCGCCCCCCATTGCCACAGGCGGACCAGACATTTACTGCAATCGATTCCCTGATGACGGCGCTAGGCCTACGCCGGTAGTCAGGACTGAGCAATATCTGCATCGGCAACAGGCGCGTCTTCGCCTCGGGCCCGTACATGAATCGCTGCAAAGGGCTCGTTCTGTACCAATTCGATCAGCGATTCCTTTACCAACTCCAAGATAGCCATGAATGTCACCACCACACCTAAACGGCCTTCTTCGACGGTAAACAAGGCAATAAAGGGTACGAACTGTCCCCCCTTGAGGCGTTCGAGCACATCGCTCATGCGCTCACGAGTCGATAAGACTTCCCGTGACACCTGATGGCTCTCGAAGAGATCCGCCCGCCGCATAACCTCACTCATGGCCAGCATCAGCTCGTTCAGCCCCACATCCGGCAGGAGTTTGCGCGCCTTGGCGTCAGGTGCCGGTAAAGTGGGTACGGTAATGTCACGCCCTACCCGAGGCAAAGTATCTATATCCTCAGCAGCTTTTTTGAAGCGCTCGTACTCCTGCAACCGGCGAATCAATTCAGCTCGAGGGTCATCCTCTTCCTCTTCCTCCTCCGAAGAGCGAGGCAGCAACATGCGCGACTTGATCTCCGCCAGCATGGCTGCCATGACCAGATACTCTGCAGCAAGCTCCAGACGAACCGATTTCATGAGTTCGACATAACCCATGTACTGCCGGGTGATCTCAGCCACTGGAATATCGAGAATATCGATATTCTGTTTGCGGATCAGGTAAAGCAGCAGGTCAAGCGGTCCCTCAAAGGCTTCGAGGAAGACCTCCAGCGCATCTGGCGGGATATACAAGTCCTGTGGCAGCTCGGTAAAAGCCTGCCCGTAAACCAGCGGTACTGCCGCCTCTATGCGTGCCGAAGGCTCGTTCACGTCAGGACTGCCTGGCTCGCTCATGCACGCTCACGCTCAAACGGCTCTGGATCACCAGCACCAACACGTAGAACTTCCGGCTCGCTGTCGGTCAGGCTGACCACCGTAGAGGGCTCAAGTCCCCCCATTCCACCATCAATGATCAGGTCAACGAGATGGTCCAGCTGGTCTCTCATCTCATAAGGGTCGGATAGCGACTCTTTCTCGCCGGGCATGATAAGGCTGACACTCATCAGCGGCTCCCCCAGCTCTTCCAGAAGCGCCTGAGTGATGGGATGCTCGGGCACCCGCACACCAATGGTACGTCGCTTGGGATGCAGCAGAATGCGTGGCACCTCACGGGTGGCGTTGAGAATAAAGGTATAAGGTCCTGGCGTATGCGCCTTGATCAGTCGAAAGGTGCTCGTGTCGACCTTGGCATACAAACCAAGCTCGGAAAGATCGCGGCATACCAGAGTGAAGTTGTGCTTGTCGTCCAGCTGGCGAATTCGCCGGATGCGTTCTACGGCATTTTTCTCACCGATCCGACAGCCCAATGCATAAGACGAGTCGGTGGGATAGGCGATCACGCCGCCGCTTTGAATGATATCCACGGCTTGACGGATCAGCCTCGGCTGGGGATTTTGCGGATGTATCTCGATGTACTGGCTCACGTTGGCTCCTGACTGGCTGGGTAGATGGCATGGCCGAATCGTGCCCACAGCGGAGGCAGGTCTTCAGGGACCGGACGGTACATGCCCAGGTCAGACCAGTCACTCGGTGTATGGAAATCACTTCCGGCACTAACCATCAGACCGAACTCACGCGCCAGAATTGCCAACATGCCAACCTGTTCGGCTGGCTGGACCCCATTGACCACTTCCAGGGCATGCCCGCCGGCCATGATGAAGTCACCGATCAGCTTGCGCCGTTTAGTCCGTGTAAAGTCATAAGCCAATGGATGAGCCAGACTGATCCACGCCTTGGCCGCACGCAGGGTTGTGACTGTTTCCTCCAGGGTCGGCCAGTGCTGCTTGACATCACCGATCTTGCCTCCGCCCAGCCATTTGCGGAATGCTTCGCCCCTGTCCTTCACATAGCCTGCCTGCACTAGAAACTCAGCGAAATGAGGGCGGGAAGGCGCATTACGGCTATCACCCAGCGCCTGCTGAATAGCCTGAGCGCCTTCAAGCGCCCCCGGCATGCCCTTGGCAGCCAAACGTCGATCAATTTCTTCGGCCCGCGCCCAACGCCCCGTGTAAAGGGCCTCCAGTGCCTGCTTCAGGTCTGGAGAGTCACTGTCAAAGCCGTAGCCCAATACATGGATGGTTGCGCCGCCCCAGGTACAGGAGAGCTCAACGCCTGTCAGTAACGTCAATCCCAGCTTATCGGCCGTCTGTCGCGCCTCGGCAAATCCTTCCAGGGTGTCATGATCGGTCAGGGCCAGTAACCGAACGCCCCGCTCATAGGCGCGTGCAACCACCTCGGCCGGGGCCAGTGTCCCATCGGAAGCCGTACTGTGGCAGTGCAGATCGACACGCATCCTGGTTCCTCGTCTTGATTCGTCTGTTATTATGCCCGGATGTCTTGGCTCCGGCTGCTTAAATGAAACAACTTATCGATTTCATCCCCCTGCTTCTGTTCTTCATCGTCTTCAAGCTTGAACCTCGAACCGTCGAGTTCGCAGGTCATGCCTTCTCACTGGGCGGCATCTTTAGTGCAACAGCGGTTCTGATCATTGCGTCAGTCATCGTCTATGGCATCCTTTTCATCCAGCAGCGACGTCTGGAGAAAGGCCAATGGCTGACGCTGGTGGCCTGTCTGGTGTTTGGTGGCATGACCCTGGCGTTCCACAGCGAAACTTTCCTGAAATGGAAAGCGCCTGTGGTCAACTGGCTGTTTGCCCTGGCCTTCATCGGCAGTCATTTCATTGGTGACAAACCGCTGATCGAACGGATGCTGGGCCATGCCATGACCCTGCCCCATGCGATCTGGGTACGCCTCAACATTGCCTGGATCATCTTCTTCTTGGTCTGCGGCTTTGCCAATTTGTTCGTTGCCTTTACGTTCGAGAGCATCTGGGTGGACTTCAAGGTGTTTGGCAGCCTGGGCATGACGCTGCTCTTCATGATTGGTCAGGGCATTTACCTGTCCAAGCATCTGCATGACAGCGACTCCAAGAAATCCTAGAACCGCTGAAGTCTTCATACAGCTGCCGGCCTGTCATACGTCGGTAGCCTGCTTCCGGTTTCCGACGAGCCTAACGTAATGAGCCAAATTCTTCTGATCGATGACGATCGTGAGCTTTGCGATCTGCTAAGTGCCTGGTTGCAGCAGGAAGGATTCGAAGTGCGCGCCAGCCACGATGGCGTGACTGCACGCCAGGAACTGGCTGCCCACACCCCTTCTGCAGTAGTACTGGACGTCATGCTGCCTGATGGAAGTGGTCTGGAGCTGCTCAAGCAGCTACGCAGCGACTACCCCGAGCTACCTGTCGTGATGCTGTCCGGCCGTGGCGAACCCCTGGATCGCATCCTGGGCCTGGAGCTGGGCGCGGATGACTATCTGGCCAAACCCTGCGACCCGCGAGAGCTGACTGCGCGCCTGCGCGCCGTTCTACGCCGCAGCCACCCGGCGCAGCCTGCAGCCCGTTTACAGCTGGGCGATCTGTCATTGAGCGTTGCCCGAGGCGTCGCTAACATCGGCGAGCACGAGGTCAACCTGACACTTACCGAGAGCCGCATTCTGGAAGCCCTACTTCGCCAACCCAGTGACCCTCTGGATAAACAGGCTCTGGCCCAGATTGCCCTGGGACGTAAGCTTACGCTTTACGATCGCAGCCTCGATATGCATGTCAGCAATCTGCGCAAGAAACTGGGTGCCCATGCGGATGGCAGACCCCGCATCATGGCTATTAGAGGCCGCGGCTATTATTACAGTGAATAGGCGGCACGGTACTGACACAGTTTACTGACTGCGTATTTACCCAAGCTTTACCTTGATTGACGGCGCCTGACCTTGTCTCCGCTAAAGTGGACTCATCCGGTCGATACCGGCTCTCAAAAAGGAGAACCTTATGCGCAAGATGATTCCCGCCCTGCTGTTCGCTTCCCTGCTGCCTACTTTATCTTTTGCAGCGCCTGCGCCAGCCGATGACATGCCGCCATCCCCGCCCGGCATGCATATGGACGGTCCCAAGGGACATCGCGACATGATGGGCGGCCCGTTCCGGGAACTTGATCTGACGCCTGAGCAGCACCGTACTATCGGTAAGCTGATGGGTCAGGAGATGCACGATCGCCAGGACATCATTCACAAGTACCTGGACAAGTTGCCAGAAAAAGAGCGCCAGGCCATGAAGGATGAGCTCAAGGCCAACCGCGAAAAGACGCAGAAGACCATTCGCGATCAGCTCACGCCTGATCAGCGCAAAAAGTTCGACGAGCTGGCCAAGAAGCAGGAACAGCGCAAAGCGGAATGGGCTGAATTCCAGCAGTGGAAGAAAGAACACAAATCCAATTGATGCCTAAAACTGCCCAGCCCAGCTGGGCAGTTTTCCATCCAAACCAGGGTTCCACATGGTATTGAGAACATTGTTCTGGCGAATATTCGGTACCTTCTGGCTGGCAATCCTGTCGGCAGTCGGCCTGACCATGCTCCTGGGGCATATTCTCGATCAGGATTCCTGGATCCTTTCCCGCCATCCCGGTCTTCAACAACTGCCCGCCAAGTGGGTCGAGCGCTACGAGCATGAAGGCGAGGATGCAGCCCAACGACTGCTTGAGCACCGTAAGCGCCGCTTTGGCGTCGACATACAGGTACTGGGCGAGAACGGGACGCCACTGGTGCCCGGCACCCTCCCCCCGCATGTCATGGAAATGGAAAAACGCGGCCCCAGAAGACCGCCGCCCTGGCGCCGGATTACTACGGAATATACCAGCAGCGAAAGCGGGCGCAGTTACCTGTTCATTTACCATATCCCACTGCCCGAGCTGAATGCCTGGCGGCGCGATTCAGTGCTCTTCCCTATCAGTGTATTGGTCATTGCCTTTGTGGTTCTGACGCTGTTCAGTCTGCTATTAACGCTGGCGATTACCCGACCCTTGAACCGCCTGCGCAGCGCTGTGCATGATCTGGGACGTACGGCCTATCAGCAGGACAGCCTTGCCAAGCTTTCTCGGCGAAGAGACGAGTTTGGCGTACTGGCGCAGGACTTCAACCGAATGGGCGACCGCCTGCAAAGTCTCATAGTCAGCCAGCGTCAACTGCTTCGAGACGTCTCTCACGAGTTACGCTCGCCTCTTGCCCGACTTCGCATTGCCCTTGCGCTGGCCGAGCGCGCGACCCCTGAAGATCGCGCCGCCATGTGGCCCAGGCTGGAACAGGAATGCAATCGTCTGGAAACGCTGATCGGTGAGATCCTGGCGCTGGCCCGCCTGGACGGCGAATCTGGCGACAGGGCAGACATCCCTCTGAATGCACTCATCGAACACCTGTGCGATGACGCTCAGCTGACCGCACCCGAGCAGCGGATCGAGGTAAATGTACCCGCTACCCTGATGCTGCACGGATGGCCTGACCTGCTCGAACGCGCCATCGATAACCTGATCCGTAATGCACTGCGCTTCAATCCACCTGAAACGCCTCTGGAAATTACAGCCCACCAGACCGGGGGAACACTGACTATCGCAGTGCGTGATCACGGAACAGGGGTGGCGAATGAAGACCTACCACGGTTGGGCGAACCCTTCTATCGTGCGGCCAACCAGACGAGTCAGGGTTACGGCCTGGGCCTGGCCATCGCTCGGCGCGCGGTCGAGCGACATGGGGGAAAGCTCGTGTTCGCCAACCATCCCGAGGGTGGGTTCGTCGCCACACTGGAGCTTCCCGCAAGCCTGATTACACCGGCCAAGTCTTGACGAATTGCTTCGTTTCCAACGCTACCGGCTTGCGCGGAGTAACGTCCGGCGTCCCCAGGTAAATGAAACCGACGATTTCCTCGTGAGCACCAATGCCCAGCCCTTCGCGTACGACAGGATCATGCGTAAGATCACCGGAGCGCCATATAGCGCCTAACCCCATGGCATAAGCCGCCAGTTCCAGAGCGTGAGCGGCACATCCTGCTGCCAGGATCTGCTCCTGCGCAGGTACTTTAGGGTGCTCTTGAATGCAGGCCACAGCCACCACCAGCAAAGGCGCACGCATAGGCATGTTGCGCGCCTTGGCCAAGGCTTCGGGCGGGCTCTCTGGGCGTTGAGCCAGAACCGCCCTTGAAAACAACTCGCCCAGCGCCTGGCGCCCTTCCCCCTGAATCGTCAGGAAGCGCCAAGGGCGCAACTGCTTATGATCGGGCGCCCTTAACGCGGCAGCAAAGAGGGTTTCCAATTGCTCTGCCGTAGGGGCGGGCTCGGTCAAGCGAGCAACGGAAACGCGGTTGAGCAGCACATCGAGTGCATCCATGAACACCTCTTTTCATCAAAACGATCGTTGTTGTACAGACCGGCTGAATTGTGCCATTACTCCATGCCAAACTTCTGCTCATCGGTAACAAGTAAAGACTTTGGACGAGAATAACGACCTCAGATAAGATCGCGCTCGCCAGCGACGCTATTCTGGCACAGCTCTTTGCAAGACTTTTGAGGGTTACTATGGCATCACTTCTTCTTCCAGATGGTTCGATTCTATGAAGTTTCTGACCCATCGACACGCCAACAGCCCATCCGAGTACCTAGGCGAATACTATTCTCGCGCATTGGCCTACCTTGCCCTGGCAGCCACCATTGCCGCAGGCGCCTATGCCCACCACTTCGCATACAACATTTTGTGGCTGGTGCCTTACACGCTGCTGTATCCCCATGTGGCTCAACAGGTCAGCATACGCTTCCGCCGCAACCGCAACCAGGAAACCGACCTGATCCTGCTGTTCATCGATTCGGTGCATGCGGGTATCAGCATTCTGCTGCTGGGCTTTTCGCTGGTACCCAGCTTCATGGTCCTGCTGCTACTGACGTTTACCTCCCTGTTGATGGGAGGGGGCCGCTATGCTGCTATTGCATTGCTGACAGCCTTCAGCGCTCTACTGGCGACCAGTGCGGTCGCGCTGGAGCACATCGAACCGCACACACCGCTTCTGGTTACCTTTGTCAGTATCGTAGGCACCAGTCTGCACCTCTGCATGACAGCGTACTTCATGTATGAACAGCGACTTCGCCTGCGTCAGGCGCAGGAAGAGCTCAAGCTTGAACATGAAAAAGCTGCGAACCTGGCCCACAATCTTTCTAAATACCTGCCTTCTCAAGTATGGGAGTCGATCTTTACCGGTAAAAAGAACGTCATCCTGGAGACCCAGCGTAAAAAGCTCACCGTGTTCTTTTCCGACATCAAAGGGTTTACGGAGCTGTCCGAAGAGCTTGAAGCCGAAGCGCTGACGGACATGCTCAACAACTACCTCAACGAGATGTCGAAAATTGCCATCAAGTACGGTGGTACGATCGACAAATTCGTAGGGGACTGCGTCATGGTGTTCTTTGGTGATCCCAATACCCAAGGCGCGAAGAAGGACGCGGTTGCAGCGGTATCCATGGCCATCGCCATGCGCAAGCACATGAAAGTTCTCAGGCAGCAGTGGCGTAGCCAGGGCATTACCAAGCCTCTGGAAATCCGCATGGGCCTCAATACGGGTTACTGCACGGTCGGTAACTTCGGTGCCAGCACACGGATGGACTACACGATCATCGGCCGTGAAGTAAACCTTGCCAGCCGGCTTGAAAGTGCGGCCGATGCCGGGGAAATTCTGATCAGCCATGAGACCTACTCGTTGATCAAGGACGTCATCATGTGCCGGGATAAAAGCCAGATCAGCGTAAAGGGCTTCAGCCGTCCGGTTCAGATCTATCAGGTTGTGGACTTCCGCCGTGATCTGGGCGCTTCACCCAGTTACATGGAGCATGAAGCCCCAGGCTTTTCCATGTACCTGGATACCAATAGCATCCAGAATTATGACAAGGAAAAAGTCATCCAGGCCTTGCAGCAGGCTGCTGAAAAGCTGCGAGACAAAGTCATTCTCTGACTCAGGGGCAGCGCATTGCTGCCCCTCCTCCTTTCCTACCGACTGATTCGGTACACCACCTCATCAAGCCGGATCACCCCCTGCCGGGCGAATTTGGCGTTTTCCGCCAGTACATCATTGCGCTCCAGACAGGTCAGCCCCCAAGCAGAGCCATACAAGGCATGGAGTTCGTGCTCCGACACTGAAAACGGTGGGCCCGCGCGCTGGTCCTGGTCATATTCAAGAGTTACGAGGAGTCCTTTCGCCTTGGCTGGCATAAGCCTGCCCATTTGCTTAACGTAAGAAGGCCTCATGTTTTCCGGCAAGGCAATCAAGGCTGCTCGGTCATAGAAGCCAGCGCATGCCGCCACTTGCTCTGCGCCTACCTTGAAGAAATCACCTTGCACAATTTCATAAGGTCCCGCCTTGTAGAGCACCAGATCACCGCGCTTTTCCTGCATAGGACCCAGCCCCTGCTCGGCAAAGAATGACTCGACCGCCACCTGGGAGAGTTCAATGCCCACGACCTGATAGCCCTGCTCTGCCAGCCAGACCATATCCAGTGTTTTTCCACAAAGCGGAACCAGTACACGCGACCGGGCAGCTAGCTCCAGTGACGCCCAGTTTCGTGTGAGATAAGCACTGACTTCAGGCACGTGAAAACCGATCTCGTTGCGCTCCCACTTGGATATCCAGAATGCTGCTTCCACATGACCTCCTTGCTGATAACTAGACAGTAGGCATCCAACACCCGCAAACAAAAAGCCCCGGCACAAGGCCAGGGCTTTTTGCAGATCACACTGCTTAGTCTTCGCGATAACGACGCAGACGCAGCGGCTTGCCACCTACACGCGTATCTTTCAGACGATTCAGCAGCCCTTCGAGTCCCTCTTCCGGCAACTCGATCAGGCTGAAGGATTCACGGATCTGAATACGACCAATCGCCTCGCGTTGAACGCCACCCTCATTAAGGATAGCACCCAGCAGGTTTTTGGCAGCGATGCCATCACGTGCACCAAGGGCTGTACGGCAACGTACGCGACCCTCCGGCAGTGGCGCCATCGGACGACGATCACGTGGCTCGCCACGCTCACTGCGACCACCACTGCTCTGACGCTCGCCACGATCGGAGCGAGGCGCCGGTGTCAGCGGCTGCTCACGGCGAACCGTGTCGATATCCAGCGCACGGCCAGCAGTCAGCTTGGCCAATACCGCAGCGGCCAATGTTGTCGGATCACACTGCAGACGCTCGCACAGTTCGTCACGCAGCGCACCGCGGTTTTCTTCTGCGTCCGCGAGTAGCGCACCCAGACTGTCCGCCAGGCGGGAAATGCGGGCTTCCAGTACCGCTTCGGCATCAGGCAGGCGAATCTCGCCAACCTTCTGACCTGTTACACGCTCGATGACCTGCAGCATGCGACGCTCACGCGGCGTTACCAGCAGCAGCGCACGACCTTCACGACCGGCACGACCTGTACGACCGATACGGTGTACGTAGGACTCTGGGTCATAGGGCATGTCGATGTTCAGTACGTGCGTGATACGAGACACGTCCAGACCCCGCGCAGCAACATCTGTTGCAACCACGATGTCCAGCGATCCGTCCTTGAGCGACTCGATCACTTTTTCTCGCTGAGCCTGGGGCATGTCACCGTTCAAGGCACTGACGCGATAGCCTTGACGCTCGAGCATTTCAGCCATGTCCAGCGTGGCTTGCTTGGTACGCACGAAAGCAATCAGGGCATCGAAGTTTTCCACTTCCAGCAGACGCAGCACGGAGGCTGGCTTCTGATCAGCGTGAACCATCAGGTGAGCCTGTTCGATACGGGCAACTGTCTGGGTCTTGGCTGCAATGCGGATGTGCTTGGGCTCTTTCAGATGACGCTCGGCGATCGCACGGATCGACGGCGGCAGCGTAGCGGAGAACAGCACGGTCTGACGCGACTCAGGCATCGCTTCGAAAATGAATTCGAGATCGTCCATGAAGCCCAGCTTGAGCATTTCATCCGCCTCGTCGAGTACAAGACGTCCAACAGTGGACAGTATCTTGTCATCCCGACGAAGGTGATCACACAGGCGGCCTGGCGTAGCAACCAGAACCTGAGCGCCCAAACGCAGCGTGCGCAGTTGTGGGCCCATGGGCGCGCCACCGTATAAGGCAACGACCTTAACGCCCGGCATTTCTGTTGAGTAGGTTTCGCAGGCTGTTGCCACTTGCAGGGCCAGCTCACGGGTTGGCACCAATATCAGGACCTGTGGCTCACGGCGAGCAGGGTCGATACGGGACAGCAACGGAAGCGCAAAAGCGGCTGTCTTGCCAGTACCCGTTTGAGCCTGGCCGATCATGTCGTGGCCAGCCAGAATGACTGGAATCGACTGGGCCTGAATAGGAGAAGGTTCTTCGTAGCCAACGGACTTGATTGCCGCCAGTACGTTAGGATTAAGATCGAGAGCGGCGAAACCGCCGATTTCCTGGGTCATTGTCTTGCCTCTGTACATCGCAAAGACCCAAGACCTAGTGCTGCTAATTTCCGATAGACCGAAGTCACCCAGGCAGACGAGGTGAGGATTTGCGAATGAGTAAATTACGTGGTGTTACATCTGGAATAGTTCGCACTGCAAGGCTATGGCCGGTGCGAACCGGGAAAATGCAGTTCCTGAACGGAAAGGTCTGAAAAGACCGAGGCGTATCATACCGGAAAACTCAGGATTAGCCCAGCCTTTCTCAAAAATGCTTTCAAGGCTAAGCATTTAGCTCGCCGGACGAATCAGATCGACCAGATGGCCCAGTGAGTAACCAGTCTTCTCCTCCATGGCACCGACACGTACCGACAGTCCGCTCCGGTCCAGGGTTTGCTCGAAGCTGGCCGGCACCAGAATGATGACATTGCCCTCAGGCACCGGGCACTCCCAATAGTGGTGCCTGAACATGCCGCGCAGGAATGCAGATCCCAGGGGCTTGTCGTCGGTACTGCTCCACTGATTGATGATGAGCCAGCCACCAGGATTGAGGCGGCTCTGGCAGCCTGTCAGAAACCCCCATGCCAAGTGAGCGGCTGAGGGGCCTACATCCGTATAGAGGTCGACGAAAATCAGATCGGCTGACTCGCAGCTGTCCAACAGATCCATCGCATCGCCAATACGGATATGCAGGCGCGGATCGTCACCAAGACCGAAATACTGTCGAGCCAGCGGCGGTACCGCTTCGCGCAGCTCGATTGCCTCGACATCCTGCAATGGCAGATGATCAAGGCAGGCACGCGTCAGTGTTCCGGCACCCAAGCCCATGAATACCGCCCGCCGTGGTTCAGGATGGCAAAGCGCGCCCATCAGCATGGCCCGGCCATACTCATATTCCAGCCAGCCGGGATTGGCAGTCGATACGCAACTCTGCTCGATTTCGTCTCCAAACTCGAGAAAGCGGTATTCCCCTGCTTCCACGACTCGAATACGACCATATTCGTCGTGTACTTCCGCCAGTAACCGCTCCTGAGTATCCATGTCGACTCCTTTATACAGAGCACACCATCTTAGGCAGACTGATATAGCACGTCTATCAGCGCCAAAGGCTGTTAATCGGTTAACATGCCTGCCCGATTGGATAATCCGTAAAGCAAGTAGCCATCATGACTCAACCCTGGAGCCCTGACAGCTGGAGAGCACTGCCCATCCAGCAACAACCCGTCTACCCCGATGCCAAGCGTCTAAACGACGTCGAGCGCACCCTGGCCGGCTTTCCACCGCTTGTATTTGCAGGTGAAGCCCGTGAATTGCGTCGCCAGTTTGCCGAAGTTACCCATGGCCGGGCGTTTCTGCTTCAGGGCGGTGACTGCGCGGAGAGCTTTGCGGAGTTCTCTGCCGGCAAGATCCGCGATACGTTCAAGGTGCTGCTACAGATGGCCGTGGTGATGACCTTTGCCGCCGGGTGCCCTGTGGTCAAGGTGGGTCGCATGGCCGGCCAGTTCGCCAAGCCTCGCTCTTCGGGTGAAGAAACCCAGGATGGCGTCACGCTGCCAGCCTATCGCGGCGATATCGTTAATGGCATCACCTTTGATGAAGCCAACCGCGTACCGGATCCTCAGCGTCTGCTGCAGGCCTATCACCAGGCGACGGCAACCCTGAACCTGTTGCGTGCCTTCGCCCAGGGCGGCTTTGCCGACTTGCATCAGGTACATAAATGGAACCTGGACTTCATTGCGAACTCGGCTTTGGCCGAGCGCTACCATCAACTGGCGGACCGCATTGACGAAACTCTCGCCTTCATGCGTGCCTGCGGACTGGAAAGCGCACCGCAGCTTAAGGAAACCAGCTTCTTTACCGCTCACGAAGCCCTGCTGCTCAATTATGAAGAGGCGTTTGTCCGTCGTGACAGCCTGACGGGTGACTGGTACGACTGCTCTGCGCACATGCTCTGGATTGGCGACCGTACCCGCCAGCCCGACGGCGCGCATGTGGAGTTCCTGCGGGGTGTCAATAACCCGATCGGCGTAAAGGTTGGACCGACGACGTCAACGGAAGACCTGATACGCCTCATCGATACGCTGAACCCGAACAACGATCCCGGCCGTCTGAATCTGATTGTGCGGATGGGCGCCAACAAGGTGGGTGATCACCTGCCCCGCCTGATTCAGGCTGTACAAAAAGAGGGCCGCCTGGTGCTCTGGAGTTCGGACCCGATGCATGGCAACACGATCAAGGCTTCCAGTGGCTACAAGACGCGTGACTTTGCCAGCGTTCTATCGGAAGTTCGTGAGTTCTTCCAAGTGCATCAAGCCGAAGGCAGTTATGCGGGCGGCATTCATATCGAGATGACCGGCCAGAACGTGACTGAGTGCATTGGGGGTGCGCGACCTATTACCGAAGCCGGCCTGTGCGACCGCTACCATACCCACTGTGACCCACGTCTGAATGCCGACCAGTCTCTGGAACTGGCCTTCATGATTGCGGAAACCCTCAAGCAGGTCCGCCGCTGACCTCAGCCAGTGGTGCCTTGAGCACCGCTGCACTGCCATGCAGACTGATCTCCGCCAGGCCAAGCCAGTTGGCCAACTGGCGGAGATTGGTTGCCAGCGAACGACCAGCCTCCTCGCTCAAGTGTCCCTCCTCACCATGCAGGGCATGTACCGCCAGCCGGTCATGGGCGCGCTCAGCGCGCAGGTCTACCCGTGCAACCAGGTGCTCATTGAAGAGAAAAGGCAAGACATAGTAGCCATACACTCGCTTATGAGCAGGCGTATAGAGTTCCAGCCGATACCTGAAATTGAACAATCGCTCCGTACGGGCGCGCTCCCAAATGAGCGAATCAAAAGGTGATAACAGCGCGCTCACGTGTCGCGCGCGCAGGGATTGCTGCGGTTCGCCAAGGCTAAAGGCCGGCTTTTTCCAGCCCTCTACAGTCAGCATCAGCAGCTCGCCGGATTCCACCAATTCTGCGATACGCACCTTGGCATCAGCAGGATCGAGCCGGTAATAGTCTCGTAGGTCCTTTTCGGCCGCCACACCCATGGCTGCTGCGCTTCGGCGGATCAACTCGCGCTGGGCCTCCGCCTCACTCAGTGGCGGCTTTTCTCGTATGGCCTTCGGAATCACCCTTTCAGGCAGATCGTATAGACGTTCAAAGCCACGCCTGCCTGCCACCGTTACTTCTCCAGCCGCAAATAACCATTCGAGTGCCTTTTTTTCGACGCTCCAGTCCCACCAGGGTCCCGCCTTGCCGACTCGGGTCGTCAGGCTTCCCGCGCCAAGCGCGCCTCGTTCCCGTACCGCCTGTAGCGCCGCTTCAATCACGGCGCGCTGCTCACGCCCAACCCGTGCCAGCTCCCGATAGATGCCTTGCCCCTGAGCGGCCCGCTCCATGCGCCAGCGCATCAGCGGATAATCCTCCATAGGCATCAGGGAGGCTTCATGCCCCCAACACTCGAACAGCTGGTGCGGTTTCTCTAATGACCATGCCATCTCATCCAGAAGCTTTCGGGGATAGAACCCGAGCCGGGAAAATAATGGGAGGTAATGTGACCGCACGAGCGCATTGACCGAGTCGATCTGCAGGATGCACAAGCGCTTCATTAACGCGTCGATATGCCGATGCCGTACCTCGCCCCTGGGCTTGAAGCCGTAAAAGCCTTGGGCCGTCAGGGCGAGTCGGCGAGCCTCTTTCAACGACAGGGACAAAGGGATAGACATGATGAATTCCAGGGGCCAGGTACGGACACCCTAGTCAACCCTCTGCCAGACATCAACGCGAAAACGGTCCCTCCCAGAACCATTTGGAACCCTCCCGCTCTGCATCCGCCCGGCTCAAGCCCAGATCCTTCAAGGCGTCATCACTTAACATCGCCAAGGTCTGGCGTTGCCTGGCCTGCTCACGCCAAGCCCTGATGACTCCATGTGTTTTCTGCCAGAACAAGAGAGCCGATATTTTGCGGCGCGCACTATCGAAAGCCTGGATAACCTCATGAGCGTTCATGCTGATACCTCCTCTTCATGTAGTGGCATCATTCTTGGCCCGCGTCTAAGATCAATCCAACGAATAGTTCTGATGCCTTGCATTCAGGAGATTGATGCTTTGAGCCTTTTCCCCAGCATTGACAGTGAACTCTTGCGCACCTTTATCGCCATTGCTGACAGCGGTGGCTTCACGCGTGCGGCCGAGGTCGTCAACCGAACCCAATCTGCCGTTAGCATGCAGATGAAACGTCTCGAGGAGGATATCGTTCAACGTCAGCTGTTCGATCGAGAGGGACGCCAGGTTCGCCTCACGGCTGAGGGTCAGGTGCTGCTGGGATACGCTCGCCGTATCATGGCGTTGCACAGTGAAGTGCTGAATACGCTACGCGAGCCCCATATGGTAGGTACCGTTCGCATCGGGACTCCTGATGATTACGTTATGCGCTTTCTGCCCGGTATTCTGTCACGCTTTGCTCAGGCCTATCCGCTTGTGCAAGTCGAAGTTCAGTGCGAGACATCAGCGCAGCTGTTGCAGCGGCATGACCTTGATCTGAGCATCGTGACCTGCGAGCCAGGCCACGAAATCGGTCAGTTCCTTAGAGAAGAACCCGTTCGCTGGATGCAGGCCATTGGCAGCTCCGCTCTTGAGCGAAGCCCGTTGCCTGTAGCGGTCTTCAATCATGGCTGTTTTTGCCGTCTGTGGATGTGCAATGCCCTGGAGACAGCGGGCATCGATTACCGGGTTGCCTATAGCAGCCACAGCCTGTCGGCCATCCTGGCCATGACCGGCACCGGCCTTGCCGTAACCGCGCAATTGCACAGCCTGGCTACGCCAGAACTGGAAATCATCAACGAGGAAGAGGCCGGTCTACCCCGCCTGCCCTCCGCCCGGATCATGCTGGTTCGTAATTCGAACACTGAGTCCCAGGTTACGGAGGCCTTCGCAAACTTCATTGTCGAAGGCTTCCGTCTTGGCTGATCATTTGAGCGCAAGCAATATGGCGCATACCAGAAGAAAACCACAAAACAGCCCACGCAGCAGACGCTCCGGCAAGGCGTGGGCCATTCTTACACCCCACCCGACGCTGAAGAAACCACCGATTGCCAGTGGTATGCCAATAAGCCAGTCGACCTCATGGTGAATCGCATAGGTTGCCAGCGTAATGCTGGTGGCCGGGAGCGCCATGGTTAGCGAGAGCCCCTGCGCTACGACCTGGGACAGGCCGAAGACACTCGTCAACATGGGGGTCGCAATCACCGCGCCGCCTACGCCGAAGAGACCTCCTACCAGACCGGCAAACACGCCCAGCACTGCCAACCAGGCGACTCCAGGTGGATTGGTCACCGTATGGCTCTTCATGCGCAGCTGCCAGAGATTGTAGGCCACAAGAAACAGCAGGAAGACTACAAAGCCTTTTCTCATCAGGTTTGCATCCAGCCCTACCGCCAGCATCGCCCCTGCAATGGCTGACAGGATACCCGCTCCCGAGAGAATACCTGCACGGCGCCAATCGATGCGATTGCGTTGGTTGTACTTGATGATTGACACCAGCACATTAGGAACGACCATGACCAACGCTGTGCCTTGTGCCAACTGCTGATCGAGCCCGAAGAGCAGCCCCAGCACAGGGATCGCAATCAGACCACCCCCAATTCCAAAAAGACCACCCACTACGCCCAGAACACTACCCAGCAGGATATCAAGCACAATCGCCGTTACATCCATACATCATCCTGTCCATCACTGTGCTTTGGGCCAACGAAACACGGCCCACAAAAAAGCCCGGCATCAGCCGGGCTCTTGTGACACTCGCCGATCAAACCTTGGCGCGTGACTTGTACTCGTTGGTACGAGTATCGATTTCGATATGGTCGCCGATATCGCAGAACTCGGAAACTTTCAGTTCGAAACCGGTGTTCAGACGAGCAGTCTTCATCACCTTGCCAGACGTATCACCACGAACAGCCGGCTCGGTGTAAGCGATCTGACGAACGATAGTGGTCGGCATCTCGATGGAGATTACACGATCATTGTAGAAAACAGCTTCGCAGACGTCAGTCATGCCGTCTTCGATGTAGTTAACCGCATCGCCCAGGTCGTCTTTTTCGATCTCGTACTGGTTGTATTCATTGTCCATGAACACGTACAGCGGATCGGCGAAGTAGGAATAGGTTACTTCCTTGCGATCCAGAATGACTGGTTCCAGCTTGTCGTCAGCACGGAATACCGTTTCGGTACTGCTGCCGGAAAGCAGGCTCTTCAGCTTCATCTTGACCACTGCAGCGTTACGGCCGGACTTGTTGTACTCAGCCTTCTGGATGACCCAGGGAGCGTTGTCGATCATGGCCACTTGGCCGGCACGGAACTCTTGTGCGGTTTTCATGCGGTTATCCGTTTGGAAGAAGATAGAAAATCAAGCGCCGTATAATAGCCGCTCTGTATGGAATTGTACTAGCGTTGACGCCAAGTCATTGAGTTCACTCTGTCGGGCACACCAGTTTTCCGCATGAGCGGTCATTTCGGCTTCATGTTTTGACCATTCACGCCACGCCTGCCCAAGAGATCCTTCTCCGTTCCATGCGTGCCATAGCGTACGCGTAGCTACCTGCGCAGCCGGGCTTGCTCCGACGAGATACCGGTCCAGGAACGCATCCAGCTTGAGCATATGGGCACGCTCTTCCTGCGGATAGATATGCCAGATGAAGGGGCGGCCAGCCCACTGCGCTCGAATGAATGACTCCTCGCCCCGTGCAGCATTGAAGTCGCAGCACCATAAGAGCAGGTCATAGTCATCCTGCTGGCGGAACGGAACAATGCAGAGCCGCAATGCGCCTCGGTGGTATTCCTCGCCTGCCTTTAACTCTTCAGCCTCCAGCCAATGGGCCACGTTACTTAATACACGGCCTTCAGGAATGAGCAGCAAGGTGGGCTCAGCGCCCTGGGCCAGTTCATCCAACCACTCCGATAGTGCTGGAATCTCATAGCTGAACAATGAAAGGATGCGCTCGCCAGGCGTCTGGGTAACGCCCAGGGCAGCCAGAAACCGTGCTTGTGCGTCAGTAGACGCCTGAAAGTGCAAACGCTTGTCGAGCAGGTCCTGTTCTCTGAGCAGCCCTCCCGTTCCCTGAGTGAAGCCGGGAAAGAAAAAGTATTTCTGCATCCCCTGCTGCGGCGATGGAAGGCGATGGCAGCTCTCTACCCAGGCTTCGGCGCTTAGGTATTCAAGGTTGATCCAGAGGGGATGGGAGGCACGTCGAGCCATTGCGTCGATGTAGGGAGCCGGCAATGGACAGCCAAACGCTTCGACAACGACATCTGCCGGAATGACATCGTCGGGCCATACGGCTGTCCACCGATGCACTTCGACGCCCAGATGACGCTGGACAGGATCATTACTGATGCCTGCGGCTGGATGAATACGTGCAAAGGACGACCAATCATCCACCCACAAGCGTACCTGCTGACCATGCTCGGCTACCAGCTGACGCGCAAGGCGCCATGTCACACCAATGTCGCCATAATTATCGACGACACTGCAAAAGATATCCCACGAAGCGTTCATTCACCCTCACTGCTCAGCGGATGACGCACTCAGCGTCACAACCGGACGGCATTTAGCCAGACACAGCGCTCAGGTCAACTAGAAATAAGGGAAACAGACAGATGCTATCAAAACGCCATTCGTCCTGAGAAAAAATCGTTCGGTCAGAAGGCGCCAGATAGACCTTTAAGCAGTGGGAATAGCCGCCGATAATTTGCACTGGTTCACAAAATGAATCGAATGGATTAAGGAAATCGAATTCAAGGCATGGCTGCGACCGGACAGACTGTACTCAAGACACGGATCGCAGGCGGTAGGGGGCAATTCTATTATGGCGGCCCTTGATGACGCTTTTATTTCCAAGTGCCTTATCCATTGCACCTTACGCCGCTGGGTGCACTAGAAATAAACGCGGCAAAGCCCAGATGCTTTGCAAACAGGAGCAATACCAGAATGGCTACCCTGCCCGTTACTGAGATCGTTGCCACAGGCAACAGTGGTCGTGAAGACGTTTCCACGCTAATTCGTCATTACGATTTGCAAAATTTCCGCTACGCTGAGATTCAGACTGTACAGAATCTGAATAAAGCGTTGGCCGAATGGCCTCTTCTCCTGGAGACGCTTCAGGTCGTACTACCGACTCAAGAGCAAGCCAAACTGAAGAATGCCTCATAAAATATGCACGTTATAGCCGTCCAGGGAATACGGGGCGGCTGTGGAACCACCTCAGTAGCCGCAGGCCTGGCGGCCAGTCTAGCCACCTTACAGAAGCATGTTCTGCTGATCGATCTTTGCCCCAGCAATCTACTGGGACTGCACTTTGGCTTATCCGTTACAGAGGATGCCGGATGGGCACAGGCTCTCGCCGAAGGCTACCCCTGGCAAAGCACCGCTTTCCTTTATAAGGAGCACATCTGGCTGCTGCCCTTTGGTCGTCCGACCTCGCTTTCCCATCTACATGAGCTGGCTGCAGACTGGCTGCCCACATCCCTGCGCGCACTTGCGATGCCGGACGATACCTATGTGATTTTCGACGTGCCACAGCACTCGAGCTTTCGCGAGGCACTAGGTCAGATTACGGACCTGCAATGGATTCAAATCGTACAGGCTGACCCGGCCTGCCATGCCCTGATCAATCAGCAGTCGCTGGTGGGGCAGCTAAATACACCCAACCGCTTCTGGCTGGTGAACCGTTACCAACCCGCTTACAAGCTCTCTCGGGATCTCATACAACTCTGGCGCCTGGTCCTGGGCAAGACACTGATTTCAACCATCATCCACGAGGATGAAGCTGTACGCGAGGCCCTGGCCCTGAAGCGGCCGCTAGCAGATAGCGCTCCGGCCTCTCTGGCCAGCCACAACTTCCTCTCGCTGGCTACATGGAGCGTGGCGCAGGCAGGCGCCACATGATCCTGGCACCGGCTGCCAAATTCTGGCTTTCGCTGTACTACCACAAGAGCCGCGAGCGCCATCGCGCGCCGGTTGCCTTACTGATGACGGCATTGTGGCTACTGGGCTGGACATTCCTGCGATTCGAGCGTCCCACCTGGCAATGGGTCGCTATCAACTGGCGCGCACTGTACCCTCAGTTATCCACGCGGCGCCTGGGCAATCCTCTCAGAACTGTCATGCAAAGTATCTGGCTGATTCTGGTCAGGCCCGTCAATGGCAAAGGTCCCGATTACCTGGCTGCTCTCTCCAAGGGTTTCCAACGTTTTCCTGCCCTGCTTGAACATCGGCGTCGCCTCTATCGTTCAGCCGCACGTCTGCCGGAACGTTTGCCACTCGCTACGCTGAAAGAAGAGACCTGGTCGTCTCTTTCGGTTAGAACGAAATGTATCTTAGGTGGTGCCTTTGCGCTTATTGCCACGCCGCTTTTGCTGCTTTGCGTAACGCAGCCATTCGAGATCGGCCAGCAGATCGTTTTTATCGCCATGCTATGGGCGCTGGCAATGGTCATTCGCAAGATGCCGGGGCGCTTCCCGACGTTAGCGCTTATTATCCTTTCGCTGCTTGTATCGTGTCGGTATTTCTGGTGGCGCTATACGCAGACGCTGAACTGGGAAAATCCGATGGATGTCATCTGCGGCCTGCTCCTGTTGCTGGCAGAAACTTATTCCTGGCTGGTACTGATCCTTGGGTACTTCCAGACAATCTGGCCGCTGGATCGCAAGCCCTATCCGCTCCCCCTCAACATTGCCGAATGGCCTTCGGTCGATATCTATATTCCCACCTATAACGAAGACCTGTCTGTCGTTCGGTCGACGGTACTGGCCTCCCTGGGTATCGACTGGCCAAAAGACAAGCTGAACATCTACATTCTTGATGACGGTAAACGGGAGTCATTTCGCCAGTTTGCCGCGGAAGTTGGGGTGCACTATCTGATTCGCTCGGATAATCGCCACGCCAAGGCAGGCAATCTGAATGCGGCCATGAAAGTCACCAAAGGTGATTTCCTGGTGATCTTTGACTGCGACCATATTCCGACCAGCTCTTTTCTACAGATGACCATGGGCTGGTTCCTGAAAAGCCCAAAGTTGGGCGTTATGCAGACGCCTCACCATTTTCTGTCGCCAGACCCCTTCGAGCGCAACCTGGGTAACTTCCGGCGTACGCCGAACGAGAACACCCTGTTTTACGGTCTGGTCCAGAACGGAAACGACATGTGGGACGCCACGTTCTTCTGCGGCTCCTGCGCCATTTTGCGGCGCACCGCCGTGGAAAGCATTGGTGGTTTCGCCGTGGAAACCGTAACCGAGGATGCCCACACGTCCCTGCGTCTGCACCGCAACGGCTGGACGTCCGCTTATATTCGTATTCCCCAGGCGGCAGGACTCGCCACCGAAAGCCTGTCAGCCCATATCGGCCAGCGAATTCGTTGGGCTCGGGGTATGGTGCAGATATTCCGACTGGACAACCCGCTGATGGGCAAAGGCCTCTCGCTTCCCCAGCGACTCTGCTACTGCAACGCAATGCTGCATTTTCTCGCTGGCGTGCCTAGGCTCATCTACCTGCTTTCACCATTGGCCTTCCTGATCCTTCATGCGTATATCCTGTATGCCCCGGCGCTGCTGATTCTGCTGTTCGTTCTGCCTCACATCGCCCATGCCAGCATTACCAATTCGCGCATCCAGGGTCGGTACCGTTATTCCTTCTGGAGCGAGATCTACGAGACGGTGCTGTCCTGGTACATCGCCCGGCCTACCACAGTGGCGCTGATCAATCCGCACAAGGGTAAATTCAACGTAACGGCTAAAGGGGGACTGGTTGAGGAAAACGTCTTTGACTGGACGATCTCGAAGTCCTTTCTGTTCCTGGCTGGATTGAATGTGGTAGGCCTGCTGTTTGGTGTCTATCGTTACGTTACCGGCCCAGCCGTCGAACAAGGCACTGTCATCATCAGCATGCTCTGGACCGTCTATAACCTGATTATCCTCGGAGGCGCCATTGCAGTTGCCGCAGAAGTTCGTCAGGTTCGTCGCACCCATCGCGTCGACTTGAGACTACCTGCCGCCATACGCCTGACGGGCGGCCACGTTTATGCGTGTACGCTGACGGACTACTCCGACGGCGGTGTGGGCCTGGAGCTGCCGCCAGAGCTGGACCTCAAGTCGGACGAGCAGATCTTTTTGCAACTAAAGCGCGGCCTTGAGGAGTACAGCTTTGCCACTCGCGTTCGGAACCAGCGAGGCCGGGTGGCAGGGCTAGAGCTTGAACCGATGGATGTTCAGACACGCATCAATTTTGTGCAGTGTACGTTTGCACGTGCCGACACTTGGGCCCAATGGCAGGAAAGTTTTGTGCAAGACAGCCCGCTACGCAGCATCCTGGCCATTATCCGGGTCGGATTATCAGGTTATAAACGCATGCTGCAGCACTCCCCCAGGCTTTCCCGTCCGTTTATCAAGGGCTCGGTGTGGCTGGTGGAGAAACTCGTGTCGTTCATACCTGTAACCCCTGTCCTACCGCCAAAACGAACACAACAGCAAGGATAAGCATGAAAGGCGTAATCCGCTTTCTCATCGCAGCGGCTCTGCTGGCCTGCGCCCCCTGGACTACCGCGGCGCCTACGGTTGCGCCTGCTCCCAACACGACACCCGTTGCCCCACCGGTACAGGAGCGGCAGCTGGGCTTCAATCAGATCTCATCAGCGGGAAACCTGACGACCCGTAATGTCTTGAGAAATCTCTACGCATCGTTCGGGTTACGTAGCGATGAGGTCGTCACAGGCGCTCGACTCCATCTGGTGTATACCCCCTCGCCGGCGCTGATTCCGGTGCAGTCGCACCTGAAGGTCTATCTGAACAATGAATTGATGGGGGTATTGCCTATCAATCAGGCGGATCTGGGCAAGGAAATCACGCGGGATCTACCGCTCGATGCCCAGTTTATTTCTGATTACAACAACGTGCGCTTTGAGTTGGTTGGCCACTATGCCCCCATTTGCGAAGACCCGCTGCACTCCAGCCTATGGGTTGACTTCAGCGCGAAAAGCCAGCTGATCCTGAGCACTCAGGCACTAAAGATCCAGAATGACTTATCCAAATTACCAGAGCCCTTTTTCGATCAACGCGACCCAACGCCCCTGAGCGTTCCATTCATCTTTGCAGATCGCCCCAACAGTGCCGAGCAGACTGCTGGGGCAGTAATGGCGTCCTGGTTTGGAACGCTGAGTGGCTGGCGCGGTGCCAGCTTTCCAACCTCATTTGGACGCCTGCCCTCTCAAGGCAATGCCGTTGTGTTTGCAACGAATGCACAATTGCCTGCGTTGATTGAAGGCCATGCGGAGGTGACAGCACCGACAATTGAGATTGTCGAGAATCCGCAAAATCCCTACGGGAAGCTGTTACTGATCCTTGGGCGTGACGACAACGACCTGCTGACTGCAGCGAAAGCTGTCGCCTTGGGCGCTGTTACGTTACGAGGGCAATCCACCACTGTGGACTCTCTGCAAACCCTGGCACCCCGCCAACCCTACGATGCCCCAAATTGGGTTTCACTGGATCGCCCTACTCGATTGGGCGAGCTAATGGATTATCCCAATCAGCTGGAAGTCACCGGCATGGTGCCGCGACCGATTACGCTGGCGTTCAATATTCCGCCGGACCTGTTCGTGTGGCGTAATCGCGGTATCCCGCTGGATCTTAAATACCGCTACACGCCCCCGCTCCGTGACGATACAGCCCTGTTGACGGTCAACGCCAACAACCAGTTCATCAAGGCCTTTACGCTGAGCAAGAATGCCAACCAGAGCATGGGCGGTGTTAATCTGCCGATTCTTAACGAAAATCCGCTAGGGACCAGTACCGGCTTTCAAGTGCCGTCACTCAAGCTAGGGGCTCGCAATGAGCTGCGTTTTGATTTTTCTTTCGGCGCCTTCCCGGCCAATGGCGACAATACCAGCTGCACCACGACGCTTCCGCTCAATGTTCAAGCTGCAATCGATCCGGACTCGACCATTGATTTTTCTTCGCTCTATCACTACAAGGCCATGCCCGATCTACGCGCCTTTGTCAGTGCCGGATATCCCTTTACTCGCCTTGCCGATCTATCCCAGACGCAGGTAATGATGCCCTCGCAGCCAACGCCGGAACAGACAGGCCTTTTGTTTGCGTTGATGGGACGCATGGGGGCCATTACAGGCTATCCCGCGACACAGGTTGCTATTGGTGATGACTGGTCAACCATAAAGAAAGGCGAACGCGACGTTCTGATAATAGGTGAAATTCCCGAGCAGGCTCGGACCGAGTTGGACAAGAATATGACAGCGTTCGTGGATGAGACCCGAACGTCGCTCATGCTGCCCAACCGCAAGATATCCCGACTTGAGTCGCCGCTACAGGACACCGGGTCTGCTACGGCAGACACACAGTTGCAGACGTCGTCGTCGGGGCCGATCTCGGCGCTGGTCGGGTTTGAATCCCCAGACGCCAGCTCGCGCAGCGTAGTCGCTCTGATGGGTTATGGCGAAAACAGCTATCAGCAGCTGCAAGAGGCCTTGAGCCAGAATACCGGGCTTGAGAATGTCACCGGGTCCGTCAGTCTTTTCCGCGGAGACCGGATCGACAGTCATATCGTAGGAGAGCCTTACTACGTAGGCAGCCTGCCCTGGTGGCTGCTGCTCTGGTATCACCTGTCCGCACATCCGCTGCTACTGGCATTCATTGCAATCGTGACCACACTGATATTGGCTGCCTTGCTCTGGAATGTCCTCCGCTGGCTGGCGCGCCGTCGCCTGCAGGAACAGGAGTAACCTTCATGAAAAAAGTGCTTGCCTCCCTCTGTCTGATCAGTCTCGCCAGCCCCGTCTCGGCTGCCTGCCAGTGGCCGGCTTGGGAAAGTTTCAAGCGCGGGTTCATCGAAAATGGCAGGGTGATTGATCGCAGCGACAAGCGCGCAATCACAACATCGGAGGGACAATCCTACGCGCTCTTTTTCGCCCTGGTAGCAGGTGACCGAACCACGTTTCAGCGTTTAGTCAACTGGACGCAGGGCAACCTGAGCCAGGGAGACTTTTCCAAACACCTGCCCGCCTGGCTCTGGGGGCGTGCGGAAAACGGCAACTTTCAAATACTGGATGACAACGCAGCTTCCGATGCCGACCTCTGGATTGCCTACAGCCTTCAGGAAGCCTCGCGCCTCTGGCGGATTCACAATTACCAGACGTTATCCAATCGGCTTCTGCAGCAGATCGAAAAGCAGGAAGTCACGCGGGTTGAGGGGCTTGGTCCGGTGCTTCTGCCCGCCCCGGTCGGTTTTATCGACGAGGACAGCTGGACGCTAAACCCCAGCTACACGCCCCTTTTCTTACTTAGCAGCTTTGCATACAAGCATCCGGAAGGCCCCTGGCAAGGCATGATTGCTCCTACGCTGCGACTGCTGAACGAAACCGCGCCCAAAGGCTTTGCACCTGACTGGATTGATTGGCGCTCAGGTGCCTGGCATGGCTCCGAGCGGAGCAGCTGGCAAGGCAGTTATAACGCCATTCGTGTTTACCTGTGGGCAGGTATGCAGGCGCCTGGATCAGCCGGCCGGGATAGCCTGCTTTCGCGCTTCCAGCCCATGCAGACTTATGTCTCGCAACGGGGCTACCCGCCCGAAGAGGTCAATGCCGAGACAGGGACTACTCAAAACCGAGGGCCTTTAGGCTTCTCGGCGGCTGTACTTCCGCTTCTGGCAAGCCTGGGTGACAAGGCGGCTCTCGACGCTCAGCTAACCCGTCTGAAGCAGGAGCCGCTCGAGGCAGATGCCTATTATGGCAATGTCCTGTCGCTGTTTGGACGAGGCTGGCAAGAAGGTCGCTTCCGCTTCAACGTTCATGGTGAATTGCAGTTGCCGGATACCGCTGCATGCCCACGCTGATTGTTCTGCTGTCTCTTCTATTGGTTAGCCTGTCGGCCCAGGCCGAGGGGCCCGTTACGCCGGAGGATCGGCTAATGGCGCAAGTCAGGGCTGGCGAGGCGCGTAACAAAGATGACCTGATCGAAGACAGCCTTTACCGCCTCTTCAAAATTGCACCTGATCATCCGGAAGGCTTGGCTGCCCTTGCCCGCCTGAAGTTAAGACAGAACAAGCCGCAGGAAGCACAGGCCGCACTGGAACATCTGGAGAAGGTTGCTCCAGGTTCGCAGGCGTTGAGTCTGGTACGGCTTGATATCGAACTCGACCAGCCACAAAAAAAAGCGCAGCTTCTTCAAGCCAGGCTGCTCGCACGGGCGGGTCGCTATGACGAAGCCCTGAAGCTATACGATGAACTATTCAAGCCGGGTTTACCGTCGCCTGAATACGAGCTGGAATATTGGCAAGCGGTTGCCAATACGCCACAGGGTCATACCAGAGCCCTACAGGGTATTCAATCACTGGTAAATCGCTATCCGCAAAGTGGCAATTATCGGCTGGCGCTGGTCAGACAGCGCCTTGATCTGAATCCGTATGATCCAGAAGCCTACAAGGACCTGGAAAAGCTCAGTCAGGACCCCTACGCCCGCCAGGGTGCCTCTGCAGTATGGCTGGACCAACTCCAGCGAATGCCAGTTGAAGATCGGGCTGTCACGCTCTGGAAGCGTTACCTTGAGTCCTACCCGGATGCAGCTCCTATCGCCCACGAGGGATTGGCCGCGCAACAACAGCTGCTGGCAAACCCAGCGTTCAGAGCCAAGCAGAGGGCGCAGCAGCTCCTGGAGCAAAACTCGCAGGACCATGCCGCTATCGAGCGCGCCTTGCAACAGGCCCTCAAGGGCTTCCCCAATGATTCAGATGCGTTAGGCAATCTGGGAAGACTACGGCAGCGCGAAAGTAGGCATCGAGAAGCGTTGGCCTTTTACCAGCAGGCCCTGGCCAACGAGCAGAACATCGACCAGCGAGCCAAGTGGCAAAGCCTGATCAACACAGCCCAATTCTGGGCAACCCTCAATGACGGGGATACTGCATTGCGTGCAGGCAATTACACTGCAGCGACAAAGGCCTACCAGAACGCTGCCAGACTGCAACCTCGCGCCGTAGAGCCCTTGACGGGCCTTGCCGATGTCTATGCAGCGCAGGGTGATACGAACAGAGCCGAGCAGACCTACAAGCGGGCGCTGGCCTATGACCGTCGAAACGGTCCAGCACTACGGGGCCTCATCAACCTTTATCTTCAGCAAAACCAGATCGACACGGCCAAATCTCTTATCGCCTCCCTTCCCCAGGATCAGCGTCAACGTTATACACCTGAGTTGAACCGGATTCAGGCGAACATCTTGTCGCGCGAGGCCGATGCCCATGCCGCCAAGGGTCAATGGGCAACCGCTGAGCACAAGCTGACAGAAGCCCTTGAGCTGCAGCCGCAGGATCCCTGGCTGGCCTATAACCTTGCTAGAGCGCGCGCAGCACTGGGTAATCCAAAGGCAGAAGACGCCTTTGCAAATCAGCTGCGTCAGCGCTCCACTGATCCGGTCCTGCGGTATGCCCATGCGCTCTTTCTCGACAGTCAGAACCAGGCGCAACGGGCGCTTGATAGCCTGCGTCAAGTCCCTGCCAACCAGTGGAGTGAGGATATGCACAGCCTTGCCTATCGACTGGATTATGGCCTGACCCTGGCTCAAGCGCGCGATTTAAACAATCGGGGCCGCACCCAGGATGCGACCGCCCTGCTTGAAAAGGCACGTACGCGTTTTTCCAAGGAAGCGGGTATTCCTCTCCTGCTGGGCGAGTGGTCGGTATTAGGTGGACATCCTGACGAGGCCAAACGTTATTACCGTGCAGCTCAGGTACTTGAGCCTGACAATATAGAAGCCGGACTCAGCCTGGCAGAGCTTGCCCATCAGCAGAGCCTTGATATCCAGGCACGGCGCCAACTGGCCGAGCTGTCCTCCAAAGCAGCCACTGCAGGACAACAACGTCGGATGGCCAATTTGTGGTCGGAATTGGGAGAGCCGGAGAAAGCCGCTGCCTACATGAATGCCGCGCTGGAGGTCGAGACCCGTGATCCGCTCCTATGGCGCGATGCGGCGCGGCTCGCCAAGCGCAATCAACAGCCGGACCTGGCGCTTGATCGCTATCGCCAGGCCATGCGCACAAGCAACATGGGCGATCCGGGCCAAAACGATGCGCAGTTCACCCGACAAACCCGAGTACAACCTGATGACGACTGGCTCAACCGCAGCATTCGCAGCGATACCGCTGAGCTTTATCAACAGCAGACCGCTACTGCGACACTGCAATATGACGCATGGGACAGCTCAGGCACACCGGGTATATCGGACCTCAAAGCCCATGATCTACGCTTTGAAGCTGATCATCCCCTCAGGGAGGGCAAAGGCTTTTTCCGGGCGGAAACCATTACGATGGATAATGGCGACCTAGGAAACATTCTTGAGCAGAACAACTTTGGAAGTGTGGCCCTCTGCCAGACCCGTGAGGAATGCAGTCGCGGGCATATCAACCAACGAGCTCAAGGTACCAGCCTGGCTGTTGGCTGGCGTGGGCAAGACACCCAATGGGACGTAGGTACTACTCCCCTGGGGTTTCCAGTACAGGATATCGTGGGAGGCGTACGCCTGAGCGGCGATCTTGAGCCCCTTGGCTGGACAATGGATATTTCCCGCCGCGCCCTGTCCACGTCCTTATTGGCTTATGCAGGTACTGAAGACCCTCGCACAGGCAAAACCTGGGGTGGCGTCCGCACCAATGGGGTATCGCTTGGTTTGAGCTACGACCAGGGCGGCTTCTATGGCATCTGGTCGAGCCTGCAGGCTCATCGTCTGACTGGTAAAAACGTGGAAAGCAATGATCGCCTGCGCCTGATGAGCGGAATCTACTTTCGCCTGATCGACGAGCCCAATCGACGCCTGCGGGTTGGCAGTAACGTCATGTACTGGCACTTCAAGGAAAACCTGAGCGGTTATACGTTCGGCCAGGGAGGCTATTATAGCCCACAGCAATACCTGTCCTACTCTGTCCCGATCAACTTTGCGCAACGCTGGGATGCTTGGTCGTTTTACGCCGAAGCATCAGCCAGCTACTCCTGGGTGAAAGAGGATGATGCGGATTACTTCCCGACAAAGTCCGCCTGGCAGCGCGAAGCAGGAAATCCTGTACTGACGGGAGGCCGCAGCAAAGGCCTTGGCTATCGAGCCAGCTTTTCGCTGGAGCGTCGTCTTTCGCCCAACTGGTTCATCGGTACGTCTGCCGGAATCGAGCGCTCCGTGGGGAGTGACTACAAACCCAACCAGGCACTCGTGTACCTGCGCTACAGTTTTGCTCCCTGGGAAGGCGATCTCAGGATGCCGACCGAGCCACTTCAGGAATATGCACAATTCAATTAAACCCAGGCCAGCCTGAAAGAGATTTTCAGGAACCCTGGGCATCTGGGTCAGTCCCTTCCCTGTAACCAACAGCCCGCCTGCTCTCGTTGAACAGGCACAGCGCTGACCCTGGATGATCCACAGGAGTGAGACATGATCCAATCCCAAAACGAAAATCGCCGCATCGTAATGGCCTCGCGCCCGCAAGGCGCACCGACGCAAGAGAACTTTCGTCTGGAGCGCGAGCCTCGCCCTGAGCCAAAAGACGGTGAAGTATTGCTGCGCACGGTCTACCTGTCTCTCGACCCCTACATGAGGGGCCGGATGAGCGATGCGAAATCTTATGCCGATCCGATGCAAGTGGGCGATGTGATGGTAGGAGGCACGGTTTGCCGCGTGGAAAGCTCCCGACATCCGGATTACAAGGAAGGCGAATGGGTATTAGCTGCTAATGGCTGGCAGGATTATGCCGTCTCCAATGGCGATGGTCTCAACAAGCTCGGCGATAATCCGGAGCATCCCTCCTGGTCATTGGGCGTTCTTGGAATGCCTGGTTTTACTGCTTACATGGGGCTGCTTGATATCGGACAGCCCAAGGAGGGTGAAACCGTTGTGGTTGCCGCGGCCACCGGTCCCGTTGGCTCGACGGTGGGACAGATTGCCAAGCTCAAGGGCTGCCGCGTTGTAGGCATCGCGGGCGGAGCCGAAAAATGCCAGCATGCCGTAGAAGCCCTGGGCTTTGATGAATGCATCGACCACCGGAGTGAGCATTTTGCCGAGGCACTGGCCAAGGCCTGCCCCAAAGGTATTGATGTATATTTCGAAAACGTAGGCGGCAAGGTATTCGATGCGGTTCTGCCTCTCCTGAACACCAAGGCACGCGTACCGGTGTGCGGTCTGATCGCCACTTACAACAAGGATCCAAAGGATCTGCCTGACGGCAAGGATCGCCTCCCGATGCTGGAGGCTACGTTCCTGCACAAGCGCATTCGCATGCAAGGGTTCATCATCACCATGGACTATGGCGACCGTTACGGTGAGTTCCTGGAAAACATGACGCCCTGGGTAAGTGAAGGCAAGATCAAATATCGCGAACAGATCGTGGACGGCCTGGAGAATGCTCCTGACGCGTTTACGGGCCTCCTGGAAGGCAAGAACTTTGGCAAGCTGGTCGTCCGGGTCGGCAACGACTGAAGCTAGCGCCAGAAAGGCCAGCCGTACATTACGACTGGCCTTTCTCGCTTACTTCCCCCGCTCCGGATACTTGATCCAGCTTTTACCATCCAGCCTCAAATAATGCGTGTTGTTGAAACGCATCATCACACTGCCTTCGTTTTCCGCCACCACATGATCCAGCTGCGGCAGGCTGGTAATGATGGCATTCAGGTCAAAATTCGGATTTTTCCAGGCAGCGCCATCCACCAAGTGATTGATCAATTCCGACAACGCAAAGTAGCTGGCGGGCGTACGGATATGAACAGGCGCCCCACTCAACGTCGCCTTGGCATTGATGAGTTTGACGCCGGCCGGAATGTGCGTCACGGTAGGGCTTGGAATTTCTCGCATTCCCTTAATCTGCATGAGATCGCCTCGCAATGCGGCGCCATGCTCGGACACGATCACCAGCAGAACCGGCTTTCCAGAAGCCTGGAGGCGATCCATAAATCCGCTCAGGTCATCTAATACATTTTGCAGACGCGGCTTGTATTCTGCCGTGACCGTCTTGCCGGACGTTGGATCAATGACCCGATTCCCGTCGTGCAGCGAGATTGTGTTGTAGAACATCGCCTCGCGCGCTGACGCATTGTCTAGTCGCTGTTGCCACCATTTGGAGAGCACTTGTCCATCACGGTAAATGGGCGAGCCATCAAAGCCCATCATGACAGGCCGCAAGTCCCCAAACGGGAAAAGAGTCGCCTGCATATCACCGTTGTCTTTGACCTGCCCAATCAGATTATCGAAGCGACCGGTATGGTTCATGACCATAGCCTCGTCAAAACCCAACTGCTTGAGATTTTCGAAGAGAAAGCACTGTTTGCTGGCAGGCTGATACAACCCGGCATTAGGCAACTGGCCGCAGCTCGCTCGAAGCAGCCTCAATACAGCTGGTCCGCTGTAAGTAGCGGCCGAATTGAAGTCATCAAACAGCACGTCCATCTTGTTCCAGAGCGGATGCTGACTGAGTCCGACATCCTCCATGTCGTCCCAGGCCAATGAGCAGATATTCAGGATCAGCACGTCAAAGGGGGCCGCGTCGCTACCTAGAGTTGGAGGGAACTGGCTGACCAGAGTGCTCTGATGGGTATAAAAATCACTGAGTGTTGCATTGAGATTAGCATCGGTTGGCTCTACCGTTCCGCCCGCCACCGGCCTGGGCACAGGCGACGCCTGTCCTCCAGGCTGTACAGCCGTGGTTGGGACGTCTACAAGTGTTGGTCCCGCGGCAGGGTTTGATGAACGCCAGAAGGTTGTCTGGCCAGCCATCAGAATCGCTACCAAGGCTACAACCGTTACCGCCGTGAAACGTATCCACTGACTGAAGAACAGGTACCCCACCAACAGCACGAGACCTGCGGCCAGCCAGGAAGTATTAATGAACCGCCCTACCAGCTCAAGGATATAGTCAAAACTGAACGCCGATATCTCAGCAGACTGGGCAAAGAGCCGGCTGACAGGGGGTAGCCAGGTGTCATATAGATAAAGCGACACGCCAATGGGAATCGCCACGACATGCCTCAGACGGTGCAGCCATACCGGCGGCAGCGGCACCAACAGAAAAGCCGCAAAGGCCAAATTCTCCAACGCATGAAAATTTAGCAGGCCTTGCCAGACCAGCACGAATTTGGTGAGGAAGTAGTAATTCCAGAAGCCCAACCCTCGCCAGTATTGAAGCGCGGTGGGTGGCAGCAGCAGTGGTCTATCGGTCATAAACACATCTTCAATCAAGGCGTCCTGCCCGCTCAAGGCGATAGCGAGGCGTAGTCGAATGGATGATGGAGCATAAACGTCCGTCAGGTTTACTGATTACCCCGCCCTTTTGTCTCGCCATCACGAATCTTGCCCCCTTTAAGCTCTATCGAGGGTTTCAGGTAACGAGGCCTTTGTGTCTTGTGAGATATCCAATCCAGTATGGCCTTCCAAGCCGAGCGCAGCAAAAAACCCGCCAGAAAGGCCAGAATGCCGGTCAGAATGATGGCGTAGTGAAACAGCTCATCGCTCATGGGTTGCAGTCCTCTTTACCATAAGCGAAACACGCCTCAATACAGGCTGTGGCTCACCCGATTCGGGAGAGACATCTTTGATGTCAGCCGGCTCGGCAATACCTTTGAGCCGGAAGGCAAGGTCATCCGTATAGTCATGCTGGGCCGGTAGCGCATTCATTCGACTCAGCTCCAGCCCCAACCGCTCGGCACTGTCATAAATCTCGATACTCGATGCCAGCGTATCGACAGAAACACGAAAAATATTTCGCAAGGCCGGTTCGATATCGTTAAGGCGACACGCAAACAGATACAGGTACAAGCTTTGCTCGACCACCGTCACGAAATCGCCACGACGCTTCATGTCGCACTGTGCCAATAGATCCAGAGCGGTCAGACCATGGGCGGGCTTGAGCTTTAATACCATGCCGGGCAGCTCATCCTGTACGATGCGCTCCAGCTCGGCCTGTACACTGCCAATAAAAGTCTCTGCAGCCACATAGCCACGCATGAACTGGGGACGTAATGCCTGCAGGAGCTTATCGAAGTCCGTATCGCCCGTTCGCCGATAAATCTGTCCTTGTACACTTTGCAACTGACTAAAGAAACGGGATACATCGTTCAGGTACGGCACAACGAGGTTGGTACCCGCTGAAAAGAACAGCCGTTCATCCACGTGGCGAAGACACTGACTGATTTCACGAATCACAATCTTGAGCCGATTGCCTCGGGCAGCGCGTAAGCCATGGATCTGTCTTGCCAGCTCCTCTACCTTGCCCGCCGTTGCAATGCCCAGCACTACCGTAGCGGCATGGGCGCCATGGGCTGCATTAAGCAGATCTTCCAGTGAGTCAAACAGCTGCCAATGCCGGGAGGGTGCCTGTCGGCCTGCCAGGCATTCTCGCCAGGCCAGAACCACCTCGTCATCACGGTTACTGGTAGACACTTCCACATCAGCGGCATTGGCCAGTCGCAGGCCGGACTCACTCAGCTCAAGTGAGAAGTCAGCATGAAAAACGCCACCTTCCCCGCTACGCCAGTGATCAATATGGTAATGCACATGAAAGGCATGACGCTCCATTTCACCCAGGCCGGATAACTCATCACTTAGTGGCGCCAGACGTGTACGCTGCTGGACACCATCTCCTACCCCAATCATGAGCCATGTAGCCTTGTGCTTACGGACCCATCCGGCCAGATGAGCCAGCCGCTTTTTCAGCGCAGCCTCGGTCAGACTGTCCAATTGGCGAACATCGTACTGCACCACGATCAGCCGGCCGGCCAACCTGCCATACCATTCAAGCTCTTCGGTCAACCGCTCCAGCCAGCGTTCATGGTTCTGTTCAGCTAGCGTATAAAACCGGACGTTAGTTTTATGAGCCAGCAGAACGTCGATCCAGCTGTCCTTGGGCCGGTCAGGCAATACGCAAATTGACGATACGTCCGAAGCTTGTTCATGGAGGGTTGACAGCAGCAACGTATCGGCCACCAGAGCCTGGTTGACCAACAACCAATACAGACCAGGCTGGCGCATATGGCCATATTGTTGAGGTAGGGAATGAATAGCGATGTGCAAACTGTTCGCCTTTGCCTGAAGATAAACACAGCATTGCAGACAACCCAGCGAACATCCAGTTGGCCACACGCCACAATCCCGGTTTTTGACAGTACCCAGGGGAAAAAGTCAGCCTAGCCATTCAATGGCCAGCAACTTGGCAAACGACAGTCGAGCGATTAAGCAGCGACCTTATAACCGCACCTACCACCATCCTTCCCGTACAGCCTTCAGTCCATCAGAAGTTTTGGCCATAAAAGGCAGGTCGCGGCGGACATGTCGCCACGACACGCTGCGGCTTGAGTCAACAGCGTCGGTGAAACAACCTCTTTCTTGATCTAAATCAAGACGTAAGACAGGAAAAGAAGATCTGACAAACGGTCAAGCCGTGCGGGAATGTTTGGGAAATTCCGTATCTAATACTCATCACGGAAAACGCTGCTCTTTGATCATGAAGTCACTTCTTCACCTGTCGGATCTCTCGCTTGGACGCTACCAGGTCAATACAGTGGTCGATTGCGATGGTAGCCTGACCATTACTGCAGCTCCCGTAACGGGGAATTCTCCGCTCACCTGGAAGCTGACCTCAGCGCAAGTCCAGAACCCTTTGCTGATGGACACTGTGCTAACGGACATAGAGCGCGAACTTCGCAAACCAACGTCTTTCAGCGAACCCTGCCTGCCAGATCTGACACTCGCAACTTACGCCCCAGGTGCTCGGTATCTAAAACGCTGACATCCTGCCCGTCTATTCGGCAGAAATTTCACCCAGAATGCACAAAACCCCTGGAGCTTTCGCTCTCAGGGGTTTTGTTAATCTGGCGGTGAGGGTGGGATTCGAACCCACGATACGATTTCTCGTATACACACTTTCCAGGCGTGCTCCTTCAACCGCTCGGACACCTCACCAGAGTTTTTCTCAACGTCTGCGTCGTTGAGGTGCGCTACTATATCCATGTAGTTTTGAAATGGCAAATTTTTTTTAATGTATTCATGCATTTAAATCAGAAAGCCCAGTTCATGCGTGACCAGGCAGTCAACCAAACGGCTTTACGTGACTCGAAACAGTCGTTACGTTCACCGCAATATTAATAACGACAACGGCTCACTCATGAACGCACTTGTTTCTTATCGCTATGAATCCCCTGTGGCAACGCTTACGCTGAACAACGGCAAGGTCAATGCGCTCTCGCCAGCTGTTATCGATGCGCTGAACGAGGCCCTCGATCAGGCCGAAAAGGACAAAGCCATTGTGGTCATTACAGGCCAACCGGGAATCCTCTCCGGGGGCTTCGATCTGAAGGTCATGATGAGCGGCCCGCAGCAGGCGATCGATCTGGTCACAATGGGGTCTCGTCTGTCACGTCGCCTGTTGTCCCACCCCTTCCCCGTGATAGTTGCATGTGGTGGTCATGCCGTTGCCAAAGGTGCCTTCCTGTTGTTGTCGGCGGACTACCGGATTGGCGTCAAAGGCGCCTTTACCATAGGGCTGAATGAAGTCGCCATTGGTATGACAATGCATCAGGCGGGTATTGAAATCGCACGCGACCGGTTGCCCCGTCCCGCCTTTCAACGAGCCGTGATTGGTGCTGAAATGTTTTCACCTGAAGCGGCTGTCGAAGCAGGCTTTCTGGATGAAGTCGTAGCGCCAGAAGCGTTGGAAGACGCTGTTCACCGCGCCGCTATGCGCCTGAGCAAGCTCAACATGTCAGCCCATGGGAACACGAAGGTAAAGGCCAGAGCGCCATTACTGTCCGCACTGGATGACGCTATCGCCCTGGACGCCCAACACTTCGGCCGCGCCTGACAATCATCAGACAAACGGCACGTTGTCACGAAACCTCTGTGAAACGCGTCTATAACAGTGAAAAGACGCTGTACAGCGCTCCTTTTAATCGCTAAACACCATTAAGTAGGAGATTTAGAAAAGCTTTAGATCTAAACAGGCTGTAACTTGCGACCTAGTCTCGACTCAATGTGATATGGCCCTTGCGAGGGCCATAATAAATGCCGACAGAGCAATCGAGCTTCTCCCTATAAGAAGAAAGGGCTTGAGTCATGTTAAGAGAACCGACACCCAAGTGGCGGCAAGCGAGCCTTGTGCTGATCATCACCACCATCGTACTTGTACTTCCCAACTTGACCCGCCTGCTGGGGGGCTGATTATCCTGTGGCAGGCAGCCACCATGCCAGCATCAGCGGCAAGAACCCAAACGCCAGTATGGTTGAACACAATACGAGACTGGCTACTTCCTGGGGAGACCGGTTAGCGCGTAGGGCATAGAGATAGTTGAAAACCGCTACGGGCATGGATGACTGGGTGACGAGGACAGCATGGGCCAGAGGTGGCAGATGTAGCGCCCAACCCACCAGCCAGCCCACAAGAGCACCCAGACATAGCCGGATTCCACCGAATAGGAAGCCGGACCCCAGGTGTTGTGGCCGTATGCTGGCCAGTGACACGCCCAGCGTAATAAGCATGAGCGGAATGGCAAGGCCGGACATGAGGTCGACGGTATTGGCAATCCAGCGCGGCAGTTGGGCATCAAGCATCATGAGTGATAATGCAATCGCTACGCTGATCATGATGGGATTTCCCAGCAGCATCTTGAGCGAGCGCTCGCCGGACATCCAGAAGATCCCTAAACTGAAATTACCGATCGACAAGACCAGATAAAATGCCACGGCCAGCGTCATGCCTTGCTCGCCAAACGCATACAGGCACACCGGCAAGCCCATGTTGCCTACATTGGGAAACATGAATGCCGGGGCTAATACCTTCCAGTCTCGCTTGAAGACACGGGCAAGCCCATAGGCTGCCAACCCCATGATCGCGCAGATAACCACGCAGGCCAGGGCCATTTGCCCAAAGCTGTGCTTGTCGATGTGTGCATGCCCCAGTGTCGCCAGGACCAAACAGGGAGAGGCTACGTTGAAGACCAGGCGGGAGATGAAGTCAGTGGGATATTCATAGCCCCAGCGCTTCCAGAAATAGCCGATACCTGCGCCAATGAGCACAGGCGCCATGACCGCGAATAACTCTGACAGCATGCCTTTCTCCCCTGAATCAAGAGTCCATTATGCCCTCTTGGGCAAGAACGGGGAGTAGTAAATCGGTAGTGCAGGACGTGAGATCAAACGGAGCATATGGCAGAAACTAAAATGAGGCATGACACGAACGGCCATGCCTCGACGTCAGGATCAGGTCCTCCTGATTTCCTGGGTTACGCCCCAGCCATCCAACGTTCCGCCAAGAGGACTGACGACGGCCTCAAGATCAGACTCGAAATCGTCAATTGTCGTATAGGTAGCAAACATGACCTTACTGACCTGTAAGTGCCACCCACCCTCTTCGTGCGGGATTATCTGAGCGTTCAACGACTCTCCCTTGAATTGACATGCAGCCTCTCGGGCCTGTTTTTCATCAGGAAAAATAGCGAAGAAATCGATGGGATGTATGCGTGAGAAGTCGAAACCACCCTCCTTCATCTGCCGGAGCACAGTAAGGCTTACATCATCGGAGATGTTTAAAGGCATAGGGCACCTCCTGCTCATTGAATGGGATTTTTAGTTAATGCGATAGAGCGTGATAGAGGCGTTGCAACGGTGATCGCCGGTATCAGCGAAGCCACTCGCAGAGCCCTTTCAACTAAAAGAACGCCAACACAAACGCCTGACGTATAGCATTGCACACAACTAAAAGAGAGCTTTGAGGCGGCACCGGTTCCTTGGATAGCGACGAGTGGTGCGTGCCCTGCAAATGATCACAGGGCACCTTCCGAAAGTATCAGGCGTTGGAAGTCTTGCCAATGGCGCCTAGTACATATTGAGGCAGCGCAAAGGCACCAATATGGATGTCGGCATTGTAATAGCGCGTAACAATGCCGGAGACTGCGAACCGTTCGCGTAGGGTATCTACCGGCACGAAACGTTTGCCAGCGTCTCGGCTGCCCCAGGCAAAGGTCATCGCGCCGCCAATGTAGGTCGGTACGGCAGCCTGATAGAAATGCCAGTCAGCAAAGAGCCCGTTGACCCGGCTTGCTGTGGTCTTCACTTCGTCAAGCTGCATGAAGGGCGTGCCGTTCTGCGTGACCAGGATTCCACCTTCATTCAGGCAGCGATGGCAGGCCTGATAAAAGTTTTCCGAGAACAGTACTTCACCCGGGCCGATGGGATCGGTCGAGTCGGAAATGATCACATCGAAACGGTCAGTGGTATTTGCCACGAAGCGCATACCGTCATCGATGACAAGGTTGAGACGCGAATCGTCAAATGCGCCATTGGAGTGATTGGGCAGATAGGTTTTGCACATGTCGACCACGGCCGCATCGATTTCCACCATGGTGATGTGCTCGACACTCTTGTGCTTGGCCACTTCCCGCAGGATACCGCCGTCACCGCCACCGATGATCAGGACACGCTTGGCCTGACCATGGGCAAACAACGGCACATGGGTAAGCATCTCGTGGTAAATGAACTCATCGGCTTCGGTCGTCTGGATTACGCCGTCCAGCGCCATGACGCGTCCCATGCGGGCATTCTTGAAAATAACGAGTTGCTGGTGCTCGGTACGAACCTCATGGAGCAGCTCGTCCATGCGAAAGCGTTGGCCATAGCCGTCATATAGGGTTTCTAGATAATCTTTCATTGAGAGGTCTCCCGTTCCTCGGATGGGCGGAACGGAAAACGCCCGCCCTAGAAAAGGCGGGCATTGTAAGGGCAATACGTGACGGTCTCCAGACGCGTTCTACTACCCTTTATGCGTTGGCGCCGATACGGACGTACTTCCGCGAGGACCCGCAAGCCCCCAGGCAATCAGCCCCACGACTGGCAGAATGATAATAAGCAGTGTCCAGAAGATCTTCTTGTTACTGGTGCTGTCGCTGCGAATCACGCTGACGATAGCCCAGATATCCAGCAAGAAGACGATGAAACCGATGACACCGCCTATAGTTGAGTTAATCATGGGTGCTCTCCAATTCAGTTCCGGTAAAATTGGGACTGCGCACCCGAGGCGGTAGTTCGCCTTAAACGACCGAATGTCGCTGATACCCCTTTTGTCAGAGCGTCAGAGGGTCGATTTCAGCAAAGCTTTTCACGCAAGGGTGACCGGCCAGCTCGCCGCCCTCGCGAACCAGGCCACAGGTTTTCATACCGGCAGACCGGGCAGCATCCAGCTCCTCGACAACATCCGATAAGAAGAGAATTTCATCTGCCTGATGCGTGGTTGCGCTGGCGATACGGCTATAGGAAGCGGCTTCACGCTTGCCTCCGGTCATCGTATCGAAGTAGCCGGAAAACAGCGGCGTCAGGTCTCCAGCCTCGGAACAACCGAAGATGAGCTTTTGCGCCTGCACAGAGCCGGAAGAATAGACGTAAAGCGCAATCCCCAGCGCATGCCAGCGCCGAAGGGCTTCGACGGCATCCGGATAGACGTGCCCTTTCAGCTCGCCGGTCTTGTAGCCCTGTGCCCAGATCATGCCCTGCAAGGCCTTGAGCGGTGTAGCCTTGCGATCCTCAGCGATCCAGCCCAGCAGAATCTCGATGACGCGCTCGGTATCGGCAGTCAACTCCCCGGCCTCGGCGCGCACCGCATCCAGCTGCTCTGCCACTGCCACCTCCTGAGCATGCTCACGCACATAGTCCGGCAGATGCTTGGCTGCAAAAGGAAACAGGACATCAAAGACAAAGCTGACCGCGCTGGTCGTGCCCTCGATATCGGTCAGGATAGCGCGAATGGTCATGCATCTGCCTCCAGGCGTGGAAAACGGGAAGCAATGTCTTCCCCGGTGAACTGGGCGATCCATCCCTCAGGATTATTGAACAGCCGGATCGCAACGAAGTTAGGCTCTTCGCTCATATCGAACCAGTGCGGTGTACCGGCGGGTACTGAAATCAGGTCATTCTTCTCGCACAGTACGGCATAGATATATTCGCCGATATGCAAGGTAAAGAGGCCACGCCCGGCTACGAAAAAGCGGACCTCATCCTCTGCATGACGATGCTCGTCTAGAAACTTGGCGCGCAGCTCGGCTTTCTGAGGATGATCAGCCTTCATGCTGATCACATCCACGGTCTGATAGCCGCGTTCCTGGATAAGACGATCGATCTCGGGACGATAGGCAGCAATCACTTCTTCCTGGCTCGCCCCCGGCGCTACAGGCGCCGTGGCCTGCCAGCGTTCGAATCGAACGCCTACTTCGGCCAGCGTTGCCGCGATATGATCACCCTGGGTCAGGACCTTGTTGGGCTGCTCGGGATGGGACTCATGGTAGACAGTCAGGCGGCTCATGTCCGGATACTCAATATTTTAAGTTCACATTCGAAAAGAAACTCGAACGCCTCGATCTGGCGCAAGGCATCGCTCATACGAGCCCCCCAAGTATAGAGACCATGACCACGAATCAAATACCCCACGCAGTCTGGATGCGTGTCGAGCCATGTCTGAACATGCGTGGCAAGCTGGGCGATGTCCTGATCGTTTTCAAAGATCGGTACCAGTACCCTGCCCTCGTGGGTCGTGATACCGCTGAAGGCCTTCTGCAGCTCATAGTCATGCAGCACCAGCGCCTCGTCGGCAACCATCCGGGACAGAACCGTGGCATTAACCGAATGCGTATGCAGCACCGCGCCAATTTCCGGCTTCCATCGATACAGCTGGGTATGCAGCAGCGTTTCGGCCGACGGCTTCTTGCCGGGCTCCAGGCTGTTACCTTCCAAATCCGTTACGAGCACATCATCCAGGCCCAACTGTCCCTTGTGCTTGCCTGAGACTGTAAGCAACGCGCGGGTCTCGGACAGCCGGGCAGAGTAATTGCTACTGGTTGCTGGAGACCATCCCCGACTGTAGAGAAACTGACCCGCCTCAATGATTTGCTGCGCCAGCAGCTCCCGATGATTCATCATGATGTCGATCTTCCAAACGCGTAATGATCATGCATGCCCCCACCAGCGCTGCCAGGCTGGCGAAGCCGAATGTCCAGGCAGGACCCAACACCTGCCAGCTATAACCAGAGTAAAACGCCCCCAAGGCGCCTCCGGTTCCCGACAGTGCAGCATACAGTGCCTGCCCCTGCCCTTGATGTCTGTTTCCGAAACGGCGCTGGATGAAATGGATCGCCGACGCATGAAAACAACCAAATGTAGCCGCGTGAATGACCTGGGCAAAGAGCAGAACCCCAAGGTGATCGGCAAGATGCCCCAACAGCAGCCAGCGCAGCGCTGCAAGCAGAAAGCTGGCCGCAAGTACCTGTTTCAGGCTGAACAGGGTCAACAAACGAGGCATGACCAAAAAGATCAGCACCTCCGCCACAACCCCTACTGCCCACAAGAGACCGATCGTGCCGCGAGCATAACCCAGGTTTTCCAGGTGTATCGTTAGAAAGGTGTAATAAGGCCCATGGGAGAGCTGCATGAGGCAGGCCCCTAAATAAAAAGCCATGACGCCCGGTTGACGCAGACAACCCATGAGTCCGCCTTCGCTTCCGCTGTTTTCCAGTTTTACCGCAAGAGGCGACGGAACCCAGATACTGCCTATGACAATACCGGCCATGATGACCAGCAAGCCGGCTGGGTACAGATCAAGACTGAAATGCTCGAACAGCTTGCCCAGCCCTACCACTGCTGCAATAAACCCGACGGATCCCCAGAGGCGAACGCGGCTATACAGCGAAGCCTGTTCACGCAGGTGTGCCAGGGTAATGGCTTCAAACTGTGGCAGCACCGCGTGCCAGAAGAACGCATGGGCCGCCATGACCAGGGCGAGCCAGGCGTAGCTATGACTGAGGTAGATTCCCGCAAAGCAGATGAGCGTGCAGCAGGCGCCGAAACGAACAATGGTCAACCGCTTACCGGTACGGTCGCCCAGCCACCCCCAGAGATTGGGCGCCAGGCAGCGCATCAGCATGGGAATAGCGACCAGTTGACCGATATGCTCGCTGGAAAACCCCAAATGATGAAAATAGAGCGACAGAAACGGCGCCGTTGCGCCCAGCAAGGCGAAGTAGAAGAAATAGAAGCTGGACAGACGCCAATAAGGAATCGGCATTGACTCACGTGTATTCATGCAGTGCCCGAGTAGGCCGGTACAGCTGATCAGCGGCGTGCCTATTCATGCAGCTGCCCTCCACGGGCAGCTGCAGTTGAACCTGTCTATAGACTGATAAGCCCGCAATCAGAGCTGACCCAGGACAGGCGTTCCTACGTGTACATCCGCATTCTGGGCACGATGTCGCAGGTAGTGATCCATCAGGACGAGCGCCATCATCGCCTCGGCAATCGGGGTGGCCCGAATACCAACGCAAGGATCGTGGCGGCCCTTGGTTATCACATCAACGGGCTGGCCATTCACATCGATGGAGCGGCCAGACGTGGTAATGCTTGAGGTAGGCTTGAGCGCCAGATGCGCTACGATCGGCTGCCCGGAGGAAATGCCTCCCAGTACACCGCCGGCGTTGTTGCTGAGAAAACCTTCGGGGGTCAGCTCATCACGGTGCTCGGTGCCCCGCTGCGCCACACTGGCAAATCCGGCACCAATCTCAACGCCTTTCACGGCGTTGACGCTCATGAGTGCATAAGCCAGCTCGGCATCCAGGCGATCGAAAATCGGCTCACCCAGGCCCGGCGGAACGCCGTCGGCCACGACCGTGACCCGGGCACCTACCGAGTCCTGATCGCGACGCAGCTGATCCATGTACGCTTCCAGCTCCGGCACCTTGTCTGGATCAGGACAGAAGAACGCATTCTCCTCCACACTATCCCAGGTCTTGAACGGAATTTCGATAGGACCGAGCTGGCTCATGTAGCCCCGGACACGGATGCCCTTGGTCGCCAGAAACTTCTTGGCAATGGCGCCAGCCGCAACCCGCATGGATGTTTCACGAGCAGAGCTGCGGCCACCGCCACGGTAGTCACGCAACCCGTATTTATGGTGATAGGTATAGTCCGCGTGAGCTGGGCGGAACAGGTCCTTGATGGCAGAGTAGTCCTTTGACTTCTGGTCGGTGTTGCGAATCAGCAAAGCGATAGGCGTACCCGTGGTGACGCCTTCGAACACGCCAGACAAGATCTCGACCTCATCCGGCTCCTGGCGCTGGGTAGTATGCCGACTGGTGCCCGGCTTGCGACGGTCCAGATCATGTTGAAGGTCAGCCAACGCCAACGGCAGCCCCGGTGGGCATCCGTCTACAATCGCGACCAGCCCGGGCCCATGGCTCTCGCCAGCCGTGGTAACAGTGAACAATGTGCCAAAGGTATTGCCGGACATGTCGCAAAGCTCCGCAGAATCGATGGACCGGAGCCTATCCAGCGCCGGCACAGAAAGCGAACGAGTATACCTTCTGGCTTTCCCGAGTTCATCTTTAGAACCCTAGCCGTTACGCTGCGTCCAATTATAGGTTACCGGAACCGTCCGGTGCCCTTTGTTTATGGTCATGAGTGTTGTGATGTCCCGTCTGCTTGTTCTGCTGTGTTGCCTTCTGACGCTACCCGCATTCGCGGCCAGGGGGCCGATCCTGTATCACCCCATCAATCTTGAAACAGCCAACGGAACGCTGTATGGCAGCCTGGTCATGCCGGAAAGTCACAAGCCACAGCCGGTAGCTCTTATCATTGCAGGTTCCGGGCCTACAGACCGTGACGGCAATAACCCCATGGCGCGTAACTTTGCCTTGAAACGCCTGGCCGAGGCCCTGGCTGAGAACGGTATTGCCAGCGTTCGCTATGACAAGCGTGGCGTTGCACAAAGTACGCCTGCTGCGCCACGAGAAGAAGACTTGAGCGTCCCACGCTATGTTGCAGATATCGTCGCGTGGTCGAAAAAGCTCCACTCAGACCCGCGTTTTACAAAACTGATCCTGATCGGCCATAGCGAAGGCGCCCTCATGGCCAGCCTCGCTGCCAACGATGCAGGTGCCGATGCCCTGATTACCTTGTCGGGAAGTGGCCGCCCGATCGATGACGTATTACGCGAGCAATTGGCAACCAAGCTGTCCCCTCCGCTGCTGGCCAGCGCACAATGGATCATGGATCAGCTGGATAAAGGCCAGATGCAGCTTCAGGTACCGGATCCCCTGATGGTGCTGTTTCGCCCTAGCGTTCAGCCTTACCTGATCACCCTCTTCCGGGAGAATCCCGCCCAGGCCTTCGCTCAGGTCAAGGCTCCGGCATTGATCATCCAGGGCAAGCATGACATTCAGGTAGACATCAAGGATGCCGAGGCGCTCAAACGGGCAAGGCCTGAGGCCGAGCTGGCACTGATTCCCGGCATGAACCATATGCTCAGAATCACGCCAGCCAATGTCGAAGCTCAGCTTTCCACCTACAACAACCCGGATCTTCCATTAGCGGGCGAATTGGTGGAGCGAATGACCGCCTTCATTCAGGAAAAAGTCTCTAGTCCACGCTGATTTGGCCGATATAGCGATTTGAATTACCCCATGCGGAGGTAGAAAAGGATCGCGGCCATGACTGAAACCGATATTGAAGAACCCACTACCGCCGAGGAAACCGCCCCTGAGAAGCAGACGCATCCCTGGGCCGAGCTCGGACCGGAACATTTTTATCTGCTGCGTCTGACACCGTTGCCCACGGATCGTATTACCGGGCCTCGCCCGCTGCGCTTTGTGCAGTTTGGCAAGACCGAACGGCATGGAGACGATCTGAGCGTTTTATCGTTGAGCATTCAGCTGCCCGGACAGCGCGTTCACCGTGATCAAAACTTCCTGAATATCTGGGCTGATCACGAGAACAAGGAGATCCGCTTCACCGCCGAACCCGGCGGACTTGAAGGCGGACTGTTGCAAGTCGAGCCATCCAATCGTGGCCTGGGCCGCTTTCTGTTGGCTCAGGGCATTGCATGGGCCAAGACCAAGTGGGGCCACTACAAGGTGGCCAACCTTGATCTGCCAGCCCGTGATGGATTTGTCGAGGAGATGCGCAAGCGCCGCGACCATGCACTGGAAGCTCAGGGTTTTACCCTTACCTATCTTGAGGGGCAAACCCTCAAGGCCATCTGTAGCGCGCCCAAGGCCAGCGAGCTTAAAAGCGAATGGAACATGGATAAGGTGCAGGTGCTTTCCCTGCTGGATGTAGGCAGCATGCTGGAACAGGCGGACAAGAACCTGCATGAGCGTGACCTCAGCCTGTTCAAGCTGCAGGAGCAGATTGCCGCCTACCGTCGTGACGATGCGGGCCTGAAGTTCACCATGGCATGCCTAACGGCGTTCTGCCTCTTCGAGGCCGGGCTGCTGATCTGGATGGTGTTTCATTGAGTCAAAAGGCTTCAGGCGTTACAGCTACGCCTGAAGCCGATGCTTTATCGGCACTCTTTTGGCACGTGCTTACTTGGGATTGAGAACCCTCCCTCTAGGGCTCCAACCGCTCTGCGGGACACTTTAGCGTCCAAATGTTTTTAAGAACATCAGTGATCACCAACGCTGACCGTTGCGCTGCAACTCCAACCGGCGGATGAACTCCTCCAGAACCAACGCATACAGATCATCCTTCAGGACGGCATCCTCGATCCCTGAGTCGATATTGGGATTGTCGTTGACCTCGATGACCGCCATTCGCTCGCCCGCCTGCTTGAGGTCAACTCCGTACAGGCCGTCGCCGATAAGGTTGGCAGTACGAACCGCCAGCTCGACCACTTCATGAGGCGCCTCCTGAATGGGTACGGTGCGAAAGTCACCACTGCTCTCGACCGCACCGGCGCTGTGATCGTAGATCTGCCAATGCCCTTTCGACATGAAGTACTGACAGGCAAAGATAGGCTCTTGGTTGAGCACCCCTATGCGCCAGTCATAGTCGGTATAAAAGAACTCCTGGGCCAGGAGCAGCACGGAGCGCTCGAACAACTCGGCGCTCGCCTTGTTCAACTCCTCCTGATTGGAGACCTTCATAACGCCACGCGAGAACGAACCATCCGGAATCTTTAGCACCAGCGGAAAGCCCAGCCGCTCCCCTACCGTTGCCAACTGGGCGGCATTGTCCTTGTACAGAATTTCCGTCTTGGGCATGTCCAGCTTGTGTGCTTTAAGCAAATCCGCCAGATAGACTTTATTGGTGCATCGCAGGATCGAGCGGGGATCATCCATTACCACCAACCCCTCGCTTTCCGCTTTTTTGGCGAAACGATACGTGTGATGATCGATGGCAGTTGTCTCACGGATAAACAGCGCATCGAATTCCGAAAGGCGTGAGTAATCCTTTTTCTCGATCAACTCGACATCAATTCCCAGGCGCTTGCCAATCCGGACAAAGCTTTTCAGAGCCTTGGCATCAGAAGGCGGAAACGCTTCTTTCGGGTCATGCAGGATAGCCATTTCGAAGCGATATTTTTCGCGTACGCGCGGCTTGAGCCAGACCTGTCGACTAAAACCATCCAAGGCATTGGCAAAAAGGTCTTCCTGAGCTTCGTGCAGCTTGTGTATGGCTCCCAGCTTGACGCCCCCAATATGCCAGCCCTCACGATTGCGGCGAAAATCCACGAGCAGCAGTGGACTGGGGAAAGCTTCAAACAGCTGGCGGGCCAGATCCTGCAAGGCTTCGATATCGGTTCGCCCAAAGTACAGGGTCAACGTGAACCCATCAGCACTGGCGTAGGGATGGCCCTTCAAGGCCTTGCTCAGTAACCTGTCGAGATCTTCCAGCGCCAGGTTATAGATGGATTTACGGGAGAGCTCACTGATCGTGCGAACGGAGGGAATTACCTTGTGACCCCGGGCCTCTGCCAGTAATGAGCAGTAATACCCGTGCCCCAGGTACTTCTGGTTACGGCACAGGTTGATGACCTGCACACGCTTGCCGTTATCTTGCTCATTTGACTGCTCAAGGTATTCCTGGGCAGTGATAACGTCTTCGCTCGGATAATAGGATGACCAATCCTCCTTGCGCTCGACGATGATATACAGCTTGCTCACAACACCTCCTCGGTGCAGATAATCGCCTTGGGAGCCTATTACCAACGTTCCTGTCAAACGACTCAGGTTCGGTCTGTACCAATTGATGGACAGACGAAAACTACGTAACACAGCCTCCATTAACCGCGGCTTAACCGCACTGCTGAGGACCGAGCGACTGTCTTTGAGGCGCTTGACCTGGCTAGGGATTCACACAAATGAATTTCACGCTACGCCCTGCTGTTCACGAGGACCTCAACGCACTGGTTGAGCTGGAGAAACGGTGCTTTGAATACGACCGCCTTTCGCGGCGCAATTTCCAATGGATGCTGACTCGAGCCAATGCCTCTCTCACGCTGGTGGAAGAGGCTAGAAATATCCTGGGGTACGCCTTGGTTCTGTTTCACCAAAATACCTCCCTGGCGCGGCTGTATTCCATTGCCATCGACCCGGCAGCTCGAGGGCACAAGCTTGGGCAGCGCCTACTCGAGGCTGCGGAAGCCTGTGCCATTGAGCGGGACTGTGCGTACATGCGTCTGGAGGTGCGCCCGGACAATACTGCAGCCATTGCCCTGTATGAACGCAATGGCTATCTCCCCTTTGCAACCGTCGATGACTATTACGAAGATCACAGTCAGGCACTGCGCTTCGAGAAACGTATCCGTCAGCCCGGTGAAGGCCGGCTACGCAAGGTACCCTTCTATAGACAGACCACGGATTTCACCTGCGGCCCGGCCTCGCTTCTGATGGCCATGGGCGCGCTGGAGCCTGGACGCCCGCTGGAGCGTTGGGAAGAGTTACGTCTCTGGCGTGAGGCTACCACCATTTACATGACCGCCGGCCACGGTGGCTGCGGGCCACACGGCTTGGCCCTGGCCGCCCGACGCCGCGGCTTTCGTGTGAAGTTACAGGTTAACACCCGCGGCCCTCTTTTCCTGGAAGGCGTACGCAGCGAAGAAAAACGTGACGTGATGCGGCTGGTGCATGAGGACTTCAGCCGGGAACTCAAACAGACTGATATTGAACGCCTGATTCGAACAAAGCTGGATATCCCGCAAATCATTGCCGACGGTGGTCTGCCATTGGTGTTGATCAGCAGCTTTCGCCTTATCCAGACCAAAGGCCCTCACTGGATCGCTGTAACCGGTTGCGACGAAGACTTCATTTACTTCCACGACCCAGACGTAGACCATAGCCAGCATCGTCGGGAGCTGGACTGCCAACACATTCCGGTCAGTCATGCCGAGTTCGACAAACTCAGCCGCTTCGGCAAGAGCAAGCTGCGGGCTGCGGTGATCCTGTATCCTCCAGCCCCAGTGAAAAAGCCGGCAGCGTAAGGCAGTAGCGTACCGCTTCAGCGCCATAAGCCGGCTTCAATTTTAAGGTAGAAAAAGACGCTTGGTAACAACACTGACGCTGTTTCTAAAACGGAGCTCCTATGAGCACTTGGGTTCTTCTTGTGGTGACCCTTCTGAATACAACCAATCCTCATACCGATAAAGGCAGCTCGCCCATGGTCGCCATGCAGGAGTTCAATTCTCAGAAAACCTGCATGGATGCGCGGACCCAGCTGATAAAAATGAATCCCTCCATCAGTGCGTCCTGCGTTCTCAAGTAACCGGCCCCTCTGACATAGCATGGCAAGCTGCCCAAAAGCGGCTAGGACGCCTGTCAGACGAGTTCTGGCAAATGAGTCAGCACACTCGACACCCTTTTCGGGTAATTTCCACCGTTTTGTATGCTGCTGGCGGTACGCTGCCGGATACATGCTGCACGAAACGCTCTTCGCCAACTAGTATTACCCAGGTTGCACCGTCAAAGGTAAAAAGCGTCCCGGCCTATCGTATGGTCAGATGCTTGTCATCCAGCGAAGTTACCGCGTTGATCGGATGATCCGACGTCAGAAAGGCGCGCATGTCCGCCCCGCTGGGTTGTTGATAGATACGAAGCCCGAATTCCGGCAGGATCGCCAGCAAATGATCGAAAATATCGCTCTGGATATTTTCGTACTGCGCCCAGATCACCGTATTGGTAAAGCAGTACACCTCCAGGGGTAAACCGCTGGAGGTAGGATCGAGCTGGCGAACCAGTAGGGTCATGTCCTGCCGAAGGCCGGGATGGCTACGCAGGTAACGCTCTACATACACCCGAAATGTACCCAGGTTGGTAATACGACGCGTGTTGACAGGCTCCTGACCGCGCTCAGCCAGTTTATCATTCCACTCCTTCAGCTCCTTCTGCTTGTTGTCCAGGTAGTCCGCCAGCAAGCTGAAACGATGCAGATGTCGATACTCATCACCATCGATGAAATGCACGCTCTGCTGATCTAGGAAAAGGCTGCGCTTGATGCGGCGACCGCCGGATTCCTGCATACTGCGGTAGTTCTTGAACGCATCGGAGATAAAGCGTTTGGTGGGAATCGTGGTGATCGTCTTGTCGAAGTTCTGCACTTTGACCGTGTGCAAAGCGATATCGATGACATCCCCACTGGCGTTGAGCTGGGGCATCTCTATCCAGTCACCGATGCGCACGATGTCCCCGGATGAGATCTGTACGCTGGCCACCAGTGACAGGAGCGTATCCTGGAAGATCAATAGCAGCACAGCAGCCATCGCGCCCAGTCCGGACAGGAGAATCAATGGCGAGCGATCAATCAGCGTGGCGATGATCAGAATGGATGCCAGGCAGAATATGCCGATCTTGAGGACCTGGATGTACCCCTTGATCGGCCGGAATCGCGCATCGGGACGGCGCTGATAAACCGCATTGACAATATCGAGCAGATTACTGATCGCCAACACGATAGTAAGGATAATGAACGCGCTACACACGTTCCCAACTACTGTGACCAACGCCTCCGGCAGTCCGGGTACCGCGACGATACCCGTCGACAAGATCAGAGCCGGCACCACATTAGCCAGGCGCGCGATCATCGGGGTATTGGTGACCTCGCTTTTAAGACCCAGCGAAGCACTGCTTAATAGCCGGTAAACACCCTTCACAAGAATACGCTTCACAATCCAGTTACATAACCAGGCAGCCAGCAGCAGCAAGGTCAGGCAGAACAGCGTGTAGAGCTCGGGATAGTTCCTGAGCCAGTTTAACGAGGCATCTAAATAAGTAGTCATAATCTTTGCTTTTTAGAGTCGCACCATCCTGATCCGGACGGCGGGGAGGCGTTACGGTAGCAAAATGCAACCGGCTTCTGTATGACCGGCGACAAACCGGCGTTACCTGACCCAGCATGGCCGTATCGTTGAGCCGCTAAAGACATTTCAGGGGAAGCAGACTATGCTGCGGTGGCCTTTTCCGTATAACCACAACACCACGGACCCGGCCATGACTCGACCTTTGCGCAAACGCGATCCGTCGTATGAACTGATGGACGATCTTAGCGGCCATTCGGTGATCTACCGCGAGCACGGTTTCCCCTGCCCTCTGGTTCGCTGGCATTTTCACAAGGAATACGAGCTGCATCTGATCATAGCCAGCTCGGGCACAGCCTTCATTGGCGACTATATCGGCAGCTTTTATCCTTACAGCCTGTTCTTGACCGGTCCTAACCTGCCCCATAACTGGATCAGCCAAGTAGCGGAAGGTGAGGTCGTCGACAAGCGCGACATGCTGGTTAACTTTACCGATGAGACGCTTGAAAACGCGGCGACAGTTTTTCCTGAACTCAATGCACTGAACCCGCTGCTTGAGCGCGCCCGTTTCGGCATTCAGTTCCACTGTTCGCGCACCATCAACGAATCGGCAGATCTTCTGCAGCGTATTGCCGAGACGCGGGGTGCCAGCCGTCTGGGTCACTTTTTCGTATTGATGGAACTGCTGGCGACCTGTGAGGATTATCACCTGCTGAGCGGCGCGCCGATTCGTTCGGAAGACGACGAACATACGCTGGACCGTACCAACAAGGCGCTTAACTTCATCTTCGAACGCTACACCAGTGAGCTTATGCTTGAAGAAGCAGCAGAGCACCTGGGCATGACGCCTACCTATTTTTCCCGCTTCTTTCGCAAGGCTACCGGCCGGTGCTTTATTGAATTCGTGAACAGCCTGCGTATCAGCAAATCCTGCGAGCTGTTATCGCAAAGCGAAAAGGCCGTGACAGACGTCTGTTTCGAGTCAGGCTTCAATAACATTTCCAATTTCAATCGCCGCTTCCAACAAATGAAAGGCATGACGCCTACGCATTATCGGCGCCTCACGGTAAAACGCTTGACCGAGCAGAACGTATAAACCGGGTCCAGGCGGCTGCTCATTGCCTGCCAATACCTTGCAATTTCTGTCACGCAGGCTCAACACCAAAAACGCGCCAAGCCCTACTGCAGAGCGTTCTGTTGCTATTTCACACGCAAAGATCACTCGCTAACAAGTGCAAAAAAGTATCAGTCTGAGTGTGTTTTCGCATTTGTCTACCGCTTAACTTAAGAGGTGTAATCAATCGAACACGCTCCTCCTGTTTCGCAGTCTGGGGGTTAAAACAACAATAAGAGCTTCTGTCGCTACGGCGCAGAAGGGAGTGCGACATGAACATGCTATTGAAAGCGCTTTTCGCTACAGCCGGAATTTTTGCCGTCACCTATGCTCAGGCCGCCACGGTCACCATCGCTACCGTTAACAACAGCGATATGATTCGGATGCAACGGCTCTCCAAAACCTTTGAAGAGCAGCATCCGGATATCAAACTCAATTGGGTAGTCCTTGAAGAAAACGTACTTCGCCAACGCCTGACGACTGACATTGCCACGCAGGGCGGTCAATTCGATGTGCTGACCATTGGCATGTACGAAACCGGTCTCTGGGGCGCCAAAGGCTGGCTGGAACCCATGAAAGACCTGCCAGCCGACTATGATGTGAACGATCTGTTTCCTTCGGTACGGGAAGGTTTGTCCGTCAAGGGCACGCTGTATGCCTTGCCGTTCTATGCGGAAAGCTCAATTACCTACTACCGTAAGGACCTCTTCAAGGACGCCGGGCTGACCATGCCCGAGCAGCCAACCTGGGAACAGGTCGGTGAATTTGCCGCCAAACTTCACCATCCCGACAAGGATCAGTATGGCATTTGCCTGCGTGGCAAAGCTGGCTGGGGTGAAAACATGGCGCTGATCGGCACCATGGCCAATGCGTTCGGTGCACGTTGGTTCGATGAAAAGTGGCAGCCGGAATTCACTGGCCCGGAATGGACCAAGGCCGCCAACTTTTATGTCGATACGATGAAGAAGTACGGCCCTCCCGGTGCGTCCAGCAACGGCTTCAACGAAAACCTGGCGCTGTTCAACAGCGGCAAGTGCGCCCTATGGGTGGATGCCAGCGTGGCCGGGTCTTTTACGACCGACAAATCGCAAAGCAAGGTGGCTGACCAGGTGGGCTTTGCCGCCTCCCCAACGCAGGTAACCGATAAAGGTTCGTCTTGGCTTTATGCTTGGTCCCTGGCGATTCCTTCCAGCTCCAAAAACAAGGAAGCTGCACAGTCCTTTGTAACATGGGCGACGTCCAAGCAATACGCCACCTTGGTAGCTGACAAGGAAGGTATTGCCAACGTCCCGCCAGGTACGCGCAAGTCTACATACAGCGAGGCCTATATGCAGGCCGCACCCTTCGCCAAGGTATCCCTGTCCATGCTGGAAAAGGCCGACCCGGCGCATCCCGCTGCCAAGCCTGTTCCTTATGTGGGTATTCAGTACGTAACCATTCCTGAGTTCCAGGCTATCGGCACCTCGGTGGGCAAGTTGTTCTCGGCGGCACTGACCGGACAGATGCCCGTGCAACAGGCGTTGCAGGCTGCCCAGCAGTCGACCTCTCGCGAAATGAAACGCGCGGGTTATCCCAAATAGCTTAACCGGTTCGGCGTGGCCGTAATGGCTACGCCGCTTCAGGACAAGCCTGGCCTGACAGCTTTCTGGATGGCCGCCCTGTAGACCTCTCGCTGCAACGGTTCGGAGCGACTGTCATGAGTACAACCACGTTGAAAAGCCCCGTCTCTACCCAGGCACGAGCTCGTGAGCACACCGTTCGCAAGCGCCGGACCAGCCCCGGCTGGTTTCTGGTCAGCCCGTCGGTCCTGCTGCTTCTGCTCTGGATGATCGTGCCACTGGGCATGACCATCTACTTTTCGCTAATTCGCTATAACCTGCTCTACCCCGGTGAGAATGACTTCGTCGGTCTGGAGAATTTCGAATACTTCATCACCGACACCGGCTTCATGCCGGGCATGACCAACACCCTGCTACTAGTGGGGAGTGTCTTGTTGATCAGTGTGGTCCTGGGCGTACTGATTTCAGCGCTTCTGGAAGCCACCGAGTTCTGGGGGCGTGGGATTGTACGGGTCTTTCTGATTTCCCCCTTCTTCATCATGCCTACCGTCAGCGCACTGATCTGGAAGAACCTCATCTTCCATCCGGTTTCAGGCATTCTCGCCGCCGTCTGGAAGTTTTTTGGCGCACAGCCAATCGACTGGCTGGCAAATTACCCATTGCTGTCGATCATCTTGATCGTGTCCTGGCAATGGCTGCCCTTCGCCATTCTTATCCTGATGACCGCCATGCAGTCGCTTGATCAGGAGCAGAAAGAAGCAGCACGGCTGGACGGCGCCGGCCCGCTTGCCATTTTTTGGCACCTCACCCTGCCCCATCTGGCGCGTCCCATTGCCGTCGTGGTGATGATCGAAACGATCTTTCTACTTTCGGTCTTCGCTGAGATCTTTACCACCACCAGTGGCGGCCCTGGCTTCGCGTCTACCAACCTTGCGTATCTGATCTATAACCAGGCACTTCTGCAATTCGATGTAGGCATGGCCTCGGCAGGCGGATTGATCGCTGTCGTGATCGCCAACATTGCCGCCATCATCCTGGTTCGGATGCTTGGCAAGAACCTGACCCAACAGTGAGGATGCGACCATGATGACGCTCAAGCAATCTCGTCGCCTGCACAGTGCCGTTCTCGGCACGCTGGCCTGGATCATTGCGCTGGTGCTGTTCTTTCCAATCTTCTGGATGATCCTCACCAGCTTCAAGACTGAAATCGATGCCTTTGCAACCCCTCCGCAGTTCATCTTTATGCCCACGCTGGAGAATTATCTGCACATTCAGGAGCGCAGCGATTACTTTCATTTTGCCTGGAACTCCGTCGCCATCTCCTTTGGCTCTACAGTGCTGGGCTTACTGCTGGCGGTTCCAGCGGCGTACTCCATGGCCTTCCATGAGACGCGCCTGACCAAGCAGACATTGCTCTGGATGCTTTCGACCAAGATGTTACCGGCCGTAGGCGTTCTCATGCCGATCTACCTGATGACTAAGAGCCTGGGCCTGCTCGATACCAAGCTTTCGCTGATCATCATCTACACGCTGATCAACCTGCCCATCATGGTCTGGATGGTCTACACCTACTTCAAGGATATTCCGAAGGACATCCTGGAAGCTGCTCGCCTGGATGGCGCCACCACCTTTCAGGAAATCGTCAGGGTTCTTCTGCCCATCAGCAAAGGGGGCCTGGCGTCGACGGTCCTGCTGTCGCTGATCCTGTGCTGGAACGAAGCGTTCTGGTCACTCAACCTCACCTCATCCAACGCCGCGCCACTGACTGCCCTGATCGCGTCCTATTCAAGTCCGGAAGGCTTGTTCTGGGCCAAGCTGTCTGCCGTCTCGACACTGGCCTGCGCACCTATCCTGATTTTCGGCTGGATCAGTCAGAAGCAACTCGTACGCGGCCTGTCCTTCGGCGCCGTCAAATAAGAACAAGAGGATTTTCCATGGCTACGTTAAATATTCGTAACCTGCGTAAAGGCTTTGACTCCATCGAGATCATCAAGGGTGTCGACCTGGATATCAACGACCGTGAATTCGTGGTGTTTGTCGGTCCTTCCGGTTGCGGCAAGTCCACGCTGCTGCGCCTGATTGCCGGCCTTGAAGATGTCACCAGCGGCACCATCGAGCTGGACGGCCGTGATATTACCGAAGTCAGCCCCGCCAAACGGGATCTGGCCATGGTGTTCCAGACCTACGCGCTTTATCCCCATATGACGGTGCGCAAGAACATGTCGTTCGCGCTGGATCTGGCGGGAATTGCCAAAAGCGAAATAGAGAAGAAAGTTGACGAGGCGGCACGTATCCTCGAATTAGGTCATTTGCTTGAACGCAAGCCCCGTCAGCTCTCCGGCGGCCAACGCCAGCGTGTCGCCATTGGCCGCGCCATCGTACGCAATCCAAAGGTCTTTCTCTTCGACGAGCCCCTGTCCAACCTAGACGCAGCCTTGCGTGTCCAGATGCGCCTGGAACTAGCCAGACTCCACCAGGAACTCAAGGCGACCATGATCTATGTCACCCACGATCAGGTCGAAGCCATGACACTGGCAACCAAAGTGGTAGTGCTCAACGGCGGCCGTATCGAACAGGTCGGCTCGCCGCTGGACCTCTACCATCACCCTGCCAATCTCTTCGTCGCAGGTTTTCTGGGCACACCCAAGATGGGCTTCCTGAAAGCCAAGGTCATCCATACCAGCGCTCAGGTGACGGAAATCGAGCTAGCCAGCGGACCTCGGCTGCGTCTGCCACGTGACGGCAGAGCATTGGCAGTCGGCCACGAAGTCACCCTAGGTATTCGTCCTGAGCATCTCGTCATAGACCCTCAAGGTCAGCTGCCCGTGGTCACGGACGTAACCGAGCGCCTGGGCAGCGATACGTACTGTCACATGACCACGCCGTCTGGCGAACCCCTCACCGTACGCGTACCGGGAGACTTTTCGGGTGCCTATGGCGAGCGGCTCAAGCTGGCCGTTGATGTGAGCCACTGTCATCTCTTCGATGAGCATGGGCAGGCCGTAAGCCGTGCCCTTCAACAAGCCGCCTGATCAACTGAATTCGCGTGGCTCAACAGGGCCACACTTGGAGACACCTGCATGAAACTCAATCGCCAGAATCTTGCACAGCTGACAGACCCGATCCGCACGCCAAGCTACGTACCATGTCAGACCCGGCATGGTATTGCTCACATCGGCGTTGGTGGCTTTCATCGAGCCCATCAGGCCATCTATACCGAAGCCCTTCTCAATCAGGGCGAGGCGCTGGACTGGTCCATCTGTGGGGTGGGATTGCGCAGTGAAGACCGCGCCATGCGCGACACTCTAGCCGAGCAGGACTATCTCTATACGCTTTTCGAGCTGGGCGACACGCCAGATCTTGAAGTCCGTGTTGTGGGGGCAATCAGCGAGATGCTGCTGGCAGAAGACAGTGCCCAGGCACTGATTAATAAACTGGCCCATCACCATATTCGCATCGTTTCGCTGACCATCACCGAGGGCGGCTACTGCATGGACGATAGCACCGGCGAGTTCAACGATGAACTTCCGCTGGTCCAGCATGACATCGCCCACCCGGAGGATCCTAAAACGGTTTTCGGATTTCTGCTGGCGGCCTTGTGCAAACGCCGTTGCGAAGGCATACCCCCTTTCACAATCATGTCCTGCGACAACATTCCTCATAATGGCGACGTCACCCGGCGAATGCTACTGTCCTTTACCAAACTGGTAGACAAGGAGCTGGCGGACTGGATCGCCAAAAACGTCTCCTTTCCTAACGCGATGGTCGACCGTATCACCCCTATGACCAGCACCGCGCACAAGCAAAAGCTAAAAGACAGCTACGGCATCGAAGATGCCTGGCCGGTTGCGTGTGAGCCCTTCATGCAATGGGTACTGGAAGACAAATTCGTCAATGGCCGACCGGCTTGGGAAAAGGTAGGTGTTCAGTTCACTGACGACGTTACGCCCTATGAGGAGATGAAAATCAAGCTGCTCAATGGCAGCCATCTTGCCCTTACCTACCTGGGTTTTCTCAAGGGATATCGTTTTGTTCACGAGACCATGAATGACCCACTATTCGTTCAGTACATTCGTGATTACATGAACAAGGATGTTACCCCGCAGCTCGCCCCTGTTCCCGGTATTGATCTGGAAGCCTACAAGGACAAGCTGATCGAGCGCTTTTCCAACCAGGCGATTGCCGATCAGCTGGAGCGCGTCTGCTCGGATGGATCGTCCAAGTTTCCCAAGTTCACCATTCCCACTATCAATCGTCTGATTGCCGACAAGCAGAACCTGGATCGCGCCTCCCTCGTCGTGGCCGCCTGGGCGCTTTATCTCAAAGGCGTAGACGAGCGCGGCGAAACCTACCGTATTCCTGATCCCCGCGCCGACTTCTGCCAATCCCTGGTCAGAAACGATCAGCGCCTAACCGAGCAGCTGCTGGGTGTTGAGGAAATCTTTGGAACCTCTATCCCAAAATCCGCCGCCTTTATTGCCTCCTTCGAACGTAACCTCGCCAGCCTGAAAACCTTAGGCGTAGAGAAAACTCTGGAAAATCTTCTGAAGTCAGACAGGTGATCCATAGGCTCTATAGACAACCGCGTCTGGAGCCTTTCAGAACGAACAACAGCGAGACTACACATGTTTCTTGGTATTGATTGCGGTACACAAGGCACCAAGGCCGTCATTCTCGACTCAGCTACGGGCCAGATCCTGGGGGAAGGCTCCGCAGCCCACGACATGATCAGCGGGCCCAACGGCCGTCGTGAGCAGTTGCCTGAACAGTGGATCCAGGCATTTGAAACGGCTACACAGCAAGCACTCGCTCATGCTGGCCTGCCAGGAAACGCTCTCCGGGGTATCGGAATATCAGGCCAACAACATGGGCTGGTATTACTTGACAATGAAGGCCAAGTGCTCCGCCCTGCCAAGCTGTGGTGCGACACCGAGTCAACACTAGAGAACGAGGAGCTGCTCGATTACCTAGGCGGGCCTGCCGGTTCGCTGGAGCGTCTTGGTATAGCCATTGCGCCGGGCTATACCGTATCCAAGCTTCGATGGACACAAAAACACTTTCCCGACCTTTTCGCCCGCATCGCTCATATTCTGCTTCCCCATGACTACCTGAATTACTGGCTCACAGGCCGTTGCTGTACCGAGTTTGGCGATGCGTCAGGGACAGGCTACTTCGATGTGCGGTCCCGGCAGTGGGATAACGACCTGCTTCTGCACCTTGATCCGACTGGACGCTTGATGAAGACTCTGCCTGAACTCATCGAGGCCCATCAGCCTGTCGGCACGCTGCTTCCACCGGTTGCCAAGCGGCTGGGTCTGAATGAGCACGCCATCGTGTCCAGTGGCGGTGGGGATAACATGATGGGAGCAATCGGTACCGGAAACAGTCAGGAAGGCCTTATTACCATGAGCCTGGGCACTTCCGGAACGGTATACGCCTACTCTGCTAGCCCCCGCGTCAGCCCGCATGCATCTGTCGCAACGTTTTGCTCTTCGACTGGCGGCTGGCTGCCGCTGATCTGCACCATGAACCTGACAAACGCAAGCGGCGCGCTGCGCGAGCTTTTAGACATCGACCTGCACACCTTCAACCGCCTTGTCGAACAGGCACCCATTGGGGCTGAGGGTATTACGGTTCTACCTTTCCTGAACGGCGAGCGCGTCCCTTCCCTGCCTACTGCTACGGCGAGCCTGCTGGGCCTGACCGCCTCCAACCTTACCCGTGCCAACCTGTGCCGTGCGATGATCGAAGGCGTAACCTTTGGCCTGCGCTATGGGCTGGACTTGCTGCGCGACACCGGCATGCACAGCCAGACTGTTCGCCTGATTGGCGGAGGAGCCAAAAGCCCTGTCTGGCGGCAGCTGGTGGCAGATATCATGGATACGCCGGTCATCAGCACCCTTCACACCGAAGCGGCGGCCCTTGGCGGTGCCATACAGGCAGCATGGTGCTGGTCTTCTCAGCATGACTCGGCAGACACCCTTGAATCGCTGAGCAAACGCTGCGTGCAGCTGGACGAAGCATCGCACGTCTCTCCTGATCCCGACCGCGCGCGTGCCTATGAAGCTGTCTACCAGCGTTATCGGCACCAGCTCCATGCCTTGCATGGCGAAGCACTCGGCATCCATTAGTCTTTAAAAGATGAACCTCCTACTGCCGAGCCCGTCCTATTAGATAGGCACGTCAAAAAACATGAGGATGTGGTATGCAAGTCCAAGTGAACACCAATCAGATCGAAGGCAGTGCCGAGCTGCAAGAATGGGTAGGTTCTGCTGTTGTCGATCGCCTGGAGCGTTTCGAAGATCTCTTGACCCGCGTTGAAATTCACTTGAGCGATGAGAATGCTCAAAAATCCGGAGCGGAAGATAAGCGTTGTCAGATCGAAGCCCGCCCCAAGGGGTACCGCTCGATCTCAGTGACTCATAAAGCCGAAGCGCTAGACCTTGCCGTAGATGGCGCTGCAGAAAAAATGCGACACGCCCTTGAACACCTCACCGGAAAACTTGATGCAAAGGTTACGTCTACCGGCCACATCGACGACCCGATTAATCTGGAAGATTCACAGGAATTTACCGACTCGCTTCTGCAGGACGACTTCCTGGCCAAGCAGGCAGCGTTAGGTAAGGAATAACGTATCTCCCACCTTGCCGCGGGAGAGAATTGTTTCCTCTCGCGGCTTTCTTATCGATAGTGTCCAGCCTGGCTATACTGCGACTTCATTTCAGTCAGTGTATTAGTTCATCATGGATACGCAGGTTCGAGTTGCTCTCATCGGTTATGGCTTTGTAGGGGAAATCTTTCATGCCCCTCTCATCGAAAGCATCGATGGCCTTCTTCTGACGCATATTGCCTCTCGCCAGCTCAATAAGATTCGCTCTCAACGCCCTCATATCAATGTCATCAGTGATTATCACGCTGCAGTAACGCATCCTGAGGTCGATCTGGTGGTCCTGGCCACGCCCAACGATACCCATGCAACACTGGCTGAAGCAGCCTTGCGAGCGGGTAAGCATGTCGTGGTGGACAAGCCCTTTACACTGACGCTTCGCGAAGCGCGCCAGCTGGCAGACATTGCTCAGGCAGAAAATAGATTTCTGTCCGTTTTTCAGAATCGCCGCTGGGACAGTGACTTCCTAGGCGCTCAGGAGCTGATAAACAGCAATCGTCTGGGTGAGATCGCCGTGTATGAATCGCGTATCGAACGCTTCCGGCCCAAGGTTAGGCAACGTTGGCGTGAAAGTGATGGACCGGGCAGCGGCCTGTGGTACGACCTGGGGCCGCATTTGGCGGATCAGGCACTCTGCCTGTTTGGTGTACCGCACCGTGTAACTGCCCAGCTTGTAAAGCAGCGGCAAGGCGCACTGGCGGATGACTGGTTTCACGTCGTACTCGACTATGGACGTACTCAGGCGATCCTGCAGGCCGGAATGTTGAGTGCTGGAGGATCGCCCCGCTTCATGATCCAGGGTACACAGGCCAGCTGGCTGAAGCGTGGCGCTGATCGTCAAGAGGACGCATTACGTCAGGGTATTTTGCCGGGCGGAGAACATTGGGGCCTGGATGAGGATGCCGGACAGCTGTTCCATGCCGATGGCACTCAAGAGCTTGTAGCGGTGCCCACAGGGGATCATCGCCGTTATTACCAAGGCGTGATCAGTGCGTTACGGGGTGAGGCAGAGAACCCGGTTACGCCAGCCCAGGCGTGCTCACTCATGGCTGTCATCGAGGCTGTCCAGCGTTCTGCAAAAGAAGGGATCAGCGTTGTGCCCGACTTTAGCGAAGCCGAGCGCAACGCTTGGCGCTGATCAGCGAGCCCGCGCCTCCAGGGTCTCGGCAATACGCGCCGGGACCGCTTCCAATGCCGCCTTAACCTTGCGGGTCATGCGACGCTCGATGAATTCAAAACTGAGCCATGACAACACGAGAATGATCGGCAAGCACAGCAGCAGGGTTTCATAGGGATTCAACCCCACCTGATGATGTAGCCAGTAGTCGCCCAGCCATAGGACAATAACGTGGATGAGATAGACCGAGTAAGACCAATCACCCAACGCCTTGAGAACCCGATTACCCGCAAACAGTGGCTCCATTGCGATGCAGCTGGCTACAAGCAAGGCGCTGGAAACACCCCAAGTCAGCAAACGCCAGTCATTACCGGCATCAAAATGCAGAATCGTGGCTATCGAAAATCCTGCAACCAGTGGCGCCACCTTCAGACTTTGCGGTATGAACCCCTTTCGGTACAGCACACCGATACCCATGCCCAACAAGAACTCATACATGATGGGATTATGGTAGAAATGGCTGATAAAAGGCTGCTCTGCTGACGCAACGCTGACCCCAACTACCAGAAGCGATACAACCCAGAGTCGCCAGCGTTCCGGCACTTTGAATGACAGTGCAAACAGCAGATAGAACAGCATTTCATAATTCAACGTCCATCCTACCGGCAGCGTGGGATACAAACCGAATCCTCCGGGATTCTGGCTCGGAATGAAAAACAGCGATAGCAATAGCTCCTTGCTTGCCACTCCATAAACAGGCATCACATCCGCCGCAAAATAAATGATGGCAGCGGTAATACCGGTATAAAGCCAATAGGCGGGCACTATTCGCGCGATCCTATTCACCATGAACCGGAACGTGGGCATGGCTCGACCTGCTGTCGAGATATAGATCACGAACCCACTGAGCACAAAAAAGATATCGACTCCCACTTGCCCTCGCGTTGAGAGCAGATGGCCGACCAGGGTGTCGGACCGGAAATCAAAGAAGACCTGCATGAAGTGATGAAACACTACGAGCCAGGCTGCCAGAGCCCTTAGCGCTTGAAGCGAAACCAACATTGAAAGCGTTTGCCTCCTTGAAGCCCATTGATGCGGATAGGACTGCTGCAGCATCAGCCGCTCTGACAGCACATTTTCGGTACTGATTAGGCAACGCTGACCTGTTCAGACAAACCTTAGAGGCTATATCCGCCCAGGGTCGACTCTCATCGACCCTCAGGGTTTCAAGTTTTGGCCCGCTTCATGACAGAAGTCACAAGCAAGCGCATCATTATGCTTTTGGCTTAGCCGAAATCCGCCACGCTCTGTGAATCTTGCTGTTCCGTGCAAAATCCGGATCAAGTGTCTCGTGCGTAATCTCTTCTACCTGGTAGCGTGCTGCGAGCGAAGCATCCAGCTCGAACTTTCGGAAGTTGTTCGAAAAATAAAGGAGGCCTCCCCGGGCAAGCCGAGCCATGGCCATATCGATCAGTGAAACGTGATCACGCTGAACATCGAACACGCCCTCCATACGCTTAGAGTTGGAGAAGGTTGGCGGATCGATAAAGATCAGATCGTACTCTCCCCGGTTCTCATCGAGCCACTCCATGACATTGGCTTGTTCCAGACGATGCTTGTCAGAGAAGCCATTGAGCGCCAGATTGCGACGTCCCCAGTCCAGATAGGTCCGTGACATGTCTACGCTGGTGGTGCTGCGGGCACCGCCAACTGCTGCATGTACAGTCGCCGTCGCGGTGTAACAGAACAGGTTCAGGAAACGCTTGCCAGCGGCCTCCTGCTGGATACGCAAGCGCAAGGGTCGATGATCCAGGAACAGGCCGGTGTCCAGATAGTCGGTCAGGTTGACCAGAAGCTTCACACCCCCTTCGATCACCTCCATAAAGTGACCCTGCGCAGCCTGACGCTCGTACTGCTTCTTACCGGTCTGGCGCTCGCGACGCTTCACGACCACCCGAGAAGGATCAATATTCAGTGCCTGCGGAATGGCTGCCAATGCGTCCAACAACCGCGACTGCGCCTTTTCCGGGTCGATAGTCTTCGGCGGTGCGTATTCCTGCACATGAACCCAGTCACGGTACAGATCGACGGCAACAGCGTACTCGGGCATGTCCGCGTCATACACGCGGTAACACTCGATCTCTTCCTTACGCGCCCATTTGGAAAGTTGCTTCAGGTTCTTTTGCAGGCGATTGGCAAACATCTGCCCGCCTTCGCTCAGCTTGGCAGGTTCCGATGCTACCTGCGCCTCATCACGGGGTTGTGACGATATGGAAGAACGTTCACCAGTCACAAATTGCCGTGGTTCGATCTCGAACATGAGCAGCTTGCAAGGCAGTGCACCATTCCAGAAGGCGTACTGCTTGTGGCTGCGGATACCCATGCGCTTGCCCAGCTCCGGTGCTCCCGTAAACACACCGGCACGCCAGTTCAAGCAACTCATGCGCAGACGCTCACCCAGGTTCTGATAGAGATACAGCAGGCTTGCCTCATCCCCCAGGCGCTCGCCATAGGGTGGGTTGCAGATGACTAGACCAGTCTGGTTCTTATCTGGTCGCGGTTCAAAATTCGCTACTTCTCCCTGATAAACCTTGATCCAGTCGCCCAGCCCTGCCCGTTCGATATTATTGCGGGCGGGTTGAATAAGCCGAGGGTCGGCTTCATACCCGCGAATCCATAGCGGTGGACGCGCAAGCCCGGCGACAGCTCGATCCTCGGCCTCGTCAATCAAGCGATTCCACACCGCCGGAATATGCCCCAACCAGTTCGAGAACCCCCAATGTTCCCGCTTCAGATTGGGCGCGATGTCCGCAGCCATCAGCCCCGCCTCTACAAGGAACGTCCCTACCCCGCACATCGGGTCAGCCAGCGCGCCGCCTTGCGCAGCCAGTTGCGGCCAGCCCGCACGAATCAGAATGGCTGCCGCCAGGTTTTCCTTGAGCGGTGCAGCACCCTGCTGCAGACGGTAACCTCGCTGGTGCAGGCTGTGTCCGGACAAATCCAGCGAGACCGTCGCTTCGCCTCGATCCAAATGAACGTGAATGCGAACGTCCGGCCGCACCTTGTCAATCGACGGACGCTGCCCCGATACCCTGCGCAGCCCATCGACAATCGCATCCTTGACCTTGAGCGCACCGAAATGCGTGTTATCAATCCCCGAACCCTTTCCGGAAAATTCAACGGCCAATGTCCCGTTGGGCTCAAGGTGTTCGCTCCAATCAATAGCCGCCACCCCGTCGTAAAGGGTATCGGCATTGGTCACTGCAAAGCGCGACAGTACCAACAGCACCCGGTTTGCCAAACGTGACCAGAGGCAAAGCCGATAGGCTGTCTCCAGCGTGCCCTGCCCACGTATGGCAGAGACCTGAGCGCGTGCCTGCTCCAGACCAAGCGCTTGTGCCTCGTCCAGTAGCAGCCCGTCCAGCCCTTTTGGGCACGTCAGAAACAATTCGTATTGATTGGTCATGAATCGTCATTACTCATTGATGGCAGGTTTACTGACCGGCCAGAAAACTGAAAACCATAAAAAGCCCTATTACATAAGGCTTTGACTGTTAGGACCGGCCTTGTAAAGGTCTTTCTTAGCCGGTCGTTATGGTTAGATTTGATAAAAACACTATGGTTATGCCAAAACGATCATTCACATAGCTGTAACCATTGGTTAGAACTTAACCAATCCCGATTCGCAATGAGCGGGATGAGAAGCGTCACGCCGGCAACGCTTCCACGAGGCCCAAGGGCCATTGGAAAAACAGTCAACAAACGAGGGCAACACCCTATGAGAAGACTTAAGCGTGATCCGATGGAACGAGCTTTTCAACGTGGTTATCAGCACGGCGTTAGCGGAAAATCCCGCGATCTTTGCCCCTTTAACCATCAAAAAATCCGCCAGGCCTGGATGAACGGTTGGCGCGAAGGCCGCGGCGACCACTGGGATGGCTTCATCGGCACAGCAGGTATTCATCGCTTAAATCAACTCAACGTAGCAGGCTGATACAACCTAATTCGTTTTGGACGGGTGACTTAACGCCCTCAAACAGATCGCACTGGTGAACACCAGATACGCCTCCAACGAGGCACAGGGCTCCTTAAGGAGCCCTTTTGATTGTCGAAGCGATAGCATCTACCGACTCGCGAATGAGTGCCGGTCCCTTGTAAATGAAGCCGGTATAGATTTGAACCAGGCTCGCACCCGCCGCTATCTTCTGCTCTGCGTGGATACCCTCGGTAATGCCGCCTGCCGCAATAATGGGCAGTTTGCCCTTTAGCTCCGACGCCAGCACACGTACCGTATGCGTACTCTTATCACGCACCGGCGCACCGGAAAGACCGCCCGCCTCGGCAGCATAGGGAAAATTCTCCACGCCGTCCCGGCTCAGAGTCGTGTTCGTCGCGATGATCGCGTCCATGCCTGCCTGATGAATGGCATGGGCTACCAGTACAGTCTCTTCATCCGTCATGTCCGGCGCGATCTTGATGGCAATCGGCACTCGCTTGCCGTAACGCACCGCCAGATCCTCCTGACGAAGCCGAAGCGCTTCCAGAAGCGCTTTGAGCGAGTCACCAAATTGCAGGCTGCGCAGTCCGGGTGTATTGGGCGAGCTGACGTTGACGGTCACGTAGCTGGCATGCTCATAGACCTTGTCCAGGCATAGCAGATAATCGTCAGCGGCACGCTCGACAGGCGTATCGAAATTCTTGCCGATATTGATTCCAAGAATGCCTTTGTACCGGGAGGCCCGAACCCGCTGAATCAGATGGTCGACGCCCAGGTTGTTGAACCCCATGCGATTGATGATGGCCTCAGCTTGGGGAATACGGAACAGTCGTGGCCGAGGGTTACCCGGCTGTGGCCTTGGCGTTACCGTACCCACCTCGACAAAACCGAACCCCAGCTGTGAAAAACCATCGATGGCAGCACCGTTTTTATCCAGTCCAGCCGCCAGGCCTACAGGGTTGGCGAACTCCAGCCCCATGACCGTGACGGGGAACGAAGGCTGGCGATTAAACAGGCCATTGAGACCCAGCCTGCCACCAGCACCAATCAGATCAAGGGTCAGATCGTGGGACGTTTCTGGAGAAAGCTTGAACAGTAGGTTACGAACCGTGGAGTACATGGGCAAGGGCTGTTCGAATGGAAGGACTCGTCATTATACAGTTCAACAAGTCACGAGTCTCGCCATGCCAGCAGCGGGAATAAACCGCACAGCTCTTTTGTAATTGCAAAGCAGTTATCAGTAACGAACTGAACAAGTTATAAAATGTCAGAATAAAAAGAGTATTTTTCAAAACCCGCTCGTATTTGGCTGGTGCCTTTCAACGTGTGCTCTACTTCCCCGGGTTATTCCAACCGTTCGGAAGAAAATCGCGCAGACTTTCCTATGCATGCCATAGTGAATTGTTAGTGCAATCAGTGAATCTTTATCAGTCGGCAGGGTCCGATGGCCCGCCGTTTATCAACGGGTCTTTGAATACGAATGGAGCGCCAGTGAATTGTCCCACGGAGGGAAAATGAGCCCGCGGAATGCGCTAAGCCTCAGTGCTCGGTTCATGGCGCTTACCCAGCGCTTGAGACTTGGCCAGTCGGCCAGTCGAGTGCTGCATCGCGCCAGCCGTCTGGATCTTGATTTTCAGCCACTTCCGGAGGATGTCGAAAGCATCTGGTGGGATGAAGGGCTTCCCCTGTATCAATTGATTTCCCTGTCACGTGGAGCACTTTCAGGTCCGGTTCAGGAAGACAAGGCGCCTGCCTATGAGCTTCTCAGCCAGCTCATCAAGACGCGACAGATCAACTACTCCAGCTTCGACCTGCGCTGGATCAACGGCGTCTATACACGCCACCCCGCCGTCAGCACGGTCTCGGCGAGCAGCTTTGAAGAGCTGGCCGCTACACCCTACTGTCGCCGCCATGTACGCATTATCAGTTATCGCGACTTTGAGTCCACACTGGGCCAGGCCCTGGCAGGAAACCGCTTTTCACTGCAGCTTCGTGAAGCGAGCTGGCGCGGCTCACGGCTGTTCTGGTATGGCGATGAGCAGCAGGTTTGCGCTTTTGCAGGCGCAGTAGCTTATGCACGCCTGAGAGGCCTTGAATATCTACTGCCCGCAGAATTGACGACCTATCAGCTCGATCCGGCTGCGGTAGAGACACTCGGTGAAGCCTTCCATGTACTTGCCGTACCTTCGGAGTGCTGGAACGAGCGAGGGTTTGTAAAACTACTGATTGATAACGCCATTCCCTATGCCCGACTTACTCTTCCCGGACACCCGGAGCAGCTGGAATGGCTTCTGCTGCCCCGTCAGTCACCGTTAAGCGATGCGCTAGGTCAGGGACTCAAATTGGCAGGCGCTCCCGATCTGTTGGTTCGCCTACGCCAGATTGGAGCGATTCCTGATGAAAGGGCACCCACAGCGCCGTTACCGCCTGAAGAATCAGGCGGTGCTTGAGGCGACCGGTTGAAAGCGTTGCCCTGCCTGTAAAAACAAGCCAAAGGCTTGAGATTGACCGCTGAAGAGATCGTCTTCTTTCCAATGTACCGCCCGATGCTCCAGCTCTGCCAGAAAAGCAGGCCATCCGGCCGGCCCGGAGTCAGGAACATGACTCAGATAATGAGTTGCAGCCCGAATCAATGGCTCATCACTACCAGCCACATAGCGGGCAATCATCTTGCCGCCGAGCCGTGATCCTTCAAGCACATAGGCATATCCCCAAAGGGTGGCCTCATTACTGCAGGCCTGCAAAGGCTTATATTCAGGTACAGACACACCCAGCATGGCCAAATCTTCGGCCAACGCAAACCGACGCCGACGCTGCTTCCAGTCAGGCATCATCGCTTCGATGCCGGAGGACTCAAGCATCTCCTCCATGGGAAACAAGGCCCATGCATGGGCAACCAGAAACGTCTGGTAGCCATCCAGATCCGTTAGTCGATAGGACGAAAACAAGGCGTCCACCTGCTGGTGCAATTCGCCACCGGCCTGTCGTAAACGCTCACGAATAGAGGACGTACTCATGTCTGCTGTATTACTTTCAAGGGATTGGAGCCTTTCAGGGCTGAATGAACCTTGTTCGCCAGGTCATTTTCTCGAAAGGGCTTGGGTACGATGAAATATTCCTGCTCGTCCAGCTCGCCGAGTTCGGCGTATCCGGTAATGAAGACTACCGGAAGATCGGGCTGGCGTTGGCGCAACGTTCGGGCAAGCTCGGCGCCGTTCATGCCCGGCATGGCAAAGTCAGCCAGCAACAGATCAATCTTGGCCGTACGCTCTATCACCGCCAATGCAGCAAAACCGTTTTGCGCCTCGATGACGCTATATCCCAGCTCCTGAAGCAGCGTTGAGGTAACCTCCCGAACGGCACTGTCATCATCAACCAGCAGGATCGTACGTCTGGGTCCATCCATGCGACTTTCGGAGGCTGCCTGGGTATCCGACGCCGCATCATCCAACTCCACCTCGGCGCGAGGTAGAAATACTTTGACTTCGGTGCCTACACCCAATTCGGTTTCGATGCGCACTCCACCACCGGATTGCTTGGCAAAACCAAACACCTGAGCAAGCCCCAGGCCAGACCCCTTGCCTACTTCCTTGGTAGTAAAGAACGGTTCGAATGCCTTGGCCAGCACCTCATCTGTCATACCCGTGCCAGAATCCCGCACGGACATCATGACGTAATCGCCCGGCTCTGGCTCTTCAGGCCGCGAAGGTGCAGCGGTAATCGTCTGGTTGGCCGTGGTCAGACGCAGCGACCCGCCTACGCTCATGGCATCCCGAGCATTAATTGCCAGATTCAGGATGATCAACTCGATCTGGGTCGGATCGACCAAGGCATGCCAAAGCCCCGGCTCCAGGGAGGTCTCAATCCACACGCTGCCGCCCATGGTGCTTTGCAGCAAGGCCAGCATGCTGTTGACCGTCTCGTTTAGCTCAACAGGCTTTGGCGCAAGACGCTGGCGTCGTGAAAACGCCAATAACTGGCCAATCAGCTTGGCGCCTCGCTCTCCCGCCTCGCGAACGTTCTGCAGACGCGAAGGCAACTTTTCTAAAGTGCCCTTTTCCAGATCGCGCCCCATGAACGCCGCACTGCTGAGAATGACAGTCAATAGATTGTTGAAGTCATGCGCAACACCGGCCGTAAGCTGACCCACGGCTTCCAAGCGCTGCATTTGCTGCAGCGTCGCCTCTACGCGCTCCCGCTCATTGATCTGCTCACGCAGCTGCCGGTTGGCTGTCGCCAGCTCTTCCATGGCATCCACTTCAGCGGTGATGTCGCGCCCCGAGCCATACAACTTTCCATCTTCGGGCACAGCCGTCCAGGAAATCCAGCGATAGCTGCCGTCTCGATGCTGAATACGATTAACGAACCGGTTGGTTATCCGGCCGTTACTGACACTGTTCAGCTCAGCCTGGGTAATGCTGCGATCATCACAATGCACCAGCTCAATGAACGGCTTGTCGATCAAGGCCTGGCGATCCCATCCTAGGGTCTCAGCCCAGGCCGGATTCAATGCCAACAGACGACCTTGTGATCCGGTTACGATCAACAGGTCTCGTGACAGATCCCAGGTACGGTCGCGCTCGCGTGTACGTTCCTGTACACGTTCGCCCAGCAAGGTATTGAGTTGCTCCAGCGCTTCGGTGGCCCGCTTCTGCTGGGTGATATCCATCATTACCCCGAGCAGGCGAGTGCAGATGCCATCCTCGAAGAATGCCTTGCCTCTCGCCTCGATCCAGCGCTGTTCTCCAGCAGGAAGAGAAATCCGGTATTCCGCGTGATATTCCTGGTCATTGCTATGCTCGGTAGCACGGCGGACCGCATCAAACATTTTCTGGACTTCGTCCGGATGCCCCAGTCGAGCAAACAACTCCAAATCGACCTGTGCGTCCGAAGGCAAGTCGAACATAGCCTTGCAGCGCTCGTCCCACAGCAGGCAGTTGGTCTCGGGTTGAAGCTCCCACATGCCCAGGCGCGCCGCATCGATTGCCAGCCGGGAGCGCACTTCAAGCGTTTGCAGAGCCTCTTCGGCCTTGCGTCGCTCCCGTCGTTCATGCACAACAGTCAGTGCACGCTCTACAGAAGTAGAAAGCAGCTCCAGACTCTGTTTGAGCACGTAGTCATTCGCGCCCAGGCGCATCATCTCAACGGCATGTGCCTCACCAAAAATGCCGGAAACAAAGATGAACGGCGTATCGGGAGCCGCTACGCGCGCCACTTTGAGCGCCTCGGCTCCAGAGAAGCCAGGCAGGATGATATCCGACAGAATAAGATCGAACGGCTGGCCGCACAGTGCTGCGTCAAGCCCCGCTCGGTCATACACAACCGTCGGCTCAAGACTAAAGCCGTTGCGCTCCAGTTCGATAAGGATCAGCTCGACGTCGAGCTTGCTATCCTCGACCAACAATATCTTGATGCGTTTCGGTAAGGACATATTGCTTCGCCGAGCAGGTTCCACGAGCATGGAACGTGAAATCAGGCCGTTCGGATCATCTGCAGTATAGGATTTGATAAGGACCTCACTATGAGCCGGGGCGACGGGTTAGACGGAACGAACCGGGTGGCGGCTCGTTGAGCACAGCCCAGAAGATGCCTAGGTCGCTGATGGCCGCTACGAAATCACGAAACTCAACAGGTTTTACCACATAAGCATTGACACCGAGCTGATAGGCCCGCTCCAGATCAGGCTCCTCGCGAGAAGAGGTCAGCATTACAACCGGTATGCTGCGCAATGACGGGGTATCACGCACTTCTTTGAGCACCTCAAGGCCATCGACCTTGGGTAACTTCAAGTCCAGCAGCATTACCGCCGGATTTCCCTCAAGTCGCTCAGCATGAGCGCCCCGCCGCATGAGATAGTCCAGCGCCTCGGCACCGTCGCGCAGAACAATGACCTCGTTGGCCAACTGGCTCCGTTCAAGCGCAACCAGCGTCAGCTCGAGATCGTGCGGATTATCCTCGATCAGAAGAATCGGCTTAAGCATAGAAGGAGTCTCAACGTTTCTGTGTGGAAAGGGGGCGCTGTTTCGGTAAAGCAAAATAGAACGTGGCACCTGTGCCCGGCTCGCCCTCAGCCCAGACCCTGCCATCATGGCGTTCTATGATACGGCGGACAGTGGCAAGGCCGATACCGATGCCTTCGAACTCGTCCATATGGTGCAGTCGCTGGAAGACGCCGAACAGCTTGCCCACGTAATCCATGTTGAATCCGACCCCGTTATCCCTGACATGGAAAATGTCTTCCTTGTCGGTTGATTCTGAGCCGATCTCGATAACCGCCTGCTCGCGGTTGCGGGTGTACTTGATCGCGTTGGAAATCAGGTTGCGGAGCGCCAGATGAATAAAAGCCGCATCTGCAATGACCATCGGCAATGGCTCGACCTTCCACTCGATGTTGCGCCCGGCAAAGTCAGGCGCCATCTCCTGACGAATCGCTTCGATCAAGGCTGCGACATTGACATCGGAATAGCGGATCGCAGCCCTTCCCATCTGGGAAAAGCTCAGCAGGTTGTCAACCAGGGTTCCGGCAAACCGTGCTGAAACGCCGATATTCTCAAGGAAGCGTGCGCCGCGATCAGAGAGCTTGTCGCCCTCGAAGTCATTGAGTAATTCTGCATAACCGGCAATGTGCCGAAGAGGCGCACGCAGGTCATGTGAGACGCTGTAGGAAAAGGCTTCAAGTTCCTTATTGGTTCGCTTGAGCTCTTCTGCCAGCTCGGCCAACTCTTCAGCCTTGCGCAAGACGATACCGCGAACGGCATTACGCAGCTCGATGCTACCCTCGACCTCCAGCGGGTCCCACGGCAATGAGAAGCCTCGGACGGTTTCCTGCCACGTGCTAAAGCTCAGGCGGGGATTGAGCATTCCGTCGTCCTGCACCGCCTTATGCGGCGGCCCGGCCCAGTTGACGACCTGAACCTGCTCAGGCCTGAACCAGATCAGGTAATGGGAATGAAGCTCGGAAATCGGCACCGCCAGCAGACCGGCAACATAGCCGCCCAATTCCAGCTCGGGAATATCGCGTGTCACATTGTTGGTATGGAAATCATCTTCAACATGTGTCGAGAGCCACATCACCAACGACTCGACGACCGAACGCGGGGGCGTCTGGCCAATCAGGTCGCAGCGCTCAGCCGATACGATAGCACCACCCGACGCACTGGCGAACCGGAGAAAAATATCGGGTACTTCAGCGATGCCCTCGATAACACTGTCGCGGTCAGCCATCGCGGCCAGCAACTGCACGATCATCTGCCGAAGCGACAGGCGACGATCGGATAACTTGTGAGACTCACCAGCCTCGATCTGCAAGGACAGCATACGTCCCAGGAGTTCGCAGCCAGTGCGCTTCTGGAAGCTCACTGACTTTGGCTCGGCATCGTGGCAGGAAATCAGCCCCCAGAGCTCGTTATCCACCAGAATGGAAATGGACATCGAGGCCTGCGTACCCATGTTACGCATGTATTGGACATGCACTGGCGATACGCTGCGTAGCATTGCAAAGCTCAAGTCCAGTGGGCGCCCCGTTTCCGGGTTGAGGGAAGGCTCGATGATAGAGGGCTCGTAATGGGCGTCCTGAATGACACGAATCCGGTTTTCAAGATAAAGCCGACGCGCTTGAGCCGGGATATCCGACTCGGGGAAGACATGGCCAAGGTAACGGTCGTAACCCTCGTCTGCCTCTTCGGCAATCACCTGGCCATGGCCGTCGTGATCGAAGCGATATGCCAGTACTCGGCCAAACTGCGTAATGCGCTTGACCTCTCGTACCGCCAGCAGGCAAAGCGCCTCAATGGACTCGGCATGCTGCAGCTGCTCGACAAAGGTACGCACCAACGGGTACATCGTTGTGTAGGCCATTGCCGCCGTGCCGGCCGCTTCGAACTCGGCGATCAATACATCATCGAAACGATGCACGAACATGGCAAAACAGTAGCCGTTATCGCCAAGCCGCAAGGCCACGTCACCCAGATAGAAGGGATTGTGGTCCTCGATGACCAGCTCTTTCAGCCGCTCGGACAGATTCGTTTCTGGCAGAAAATCACTCAGGCACTTCCCTAGCAGATCGGCAGGGCTGGCATGCAGATAGTCTTGTACGTTTTGGCTAACCTGAGTAATCGTCAGGCTCGGCTCGCTCAGGGCCAGCAGAAACCCATGTGGCTGGATACTACCGGGAATGTGGATCGGTTCTTTCGCACATTCCGTCAGCGTGCTGGCTGGAAGCGAGGAACTGGGATTGTCGGCGACGGCCAAGCATCCTCTCCTGTCGTTACGTATGGATGATTTATCTATGCCTATTGTGCCTGCATAGGTACGTTATTGTACAAGTGTGATTGATCGGGATAGCGCTAAAGATCTGTGATCCGCTCACTAGAGCTTTCCTGCTGTACATGTCTTGTCAAACAGTGCTGGTGGACTGCGGAACTATTAGTTACCTAGGGTAAGTCGAAACGGCTGAATCATCCCAAGGAGCAAGTTATCCATGTTCGCGCGCCTCGCCCCTGCTTTGCTGCTAGCTACCCTGACACATTCGGCGTTGGCTGCCGATGCCGCCTATGGTCCACGTCTGGAAGGTTTCGAATACGCTTACCCGGTAAGTGAGTTTGAGTTCACATCCCAAAATCAACGCCTGCAAATGGCTTACATCGATGTGAAGCCTACCGCAACACCTAACGGGCGTACCGTGGTGTTGATGCATGGAAAGAACTTTTGTGCCGGAACCTGGGAAACGACCATAGCCCAACTGAGCGGGGCCGGTTATCGGGTCGTAGCGCCGGACCAGATTGGTTTCTGTAAATCCACCAAACCTGAACACTATCAATATACCTTTCAGCAGCTGGCGGTGAATACCCACGCGCTTCTTGAGCATCTGGGTGTAGACAAGGTCACAGTTTTAGGTCATTCCACCGGTGGCATGCTGGCTACCCGCTATGCCCTGCTCTACCCCAGCCAGGTCGAGCAGCTGGTCATGGTTAACCCCATTGGCCTTGAAGACTGGAAAACCAAAGGTGTGCCTTACCGTAGTATTGATCAATGGTACGAGCGGGAGCTCAAAACAAGCGCCGAAGGTATTCGCAAGTACGAACAGAACACCTATTACGCCGGCCAGTGGAAGCCTGAATACGATCGCTGGGTCGATATGCTGGCCGGGCTGTATCGTGGTGAAGGCAAGCAGGTCGTAGCCTGGAATTCGGCCCTGCTGTACGACATGATCTATACCCAGCCGGTGGTCTATGAATTTGATCAGCTGCGCATGCCAACGCTGCTCATGATAGGCACCAAGGACAATACCGCCATTGGCAAGGACGCAGCCACCCCAGAGGTGCAGAAGGCGCTGGGTGATTACACGACCCTAGGCAAGCAGACAGCCAAAACCATTCCCCATGCCACACTAATCGAATTTGATGACATGGGACATGCACCACAAATCCAGGATCCCGAGCGCTTTCACAAGGCGCTGCTCAAAGGATTGGCTGAAATTAAATAGCTCATAAAAAACCCCGCCGAGGCGGGGTTTTTTATCGATGGTGCGACTTACATCGTCGAACTCGTGGCAGAACCCAGACTAGCCAAGTCCATTAGTTCACGGGCTGCCACCGCATACATGGCGAAATCCTTTCCGCTGGCGGCACGCACATCACTGAGCATACCTCTCCAGCGTTCCACCATGGTACGGTTGTGCTCCATCCATAGGGCCAGCCGCGCAGCGTTATCTTCAGGTGCCTCAGGCATCTGCAAAACCGCAATCGTGATGATGCGCTGCTGTGCATCCAATTCATCTCTGAACGCTTCACGCGCCAATGCTTGCCAGGCGTTTTCAACCGGCAACTCGTTGAGCTGTTGCTGATACCAGGTCAGGTCGAGCGCATTGCCAACAGCGAACCAGGTCGAGGCTACCTGGATAGGATCATGCCCGGTCACGTCAGCCGCCTGGATGATGGGCAAAAGCGTATAGATGTGCGTCGTACCCGCCACCACACGCGCCAGTAGCTCCGGCGTACCCTGATCGATGTAATGCTGATACCGCCCTTCCCACTGGCTGCGTGGCTCGCCCTCGAGCAGTTCGTTCAAACGAACGCCCAGCGCGGCAACACGTGGCCCGAAGTGAGCAACATCACGCGCAGCATCCAGCTCACCGCGACGGCTGCGCAGGAACCAGCGCGTCGCACGACGCCCCAAGCGCATTAACTCATCCATCAGACTCAACTGAACATCTGCCGGAACCTTATAGTCCAGCGCTTCGATCTGACGCCACCAATGAGGCAGATGCAGGACATCCCGCATCACAACATAGGCACGCGTGATATCCGCCGCGCTCATGGCAGTGGACTCCTTGAGGCGCTGGATAAAGGTGATACCCATATGGTTGATCAGATCATTGGCGATCTGGGTACTCACGATCTCGCGCTTCAGACGATGCCGCTGCATCGCCTCGCCAAACTCCTCAGTCAGGCGCTGCGGGAACGCAGTATGCATGTCGCGGCTAAGGTACTCATCGTCCGGCACGCTCGACTTGAGCAACTGCTCCTTCAAATCGATCTTGCTGTAGGAGATCAGCACCGAAAGCTCGGCGCGGGTCAGGCCTATGCCTTGGCTGGCGCGCTCTGCCAGAACATCATCAGAGGGCAGGAACTCCAATGCGCGGTCAAGCTTGCCACGGCCTTCCAGGTCCACGATGAGACGCTTGTACTCCATGAGATGCGTCCGTGCACGACGCTCCGCCAGAGACAGCGCTTGGGTTTGCATGTAATTGTTGTTGACGACCAGCTCACCAACCTCATCGGTCATCTCGCCCATCAGCTGATTACGCTGTTTCAGGGTCATGTCGCCAGAGGATACCACATCGCCCAAGAGAATCTTGATGTTGACCTCATGGTCAGAGCAGTCCACGCCGCCGGCATTATCAATGAAGTCGGTATTGCATGCGCCACCATTGAGCCCATACTCGACCCGTGCCAGCTGGCTCATGCCCAGGTTACCGCCCTCACCTACCACCTTGGCGCGCAGCTCGTTGCCATTCACCCGTAGCGCATCGTTGGCCTTGTCGCCGATATCCGCATGGGATTCGAAGCTGGCCTTGACGTAAGTACCGATACCGCCGTTCCAGATAAGATCGACCGGAGCCTTGAGCAGTGCATGAATCAGCTCGTTAGGCGTCAGCTGATCGGCCTGGATATCGAAGCGCTCTTTCATCTGCGGCGAAATTTCAATTCGCTTGGCACTACGCGAGAAAATGCCGCCACCCTCGGAAATCAGGCTGGCGTCATAGTCCGTCCAGCTGGAGCGTGGCAGGTCAAACAGACGCTGGCGCTCGGCGAAGCTGCGGGCAGCATCGGGGTTTGGGTCAATAAAGATATGTAGATGGTTGAATGCCGCTACCAGCTCAAGGCTTTCCGAGCGCAGCAGGCCGTTACCAAATACATCACCGGCCATGTCGCCGATCCCTAGTACAGTGACTGGGTCTTTCTGGACGTCAATGCCCCGCTCGCGGAAATGCCGTTGTACGCTGACCCAGGCACCACGCGACGTGATACCCATTTTCTTGTGGTCATAACCTGCCGAACCACCAGAAGCGAACGCATCACCCAGCCAGAAGCCGTATTCAGCTGCGATACCATTGGCAATGTCCGAGAAGGTCGCCGTGCCTTTATCGGCTGCCACGACCAGATAGGGATCGTCATCGTCCTGACGCACAACACCCACCGGCGGAACGACTTCGCCTTCTTTCAGGTTGTCCGTGATATCCAGCAAACCGGAAATGAAGATGCGGTAGCACGCAATTGCCTCGGCCAGGATTTCATCCCGACTACCGCCTACAGGCAGACGCCGCGGTACGAATCCACCTTTTGCCCCTACCGGTACGATTACCGAGTTCTTGACCTGCTGCGCCTTTACCAGGCCCAGCACTTCTGTACGGTAATCCTCTTCCCGATCCGACCAACGCAGACCGCCACGAGCAACCTTGCCGCCTCGCAAGTGGACGCCTTCCACACGTGGCGAGTAAACGAAAATCTCAAATCGCGGTACAGGCTTGGGCAATTCGGGGATAGCACGCGGATTGAACTTGAAGCTGAAATAGCCCTTGGGCTGACCATTTTCGTCTGGCTGGTAGAAGTTGGTTCGCAGCGTTGCTTTGATCAGATCCAGGTAGCGACGCAGGATACGGTCTTCGTTTAGCACTGCCACGTTATCCAGCGCTGCAAGGATTGCCTGCTCCAAACGCTGTTGCTTGTCTTCCAGATCTTCCGGACTCATACGGCGCGCCAGATAGAAGCGCATACGGAACAGGCGTGTCAGCTCGCGTGCAATGTCCACATGATTGTTCAGCGTACTGGCAATGTAGCCAACGTCGAACCCAATGCGAATCTGCTTGAGGTAACGCGCGTAGGCACGCAGCAGGGCCACATCACGCCAGGGCAGCCCGGCCGTCAGGACCAGCCGGTTAAAGGAGTCATTCTCGGCGCTGCCATTGACGATATGGATGAACGCATCCTGGAACGTGTCGTTGAGCTGTTGCAGGTCCACATGCAACCCTGCCACCGTGGTAAAGGCAAAATCGTGGATCCAGTATTCGCGCCCATCTTTCTTGCGCAGGTGATAAGGAAACTCACCCAATACGCGCAGACCAAGGTTTTCAAGAATTGGCAGCACATCCGACAAGGCCAGCGGCGTATCCGCATGATAGAGCTTGCAATGCAGGACATTGTCGCCGCCGCTGTAACCGAGCGGCTGATAGAAGCTCATGATCAGCGGGCGGCTTTCCGACAGGTTCAGCAGATGCCGCATGTCCACCACCGCCAGATGCGGCGCGAAACGCTCACGATAACCGGCCGGGAAACCCTGAGGGAAATCGGCCAGTACAGCGGTACCCTGCGCCTCGCCCAAGGTATCGATGATCAGACTCGCATAGTCGTCCTTCCAGGACCGGCACGCCTGCACCATTTCCTTTTCGATACGCGAAGGATCAATTTCCGGCTTCTGGCCCGGATCGATACGCAGGATGAACTGAACACGCGCCAGAACGGATTCGGAGAAATAGGTCCAGAACTCGCAGTCGGTGCCATGCAAGCGCTCCATAAGGATCTGCTGCATGCGCTGACGGACCTCGGTGGAATAGATGTCGCGCGGTACATAGGCCAGGCAGTAATAGAAGCGTCCGTAGGGATCGCGGCGCAGGAAGACGCGAACCTTGTTGCGCTCCTGGATCTGCACAATGGACATCGCCGTAGCGAAAAGATCATCTACCGGTGTCTGGAAGAGATCATCACGAGGCAGTGCTTCAAGCACCTGCGCCAGTTCCTTGCCCAAGTGCGCACTGGCACCGAAATCGGCCCGACGTCTGACTTCCGCCGCCTTGCGCCGGATAAAGGGAATGGCTTCGACGCTCTGGTTATAGACGTTGGAGGTATATAACCCCATGAACCGGTGTTCACGAATGACATGCCCCTGTTCGTCGCATTGGCGGATCGAGACAAAATCGGGATAGGCTGGCCGATGCACCCGGCTTGGCAACGCAGCTTTGGCAAACGAGAGCAGCAACGGCTCACGGAAATACTGCAGCGACTCGGTCTGGATATGAGCGTCTTCGGCAGTAAGGCCTATGCGTAGCTGCCGCGAAAGCCCCAGCAGAGAGGACTCGTCATAGAAGATGCGACCACCTTCACCCTCGTTCTCGACGGTAAATTCTTCATATCCCAGGAACGTGAAGTGGTTATCGTTGAGCCAGGCCAGGAAGGTCTTCACCTCGTCCAGCTCTTCTGCTGCCACATTTGGCCCCGCCATGGTATCCAGCTGATCGAGCAGATGCGCTACACGCTGTTTCATGGGGTTGAAATCGTTCACGGCCAGGCGTACCTCGCCCAGCACTTCAAGCAGGGCTGATTCAAGCGCCTTCATGTCGCTGGCTGAAGCACAGCGATCGATCTCAAGGAAAATGACTGATTCCTGGCTGACTCCCTCTCCCTGGGTACCTTTGGGCAGTACCTCCAGCAGACGGCCTGTCTCATCACGGCGTACGCTCAGCACGCTGTTCTGCAGAGTATGTACGCTGTGTCCGGATCGATTGATCTGCATGCGGACAGAGTCAACGAGGAATGGGATATCGGCATGCAGGACCTCTACCGCCGTATGGCCAGACTGCCAACCATGCCGCTCGTATTCAGGGTTGAATACATTGACCTGCGGCTGAGCCGGATTGAAACGCTCCAACAAGCGCCAGGCCGAGAGTACACAACCAACAAGGTCCGAAAGACGGCGCTGGGTCAGTTCTTCCAACGCGACAATTCCGAAGAACTGGTCAGCGAAGGGTGTCAGCCTGGAGAGCGTCGGCTCGTCCACATGCTGAGCAAGAGCAAGGTGTAACTGGTGTTGAAAGTCCGCTTTGCTGGCAGCGGTAAAAAACGCCATGGTTGTACTCCATCTGGGCTTTATTCGTTTTTTGCACGCCTGGTGCCTACATACAAGGACGAGGACCCAGGGTGTTCAGCTCGAGTTCAACTTTATTGCAACTGAAGCCCCTGACATTTTTGGCAGCAGCGACTTCAGCCGGGTAAAAGCTTAAAACGAAGCTGCCGCCGCTGCATTCGGTGCCGCGACATCTTCGTTCATACCTGTTGCAGATGGGGTTTGGGAAAGGAATGGCGCAGCGTTTGCCGCTGCGCCAGAACGATTATTTCGAGGAGGGAATCTGGGTCGCCGGCGTCACACCGGTCGTGTTATTCAAAAGGCTGTCGGTTGCGGTTTGCAGGAAGGCATCCAGCTTGTGCTGCATGGCAGAGGCCTTGTCTGAATCATTAAGCACTTCCGCGTGATGGGTAGCACCCAATTCGTATCGATACAGGCGTGCGTTCAGGTCCTTGGGCTTCACCAGTATGTTGTCACCCGACACGATGGCTACGGTCTGTTCGCCACCTGACGGTTTGATAACCGCAACGCCAGGATCACCTGCGGGCAGGTCCAGCAAATCCCGGCCCCAGCATTGATGGCGGGCCGGTTCGCCCAAACGCCCGAGGATGGTGGGCACTATGTCGATCTGGCTACCGACCGTATCGCGGTTGCTGCCAAAGGTTTCCTGTACGCCAGGCCCAATCAGCAGCAGCGGTACGTTGAAGCGGAAAAGATCCATTTCCGTTAACTGTTCCGGCGCACCGAAACCGTGGTCGCCCACGATGACAAACAGGGTGTCCTTGAAATAGGGCTGCTTGCGCGCCTTGGCAAAGAACTGGCCCAGCGACCAGTCCGCATAGCGCATCGCTGTCAGATGCTCATCCAGCGAACCGTGTCCGGTTACACGCTCAACCGGCAGATCTTTGGGCAACGCGTAAGGGGTATGATTGGAAAGGGTTTGCAGCAGGGCATAAAACGGCTTGCCCTGCTTTTCGAGCTTGCTGAGCTCCTCAGCCGAGCGGGCAAACATGTCCTGGTCAGAAACACCCCAGGTTGGATCGATAAAGACCGGATTGACAAAGTCGTCACGCCCTACGAAAGAGGTCATACCCTGGTTGCTAAAGAAGCCAGACTGATTGTCCCAGGCGAAACTTCCGTTGTAGACATAGACATCATTATAGCCGCGCGGGCTGAGCATCTGCGGCAGTCCTGAAAACTTGTTACTGCCCTCTGGCATCCGCATGAGGTATTCGAAAGCCGGCAGGTTCGGGAAGCAGGCCATGGTGGCAAACATCCCCTGGTGGGTGTGAGTGCCGTTGGAAAAGAAACGGGTAAACAGCAGGCCGTCCTTGCTTAGCGCATCGAAATTGGGCGTGATGTTATCCGTACTGCCCAGCGCACCAATGTACCGGCCCGCCATGCTCTCCATCAGAATGACGACAACATTGCCTACACCCGGCAGCCTGGTTTCGGGCGCCGGTGTATAGACGCGACGAATGGCAGCGGTATCGGCATCCACCAGCTGATCACGAGGTGTGAGTAACATGCTGCGTACGGTCTTCAGCGCCTCATCCTCGGGCAGGGTCGCTTTCCAGGTGTTGTCCCGATGGTCAGAGAAGGAGTGCTCTGCCGCATTGATAAGCGTCAGAGTACCATTGAGCCCCAGATGATTCGCAAACATCGACTCCGTTGTATAGGCATCCCCCCAACGCAGCGGTGGGCCATGGCGCAGCGTGCCACGTACGGCAACGACCGCCACCAGCAGACAGACCACGAATACCGCGCCCCGCGCATACCAGGCAGGTGAAGCGACCAGGCGGGCTCCCGTGCTGTCCGAAGCGACAACCTTCGGGCGCGTCGCCCGCTCGATACGATGAAACATCCATCCCAGCAACAACGCTGCTACCAGCCAGGCCAGCAGAAGGCGAACAACAGGAAAGCCGTACCAGATCATACTGAATACGGTCTTGAGATCTTCCTGCATGTACTGGAACACCAAGCCATTCAGGCGCTGATGAAATTCCCGGTAGAAGTTCAGCTCCACCACACCCAGGAACAGGCAAAGGCTTGCAGCGACCGTAAGCCAGACGCAGTGCAGGCGGCGAGCCGCCATGGCACGCACGCTGAGCAGTGAAAGCAGTAGCGGCACACAGATGTATGCAATCAGGCGCAGGTCGAAGCGGGCACCGTTGATAAACGCCTCGATGAACTCGCCGGCAGGCGTATCGCCAATGGATTCATGATTATAAGCCAGCAAGGCCAGCCGCAGCAGGGCGAACATGACCAGCAAGGCCAGCGCACTCCCCAGTGTAAAGGCCAGATGACTGGCAATGGTTGGCTGTATAGGCCTGCGCCCTGGATTAGCGGGTCGTTTGGCGTCCGGTTGTTGCATTGTTTAAGCGCCTTCTTTGGTGCGTTGGAGTTTCAGGATGCGGTTGCGTCCCTGCTCGGATAGCAGAAAACTGCCGTCAGGTGATGGCAGAAGGGTCTGGGCAGAGCGAAGATGACTCAGGATTACATGCTCTTTGCCCTGTCGATCGAGCAGCAGCAGCCGGGCCATGTGCGTGGCGTCTTCCGTAATCCAAACACCCTCCGTGGTGCACACCATGAAGCCAGGCGCATTCAAACCGGTGAGCACTATAGGGTCCTGGCCATCGGCTTGCCATTGGTGGATTTCACCCTTCTGCTTTTCGAGATAGAACAGCGAACCGTCTGGGCAAGGTGCGACGGCTTCTGCCTGATCAAGGCCCTGCCGCAGAATGGTCACCGCCTGGGTGCTTGGGTCATAGCGCAGCAATCGCCCGTTGCCATGCAGATCTTCGATGGCGTAGAGGTAGTGTCCGTCGGTTGAGACTTCCTCGACATCGTTTCCCATGAACAGCTCGCGTTTTTGATCGCCCTTTTGCCAGATGACGGGATGTCGGTCAGCCTCCTGGCTATACACCACACCCCCTTGAAAGAACGTCAGGCCATCAGGCTTGGAAAGACCTTCGACATAAGGATTTAACGTCCCATCGGGAGAAAGCGTCATGACTCTTCCCTTTCCATCCTGGAACTCTTCCGTTACATACAGAGTGCCTGCCTCATCCCTGATCAGCGCACTGACGTTAGGAATATTCTGGCGATAGATTGAGTACTCCCAGCCATCAGCGGCCTGGACAGGGAAGAAGTGTTTCCAAAGTGGAACGCAGGCCGCTGCAATTAGCGCAATACCTGCAATAGCAGCCAGCTTTCCGGCGCGCCTATTCAGCGTCATTGATACGCAGCCCGTTCAAAAAGCGTAAGAATGCCGGATCAGGAATCAAAATTTCGTCAAAATACCGCCTGCAGCCTTTGCAAGACCATTGATCTTCCGTGTACTAGCCAAACGCCGCTAGAGGTTAGGTGTAGTGCATGGGAATGGATTAAAGTAACGCCCTGCCGAGGCTTTCATCCTTGCCATTTTTCCAGGAAGTATTAATGGAACACCGTGAAGCGCTGATCTCGCTACGCAATTACCTGTCCAGCCAGATCCTGGGCCAGGAAAAGCTTATCGAGCGTTTGTTGATCGCACTGCTCGCCGACGGGCATCTTCTTGTAGAAGGCGCTCCCGGACTTGCGAAAACCAAGGCAATCAAAGATCTCGCCGACGGACTGGAAGCCGAGTTTCATCGCATCCAGTTCACTCCGGACCTATTACCGGCCGACATTACCGGTACCGAGATCTATCGAGCCGACAGCGGTAACTTCGAATTCCAGCGCGGCCCTATCTTTCACCATCTCGTGTTGGCAGACGAGATCAACCGAGCACCGGCCAAGGTACAGTCCGCCCTGCTGGAAGCCATGGCGGAGCGCCAGGTCAGTATTGGCCGCACCACCTATGACCTACCGCCGTTGTTCCTGGTCATGGCTACACAAAATCCTATCGAGCAGGAAGGAACCTACCCGCTGCCGGAGGCCCAGCTCGACCGGTTCCTCATGCATGTCAAGATTGGTTACCCGGATGCCAGCGTTGAACGACGGATCCTGGCGCAGGCACGAGGCGAGGCATTACACGGGGAAACTAAGGCGCCTAATCAGGTGACGCAGGAGGCTATCTTTGCGGCCAGACGGGAGGTTGTTTCGCTGTACATGGCCGACGCGGTCGAGGAGTATCTTGTCCAGCTCATAATGGCGACACGGACACCGGCACGCTTCGATGCCGAACTGGCACAGTGGCTAAGCTATGGGTCGAGTCCGCGGGGCTCCATCGCGCTGGATCGTTGCTCTCGCGCACATGCCTGGCTTGCGGGGCGGGATTTCGTCAGTCCGGAAGACATCCAGGCGGTACTGTTCGACGTTCTGCGACACCGCATAATCCTCTCCTTCGAGGCCGAAGCGGCCGGCGTCGACCATGATCGCGTTGTGCAACGTATTCTCGACGTCGTGGCCGTTGCATAGCACCATGGGCACGCCGCGCAGCGTCAGTATCAGCCTGACCGAGCTGATCGACATGAGACACCGCGTTCCAGAGGTCAAACTGTTCGCGGCCGCCGGGCGACGCAGCCCGCTCATTGGCGTTCACCATTCACGCCTGCGGGGTCGCGGCGTGGACTTCGATCAGGTACGGGTGTATCAACCAGGCGACGACGTCCGCACCATTGACTGGCGTGTGACCGCCAGAAGCCGCGAGCCACATACCAAGCTGTTTCATGAGGAGCGTGAGCGCCCTGTCTATCTGCTGATTGAACAGAGCCAGCGCTTGTTCTTTGGCTCGGAGCGCGTGTTCAAATCGGTATTGGTGGCACAGGCAGCTGCCCTAATTGGCTGGTCCGTGCTGGGTCACAGTGACCGCATTGGCGGCATGGTTTTTGGTGATGACGGCTTTCACGACGTGCGTCCCCGGCGCAGCAAGCAAAACCTGCTGAGGTTGTTCGATCATCTGATCAAGGCCAATCACACTCTTATGGACCAGACCGAACCCAAACTTCCGAGCGACGCCTTTTCATTGGTGCTGCGGCGCGCACGTGAAGTACTGCGTCCAGGCAGCATGGCATTGATCCTATGCGATGAGCGTAGCCTGAGCGAGGCCGCGGAGCAGCAACTGGCCCTGGCGTCTCGCCATACGGACCTGGTTCTGTTACCGGTCTCCGATCCGCTGGACCACCGTTTGCCAGCAGCCGGATTTCTTCGCTTCGCCCAGCACGACACCGAGCTTGAAATCGACACCCTGAACGGCACGCTGTCGAACGCCTACCTGCAGCAGGCAAAGCAGCGTCGGGAGCGCTGGACACGCCTAAGCCAGCGACTGGGTATCCCGCTGCTTCCGCTTTCTACTTCCCACGACCTGATTGAGCAGCTGCGTAAGCATCTGCACCAGCATCAGCCTGGCTACCAGCAATGAACCCGCTCGATCAATTGGCCCCTCTAGTCAGGCCCGAGCCCGTTTCGTTCTGGCCGTTGGCACCCGGCTGGTGGATAGCGCTGGTCATGTTAGTGGCGGTACCTGCTGCAGCATTCATGGTATGGCGGCATCGGCGCCAGACGTCTGTGGAGCAGCCTGTTTCAGAAGAAGAGCAACTGGAGAGGCCTCGCCGGGCGGCACTGCTTGAGCTGGCACAAATGCCCCGTCCCTATGGCGAATCCGCCGGACCCTGGCTGCAAAGTCTCAATGCCCTGCTCAAACGGCTGTGCATGACCCGCTATCCCGACAGCCACTGCCAGACATTGAGCGGGCGCGCCTGGCTGGCCTTTCTCGACACCCGGTGTACGGCAGCTGGCCTGACACGCTGGATGGTCTTGGTAGAAGGCGCTTATCGCCCGGACTGCCGGTTGGACGACAAGACCATCGATGGCCTTTACGCCGCGATCAGCATATGGATTCGCAAACATGTTTGAATTTGCCTGGCCGTGGATATTTTTCCTGGCACCCTTGCCCTGGGTGGCCAGGCTGATATTGCCGCCTGCGCAAAGCCAGGAGTCAGCACTCAAGGTCAGTTTTCTGAAAGAACTTGAGCACCTTGTAGGACACCGCGCCCATACACGTCTGCCTGCCCTGAAGCGGCAGTTGCCGTTTGTATTGATCTGGGTGCTGCTTCTGGCAGCAACAGCTCGTCCCCAATGGGTGGGTTCACCCCTTCCGCTTCCTACCAGTGGCAGAGACATCTTGCTGGCCGTTGACGTGTCTGGCTCCATGGATTATCCCGACATGACCTGGAAGGGAGAAGACATCAGCCGCCTCACCCTGGTAAAGCATCTGATCGGCGATTTTATCGAAGGCCGCACGGGTGATCGCATCGGTCTTATCCTCTTTGGTTCGCAAGCTTATGTGCAGGCGCCGCTCACCTTTGATCGCCGGACGGTCCATGCCCTGCTCGATGAGGCCCTGGTAGGTATTGCAGGCAAGAACACCGCTATCGGTGACGCCATTGGCCTGGCGGTAAAGCATTTGAGGATGCGTCCGGAAAATAGTCGAGTCATGGTCTTGATTACGGATGGCGCCAATAACGGTGGCCGCGTCGATCCACTGATCGCTGCTCGCCTGGCCGCCGAAGAGCATGTACGGATCTATGCCATCGGGATTGGTGCCGACCCACAACAGGCCAGTCTCTCGAGCCTATTCGGTTTCAGCAGCCTGGATCTGGATGAGGACACATTAAAAGCCATTGCCAAGGAAACCGGAGGCCGCTATTTCCGTGCCCATTCGCAGGAAGAGCTGTCCGCCATCTCGAATGAACTCAACAGCTTCGAGCCGATTGCACAACAGCCCACCCGTGTACGTCCAGCCAAAGCGCTCTTTTACTGGCCACTGAGTCTTGCCCTTCTGACCAGCCTGATCGCCGCTGCCTTGCATATCTGGCCGAAACCCTGGCGGCGTATTCCCCGGCTGCGTGCCTACGCACAGGCGCGCGGGAGGAGGCAGACATGATGTCGCTGATTCCACACCTGTCGCGTCCTCTCTGGCTTCTAGCATTCCCCGTGCTGCTCTGGCTCCTCTGGAAGCTGTGGCATCGTCCGCGTCGCGTAGGACATTGGCAACGGCTTTTGCCAACGGCATTTCACGAATGGCTGCTGACCACGCCATCCAGAGATACCCAACGCCTGCCGTTGTTACTGTTTGGTCTTGGCGCTGCACTGGCAATCCTGGCATTGAGCGGCCCCAGCTGGCAACGCGCCGAGCAGCCGGCTTACACACGTACCGATCCGCTGGTTATCGTGCTCGACATGACGCCGGACATGCTGGCTTCGGACGTTTCCCCTTCTCGCCTGATTCAGGCCCAGCACACCATTCTGGACCTGTTGGCGGCTCGTCGGGATGCTGAAACTGCCATTGTCGTCTATGCCGGCAGCAGTCATGTCCTGGTCCCGCTGACCAACGACCTGCATACGGCACAAAGCCTGCTGGAAGCCGTGCGTCCGGCGATCATGCCAGAAGCCGGCGAGCGTGCGGATTTAGCGGTACGCCAGGCACTGCAGCTACTCCGGCAAGGCAGCGGTACAGGAGGACGAGTCCTACTAATAACCAGCCAGCTCAGCAACCAGGAACAGAAAGGCATACGTGAAGCGCTATCCAGCTATAGGGTTCCCTTGCTTATGCTGGGTATGGGGACACTTGAAGGTGCGCCGATGGCGCGAGAAGAAGGCGGCTATCTGACCGACAATCAGGGTAATATTCTGCTGTCACGCCTGGATGAGGCTACCTTGCTCCGCTTCGCTCAATCGGTGGGTGCGCAGTATCAGCGCCAACAGCCTGATGAGCGTGACCTCCGCGCGTTGGGTCTGCTCGACACACCGGACACCGTAGCCGAGCGACAGGAACAGGTACGCCTGGATGCCTGGGTCGACCAAGGCTACTGGCTGCTTATCCCCGTGCTGATTCTGGCTGCATGCGCAGGGCGAAAAGGCTGGCTCTTGTGTATACCGCTTTTGCTGTTTGTCATGCCACCTCCCGCTCACGCGTTTGCGTTCGAAGATCTCTGGTTGCGCAAGGATCAGCAAGGCGCCCGTTTGCTTGAAGCGCAACGTCCTGACGAAGCCGCTCGACGGTTCGAGAATCGTGAATGGCGTGGTGTCGCCCAATACGAAGCAGGTCAATATGAAGAGGCTGCCAAAACCTTTGCCCAGGGCAACAGTGCGGTAGATCACTACAACCGCGCTAACGCCCTGGCCAAAGCCGGTCAATTGACTGGCGCGCTGGACGCTTATGACCAAGCACTCAGGCTGCAAAGCAATTTTCCCGAGGCCCTCCATAACAGAGCCCTAATAGAAGCCTTGCTCAAACAGCAACAGGAACAGGCAACCGCTCAGGACGCCACGCCTAATGAAGCAGGAAGTGACGACCAGCACAGTCAGTCCGACACCCAAGCCCAACCCTCACCGCAAAACAGTGACGCCACTGATGAGCCAAGGGCTGCGTCGAACCATGACGAATCAGGGCAGCCCGTTGGCCAAACCTCAGGCGAAGCCAGCGATAGCGAGGCCGTCGAGACCGAGGAAGAGAACGACGACCTTCTGTCTCAGCCTCACTCGAACGTACTGAGCGAGGAACGCAGGCAGTCACTGGAACAATGGCTAAGGGAAATACCAGACGATCCCGCAGAGCTGTTACGCCGCAAGTTCTGGCATCAGCAGCAACAAAAACAGGAAAATAGAACACCATGAGCCTAGTCCGTATTGCGCTCACCCTGCTTCTGCTGGTCAGTCTGCCTGGCTGGGGGGCAGACTTTACGGCTCGCGTGGACCATACCCAACTCGTACCTGGCGAGACCTTCGAGCTTGTCCTCGAATCAAGCGATCCGACGCTTTTCGGCAAACCGGATCTGTCTCCTCTGGAGCCCCAGTTCGATATTCTCGGCACACGCCAGATCAACCAGTTGAGTGCGGGTCCCGATCAAAGCGAGCCTATCACCCGCTGGATCGTAACGCTTCAACCGCGGCAGCGCGGAATCGTAGTGATTCCCCCGCTGACCCTGAGTGGGGTGCGAAGCCAGCCGATTACGCTGCATGTCAACGAAACTTCGACACTTACCCCCAGCGCTCAAAACCTGGAGCCGGTCTTTATCGATGCTACGGTGGATCAGGAAACCGCTTATGTGCAGGCGCAGCTGGTCCTGACGCTACGCATCCTCCACTCCGTACCGCTTTACGATGACAGTAACCTCAGTACGCTGAGCATGCCATCAGCGCGCGTCGAGCCTTTGGGAGAGCCCAGGACGTATGAGCAGACCATTGGCGGCGTGAGACATGGTGTTATCGAGATCCGCTATGCCATTTTTCCGCAGCAAAGCGGTCCATTACGCATTCCCAGCCTGTCGTTCAGTGCCACGGCGGTTGATACCTCAACCAGTGGTCAGCAGTCGTCTCCGTTCAGCTCAAGGCCGGGTCGGGTAATACGCGTGGATACCAGCGAGATTCCCATTCAGGTCAAAGCCAAGCCTGCCGATTATCCTGCTGACGCACCCTGGCTACCGGCACGTCATATCGAGCTGAGCGAAGCGTGGAATCCCCAGCCGGAAGAAGCGCGCCAGGGCGCCGTATTAACACGCCACCTTCTTCTCAAGGCAGAAGGCCTGTCCAGTGCACAGCTGCCGCCTCTGCCGCAGCCGATTGTAGACGGGCTTCGCCGCTATCCAGACCAGGCCAAGCTGACCAACGACGTGCAGGATCAAAGCCTGGTCGGCAGTCGCGAGGAGCGGGAGGCGCTCGTACCCAACCGGAGCGGCGACATCACTCTACCTGCTCTGGAAGTTGTCTGGTGGAACACTCGGACCGACCAACTTGAGCGTACACAGCTACCTGCCCATACCCTTACTGTCGCTGCCGACCCGACCCTAATGCCACCGTCCCCAGGGCAGGCCTCTACCAGTGTGAACGGGAAGCGACTACTTCTCTGGCCATGGCAGCTGGCCAGTTTTATTCTGCTTCTGACCACACTGTTGGGTTTCGGGCTATGGTGGCGAGCCCGCCAACTGCCCGCCATTATTAAAATGGCTCCTGCCGGCCCGAGCCCACGCACGCTGCTCGATGATTTGCGACGCGCCTGCCAGGCTAACGATCCGCATGCCACGCGTCAGGCGCTCGATGCCTGGGCTCGACAACAGCCAGAAACCCTGGCAGAAATGGCAGCCCGCTTCGATCCGCTTTCTGTCGCTCTGGATGACCTTAACGGCGCGCTTTACAGCGAAAGCGGACAGCACTGGCAAGGCGAGACACTGTGGCAGGCGTTCCAGGCTTTACCACCCTCTACGCAGCCCGTACAACAGGAGCCTGGCTCACTGCCACCGCTATACCCGCGCTGATGGTCCGGGCGCAACGCCTCGACCACACGCCTGAACAGGAATACCATGCGCATTCTTCATACTTCCGACTGGCATCTTGGCCAGACCCTTCATGGTCAGGATCGCGACTTCGAACACGCCTGTTTTCTCGATTGGCTGTTGGCACAACTCAAGGCACGCCGCCCCGACGCCCTGCTCATCGCTGGCGACGTCTTCGACACGATCAACCCGCCGGTCAAGGCGCAGGAGCGCCTCTATGACTTTATCGTACAGGCACACCTGGCGCTTCCTACGCTAACGGTGGTGATGATTGCAGGCAACCATGACTCTGGAGCCCGGATCGAACTCCCCGCTCCGCTCATGCGCAGCCTGCGGACCCATGCGTTAGGGCGAGTGCTCTGGCTGGATGACGGCTCGCTGGATGCCAGGCGGCTAATGGTTCCGCTTACCGATGCAAACGGCGCGATCAGAGCCTGGTGCCTAGCCCTGCCTTTTTTACGACCGGCAGAAGTAACGGGGGGAAGTGATGGTACCTATATGGAGGGTATCGCCAAGGTACACGCAGAGCTGATTGCCCACGCTGAAACACGTCGCACACCAGGCCAGGCCCTTATTGCCATGAGCCACGCACACTTGGCGGGAGGCCAGGTATCGGAGGATTCAGAGCGCAATATTATTGTTGGTAATGCCGAAGCTCAACCTGCCTCTCTGTTTCCACCAAGCATTGCCTACGTGGCATTGGGTCATTTGCATAAGCCGCAAAAGGTAGCCAAGCAGGAGCGTATCCGGTACAGCGGATCTCCCCTTCCCCTCTCGTTCGCGGAAGTGGACTATCCTCACCAGATTCTTGATGTTCAGTTCGAAGGAGAAGCGCTCAAGACTGTCGAGAGCATTCGGATCCCGCGAGCCGTGGACATGGTGCGCCTGGGCCCTGCACCACTGGCAGATATCCTTGAGCATCTCAAAAGCCAATCCGAAATCGACCTCTTCAATACACCCGGAAGCCACCTGGCTCCCTGGCTCGAAGTCAGAGTCATACTCGACGCACCCCAACCCGATCTACGGCAGCGGCTGGAGTCTGCTCTTGAAAGAAAATCGCTGCGCCTCGTACGGATCGGCGTGCAATACGCGGGAGCCGTCAGTACTTCCAGCGAGTCGCCGGAGCTGGTGGCGCTGGAGCAACTGACGCCACAAGAGCTTTTCAGCCGTGCCTGGCAGGATACCTATGGGCAAATGCCAGAATCGTCCACACTGGACGATTTTGCCCAGTTGCTTGAAGACATCGCACTGGGAGAACAGGCATGAAGATTCTGGCCGTTCGCCTGAAAAACCTCGCCTCTCTTGCCGGCCCGCATGAGCTGGACTTCACCGCTGAACCTCTTGCCAGCACCGGCCTGTTTGCCATTACCGGCCCAACCGGTTCAGGCAAGAGCACACTGCTGGATGCCCTTTCGCTAGGGCTGTTTGGTGAAGTGCCACGCCTTAGCAATGTGCGCAAGGAAGCCAAGGTGCCAGACGGCGATAACGAAATTGCTACAGGCGATCCACGTACCCTTCTTCGCCGCGGTAGCGGTGCAGGCTATGCTGAAGTGGACTTCCTGGGTATCGACGGTTATCGCTACCGTGCACGCTGGGAAGCCAATCGCGCTCGAGACAGAGCGGATGGAAAACTTCAGCCCAGCCGCCAGAGCCTGCGGAACCTGGACACGCAGCAGCTGTTGGCAGCCGACAAGAAAGCCGAATTCAAAACCCAGCTTGAGCAGCGCCTGGGCCTTACCTTTGAACAGTTCACCCGCGCAGTGCTACTGGCGCAAAGCGAGTTCAGCGCCTTTCTGAAAGCGGACGACAACGGCCGCAGCGAACTCTTGGAAAAACTGACCGATACTGCGATCTATAGCCAGCTTGGCCGACGCGCCTTCGAACGGGTGAAACAGGCTCGGCAGTCCCTTGATCAACTGGAACAGCAAGCAGGTGGTATCCGCCCCCTAGACGACGCTGGCCGCACAGCACTCGAAACCCAATGCCAGAGCACGCTGGAAGCCTTGACCCGCATTCAGGCCGAGCTTGGTGAGGTCGAACAGCAGCGGCGCTGGTTAAGGGATTTGAAGCGATTGGAGCAGGAACTTGCTCAGGCCCAGACAGCGCGTACAACAGTGCGGCAGCAACACGATGAGTATAAAGAGGCGCGCCAGACGCTTCATTGGCTTGATCAGTTGCTACCACAGCGTCATCGCTATCAGCAGAAGGCGCAGCTTGAGCATGACATGGGCCAGCTGACGGCCCACCTCATACAACTTGAACAGCAGAAACAAGCGCTTGAACAACGCCTGGACGAGTTGACAGAACGCCAACAGCACGCTCAAACCCGTCGCCAAACCGCGGAAGAAGCCCTGCATCAAAGTGCCGATTCACTGCAACAGGCTTTTCAAGAAGAGAACGACCTCAGCCGCCTCAAGCTCGACGTCCAGCAGACCCGCGAGGCGTGGCGTCAAGAGGACTCGTTTCAACGCGAATCCCTGGCAAGGATCAATGCCTTGGCAACTACCGAGGTGGAGCAACGTCAGGCACTGGAGCAGATAGCCACAGAGCTTCAGACAAGCGAGGCACTGTCAGCATTATGTGATGCCTGGTCAGCCTACCGACCTCGCCTTCAGCAGAACCTGCAGCTCGGCGAGCGCTTGGCGGGATCCCGCCTGCGCATTCCCCAGTTACAGGCTGCTGTAAAAAAAGCCCAGGAAGAGGCCGATACTTATCAGACAGCCATCCAGACGCTCCAGCAGGAATCCGGCGCGGAAGGCAACCTGAGCGAGCAAATCCAGGCGCTGACGCAACAGCAACAGGCCAGCCGCCCCTTGCTCAGCTCACTGGAACGACTCATCTATCTCTGGCAACAAGGAGAAGAGCTCGAAGGCTATTGGCTCAGTAATCAGGAAAAGCAGACAGCGCTCTTGCAGGAGCGGGCCCACACCATAGCCGAGGGTAAGCGCGCCGCTGCAGAGCACGCCGAAGCCGAGCGCGACCTCAAGCTCACCCTTGCCGTGCTTGAGCGGCAACGGCTGATGCGTAGCGTAAGCGTGGAAAAGCTGCGTGCCCAACTCGTAGAGGGCGAGCCCTGCCCTGTGTGCGGTAGCCAGGAGCATCCTTTTCATCAGGAGAGTGTTCTGGCAAAGGCTATAGCCTCCCATGAAGCTCGGGAAGAAGAGCAGGCTCGACTACATGTGCAACAGCTGTACGAACGCCTGATTGGTCTACGAAGCGCTGTTGCCGGTCTGAATGAACGACTCAAGGATCTCAAGCAGCAAGAAGAACAGCTGACCGCACAGCAGTTGGGAATACATGAGCAGCTGCGAGGCCACCCGGAAGGCAAGACACTTCTCGCCCAACCTGAGGAGCATCGCTCTTTCTGGCTGAACGAACAATTGACAGCACTCAGCAAGCGCATCCAGACCGAAGAAACGCGCCTGCAGTTCCTATTGAATCATCAGCAAAAAATCGATGGCTTACAGGAGCGTTGGCAAACCGCCCGCGAGCGTAGCCAGCAGGCCGCATGGGAGTTGGAAGAACACCTGAAAGCCATCCAGCAGGATGAGCTTCGACACGCTCAGGAGCTGGCTGAACTCACTGCACTACTGCCTGCACCCTGGCTGGAACATTGGCAACAGCAGCCCCAGCCTACGTTTACGCGCTTGGAAGCACTCATAGAAGCTCGACACCATCACCTGCTACGCAAACAGGAGCTGGAAAAGACATTGACGACCTGTACGTCCGACCTCGAACGTGAGCGTTATCAACAGCAGACCAGACTTCAGCAGCACGAAAAGCTTTCCAATCTGCTGGCAACACTGGAAGAACAATTGACGAGTGGTCAGCTGCGCCTTCAGACAACATTGGGTGAACATGCCAGCCCCCATGCCTGGCAACAGGCATTGAACCAATCCGTTGAACAGGCACGCCAAGCAGAGAGTCAAGCCAGGGAAGCCTGGAGTGAGGCCAATCTGAGCCATGAGCAATTACGCCATACTGTTGAACTCAAGCGAGGCGAAGCGCAAAAGCTGGACTCCGCACATGGTCTACTTCTCGTCGAGCTTGAGGCCTGGCGGGCCCAGCACAGTACGCTTGACGAGACACTGCTGACTCGACTGCTGGGTATTGATGACCGTGAGCACACTGCCTTGCGCCGGCAGATGCAGACCCTGGAACGGGCTGTCAATGAGGCTGACGTGGTCGTTCAAGAGCGTGAAAACCGTCTGGCAGCCCACCGGACCGAGCGGGCCGACCTTCCTGAGCAGGAGACACTGGAGCAGCGCTGGACAGAGCTGAGCCAACTCAACCAGGCCTCTCAGGAACGCCATGCCGAACTACGGGCTGAAATCGCTGAAGACAACCGTCGGCGCACACAAAGCGCTGAGTTGCTGAACGCGATCGAGAGCGCCCGCGCGGAGTACCTTCGCTGGGCCAGACTGGACGAGCTGATCGGCTCTGCCGATGGTCATACCTTCCGCAAGATTGCTCAAGGCTACAATCTGGATCTGCTGATCCATCATGCCAATGCTCAACTCCAGCAGCTGGTCCGCCGCTATCGGCTCAAGCGAGGCGGCAGTGCGCTAGGGCTCTTGGTTATGGATACCGAAATGGGCGATGAGCTGCGCTCGGTACATTCTCTGTCCGGTGGAGAAACATTTCTCGTTTCGCTGGCACTGGCCCTCGGTCTCGCCTCTATGGCGTCAACTAACCTGAAGATCGAGTCGCTGTTTATTGATGAGGGCTTTGGCAGCCTTGACCCTGATTCGCTACAGCTTGCCATGGACGCATTAGACGGACTTCAAGCTCAAGGCCGCAAGGTTGCTGTCATTTCCCATGTCCAGGAAATGCATGAGCGTATTCCTGTCCAGGTGCAGGTATGCAAACAGGGCAACGGATTGAGTACGTTAAGAATCCAGGGGCCGATGCCTCGCTTTATTGACTAAGCCATGCTGCCGGGCATCACCGTCCAGTGGCGCTCACACGAACCGAGCGCCACTCGTGATCGTTTTATTTTTTCAAACGTCTGGCTATCCGCTGGGCGCACATCCGGGAGCAGTGACTGAAGCACGATTCCTTTAGGAAATGTTTCTTACACATATGTCCTACAGGTTTTTGCGGTTTCGAACAGATTGCAATCAGCCCCGCTGACGGGTCAGCTGTACGCCGATTGGCGCAAAGGTATCTCATGTCGATACCCAGGCGTTATGGAGCGACACCAGGGAAAGTCCGCGCGACCAGAATGCCAGGAAAGAATAAACATCACTTATGGCAGAAGCGTGCAAGCGGTAGCGAACTCGCCCGCACTGTCACGGCAAGCGTCCGCCTGCTCATCACTTATAGGCATCAGCCGGAAGTAGCAGGCCCATCCTTCAGGCCTGCTACCCAAGCATTTACGTTATGCCAGGCTCTTGCTTACCACCTCATACACATCGCTCGAGAGCTGACCGCTTGCCATGATCCGCTCCAGTTCCCCACGCATGAGTTGCTGGCGGGTTTCATCGTACTTGCGCCAGCGGGTCAACGGCGTTAGCAGGCGGGATGCAATCTGCGGATTCAAGGCATTGAGCGTAATGATCTGATCAGCCAGGAAGCGATAACCGCTGCCGTCTTTTTGATGGAAATTGATCAGGTTCTGGTTGGCGAAGGCGCCGATAAGTGCACGAACCTTGTTGGGGTTCTTCAAGGTAAAGGCAGGATGCCCCATCAATGCCTTGACGCGGTCTAAACCACCCGGACGGTAACTGGCCGCCTGCACACTGAACCAGGAGTCCATAACCAGCGGATCATTCTTGTAGCACTCGGCAAAGCGCTCCAGCACCTCGGTCTTCTCCGCCTCGAAGTCGGAGTTTACCAAGGCTGACAGCGCCGCCAGGCGTTCCGTCATGTTGTCACAGTTGTCGAACTGCTCCTGAGCCGCTGCAACTACTTCCGGCTTGCGGCTCATCATGAGATAGCCTAGTGCGATGTTCTGCAAACTGCGGCGGGCAATATGATCCGCCTGGGCAACATACGGCGTATTGCGTGAGGTTTCGCGGTTCGCCTGATAGCGCTTCCACAGCGGCTCATACAACGCCTTAACCAACTCATCACGAGCGAAGTCACGGGCAGCATGGATAGCATCGATATCGGCGACCTCAGACAGCTCGACCAGATACGCCTCCGTTGGAAGCGCCAGCATTTCTGCCACCATAGCCTGATCCAGGCGCTCGTCCTCCAGTACCGTGCGCAGCGCCTCGACAAGACGTTGATCGAGTACCATCACCTCACCCTTCTGCTGTTGAACGATCAGCTCCTGCAAGACCTGTACAGCCAGTTGCTGACCAGCATCCCAACGATTGAACCCGTCGGAATCGTGCTGCATGAGGAACATCAGCTGCTCACGCGTATAGGGGAAGCTAAGCTTGACCGGTGCGGAAAATCCGCGCAGCAATGAGGGCAGCGGTTTTTCCGTAATACCTTCGAACGTAAAGGACTGCTCAGCCTCGGTTACGGCAATCACGCGATCTGTTACAGCGTCTTCCGTCTCACCAGCAAGGCGTAGCGGCAGTTCTTGCCCTTGCCCTCCCAACAGCCCTAACTTGACCGGAATTACGAAGGGCTCCTTGGTGGGCTGGCCAGGGGTTGGCGGGCAGCTCTGGCGGAAGGTCAGCGTATAGGTCTTGGCCTGTTCATCAAAGGCTTCAGCCACCTCCAGACGCGGTGTACCGGACTGGCTGTACCAGCGTTTGAACTGAGTGAAGTCGACGCCGTTAGCATCCTCCAAGGCCTTGACGAAATCCTCGACCGTGACCGCCTGGCCATCATGGCGCTCGAAGTACAGATCGGTCCCCTTGCGGAAACCATCTGCACCTAACAGGGTGTGCAGCATACGCACCACCTCAGCACCCTTTTCATAGACAGTCAGGGTGTAGAAGTTGGAGATCTCGATAAAGGAATCCGGGCGCACCGGGTGTGCCATCGGACCGGCGTCCTCTGCGAACTGATTGGTCCGCAGAAAAGCCACGTCCTCGATACGCTTGACTGTTTCCGAGTTCATGTCGGAGGAGAATCCGGCATCACGGAATACGGTGAAGCCTTCCTTCAGGGACAGCTGGAACCAGTCACGGCAAGTGACACGGTTACCCGACCAGTTATGGAAGTATTCATGGGCAACGATAGCCTCGACCCGCTGATGCGCGGCGTCTGTGGCAGTGTCCGGGCTTGCCAGAACAGCGCTGGAATTGAAAATGTTCAGCCCTTTGTTTTCCATGGCGCCCATGTTGAAGTCGTTCACCGCAACGATCATGAAAATATCCAGATCGTATTCACGGCCATAGACTTCCTCATCCCAGCGCATGGAGCGCTTGAGGCTGTCCATGGCATGCTGCAGCTTGCCGATGTTTTCCGGCTCCACATAGATCCGCAGGGCTACGTCGCGTCCGCTTCCCGTGGTATACGTATCCTCAATACACCAGAGATCACCGGCTACCAGCGCGAACAGGTAGGACGGCTTCTTGAAGGGATCTTCCCAGGTCGCCCAGTGACGTCCGCCCTCTTCCTCACCGTTGGCAATCGGATTGCCATTGGAAAGCAGGATCGGATACTTGACCTTGTCCGCCTTGATGGTTGTGGTAAATACGCTCATCACATCCGGGCGGTCGAGGTAGTAGGTGATCTTGCGGAAACCCTCGGCCTCGCACTGCGTACAGAACATCTTGCCAGAGGTATACAGGCCTTCCAGCGCCGTATTGGTTTCCGGATGGATGCGTACAGTGGTGCTGAGAGTGAAGTTGTTGCCACAGGGCTGGATCGTCAGGTGATCGGACTCGACCTGATACTCATTAGGCGTCTGGGGCTCGGCATTGACCGACAGGCTCAACAGCTCAAGCTCTTCCCCCTGTAAAACAAGGGGTGGCAGACCGGCGCCTCGGTCAGGGTTACGCCGCATATGCAACTCGGCATGAACGAGCGTATGGTCATCGAACAGCTCGAACGTGAGATGCGTCTCGTCAATGAGGTACTCAGGGGCCTGATAGTCCTTGAGATGTATCGTCTTCGGTTGCTCGGTGCGCATGACGTAACCCTTATGCTAATTCACGACGGCGGTTGTACCGCGGCGGCTTAATGATGCACGGCCAGCTGGTAAGCTGTGTATTTGCGAATATTAATGACCCCGGTATCAAACATCAGGTATTGACCCTTGATACCAAGCAGTGTGCCTTCTACTACAGGCGTCTTCTCCAGATCGTGGCTAACAATCTTGGTGGGATACACCGTAACCGGATAATGAATCTGAAGCGGCTCCATGTCGACTATTGGTTGGATCGCCTGCAGGCCAAAACGCTCCTGAAGCACGTGCATCCCTTGCGCACAGGCATCCAGAATCTGGTCGCGCAGCGCAGCGAGGTCCGCCTGCTCTGCCTCTCCCTTGAGCATAGCGCGCCAGTTGGTGCGGTCTCCTACCTGGCTACGAAAAAGGTCCTCCACCAGACCCGATTGCTGCCGGGTAGCCACACGCAAGATGGCTAGCGCCTGATGAGCACCCTGGTCGATCCAGCGAGTAGGTATCTGATTGGCACGTGTAATACCGACCTTAAGCCCTGAGGAGTTGGCCAGGTAGACGATATGGGGCGTCATGCAAAAAGACTCTCCCCACTCCGGCTCGCGACAGGTGCCATGCTCGAAATGGCACTTCTCAGGACTCATCATGCAGCTGTCGCACTGGGCAAGGGAGGTAAAACAGGGATAACAGTAACCCTGACCGAAGCTCTTCTTGGTCTTGCGGCCACAATGGGTGCAATGGATTTCACCTAGGTACTCCAGACGGATTCTTTCGCCAATCAGCGGATTGACGGGAACCTCTGTTTCGCCCAGGCGAAACGAATACTGCACGGGCTCGCCGAGACGCACCGTCATCTTGCTTAGCGCGCCGCGCCCTAACTCTGCCATGGTGTTGCACTACCTTTTAAAATGAAAGCGCCACGGCTGTAGGGCCGCGGCGCTTGGAACTGCGGTGATGCGAAGATCAGTGAATCGCGTCGGACTTGAAGAGAAGATTGGGAATCGGCTCGGACTTTGAACTGCATTCCTGTGGTCCCATGTAGCCGACTCGCTGGTCCTCCGGGACATGCCTGGCCTCATAGGCAATGACTGCCTGCAAACTGAGCTCGACCTGCTCGCGCGTCAGCTTGCGGCCATCCGGCCATTTACCGATTTCTACAGCGCGTTTTAGGTTCTCGTAGATTTCCGGCGTGATGTTATCGAGCATTTGGGCAAAGGGTGTGGACATGCTCCCGCTCCTGCTAAGTAGAAATACCGGCAAATAAAGGCTTAAGTGTAGCGGGAAGCGAATGCTTGCGCACAGCCATCCGGCAAGGCATGGCCTCTCCTGCAAGAAGCCATGCAAATCTTCTATTTGGCGTCGGGCTGCGTTATTTTCAACTCCTGCGGCTGGGCATCTTTAACCGCAATCGGCTTGCCAAGCGCAACCCACTCACCTGACGTCGGATTTCCCTGCCGAGAGATACGCGCAACCAGCTGAACCTGATCAAAACCTGACAGCTTCAGCTGGGGCATCATCGCATCTGCATCACTCAGCAATACCCTGGCAGGCAGGTCCGCTACTGTCAGACGCTTTACTGCCAATGGCATGGGGGGGCCTGATACAGCGCGGGCAAACACGAACACGGTATCACTCGCCTTGACATGTGAGCTCACGCCTGGATCAAGACTTACCGTGACACTCAGGGTAGCTGATTGAGTAACACTGGCTGAAGATGCAGCTTCGCCGCTAGCGCCCATATAGCGCCGGGCCCGCTCGATACCACTTTGAATAGCCTTACGGGACGGATCACCAGTAGGCAGCTGATCGACCAAGGTTTGCCAATGAGTGATTGCACTGGCGTAATCCTTCTGCTCGAACGCCGCTATGCCCAGGAGCCCAAGCGTAGTCACCTCCTTGGGATTAGCCTTGAGCGCTTCGTCAGCCAACGTCTTGACCTCCGGGGTCAAGACTTTACCGTCCGCAAAATACTGCGCCTGCGCCAGCTGCCCTAGCAGCTCAGGTTGACGCCCGGCCTGCTGGACTGCCTGGGTAAACGCATGAGCAGCCTCGCTGAAACGCTCCTGGCTCATATAGGTACGACCCAACAGATACCAGCCTTCAGAAGACTCAGGCTGGACGGCAACCGCGCGCTCTAGCCGGGAAGTCATTTCATCCATGGAGCGCGGCGGCTGGCTGAACTCGCGAGTGAGCTCGACCCGGTCGCTGGCACCCCAATGCAGGTAGAGTCCAAGTCCAACGAGCGGAACGATTAACGCCACGATCAACGGCGCAGCGCGCCCGCCTTTAGCGCTTGTGGCGTCAGTGTCTGCCTGCTGAGTGTCGGAAAGCAGCTCACGGGCAGCTTCGGAGCGGGCTTCTTCCCACTGCCCAGCAGTCAGCAAGCCTGCAGCGTGTTGCTGGGAGAGCTCTGTCAGTCGCTCCTCGTAAAGCTCAACGTTGACGGCGGCACGGTCTTTACCAGAAGCAACGTGCTGACGGCGTATCGCGGGAATCAGGAGGAAGCCCAAGGCAACGAGCAGCAGCAGCCCTATGGCGAGCCAGAAATCGATCATCAGGAATCTTTCTTTTTCAGAAGTGATGCAAGGCGTGCCTGCTCATCGGCAGACAATGGAGCATTGGATGGCAAGGTTTGTTGCTGGCGACGTCGCACGATGATCAGGATGATACAGAACCCTAAGATTAAAAACGCAGCCGGCCCATACCAGAGCAGCCAGGTCCGCTGTTCAACAGGCGGCCTGTACATGACGAACTCACCATATCGCGCCACCAGATAGTTGATGATCTGCTCATCGCTTTTACCTTCGTTCATCAGACGATGAATCTCTCCTCGCAAATCAGCGGCGATGGGTGCATTCGAGTCGGCAAGGTCCTGGTTCTGGCACTTCGGGCAGCGCAATTCACGCGTCAGTGCTTGAAAGCGCTCGCGCTCGGCATCGTTTGTATACGCGAAGGTTTCGATGGCGGCCTGTGCAACGCCTATCCATATAAACAGCAATAATAACGATGCTCCTATCCGGCGGATCATGGCGCCTCCATGAGCTGCCGGTAACGCGGCGCCAGCTCATCACGCCACACCTGTTGGCTTACAATGCCTACATGCTTGTAGCGGATGACGCCTTTGCTATCGATCAGATAGGTTTCTGGTGCGCCGTATACACCCAGGTTCAGACCCAGGCTGCCTTTGTCATCGCGAACGTTGAGCTGATAAGGGTTGTGGAATTCCTTCAGCCACCTCAATGCGCTGGCATTATCGTCCTTGTAATTGATGCCGTAGATGGTGATGCCCTGCTCTTTGAGCGTATTCAGAACGGGATGCTCCTCCCGGCATGCGACACACCAGGTGCCCCATACATTGACCAAGGCGGGCTTGCCTTGAAAATCAACCTGAGTCAGGGTTCGGCCGGGGTCGTCAACAGCGGGCAATGAAAATGGCGGCAATGGCTTGTCGATCAGTGCGGACGGTAGCTCGGATGGATTCAGATACAGGCCCTTGAACAAAAAGCCAGCCATGGCGAGAAAAAGGACGAGTGGAACCAGCAGAACCAGGCGACGCTTCATGCCTGCGCCTCCTTGAGCCCCAGGGACCGACTGGCACGCTGGCGCACCTTGAGTCGATAACGTTTGTCCGACATGGAAAGTAGTCCACCTAGCGCCATCAGCACGCCCCCCAGCCAGATCCAGCGTACGAATGGCTTGATATGGATGCGGACTGCCCAGGCCCCGTCTTCCAACGGCTCACCAAGCGCCACGTATAAATCACGCATAAGCCCTGCATCAATGCCTGCCTCGGTCATGACCGAGCGCTGTACTACATAAAGACGCTTTTCCGGATGCAGAACCGCAACATCCTGATTGCCTTTCGAGACCCGCAGAGTGCCATAGTCCGACTTGAAGTTAGGCCCCTCGAAATGCTGAGTGCCATCGAAAATGAAGTGATAACCTGCCAGCTCGACCGACTCCCCTGGCGCCATGCGCAGGTCGCGCTCAGCGGAGAACTGGGTAGAGAGCACTATCCCTAATGCCGACACCGCAAGCCCCAGATGGGCAACCTGCATCCCCCAGTAACTGCAGCCGAGGCTGCGAATACCCTTGAGCCAACCTTTATGGCGCGTCTTGTCCTGCAGATCGCGAAGGCCAGCCAGTACAACCCAGGACGCCAACGAGCACGCCGCCAGCACCGCCCAATGAAAGTCGCCCAGCATGAACGCTGCCAGCACGCCGAGAACAACGCTGACAATGAGTATCGGCATAAGCAGACCCTGCAACCAGCGCACAGGGGTGCTCTTCCAGCGCACCAGTACGCCGATTGCCAGTGCAATCATCAGTATGACCATCAGCGGTACAAACAGGGCATTGAAATAAGGCGGACCAACAGACAGCTTGGCACCGCTTAGTGCATCAATGACCAGCGGATACAGCGTACCCAGCAGGATCATGGACGCCGCTACGACCAGAATGAGGTTATTGATCAGCAGGAGCGTTTCCCGAGACCACAGCTCAAATCCAACCTGACTTCTAACGACAGGTGCCCGCAGGGCAAACAGGGTTAACGAGCTGCCTACTACGACCAGAAGGAAGGCAAGGATAAACACCCCGCGGCTAGGATCTGAAGCAAACGCATGGACAGAGGTCAGCACGCCTGAGCGAACCAGGAACGTGCCCAGAAGACTCAAGGAAAACGCAGCAATTGCCAGCAATACCGTCCAGCTCTTGAAGACCCCACGTTTTTCCGTGACGGACAACGAATGGATAAGTGCTGTCCCGACCAGCCACGGCATGAATGATGCGTTTTCTACCGGGTCCCAGAACCACCAGCCACCCCAACCCAGCTCGTAATAGGACCACCAGGAACCCAGGACAATACCGATACCCAGGAATGTCCAGGCCACCAGCGTCCAGGGCCGGGACCAGCGGGCCCATGCCGCGTCCAGACGCCCGCCCAGCAAGGCTGCGATGGCAAAGGCAAAGGCGACGGAAAACCCCACGTAGCCCATATACAACATAGGCGGGTGCACAATCAGCCCAACATCCTGCAACAAGGGATTCAGGTCATTTCCGTCCACAGGCGACTGGGGCAGCAGGCGTGAGAATGGATTGGACGTCATGATCAGGAACAGCAAGAAACCTGAGCTGATCATTCCCATGATGGACAGAACCCGCGTCAGCATGTCTTCGGGCAATTGCCGGGAGAAGATGGAAACAGCAAACGTCCAGCCGCCAAGGATCAGAGCCCATAGCAGCAGCGATCCCTCATGCGCACCCCAGACTGCACTGAATTTGTAGTACCAGGGCAATAGACTGTTTGAATTCTCCGCCACATAGGTCACTGAGAAGTCATTCGTCAGGAATGACCAGGTCAGGCAGCCAAATGAAAAAAGAAGGAAAGCGAATTGTCCCCAGGCCGCCGGCCGCGCAAGCCCCATCCATTGCCGGTTGCCTCGCCATGTGCCCAGCAAGGGAAACGTCGACTGGACCACAGCCATGCACAGCGCAAGTATCAGAGCCAGGTGGCCTAGTTCAGGAATCATGAATTTCTCGCATTACACTAAAAACAAAAATGCAGAGCCCGGCAGCATCAGCTGTCCTTCTGGTTACTAAACTGCTGGTAGGCGCCACTGTCCCTGAGGGCCTTGGTTACTTCAGGCGGCATGTAATTTTCGTCGTGCTTTGCCAACACTTCGTCGGCATTGAGCACACCAGATGCATCGAGCTTGCCTAACGCGACGATCCCCTGCCCTTCGCGAAACAGATCCGGCAGGATGCCATGGTACCTGATGGAAATGTGTTGAACGCCATCACTCACGATGAAGCGTACATCGAGCGAGTCGGCCGATCGCTGGAGAGAGCCCCGCTCGACCATACCGCCCGCCCTGATACGAGTGCCCACGGGGGCTTCACCCGAAACGATCTGGCTGGGCGTGTAGAACAGGTTGATGTTCTGTTGCAATGCCGACAAAGCCAGGGCCACGGCGACCCCAACGCCAGCCAGAATCGCCAGAATGATCAAAAGACGCTTTTTACGGACAGCATTCACGGGTTCATCTCCCGACGCAGGCGGCGTGCTTCGCTCTGCAGATAACGACGGTGTGCCAGCCGTGGCATCACGATATTGATTATCAGGACCAGTGCAGTGATTCCGTAAGCTGACCACACATAAGGTCCGTGATGACCCATGGCCAGAAACTCGCTTATCGAATGAAACGTCATGTTTTACCCCTTTTACCAAGGCTCTCTTCAACCACTGCCTTGGCCCAAGACGTTCGTGATTCGCGGCGTAAGATTTCAAGACGCATGCGCATCAGGACAACAGCGCCGAAGAAACAATAAAAACCAACCACCATTATCAGAAGCGGAAGCCACATCTCGATGGGCATTGTCGGTTTTTCGGTAAGCGTGAACGTGGCAGGCTGATGTAGGGTGTTCCACCATTCAACGCTGTATTTAATGATTGGCAGGTTGATAACACCTACGATGGCGAGTACCGCGCAGGCCTTGGCCGAACTTTCCCGATTGGAAATAGCCTGCCCCAACGCAATGATGCCGAAATACAGGAACAGCAGGATTAACATGGAAGTCAGCCGTGCATCCCACACCCACCAGGCACCCCAGGTTGGCTTGCCCCATATCGACCCGGTTACCAGCGCAACAAAAGTCATCCAGGCGCCTACGGGCGCTGCGCATTTGAGTGCGACATCGGCCAGCTTCATTTTCCAGACCAGGCTTACTACCCCGGCAATTGCCAGAAGCAGATACCCCGACTGCGCCAAAAATGCAGCAGGTACATGGATATAGATGATGCGAAAGCTATTACCCTGCTGATAATCCTGCGGCGCAAAGACCAGGCCCCATACCATGCCTACCATAACGAAGCATGCCGCCGCCCACGCCAGGATGGGCAACCACCGGCCACTGATCTCGTAAAACCATTTGGGCGAGCCCAGTTTATGAAAAAACGTCCACTTCATGACTGTTCCACATTATTCACCCACACTGATCCGTAACCCAGCGCCAATAGCGAACGGAGAGAACGTCAGCGATAAAACCATCAAACTTCCCAGCCACAAAAGCTGTCCTGCGGCGGGCATTCCATGAAGAGAGGCTTGCAATGCACCGCTGCCCAGAATGAGCACCGGAATGTAAAGCGGAAGAATAAGCAGAGCCAGCAGCAACCCGCCCCGCTTGAGCCCTACAGTCAGCGCTGCACCTACAGCACCCAGTAAACTCAACACAGGCGTACCGAGCAGCAACGATAGCAGCAGCACCCCCAAACACTGGACAGGAAGCCCCAGCATGAGCGCCAGGACAGGCGAGAGCACGATTAGCGCCAGTCCGGTAAACACCCAGTGCGCCATCACCTTGGCCAATACCAGAACAAAGAGTGGGTGCGGCGAGAGCACCCATTGCTCAAGTGAGCCGTCCTCAAAATCGCTACGAAACAGACCGTCCAGTGAAAGCAATACCGCCAACAAGGCAGCGACCCAAATCAACCCTGGCGACAGCTCTTTCAACAGCTGGCTTTCAGGTCCCACCGCCAGGGGAAACAGGGCAATCACGATCGCAAAGAACACCAAGGGATTGGCCAGCTCCACCGGGCGTCGGCATAGCAGTAGCGCTTCACGTTTAAGCAGAAGCACGAAGAGCCCGCTCATGAGACCCCCTGCCCTAGCTCTAGCTGGCGATAGCGCGTCGGCGTTTGCGTCATTTGATGATGCGTAGTAAGCACCACTGCTCCACCCTGTTCACAGTGCTGGCTCAAATGCCGCTCAAGATGCTCCACCGCTTGGCGGTCGAGAGCCGTAAACGGCTCATCGAGTACCCACAAGGCAGGAGGGTCAAGATACAGGCGAGCCAATGCGACACGACGCTGTTGTCCGGCAGAGAGCGTATGGCAGGGAACATCCTCGAAGCCAGACAGCCCTACGCTGTCCAGAGCCTGCCAGATCGCTTCCCGAGTGGCGGGCTTGTTCAAGGCGCACAACCAAGTAAGGTTTTCCTCGGCAGTCAGGAGTCCCTTGATTCCAGTCGCATGGCCAAGCCAGAGTAACTGCCTGAACGGCTCGTGTCGCTGCCTACCAGCCAGACGCACCTCACCGGCCGTTGGAGCCATAAGCCCTGCCAGAAGACGTAGCAGACTGGTTTTACCGCTGCCATTCGGCCCCATTACCTGCAGCATTTCACCAGATTCGAGCACAAGATCCAGCTGCTCGAACAGCACGCGCTCGTCACGCTCACAGGTGAGCGCAACGGCTTCAAGACAAGGGGGTATCACTACACGCAACCATTGGCATCAAGTCGGAACGGAATCGGCCGCTATAGTAGGCTGGAAACAAGACCAAGCCCGTCAATTGGCCAGCATTATACACATCACGCCAGCCTGGACGACCGACTGCATGAAACTATCAGAGTGGCTACATGGCTGACATAGGCACTATCCGCCCCGCTTCTGCCCCAGTTGTCCCAACGCGGGCAGCGTTACCCGCCGAGCCGGCCGTGCGGATTACCTTGCCGACAGAAAGCCCTCTGCTGCCCGGCGAAACAGCCCAGGCGCAAGTTGTTGCCCTTAAGCAGAATCTGCAGAGTTTTCAGTTATTGCTGCAGTTGACGCTTGCCAATGGACGTCAACTTACCCTACCGGCGGAAAGCACTTCACCCCTGCCAACCGGTTCGCTACTAAACATCATGGCGTTATCGTCTACCCGCCTGGCTGTACAGATCGAGGCCAAGGCAGAGACGCCTTTGAAAAGCCTGGATACCAAAGCGCTTCCGCCAGGCACCCTGCTGCAGACGCGAGTGGTCAGCAGTCAACCAGCCGACGCCTCTGAGGGGCAGATATCCTTCAAATCCGTTGTGACATTGCTCAACGGTGCCCTTGCAGGCAAACAACTGATAATCGAATCGCTAAATGCCCTTAAGCCCGGCAGCCTGATAACGGTTGCGGTACGCGATGCACAGCAGGTTGCTCTGGTGCCCTCCAGCGGAAGACTTGATCAGATTGAGCTGGGACAGCAGTTGACGGCTCAGTTCCAACGACAAGGCTCGCTGGCCCAGTTGTTTCAAGCTCTGCCGCTACTCACGGACTCGCCCGCCACGCCCGGCGTGTTGCGCGATACGCTTGGTCAGCTGCTCGCCTCCGTACCCGAGGTTGAAGAACTCAAGAACCCGGATGTCGTAAAAACCCTGTTCGAGCGAAGCGGCATTTTGCTGGAGCGACACCTTATTTCAGGTGAGACCGAACGGCTGCCGCAGGATTACAAGACGCTCCTGCTCCGCCTGATCAGTCAACTGAGCCAGGCTACAACGACCTCCACTTTTCCTCCTCAAGTCGGCGTGCCAAACCTGCCAGGAAGCCTGCGCAATGCCCTAACGGCATTAGGCCAAGGCAACCCTAAGCATGCTGCGTTGAGCTTTCCCCTGCCATCACGGGTAGTTAGCTCGCTGCTGCAGGAAGGCATGGAGCTTGAAGAACTGCTCAAGTTGGCAACAGCAGCCCTATCACGCCTGCAAACTCATCAGCTGTCTGGCGTTGAACAGACACAGCACTACCCGGATGGATCCATGCTGCTTACCTGGCAAGGGGAACTCCCCATGCGTAACGGTGAGCGCATCACCAGTCTGCAATACAAGCTGCAAGAGGAACGCCCTTCCAAAAGCGCTGGCGAACTGCGTGACAGCATCTGGAAGCTCGACCTTGCCTTTGATCTTGAGCCGCTCGGCAATATGCAGGTCGAGGCTAAACTTGCTCGCGGTACGCTTTCGAGCCAGTTCTGGGCCGAGCAGAAGGAAACCGCCGCGCTCATTACCCATGAGCTGGAGCATTTCAAGGAGCGATTGCTGGAGGCCGGGCTTCTGGTAGGCGAGCTGCAATGCACGCTGGGAAAACCGGTGCGTGGACTACGCACGCACATTGAAGAACGCTGGATAGATGAAAGCGCATGAGTACTTCGAAGCAGGCTATTGCACTGGTCTATGACGGCCAGACCGCTCCCACCCTAACAGCCAAAGGCGATGCAGATCTTGCCGAAGCCATTCTGGCATTGGCCAGAGAGCACGAAATCCCTATCTATGAGAACGCTGACCTGGTACGCCTGCTGGCACGCCTTGAGCTTGGCGATGCCATTCCTGAAGCGCTATACCGCACGATTGCCGAAATCATCGCGTTCGCCTGGTATCTGAAGGGCAAGCATCTGCAGAGCCTGTCATGCAGGCAGGATGATCCCATCCTATCGGCGCTATCCGGAAAATGCTGAAACATCTTATCGAGAGCACAAAAAAGCCATCAGTGCATGACTGATGGCTTTCCGGGAAATGAAGAAATGCAAGGCCTGCCGGATATGACACAAGATCTGTGGCAGGCTTGCGAGATGCACTTTGTCAGGATTGCTGACGCGCCTTATGCATCTTACTGATCAGTTCGGCCTCGGCCCGTGAAAGGCCGCAGGACTGAGTCAGATCATCGACGCTGGCACCCAACCCCACAAGGCGCGCAGCCTGACTGAACGACAGGCTGGCCGGATCGCTTTGTTCGATACGGGTCAGCCTGTCAGGCAGGGGTGCAACCATCTCATTAATTTCATGCAATTGCTCCCCCATACGGACCGTGCCGGCCTGATAGGTTTCCAGCCGCTTGGCTAGAGCCCTCAAGCGCTTTTCGGTTGTTTCCTCATGCTGGGCAAGCTTTGACGCCTGCCGTTTAAGCTCCTGCCATAGCAGAAAGCAGGCACCCGCCAGCCCAAGGCAAATGAACACCAGCACGATCAACGCTGCCAACATTAGATACTTTCCAACTCAGACCATTCTTCTTCGCTCATCATCTTATCCAATTCGACAAGAATCAGCAGCTCGCCGTTCTTGTTGCAAACGCCCTGGATAAACTTGGCGGATTCATCGTTACCCACGTTTGGCGCGGTTTCGATTTCAGATTGACGTAAATAAACGACTTCAGCCACGCTGTCGACAAGAATACCAACGACTTGCTTGTCGGCCTCGATAATCACGATACGGGTGTTATCCGTGATCTCGGCAGAGTCCAGGCCAAAACGCTGACGTGTATCAATTACCGTCACGACGTTACCGCGCAGGTTGATGATACCCAGCACGTAGCTTGGAGCACCTGGCACCGGAGCTATTTCCGTATAGCGCAGCACTTCCTGAACCTGCATGACGTTGATACCGTACGTCTCGTTGTCCAGACGGAAGGTTACCCACTGCAGGATTGGATCTTCGGAACCTTGTGCAGACGTTTTCTTCATTTTCCCAGCCTCGTTGATACCGCCTTGGCGGTCTTGGCGGTCTTCCCGCCTTGGTTGATCCAGAATCGACCCCTTAAGCGTAGGTCAACCCTTCTATTGTTTCCTTTGCTTTGCAGCACCGCTTTCAATCAGCGCCGCAAGCGCCGATACATCCAGCAAGGCACACATATGCTCAATTACCGTTCCCGCCAGCCATGGCCGCTGGGATCGTTGCGTTCGCCATTTGACCTCGGCAGGGTCCAGACGTATCGAACGGCTGACCTGGTGTACCGCAATTCCCCAGTCATACCCTTCAACCGAGATAACGAACCGGAGGCCTTCCTTGAAGTCTTCGCGGTAGCGCTCTGGCATGACCCAGCGCGCGGCATCCAATACCTTCAAATTACCCTGCGGGCTGGGCAGGATGCCCAGGAACCAATCGGGCTGACCAAACAATGGCGTCAGCTCGCGACCTTCCAGTGAATGAATCGTTCCCAAACATATCAGCGGCACAGCAAGGGTCAGCCCCGCCACGTCGAACAACAGACATTCAAACGGCTCTTCAGCCCATTCCGGCCTTCCGTCGTCGCTTACCTTGAAAGGCTGCACCTGCTGCTCGACAGCCTGAACAGTTCTTAACGGAATAACGGTATCGACAACTTTTTCCGGCTCTGCCACTACAGGCTTAACAACCGGCACCACAGGCAGGCTGTTCTGGGCAGGCGTTTCCCTGACCTGGGCATCGCGTGCCTTCTCCTCACGTACAGCCGCCTCGAACTCGTCCAAAGACACGCTTTGGACCGTAGGCGCAACAGGATCAGGCGCAGCCACGGGCGCCGCTTCAACCAACGAGACGACAACCGCCTCATGCTGGAGGACGGCGGGCGTCTCTACCGGCAGCTCGAGTGTCGCCTCCATCAGCAGCGCATCCAGATAGGATTGCAAAGCCAGCTGTGGACGAATTTCAGTGCTAGTAGAACGGCTCATGTCACGTATCACACTTCAAGATTGAAGAAACTATCGGCTGGATACCGCAAAAACTTGAGTACTGCATCACTATGTCTTCACGCGACGTTCATTGAGGCAGGCTGCATATCAAGCAGATGCTTAAGCAACGCCCTATATGCAATGACACCACGACTATTCGCATCGTTCTGCGAGGGGGTTATCCCTGCACGGCTGGCATCCCGCAGCTTGGTATCGATGGGAATGAACGCTTGCCACAGGTGCTCGACATAATTGTCCCGGAGGTACTTAAGCGTCCCCAGCGAAGCCTGGGTACGCCGGTCGAACAGCGTCGGTACGATCGTGTAAGGAAGCGCCTGCTTTCTGGAGCGGTTGATCATGGCCAATGTATTGACCATGCGCTCCAATCCCTTGATCGCCAAAAATTCCGTTTGCACAGGAATGACCAACTGCTGGCTTGCCGCCAATGCATTGACCATCAGAATACCCAGTAAGGGCGGACTATCGATCAGGGCATAGTCAAACTCATTCCACAACTGCGCAAGGCTTTTGGAAATCACCAACCCCATGCCATTCTGCCCCGGCGATTGCCGCTCCAAGGTCGCCAGCGCCGTACTGGCCGGCAGCATTGAGATGCGCTCATGGCTGGTCGGTAGCAGAAGTTGTTTGGGTAGCCCGTCCGGAACCTGCCCCTGATGCAGGAACAGTTCGAAGGCGCTGCGCTCCAGTCGATCCGGGTCCTGTCCAAAATAACTCGTCAAGGAGCCATGGGGGTCAAGATCGACTATCAGGACACGCTTGCCCGAGTCAGCCAGAAGCCCTGCCAGCGAAACAGACGTTGTTGTCTTGCCTACCCCGCCCTTTTGATTGGCTATTGCCCAAACTCTCACGTTTTACCCTCCCCAGGCAGCGTACTGCATTGCCAAGGCCAAGCCGCTGGACATACCAGCGGCGAAGATTTGACAGCGATTGGTTCTACCGCTTACTTGGAGGGAGCAGGTGCACTTTGCGTGCCATTTCTGCCAGAAGCGGAGCGCTCCTGAAAACCACTCACGCCACGGTGAATGTCGACATTTCGTGAAATGAGCAACACCACCCGACGGTTCCGCGCCCTGCCCTCAGGGGTGGAGTTATCTGCTATTGGTTGATAGCTGCCATACCCGACCACGGCGAGCCGTTCGGGTGTAACGCCATCACCAATCAGCAGCCGAGCAATACTGGCGGATCGCGCCGCTGAAAGCTCCCAGTTGGTGGGATATTGGGGCGTACTGATGGGAATATTGTCAGTAAACCCTTCTACCTGAATCGGGTTCTTGTAAGGCGCCAGAATTTTGGCAACCTTCGCCATCAAGCCAAAGGCTGGATCGCCTGGAATGGCATCCCCGCTAGGAAAAAGCAGATTGGAATTCAGCTCGATTTCCAACCAGGTCTCGGTTGCCCTTAGAGTCATCTGATCTGAATTGATGAGATCGCCAAAGGCGTTCTGCATACTGGTTGCTATCTGCTCAAGCGGATCGACTGCTTGAGTAGTCGCCGGCGCGTTATCTGATGCAGGCGTATTCTGCTCGATAGTAGGCTGAACGCTGCGAGGCACCTGATCCCCAATGGGAATAGGTTTCATGGAGCGATCCGGCTCTGTAAAGATACCGGTCAGCGTCTCGGATAGAATCTTGTACTTACCCTCATTGATGGATGAGATGGAATACATCACAACAAAGAAGGCAAACAGCAAGGTGATGAAATCCGCGTAGGACACCAGCCAGCGTTCGTGATTTTCATGCTCCTCGTGTCGACGGCGACGCATCGGTTACTCCATGAAGCCTTGCAGCTTGAGTTCAATAGAACGAGGGTTTTCACCTTCGCCAATAGACAGCAAACCTTCCAGAAGCATCTCCCGATAGCGAGTTTGACGCAGCACCATGCCTTTGAGCTTGTTGGCAATCGGAAGTAAAAGCAGGTTGGCGAATGCAACCCCATAAATTGTGGCTACGAATGCAACAGCAATCCCGTTACCCAGCTGGGAAGGGTTTGCCAAGTTCTGCATGACATGGATAAGCCCCATCACCGCACCGATAATCCCAATGGTAGGCGCATACCCACCCATGGCCTCGAACAGCTTGGCCGCCTGGATATCACGATCTTCCTGGCCATACATATCGACTTCCAAAATGCTGCGAATGGCTTCAGGCTCGGCACCATCGACCAGCAGCTGCAGGCCTTTGCGAGCGAATGGATCACGTTCGGCATCCACGAGCGGTTCAAGCCCCAGCAGACCTTCCTTACGGGCAGACATGCTCCAGCCAATGATGCGATTGATACCGGCTGGCATGTCGACTCTTGGCGGCAAGAAAACCCAACTGAGCATTGTCAGGGAGCGCTTGAGAACACGGATAGGCGTCTGCAGCATGGCCGCGCCGCATGTGCCGCCCAGTACGATCAGGGCAGCAGGCCCGTTGAGTAGAGCGGCGATGGTACCGCCCTCAAGAAAATTACCTCCAATGATGGCAATAAAGGCCAACAGGATGCCAATCAGGCTCAAGACATCCACACATCATCTCCCTAAGGCATGGCAGCAAGCCAAAACCTGTCAAATTCAAATCCGGCGCCGCTCCTGCCTAGCAAGAGCGGTACCATTACATGCACGCGTCAGTAATGTGTCGACCGATGTCGTCAAGACTGTAGACGGCATCTGCCAGATTTGCCTTGACCACGGCCATGGGCATGCCATAAATCACGCAGCTGGCCTCGTCCTGCGCCCAGATCTGGCTACCACCCTGCTTGAGCAGGCGAGCACCTTCACGGCCATCAGAGCCCATGCCGGTCAGCACCACTGCCAGTACCTTGTCCGGGAAAACCTTGGCCGCTGAGCCAAAGGTGATATCGACGCAGGGCTTGTAATTCAGTCGCTCATCGCCCGGCAATATCTTCACGCCGCCACGCCCGTCCAGCATCATTTGCTTGCCGCCAGGCGCCAGTAGCGCCAGCCCAGGACGAAGCTGATCGCCATCCTCAGCTTCCTTGACAGAAATCTTGCACAATTTGTCCAGACGCTCTGCAAACGCCTTGGTAAAGGCGGCAGGCATGTGCTGAATCAGCACGATTGGCGCTGGAAAGTTGGCAGGTAATTGGGTCAGTACCCGTTGCAACGCCACAGGACCACCGGTCGATGTACCGATAGCCACCAGCTTGTAATTCTTGCGCCGTGGCGCAGCACTGGTCACCGACGCTGAAGCCGAGGAGCCTGCCAGATGTGCCAAAGCAGTCCGCGCCGCCGGGCGAGGGATTGTCGAGGTGGGTGCAGGCGCATGGGCCGACACACTTCCAGACGATAACCGGCGGTTGCTGCGCGCAATGGTATGGATCTTCTCGCACAACAAGCGCTTTACGCTCTCGGGATGGCGGGAAATATCCTCGAAATTCTTGGGTAGATAATCCACCGCACCCGCATCCAGCGCATCGAGCGTAACCCGAGCGCCTTCATGCGTCAGCGACGAAAACATCAGAACAGGCGTCGGGCACTTCTGCATAATGTGCCGAACGGCCGTAATGCCATCCATGAAGGGCATCTCATAATCCATGGTGACGACGTCGGGTTTCAACGCCATCACCTGATCAATCCCTTCACGCCCATTGGTCGCCGTACCGACGACCGTAATATTGGGATCACCCGCCAGGATTTCAGTCAAACGGCGGCGGAAGAAACCCGAATCATCCACCACCAACACTCTTACAGCCATATGACACTCCTAACGGCGGGGCTTCGACTCAAATACCGCGGCGCGCGTAGCGCTTGAGCATGCTCGGTACGTCAAGGATCAATGCGATCCGGCCATCACCTGTAATGGTGGCTCCCGACATACCCGGCGTTCCTTGCAACATCTTGCCTAATGGCTTGATGACTACTTCTTCCTGACCTACGAGTTGATCCACAACAAAACCGATGCGTTGCGTACCGACCGACAGGATAACAACGTGACCTTCCTGCTGTTGCTCATCGTAAGCCGCATCCTTGACCAGCCAGCGCTTGAGGTAGAACAGCGGCAGTGCTTTGTCGCGAACCACGACCACTTCCTGACCGTCGACCACATTGGTGCGCGAGAGGTCCAGGTGGAAGATCTCGTTCACGTTGACCAGTGGGAACGCAAAGGCCTGATCGCCCAGCATTACCATCAGGGTTGGCATGATCGCCAGGGTCAGCGGGACCTTGATCACAATCTTGGAGCCCTGCCCCTTGTTGGAGAAGACGTTTACCGTGCCGTTAAGCTGGGTAATCTTGGTCTTCACCACGTCCATGCCCACACCGCGACCGGAAATATCGGAGATTTCGGTCTTGGTTGAAAAGCCTGGTGCAAAGATCAGGTTGTAGCATTCAAGATCGGTCAGACGTTCCGCCGCATCCTTGTCGAGCAGGCCTTTTTCAACAGCCTTGGCGCGCAGAGCGTTGGGATCCATCCCTTTGCCATCGTCAGAAATGGCCAACAGGATATGATCGCCCTCCTGCTCCGCAGACAGAACGACACGGCCCGCACGGGCTTTGCCATTCTTCTCGCGCTCGGCAGGCTCCTCGATTCCATGGTCGACCGCGTTGCGCACCAAGTGCACCAGCGGGTCAGCCAAGGCCTCTACCAAGTTCTTGTCGAGATCGGTTTCCTCACCCACAAGCTCAAGGTTGATTTCTTTCTTCAGGTTGCGCGCCAAGTCACGAACCAGACGCGGGAAGCGTCCGAATACCTTCTTGATTGGCTGCATGCGCGTCTTCATGACCGAGGTCTGAAGATCCGCTGTCACAACGTCCAAGTTTGATACAGCCTTGGCCATGGCCTCATCGCCGCTGTTCAGCCCAAGACGAACCAGACGATTACGCACCAGCACCAGCTCACCGACCATGTTCATGATCTCGTCGAGACGGGCGGTGTCCACACGCACGGTTGTTTCAGCTTCGCTGGCCAGCTTCTCGCCTGCCGGGGCCGCCGCCGCACGCGGTTCAGCTTTGGGTGCTGCGCTGGCTGTCGGTGCAGGGGCCGCTGCAGGCTGGGGCTTCGCCACAGGAGCAGATGCTGCCTTGGCAACCGGAGCAGGTGCAGGCGCTACAGGAGCAGCCGCAACACCCCCATCGAAACGGCCCTTTCCATGCAGTTCATCCAGCAGGGACTCGAACTCGTCATCCGTGATTTCATCACCTGACTTGGCTACCGGAGCAGCAGCCTTGGCAGGTTCGGACGGCGCTGCAACAGCAGCATCAAACTTACCTTTGCCGTGCAGCTGATCCAGCAGAGATTCAAACTCGTCATCCGTGATTTCATCACCTGACTTGGCTACCGGAGCAGCAGCCTTGGCAGGCTCGGACGGCGCTGCAACAGCAGCATCGAACTTGCCTTTGCCGTGCAGCTGATCCAGCAGAGATTCAAACTCGTCATCGGTGATTTCGTCGCCAGATGCAGGTACGGCTGAGCCAACGGCTGCCACAGGTGCAGGCTCATTCCCGATTGCATCGAGGAGTCGGTCAAACTCATCGTCGCTTACGTCACTGGCAGCAGGTGCCTGGACAGCAACCACAGGGACCTGAACCGGCTCCACAGCAGTGGGAGCAGGTTCGGCGCCTTCAGGCTCCGCCAGACGTGCCAAGGCAGCCAGCAGCTCAGGAGTAGCCGGTGTCGGCTCAGTACGCTCACGTACCTGGCCGAACATTTCGTTTACCGTATCCAGAGCTTGAAGGACAACGTCCATCAGCTCGGCATCAACGCGGCGCTCACCCTTACGCAGGATGTCGAACACGTTTTCGGCAATGTGGCAGCACTCAACAAGGGCGTGCAGCTGGAGGAAGCCTGCCCCTCCCTTTACCGTGTGGAATCCACGGAAGATGGCGTTGAGAAGATTCATATCATCCGGGCGGCTTTCGAGTTCCACCAATTGCTCGGACAACAATTCGAGAATCTCGCCGGCCTCTACCAGGAAATCCTGGAGGATTTCTTCATCGGCGTCGAAGCTCATTCATGCACTCTCCAAAAAGGCCAGGTTTAGAAACCAAGGCTGGACAGAAGGTCATCTACGTCATCCTGGCTGGATACGACGTCTTCTCTTTTATCGGCATGAATCTGCGGACCTTCACCCTTCGAAGACTTTTCTTTTTGAATTTCTTCGATGGCCTTGACGTGGTCGTGGCTAATTCCTGCATAACGATCCACCTGACCGGCCATACGGACCAGCTTGACGAGATCGCGCTCGACTTGTGTAACAAGGTTCGTCACACGCTTGATGACTTGACCGGTAAGATCCTGATAGTCCTGCGCCAACAGGATATCGTTCAGCAACGAAGACAGCTTGTGGGCGTCCTCATCGCTGCGCCCCAGAAACGCACCGACTCGCTTGGCCAGCTCGCGGAACTCCTCGGCACTGAGCTCGCGCCGCATAAAGCGGCCCCACTCGGCGTGGAGGTCATGAGCGTCCTTACCAAATGATTCGATAAGCGGTGTGCTGGCATCGACCAAGTCCATGGTACGGTTGGCAGCACGCTCCGTCATTTCCACAACATAGCTTAGGCGATCGGTGGCGTCTGCAATGTTTGTTACTTCATTGGCATAGGACGCCTGGGGATCGATCTGGAAGTTGACGATCGCGTTGTGCAACTCACGCGTCAGCTTGCCGATTTCCTGATACAGACCACGATCTCGCACCTGATTGAGCTCATTGATGAGCTGCACTGCCTGGCTGAAATTGCCATCTTCAAGGCTGGCAACCAGCTCTTGGGCATGCTTTTTCAGGGTCGATTCCAGGTCTTCGAATGATTTACTGCCAAGGTCCATAACATCCTCGAGATGGTTATCAGCCGTTGACCCGCTCAAAGATCTTGTCGATCTTTTCTTTGAGCACCTGGGCAGTAAACGGCTTCACAACGTAACCATTCACACCCGCTTGAGCTGCCTCGACAATTTGTTCGCGCTTGGCTTCGGCCGTTACCATCAGAACAGGCAGGTTCTTCAGGCGTGCATCGGCACGGACTTCCCGTAGCAGGTCGATACCGGTCATACCCGGCATGTTCCAGTCCGTTACCAGGAAGTCGAAGTTGCCGCTTTGCAGCATCGGCAACGCCGTCAAGCCGTCGTCGGCCTCGGTAGTATTGGTGAACCCCAGATCTCGCAGCAGATTCTTGATGATGCGTCTCATGGTGGAAAAATCGTCCACGATGAGAATTTTCATATCTTTGTCCAAGTCGACCTCCATCCTTACCCCAGACATGCCTTTTCAAAGGCATGCCATACATGCTTAGTGTTTTGCCTTAGCGCGAACGCCATTCAGCCAGACGAGCCCGCAGACGTGCTGCGCACTGACTGTGCAGTTGACAGACTCGGGATTCACTTACCCCAAGCACCTCTCCGATTTCCTTTAGGTTCAACTCCTCGTCGTAATACAGCGACAAGACGAGACGCTCACGCTCTGGAAGATTGGCAATGGCTTCCGCCAGGGCCTGCTTGAAACGATCATCTTCCAGTCCTCGACCTGGCTCGAAATCATGGGCTCCGCTCTCTTCGAGACCGTGCTCACCCTCTTCCATCAAGTCATCGAAGCTGAACAGGCGACTTCCCAATGTGTCATTGAGAATGCCGTAATATTCTTCAAGGCTTACACCAAGTTCGGCAGCAACTTCAGGATCTTTAGCGTCACGACCCGTTCTTGCTTCAACAGCACGAATCGCATCGGCCACCATACGGCTGTTACGATGCACCGAACGAGGTGCCCAATCACCTTTGCGAACCTCGTCCAGCATGGCTCCGCGGATACGGATACCGGCATAGGTTTCAAAGCTTGCACCTTTGCCGGCATCGTACTTCTTGGAGGCCTCGAGCAGGCCGATCATGCCGGCCTGCATGAGATCTTCCACCTGTACATTGGCAGGCAGACGCGCCAACAGGTGATAGGCAATGCGCTTGACCAGCGGCGCATACTGATTGATCAGTTGCTCCTGCTGTGAATGGGTCTGAGATTTACTGTACATACGGAGACCGCTGGACGCTGTCATACATTTGGCCCTACAGTGGGTTGCACCAATCGTTCGACGAAAAACTCCAAGTGACCGCGTGGGTTGGCTGGCAAGGGCCAAGCATCCACCTTCTGGGCAATGGCCCGGAAAGCCAGAGCGGCTTTGGAGCGCGGGTATGCTTCGTATACGGACCGCTGCTTCTGGACGGCTTTCCGTACACATTCATCAAAAGGAACCGCACCCACATACTGCAGAGCCACATCCAAGAAACGGTCAGTTACCTTGGTCAGCTTAGCAAAGAGATTGCGACCTTCCTGGGGCGTCAATGCCATATTCGCCAGTACGCGAAACCGCGTGATTCCATGATCGCGGTTGAACATCTTGATAAGCGCATAAGCGTCCGTGATCGAAGTAGGCTCATCACAGACCACCAGAAGCACTTCCTGGGCAGCCCGTACAAAGCTCACGACCGAATCACCGATGCCAGCAGCCGTATCGACAACAAGCACATCGATATCGTTGCTGATGTCACTGAATGCCTGGATCAGACCGGCATGTTGAAGAGACGACAACTGCACCATGGCTTGCGCACCGGAAGCCGCCGGAACGACCCGGATACCGCCAGGGCCTTGCAAAATCACGTCGCGAAGATCACATTTGCCTTCGATCACATCGGCGAGCGTCTGCTTCGGAGTCAAACCGAGCAAAACGTCGACGTTTGCCAAGCCCAAGTCGGCATCGAGCAACATGACACGTCGGCCCAGTTCAGCCAACGCTAGCGAAAGGTTTACCGAAACGTTGGTTTTCCCAACGCCTCCCTTGCCGCCTGTCACTGCAATTACCTGTACGGGATGCATACCCATTGCTGTACACCTATGAAAAACCAGCCAGCCCGTAGGGGCACTTATGGTGTAGCCAGATCGTTATGCTAACGAGCCAGCTGGCACTTAAACCTGAAGCGTGTACTGCTTTCTGACACTACGACGCCTGTAAACCTTCTATTGCAAAAACCTTACCCAACTCGCAAAAAACTGTAACTTAACCGACGCGCTTGGCCGGCTTTTGATAGAGCTCGGCAAACATATCCGCCATGGTTTCCTCTGCTGGCTCCTCGGTCAGCTGACGATTGACTGCACGGCTAACCAGCTGATGCTTGCGCGCAATATGCAGGTCGTCAGGGATGCGAGGACCGTCGGAGAGATAGGCTACCGGGATATGATGGCTAATGGCTATACCGAGCGCTTCACCCAACGTCGCGGATTCATCCAGTTTGGTCAGAACACAACCAGCCAGACCGCACCCCTTGTAGTTGTGATAAGCCGCTTTCAGCACTTGGCTCTGGCTGGTTACAGCCATGACCAGATAGTTGCGAATCTTCAGTTTCTCATTAGCCAGCGCTTCCAGCTGCAGACGCAGGGAGGGGTCATTGGCCGGGATACCTGCCGTATCGATCAGGACCATGCGCTTGCGAGCCAGTGGCTCAAGCGCCTGAGCCAACGACTGACGTGGATCTACAACGGTAACCGGCACATCGAGAATATGACCCAACGTCTTGATTTGCTCTTGGGCGCCGATGCGATGGCTATCCATGGTGACCAGCGCAAGACTTTGCGCGCCATACTTCAGAACATAGCTCGCTGCCATTTTGGACAGCGTAGTGGTCTTACCCGATCCGGCGGGACCGACGAACGCGACGATACCGCCCTCTTCCAGCAGATCAACCTGGGGCGTGTCGATTGCCTGGGTCAGGTGGGCCAACAGCATACGCCAGGCCTGACGGGGCTCGTTCACATTTGCCACACGCGCCATCAGGTCACGGCACAGATCAGCCGGAAGACCTATGCGTTGCAGACGGCGCCAAAAGTTTGCTTCGTCAGGACGCTTGTCCTGCATCTGGCCCCAGGCGATAGAGCCCAGCTGCACTTCAATCAATTCACGTAGCCCGGTGATCTCGGAGCGCATGGCATCCAGCGCGCGGCGCTCTTCGGCAGAAGGCGCGGCGGCAACGGCAGGTGCTGGCTGGGCAACTTTGGGCTCGGAGATAACAGGTTCCTGGCGAGCGCTGATCTGCTCACTGCCAAAGAGTTGACTAGCGTTGGCTTGCGGCGCAGCGACACCCTGGTTAGGCGAGCGAATGGCCAGTTCAGCGTGGGCTTCGGCGATACGCACTTGGGTTTTACGCAGCTCGGCTTCCAGCGCAGAATTCGGCGCAGTGGGAGTCGGCGCTTGATAATCCAGGGCAGCGGTCAGCTCAATGCCACCGGCAACACGGCGATTGCTCAGGATCGCGGCATCTGCACCCAGTTCGTCACGAACCATTTTCATGGCTTGACGCATATCAGCAGCAAAAAAGCGTTTAACTTGCATGGTTCAAACCTCAGCCGTTCTGGCCAACCGTTGCGATAATGGTGACTTGTTTGTTATCCGGAATTTCCTGATAAGCCAGCACAGACATCGTGGGAACTGCCATTCTCGCGAAGCGGGACATCATCCCGCGAATCGCACCGGCTACCAGTAACACGACTGGCTTACCCATCATTTCTTGACGCTGTGCTGCATCTACCAGAGAGCGTTGCAATTTCTCGGCCATTCCTGGTTCCAGGAACATGCCATCTTCAACACCCTGTCCGGCCTTCTGCATACCATTAAGCAACATCTGTTCCAATCTCGGTTCCAGCGTAATAACAGGCAGCTCGGGCTCCAGTCCAATGATGTTCTGGACGATTGCACGGGACAGCGCCACACGAACCGACGAAACCATGACGGCAGGATCTTGACTACGCGGCGCCACATTCGCAATAGCCTCAGCAATCGTACGAACATCACGTACCGAGACCTGCTCCTGCAGCAATTGCTGCAATACCTTAAGAAGCGTAGACAAGGAAATCATGCCTGGCACCAGTTCTTCGGCCAACTTGGGCGAACTCTTGGCCAGAAGCTGCAGTAATTGCTGCACTTCTTCATGCCCCAACAGCTCGTGGGCATGCTTTTGGAGAACCTGGTTGAGGTGGGTCGCAACGACCGTGCTGGCATCGACCACGGTATAGCCCAGGGACTGCGCCTGATCACGCTGACTGACGTCAATCCAAACCGCATCAAGGCCAAACGCCGGATCTTTGGCAATCACACCATTCAACGTGCCGAATACCTGACCCGGGTTGATAGCCAGTTCGCGGTCCGGATAGATTTCGGCTTCCGCAACATTCACGCCCATCAGTGTCAAACGATAAGCATTGGGCATCAGCTCCAGGTTGTCGCGAATATGTACAGCAGGCATAAGGAAGCCAAGATCCTGGGACAGCTTCTTGCGAACACCCTTGATACGTGTTAGCAGCTCACCGCCCTGGTTGCGATCCACCAAAGGAATCAGGCGATAACCTACTTCCAGGCCAACCATGTCGACAGGCGTTACGTCATCCCAGCCCAGCTCCTTGGTTTCAGCGGGGCGCTGTACCGGAGCGAGATCCTGCTGACGCTTGGCTTCCTGCTCGGCCACTTGCTTGACCTTGCGCTGGCGATCCCAGATGAAATAGGCACCGGCAGCAGCCATGAAGCCCAAACCCAAGAACGGCACGTGCGGCATGCCGGGCACCAGACCCATGGCAATGATGATGGCCGCAGAGACAGCAAGCGCCTTTGGCGAGGCGAACATTTGACGGTTGACCTGCTGCCCCATGTCTTCGGAAGAAGACACACGCGTTACCATGATGGCAGCCGCAACAGACAGCAACAGCGAAGGCACCTGGGCAACCAGACCGTCACCAATAGTCAGCAGTGCATAGATACGGCCTGCATCGGCAATGCTCAGGTTATGCTGCATCATCCCGATCGCGATACCACCGAGCAGGTTGATGAACAGTACCAGCAGACCGGCAACCGCATCACCGCGAACGAATTTGCTGGCACCATCCATTGAGCCGTAGAAGTCAGCTTCCTGACCTACCTCGACACGACGCTTCTTTGCTTCGGCCTGATCGATCACACCGGCGTTCAGGTCAGCGTCGATGGCCATCTGCTTACCAGGCATGGCGTCCAGGGTGAAACGCGCGGATACTTCGGAGATACGACCAGCACCCTTGGTCACTACCACAAAGTTGATGATCATCAGGATGGCGAACACGACCGCACCGACAACGTAGTTACCACCCACCACTACGTCACCAAAGGCCTGAATCACCTTACCGGCAGCGGCATGGCCATCATGACCATGCAAAAGAACGACACGTGTAGACGCCACGTTCAATGCCAAGCGCAGCAACGTGGCCACGAGCAGGATCGTCGGAAACACCGCAAAGTCCAAAGGCCGTAGCGCATAAACGCTCACCAGCAATACCACGATCGACAGCGCGATATTGAAGGTAAACAGCACGTCCAGCAGAAACGGCGGGATCGGCAATGTCATCATGCCGAGCATGGCCAGAACCAATATCGGTACAGCCAGGTTACCGCGGCTCAGGCTGCGAACATTGGTCAACATTTGCCCGTGATTAACTTTCACAGTCGTTCCTCTTGAATGCCTTGCATATCAATCTTTTGACGTCAGAGCGTCTTGATGCAGGCTATTCAGCAAGCAACGGGCCAAGTTCCTTTTTTGTTTGAATTTGTTGCGTTTGCGCCTGTTATATCGGCCTGCACGACTGTTTTCTTGAGGCCGGCCTTTAGCCACTGTTGATACGAGCACCGTAATAAGGAAACCTGAACACGCATATGAGGTCCCTTCACAAGACGCGCATAAAGTGGATAACAGGAGAACCCGATGAAAAAATGGATTGCCGTAACGCTGATGTCAGCAGGACTCGCTGGTATGGCCCAGGCGGATGACGCCGTGACTGTTCCATTAAATATCGCAACAGAGAAAGGTCCGGGCGAAAGTGTAGGCAGCGTCACCGTCGTAAAGACTGACTACGGCTTGGTATTTACACCTGAGCTAAAAGGGCTGGAGCCAGGGACACATGGATTCCATATTCATGCCAAACCCAGCTGTGACGCTGCAGAAGTCGATGGCAAGAACACGCCGGCAGGCGCCGCAGGCGGTCACTGGGACCCTGAGAATACCGGCAAGCATGACGCTCCCTGGGGCGACGGCCATAAAGGTGATCTGCCCGCCCTTTATGCCACAAGCGACGGAACAGCCTCTCAGCCCGTGCTGGCGCCGCGCCTGAAGGACTTGAATGAAATCAAAGGCCACGCTCTGATGGTTCACGTAGGTGGCGATAACCACTCGGATCATCCCAAACCGCTAGGCGGTGGTGGAGCCCGGATGGCGTGCGGGGTTATCAAGTAACAAGAAGGCCCCGTTCAGCGGGGCCCTCTTTACCTACTCATCACGCCGTAAATCCGGCGGGATAGGTGGCTCATGCGGCTGTTCTGGACGCCGGCCTTGACCGGCCTTGTACTGCTTGAGCTGATAAACGTAGGCCAGCACCTGCGCCACAGCGATGTAAAGCCCTGCCGGAATCTCTCTATCGATATCAGTGGAATAGTACACTGCCCGCGCCAGGGCGGGTGATTCAAGCGTCGTAACGGCGTGCTCCTGGGCAAGCTCACGAATCTTCAATGCCACAAAGTCGCTACCCTTGGCTACCAGGATCGGCGCCCCACCGGTTGCAGCGTCATATTTTAGCGCCACAGCATAATGTGTTGGGTTGGTGATAATGACGTCGGCCTCTGGCACGGCGGTCATCATGCGACGTTGCGCCATTTCGCGCTGCATCTGGCGCATCCGCCCTTTTACTTCGGGCTTGCCTTCGCTGTCCTTGTATTCATCCTTGATCTGCTGCTTGGTCATCATCAGCTTTTTCTTGTTGCTATACCATTGGAACGGTACGTCAATAGCTGCGATAAGTAATAGCCCTAAAGACACCATCAACGCTGCATGTCCCGCCACTTTTATACTATGGATAATGGCACTGCCCAAAGGCTCCTTTGCAATGGACAGCAACGCATCGCGCTCGGACAAGAGAACCATGATCGCAATGGTGAGCAGCAGAACGAACTTAGCTAGCGCCTTGCCCAACTCCATCAACGCATGGGTCGAAAACATGCGTTTGAGTCCTGAAAGAGGGTTCATTCGACTGAACTTGGGCTGAAGGGATTTGCTGGAAAACAAGAAGCCTCCCAGTGCAATCGGGCCAATAACGGCAGCCAGCACAAGGACGAGAAAAATCGGCATCATGCCCAGCATGGCGGCCTTGCCGGATGTTAGCAGCATGACCCCCATGTTCCGCTCATCCAGAACAGCTTCACGGTTTAGTGAAAAACTGCCACGCATCAAATCCAGTAACGCATCTCCCAGGATCGACCCAAACGCCAGAAGCGCTATGAGCCCCCCCATCACAACCGTCAGCGTGCCAAGCTCACGGGATCGGGGTAACTGCCCCTCCTCGCGCGCTTCCCGCTTACGTTTGTCGGTAGGTTCCTCTGTACGGTCTTCACTGCTGGATTCGTCCGACATGGCGACCTCCTGCCTATCGCGCTCGCACCAGCTCTCGGAGCCATTGCAGCGCTTCAGTGACTAATGATTCGTAGTGCGAGAAGATATCCGCTGTGCCAATCCAGATAATGATCAGACCCAGCGTTACGGTTAAGGGCATGCCAATGGAAAAAATGTTGAGTTGAGGCGCTGCGCGGGTCATTACGCCAAAAGCAAGGTTCACGACCAGCAGTGCCGTAATAGCAGGCAAGACCAGTAATACGCCAGCACCAAGCACCCAACTCAATTTACCGGCCAGCTCCCAAAAATGATCGACAGACAGCAACTGACCAACCGGTAGTGTGGTAAAGCTTTCTGCCAGGATTTCCATGACGATCAGGTGTCCGTTCATGGACAGGAACAGCAGCGTCACCAGTACGTTGAAGAACTGCCCCAGCACCGGCACCGAAATCCCATTGGCCGGATCGACCATTGATGCAAAGCTAAGTCCTGCCTGGGTGGAGAGCAGTTGCCCAGCAATCACGAAGACGTGAAAGAACAGCTGAAGGCTAAAACCCATCAGAGCGCCAATCAGGATCTGCTCTGCAATCAGCGGCAAGGCCTGCACGCTCACGGCATCGACCTGCGGCATGGGGGGCAGCGTAGGCACCAGCAGAGCGGTAAAGGCCAGTGCCATATAGAGCTTTACGCGCGCGGGAACCATGTTGGTCCCGATGATAGGCATCGTCATAAAGACGGCAGCAATACGGAACAGAGGCAGCAGGAACGTACCGACCCAGCCGCCAATCTGCGCATCACTCAGCTCAAGCATGATTTAACCAATCAACATCGGAACATTGGTGATCATGTTGCGCATGAACTCCATCAACTCACGGGTGAGCCAAGGCCCTAGGACAATCAGCGTCAACAACGTGACAATCAGTCGAGGCAGAAAACTCAAGGTCTGCTCGTTGATCTGTGTAGCGGCCTGGAACATTGAAACCACCAGGCCCACTAGCAAGCTCGGCACGATCAGAATGCCTACAAGCAATGCAGTCAACCAGAGCGCTTGCCGAAACAGATCTACGGCTACTTCAGGCGTCATGGGGTATCTCCTCTTAGACAGTACCGAAGCTGCCAGCCAGCGTACCCATGATCAACGACCAACCGTCAACCAGCACGAACAGCATCAGCTTGAACGGTAACGAGATGATCATCGGTGAAAGCATCATCATGCCCATCCCCATCAGCACGCTGGCCACCACCAAGTCAATCACCAGGAATGGAATAAAAATCATGAAGCCGATCTGGAAGGCTGTTTTCAATTCGGAGGTCACAAAGGCCGGAACCACGATCGTCAGCGGCGCCTGATCAGGTGTGGCGATGTCCGTACGCTTGGATAGCCGCATGAACATATCTAGATCGGATTGCCGGGTCTGCGCCAACATGAAGTCCTTGATTGGCCCCTCTGCCCGCGCAATTGCATCCTGGGCCGTCAGCTGCTCATTCATATAGGGCTGCAAGGCATCGTTGTTGATGCGGTCAAAGACCGGCGCCATGATGAACAATGTCAGGAACAATGCCAGCCCGATCAACACCTGGTTTGACGGCGTTGTCTGCAAGCCCAGGGCTTGGCGGAGAATGGCGAATACAATGATGATCCGTGTAAAGCTGGTCATTAGCATGACAAACGCTGGAATGAAACTCAGCGCCGTCATGATCAGCAAAATCTGCAGGCTGACGGAGTACTCCTGCTGGCCGTTGGCGTTTGTACTCATGGTAATAGCGGAAATGGACAACGGATTGTTGGCCCCATTTTCCTGCCCAAACGCCAAAGGTGCCGCCAGTGCCACCAGCACAAGCAGGCAATTACGAAGCAAACGAAGATTGGATTTCAACAACGTCGTAAACACACCGCTTGTACCAGTCAGCACCAGTTCATTCTCCGCACCACTCGCGCGAAAGACTTCAATGAGTCGAATCTCATGACTTATCCTTTGGGTCGCGGCTGATCAGCTCGAAAAGCCGTTGAGCAAACTCAGGCGAAGCCGGTTGCTCATCGGCTAGACGAACCGGTTCCTTCATCACATGCAAGGGAGTAATGCGCCCAGCCGTGAGTCCTACGAGTATTTGCTCCTGCCCTACCTGCACCAGCACCAGCCTCTCTCGCGGCCCCAGATGCTGGGTGGCTACCAATTTGATAGCGTTATTGCCACGCGGCCCCACCTGCTGTACCCGACGGATAAGCCAGGCCAGCCCGAAGATCAGGCCAATAATCAGCAGCAGACCCAACACAAGCTGAGTCAGCTGCGATCCCATATTGGTTGACGGTGCAGCTGTTTCAGCCGCTTCGGAGACAAGCGGCAAGGTAGCCAGTAGAGCAATGAGCATTCGCATAAGGTCAGCGTAGTTTCTTGATACGTTCACTGGGGCTGATGACATCGGTCAGCCGGATACCGAACTTCTCGTTAACCACCACCACCTCGCCGTGAGCAATCAAGGTACCGTTGACCAGTACATCGAGCGGCTCTCCCGCCAGGCGATCAAGCTCGATAACCGAGCCCTGATTCAGTTGTAGCAGGTTCCGGATGGAAATGTCGGTATGGCCGACTTCCATCGAAATCATGACAGGAATGTCCAGAATCACATCCAGGTTCGGACCTTCCATACCTGTAATCTGCTGATTGTTACCTTGGATCCCGGCAAATTCTTCTACAGGCGCGCGAGAAGCCGGGTTCGAGCCCTGAGCCATCATCGCATCGATTTCATCCTGATTGGAGTCGCCTGCCTCTGCCATCGCCGCGGCCCACTCATCAGCCAGAGCCTGTTCTTCGCTGTTGGTGTTTTGATCTGCCATCTTAACCTCAATCTAAAACGGTGAGCCTATGGCTCGAAAGAAATAAAAGCATTCAGTCAAAATCGCGTCAGCGAGAGTTCTTGACCGGTTCAATGATTTGCAAGGCCAGGTTTCCTTTACGAGCCCCCATCTTTACTTTGAAAGTTGGCATACCATTGGCGCGCATCAGCATTTCCTCCGGCATCTCAACCGGAATTACATCGCCAGGCTGCATATGCAGGATGTCACGTAGCCTGAGCTGACGACGCACCACCGTCGCTTCCAGCGGTACACGGATATCCAGAAGGTCCTCGCGCATAGCCTTGACCCAACGCTCGTCCTGATCATCCACATCCGACTGGAAGCCGGCGTCCAGCATTTCGCGGATAGGCTCGATCATTGAGTATGGCATGGCGATATGCAGCTCACCGCCACCGCCATCCAGCTCGATGCTGAACGAGCTGACCACTACCACCTCGTTCGGACTGACAATGTTTGCCATGGCCGGGTTGACTTCGGAGTTGATGTACTCGAACTGACACGCCAACATTGCGCCCCAGGCCTCTTTAAGATCAACGAAGCACTGGTCAAGCACCATGCGTACAACACGCAGCTCGGTCGGCGTAAACTCACGACCTTCAATCTTGGCGTGACGGCCATCGCCACCAAAGAAGTTGTCTACCAGCTTGAACACCAACTTGGCATCCAGAATAAACAGTGCCGTACCACGCAAAGGCTTGATCTTCACCATGTTCAAGCTGGTCGGTACATACAGCGAGCGAACATACTCACCGAATTTCAAGACCTGCACACCCCCTACGGACACGTCAGCCGAGCGACGAAGCAGGTTGAACATGCTGACCCGGGTATAGCGGGCAAAGCGCTCGTTGATCATCTCCAATGTCGGCATCCGCCCACGGACGATACGATCCTGGCTGGTCAGGTCATATCCCCTGACCGAGCCTGTGGGCGCTATAGGATCCGTTTCGACAAGACCATCATCGACGCCGTGAAGAAGCGCGTCGATTTCATCCTGAGACAGTAAATCTTGTACAGACATGGCAATCCCTATTGCAGGACGAAGTTAGTGAACAAAACCTGCTCGACCGTAGGTTGACCCACCTGCTTCTGAGCAAGCTCCTGAATCTTGGAAGTTGCCTGTTGACGTAGCAACTCCTTGCCAACCGGCGTCAATAAGGCGTCATAACTCTGGGCAGAAAGCAGCATGACCAGTTGATTGCGTACCTGGGGCAAATGAGCCTTGAGTTCATCCATCTTTGCCTGATCGCGTCCCATCAGCGCCACACCCACCTGCATATAACGCTGCCTGCCGTTCACATTGAAGTTGACCACAAAAGACGGCGTTAATTTTTCGTAGATGGCAGGCAGTCGGACAGGAGTGGTGGGCTCTGCCTTTGCGGCCTCGGCATCATGAACCTTCTTGTTCATGATGAACCATGTTGCACCTACCGAAGCCCCTATCGTCAACAACAATGCGACCACGATAATGATGATGAGCTTGAGCTTGCCTTTGCCAGCGGGTTTGGCCGCGTCATCAGCCGCTTGTTCTTTCTTGGCCATGCTTACATCCGTAATTGAGTGAACCGCCTACAGCCCTAAAACGCAGAGGGAATAACAGCAGTTTTGTTGATACATTCATCTTTAGCCAATCGCTTGAGGCGTAGCCGTCAGATTCGCCCTTGGTAAGACAGACCTCATCACTTGCGGGAGGCGTCCCGGTCAAGCGTAGAAGTCCACCACTCCATCATTTCTCTTTATTGTGTGCGCTACCGTCTCACTTGAGGTACCTGCCACTTCATCAATCGCACGATCTTCGCTACCTGACCCAGTATTCGAAGACCGTCGCCCTCCGGTTCCCGTGTCCTGCTGTGCTGCCTGCCAGTTACGATGCGCTGATTGATCCGAGACGTTTACATCAAGCGTCATCCCCTGCTGCACGAACATGTCTCGCAAGCGATGAGACTGGCTGTCGAGTGCATCACGAACATCCGCATGCGGACTAGCAAAAGTGACCTGAGCCTGGTCGTTAGTCATATCGATACGAACTTCAAGACGCCCCAACCCGGCCGGTTCGAGCCGAATGTCAGCACTCCTGAGGTTCTGACTCGACATCCACATGACTCGATCAATTACACCTTCATGCCAGTCGGACTGATTCATTGCCAGCGGTTGACCCGGCACTGTAGGCGCAACGGGACGAGCCGTCTGCACAGGCGTTCCCATTGTCTGGGACAAGCTATTCAGCTTGTCTGCAAAGGTCTCGTTTCGACCGTCAGGCAAGGCCCTATCATCGATATCTTTTAACCCCTGCAATGCTTCAAGGGCGGCCTCACCCTCAGTAGGCTGACTGTGAGTGGCCGCAGCCAGAAGAGCACTTACAACCTCGGCCTGTTTAGATGAGCCTTGACTTGTATTGGCCTGAGCAGTGCCAGATGCTGTATCGGTAGTCTGAAGTAGCTTACTACCGGCCTGGGCCAGCAGCTGGCCAGCAGTATCATCAGAAGAGGCAGCCTGGCCATTCGAGGAAGCCACCTGATCCAGCCCCTGTGGAAGCGCTGACGCAATACCCGATGTCAGCGTATCTTCCGTCAGGGACGTCAAAGAGCTGACAGCGTTTGAAACTGGCAAAGGCGCCACTTCCGCAGGCAGGGTTCCAGTCATGCCAAGCAGCAATAACGGGTCCAGCTGCGCGTCTGGAACAGAGGCGTGCTCATCGGCTACCGGCAAAGCCTTGCCGCTATCGGCAGATCCAGAGGTCTCTTTCTGCTTTACGTCTGAAGAAACGGACTCGCCAGTCTGGCTGTCGTTAACCTTGCTATCGTGACGCGATGCGGAAGCCTCGCGCTTCACGGACTTTGTATCCGCATCGCGAGTACGCACCTCATTACGAGCAGGCTGCTGCTCTTTGGCATAAACATCCGAGAAACGTGGGGTATCGCTGCGAGTTGACTCAGCGGGCTTGAACGGCGCTTTGAACGCGGTCTTGGCCGAGCTGATATCAGGCGTCGACGACAAAATGAAGTCAGAGGCGACAGCCATAAAATTGCTCCAGTTAAGGTATCTGGAGCTAGAGAAGCAAACGCTGGGCCAGCTTTAAGAAAAACGGCTGAAAATCACGCGTGCCGTTGCCGTTCCGACTTGAACAGAATGCGCACAATGGCAAACTCGCGCTGAACGCTTTCGATCTTTTCATCTATAACGGCCAAGGGAGCGTTTCGACGGGCAGCTTCCTCCAAGTCCCGGCAAAGATTTGTCAGAACGACGGCGCCCATGTTACTGGAGCTTCCCTTGAAGCTGTGAGCCACATGCCGAAGCTGTACCAGCTCCTGTTCGGCATAGGCCTCCTTCAACGCACGGATACGCTCTTCCGAGTCGGAAATATAGGTGTCGAGCAGATTACCGTACTCGTCCTCCATAATTTCCTGCAGGGCAAGCAGAGTATCGGTATCTAAGTGTGGCAATGACATGGTAGGACTCACTCATCAGGCCAAAGATGCCAGACGAAATGGCAAAGTAACATGAGGATGAAACGTAAGAGCTCTGCTACACAACACTGACATATCAAGCCCTCCGTTAGGAGTTAGGTTAAACAAACCTTCTGTCGGTGCGATTTTGGCAAAGCTGGCACTCTAATGGCACCCCTGGAACACAATAAATTGTTCTAAAGCGCTCATTACTACCGTTTATATCACTGGACTTACGCTGGAAGGCGCTCTGGTAATTGCTCTTTTACCAGACTTTGGAAGGTAAACATAAGCCTGACGTCAAAATTCCAGCGAATGAGCAACAGAGAATCTATGTTGCTGGAAAATTGGCTGCTAACCGTCATGACCTCTTTTAGAAGGTTTAGCAAGAAATAAAAAGGGCCAGCAAAACGGCCGGCCCTTTTTTCTTACATCCGAACCCGTTGCAAAAGCCGTTGGGAAAACTCATCCATCTGCTTCTGCTCTCGCTTGTCCTCAACCAGCCGCTGTTCCTGGCGATATTTCTCTACCAGCTTTTTCAAACCTTCCAAGCGTGCGTATCGTTGCTGCCAGGATTGGCGTGCCTTTTCGACAGCATCGCGGTGCCAGTTAGTGCTCCGCTCCTGCTGCGCAATGGCATCCTCCAACTGACTGAGGAAACGCTGATAACCGATCATCCACTGGCCTGACACACCCTGACTTCCCGCATTCAGCCATTGCTTGTGGTAATCGTCCCGGTAGCGCTGCAGGTCAGCAAGTTTTTGCTCTGCCTGCATCAGTTGTGTCTGACACTTACCTAATTGCCGAGCAGCGTCCCGCTCCTCCTGCTCACTCATATCTATCACTGGGGTCAACCGCTCAGCACGACCTTTCATGATTCATCAGCTCTCCAGCAATACGCCTAGATTATGCCCGCTCTGCTCGAGCGACTCGCTTTCATTCAGTCCTTGGCGCAAGTACTGCTGCATCGCAGGGTAGCGCTTGATTGCCTGGTCAGTTTCAGGATCGCCGCCTGGTACATAGGCGCCCACACTGATCAAATCGCGGCTTTGCTGGAAGCGAGACCACAACTGTTTCATACGCTGGGCATTACGCAAATGCTCAGGACTTACGACCTGCGGCATCACTCGGCTGATCGACGCTTCAATGTCAATGGCAGGGTAATGGCCTTCTTCCGCCAGACGGCGGGACAAAACAAAGTGACCATCCAGCACTCCTCGCGCCGCATCAGCGATCGGGTCCTGCTGATCATCACCCTCTGACAGTACAGTGTAGAACGCCGTGATAGAACCACCGCCCTTTTCAGCATTACCCGCGCGCTCCACCAGGCTGGGCAGCTTGGCAAACACGGATGGCGGATAACCCTTTGTCGCTGGCGGCTCACCAATAGCCAGTGCAATTTCACGCTGAGCCTGTGCATACCGGGTCAGAGAGTCCATCAGCAACAGAACGTTTTTACCCTTGTCACGAAAATACTCTGCAATACGTGTGCAATACATGGCTGCACGCAGACGCAGCAGAGGCGCATCATCCGCTGGCGAGGCAACAACGACGGAACGCTTGATGCCCTCCTCGCCCAGGATGTGCTCGATAAATTCCTTAACCTCACGACCCCGCTCACCGATCAGCCCGACAACGATGATGTCCGCCTTGGTAAAGCGGGTCATCATGCCGAGCAGCACGCTCTTACCAACACCAGTACCGGCAAACAGTCCAAGACGCTGACCGCGTCCTACCGTCAACAAACCATTGATACTACGTACACCAACATCAAGCGGCTCATGAATAGGCTCGCGCTTGAGCGGGTTGATGGTCGGGCCGTCGATCGGCACCCAATCCTCTGCGCGCATCCGCCCTTTGCCATCGAGGGCATTACCCAACCCATCGAGCACACGCCCTAACATCGACATTCCCATAGGCAGGCGTCCGGTCTCAGGCAGAGGCACGACACGCGCCCCAGGGGCAATACCTGCCAGACTGCCAATCGGCATCAAAAAGGTTCTATCACCTGAAAACCCCATGACCTCGGCTTCTACCTGAGCATGTTGATAGGTACCGCCATTGATGACCCGGCAGCGACTTCCGACTGCAGCACGCAAGCCTTCTGCCTCAAGCGTCAAACCTACCATGCGCAGCAGACGCCCTTCGATTACGGGCTCACCCGGGAGGCTTACCGCGTCAATATAACCACCCAGTCGACGCTGGAAACTCAGGCGATCAAGATGCATCAGCAGCATCCTCCAAAGGAATATGCAGGTCAGGGTCGGCAGGCTGTGTAGCCTGATGGCGTTGCTGTTCCATAATCTGCGTCAGTGCCTGAGCCAGTCGCGTTTCGATACTTGCATCGATTACGCTGTTCTCGCTTTCGATACGGCAACCACCCGGCAGCAGGTTTTCATCTTCCAACAGCTTCCAACGCTCATCGTGCCGATCACGCAGGGCCTTCACCAAATCGAAGTCCTGCGGGTTGAGATGAATGCGGATATTCTCAGCACCCATGGGCAAAAGCTTCAGCGCCTCACGCAGGATACGTTGCAGCTGCGTAGAATCGTCTTTCAACTCACGTTGGATCACTTGTTTGGTGACATGCTCGACCAGACGAACCAACGCCTGCTCCAGCTCGCGATCCTGCTGGGCGATTGGCTCGAGCAGCTGCTCCATAACGATTTCCAGACTTCGCAGCTTGGCTGTCAATGCTACTTCAGCCTCTTGCCGCGCTCTTACCTGCCCGGAGTGAAAACCATCGCGCTCACCGGCAGTGAAGCCTTCGTTGTAAGCCTCTTGCCGAATGGCCTCTAGCTCTTCCAACGTCAACGGCTTGACTTCCTCTACCGGAACGTCTTCAACGGTGACGGTTTCCTCTTCCGCTGCTTCCGGCTCTGGATCAGGCTCAACGGCCACGTCTTCAACATGGTTGCTATCCAGATCAGGCAAAAGCCATCGCTCGAAGATACTGACTTCCTTCGCGCGAATCAGATCGCTAGCGTCCTCTTTGTTCATGACTCACCTGACAGAAAAGCTACGGTATGCCAGGTAGATAGCAAAGCTTGGGCCAACTCAGAATAAAAAAAGCCCGACCACTGCAAATACACAGTGACCGGGCTCGAAACCACTTGGTGATTTACACCATTTCTTCGCCGCCCTTGGCACCCAGGACGATCTCGCCAGCCTCAGCCATACGGCGGGCCACTGCGATAACCTCTTTCTGCGCCCCCTCTACCTCGGAGATACGAACCGGGCCGCGGGACTCCAAATCATCACGCAGCAACTCGCCTGCACGCTTGGACATGTTACGGAAGAACTTGTCCTTGATCCCGTCATCTGCGCCCTTGAGCGCCAGAACCAGGATATCGGACGAGACTTCACGCAGCAGCGCCTGAATACCACGATCATCCACATCGACCAGGTTGCCGAAGACAAACATAAGGTCTTCGATCTGAGCAGACAGCGCATCGTCCACTTCGCGGATAGCGTCCATGAGCGGAGCCTCAACCGCGCTATCCAAGTAGTTCATGATGTCGGCTGCACGCTTCACGCCACCCAGCGTCGTACGGGCGGAGCTTGCACTACCCGAGAACTGCTTCTCCAGAATCATATTCAATTCTTTCAGTGCTGCTGGCTGGACCGTATTCAGCGAAGACACCCGCAGGATAATGTCCAACCGAATCTTCTGATCAAAATGCGCCAGAACTTCGGCAGCCTGATCCGCATCCAGGTAAGCCACTACAATCGCCTGGATTTGTGGGTGCTCGTAACGGATGACATCCGCGACCGCACGAGGCTCCATCCACTTGAGGCTATCCAGGCCACTCGTATTACCACCCAGTAGGATCCGGTCGATCAGACCGTTAGCCTTGTCTTCGCCCAGGGCCTGGGTCAGCATCTTGCGGATATAACCGTCAGTGCCTACACCCAGGCTGGTCTGCTCACCTACCACTTCGATAAAGTTGCCCAGTACATGCTCGGCCTGGTCACGACTGATGTTACGCACTTGAGCCATCGCAGTACCGACGCGCTGTACTTCTTTCGGGCCCAGGTGACGCAGGATCTGGGCAGCGTCTGCCTCACCCAGGGAGAGCAGCAGAACAGCGGCTTTATCGACATTGCTCATGCTGTTGAATTCACTCGTCGGCATTGATCCAGTCCCTCACAACTTGGGCAACCAGGCCCGGGTCTTCAGTCACCAATTGCTTGATGGCATTGAGTTGTACTTCGTAGTTTTCGCTAGGTCCAGGCAACATCAGCGCTGCAGGACTTGCCAGACTTACCTTGTCATCGGCCAGATCACCACCACTCAGGCCGCCCGCTCCACTACCCGCCAGATCTCCAGCACCACCCATACCATCAGCCAGTGCCAAGTCCTTACTCTTGTTGGTACCTGCCAGGTTGTTCAGAACAGGGCGCAGGACACCAAACACCAGGACCAGGATAAACAGCACACCCAGACCTTGCTTAACGACATCCCAGAACCAGGGCTGCGAGTAGAAGGGGATACTTTCCACATCATCAGCAGCGATCGGAGCAAAGGGAGCGTTGATCACGCTAACACTATCACCACGACTTGCATCGAAACCTACCGCGTCTTGCACCAGGCGAGTAAAGCGAGCCAGGTCATCCGCACTCCAGGGCGTATGACTTACCTGCCCTGTCGCTGCATCCAATTTCACTTGATCATCCAACACTACCGCTACAGAGAGACGACGTACTCGACCTTGCTGCTGGCGGGTGTAGCTGATACTGCGATCCAACTCATAATTACGTGTGCTTTGGTCACGCTTGTCTGTCGGATAAGGCACTGTCGCCGGCAGACCTGTCTTCGGGTCAGTAATGAACTGATCATTAGGGTCACGAATCAGCTGACCCGGCGCCGTAAAGTTGGTACCCGCTGCCGCTGTTGCGTTCTCAGGTGCAGTGGCTGGTCCAGGCGGCTGGTTCGACAAGGCTCCCGGCACACCCTGCGGCCCACCGCCGGCAGTTTGACGCTGTTCGGTATTGATCTGCTCGCTGCGCAGTGCAGGCTGATCAGGGTTAAACTGCTCGGACGTTGACTCAACCGCATTGAAATCTACATCCGCCGATACTTCTGCCTTGAAGCGACCGTTTCCTACGATTGGCTGCATCATGTTTTGCACACGTTGAGTCAATGTGCTTTCGATGCGGTTCGTATAATCTAGCTGCTTACCTGCAACACTGAACTCAGACTGGTTCAGCTGATCCGACAGGAGCTGTCCCTTCTGATCGACTACCGTTACCTGAGACTTCGTCAACTCTGGAACACTGGTAGCAACCAGATTAACGATCGCCATTACTTGCCCAGTTTCCAAGGTACGGCCTGGATACAACTCGACCAGAACCGAAGCCGTCGGCTTACGCTCATCCCGTACGAATACAGAACTCTTCGGAATCGCCAAATGAACACGTGCACTTTTAATGCCATTTAAGCTGGCAATCGTACGAGACAGTTCACCCTCAAGGCCGCGACGGTAATTTGCCGCTTCCATGAATTGGCTGGTTCCCAGAGGCTGCTCCTTGTCCAACAGCTCGAAACCAACGATACCGTCAGTAGGCGCTACGCCAGCGCTGGCCATTTTCAAGCGAGCACGGCCCAGATCGTCCGCCTTTACCAACAAGGCACCGGTATTAGGATCAACCTTGTAGTTGATATCGGCTGAAGTCAGCGCTTCAACTACCTGATTGGCATCCAGGCCTGACATACTGCCATACAAGGGGCGGTAATCAGGCTGCTGTGACCACAGCACTACTGCAAACCCTAAGGCAACGCTGGCAGCCAAGCCAACCATAAGGCCTACTTGACGCAAGATCGGCATTTCAGACAGGTTGTCTAGAAAGCCCAGGCCCGGAAAAGGCTTCTTGGATGCGCCAGAGGCGTCTACCTTAGCGGGAACCTGATTATTGAGGGCGGTGTCGGCCATTCAATCTATCCTCAGATAGGCATCTGCATAATGTCTTGGTAGGCCTGGACCATCTTGTTACGGACTTGGGTCATGGCCTGGAAGGAAACGCTAGCTTTCTGCGAGGCAATCATGACTTCCGTCAGATCAACGCCGCCCTGACCAAGCTCGAACGCTGTGGCCATCTCATTGGAAACCTTTTGCGTCTCGTTGACTTTACGGACAGCCTGTCCAAGTAAATCCGGAAAGCTGGGAACATTTGCAGCACCCTCAACACCGACAGGGCTCGCAACGGGCTTTCGCGCCATTGCCTCTGTCTGCATGGAGCGCATCTCCAGCATTAAACGATTGAACTCAACACCTTGAACCATTTCACCCTCCAACCAGCGCGGATTTTTGACGCCGCGCTTTTAGCTATACCTTGATGTAGCAATGGCGATGCCAAGTTTTGTCTGTCAGCTGAAATTGGCTAACTGAACCGGCTTGGCGCCAGGTTTCAATCACTATCAAGGTAAGAGCAATTAACAGGCCAGAAAGGGGTTTGGGCGAAAGCAGCCTAGCGTTGAACTAAGTAAGGCTAGGCGCTTAAGCGAAGAAAATGGTTTAGATACCTTGGGGAAACGCAATCAGTAAAATTTGGCTCAACAACTACCGTGTGCCAAAAGAATAACTCTGGCTAGTTGGCTACCAGCACCGGTTTTGTCAATTGATTGTCAGGACGTCAGAATTCTTTTCCAAGATTGCAGGGCCGATGCCCTTTACTTCTATCAACTCGTCAATCGCCTGAAACGGGCCATGCGCATTCCGATAATCAACAATCGCTTTTGCTTTGGCAGCGCCAACACCTTTAAGTCTTTTGTCCAGCGTAGCGGCATCTGCCGTGTTGATATTGACTTTACTGGAAAAAACAGGTCCAGAGGATCTGGACACCTCAATAGAGGTCCGCGCGATAGGTACAGGTTTGGGTAACTGATAATGCAGCGGATCACCGTATGTCTCAGCATAGGCAACAGAAGTGAACGTAAAAAGAGTAAAACAGACGGCAATACGAAATAATAGAAGTGCGCGCATAAATAGACATCCTTTTCCAAGCGCATAATTGACGTTCAACTACAGGAGAGTTTGAGCCTGTATCCTTGGCCTCACTCGAAATTAAATGCATATGCTACCAACCACTCACGCCTTATCAGAAAGGCCAACTACTGGCAGCATCACATTATTAACGTTACGCACTTACCTGATTGGGTGCATTCTTTGCGTGAGCAGCGGTTGCAGCTATTAATGCATCAAGGGAGTCATTAACCCCTGTCTTCCAATCGCTCGGGTCAACACCAAACCGTTTCTTGAGTAGCGTGCTGTCTAGTACCGAATAGGAAGGACGACGCGCTGGGGTAGGAAAATCAGCAGTCGTAATCCCGTTTACCTTGGGAAGCTTATTGATAATTCCCTTCTCAAGCGCAACATCAAGAATATACCGCGCGAACCCACACCAGGTAACAGCATCGCTGCCCCCATAGTGATAGAGACCAAATAACTGAGAGTTATCAATAGTAGCGATACGATGAGCCACCAACAGTAAAGCATCGGCAATATGCCCTGCGTAAGTGGGCGTCCCTTGCTGGTCGTCCACCACCTGTAGCTTGTCTCGCTCCGAGGCCAGGCGGAGCATGGTTTTCATGAAGTTATTTCCATGCTCGCTAAACACCCAAGCCGTTCTCATGATGACATGATTCGGACAGGCATCCTGAATACGGTACTCACCTTCCAACTTGGTCGCCCCGTATACACCTGACGGCCCCACGGGGTCATCAGGTGTATATGGAACAGAAGCATCACCCGAAAATACATAGTCGGTAGAAATATGTAATATTGAACAGCCGTGCTCATGGCAAAGCTTGGCTAACGTAGCAGGACCCTTGATATTAGCGCGTGCCGCTACATCAGGCTCCATTTCCGCCTTGTCCACTGAGGTATAAGCTGCAGCGTTTATCAGCACAGATGGCTTGAAACGCTGCAGGTGCTCGGCCACAGAGCGCTCATCTGCAATGTCCAACGTGGCACGACCATGCGCTTCCCACGCCAAGTCACTGCGCTTCAAGCGATCAATCAGGCATTGTCCTACCTGACCATTTCCCCCTGCGACCATGACTCTCATTTATAAAGCTCCACCAAGCGTAGGCCTTGAGCATCCTTGGCTGACAACTGAGGATCAGAGATCTTCCAGTCAATACCCAGATCAGGATCATTCCAGATCAAGCATCCCTCGGCGGAAGGATCATAATAGTCAGTACATTTGTATTCAAAATCCGCTGTCTCAGAAAGTACAACGAAACCATGAGCAAGCCCTGGCGGGATCCAAAGCTGCCGCTTGTTGTCCTCAGAAAGGATTTCCGCAACCCAGCGACCAAACGTAGGCGAGTCTTGACGGATATCAACAGCCACATCCAACACTTCGCCCTTTACGCAACGAACGAGCTTGCCTTGCGGACGGCTGCGCTGAAAATGCAGGCCACGTAATACACCTCTCGTTGAGCGTGAATGATTGTCCTGCACAAAAGGCAATGTTATGCCAGCCAGCTCTGCATAGCGATCGGCTTGAAACGTTTCTAGAAAGAATCCCCGCGAGTCGCCAAAGACTCGCGGTTGAATGATCTTTACGTCTGCAATGATCGTATCGATCACTTCCATCATCGATCTCCTGCAATCAAGCGGGCCAGATATTGACCATAGCCTGTCTTGCTCAAGGCCTCGGCCTGCAGTGCTACCTGCTCGCGAGTAACCCACCCCTTCTGAAAGGCAATCTCTTCAAGGCAAGCAACCTTGAGACCCTGACGCTTTTCAATGGTCTGGACAAAATGCCCAGCCTCTAGCAACGCATCATGAGTCCCGGTATCAAGCCAAGCGAAGCCGCGGCCAAGAACGGAAACATTCAGATCGCCGCGACGCAAATACTCATTATTGACATCGGTAATTTCAAGCTCACCGCGCGGTGACGGCTTGATATTGGCTGCAATCTCAAGTACGTCGTTATCGTAGAAGTAAAGACCAGTCACTGCATAGTTGGACTTAGGCTTTTTAGGCTTCTCTTCGATGCTAATGGCTTTGCCATTTTCATCGAATTCAACGACACCGAAACGCTCTGGATCAGCAGTGTAATAACCAAATACCGTTGCGCCTTGTTCACGGGACGCAGCGTTTATAAGCGTTTCGCTGAAATGCTGACCATAAAATATGTTGTCACCCAGAACAAGACAGACATTATCCTGACCAACAAACTCGGATCCAATTATAAACGCCTGAGCTAGTCCATCGGGACTTGGCTGCTCCGCATAACTAAGTTCGATACCATATTGACTACCATCACCCAGCATGCGTTTGAAACCTGGCAAGTCTGTCGGTGTAGAAATTATGAGAATCTCCCGAATACCGGCCAGCATTAACACCGACAAAGGATAATAAATCATCGGCTTATCGTAGACAGGCAGTGACTGCTTCGAAACACCTAGTGTGATGGGGTGCAAACGGGTTCCAGAACCGCCCGCCAACAATATCCCTTTATACTTTTTCATTACGCGTCCCTCTCAATCGATATAGGCTTAAGGATCTAAATACAAATAACCCTGGCTGAAAATTAAACAGCTTCACCCAATCGCTCGAGACGGTAAGCACCAGAAAGAACGCGCTGCCACCAGGAACGGTTGTTGAGGTACCACTGAACAGTCTTACGAAGCCCTGTTTCAAAGCTTTCCTGCGGAACCCAACCAAGCTCCGACTCAATTTTGCTGGCATCAATCGCATAGCGTAGGTCATGGCCTGGGCGGTCTTTCACAAAAGTAATCAAGTCGCGGTAGGCTGTGATACCAGCTGGCTTTTCAGGTGCCAACTCTTCGAGCAAATCACAAATAGCTTCTACCACTTCCAGGTTACGCTTTTCGTTATGTCCGCCAATATTATAGGTCTCACCTATAACACCCTTGGTTACAACGGTGTAGAGCGCACGGGCATGGTCTTCAACGAATAGCCAATCGCGGATCTGCGAGCCGTCACCATATACGGGTAACTGCTTGCCATGCATGGCGTTCAGAATAACGTGAGGAATCAATTTTTCCGGGAAGTGGAACGGTCCGTAGTTATTCGAACAATTAGTGATCAGCACCGGCAATCCATAGGTGCGCCCCCATGCGCGTACCAGATGATCGCTGCCCGCCTTGCTGGCTGAATAGGGAGAGCTTGGCGCATAAGGTGTCGTTTCGGTAAACAAGTCGTCCGTGCCATGCAGATCCCCGAACACCTCATCTGTGGAAATATGATGGAAGCGGAACGCTTCTTTCCGGTCGGCATTGAGTCCAGACCAATAGGCACGAGCCACTTCTAGAATAGTTCCGGTCCCCAAAACGTTGGTCCGAATGAACTCAGCCGGCCCCTCGATAGAGCGATCCACATGTGACTCGGCAGCAAGGTGCATCACCGCATCGGGCTGAAATGAATCGAAGACAGTTTTTAGGGCAGGTGCATCGCAGATGTCGACCTGATGAAACTCATACCGATCAGATGACGCGACCTCATTTAGCGACTCAAGGTTGCCTGCGTAAGTCAGTTTGTCGACGTTTGCCACATGGCAATTCGTCTCGTTGATCAAAAAACGGACCACTGCAGAACCAATGAAACCCGCACCACCAGTTACCAGCACTTTCATCCTGAACCTGCCTTTTTAAACGCCTGCGCCAGTTAGCAAAACGCGCAAGGCACAGCTAAAAAATCATAAATTCCTGTTAAGCAGCCAATACAGCTCAACAGGCGTCTCGTTCCCTAGATTTAGAACGCAAGCCCTAAGGCTGATGAATAGCACCACCCGCCATCAAGACCTGACTTAAACAGCTTTGACTTAGAAAAGTTTCCACGAAGAAAGAAAAACTTAACTCAATGTGCTCATCATCAAAAATTTCTCTGAAAGATTCTTAATTGCATCTACGCTGATCTATATTCTATTTTACGTGCTTAATAAAGGCGAAAGGATGGTTAACACGAGCTACTTAGAGCCGCTAACAAAACCTCCCCAATGACCGCAGACAGATGATGCTACACGCCAGCGATAACAGGGCTCGGTGAGTATCAAGCCTGCGCTCAAAACGGATACGCAGCTTGCCCATACCGGCCAACCAGGCATGGGTACGCTCCACCACCCAGCGATGCTGGCCAAGTCGTTCCTTGCTATCTACCTCTTTACGGGCGATTCGATCAGCGATCCCTCGCGTGCGCAGATGTCTGTGGCAGCGCTCTATGTCATACGCTTTGTCAGCGTGTAGCTTCTCAGGCCAACGCCTGGCTCTACTGGGTTTGTCTCCAGGTGTAGGTAAGGCATCAACCAGCGGCTCGAACATAATCGAGTCATGTCGATTAGCTCCGCTGACATAGAAGGCAAGCAGCACACCGTTACGGTCGGTAATCAGGTGCCGCTTGCTGCCAAGTTTGCCTCGACCTGTCGGGTTTGGGCCGGTGCATAGGCCCCCCGGGGGCTAGATACGCTGGCAGCACCCACACTGGCCCGGCTCAGATCCAAACAATCTGCGTCGCGCAGCTCTTCGAGCAAGACACGATGCAAGCGGTGCCAGACACCGCACGCTTGCCATTGCTTAAGACGCCTCCAGCAGGTCATACCGCTGCCATAGCCAAGTTCCTGGGGTAGATCTTCCCAGGGAATGCCGGTACGCAGGACAAATACGATGCCATTAAGGGCGAGCTCATCCTCCAGGCGAGGACGACCGCCTTTGGGTGAGAGTTTATGCTCTGGTAATAGCGGCTTGATGCGCTTCCACAGCGCAGCCGTAATCTCTTTGCGATGTCTCATGCCTCTATCGTGGACGTAGCCAAACTTAGATTCAAGGGGGTTTTGTTAGCGGCTCTTATTATCTGTCCCGACGGCTTTGTACGTATAACCAATCGACGATTTCGCCCTGCGGTACATATCCCGCTACGGTTTCGCGCAATAGCTGCCTAATGCGAGAATAATCATCTGCCTGCACCGCTGACTTTAGATCAGCCAGCACTAACTTGAAGGCATCCCAAGACACGAAATCCTCACTGGCCCGCATGATCATTGGATGCTCTGTAGGCAAGACGTTGTCACCAATCAACAGCTCCTCGTAGAGCTTCTCCCCCGGGCGCAGACCAGTGAACTCAATGGCAATATCTCCGTGGGGATTTTTCTCCGAACGGACTGTCATGCCCGAGAGGTTGATCATCTTTTCCGCCAGCTCCACGATCTTGACTGGCTCACCCATATCAAGTACGAATACATCCCCTCCCGCACCCATGGACCCCGCCTGAATGACGAGCTGAGCCGCCTCGGGAATGGTCATGAAAAAACGAGTAATGCCAGGATGCGTCACGGTTACCGGACCGCCCTTGCGAATCTGAGCGCGAAACAGCGGTATTACAGAGCCAGAGGATCCCAAGACGTTACCGAAACGAACCATGGTAAAGCGCGTCTTATTGACACGATGAATTCCACCTTGCTCACCAAACAGCGTTGGAGCAGATTCTTGACTCAAGGCCTGTAGCACCATTTCTGCAAGCCGCTTGCTACTCCCCATCACATTCGTCGGTCGTACAGCCTTATCCGTGGAGACTAAAACAAAGTGCTCGATACCTGCCTGAATGGCCGCCTCGGCAGTATTAACGGTACCAAATACATTGTTCAGCACGCCTTCGACAATATTGTGCTCAACTATAGGAACATGCTTGTACGCAGCGGCATGATAAATAGTATTGACTTTCCATGACCTCAAAATGTGCAGCAAGTGTTTGTTGTTACGCACCGATCCTAGAATCGGAACCAGAGAAATGGGCAAGGATTCGCGCTCTATAGCGCCCGCCAACTCCTGATGAATGCTATAGAGATTAAACTCCGAGTGATCAAATAGAATTAGCCCTAATGGACCCTGGCCCATAATCTGGCGGCATAGTTCGGAGCCAATCGATCCACCCGCTCCGGTGACTAAAACAACCTTACCGCGAATACAACGCTCAAAAAGCGCCTGGTTCGGTGCAACCTGGTCCCGTCCAAGCAAGTCTGCAATATCAACTTCCTGAATATCCTCGACCTTGACTTTGCCGCTAGCCAGATCGGTAATACCCGGAACAGTACGAACATGCAAAGGGTAAGGTTCCAGCTGAGCCAATACCTCACGCCGGCGAGCACGTGAAGATGAAGGGATAGCTAACAATACCTCTTCCGCCCCGGTTTCATTGAGCATTTGCTGAATATGTTTAGGGCGGTAAACTTTAAGTCCAGCAATAACACGACAGGCAATACTCTTGTCGTCATCGATGAACGCAACAGGTCGCATTGCACGCCCCGCACGGAGCGCAGCGACTAACTGATTACCAGCCGAGCCAGCCCCATAAATCGCGACCCTAGGCAGTCCAGTCTGCTGGCGCATAAAGGGAACACTGGTCAATGCCGCATACCAATCGCCGAGAAAGTACTGTCTAATGGCCAAGCGTAGCCCGCCAATCATGAACAAGCTCAACCACCAGAAGTTGAAGATCATCGACCTTGGAACAATCTCGGGCTTGTCCTGATACCAGTAGATCACTAGGGACAACACTAACACCGAAAGCGTAACAGCTTTGGCAATAGCCATCATTGCGTCATACCCCAAGTAACGCATGACTGCACGGTACATACCAAAGCGGATGAACAGTGGAATACATATTACTGGAGCCGAAGCAAACAGCCAGGCGTGACCACTAAAGGGCTCGATACTTTCAGAGGTTCCGAGACGTATGAAGAAGGCGAGCCATAAGGCGACCCAGATCAGAATCAGATCTGTAGCTATTTGAACAATACGCTTTTTACGACGACTTAGGCTGACTAATCGCTCGCGTAGCATAACTACAGCTCCCTCAAATCCTTCACCAATCCTACCAATATGATCTATCGAGAGCTTTCCGGCCTTCCTGCCTCATAACGAACGGCAAGATAGATCAAGGGAACGTAGGCAACAGCCACGCCTATAACTCCCGATAGATAACCTGTACCAACCAAAAGTGCCGTAGGTATAAGCAAAATAGTATTGATTAACAGAACGGCCAACGTGACGGGGCGATGCCCATTGTGAAAGCGCGCAGCAGATTGGTATGCGTGACTTCTATGAGCCTCATAAACCTTTTCGCCTCTAAGCAAGCGACGAAACAGCGTAAAGGAAGCATCCGTCACAAATACACCTAATAAGATAATCCATGCCACAAAAAAAGCCGGATCAAGCCGTGCAGCCAGGATAGAAAGACATCCTAAAATGATTCCTAAAAACCCACTGCCCGCGTCCCCCATGAAAATTCTAGCGGGCGGAAAATTCAGAATCAAAAAGCCTAAGACGGCAGCCACTAACAGCAACGGGAGCCATGCAATGGCACCGTGTCCGGTAATCCAAAATAGAGCGGCACCGCCTGCCCCTACGCAAATCGCCTCGACACTTGCAATGCCATCGATCCCATCCATGAAATTATAGAGATTAAGCAGCCAGACCAGATAAAACAACGCAAACGCGTTGCCCAACCAGCCAAAATTAATAGCCGTATTATTAATCATGACCGTTGGAAATCCTTGCAACCACCAGAGCCCCCAAGCAGCGCAAGCAAAATGCCCGAGCAGCCTCCACCTGGCCGGAATATGACCATGGTCATCAATAAAACCAATTAGAGCAACGCCACATGCCGCACCGAGCAACGCGACAAGATCCGTCCAATAGAGATTAGCGCCAATAAATTGCCAGACCAAGGTAGCGATAGAAAACACGATAACTATAGCTAAGCCACCACCCCGGGGCGTAGGAATAGAGTGAGAGCTGCGCACACCAGGAATATCCATAAGATGTCCCTTTAACGCATAACGCCGAACGTAGTGTGTCATAGCCCAAGACGCGACGACCGTGCAGACAGCCAAAAATAGCGTCATCAGCTTTCCTTGCTTCTCAAAAAATCAATTGCAGTAGCTTGGAGAGCATCGTTCACAGCTACAGGCGGCCGCCAACCGGTGATATCAAGGTTCTTAGAAATATCGACTTGCAGGGAACGGCACACTCGCTGAGATAACGCACCCTTCCCAAGAATGGTTGCACCAACCTCTACCAATCCTCGAGGTACAGGAATCAACCTTATGGGACGCTCTAAAAATCGGGCTAGGCGCTTAAGCAGCTCAGTAGTAGAAAGGTCTTCTCCATCACTCACCATAAAGGTCTGACCGGCAGCAGCCGGATGAAAAAGGCATGTTGAAATGAAATCCACCAAGTTGTTGACCGAAACCAGGCTGCGACGATTATCGATAGCACCCAACGGCAATGGAATGCCTTTGTCTAACCAACGTAGCATAGTAAGAAAATTGGCTTTTACGCCTGGCCCATATACCAGTACCGGACGAATAATGGTGACATCCATTACTCCATTTCTTGCCAGCTCCATGAGCTGCTGTTCGGCAGTCCATTTTGAAATGGCATAGGTATCGGAAGGCTGGGGTGCGTCTAAGGGAGAAAAAGGTTGTTCGGGTACTGTCTCGTCACCGTTGACCTTTACCGAGCTGACAAAGACAAACCGCCGCACCCCATGGGCAGCCGCCAGACGCGCAAGCTTCATCGTTCCGTCGACATTTACCCGCTGGTACTCACCCAGCCCCTGCCCTGGCTTTTCGTGCATGGCATGAACCTTAGCCGCGCAATGGACGACACTCTCGACACGATGGCGTCGAAAAGCATTAGCATCCAGACTTGTAAAATCTGCTTGCCAGGGCTGTACAAGATCGCTTGCAGTCTCGATTGTCATACGAGACATCGCCACAACCTCATGTCCCTGCTGATTTAACGCCGAGACGAGATTAGAGCCTACAAAACCGGCTGCCCCGGTTACCAGAACTCTAGCCATTTACCGGTACAGCCCTAGTAATATGAAGAGAGCTAAAGCGATCCGATCCGTTAGCTTCCGCCTGGTCTTATTGACTTCAACCAGCAAACGAATCGCGCTTAAACGTTCTTTCTTTAAGATGATATGGGCGATACCCGGTGTATCTTCTAGACCAAGACAGCGGATGATCTTCCGCGACTCGTCTCGGTACCACCCACCTTTCATGCGCCTGATTCGGCTCAAGGCTGAGCGGACACCTACATTGGCTCCCACAACATTACCTCCATGCTGTCTGTACAGAACAGAAGGCCACGGATCGATACACCATTGCGCCCCAGAGCTACGACCATACGCGTAAATGAGCCAATCATGAAGCGCGACCTCATTGACAGCCGACCAATTTTCTTCCATGAACGCTTGTAAACGATGAGTAAAGGCCCTATCCATCACGTAGGAACATCCGGGACCAGCCGCCTCAAAAAGGTAATCATAAGCGCGCATTGGCTGCGCCTTATCCAGCAGACGTTGCCGACCATTCTCCCAAAATGCCATGACATTACCCGAATAGACCTCAGCTTGCCGTTCGATCAGTACTTGGTGAGCTCTAATCAATTTATTCTCAAGCCAGATATCGTCTTGGTCAGCCAAGGCCAGATAGTCAAATGCAGAAATATCTATATCGCGTATCAAGCGATAGAAGTTCTTGGCTGCCCCACCAAACCGCTCGATCTGTGGCAAAACACATATGCGAGAATTTTTAGAGGCAAGCGAAAGTACATGCTCATATGTTTCATCAGACGAGATGTCGACACTGATAAATACGACGACATCTACACTCCGCTGCTCGAGAATACTGGAGAGCTGGTCGTCAATCCAAAGCATGCCGTTGTAAGCCGCTAGTGCAACGGCGAACCGGGGTTGCTTAAGATCCATTAAAAAAGCGCCTATTAAGAAAAAGCTTTACGCCATCCGCTACCCCCGCCAATCCACTTCTAGCATAAGAAACTCTTTTACCCTTCTGGGTAATAATTAATATTAGCTGATGACAGACATTCTGGATAAACTCTTTAACTAACAAGAGCCTTGGGATATGACTAAGTTGCGCTAATATAAACACGTTTCGCATTCTGTAATAACGTCGAAACGGAGAATGCACAGGCAGCCTCCAGGGACCAACCGATAAGGTTTTATCCCCTATCCTATGCTCCATCAAAGCTCGAGGCGTAACAAAAATATCGTACCCATGCGTAACAGCTCTAAGGCACCACTCGGTGTCCACATAATCTATAAATAAATCCTCATTTAACATCCCTACCTTTTTTATAACAGGAACTGGTATCAGCGTACCCGAAGATATGCAGCAAGATACTGGGATAGCCTCAAGAGCTGCAGAAGGAACTTTTTTTCTCACTAAACCCAAGGAGTTTATTTGGACAACAGGGTAAAAAAAACCGGAATCCATATTCCGAAATACCGGGCCTATAGCACCCACGTTCTTAGCCGCACTAATAGCAAAAAACTCATCACGCAAAGCTTTAACCATCCCATCAGGCACTACACTATCCTGATCGAAAAAGATGACGCCATCTGCCCCAGCTGCAATAGCGCTCCGCACCCCAATGTTTTGGGCACTGGCTATCCCTAAATTAGAAGGAGATCGCAACACTTCCGCCACTTTAACTAAGCACTCTGTCTCCTCTTCACTCAAGGACGCATTGTCAACCACGATAATTAATTGAACTTGCTTCGAAACGCTGATTAAATTTCGCCAAAGCAAACCCATATCCGGATAATAGACAACAACGACAGCAGCTATACTTCTTAACATAACTCAGCCACGACACACCGGCTATAATAACTCTCTGAACGTACCACAAAGCCCACCAAGCGCCGACAATGCGCCCCAAAATTGAAAATCGAATTATTATTTCCTAAATATTTACCCACCCCTAGATCGCATCTAAATTATGACAGATCTTAGTTCCAAATCGCAAAGCAGTTACTCTAGGCGCCGTCATAATTTTCCACTACCAAAAGACCACAACCTTCAAGGTCTTAATAACGAAGATTAGAGCTCATTATAGTTTTTTTAGAAACCGCTTGATTATCCCGATCGAAGAAGACCTTTCCATTTCTTTATGACCACTAATAAAGTATGGCGCCACTCTAGACAAATCTAGCAAGTACGAAAAGCTTTCGTTAGCACAAATGAAAAGTAGCTCAATCTTACTCTGCAACATCACGCTAGGAACAATTATACCTACATTAAAACCACAAGGATTTACAATCTCGGGATGAGCTTCACGAACATCAGGCCGATCCGCAACACTGACAAAACCGCTCAATAGTTGATCTGAAACACGTAAGGCAACCGCAATAACAGGCTTATCTCCGACACCTCTAGAAACCCAGCCACTTACCATTAGGGACGACAGGTCAGAATCAGCGCTTCGCAGAACCTCATCGATATTTCCATAAAACCCACTATCTATCAGCCGAGTATTTTTTGAGACAGTTTCGAAAGCGCTAACTTTAGTTGATGCCATCACCTCGACATCCATAAAGCTTTCGCCATGATCGATATTATCTATCAAGCCATCGATAAACTTTTTCCCACTCATGTGTACTTCAAAATTTCTTATTAGAATTTCAAAAACCTTTGAAGCCACAACCGGATTGTATGGATGGATATAATGCCTGAACAGAATGCTACACAACTTATCTAGATCAACCCCCTCAGTACTTATTTTTCCAGCCTGCAATAACTCTACACCTAACGCTTTTAGCGCTCCACCCACATCATAAGCAGCCGTCCCAAAAACAATCCCAGGCGTGCCCAACAATAGAGCCTCAAAGCTTACTGAGCTATTAATGGAACATACTGCATATGCTTTTTTCAGCAATACCAAAAATTTATCTTTACTAAATTCCTTATCAAGCACCAAGACATTTCCATTTAAGCCCTGCACATATTCCAAAGCCTCCAATTGGAGCGCTAAATTATATGGCCTACCTACAGCTCCAGGATGCCCTTTAATAACAACGTCAAACCCAAATGAAATTAAAGGTGGAACAATGTATTCCAGAAACTCTTTAGGAGAAGAAAAATTAGAGTGAGAAAGGGTATTTAGATCGTCAGCCAGCTGCAGTGCAATAACAATGTAATCTCTACTCATTTGGTCAGGAGAAAATACTCGACCATCAAAAAGGCTTTCAATAATACTTTTTCTACCACTATTATGCCCTGCTGAAAGAGAGATCCATGTGTCCGCGGGAACGATTTTTTCTTCTGGATAACTATTTAATTCATACTGCATTAGAGATACAGCACCATTAGTACCATCACTGTCCACATAAAATGTTTCAGGAAAAGGCAATCTCGTGGGACCTAACTCACAGTGAAAGACTTGCAAGTAATTTTTTTCACAGAAGGCTCTGACGGCGCCATTTTCTGACCATAAAATTACTGTATCAAACGGATAAAAAGATCTAACTCGCGCTAGCTCCCGCTCATAAAAATTTGATATCTCGCCTACACCATTAACCAGTTCTTGTCTTTCTTTTATTGCAGATACATCCCACTCACGAAGTGAAGAAAACTGAAACATCTCCGTATCGGTATCCGGGCTAATGATCCTATCACCAAGCTCAAACTGAGCCGTTAGCTCATCAGTAACAAGCTTATTTGAATAGACTTTCCATTCAAAATAGAAGTCTGAGTTATCTATTAAAAGAAAAGACTCTATAATAAAATTTGCTGCAACGCAGTACTCATGAAACGAGTTTCTTAAAGGATGCGGCTCAATGTATATAAGAATTTTTTTTACTGACATAAAAACTTCTCTTGAAACTTGAGGGCAGCCATATCCAAGCTAACGAGCCTACAGATACGAGAAGCCTCCTCTTCAACAGCGGATACAGATAAATTAAAAGGCGTTATCAGCGCCTCTAACCATTCATATTGATTTTGGCATTTTCGAAGTAAAAGAGAATCGAATCTATCAATGTCAGGAATAGGGGTAGCTACTACGGAGCACCCAACAGCGGCTGCCTCGAAAAATTTTAACCCACTTTTACTTAAGGTAAACTTATTAACTTCAAGGGGAGCTATTACCGTCTGCACTTGCGCCATGACCAGTGGCAAATGATGAAACGGCACTATTGCTGCACGATGTTCTACTCTATGTCCGAATCTAAGTAATTCAGTAGGAATTTTTGCTGGACCTAGGATTAGCATTCGGGCGTGCTGATCACTCTGCAGAGCTTTGGCTATAGCTGGCGCAACGTGCTTGAGATCAGCATCATGAGTAGCGGTTCCAGCAAAATAACCAAATCTATAAGGGCGTTCAGAAAACTTCATTCTTTGTCGAATAAGCGAAGCTATTCCCTGATACCCTTTATCAAGAGAATTATGAATTACCTCAACTTTACCTGGAGAGAATTTAGCAGTAACGATATCAGCAAGATATTGAGTAGATAGACTAAAGTTAGAAAAATAAGAGGATGCGCAGGCATTAAGAGCAAGATACCTAGCCGTTTGAGTTAGAGAGTTCCCCCTAAATCTATAAGAAGGCATAAGTGCTGAATCCTCCACCCCAAAGATGTAATCATCAAAGTCAGCAATCAAATCTTTACTTTTTTTATGCTTTTGTAAAAATTCTCCTAGGGCCTCGCTCATCATTGGCCTATGAAATACATACTTATCGTAGAATCCGTAAAAATCTATTTTTGCTTCAAATTCAGACTGAGCAATTACGGCTGCTTGATGCCCAAGCTTAGTCAATGCTTCCGCCATCTGAAAGCAACGGTATCGTACCGAAGGATCTAAAAATGGTCGATCCAACTGAGTAGTTTGACTTACAAATAATATTTTATGTTTCAAGATAAAGTCTCATCCCTTTAAACCGCCCCCTTAATTTAGCCTTATAAATTTTTTACTATATTAACAACTTTACTTTAGCCACCAAAGTAAGCCTTTGCCACATCAGAAGGCAGCCCGTCCATCTTTATCTGCCCATGCTCCATCCAAATAGCTCTATTGCATGTCTTAAGGATTAGTTCTTTTGAATGACTGGCAATAACTAGTATCTTAGTAGCGCTAATCATTTCTTTCATTCTGGCTTCGGCCTTATGCTTGAAGCCCTCATCGCCTACAGAAAGCCACTCATCCATTAGCAATATTTCCGGCCGAAAAATAGTCGACACACTAAAAGCAAGCCGGAGATGCATGCCTGACGAATATGTTCTAACTGGTATATCTATAAAATCTCCGAGATCGGAAAACTCAATAATTTCATCTATTTTACTTTTAATATCTTTCCGGCTTATCCCTAATAGCGCCCCGCGAAGATATATGTTTTCGCGGCCAGTAAACTCTGGGTCTATACCTAAAGAAATAGCGATTAGTGAGCCGATATTTCCCTGTATTTGTGCTGAACCGGAGGTAGGATAGTAAACACCGCTCAATAGTCGCAAGAGAGTAGTTTTGCCTGCACCGTTATGACCCAAGAGTCCAAGACGATCTCCATCTTTAAGCTCCAGATTAATATTCTCTAAGGCTCTAACTACAACCTTACCACTGCCACCCTCGCCTAGCTGGCCACCGGTTGCCACTTTCATAATATCTTTTTTCAAAGACCTAGAGGAGGCGTTGTAGATAGGAAAATCTACACACATATCTTTAAACTTTATATAAGCCATACATTTATAACCAATAGGCGATACGCTTTCTGTATCGACCGTATATAGACAAGGCCAAAACCCATCCCACAAGCGCTGAGGCGATACAAATCACCCAACTGTTTGTCAACGGTACCTGCCCCATCAAAGGGGAACGAATGATGTCAAGCCCATGGTAAACTGGATTTAAATTCAACAAGAAATAAGCTTTACCTTCTGGAAGAAGGTTTGGCATCCACATCACTGGAGTCAAATAAAATATAACTTGGAGCAAGCTCGTGACTATTTGAGGAAGGTCTCTATAGCGCGCGCATATAGTTGCGAGAATCAATGATATCCAGGCCAAATTTGCCACTACCAAAATCAACCCTGGAATAGCTAAAATCACATTCCAACTTACACCCCGCTGTACCATTAACAGTACAAGCGGAAATATGACTATATTATGGCCCAGTATTATCAGGTTTCTCCAGATAACCCTCAACACATGAACAAACATCGGAATCGGTAGCTGCTTGATTATACCCTCACCAGATATAAAAGCCGTGCAGTTCTCATTAATGACATTTGACATAAATCCCCAAAAAATGATGCCTAAGGCGAGAAACGGCAGGAAATCATGCAAGGGAGTCTTGAAAATATTACCGAAAACCAGTCCCATCGTCCCAATCATCACGCCCATACTGATTGTTAACCAGAAAGGACCGAGTGACGACCTTTTATATCTCTGCTTTACGTCTTGCCATCCAAGGATTCCAACAAGAGGCAACCTCTGATAAGCCCCCTTGATATCCCGAACTGCACCATTGAAATTACTTGACATCTATAACGTCACCCTAATCAAATAAAGCCAAGCCGGAATGCCATATGCTTCCAGCCAAATAGTACTCTACCGCCATAAGGACGCGAGTACATAATTCGTCTAAACTCCTCCTTTTGAGCGGGAAGCAGTTGATTAGCGATGTTCTCCACGTCTTCTGTAGAAAATACACCACGATACAAGCCATCCAGTTTGATTATTGCCATCCCAAGATGATGCAGAAATATGTTATTTATATGTAGTTGAGAGCCACTATTAAAGCACTGCAAAAAGTAAGCTGTTGCCTTCTCTTTTAATTCAAGCATGAATCTTTCGCTTTCAACCCCTGGCGGCACTAGAGCTTCTAACCCATGCCAATCATTCACGTCATAATCTGGCAGAGTACTCTTCAAATAGGCACTATCTGATAGCGCACCCTCCCACGTGAAATGTTCCCATGGAACGATTTTAGATTTCCGGCTAAGGCGGTAAAAGGAGGCTATCAACTCAGGGTTTTCGTCTATTACCTTGGCTACAAAAGCTGTGTCATAGTAAGCACGAAATTGGCCATCAGAACTGACCTGCTTTTTCAGGCATTTGGACAACCCCATCTCACCTCGAATAATAACCTCGAGGCGAATGTTCGAATTTTTATATTTAGCCCAGTATCTCTTCAGGCCCTCTGACCTTAGCACGTCACCGCAAATAGAAATGCAGAACGAGCCAAGGTGATGTTCTATATCATGGTTCTCTGTTGCACCAAGAACTTCTATATCAGAATTATAAAGTGCGCTTAAAAATCCTTCACAATTCTTCTCAGAAAAAAATACACTATCATTGAGCATTAGAAGACGAGAGCAATTTTTATCTATTCCTCGCAAATACACATGCTCAAATCCACACTTATAGCTACCAAAGTCACGCCCCAAATTGTCTCTATCTATATAGCAGTCTATAAAGCCCTGGTAGCCTTCTTCCCATTTTACTGGCAACGTATTAACACAAATCACGTAAGCTCCAAGCCGCTTTGCAGCCTTTAGCAGAGTCTGTGTATCATTTCGGATCCGCCCCCTCTCGTAAAGAGCCATTAACAAAACCGGCCCTGATGTATATTCCCTCTCATAAAGTATATCTTTTTTTCTAGGCTGCCTCTTAAACTCCAAGTGATTTTTATACTTTAAAAATGCATATATCCCTACTTTCCAGAAAAATATGTACATCCTTGCCAAAATAGCTCTAATTAATTTCATCACTATATCACCAATTCAAAATTGTTTTTGAGCATCTCACAATTAATTTAAAATTTAACTGAGATAGAGATTTAAATCCTCAACCAACTTATAATGATATTAATTTATTGATAGTGTTTCCATACCCACGCCAGATGACTGACATTGTCCCCATAAATTTTCCTTTGTTGGTCAGTATCTTTTCCTCTACCCCTTAAAAAAGAGAGTGAAAACAATCGCTTTTATATAAATTTAAAACCCCGCCCCTATGTAGGGTGCCATTTGCATTTATCTCTATGATACATAGCGTGTCCCTACTGACTGTCTGAGCACTTTGGAACACAGCCCTATCTGAAATACGTATAGGTAATAACGAAGATCTCTCCTCAGTCACTCTGGCTAGCCTGTGCCTGGAGGCCTTCGACATCTCTTTCTTGGACTAGTTTAGCGACATGATGTCATAACTCCTACAGATAAGAAGCAAACCAACCACTCTTACTACGTAACCAGCTAGCCTTATTGACCTGATGACCTGCTCCCCGATTTCAGTACCACGCTGAACTTAGTAGAGTCCGTTTTCCGAGTAGGAGACGGCAGTGAAAAAGCGTTTTACCGAAGAGCAAATTCTCGACTTTCTCATGCAGGCCGAGGCTGGTATGTCGGTGAAGGAACTGTGCCGACGGCACGGCTTCAGTGATGCCTCGTTCTACACCTGGCGAGCCAAATTCGGTGGCATGACCGTGCCAGACGCCAAGCGACTCAAGGATCTCGAACTAGAGAACAGCCGGCTGAAGAAGCTGCTGGCCGAAGCCCATCTGGACATCGAGTCACTGAAGGTGGTCGTTCGGGGAAAAGGGTAAGCCCGACAGCGCGGCGGGAGGCGGTGCAGAAGATGCAAGCCAGAACCGGCATCTCCGAGCGCCGTGCTTGCCAGCTGGTCGGGCTATCTCGTTCGGTGCTGCGCTACCAACCTCGTTCCAACGAGCAAAGTATCAAGCTGCAAACCCAACTCGTGGAACTGGCACAGGAGCGTCGGCGCTTTGGCTACCGGCGCTTGCATATACTGCTGCGGCGAGCTGGTGTGCAGGTCAACCACAAGCGGATTTACCGCCTGTATCAAGCGGCTGGCGTGATGGTGAAGCGGCGCAAGCGCCGCCGTGGCGTTGCAGTGGAGCGCGAGCGTCTGAGTCTGCCGAGTGCGCCGAATCAGGTCTGGTCGATGGATTTCGTCTTTGACGCACTTAGCACAGGCCGGCGGATCAAATGCCTAACGGTGGTCGATGACTTCACTAAAGAGTCGGTCGGCATCCTGGTGGAACACGGCATTAGGGAAACTCCGGAAAAGTCCCGGCCGATCTGGTGAAATGCCACCTTTGCTAAACCCGAGCGCTGCCGTATGACCCAGATGAGCTTTTCTGATGCCGAGTACGCCGGCAAACGCAAACAGACCCGGCGCGAACGCTTTCTGGTAGAAATGGAGCAGGTAGTGCCGTGGGCTGGTCTCCTGGCACTGATCGAGCCGTTCTACCCAAAGGCTGGAAATGGCCGTCCGCCGTATCCCCTGGAAACCATGCTACGCATTCACCTGTTGCAGAACTGGTTCGCCCTGAGCGATCCGACCATAGGAAGCGCTGTACGAGATTACCTCGCTGCGCCAGTTCGCCAAGCTGTCTGACCCAAGGCAGTATTCCGGAAGACACCACGATCATGAGCTTCCGCCACCTGCTGGAGCAGCACGAACTGGCGACGGGCATCCTGGCTGTAATCAATGGCCACTTGAGCGAACGCGGGCTGTCGCTACGCCAAGGCACTATCGTTGATGCGACCATCATCCATGCGCCCAGCTCAACCAAGAACAAAGAAGACAAACGCGATCCTGAGATGCACCAGACGAAGAAGGGCAATCAGTACTTCTTCGGAATGAAGGCGCATATCGGTGCCGATGCCGAGTCTGGCCTGGTGCACAGCGTCGCGGGGACTGCGGCCAATGTGGCGGATGTCACCCAGGTCGACAAACTCCTGCACGGGGAGGAGAACGTGGTCTGTGCCGATGCGGGCTACACCGGCGTGGAGAAGCGTGCCGAGCATCAAGGTCGCCAGGTCATCTGGCAGATCGCGGCCCGGCGCAGCACTTACAAGCAGTTGAGCAAGCGCAGCGCCCTTTTCAAGGCCAAGCGCAAGATCGAGAAGGCCAAGACGCAGGTACGATCCGAAGTCGAGCACCCTTTCCGGGTGATCAAGCGGCAGTTCGGCTATATCAAGGTGCGCTTCCGGGGCCTGGCCAAGAACACCGCTCAGTTGGTCACGCTGTTCGCCCTGTAGAACCTGTGGATGGCCCGCCGACATTTGCTGACCGATGCAGGAGAGGTGCGTCTATAAAACGCAGAAACCCGGCCAAAAGCCGGGTTTCTAGTGAAGATTATCGCCAAAGACCGGGTTAAAAATCGATTCGGTCGCCAATCGGCTGTCCTTGCTGACTTGATCAGAGTTTCCTTAGCGGCTTTCGTGTCACACGGGCGCTGGACGAGATGGCGCGGTTTCGCGGTTGCCCGAAGGCGATCCGCACCGACCAAGGCCCTGAGTTCACCGGTAAAGCGCTTGATCAATGGGCTTATCAGCATGACATCAAGCTGAAGCTGATTCAGCCTGGCAAACCCACGCAGAATGCTTTCATCAAGTCATTCAACGGCAAGCTCCGGGACGAATGCATCAATGAGCACTGGTTCTGTTCGCTCGCCGAAGCCAGAATCCATATCGCGGCTTGGCGGCGGGATTACAACGAGCACCGACCGCATAGTGCCATTGGCAACCTCACCCCGGCAGAGTTTGCTGCAAGTTGGCGGGTCGGCCAGCAGCAACTGAAGCAGGAAAAATTGATATCAACCCCAGGGCCTACTAACTAGGCAGTGGTACTAAAGATGGGGGCAGGTCAAACTCTATTTGTGGTTTTCTCTGCGACCGCAGTATACAGCGTTCAAGCTCCCGCTGATACACCGATTGGTTTGCTTGGTTTAAACATGCCGGGGAGCAGGCTTCGCTCTCCAAGTTGTACCAGGCATTAATGGCACAAACTATATTTTTCCGTCGAAGCACATTTTCAGCAATGGAGTACCAAGGGCGTCAACATGATCCGCTTTCCCATTAGCTGGGAGCGATTACAGCCGACCCTTGGCGGAGCCCCCGAACGAAACTTATGCCGCGCTGATCAATCGGTCGGACTACTACCTTCGGTCTATGTATGCCTGGCCAACTATGCGGACCTTCATAACGCCTTTGGCTCCAACCTTACTGCAGCCACAATACTACATAAGCTATAGATACAAAGAAGGGCGCCGGCCAGGCAAGTCTGCAAGCAATTCGTTCACACTGAATGGCTTCAATGCTCTTAATTACACAGCCTCATACGCCGATCTGATTAAGGCATTTGGTACGGATACCTTTGCTTCCACAAGGCATTACATGCTCTACGGGAGCAAAAAGGATGCCTGACCTTATTCGATCTAAGCAAATATCTGGCTCGATATGCCGATCTGCGCAATGCGTTTGACGCCAACCAAATTGCAGCAGCAAAACACTACATTCTCTACAATCACAAGGAAGGACGATCCACAAAATAAGCTATTTGTTAGAATGACTCGAAAGCAAAATGGAAATGTACGAGTGCAATTTCATCTAGTGCTTTGGAAGCAAGGTTAATGCAGTAAAGCCAATGACTCGGTCACAGGGATTTTACAAAGGCAGGACTAAAGGTTACAGGTAGGAATATTGCACGCTTGAATACTGCAGATTCTATCATTTGAAACCGCGATCTGACGCGATTAAAAAGGTAGCAGAGTGTTAGTAGAGACGTTGAAATAAAACCCATATTACGCTAACAAACATTATGACGAACCCCCCATTATACCGCGTTTGAAATATTAGCTGACTCAAGAGCAAAAAATTTTGAGTCTTGCTTCTTTTATAGACAATTATTGGAATACTTAGAGCTGCTAACAAAACCTTATCAATGAGCGTAGGTAGCTAGCTAGGAGTATGGAATTTCAAGGAGGATCAAGCTTGTGCTTGCCCATATCAGCTAACCAGAAATGGGTTTTGTTAGCTGCCCTTAATATTCAAACATCTACAGCCCCCCCCCGGCCCGCCTTCATGAAATATCTATTAGATTAACCTAGCTCGTTAACACGATCCCGTAACTCTTTACCTGGCTTAAAATGCGGAACATATTTCCCATCCAACGTTACAGACTCTCCTGTTTTAGGGTTTCGCCCTGTACGAGGTGAACGATAATGCAAAGAGAAGCTGCCGAAGCCTCGTATTTCAATACGATCTCCGGTTGAGAGCGCTTGGGCCATCTGCTCAAGCATTGTCTTGATAGCCAGCTCAACATCGCGAGCTGACAGCTGCCCTTGCTCCGAAACGATACGTTCGATCAACTCCGACTTGGTCATGGAATTTTCCTTCTTTTTCAAGCGGCTAGATCATTTTTTAACTCTTTTAGCATGACCGCTTGGCTTTGAAAAGCATATACCCAGCAAAAGGCTGTAAATTTATTTGACGCTAAACATATAACCCCTTAGATCTGAGAAGCTTTTTTTAGGCAATAAAAAAGGGGTGGCCTAAGCCACCCCTTTCCTAGAAAACCTAAGGTGATTAACCCTGGTTTTCCATCTGCGCCTTGATCAGGTCACCGATAGTAGTCGGGCCTGCGCTCGGCTCCTGCTTGTTACGCAGGGACGTCATCGCTTCCTTCTCATCGTCAACATCCTTAGACTTGACGGAAAGGCTGATCACGCGGCTCTTACGATCGATGCTGATGATCTTGGCTTCAACTTCGTCGCCTTCCTTCAGAACGTTACGCGCATCTTCAACGCGATCACGGCTGATTTCAGAAGCCTTCAGAACGCCTTCGATCTCATGGCCCAGAGTGATGATGGCGCCCTTGGCGTCAACTTCCTTCACAGTACCACGAACGATGGTGCCCTTCTCGTTCAGAGCAGCGTAGCTGGAGAACGGATCGTCTTCCAACTGCTTGATGCCCAGAGAAATGCGCTCACGCTCAGGATCAACGGACAGGATAACGGTATCCAGTTCATCACCCTTCTTGAAGCGGCGTACGGCTTCTTCGCCCGGCTCGTTCCAAGAAATATCGGACAGGTGAACTAGACCGTCTATGCCACCATCCAGACCAATGAAAATACCGAAGTCAGTGATGGACTTGATAGTACCGGAGATACGATCGCCCTTATTGAACTGACCGGAGAACTCTTCCCATGGGTTCGGACGGCACTGCTTGATACCCAGAGAGATACGACGACGTTCTTCGTCGATATCCAGAACCATAACTTCCACTTCGTCGCCAACCTGTACGACTTTGGACGGGTGGATGTTTTTGTTGGTCCAATCCATTTCGGATACGTGTACCAGACCTTCAACGCCTTCTTCCAGCTCAGCGAAGCAGCCGTAATCAGTCAGGTTAGTAACACGAGCCTGAACACGTGTACCTTCTGGGTAACGCGCCTTGATAGCAACCCATGGGTCTTCGCCCAGCTGCTTCAGGCCCAGGGATACGCGGTTACGCTCGCGATCAAACTTCAGAACCTTAACGTCGATCTCGTCACCAACATTAACGATTTCGGAAGGATGCTTGATACGCTTCCATGCCATGTCAGTGATGTGGAGCAGGCCATCTACGCCGCCCAGATCAACGAACGCACCGTAGTCGGTGAGGTTCTTGACGATACCGCGAACCTGCTGACCTTCCTGCAAGGACTCCAACAGCGCTTCACGCTCGGCACTGTTCTCAGCCTCAAGAACGCTACGGCGAGAAACAACAACGTTGTTGCGCTTCTGGTCAAGCTTGATGACCTTGAACTCTAGCTCTTTGCCTTCCAGGTGGGCAGTGTCACGCACAGGACGGACATCAACCAGGGAGCCTGGCAGGAAAGCACGGATGCCGCTAACGTCAACAGTGAAACCACCCTTGACCTTACCGTTGATAACACCCTTGACCACTTCGTCAGCGTTGAACGCAGCTTCCAGGACCAGCCAGGACTCAGCGCGCTTGGCTTTCTCGCGAGACACTTTGGTTTCGCCGAAACCGTCTTCCACGGCATCGAGAGCCACATGGACTTCATCGCCCACGTTGATGGTCAGCTCGCCTTGTTCGTTGTAGAACTGCTCGAGCGGAACAAGACCCTCAGATTTCAGGCCAGTGTCGACAACTACCCAGTCACCATCGATGGAAACCACAGTACCTGTGATGATGGCACCCGGTTGCATGTCGAGGGATTTCAGACTTTCTTCAAAGAGTTCTGCGAAGCTTTCGCTCATGTTTATACCTGTAATGTTGGGTACACGATGCACCCGATCTACCGCATCACCAGCCAATGCGGGGTTCGTTATCAATATCCAGCAGACAGGTTGAGACTGGTTCCTGCCTGCCTTCACCAAATATCCCAGGATAGGATAATCTGGCTGTCATCCTGCCAGGTCACGCTCGGCGGCCAATGCAAGGATGTGGTCGAGCACTTGTTCAATCGAGAGATTCGTCGAATCCAGGACAATGGCATCATCTGCCGGCTTGAGTGGAGCGACGGTGCGCTGAGTATCACGCTCGTCGCGCTCACGAATCTCTTCGAGGAGACCCGGCAAAGTAACACTTTCGCCCTTTTTCTTCAACTGAAGATAGCGCCGTCTGGCGCGTTCTTCGGCGCTAGCGGTCAGAAATATCTTTAATTCCGCATCTGGGAAAACCACGGTTCCCATATCCCGACCATCCGCAATAAGGCCAGGCGCCTCGCGAAAGGCTTTCTGTCGCTGCAACAACGCTTCACGTACAGCCGGCAGGATCGCCACCTGTGAAGCGCCTGCCCCAATATCTTCGGTTCGAATGAAGTCGGTAACATCCTCCCCCTCTAAGACAATGCGCTGACCATGCTCATGCCCAGCCTGGAATTGCACGTCAAGATACGCTGCCAACGCCTTGAGTGACTCCTCATTCGTCAGGTCAACGCCATGGTTGCGCGCTGCGAAGGCCAGCAGACGATAAAGCGCTCCGGAGTCCAGTAGATTCCAGCCCAGACGGCGGGAAAGAAGTGCCGCGATAGTGCCCTTCCCAGAGCCTCCAGGCCCATCGACTGTAATAACCGGAGCGGTACTCATCATACGGAAGCCTCTTCTTTCACACGAATCCCAGCTTTAGCTGCCAGTTCAAGAAAGCCGGGAAAGGAAGTTGCAACATTTGCACAATCACGGATTCGTATCGGTGCGCTCGCTCGCAGCGAGGCCACACTAAATGCCATTGCGATGCGATGATCACCATGACTTTCCACTTCTCCGCCACCCATGGAGCCGCCCTCGATCACGATTCCATCAGGCGTAGGAGTAGCACTTACACCCAGTACTTTCAAACCATCGGCCATGACCTGAATACGGTCAGACTCCTTGACACGCAACTCTTCCGCACCTCGCAGAACGGTACGCCCCTGAGCACAGCTGGCGGCAACAAACAGAACCGGGAACTCATCAATTGCCAGCGGCACCAACGCTTCCGGTATTTCGATTCCCTTCAACGTAGCTGAGCGGACGCGCAGATCAGCTACAGGTTCTCCCCCTACCTCACGCTGATTCTCAAGCGTAATGTCGCCACCCATCAGGCGCAGGATATCGATGACCCCGGTACGAGTAGGATTGATACCCACGTGTTCAAGAACCAACTCGGAGTTTTCCGCAATGCTTCCGGCCACCAGGAAAAAAGCTGCCGAGGAAATATCTGCAGGTACTTCGATACGATTGGCAGTGAGCGTGGAGCCCGAGCGCACTCTTGCTACATTACCTTCTACCGTCACCGGATAACCAAACCCCTGCAACATTCGCTCGGTGTGATCACGCGTCGGAGCAGGCTCAGTAACCGACGTCTCTCCTTCGGCATACAGGCCTGCCAGCAATAGGCAGGACTTAACCTGGGCGCTGGCCATGGGCATGTCGTAATGGATACCTTTGAGCTTCTGTCCGCCGCGAATGGTCATCGGTGGCCGTCCCTGCTCTGCTGTTTCGATAACAGCCCCCATCTCCCGCAACGGATCGGCAACCCGGTTCATGGGGCGCTTGGAGAGCGAGGCATCACCGGTCAGGGTGGTATCAAATGCCTGAGCGGAAAGAATCCCGGACAACAGTCGCATTGAGGTGCCTGAATTTCCTAGGTATAGCGGACCTGCAGGCGCCTTGAGGCCATGCAATCCCACACCATGAATGGTTACACGACCATTGGTGGGCCCCTCGATGACGACCCCCATATCACGGAACGCCTGCAGCGTAGCGAGGGCATCCTCACCCTCAAGGAACCCTTCCACCTCTGTCGTTCCATCCGCCAGGGAGCCCAGCATGATTGATCGATGCGAAATGGACTTATCTCCGGGCACTCGAACGCGTCCGGACAACGAGCCGCCAGGATTGGCGATATAGGTAAGATCTTTAGTTTGCATAGCGTCCACATAGGCCCGGCGGGCCAGTATTTTGCCGAAATGCTCGCGGGCAACCCGGGCGCGGGTAAAGACACCCAGCAGCTGATGCCCATCCTGTGTAATGACAGCCTGACGCAATGCATCCAGGTCGTCACGAAATGTATCCAGTGTCCGCAGTACGGCTTCCCGGTTGGCTAGAAAAATATCGTGCCACATGACCGGATCACTGCCAGCGATACGGGTGAAGTCTCGAAAGCCACCAGCGGCATAACGAAATATCTCAAGGTTCTCACTACGCTGGGCGAGCGAATCAACCAGGGTAAAAGCCAGCAGATGCGGCAAGTGACTGGTTGCAGCCAACACCTCATCATGGTGGTCAACCGTCATGTATTCAACGTCAGCACCCAGTGCCCGCCAAAGTAGATCAATATTTGCAAGCGCCTCAGCATCCGCCTCATCAAGGGGTGTAAGAATGACTTTGTGCCGCTTGAATAGCTGACCATTAGCCGCCGTAACACCACTCTTTTCAGAACCAGCGATTGGATGCCCTGGGACGAAGCGGAACGCTTTGCCGGCAAAGGCCTTTCTGGCTGCCCGGGCAACGCTGCCTTTTGCACTCCCAACATCGGTCAGCACAGCCTGGCCGATGTCGAGAGCCGCAAGCTCTGCAAGGACTCGTTCCATGGCAAGAATGGGAACCGCCAACTGGATAACGTCTGCATTCTGACAAGCAACGGCCAGCTCTGCCTCAGCGCTATCAACAACCTCTAACTCAACCGCTAGACGCCGTGTTTCTCTATCCCGATCTACGCCGACCACTTCATGAAACAGGCCGCTCTCCTTCATGCCCTTGGCAAACGAGCCGCCAATCAGTCCAAGTCCTACTACGACGAGACGACCAAACATGGGGACCTTTTGCGATTCAACCACGAGCCAGCACCTTGGCAAGCGCCTCAAGGAAACGACTGTTTTCCTCTTTCGTACCAATAGAAACACGAAGGAATGTTGGCATGCCGTATCCAGCGACCGGACGGACAATCACACCCTCTTGCAGCAATGCCTGATAAACAGGCGCGGCCGGTTGCCCGAGATCAACGGCGATAAAGTTTCCCTTAGAAGGAATCCAGGAAAGTCCCAGCCGCTGAAAACTCTGTTCAAACTGAGCCATTCCCTCGTCATTGACCTGACGACTTTTAGCCAAGTAATCAGCGTCATCCATAACCGCGCATGCTGCAACCAAGGCAAGGCTGTTGACATTGAATGGCTGTCGTACGCGATTCAATACATCCGCAATCTGCGCTGAAGAAATGGCATACCCCACCCGTAACGAGGCCAAGCCATAAGCCTTGGAGAATGTACGTGAAACCAGGAGGTTGGAGTGGTCTGCCAGATAGCTCAAACCATCCGGCAACTCGTCTCCCTCGGCATACTCAATATAGGCTTCATCAAGCACCACCAACACATTCTCGGGTACTGCCTTCAGAAAGGCCGCCAAAGCGCGTGGACCAAACCAGGTACCTGTTGGGTTATTGGGATTAGCCAAAAAGACGATTCGCGTATGCTCGTCAATAGCCTTGAGCATTGCATCCAGATCATGCCCCCAATTCACGGCGGGAACTGCACGACCTTCGGCACCAATTGCCTGCGTCACCAGGGGATATACGGCAAATGCATGCTCGCTAAATACCGCATTAAGACCAGGAGCCAGGTAAGCGCGTGCAACCAGCTCGAGAATATCGTTAGAACCGTTGCCCAAGGTTATCTGATCGATATTGACGCCGCATCGACTGGCAATTTTATGCTTGAGCTCAAACCCATTGCCATCCGGGTAACGTGTCAGCTCAGCCAGCTCGGCTCTTATCGCCTCAGTTGCCTTGGGACTCGGGCCTAATGGATTTTCATTGCTCGCCAACTTGACGATACGCTGAGGATCCAGTCCCAATTCGCGCGCCAACTCATCGACTGGCTTGCCTGGAATATAAGGTGAAAGTTTCTGCACGCCTGGCAGGGCTTGCGCTAGAAAATCGCAGCTCATTGTAACCTCATAATGGCCGGACTCCCGGCACCCATTAAACGAATGGGCGCCATGGTAGACCATGCAGCCGCGGGAACCCAGCCCAAGGCGCTGGATTACTCAACAACAACCGATCTATATGAGTAATGCTCATCACCTTGATGCAAGGTAATCAGCCACTTCAAAAGGCCAGAAAAAAGGGGCGCCGTAATTGCTCACGTTGCCCTTTTCAATTACCCCAAGGTAGCCAGGAGCTTTTCCCACTCCTTGTTTTCTTTCTTGGATACCCCCCCGAGCAGCTCTATGGCCTGACGCAAGCGGAAGCGTGTGAGGTCGGGACCAAGAATTTCCATAGCATCAAGGACCGAGACGGAGCTGGCCTGTCCAGTGATAGCTGCAAACATCAACGGCATCACGTCTCGCAGCTTGAGCTCAAGTCCCTCGGCTACACCCTGAATACATGCCGTAATATTATCCTTGGTCCACTGCCGTAGCGATTCCAACTTCCAGAGAGTCAGCTGCATTACCTGGCGCACCTGATCTGGAGAAAGCTTCTTGTGAGCAAACAACCCCGCATCCAGCGGCAAAGCGCCGGCAAAAAAGAAACTGGCCAGCGGTGCAATCTGACTGAAGGTTTCAACACGCCCCTGTAGGTGAGGCGCGATCTTCATCAGGTAGTCAGGGTTGAGCGCCCATTTCTGAACCTCGGCAGCAAATGCCTCTACGCTCAGCTCACGGATCCACTGTCCGTTTAGCCAAGACAGTTTTTCAATGTCGAAAATGGGGCCGCCAAGCGAGATACGATTGATATCGAAGTGCTCGATCATCTCAGCCAACGTGAACTTTTCACGCTCGTCCGGCATTGACCAACCCATCCGGCCCAAGTAGTTCAACATGGCCTGGGGCAAATATCCCATACGCTCATAGAACGTTACGGACGTCGGGTTCTTGCGCTTGGAAAGCTTGCTCTTGTCTGGATTACGCAGCAGCGGCATATAGCACAGTGCGGGTTGCTCCCAGCCAAAGTATTCGTACAGCTTGATGAGCTTGGGTGCGGAAGGCAGCCACTCTTCGCCACGCAAAACGTGAGTAATGCCCATCAGGTGGTCATCGACCACGTTAGCCAGGAAGTATGTCGGCAAGCCGTCTGCCTTCATTAGAACCTGCATGTCCATGCGGTCCCACGGAATTTCGACATTGCCGCGCAGCATATCCGGCACGACGCAGATGCCTTCTGTTGGCACTTTCATTCGTATGACATGGGATTCACCCTCAGCAATACGACGCTGCGCCTCGGCAGGATCGATATGCATGCAGTGTCCATCATAACGAGGCGTTTCCTTGCGGGCCGTCTGCTCGGCACGCACCTGATCCAGACGCTCGGCCGAGCAGAAGCATGGGAACGCATGTCCCTTGGAGACAAGCTCGTCGGAGTACTTCTTATAAATCTCACCCCGCTCACTCTGGCGATAAGGCCCATGTGGACCTCCTACGTCAGGACCCTCGTCCCATTCGATACCCAGCCAACGTAGCGCATCATAGATCTGCTGTTCAGACTCACGCGTAGAGCGAAGCTGATCGGTATCCTCGATACGCAGGATGAACTGACCGCCATGCTGACGAGCAAAGCAGAGATTGAACAAGGCGATGTAAGCGGTACCGACATGGGGATCGCCAGTAGGCGACGGTGCGATACGCGTGCGAACAGTGGTCATGGGAGGTCTCGACACAGAACAATACAAAAGGAGATGGTAGCAGCGGGCAAGCCTTGGCTTCCAGCGCCGAAAACACAAAGGCCCGGCTTTAGGACCGGGCCTTTGTGTTTGACACTCACTCAAGCCGCCATGAGGCGCTCACGCAGTTGCTGGATTTCATCACGCAGTTTGGCTGCGGCTTCAAATTCCAGATCACGCGCCAGCTTGAGCATACGCTCTTCAAGCTGAGCGATCCGCTTGGTGATATCTGCCGGTGAACGCAGCTCGGCCTCATAACGACCACTGTCCTCGGCTGCCTTGGCGGCACGACGCTTACCGCGGGCACCCGGAACAGCCGCACCTTCCATGATATCGCGGATATCCTTCTTGATTCCCTTGGGCACAATGCCATTAGCCTCGTTAAAGGCCAATTGCTTGGCTCGGCGCCGCTCTGTTTCATCAATGGCACGCTGCATGGAGCCTGTCATCGAATCGGCATAGAGAATCGCCTTGCCGCTCAGGTTACGTGCTGCACGACCAATCGTCTGGATAAGAGAACGCTCTGAACGCAAGAAGCCTTCCTTGTCAGCATCCAAGATCGCAACCAGCGAAACCTCCGGCATATCCAGTCCCTCACGGAGCAGGTTGATACCGACGAGCACATCGAACGTTCCCATTCGGAGATCGCGAATGATCTCTACCCGCTCTACCGTATCGATGTCAGAGTGCAAATAGCGAACCCGAACATCATGATCGGCCAGATAGTCCGTCAGGTCTTCAGCCATACGCTTGGTAAGGGTTGTCACCAGAACGCGCTCATCCTTGGCTACTCGCAAGCGGATTTCAGAAAGCAGATCATCTACCTGTGTCGTTGCCGGGCGGATTTCAATCTCCGGATCAACCAGGCCTGTCGGGCGCACCACCTGTTCAATAACACGGCCGGCATGCTCTGCTTCATAAGGCCCTGGCGTTGCTGATACAAATATGGTTTGCGGACTCCCCGCTTCCCACTCCTCGAATCGCAGCGGGCGATTATCCAGAGCCGAAGGCAGTCGGAAGCCATACTCGACCAGCGTCTCTTTGCGTGAGCGATCGCCTTTGAACATCGCCCCTATCTGCGGCACGGTTACGTGAGATTCGTCGATCACCAGCAGCGCATCAGGAGGCAAATAGTCATACAGGGTTGGCGGCGGCTCACCAGGAGCCCGCCCGGACAGATACCGTGAGTAGTTTTCGATGCCATTGCAGTAACCCAACTCCATGATCATTTCCAGATCAAAGCGGGTTCGCTGTTCAAGTCGCTGCGCCTCAAGCAGGCGGTTTTGCGTACGCAGGAATTCCAGCCGATCCTTGAGCTCCGCCTTGATATGCTCAATGGCCTCAAGCAGCGTATCGCGTGGCGTGGCGTAATGCGTCTTGGGATAGAAGGTAAAACGCGGCAGCTTTCTGATGACCTCCCCCGTCAAGGGATCGAAGGCAGAAAGATTTTCCACCTCGTCATCAAATAGTTCTACGCGAATAGCCTCAAGGTCAGACTCAGCCGGATAAATATCGATCACATCACCGCGCACCCGAAACGTTGCACGGGAAAACTCCATATCGTTGCGCGAATACTGTAATTCAGTCAGACGCCGTAGCAGCGTGCGCTGGTCGATACGGTCTCCGCGATCCAGATGCAGCACCATCTTGAGGTAAGCCTTGGGATCGCCCAGGCCGTAGATGGAGGATACTGACGCTACGATGATTGCATCACGGCGCTCCAATAATGCCTTGGTTGCCGACAGTCGCATCTGCTCGATGTGATCATTGATAGACGAATCCTTCTCGATAAAGGTATCCGAGGAAGGCACATAGGCTTCTGGCTGATAGTAGTCATAGTAAGAGACGAAGTACTCGACGGCATTATCAGGAAAAAAGGCCTTGAATTCGCCGTACAGCTGAGCCGCCAATGTTTTATTGGGTGCCAGCACGATCGTGGGTCGCTGAATCTGAGCGATGACGTTGGCGATACTGAAGGTTTTGCCCGAACCGGTCACACCCAGCAAGGTTTGATGTGACAGGCCAGCATTGATCCCTTCGACCATCTGGCGAATCGCCTCCGGCTGGTCACCAGCCGGGGTATAACGTGTAGACAATTGAAATGCAGACATGAGCTTCCTCAAGAGGAGGTGCAGAGAGCCATCCTGCCCGAGATGCACCCCAAATAACCAACACGAACCCAGCGTTTCGTTGTCTGTACTCCTGGAATGACATTGCTATCCAGATTCTTTTAGATGCGTCCTGACAGCATATTTTTCAAGCATTGAACATTAGTCTAGTTACTGCCAGGCGGGACCTGTTTTTTGTCGCCCCGACAGACGATGCCCGCTATACTGTCTCCCCGCTTGCGCACAACGGCAATCGGGTCTTGTGCGTGTTTTCATTCTTCTAAATCGAGCTTGCGCACAATGAGTTTGTTCTCTGCCGTCGAAATGGCTGCCCGCGATCCAATCCTGGGCCTAAACGAAGCCTTCAATGCCGATGCCCGCCCTACCAAGGTCAACCTGGGCGTTGGTGTCTATTACGACGAGCAGGGTCGCATCCCCCTGCTACGCGCCGTGGAAGAAGCGGAAAAGAAACGCGTTGTAGCCCGCGCGCCGCGTGGATACCTGCCCATTGACGGTATTGCCGCTTATGACGAAGCAGTGCAAACCCTGCTGTTCGGTCAGGGCTCTCCACTGATCAGTGAAGGCCGTGTTGCTACCATTCAGGCATTGGGTGGAACCGGTGCATTAAAGGTTGGCGCTGATTTTCTCAAGCGTCTCCTGCCTGATGCCACGGTAGCCATCAGTGATCCGAGCTGGGAGAACCATCGCGCCCTGTTCGAAGCGGCAGGCTTTCCCGTACAAAACTATCGCTACTACCATGCCGCCACGAATGGTCTGAACCGCGGCGGCCTGCTGGAAGACCTTAACGCCCTTCCTCCGCATTCCATTGTGGTATTGCATGCATGCTGCCATAACCCGACCGGTGTCGATCTGCAGTTGGACGACTGGAAGGAAGTGCTGGAAGTCATCAAGACGCGAGAGCACGTGCCCTTCCTGGATATCGCTTATCAGGGATTTGGCGATGGCATCGAGGAAGATGCTGCAGCTGTCCGCCTGTTTGCCGAATCAGGCCTGACCTTTTTCGTTTCTAGCTCGTTCTCAAAATCATTTTCTCTCTATGGCGAGCGCGTCGGCGCACTTTCGATCGTAACGGCTGATCGCGAGGAAACCGCTCGAGTGCTGTCGCAAGTCAAGCGTGTGGTACGCACCAATTACTCCAATCCGCCGACGCACGGTGCCACGATCGTTGCGACTGTTCTGCGCGATCCAGAGCTACGCGCAATGTGGGAGGCCGAACTGGCAGAAATGCGTGATCGCATCCGTAGCATGCGCCATGCTCTGGTGGAAGGACTCAATGCAGCCGGTGCCAAACGCGATTTCAGCTTCGTCAATGGACAGCGCGGCATGTTCTCGTATTCAGGACTGACGACCGACCAAGTTGATCGCCTGAAAGCTGAGTTTGGTATCTACGCGGTAGGAACTGGCAGAATCTGTGTAGCGGCACTGAACAGGAACAATCTGGACGCGGTTATCAAGGCTATCGCCGAAGTTCTCTAAGCGTGTTTTTTGTCTAAGGAGAAGTGTTGACTTCTCCTTAGCAATCAGTAAGATACGTTTCGTTGTTCCGCGATAGCTCAGTCGGTAGAGCAAATGACTGTTAATCATTGGGTCCCTGGTTCGAGTCCAGGTCGCGGAGCCAAATTCAAAACCCAGCCAGTGGCTGGGTTTTTTTATGGGCGCAGCCAGGCTTCATGCGGTAGCGTTCATGCAGAAATTCAATGGCGATCAAGCGCCCCATGTTTTCCTTTTACTGTACACTCCCGCCCTTTTTGCAAACTCTGCTTTGCAATCAGGTGCTGCCATAGCCAGTCGCCTGCACTGTAAAACCCTTCACTGGCAATACCGGTGAGCACTATCCGAGTCTGGAACCTATCACCAGACCCTTGCTGCCCTAGTTGGACCTTTTGTTTATGACTGCCGTCTCCCTCCCTCCGGAACAACCGACCGCCTCGCAGGGGCAATCTACAGCAGAGCAAGCCACCACGGCGGAAAAGCCCCACCTGAACCGGGTACTGAAACCTAGGCATCTGAACATGATTGCCATTGGGGGCTCGATCGGCACAGGACTTTTCGTTGCGTCAGGCGCGACCATCGCCTCAGCAGGTCCTGGTGGTGCCCTGCTCGCCTATGCCCTGATTGGTCTAATGGTGTATTTCCTCATGACGAGCCTCGGCGAGATGGCGGCCTATATGCCCGTCTCAGGTTCCTTTAGCACCTATGGAAGCCGCTTCGTTGAAGATGGTTTTGGCTTCGCCCTGGGTTGGAACTATTGGTATAACTGGGCGGTGACGATTGCAGCCGAGCTTGTCGCTGCGCAGCTGATCATGAGCTTCTGGTTTCCGGATGTTCCCGGAATCATCTGGAGCGCGGGCTTTCTTGCCTTGATGTTTCTGCTCAATGTCTTTTCAGCGCGCGGATTTGGAGAAAGCGAATTCTGGTTTGCCCTGATCAAAGTACTGACAGTAGTCATCTTTATTGGCATTGGTCTAGCCAGCATCTTTGGCATCATGCACGGCGTTGAAGCCCCGGGTTTCTCCAATTTCATGCTTGGTGAGGCGCCTTTCGTGGGTGGTCTTCAGGCCATGGTAGGCGTGGCCATGATTGCGGGCTTCTCTTTTCAGGGAACCGAGCTGATTGGCGTGGCAGCAGGTGAGTCCGAAAATCCGAAAAAGAACATTCCGATCGCTATCCGCCAGGTTTTCTGGCGCATCCTGATGTTCTACATTCTGGCGATTTTTGTAATTGCCATGCTGATCCCTTATACCGACCCACGCTTGCTGCAAAACGAAGCCAGTGACATCAGCGTTTCCCCGTTTACGCTGCTGTTTGAACGTGCAGGCTTCGCTGCTGCAGCTGGCGTCATGAATGCTGTCATTCTTTCTGCCATTCTGTCTGCCGGAACTTCTGGCATGTACGCCTCGACGCGCATGCTGTTTAGCCTGGCCGAGCAGGGTAAAGCCCCCCGCCTGTTTGCCAAGGTCTCGCGAAACGGCATTCCACGTAATGCCCTGTACGCGACAACACTGGTAGGCGCCCTGTGCTTCTTGACCTCGATTGTTGGCGATAAAGTACTTTATACTTGGCTTCTGAATACCTCAGGCATGTGTGGCTTCATTGCCTGGCTGGGCATTGCCATTTCCCATTATCGATTCCGCAAAGGCTATATCGCTCAGGGTGGAAGACTCGAAGACCTGCCCTACCGGGCCAAACTCTTCCCTTTCGGGCCGCTACTTGCATTCGCTCTGTGCCTATTCATTACCATGGGGCAGAACTACACGGCACTGATTGGCGAGCAGATCGACTGGGCAGGTCTGGCAGCAACCTACATCAGCATTCCTCTGTTCCTGCTGATCTGGCTGGGCTACCGCTTCAAGCACCGCAGCCGACTGGTTCGGTACAAAGAGATGGACCTGAGCTCTAGTGATTGACGCCTTTGACCCCGGCTCATGGCCGGGGTCTAGCTGGCATAGAGATAGGCTTCGATATCAATACCGGCCTCACGCATCTGTGCAAGCTTGTAACGCAGGGTGCGTGCACTGATACCCAACCGATCAGCCGCTTCCTTACGCCTTCCTCGCTCAGCACGTAACGTTTCCATGATGACCTCGAATTCACGGCGACGCAGGTCATCTCCCAACGCTCCTGCAGTTAGTGATTCATCAAGAGCGGTAGGACTTAAAGGCGCTTTGGCTGCAGTCACTGGCGGAGCGATATCACGCGCAACAAATCCGGGAGCACCGTCAAGGCATAGGTCTTCAGGCTCAATGGTACCCGCCTGCTGCAGAATCAAGGCTCGCTGAACCGCATTATCCAATTCGCGAACATTTCCCGGCCAACCGTAGTGCTGAAGCAGCCTGGCAGCTCCTTCCGAAAACACAATACCGCTCTGCCCTGCCCTAGCGGCATGCTTTTTCAAAAGCCGATCTGCAAGCGGCAGAATATCCGCAGGGCGCTCACGAAGCGGTCGCCATGCCAAGGGAAAAACAGACAGTCGATAATACAAGTCTTCTCGAAAGCGCCCGGCGGCTACTTCAGAGGAAAGGTCCCGGTTAGTGGTTGCCAACACTCGAATATCCACCTGCTTGGGTTTGCGCGCACCAACACGCTCTACTTCTCGCTCTTGAAGCACCCGCAGAAGTTTGGCCTGTAACCCTAGCGGCATCTCGGATACTTCATCCAGCAGGATGGTGCCACCATCAGCCAACTCGAACTTGCCTGGCTGTGAGGCTATGGCACCGGTAAAAGCGCCCTTCTCATGACCAAACAAGGTGGCTTCAAGCATGTTATCCGGGATGGCTGCGCAATTAATGGCTACGAAAGGTCCGGCTGCACGCGTTGATTGCAGATGGATATAACGAGCCAATACTTCTTTCCCTGTACCGGATTCGCCAGAAATCAGCACGGTTGAGTCACTTTTTGCAGCCCGGGCCGCCAAGGCCAGGAGCTGACGACTTGCCGGCTCCTGGGCAACAGGACTGTCTTGTTCATCAGCGGCTGAATGGCTTACATAGCGCTCGACTCGCTCCAGCAGCACCCGAGGGTCGAATGGCTTGACCAGATAATCTACAGCGCCTTGCCGCATAGCATCCACAGCACGCTGAATGGAGCCAAACGCGGTCATCAGCAGGACCGGTACATGCCATTGTCTCTGCTGAATACATGCCATGAGCTGATGACCATCCATGCCGCCCATGTTCACATCACTGATGACCAGCCCATAAGCGCTCTGACCCAGTGCTACCAGTGCAGACTCTGCGCTGTCGACCGAGTCGAAATCGAAGCCACCGACCTCTAGCGTATCCTCCAGTGCTTCGCGCAGGGCCGCATCGTCTTCTACCAGCAGAATACGAGCGCTCATAGGGGATTCTCCATCAGCACCAATCGCGGTCCATGAAGCGGCAAGACAAATGTCATACAGGTTCCCCTGCCTGGCCTGGAGCGAATCAACAGGTCGCCGTGGTGAGCCTTGGCTACGGTCCTGGCTACAGTCATGCCCAGGCCGGTTCCCATGGGTTTGGTGGTGAAAAATGGCTCGCCAAGCCGCCTTACTGTTTCAACGGTCATACCGGGGCCGCTGTCGCTGATGGACAACCTCAGGGTGTCCTGCCTAGCGTACGCGTGAATCTTGTACCGCGCGGTCTTGCCTGCGGCCTGCACAGCGTTATGGACAACATTCATGACTGCACCTACAAACGTGTCCCGGTTACAAAGCACTTCTCCTACAAATGCATCGCATTGCCATCGCAATTGCAGATCTTCCAGATGAGGATTGGCAATTGACTGGATGGCAGCGAACAACTGAACGGGAGAAACTCGATCATTGAGCGGCAGCTCACCGCGCGCGAAGATCAACATATCCTGAACCTGGTTCTCAAGCTCATGGAGGCGATCTTTGAGTCGACTGGCAAATCGTTGCTGCTGCTCGAATGGCAACGGACGCTCAGACAGGTGGCCTGCATACAACATGGCGGCAGATAAGGGGGTACGAATCTGATGTGCAAGCGAAGCAACCATGCGCCCCATGGAGGATAAGCGCTCATGGCGGGCCAGCTGCTCTTGAAGGCGGCGCGTTTCAGTCATATCGCTCAGCATGAGGAGCTGGCCGGGTTCACCGTCCAGCGAGCGTGTCGCCAATGACACCCGACGACCACTTTTGAGTGATACCTCATGCCCATCATCTTTGCGAGGCGCGAAGCAGCGACCGATAACGTCCCGCCAAAGCGTTCCTACCAGCGGCTCGCCTAGTAGAGCGACTGCAATAGGATTGGCCTCGCAGACAACGCCCTGCCCATCTAGAATGATAATGCCCGCCGGAAGGATATCGAGAAGGCTTTGCAATCGATTAGCCAACCGCTCCTTCTCCGCCAACTCCCGAACACGCTGGGCGGTTTCACGTGCAAGCTCACCCTTCAAATCAGATAGACGATTTTCAAGCCAGCCATATGGCTCATTGAAGAGATCGGAGATGGGTTCAAACAGAACACTGGCCTGCTCAAGTGTTCGTCTGACGTCATCCGTAGAAGGCGTATTAGAAGGAACCGGCGTTACAGATGAACTCATGCGGTACTCTCTGTTTAATGACAGGAAGTCGTCACCAAACAGAGAGTGTGCAAGCTGCGTGCCGTTAGTAGAGGCGCCTCAGAGGCAAGCGTTACTCCTCATCCGCCAGTTCGTCCTCACGACGACCCATACCATACTTGCGCATCTTTTCGACCAGGGTAGTACGCCTGATACGCAAGCGCTCGGCCGCCCGAGCGACCACACCGCCAGCATCATCAAGGGCTTGCTGGATAAGGCTTTGCTCAAGATTCGCCAGATAATCCTTAAGATCCAGCCCTTCTGATGGCAGTAGTGCAGAGGATGCTGCCGGACCCGGAAGACTGGCTAGCGCTACCGCTTCACGCTCTTCAAGTTCTTCACGCAAGGACGTGGTCATTGCGTCGTTTTCATCTTCTACGTAACGGAATTTCTGTGGCAGCTCAGCTACACCGATAACGCCATAGGGATGCATGATCGCCAGTCGCTCAACCAAGTTAGCAAGCTCACGCACGTTACCCGGCCAGCTGTGCCGGCACAGCGACATAATAGCCGCCGAGTTAAAGCGGATGGAGCCGCGCTTTTCATGCTCCATACGGGAAATCAACTCATTGATGAGCAGCGGAATATCTTCTGCACGATCCCGCAGGGGTGGCATATCGATCGGAAAAACGTTAAGACGATAGAACAAGTCCTCACGGAAGGACCCATCCTCGATCATCTTCTCGAGATTCTTGTGAGTTGCTGCAATGATGCGCACATCGACTGTTTGAGTCTTGTTACTGCCCACACGCTCGTAGGTACGCTCCTGCAACACACGTAACAGCTTGACCTGCATGTTGAGTGGCATATCGCCAATCTCGTCCAGGAAAAGCGTACCGGTGTTGGCCAGCTCGAACCGCCCGGCGCGGTTGGTAATGGCCCCGGTAAACGCACCCTTCTCATGACCGAACAGCTCACTTTCCAGCAATTCAGCTGGAATAGCGCCGCAGTTCACCGGAACAAAAGGGCCGTCTTTACGTTTTGAATGGAAATGCAGGTTGCGCGCAACAACCTCCTTACCTGTACCTGACTCACCGAGAATCAAGACACTGGCTTCGGTATCTGCGACCTGCTGCATCATCTTCCGCACACCCTGAATGGCGCGGCTGGTGCCGACTAGGCTACGGAAAAGATTGGGCTCACGCTGGCGTCCGCGGTCTCGCGCTTGGTCATACATATCCCGATAGACCTGAGCGCGATGGAGCGAGTCGAGCAGCTGGTTGTATTTAACCGGAACCTCTAAGGTCGCCAGGATGCGCCGCCGGACATCATCCGGCCAGTCGCTGTACGTGACGGCACCTAGCAATAGAATAGGGAGGACCTCGTCAAACGCTGCCAGCTTTTTTAGCAGCTCGACGCTCCCCCCCTGCGCGTCGATCTGGCCCAGCAAAACACACAGTACTGCTCGACTACTTTCAAACGACTCGACAGCCTGCTCCCAATCAGCACTCGTACAGGCGACATGCTCTTCGCCTAGAAAGGCCAGAATGACGGCAAGATCGTGGCGACGCTTCGCGTCATCTTCTATCAGGAGGATTTTAGTTTCACGCCACATCTTCAATTATTCCCTTTCCGCCAAAGACCACTAACAGGCATAGCCCTAGTAAAGTCAAAAGTGGGAACAGAGTCAATTTTATGACGTGTTTTTCTTACTTTAAATTTATTCCGCTGGTCGTATTCTTAGCCAAATAACTTGTAAACATTGGCTGCTTTTTGGGATCGCTTTACTCGGGTTGCTTTTTTTGCAAGCTCGTTACGCTGCATCCGACTAGCGTAGATCAGCTTCCCGTAAAAAGAGAGCAATTCCTCTAAACTTAAACGCAAAGCATAATCATTACGTGGCTGCTCTTGCATAGCTTCGTCTATGTATAAGCGGCAAGCTATATCCAAGGGCCCTATTGCGTCCCAATCTTGATTATCGAGTGCGGTAGCCATAGCTTCCCGCGCCTCATCTATTCGCTGAATAGCCAGTGACATAACGCGATCTCCGATTTTCTTAGGCTGTAGGCGCTATGCCATCCCAACCTTCTTTGACGGTGCGTAACAGCTTGGCAACCTCATCTATTTTTGTTTCATCGTTATGCTGGTTCGCCTCGATCAAACGTTGTGTCATATAGACATACAGATCATTAAGATTAAGGGCTATCTTCCCCCCTTTCTCAGGATCCAATGATTCACGCAAGCCACCGATGATATCAATTGCCTTACCAATCAGAACGCCTTTTTCAGCAACCTGACCGCGAGCCATAGCTCCTTTTGCTTGAGCAAGCCTCGTTAAACCCGTCTCCATTAGCAACTGAACCAGTCGATGAGGACTGGCTTCCAATACTTGAGCGTGCGTGTTTACCTGCTGGTAATGACGCATAGCTGATTTGGCATACATGAATGAGCTCCTCACGTACTCGGTTTCGATGTCTTTATATCGGCCTGACGAATGAAAGCTTTAAAACAAAAAAGCCCGCACAAGGCGGGCTTTTTTCACATCAAGAAATCATTCTTTCCTGTTGTTTAACGCGTTTAGCGTCGTCATCAAGCTTGTACTGGTAGCATTTAACTGAGCTACCAAACTATCCATCGCGTTATACTTGGCGTTCAAAGTCTCTTCAAGCTTCTCAATTCGAAGATCAAGCGCTGACTGCTGGTCAGTCAAACTATCCAAGGTAGTTTGAAGACTGATTTTCCTACTATCAAGAATACCCTTCGACTGAGTATAGCTATCAACTCTGCTATCAAGTCTTTTTAGAAGTCCTGAGTCGCCAGTGAAAAAGCCTGCAACAGCGGAATAGTTTTCAGTCAGAGCCTTATCCAGCTTGGTACTGTTAACTTCAAGCGTACCGTCCTGCTTGGTCATGATACCTAACTGGGACAGCATACTAATTCCACCCGTGCTAGAGTTCTGTACGTTCGTAAGTTCATTACGAATATCACTTAGAAGACTCCGCACAGTAGCATCGCCTGTAAGCGCAGCTGCTGTAGTGCTTGAAGAGTCCGAAGCTACGGTAGAAGAGACTTTAGTCAGGGAGCTGGTAGTCTGCATCAATGCGTTGTAAGCATCAACAAACGTTTGAACAGACTTTTTAAGACCATCCTTATCAGTGGAAACAGATACGGTAGAAGTACCTACTCCACTTAACGTTAGGGTAAGCCCACTGATAGTCTTGTCCAGTGTATTACTTGGACTGGTCATCTCCAAACCATCAACCGTAAAGCTGGCATCCACCGGACGCGCCTCTACGAAACCACTAACGAGCTTACCGTTAGCATCCTTCACCTGAGTCGTGCCATCAACTGCGAAAGCAGTAAGCGCACTATCGCCTGTAGTGATCGAAAGATCAGTACCCGCTCCAGCTGTCGTTGAACTCAAGACAAGCCGGCTGCCTGATGAGTCAGTCAAGATGTTAGCGGTGATACCCTTACTTTGCAGCTGCTGGTTAATCGCATCGCGCACTTCAGATAGGGATGATCCAGCCGGAATATCGACGTCATAAGAACTGCCTGTGCCCGAGGCGGAACCCTGAGTAATAGTCAGCTTACCGGCATCAGCAGTCGTTACGCCAGCCGCCATGACTTGAGTAGCCACTTTGGAACTGGTTGCAAGATTTTTAACATCAAGGGAATAACTGCCATTTACAGAACCAGTGCTGGAAGTGACAGTGACAGTCTTTTCGTTGGATGACTTGGCAGTTAACCCAACAAAAGCAGACTCGCTGTTAAGTTTTTTTACCGCACTCTGGAACGTTTCCAAAGCACTTTTCAGACTACCAATTGCCGAAAGTGTAGTATTGGCTTTTTTGGTCTGAGTATCGATCTGATTCTGCTTGGGTGCTTTTTCAGCATTAACTAGCGCTGAAACGATAGATTTTGTATCGACACTTGACCCAAGGCCACTAAACGAAATACCTGCCATGATTTTCGCCTCAATAAAATTTTGACTATCTAGTCATCATGGTTTTAAGTAAGCATTATCCAGGCCAGTTTTAAACCTTATCCTGAAGAAGCGCGATATTGTCACCCTTTAAGCTTTGAGCCAGTTTGAGTGCTTCCTCTGAAGGAATCTGCCGGATTAACTCACCACTGGCTTTGGCAATAACCTTGACGACGACATCTCCGGTGCTTTCGTCAATAGAAAACTTGAGATTGCGCTGCACCGAGTCGACAAAATCCTGGATACTTTTAACGGCTTGCTCTACTTCTTTGGCATCCGGCTTAGGTGTTTTTGCTTTTGCCAAAGCAGAATCATTTAAAGACTGACGGTCGCCGGCACTTGTTTCCGCCTTGGCGGAGTTTCCGCTGTGGGCGTAAACCGTATTCAGCTTGACATTCATGTCCATGTCATCACCTCACAAACAAGAAAACGAGGAGGTGCTTTCGCACCCCCTCGCTGCTAGCGACTAAACGCTCATTACTGGAGCAGCTTGAGTACAGCGTTCGGCAGCTGGTTGGCCTGGGCCAGGATCGCAGTCGAAGCCTGCTGCAGAGTCTGCTGCTTGGTCATTTCTGATGTTTCGGCAGCAAAGTCAGCATCCTGAGTACGGCTGCGAGCGGCAGTAGCGTTCTCGCTGATGTTCTGCAGGTTGGAGATTGTGCTGCTCATACGGTTCTGCACCGCACCCAGGTCGGCACGCTTGGAGTTGATGGTATCCATAGCGGTGTCGATCGCGGTGATAGCTGCGTCTACTGCAGTATGAGTCGTAGCGTTGTCCGCACCTGTGATGCCAAGACCGGCAACACCCAGAGTGGTGGCATCAAAGCCAGTGCTCAGGTCGATTTCGATTACTTCGTTGGTGCCAGTGTTCGCACCTACCTGGAACTGCATGTTGCCGGCAGAGCCGTCCAACAGCTGCTTGTCCTTACCAAAGGTAGTCGTATTGGCAATACGGCTCAGTTCTTCGGTCATTGCAGTGAATTCAGCATTCAGTGCGTTACGGTCTTTTTCGCTGTTGCTGTCGTTACGGGACTGCAGGGCCAGTTCGCGCATACGCTGCAGAATGTTGGTGGACTCTTGCAGAGCGCCTTCAGCTGTCTGGGCGATGGAGATGCCGTCGTTGGCGTTCTTTACAGCAACGTTCAGACCACGGATCTGGCTGGTCAGACGGTTGGCGATCTGCAGGCCGGCGGCGTCATCTTTGGCGCTGTTGATTTTCAGGCCAGAGGACAGGCGCTGCATGGAGCTGCTCAGGCTGTCGGAAGCACGGTTCAGGTTCTTCTGAACAGACAAGGAGGCAACGTTAGTGTTTACGGTCATAGCCATGATGAGATACTCACAAAAGTCATTTGATTGATACCCCGGCCTGGCGGTTGCCTCAATGGCCTGGAGAACCTACGTTTAAGTTATCGGCGTTTGCTCAATTTGCTTTAGGAGAATTTTCTTCAGCCTTTCCCAAGCAGTTGGCTAACTTCGCCACCCCACCCGCCTACAGCAGATGGCCTAAACTGGTTACTCTCTATTTCGGCTCAGATTCGGCTTTCTTTAGCTAAATTTTCTCAGATACATATCCAAATTCTAGCCATCAAAAGTTTGACGCAACATATAAATTAGTCAAATAATCGGCTCAGGCAGTCAAAAGAAATATCCTTGAAAAAGTTAATTAAACAAAGTCCAAGATGCATCAAAATCTCTTTATAGCGTATAAAGCCCTTATGTTATTGCAATTCAAATAGAAACAGGCGTCTGACTAAGTTACCAAGCGAGAGTTTTAACCTCTCATCACTCTACCAGCATTCGCTTAACATCTCGGAAACATACTTTTAAATCGCAATAAAAAGGGGAAGATGCTTTCGCATCTTCCCCTTTCAACAAAGTAGCCCTGATTAGTTGAGCAGCTTGAGTACAGCGTTCGGCAGCTGGTTGGCCTGAGCCAGGATCGCAGTCGAAGCCTGCTGCAGGGTCTGCTGCTTGGTCATTTCTGATGTTTCGGCAGCAAAGTCAGCATCCTGAGTACGGCTGCGAGCGGCAGTAGCGTTCTCGCTGATGTTCTGCAGGTTGGAGATTGTGCTGCTCATACGGTTCTGCACCGCACCCAGGTCGGCACGCTTGGCATTGATGGTATCCATAGCGGTGTCGATCGCGGTGATAGCTGCGTCTACTGCAGTATGAGTCGTAGCGTTGTCCGCACCTGTGATGCCAAGACCGGCAACACCCAGAGTGGTGGCATCAAAGCCAGTGCTCAGGTCGATTTCGATTACTTCGTTGGTGCCAGTGTTCGCACCTACCTGGAACTGCATGTTACCGGCAGAGCCGTCCAACAGCTGCTTGTCCTTACCAAAGGTAGTCGTATTGGCAATACGGCTCAGTTCTTCGGTCATTGCAGTGAATTCAGCATTCAGTGCGTTACGGTCTTTTTCGCTGTTGCTGTCGTTACGGGACTGCAGGGCCAGTTCGCGCATACGCTGCAAAATGTTGGTGGACTCTTGCAGAGCGCCTTCAGCTGTCTGGGCGATGGAGATGCCGTCGTTGGCGTTCTTTACAGCAACGTTCAGACCACGGATCTGGCTGGTCAGACGGTTGGCGATCTGCAGGCCGGCGGCGTCATCTTTGGCGCTGTTGATTTTCAGGCCAGAGGACAGGCGCTGCATGGAGCTGCTCAGGCTGTCGGAAGCACGGTTCAGGTTCTTCTGAACAGACAAGGAGGCAACGTTAGTGTTTACGGTCATAGCCATGATGAGATACTCACAAAAGTCATTTGATTGATACCCCGGCCTGGCGGTTGCCTCAATGGCCTGGAGAACCTACGTTTAAGTTATCGGCGTTTGCTCAATTTGCTTTAGGAGAATTCTCTTCAGTCTTTCCCAAGCAGTTGGCTAACTTCGCCACCCCATCCGCCTACAGCAGATGGCCTAAACTGGTTACTCTCTATTTCGGCTCTTCGCTAATTTACTTTAGAAAAACATGATTTATTGATTAGCTGCCCCGCCACTCACAAAGTTGGCACTATTAGTTATACAGCCAATTAAATGACTGCTTTATAATAACTACCAGATTCACCTTATTAGGGTTTGTCTGAAAAGTCGCGTTTGTTAGCCTAATGCCGTTGTGGCAAGCGGAGGCAGACATGACAGGTCGCTACGAGCTTTCGAGTCAGCGCTGGGCATTGATTGAAGACATCGTTTCTCCTCCCCAGACCATGGGCCGTCCTCGCCGGGATGATCGACAGATGCTCAATGGTATCTTCTGGATCCTTTGCTCCGGCGCCAAATGGCGTGATCTACCCGAACGCTACGGCCCTTGGAAAACGGTCTATCAGCGTTTTCGCCAATGGCGGGACGACGGAACGTTTGAGCGCGTATTGACTCGTCTGCATCTGCGGCTTCGCCAGGATGGCTTTATCGATCTGGATACCTGGATGGTGGACTCTACGACCATTCGAGCTACCCGTGCCGCGGCAGGAGGCGGAAAAAAAGGGGCCCGGACGAACCTGTAGATCATTGCCTGGGACGCAGCCGGGGTGGGTTAGGTACTAAGATTCACCTGCTTTGCGATGCCAATGGTTATCCGCTGAGCTTTACCCTCTCGCCTGGTCAGCAGGCCGATTCGCGCAACTTTATTCCGTTACTAGATCAGGTGCGTCTTCCTGGCTCTCAGGGCAGACCACGCAAGCGTTGCCGGACAGTGATCGCGGACAAGGGCTACGATAGTGAAGGGTTGTGTCGCTATTGCGACCGCTTCGGTATGCAGCCGGTGATTGCCCAGCGCACGATGCACCGCAAGCCCCGGACAGGTCTGCCCCGCCTGTTTGATAGGCCCAAGTATCAACAGCATAACGTGATCGAACGGCTATTCGGTTGGTTAAAGGAAAAGCGTCGGCTTTGTACTCGCTTTGACAAGCTGGCTAGCAGCTTCAAGGCCATGGTAACGCTGGCCTGTATCGAGCGATGCATGCGGGCCGACTTTTCAGACAAACCCTAGTCTCTATAAAGCACTACAACAGAAATTGCCTGGCTCAAACAAAAGCGCCAAGAGATTTCTTGGAAGGCAAGTAAGGCGTAGAGAGCCCCGGCAAAGACAGGCCCAGCGGAGCTAGAGATGCTAAATGCCGCGTCCTGCCTTCAACCGCATTAGGCAGCTCACGTGCCGCTGGTAGCGACTTTCACATACAAAAGACACAAACAAAAAAGGGGAAGATGCTTTCGCATCTTCCCCTTTCAACAAAGCAGCCCTGATTAGTTGAGCAGCTTGAGTACAGCGTTTGGCAGCTGGTTGGCCTGGGCCAGGATCGCAGTCGAAGCCTGCTGCAGAGTCTGCTGCTTGGTCATTTCTGATGTTTCGGCAGCAAAGTCAGCATCCTGAGTACGGCTGCGAGCGGCAGTAGCGTTCTCGCTGATGTTCTGCAGGTTGGAGATTGTGCTGCTCATACGGTTCTGCACCGCACCCAGGTCGGCACGCTTGGAGTTGATGGTATCCATAGCGGTGTCGATCGCGGTGATAGCTGCGTCTACTGCAGTATGAGTCGTAGCGTTGTCCGCACCCGTGATGCCAAGACCGGCAACACCCAGAGTGGTGGCATCAAAGCCAGTGCTCAGGTCGATTTCGATTACTTCGTTGGTGCCAGTGTTCGCACCTACCTGGAACTGCATGTTACCGGCAGAGCCGTCCAACAGCTGCTTGTCCTTACCAAAGGTAGTCGTATTGGCAATACGGCTCAGTTCTTCGGTCATTGCAGTGAATTCAGCATTCAGTGCGTTACGGTCTTTTTCGCTGTTGCTGTCGTTACGGGACTGCAGGGCCAGTTCGCGCATACGCTGCAAAATGTTGGTGGACTCTTGCAGAGCGCCTTCAGCTGTCTGGGCGATGGAGATGCCGTCGTTGGCGTTCTTTACAGCAACGTTCAGACCACGGATCTGGCTGGTCAGACGGTTGGCGATCTGCAGGCCGGCGGCGTCATCTTTGGCGCTGTTGATTTTCAGGCCAGAGGACAGGCGCTGCATGGAGCTGCTCAGGCTGTCGGAAGCACGGTTCAGGTTCTTCTGAACAGACAAGGAGGCAACGTTAGTGTTTACGGTCATAGCCATGATGAGATACTCACAAAAGTCATTTGATTGATACCCCGGCCTGGCGGTTGCCTCAATGGCCTGGAGAACCTACGTTTAAGTTATCGGCGTTTGCTCAATTTGCTTTAGGAGAATTCTCTTCAGTCTTTCCCAAGCAGTTGGCTAACTTCGCCACCCCACCCGCTTACAGCAGATGGCCTAAACTGGTTACTCTCTATTTCGGCCTGTTTTGATGCTGCTTTAGTTTTTCTCTATACCTTTTATCCGCAGCACATCCGTTCTAAACCTACATTAGGCTGCCTTTGCCAATCTGGCAGCAATAAAAAAGGCGAGCCAGGCTCGCCTTTTTTATTGCGTTGTATTTAAAGCTTATCAAACAAGCTCAATTGGCTGACTCGTGCAAAGGATGCCTGAGCCGCCTCTAGCATAGTTTGCTGAAGTATAAGCTTAGACGACGCTTCAGCCATGTCAGTGTCACGAATATCCGACTGGGTAGAAGAGTTGGTCATATTCAAGCTTTCATTCTCGATCGAAAGCGTCTCGATCGTATTTAACCGTGCACCAATAGACGACCGAGTAGCGTCAACATTATTCATGGCACTATCAATATTTTTAACTGCCAGGTTAAGTGACTCATTCAATTTAAATTGTGCCGTCTCGTTACCCGTTACAGGGGTTTTAAGCGCCTTAGACAGATTGGACAATGTGTCCAAGATACCTTGTGTTGTCTGTGATTTTGGCGACACACTTAGCTGGTCTCCAGCCTGAGGTGTTCCGCCTACTTGCAGTTGAACTCCTGCATAAGTTAACGACGAGCCACTTAATGATCCCTGCGCAACAGGCTTACTACCCTCGCTTATAGGTTGGGCATAAATTTCATAGTCCGTAGCACTGCTGAATTTAATGGAAACGCCAGTCGCAGGAAACTGCGTGATATAGGCTTGAGAGTCAACAACAGCCCCACCACTTAGCTGGACATTCGATGCATTCTGACCAGAAACTGAAAATTTGTCTGGCGCACTGGAAAGCTCGAATTGATGCCCTGTCAACTCTGAATCTAAAACAGTAGAGTCTTTTGACAGGCCGCTAATACCCAATGAAAAATCTACACCGCGGAACGAAATATTATTTGTAGACTTTGCTGGGTCGATTGTACCTGTTGCCAAGGCCTGGCTAGGATCTGCCTTGCTATAAACCTTGTACTCCTTGCTACTTGTCAGCTCTACCACATAGGGAGCGCCGCTAGCATACGAACTGCTAAAGGTTTGATTGTTAGTTACAACACCCTGACCAAGAAACGCCTTCTGACCACTGGCAGGAAAAGCTGTCACCTGAGATTCAGTGCGAGCATTATTAGATACACTCTCAAAAACGCTCCAACCGCTATCGTTGGAAGACAGCCGCATAGAGCTGGAGACCTGCAGGTCAAGAGATCCTTGATCACCAACGTAGCTGTAAGTACCGTCTGGATTCTGGGTAAACGGTGCCTCTCCGCTCTTTGAACCGCCAAACAAATATTGGCCATTCGAGTCACGGCTATTCATCGCCGTTAGGAGCTGTTGCTGGATTTGATCTAACTCTGCAGCAACCGAGCTTCGATCCTTATCTGAGTAAGCGCCATTTCCTGCCGACAGTGCAAGTTCACGCGCCCGCTGTAACATATTATTTACAGACGTAAGAACGCTTTCCTCTTGCAGCAAACTATTTTTCGCCGTATCCAGATTGCCTTTGTACTGTCCGAGCTGAGCCTGTTGCTGCTCCAGCTGAAGCAAGCGAGCAGCGCCGACCGGATCATCTGCCGGCGTCTGGATACGAACGCCGCTGGAGATCTGCTGTTGGGTTTTAACAATGCTCGAATAGCCGTTCTGATATCCGGCAATATTCGAAGCAAACATTTGTGAAGTAGAGATGCGCATGAATAAAGCCTCTATCGAACTGCATTGATCAGCGTATCGAACGTGCTGCGAGCAATCGAGATCACCTGCGCAGACGCGTTGTAATACTGTTGAAACTTGACCAGGTTAGCCGCCTCTTCGTCCAGGTTGACGCCTGATACCGAATCACGACTGTCTTTTGCTTGGGTCAGCACAGCGCTCGTCGCCTTGGTATCGAGCTCGGCCTGACTTGTAATAGCCCCTACTCGCTCAATCAATGAGCTATAAGCACCAGTAATGCTGGTTCCTACACTCCCGCCACTGACGCCCACCGCATTCTTGGTTTGCAGATTCAGCAGTTGCTGAGCGTTGCGGTTATCAGAGGCGCCGCTCTTGTTGAACGACACCGTGAGGCTGTCATCCTTGGATGGAGAGCCGCTCACCGTCATTTCAAACGAGAACGTTTTGGCCGTTCCGTCTGTATTCAGTACCGCATTGCCAGTGTTATCCAGTACAGGAACATTGACAGCAACCTTGTTGTTGTTGCCCGGAACGATAGTACCGGTCCCGATGGATTCACCCTTGGTGTTGAATACCGAGTAGCTCTGAGAGCCATTCGCGACGTCACCAAATACAATCTTGACCGGCGTGCCGTTCTTGATACCCGCCTGCATCTGAGCATTGGCGGTAGCATCATTGACATCCAGCTTGGTCGTCAAAGTCGGCTGCGTCACACTGCCAGACCCTTTATTACCGGTTGTAAGCGTGGCAGACAACGGCGCAGCGAACGCCAGCTGAGAGGCATCCTTGAGCTGCGCGGAGATGTCTGCCGCCCCGGTACGAGTCGGTATGATCGTGAACTTGTCACCCTTTACCGCAGACCCGCTCGCCAGGCTCAGTGAGAAGCCATCAATCACCGGTGCAGGCGAAGCATCCAGGCTGTAAGAGCCCATGGCTTGGCCATCGGAAAGACGGCGCACCGAATATCTATTACCTTCCTGCATCGTGACTTCATAGTCACTAGTGGTCAGCTTGCTGGTGTCCTTGATGTCTACGTTCAGGCTTGCCGTCTTATCGCTGTTGCCAATCTGGGCAAGGCTGCGATGAGAAACGTTGGCGGCGCTGTTAAGATCAGCAAACATCGGCGAACCGAAGTTGCCGTTAAGATCCAGGCCCTGCCCCAACTGGCTATTCACCTGCTCGGTAATCACCATCGCCATGCGGCCCAGCTCATTTCGGGCCGGATCAAGCACGTTATCACGGTAGTTGAGCAATCCACCCATTTCACCGCCCGTTACCACGGACGAGACATCTTGGGTTGTATTGGCCTTGGTCAACGTAACGGCATAACGCGCCGGATCGATTTGGCTGGGGCCTGCTGCAAGCGTAGACACGGAGTTGCCGACCACCAGGGGCTGACCTGAGCCGATATATAGGTTGTAGTTGCCGTCCTGGTTGACCACCGTTACGCCGATCATCTCGGAAAGCTGACGTACCGCCTCGTCACGGGCATCCAGCAGGTCGTTGGGCGAAGCGCCGTTGCCTGAGGCCTCGGCTATGGCCTGGTTGTACTGAGCTACGCTACCTGCCAGTTTGTTGGCCTGCGTGGCCATGCTGGCCAACTGCTCGTTAACGTAGTTGTTCTGGTCTACCAGCTGATTGGTTACAGAGTTGAAGCGCTCGCTCAAGCCCTGAGCCTGTGTCAGAAGCAGCTGGCGAGAGGCATTATCCGTAGGACTGGCCGATGCTGTCTGCAGCGCAGCAAAGAACGACTGCATGACCTTGCTAACGCCGGTAGTACCGTCCGACAGCAGTGAGTCGACCTGCTTGACCTGGTTGTAAAACGACTGCGCGGCGCTATTCAGCGCAGTGGTCGTCCTTACCTGGGTACCCAGATAGTCATTATAAATACGGCGCACGTCGGCAATGGTCGTACCGGTACCAATATAGGAGGTACCTTCAAGACGCGCTGCCGTCGTTTTCTGAACAGTCTGCTGACGGGTATACCCTGCGGTATCCGCATTGGTAATGTTATGACCCGTCGTGCTCAAAGCACTCTGGCTGGCTGAAAGCCCCGAAAGTCCGATTGAAATGAGGTTCGACATGATCAGGCCTTATGAACGAATCGTAGTTGAGCTATTCGAGGCAATGTTCTGGTAAGTACCAATGCCTTGAGCAATTTGCGTTACCTTGCGTGCATAGTTCGGGTCAGTGGCGTAGCCGGCTTGCTGGAGTCCTTTCATGAACTTCTCTGAATCGCCTCCGCTGTTAAGCGCCTTCTGATACCGATCGTTGTCCTGCAGAAAGCTCACATAGTCATGGAAGCTGTCTGCGTACGAGCCATATGCACGGAACTTGGCTACCTCTTTAACGGGCTGCCCGTTCACATATTCGGTAGTCAGTGCACGCGCCGAACCACCCTGCCAGCCATGAGCCTTGATGCCGAACAGGTTGTGGCTACTGGAGCCGTCCTGCTGCTGGATGATGGACTTGCCCCAGCCGGTCTCCAGTGCAGCCTGGGCCACCAGGAAACGCGGGTCGACGCCGATCCGCTCAGCCGCTTCCTTCGCCATTGGCAGCATCGTGTTAACGAAGTCCTCACGGCTACTGAAGGATGACTTACTGGCCAGGGGCGGTTGCGCATACCGACGTCCACTAATCTCTTGGGAGGCACCCGTACTCAGACCTTTATCGGCCGAAACGGCCAGAGCTTGAGCAGGCTTCCAATCATTTTTTGACAGTGCAGTGTTAGCCGTGCCGGCAACTTGACTGGTCGGATTTTGTACATCCGGCACAATACCGGCCATGACGCGATCAACCAGCTTTCCAGGCAACGCCAGGCGGCGTTGATTGAGAAACTTGGAGTCATCACGCGCAGGATCTACACTGGCCAGTTTATGATCGGAGCGAAGCGTTGAAGGCTGGGCAGCCGCTGACGCTTCACTTTTCGGTGCAGCCGCCTGCCCCACCTGCGCAAACGGATTCGGACGATGGCTGGTCTGCCCCGTCTTCGAGAGCTGACGCTCAAGCACTGATGCCAAGCCAAGGCCACCGCCCTCTCGCGAAAGCGATACGGCCATCTGCTGGTCATACATGCTCTGGTATTGCTTGGTCGTTTCGCTCTGAAACGGACTGTCCTTATCGGCCAGCACTTCATTAGCCGAGCGCATGGACTTCATCATCTGGTTCAGGAACAGCGACTCGAACTCCTGAGCCACTTTCTTGACGTTTTCCTCACTGTCCCGGTTCTTGCCCTTCATCTGGGCAAGGCGGTTCAGGTCGGTGTATGCGCCGGAATCGACGTTACTGCTGTAGGTTCCGCCCAAACGAGAGTCCATGACTACTGCTCCGTTAAATTACAATCAGATCGGCCTGCAAGGCGCCAGCCTGTTTAAGCGCCTCGAGGATCGCCATCAAATCACTGGGTGCTGCGCCAACTTGGTTGACGGCCCGTACAATCTCATCAAGAGTCGTGCCAGGACCAAACCTGAACATCGGCTTGGCTTCCTGCTTGGCCTTGACCGTCGAGTTGGGTACCACTGCTGTCTGGCCGTCCGAGAGCGGATTGGGCTGACTGACAATGGGATCTTCACTGATGGTGACCGTCAGGCTGCCGTGCGTAACAGCTGCAGGCGCAACTTTTACGTTCTGCCCGACGACGATAGTGCCGGTACGCGAGTTGATAATGACCTTGGCAACTGCTTCGCCTGGGCTGACTTCCAGGTTTTCCAGCACAGAGATATAGTCCACGCGCTGGTTGGGATCGAGCGGTGCCGTCACACGAACCGAGCCGCCATCTACTGCCGTTGCCACACCGGGACCCAGCAGATCGTTGATCTTGTCAACGATATGTTTGGCGGTTGTAAAGTCCGAACGGTTAAGGTTCAGCGTCAGCGAGTTGCCTTGATCGAAGCCGCTCGGAACCGGACGCTCGACGGTGGCCCCGCCAGGGATACGCCCTGCTGACGGAACGTTGACAGTGATACGCGAGCCGTCCTTACCTTCTGCGTCAAAACCACCTACAACCAAGTTGCCTTGCGCGACGGCATACACATTACCGTCGATACCTTTTAGCGGAGCCATCAACAGGCTACCGCCACGCAGGCTCTTGGCATTACCGATCGACGAGATGGTAACGTCGATCGTCTGGCCTGGCTTGGCAAACGCTGGCAGGTCCGCATGAATGGATACAGCAGCCACGTTTTTAAGCTGGACGTTTCCGCCGTTGGGGACCTTGATACCGAACTGCGCCATCATGTTATTGAAGGTCTGGACGGTAAACGGTGTCTGAGTCGTCTGGTCACCTGTACCATTCAGGCCTACAACCAGGCCATAACCAATCAACTGGTTGGTCCGCACGCCCTGAATCGTGGCGATGTCCTTGAGGCGTTCTGCCTGGACTGCCGTTGCCGACAGTACCAGTGCGAAAGCAACGCATAGATGTTTCAACATGATTTCACGCCTCAGAACGGAAATAGCGGACTAGTAAAGAAGCGGCTCAACCAACCCGGCTGACTGGCATCGGCAAATGCCCCGGTACCGGAATAGGTAATCCGTGCATCTGCTACCCGAGTGGAAGACACGGTGTTATTGGTGCTGATATCGTCTGCACGAATCAGTCCAGAAATGCGCATCAGCTCATTACCTGTGTTGAGCGTCAGCCATTTTTCACCCCTGACGGCCAATACTCCGTTGGGCATCACATCTGCCACCGTCACGGTCAAAGAACCCGTCAGACTGTTGCCTTGTGCAGCCTTGGCATCACCCTTGTTCTCTCGAGCGCCGTCAAACTGGGCGCCCAGGTTCAGGTTGCCACCCGAAAGCGGGTTGCCAATCTGTGCCTTGGTGCCAAACAGGGAGCTGACCCCAAGATTGGCCGAACTGTCCTTGGAAATATCCGAACTCGCGTTCTTGCTCGCCTGAGTCCTTTCTTCCAGCGTGATGGTAATGATGTCACCCACGCGGAACGCCTTGCGGTCGGTATACAGGTTCTGGTCGAACCCAGGCTGGTAAATGGAGCCATTGTTCTGCGCAGCCGGCATCGGCGTGCGCGGCAGCACCGGCGCGTAATACGGATCGTTTGGCTGAGCAGCAGGTGCTACGCAGCCAACCAGCAATACAGCGCCAAGCGCGGGAACAAGAGCAAGAAGGCGGTTCATACAAACAACGACCTCGCGAATAAAAGCGATTACAGGTTCTGAGTAACGAAGCCAAGCATCTGGTCAGCGGTGGAGATGACCTTGGAGTTCATCTCGTAAGCGCGCTGAGTAGTGATCATGTTCACTAACTCTTCCACGGTGCTTACGTTGGAGTTTTCCAATGTCTGCTGCATGACGGTGCCAAGACCATTCAAGCCAGGGGTACCGTTCTGCGGAGCACCACTGGCAGCGGTTTCCATGAACAGGTTGTTGCCTACAGCCTGCAGGCCGCCCGGGTTGATAAAGTCAGCCGTCTGAAGGTTGCCGATCACCTGCGGCGCCGCATTGTTAGCAGTGGTTACCGACACCGTACCGTCTTCACCCACAGTAAAGGTTCTGGTCTCGGCAGGAACAACAATCGCTGGCTCCAGCGCGAAACCATTGGCGGTAACGACCTGACCATCAGAGTTCAGGTGGAAGGTACCGTCACGGGTATAGGCAATCGTGCCGTCCGGCATGGAAACCTGGAAGAAACCACGACCGTTGATGGCCATGTCCAACGGCTGATCCGTGGTTTGCAGGCTACCTTCGGTAAAGTTTTTCTGGGTACCTACGATACGTACACCAGTACCCAGTTGCAGACCTGACGGCAGCTGGCTGTCCTGAGTGGACTGGGCGCCTGGCTGGCGACGTACCTGATACAGCAAATCCTGGAACTCGGCACGGTCGCGCTTGAAGCCCGTCGTGGAGACGTTGGCCAGGTTGTTGGAAATAGTGGTCAGGTTCATGTCCTGAGCGGATAGACCTGTTTTACTGACCCACAATGCAGACATCATAATTGCGTTCTCCTCAAGCGCCGGCTTTACGGCGTTTCATGCAAACTGGTAATTAGGATTGCAAAACCTTTGCCATCGCAGCCGAGTTGTCTTCAGCCGAACGCATCATCTTGATGTGCAACTCGAACTGACGGGCCAGGGCAAGAACAGAGGTCATTTCTTCAGCAGCATTCACGTTGCTGCTTTCTACGAATCCCGAAGCCACGCGGACATTGGCGTCCGGCGCTGCAGGCTGTTTGTTCTTGGTGTGAATCAGACCATCGAGGCCTTTTTCCATTTGCTTGGTATCAGGGTTAACCAGCTTGATGCGGTCAACCTCGGCCAGTACGCGAGGACTCTCACCTAGCGCCTGAATACTGATTGTGCCGTCCTGACCGATTTCCACCTTGGCTTGCGGAGGCACCGCAATAGGTCCGCCATTGCCAATGACCGGAAAGCCGCCGCTAGTACGCAGCTGACCCAATGCATCAATCTGAAGGCTGGCGGTACGTACATACGCCTCGCTACCATCGGGCGCCTGGACAGCAATCATGCCGTTACCCTCGATAGCGATATCCAGGTTCCGTCCGGTCTCTTGAAGCGAGCCAGGCGTAAAGTCCGTTGCCGGACGCTCGCTCATGGCATAGACGCGTGAAGGATGAGTATCACCAAATACCTGCATCGAGCGTGCTTGCTCAAGATCCTTACGGAACCCTGAAGTGGAAACGTTCGCCAAGTTGTTGGCGTGGGCACGCTGTGCCATTTCATTCTGGCTGGCACCGCTCATAGCGACGTAAAGCAACTTGTCCATAGAATCCTCTAGCGACGGTTTTTTGCAGCGAATTGCTTCGATGCAGGATCTATAGCAAGGCCTGTGCCATATTATTTAAATTAGTTAAGTAGTTGATTTAAAAAGAAAAAGGCCTCGGATGAGGCCTTTTTATCAGAGCGCCGGAATATTGTTGCCGCTAGCGGCAAACCTATCCTTCCCCTAATTAACGAATCTGAATGATCGTCTGGGAAATAGCGTTCTCAGTTTCGATGGTCTTGGCGTTAGCCTGATAGTTGCGCTGAGCAACGATCAGGTCTACCAGCTGAGCCGTCAGATCCACGTTGGAATCTTCCAATGAGCCGGACTCGATCGTACCAATCACACCTGAACCCGGAGTACCACGAACAGGCTCGCCGGACGCAACGGTCTGGATCCAATTAGTGTTGCCTACCGGACGCAGGCCCTGCATGTTGGCGAAGGTAGCCAGAACAGTCTGACCAATGTTTTTCGACTGGCCATTGGTGTAGTTGGCGAACAACGTGCCGCTGGCATCTACGGAAAGACCTGACAGCTGACCCGTGGTATAGCCATCCTGGGTTACTTTAGTAACTGCAGAGCTGCTGTTAGTCTGGGTGACCTTGGTGATATCCAGGGTTACACCCGCACCGTTGGCAGCCGCGCCATTGGCACCCCAAACGACCGGATCAGCCTTGCTGTCTTTAACAGCAGCAGGCACCCAGTTGTTCATGGTCAGCACGTTGTTTGCGTCGACCTGGAAGTCATTCGACGCAATTGAGCTCATACGACCGGCAGCGTCAAAATTCACGTTCGCTGAATACGGTGTGGTTGAGGCTGGATCTGCAGGGTTACGACCGTCAACCGTTACATACATGGTCCACTGGTTTGTATCATTCTTGACGAAGTACTGCATCATGTTGTGCTCGTTACCTTGAGTATCGAACACACTGACTGAGGTAGACCAGTTGTAGCTAGAAGCCAGATTAGGATCGAATGTAGTGGACGTCGGTACCGTCGAGCTTGAGTTCAAGGTCAGCGTCTGTGCTACGGCAGTCGTGGCTTTAGGCAGCTGGTTGGTCGTATCGACCACAAGGTCAGTCACCGCGCCGGGCACAATATTACCATCGATATCAGCACGATAGCCCTGGAGACGGTTGCCCGAATTGTCAACGATATAGCCTTCTTTATCCGTGCTGAACGTACCGTTACGAGTATAGGTCTCCGTACCGTTGTTGCTCATGATGTAAAAGCCATTACCGTTAATGGCCATGTCCAGGCTATTGCCGGTCTTGCTGATTGTGCCCTGCGTGAACTGCTGGGAAATATTGGCAGTCAAGACGCCGCTGCCTGTGGTGTTATTGCCTACACCAAACATCGACGTTGCATAGATATCGGCAAATTCGGCACGGGATGCCTTGAAGCCGGTGCTGCCTACGTTGGCAATGTTATTACCGGTAACGTTCAGGTGAGTGCTTGCTGCTTTCAGACCGCTCAGACCAACATTGAATGACATAATTCTTTCCTCTGCCGGACTGCCGGCTTACTGACCAATCATCTGAACTTGCGACAGCGTCACGCTGCCCAGCCCAGCCAGGTTAAGTTGCATTTCACCGCCATCCTGTCCCAGCGTTACGCTATTGACGGTGGCCGGCAGATAAGTAGTCAGGGCTTGCCGCGTTTCATCGATATCGGCAGATGCCTTGAAGCTATAAATTCCCGCATCAACTTTATTACCTTTCGCATCTGTACCATCCCAGATGAAATCGGTAGTGCCTGCCTTGGCTACGCCCAGGTCGATGGTCTTGACCAGCGAACCTGCACTGTCGTACACGCCGACAGTGACATCCTTACCAGCCGCTGGCATGACCAGCGAGCCATTGAAACTCTTCGAGGTATCCACCATGGACGACCCCGTCTGGGCGATCACGGAGCGTCCCACCAGTGACGACGCCTGCAGCGCTTGCGAAGACTGATAGGTACCTGCGATGCCGTTAACTGCAGAGTTCAAGTTCTGCAGGCTTTCAACACTACTGAACTGGGCCAGCTGAGCGACGAACTCACTATTGTCCTGAGGGCTTAGCGGGTTCTGGTTGTTGAGCTGAGTGACCAGCAGCTGCAGAAAGTCATCCTTTCCCAGACTGCCTTTCTTATCGGTAGACGCAGTAGCATCCTTTGACGAAGTGCTCGTAAGACTTGTCAATGCCGATGCTGCAACGCCTGCGTTATTGGTATTCGTATTGATAGTGGACATGCGTGATCTCCGCTTACTGACCTAACGTCAAGACTTTCTGCATCATCTGCTTGGCAGTGTTCATGATGTCAGCGTTGGTCTGAAATGCACGGCTTGCCGAAATCATGTCCGCCATCTCTTCCACGACATTGACGTTCGGGTAGTACACATAACCGTCTTTATCAGCAGCCGGATGATTGGGCTCGTAACGGGCCTCAAGATTGCTTTGGTCTTCAACGATGCCCAGTACCTGCACACCCGTTCCAGCCTCGCCCTGCTCATCGAACAGAGAAGCGCTGCCACCGTTCTGCGCCTGGTTCAACATGGTTGCGAACACAGGGTGACGGGCACGGTAGGTCTCATCCACGCTGGACGAAACGGTTTCGGCGTTAGCAATGTTACTGGCGATGGTATTCAGGCGCGTGGTCTGTGCGCTCATACCTGTACCAGCAATGTTGAATACATTACTCAGGGACATGGTTACTCTCCACGAAGGGCAGACATGAGCCCTTTGAATTTGTTGTTAAGCAACGTGAAGCTGGCTTGGAACTGCACAGAGTTTTCTGCGTAATTGGCTTGCTCTACTTGCTCATCTACAGTGTTCTGATCCAGCGAAGGCTGAGTGGGTATGCGATAGCGCATCGCAGCATCCGCTGACAGATCACCGAAACCTTCAGCCTCGATATGACGAGTGTTGGTCGTATCAAGGTTGAATTTGCTATGCGACGACTTGTTGGCTTGCTCTGCCAGAACGGCCGAGAAATCCAGATCGCGCGCCTTGTATCCAGGCGTGTCGGCGTTAGCAATGTTGTTGCCCAACACTTCGGCGCGTTGAGAACGGAAATTCAACGCCTGCTGATGGATACCCAATGCTTTATCGAAACTGATACTCATGGTCATGAACCTATTGCCAGAAGGGCTATCTCCCTTTAGCAATGCACATGCCAACTATTAAAAACCTTAAATATCAATAAGTTAACAAAACAAGGCGCGCTACGGCGCCAAAAGCGGCAAGGTTTTTCCGTATTTGAAGGGGCAAGCGGCAAGGATGACGGCAAAACTTTGACAGGAAGGATGGCAAGACAGGAAAAGAAAAGGCCCGACATGTCGGGCCTTTGGCTTATTTCGCTTTGTAAATGATGCCAGGATTACACTGGACCATCTGATAGAGTTCCGGCAGCCCGTTCAAGGCTTCCGACGCCCCCAGGAACAGGTAGCCTCCCGGTTTGAGCGTGCCGTGAATACGCGTCAGGATATCTTTCTTTACATCAGCCGAGAAATAAATCAGCACGTTGCGGCAAAAGACCATGTCGAACTTGCCCAGGCTGGCATAACTGTCCAACAGATTGAGCGCTCTGAATTCAACGCGGCTTTTAATAGCGGGCTTTACTGACCACCGATTCGGCGGAACCACGTCAAAATTACGTTGCAGTCTTTCCTGGGAAAGGCCACGCCCGATTGCCAGTGAGTCATACTCACCCGATTTAGCCGCTGTCAAAATTACACCGGACAAATCTGTTGCCACGATCTGGACACCGCTGCGTAGTTGGCCTGGGCTGCTACGCTCAAACTCGTCTATGGTCATCGATAGCGAGTAAGGCTCCTGGCCCGACGAGCAGGCTGCCGACCAGATACGCAGTCGCTGTCCAGGGTTGGCTTTGGTCAACTCCGGTAACAGGCGATTCTTCAGAACCTCAAACGGGTAGGTATCACGAAACCATAGGGTTTCATTGGTCGTCATCGCATCGACGACCTTCTCCTTGAGTCCGCTGCGTGGCTGGGTCTGGATACGCTGCACCAGCTCTCCCAACGACTTGATTCCTTCCGCCTCCATCAGTTTGTTGAGGCGGCTGGAAACCAGATACTGTTTATTATCACCAAGCAGGATTCCACACGTCTTTTCAAGAAAGACACGGAACTGCATAAAATCTGCATTAACTGCTGACACTTCCGTTCTGCTCCTGAATCAGAAAAGAAGAGCGTTGATCATCTCAGCCTTCATCGGCTGCCTTGATACGCTCAATAACCCGGGACGCAAGATCATCGGGGCGGAATTTAGCGAGGAAATCATTAGCTCCAACCTTCTTAACCATAGCCTGGTTGAATACACCAGACAGCGAGGTATGAAGAAGGATATGGAGGTTGCTCATCCGGGGGTCGTTACGGATTTCTGCCGTCAAAGTATAGCCGTCCATTTCAGGCATCTCGATATCAGAGATCAGCATGAGCAACTCCCGCTCCGGCTTTTCACCATTATCGACCATGTCCTTCAGGAAATTCAGCGCCTGACGTCCGTCATTGAGCGCAGTTACTTCCACTCCAACGGTTCCCAGACAGCGGCTCACCTGCTTACGTGCCACAGACGAGTCATCGACGATCAGCACATGCTTGGTAACGGCTTTTGCCTGAACAACCGTGTCAATAACACCTTCCGAAATGGTTTCGACCGAAGGCGCTACTTCTGAAAGGATTTTTTCCACGTCGATAATTTCAACCAGCTGATTATCGACACGCGTAACAGCCGTCAGGTAATGATCACGACCGGTTCCCTTGGGTGGCGGTTGGATCATATCCCAGTTCATATTGATGATTCGCTCGACGGAGCGCACCAGGAAGCCCTGAACCTTGGTGTTGTATTCTGTAATGATGACGAAGCTGTTCGTCAGATCATCCAGACCACGGCGACCCGTTGCCAGCGCCAAGTCCATGATCGGAAAGGTGCCACCACGAATACTTGCAACGCCACGTACGACAGCACTGGATTTCGGCATCACGGTAAGTTTAGGGCACTGCAGCACTTCCCTTACCTTGAAGACGTTGATTCCATAAAGCTGCGGGCCGTCCAAACGGAACAACAGCAGTTCCAGCCGATTCTGCCCGACCAACTGAGTACGCTGGTTGACTGCATCTAATACGCCAGCCATTTGTGAACTCCTGAAAAGGCCGGCCTATCGGATGACAGAAGACGGCACAGGGATTGCTTAGGTAGATTCATGAACCGCCGAAGACAGTTTCTCGACGCATGAACAGACGCCACATCTCATTACTGATAACGCTTGTAGGGTTCTGCTCTGCAAACCAGACCTATGCAGCTGCCGAGCTAACCCTGCCTGAAGAACTTATCGGCGCAGCTCAAGGATTTCTTGAGGAGCGCGTTCAGGAATATTTGATCGAGAGTCATGCTGAGGGTCGACATGAAGTTCAGGTGAAAGACTTGGACCCACGTTTACGGCTGGCGGCCTGTGATCGACCATTAACCGTTGCACAGCAGGGCCTTGAAGCACCGCTAGGCCGTGTTTCGGTACGTGTTCGATGCGAAGGAAGTACCCCCTGGACCGTCTACATCCCTGCGGAGGTTCGCCTGTATCGAAATGTCGTAGTCACCACCCGACCATTGCTGCGCGATACGATTATAGATCCGCAGAATGTAGCTCTACTGGAGCGAGACGTCGGAAAATTGCCTCAAGGTTATCTGACAGATATCGATCTAGTGATGGGTCAGAAACTCAAGCGGCAGGTAGTGGCAGATCAAATATTAGCTCCCTCCTTCCTCCAGGCAGCCGAAGTGGTGCGCAAGGGCGATCAGGTTGTCATTAGTGCGGGATCGGGAGGCTTTACTGTAAGAATGCAGGGAGAGGCGTTGGTTGATGGAGCCCAGGGAGAACAGATTCGCGTCAAGAATCTGAATTCCAAGCGCGTCATTAAAGCGCGCGTGACTGGCCCGGGAATGGTTGAGGTCGCCATGTAAGCCAAACAGCCACCATGGCCTCTAACAGATGGTTTATACTGACCCATTAGCTTTTTGCCAAACGGAGCACAAAATTTAGCCTAAAGTTTTTTTGGGCTAAGCCGAAAAGCTGGGCATGCGACCGAAACTGTCCGAGGTTCTCCATCATGGTTATTGATTTCAACAGAACGAACAGCACTTCCAGCACCGCCAGCACTAGCCGGACTACTGGACCTGCAGCGACCAATGCAACTAACAAAACCAGTGAAGTTGCCAAAGCAGCTGCCGTATCCCCAACCCAGCCAGCAGGCGAAAATGTAAAGCTGAGCGATGAAGCCCAAACGCTTCAGAAGGCTGTCGAAAAGATTCGCCAAGAGCCGGTGGTTGATAGCGAGCGTGTTAATCGCCTGAAGCAGGCCATTGCTGATGGCAGCTATAAAGTCGATAGCCAGCGCGTAGCTTCCAAACTGCTTGATTTTGAATCCCAGCGCTAAGCGACGCAGCGTTGGAAATATGACGCACGAGTGTAGATCGTATGCACAACGCCAGCTTGCTTGAGCTAACCCTTAGCGATTTGAACATCGCTACAAGGTTACTGGAACTGATCGAGTTAGAACACGAAGCCCTGGTAAATCGCAAGTTCGATTTGCTTGGCCTGTTGCTGGATGAAAAGCAGCCACTCCTGGTTCAACTGGATCAGCATAATCACTTGCGCTCTGCACAATTGCAGCGCCTGGGGTTACCCTTGAGCCGTGAAGGCCTGTTAGCCTATGCCGAACGTTTCGAGCAGGACGATCAGTTGATCGAGGCGGCAGACCAGCTCACGACCGTTATTGAGCAGTGCAAGGAAGCCAACAACCGGAATGGCCAGATCATCAAGGCCAACCAGTATACTGTGGCCAGCATGCTCGAAATTTTGCAGGGCCCTCCTGTGCCCAGTCTGTACAACAGACGCGGCCATCTGCCCCGCTCGAATTACCAACGCCCGTTAAGTCAGGTATGAATTGTTGATACAATGGCTGGGATTAAACGATCCCGGCCATTCTTTATTTATTTGTCAAGAAATGGAGACAGGGCGTGTCCAACGCATTTAATGATGTGCAGGGTCCTCAGCCACCCAAGCTACTCAAGACACCTATTGAGATAGCTGCATACCTAAAACCGTTGGTGGAAACCCGTAGTCCACTCCGCGTAACCTTTCTGGAACGTAACAGACAGTTCCAGAGCTTTCTGATCGACATCAATACCGAACAAGGCTTGATCGCGCTGGATGAACTCATCCCTACCGAGGGGGAACGGCTACTGCTTCAGGGAGAGCGTTTTCGCATCGACAGCTCCCATGAAGGCGTGCAAATCACTTGGGAGTACGACGTTCCAGGCAATTTGAGCGAGCTGAACGACAGCCGCTGCTACTGGTTTCCACTCCCGAAGGAAGTAAGCTATCACCAGCGCCGAAATGCTTTTCGGGTCCGCCTTCAGCTTAATCGCCAGCCAACAGCCGAGCTCTCAGACCTTCCCAGTAAAAAATTCCTGAAAGGTTCGCTCCTGGACATCTCGGCGACCGGCTGCAAGATCCGTATCGCCAAGAATGCAACGTCCATGGTGTCTCCTGGTGAGCTACTGGAAAAATTTTCCGTAGCCCTCCCTGGCAGCGCCCTTAGCTCAACAGTAGAAGTCCGCCACGTTTCTTATAACGAAAGGCTAGATTGTACCGAGGTAGGCCTGCGCTTCTATCGCATGTCGGGCCTAACTCAACGTCAGGTCGAACGCTTCGTCTATCAACTTCAACGCGAAACACGGCGGATAGACTAACGCTTGGGCTCATCCTCAGGTATAGGATTGCTCTCTTCAACCATAGCCTGCACTGCAGATGAGGAAGTCTCTTCATCTGCAGCCTCCGCTGGAGTTGCCACTGCCTCTGCATTCTGCATCTGATCATGGACTACCTGCTCATCTACTCGCGGGTCCAGTGCCGCAACCAAAGGTGAGCTGGCCAGGCTATCCGGCATAGGCACGTGTTGCAGCGGGGCCTCGTCGACACGGTGCAAGCCTTTTACATCCTGCGGCCTGATACGCCACACCAGAATCAATCCGCACACACCGATGGACGCGTACAACATGTTGGCGCCGAACCAATTCATCAAGGCACCTACCAATAGCGGACCGATACAGGCCCCCACGCCAAAGGTGGCCAGGAGCATGGCGGTAAGGGATACCCGTCGCTCCCCTTCCACATGGTCATTGGAAAGCGCAACGGCTAGAGGATAAAGCACAAAAAGCAACATGCTGACTGCAAAGCCAAGAGCAAGCAGCAGTAATAAGGGGACCTTGGGCAATAACGCCAGCGGTAGTGCAGCCACCACCAGAACAAGCGCAACCTTATTGATCAGCCAACTACGATCATGGCGGTCGGAAAGCCAACCAATAGGCCATTGAGCCAGCAGCCCTGCGAAAATACAAACCCCCATGAATAAGCCGACTCGCTCGGTTGGCAGCCCTTGGGCCGCGGCGTAAACAGGCGCAAGACCATAAAACGAACCGATAGCGAGGCCACTCACTACAGTTGTTGTTAACGATTGGGGGATTCGTTTGAAGAAAAATCCAGGATCAAGAGGAGCCGGACTCATCGGGGCCGGGTGGATCTTCGCAGTGATCGCAACAGGCACCAGACAGAGCGCAAAACAGAGCGCAACCAGCATAAGCTTTTCGCTACCGAGCTCAGGCCAGGCAATCAGTACACCTTGCCCTAGAACCAGACCAAAGTAGGAAGCCGTCATATACCCCGAGAATACCTTGCCTCTCTGGTTGGGCTCAGCTTGCTCATTCAACCAGCTTTCCAACACCATGTACTGGCACATCATGCCCATCCCTACCAGCATACGCAGCAGCAGCCACACGGGCAGAAAGGGCAATATTCCGGTTCCCAGAACTGCAGCAGTTACGATTCCCGCACAAGCAACGTAAGCCCTTATATGCCCTACACGCGCAATAAGACGATGCCCTACCTTGCCTCCCAACACCAGACCCAGGTATTGAGCACCTGTCAATGCACCGATCCAGGCCCCTGGAACTTCCTCGGACGCAAGCCTTAGTGCCATATAGGTGCTAAGCAGGCCTGAGCCGATCAGCATGAGCAACGTAGCAGCATAAAGCGCTCGGAAGGCAGATAACGTACGTCCCATTACAGCTCCTTACGAAGGCAGCACAATGCGCTTCAAAGACAGATTCTTATGCGTTTGACACGAAGGCCTAATGCCTTGACGTTGATGTACCCCTTCGATGAGTAGCAAGCCCAAGAGTTCGGTCGAGTCAGGAGGGATTTTTAGCCGAAATAAACACGGCGACCTAAGCCGCCGTGTTTATAGTCCCTCAAGGGTTGTACTGTCCCGTACACGCCTTGAAGAGAACTTGAAGAACAGAGAGATTTCCTCTCACGCTACTGATCTTGGTGGGCACTTCACCTTTAGGGTAGCGGCGGATGGTAGGCAGCTCTACACAACGATAACCCAGCTTGGGCACTCGATAGGACAGGTAAGCCAACAGCTCATAGGTCATGAACACATCACGGAATGGAGCGACGCGCGGATCCAACAGCATTTTGCGGCTATAGGCCCGGAACCCCTGGGTCGTATCGGTCCAGTGAAAGCCTGACGCCATGCTCAGCATAGGCGCATGAATGAAGCGAATAGCGAAATCACGGGACTTTGGCGTGTTTTCAGCAACACCGCCTTGCAGGAAGCGCGACGCCTGCACGAAGTCCGCCCCCTCCTCCAACGCCTTGATGAACCGCGGGATAGCCTCAGGATCATCCTTGTCGTTACCGTCAATCGTCACGATGCCCTCGTAGCCCTGCTCCAATGCAAAGGCGTAGGCACAACGCAACTGAGCACTTAGCTTACCAGGTCCCTTTTTGAGCAACAGGCCTCTAACACCCTTGGACTTGAGGCGCTCCAGCTCCAATGAGCCGTCTGTGCTGCCGCCATCGATAATGATTACATCCGACGCTTGATCAACGTTCAGATCCTTCATCCGAGTCAGCAAACTGACAATACGGCTTCCTTCATTGATCACAGGAATGATGATGCATGTGGCGTGCTGCTTGCCCAACCACATCGTTTTTTCATACGCAGGCACTTGCCAGGAAGTGCGTATGTGTTCGGAAATATCTGCTGTCATAGTCATTTCTACATTATGAGCTTACACGGGCCGTAATCAGCGCAACACCGGCGATTACCATGATGATCCCGGTAATGGTCGTCCATGGGAAAGGTTCTTTGAATATCGCTGCCGACATGATCGCCACGGTTGCTATGGCACCAGCGGTCAAAACGGGATGCGCCACATTCAGCGGCAAACGTGCAAGCGCAGCGGCATACAGCAGAAACGCCAATCCATAAAGAAAAAGCCCAAGCCAGAATGGCCAGTTGCTTAACGCTCCCATAGGATCGGAAAGACTTGGAAACTTTCTTGGTGGCATCATGGCCATCTTTACAAGGACACTGGCAGATGCATTGGACAGGATGCCCAGTATGAGGATCATCCACTTCATGCCATTACCCCTGCTTGCACACCATCTCGATAGAGCCGTGTAGCAACGCCCAGTGCTCTTTCGATAGATGCCATGTTCGACTCTTCCTTGGCAGGGAGCATCTCGATAGTCACGACATGATCGGGAAGGTGTTTTGCCAATGCTTGGGCAACCTGCGCATGCTTCGAACCGCCATCACCCAACGTAATCAGATTGGGTTCACTGGCATGTATATGCCCAATGAAAGGTGCAAAGCGGGCAATGATCTCTTCAGGATTTTCGTCATTGATCGCCAAGGCGCCGGTATCGAGTTGCATCCGGATAGAGTCATGATCAACTGCCTCAACTACACGAGCAGTCTCTACACTATTGACCATGAAGTTAGCGCCATAACAGGTGGGATTTGGCTCCAGGCATATCAGCACACCATGACGAGCAGCAATATCACCCAAGCGGCGGAAGAAAGGGATAGCTACGCTATCTACCTGTTCATCCGCAATTGCAGAGCGATCACGGTTCTTGGGAGAGCCAAATACCAAACGCGTAGAGCCCAGGCCTGCCGCAATACGGCAGACGGCATCCAAGTGATCCAGCATTGCCTGCTGTGACTCAGCGGAGCCAAAAACATTTAATCCAGTAGTTCCGAATAACAGGGACTGCATACCTGTTAGCGAAACACCACGGGACTGCCACCACTGCTCGACCGCCCGGATCTCTGCGTCAGTCGCATCCTTGGGCTGCGGAAAGTATTTACCGGGCGCTATATCGACTGCATCTACATCATAACGGGAAAGCAGCTGCGCTACTTCTTCGTCATTGGAAACATCCCAAGCGATGTTGGAAATGGCGACTCGCATCAATGAGCCTCCGAAGCAGTCTTCGCTTTCAACGGCTCGGACTGTGCATATGCCCTTACTGCCTGAAGCGTCTCACGCTTGCTGTACTGATAGCCGGCACCACCGCCAAACTCCTCAGCATGGAGGGATTGGAAATCATACGAAGCTGGAGCGTTGCTTAATTCATTAGTGAACTCGAAGCCAAAGCCATAGCGAGCGATATCAGCGACGCTGACAGGCTCCGAAGTAAAATGCACCAGTTTGAGATTAGCCTTCAGGGCAGTCTGGATGTCATACCAGAGATTGACCATGGGATAGAACTGGAATACCCCACGGCTATCGATGACCGAAAGATTATTATCGTTCAGGAAGTCAAAAATAACGTTCTTGCGAAGTCCTGGTCCAACTAGACCTGGCAAACGAACAATCAGGTAATTGGGGAAATGACTTTCTACGAATTTCTCAAGGCGCCTGCGATTCAAGCCATACGCATGCAGGCCCTCTTCAACAACAGGCGTTTCTTCATTGACTCCAACGGGCGAGCCGAATACATCAACAGTGCTGATAAGAACAAATGTCTCGCATTTAACCTGCTTCAAGTGTTCGATCAAACCATCGATTTTCTCACGGTCAGCCTCGGGATCCTTGTTCGCGATCCATTTCTGAGCGGGGGCACCGGCGCATACAAGCGTGTGATAAGCCTTTTCGCCTACCTCAGAGATGTTGGTCGAGCGAAACTGGCCCTCAAAGTCTTTTTGCTTGAGCAATGTCGAACCGACAAAGCCGCTATATCCTATAAGCGCGTCTGGCAAACTCATTCCTATCACCCCTGAGTATTTTTAAAACGAAGACAATATTCCGACTCGCACTTTTCGTACGGATACCTTTCATCCAGATACTTTTTGAGTTCAGGAAATTTGTCGTGCATTGATATGTCGTTGATATTGAACGACCAGAACGTTGTGGAGTAGACCACGACAGAGGGGTCTGACTTTTTCAGATCCGAAATCATGTCTTGCTCATACACGCGCGTGGCATACACCGGATAAATGTATTTCGTACACGCGGGCAAACCTGTCACGCCATTGATAATTCCGTTATTGGAAAGATCAAACACACACTGCGATCCTGACCCCTTGATCTGGCTGGCCGCCCAACGCGCACCGTCAGAGACCAGCAGAGAGTTCTCAGGGGGCGACGCCATATTGGGTAGCCACTTGTAGCCGTTTACAAGAACATTGGGGACTGGCGATTTGTAAAGTGTAAAGGCAGCCAGCAACCCCGAGAGACCTACCAGGGCTACATACCCCAAGGGCTTGCGGTTGCTGTTAATGAGTACCAAACCCAGCAGAACTGCAAAAAAGGGCATCGGGTTCTTACCAATCAGCCCTAGAAGCAGCATAGACCCAACCACCGCCACGGCTACGGGCTTTTTCAGCAGCACAAATTCCTGCTTTCGGCCCGTCTTACGCAGCTGATCATAAGCGAAGAGGAAACTGAGCAAAGGCGCCCACATACCCATCGGAACATGGATGAAATCTGCACGGTTGGTCGCGATCTTGTACAAAACCAACATCAGGACAGCCAGCATTCCAGCAATGGCAAACGCAGAGCCGAAATGGAACGGCTTAGGCAGCGCTTTGAACAGTGCATAATAAGCCAGCACTGTCGGTACGGTCAGTAGCGCGCTCTGAATGATGAAGCGTGGACTGTGATACGTCCATTGCGAGGATGTACTGAGTAGAAAGTCGAAGTTCCGTAGATAATCGCTAAGGGAAAACACCTCGGTCATCAGGGACAGTACAAGAAACGTCCCAACAAAGATGGCCATGGCATAGATGAAACGGCGATCGTAAAAGCTGGCCAGAAGCACGCCCAACCCTATCGCCCCAAACCCGGTAATGCCCCGGTCATAAGACCAAAACATGTTGAATGCTGCAGCAATACCCAAGAGAGTCGCTTTAACAAAAAAATCGGAGGAGCGATTGGCTCGCAAACACAGCAGGAATAAATAGATCGAAAGCAGCAAGCACAGGTCACGGTAACCAACCAGTTGGCTGGCTACCACCGCCACTGCAACGAGTGTCAGCAACTCATATCTAGCGCCACGCTCAATGAATAAAGACGCTATCAAGTAAAACAGCCAAGCCGCACCTAGGTTGCACAGCGCGTAGGCAACCTGGGTATAGAGAAAGTTATTATCCGGCCCGCTGAAATGAGTGGCGATCCAGGCAGGCAAAAAGTCGAGCGCACCATGAATGGTGAAGGCATGCTCACCTACCCGACCATGCAGCATACTGGGCAAAGTGGCAAAGTATTCTCCCTGGTGAAAGGGATCGACAATATTGCCGGGGCCTAGCGTAAAAAAACTGACGAAAGCAAATGCGAATAGCGCAACGACTCCGAGCCAACGGACTGACCGAGCTGGAGTGACATCCGCGAAATTGGTTGCATCAGTGGATGGATTCGGCATCTAGCTTCTCCAGAACATCAAAAATGTTATCGATTTTTCCACCTAGAACCGAGTAACAATTGGGCAGTTGGGCGTGCTGCTCAAAAAGAATTGGCCGACCGTCATCCCCTTCGTTCTTAACGAGAATGGTCTTGACTTCAAAAAGCGAGTCCCTGTACTGAACATTGGCAACAGGCGCCATGTAGCGTGCTACATCTCGAATCATGCGATCAACGCGTGTGTCACGATGGTAATGCTCAAGGCGATGATAGGGATCGAGATCCGGTGAATCGTTCCACTGCATATGCGGCGTGTAGCGTACATGGGATAGCGTATGTAGCCCTCTCGCAGGGAAAGGCATCATGGAAAAGAAAGGCCCATCCATCACCGTAACGCCCAGGCCTTTAAGCGCATCCGGCATCTCAACCAAGGCCATTTCTGTTAACTCATGCTTCAACTTGGTTTGAGTACCCGGAAAGTCGCCAGAAAACTGATTCAGGCCACTATAGGTGCAGTTAAAAATGAACCGCGTGGAGCGCTCTACCGATTTTCCATCCTGCTCATAAGTGACCGAAAGCGTGTCACTGCCCTGCCGATGAATAGATTTCACCCTGGTATTAAGTAATACCTCGACTCCAACTTCATCGAGTTCGCGCCTCGCCTCTCCTGCCAATTCTCTAGAATTGAACGCGTACTCTTCCGTTAGATAAACAGCCTCAATAAGCCGTGGCTCAAAGAGCTTTTCCATTGACGCAGGTACAGGTTCAAGCTTTGCACCAATTTCATGACAAAACCGCTCGAACTGCTTGGCAGTAACTTTCGAGTTATTACGGGCTATGGCGTAGAGCTTTGTAAAGTTTGTGACTACAGCGTCAGGATAGTCTTTTATAAAGCGGGGTAAGTTGACGCGACTTCTGAAGGCAGTCGTGAAACTACGCGGATAATGATAGCCGTTATGCACACGGGCCTGATTGTTATAAGACGCACGATTGAGCAGAGTCGCCTCTCGCTCAATCAACGTCACAGCCTTGAAACCTCGTACTTTCATCAAATACAAGGCAATCATGGATCCGTAGAAACCGCCACCAATGACAATAGCATCCTGCATGATGTATGTATGCCTTAAGCCATATTAGAGGCAGCAGCAGTCACGGTAGACGGCTGTGGGTCACTGACAACCTCGATGTTGAGTTTCTCGCGTCGCGTCATGATGGCGCTCGTAAACTCCTGAGCAACATGGTATGCCGGCCCTTCATTGGTACGGGTAGCCACTTGCAGGATGTATTCGCCCAATACCAGCAGCACGAGGGACAAAAGAAAGAACATGCCTGACTGTTGCAGGGATAGCGTTACCCAACCTGGCGCAACATCCGACTTGAGAAGCCCAACCGCGATGACATATGCCGAGTAGATAAGGTTGGCTGCAGCACCAAACATGCAAAGCATGTTGACCAGTCGCATAGGGGCACGCGTTGTAGAGATCAGGAGACGGATTCCCCGCTCGATACTGTCTCCCAGACGCTTGTTCTGAGGCGCTTTGGGCGTAGAGCTATAGGTCAACTTTGTCTGAGCAAAGCCCGCTGTTGCCGGCAAATGACGATAGGTCAAAGCAGGAACAGGGTGTTGCAGAATAAAATTAACTACGCGCTTGCTCAACAGGCGATACTGAGGGGCATCGTTTGCAAGGTCGATGCCGCCTAGACGCTTGTACAAAGAGTTAAAGCTGGAGAAGCAGGCTTTGTAGGCTAATGTACGCTTGGGCTTTTGGGAATTGGCCGCAAATACAACGTCACTTCCCTCCGCTGCTTTTTCCAGCATTGCAGGCAAGAACCCGACATCGTCCGTCAGTGGATCAATGACGGCTACATAATCGCCAAGTGCATTTTCCAAACCCACCCAGCAAGCGGTATCCGTATCGACCTCTTTGGTCAGAGCATACACCTGAAGATTCGGCAGCCCCTTTTCACCAGTCAAATCCTTGAGCATGGCTACACTGTCATCGGTAGAGGCGTTGTCAACAATGATCAACTCATAGTCACTCACTAGTGAGGCGATAATACTCGCCGCATTAGTCAATGACTCTGCAAGCTCCCTAGACTGATTACGGACAACAAAAACGATTGATAACAGAACGGGATAATAAGACATTCACGCTTCCTCTCAGAGAGCCCAAGTGGGTTGATCCATATTCAGCAAAGCTGTCTAGATAAACTTTAATATTGCGGCTTCATTAAGAATGGGCGCGACATAACGAACAAACCATCACAGCCAACTCAATTGGCCGTGCCTGTAAAACAAGTTCATTGCTGGGCTCTGCTTGTTCGAATCGTTATCGAGGCCAACACGCTCAGCCCAATGAGCACCGGAATAACATAACTATAATTAAGGAATCTTGTTACCCCTTAATACTAGCGCCAGCGATAGATTCTCATGCCCACCAAAGGTTCCCCTTCAGTCTGCCAACCCCATCACATATTTATATATCGGTTCTAGGACGGCTAACTATTAATATCACTTTACGGTAGAACTCATATTAATAGTCATATTAATAGTTGCCATAAAAATGAAAGGACAACCGTTAACGCACAATAATATAAAAGACCATAAAGTCCAGTTTATGCGTTAGTCAAGGATGTGAAGAGTAGAAGTGCGTGAGGTATTGCAAGTTTTATGGTGTCCCAGGCGAGGTTCGAACTCACAACCTTCCCCTTAGGAGGGGGATGCTCTATCCAATTGAGCTACTGGGACCAAATGACGTCGTGCGAGAGCAGAATGTTAACGACAAGAGCGCGCTTTGTCATGCGTTATGTAAAACCTAGCGTTAAAGACCGCTATTCCCAGAAATCATTGCTAAGCTTCTCATTAGCATTGATTTAGAGAGAAGCCACTTTGCTTTTTTTGAAAATTGTCACTAAATTGACGCCAATAAGCTCACGCAAGTAATAGCGTTGAGAGCAAATAACAAATGCTGTCCCAAGCTTCATGAAAGCCTTGTTGGCATCGTCCTTGACCACTTAGATGAATGTACTCATGACTCAGGCAATTAGATCGTACTCCAGTCGCACAGCTGACAAATTCGTCGTCCGTCTTCCCGAAGGAATGCGCGAACGTATCGCCGAAGTTGCACGCAACCATCATCGCAGCATGAATTCTGAAATCATTGCTCGACTGGAGCAGAGTCTCATTCAAGAAGGCGCTATCGATACAGACCCGAGCATGCGTATGGATAGTCCAGAGCTAAGCACTCATGAACGGGAACTGCTACAGCGCTTCAGGCAACTTTCTGGACGCCAGCAAAACGCCCTCCTCTCTCTGATTGCCAATGACGTCGAGTCATCACAGGAATAAAGTATTTGTTAAAGGATCAGGGATACACCCTGATCCTTTCGCTTGAAGTTACAGAAGGAACATAGTGGCAAGACCAAGGAAGATGAAAAAGCCGCCGCTGTCTGTCATTGCTGTAATCAGCACACTGGACCCCATTGCGGGATCTCGTCCAAACCGTTGTAACGTCATGGGAATCAATACTCCCATAAACGCGGCTAGCAAGAGATTCAACGTCATGGCAGCCGTCATGACGACCCCCAACGACCAACTGTTATAAAGGTAATAGGCAATCAGGCCAATTACCCCACCCCAAATCAATCCATTGAAGAGCGCAACACCTAGCTCTTTCCTCAACAATCTCATGGTGCTGCTGGCATTGAGCTGACCCAGCGCGATAGCACGCACAATCATAGTGATCGTCTGATTACCCGAATTACCGCCAATACCTGCAACGATAGGCATCAAGGCGGCCAGCGCTACTAACTTTTCAATGCTGCCTTCAAAGAGCCCGATTACACGAGAGGCAACAAACGCCGTTACCAGATTCGTAGCAAGCCAGGTCCAACGATTGCCGACCGACTTCCAAACAGAAGCAAAAACATCTTCGTCTTCACGAAGACCCGCCATGTTGAGGACTTCAGATTCACTTTCCTCGCGAATCAAGTCCACCATTTCATCGATAGTGAGACGACCTATCAATTTGCCATTCTTGTCAACGACAGGCGCAGAAATTAGATCGTAACGTTCAAACGCTTGAGCGGCCTCGTAGGCATCATTATCAGGATGAAACGCTACCGGATCGTTAGCCATTACCTCAGCGACTTGCTTTTCCGGGTCATTGACCAAAAGCCGCTTCACAGGAAGCACGCCCTTCAATATGCCGTCATAATCGACAACAAACAGCTTATCCGTATGGCCTGGCAGCTCCTTCAAGCGACGCAAATACCGCAGAACAACCTCAAGCGTGACATCGTCGCGGATAGTCACCATCTCGAAGTCCATCAGTGCGCCAACCTGATCCTCTTCATATGAAAGCGCTGAGCGCACCCGCTCACGCTGCTGGGCGTCCAGAGCCTCCATAAGCTCATGTACAACATCTCGAGGCAGGTCAGGCGCCAGGTCGGCCAGCTCATCAGCATCCAGCTGTCCTGCCACTGCAAGGATTTCCTGATCATCCATGTCGGCGATCAGTGTTTCACGAACAGAGTCGGAGACTTCAAGAAGGATGTCGCCGTCACGCTCGGTCTTAACCAGGCTCCAGACGGTCAGACGCTCATGAAGTGGAAGCGCCTCAAGGATAAAAGCAATATCGGCCGGATGCAGTTCATCCAGACGGCGACGGAGTTCGGACAGCCCCTCTTCATGCAGCGCCTCATCAGGCTGTACAACCTGCTCGTCGTGAGCGGGACCTTCAACGAAACGATACTGATGGAGCAGCTCAACGACTTGAGCCAGTCGCTCCTGCAAACTTTCCTGTGGCTTTCTTGCTTCCACTTCACTCATAAGCGCACTCCATCCCCGGCAACGGAGCGCGCTGCGGGAATTAAATCTTTAATAAACGAAACAGCGATCGAAGTTTGTTAGATCGGGGTATGTCCATGGAAAGGGTCCACGAGCCCCGGCGGGGCTGACAGCGGAATCATAGCACTGCATGCGCTGAATCGGCGATGTAAAACAGTTAAAAACAATCATTTGGCAGCTAATGCTCATGCCTGACCGAGCCTGGCCGTTGATCTGCGGAGCCAATCACAGCGGCACGGCGCATCTCGCACTACGCTATGAACAGATGTCATGGAGGACAGCTATGTACCGTAATCCCGTTACACTTCTATGTTTGGTAACGTTGTTTTTTTCAAATATGGCTACTGCCACAACGGTCTTTCGGTGTGCAAGCGAAGACGGCCATATCAGCTTTTCCGCAAATGGCTGCCTTAAAGGCGATACGATCAGCCACCAAACCGCTGATAATCCCAAGCCTGGCGGCAACGGACCCAAAACACCGATATCGACACAACCGTTATCCTCACCTTCTCCCGCCAAGGATCAGTTGCCTGCCCACCATGAGCTGGCAGTTGTGGGAGCCAAGGAAGGAGCCTGCCCAAACGTGCTTTCAGGCTCGGAAAGAAGAATGGCGGTCATCCACAAAAAGGTTATAGCGGGCATGACGAAAGAGGATGTCGAAAGCGCCCTGGGAAAGCCAGACAGGATCGTCGAGAACAATAATCGCGCCCGTTACTACTATGTAACGCAGCGCAAGAAGCATTCACGCGTCATTAGTTTTGATGATGCGGGATGCGTTGCAGATACAGAAAGCAAATATAAAAAAGCCACACCCTAACGGTGTGGCTTTCGAGCGTTACAACACTGCTTTAGGATACGACCCTAAAACTTTCAAGGCGACCGTATCGCCATTGATTTTTTCCAGCACATCCTTGATGAGAGGATCATGCTGATGACCGATGAAGTCTATAAAGAAAACATAGGTCCACTTACCACTGCGGGACGGACGTGTTTCGATGCGCGTCAGGTCAATGTTGTTGGCATGAAACGGCATTAGCAAATCATGCAAGGCGCCCGGCTTATTGCGAGTCGACACGATCACAGACGTCTTATCATCGCCGCTAGGCGGGACCTCCTGATTTCCGATAATCAAAAACCGCGTGGAGTTATCTGGACGATCTTCGATTTTCTCATGCAGCTTTGACAAACCATACAGGGAAGCCGCCATATCCCCTGCTATCGCCGCGCTATTCCATTCACTTTTAACCCGCTTCGCAGCCTCGGCATTGCTCGAAACTGCGATTCGTTCGATGTTAGGGAAATACGCGTCTAGCCATTTACGGCACTGAGCCAGGGACTGCGCGTGTGAGTAAACACGCGAAATGCTATCTGTCTTGGTCGTTTCACCCACAAGCAGATGATGGTGGATACGCAATTCCACCTCGCCGCAGATAACCAGATCATGCTCCAGGAAACTATCAAGCGTATGGTTGACGGCACCTTCAGTTGAGTTCTCAACAGGAACCACACCAAAATTTACGGCCCCAGCCGCCACCTCACGAAAAACTTCGTCGATAGCGGCCATTGGCCGTGTCTTTACCGCCATACCAAAATGCTTAAGCGTAGCCGCCTGCGAAAACGTACCTTCCGGCCCCAAATAGGCAACCTTCAATGGCTCTTCAAGCGCAAGGCACGACGACATGATCTCTCGAAACAAACGAGCCATGTCCTCGTTACCCAACGGGCCCTGGTTACGCTCCATTACCCGCTTGAGCACCTGCGCTTCGCGCTCCGGTCGATAGAAAACCGGACTTTCACCCTCACCTAGCGACTGCATTTTCACGCGAGCCACATCCTGAGCGCAGCGGGCGCGCTCACTGATGAGTTCCTGAATCCGTTCATCCAAGCTATCGATACGGAGGCGCAGGGCCTTGAGCTCTTGTTCCGCCATGGTTTAACCGTGCTCCTTTTCAAACTCTGTCATATAGGCGACCAGTGCTTGCACAGCCTCAAGACTGACAGCGTTGTAGATGGATGCGCGCATGCCACCTACCGAGCGATGCCCCTGAAGATATAGAAGGCCTCGCTCTTCGGCACCCGACAGGAAAGTCTTGTCCAGACGCTCATCTGCCAGGCGGAAAGGCACGTTCATCCAGGAACGATCATTTACCGCAATCGGATTCATGTACATGTCACTACTATCGATGAAGCCATACAGAAGCTCCTGCTTCTGACGGTTGATCCGCTCGATGGCAGGTAGTCCACCCTGATCTTTCAGCCACTGGAACACCAGGCCAGACAGATACCAGGAAAACGTGGCGGGCGTGTTGTACATCGAACCATTGTCTGCTTCGACCTTATAATCAAGGAGCTTGGGGCAAGAGGAACGTGCCCGCCCCAGCAACTCCTCCTGAACGATCACCACTACAAGCCCACTGGGTCCGATGTTTTTCTGTGCGCCCGCATAAATCAACCCAAACCGTGACACGTCCAAAGGACGTGACAGCAGGTTCGAGGACGCATCAGCAACTAGAGGAACATCGCCTGTCTCAGGAATCCAGTTGTACTCAAGACCGCCAATGGTTTCGTTCGGCGTGTAATGAACGTAGGCCGCATCCTTGGAAAGCTGCCACTCATTCTGCCCAGGGATAGCCAGGTAATCGTATTTCTTGGCGCTGGCGGCAACATTCACTGCGCCATAGTTTTGCGCCTGCTCGATAGCCTTGCGTGACCAGATCCCTGTATCGATGTAATCAGCCTTTCCACTTTCAGGTAGCAGGTTCAGTGCAATCTGAGCGAACTGTAGACTTGCCCCGCCCTGCAGGAAAAGCACTTTGTAATCAGCGGGGATTACAAGCAAATCCCGCAAGTCCTGCTCGGCTTTCGAGCTGATTGCAGTGAAGTCGTCGCCACGGTGACTCATCTCCATGACAGACAAGCCGCGCCCCTGCCAATCGAGCAGATCGGCCTGAGCTTGTTTCAGTACCGCCTCCGGCAGCGCAGCCGGGCCAGCGCAGAAGTTATACGCTCGCTTGCTCATCACTCATCGTCCTCATTGGGCATGTCATCAGAGGGAACATCGTTGGCGCCCGGCAGGACATCCTCATCGCTTGGCTCTTCGCTAATGACAGGAAGCTCCTTTTCAAGCAACTCGTCATCAAGCTCGCCCTCATGCTCGATCAACTCGTCGTCAACAGAGGGCTCCTGCACACGCTCAAGGCCTACGAGCTTCTCGCCCTTGCCAAGCTTGATCAGTGTTACACCCTGCGTGTTGCGGCCTTGCAGGGAAACCTCATCAACCCGTGTACGCACCAGCGTACCCTGATCGGAAATCAACATGATTTCCTCACCTTCAAGGACTTGAGTAGCGCCAATCAGCGGGCCATTACGCTCATTGGTTACCATGGCTATTACGCCCTGACCACCACGACCACGCTGCGGATACTCAGCAATAGCAGTACGCTTGCCATAACCATTCAGACTGGCTGTCAGTATCTGCGCCTGCTCTTCTGGAATCAGCATGGAAATCAGATGCTGCCCATCACCCAGACGCATACCGCGGACACCACGGGCTGTACGTCCCATTGTGCGGACATGACGCTCCTTGAAGCGAATGACCTTACCGTTGTCAGAGAACAGCATGACCTCCTGGGCGCCATCGGTAATGGCCGCTGCAATCAGGCTATCGCCCTCTTCCAGCTTCAGCGCAATCAGGCCATTGCTACGAGGACGACTGAACTGCACCAGCGGGGTTTTCTTGACCGTGCCGTAAGCAGTAGCCATGAAGATATAGGATCCGGTAGGCTCATCCTTGCCGCTATCTTCAACCCCTTCTGCGCCCTCATCGACCTCAACATCATCTTCAAGCACCACGTCTTCAACGACATCGTCCTGATCACCCAGGTCTTCATCTTCAGGTGCCTGTTGACGCACGGCCTCCAGATCTACTGGCAACATCGCAGTGATACGCTCGCCTTCAGCCAATGGCAGCAGATTTACAAGCGGACGACCACGTGCAGCACGAGAAGCCTCAGGAATTTCGTAGGTCTTTTTCCAGTACACCTTACCCAGGCTGGAGAACAACAGCAGTGTGGTATGGCTATTGGCGACGAGAAGATGCTCGATGTAATCGTCTTCCTTCACGCCCGAGGCAGAACGGCCGCGACCACCACGGCGCTGAGCCTGGTAGGCATGCAAGGGCTGGGACTTGGCGTAGCCGCCATGGGAAATGGTGACGACACGATCTTCTTCTGTGATCAGGTCAGCAATGGTCAGGTCGACTTGAGACGCGACGATTTCAGTACGACGTGCATCACCGAACTCTGCCTTGATCTTTTCAAGCTCCTCACGGATGACTTCCATGAGACGCTCAGGGCTGTTGAGTATTCGGATCAGCTCTGCAATCTGTTTCAGGATCTCCTGATATTCAGCCAGCAGCTTTTCATGCTCCAGGCCGGTCAGGCGATGCAGTCGCAAATCAAGGATGGCCTGCGCCTGTTCAGGAGATAGCCAGTATTTGCCGTCACGAAGACCATACTGCGGATCAAGGTTTTCCGGGCGGCAGGAATCCGCACCAGCGCGTTCTACCATCGCCTCGACAGCACTGGACTCCCAACCGGTCGCAATGAGCCGCTCTTTGGCTTCAGCTGGGGTTGGAGAGGACCTGATCAGTTCAATAACCGGATCGATATTGGACAGCGCAACCGCTTGGCCTTCGAGAATATGACCACGCTCACGCGCTTTACGCAGTTCATAAATGGTCCGACGGGTAACCACTTCGCGACGGTGACGGATGAATGCCTCAAGCATGTCCTTTAGGTTAAGGACCTTGGGCTGGCCGTCCACCAGCGCAACGATATTGATACCAAACACTGTTTGCAGCTGGGTTTGTGCATACAGATTGTTCAGCACAACCTCAGCCACTTCACCACGACGCAACTCGATCACGACACGCATGCCATCCTTGTCGGACTCATCACGCAGCTCGGTGATACCTTCGATCTTGCGTTCTTTCACCAGCTCGGCAATCTTTTCGATCAGACGAGCCTTGTTCAGCTGATAAGGCAGCTCGGTGATGACGATCTGCTGGCGAGTGCCTGACTTGTCGATATCTTCGACGTCAGCACGTGCACGTACGTAAATACGCCCCCGCCCTGTACGATAAGCCTCGATGATACCTGCCCGGCCATTGATAATGCCTGCAGTCGGGAAATCAGGCCCCGGGATATACTGCATCAGTTGGTCGACAGTCAGCTCACTGTTTTCGATCAGCGCCAGGCAGCCATCAATCACTTCGGTCAGGTTGTGAGGCGGAATGTTAGTAGCCATCCCCACCGCGATACCACTGGAGCCATTGACCAGAAGGTTCGGAACCTTTGTAGGCATGACTGCCGGGATCTTCAGGGACCCGTCGTAGTTGTCTACCCAGTCAACGGTTTCCTTATCCAGGTCCGCCAGGATTTCGTGGGTCAATTTGAACATGCGCACTTCGGTGTATCGCATAGCGGCTGCGGAGTCACCGTCAACCGAACCGAAGTTACCTTGACCATTCACCAGCATGTAGCGAAGGGAGAACGGCTGCGCCATACGTACAATCGTGTCGTATACCGCAGAGTCGCCGTGAGGGTGGTATTTACCGATTACGTCGCCCACGACACGGGCGGATTTCAGATAAGGCTTGTTCCAATCGTTACCCAGCTCGCTCATGGCATAAAGCACACGGCGATGCACAGGTTTCAAGCCGTCGCGCACATCCGGCAATGCGCGTCCGACGATTACGCTCATCGCATAATCGAGGTAAGACTGTCTGAGTTCGTCTTCAATATTGACCGGGAGGATTTCTTTGGCCAGTTCGCCCATGAGAAGCCTGGTTCCTTAGTTTCAACACCCTGCGGGAAAGCAGTAAATACTACCACAAACCAAGGGTTGCCTGCGGTTTCCCGCAGGCGATGTGTGAGTCGTGTTAAGCGGAAAAATCAGTGCAAGCGCTTGCGGTTCATAAGTGCAGCCATTTTCTCTGCAGTGGGCCGCTCCACGACGCCTCGCTCCGTGACAATCGCATCAATCAGATCAGCAGGCGTTACATCGAAAACAGGATTTACAGTATCGACTTCTGCCGCAATCCGAACACCGCCTATTTCAAGCAGTTCGCGTCCCTCACGCTGCTCGATGGGGATATCCTCACCGGATGTCAGATTCATGTCGATGGTCGAGCTGGGCGCCACAACCATAAAGCGCACCCCATGGTGCATTGCATTGACGGCCAGCTGATAGGTCCCGATCTTGTTGGCAACGTCACCGTTGGCTGTGATTCGGTCAGCCCCTACGATGACCCAGGAGATATTGCCGGTTTTCATCAGATGGGCCGCTGCCGCATCGGCATTCAAAGTGACAGGAATGCCTTCGCCAGCCAACTCCCAGGCAGTAAGGCGGGCACCTTGTAGCCACGGGCGCGTCTCATCGGCAAATACCTTGTCCACAAGTCCTTCCAGGTGAGCCGCACGAATAACCCCCAGGGCGGTTCCAAACCCTCCGGTCGCCAACGCACCGGTATTGCAATGGGTCAGAAGCGTCTGAACGCCATCGCCATGCTTGCGAATCAACTCGACCCCGAGCTGCGCCATGGTCAGATTGGCTTCGCGATCGCTCTCATGGATGGCAACGGCCTCCGCTTCAAGGGCCGCTAGTGCCTCCTCGCCCGGCTTGAGTCGCTTCAGGCGCTCTCGCATACGATTAAGCGCCCAGAACAAGTTGACCGCTGTAGGACGGGACTCTGCGAGCATCTGCATATCCTCATCCAGCGTTTGCAACCAGTCTTCCCCTGCCTGCTGGCGCGCTCGAGCGCCTAGCACAACGCCGTAGGCTGCACTAATACCGATTGCCGGTGCTCCTCGCACGACCATCTGCCTGATTGCCTCGGCCACACCACTGGCCGAGTCATACGTGAGCCAGACTTCCTGCATGGGTAATAAACGCTGATCTAGCAGATGCAGTACGCCCTCTTTCCACTCGATAGCCTTGACCTTCTCTGCGGCCAGAAGTCGCTCGCGCATGATCACCCTCATCGCCTGAAACAAAAAAGTCGATTATACAGGGGTGATACAAGCCGCTGTGACAGGACATCGCGAATACATGGGTTTATAAACGCTTTTATCGATAATGTGGCTCGACTGAGTCCCGCCATTGGGCTGACGCCAGTTATACTTTCATTTATTTACCTTCAGGAAGCCCTTCCATGCCTGGTGTCGTGCCCCTTGACCTGCTTCTTTTTCCCACCTGGATCGTTCCGGTGGAACCGGCCGGGGTGGTACTGACTAACTACGCTATCGGCATCAAGGATGGGCAAATCGCCGTATTGGCACCCCGCTCTGATCTGCGACGCTATCAGGCAGCCGAGTCAGTCGAACTTCCCGGCATGCTACTGAGTCCGGGCCTCATCAATATGCACGGCCATGCTGCGATGACACTGTTTCGTGGCCTTGCGGATGACCTTCCGCTCATGACTTGGCTACAGGAACATATCTGGCCCGCTGAAGCCAAATGGGTAAGCGAGGATTTCGTCCGCGACGGCACCCGATTGGCCATCGCAGAGCAAATCAAAGGCGGCATAACCTGCTTTTCGGATATGTACTTTTTTCCGCAGGTAGCGTGTGAGGCCATCCACGAGTCAGGTATGCGGGCGCAAGTCACCCTGCCGATCATGAACTTTCCTGTACCAGGGGCAAGGACTGCAGATGAGGCGATACGCCGGGGACTTGAGCTTTTTGATGACCTGAAGCTACATGAGCGCATCAAGGTCGCTTTTGGGCCTCACGCCCCCTACACCGTCAGCGATGACAAGCTGGCCAATGTCCTGATGTTGGCCGATCAACTTGACGCATGCATCCACATGCATGTGCATGAAACGGCTGGCGAGGTGCAGGAGGCAATCGAAAAGACAGGGGAACGTCCGCTTGCTCGCCTGCGCAGGCTAGGACTTTTAGGTCCCCGCTTCCAGTCTGTCCACATGACCCAGATCGACGAGGAAGACTTGGAAAATCTGGTTGAGACCAACACTCATGTAATCCACTGCCCCGAGTCCAATCTCAAGCTAGCCAGCGGTTTCTGCCCGGTAGAAACGCTTTGGCAGGCAGGCGTGAACGTCGCGATAGGTACGGACGGGGCAGCCAGCAACAATGACCTGGATCTGTTGGGCGAAACCCGTACCGCCGCTCTCCTGGCCAAGGCCGTAGCCGGTTCCGCAACAGCACTGGATGCACACAGAGCCTTGCGTATGGCCACACTCAATGGGGCACGTGCCCTAGGTCTTGAGCGCTGCCTGGGCTCCCTTGAGGTGGGCAAGGCAGCTGACATGGTCGCTTTCGACATGAGCGGACTGGCTCAGCAACCCATTTATGACCCAGTGTCTCAACTGATTTATGCCAGCAACCGTGATTGTGTGAAGCATGTCTGGGTGGGTGGCCGCCCCTTGTTAAAGGACGGCAAGCTGACCCGCCTGGATGAACAAGAACTTATCGAGAACGCTCGCACCTGGGGCCAAAAGATAGCCGCTCGCTAACGACTGGCTGCGCCAGTGGTGCGTTCATCTAGCAAATGCCAAATCACAAGCGCATTTGCACAACGAATTTAGAGAATGGAGTGTAAGGGATGTCCAACGTCGATAATGCCGAGATTGCCAAATTCGAAGCCCTGGCCTCGCGGTGGTGGGACAGAGAGAGTGAATTCAAGCCGCTTCATGATATCAATCCGCTGCGCGTCAATTGGATTGACCAACACGCCAACCTCGCCGGCAAAAAAGTACTCGACGTAGGCTGCGGCGGCGGCATCCTGAGCGAAGCCATGGCAGTACGGGGCGCGGACGTCACAGGAATCGACATGGGCGAAGCGCCGCTTTCAGTTGCACAGCTTCACCAACTGGAATCAGGTGTGCCCGTCAGCTACCGCCGCATTACCGCTGAGGAGCTGGCAGCTGAAACGCCCGGCGCTTACGATGTCGTCACATGCATGGAAATGCTTGAGCATGTCCCAGATCCGGCATCTGTGATTCAAGCATGCCGGACACTAGTTAAACCTGGCGGCCATGTCTTTTTCTCTACGATTAACCGCAACCCCAAATCCTATCTATTTGCCATTGTGGGCGCCGAATATGTCTTGCGTCTGCTGCCGCGCGGCACTCATGACTTCCGCAAGTTTATTCGTCCATCCGAATTAGGCGCTTGGTGCCGAAACGCCGGCCTACACGTACGCGATGTCATCGGTATGACTTACAACCCGATTACCAAGGTCTACAAGTTGGGCAATGATGTCGACGTAAACTACATGCTGCGCACCATCCGCGAGGAGTAATAGGATGCGAATAAAAGCAGTACTGTTCGATATGGACGGCACATTGCTCGACACGGCACCTGACTTTATCGCCGTGATCCAGTCCATGCGCGCTGATCGAGGCTTGCCAGCCGTCGATGAGAAAACTGTCCGGGACGTCGTATCGGGTGGCGCACGAGCCATGGTAGCCAGCGCGTTCGAAGTAGATCCCTTGAGCGATGAGTTTGACCCACTACGATTGGACTTTCTTGACCGCTATCAGGATCACTGCGCCATCCACTCTCACCTATTCGAGGGCATGGAAGAATTGTTGGCGGACCTGGAACGGGCTCGTCTGACTTGGGGCGTAGTCACCAACAAGCCCGTCCGTTATGCAGAGCCCATCATGCAGGCACTTGGCCTTGCTAAACGTTCAGCCGTTCTGGTCTGCCCTGACCATGTCACCCACAGCAAACCTGATCCAGAGCCCGTGTTGTTAGCGTGTAAACAAATCAATATCGAGCCGCAAGCCGTCATTTTTGTCGGTGACGATCGTCGAGATATCGAATCGGGGCGCGCAGCGGGCACCAAAACAGCGGCCGTGCGATATGGCTATATCCATCCAGAGGACAATCCTGCTCACTGGGGCGCCGATCTGGTAGTAGATCACCCGCTTGAGCTGCGTGACGCCTTGGACCGCGCCATTTGCGGCTGTTAAAACAGTAGGGCCGCTCAAGCGAGCGGCTGGGAGTCAAGATGTTTGAATACAAGGCCCGCCCTGACCTTCTCAAAAATCGAATCATCCTTGTAACAGGTGCCGGACGAGGCATTGGCCGGGCAGCGGCAAAAACCTATGCTGCCCATGGCGCAACCATCCTGCTCTTGGGTAAGACAGAAGAGAACCTCAACGAGGTCTACGATGAAATCGAGGCTGCTGGCTATCCACAAGCGGTAGTCGTTCCTTTTGACCTTGAAGCCGCACGGCCTGAGCAGTTCGAAGAGCTGGCTGCCATGGTAGAGACGGAGTTTGGTCGACTTGATGGTCTTTTGCACAATGCAGGCATTCTAGGTCCTCGCGCCTCCGTTGAGCAGACCAGCGGAGAAGCCTTCATGCAGGTTATGCAAGTCAACGTCAACGCAGTCTTCATGCTAACGCGTGCGCTACTGCCACTGCTCAGACAATCGAACGATGCCTCGATCATTTTCACCTCCAGCAGTGTGGGGCGAAAAGGACGTGCCTATTGGGGAGCATACGCCGTTTCTAAATTTGCCAACGAAGGCCTTATGCAGGTGGTTGCCGATGAAATGGATGGCACTGCGGCCGTACGGGCCAACAGTATCAATCCCGGCGGAACCCGAACCGACATGCGCGCCCTCGCTTACCCTGCTGAAAACCCTGCACGCAACCCAACACCCGAGGAGATCATGCCCGTCTACCTCTATTTGATGGGACCAGACAGCGCACACGTCAATGGGCAAGCGTTCAACGCTCAAGGCTAGATAGAGGAAAGGGAAGCAAGAAAGGATGAACATGTGAGATGTTCATCCTTGGATCAATCAACGACCAGCGCGTGATTCGCGAATATAGAAGCGCGCCTTTTGAGCATTCTGAACGCAGCCGTTATAGGCCTCTACCTGCTGCTGAGTCTTGGCGGTTGAAATCAAGCCCAGCGCCTTGGAATAGCTGACCGTACCTGCAAACCCTTCGGTTTTGGCTATATCCAGTTCTTTCCATGCAGCGTTCACCTCTGCCGCACAACTGTCTCGGTTGACCGTTTTGGCTGCACATCCAGCAAGTACCAGCGCCGCGACAGGCATCATTGCAAGCCAGCGATTCATGATTTGACTCCTTCAATGGATAAGTAAATCCGGCGCATTAAAGACCTCGTTTTAACTAGCCTGTTCAACGGTTTGCCTTGAGATAACTCACGACCGACTGCTGATCTCCAGCAAAGAGGATGCGCCCCGACTTATTCTCGCGTTGATAGGCATACATAGGGTCGTAATATTCACTTAGCAACGCTCGAATCCATTCACGATGCTGCCCTACATCGCCACTGACCTTCTGCACCGCGAGTGCTTCATTCATGATCTCCGCTAGGCGTTGATAGCGCTCGCCGCCCAGTCTTTTGGCAATATTGGAAAGACTCTTACAAAGCTGTTCAGCAAACAAATCGAATCCGCTGTCGCCATGCTCACGATTGAACTCGGCTGCCAGATCAATCACGTAGTCCTTTAGTATTCGCTCAACACGCCCCTCCAGGGTGTCTTCCAGCCATACCATGGGAAAATGCTGCATGGCCTGGTGCAACTCAAAAGGCAAGGAGCACCGCCCAATCAACCGAGACTCATCTTCCAGCACAAAACGATCCTGCCCCTTTGCACGACGCCTCAACAGGTCAATGGCCAAACTGTTTTCAAAATCGATTTGTGATGGCTGTACGGTGGCGCGCTTACCAAAACTTGAGCCGCGATGATTGGCATGCCCTTCCAGATCAACACTATCGTCGAGCTGAGCGATGACTTCTGTTTTGCCAGTTCCAGTCATACCGCCCACCAATACGAAGCGGCATTCCTCAACAGACTGAAGCAGTGTTTCCATGAGAAACGTACGCATGGCCTTATAGCCGCCGGCTACACGTGGATAGGCAATACCTGCCTCACTAAGCAGCCATTGCTGAGTAATTTGCGACCGCAGGCCACCCCTGAAGCAGTACAGATAGCCCTCCGGATTGGCCTCGGCAAACTCGGCCCACGCCTGTACCCGCGCTTCCTTCAACTTGCCGGAAACCAGGGAGTGTCCAAGCTCCAGAGCAGCCTGCTGCCCCTTCAGCTTGTAACAGGTACCCACCTTTTGCCGCTCGATGTCATTCATCAACGGCCGGTTGGTTGCGCCCGGAAAAGCGCCCTTGGAAAACTCGACGGGTGCGCGCACATCCATTAGCGGCACACCAGAAAGAAAGAGGGAGCGGTAGTCCCGAGCGTCATCGCGCATCAATACACCTCAACCGCATGCCGCTGTCGATCAACCATTTCGCCAATAGGCTGAAGTGACAGGCCTAACTCTCGAGCGACCGACATGAATTCTGACTCGCCCTGCGGCTCGACCGCGATTAACAGCCCGCCACTGGTCTGGGGATCGCACAAAAGCAATTTCTGCTGCTCGGATAGCGATGCAATACGGTCACCGTAGCTATCGAAGTTGCGTAAGGTGCCACCAGGCACACACCCCCACTCCAGATACTGCTCAACCATAGGCAAACGTGGAACTGCGTTATATTCGACCCGGGCAGTCAAGCCGCTGCCGTCAGCCATTTCCACTAGATGTCCCAGTAACCCAAAGCCCGTTACATCTGTCATTGCGGTGACGGCAGCCAACTTGCCAAAGCGACTACCCGGCTTGTTCAGTTGACACATCCAATCGCGTGCGACACCCATGTCTTCCACACGCAATTTTGATTTTTTTTCAGCGGTAGTCAGGATGCCGATGCCTAGAGGCTTGGTGAGGAACAACTTGCAGCCTAACGAAGCCGTGTCGTTTCGCTTCATCTTTCGCTTTTCGACGACACCTGTTACTGCCAGACCAAAAATAGGTTCAGGCGCATCGATAGAGTGTCCACCAGCCAACGGGATGCCCGCCTCGTCACAAACCTTGCGGCCACCTGCCACCACTTCCCGTGCAACCTCAGGCGGAAGCACATTAACAGGCCAGCCCAAAATTGCAATTGCCATCAAAGGATCGCCACCCATGGCGTAGATATCGCTAATGGCGTTGGTCGCCGCGATACGTCCGAAATCAAAGGGATCATCCACAATGGGCATGAAGAAGTCAGTTGTGGAAACCACACCTCGCTCAGCATCAAGGGCATATACCGCTGCATCATCCCTCGAGGCATTTCCTACCCAAAGGTTCGGGTCCAGATGCTGGGCACCACTGCCGGCCAGAATGATTTCCAATACCTTAGGCGAAATCTTGCAACCACAGCCGGCTCCATGGCTGTATTGGGTAAGGCGAATCGGCTCGGACATAAGTACTCCGCTGAAGGCTAAGAATTTCATACGCGCGAGGCGCGCTTATAGGTCAGTATTCTAACAAAGCCTGGATAAGGTTAGGCTTGCTTGGTAAGTGAACCAGACTAAATAGCCAGAATACGCCTGCTATACGCGTGATTCGAGGCTCGTATGGAGCCACAGATGGAACTTGCCAGCTATTTACAAGGACAAAATGTCGCGAAAAAACATTGTATAAACGCCTAAAAGTACCTGACATGAACGTTTTTAATCCACAAAAGCTGTGGATAAGTTCGTGGAAAAGATGATGGAAATCACCGCAACGCCAGTAGCCACGCCACTTTTAACTAAACTGTCGTTTTTTTAGGCAATCCATAAATTCTGTGCCTTTTCAGTCATTTATAATTTTAGAGTATAGCTTTACTACGCATTACAACCCCTTGACATTACGCCCAATGGCGTTTTAGTCGGGTGTGTATATCTCGCCACCCCAACTACAAAAATGTCCTGCCGATTGTTTGAGGTAGGATAAGCATGTTTATACATTTGGATTACTTAATGTCTGCCCCATCAACCCACACCTCATCTGTACCCGCACGTGCGTGGTTACTCCTGCTGGGACTCTTTCTTGTCGCCCTCAACTTAAGGCCCGCCTTATCAAGTCTTTCCCCTCTGCTTCGTCAGATCGAGGCCTCGACCGGGTTGTCCAGCTCGGCAGCCGGACTACTGACCACAGCACCCGTCCTGTGTCTGGGACTTTTTGCGCCATTGGCGCCTCGCCTCTCCCGATGGCTGGGCAGCGAAAGAACCGTGCTGGTGATACTGCTTACACTGGCAGGCGGTATTGTCTTACGTAGTCTGTTACCCCTTGCCGGCCTGTTTATAGGCAGTCTTGTTGCAGGTGCCAGCATTGGAGTCATCGGCGTTCTATTACCCGGCATTATCAAGCGGGACTTTCCGGAGCAGGCAGGCATGCTCATGGGCGCCTATACCATGGCGCTATGCCTGGGTGCCGCCCTCGCCGCCGGTGCAACAGCCCCACTGGAGCATCTGTTCAACGACCGCTGGCAACCGGCCTTGGCTTTCTGGGCAACACCAGCGATCTTGGCAGCAATCGTCTGGTTGCCGCAAACCCGCGCTAATCATCATGCGAACAGCCAGAAATGGCAGGTGGTAGGCTTATGGCAGGATAAGCTGGCTTGGCAGGTCACCCTTTATATGGGGCTTCAATCGTCGCTCGCCTATATTGTTTTTGGATGGCTACCCTCCATCCTGATTGATCGAGGTCTCAGCGCTGTAGAGGCAGGACTCATGCTGTCCATTTCAGTCCTACTTCAATTACTGACCGCGCTTATCACGCCCTGGCTGGCTACCCGAGGCAAAGACCAGCGCCTGGCCATCATCCTGGTGCTGAGCATGACGCTAACCGGCCTTCTTGGCTGCCTGTACGGTTCCCTCGGCAGTCTATGGTTCTGGGCTTGCATTCTAGGCCTGGGCCAAGGCGGAACCTTCAGTATTGCCCTGGCCTTGATTGTACTTCGTTCACCTGATGCGCATATTGCAGCTCGTCTGTCAGGAATGTCCCAAGGCGTAGGCTATACATTGGCAGCCATGGGCCCCCTGCTGGTAGGCGTGATCCATGACATGAGCAGCGGCTGGAGCAGTGTGGGCATCCTGTTTATTGGAATCGCCATTTTAGCCGCGTTATTTGGCCTGCTTGCAGGACGCAACCTGCATGTAAACGCCAAGAGCCTTCCGCTATAACGTGCTTGAGTGGGGGAAAACGTCTTGTTTGCCCCACTCGTTTGGTTATGGCTTTGGAACCTGATCTGCAGCGCCTGCCATCCAGTCACGAATCAGATTGTAGGCAACGGCCAAAAGAATAGGCCCCAGAAACAATCCCATAAAACCAAACGCCAGCAGGCCGCCAAAGACACCAAGCAATACGACTACCAATGGCAGGTCCCCTCCCCGACTGATCAAATACGGCTTGAGAATATTATCTACACCGCTAATGACAAAGAGCCCCCAAAGTCCCATGAATATGGCGTATCCATATTCCTGCTGGAGCACCAGCCAGATCGTTGAAGGTATCCAGACCAGCGGAGGCCCCACAGGGATCAAGCTCAATGCAAAGGTCAACAACGCTAATCCTAACGCGCCGGGCACCCCAGCGATCATTAGGCCTATCATCGCCAAGACACCTTGAGCCGCCGCCGTTCCTAGAATTCCATTTACGACTCGATGCACTGTGCCGCCGACCAGTTGCATATAATGGCCGGCTTGAGCACCAATCAGCCTGACGAGCAGCTTTTCAACCAAGGTAGCCAGCCGAGGTCCGTCACGGTAGAAGAAAAACACCAGGACAAGACTTAGCGCCAGCTCTAAAAAGCCGCCACCTACACGCGCACTTCGCGCCAGAAGCCAATTCCCCATCTGCCCCAGATAGGGCTTCAAGCTGTCAAAATAGGCAGTACCTCGCGCATCCAGGGTTTGCCATAGACTGGCCAGCCGGTCGCCAACAAGAGGCAACCGCACTACCCACTCTGGCACAGGCGGCAAACCGCCCACTTGGATGCTGCGAACTAACTCAATCGTTCCACGCACATGATCAGCAAGTCCCATACCGACCCATACAAGCGGCAATGCCACCAACAATATCCAACCGATCGTAAGAATCGCAGCGGCCACCGTATTACGGCCGTTCAGCCTGCGGGTCAAGCCCCGCATCAGGGGCCAACTGGCGTAAGCCAGTACCGCAGCCCAAAATAGGGCCGACATGAATGGCAGCAACACCCATAGACAGGCACCAAGGAGTGACAGGAGAAGTATGCGGACGAGCAGGCGATCGTGCTCATACATGGGCGGAGGTAATTGGGGAGACTGACCAGCAGGAAGCCGCATAAAAATTCCTAAGATGACAATCGAATCACTGTCCTGCTTAATCGGTTCCACCCGCCGGACAGGCAAGCGACAATGTCAGAGCTTAACGCCCCGCCAGATACCTGTCGTTACCGCTAGATGGGTTATAGCTGCAGATAGAGCCCAGGCTCACGATTCGGGTCAACTTCAAGCCGGGCAGCTCGTATTCTCCTGGCCAGCAACGCTTTTTCCCACTTGCCCGCTTGCGGCCCACCGATGATCACTCGGGTACCTGTGTCCAGATTAAGGCACTGCCCTACCAGGTCCAGCCAGATATCGTCTGGTGGATCGGCTAACGCAGGAAGATGTAACTCACCATCTTGCCGCAATTGACGAAGCAATGTTGCAGGACTTGCTACCAGCTTGCCCAAAGGTATGGAAGCCTCGAGCTGCTCCACATGCAGATAACCCCTTCGATTACCTCGAGTGATCGCGTAAAGCGCCAGCAATGTCTCGTCTTGTGGTGGAGCGAGACGCAACAGGAGATACGACTGCTGCTCGTCCGGCCCATACAACTGCGATTTTCCAAAAATAGCATTGGCAAATACATTACTGGAGCCACAATCGCGTCCCTCACACCACGATAACGGTATCGCAGCCTGTTTCTGCAATGTACTTCTGGCCTCATTGAGTGCCGCAATAGGGTCATGTCCACGGGGCAACTCATAGGTCAGCGTGACGAGCTTACCCTCTGCTTGGACGTCTCCCTCCAGGCGCAACTTGCCTCCTATACGACTTACAGCGCCCTGTGGGTACATTTTTTCGACAGACCCAGCCTCACGATAATCAATAATTTCGGCATGGGCAGGTCGCGCCAGCACTGGAAGATCGACACTGCCTGGCATATCTGCCGCAACAGCAGCACACGTCATGAATCCCAGACCAAGCGCAAAAAAAAGTCGCATATATATTAGTGAATCACCCTGAATTAATTTAAAGACCCATAAATAATAGCGGGGACATGTTTACCTGGAGTAGCGCGTTATACCGGCACACGCTTTTTCCTGCCTGAGGACTGACAGGCGAATCTGACAGAGCGAATACACGTTCAAAACCGTCCAAACGCTGCATCCTTTAGAGGCATGGCTCCCTGTGACTTGATCGCTATTGATCCTTTATGCATAACAAGCCTTATCAATACCCGTATTCGAGTCAAGCTGCAGAGAAAAAGCGATTGAAACAATCTGCTACCGCCCTTGCGCCAACCTCGTTATCCAGATGCAAGTGATGCCCCCCAGCCAAACGGGTAACTTCATAGCAAGCAAGCTCCTGTAGGAGTCCATCGATACCGGGAATATTGACGAGCAGCCCCTTGTCAGCCACAACGAGACTCGCGGGGCACTGCACTTTTTTAATGAACGCCAAGGCCTGCTCACGCGTCAGCCTTAATGTGGTCGGCAAGGTTAAACGAGCATCGGAGCGCCAGGTATACCCTCCTGGAATAGGCATCAACCCTCGCTCTGCCAGTAGCTCTGCAGCCTCCATACTGACCGATCCCACACCTTTGAGTCTGGCTTGAGCGGCCTGCTGAACAGTCTCATAAACCGGCTTGCGCTTATTGGGCAAATTAAGCTGAGCACGCAAGGCATTGCCTAGTTTTTCAGGCGCCTCATCCGGCTCTGTCGTGTACGGCAGCAGCCCGTCGATCAATGCCAGACGCTCGACACGTTCCGGCAATGCTGCTGCGAAAAGCACCGAAATAATGGCCCCGAGTGAGTGACCCAGTAACGAGAAGCGCTCCCACCCTAGCTGCTCTGCTGCCATCAAGACGTCCTGCACGTAGTCTTGCAGCAGGTAGCCAACACCGACCGGGCGATGAGCGGATAAACCATGCCCCGGCAGGTCGACTGCAACAATGCGCAACCCCTCCAGATAAGGGGCCAATCGCGAGAACGTCATGGCATTATCTAACCAGCCATGCAAAGCCAGCACTGGCCGCCCGTCTTCAGGGCCGAATAAACGAGCCGCAAGCTCAAGGTGGGGTAAGTTAAGGCGCAACTCCTGTACATGGGCAGTCATGTCTAGTTCTCATAATTGATTTTCAAATCAGACAATAAAGCAAGCAGAAGGGCTTCGCAGAGCAATGGCGCTCATGCTCGACGAACCAGTAAATGCTCTAGATATAAAGAGGCGCAAGACCAACACCTAATAACCGAAAGGGCTGGTCCAGGCGCGGCATCAGGACGAAATGCGGTCTTTGGGGATGACAGCTACCGTTAAACGCGAAATACAGGTTGCACGCCCCGCTTCATCTGACAATCGGATATCCCATACATGAGTACTTCGACCCAGATGGACAGGCTTTGCCACAGCGGTCACCCGTCCACGTCTAACAGCGCGCAAATGATTGGCATTGACCTCAAGCCCCACGCAGGTGTACTGGCTCCTGTCGATACAGAGCAGACTGGCAATGGAGCCGACGGTTTCTGCCAAGACAACAGAAGCCCCTCCATGAAGCAACCCAAACGGCTGGTGGGTACGCTCATCTACCGCCATGCTTGCAGTGAGCGAATCTTCATCATAAGCCTCAAAATGAATATCCACGCGCTCGCAAATAGTGTTTTGCAAACTCTCATCCAGCGCAGCGAGGTCCGGCTCGGTGAACCAGATACTCATACCAGGTACTCCGCATAGACCCGTAAAGACACACCTGATGCATCAATTAACATAACGACCTCTTTTTTGTTAGAAATTATGGAATCGTCGAATCAGTCAAGGATGGAAAAGCTCAACCAGCTCCATGGCACCTGCAATGCGCATTTCCCCTTCAAGCGTAGCCAGTGAGCCTGTAGCCATACTCAGTGGCTGCTGTAGGTTTCCATGAACCAGAAGACCAGCCAGGTAGCTGACAAAGGGATTATGGGTAGTTAACAGGATATTACTGCCGGAAAGATCATCCAGAAGATCAATAGCCTTGATCACGTCATCATCAGGCGTTATCCAGGGCAGAGTGACAATGGACTCTTTGTGCCCTAGAACACCCCTGACCAGCTCGGCTGTCTGCTGGGCTCGGACGTATGGACTGGCATAAATCACATCGATTCTTTGCCCTAATAGCCGCTCTGCACTGCGCCTGACCTCAGTACGCCCTCTATCCGTCAACGGCCTGAACTCATCGCCCTCTGAACGCGGCTCCGCCTCACCATGCCTTAGCAACCAGAGAGTCATGGCTGCTTCTCTTGCATAGAGGAAGCGGTATCGGGCCAGTCAGCAAGAGGCCATGGCTTTTCTTCTGTAGCAAAGGTTCCGAAACGAACAATCTGCGCCAGATAGCAGGACAAACTCGAACCAAATTCACTTAAGGCGTCACTTGGTGTGCCTTTGACGAGGCGATAGCCCAGCTGAGCAATTACCACGCCTGCAAAAAGGTACTGCGACACTAACCATACAAGCAGGAAAATCACCATCCAGATAAGACGCAACGCGAGGCTTTCGCGTTCATGAGTGTCTGCTGACATATTCTCTCCTAAGCTTCGGAGCCTATCGGCAAATAGAAATCGACATCGGTTTTAGGCTCCCCACGCATCAGCGCAGCAATAACCTGATCCAGCGTGCGGGATTCGAACAGTACCGCATACAGGCCTTGCACCAGCGGCATATAGACGCCGAGTTCATCGGCTTTTTCCTTGAGAACACGCAAGGTGTTGACCCCTTCCGCCGTCTCCCCCATTCGAGCAACTGCCGCCTCAAGCGTAAGGCCCTCACCCAATGCATGCCCTACCTGATAGTTGCGGCTCTTGGGCGAAGAACAAGTGACGATAAGATCACCTACCCCGGCCAAACCCATGAATGTAATGGGATTGGCACCCTGCTGTACGGCAAAGCGAGTCATCTCGGCGAGCGCGCGGGTAATCAGCATGCTGCGGGTGTTTTCACCCATATTCAGCGCAGCTGCCAGCCCCGCCATGATGGCATATACGTTCTTCAAGGCTCCGGCCAGCTCTACTCCCAGCCGGTCACGGCTGGCATAGACCCTGAAGGTACGCCCATGGAGAACAGCCTGCACCTGCTGGCAGAGCGCATCATCTTCACTGGCAATAACGGTAGCCGTCAGTGCGTGCTCTGCAATCTCTCGCGCCAGGTTAGGTCCTGAAATCACACCAATTCTGGCTTTCGGTGCGATCTCCTCAAGAATCTGGCTCATCAGCTTGAAGGTATGCGCTTCAATTCCTTTGGTGAGGCTGACCAACGCCTTACCCGCCAGGCGATCGGCTACCGGGGCAAGCACATTACGTAACGCACTGGAGGGCAGCGCGACAAAGGCAATGTCACACCCTGCCAGAGAGGCATCAAGATCACATCCCGGCTCGACAGATTGATGAACCTTTATGCCCTTTAGATACCGCGGATTCTCACGAACTTGACGAATAGCTTCAGCCTGCTCAGGATCGCGCATCCAGAGCTTTACAGGATGACCATTCTCCGCCAGCAGATTGGCCAGGGCAGTTCCAAAACTGCCTCCGCCCAAGACTGCTATAGGTTGCTTTACACTCATCGGGTTATCCATTTATGCCGCAATGTGCGACGGTATCCACATTATACGAAGCCCCTATTTAACATTCCGCTCTCTTTTATTGAACCATGTGTAATTACCGTATCCTTCTTCCTGAAGGTGGACGCTAACACCATAACGGCCAGAATGGCCTATTGTAGTAAGAGCATCGAGCTCAAGGCTCACGGAGAACGCTCTATTGGACAAGCGACGCGGCTGGGGCATACGTACCCGTACTTTAGCCATCAGCCTGGGACCTGCCCTGATTATTACATTGGTACTGACGGGCTATTTCACATACGCCCGCCTTCAGGATCTGCATCACGAACTCAGTCACACAGGTCAGCTGATTGCAATTCAGTTGGCATCTGCCAGTGAATATGGGGTCTCGACCGATAACCTCCCGATGCTACGCAACCTCCTGGAGGCCACACTGGCGACCCGCTACGTTCGCTTTATCGAAATCCGCGATCGTCAGGAGCGCATCATCATGTATGCGCATAATCCGCCCCCCAATGCGCAATCGGCTTCACAGGTAGAGATATTTCACGCAAGCATCAGCCGCTCGGGCACACCCAATTCGAATGGGTCCCTTGGCCGTGTTGCCGTTGGCGTGACCAACGAAGCCTTCCATGAGCGCCAACAGGCTATTTTGACCAAGGCAGGCGCACTGGCCTTACTGGCACTTGGGCTTACCTTCTTGCTGGCCTGGCGCCTGGCCAAGCGCCTTTCCGCGCCGCTAAGCGACATGGGTCGTACCGTGAATGCCATTCGCGCAGGCGACTACCACAGCCGTCTTCCGGTACCAGACAACTCCGAAATGGGCGTATTGGCGCATCTGATCAATGATCTTGCCCAAGCCCTGCAGCGGGCCAGTGAAGAGCAACAGCGCAGCATTGATCAGCTGGTTGCGGCACGTGAAGAGGCCGAGCAGGCCAACCGCGCCAAATCAGACTTTCTCGCCATGATGAGTCATGAGCTTCGTACACCACTCAATGGCGTACTGGGCATGTTGCAGCTCCTTGAAACCACAGAGCAATCCCGCGAGCAAAGTGAATACACTAGCCTTGCTACCGAATCCACAGAGCATTTGCTGAAAGTTATCAACGATGTTTTGGATTTCTCACGCATCGAGCGTGGTGCGCTGGAGCTGGAAAGCATTCCATTCAATCTGGCCGACCTGATTACAGGTTCGGTGCAGGTTTTCCAGCACAGTGCAACACAACGTGGTCTGCAGCTGGCGCTTGAAGGCGCCGAAAGTCTGGAGCGACTGGAGGTTACCGGAGACCCGACGCGCCTGAGGCAGATCCTGGTCAATCTGGTTGGCAATGCACTCAAATTTACCGAGAGCGGCTCAATCGAGGTTAAATGCTACTGCCAACCTCTGGATGAGCGCCTGCTCTGGCTCACCTGCTCGGTACACGATAGCGGCATAGGTATTTCGGCAGAACGCCTGGAACGCATGTTTGATGCCTTCCAGCAGGCTGACCCAACCATCAGCCGCCGTTACGGAGGTACCGGGCTTGGACTGTCCATCGCACGCACACTGGCGGAGCGGATGGGTGGATCGCTTCATGCCATAAGCCAGGAAAGCCAGGGATCAACCTTTACGCTCGAATTGCCGCTTCCCTTCCGACACGTCCAGCAGACAGAGCGCAACCAGTCTCCTCTTCAGGAGTTTCAGGTCAATGGACTGAACGTCCTGCTGGTTGAGGATAACCCGGTCAATCAGACAGTTATCGAAGCCATGTTACGCAGCCTGGGGTATCATATTACTATCGCAGGGGATGGAGCCCAGGCGGTAAGTCTGGCCGAGCAGCAGTCTTTCAGTGCAATTCTCATGGACTGTCGTTTACCGGTGCTGGATGGCTATCAGGCTACTCGCCTGATCCGTCAACAGCCTGGGCCTATGGTTCCCATCATTGCACTAACGGCCAATGCGCTGCAGGGGGATCGGGAAAATTGTTTGGCTGCCGGAATGAATGATTATCTGGCAAAACCCTTCAAGCGAGCTGATCTTCAACAGATGCTGCAACGCTGGATTAGCCAGCCCGAGCGGTCTCGAGGAGCAACGTCCTTGTAATCGGATATGCATCACTATTGGAGTATTTGATCTCCAACGTGCACAATTCGTCTTTCGCGAGGTTTTACCGCCTCGCTGTGACTTTCAAAATGGCTTGGCTGTCTATGTGGTGGCTGTCCAATAGCGAGAGCGACACTATAATCGCCGACATTGATCACCAGGCCAGCTACAGGAGCTTGCATGACCAAACAACACGCCTTCACCCACGAAGACTTGCTGCGCTGCAGCCGTGGCGAGCTATTCGGCCCGGGTAATGCGCAACTGCCCGCCCCGAACATGCTGATGATCGATCGGATCACTCATATCAGCGATGTAGGCGGCAAGTACGGTAAGGGTGAACTGGTCGCCGAGCTGGATATCAATCCAGATCTCTGGTTCTTTAAATGCCATTTCGAAGGTGACCCGGTAATGCCAGGCTGCCTGGGCTTGGATGCCATGTGGCAATTGGTAGGTTTCTATCTTGGCTGGCAGGGAAATCCTGGCCGCGGCCGTGCGCTGGGCTCAGGAGAGGTCAAGTTTTTTGGCCAGGTACTGCCCACTGCCAAGAAAGTGACCTACAACATACATATCAAGCGCACCATTACACGTTCGCTAATTCTAGCCATTGCAGATGGTACGGTTAGCGTTGATGGTCGCGAGATTTACTCGGCCGAAGGTCTTCGTGTCGGCCTATTCACTTCAACAGAAAGTTTCTAAGGGTCCTTCCGCATGCGTCGCGTCGTGATCACCGGCTTGGGCATTGTTTCCTGCCTCGGCAATGACAAAGACACCGTTTCCGCCAACCTGCGCGCAGGTCGTCCCGGCATTCGTTTCAATCCGGAATATGCCGAAATGGGGCTTCGCAGCCAAGTGTCCGGGTCCGTCGACCTGAACCTGGAAGAGCTGATCGACCGCAAGGTCAAGCGCTTCGTGGGTGATGCAGCCGCCTATGCCTACCTGGCAATGGAACAGGCTGTCAAAGACTCAGGCTTGACCGAAGAGCAGGTTTCAAACCCACGTACCGGCCTGATTGCCGGCTCTGGGGGCGCCTCTACGTTCAACCAGATGGAAGCGCTGGATATCCTGCGCGAAAAAGGCGTCAAGCGTGTCGGCCCCTACCGGGTTACTCGTACTATGAGCAGCACGGTATCGGCTTGCCTTGCAACGCCTTTCAAAATTAAAGGCCTGAACTATTCCGTGGCATCGGCCTGCGCAACCAGTGCGCACTGCATTGGTCTGGCGATGGAGCAGATTCAACTGGGCAAGCAGGACGTCGTGTTTGCCGGTGGCGGTGAAGAGGAACATTGGTCCCAGTCCTTCCTGTTCGACGCCATGGGCGCCCTGTCTAGCCAGTACAACGAAACCCCTGAAAAAGCTTCCCGCGCGTACGATGCCAATCGTGATGGCTTTGTCATCGCTGGCGGCGGCGGTATGGTTGTAGTCGAGGAACTCGAGCATGCCCTTGCTCGTGGTGCCAAGATTTATGCAGAAATCGTAGGCTACGGTGCAACATCCGATGGCTATGACATGGTTGCGCCGAGCGGTGAAGGCGCTGCACGCTGCATGCGCCAGGCGATGTCTACAGTGGACGCCCCGATTGACTACCTGAACACCCACGGCACCTCCACTCCGGTGGGTGATGTTGCGGAGATCAAGGCGGTACGGGAAGTCTTTGGTGACAAGGCCCCGGCCATCAGCTCTACAAAGAGCCTGTCAGGTCACTCTTTGGGCGCCGCTGGTGTTCATGAAGCGATCTACTGCATGTTGATGATGGAAGGCAACTTCATCGCTGGCTCAGCCAATATCGATGAGCTCGACTCTCAGGTAGCAGACTTGCCCATTCTTCGTGAGACTCAGGAGAATGCCAAGCTCGACGTTGTCATGAGCAACAGCTTTGGCTTTGGTGGAACCAACGCCACGCTGATTCTCAAGCGCTGGAATAGCTGATCCAGCGCCGCGTGCAACACCCTAAAACCCGCACACCGTGCGGGTTTTTTTACAACCAAAACATGACTTTAGACGAACTTTTTAAAAATTTAACCTCTCGCTGAATCGATTTCTGCACGGTTCATAACTATTATTCCGCGCGGATTGAACCGAAACGGATTGGATCAATCATATGCGAGCTTTAAACGGGCGTTTATTTGAGTCGCCTACCCCTTTGGAGAGAAGATGAATAATTCCAACGAAGTTCCAAATTACAGAGGCCCCCTGTCGGTACTGACCGTACTGTTCTTCATGTGGGGATTGATTACCTCGCTGAATGATATTCTGGTTCCTCACCTCAAGGCTGTCTTCACGCTGAGCTACGTTCAAGCCTCGCTGATTCAGTTCTGTTTCTTTACCGCCTACTTCATCGTCTCGTTCCCGGCAGGTCGCCTGGTTGAGGGGCTTGGCTACAAGAAGGGAATTATCTTCGGTTTATGTACAGCTGCTGTTGGCTGTTTGCTGTTTTATCCAGCTGCCGGAGCGCACTCCTACGCCTTCTTCCTACTGGCCTTATTCGTACTAGCGGGCGGTATCACTGTCCTACAGGTGGCAGCCAACCCTTACGTTACTGTTCTTGGTAAGCCGGAAACCGCTGCAAGCCGTCTGACGCTGACTCAGGCCTTCAACTCTCTGGGCACAACCGTAGGCCCGCTGATTGGCGCCGTAACCATTCTGGCACTGGTCGAGCACAGCACAGATGCCTCTTCGGTACAGATGCCCTACCTGATTCTGGCCGGTATGCTTCTGGCAATTGCCGTGATCATTGGCTTTATCAAATTGCCGCAAATCAAAGGTGGTAATGACGAAGTTCAGACCCAGCAGAACAGCGCTCCTCAGCACGAAGCCAAAAGCATCTGGCAGTACAAGCACCTTCTTCTCGGTGTTATCGGTATTTTCATGTATGTAGGCTCCGAGGTATCGATCGGCACCTACCTGATCAGCCTGATGGAAAGCCCTGACGTGGCAGGCCTCTCGAGTGATGTAGCTGGACGCTACCTCGCTCTGTACTGGGGCGGCGCGATGGTAGGCCGCTTTGTCGGTGGTGTGATCATGGCACGCGTCAGACCTAACTATGTGCTGGCCTTCAACAGCGTTGCAAACGTCGTATTGCTTGCGATTGCCATGGCAGTCAGTGGTAAGGCAGCAATGTGGGCTCTGCTTTGCATTGGTCTGTTCAACTCCATTATGTTCCCCACCATCTTCTCCCTGGCTCTAGACGGCCTAGGCAAGTTCACCAGTAAGGGCTCTGGTCTGCTGTGCATGGGCATCGTTGGCGGCGCACTGGTTCCGTTTATCCAGGCTATGTTTGCTGACTCTATCGGCCTGCTGATGTCGTTCTTTGTTCCGATGCTGGGCTATGTCTACATTCTCTTCTACGGTTTGAAAGGCTATCGCACCAAACCTGTAGTTGCTCACTAAACACAAAAGGCTGGCTTTTTAGCCAGCCTTTTTCTAATCCCTGAAAATAGAGCAAAAAAAAGGCGACCGAAGTCGCCCAAGTGCCTTGCGTGCCCTTTGTCCAGAAGGTCAGCGTTTATGCATATCCTTCCAGACGATGAAACCTACAACCGCAACAAACAGCGAAATCGAAGCCAACGCGCCGATACCCATTGTGATGACATCATCGATAAACATGGTGATGATCTCTGCGGCCAAGCAATGGGTATACGTTAAACGAGAGACAGCTTCGGATTATTGACCTCAGTCAATGGTTGGGTAGGTAGGTAACTGACACTCAACGTTTCTTGGGCTTTGACTTGCCTTTCTTTTTGGGCTTCGCCAATGGCAGAGCCTGTTCGAACGCCTGACGCATCTCGTTCAGCCGTTTTTCATTCAAATCATGGATGCGCTTGCTTCGCTCGGAAGTAAAATCAATCAGGTTGTTATCGCTCACGTTCGTATCCAACGAAAAGTAAGATTGAGTCGAGAAGACATAGACCGTTTTGTACGGGCAACTTGATGCTGCCAATAATGCTGGGTAGCACCTCGCATAACCAGAAGCGAGCCGTGCGTTAGCTCGATGGAATGCTCGATACGTTGCACACCGCGACGACGCAGATCGAAACGTCGCGCCTCCCCCAGGCTTAACGAAGCAATTGTAGGGTTTCGGCCTAGCACAGCCTCGTTATCACTATGCCAACCCATGGCATCTTGGCCGTTACGATAATAGTTGATCAACACCCCATTGAATGGGTGTTCACAAAACCGACTCACTCGACCACGAATATCGCCAAGAAGCTCCGTCCAAGGCAAAGAAGGATGCGCAAGACTGGAATATCCATAACTGATTCCAGGATCACCATACCAAGCAACGAGCCTGGGGGTTGGATAGCTCTTGCCGTAAACCTGCACCTGCGGCTGCTCCCATGGCGTTTGTTTAATCAGCTCCGCCATCCAGTCGTCAGCTTCCTGAGAAACAACCCAAGACTCATAGAGCGTCACATCGGCATTCGCCAAACCTGTCTGAGTCATGGCCTCCCTTCTCCTTCCCGAGAGGGCTTGCGGCCGACCCTCTCTTGGCATTGACTTATACAGAGCGCTATATATGGCTTGATAGAACCCAGCCGCCGCCTAAACTTTGATATCAACACACTGCCCTTTTTCGGAAGGTTCCATCAATGCTTCGGCACGCTCATCCGGCAGTAAAACCTGCAGTCCCCGCTTACGCTTGCGACGTTTTTCGCTTTCCTGCTCCAGCTTTTGCTCATCCAGAACGGATTGAAAGCCTGCTTCCTTTGCATGGGCGACAGCTGTTACTGGAGCGATGTCCGGTCGAGGCTTTACGGAATCGTGCTGCGTAGTGATCGGAATCAAGGCTTGCGGTATGGGCGGTAACATCAACTTGTCCTCTCGCGATATACCTATTTAAAGATTTTATGCCATCAGGCTTTGGCCTCGGCGGGCGCATTCGTTAACATAACCGGCTTTTTGAATGGGCGGGAGAAGCTACTACATGGCGCAGTATCAACCTGGGCAACGTTGGATCAGTGACAGTGAAGCCGAGCTGGGGCTCGGTACCATCCTGGCACAGGATGGACGCCTTCTGACCGTACTGTATCCGGCTACCGGAGAAACACGCCAGTATGCTCAACGCAACGCACCCTTGACCCGCGTACGCTTCGCACCAGGTGATGAAATCACCCACTTTGAAGGCTGGAAACTCACCGTTCGTGAGGTGGAAGAAAACGAAGGCCTGCTCACCTATCACGGTTTGAATGCCAAAAACGAACCTCGCACGATGACCGAGGCTGAACTGTCCAACTTTATTCAGTTCCGTCTGGCAAGTGATCGTCTTTTCGCAGGTCAAATCGACCCGCTTTCCTGGTTCAGCCTGCGTTACCACACACTTGAACACAGCAGTCGTCTCTTACAATCGCCACTCTGGGGGCTGGCAGGCGCTCGAGCCCAACCTATCCCACACCAGCTGCATATTGCCCGTAGTGTAGCTGACCGTATTGCTCCACGTGTCCTTTTGGCCGACGAAGTGGGCCTTGGCAAGACGATCGAAGCAGGTCTTGTTATCCATCGTCAGCTGCTCAGTGGTCGTGCGCGTCGCATTCTGATTCTTGTGCCTGAAAACCTCCAGCATCAGTGGCTGGTAGAGATGCGCCGGCGCTTCAATCTGGAAGTCGCCCTGTTCGATTCAGAGCGCTTCCGCGCCAGTGACGCGACCAATCCTTTTGAAGATAATCAGATTGCTTTGGTCTCTTTGGACTGGCTAAAGCGTGATGAGCGCGCCCAGGACGCCGCGTTTGCAGCCGGCTGGGACCTTATGGTTGTGGATGAAGCCCATCACCTTGTATGGCACCCGGAACAGGTAAGTCCCGAATATGCTCTGGTCGAGCAGCTGGCTGAAGTCATCCCTGGCGTCCTGCTTCTGACCGCTACGCCCGAACAGCTTGGTCAAGACAGCCACTTTGCCCGCCTGCGCCTGCTGGATCCTAATCGCTTCCACGATCTTGAAGCATTCCGTAATGAAAGTGCCAATTACCGCCCGGTTGCCGAAGCTGTTCAAGAGCTGCTGGACCACGGTACGATGAGCGATGCTTCACGTGCCGCCATTCATGGCTTCCTGGGCGAGGAAGGCGACGCGCTGCTTACATCCGCTGCGGCTGGTGACGAAGAGGCTCGTTCGCGCCTTATTCGTGAACTACTGGACCGTCACGGGACAGGTCGGGTTCTTTTCCGTAATACTCGCGCCGCAGTGCTGGGCTTTCCAGAGCGAAACCTGGATGCATCAGCCTTGCCCTTCCCAGATCAGTACATGGATGCCAGCGCCTCGCTGTATCCTGAAACACTGTATGTTCCAGAGGATGAAAACGATCGCTGGTGGCGCCATGACCCACGTGTAGAGTGGCTGATTGAAACCCTCAAAGGCTTGAAAAAATTCAAGGTTCTAGTCATCTGCGCACATGCAGAGACTGCACTGGATTTGGAAGACGCCTTGCGACTGCGCTCGGGCATTCCGGCCACGGTTTTCCATGAGCGGATGAGCATTCTTGAACGTGACCGGGCTGCCGCCTACTTCGCTGACGAAGAATTTGGGGCGCAGGTACTGATCTGCTCTGAAATTGGTAGTGAAGGACGCAACTTCCAGTTTGCCCATCATCTCGTGTTGTTCGATCTACCCGCGCACCCTGACTTGCTGGAGCAGCGAATCGGCCGTTTGGACCGGATCGGTCAGCGCCACACTATTCAGCTGCATGTTCCTTACCTCGAAGGTAGCGCACAGGAGCGCAAGTTCCAGTGGTACCACCATGCACTGAATGCGTTTCTGTCAACCTGCCCTACCGGCAATACGCTAGAGCAGCGCTTCGGTGAACAGCTCAACACGCTGCTCCCTGGTGGAGATGAGGACAGCTGGCAAGCTCTGCTTGAAGAGGGTCGCCGCACACGTGAAGCACTTGAAGCTGAGCTGCATACAGGCCGCGATCGGTTGCTTGAGCTTAACTCCAGTGGCTCCGGCGAAGGTGAAGAGCTTCAGGAGGCGATCCTGGAACAGGATGACGAGTTTGCACTGCCGATCTATATGGAGAAGCTATTGGATGCCTTTGGCGTCGACAGCGAAGACCACTCCGATAATGCGCTCATCCTCAAGCCCAGCGAAAAAATGCTCGATGCAGGCTTCCCCCTGGGTAACGATGAAGGCGTGACGACTACCTATGACCGGGATCTGGCCCTGGCACGTGAAGACATGCAGTTTCTTACCTGGGAGCACCCCATGGTCCAGGGCGGCATGGACCTTGTGCTATCAGGCTCGATGGGCAACACGGCAGTAGCGCTGATCAAGAACAAGGCACTCAAGCCTGGCACAGTACTGCTTGAACTGCTTTACGTCAGCGAGGCGGTAGCCCCACGTTCACTTCAGTTGACTCGCTTCCTGCCCCCTATTGCCCTTCGCTGCCTGCTGGATGCAAACGGCAATGATCTGGCTGCACGCGTTTCGTTCGAGACGCTTAATGATCAGCTGGAAAGCGTACCACGCGGAAGCGCCAACAAGTTTGTTCAAGCCCAGCGTGACGCCTTGAGCAAACTCGTGGCGGCTGGCGAAGGCAAGGTATTGCCTCGTCATAACGAGCGCGTCGAACTGGCACGTCAGCGTTTCGTTGCCAACATGGACGAGGAGCTGGCTCGCTTGACGGCATTGCAAGCCGTCAACCCAAGTGTTCGTGATACTGAAATCGACACCCTGCGTCAGCAGCGTGAAGAAGGTATTGCCCACTTGGACAAAGCATCGCTACGCCTTGAATCTATACGGGTTCTAGTAGCTGGTTGATGACAAAGGCCCTTCTCAGAAGGGCCTTTCATTTCCACTGCGCTATGCCAGCACCTCAACAGGCATACCGATATTCACTGCGCCTGGATTAAGCTGGATCAGATTCTGCCCAAAGTAAACGGCGCCCTCATGTTCTCTATAAGTCTTCAGTGTTGCTAAAGGCTCCCGGTCATGACTGCGCACGCTGGTAACCGGATCAACAGTAATCAGTACACACCGAGAGCAAGGCTTCACAATACGAAATTCAACCTCCCCTATTCGTATATGCGTCCATTTATCCTCCGCGTAAGCCTTGCTACCTTCAACGACCAGATTAGGTCTGAACCGCCTCATATCCAAAGGCCGGCCCACACGCTGAGCCAGATCATCCAGAGAGGCCTGGCCAATCAGTAGCAATGGAAAACCATCTGCGAAATTAACGTGATCACCAGGACTGGCATAAGCAGTATCAACCTGACGCGCCCGACTTTCGGGCATGTACACCAAGCGACAAGGTCTGTCCAAGAAGGTGCTTAACCAGGCATTGGCTTCTTCTCCTGCCTCTGGAACCTGGAACGTGTCTCGCCAGAGTGTGACGCCCTGCAGGGCCTCATCTGGCAGAGGAACAGAAATTTCAAGCGTTGACATTCCGGGGGCATTAAGCGAGAGACAACCGTTACTGATCCAACGGGCTACAATCTGCCCCATGCTGGGTAACAATCGCTGGGTCAGGAAACGTCCTGTCGAAGCCTCTACCACCATCCATCGCCGATCACCCGCCACGCCTAGGCAATCAATATCGGCACGCTCAAGAGGCTCAGGCGCAGTAGATTTGACGGGATAACGATAAAGTCCGCTGAGATGAAACATGGCACGGCTTCCTGTCGACCAAAGAAGCCGTGAGTCTAGAAAAGATCAGCGCCTGTGTGCAGGCTTGACGGACAAAATTATTGTCAGGACCTACACTTATTGGTCTAGCAGGCTCAATCGGGTTCGTACCGCCTCAACCAATAAATCAGGCTGGAACTTGGACAGGAATGCGTTGCAGCCTACTTTCTTGACCATCGCCTCGTTGAAACTACCGGATAGCGAGGTATGGAGTACGACGTAGAGGCTACTGAGCTGAGGATCCTGACGGATCTCCGTCGTTAGGCGATAGCCATCCATCTCCGGCATTTCAGCGTCTGTAATAAGCATTAGCAGCTTTTCAGAGACATTGACCCCGTCCTTGGCCCATTGTTTGAGTTTCTGCAACGCCTTGAGACCATCTGTAGCGATGTGGAAGGTCAAACCGAGCTGCGTCAGTGTATCGCGCATCTGATTGAGCGCGGTGCTGGAGTCATCCACCAACATAATTTCACGTGACTTCGCTTTGGTTAGCAACGAGTCGTCCAAGCGCTCGCGGGAAACCTTGACGTTATAAGGCACGATTTCAGCCAGTACTTTTTCTACATCGATGACTTCGATCAGCTTGTCCTCAAACTTGGTAATAGCCGTCAGATAATGTTGACGACCGGCTCCACCCGGAGGGGGTTGGATGCTGTCCCAGTTAAGGTTGATGATGCGATCCACGCTTCCTACCAGGAACGCCTGGACGGTGCGGTTGTACTCAGTGACGATAATCGTGCTGTTTTGATCAGGCACAATCGGCCTCATCCCAATGGCACATGCCAAGTCAATAACCGGCAGTGTTTGTCCGCGCAGATGAATGACACCGCAGACCATCGGATTACGCTTGGGCATTAAAGTCAGTTTGGGCAGGTGCAATACCTCCTGCACCTTAAACACGTTGATGGCAAACATCTGCCGACTGGACAGACGAAACATCAGAATTTCCAGACGGTTCTCGCCTACCAGCTGCGTGCGCTGGTCGACAGAATCAAGAATGCTAGCCATGCCAAATCTCCTAAGAATAGCGTTTCCTAGGTATCGGCCATCTTGCAAGGACCTTGAAGCGAAACTCTGCAAAAGCCCGTCCGCTCAGCCACGATAGATGGCTGTATGGCTCTTACTGTATCGGCATGCGGTAGGGTCTACTTAAAGCGTTTTTACGCCTCCGTCTAACCGGCCTCTTAATACGGTTGAGCAGACTGGTTAGATCAGCAGGCATGAAAAAGCCGGGACACGCCCGGCTTCAGCCACTATTGTCAATCAGGCTTTCGGCAGTGTTACACCGCGTTGCCCCTGATACTTTCCACCACGATCCTTGTAAGACACCTCGCAAGGCTCGTCAGATTCCAGGAACAGCATTTGAGCCACGCCTTCGTTAGCATAGATCTTAGCTGGCAGGTTGGTAGTATTGGAGAACTCCAATGTTACGTGCCCTTCCCACTCCGGCTCAAGCGGCGTGACATTCACAATAATGCCACAGCGGGCATAAGTGCTTTTGCCAAGGCAGATGGTCAATACGTTACGAGGAATACGGAAGTACTCGACGGTACGCGCCAGCGCAAAGGAGTTTGGCGGAATAACGCAAACATCTCCCTTGATATCGACGAAGCTTTTTTCATCGAAATTCTTCGGGTCGACGGTAGCTGAATGGATGTTGGTGAATACTTTGAACTCATCAGCGCAGCGCACATCGTAACCGTAGCTGGACACGCCAAAAGAGATCAGCCGGTCGGCTCCCTCCCCACGCATCTGCCGCTCAACGAACGGCTCGATCATGCCGTGTTCCTGGGCCATGCGGCGAATCCACTTATCTGCTTTGATGCTCATGGCACTGTCCTGTCAGGGGTAAAAACATAACCGCACATCTTACCGGTACGGCGGCACTCATCAAAGACCTAAACCATGAGAAAGCGAAGGACCAACGCTATTCAGTCCCTCGCTCGTCAATGGTATCAGTCGTCCGAAACCGTGATGGTGGGCATGATGGCAGCCTTTTTTCCACTCTGAGAAATGCGTGCGCCAACATGACGCGCCATATCCTGATAAATCATGGCGATCTGGCTGTCTGGATCAGCGATGGCCGTAGGACGTCCTTGGTCCGCCTGCTCGCGAATAGCCATGGATAGCGGCAGAGAGGCTAGAAGATCAACCCCATACTGACTGGCAAGCTTGTTGCCGCCGCCCTCGCCAAACAAATGCTCGGCATGACCACAATTCGAGCAGATGTGCACAGCCATATTCTCGACTACGCCCAACACTGGAATATTGACCTTACGGAACATCTCAACGCCCTTCTTGGCATCAAGAAGGGCCAGATCCTGCGGAGTCGTTACGATGACAGAACCAGCTACAGGAACCTTCTGGGCCAGCGTAAGCTGGATGTCACCCGTGCCTGGCGGCATATCGATGACGAGGTAATCCAGATTATTCCAGGCGGTCTGAGTAATCAGCTGCAGCAGCGCGCCCGACACCATCGGACCACGCCACACCACAGGTGTGCGCTCATCGGTCAGGAAAGCCATGGACATGACTTCGACCCCATGTGCCACCAGCGGAATGAACCACTTCTCATCCTGGATCTTGGGACGTGTACCTTCAGGCAAACCAAACATGATGCCCTGGCTGGGGCCGTAGATGTCGGCATCCAGGATACCTACTCGAGCCCCTTCACGTGCCAGGGCCAGCGCGAGGTTGGCAGAAGTCGTAGACTTGCCGACCCCACCCTTACCAGACGCGACCGCAATAATATTCTTTACGTTCGACATCGCCTCAACCTGAGGCTGAGCCGCATGGGGCTTGATGACACACTGGATCTGGACATCCGCCTGGGTCACACCTGGCAGGTTTTCCAGCGAATTCTTGAGCACCTGTGCCATGCCATTCTTGAACAGTCCCGCCGCATAACCCAGTTCGATGCTAACGACGATGTGTCCGCCGTTAAGGGTGACATCGCGCAGGCAACCTGCGGTGGCCAGGTCCTGGTTGAGGTAGGGATCGGTGTACTGGCGCAGAGTGGCTTCTACCACTTCGCGGGTAAGTGCGCTCATAACAGCTCCAAACAAGGGTACGGTGTAATCGTAGTCACTATGCTACCGGTCAGACAGGATAAAACCTACCCGAATACTCAGCTATTGGACCAGGCGTGAAAAAAAACGGTTCGGCCTTTATAGTGTTCAATTATTTTTAGCCTTAATTGACAGTCGAGCCCTATGTCCGAACCCCGGAAGATTCTTGTCACTAGCGCCCTCCCCTATGCCAACGGTTCGATTCACCTTGGCCATATGCTGGAATACATCCAGACTGACATCTGGGTGCGCTATCAAAAACTGCGCGGCAACCAGTGCATCTATGTCTGTGCCGATGATGCCCATGGCTCCGCCATCATGCTGCGCGCCGAACGTGAAGGCGTTACGCCGCAACAGCTTATTGATGGTGTTCGCACCGAGCACATGGCGGATTTCGCCGATTTTCTTATTGATTTCGACAATTACTATTCGACGCACTCGGAAGAGAACCGTGCGCTGGCAAGCCAGATCTATCTGAAGCTACGGGATGCAGGCCACATTGCTACACGTGCAGTGACCCAGTACTTCGACCCGGATAAGAACATGTTCCTGGCTGACCGCTTCATCAAGGGCACTTGCCCTAAATGCGGCACCGAGGATCAATATGGTGATAACTGCGAAAAGTGTGGCGCTACCTATGAACCAACGGATCTGATCAATCCAAAGTCAGCCATCTCCGGCGCGACACCTGTTCTCAAGGAATCGCAACACTTTTTCTTCAAGCTACCTGACTTCGACGCCATGCTCAAAAGCTGGACGCGCGGCGGCGCCTTACAGGAGTCAGTAGCCAACAAGATTGCCGAATGGCTCGATGCCGGTCTGCAGGAGTGGGACATCAGCCGTGACGCGCCTTACTTCGGCTTCGAAATCCCTGATGCGCCTGGCAAGTATTTTTACGTCTGGCTGGACGCTCCAATTGGCTACATGGCCAGCTTCCAGAACCTGATCACTCATCGTCCGGAACTAGGTCTTGAGTTCGATGCATTTTGGGGCAAGGACTCCACCGCAGAGCTCTATCACTTTATCGGCAAAGATATTGTCAACTTCCATGCCTTATTCTGGCCAGCTATGCTGGAGGGTGCAGGCTACCGCAAGCCTACCGCCGTCAACGTTCATGGTTACGTTACGGTAAATGGGCAGAAAATGTCGAAGTCACGCGGTACATTCGTCAAGGCACGTACTTACCTTGAGCATCTCTCGCCTGAATACCTGCGTTACTACTATGCCGCCAAGCTGGGTCGCGGTGTAGATGACCTGGACCTGAACCTTGAAGATTTTGTCCAGAAAGTCAATTCCGATCTGGTGGGCAAGGTTGTCAATATCGCCAGCCGCTGTGCTGGCTTCATTCACAAGGGTAATAACGGGCTCTTGATCGAGGCCAACCCGGCACCTGAACTCTGGCAGGCATTTCAGGCCGCGGCGCCCAGCATCGCCGAAGCCTATGAAGGTCGCGAATTTGGGCGCGCCATGCGTGAAATCATGGCGCTGGCCGACCAGGCTAACGCCTGGATTGCTGAAAAAGCGCCTTGGGCACTGGCCAAGCAGGAAGGTAAACAGGATGAAGTCCAGGCAATCTGCGCATTGGGCATCAATCTCTTCCGTCAACTGGTCATCTTCCTCAAGCCCGTACTCCCCAAGCTCGCAGAGGCCGCCGAAACGTTCCTGAATATAGCTCCGCTGCACTGGGAAGATCTTTCAACGGCATTGGCGAATCATCAGCTAAACCCATTTGCACCCCTCATGACACGAATCGAATCTGCAAAAGTGACCGAGATGATCGAAGCATCAAAAGAAGACCTGACTGCCAGCACTACAGCGCCTCAGGCCTCCAATAATGGTGAGCTGGCCAAGGAGCCTATTGCAGGAACCATCGACTTCGATGCCTTTTCCGCTGTAGATCTGCGAGTGGCACGTATCGTCAAGGCTGAAGCGGTGGCAGGGGCTGACAAGCTTCTGCAACTCACGCTCGATATTGGCGACGAATTGCGCAATGTGTTCTCTGGAATCAAGAGCGCCTATGACCCCGCTACGCTGGAAGGTCGCCTTACTCTGTACGTTGCCAATCTGGCTCCCCGTAAGATGCGCTTTGGTGTTTCCGAAGGCATGGTGCTGGCAGCCGGTCCTGGTGGGAAAGATATTTTCTTGTTAAGTCCAGACGCGGGTGCCTTGCCAGGGCAGCGAGTGAAGTAATCAAAACGGCCGCTATAAGCGGCCGTTTTCTTACAAGTGGTTGAACAATAACGGCTAAATATTGCAAAGAGACTTGAAAACATAAGCTGTTAGTCGCCTAATAATAAAGCATCTCATTTGCAGGGAAGAGTAATGTTTAATTCCATATTGTCTGGCAAGCGCTGGCTTGGCCTTCTATCAGGCTTTTCTCTGGCTGCCATCATGTCGAGTGGTCTTCATGCTGAGACTATTACTGATATCGCTGGCCGCCAGGTAGAAATTCCTGCCAAGGTTGACCGTATCCTTCTGGGCGAAGGACGGATGCTTTATGCACTGGCTCTACTGGAAGGCGACAAGCCACTCGACCGTATTGTTGGCTGGCAAGGTGAACTCAGTACCGTAGACAAGCAGGGCTACGCGGCCTATCAGGCCAAGTATCCTCAAATCGACAAGATCCCGACTATTGGCAAAACGTCTGAAGCCAGTGTCAACGATGAAAAAGCGATCTCCCTGAAGCCTGATATTGCAATTTTCGGCATTGCTGGTCACGGCCCGGGCGTCAAGAATGAGCTGGTAGAGCAGCTAAAGGCTGCAGGTGTGCCGGTTGTTTTCATTGATTTCCGTCAGCACCCCATGCAAAACACCATTCCCAGTATGCGTGTACTTGGCAAGGCTGTGCATCGAGAAAAGCAGGCTGAAGATTACATTGCGTTCTATCAACGTCATCTGGATCGAATTCAGAAAACCGTCTCAACTATCCCTAGCGACAAACGTCCCAATGTCTTCATCGAAATGCTGGCAGGTATCTGGCCTGGCGCAGCGTGCTGCCATACGGCCGGTAAAGGCAATTTTGGCGAATTTATCGAAGCGGCTGGAGGCAACAACTTGGCCGCTCCCCTGCTGCCTGGCGTAATCGGCGACATCAATGCCGAGACCCTTCTGAGTGTTAACCCTGATATCTACATTGCAAGTGGCACTCGGGACATGAGCTCCACTGACAATGGCCTGAAGTCAGGCACAGGCGTTACAGATGATGCCGCGGCCGCCAGCCTGCAAGGCCTGCTCAAGCGTCAGGAAATCGCGCCGCTCAGAGCTGTTCATGAAGGTCGTACGTACGGCATCTGGCATAATTTCTATAACTCGCCCTACAACATTTTGGCCATCGAGGCATTTGCCAAATGGTTCTACCCGGACGCGTTCAAGGACGTCGACCCCAAGCAAACGCTGGATGAGCTGAATAACCAGTTCCTTCCTGTCGATATCCGTGGCGCCTACTGGACGCAAGCCAAGAGTAATCCATGAACGCCAAGCAATCGATTGAGCATCCTGCCCTGGATGCCTCTCTCTCTAACGATTACCGCTCGCTCCTGAGTAAGCGACTCCTTATTCTGGCGATCTTCGTAATCGCGATTGGTTGTTCGTTATTACTGGACTTCACGCTCGGGCCGGCCGGCCTGAGCGTTAGTGATCTCTGGCAAACCCTGGTGCATCGCGAATCGGTCAGTCCTAGTCAGGCGGTTATTGTCTGGAATATTCGTCTCCCGCAAGCGCTCATGGCCGTTTGTGTCGGCGCAGCGTTAGGCCTTGCCGGCGCCGAAATGCAGACAATACTGAATAACCCTCTGGCCAGCCCTTTCACGCTAGGGCTTTCACACGCCGCCGCGTTCGGAGCGGCCCTGGCCATTGTGTTGAATCTGGGCATTCCGGGTGTACCCAGCGAGTGGCTTATCTCGATCAACGCCTTTGTGTTTGTTCTGGCAGCAACCCTTCTACTCGACGCTGTCGCACGGCTTCGTCAAGCCACAACCAGCGCCATTGTGCTGTTCGGTATTGCCTTGGGCTTTACCTTTCAGGCACTAGTATCGCTGGTTCAATTTGTTGCCAGTGAAGATACGCTTTCAGGACTGGTCTTCTGGACCATGGGAAGCCTTGCCCGAGCCACCTGGCTCAAGCTCGGCATTCTGGCGCTGGCACTCGCTATCGCACTTCCCTTGTCGCTTCGTCGGGCATGGCAGCTGACAGCGTTACGACTCGGTGAGGATCGTGCAGCCAGCTTTGGAATCAATGTCAAGCGCTTAAGGCTAGGCACCCTGCTGAGAGTTAGTATTCTCACCGCCCTGGCTGTGGCGTTTGTAGGCACCATCGGCTTCATTGGCTTGGTAGGCCCGCACATTTCTCGCCTGATCTTTGGCGAAGATCACCGGTTCTATCTACCTGCCAGCGCCTTGGCCGGTGCGTTGATTCTTTCACTTGCATCTGTTGCATCCAAGAACCTGCTCCCCGGCGTGCTGATACCGGTTGGAATCGTAACGGCTCTTGTGGGTATACCCTTTTTCCTCACGGTTGTCCTGCGTAACAAGGGAGGCCTGTAATGCACGCGTTATCTATGCAGGGGCTGAATGTTGGCTATGGCAAAAAAACGATCATTCAGGACCTTACCCTTGAAGGCATTACGCATGGCAAGGTAACCGCCTTGCTCGGTCCCAACGGAAGCGGTAAGTCAACTTTACTCAAGGCCATCGCTGGCCTGACGCCGGCCAAAGGCACCATCACACTGGACGAAGAGGCGCTTACCAGTCTGAGCTTTGCCAAACGCGCGGAGAAAGTGGTCTATCTTCCCCAGACATTGCCTGCCAGCGTCCATCTGCGTGTTTTCGAGTCGCTTCTGGTTGCACGCCGCGCCTCTGGGCAGCCGCATGCCAAAGACACTGAGGACGCGCTTACCCTGCTTAGGCGCCTTGAGATCGAACACCTGGGCATGCACTACCTTGACCAGCTCTCTGGTGGACAAAAGCAGTTGGTAGGTCTGGCACAGGCCCTGATCCGCAGGCCGACACTGCTTTTACTTGATGAGCCCCTGAGCGCACTCGATCTGAACTTCCAGTTTCATGTGATGGACGTGATAGCCCAGGAAACACGTCAGCGCGATATGGTTACCCTTATCGTGTTGCACGATATCAACATCGCCTTGAGACAAACCGACCATATTGTCATGCTCAAGAATGGACGCCTGGCGGCTCATGGCACTCCGCAGAGCGTGATCGATGCGGATAGTCTGGCAGAAGTTTATGGAGTTCGCGCACGGATTGAGTCTTGCTCCAAAGGGCGACCGCAAGTCCTGATCGATGGCCTCCATAGCGCCTCATTGATCTAGCAGCCTGCCGCTGGCCAGCGGCAGGTGTTCATTCATGGTCATATCCCGGATAATACGCGCCTGTTTGGCTATCCGCTTTATCTGCTGACCATGCTTGAATTTGTTTTTGGCGCCATGCGCACGTCACTGGATGTATGTGCATGAGCCTGATACATGCAATCGACGCGCTTCTACCTCAAACCCAGTGCGGTAAATGTGGCCATCCTGGCTGTCTCCCTTATGCCACTTCCATTGCGGCGGGCGAAGCCATTAACAAATGCCCTCCCGGTGGGGATGAAACCATTCATGATCTGGCCGTGCTACTGGGCGTCGAGGCCACGCCTCTGGACTCACCCTACCCGCCCACACCTGCTCAGGTAGCGTTCATTCGTGAGGCAGAATGCATTGGCTGTACCAAATGCTTAAAGGCTTGCCCGGTGGATGCCATCGTAGGCGCAGCAAAGCTGATGCACACGGTCATAGCGGCTGAATGTACCGGATGTGAACTGTGCATTGCGCCTTGCCCTGTCGACTGTATCGATCTGAACCCGCTACCTGTACAACCTTCTCACGAACAGCAACGGCAGCAAGCGGCTCATTACCGCTTACGCTATGACGCACACAACGCACGTCTGGCGCGTGAAGAGCAGCGTAAACAGGCCGATCGAGATGCACGTCTGGCACGCTCTCAATTGTCGACAGAGGCGGTTCAAACTGCCACGTCAGTCGATCCTGTCCAGGCAGCAATATCGCGCATCAAAGCTCAGAAAGATCCATCCACTGATGCGGACGTAATACTTAAAAAACTCAAGATCAACGCCTCTACAGCCCAAATGGCGCTCAAGAAAGCTGAAAAGCAGCTGGCTCAGCGTGCCACACAACAATTGGAAGATCAGGTTAAATGGCTCAAGCAGGCCGCTGAAGCCGCCCAGCAAGCGCTGGATGAAGCGCTGAGTGGTAGCCGCCCTTCAAGCCAAGCCCAACCGATTGATGTTTCTGCTGAAATAAAGCGAGCCAAAATCAATGCTGCCATGGCACGAGCGCAACTCAGTAAAGCTGAGAAAGCATTCGGGCAACAGCCAACCCCGGAACAGCAAGAGCAGCTGAGCATGCTTCACGGCTCAGCTGCCGCTGCTGCACAAGCCCTGGCAAATCTTGAAGATCAGACGCCGTCCAAGACGCCGGATGCATTGAAACAGGCAAAGTTGGGTCTAGTAAGTGCCCGTGCCGCGTTTCTCTCGGCAGAGCGTAACGGTGCACCTCAAGAGGAGCTTTCGCAACTGCGCCAAATGCTTCATCAGGCTGAGAACACTTTGGACATGGCTGAAAAGGCTTCAGACAGACCTCTGCCGGAGCATACTCTGATACAGAAAAGCCCTGTCGACCCTCTAACGCGGACCCTTAAGACGCAGATTGCTTATGCCAAGGCAGAAGTAAAACGCCTTGAACGCGACAGGAACACTTCCGAGAATGTCTTGTTGGAAGTGCGTGGCCGATTGACCGAGCTTGAAAATAAACTGTCAGAGCATTTGGCGTCGTAATGATGCGTTAGCCCTTATACCGTGAAAGCCGAGCCACTATTCCCATGAATGCCGCCAAGCGCCTGGAAATCTTTCGTCGTCTCCACGAGGACAACCCTGATCCCAAGACCGAGCTGTCCTACACGACGCCTTTCGAATTACTGATTGCCGTAATGCTATCGGCACAAGCCACCGATAAAGGGGTCAATAAGGCAACCGCAAAGTTGTTCCCAGTGGCCAACACTCCGGAAAGCCTGTATGCCCTTGGTGTGGATGGGCTTTCTGCATACATCAATACGATCAATTTCTATAACACGAAAGCCAAGAACGTTATCGAGACCTGCCGTATTTTGATCGAGCAGCACAACGGTGAAGTCCCACAGACACGTGAGGCACTGGAAGCCCTTCCTGGCGTAGGTCGTAAAACTGCAAATGTCATTTTAAATACAGCGTTTCGGCAGTTTGCAATGGCCGTTGATACGCATATTTTCCGTGTCAGCAACCGGACCAATCTTGCTCCAGGAAAAAATGTGGTTGAGGTGGAGCAAAAGCTTCTCAAGGTGGTTCCGAAGGAATATCTGCTGGATGCACACCACTGGTTGATTCTGCATGGGCGCTACGTGTGTCAGGCGCGAAAACCCCGCTGTGGGAGCTGTCGCATTGAGGACCTGTGCGAATACAAAGCTAAGACATCGGATAATTGATAAGTACCGTAACTTTCAAGCTGATCGATTAAAAAAATCTTTTTTACGACTCATCACTTTGTCGCTATAAGGTGCGCCAAAAGGGCTGTGTAGTCCTCTCAAGCTGCACCCGCTCCTTGACCACCTCATGCTAGGAGTTTTCTCATGGCGAGCGAGAAAAGTGATATCGAACTTGATGATGACTTCGTAGAAACCGAGGGTGACGTTGAGGCTGCTGATGTGCCTGTCAGCAAAACCAACCTTACCAAGCGCCGCTTAATAGACAATATGCTTGAAGAGCGTCGCTTGAAGCGTCAGATCTCGGAATACGATTTCGATCTGTAAATAAAAAAAGCCCGGTTGGGCTTTTTTTATTAGCGCTTAAGAGCGAGAGCCCCTCCAGACGGAAGGGCTGCCCAGGTATTGATCCGGGGCAAGATCACTCAAAACAATTTGCGTCCGCTATTAGCGGCGATACGCATACGCAGTGCATTGAGCTTGATGAAACCTGCTGCATCAGCCTGGTTGTAAGCACCACCGTCCTCTTCAAACGTAGCGATATTCGCATCGAACAGGGAATCGTCAGATTTACGACCAACGACAATTACGTTGCCTTTATACAACTTCAGACGTACGACCCCGTTTACGTTGGACTGAGAAGCATCGATCATCTGCTGCAGCATCAGGCGTTCGGGACTCCACCAATAGCCGGTATAGATCAGGCTCGCATAGCGAGGCATGAGCTCATCCTTGAGGTGGGCGACTTCACGATCCAGGGTAATGGACTCGATAGCTCGGTGGGCCTTGAGCATAATGGTGCCGCCAGGCGTTTCATAGCAGCCACGCGACTTCATTCCCACGTAACGGTTCTCAACGATATCCAGACGGCCAATACCGTTTTCGCCACCGATGCGATTGAGCTCAGCCAGCACATGGGCAGGCGTCATGTCCTTGCCATCGATAGCCACGATATCACCAGCACGGTAAGTCAATTCGATATACGTCGGCTGATCCGGAGCAGCCTCTGGCGACTTGGTCCAGCGCCACATGTCCTCCTCATGCTCAGTCCATGTGTCTTCCAGCACACCACCTTCATAAGAGATGTGTAGGAGGTTAGCATCCATGGAATAAGGCGATTTTTTCTTGCCGTGACGCTCGATCGGGATATTGTGCTTTTCTGCATAATCCATGAGCTTTTCGCGGGACAACAAATCCCACTCACGCCAGGGTGCAATAACCTTTACGCCAGGCTTGAGCGCATAGGCTCCCAGTTCGAAGCGTACCTGATCATTGCCCTTGCCGGTTGCACCGTGGGAGATGGCATCAGCGCCCGTTTCGTTGGCAATTTCGATCAATCGCTTGGCGATAAGCGGACGAGCAATGGAAGTACCCAGCAGGTATTCGCCTTCGTATACCGTATTCGCCCGGAACATCGGATAAACGAAATCACGAACGAATTCTTCACGCAGGTCTTCGATGAAGATTTCCTTGACGCCTAAAGCCTTGGCTTTAGCGCGAGCGGGCTCCACTTCTTCCCCTTGGCCAAGGTCCGCTGTAAATGTTACGACTTCACAGTTATAGGTATCCTGCAGCCACTTGAGGATCACCGAAGTATCCAGGCCGCCCGAATACGCCAGGACTACCTTCTTGACGTCCGTCATGCCACTCGCTCCCACGCATTGCTTAGAAAGAAGATGATTCTACTTGCCAAGCGGAGCTATTTATAGAGGCGCGACACAAGAAGTTGCCTAGGCGACACCCGGTGCGCTATTAACTGCTTGGCTTACCACCTTGCGAAGCTGTAGCTGGAACGGCCGCCGGCGCGTCGGCTGGCGCTGCCGTAGAAGACTCTGGCTTGGAGTCAGAGGCTACAGGCTCACGGGTAAACACCATCGACACCCTTCTGTTCTTGGCTCGATTTGCCTTGCTGTTATTGGCGACCAAAGGATACTGCTCTCCAAAAAAGCGAATTTCCATTTGCTCCTCAGGAACGCCGCTGGCTTTCAGGTACTGCATGACAGCCATTGCACGCAGCCGCGATTCCTGGCGGTTATCGAGTCGATTACCAGAATTATCGGTAAAGCCAGAAATCACTACATGGTTTACAGTGGGATCGGCTTTGAGATACTGAAGAATGATGTCCAGCTTGTTACGTGCCACTTCATCCAGATCACTTCCCCCCTTGGGAAAGCCAACCAGGGAGTGACGAATTTGATCAAAGTTGACTGGCAGAAGCTTGGCAGCACACAGCTGGAAATCCTGATACGCCGACTCAAACCTCGCGGGTAAAATACGAACCTCAAGCGGGTCGCCATTACGGCTACGCGATTTGATCAATGGACTGCGACCTTCCATCAATCCGGTCAGCAGGCGCCGCCCCTGACTCTCGCTCGTATTGAGCGGAGTATTGCCACTTTGAATTCTGATTGAACCCAGCGACTCATCACCTCGTCCCGGCTGCCATGGCGTAGCGGCAGCCAGCAGCGTCGCAGAGCCTTGGGAAAGCCAGTTTTCAGATGTTTTGAGCCTGAAAGTAGGTTGCTCTCCGGCACGACGAACAAACTCACCCGTACCAAAGCGGGGAACATCCTGAGAAAGCCGGCATTCAAACTGATCGCCCTCCACTTTCCATCCCGCTTTTTCAATGCGGTCCTGGAATGTGATGCCCATTGCCGGCAGGCTGGCCAGGAGCGGTAGAAGGGTCAAGTAACGAAGGCGCACGGGGAGGCTCCGAATCCAATAGAAGAATCTTACCCTTGTGATATCGGTTCATTACCCAGAAAACTTGAATACAATCAGCACTTGGATAGTACGCCAACGCTACGCAGGCGGCATTGCTTTAGAACAACTCTGCCTGTTTCACCCAATGGATCAGCTATTCTGAAATACTTCTAGGCTGGGCGGCGTGCCCGAGTCCGCCTTTTCCGGTAGCATTCTCTCCACATTTGTTCGCCTGGAAATCAGCATGTCCGACCGGATAACGCTTCGCCGTCCCGATGACTGGCATATACACCTCCGTGATGGTGCGGCCTTGAGCCAAACCGTAGCCGATGTTGCTCGCACCTTTGCCCGTGCCATCATCATGCCCAACCTGGTACCACCTGTACGCAATGCGGAACAAGCCGCGGCTTATCGCGAACGTATTCTGGCTGCCCGCCCCGCCGCCAACCGCTTCGAACCGCTGATGGTACTGTACCTGACTGACCGCACCACACCAGACGAAATCCGTGCTGCCAAGGCGAGCGGCTTCGTACATGCCGTCAAGCTCTACCCTGCTGGCGCCACAACAAATTCCGACTCAGGGGTCACCTCGCTGGACAATATCTTTCCGGTATTGGAAACGATGGCCGAGGTAGGACTGCCGCTGCTGGTACATGGCGAAGTTACACGCTCAGAAGTCGACATTTTCGACCGTGAAAAGCGCTTTATCGACGAGCAGCTTAGCGTCATCGTTAGACGCTTCCCCGCGCTTCGGGTCGTGCTTGAACACATCACGACAGGCGATGCAGCACAATTCGTACGTGATGCGTCGGCAAACGTAGCCGCCACCATCACCGCTCATCATCTGCTCTATAATCGTAATCACATGCTGGTTGGCGGCATCCGTCCGCACTTTTTTTGTCTACCTATCCTCAAACGCAACACGCATCAGGAAGCGCTACTGGATGCCGCTGTCAGCGGAAGTCCAAAGTTCTTTCTGGGTACGGACTCAGCACCACACCCCAAACACGCCAAGGAGTCTGCATGCGGCTGCGCTGGCTGCTATACCGCCTATGCAGCACTTGAACTGTATGCCGAAGCCTTCGAAGGCCGCGACGCGCTGGATAAATTAGAGGGCTTCGCCAGCCTGTTTGGCGCCGACTTTTATGGCCTTCCGCATAATACCGATACCGTAACGCTGGTGCGTGAAGAGTGGAAAGCACCTAGCTCCCTGCCTTTTGGCGATTTTGAAGTTGTGCCGCTGCGTGCCGGAGAAACGTTGCGTTGGCGTCTGGAGACCTCTGCATGAGTGATGATGAAGAACTGTTCGCGGAAGAAATGGAAAACACCGCGCCAATGTCCGACTCGCGTATTCCAATGGCCCGACGCTTTCGTGGCTATTTACCTGTAGTCGTGGACGTGGAAACCGGTGGCTTCAATGCGTCCACCGATGCGCTATTGGAAATAGCCGCTACTATCATTGGGATGGATGAGAAAGGTTTTCTCTTCCCTGAGCACACCCATTTCTTTCGGGTCGAGCCGTTCGAAGGGGCCAATGTAGAACCTGCCGCGCTCGAGTTTACTGGCATCAAGCTTGATCACCCGCTGAGAATGGCCGTCAAGGAAGAACATGCCCTTACGGAAATCTTCCGTGGGGTGCGGAAATCTTTGAAAGCCAACGGTTGCAAGCGAGCCATTTTGGTAGGTCATAACAGTAGCTTTGATCTTGCGTTTCTTAACGCTGCGGTCTTGCGCTGTGGTATCAAACGAAACCCCTTTCACCCCTTCTCAAGCTTTGACACGGCTACATTAGCCGGACTGGCTTATGGGCAAACAGTACTAGCCAAAGCCTGCCAAAGCGCTGGAATCGAGTTTGATAATCGGGAAGCGCACTCTGCCCGTTATGACACAGAAAAAACGGCCGATCTGTTCTGCGGTATCGTCAATCGCTGGCGTGAGCTGGGCGGCTGGATGGACCCTGAATAAACCTTTTGCCGAGCGGACATCGTGCCGCTCGGCAGGTTAATAACATTCCCTCCTATAACGCTTTGACAATCATTCTCACTACGATTAGTCTGCCGATATCTCTTTTCAGCCATAGACGAATCGCCATGTACGTATGTTTGTGCCGAGGTGTCACCGATAAGCAAATCCGTGAAGCTATCTACGAAGGATGCTGCAGCTATCGGGAAGTAAGGGAATGCACAGGAGTAGGTACTCAATGCGGTAAATGTGCCTGCCTGGCTAAAACGGTTGTCAGAGAAACCCTTGGCGAGCTTCAGGCGGCTCAAAGTCTGGCCTACTCGGTCGGATTATCCCAAGCCTGATAAACAGATTTTTAAGAGCCGGGCAGTTGGCCCGGTTTTTTTATGTCTAAAAATCAGTAGGTTATGAATCAGTTGCGAAAGCGTGTTATTCACAGATGTTTTTCATAATCAATTCAATAACTTACGTTTGACAAGCCCTCGCTTCGCGCCCAGACTTGTATTACATAATCCTTGGGCGGAGCCGTCATGAAAGGCGACATTAAAGTCATTCAGCATCTCAACAAGATACTTGGAAACGAGCTGGTTGCCATCAATCAGTACTTCCTCCATTCGCGCATGTATAACGACTGGGGCCTGAAAAAACTTGGCCACCATGAATACCATGAGTCAATCGACGAGATGAAGCATGCGGATCGTCTGATTGAGCGAATCCTGTTTCTTGAAGGCCTTCCAAACCTTCAGGATCTTGGCAAGTTGATGATTGGTGAAAATACCAAGGAAATGCTTGAGTGTGACCTTCGCCTGGAAATCGCAGCGGTTACCGACCTACGAGATGCAATTGTGTACTGCGAAAGTGTTCGAGACTATGTAAGTCGCGACATGCTCAAGGACATCCTGGAGTCTGAAGAGGAGCATATCGATTGGCTCGAAACTCAGTTGGGGCTGATCGACAAGGTAGGGATTGAGAACTACCTGCAATCCAATATGCATGACGACGATTAAATCTTACAGGTCATAAAAAGCCCGCCTATTGGCGGGCTTTTCTTAGACCAGGCACTGCTGCGGGTCTTCGCATACTAGCGCGACATGACCTCATCAAACAGATTATGCATAGCCAGGAAGGCGCGTTTGGCAACAACCGGATTGTATTGCTGCTTGCCTGGATTATTGGCTTCCGGATCAGTAAAGGAATGGACAGCATTACCGTAACTGATAACTTGCCAATCGACATTGGCTGCGGTCATTTCTGCCTCGAAAGCAGAAATCTGTTCGCTAGGCACTAACGGATCAGCAGCCCCGTGCAGCACTAGAACGGGTGCTTTGATATTACGGGCATCTTCAGGATTTGGCGTATCCAGATTGGCATGGAAAGTGACAACAGCAGCCAATTCTGCACCTTCACGCGCCAACTCAAGCGCAGCACAGCCACCAAAGCAAAAGCCAATGGCAGCAATGTGTTTCGTGTCTATTGCAACAGTGCCCGCTTGAGCAACAAGCGCCTGATAAGCAGACTGCAGGCGCTTGCGTAGTAAAGCCCTATCATTACGAATCGGCATCATGGCTGCCAGCGCCTCATCTGCATTAGCAGGACGCACCTTCTGACCATAAAAATCCACGATGAAATAAACCAGCCCATCTTCGCTGGCAAGGCGCTTGGCTAAATCAATAGCACCTTGCGATACGCCCATCCAGTTAGGCGAAAGCAGAACTGCTGGCCGCGTCTGGGGCTGATCAGCATCGTAGACCAGCTGCCCTTCGAACGGCTGTCCATCGATCTCATACTGGATTGCCTTAACCGTCATTTCGGCCATGGGTTACCTCTTCGTCGTTGGGTGTTAAAAGAAAGCCCGCCAGAAGCGGGCTTTATCAGCGCATCAGGCAGAAAGTTCTACCAGAAGCTTATTGAGACGGCGCACGTACGCAGCCGGATCCTTGAGACTATCACCTGCAGCGAGAGCTGCCTGATCGAACAAGACATGAGCTAAATCTACGAAGCGGTCTTCATCCTGCTCCATGTCCAGCTTTTCAATCAAAGGATGCTGTGGATTGATTTCAAAAATCGGCTTGGATTCAGGGGCCTTCTGGCCGCTCGCCTCAAGGATGCGACGCATCTGCAGACCCAGGTCCTGTTCGCCGATTGCCAGAATAGCCGGTGAGTCTGTCAGGCGATGAGAAACCCGCACTTCGCTGACCTCGTTATCCAGTGCCTTCTTGATGCGACCAACAAGATCTTCTTTGGCCTTGGCTATTTCTTCCTGAGCCTTCTTGTCCTCTTCGGAATCAAGCTTACCCAAGTCCAGATCGCCACGAGCGACGTCAACGAATGCCTTACCATCGAACTCAGTCAGGTAGCTCATCAGCCACTCATCGATGCGATCCGTTAGCAGAAGGACTTCGATACCCTTCTTACGGAAAACTTCCAAGTGTGGACTGCTCTTCACCTGATTGTAGCTTTCGCCTGTCAGGTAGTAGATCTTGTCTTGCCCTTCCTTCATGCGACCAATGTAGTCAGCGAGCGCAACGTCCTGTTCACCCGCATCTCCATGAGTCGATGCAAAACGCAGCAAGCCGGCAATCTTCTCACGATTGGCAAAGTCCTCCGCCGGCCCTTCTTTCAGAACCTGTCCAAAAGCACTCCAGAACTGCTTGTATTGCTCCGGCTCGTTTTTGGCCAGCTTTTCCAACATATCCAGGACCCGCTTGGTCAACGCCGACTTCATGGAGTCGATGACCGGATCCTTCTGAAGAATCTCACGAGAGACGTTAAGCGAGAGATCGTTGGAATCCACCACACCCTTGATGAAGCGCAGGTAAAGGGGCAGGAACTCGTCAGCCTGATCCATAATGAATACACGCTGCACATAAAGCTTCAATCCACGCGGCGCTTCACGCTGGTACAGATCAAAGGGCGCGCGTGCAGGTACATAAAGCAGCGAGGTGTATTCAAGTTTGCCCTCTACCTTATTGTGACTCCAGGTCAGAGGGTTCTCGAAATCATGGGAGACGTGCTTGTAAAACTCCTGGTATTCCTCATCCTTGACTTCAGTACGCGGCCGTGTCCACAACGCGCTGGCCCGATTGACCGTTTCCCACTCCTGCTCTGAGGGTGCGTCCTCTCCGTGATGCTCTTTTGGCAACTCGATCGGCAGTGCAATGTGATCAGAATACTTCTTGATGATATTACGCAGACGCCAGCCGTCAGCGAACTCTTCTTCGCCTGTTTTCAGATGCAGAACGATGCGAGTACCACGCTCAGGTTTTTCGATGGTTTCAACATCGAACTCGCCTTCGCCTTTCGAACTCCAGTGAACCCCTTCCGCAGCAGGCTGTCCAGCACGGCGTGTAAAGACATCCACTTTGTCCGCTACGATAAAGGCACTATAAAAACCGACCCCAAACTGGCCGATCAAGTGGGAGTCCTTGCGCTGGTCGCCCGACAGGTTCTTAAGGAAATCAGCGGTGCCTGATTTGGCAATAGTTCCCAGATGCGTAACGACATCCTCACGGCTCATGCCGATGCCGTTGTCCTCTATCGTGACAGTGCGTGCATCCTTGTCGTAGCTGATACGGATCTTGAGCGCGTCGCCGCCCTCAAGCAGCTCCGGCTTGGCCAGGGCCTCAAAGCGGAGCTTGTCCGCCGCATCGGATGCGTTGGAAACCAACTCCCGAAGAAAAATTTCCTTGTTGGAATACAGAGAATGAATCATGAGATGAAGCAGCTGCTTCACTTCAGTCTGAAAACCTAATGTTTCTTTCTGAGTCTCCACACTCATGGTTACGAACTCCACAGATGACGGTTGAGCCGCGATAGCGGTGATGGACGCAAAATGGGGGCAAGTCCTTATTTTTCAACCCAAAACGGATTGCAGGTCTCATATCCGGGCCATTTAATCAAATGTCAGGAACTACCTGGCCATGATTGCTGCCAATAGGTCTGGCAGCCGTACCTGTTAGGCTCGCATACCGCCATAGACGCTAAGAAGGTCTACGCGGAACTTCGCTGTATACGTATGCTCGAAGTGCTGCCGTGAATTAAACAAGGAGAAGACCATGCAAAAACCTTTCGCTTACGCCCTGCTGCTTGCTGCAGCCCTTGGCTTAGCTGCCTGTGACAAGCCTTCCGAAGAAAAGGCACAAGACGCACAGCAATCCGAGCAGAAAGCTCAAGAACACATGAATGAAGCAGCCAAGGAAAGCAATCAGGCTGCTCAAGAGCGTACTGAGGCCGCCCAAGAGCAAGCTAAAGAAGCTCAGGATACCGGCACCAATACTTCTCCTCAGGGAAATCCGGATCAGCCTCTGCAAGGCGGTGATCCGAACACCAAGCAGCAGTAAGCTTGTAATAAAAAAGCCCGCAATAGCGGGCTTTTTTATTACCGGGAAAAAGCTCTTATGAAGCTCGCACGGCCTGTGGCTGGCCTTGCTGTCTATCCCAGAGCGTAGCCAATACACCCACTACAACCGATGGAATGAGCCACGCCAGCCCTTGATCTACCAGCGGAAGCTTGGCTTCCAGCCATGTAATCCAGCTGACATCAAAACCTGCCGCCTTTATGCCATCTACAATGCCGAACAGAAACGCAACCAGCATGACAGGGGCTACAACGCGCGAGGATGAATGCCACAGTCTGGAGCAGAAGCTAAGCACAACCAAGACAATGCACGGTGGATAAATAGCCGTCAGCACGGGTACGGATATTTGAATCAGATGAGTCAAACCCAGATTCGAAACGAGTAGAGAAAAAAGTGCCAGTGCAACAACCAGAACTTTGTAAGGCAGATGCAGGGCTTCACTAAAGTATTCTGCACAGGCGCAGGTCAATCCAACCGCAGTGACCAGACAGGCAAGCGAAATCAGACAGGCAAGGAAAATACTGCCAGGTTCACCAAACGTATGCTGTACATAGGCATGAAGCACCTCTGCCCCATTAGTGGCCGCTGGCACCAATGAATGGCTAGTAGAGCCCAGCTGGAACAGGCTGATGTAAACCAGAGCCAACCCAACACCTGCAATCAGTCCTGCAATAACAGCGTAGCGCGTAATCAGTGTTGCTGATTCTATGCCACGCGCCTTGATCGCATTTACAATGACGATGCCAAACACCAGAGCGCCCAACGTATCCATGGTCAGATAACCATTAATGAAACCTTGGGAAAACGCCTGTGCCTGGTAAGCTCTGACGGACTCGCCCGTCCCGCCGGCAGGCCATAGGAATGCCGCTGCTCCCAGAATGGCAAGCGCCAGGATTTTCAACGGCGCCAGGAAACGGCCCACCGTATCCAACAAGCGACCTGGATAAAGCGATACCAGCAATACAACACAGAAATAGACAAGGCTGTAGAGAAACAGCGGTAGCGCCCCACCACCTGTAAGGGGCGCAAGCCCAACCTCGAATGAGACAGTTGCAGTACGTGGGGTGGCAAACAGCGGACCGACTGATAAATAGCAGACCGCTGCCAACAAGCCACCGGCTACCCGTCCGATTGGTGAACTCAGCGCATTCATGGCGCCGCCTACACGAGCTAAGGCAACCACTGTTAGTACAGGCAAGCCTACCGCTGTAATAAGGAAGCCAATAGCCGCAGCCCAAACGTGGGGACCGGCTTGCAAGCCTACAATCGGAGGGAAAATGATGTTACCCGCGCCTACAAAGAGAGCGAAGGTCATAAAGCCAAGCGCCAGGATATCCTGGCCTTTCAGAGATTTCATTTAAGGGAATACCGGATTCAGACAGATTGATCGCGAAGGGTTCCCGTTGCTTATTAGGAACGACGCCCGCTTGGCTAAAGCGGACCACTAATGGCTACCCTACTCTTTTGGAGACGGTGGCTGTGAAGGGTGCACATCCTAACGAAATCTGCAGGCAAAGGCAGCAAAAACGTCTTACACCCCGACTAAACGGGCCGAAATCAGGCCCTCGTGTAGCAGTATTGTCGATCGATCAGCGATTTACAGAACTAAAAATTTATCAGCCCTATAAAAACAAAGGCCACCTTAAAGGTGGCCTTTGCATCAAGGTAAGGCTTACGCCTTCTTGACTTCCCAACCAGTCAGCTCGGCCAGGGCCTTGCCGATATCAGCCAGGGAACGTACGGTCTTGACGCCTGCGTCTTGCAGCGCAGCGAACTTCTCGTCAGCAGTACCTTTACCGCCAGAGATGATTGCGCCCGCATGACCCATACGCTTGCCAGGAGGTGCAGTAACACCGGCAATGTAGGACACAACAGGCTTGGTCACATTGGCCTTGATGAAGGCTGCAGCCTCTTCTTCGGCAGAACCACCGATCTCACCAATCATGACGATCGCTTCGGTCTGGGGATCTTCCTGGAACAGCTTCAGAATATCGATGAAGTTGGAACCCGGAATCGGGTCACCGCCGATACCCACACATGTGGATTGGCCGAAACCTGCGTCAGTGGTTTGCTTAACCGCTTCGTACGTCAGCGTGCCGGAGCGAGAAACGATACCAACCTTACCTGGCAAATGAATGTGACCAGGCATGATGCCGATCTTGCATTCGCCGGGTGTGATTACGCCTGGGCAGTTTGGACCAATCAGGCGTACGCCCAACTCATCGCACTTGACCTTGGCATCCAGCATATCCAGCGTAGGAATGCCTTCGGTGATGCAAACGATCAGCTTGATACCACCAAACGCGGCTTCAAGAATGGAGTCCTTACAGAAAGGAGCCGGAACATAGATGACCGAAGCCTCGGCGCCGGTCGCTTCTACTGCTTCCTTAACCGTATTGAATACGGGCAGACCCAGGTGAGTAGTACCACCCTTGCCTGGCGTTACACCGCCAACCATCTTGGTGCCGTAGTCGATAGCTTGCTCGGAGTGGAAAGTACCTTGGCTACCGGTAAAGCCCTGGCAGATAACTTTGGTGTCTTTATTAATCAGGACGCTCATTACTTACCCTCCGCGGCCTTGACGACCTGCTGGGCAGCGTCGGTCAGGCTAGTTGCCGCGATGATGTTCAGACCGCTTTCGGCCAGGACCTTGGCACCCAACTCAGCGTTGTTGCCTTCCAGGCGCACAACGACGGGAACCTTCACGCCGACTTCTTTCACTGCGCCGATGATGCCTTCAGCAATCATGTCGCAACGAACAATACCGCCGAAGATATTAACCAGTACGGCTTTAACATTACTGTCGGACAGAATGATCTTGAACGCTTCGGTTACGCGCTCTTTGGTCGCGCCACCGCCTACGTCCAGGAAGTTGGCCGGCTTGCCGCCATGCAGGTTAACGATGTCCATGGTACCCATGGCCAGACCTGCACCATTAACCATGCAGCCAATGTTACCTTCAAGTGCAACGTAGTTCAGTTCCCACTTCTGCGCATGGGCTTCACGAGCATCATCCTGGGATGGATCATGCATTGTACGCAGCTTGGGCTGACGATACATGGCGTTGCTGTCGATATTGATCTTGGCATCCAGGCAGTGAAGGTCGCCATCTTTCTTGATGACCAGCGGGTTCACTTCCAGCAGCGCCAGGTCATAATCCTGGAACAACTTAGCCAGACCAACAAAAATTTGGGTGAACTGCTTGATCTGGTTACCAGTCAGGCCTAGCTGAAAGGCCAGCTCACGGCCTTGATAAGGCTGAGCACCTACCAGAGGATCAACGGTTGCCTTCAGAATTTTCTCAGGCGTGTCGTGCGCAACTTTTTCGATGTCCACGCCACCTTCGGTGGAGGCCATGAAAACGATACGGCGGCTGGAGCGGTCAACGACCGCACCGAGGTACAGTTCCTTGTCGATGTCCGTGCAGGACTCAACCAGGATCTTGCTAACCGGCTGACCATTAGCATCAGTCTGGTAGGTCACCAGATTTTTGCCTAGCCAGTTTTGAGCAAACGCCTTGGCGTCTTCACGGCTCTTGACCAGCTTCACACCGCCGGCTTTACCACGGCCACCCGCATGAACTTGTGCTTTAACGACCCACTCGCTGCCGCCGATTTTGTCGCAGGCTTCCGCCGCTTCTTCCGGGGTGTCTACAGCGAAGCCCTTGGATACAGGCAGGCCGTACTCAGCGAACAGCTGCTTACCCTGATACTCGTGGAGATTCATGCTTATCTACCGTCTTCGTTAGGTATTGCGCATTTTCGGCGCTGCGCTCACTGGCGCCGCGCCACCTGTAACTGCCCTCTGGCAGTCCGGTGAGCGTTCCTGCGGCCCTCCCCTGGAGTAGCGGCGGGCTGCTCACCGTTGGTCTACCGTCTTAACGCTTCTTGCGGTTGGCAATATGAATGGCATGGCCATTCACTGCCAGGGCCGCTTCATGCAGCGCTTCAGACAGTGTTGGGTGCGAGAACACCATCATGCCCAGGTCTTCGGCACTGGTGCCGAATTCCATGGCGATGGCGCCTTGCTGAACCAGATCCGCTGCACTTGGGCCAATAATATGAACACCTAGAACGCGATCGGTCTTGGCGTCGGCAATTACCTTGACCAGGCCAGCCGTATCGTTGGCCGCCATGGCTCGGCCACTTGCAGCAAACGGGAAGGTGCCGACATTCACTTCAACGCCTTCAGCCTTCAAAGCCTGCTCGGTTTTGCCGACCCATGCCATCTCCGGATGGGTATAGATAACCGAAGGAATCAGATCATAGTTCATCTGAGCCTTGTGACCTGCGATACGCTCGGCCACCATGACACCTTCTTCGGAAGCTTTGTGAGCCAGCATCAGGCCGCGTACACAGTCACCGATTGCGTAAACGCCGGGTACGCTGGTAGCGCAATAGTCATCAACATAGATGTATCCGCGCTCATCGCTCTCCACGCCGCAATCAGAAGCCAGCAGATCGGTCGTCACGGGACGACGGCCTACGGCTACGATCAGCTTGTCGAACGTCTGCTTCTGCTCACCGGTAGAGTCGGTAAAGGTCACGGTCACTTCGTTTCCGTTGACTTCCGAACCGGTTACACGTGTACCCAGACGAACGTTCAGACCTTGCTTGGTTAGAATCTTCAGGCCTTCCTTCGCAATCTGCTCATCGGCAGCCGGCAGGAATTTGTCCAGCGCTTCCAGAACAGTTACTTCGGCCCCCAGACGAGCCCATACCGAGCCCAGTTCCAGACCAATAACGCCTGCACCAATAACGCCCAGACGCTTCGGAACTTCAGTGAAGTCAAGAGCACCCGTGGAGTCAACAACAATGCCTTCAACAAGCGGAGCCGGCGGAATTTCGATCGGACGCGAGCCCGAAGCCAGGATGACATTTGTCGCTTCGACAACTTGAGTCTGACCGTCCAGACCTGTCACTTCAACCTGCTTGTTGGCTAGCAGCTTGCCATGTCCTTCCAACAGCGTTACACCGTTGGCCTTGAATAGCGTGCCGATACCACCTGTCAGGTTCTTAACGATCTGATCCTTACGACCGATCATGGCAGGTACATCGATAGTCACGTTGGGTGCATCGATGCCGTGAACCTTGAAGCCTTCATGCGCTTCATGAAACTTGTAAGAGCTATCCAGCAGCGCCTTGGAAGGAATGCAACCTACGTTCAAGCAGGTACCACCCAGGGAGACCTTGCCTTCCTTACCCTTGTATCGCTCGATACAGGCAGTTTTCAGGCCGAGCTGCGCAGCACGGATGGCAGCCACATAGCCGCCAGGGCCGGCACCGATCACGACTACGTCGAATTTTTCGCTCATAAGTTTCATCCTATTTCGATAAACCGGACGGCTTCTTACGAAGCCGTCTCTATATATGGACCAGATTAGATATCCAGCAGCAGACGGGCCGGGTCTTCCAGCAGATCCTTCATGGTGACCAGGAAGGTTACGGCTTCCTTACCGTCGATCAGACGGTGGTCATAGGACAGTGCAAGGTACATCATCGGCAGAATGACAACCTGACCATTCACTGCCATAGGCCGCTCTTGGATCTTGTGCATGCCAAGAATGGCAGTCTGCGGCGGGTTAACGATCGGAGTGGATAGCAACGAGCCAAAAACACCACCGTTGGAGATGGTAAAGGTACCGCCCTGCATGTCTTCCATGGTCAACTTGCCGGCTTTCGCCTTCTTGCCGAAATCAGCAATGGTACCCTCGACTTCAGCCAGGCTCATGAGCTCGGCATTGCGCAGCACCGGAACAACCAGGCCACGATCACTGGAAACCGCGACACCAATATCCTGATAACCGTGGTAAACGATGTCGCTACCATCGATAGAGGCATTGACGCCTGGCTGACGCTTGAGAGCCTCGGTCGCCGCCTTAACAAAGAAAGACATGAAGCCAAGGCGTACGCCATTGTGCTTCTTCTCAAACATGTCCTTATACTTGGCGCGTAGCTCCATGATCGGCTTCATGTTGACTTCATTGAATGTAGTCAGCATGGCCATGCTTGACTGAGCTTCGACCAGACGCTCGGCGACCTTGGCACGCAGACGTGTCATCGGTACACGCTTCTCGACGCGATCGCCTGCAGCAAAGGTCTGCGCCGGCGCAGCCGCTGCAGCCGGCTTGGCTGCCGGAGCGGAAGGCGCAGCTTTCTTGGCTTCGATAGCGGCTACAACGTCTTCCTTGGTTACGCGACCGCCTTTTCCGGTGCCCTTGATGCTGGCTGGATCCAGACCATTTTCTTCTGCCAGCTTACGAGCGGCTGGCGCCAGAATCGGATCCTCTTCATCCTGAGCTGCAGTAGCAGGCGCAGCAGACGGCGCTACGGCCGGAGCACTAGCGGCTGGCGCAGCAGCTGCAGCACCCTCCTCCACGCGTGCAATGACTTCTTCGCTCAGCACGGTGTCGCCTTCGTTTTTCAAGACTTCGGCCAACACACCGTCAGCGGGAGCCACAACTTCCAGGACAACCTTGTCGGTTTCGATATCGACCAGCAGTTCGTCCCGCTTTACGGCTTCACCAGGCTTCTTGTGCCAAGTAGCGACGGTGCCATCTGCAACCGACTCTGGAAATGTTGGGGCTTTGATCTCGATAGCCATTCTATTGGATTCCTTAATTCGTTTTATGCGCGCGCGTTAACCATTAAAAGCATCGTTCAGCAGTTTTTCCTGCTGCTCGGCATGCATCGAAGCGTAACCAACTGCCGGCGCAGCGGAGGCATCACGTCCTGCGTACTTAAGGCCAATCTCAGGCTTGAGCGCTGAAATGACGCGACGCATATGATGCTGACTGCAATACCAGGCACCTTGGTTCATAGGCTCTTCTTGACACCAAACAATATCCGTCAGATTGCTGTAGGCAGACATGACTTCTGTCAGATCATCCTCAGGGAACGGATAAAGCTGTTCGATGCGTACGATCGCTGTATCTTCACGACCTTCGGTACGGCGCTTCTCAAGCAGGTCGTAATAGACCTTGCCGCTACACATGACCAGACGGGTTACCTTTTGCGGATCGATCGCATCGATTTCCGGTATAACCGTCTGGAACGAGCCTTCAGCCAAATCTTCCAGTGTGGAAATGGCAAGCTTGTGACGCAGAAGCGACTTGGGTGTTAGAACCACAAGTGGCTTACGTAGCGGACGAATAACCTGGCGACGCAACAGATGGTAGATCTGAGCGGGCGTGGTCGGTACGCATACCTGGATGTTCTGCTCGGCACACAGTTGCAGGTAGCGCTCCAGACGAGCAGAGGAATGCTCGGGGCCCTGTCCTTCATAACCATGAGGCAGCAGCATAGTCAGGCCACACAAGCGGCCCCACTTGATTTCGCCACTGGTAATAAACTGATCGATGACAACCTGCGCGCCGTTGGCGAAATCACCAAACTGCGCTTCCCAGATCACCAAAGCATTTGGTGTCGTCGTGGCGTAGCCGTACTCAAACGCCAGTACAGCTTCCTCGGACAGCAAGGAATCGTAGATCTCGAAACTTGGCTGATCTTCGCTCAGATGTTGCAGCGGAACATAAGGCACACCATCCTTCTGGTTATGAAGCACAGCATGGCGATGCGAGAACGTACCACGGCCAACATCCTGACCAGTAATACGAACCGGATGGCCCTCATGCAGCAACGTGGCATAGGCCATGGTTTCCGCGTAGCCCCAGTTGATTGGGAGTCCACCAGCACTCATCTTCTGGCGATCTTCGAGGATCTTGCCAACCTGACGCTGTACAACTAGGCCTTCCGGCAGCTGCAGCAACTTGTTGGATAGTTCCTGCAAAGTCTTCAGGTCAAATCGAGTGTCGTGACGTGCGGTCCAGGCATGTCCCAGGTAGGGGCGCCAGTCAACGAACAGACCTTTGTTCGGCTCCTTGACCAGGCTCGCCACCACATGGCGCCCTTCGTCCAAGGCACTACGATAGTTCTCGAACTGAGCCTGTACTTGCTCGGTGCTCATTACACCAGCCTGTACCAACGCATCCGCATAAAGGTCACGTGTGGTGCGCTGCTTGGTGATTTGCTGATACATCAGCGGCTGAGTACCACTGGGTTCGTCAGCTTCGTTATGGCCACGACGACGATAGCAAACGAGGTCAATGACTACGTCACGCTTGAAATGCATGCGGTAGTCGACCGCCAGCTGTGTCACGAAGAGAACCGCTTCCGGATCATCACCATTCACGTGGAAGATAGGCGCCTGCACCATTTTGGCAACATCAGTTGCATACTCGGTGGAACGGGCATCTTCCTGGCGGTTTGTGGTAAAGCCGACCTGGTTGTTGATGATGATATGCAGCGTGCCACCGGTCTTGTAAGCCCGGGTCTGGGACATCTGCAGGGTTTCCATCACTACACCCTGCCCTGCAAAGGCCGCATCACCATGAATGGAAATCGGAACGACCTTATCGCCGGATTTGTCGCTACGACGATCCTGACGTGCGCGTACCGATCCTTCCACCACTGGAGAAACGATTTCCAGGTGTGACGGGTTAAAGGCGAGCGCTAGGTGAACTTCTCCACCTTCAGTCATTACGTTGGAGGAGAAACCCTGGTGGTACTTCACATCACCGGAGCCCAGCTCAACGATTTTCTTGCCTTCGAACTCATCGAAAAGATCGCGAGGATTCTTGCCTAGCGTGTTAACCAGTACGTTCAAGCGGCCACGGTGGGCCATACCGATTACGATCTCTTGGGCGCCATAGGAGCCGGAGCGCTGGATGATTTCGTCGATCAGCGGAATGAGGCTTTCTCCACCCTCCAGGCCAAAACGCTTGGTGCCTGGATACTTGGTACCCAGATACTTTTCCAAACCTTCTGCGGCCGTTAGGCGTTCGAGCAGGTGTGTCTTGGCTTCGGCGGAATACTGAGGACGTCCACGGACGCTTTCCAGACGCTGCAGGAACCAGCGGCGCTCCTCGGAATCGACAATATGCATGAACTCCGCACCGACAGTGCGGCAATATGTCTCTTGCAGAGCATCCCGTATTTCCCGCAGAGTTGCCTCTTCTTTACCGAAGTACAACTCGCCGGTGCGGAAGGTCGTATCGAGATCTGCGTCAGTCAACCCATAGTGATTGAGTGACAGGTCGGCAGGCGCTTGACGCTGCCACAACCCCAGCGGATCCAGACTCGCAGCCTGATGGCCGCGCATACGATAAGCCTGAATAAGGCGCAGAACTTCGACCTGCTTCTTCTCATGCTCACTGCTAACTGTACCTGCTGAGACAGGCTGGGCACGGCGTTGATTTTTTGCCAGGAGAACGAAGTGATCACGAATCGCTGAGTGCGATACGTCAGGGGAGAAATTTCCATCTGCAGGAAGCTTCTGGAAATAAGAGCGCCATTCCTCAGGAACGGCATTGGGATCGTGCAGATAGAGCTCATAGAGCTCTTCGACATAGGAGGCATTCCCACCTGATAGGTGAGCGCTTTCCCACATCCGCTGCATAACGCTTTCGTGCATTTAAGTCACCCCTCGGTCAGGGACAACACCATCGAGTCATACTGCGCGCCAGAAAGCTATACAGCATTCATTGATGTCCGGGCACCAGCCCGGTTGCCCCTAATATGTATTCAATCAACCGGCAGAGCCTACGCCTTGCAGGTCGCTTTAGAGCACCGACAAAGGATTCTGTTCCTTTGTCGGTGCAAATCGCTAATTAAGTACCGCTCTGAAGCAGCATGCTACGCACATGACCAATTGCTTTCGTTGGGTTCAACCCCTTCGGACATACCGTCACGCAGTTCATGATCGAACGGCAACGGAAGACACTGAAGGGATCGTCCATGGCAGCAAGGCGCTCCTGAGTATGCGTATCACGGCTGTCAGCCAGGAAACGATAGGCTTGCAGCAGCGCAGCAGGGCCCAGGAACTTGTCAGGATTCCACCAGAACGACGGGCAAGATGTAGAGCAGCAGGCGCACAGGATGCACTCGTACAAGCCATCAAGCTTTTCGCGCTCTTCAGGTGTTTGCAGCCGCTCGATAGCTGGCGCAGGCGTCTCGTTTTGCAGATAGGGCTGCACCTTCTCGTACTGCTTATAGAAGATACTCATATCGACCACGAGGTCACGGATGACAGGCAGACCTGGCAAAGGACGAACAACCAGTTTGTTACCTTTTACAACGCTTGAAAGCGGTGTAATACATGCCAAGCCATTCTGGCCATTGATGTTCATACCATCGGAGCCGCAAACACCCTCGCGGCAAGAGCGACGGTAAGAGAACGTAACATCCTGTTCTTTGATCAAGGCTAGGATGTCAAGAACCATCAGATCCTTACCACCGGTCTCGATCTGAAATTCCTGCATGAAAGGAAGTTCATCCTTTTCAGGGTTATAGCGGTAAACACTGACTTGCAACATAACGGCAAACCTCAGTATGTACGAACTTTAGGTTCGAACGTAGGAACTGTCTTCGGAGAGAAATTGACAGCGCGCTTGGTAACACGCTTGTCTTCTGGGAAGTACAAGGTATGGCAGAGCCAGTTCTCGTCGTCCCGCTCTTCAAAATCTTCGCGAGCATGCGCTCCACGACTTTCCTTGCGGGTTTCCGCTGCAATAGCAGTGGCTTCAGCAACTTCCAAAAGGTTCTGTAGCTCGAGTGCCTCGATACGGGCCGTGTTGAATGCCTGGCTCTTGTCTGCAATCTTCACGTTGGCGATTCGCTCGCGCAGCTCGGAAAGCTGTGCGATACCCTTCTGCATGTACTCGCCCGTACGGAATACACCGAAGTAGTTCTGCATGCAGCTCTGAAGCTCTTTGCGCAGAGGCGCTACGTCTTCTCCAGTGCTGCGTTCGTTGACACCAGAAATGCGAGCCAGGGAGTGCTCGATATCACTGGCGCTGGCGTCGCGATGCTCAACACCTTCCTTCAATGCTTTTTCCAAATGCAGACCCGCTGCGCGACCAAAGACAACAAGGTCAAGCAGAGAGTTGCCACCCAGACGGTTTGCACCATGAACCGACACACAGGCTACCTCGCCCACGGCGAAAAGCCCTTCAATGATCTTATCATTGCCATTGGTATCCTGAGTGATCGCTTGTCCATGAATATTGGTAGCGATACCACCCATCATGTAATGGCAGGTCGGAATAACAGGAATAGGTGCCTTGACCGGATCAACATGCGCGAATGTTTTGGACAACTCGCAAATGCCTGGCAAACGGCCGTGAAGCACCTCTTCACCTAGGTGATCCAACTTCAACAGTACATGATCGGCGTCTGGGCCACAGCCATTGCCTGCAATGATCTCCTTGATCATGGACCGAGCAACAACGTCTCGTCCAGCCAGGTCTTTGGCATTAGGCGCATAACGCTCCATGAAGCGCTCGCCATGCTTGTTGATGAGGTAACCACCCTCACCACGGCAACCTTCGGTTACCAGCACGCCCGCACCGGCAATACCGGTTGGGTGGAACTGCCACATTTCAATGTCTTGAACAGGCACACCTGCACGCAATGCCATACCGATACCATCGCCGGTATTGATCAGCGCGTTGGTAGTAGAAGCGTAAATACGTCCAGCACCGCCGGTGGCCAGAACAGTGGCTTTCGAACGAATGTAAACGGTCTCACCCGTTTCGATGCAAACTGCAATGATCCCAACGATGGATCCATCCTGGTTTTTTACCAGATCGACTGCATACCACTCATTCAAGAAGACTGTATTGTTCTTCAGGTTGTTTTGATAAAGGGTATGCAACAGCGCATGACCGGTACGGTCAGCCGCAGCACACGTACGCGCCGCCTGGCCGCCCTTACCATAGTCCTTGGACTGCCCACCGAATGGGCGCTGATAGATACGGCCTGTTTCAGTACGGGAGAACGGGAGGCCCATGTGCTCCAGTTCGAAAACCGCTTCGGGACCCACAGAGCACATGTACTCGATGGCATCCTGGTCGCCAATGTAGTCCGACCCCTTTACAGTGTCGTACATGTGCCAGCGCCAATCGTCATTCGGGTCAGCCGATGCGATGGCACAGGTAATACCGCCCTGAGCGGATACGGTATGGGAACGAGTAGGGAAAACCTTAGTAACAACAGCTGTCTTGTGACCTGACTGGGCCAACTGCAGCGCTGCACGCATGCCTGCGCCGCCGCCACCTACGATGATGGCGTCAAAAGAAAGAGTACGAATACTGGACATGACTCACACACCCCAAAGAATCTGTACGCCCCACACAAAGAAGGCGAACATGGCAACACCACACACAGCCTGGAACAGGAAACGCACCGTCGTGGCGCCCTTGCCCAAGGCCATAGGGGTCAGATAATCGGTAGAGATGGTCCACATGCCTACCCAGGCATGAACCCCAACCGAAACCAAGGCGAGCAAGCTGAAGATTCGCATCCAGCCGTTGCTATACAGCCCATGCCATTGCTCAAACGACATATCGGGGTGAAGCACGACATATCCAAGTAAGAAAAGCGTATAAATCGCAAGAATTACTGCGGATACGCGCTGAGCCATCCAGTCATAGAGACCTGAGCGCGAGAAGTTAGTGACGCTAGTTACCATATCCAGACCCCCACCAGAACGATCAGCACCGCAGATACAATCAATACGATCTGAGAGCCCAATTTGCCGCCTTGCAATGTTTCACCGGCACCCATGTCCATAATCAAATGGCGCACGCCTGCTACTAGGTGGTACAGCAATGCGGACAACACGGCCCAGATCACGAGCTTGACCAACGGATACGCCAGGAACGCTTTCACACGAGCAAATCCATCCTCAGAACTCAGCGACAGGTCGAGCCCATAAAGCAGCGCAGCAAGGCCGATGAAGAGGATAACGCCGGAAATTCGGTGAAGGATCGAGGTGTAAGCTGTGATAGGGAGTTTTATGGTCCTGAGGTCTAGATTTACAGGTCGTTTACTATTCACGGCTTCTTTCACACTGAGAGCCCAAAGTTGCCGGGCTAGTTATTGGGAATTGCTTTAATAGACATCCATTACTGGATTGACAACCGCGCTGGAGAGGCACACAGCCTGAGGCGGTCGGCCATGAAGTATAGACAGTTAGGCTGCTCATGACAACGCACCAATTCCATACAAATAGACTAATGTCGCTGCCCTAAACGGCGCTCAATAGTGTAAGTTATGAGCACGTTTGAAACCTAAGTAATAATTGGCGCAATATGTTCGTAAATTGACTTTCAAATGATTGCCTCTATAGTGGCCCTGGCCCTGCGTGGGGGTTGTATAAATGATTTCAAGCATAAATAAGGAGGCCTTAATGGCTGACAAGAAAGCGCAGCTAATCATTGAGGGCGCAGACCCGGTACAGCTGCCCGTAATGTCTGGAACCCTCGGACCTGATGTGGTCGATGTTCGTAATCTTACGAATGCTGGCGTTTTCACGTTCGATCCAGGCTTTATGTCGACGGCCTCCTGTGAATCGAAAATCACCTACATCGATGGTGATAATGGGATCCTCTTGCACCGCGGCTATCCCATCGAACAACTGGCAGAAAAGTCCGATTACCTTGAGACTTGTTACCTTTTACTAAAAGGTGAATTGCCTAACGAAGAACAAAAGCAGAACTTTGTAAGCATCATCAAGAACCACACCATGGTTCATGAACAGCTCAAGACGTTCTTCAATGGCTTTCGTCGTGACGCTCACCCAATGGCCATCATGTGTGGCGTAGTGGGCGCACTTTCCGCCTTCTATCATGACTCTCTGGATATCCAGGACCCGCATCATCGTGAAATTTCGGCCATGCGCCTGATTGCCAAGATGCCAACCCTGGCCGCCATGGTTTACAAGTACTCCATGGGTCAGCCAATGATGTATCCCGATAATCGCCTGGGATACGCAGAAAACTTCCTTCATATGATGTTCAATACACCCTGCGAAATTAAGCCGGTCAGCCCGGTTCTCGCAAAGGCAATGGACAAAATCTTTATTCTGCATGCCGACCACGAGCAAAACGCCTCCACCTCGACAGTTCGGCTGGCAGGCTCCTCGGGTGCAAACCCATTCGCCTGCATTGCAGCCGGCATTGCAGCGCTTTGGGGCCCCGCTCACGGCGGAGCAAACGAAGCAGTATTGCGAATGCTGGATGAGATTGGCAATGTCAGCAATATTGATAAGTTTGTCGCCAAGGCCAAGGATAAAAACGATCCATTCAAGCTAATGGGCTTTGGCCATCGTGTTTACAAGAACTTTGACCCTCGCGCCAAAGTTATGAAACAGACATGCGATGAAGTTCTTGCTGAACTTGGCATTAATGATCCTCAGCTTGAACTTGCCATGCAATTGGAAGAACTTGCGCGCAAAGATCCTTACTTCATTGAAAGAAATCTTTACCCCAACGTCGACTTCTATTCAGGCATTATCCTAAAAGCAATCGGCATACCCACCAGTATGTTTACTGTGATCTTCGCCCTGGCCAGAACAGTAGGCTGGATCTCTCACTGGCAAGAAATGCTTTCCGGCCCCTATAAGATTGGTCGTCCTCGCCAACTTTATACCGGCCCAACCAAGCGCGATATTAATCCGATTAATAATCGCTAATAAAAAGCCCCGACAGGGGCTTTTTTATTGCCTTAATAAGCCCAAATTAAAAAGCCCGCATCTTACGATGCGGGCTTTTTACTAGACAGTAACTAATTACTGCTTAGCTTGAGCTTCAACTTCAGCTTCTACGCGACGGTTAACGGCACGGCCAGCTTCAGTGGAGTTGTCAGCTACAGGACGGCTCTCGCCGTAACCTACAGCATTTACACGATTGCCAGAAACACCATACTGGTTAACCAGAACGTTACGAACTGCGTTTGCGCGACGCTCAGACAGACGCTGGTTGTAAGCATCAGTACCAACAGAGTCAGTGTGACCTTCTACAGTAGTAGAAGTCTGCGGATACTGCTGCATGAAGTCAGCCAGGTTCTTGATATCGCCATAGCTCTCAGGCTTCACAACAGCCTTGTCAAAGTCGAACTTCACGTCCAGCTCAACGCGAACAACCTCTGCAACAGCCGGGCAACCGTTGGCATCAACAGTTACGTTAGCCGGAGTGTTCGGGCACTGATCGACGTTATCGCAAACGCCATCGTTGTCAGAATCGGTGCACACATCAGCAACCGGCTCCGGTGCTGGTGCAGCTTCCTGACGACGGGAAGAACCACCGAAGTTCACACCCACACCTACGACAGCAGACCATTCACCCTGGTCATCATCGATGTTGTAGTTGCCTTCCAGGCCACCGCGAGCGTACAGGTTCTCGGTGAAGTAGTACTTCAGGCCCGCACCTACGTTTGCGAACGTAGTGTGGTTGCGGCCGTGATGGTCAGCATGCGCATCAGTCAGGGACTGGTGAGCGAAACCGCCAGAAACGTAAGGACGCAGACCTACACCAGGAGTACCCCAGTGGTAGTAGGCATCAAGGGCAGCCAGGCTACCGTGAATCTTTTTGTGACCTTCATCGTGGTCGCCACGTACGTCGTGGTACTCACCATAGGACAGCGCCAGCTCGACGTCGTCAGTCAGGAAGTAACCCACCGAACCGCCATACAGGTTGGCATTGCTCATGTCACGCTGGCTGTCGGTGAAGTAGCGCTTGCCAAACAGCTCGCCCTCTACTGCGCCTTGACCCTGAGCCATGGCGCTCAGAGAAGAAGCGGCGACCAGGGAGCCAATGACGACGCCTAAGGTGCTCTTCAATTTCATCCTATGTATCCCCATCTTAATGATATTAGTGTTCCGGCAATCTCCGGATGCTTTGACAACAAGTTATTCAGAAGTTCATAAAAAACAGTGGACTATGGTGTTACCTAGCCCTCAACTTCTGCTGCGAACTTGTCACGCAGCTTATCCAGTGCCCGCTTATAACGCATCTTGGTCGCACTGAGCCCCATGTGCATGATGTCTGCAATTTCCTGGAACTCAAGCTCCGCCACAAAGCGTAACACCAGAATTTCTCGATCAATCTGATTCACATGGGCTAGCCAGCGATCCAGACCACCCCGCTCTTCCAACTTTGGCGCTTTTTCATCCGAAGCTTCTTCGATCGGCTCCAGACTCAAAGCATCTACCAGACGACGCTTACGACGCTCCTTCCGGTATTGGGTAATGCACTCGTTGTACGTAATGCTATAGAGCCAGGTCTTAAACTTTGACTTGCCCTCAAAGTTCTTAAGTCCATACAGCACCTTCAGCATGACCTCCTGACAGACATCATCTGCATCTCGGTCGTTCCCCAGATAGCGTGCGCATACATTGAACAGCGTACGTTGATACCGCCGCATCAGTTCTTCGTAGGCACGCGTCACATGGAACAACTCGGTATGTGCGCGCTGCACCAGCTCCTCATCAGTGAGCTGGCGGGGGTCATAGGCTGTAGACAAGGTTTCGTTCAAAGCGGACGGTGCCGGACTGCCGTTCAGTGGGCGGCATGATATCCGTCTCACAGCTCGCTGTCGGCAACTTTTTCACTTGTTAGCGAGCCTTTACACGCTGATCAAGAAGGCGCTTGTTTGAAACCGATATCAATTCATCGTCCGCGGTAAGCAGCAACGTTTTCACCGTACCGATCTCTTCGATAACGCCTTCAACCTCATCAATTTGTACGAATTGCCCGACCTCGAAAATTTCTCGCACATAGATTCCAGCCAGGATCTGAGCGACCAGGTCGCGACTGCCCAACCCCAACGCCAATGCGGCTGCCAGACCAAGTGATGCCAACACGATTGCAATAACGGTATTGAGTAGCTCAGTCTTTATTTCAAGCTGCCCGATGGCTACAGAAATGCTGATGATAATGACCAGCGCCTGGGCAACGCGCCCAAGGCCTGCGGAATAATCCAGCCCAACACCTTCAGCCGCGCCATGCACGATTCCATTGACCAGCTGCGCCAGCAGCACGCCTATGACTAGAACCAGAGCAGCGCCAAACACTTTGGGCAAGTACAAGGCCATGACATCAAGCGTAGACGAAACGCGCTGCAGGCCAAGCGACTCTGCAGCCGATACCAGAAAAACCAGCAGAATGAACCAGTAGACGATGCGACCGATCAATGTACTGACAGGAATCTTGATCCCAACCCGGGCCAACATCTTGGTAAGACCAGTCCCGGTCATCAATCTGTCCAGGCCTAGCTTGGCCAAGAGCTTGGAAAGAAGATGATCAAGCAGCTTCGCAAAAAAGAATCCGAGAATAACAACCAGCAAAGCACCCAGAAGATTGGGAATGAAGCCTGCCACCTTGCTCCATAGGGTTGTCATCGCGGACAGGAGGCTTTGCGTCCAGATATCAAATTCCATGATTACTCGGCTTGTTTGTTAGAAGAACGGGAGCTACGAGAAGAGCCACGTACAGGCTTGACGTGCCCCGAGCCATTATTGATAGCCATGAGGACGGCGGATCCCCAACGCCCCATCAGCCCGAACAGATCACCTGCACCCACCTGCCGATTGGCAGTCTTCAGGACGCGATCCAGTCTGTCGTAATCCGTCGGAGCCTCGGCTCCCGACTTGAGCATATCTTTTAATGATTCTTCGAAAGGATCTGGCATAGCGCACCCCTCGCCACTTTCATGCTAGACGGTCGTCCAAAACAGCAAGTCACACTTACAACCACCGCAACCGCCTGAAGAGCCACCACTGAAAGACAGCAATAAGCAGGATGGCACCGCATGCCACAACAAAGCCCATCGAGAATGTCGACCCGGGAATGCCGCCCACATTCATACCAAGCAGACCCGTCACAAAGCTCATGGGCAGGAAGAATCCGGTAATGATGGCAAGCAGATACATGGTCCGATTGGTCCGCTCAGCCACACTGCGCTGCTCGACCTCCTGCAAGAAGCTGACTCGCTCTCGCATAAGCTCAAGCTCCTCCAGATTCCGCGTCAGGCTATTATGAAGCTCACTCCAGTACTCGGCCTCTCCTCCGGCTACCAGCCAGGCTGGTTTCTGGCGCGACAGATCGAAGTAAATGTCGCGCTGAGGAGCCAGATAACGCTTGAGGCTAGCGACGCGCTTGCGCAGACCCAGGATCAGGCTGTGCTCGGGCAGGTTTGTTTCATCTTCTTCTACCCGTTCCTCCATTTCATCGAGCTGTTCAGCAAGCTCAACGACCAGCGTATCGACCCGGCTTGTCATGTAAGTAGCCAGTTGAAGGATAAGCGACCTCGTGTTTTCAGCCCCTATTCCCTCCTCGAGATCCTCTTGGATTTCAGCTGCCGCCTTGAGGGGACGCAAGCGAAGAGAAATAACGCGCTGGGCATCCACATAAACACGCAGCGATACCATATCCTCGGGAACAGCGTTGGGGTTCAGGTTCACGCCGCGTAGAAACAGGAGAAGGCTCTCGCCGATCAAGGGAACGATACGAGGACGGGTGGCCTCTTCCAGAAGAAGATCACAGGCAAACTCATTGAGTCCGCTGGACTGACGAAGCCACTGCTGGGCCTCAGGTACACTTCGGTCCCAATGCAACCACAGGGTTTCGTCGGGCTGCAGGTCAAGAATATCGAGCTCGTTGCGCTGAATCCGGCGGGCACCACCTCGTCCATTCAATACATAGCCATATACGAGGCCGCGTTCGTTACCGCTTTCGTAATCCTGCATTCCAGATTCTCGTTACTCTTTCATTCGCCTGGCATCTCAAGCCGCTGCGAGGAGACGATAATACCGTTGTTATCAGCATACAGATAATGGCCAACTTCAAAAGTGACTCCGCCAAACACAAGGGGTATATCGCACTGCCCTACTTTACGCTTTTCGGATTTTCTGGGATGCGAAGCCAGTGCCTGGATACCCAGGTTGGTCTCAGCCAGTACATCCACATCCCGGACGCATCCGTAAATCACGATACCAGCCCATCCATTGGCTGCTGCTTTTTCAGCCAGCATATCGCCCAGAAGCGCACAGCGCATGGACCCACCGCCATCCACGACCATGACCTTTCCCGATCCGTCTTCCTCGACCCGCTCCTTTACATACGAATTATCTTCAAAACATTTGATGGTGACAATTTGCCCACCAAACGAGTCGCAGCCACCAAAATTACTAAACAATGGCTCTACCACTTGTATCAGGTCGGGATAGGCATCACAGAGATCAGGTGTGACATAGCGCATAGGAAGCCTCTCTCGAGACGTTAAAGGTCGATACCGATACGATCCCGCTCATAGGCAGGATTGAGCAATTTCAGCTCAGGACAGTTGGCGTTGACTGCCTTGCCTGTGTGCACATCGAACTCAAAGCCATGCCTGGGACATCGTATCGAGTCCGAGGTTAAGGCGCCCTGAAACAGTGAAGCGCCCTGATGGGGACACCTGTCTTCAAAAAGGATATGTTTGCCCTCGATGACCATCAGTACGACTGGCAACCCCTTGATCAGGAAGCGCTGACGATATCCTTCCTCAAGATTCAATAACCTTTCAAGCGGCACGAACATGGGCTCTCCTAACGATATCGCCCGCTGCGCATTGGGCTCCTGAGTGAATCCAGGGCTACTATTCAGTCAGTTCGATACTAGGTGCAACATCCTGCTTTTGTGAAGCTTTTTCGATACTGGTCAGCCATTCTGAAATTAGCCCGCTAAAATGCCGATGTGCTTCCCGTGCCATGAAAGGCGAGGCATGACTCATACCGTTTTCGCGGGAAAGAAGCTGACCTAGAGAGATGAAATCCTTATACTGCCCTCCGAAACGGTCAAACAGCATTCGGCACGCCTCAGCGCTCACCAGTGGGTCATTGGCAGCTGCCAGTCCCAGTACAGGTATTGAGAGCGAAGACAATCGCGTTAGCAGCCGGTCCCGCTCGGAGCGACTACTGCCCAGTGCACGCTCATCCTGAAGTGCCTTTAGCAGCACCTTTGGCTCATCCTCAGGACCAACGCCTACTCCATGGCCGGAAATAGTCGAGCGCATTTTTTCCCGCCACGATAGCAGCCCCCACAGACGGTCGGACGTGGCAACGCCCAACAAGCCCAGCGACTTGACTGAGCGCTCGGTCAGCCATTCGTTGAGCACGCCCAAAATAACCGCAAGCCCGCCCTGCCCGTGCCCTATCCAGTGACCCGGCAACCCCGATTGCTCCTCTACAAAGGCTGCAATTGCTGGAAGGTCATAGCTTGCATAGTCAGATAATTGATTGCTCACATACTCCAGGTTGCGTGGTGAGCAGCCATGACCGCGCATCTCGGCAATCCAGACGTCGAATCCGGCATCGACAAGTTCGACACCCAGCCCAATACCGCTCGCGGAATACCACGTAAAACGATTACCAAAGGCACCATGAACGAGGATAACGGGAGGTCTGTAGGGCGCTTGCCGGTTCAGCCGCCCAAGGCGTGTCAGAGACAGTTCAACACTAAGGTCTGAGCTATTGTTGGGCTTGAGAAGGTACACATCTTCGGTTAAGTCCCCGTATAACTCGGCGCGCACGAGCGCAACAGGGAAAAGCTGGCTACTGCTTTGCATAATTACCGTTACATAAAAAGGCGGGGTTAACCCCCGCCTGTGAATGACGCGCTATTTTAAGCCTGTCCCTCGGCCAAGAAGAACCATGTATCAAGCACGGAATCCGGATTGAGCGATACGCTTTCGATTCCCTGATCCATCAGCCACTTGGCCAGGTCAGGATGATCGGACGGGCCCTGACCGCAAATACCAATGTATTTACCGGCCTTGTTACAAGCCGCGATGGCCTGAGCCAGGAGCTTCTTGACGGCTGGATTACGCTCATCGAAAAGATGAGCAATGATGCCAGAATCACGATCCAGGCCCAGCGTCAATTGAGTCATGTCATTAGAGCCGATGGAGAAACCATCGAAATACTCAAGGAACTCTTCAGCCAGAAGCGCATTGGAAGGCAGCTCGCACATCATGATCACGCGCAGGCCATTTTCGCCACGCTTGAGCCCGTAGGTCCCCAACAGATCAACTACTTGGGAGGCCTCTTCAAGAGTACGAACGAAAGGAACCATAAGCTCGACATTGGTCAGACCCATTTCGTTACGCACTTTTTTCATGGCACGGCATTCAAGCTCGAAGCAGTCGCGGAAAGACTCGCTGATATAGCGAGAAGCACCACGGAACCCGAGCATCGGGTTTTCTTCTTCAGGCTCGTACAGTTTGCCACCAATGAGGTTGGCGTACTCGTTGGATTTGAAGTCGGACAGGCGGACAATGACCTTTTTGGGCCAGAACGCTGCAGCCAGCGTGCTAACACCCTCGACCAGCTTTTCGACGTAAAAGCCTACCGGATCGCTATAGCCAGCCGTACGCTTGTCAACGTTTTCCTTGATATCCAGCGGCAGACTGTCGTAATTGAGTAGCGCCTTGGGATGCACGCCGATCATGCGATTGATGATGAACTCAAGGCGCGCCAGTCCAACGCCTGCATTGGGCAATTGGGCGAAATCGAATGCTCGATCTGGATTTCCTACATTCATCATGATTTTGAATGGCAGATCAGGCATGGCATCTACCGAGCTTTGACGGACATCGAAGCTCAATTCACCTTCGTAGATCAGGCCCGCGTCACCCTCTGCGCATGAGACGGTTACGACCTGCCCATCACTAAGGCGCTCGGTTGCATTGCCACACCCCACTACAGCCGGAATACCCAGCTCACGAGCGATGATTGCTGCGTGACACGTCCGGCCGCCGCGGTTGGTGACGATAGCGCTGGCGCGCTTCATGACCGGCTCCCAGTCGGGATCGGTCATATCGGAAACCAGCACATCGCCCGGCATGACGCGATCCATTTCGGAAACATCACGGATGACCTTGACCGGGCCTGCACCGATACGCTGGCCGATCGCACGCCCTTCAACAATGACCTGCCCCTTTTCCTTGAGCAGGTAGCGCTCCATTACTGTTGCACTGGCACGGCTCTTGACGGTCTCGGGACGCGCCTGAACGATATAGAGCTTGCCATCATCTCCATCCTTGGCCCACTCGATATCCATCGGGCGACCATAATGCTTTTCAATGATGAGTGCCTGCTTGGCAAGCTCGGTGACCTCATCATCGGTAATGCTGAAGCGTGCACGCTCGGCAGCCTCAACATCGACGGTTTTGACAGAGCGCCCCGCCTTGGCTTCCTCGCCATAGATCATCTTGATAGCCTTGCTACCCAGATTACGGCGAAGGATTGCAGGCCGCCCCGCCTCTAGTGTGGACTTGTGTACATAGAACTCATCAGGGTTGACGGCACCCTGGACAACGGTTTCACCCAGGCCATAAGCACCTGTGATAAAGACCACATCCCGGAAACCCGACTCGGTGTCCAGTGTAAACATCACGCCTGCCGCCCCTGTTTCGGAGCGAACCATGCGCTGCACCCCAGCCGATAGCGCGACGAGCTTGTGATCGAAGCCCTGGTGTACGCGGTAAGCAATGGCCCGGTCGTTGAACAGCGATGCAAAGACCTCTTTGGCCGCTCGGATGACGTTGTCTACACCGCGTATATTCAGGAACGTTTCCTGCTGACCGGCAAAGGAGGCATCCGGCAGGTCTTCTGCCGTAGCGGAAGACCGCACGGCAACCGCCAGATTGTCATTTCCTGCCGACAACTGTGCAAAGGCCGTTCTGATTTCAGTATCCAGGCGAGCCGGAAATTCGGCGTCCATGATCCACTGCCGGATTTCGGCGCCTGTTTTAGCCAACGCGGTAACATCGTCGACATCTAGCGCGTCCAGAGCGGCATGGATACGGTCATTAAGCCCGCTTTGCTCAAGGAAGTCCCGATAGGCCTGTGCAGTAGTAGCAAAACCGCCAGGAACCGAAACACCCGCACCCGCCAGGTTGCTGATCATCTCGCCAAGGGATGCGTTTTTGCCGCCCACTTGCTCAACATCGTGCACCCCGAGTTTATCCAGGGAAACTACGTACTCGTCCAAGGTGATCTCTCCATATTTGTATTTGTGGGAAAGCTCGTACGCAACTGGCACGCTCACACTGGGTCTTTATTCCAGAATCAGTAGAATTCGTTTTATCGACTGGCTACAGGCGCCAGGTACTTTTAAAAAGTGCCAGTCTCCCGACAGCCTTTACGAAGCACCTTACGATAAAATCAAAAACCACTGTCTCGGGAGTTTCACCCTGATGAAACGAACCGCCTTCTTTATTTCCGACGGTACCGGCATTACTGCCGAAACCCTCGGCCAAAGCTTACTCGCTCAATTCGAGAACATCAGCTTTACAAAACTGACCCGGCCCTATATCGACACCGTGGAAAAAGCCCGGGCCATGGTACAGCAAATCAACAACGCCGCCGTGTCAGACGGTGCGCGCCCTATTATTTTCGACACCATCGTTAACCGGGAAATACGCGCGATTCTCGACCAGTCGAATGGGTTCATGATTGACATCTTTTCCACTTTTTTATCCCCGCTTGAGCAGGAGTTGTGTGCTGAATCGTCATATTCGGTCGGTAAATCACACTCCATGATGCATAACGCCAATTATATGCAACGTATCGAGGCCGTGAATTTTGCTCTGGAAAACGACGACGGCGCGCGTACGCAACACTACGACAAGGCTGATTTGATTTTGGTCGGTGTCTCCCGGTGCGGCAAAACGCCCACCTGCCTTTATATGGCGCTCCAGTTTGGAATTCGAGCAGCGAACTATCCTTTAACAGAGGAGGACATGGAGCGCTTGCAACTGCCTGCCTCGCTCAAGGCACAAAAGAACAAACTATTTGGCCTGACAATCGACCCTGACCGCCTATCGGCGATTCGGCACGAGCGCCGGCCCAATAGCCGATATGCCAGTTTCGCCCAGTGCGAGTTTGAGGTCCGGGAAGTAGAAAGCCTGTTCCGACGTGAAAATCTTCCGTCTATCAATTCAACCCATTTCTCTGTTGAAGAGATCGCCGCCAAGATTCTGGTAGAGAAAGGTGTTGAGCGCCGCCTGAAGTGATACGTCGCGGCAGGCTTCACTGGTTTAGAAAGGGGCCCATGCTAGAATGCGCCCTTTTGACTGACGCACTGTGCCGGAAGCCATCCTCCGCTGGCACATGCCTGGCCTGCACTAGCTTGATGAAATCTTTAATTTATCTACTGTTTAGCGTGCCCCTGCTATGGAGCACCCTGTGCTTTTCAAGCGAGAAGCGAACGTATGGCCTGCATGAAAATGTGTATCTGCCGGAGCTGAATTTACACCTTAAAGCAAAGCTTGATACGGGTGCAGAAACCGCCTCCTTGAGTGCACACCGCATTCATCTATTTACCCGTAGCGGGGAGCGCTGGGTGCGCTTTTCTCTGGCTATTGATCAGGCCCATGACATTACGCTGGAGCGCCCTCTGCTTCGTGTAAGCCATATCAAGCGGCGGCATGCAGACCACACACCAGGGGTCGAACCCAAGATGCATACCAGTCGTCCCGTTATTCCAATGGTTATCTGCATGGGAAATGAGAGGCATACGATTGAGGTTAATCTTACGAACCGTAGCCACTTTGACTTTCCCTTGCTGATTGGCAGTAAGGCACTCAGGCGCTATGACGCCTTGATTGACGTCTCCCGCTCTTATCTGGCCGGTACTCCGGCATGCCCTATTTGAAAGTCGAGTAACCTGCATGCGCTCCATTAATTTGCATCTGAAGATTCTTATCACCGTTCTGGTTCTACTTGGCGTATCCATTACCGCCTACCAGATCTTTGGGCTGGGCATTCCGATCACTCAGGATGAAACAGATGAGTTATGGAGCATCGATGCCAAGGTTACGTTTACTGCCACACCCCACGTGCCCGTCAAAGTACAATTGTTCGTTCCACCCTTGACGCAAGGCTACGTCAGCCTTAACGAGAGCTTTGTCTCCAATAACTACGGCGTTAACGTCAGCCGCATAGAGGGTAACCGGCAGCTGACCTGGTCTGCGCGACGTGCCAAAGGCGACCAGACCCTGTATTACCGTCTGGTTATGACCAAGCGTTTTGGAAGTGACAAGCCACGTGAAGAAAAAGGCCCGGTTACTCGAGACCCTATTGTTCTGCCGGAAGGTCCTGAGCGCCTGGCTGCTGAAGCCTTGATCGCGCCTATCCGTCAACATTCAGCCGATGTGGAAACATTCATCAGCGAAGCCATCAGGCGCGTCAATAACGTCAATGACGACAACGTAAAGTTGTTACTTAATGGCGATACCAGCATCACCAAGCGGGCACAGACCATCGATCTGCTGGTGTCGCTGGCACGTGTACCCCTGGAAAAGGTTCACACCCTGCGCCTTGTCGCCCACATTCAGCAAAATCCGGAACTCTGGCTGCGTAGCTATAACGGCAAGGACTGGATCTATTTCAATCCTGAAACAGGCGAGCGCGGTCTACCGTCCGATCGCATGATCTGGTGGAGCGGTGACGGTCAACTGCTGAACCTCGATGGCGGTCGTAAAGCGAATGTGACGTTCACGCTGGACAGCAGCCAGATGAATGCCATTCGCCTGGCTCAGCTCACCAATTCGAGTGTGGAGACGGCCTTCATGGATTATTCCCTGTACGGCCTGCCCCTCCAGACCCAGCAGACCTACCAGACGATGATCATGATCCCGCTTGGCGTGCTCGTGATTCTCATACTGCGAAATCTTATAGGCCTGCAGACATTGGGAACCTTTACACCGGTTCTGATTGCACTGGCTTTCCGGGAAACCGGCCTGCAGTGGGGCATCGGTCTGTTCACCGTGATCACTGCACTGGGCCTTTCCCTGCGTTCCTACCTGGAACACCTCCGCCTGCAAATGCTGCCTCGACTGTCGGTTGTACTGACGTTCGTCGTAGTCATGATTGCCGCCATCAGCCTGTTCAGTCACAAACTGGGATTTGAAAACGGCCTTTCGGTTGCGCTCTTCCCAATGGTTATTCTGACCATGACCATTGAGCGACTCTCGATAACCTGGGAGGAGCGTGGCGCCAACCATGCTCTCAAGGTCGCCATCGGCACGTTGTTCGCCGGCTCGCTGGCTTATCTTCTGATGAAAATCCCACCGCTGGTGTATTTCGTATTTACGTTCCCGGCCGTCCTGTTGATTCTAGTGGGCTTCATGCTGGCAATGGGTCGTTATCGCGGTTATCGCCTGACGGAACTGGTTCGCTTCAAGGCCCTGCTGAAGGAAGACTGACATGTTCGGTTTGATCAAAACATGGAAGGCCCTTTCGGCTCGCGGAATCATGGGTATCAACCGGCGTAATGCCGATTATGTACTCAAGTACAACAAGCGCAGCCTGTACCCGGTCGTGGATGACAAAATCCTGACCAAACAGCGAGCAATCGAGGCAGGCATCCATGTGCCGGATTTATACGGGATTATCTCGACAGAGCACGACATCGGGAAGATCGATACGATTATTGAGAACCATCAGGATTTCGTTGTTAAACCCGCACAGGGGGCTGGTGGCGACGGCATTCTGGTCATTGCCGACCGCTTTGAGGGGCGATTGAAAACAGTCTCCGGCAAGATGGTTAGCCGTTCGGACATGGAATATCACATCTCCAGCATCCTCTCGGGTCTCTATTCACTCGGTGGCCATAGGGATCGAGTACTCATCGAGTACCGGGTCATCCCTGATGAGCTGTTTCGCAATATCAGCTATGAAGGTGTTCCGGACATTCGAATTATCGTCTTGATGGGCTACCCCGTAATGGCCATGTTACGTCTACCTACACGCCAGTCCGGCGGCAAGGCCAACCTGCACCAGGGTGCCATTGGTGTCGGAGTGGACCTGGCAACCGGACTTACGCTGCGTGGCACCTGGCTTAACGCCAAGATCGAAAAGCACCCGGATACCGCCCATCCTGTAGATGGCGTACAGCTGCCGGACTGGGACGGATTCATGCGCTTGGCGGCTTCCTGTTATGAATTATCCGGGCTGGGTTACATTGGTGTTGACATGGTGCTCGACAAAGATAAAGGACCTCTGATTCTTGAACTCAATGCACGGCCTGGCCTGAATATTCAGATTGCCAATGACAGCGGACTTACCTTGCGAGCTCAGGCAGTAGAGGCTCGTCTCGCCGAAATGCAGACCCAGGGTATCGTTGAAACAGCGGAAGAGCGTGTAGCCTTTTCTCAACGATTATTCGGTCATGTCTCCTCATCTACCATAACTCGCTGAACACATGCTCACCTGCACACTTTATCCGCTTGACTACCAAGCAGACCCCGGTGATTTCTTCGAGCGCATCCGTAATGCGGAGGGTGCTGTTCTACTGGACTCTGGCAGACCAACGGCCACACGTGGACGATATGACCTGCTTAGTGCCTGGCCGCTAGAGCAGCTCGCCCCTTTACCGGAGGAATCAGGGCATTCGTTTTTCGCTCGGCTTCGCCACGCACTCGGCAGGCTCGGAGCAGCGCAGCTTCCCACCGAAGTAGATCTGCCCTTTGCAGGTGGCGTGATGGGCTATCTGAGCTATGATTTTGGTCGCCAGCTGGAGCGTCTACCGGCTCAGGCCCAAGATGATCTGATGTTGCCTGAGGCCAGACTGGGTCTGTATGGCTGGGCATTGATTAGCGATCATGAAAGACAGACCAGCCAGCTAGTATTTCATCCGGTACTGAATGCCGCTGAACGCTCGCGCTTGATTGATCTCTTCACAAGCCCGGTTACTCCAAGCCAGGATCAAACCTTTTGCCTGAAAATCCCATTCCAGGCGAATGTGACTAAAGAGCGCTATCGCGAACAAATCGAGCGAACCCAGGCGTATATAAACGCTGGGGACTGTTATCAGATCAACTTCACACAGCGCTTTCAGGCGCCCTGCTCTGGATCGGGCTGGCAAGCCTACCGCACCTTGCGAGCCGCCTGCCCTACGCCTTTTTCCGGTTATATGCCCATCCAGGGCGGTGCCATCCTCAGCCACTCACCTGAACGCTTCATTCAGGTGCATGACGGTCGGGTGGAAACACGCCCTATCAAAGGGACGCGACCACGCAGCCTGGACCCCGTACGAGACGCCGCCCTGGCAGATGAATTGCTGGCCAGTCCAAAAGATCGTGCCGAAAATGTAATGATCGTTGATCTTTTGCGTAATGACCTGGGACGCAGCTGCCGAATAGGCTCGGTCAAAGTCCCTGAGCTATTTACATTGGAGAGCTATCCAAACGTGCATCATCTGGTGAGCAGTGTGAGGGGTGAGCTTGCATCCGGTTGTGATGTATTCGATCTGCTGGCCGGAAGCTTTCCAGGCGGCTCAATCACCGGAGCCCCCAAGATTCGGGCAATGGAAATTATCGATGAGCTGGAGCCGACTCGCCGCTCCATCTACTGTGGCTCCCTGCTCTATATCGACGTGCGGGGCGAGATGGACAGCTCCATCGCTATTCGCAGTGTATTGATCAAGGACGGGATGGCCAGCTGCTGGGGCGGCGGTGCAATCGTCAGGGACTCAGAATGGCAAGACGAGTATGAGGAATCTATTGCCAAGGTACGAGTGTTATTGAACACCCTTGAGATGCATAGCCTGACGGATGCCGCTACGTCGTGCAGCCCAGACGGGGCTTTGTTACCATGTTCGTCTTGACTTATTAGCGTTGGAGCCTTGCCATGTCACTTGATCTGGACCGCATCAATGCCGAATTCGCCAATCAGCCTGAGCAGCTTGTTGCCTGGGCATTGGGTCTTGGCAAGCCGGCTATCTGCACGACCAATTTTCGTCCGTTTGAAGCGGTCATTCTTCACATGGTAACGCGCGTAAAGCCTGACATCCCTGTGGTGTGGATGGACAACGGCTATAATACCGAGGCGACTTATCGCTTCGCCGATGAGGTCGCCCGCGCACTTAATCTCAACTTGATCACTTATCTACCCAAGCGCTCGCGGGCCCATCGCGAAGCTATTGAAGGTCCTGTGCCTGGTTTAGACGATCCACGCCATGAGGCCTTTACCGAAGAAGTCAAACTTGAGCCGTTTACCCGCGCACTGCGGGAAATGGCACCCAGCGTGTGGTTTACCGCATTGCGTGCAAGCGATACTGCAGTACGTGCCCAAATGCAGCCGGTCAGCATCAACCAGGATGGCCTGATCAAGGTTGCCCCCCTGCTGAACTGGACCTCTAAAGACCTGTACCAATATCTGGTGGAGCACAATCTGCCAAACAACTTCGATTACTTCGACCCCACCAAGGGCGAAGAAAACCGTGAGTGCGGCTTGCATATCCAGCACTGATAAAGCAAAAAGCCACTCATCAAGAGTGGCTTTTTTATGCAGCCTGCCGCTCAGGAAGATGGGGCAGTCTTGAGCGCAAGGCGCCGCTCCAGCTGGTTATACACGACCCATGTCATCAAAAGACCTATGCAAAGTACTCCTGCCAGGAAGTACAAACCGGACGATAATGTCCCGGTATAGGTTTTAAGTGCGCCAATACCAAATGGCCCGATATAACCTCCCAGATTCCCCACCGAATTGATCAGCGCAATGGCAGCGGCGGCACTGGCACCCGAGAAAAAGCGACCTGGTAGCGCCCAGAAGATTGCAGTGCAGGAAAACAGGCTGAAGGCCGCCAGACACAAAGCCCCCAATTGCAGTGCTGGTGCACTTAGGTAAGCACTGAAGAAGAAACCTATGGCACCTAGCGCATACAGGACCGCCAGATGACCATAACGATCATTCAGGCGATCTGAACTGCGAGGAATAAGCAAAAGACCAATAATGCCAAAGAGATAAGGAACGGACGAGACAAAGCCGGTCATGATGTCACTTCCGCCAAACTGATGAATCAGCGTCGGCAGCCACAAGCCCAGGCCGTAAATACTCAAGGTCACCGGCAGATAGAAAAGTGCCAGTAGCAGGACGCGCTTGTCCTTGAGTGCATGCAGTGGATTGCCATGACGTGTCTGGCCATATTCCTGCAAATCCTTTTCAAGTTCGTTTGCCAACCAGCGTTTCTCATCAGCCGATAGCCATTTCACCTTTGCCGGACCATCTGGCAGAAAACGCAAGGTTGGCCATGCGAGCAATACTGCAGGCGTACCGATAAGAATGAACAGCCACTGCCAGCCATGCAGACCCATTATGCCTTCCATGCCTAGCAAGGCGCCCGAGAGCGGACCAGTTACCATCATGGCAATGGGTTGCGACAGGATGAAAAATCCCAGGATCTTGCCGCGGTGACGTATGGGATACCATTGCGTGATGTAGTACAGCACCCCAGGAAAGAATCCCGCCTCCGCAATACCAAGTAGAAACCGCATTACATAGAAGCTGGTTGGCCCCTGGATGAAGGCCATGCCAATCGTAATGGCACCCCAGGTAATGAGGATCCGTGCAAACCAGCGGCGCGCTCCAAAGCGAGTCAGGAACAGATTGCTTGGCACTTCGAATAGGAAATATCCGATAAAGAACAGTCCTGCCCCCATCCCATAAGCCGCATCGCTGATGCCGATATCTGCCCCCATATGCAACTTGGCAAACCCGACAGCGGAACGGTCCACGTAGGCTACAAGGTACAGCAGGATAAGGAAGGGAATAAGTTTGAGTGTGATGAGGCGGATCAGCCGCATTTCTGGGCTCATAGCCAAGTCTCCGATTGTTTTTGTTATGTACGGCTTGAGCATAGCAGCCGCACTGGTGATATGGACTATAAAGTAATACTTTTTACTCAACAACACTTCACATGAAAGCTTATTAAGTCTAAATTCGGATCAATACTTCCGTTTAGTATGACAAATAAGAGTTAACAACATGTCTGAGAAAAAAACCCAGTTGCGCTCGGCCCAGTGGTTTGGCAATGCCGACAAGAACGGCTTCATGTATCGCAGCTGGATGAAGAACCAGGGCATCCCGGACCATGAGTTCCAGGGCAAACCCATCATCGGGATCTGCAACACCTGGTCCGAACTTACCCCCTGCAACGCCCACTTCCGCAAGATTGCCGAGCACGTCAAGCGCGGCGTCTACGAAGCCGGCGGTTTTCCCGTCGAGTTTCCCGTCTTCTCCAATGGCGAGTCCAACCTGCGCCCCACCGCCATGCTGACCCGCAACCTGGCCAGCATGGACGTGGAGGAAGCCATCCGCGGCAACCCGGTCGATGCTGTGGTGCTGCTGACCGGCTGCGACAAGACCACCCCTGCGCTATTGATGGGCGCTGCCAGCTGCGACGTACCCGCCATCGTGGTAACCGGCGGGCCGATGCTTAACGGCAAGCACCACGGTCGCGACATCGGTGCCGGTACCATCGTCTGGCAGATGCACGAGGCCTATAAGGGTGGGCTGATCGACCTGAACGAGTTCCTTTCTGCTGAAGCTGGCATGTCCCGCTCGGCCGGTACCTGTAACACCATGGGTACTGCCTCCACCATGGCCTGCATGGCTGAAGCCCTGGGCACCTCGCTCCCGCATAACGCTGCGATCCCAGCCGTGGATTCGCGTCGCTATGTTCTAGCGCACCTCTCTGGCATGCGTATCGTGGACATGGTGCATGAGGACCTTCGCCTGTCGAAGATCCTGACCAAGGAAGCCTTCGAGAATGCCATCCGCGTCAATGCTGCCATCGGCGGTTCGACCAATGCCGTGATTCACCTCAAGGCCATCGCCGGGCGTATGGGCGTAGACCTTGAGCTGGACGACTGGACGCGGGTCGGTCGCGGTACGCCTACCATCGTCGACCTGCAGCCGTCCGGTCGCTTCCTGATGGAAGAGTTCTACTACTCCGGTGGCCTGCCGGCAGTGATTCGCCGGATGGGTGAGGCAAACCTGCTGCCGCACCCTGATGCCCTGACCGCCAATGGCCAGTCGATCTGGCAGAACTGTGCCGAGGCGCCGATCTACGGGCAGGATGAAGTCATCCGTACGCTGGACAACCCCATCCGCAAGGACGGCGGCATCTGCGTGTTACGGGGCAACCTGGCACCCAAGGGAGCAGTGCTCAAACCCTCTGCTGCCACACCGGAGCTGATGCAGCACCGGGGCCGTGCGGTGGTGTTCGAGAACCTGGAGCATTACAAGGAGCGTGTGCTCGACCCGGACCTGGATATCGACGAGACCTGCGTCATGGTGCTCAAGAACTGCGGACCAAAAGGGTATCCGGGCATGGCTGAGGTGGGCAACATGGGTCTGCCACCCAAGCTGCTGGCCAAGGGCATTACCGACATGGTGCGTATTTCCGATGCGCGCATGAGTGGGACGGCCTACGGGACGGTGGTGCTGCACGTAGCGCCGGAGGCTTCGGCAGGTGGTCCGCTGGCGGTGGTGCGTGACGGTGACATGATCGAGCTGGACTGCGAGAACGGCCGCCTGCATCTGGATATCAGCGATGAAGAGCTGCAGGCCCGCTTGGCGGACTGGCAGGACCCGAACGCCAACCTGCTCGGTGGCGGTTACCGCAAGCTGTACGTGGACCACGTGCTGCAGGCCGATGAGGGCTGCGATTTTGACTTCCTCGTCGGCTGCCGTGGCTCCGAGGTGCCGAGACATTCACATTGAGTGAGTTCTCAACGCCCCTTTCCGCATTGGCGAGGGGCGAATGTTATGATGCGCGGCCTCGAAACAGGATCGCCACGTCGCGCCTCATGGAATATCGCAAACCTTCACTTCGCAAAAGCATGCATGCCCGAATCGTTCAGGAGTTGGGCCGGCATATCGTTTCTGGCCACTTTCCTGCAGACTCCAAGCTTCCGCCTGAAGCGTTACTGTGCGAGGAGTATGCTGTCAGCCGCCCGGTGCTGCGCGAAGCAACCCGAGTCTTGGTAGCCAAAGGGCTTGTCTACTCCAAACCCAAGGTGGGCACGGTTGTCAGGCCTCGTCGCGAATGGCATATGCTTGATCCCGATGTACTGCACTGGTTGATGGAAACGACGCCACAAAACGACTTCTTCAACATGCTTTCAAGCGTGCGCTGCATTATAGAGCCCGCTGCCGCCGCGCTTGCTGCTACGCATGCCACACCGGATGACGTAGCGGCCATTGAAAACGCTTATCAGCGCATGGAAGCAGCCAAGACGCCGGAAGAGTGGTTACAACCGGACTTGGATTTCCACAGTCAGATTGCCGAAGCCACTCACAATGATCTCTTGGCTAACCTCTGCAACATGCTATCACTAGCACTGCGCGAATCGCTCAAGCAGTCAAACAGGCGTCCCAACCTTCATGAGTTCGCCCTTCCCCGCCATAAAGCGATCCTGACGGCTATTCAACATGGCGACGCCCTGGGCGCCAAACATGCCACCCTGGTACAACTGGAAGACGCACGTAAGGCTCTTACACTAGTATTAGAGGGCGAATAGCCATAAAAAAGCCCCGGCACGCCGGGGCTTTTTCATTAACGGAGCGATCAGCTCAGCGCATCACGTGTCGTAACGCCGTTAACCAGACGGGCAATACCCAGCGGGTTAGCGTTCTTGAGTGGCTCAGGCAGCAGTGCATCCGGGTAATTCTGGTAGCAGACCGGGCGCAGGAAGCGATCGATGGCCAACGTACCTACGGAGGTTCCGCGAGCATCGGACGTTGCCGGGTAAGGACCACCATGAACCATGGAGTCACAGACCTCTACGCCGGTTGGATAACCATTGATCAATAGGCGCCCTGCTTTTTGCTCAAGCACAGCTGTCAGCTCAGCACCGTAGGTTTCCAAGTCACCCGGCTCGGCAATCAGCGTCGCGGTCAGCTGGCCATGCAGGCCATGCAATGCGCGAATCAGCTCGGCCTTATCGGCAACTTCTACCACAATGCTAGTTGGGCCAAAAACCTCTTCCTGTAACAACTCATCACCTTCCAGCAGCAAGCTGACATCAGCCTTGAACAACTGTGGCTGAGCCTGATTGTTATTTTGCTGGGTTGCACCGGCAAGATGAGTAATACCGGAGTGAGCATTCAAATGCTCGAGACCTTTGACATAGCTCTTCAGGGTGCCTGCATTGAGCATGGTCTGCGCCGGCTGGTCATTCATGGTCGCGGCGAAACGCTCCAGGAATGCAGAGAACTCTGGCGAACGAATGCCAATGATCAGGCCCGGGTTGGTACAGAACTGACCACATCCCAACACGACCGAAGCGGCCAGCTCATTAGCCACATTATCGCCGCGCTGCTTGATCGCTTCAGGCATCAGCAGAACCGGGTTGATACTGGACATTTCAGCAAAAACCGGGATCGGCTGAGGACGTGCAGCAGCCATATCACACAGTGCGCGGCCACCTCGCAGCGAGCCCGTGAAACCGACCGCCTGGATGGCTGGGTGCTTGACGAGCTGCTCGCCGACGCCAGCGCCGTAGATCATATTGAAAACGCCAGCCGGCATGCCAGTACGCTCAGCCGCACGAATAATGGCTTCAGCCACATATTCAGCTGTTCCCATGTGACCACTATGGGCCTTGAACACAACCGGGCAACCGGCAGCCAGCGCCGAAGCGGTGTCGCCGCCTGCGGTAGAGAATGCCAGCGGGAAGTTGCTTGCACCGAATACAGCTACTGGACCAAGACCGATACGGTATTGGCGCAGGTCTGGACGAGGCAGCGGCTTTCGGTCAGGCAAGGCACGGTCGATGCGCGCCCCGTAGAAATCACCACGACGCAGGACCTGAGCGAATAGACGCATCTGTCCACTGGTGCGTCCACGCTCGCCTTGGATACGGCCAGCAGGCAATGCGGTTTCGCGGCAAACCAGCTGCACGAAATCGTCACCCAGCGCGTCCAGTTCGTCTGCAATGGCCTCCAAAAAGCTGGCACGCTTTTCAGCGCTCAGGCTGCGATAGATGGGATAAGCCTCTTGCGCAGCACGTGCAGCAGCATCAACTTCTTCAGGCGTAGCCTGATAGAACTTATACGATAACTGTTCTCCAGAGGTCGCATCCACGCTATAGACGATAGTTTCGCCTTTAGCACTACGCGCTCCGCCAACATAGTTATGTCCTGTGATCTGCATGCTTAACTCCTTGACCATAAAGGGTTTCAGGACACTGCGCGAGCCAATGCTCACGCAGATAAAATGAGAAGAACATCGGTGTCAGGCACTAAAGGTACATCCTGTCGGACTTTAAGTCATCATACAACATAGCAATTTAGTGATTTAACCGGCCTCTTATGAAGGCAGATTTAGCTGACAACCCACGTTTAAAGCACTTGATGTTCAGAACGTTATAGCGCTTTGATGTTGCCTATTACGAAATCCGGCTTATGGGAAGCGATGCCATTGATCAGAGGTTTACCGAATTCAGGCATGCTGATTTCGAACCGATCTCCCGGCTGCGCCTTGATACCGTCAGCGAAGGACAGTGTAGCCGTTCCGAAAAAATGTACATGTACGTCGCCCGGACGCAAAAACTGGTTGTACTTGAAATGGTGATATTCAAGATTCGCCAGGCTGTGACACATATTCTCTTCGCCTGAAAGAAATTCCTTTTCCCAAAGGACCTCACCGTTACGGCGAATCCGGCTCATACCTGAAAGGTGGCGAGGCAGCTCACCTACTCGCAATTCAGGCCCAAATGCGCAACAGCGCAGTTTAGAGTGCGCTAGATAAAGGTAGTTTTTCCGTTCCATGACATGATCGGAAAACTCATTTCCCAGCGCAAAACCTACCCGATAAGGTTCCCCGTCATCACCGATGACATACAGGCCGGTTAATTCAGGCTCTTCACCGGCATCTTCGGCAAACTCGGGAAGGGAAAAATCCTCGCCCGGACGGACAACAATGCTGCCGTCACCCTTGTAGAACCATTCTGGCTGCGCCCCCACTTCACCGGCCAAAGGTCGTCCGCCTTCAAGTCCCCAGTTGAACATACGCATGCTGTCGGTCAACTTGGCTTCGTCCTGATTGTTGTGCTGATGCATCTTGTCTCGCGTAGAAGCACTGCCCAGATGCGTAAGCCCAGTTCCGGTAACCAGGCAGTGGGCCGTATCGTCATGATCCAACGGAGGCAATACGCGACGGGCTTCGAGCACACTGTCATAACTCGGTCCTGGCTCGGTACCCTGCGCCTGGACCTCAGCAACCAGATCATGTCCATTTCGGATTGCATTCAGTGCCAGCTCACGTGTCGTGCGAACATTACGTACAATCTGGAGATTCTCGCCTTCAACCACTCCTACATGGCGCTGGCCTTCTGAAGTCTCAAATTGAATCAGTCTCATGGGGTTTGCTCTTATCGTTATGGGCTGAATGGATAGCGCATACTTTACGGCGCGCGCAGAACGCTGCCTAATGAGAGGTACTGATTAAGCGATAACCTTTGGTTATTCCCATGATTCCATCTTTGAATTCCATTTCATCGCGCCTACGCGTACGTCAGCTCAAGCTTCTCATTGCCCTTGAGGAGCATGGCTCACTGCACAAGGCTGCCGAGCAGGTTGCTATTACTCAACCGGGTGCAACGAAAGCCCTCCATGAAATTGAAGCGACACTAGGCGCCACCCTTTTTACACGTACCAGTCAGGGACTGGTGCCTAACGATCTGGGACGCTGCGTGACTCGATATGCGCGCCTCATTCAGTCTGACATTGCCCACCTCAGGGAAGAAATGATTGGCATCCTGCATGGTCAGGGTGGCCGGTTGTCCATTGGCGTTATCATGGGTGCGGTGCCGCTGCTCATGCAGTCGCTCAATCGGCTTCGCCAGAAACAGCCGGAACTGTCGATTCATATCGCGGAGGACACCAGCGCGCGACTGCTTGCCCTTCTCGACCAAGGGCGGGTAGACGTAGTGATTTGCCGAACCAGCGTAAGCACCCGGCCTGATGCATATGAAAAGCTGATCGAACATCCAGAAAGCCTGGCGCTGGTGGCTCATCCCAACCATCCGCTGGCCAACGCATCACTTTCCAGTCTGGACGAGCTGACAGGCTATCGCTGGGTTGTCTATCCGTCCAACATGCCCATGCGCCTCGCGCTGGAGCAGCAGTTTCGCCTTGCAGGGCTCGACTTTCCGCGCTATCCCATCGAAACGGCCTCTACGTTCACGATGCTTAGCCTGTTGCAGGAGGATCCGCATCTTCTGGCTGTGATGCCTAGCGATGTAGCGCTCTTCAGTGAACGCTTTGGCTTGCTCAAGCGCTTTTCCATTGACCTGCAAATCAACAGCGAGCCCTATAGCGTTGTCATTCGCCAGGGCATGGACGTCACCGCACCGGCCAAAATGCTGATTGAAGAATTAAGGCAGGATATGGGGCTGACGGTGCAGCCCCATAGGCAGGAGATTACTGCTTGAGGGTCGAGAATTTGTAGATGGTAGTCTGCTTGTATGTCTCGCCGGGATTCAAGCGAGTGCTGGCAAAGTTGGGCTGGTTTGGTGCATCGGGGAAGTGCTGAGCCTCCAGCGTAAACGCTCCCCAGTGCGGATAAACCTTGCCCTGCTTGCCCTTGATGGTGCCATCCAGAAAGTTGCTGGTATAAAACTGCACGCCCGGCTCGGTTGTATACATCTCCAGACGCCGCCCGGATGATGGATCAAAAGCCGTAACCGCTACGGCATCGAGCTGCCCCGGCTTATCAAATGCCCAGTTGAAATCAAAGCCACCCTGTTTGGGCTCGGCATATTTCAGCTGTTGGTCGTTGTCACGAATGTGCGCACCGATAGCAGTCGGATGGACAAAGTCCATGGGCGCACCCTTCACCTCAGCCAGTTCCCCGGTCGGAATCAGCGTTGAATCAATCGGGGTGAACTTGGACGCATGGATAGTCACCTTCTGGTCAAGAATGGTCCCGTTGCCAGCGCCCGCCAGATTGAAATAACTGTGATTGGTCAGGTTGACTACCGTAGGCTTATCCGTCGTTGCGGTATATTCGATCTGCAACTCGTTATGCTCGTTGAGGGTATAACGCACAGTAGTAGTGAGCGTGCCTGGAAAGCCCATCTCACCATCAGACGAAACATAGCTAAGCGATACGCCCTTCCAATCCTTGCCCTCGATAGGCTTGGCCTGCCATACCTTGGTATTGAAGCCTTCCGGTCCGCCATGCAGAGCATTTGGATCATTATTGATCGGCACCTGATACGTCTTGCCATCAAGCTCGAACCTGCCTTTGGCCAGGCGATTGCCGAATCGGCCGATCAGCGCACCAAAGTAAACGGTGCCGTTATCCAGATAGCCTTTCACATCATCAAAACCTAGAACGACATCCTCCACATGCCCTTTTGCATCGGGCACCTCAATGGACTGGACGATACCGCCATAAGTAATGATGCCAACTCGCATTCCGTTGCTGTTTTGTAGCGTATAGCGCTCGATGGCACGGCCATCAGGAAGTGACCCGAACGGGGCACGATCAACATGCAACGAGCTGGCTTGGGAGAGTCCGGACATAAGAGCGAAACCTATACCTAGCAGAACAGCAGACTTTCGGGACACTTTCATCGTATGAACCTCGTATTGTTTTTCTTGTAAGGGACACCTGTGAGCCGCTGGAAAGCTCACCCCGTCACTCTGACACAAAATGAGACGAAGTGACTCCCTTTCTTTCATACGATGATTAAGCGAATCTAGTAGGTCGGCAATGTGACATCAGCAAACAGGTCTTCAACTTCCTGGCGGCTATGGCACTGCATCGCCTGCACAAGGACTTCACGCGTCAGATGCGGGGCGAAACGACTGATGAAGTCACACATATATCCCCGTAGGAAGGTCCCCCGACGCAAGCCGATCTTGGTAATGCTGGCCTCGAACAATTCACTGGCGTCCAGCGCAACAAGGTCACTGTCGAGCTTATGGTCAACCGCCATATCCGCCACGATTCCCACCCCCAGACCGAGCCTTACATAGGTCTTGATAACGTCGGCATCGGCTGCGGTGAAAACGACTTTTGGCTCCAATCCTCGCCGGCTAAAGGCCTCATCCAGCTTGGAACGACCTGTAAAACCGAATACGTAGGTGACGATGGGATGCTCAGCTAGAGCTTCCAGGGTGAGCTTGGGCACTTTGGCCAAGGGGTGACTATGGGGCACGATGACACATCGATTCCATCGATAGCAGGGCAGCATGATCAGATCACCAAAATGCTCAAGGCCTTCCGTTGCAATGGCAAAATCAACTGTGCCATCTGCTGCCATTTCAGCAATCTGCATAGGTGTACCCTGCTGCATGTGCAGGGCGACATCCGGATACTGCTTCATGAAATCACTGATCACATCCGGCAAGGCATAGCGGGCCTGGGTGTGCGTCGTGGAGATTGAAAGCGTGCCCTTCTTCTCGTTGGAGAACTCTTGGGCGATCTGCTTGATGCTTTCGCACTTACGCAGGATCTCACCAGCGGTCTGGATAATCCGCTCACCCGCTGGCGTAATGCGTGTCAGGTGCTTGCCGCTTCGAGCAAACACCTCTACCCCCAACTCATCCTCAAGCAACCGGATCTGCTTACTGATGCCTGGCTGGGAGGTATACAGGCTTTGCGCTGTTGCAGAAACATTGAGATCGTGATGCGCCACTTCCCATATGTACCTCAATTGCTGAAGCTTCATGATGGCTCCTTGCTATAGCTAACAGCACCGTTGTTATAACCTATACTAACGCACTACAAAAATATTTATAGCCATTGGTAATTATCAATGGCTGCGATGCTGCAACATGGGTACAAGATAGACAGGCACATCCGCCATTTGCAGAACTTTGCCTGCAGTACGTCCCAGCGGTGTATCCCAAGCGCTGCCATGACTATGACTGCCCAACACGATCAAATCGACAGCCAGATCATGGGACTGATCAAGAATGACCTGAGCGGGATCTCCCTGAACGACCCGCACCAAGCGGATACGGTCAAACTCCTGCGCAGCCTCCCCCATTTCATCGCGCAGACACTCAATCACGCGCTGCTCAATATTGGCTAAAACGGTATTGAAACCCTGCTTGTTCAATTGTGCCAACGTGGAGGCATCCATATAGGTTTGCAAAATCGAGTCAGCGAACAACCCCAAGGGTTCAACCGCATGTACGACATACAACTTAGCATCATGCGCTCGCGCCAAGGAAAGCGCATGCTGCAAGACAGAGGATGAGTAGATGCCCAGATCAGTTGCATAAAGAATCGATTGGATCAATTGGCCCCCTCAACTACTGACGTGGATGGCCGTCATACGACATGCCGAATGCTTATTCATCACAGGAAAGCGTAGCAGCGTATTGCCACTTCGCCGTGCAAAATGCTGGTAAATGCCTTAATTTGCGAACTTGGTTAGTTAACATCACACTTCTCTCATCAAGGTAAATCATCAGCATCACGGCTCAGACAAGCCAGAATTCCCTGATTCAATTCAGACTCGGTCATCCGCGTTTTCAGCCCGCCATAAAATAGCCCCTGACGTACTACGAACAGAGCAGGCAAGTGAAATACCTCATAGCGCTGCACCATTCCTCCGTTTCGCTCCGCATCGACCCAGGCGATTCGATCGCATGGCAAGTTCATCTCCGGCAAGCGCTCTCGCGCCCACCGGCAACTTGAGCACCCTTCACCAGTGAAGATAAGCAACGTTACTCCCGAAAGCGCCAACAACGCCTGATCCGCATCAAGATCGCTTAATTCCACAAAGCCTCGCTATTTCGTACTGGTCAAGACATCCAAGGACGCAACAGGCCGCTTCGTCTCTCGAACCGGAAAAGGCCATTGTCGCCTCCTATGAAGACACGTTATGGTTAGCCTCTTGTCAACCTTTTACCGCGTAACGCCAGCCGGTTATGCCCAAGCAGGCACCGTGGCCTCCGAGAACACTATGGCCGATTTACCTATAAATGACCTAAACGTCGTATCAAACGACCCCCTGATAACGCCTGAGCGACTCAAACTAGAGATTCCTTTGACCGAAAGCGCCTCCAAGACAGTCGCTCAGGGTCGCCAGGTGGTGCGTGATATCCTTGATGGCAAGGATCATCGGATTTTTGTCGTGATTGGCCCCTGCTCCATTCATGACATCAAGGCAGCCCACGAGTACGCCGACCGCCTGAAGGTTCTGGCCGAAAAAGTTTCCGATACCCTCTTCCTTGTCATGCGGGTGTATTTTGAGAAGCCGCGGACGACAGTCGGCTGGAAAGGGCTTATCAACGATCCCTACCTGGACGACTCCTTCAAGATTCAGGATGGTTTGCACATTGGTCGCCAATTGCTGCTGGAGCTGGCCGAGAAAGGCTTGCCTACTGCCACCGAAGCACTAGATCCCATCTCACCACAGTATCTTCAGGACCTGATCAGCTGGTCTGCAATTGGCGCCCGGACCACGGAGTCCCAAACGCACCGTGAAATGGCTTCCGGCCTTTCATCGGCCGTTGGCTTCAAGAACGGCACCGATGGCAGCCTGACCGTTGCTATCAACGCCTTGCAATCGGTCTCAAACCCACATCGTTTCCTCGGCATCAACCAGCAGGGACAGGTCTCGATCGTGCAGACCAAAGGTAACCCCTACGGTCATGTGGTTCTGCGCGGCGGTAACGGCAAACCGAACTACGACTCGGTCAGCGTTGCGGTATGCGAACGTGAATTAAGCAAAGCCAAGGTCAAGGCTAATATCATGGTGGATTGCAGCCATGCAAACTCTAACAAGGATGCCTCACTGCAGCCGCTGGTAATGGATAACGTTGCCAACCAGATTATCGAAGGCAACCAGTCCATTATCGGATTGATGGTGGAGAGCCATCTGGGCTATGGCAACCAGCCGATTCCTAAGGATCTCAACGAACTGAAATACGGCGTTTCGGTTACAGATGCCTGCATCGATTGGGAAATGACGGAACAGAGCATCATGAGCATGCATAACAAGCTCAAGGACGTACTGCCCAAGCGCAAGCGCGATTGATTGCCAGTCTTCTTATAGCCGGGTTCTTTACCCGGCTTTTTTATGCCTGTCGATTAGTGAGGAGCCGTTAGCTTCTGCTGACGCCGCTCGATATAACGCTCGACATAGGAGCAGGATGGAATGACGCTATAGCCACGTGACTCCGCGTACGTCAGTGCGTGTTCGGCTAACGCTGCGGCTATTCCCCTGCCCCGCAGATTATCGGGCACAAAGGTTCTGTAAAAATCCATGGTCTGCTTACCAAGATCCATATAGGCAAGATACGCGCGCTGCCCATCGACGTGGATGACAAACTGGTGAGATGAGAGGTCGTGGTCGATTGAAAACGACTCGTTCATATCTGCTCCTTGGCGGAAAACCGATTACCCGCCTTATCTCTCTTATTGGGAAGCGACATTGCTGCCGAGCCTATTTTCAGACTACAGAAATGGCTGCCCCGTTCGGGCCGGCCATCGCACAACAATCATGACCTTAGGCTTAATACAACGAGCATCTGGCGCAAGACTAAGAGCTTAATAGTGCGTTGAAGTTTGCATTAATACAACCCATTAGCCTTGTAACTGTTTGCCTTAGTCGCGCTCCTTATACCGTCAGAAAACCCGTCATCAGTCACCCTTGGACACTTTTTAAGCAACGCAATGTCAATTTATCGAGCTTATGAGAGGGAAAGTGAAAAAAACTCGCGAACCTTGCATTCGCTCAGTTTACTTACTACACGTTATGAGTAGTATGTAGCGCGCAATTTTCCGCTGGGAAATTTGCACTCTATATGGAAGTCCACCTCAAGGGGATAATGATGAACAACGCTCTGAAATTTGCCGCTCTGGCTCTGGCAGCTGCCCTGGCTACTGGTTGCAGCCACGCTTCCAAAGAAAGCGAAGCCCGTCTGACCGCTACTGAAGACGCTGCTGCTCGCGCTCAGGCTCGTGCTGACGAAGCTTATCGTCATGCTGACGACGCTCTGGCTGCTGCTCAGAAAGCTCAGCAGACTGCTGACGAAGCTAACGAGCGCGCTCTGCGTATGCTGGAAAAAGCCAGCCGCAAATAATAGGTCTCTGACCTGTTAAGCCGACTCTCGGGTCGGCTTTTGCGAGCAACAAAAAGCCCGCCATTTTGGCGGGCTTTTTGTTGCCACACTGTTTTATAGCGCTGCAGCAGGCTGATCAGCGGCAGTCGCAGCCGTTTGCGAAGCCTGATTGATGGTAGCAGCTACCTCTACGGGCAGACCATCCTGCGCCGTGACGATATCCTTTACCAATTCCCAGTTCAGCTCAGCGTGACCACTCAAGTCCTCGCGACGGATCATGGCATTCACCACAGCCGTGTGCTGGTCGATCATGGCCGGCTTGCCATTTTCGCTCGAGAGCGGCTCATGCGCCTCCAGATACAGCTTGCCTTGGCTGATACCAAACTTGTAAGGCTCGTTGATGATGCGTACTGGGGTGTTCACCGGAATCATTCCAACGAACTCCTTGAGATCCTCATTCAGCATCCGGAAACAGCCGTGGCTGACCTGCATGCCAATACCAAATTTTTTATTGGAACCGTGGATCAGATAACCTGGTAGCGCAAGGTTCAACTTGTAGGGTCCAAGCGGATTGTCCGGCCCAGGCGGAACCACGGCTGGAAGCGGATCACCATCGGCGGCGTGCTCGGCACGAATCGATGCAGGCGGATACCAGCTGGGGTCCTTGGTCTTGGCGGTGATTCGGGTAGTCCCAACAGGCGACCCCCATCCTTCACGTCCAATTCCCAATGGGTAGGTGAAAACCGTATTACCCCCTTTGGGGTAGTAGTACATACGGTACTCAGCCAGATTAATGACAACCCCTTCACGCGGCCCAGGCGGCAGGATGAACCGTGTAGGCAGAACCACTTCGGTACCCGCCCCTGGCAACCAGGCATCAACACCCGGGTTCGCTGCCACCATCTCCGAATAGCCAAGATCGTACTTCTCACCCAGGTCTGCAAACGTGTCCTCGTAGGCAGCCTTGATGACCTGCACCTCGCCCACGATATCTTCACCAGGCGGTGGAAGCGGCAATTCCAGGGCGCAAGCCGTACCGGCAGTCAGACTAACGGCAAGCGATAAACAGGCGATAGATGATGCGCGAGACAACATCGAAAAATCCTTTGAAAAGAATGCTGTAAATAGTGTCAGTGTAACACTGCGCCTATAAGGTCGTGAGACCTCAGAGGAACGAAACAGTACCCACTTCACCCCGTTTATCTGCTTCCAGACGTTCCATGCACTGGGGGCATAACTGCGAGTGTCTCAGCCAATGCCGAGCCAATGGCTGAAACTTGGGCTCGGCCGGGAGAAGGCTGCCGCACAATGTGCGATCGGCATGTCCACCTAGCTCAAGCTGGCGTGCAACGATGTGCAGCCGTGTAGTCCGGCAGGCGAACAGATCGAGCTGTGAATCAGGCACGATAAGTTGAAAGCCAAACAAGGACCAGGCGTGACGCGACATTTGAGGCTCCAGAAGGGGGGCGCAACCTTAACGGAAAGGCGTTGACCTGAAAAGCAGGTGAACCGGATTTAACCGTCCCAAACTGTAAAATCTTACAAAATGTCAGTGCTTTGCATTGTGCGTCCGTTCAAGCAAGGGCTGTAAGGCTTGCCAGGCATTTTCCAGTAGTCTTGGCTGTCCGGCTGCATTGGGATGAATTCCGTCTGGCTGCATGTACTGCTCTATTCCTCCAACCCCCTCCAGAAAGAAGGGCACCAGTGCGACCTTTTTTTCTTCAGCCAGACTGGAATAAACCGCAGCGAAACGCTCGGTATACTGAATGCCATAGTTGGGCGGCAACCGCATTCCTAGAAGCAGTACCTTGGCACCTGCCTGCTTGGACTGGTCAATCATTGATGCAAGATTCTGTTGCAATTGCGCAGGGGGCTGGCCTCGCAAACCATCATTGCCGCCCAGCTCAATCAGCACAACATCAGGCTTATGCTCATTAAGTAACGGCGATAGCCGGGAAAGCCCGCCGGCACTGGTGTCACCGCTGATCGAGGCATTGATGACTTTGTAGCTGCCCTTCTGTTCGTCCAGCCGTTTTTCAAGCAGCGAAGCCCATCCTTGGCCCGTTTCTATCCCCAAACCGGCACTGATACTATCTCCAACGATCAAAAGCGTCTGTGCTGCGGCGTGTTGCGCAATTAGAAACAGCGCGAGACAGCCGCCCGATAACCATTTACGCATGCGGAATCCTCATGAGCGCCAGCATTCTAGTTGCCCAGAACCTTAGCAAGGTTGTACCCAGCGCGGAAGGTGAACTCACTATCCTTCATGGCCTCGACCTTGAATTGGCAAAGGGCGACAGCCTGGCCATCGTAGGCAGCTCAGGCTCCGGCAAATCCACTCTGCTAGGCCTGTTGGCCGGGTTAGATCAGCCGAGTGAGGGGGATGTTGTTCTGGCGGGACATGCTCTGGCCGCATTGTCAGAGGATGAGCGTGCGCGAATACGTGCCGAGCATGTCGGATTCGTTTTTCAGTCATTTCAACTGCTCGACAGCCTGACCGCTTTAGAAAATGTCATGCTCCCCATGGAGCTTGAAGGTTACAAAAATGCGCGTGATCGCGCCGAGTCTCTTCTGGAACGAGTCAATCTGGGGCATCGCCTGAGTCATTATCCACGCCAGCTTTCTGGAGGCGAGCAGCAACGAGTCGCCATCGCACGGGCGTTCGCTGCTAACCCCAAGGTGTTGTTTGCCGACGAGCCTACCGGGAACTTGGATACTACTACTGGCGCCCGTATTAGCGACCTGTTATTCGAACTGAACACAGAGCTTGGAACCACCCTGGTGCTGGTGACCCATGATGAGCGACTCGCGCAGCGATGCAATCGTCTGATACGTCTGGAAAGCGGCCGCCTAGTCACATTGGAGGCCTGAATGACTCGCCTCCCCTTCTTCCGATTATTGCGTCAAGCCAGCCGGCAGCTTATGCGAGAAGTTCGAGCCGGAGAGCTGCGAGTGCTCTTCTTTGCACTGGTGATTGCGGTTGCCTCAAGCTGTGCGATCGGTTATTTCACGGCTCGCCTGAACGAAGCCATGGTGTTGAGGGCCACGGAGTTTCTAGGCGGTGACCTGGCACTGCGAGGTACCTCGGCAGCTCATCAAGAGCAGATCGATGCCGGCCTTGCCCAAGGGCTGAAACATGCTCAAACCATAGAGTTTTCCAGCGTCATTGCCGGTGAACAGGCCATTCAACTGTCCAGCGTCAAAGCCGTCAGCGGCTCCTATCCGCTCAGGGGAAAGCTCAAGAGCACGCTCACTCCCCAAGGTCAGGAAACAGTTGGAGGCCTTCCAGATCCTGGGGAGGCCTGGGTCGAGGCTCGCCTGTTACCAGCACTTGAACTGAAGATAGGTGACACGATCGATGTTGGTCGTAAAACACTACGTATTTCTCGCATCCTGACCTACGAACCCGATCGCGCTGGTGACTTTTACAGTTTGACGCCGCGTGTCCTGATGAACAGTGCAGACCTGCCGGCCACCGAGGTCATCCAGCCGGGCAGCCGGGTTCGCTACCGAGACCTCTGGAGTGGTGAGGCCGATCAGCTGGAGCGTTACCGGGCAGCCCTCGAACGTAGTCTCGATGTCAATCAGCGAATTGAGGACCCACGCGACGGTAATCGTCAACTCGGCAGCGCCCTGGACCGAGCTCAACGCTACCTGGGATTAGCGAGCCTCGCCGCCGTGTTGTTGGCTGGCGTGGCCGTGGCCATGTCGGCCAATCGCTTCGCAGTCAGGCGCTTCGACGCGAGCGCCCTACTCCGCTGCCTTGGGCTGTCGCGCCGGGAAGCCTTGATTCTGTATAGCCTGCAGCTGGCCATGCTTGGGTTGCTGGCCAGCGTACTGGGCTCTGTACTGGGCTGGCTTGCCCAATTTCTGCTCTTCCACCTGATGGCAGGGTTGCTGCCCGCAACAATCCCCAGTGCAGGACTATTCCCAGCACTTGCGGGTATGGGGACGGGCCTGATCGCGCTTGCTGGTTTCGCGTTGCCGCCCCTGGCTGCACTTGGCCGAGTCCCGCCCCTACGCGTTCTGCGCAGCGACCTTCTTCCTGTTCCTCCTAGAAGCTGGATCGTCTATGGTACTGCCCTGCTGGCCTTAGGGCTGATCATGTGGCGGTTATCGCTGGACCTCAGGCTAACCCTGGCACTGCTAGGTGGCGGACTGGCTGCCACAGTAGTGCTTGGCGGACTAATGCTGCTGGGCTTGAAAGGATTACGCCGCATGCTAGCCTCGGCACCGCTTGCCTGGCGTTTGGGGCTGGGCCAATTGCTTCGTCATCCAGTCGCTGCTGCCGGACAGGCCCTGGCATTTGGGCTGATTTTGTTGGCGATGGCGCTTATCGCCTTGTTGCGCGGAGAAATACTGGACCGCTGGCAGGACCAGCTGCCAGCGGACTCCCCCAATTATTTTGCACTCAATATCCTGCCTGCCGAGAAGGACGCCTTTGCGGCACAGATCAGCCAGCTGTCGCCCAATCCGAAACCGTTATATCCCATCGTGCAGGGTCGTTTGGTGTTGATCAATGGCGAGCCTGCCAGCGAGGTCGTAGAAAGTGAGTCACGCGGAGACCGCGCCACGCGTCGCGACCTTAGTCTTACCTGGGCTGACACGCTGCCCTCAGGCAATGTCATCACTGCCGGACGGTGGTGGGACGTTACACCACCAACACGTGATCTGCCGGGCGTATCCGTAGAGGCAGAACTGGCCAAGAGCCTCAAAGTAGGGATAGGCGATCATCTCAGCTTCAATATTGCCGGCAAGATCATAGAGGCGCAGGTGAGTAGTCTGCGAACCGTGGACTGGAATAACTTTCAGCCCAATTTCTTCATGATCTTTCAGACGGGAACGTTTACCAATGTTCCCGTCACCTATCTCACCAGCTTTTACATTCCGCCTGGCCATGACCGGGCCATGGTTGAGTTGGCACGTCAGTTTCCAGCCGCAACGTTATTGCCTATCGATGCGATCCTTGCGCAACTACGCAGCATCCTGGGCCAGGTGACCATTGCGGTAGAATTCGTCTTGCTCTTTGTATTGGCCGCTGGAATGACGGTCTTGTTTGCCGGTCTTCAATCCACACTGGATGAGCGCATACGCCAGGGTGCACTTTTGCGGGCACTGGGATCAGAGCGACGACTCCTGATACGCACCCGCCGGGTTGAATTTGCCTTGCTTGGCGCAACCAGTGGACTTTTGGCAGCATTAGGGTGTGAGATCATTACAGCTTTGCTGTATCGCCTTGTGTTCGATATGCCATGGCAACCACACCCATGGCTTTTGCTGCTTCCCCTGATAGGCGCAGCAATGATTGCTGCAGCCGGTCTTTTGGGAACGAGACGGGCATTGACGGTCAGTCCGCTACGCATTCTGCGGGAAGGTTAATCAGGTTTTTATATGGAATGGATGTATGAGTCGATACCGACCGCCTCGTAGTGCAGGCACCCCTTTGATTACGCTCGAAGGCGAAGCGCGCCTGCGCGCCGAACTGCATGAGCTCTGGAATGTCCGTCGACCACAAGTTACGCAGTCCGTGAGCGAAGCGGCGGCCCAGGGTGATCGTTCAGAGAATGCCGAGTACACCTATGGCAAGAAAATGCTGCGTGAAATCGATAGCCGTGTACGTTTTTTGCGTAAGCGATTGGAGAATCTCAAGGTTATCAGCGAGCGGCCGGCAGATCCCAACAAGGTGTATTTTGGCGCCTGGGTAACCCTGGAAGATGACGAGGGTGAACAGGCTCGCTATCGAATCGTAGGACCGGATGAGTTCGACATAAAACTCAACCAGATCAGCATCGACGCCCCGCTGGCTCGTGCCATGGTCGGTAAACCGCTGGATGCGGAAATTACCGTGCAGACACCAACCGGCGAGAAGCGCTGGTACATCGTAGAAATTGATTACCCCTGACGCCGGGTAATCACGCCTTGCCGGGCGATCCGTGTCAATTCATGCACGACCGCAGCCGCCTGGTCCCTGGAAGGCGCTTCGATGACGGCGAAGTCAAACATGTCCTTGGCAAATTGGCTCAACTCCTGCGGTTGCTGGGCAAAACGGATCTGGAAGGAGCGAGAAGCAGGCCAACGCCTTGGCCAGCCTTCCAGATACCGGAGCAGTGTGGGCTGATGCAGCCCGCCAAGCAAAATGGAAGGATGCGAGCTGAGCGATCCGTGAGTAATGGGGGTCAGGCGCAATTGGCAGTGGGAAATGGTCATGGTGATGGTATCCGCCTCATAAGTCCCGCTGGTCAGCGGTGAGGCAATCACCGGCCAGCGCTTTAGCGGTATTTTTTGAGTCTCGATAGACTCGCGCCCCGCAAGTTGCTGTTTAAATCGGCGCATTCGAATCCTAGGCAAGCGGTACTCATGCTGTCAAGCACGGCGGTTTGCCAACCGGATTAACGACTGGTAATACGGATACTGCGCTTGCCCTCTTCCAGCCGGTCACGCTCGCGGGCATACGCCAGATAGTATTTATTGACGCTGCTGACGTAATTGACGACGCCCATCCCATATTTTTCAGAGGCAATTCGCTCGACCTGAAAGAACCACTTGTTAGGGTTAAGCCCCTGTCGCTTCGCTTCGGTCCGCAGCCGCTGAACCCTCTCTGGTCCCAGGTTGTAAGCTGCGAGAACAAAAGCCCGACGCTCACGCTCATCCAGCGTGCGGCTTGAAAAGAATTGGCGGCGCAGCTTTGCCATGTAGCGAGCAGCAGCCTGCACATTGCCGTCAACCGTGCGAATATTCTTGACCCCAACGCTTCGGGCCGCCGATGGTGTAATTTGCATCAGCCCTGTTGCGCCACCGCTACCTTTGGCAGCGCCATCCAGACCTGATTCCTTGTAAGCCATAGCCGCCAGGGTTAGCCAATCCAGATTGTAAGTGTTCGCGTATCGCTTCAGGACCGGACGAACTTCGGTAAGCCGCTGGTGATCGTCTGCACCTAACGGATTCCGGACCTTGGAACTGCCTTTGTAGGCCTTTTGAAACGCCACATCGCTGCCGGTCGGCATACGATGTCCAGCAAGAAAGCCATTCACCGCTTTACGCAGTTCAGGGGTATCGCGCCGGACAAACCAAGTTATATCCTGCTGCTTGGCCACTACTAGCCGCCGCTCTACATGAAGCTTGGGCAAGACCTTGGCCCAGCGGTCTGCAATAGGCTGTTCAACGACCGTAAGGGAGAAGATTCCAGCGGAAACCATTTCCAGCACATCCTCAACACCCAGGCTGGAGTCAACCCGCTCAAGCTCGATGGGCTTGAGCTTACGCTTAGCCAGTTGCGCATTCAGCTCGCGCAACGCGGGTTCGGCTGCGCTACCGGCTGGCAGAGTGAGCTGGCGACCAGACAGCTGATCCAGACGAGTATAGCGACGCTGCCCTGATCGGCTGACGACTACAAGTGGCGTATTGGTCATCAGTGGATGGCTGCGTACGATCTTGGTCCCGATAGGCCCCGAAAACAGCTCACCCGGAGCAGCAATATCACCCTCACCCCGCTCTAGCGCAGCCAGTAATTCCTCTTTAGGCTTTGGGATGAAAACAACCTTGAGCGGCTGAGCCTTTTTGCCCTTGGCGTTGAGATACTGCTCGAAGGCATCAAGACGACGGTACTCTATGCCGATGGGCTTGCCGTCCAGTTCGCCGGAGCTGTTACGGTTCTGATTGACCAGGACACGCAGCACGCCTGCAGTTCGAATCGCAGACAGGTCACGTACGGTCTTCTCCTGCTTCCAGTGCTCTGTACTTCCGACCCGTGCCTGGGCAGGAAAAGGTGACAACAACAGCAGACAACACACAACAATAAGATGACGCGCCATCCGGTTCTCCATGGTTGGCCAAGCGCAAGACAAGGCGCAACGACGCCCTCCCTTTCCAGGAGGCAATGGAAGCCGAACTACCCATGAACACCGACATAATCCTGTTCATGATCGACTTTTTTATTAAATGGACAGACTGATACTCAGCTGGCCACCGTTTATTAGGTATTTCTCATGCAACTGATCGACATCGGCGTCAATCTGACTCATCCCAGCCTGGCGCGAGAAGCCGAAGCCGTTATTGAGCGAGCGCGCACAGCGGGTGTCGTTCAAATGGTACTGACCGGCACAAGCCTTGCTGAAAGCGAGGCTGCGCTCGAACTTTGCCGCACGCTGGATGACTCGAACACGCTGTTTACAACAGCCGGCATTCATCCACACGAAGCAGCAAGCTGGACCGCCACGACAGGTAACAGCCTCAAGGCGCTGGCAAAAGAGCAGAAAGTACGTGCTCTTGGAGAATGCGGGCTGGACTTCAACCGCGACATTGCTCCCCGCTCCGTGCAAGAGAAAGCGCTTGAAGAACAACTGGCCATAGCCGTTGAACTACAACTTCCGGTCTTCCTGCATGAACGAGACGCCAGCGAACGTCTGCTGGCCATTATACGCGATTTTCGCGACAAGCTTCCCGCGGCTGTCGTGCACTGCTTTACCGGCGAAAAACAGGCCCTCTATCAATACTTGGATCTGGACCTGCACATCGGTATTACCGGCTGGATTTGTGACGAGCGTCGCGGTACACACCTTCATCCGCTGATGAATGACATTCCCATGGGCCGCCTGATGCTGGAAAGCGACGCGCCTTATCTGCTACCGCGCACGCTACGCCCCAAACCCAAGAGTGGGCATAACGAACCAGCATTCCTGACTGAAGTACTGCATGAAGTGGCTCGCCATCGTCACGAGTCGCCTCAGGCCCTCGCCGCACATACCACAGTCACAGCCCGGCAGTTTTTCAACCTGCCGGTGATTGAAGCGAGTTTTGAAGATCCGACCTAAAGCTGCTCTTTATTGTGCCGTTAACCTGAGTGGAAAGAAGCGGTCGCCTCTGTAGACCGCTTCGACATTTTGTTCCGGCTCGATGCTGGAAAAACTCCCGTTACGGACACAACATTCCATGAGTGGTTGGATTCGAGACATTTCCCTGAAGTACAAATTCTGGGCCGTCAACGCCGTTGCTTTCTTTACGACGTTGTTACTGGTCTTGTTTGCCATGCATCTTGAGCAGAATGCCCGCCTTGATGCCGGTCAGAACGCTGCCAGACTGGAAGCCAGTCATCTATCGACGTTAGCGGCTGCTCAATTCCCGGTTACAGACACAGCGGTGAAACTCAACGACACCGCTGCGCTAGCGCGCCTTGGAGTCGATGCAGTCTCGCTGAGTGGAAAGCGGGACTGGGTGGAACTGGAGCGCAGCGAAGCGCTGGCAGGAGCCTGGGTTGCCCAGACCTCCGATGGTCAGCCGTTTGCCATAACAGTGGAGCGGGTGAGCTTTGGCGAGGTCTTCATGCATCGCGCCTTCGAATACGGTGTGGCCGTTTTCGTGCTAATGCTGGCACTACTGTGCGCCTCTCAGCTTCTGATCCGTTTCATTCTGACCAACCTGCATACACTCAAGGATGTCATGCTGCACGTAGAGCGCAGCGGTGACCTGTCAGCACGAGTACCGCTCAACAGCCGTGACGAAGTCGGCCAGATGGCCAACGCGTTCAATGCAATGCAGGGGGGCTATCAACGTATTGTCATGACGGTGACCGAGACCGCCACTCGACTGGATGAGGGCGCAGCACGTCTGGCCAGCACGATGCGGGAAGTACAGCGCGGCATGTTGAATCAGCAGAGCGAAACGGACCAGACGGCAACAGCCATCAATGAAATGTCTGCAACGGTCCATCACATCGCCCAGCACACCGCCGACACTCGGGATCAATCCAAGGAAGCCGATCGTTTAGCCGGTGCCGGACAGACCGTAGTCGAGCGCGTCAGCCAGTCGATCTCCGGACTTTCCCAGGGCGTTCAGCAGACGGCTGAAATGATCCAGCATCTGGCTGACAACAGCCAGAAAATCAGCAGCGTCGTCAGCGTCATTCATGGTATTGCCGAACAGACAAACCTGCTGGCACTCAATGCCGCCATTGAAGCAGCTCGCGCGGGCGAAATGGGTCGCGGGTTTGCCGTCGTGGCTGACGAGGTCCGTAATCTGGCACAGCGTGTACAGGATTCAACCAACGAAATCACTCAGATGATTGCAACGCTTCAGGCAGGAACGCGCGATGCGGTTGAATTCATGAACGAAAGTTCGATCAAAGCAGATGGATGTGTTGAAGAAGCTGCCGAAGCCGGACAGGCCTTGGCGGCGATTGCTGGAGCCGTGGCGCAGATGCGCGACAGCAACACGCAGATTGCGGTTGCCGCCGAGCAGCAGTCTCACGTAGCAGAGGAAATGAGCCGCTCAGTGGTCGGTATACGAGACGTTACCGAGCATACCGTACGGCAGACATCCGATGCATCGGCAACCAGTCAGGAGCTGGCCGCATTGGCGGGCGACCTGAACAGGGCCATCCAACAGCTCAAGCTTTAAGCACAAGCAATCTATGGCTTTGATAGTGAGGAACGATTCGCGACCACATTATCAAAGCCCTTACAGTAAGTGTATCAATTAACAGGAGTGCAATCATGCGCCATATGATGAATCGGGCCTCCTCACGCGATACGGCACTGATGCTGTCGGTCCCGCTTGTCAGCCTGTCTGCGCTGACTGTTACCAGCGGCCTGCTGTGCCATAGTCTTACCAGTGTTGCAGTGGGCGTCGTAGGTATCGTAGCGGCAATGGCGATCCAGTTTCACGAGCCGAGCAAGAAGTCCCACTCGCTTTTCGTCAGCTGATCGAGCGCTCTCTCTAGGCCTGATCAGTGCTTTTTGATGTTCTTAGAGCGTTTTTCAAAGCCTTTAGCTGCGCTTTAAGAAGATGTTCATCCACAGTTTCGCGGCTGTAGCGCTGACGTTCGAAGGTCAGGCAGAACGCTTCAATTTCGCCTTGCTGGTGAGGGAGTCGTTGAATAGTACGCTGCATGAAATGACGGACGGTTTCAGCTTTCTCACGAGTCAGTCCGTAGCGCCTTACCACTCGCTCGAACTGATTGAATAGCCGTGTTTGTGGGTCAGTTGCCTGTTTCCAGGGTTTGAGCAGCCATACCGCCAATAGCCCCATCAACAATCCCCCACCGCCAACAAGCGTCGCAACAAACGTGGCACTATCGACCTTGGCAAACCAATTCCGCAGCAGGTCGCCTTGCGTCTCAGCCTGATAATTTAGAACCCAGCGTTGCCAGCCATAGTTGAGCCTGTCCCACGCCATCCGGGCTTCGTTAAGCCAGGCGAGTTGTCGATAGCGCATCGGTGAGAAGGGTGACGACTCTAGAAAAGCACCTTCACCTCGTGCACTTGACAACGCATCCTCAAGGCCACGCTCTACCCGCTCGGGCGCGACTTGGGCCGTAGGGTCGGCGCTTACCCAGCCTTTTCCGGAAACCCAGTACTCTACCCAGGCGTGTGCATCAAATTGATGGACCGTCAAGTAATTACCTGCCTGGTTGTATTCTCCTCCCTGATAACCCGCCACCATACGTGCAGGGATACCGGCGACACGCAGGAGAAATGTCATCGCACCAGCATAATGGGCGCAAAAGCCACGACGATGCTCAAAGAGAAAGGCATCGATAGCATTCGTCCCCCCGACTGGCGGTTTGAGGGTGTAAATAAAAGGCTCCTCACGAAAATAGCGCAGTATCGCCTCTGCCAATGCCTGAGGCTCGGGATAGCGCTGCTGCAGATCTTTAATCCAGGCACGCGCTTGCAGGTCGTTGTTGGTAGGTAGTTGCAGTGCGCGCCGTGAGTTGGCCGGATTTATAGCTTCCTCGCGTATCACCTGCGGCCATGATGTCGCTTCGTACATCAAAGGCGTATCAACGGGTCTTCGGCGTTGCAGGTGGAAATCTCCGACCAGCCTGACGTCACTCTGATTGGTTTGCGGCACGTCTAGCGCAAACAGCCAAGGCTTCTGGCTTGGCTCCATAATCACTGTATAGTGAATAGCAACGCCAGCCGGTTGCCATTGTGGGGCAATGCTGTAGGCAGTTTCCTGGCTGACCGACCAGCGCTGGCCATCGAAGCGCTCGAAAGTTACTGCTCTCCAGTAAAGCGTATTGCGTAGCGGAGGCGTCCCTTCGAAGCTGACTCGAAATGCCCGCTCGGCAGATTGGGAAAGTTCGGCAATCTCGCCGGGAGCGATATTGTCCGAAAGCCCCGTTACGGCCTTGTCACCCGATTGTGGCATTGACCACAACGGTCCCATGCGTGGAAAAAAGAGAAACAACACGAGCATGAGTGGCAGTGCCTGAAGCACCAGACTTCCGGCCAGCCTGTAGGTAGGCCATGGCCGATGCGCCATGCCGCTCTGTTGGAGGCCAATGAGCGCCGCCAGCAGCGTAGAGATGGGCAACAGGCTATACAAAGCGGCAAGAAAGCTGTCATCAAACAGGTAAGCAATGACAACCGCAAAAAAGCCCAGAAAGATCACTACCAAGGCATCCCGCCTTGTGTTCATTTCGACCAGCTTGAGCACAAACATTGAGATGAGCAGCGCGGTTCCGCCGTCCAGCCCGATCACCGTACCCTGGGCGAACCAGACACTAGCGGCAGCTACAATCAGCAAGCCGGCCTTTTCAATCCGGGTAGGCGCCCGAGCCCTCATCCTAAACTGCTGAACACGCCAGAACGCGCACCCCAGCCACAGCCCGACGATCCAGAACGGCAGATGGAACAAGTGGGGCGCAATGACTAATGCCTGGGCAACCAGCAACCAGGTCAGTGCGATACGGGGAATAGGTTGAGCGGCTGTCATGAGGGCTGTCCGAACAGAGCCAGTGCCTTGAGCGATGCCGACTGATGTGCCTCACCGGTATCAGGGCCCAGCACGGTTCCTGGTAAGCGCAGCCCAAACCGTTGCTGCTTAGCGGAGCAAACCAGAACCCAGTGGCACAGTTGGGATAGTCGTGCTTCGACATCTCCGTCCAATACAGAAAAGTCGAGCCATAAATCACTGCCTATCAGCATGGCGAAATCCCGGACCAATAGGCCCTGTCCACGCGAGTACGCTTTCCAGTCCAGCCGGCGACGTGAGTCCCCTGGTTGGTAAGGTCTGAGCCCCAGAAAATCATCAGCACCCTGCCCTTGAGTGCGGGCACCTTCGTCAGCGTCTGCGTCAAGACCCGCCGGCAACAGCAAATCACCCGGTATCGGTTTTGGGTAGATCAAGGCTTTCTGCTCCAGATCAAGCCAGCTCCATGCCACTATCAGCCCCAGCGGAAATCGGCTTTCTACCCGCAGCCTGCCGGGCCTCAACCATCCCCGCCTCACGGGTGTCAGGAAGAGGTCCAACTCACTGGCGCTATCTGCCTCGACATCGGTGTATTGAAGCGTGTCCTTACCCCACCCGATTGCAATGGCCTGATGGGCGCGCCCTTCATCGTCCAGACGCACCCGAAACCGCACGGGCTCGTCGACGAACGCTGGCGCTGACCCAGCTGCCGTCAACCGCAGTCCCGCCAGATTTCGATAGGTATGCAGGATGGTGACGATCCCAACCGAAAACAGCAGAAACGTCAGGCCGTACGCCAAGCTGTTCTGGTAGTTGATGGCTGCAAGCAGCATCAAAATCAACGCAACGCCAAACGCTGTGCCCTGGCGGGTGGGAAGGATAAAAATGCGCTTCTGGTGCAATACCATGGATGGCGCAGCGGGTATGCGTCGATCGAGCCAGGCGCTCCACTGACGACGGAAAGAACCTGCCTTCATAAGCGTCAGAGTGCCGGGACTTCACGGAGCAGCCATTGGACCAGCGCCCCGCCCCCATGACCGGCAGGATCAGCCTGATCCCGCAGACGATGTCCGGCTACGGCAGGCAAGACAACCTGAACATCCTCAGGAATTACATAGTCACGACCGTCCAACAGCGCCCAGGCGCGGGCGGCACCCAGCAGCGCCAGACTGCCTCTTGGTGAGAGACCCAGGGCAAAGTTAGGTTGCGTACGGGTTGCTTCGACCAGACGCAGCACATAGTCCACCACCGCATCGCTGGCATGGATATTGGGCACTTCGTTCTGGATAGCAGCCAGCTGCCGATGATCCAGCAGGGGCTCCAGCCTGGGAAGCTGGTCTCTACCCGATCCACCCAACAGCAATGCTCGCTCGGCTGCGCGGCCTGGATAGCCCAGCGAAAGCCGCATCAAAAAGCGATCCAGCTGGGACTCGGGCAATGCAAACGTTCCCCCCTGAGAAACAGGGTTCTGGGTCGCGATGACAAAGAACGGCTCCGGTAGTGGGCGAGTCGCACCCTCAATAGTGACCTGCCCCTCCTCCATCGCCTCCAGTAGTGCACTCTGGCTTTTTGGCGTTGCCCGGTTTATTTCGTCGGCCAATAGCAACTCGGTAAAAACCGGGCCTTGGTGAAAGACGAACTGCCCGGTGTCCTTGTCAAAGACAGAGGTACCCAGAATGTCGCCAGGCAACAGATCGGAGGTGAACTGAATACGTTGAAACGAAAGGCCAAGCACCTTGGCCAGGGCATGGCTCAGCGTGGTCTTGCCCATACCGGGCAAGTCTTCAATCAGTAAGTGACCTTTGGCGAGCAGGCAGGTCATGGCCAGGCGGACTTGCTTGTCCTTGCCGAGCAGGACCCTGTCGACTGCTTGGAGACAGGTTTCCAGTTGCGCGTGCATTACGTTCTCCTTTTGAACAGCCCGATGCTACTTGAACCGTACAAGCGAAGAACAGGGCTTGAAATCTTTTGTGACGCTCGCAGGCAACGCTCATGCTAGAGCGAGCCATGCGAGCATCTCCTGATTTCAGCGTAGATCAGCCAGGATAGCCGTCAATGCCGCAGCAGGATCACTGGCGCGACTGATGGGGCGGCCGATCACCAGATAATCGGATCCGGCCTCCAGCGCCTCACGAGGCGTAAGAATACGACGCTGATCATCCAACGCACTGCCTGCCGGGCGAATACCCGGAGTGACCAGCTGCAGGCTGGGGTGAGCAGCCTTGAGCGAAGAGGCTTCCTGAGCCGAACATACCAGCCCGTCCATGCCAGCGCGCTCAGCCAATCCGGCCAGACGCAGGACCTGCTCCTTGGGGTCGATGTCCAGACCGATACCTGCCAGGTCTTCGCGCTCCATGCTGGTCAGCACCGTCACGCCAATAAGCAGTGGCTTGGGACCGGAAAGGGTGTCGAGCGTCTCCCGGCAGGCTGTCATCATACGCAAACCGCCCGAGCAATGGACGTTCACCATCCAGACGCCCTGCTCGGCAGCAGCCTTGACGGCCATGGCTGTGGTATTGGGAATGTCATGAAATTTGAGATCCAGAAAGACCTCGAAGCCCTTGGCATGCAGCGCTTCGATGACAGGTCTGCCGTGGGAAGTAAACAGCTCTTTGCCCACTTTGACGCGGCACTGCGCCGGATCGAGTTGATCCGCCAACGCCAGGGCGCCCTCGGCAGTAGGAAAATCCAGGGCGACAATAATCGGTGTCTGGCAAGCAGGCATGGCACTCTCACATATGAATCCAGGGAAGCCCTATTGTCGCAGAAAGCCATTTCCCGGCAAAAGGATTGCTTGTCTGCTACACCCATGCACCAAAACAAAGAGTCACTTTTTGGCTGGCGCCCTACGTTTGGGCAGCTATGGTGTTAGAAAGCCGCCAAAAAGCCAATAACAGGCTGGCATGCTCGCTGCAATGGTTACCCGTGAACCCACTCGGTGAGAAGACAAGATGACTACACAATTAAAACCCGCCTTGGGCACCTTGCATCTCTGGGGTATCGCTGTAGGCCTGGTCATTTCGGGGGAGTATTTCGGCTGGAGTTACGGCTGGGGCGTAGCCGGAACGCTCGGCTTTTTGGTAACGGCGCTTATTATCGCCGCCATGTATACCGCATTTATTTTCAGCTTTACCGAACTCACCACAGCCATTCCCCATGCAGGAGGCCCTTTTGCCTACAGCAGCCGTGCCTTTGGCGAGAAAGGCGGTCTGATTGCCGGCCTTGCCACGCTGATCGAGTTTGTCTTTGCACCGCCTGCCATCGCCATGGCCATCGGTGCCTACCTGAATGTTCAGTACCCTGCGCTTGATCCCAAACTTGCAGCCGTAGGCGCCTACATCACGTTCATGACACTCAATATTCTGGGCGTAAAGCTGGCAGCCACCTTTGAGCTGGTCGTGACCGTACTGGCCGTTCTGGAGCTGCTGGTCTTCATGGGCGTAGTAGCACCCGGTTTCAGCTTCAGCAATTTTGCTCTTAATGGCTGGGCAGGCTCGGATACCTTTGGTATGCCCGCCATTACTGGAATTTTCGCTGCCATCCCTTTCGCAATCTGGTTCTTTCTTGCCATCGAAGGCGCTGCAATGGCGGCCGAAGAAGCCAAGGATCCCAAGCGCACCATTCCCAAAGCCTACACGACGGGCATTCTGACACTGGTAGTACTGGCCATTGGCGTCATGCTTTTCGCAGGCGGCGCTGGAGACTGGCGTACGCTTTCCAACATCAATGATCCCTTACCGCAGGCCATGAAGATGGTGGTAGGCGAAAATTCCGGTTGGCTACACATGCTCGTATGGATCGGCCTGTTTGGTCTGGTAGCCAGCTTCCACGGAATCATTCTGGGATACTCCCGCCAGTTCTTTGCCTTGGCGCGAGCAGGCTACCTGCCCGTCGGGCTCGCCAAACTGTCACGCTTCCAGACGCCCCATCGCGCCATCATTGCAGGTGGGGTCGTGGGCGTTGCGGCTATCTATAGCGACGGGCTCATCAATCTCCAAGGCATGTCGTTAACTGCCGCCATGATTACCATGTCGGTATTTGGTGCCATCGTCATGTACATCATGAGTATGCTGAGCCTGTTCAGGCTGCGCCGCACCGAACCTAACCTGCCGCGCAGTTACCGTGCGCCCGGCTACCCTTTCGTACCCGCGTTGGCATTGGCCATTGCACTGGTCTGCCTGGTCGCCATGGCATGGTTCAACCCAGTCATAGGCCTCGTCTTTCTAACCTTCATGGGCGTCGGCTTCGTCTACTTTCTTTTTACCGCACGCCAGCGTGCCCAGGCGCCCGCGGATAGCCTGCTGAAGGTCAACGCCATATAAGCCTGATAGCACTTGTCCTCGGATGGCCCTCTGAGACAGTCACAGAACCGGAGTGTGTATGATCTACCAGACCATCATCGGCCATCAGGCCTATCGCTTCGAAGACCTCAAGACACTTCTGGCCAAGGCCAGTCCGGCGCGCTCGGGTGACGAACTGGCCGGGCTTGCGGCCGGCTCGGCAGAGGAGCGTATGGCTGCAAAGATCGCGTTGGCGGATGTCCCGCTCAAACGCTTTCTTGAGGAGGCCTTGATTCCCTACGAGCAGGACGACGTAACACGCCTGATCATCGACAGTCACGACGCGTTTGCATTTGCCCCTATCAGTCATCTCACCGTAGGCGATTTTCGTGATTGGCTCCTGCTCGACAGTACGGACAGCAAAACCCTGACAGCGGTCTCGCCAGGCATCACGCCTGAAATGGCCGCCGCTGTCAGCAAACTGATGCGCAATCAGGATCTGATCCTGGTAGCCAAAAAATGCCAGGTCATAACCCGCTTCCGCAATACGATAGGCTTGCCCGGCCATCTTTCGGTGCGCCTGCAGCCCAATCACCCTACTGACGATTTGCAAGGCATTGCGGCCAGCATGCTGGACGGCTTGCTCTACGGTGCAGGCGATGCCGTTGTCGGTATCAATCCGGCCAGTGACTCGCTTTCAACGTTGACGCCGCTGTGGGAGATGATGGATGAGCTGCGTCAGCACTTTGATATTCCCATGCAGACGTGTGTACTGACCCACGTCACCACCCAAATCAAGGCGATCGAAAAAGGCGCCCCGGTTGATCTGGTTTTTCAATCCATTGCCGGCACGCAAAAGACCAACGATAGCTTTGGTGTAACGCTGAGCCTGTTACAGGAAGCGCATGATGCAGCCCGTTCACTCAAGCGGGGCACGCTGGGCGATAACGTCATGTATTTCGAGACAGGTCAAGGCAGTGCCCTCTCCGCCAGCGCACACCATGGTGTTGACCAGCAGACCTGCGAAGCACGTGCTTACGCGGTCGCGCGGACGTTCAAACCGCTGCTGACCAATACGGTGGTTGGCTTTATCGGTCCCGAGTACCTCTACGATGGAAAGCAGATCATCCGGGCCGGCCTTGAAGACCATTTCTGCGCCAAGCTGCTGGGCGTCCCGATGGGCTGCGACGTGTGCTACACCAACCATGCCGAAGCGGATCAGGATGACATGGACACACTCATGACGCTTTTGGGCGTCGCCGGGTTGACCTACATCATGGGCATTCCAGGCGCTGACGACATTATGCTCAACTACCAGAGCACTTCCTTTCATGATGGACTTTATCTGCGCAGCGTACTGGATTTAAGGCGTGCCCCCGAATTTGAAGCCTGGCTGACCCGCATGTCCATTACAGAGCCCTCCGGACAGCTACGAGACATCAACCGCGAGCACCAGCTGCTACGTGCCCTGCCCCACCTGCCGGGAGCCGCATGATGACGACCGCCAAACCTACGCTGGTCCAGACAAACCCCTGGGACGAACTGCGCACCCATACGTCGGCACGTATAGCATTGGGCCGTGTTGGCTCAAGCCTTCCCACGGCGGAAGTACTCCGATTCGGCCTGGCTCATGCGCAGGCAAGAGATGCCGTACACCATCCGCTGGATGTCCATATGCTGAGCGAGCAACTCCAGTCAAAAGGTTTTCGCACGATTCATGTACACAGCCAGGCTGCGGATCGGCAGCAGTATCTATTACGCCCGGATCATGGCCGAATGCTGGATATCGCCAGCCGTGAGCAGTTAATGGCTGAAGCGCCTGCCCCGGACATCGCTATCGTCATTGCCGACGGGCTGTCGTCCTTTGCGGCCAGTAGCCATGCAGTTCCCATACTTGAGCTACTAAAGGAGCGTTTCGATACCGACTGGTCCCAAATACCCGTGGTCATTGCCGAGCAAGCCCGCGTGGCCTTGGGTGACGAGATTGGAGAGCGGCTCAATGCCCAGCTGGTAATCGTGATGATCGGAGAGCGACCTGGTCTTACATCACCTGACAGCCTCGGATTATACGTTACCTACCAGCCCCGCCGCGGACGTATGGATAGCGAGCGTAACTGTATTTCCAATGTACGACCCGAGGGGCTCCCGTACCGCTTGGCGGTTCATAAACTCGACTACCTGCTCAAGCAGGCCTTAAAGCTAAAATTGACCGGGGTCAACTTGAAAGACGATAGCGTTTTACCCTTGCTTAAAAGCACTCCTACTGCCTAGGCGGGTCTAAGCAGCATAGACTGTTTCATTTGCACGGAGGACTGCACCATGCCCTGGTATGCCTGGCTTTTCTTGATTATTGCGGTGGGCTCGATTGTAGGTAGCCTGTTGATGCTTCGCAGCTCGGCCAACAAGGTAGAGCTCACCGATGAGCAGCGTCAGCGGATCCGTCAGCGAAACGCGGAGATGGACACCAAAGATGCCCGGAATCGCTAGGTATCCTAAGTTGTGACTTAGCGCCTGAACTCAAACTGCAACTCAGCACCTTCGAAATCATCTGAGCGTTCGCGATTTAGTATTCGACCGCTCAGGTTGAATCGATCATCCTCCTCATGCTTGTCGAACAGCGGAGGAAGCATGCCCGTCGGCTCCTTTTGCTCTGCTGTAACAGGCACTGCGCTCTCGATAAGTTCTTTGGGAATACTCAGGTCAACCTTGAGTGGCTCCTCCGGTTCGGGAAGCTTCTGTTTTACAGTCTTGGGCACCGGTTTGGGCTTTGGTTTTTCAATAACCAGCTCAGGCTTTTTGTCCGGCTGAGGAGCCGGCACAGGCTCCTCATCAAAGCTTTCAGGGACACGGGAGGTGAGGATGGGTTCCTGCCGGGCCGAAGTGTCCGGTACTGGCTTGGCATGGGAAGCTGTTGGCGATACTGGTTTTGGCGCGGTCTGCTCTACAGAGGCCGCCTGCGGTTCGGCTGGCTTTTTGGGCGGTTCCTTTTCCGGCTTATCACACCCACCGAGTATCAACACCAGCGCCAGCCAGCACAGCTTATGACCACTCACCATCCAACGTAGAGTCCCCATAAGAAAGCCTCAGGCAGAACGTCGTGAACTCCTTCCTGTGAAGATGGCCCACAGCAATAGCGCATAGCACACTGCGGTGACTAGGTTGCCGACGGCGTTGAGTAACGCATACGCCCACCCTGGCGCCAATGGGATCTGCCAGAGCGGCAGTAAAACGGGCAATGCCAGCGTAAGCACGCTATAGGCTGCAAGCCAGACAAGCAGGATGACCATACTCAACAGGCATAACAGGCTCGCCTTGCGGTGCGTTCGCCATTTCAGGCAAGCCACCAGCAGCCCTGTCAGCCAAACAAGCACCAGCGGTACATTGCCTAGCACTCCAATCATCGGCAGCCAGCTTGCGGCCTCGGTCGAGCCCATCGACACCTTTACCTCTTCACGCCTAATGTAAACAGACTCACAAAATGGCGAACGAGTTCACACCGTTAAGCAGCTACCTGAGCCTCTTGGCAGAGCTGATTGGCCAGTATTCCAATCGTCATCAAAGCGCGCTCGGTTTGTCGATTCCACGCCATCCCGCAATTGAGCCGAATACAATTGTTGAATTGATCCGTATTGCTGAAAATAATGCCTGGCGCAATGCTGATGCCCTCCTGCAACGCTCGGAGGTGGAGATCCTTCGTATTGACCCTGGCTGGAAGGCTCACCCATAGAATGAAGCCGCCGATAGGTCGGCTCATTTGGGTTCCCTCAGGGAAGTACTGTTGAACGGCTAGCTGCCACGCCGTCATATTCTTGCGGTATTCCTGCCTGATGGAGCGTAGATGACGGTCATACCCGCCATTTTCAAGATAAGCCGCTACACCCATTTGCGTGAGACTACAGGCAGAGTGGGTGGTAAAGGTCTGTAAGCGCTGAATGTCCGGCTGGTATTGATTGGCAATGACCCAACCGATACGCACACCAGGTGAGATCGTCTTGGAAAAACTTGAACAATAGACCACCCTGCCGTTCCGATCATGGGCTTTCAACGCCTTCGTCGCACCGACCTCATAGAACAATTCACCGTAGATATCGTCCTCAATGATCATGAAGTCTCGCTCATTGGCAAGCCTTAGCAGCTGCTTTTGACGCGCCTCAGGCATTGTACTGCCTAGGGGATTGCTCAGCCGGGAGGTCATGACCAGCGCCTTTACAGGCCACTGCCGCGCGGCCAGCTGCAATGCCTCTACGCTTAGACCGGTCTGTGGGTCACAGGGAATCTCGACCACCTTGAGACCTAGCACATCAGCCAATTGCAGCAAGCCGTAATAGGTAGGCGATTCGGTAGCGATCAGATCACCTGGTTTGGTCAGCACACGCAGGGACATCTGCAAGGCATCCACACAGCCATGGGTAATAACAACCTCAGAAGGCGCTACCGAGACCCCGGCATCCCGCATACGGATCGCAACCTGGCGGCGCAAGGGCTCGTAACCCGGGCTGTACATATAGCTGAACGCACGCTGACTGTGAAAGCGCGTCACCTTGCTGATCTGCTGATGCAGGGCCCGGATAGGTAGAAAATCCACATTAGGAATGGCAGCCCCGAAAGGAACCACGTCATCTCGTCGGGACTCCAGAAGCACTTGATTGATAATGTCACCGCGAGTGACCAGGGTTGGCCGCTCTACCCTGCCGATTTCAGGTGTAGGCGCTGTCAAGGCAGGCGTCTGGTGTACGTAAAACCCTGACTGGGGACGAGCCCGGATAAGCCCTTGGTCTTCCAGTGTGGCATAAGCTTGTAAAACACTTGCGTGACTGACGCCCAACTGCTGACTCATCTTGCGAACAGAGGGAACGCGCTCGCCCGGTTGGTAGACACCCCGGCGAATATCTTCAGCCAACTGATGAGCGATACGTTGATAGAGCAACAGATTCGTCATGGCACGCATTCCCTTGGTCACTGAACCGAAACAGTAGCATCGTCTTACCAGATTGCACCGGTACAGCTTGGTAAATTTAGGACAATACAGCCAGTGCTAACGGATAATCAGTCGGCAATGAAACAAGGGATGCCGCTTTTAAGCATGAGCGCGACAGGCGGGCCGTTTAAACCTGCCGTTTACGCTCAACGTGCCGGTATGAAATTACCGTTTTCGTCAGAAAACACCACTTCGACTCGGCGATTTTTGGCGCGGCCCTCGGCCGTCCCGTTGGATGTCACCGGATAATCCTCGCCATATCCAATGACCTGAAGGCGGCCTGCCTCTACACCTAATGCACTCAAGGCCCTGGCGACGGCATGGGCACGCTGTTTGGAGAGGGAAAGATTGCGATCCTCATCACCGGAGTTATCCGTGTAGCCTTCGATTCGGATCTCCCGCTTGGGGTTGATTTGAAGAAACTGGGCAAGCTTGAGAACCGTTTCATTAGCCGTTGGATTGAGTTGTGATCGTCCCGGAGCAAACAACACATCGCCCAGCGTCATGACGAGACCGCGCTCTGTCTGAGTCGTACCCAGGTTAAACAGCTGATCGGTAAGCCATACGTTACGCTCTCGTGCAGAACGGAGTTCTTTTTCCCGCAACTGCAATTGCAGGCGTTCGATCTGCAGTTGTAATTGGGTCGCCTTGTCCTGGCTCAAGCGAAGGCTTGCATGCTCTCGGGCGATATCGCTGTAGCGTTGGCTCAGGTAGGCAAAGTGGCGTACATCTTTGCTGCTTCCCCAATAGCCAGCCAGCTGCTCCGCCTTGTCCAGGGTTTCCTCGGCTCTTTTTACATCCTTGGGTGCGCTACGCAGCACGTCGGAATCAGTCTTGACCGTGGCATACCTGGATTTGGCGTCCTGTAACGCCTGCCGAGTAATGGTGCTGCTGCTCGTACACCCTGTGATCATTGAAAACGCCAGCGCAAGTCCAGCCACCGACAGTACCGAACGTATCATGGCGTACTCTCCAAACGCTTTTGTAATCGGGCGATCTGCTTGTTGAGTTCATCCACATGTGTCTGGCTCTTGTTATTGAGCACCTTGGCCTCGGCCAGGCGAGCGTCGAGTTCAGCCTGTTCCGCCAATACACGAGCTTTTTTGTAATCTTCAACCCGCATGGCTTTTCGGGCCCGTTCAAGCTTGTCGTTGGCGAGGCTGTATTCAGGAATGGAGTCATCCGCCCCAATGTCATGGGCTTGGTCGAATGCCTGGGTGGTCAGTTTCATTTGCTCGGATGGTGCGGGATCGTTGGCGCACCCGGCAAGCAACAGGGCCAAAACAGAAGCTGCCCAACAATAAGATTTTTTCACTATCTGGTTTCCTGCAGAGTCAGGCGACAGCTCTATGACGCTGCCTAAAACCAGAATTTTGTCATGTTGAAAGGCATTTGTCCGTCAACAAAAATCTACCCAATAAAAAACCCGCTCGATCGAACGGGTTTTTAGGAGGTTATTGCTTATATCGACTTTTCAAGCTCAGGGATTAACTCGAACAGGTCACCTACCAGTCCATAATCAGCCACCTGGAAGATTGGCGCCTCTTCATCCTTGTTGATGGCCACAATGACTTTCGAGTCTTTCATACCAGCCAGGTGCTGAATCGCACCGGAGATGCCTACCGCAATGTACAACTGCGGCGCAACGATCTTGCCTGTTTGACCAACCTGCATGTCATTGGGTACGAAGCCTGCGTCCACCGCTGCGCGAGAAGCGCCTACGGCAGCACCCAGCTTGTCTGCCAGGGAGTACAGAATCTTGAAATTATCACCGTTCTGCAAACCACGACCGCCCGATACCACCACTTTCGCAGCGCCCAAGTCCGGGCGACCTGTCGTGGCCAATTCTTCGTTCACGAAGCGGGAAATACCTGCATCCTGTACGGAAGAAACCGCTTCGATAGCGGCAGAACCACCTTCGGCAGCAACCGGATCAAAACCAGTAGCGCGCACGGTAATAACTTTTACCGGAGCGGATGACTGCACGGTTGCAATCGCATTACCGGCATAGATGGGCCGCTTGAAGGTATCCGGACTTTCTACCGAAATGATCTCGGAAATCTGATCCACGTCTAGTAGCGCAGCAATACGTGGCATGAAATTCTTGCCGTTCGAACCGGCTGGCGATAGTACGTGGGTGTACCCATTGCCTTTAACCAGCTCAACAACCAACGGCGCCACGTTTTCTGGCAACTGGTAGGCGTAAGCAGCATTATCGGCAACCAACACCTTGGAAACGCCCTCGGCTTTGGCAGCAGCTTCAGCCGCACCACCGCAGCTCTGACCGGCGATCAGAACATGAATATCACCACCGATGGCTTTGGCTGCAGCCACGGTATTGAGCGTTGCGCCATTGAGCGCAGCATTACTGTGTTCGGCAATGACCAGAATAGCCATCAGATCACCTTCGCTTCGTTCTTGAGTTTTTCGACCAGTTCAGCAACCGACTTCACCTTGATACCTGCCTGACGGCCAGCCGGTGCTTCCACCTTCAGCGTCTTGACAGTCGAAGCCGTGCTAACACCCAGAGCGTCCGGCGTTAAGACATCCAGTGGCTTTTTCTTGGCCTTCATGATGTTTGGCAGCGAGGCATAACGCGGCTCGTTCAAGCGCAGGTCAGTGGTCACGATAGCAGGCAGGTTCAGAGCAACGGTCTGCAGCCCTCCATCGATTTCGCGGGTCACGTTCAATACGTCGCCATCACGCTCGACCTTGGAAGCGAAGGTCCCTTGGGCAAAGCCGGTCAGTGCACCCAGCATCTGACCCGTCTGGTTGTTATCACTGTCAATAGCCTGCTTGCCCATGATAACCAGCTGGGGTTGTTCCTTGTCGACAACCGCCTTGAGCAGCTTCGCAATCGCCAGCGAGCTCAACTCTTCATTGGTCTCGACCAGAACGGCACGGTCCGCTCCCAGAGCCAACGCAGTACGCAATTGCTCCTGTGCAGCAGTCGGACCTACAGACACGGCCACGATTTCGGTAGCGATACCTTTTTCCTTCAGGCGCACCGCTTCTTCAACGGCGATCTCACAGAAGGGGTTCATGGACATCTTGACGTTGGCCAGGTCAACACCGGAGCTATCGGGTTTGACACGGACCTTGACGTTGTAGTCCACCACTCTTTTTACAGCTACAAGAACCTTCATGAGTTCCTCATTATTCTGTAGTGAATAAATACGGTAGCCAGGCAGGCCTAGCCGATCGAATCGACCAAATAACGGCTCTCGGCTTACAAATAACCATTAACCGCCGTATGTTGACTGCATCAGTCGAGAGGGTCAACGCTCCAAGGCAAGTCGGCGTGCTGCCAGAAGGAAATGCGATAGGCTAAAGGCATCACAGTTAAAGGGTACTTGCCTTTAGCAAAGGCCGTCCGAACGCTTTTTTAACCAAGCCATAATGCAAACAGGCAGTTACCCGACATAACCCTAGCCGCTTCTGGAGGCAGCACAAGCAGAATGTACCAGTCCGAGAGAAAATTCAAACAAACGTTTGTATTGGACCTCTGGAAAGACGCCTATATAATGTTTTTCTTTATTACAGCCGCCAAAATATAACTAGCATCAATGCTTTGAGGAGACTGTCCGTGGAACGCGAATTTATGGAGTTCGACGTTGTTATTGTCGGCGCCGGCCCGGCAGGCCTTTCCGCTGCCTGCCGATTGAAGCAAAAGGCGGCTGAGACCGGTCAGGAAATCAGCGTCTGCGTTGTAGAGAAAGGCTCCGAGGTCGGTGCTCATATTCTCTCTGGCGCCGTGTTCGAGCCGCGCGCACTCGATGAACTGTTCCCCAACTGGAAGGAACTGGATGCCCCGCTGAATACGCCAGTCAAGCGCGACGATATCTACCTGCTCAAGGACGCCGAACGTGCCAGGAAGCTGCCTGACTTTCTTGTCCCCAAGACCATGCACAACCAAGGCAACTACATCATTTCCCTAGGGAACCTGTGCCGCTGGCTAGCCCAGCAGGCTGAAGGACTGGGTGTAGAAATCTATCCAGGCTTCGCTGCGCAGGAAGCCCTGATTGATGAGAACGGCATCGTGCGAGGTATCGTAACCGGCGACCTGGGCGTAGACCGAGAAGGAAACCCCAAGGAAGGCTACTATACGCCCGGCATGGAACTACGTGCCAAATACACGCTATTCGCCGAAGGTAGCCGTGGGCATATTGGCAAGCAATTAAGCCAGCGTTTCAACCTGGGCGCCCATGCCGATGTGCAGCACTACGCGATAGGCATCAAGGAAATCTGGGATGTCGACCCTGCCAAGCATGAGCAGGGCCTCGTTGTGCATACAGCAGGCTGGCCGCTAGATGATGATAACCCGGGTGGCTCATTCCTCTATCACCTGGAAAACAACCAGGTCGTAGTGGGCCTGATCGTGGATCTGTCCTACAGCAACCCTTACCTCTCGCCCTTTGATGAATTTCAGCGCTACAAGCATCACCCGGTAATCAAGCAATATCTGGAGGGCGGCAAACGTGTATCTTATGGCGCTCGCGCCATTACTAAGGGCGGCCTGAACTCACTTCCCAAACTGACGCTCCCAGGCGGTGCATTGATCGGTTGTGACGGCGGTACGCTCAACTTCTCGAAGATCAAGGGCAGCCACACGGCGATGAAAACCGGCATGCTGGCCGCTGAAGCCATTGCCGAAGCCCTGGTAGCCGGGCGTGAAGCCGATGAGCTGACCTGTTATCTGGATACGTTCAAGAACAGTTGGGTATACGAGGAACTCTACAAGAGCCGCAACTTCGGCGCCGCCATCCATAAATATGGAGCAATAAAGGGCAACGCCTTCAACTTTATCGAGCAGAACCTGTTTGGCGGCAAGCTGCCCATTACGCTGCACGATACAACGCCCGACTACGCTTGCCTGAAAAAGGCGTCTGAATCCAAACGGATCGATTATCCCAAGCCTGACGGCAAAATCAGCTTCGACAAACTGTCTTCGGTGTTTCTCTCCAATACTAACCATGAAGAGGACCAACCTGTTCACCTGAAGCTCAAGGACCCGTCCATTCCGATCGACCGCAATCTTCCGCTCTACGACGAGCCTGCGCAGCGTTATTGCCCCGCTGGTGTATACGAAGTTGTGACGCAGGAAGACGGCGAGAAACGCTTCCAGATCAATGCCCAAAACTGTGTGCATTGTAAGACATGTGATATCAAGGATCCTTCCCAAAACATCACTTGGGTACCGCCAGAAGGCACTGGCGGCCCCAACTACCCTAACATGTAACAAAAAGGGCTCCCCAGGGAGCCCTTTCTTATTTCAGTCCTGCCGAGCCACCGGGAAAAACGCCCCGCCACTCCATAGGCCCTGCCACATCGCCCCCTCATAATGTTCCAGCGACATACATTCGACGAGCCGATAGAAGACATTGCGATGAATCAAGGCTTCGAGGCTATCCCTTACAAGCACGTATGGCGAAGGCTCTTGCGTACTAGGATCAATGACCACGCGCAGGGGATGATCAGCATTGGCTTCCACCGTATCGCCTACTTGGGTTGTAAAGCACAAAACCTGATTTTGCCTTTGACCTTGTACATCACAATCAATGGCCACAAAGGGAGCATCCTCAACCTGAATACCTACCTTCTCAACAGGCGTCACTAACACATAGCCTTGCTCATCCTTACGCAGGATGGTTGAAAACAGCCGGACCATGGCAGGTCGATTTATAGCAGAGCCTTGGTAAAACCAAGTGCCATCGCGCGCGATACGCATGTCGATATCGCCGCAGAAGGGGGGATTCCATGAATGAACCGGCGGCAATGCCTTACCCTCCCCGCTCGGTAACTGGGCGATCAGGTCATCAACCTTATGCGACTCACTCATGAACACTCCTTATCGCGTCAAACCCAACAGATGCTGAGCATACTCCGCAAGCGGAGGCGCTAGCAGGTCTTCGGGTTTCTCATTGTAAAATGTCAGGAAACCGCCCCGGCTGCGAATACGGGCCGTATCGACCAGATAATAAGTTGCCGTTTCGATCAGCATGACCTGAACCACACTGCGGTCCCGACCTACTCGATCCAACGCTTCCTGATCTTCCCACTCCTGCCAGTTGCCAATGGCATCATCAGCGGCTGCAAAGCGGGTATACAGCAGATAGTGAGCCCCCAGGTTACGTGCCTCGAGTATGGCTTCGTCCAATCCAATGGGCCCTTTGGCACGACGTACCCGTGGAAAATATTCCACGAAACCATTGAAGGCCTGTTCCGCTACGACATTGGGCCTGGCATATGGATGCCCTGGCGGCACGAACGCGCCTTGTGCGATATAGATATAAGAGTCCGGCTGCAACCGGAAGTTGTTCAATCGCTGTGTATGGCTGTAGTCGAGAAACCCAGCATCCCGCAGGTGATAAGTAGTACCAGCAGCCATATCGCTGACATTCATACAACCGGACAACAATACAATCGCACAAATGGCGAGGAAACGACGCATCTCTTTCTCCTGAACCGGCGACGAAAAACCGGCGCTGACACGCGTCTAGCAGTTTCCAGGCCAATCTATACGCTAACCCCCGATGATCTTCATCACCGTTACACCACCAGAGAACGCAACGTCCTGCTTATCGCCCAAGGCCTTGACCAGCAACCGCTGTAGCGCCGGAAGCGCTAGATGACGGGGCTTATCCAGCAAATCACCAACAAAGTGGCGATTACTGGATGACAAGCAGCCATGCAGCCAACCTGTTGAAGACAAGCGTAGACGCGAACAGCTACGGCAGAAAGGTACGCTTTCATTCGCAATAACGCCGAAGTAGCCCCCACCCTCTACCTGATAACGCAAGGCAGTGGCGTCTACAGGCGCATCAGCCTGTACAAAGGGATGGACCGCACCGATGATCTCTAAAAGCTCTGCCAACCGTACGAACTGCTGCTGGAAGCCGTTGGGATCACGCGCGAGATGCCCCATCCTCATCAGCTCGATAAACCGTAACTCGAAGCCGCGCTCGAGACAGTATTCGAGCAGCGGCAATATCTGATCAAGATTCTGGCCACGCAATGGGACCATATTGACCTTGATTTTAAGTCCTGCCTGACGGGCTTCTTCAAGACCTGCAAGCACCGTCTTCAGGTCGCCTCCCCGCGCGAGTACAGGGAAGGCTCCCGCATCGAGCGTATCCAGAGAGACATTCAGACGGCGAACCCCGTTGTCGATGATAATGGGCAGCTTTTTAGCCAGCAGCTGGCCGTTAGTGGTAAGACTAATGTCTTTGAGCTTTAAGGCGGAAACCGCCTGCAAGAAAGGCTCGAACTTGGGAGTGACCAGTGGCTCACCACCAGTAATACGCAGACGCTCGATGCCTGCAGCCTCAATAAGGTATTCAACACCACGAGCCATGGCATCAGCCGATAACTCATCTTGAGCCGCTACGAGGCGTTTCCCATTGGGAACACAATATGTACATGCATAATTGCATGCAGCGGTTAAGCTGATCCGTAGGTTGCGAAAGGCTCGACCCTGACGGTCAACGATCATGCTTGAACTCCAACTGCTTAACAGAGAAAAAAGATATCTGGGTCGAGAACGATTTATTCAAGCTCAGACTTTCGGACCTCACCGGGAAGCCGGTATTTCCGTGTCTCGCTTACGGCGGTTACCCATACGCACGCCGATGTCCATAAGAAACTGAAAAAATCCGTCCTGATCTTCAATGACATCTCGCCAGAAGGGAGAGTGGTACAAGGCTACCGCCCCGTGCACCAGCGCCCAGGCAGCGCAATAGTGAAAATAAGGAGGAACATCTTCCAGCTTCCCTTCAGCGATTCGTCCCTTGATCAGCTGAGTCAAACGATCGAAGTTTGACGCTCTGATCTTATGCAATTGTTCGACCAACTCAGGAACCTGATTAGCTTTGACCACCTTTTCTTCCAGCCGGTCAAAAAGCCTGTAGCGCTGAGGGTCGCGCATACGAAACTCAAAGTAGTCCCGGGACAGAGCCTCCCGATCACGTGCCACGTCTTCCGAGTGAAACAGCGAAGCCAGGTCTCGCTCGTAATCCAGCATCAGGCGAAGATAGATCTCGGCTTTGGATCGGAAATGTTTATAAATCGTTCCTTTTCCAATCCCGACCGCGTCAGCGATCATCTCTACAGTAACACTGTCCTCCCCTTCTTCCAGGAAAAGCTTGAGGGCTGTGTCTAGAATCTCCTGCTCACGGCGGCGAAATTCACGGACCTTTCGAGGTTCTTTCTGCATAGAATAAGTTTCTTTTTAGAGTCTGAATGCGGAAGGTATCGGTAGGGGAAGCTATTACCATCGGCTGGCACAACGCGAGATGGACGATACGCATCTGACAGGCGATGTCACATTGATTACGGCATTATGCCTAAAAATACATATTTTTGTATGGATGAGCCTCTTATGAACACCTGGATGAACGAGTTTCCGCATCATGAAACCCTGCGCTACCTCAACCATGCCGCAGTAGCGCCTTGGCCAGCGCGTGCATCGCAGGCCGTAGCGGCGTTTGCACAGGAAAACGTTATCCAGGGAGCCAAGGATTACCCCGCCTGGCTTGAAATCGAGCAGCAATTGAGAGCGCTTCTGATGAAGCTGCTTAATGCGCCCAGCACGGCAGATATAGCCTTGGTCAAGAATACGTCAGAGGCTCTGTCATTTGTTGCGTTTGGTCTGGACTGGCGGGCCGGCGATCAAGTGGTCATCAGCAATGAAGAATTCCCATCGAACCGAATCGTTTGGGAGGCACTGTCCCGCTTTGGAGTCGAAGTCATTGAGGTCAGTCTAGCTGGGACAAATCCTGAACAGGCGCTGCTAGAGGCCTGTACGTCCCGGACACGCCTGCTGGCGATCAGCGCAGTGCAATATGCAAGCGGCCTACGCCTGGATTTAGTCAAAGTAGGCCAGGGCTGTCGCCAGAAAGGCGTACTGTTGTGTGTTGATGCAATTCAACAGCTAGGCGCACTTCCTCTGGACGTACAAGCCTGCGAGTGCGCCTTTGCCATGGCAGACGGGCATAAATGGATGCTAGGCCCAGAGGGGCTTGGCGTTTTTTATTGTCGGAGTGATCTTAGAGAGCAGCTGACGTTAAATGAATATGGCTGGCATATGCTCGATAATGCTGGTGATTATAATAGTCGAGAATGGAAACCTGCACGCACCGCCCGCCGCTTCGAATGCGGTAGCCCCAACATGCTCGGCGCTGTCGCCTTGAAGGCCAGTCTCTCATTGCTCGATGAGGTAGGCATGGTGCAAGTTGCGCAGGAATTACATACCAGAATGCACATGTTGATTGAAGGACTGAAAGCACTTCCCGGTGCTCATGTCCACAGTGCGATAGATCCCAATCGCAGAGCTGGCATTCTAACGTTTACGCTGGATGGCAAAGACAATACGACTCTTTTTGAAGGCCTGAAGCGCGAGAACATTATCTGCGCTCAACGCGGTGCAGGCATCCGCCTTTCGCCACACTTTTACACACCGCAACAGGTACTGGATGAGACGCTGGATATCATCCGGAAGCTGTCGCGATAAGTGCTCAATGAAAGGTTGCCTATTCCAAATCTGTTTAAAAAATGATCAATCCCGACTGGATGTTCCCCATGGCTGATCAATACTTCTACTTACCGGCAGCGCCACTCCCCCGAGGCGTTATCGGTGGGATACATCGCTATTGGTGCATCCCGTTAAACTCCTAATGGTCTTGGCCCGGTTAGCAAAAACCGGGTTTTTTTTGACTATTGGTTTTATACAGCTTTTGCCAGAGGAAAGAGCCGGTAGAAATTTTCTGTAGTTTGCTCGGCCAGTGCTTCCAGCTCGACACCACGAACCGAAGCTAAAAACTCAGCCACTTCACGCACATATTGAGGGAGGTTCGGTTTGCCACGATAAGGAATAGGCGCCAGATAAGGCGAATCGGTTTCCACAAGAAGCCGATCGGCTGGCACCTGACGAGCCACTTCACGCAATGCCTCGGCATTTCGGAACGTCACGATTCCTGAAAGAGAGATATAAAAACCCAGGTCCAGGGCAGCCTTGGCCATTTCCCAGTCCTCGGTAAAACAGTGCAATACCCCTGCAGCAGTCAGATCAGCCTCTCTGAGCAAGGCCAACGTGTCAGCTCTAGCTTCACGGGTATGCACAATGACAGGTTTACCGGTAATCCGCCCCGCCTCAAGATGCAACCGAAAGGACTGCTTCTGCAGCTCAGCGCTTTCAGGCTCGTAATGATAGTCCAGCCCAGTTTCTCCGATGGCGACCACACGAGGATGATCCAGCTCGCGCAACAGCCACTCCAGCGCAGGCTCCTTTTCAGCAGAAACATCCAATGGATGAATTCCAACAGAGCAATGCACGTCCGGGTAACGCTCGGCAACAGTCTTCACATCGGCAGCATTTTCGGCGCTTACACCAATGCATAGAAAGTGCCCTACGCCTCTCTCCCTTGCCGCCTCAAGCTCCGCGTCCAGCGATCCATTATGAGCCGTTAGATCAAGGCGATCTAGATGACAATGGGAGTCGATCAGTTTCATGGGTTTTCCTGGTAAAAACGTGCGCTTTCAGCAAGGCCATGCTTGCACGAAAGAAAGAATTACATGGTATGCGTAGGGCGGTCCGACTTGAGCGTACCCGCCAGATAGGTCTCGATCTTGTTTCGAGCCGTGTTATCGCCGTCATTGAATTGAACGCCAACCCCAGCAGCACGATTTCCCTGTGCGCCCCGGGGCGTTATCCAGACGACTTTTCCGGCAACAGGGATTTTTTCAGGCTCATCCATCAGGTTGAGCAGCATGAATACTTCATCCCCTAGCTTGTATGACTTGTTTGTTGGAATAAACAGGCCACCATTACGGATGAAAGGCATATAGGCGGCATACAGTACTGATTTGTCCTTGATCGTAAGGGACAGAATTCCGTTTCGAGGACCCAGATTCGGAGGCAAACTCATACGACAGTACTCAACCATTATTAAGTGAATTCTAGCCCTGCTGCGGTAGGCTTGCCCACCGTATCAACAGCGCTTCAAGTAGCAGCACGCGATTCAGATTAGCCTTACCCATTACTTTCTGCCGCTGCTCGAGCAGCCAGTTCTGCAGATTTATGACCTGGGTAGAATCGGCCTTATCACCCAGATACTGGATTACTTTGCTCATATCGGCCAAACCGGTCACCGCTTGATCCCGAGTCATTTGATAGCGCAGGATCAACAATGCCCACTCACAGAACCAGTCCATCAATAGCAGTAACGGAATGCTGTTCCAGCTTTCGGCTAATGGACTTGGCGCGATCTGCCGCTTCAAGAGCTTTTTCAAGCCGTCTACAACATGTGACCGGTAAGCCTGAACGCCCATCGCATGCAAACGAGCAGCCGTTAAAGGCGAACCACCAGCCAGCGTCAGCACATCATTGAGATCTTCCGAGGAGAGATCAGGCAAGGCCTGCGCTAGCCAAGCCAGGCTTTCTTCTGGACGAGGTACGGGACAGGCCTGCTGCACACAACGACTTTTGATGGTAGGCAATAGTCGACTCGGCTGATGACTGATCAACACCAGGACCGTGTCACCGGAAGGTTCTTCTAGGCTTTTTAGTAAAGCATTTGAGGCATTGAGGTTCATCGCCTCAGCTGGTTCCAGCAGAATAACCTTGCGGCCGCCCAACTGTGCGGTTTGGGCAACGAAGTCGACCAGGCTCCTGATTTGATCAACGCGGATAGGCTTTTCCACCTCTTCCGGCTCTACAAGAAAATAGTCAGGATGCGTTCCAGCCCTTAACAAAAGACAAGCCTTACACTGGCCGCATGCCTCCCCTGCTGCTACGTTCTGGCAAAGCAAACGCCCTACAAGCCGCTCGGCCAGCGCCCGCTTGCCAATACCCGCTGGCCCATGAAATAGATAAGCATGGGCATGCCGTTCACGATGAGTCAGCCGCTCCCATAGTTCCGATTGCCACGGGTACCGCTCAACCACGGGCGCGCTCCAACAACTCAGGCACAAGCTGATCAAGTTGTTGCTGTACATCGGCAAGCGACTGGGCTGCGTCAACCACCCGATAGCGGTCGGTACCAGCCGCGGCACGGGAGAGATAAGTCTGCCTTACGGCCTCGAAAAAGCTGTGTTGTTCCCGCTCAAACCGGTCGAGGCGACCTCGTTTGGCTGCTCTTTCAAGACCTATTTCGATAGGTAAATCGAACACCAAGGTAAGATCAGGCTGCAGGCCTGACTGAACAAAGTGCTCCAGGGTGGCAATGCGTGCTTCCGAAAGCCCACGTCCCCCGCCCTGATACGCGTAGGTCGCATCAGTGAATCGATCACACAGGACAACCGCACCACGATCAAGCGCAGGCTTAATTACAGTGTTTAAATGCTGTGCACGTGCAGCAAACACAAGCAGCAGCTCAGTATCCGCATGCATGCCCTCATCGCAGGGGTCGAGCAGAAGTCCGCGGATGCGCTCGGCCAATGGCGTTCCACCAGGCTCACGTGTCAGCACCACTTCAAGGCCATGCGATTGTAATTGCCTTGCCAGATAATCACGGTTAGTGCTTTTACCTGCCCCTTCCGGCCCCTCCAGCGTAATAAACAACCCGCTCACTCAGACTCCTTGGTAATAGGTGCCGGACTCGAACGGTAATCGGCTCGGCGTTTAAGTTGATACTCACGAACAGCGCGGTTATGGGCATCGATATTATCGGAGAACACATGCGTTCCGTCTCCGCGCGCTACGAAGTAAAGACTTTTACCTGGTTCGGGGTGCAGCGCAGCATGAATCGCCTCCCGCCCTACCATGGAGATAGGCGTAGGCGGCAAACCAGGATTCACATAGGTATTGTAAGGCGTAGGTTGGCGCAGGTGCTCTCGGGTCAACTTGCCCTTGTAGTTGTCACCCAGCCCGTAGATAACCGTAGGATCTGTCTGCAAGAGCATATTCAACGCTAGACGGCGAACAAAAACGCCTGCTATTTGAGGCCGCTCTTGCGGAACCCCTGTTTCCTTTTCCACTAAAGAGGCCATGATCAGAGCCTGATACGGCTCTTGATAGGGCACATCCGGGGCGCGCGCCTCCCACTCCTCGGCAAGAACCTGCTCCAAACGTTGACTGGCCTGCTTCAGAATTTCGACGTCGCGCATTCCCTTTACATAACGATAGGTGTCGGGAAAGAAACGTCCTTCGGGATGCATACCAGGCTTACCTAAACGTACCATGGCGTCTTCGTCACTCAGTCCAGCCAATGTTTGCTCCAGCTTTTCCTGACGAGCCAAGGCATCCCGAACCTGATGGAAGTTCCAGCCTTCAACAAGCGTAACGTTGTATTGGACCACCTCGCCTTTTTGCCAGAGGGCAAGTAATTCACGAACACTCATCCCTGGCGTTACTCGGTACTCACCGCTGTGCAGAGCCTGTCCGGAAAGATTGAAACGCCAATACAAACGCAACCAGAAGGAACCGCTCAGTAACTTCTCCTCCTCAAGATGCCGGAGCATACCGCCCGGCGTAGCGCCCTTGGGTATTTCGACAAGCTGTTCCTGGCCAACCGCCACAGGCTGCTCGAGTGCCTTGTGTTGCAACCAGCCCATTCCGGCTAGCGCCAGCCCCATCAAGAGCAAGCCGCCCTCGAGCAGAACCAATAATTTTCGCATTACGAATCCAGAGCCTTTGAGGCAATCTGTTGAAGTTGACGTGTCAACGGGCCTATTGGCCATTCATGCTCAGCATACGTACATACTGGCCAAACACCATACTGACTGTTGCACATAAATACCTCATCAGCGGCCATGAACTCACTCAACGTCACCGGCCTGATTTCGGTCATGACGCCAAGCCCATCCGCGCAACGAAGAAGATAGGAGCGCATCACACCAGCAACACCACACTTATCAAGCACGGGCGTTATCAATGTGTTCCTGGACACGATAAAAAGGTTACTGAAAACGCCTTCTACAACATGTCCAAATGCATCACACATGAGGCCTTCAGCATAGTTTGCTCCCTGCCACTCTCCCCGCGCTAATACCTGCTCAAGACGGCTCAGGTGCTTGAGTCCAGCCAATAGCGGTTGGCAAGCCAGACGTGTCTGGCAGGGAAACAGACGGATCCCCTGCTCAGCATTCTCAGATGGATAGCGAGGCACAGGAGAGGCCAGCAGAAGACGTTGCGGTAGTGGATTCGACGGAGCCGCATAACCCCGTTCACCGAGGCCGGCCGTAATGATCAGCTTGGCTACACCGTTGCGTAACAACGCAGCATACTCAAGAATTTCAAGCCTGACTGCATCAAGCTCCAAGGGAATTGCCAGACGACGACATCCTTCAAGCAGCCGCATCAGGTGATCATCAAGGAATCGTGGTTGGCCGTTATGGACGCCTATCGTTTCGAAAAGCCCATGGCCATATGCCAAACCACGATCCCGGAAGGAAAGGCCAGCCTCATCCGGCTGACCATTAACCCAGTCTTTCATCACTCAGAAAAGCGACGGAAGATCAAACTACCATTAGTACCACCGAAGCCGAAGGAGTTGGACAGGCTGATCTCGATAGGCATTGCCTTTGGCTTATGCGGCACAAAGTCCAGATCACAGCCATCATCCGGATCATCCAGGTTGATGGTAGGTGGCGCCAGTTGGTCACGAATGGCCAGGATGCTGAAAATGGCTTCAACAGCCCCGGCAGCCCCTAACAGATGCCCAGTCATTGACTTGGTAGAGCTCACCGACAATTTGTAGGCATGCTCACCAAAGATCCGCTTGACCGCAGAAGCCTCTGCCATATCACCAGCAGGCGTGGACGTACCGTGCGCATTGATGTAATCGACCTGGGATGGATCGATTCGCGCATCTTTCAGTGCATTGCTCATACACTGTGCTGCGCCAGCGCCATCTTCAGGGGGGGCCGTCATATGAAACGCATCAGCGCTCATGCCAAACCCAATAAGCTCAGCATAAATATGGGCGCCACGCGCTTGAGCATGCTCTAGCTCTTCCAGAATCAATGCACCCGCGCCATCAGACAGCACAAAGCCGTCTCGCTGACGATCCCAAGGTCTGCTGGCCTTAGTAGGCTCTTCATTTCGGGTAGAAAGTGCCCGTGCAGCACCAAAACCACCCAACCCTAGCCCGCAGGTAGCCATTTCGGCACCGCCAGCCACCATGACATCAGCATCACCATAGGCAATGTTACGTGCAGCCATACCTACACAATGCGTGGAGGTTGTACATGCTGTAGCGATTGCATAATTAGGCCCCTTCAATCCCAAGTGGATGGAAAGGAAGCCGGAGACCATGTTAATGATCGAGCCAGGGACAAAAAATGGCGAAATACGGCGGGGACCTTGATCAAACAAGGCCTTGCAGTTGTTCTCGATATTGGAGAGACCACCAATACCAGACCCCATGGCGACACCAATTCGATCCCGATTGGCATCTGTCACTTCAAGTCCGGAATCACGCATAGCCTGGAAGCTAGCCGCCAGGCCATATTGAATAAAGAGGTCGAGTTTCCGAGCTTCTTTCGCAGAGAGATAATCTTCTACGTTGAATCCTTTGACTGATCCCCCAAAGCGGGTAGCAAAGGCAGAAACGTCCATGTGTTCAATCGGGGCAATACCGCTGCGACCAGCAAGAATGCCTTCCCAGCTGCTTTGCACGTCCCCGCCCAGCGGCGATACCATGCCCATGCCCGTGATCACGACGCGTCTACGTGACACAACGATTTCCTCATAGCTCGTTTGTTCGATCATCTAAAGTTATTACATTGATGATCGTTATATAGAAAAGCCGCACGCCTGGACAGGCGTGCGGCTTTCGTGTTCTACAGAAGAACCGACTTATTGCTGGTGAGCAACGATGTAGTCGATAGCTTCCTGAACAGTGGTGATCTTTTCGGCTTGTTCGTCCGGGATTTCAGTTTCGAATTCCTCTTCCAGAGCCATCACCAGCTCAACGGTGTCAAGGGAGTCGGCGCCCAGATCCTCGACGAAGGAAGCGCTGTTGGTTACTTCCTCTTCTTTCACGCCGAGTTGTTCAGCGACGATCTTCTTAACGCGTTCTTCGATGGTGCTCATACCGTGTTTTCACTCCTATGGAATAATCCGTGCAGCCGGACTGCGCGTAAGTGTATAGAAAGGGTTTTCAATATTTCAAGCTGACGCGACATCCTGACCTCTGAACTGACTTTTTGCTAGTCTTGAAAATTCACAAAAAGTCGTTCAACCCGTCAAAAATCGCTTAACTCATATACATTCCGCCGTTAACTGGAACAGTAGCACCTGTAACGTACGCAGCACTGTCCGTTGCTAAAAAGGCGACAACTTTTGCAATTTCTTCAGCTTGCCCTAATCGACCCAGTGGAATTTGAGTCAGAAGCGCTTCACGCTGAGCGTCTGGCAGCTCACGTGTCATATCAGTATCAATAAACCCTGGAGCCACGGCATTTACCGTGATCGCTCTGGAACCTACTTCACGAGCCAACGCCCGAGTAAACCCCTCAAGACCGGCCTTGGCGGCAGCATAATTGGCCTGGCCAACATTACCCATAGCCCCAACAACAGAGCCTATGCTGATGATGCGCCCCCAACGAGCTTTGGTCATCCCACGCAATACGGCTTTCGACAAACGGAACAGGCTGTTCAGGTTGGTATCGATTACATCGAACCACTCGTCGTCTTTCATGCGCAGCATCAGATTATCTCGCGTGATGCCCGCATTATTGACCAGAATAGCAGGCGCACCATATTGCTGCTGAATCTGTTCCAACGCCGCCGTCACCGAAGCGTTGTCTGCAACGTTCAGCACCAGTCCGGTGCCCTCTATACCATTGGCCTTCAGGCTTTCGCTGATACGGAAGGCACCGCTTTCGCTGGTAGCCGTACCGATCACGGTAGCCCCGAGGCGTCCGAGCTCAAGAGCAATGGCCTGTCCGATGCCACGTGTTGCACCGGTTACCAATGCGACTTTACCTTGGAGGCTCATGTTTTCTCCTTAAATCAAGCCAATGCTGCTTGGGTAGCAGCAAAAGCATCAGGCGCGTCAAGACTATAGGTCTCTATACCTTTGACACACCGCTTGTTCAAACCTGCCAGGACTTTTCCGGGCCCGCACTCTACCAGTTGAGTAACCCCTTTGTCCGCAAGCAGTTGAACGGACTCGACCCAGCGCACCGGACTGTACAGTTGCGCCAGCAGGTTCTGCTTCAGCGCTGCAAGACCTGCACTGACTCCGGCGTTTACATTCTGAACGACCGGAATGGAGGGCTGCTGCCATTGGATCGCGTTAACAGCCTCGGCAAAGCGCTCCGCTGCCGGACGCATCAACTCACAATGGGAGGGCACACTTACCGGAAGCGGAACCGCACGTTTTGCGCCACGCGCCTTGCATAGCTCGACAGCTCGCATCACTGCAGCTGCGTTACCTGCAATGACTACCTGCCCAGGCGCATTATAATTCACTGCGCTCACAACATCACCCTGGGCCGCTTCAGCACAGGCGTTAACGATATCTGCATCTTCTAGCCCCAGGATAGCGGCCATTGCGCCCTCGCCCGCTGGCACAGCTTCCTGCATCAGCTGTCCACGGCGCTCAACGAGCCTTACAGCGTCAGTAAAGGCCAGAGCACTTGCAGCAACCAGAGCGGAATATTCGCCAAGACTATGACCTGCCACATAAGAAGGACGTACGCCTCCCCTTGCCTCCCACAGTCGCCACAAGGCAATAGACGCCGTCAGAATGGCGGGCTGAGTCTTGTCCGTTTGATTCAACCGCTCTTCCGGACCTTGCTGAACCAGTGACCAGATATCGTAGCCAAGCGCATCAGAAGCCTCAGCAAACGTATCGCGTATCTGCGAATGTTGAGCTCCAATATCGGCCAGCATACCCAAGGACTGTGAGCCTTGGCCTGGAAATACGAAAGCGAAAGAAGCAGACATAGTCGATCTCTTTTTAGTCTCATCAAAAGCCACAGCCTAACAGCATGCCGCAGCAGGTTCTTGGTTTGATGTCAGGCAACCGAGGTCAGTCACACTTAGGCACTGAATCCTCATAAAGGTCCAGAAAATTCGCCTTTATCAAGGCATCCAGGCGAAGTTCTACTGCCTGCACTGCTTGCTCTATCGCACGCTGAAAGCCGAACTCATCAGCACTGCCATGACTTTTAATAACCAGTCCACACAACCCGAGAAAACCGGCACCGTTATGGCGGGCAGGCATCATCTCTTTTCGCAGACGATATAACAGGGGAGCAGCCAGGAGCCTTAGCAAAACAGGCGCCCCTTCCAACTGCTTGAAAAGCATGGAAATAAGCCCCTCGCTTCCTTTAAGCAGGACATTGCCAACAAATCCGTCACACACCACCACATCCGCTTCAGACCGGAACACTGCGTTCGCCTCGATGAAGCCGACATAGTTAAGGCGTCTGCATTTCTCCAGCAGGATTGATGCTTGCTGGACGACACTATTACCCTTGGTCGGCTCAACACCTACATTCAAAAGAGCGACTCGAGGTTCATGTATCCCTTTTGCTTTAGCAGCAGCAGCCCCCAGGCATGCAAACTGGTAAAGATTGAGAGCAGAACAGTCCAGATTAGCGCCAAGATCCACCAATACACATTGACGCCCCATCACAGGCAGATGGGTATAGATGGCCGGCCTCTCTATCCCAGGAAGCGTATCCAGCGTCTGTCGAGCAAAGGCCATCAGAGCGCCAGTATTACCTGCACTAACGCATGCGTCAGCCTCGCCACTAGCAACCAGCCCCAGCGCAACCTTCATGGAAGAGTCAGGCTTGTTACGAAGGGCATAAGAAGGCTTTTCCGCCATATCAACGGCCTGAGTGGCTACATGGATACGCAGACGAGAATCATCAAATGAGAACTGACCAACATGGCCTTGGAGGACATCAGGATCACCAACAAGGATCAACGTAACGGCAGGATGACTAGCGAGGAAGGAAATACAGGCAGGCACAATGCAGCGGGGACCGAAGTCCCCGCCCATTGCATCGATAGCGATGACAGGTGACGACAAGGATTACTCGTCGGAACCCTTATCGATCACTTTACGACCACGGTAAAAACCGTCCGGAGACACATGGTGACGCAGGTGAACTTCACCAGTGCTCTTTTCTACAGACAATGCATTCGGCTCGAGCGCATCGTGGGAGCGACGCATATCACGGGCGGAACGGGATTTTTTGTTCTGCTGAACAGCCATAACTCATTAACTCCTAAACGTTTGGGTCACGCTTCAACTGCGCCAGTACGCTGAACGGGTTGGCTCGCTTTTCCTCGTCCGCGCTTTCTTCGGGCGCTTCAGGCGCTTCGAATCCTGCTGGATGATGGCAGATGCCGGGCTCATGAGTTGGAATGATTGGCAAGGCAAGCAAAAGCTCATCCTCAATCAAACCAATCAGATCCAAAGGCTCTTCACCGACTTCCAGTGCGTCATAACCTTTTGGCAACGCATCCGCCGACTGCCCTTCCCATAGCACTGCGTAATCGTACTCGCCGTGTACAGGAAACGCGCCCGGCTCCAGGCATCGCTGACATACCATTTGCACTTCAGTATCCAGTGCGCCATGAATGACGACAAGCCTTTGCTCATCACGGAAGAACTCGAGGACGGCCTTCACCGTTCCCTCAGTGCTCGACAGCTGCTCGCAAAGACGTGGCAAACTAGATACCGGCAGTTCACCCCGAAGCGTGACACCGCGATCAGCCAGTTTGCGTGGATCTACGTGAGGTGGAAGTGGCCCATTCAACATAAGCGCGCCATTATAGAGACGACCTCAGGCCTGTCAAAGGAAATTAGGCAAAGGATAGTATCCTTTGCTGACTTTTGGTCGGTTAGACCGACGATTCTGCGTTCACAGAGACTCATTATAATGCTTCCGTTACTGCTCGCTTCAAGCTCACCCTATCGACGCGAACTGCTGGCTCGCCTGAAACTAAACTTTACATACGCTTCACCTAATATAGACGAAAGCTCTCATCCAGGCGAAAGCGCTCGTCATTTGGCTATGCGACTGGCTGAAGCCAAGGCCCGCGCGCTGGCGCCTAATTACCCCAACCATCTTATTATTGGCTCCGATCAAACCGCCTCGCTTGACGGCCAGATACTTGGCAAGTCTCTGACATACGAGCGCGCCCATAAGCAACTGTCGAATGCCAGCGGAAAAAGCGTGACGTTCATGACCGGGCTCGCGCTGCTCAATACTCAAACCGGAACCTGCCAGCTGGATTGCGTACCGTTTACCGTTCATTTCCGTACGCTGGAAAGCGATCAAATCGAGCGTTACCTCAATATTGAACAACCCTATGACTGCGCTGGAAGCTTTAAAGTCGAGGGGCTGGGAATTACCCTTTTTCGCTCTACCGAAGGAGAGGACGTGACCAGCTTGATCGGCCTGCCGCTTATTCGGCTGACCGATCTCCTACTCAATGAGGGCGTGGTAGTACCCTAGCATCAGCCTATCAACTTATCGCAACACAGGTCCCTGCCACCCCACCAGCAATGCCAGGCGCTCCGCCACACTGGTCCCCAGGCGCTTGGCAAAGCGGTCGAATGGGCTCTCCTGAACGGTGTAATCCACAATCTTTTCTTCACCAACCACCTCCCGAGCCACAAAGCTAGCACTGCCCAGGCCATCGATTAGCCCCAGCCCAAGCGCTTGCTCTCCAGACCATACGAGCCCGGAAAACAACTCAGGATGACCCTCGACCTTCAAGCGATCACCACGCCCCTTTTTCACGCTATCGATAAACTGCTGATGTGTAGTATCGAGCACCTGTTGCCAGAAGCGGGTCTCCTCTTCTTTAGCAGGCTGGAAGGGGTCCAAAAAGGCCTTGTGCTCACCGGATGTGTAAACGCGACGCTCAACGCCTAGCTTATCCATGGTTCCGACAAAGCCAAAGGATGCTGCCGTTACGCCGATTGAGCCCACAAGACTGGCCTTGTCAGCATAGATGGCATCGGCAGCACTGGCGATGTAATAGGCGCCCGAAGCTCCCAGATCAGAAATCACGGCATAAAGCTTGATGTCAGGATGCAATCCACGCAGACGCTTGATCTCGTCATAGACATAACCTGACTGCACAGGACTGCCTCCTGGGCTATTGATACGAAGGATAACGGCTTTGGTACCTTCGTCTTTAAAGGCATCGCGCAGTGCTCCAACAATATTGTCGGCACTCGCCTTCTCATCAGCCGCAATGGTTCCCTTCACCTCAATAAGCGCCGTATGGGAACCCTCACGCGAGGCTTCTCCCTTGAGCCCGGAAAAAGGAACAAAGAGCGCCAGCATGATAAAAAGATAAGTAAACGTTAGGAATTTAAAAAAGATTCCCCAACGACGTGCCCTTCTTTGCTCATGCACGCTGGCCAGCATCGCCTTTTCGATGAGCTTCCAGCTTTTTTCATCCGCCGGGCGATCCGACGCTTTCCAATCATCTGCCATTGGTAGTCCTGCTTGGTTCAATTAATCGTTACGCATCCAACCAGACACGCAACTCCTCAAAACGATCAACCACAAGCGTTGGCTCGTAATTACGCAGCACCTCAACTGGCTGAGCACCGTAACTGACTGCAACCGAGGCCATTTGCGCTCTGCGAGCCATTTCAAGGTCGAATGGTGCATCCCCGATCATCAGCGCCTTTGACGGATGCACCTGACAATGCGCCAAGATCTCGTTAAGCATTAACGGATCCGGCTTGCTGGCCGTTTCATCAGCGCAACGCGTTACGTCAAAGAAGTCAGCCAGCCCCTTGGCTGCAAGCACCCTATCCAGCCCTCTTCGGCTTTTACCGGTAGCAACAGCCAAACGATAGCCTTTGCGCCGAAACGCTGCCAAGCCTTCAGCCACACCCTCGAAAAACGGAGAAGGCTCTTGCTCACGCATAACGAAATGATCGCTATAACACTGACGAAAACGCTCCACAGCTCCTGGCGTCATCTCCGGGTAAAGCGTCTGGATGGCCTCTGGCAAGCCCAGCCCGATAATGGACTTAATCGATCGATCGCTTCGAACGGGGAGCCGAAGGTCGGCGGCAGCTGCCTGCATAACGTCCACGATGCGACCAACCGAGTCAGAGAGCGTCCCGTCCCAGTCAAATACCAGCAAGTCGTAATTAGGCATCCAGTCGACTCAATGTAGCCGCCCAGGTCTCATCAACAGGAGCAGTCAGTTGCAATGTTTCCCCATCGGGGAGCGGTACATTAAGACTGGCAGCATGAAGAAACAGCCGTTTACCGCCCAAATCCCGAATCTCCCTGGAAAACGCCTCATCACCGTACTTAGGATCCCCTGCAATGGAATGACCTGCGTGCTTGGCATGAACACGAATCTGGTGAGTACGTCCTGTGACCGGCTTTGCCTCTACTAGAGTAGCGAAATCACCGTAGCGTCTGAGCACTCGAAATTCCGTGAGAGCGTCCTTACCCTCTACATTGACTTCAACCATCCGCTCACCGGAACGCAAGTTGTTTTTCATCAAAGGCGCTCGAATCTGTTTTTTTGCTGCAGGCCAGTGACCACGAACCAGCGCATGGTAGCGTTTGTCGACTCCATCTCCACGCAAGGCCTCATGCAAATGACGCAGCATGCTGCGCCTCTTGGCAATCATGAGCAGACCCGAGGTATCCCGATCCAGGCGATGAACCAGCTCAAGGTCTTTGGCATCTGGACGAATCTGACGAAAGACCTCTATAACGCCTAGGCTGACACCACTCCCTCCGTGAACGGCAATACCTGCAGGCTTATTGATAACGATCAGTGTCTTGTCTTCATAGACAATCGCAGCCTCCATCAACTCGGCAAGCGCCTGGGAGACAGGTGCAGGTTCATCTTTTTCAGGCAACCGCATAGGAGGGACACGAATGATATCGCCGGCTTGCAGCCGATAATCCGGCTTTATACGCCCCTTATTAACACGTACTTCACCCTTGCGAAGTATTCTATAAATGAAGGTTTTCGGCGCACCTTTGAGCAAAGTACGCAGATAGTTATCGATACGCTGGCCAGCCAGCTCTGAAGAAACTTCGAAGAGCTGTACGCCATTGTTGGAAGAAGTAGGATTAGTCATTGCTACATAATAGCAATTTCCACTTAATTGAAGCACTTAATGGTTGCTGTTATAGTCCCGGAAGCCAATAACCCTGGCATGACACAGCGCTTGTAAATAAGCTCCCTGTCATAAACATGTTCAGTGGACGTCAGGCCGTCCTTCGAGTGGTTCGTATGGCTATAAGCAGTACACGTGCCACTTAAAACAAAAGCCTTATAAAAACACCGTGCCCACTGTTGAAGGTGAGTACAAAAAACAACCGCTCCGGATTCTGCGAGCGGCACCAGGATTCCTGAAGGATACGTGAAGGGTGGAGATGTACCGCTGTTGAACTGTGTAGCCGGTAATGCCTGGCTTAGACGCTTATTCGTCCGCTTTTGACAGCTTATTCCTCCTCCTGACTGTTTGACGTTGCTGCTGTTACGACAGCAAGCAGGAGACGTAGTCGCGGCTCGGCATACAACCGAGTACTGCTGGACACGAAGGCGGATGGCTCCGCCTTTGATACGACCCCAAGCACCGACCCTCGGCGAGTCGTGTGTGCCGCACGCCGTTTCCGGTAGCCCGGAAACCGACGGTATTACATGAAAAGAATGCTCATCAATGCCACGCAGCCTGAAGAGCTACGTGTTGCGTTAGTAGATGGCCAAAAACTATTTGATCTGGATATCGAGTCAGGGGCTCGTGAACAGAAAAAGGCCAATATCTATAAAGGCCGCATCACTCGTATCGAGCCCAGCCTCGAGGCCGCATTTGTCGACTTCGGTTCAGAGCGTCACGGCTTTCTCCCTCTCAAAGAAATCTCTCGCGAATACTTCAAGAAAGCGCCAGAAGGTCGCATCAACATCAAGGAAGTTCTGTCCGAAGGGCAGGAAGTCATTGTTCAGGTTGAAAAGGAAGAGCGTGGCAACAAGGGCGCTGCGTTAACTACCTTTATCAGCCTGGCTGGTCGCTATCTGGTTCTGATGCCAAACAACCCACGTGCAGGTGGCATTTCCCGCCGCATCGAGGGTGAAGAGCGCAACGAGCTGCGCGAAGCCCTGAATGGACTGGATGCCCCAGCCGACATGGGACTGATTGTCCGCACAGCGGGCCTTGGCCGCAGCACCGAAGAGCTGCAGTGGGATCTGGACTACCTACTGCAGCTCTGGTCCGCTATCAAGGAAGCCTCTGTCGAGCGTAGTGCGCCTTTCCTGATCTATCAGGAAAGCAACGTCATCATTCGAGCCATTCGTGATTATCTTCGCCAGGATATCGGCGAAGTGCTTATTGATAGCGTAGAGGCTCAGGAAGAAGCACTAAGCTTCATTCGTCAGGTCATGCCTCAGTACCAGAGCAAGATCAAGCTCTATCAGGACAGCGTACCGCTGTTCAATCGATTCCAGATCGAAAGTCAGATCGAAACTGCCTTTCAACGTGAAGTAAAGCTGCCCTCTGGCGGCTCGATTGTTATCGACCCTACTGAAGCGCTTGTTTCGATCGATATCAACTCTGCACGCGCTACCAAAGGTGGCGATATTGAAGAGACAGCCCTGCAAACGAACCTAGAAGCGGCCGAGGAAATCGCTCGCCAGTTGCGTTTACGGGATATCGGCGGCTTGATCGTTATTGATTTCATCGACATGACACCGGTGAAAAATCAGCGCGCCGTTGAAGATCGCATGCGGGAGGCGCTTGAGGCTGATCGTGCTCGAGTACAGATCGGTCGCATTTCTCGATTTGGCCTTCTGGAAATGTCTCGCCAGCGGCTGCGCCCCTCTTTACGCGAGACGAGCGGCATCGTCTGCCCACGTTGTAACGGTCAGGGCATTATCCGAGACGTCGAATCCTTGTCGCTTGCCATCCTGCGCCTGATCGAAGAAGAAGCACTCAAGGATCGGACAGCAGAGGTTCGAGCACGCGTACCCTTACAGGTCGCCTCGTTCCTATTGAATGAAAAGCGCAACAGCATCACCAAAATTGAACTACGCACACGGGTTCGCATCATCATCCTACCGGATGATCACATCGAAACCCCGCATTTCGAAGTGATACGCCTGCGTGATGACAACCCGGATCTTCTGAACGGCCAGTCCAGCTATGAAATGACTCACAGCGAGGCCGAAGAGATCCAGCCCGCAAGCGCTACACGAACCCTTGTTCGCCAAGAAGCTGCAGTCAAGGTCGCACCCGAGCGCACTCCGGCACCTCAGGTCGAAGCACCCAGCAAACCTGCTCATCAGCCGGAGCCAAGCCTCTTTAAGGGCTTAGTGCGCTCCCTGGTCAGTCTGTTTGCTGGCAAGACGGAAGAACCTGCCGCTGTAGCCGAAACTGCCCAGCCCAATGGCGAAGCACGTCGTACTGATGAGCGCCGCAATGGTCGTCAGCAGAATCGTCGCCGTGACAACCGTCGCGATGAAGAACGCAAGCCTCGCGAAGAACGTCAGTCGCAGGCCCGTGACAATCGCGAAGAGCGTCCGACCCGTGAAGAGCGCCAACCGCGTACCGAGCGCCCTCCACGCGAAGAGCGCCAGGCCGCTCGAGAAGAACGTCCGACCCGTGAAGAGCGCCAACCACGTGAAGAGCGTCAGCCACGAGCAGAGCGTCAGAGCCGTGAAGAACGCCCTGCCCGCGAGGAACGTCAGCCACGCGAAGAGCGTCCCGCCCGTGAGGAACGCCAACCACGCGAAGAGCGTCCTGCCCGTGAAGAGCGTGCAAACAAGGACGAGCGCCCTGCCCGCGAGGAACAACCCAGCCGCAGCGAACGTCCTTCCCGCGCCGAACGCCGTCAGACCAGAGAAGAGGCCGAAACACGTCAGGATGCAACAGTTGACGCCGAGCAACTGAACGACGAAGAGCTGAACGATCAGAATGACGATCAAGACAGCGATGAGCGTCCACGCCGTCGCTCCCGCGGCCAGCGTCGTCGCAGCAATCGCCGTGAACGTCAGCGTGACACTCATGGCGAGTCAAACGACAACGAATCTGTTGCCTTGACGGGAGAATCCAACACTGAATCTCTTGCCAACGCCGCTGTGGTTGCCGAAGTGGTCAATGCCCAAGCAGCTGAAGCCACAACCGTAACGGAAAGAAACGAGCCCAAACAGGAAAATCAGACCCAGGCGGAAGCAGAAGCAGTCGTCGCCCAGGATGTTTCTGCACCTAACCACACTGAAGAGCAGCCTGTCGTTGAAGTAGTCTCGCACGAGACTACTTTGAAAACTCATCAGACGGTAGCGGTAGTAGAGGTTGAAGCTCCTCAAGCCGAGGAGCCTACCCAGGCAGTCAATGAAACGGCGCCTGTGCAGAAAGAGAAAGCCGCATCCCCCGTGGAGGTCTCTTCCGAGGCTCAGCCCCTCGTTCAGGCAAGCGAAGACACGCCTGACATTGGAGCACAGCCTAAGTTAACCCCACCGGCCGTTGGACGTGCGCCTAACGATCCCCGTGAGCGTCGTCGCCGTCAGCGTGAGGCCGAGCGCTTGGCGCGTGAACAGGAGGAAGCTGCTGTGGCACAGGCTGCAACATCTGTCAGCCCGACGGCTCCGGCTACCTCCTCGCCTGCTGAAATCCCAGCGATCGAAGAGCATGCTTCCCCAGTCCTGGCGGCCGATTCAGAACCTGTTGTTGAAGTCGCCCCCCCCTCTGGCATTACTCAGGCACAAGAACGCCTGGAGAATGTACATGTGGAAAAACCATTGGATGAGCCCTCGAAAGAAAGCCAGCCTGCCATGACGGCCGAGATTGTTATGCCAAGCCCGGAAAGCTTGAATCAACTGCCAGCTCAAAGGGTTGAGTCTGCCGAAATTCCTGCAGAGCTTGCCCTGCCAAAGCCAGCAGTAGAGCAGCAACAACCTCAGCAGGATGCTGTGGAAGAGCAAAAGCCATCTGAAAGCGAAGAGGAAAAGCAGGCGCCTAAACCGCAGCCCTGATACCTCAACAAATAAAAAGGGATGCATATGCATCCCTTTTTATTATGCCGTTACCGCTAATTCAGCGCTCCGGGCTCCATCTCCAACAGGACAGAAAACCGACTCTCGATATCAGTGCGAATTTGCTGAGCAAGATCAAGAATATCCTTACCCGACGCTGCACCGTAATTAACCAGTACAAGCGCCTGCTGCGCATGAACGCCTGCGTCCCCTTCCCGAAAGCCCTTCCAGCCAGCCTTATCAATTAACCAACCCGCTGCAAGCTTTACCTGGTCATCCGTGACAGGGTAAACGACCAGATCGCTATAGCGCTCCTTAAGTCTTGTAGCCAATTGATTTGAAACCACAGGATTTTTGAAGAAACTGCCCGCATTGCCCAACATGGCAGGGTCAGGCAGTTTTTCCCGTCGAATACTAATAATGGCCTTGCTTACTGCCTGGGGAGACGGTTCATCAACGCCCTGTTCCACCAAGCGCTGGCGAACAGGACCGTAATCCAGACGCAAAGTACCGTGTCGATTTAGATTGAAACGAACCCGCAATATGACCCAACGGCCAGGCTCCTGCTTGAATCGGCTTTCTCGATACCCAAAACAGCACTCTTCAAGGGTAAACTCGCAAGTCTGGCCAGTTTTGCGATCCAATGCCGTTAAGCCATGAAACACATCCTTTAGCTCAACACCATAGGCACCGATATTCTGCATGGGAGAGGCGCCCACAGTACCCGGTATGAGACTCAGGTTCTCCAGCCCGCTCAGCCCCATACTCAATGAAGTCTCGACTAGCCCATGCCATGACTCGCCTGCCTCAGCCTCAACGATCACACGGCCTGAGGAGCCCTCCTCAAGAAGTCGGATCCCCTGACTACGCATGTGCAGCACCAGAGCCTGAACATCTTCCGTAAGCACCAGATTGCTGCCTCCGCCCAAGATATAGAGCGGCACATCCTGCTTGTCGGCAAACGCCATAGCCTCACGAACATCATTATCCGTGTAAGCCTCTGCATAGAAGCGTGCCCGCACATCGAAACCAAATGTATTAAAAGGTTTAAGACAAACCCACTCACGTACAGTAAGGCTCAAGTGGCCCCCTTACCTCATGCACAAGCGCTTCACATGCCTTTTCAAGCAAGTCAATAACATGCTTGAAGCCAGCAACTCCGCCAAAATAGGGATCCGGCACTTCATCCTGCTCAAGACCATAACGGCGAAGCAAAAGATCCACTTCAGCTGAAGCGTTGGAAGGACGAAGCCTGGACAAAAAGGCCATGTTCTCATGGTCCATCGCCAAGATAAGGTCAAATGAGCGAAAATCTTCAGCCGTAATCTGTCGAGCCCGCAGACCTGAAAGATCATATCCTCGCTTAGCACCTTCCTGGATCGAGCGAGGATCGGGGGCTTTACCGACATGCCAGTCGCCTGTTCCCGCCGAGTCGACAACAATACGGTCAAATAGGCCAGCCTTGACAAGCTTGTCGCGAAAGATGGCCTCGGCCGTAGGGGAGCGGCAAATGTTGCCCATGCAGACAAACAGAACACGCATTATTCGCCTCCCAAGACTCGGCGAACCCGCTCCAGATCTTCAGCTGTATCTACTCCGGCCTCTGGTGACTCAATGGCATCTGCTACATGGATACGCACGCCATGCCAAAGTGCACGTAGCTGCTCCAAGGCTTCAGCATTTTCAAGCCAGCATGCACCCCAGCGCACAAAGTCCTTCAGAAATGCTACTCGATAGGCATAGATACCGATATGACGTCGGTACGGCACGCTTGAGGGCAAGATATCGCGGCTTGTGACAAACGCATCACGCGCCCAAGGCATAGGCGCTCGACTAAATGACAAGGCCAGACCATTCTTGTCGCTGACAACCTTAACAACATTCGGGTTGAATAACGCGGCGATATCATGAATGGGCTCAGCCAAGGTGGCTATGCCCGCCTCGGAATGAGCGGCAAGATTCTGAGCAACCTGATCGATAATGGCAGGCGGAACAAGCGGCTCATCCCCCTGAACATTCACGATAATGGCATCGTCCGGGAGGCCAATAAGTTCGGCTACCTCTGCCAGCCTGTCCGTACCTGAAGCGTGATCAGTACGCGTCAGCAGCGCATGTGCACCGAAACGCTCGCAGGCTGCCATGATGTCGGAATGATCTGTAGCCACAACCACCTGACCGGCTGCGCTCTTACTCGCCTGTTCCCATACATGCTGAATCATGGGCTTGCCTGCAATATCCTGCAACGGCTTGCCGGGCAAACGGCTCGAAGCAAAACGCGCAGGAATGACTACGGTATAGGAGACAGTCATTTATCCAGACGCTCATCAACGCTGAGGACACGGGCTTCGCTTTCCAGCATGACCGGGATGCCATCCCGGATAGGATACGCAAGCCCTGCGGCCTTGCTAATCAACTCGGTCTTGTCTTCGCTTAGCTTGAGCGGACTTTTGGTAATAGGACAAGCCAGGATGTCGAGAAGCTTGAGATCCATAAGGAATCCTTGTTGGGTAAATAAGTTATTGAGCCTGTAACAGGTCTAGTCGTCTGTCCAGCCACGAAACAAAAGCTGCTGAAGGCTGAGCATCAACCGCAAGATACCACCAATCAGGAGCGGCAAAGGCTCTGCATTTGACGGCATCTTTCTCAGTCATTATCAATGGTAAAGCCGGCTGAAAGCGTAGTCGCTCAGAGGTATAAACTGCATGGTCGGCGAATGGGTGGGCAATGGGTCGCCACTGCAATGCTTCGAGCGTCTTGAAGAAGCGATCAGGATTACCAATCCCAGCCAGTGCGTGAACCTCCTGGCCAGGAGAAAAATAATTGAGAGGCCGGCGCTCACCTGATACTAGATTGATCAAGGCCGTTGGTTTCAATTGAACCGAGTAGCCATCTTCCGTATCGCTGGTGCCACCATTATAAAGAATGGCGTCAACGCTTAGCAGTCGCTCAATAGGCTCTCTAAGTGGCCCCGCCGGAAGACAGCGCTTGTTGCCAAAGCCCCTTGCCGCGTCAACCATGACAAGCTCAAGGTCACGTGCAAGCGCATAGTGTTGTAGACCGTCATCACTGAGGATGAGATCCAGCGACTCGGTTCGCAGCAACTCCTGAACCGCAGCAGGACGATTCGGAGCGATGACAAGCGGAACCCGGGTCCGTTGAACAATAAGCAAAGGCTCATCACCCGTTACCGCAGGCAGCTGCTCCGGCATTACCCGCCAGGGAAAATGTGGAGGTTTTGCACCATAGCCCCGGCTCACCACACCGACTCGCAATCCACGACCGCGGCAGTGCTCGATGAGCCAAAGGATCATCGGAGTTTTGCCCGTTCCACCTATTGTGAGGTTTCCCACGACCAGCACAGGAACAGGTGAAACGAAAACACCCTTGTCGCTCTCCAGAAAGCGCCTACGCTTTCGTCGAGCAACGTGACAATACAGGGCCTCCAAGGGTTTCAGTACATTCAGGGCCGGATGACCACGATACCAAGCCCTGAGAAGCCGTGAGGAAATACTCACTGTTTGTCTGCCTGAGCCTCAACCGTTGTGATGCGGATTCGTGAAAAGCCCAGCTTTCCAGCGGCATCCATTGCCGTCACCACTGATTGGTGAGGCGTGCGGCCATCAGCAGAGATGATCAGTGGCACGCTGTTATCCCCACCCGACTCACGCTGCAATGCAGTCATGAGCGAAGTCAGATCACCTTTAGCCAACGTTTGATCGTTCAGAGAAAAGACGCCGTCTGCTGAAATGCTGATTTCCAAGTCCTTGGCAGCTGCTTCGGCAGGTTCTGCACTTTGCGCCTCAGGCAGCTCCAGTTTCAACTGGCTCGGCTTGTTGAAAGTGGTGGTTACGACAAAGAACAGCAACAACACGAATACAACATCGATCAGTGATGTCAGGTTGACGTAGGCCTCGTCTCTAGCTGCCCCGCCTGATCTACGCCGAAACTTCACGCTTTGATACCTTCCGTGACGAAGTCTACTTCACGATCACCCTGAACGACTTCAACCAGCTTGATGGACTCTTGTTCCATAGAGACAATCAGTTCATCGACACGACGCAGCAGGAAGCGATGGAAGAATACGGCAGGAATAGCCACGATCAGACCAGCCGCCGTGGTCAGCAAGGCCTTGGAAATACCGCCAGCCAGAACCGGAGCGTTGGCCAGACCGCTTTCCATGAAAGAGCTGAAGATCTCGATCATGCCAAACACCGTGCCTAGCAGTCCCATCAAGGGTGCCATGGCAGCAATCGTACCCAGGGTATTCAGATAGCGCTCCAGATCATGCACGATGCGGCTACCAGCCTCTTCAATGGCCTCTTTCATGACTTCACGGCCATGACGGGAATTGGCAAGCCCTGCAGCCATTACCTCACCCAAAGGCGAATTGGCGCGCAACTCCTTAAGCTTCTCGCTTGTGAGCGAATTATCTTGCAGCCACTTCCATACCTGAGCCAACAGTTGCGGCGGAACGACACGTGCACGGCGCAGTGTCCATAACCGCTCGGCTACGATAGCCATGCCTACAATAGAACTCAGAATAATTGGCAGCATCATCCAGCCGCCTGCTTTGACCAGTTCGAACACGCCCTGAACCCTTTCCTTAAAAGTGCGCAACTCTATCATGAAGCGCCAATTATTTTTCTTGCCAGAAATAACGCTTCTGACGAGCGCCTTGCGGCAAATCATGCTTACCGAGGGTAAATGATATTGCACCGTTCAAGGCTGTATCGTAAATCCGGACGCCATGACGTTCATAACGACTGATCACTTGTGCATGTGGATGGCCAAAGTTGTTGTGAATTCCCCTCGAGATCAAGGCATATTCAGGTTTTACCAGACTGACAAAACGCTCGCTCGAAGCCGTTCGACTGCCATGATGAGGTGCCAATAACCATTGAGCCCGTATATCCCGCCCAGATTCAACGAGGCGACGCTCGGCCTTTTCGTCTATATCACCGGTTAGCAAAAGGCGCTCGCCTGCTGCTTCTACCATCAGCACGCACGATGCAGCGTTTCCCTTCATCAAGGGGCTAGGCTGCCAGACAGTAAATAAGACTCCCTCCCACACCCAGCGCTGATTATCTTCGCAGGGTGTCGGATGCAAGCCAGGAGGAAGCCGCTTCACTTCCCCGCTCACCACCTTGTCCACCTTCAAGGCACTGAAAACAGCAGCGGCGCCTCCTGCATGATCTGCGTCCCCATGACTGACCAACATCATGTCTAGATGACTGACGCCTGTAGCTTTCAGGTTGGGGACTACCACCCTTTCGCCAGCATCATAGCTTCCGCTAAGCGGCCCGGCGTCGTATAGCATGGCGTGGCCTTTGGTCTGTATGAATACAGACAACCCCTGTCCGACGTCGAGCACGGTTACCTTTGCCAGTCCTGACGCTGGTCGGGTCACTGGCGGCCAGAACAACGGAATCAGCAGAAATACTGCCAAAGGCCTGACCGGCACCCCATCGGGAGCCAGCCATAGCAACACACCCAGCATGCCTAAAGCGACAGCCCACGCAGGCATCCATGCTCCCTGCCACGCAGGAACCAGTGCCGACACGTACCCGAGAAATGCGAATAAACCATCAAGGGTCGCGCCTGAACACCACAGTAGCAACTCGCCTAGGGGAGGAAGGATCAGAAGAAACACGGTACCCAGCAAGGCGGCTGGCACCACTAAAAAGTCTACCCAAGGCACGGCAACAAGGTTAGCGATCGGCCCCGACAGACTGACAGGCAGATCCAGAGCCAGTAAAACCGGCGCTAGCCCGACTGCCATCATCCATTGGGCCCGCCCCCAACTGCGCCAAGGATTCCATTGACCCAAACGGCCGCCAAAGATCCATATCAAGAGACCTACAGCGATAAAAGACAACCAAAAGCCTGCCGTAAGGCTTGCCAGCGGCTCAGCCACCAGCACAGCCGCCAAGGCAATACCTACCGGTATCCATGCCCCCAGGTGACGAAACCGTAATCGCCATAGTGTAATCAGCGCGATCATGACGCAGGCTCGTCTTACAGGAACGTCAAAGCCTGCCAGAAATCCGTATCCTACCGCCGATACAAGCGCAGACAGGCAAGCAACAGGAAACCACGGTATCCGGACAGGCCAGTAGCCCAGACGCGCCAATCCGGCGATCAGCGCAAATACAAATCCCGAAAGCAGCGTAATGTGCTGACCGGAAATAACCATCAGATGCGTGGTGCCTGTGGCCTGTAAAAGCTGCCAATCCTGAGTCGAAACGCCTGAGCCGTCGCCCAGAACCAATGCAGCCAGTCCACCGTTTCGCTGAAAGGCGTCAAGATGCAATAACCGCTGCCTTAATGCGTCTCGCCAGGCATCCAAGGTGGCCTGACGGGAAAGTCGTTGCCCTGCCTTAACGACACCGCTTGCACCGATTCGATGAGCCAGCATCCAGGCTTCGCCATCCATTCCCCGGAGATTGTGGAGCCCGCCCGGCTTTTGCAACTCTACAGCGAGACGCCATTGCTCACCTGATCGTACGGCTGGCGCATTTGACCAGGAGACTCGGATACGGCTTGGTAAAGCCCCTCGACGGCTCTGCGCATTTTCCAAAAGAAAACGCGTCGAACCTTCGCGCAACTCAGGAAGCCCTACAACTGTTCCCTCAAGCCAGACTATTCGTCCATCCAGACCATCATCCAGTCGCTCATCCAGCGCCCAATGAGCCGACAGGCAGGCCCAGCCAAAGCCTATCAAGAAGGTACCTGCCACGTAGACACGGGGCAGGAACATCAGACCGAATGCCACTATCAAGCAGGCAACAAGAACCTCTCGATCAGGCAATTCGGGTAGAAAGCGCAGCACCAATAGGCCTGCAATGAACGCAACGATCCCTGTGCGCATGACTCCGCTCCATCGAAGCCCAAGAACAACAACCCGGCATCCTGCCGGGTTCAACCTTATACGTCAGCCAATTGTCCGTCAGCTAATTTCAAACACCGATCCATCTGCGCTGCGAGCGCCAAATCATGCGTCACTATGAGGAAGGCTGTGCTCAGCGAGTCACTCAACTCAAGCATCAACTCTTGGATACTGTGTGCAGTATGCTGATCCAGATTGCCTGTAGGCTCGTCCAGCAAAACAACCTTGGGCTGATTGATAAGGGCCCTGGCTATCGCGACCCGCTGCCTTTCACCACCCGATAATTCAGCAGGCTTGTGACTCAACCGATGCCCCAGCCCCACCCGCTTAAGCAGTTGAGCGGCACGCTCCCGCGCCTCCGAGATCGGCGTAGCGCCAATAAGCAGCGGCATGCAGACGTTTTCCAATGCACTGAATTCCGGGAGCAAGTGATGAAACTGATAGACGAAGCCCATGGCACGATTGCGCAATAGACCGCGCGCTTTCTCACCCAGTCGGGAAAGCTCTTCGCCTGCCAACCAAACACCGCCCTGAGACGGTGTATCCAGGCCACCTAATAGGTTCAGTAATGTGGTTTTGCCTGAACCAGAGCTGCCTACAATGGAAATGCGCTCACCTGGCTGAAGGTCCAGATTGACCCCTGAAAGAACCTCGACGGTCTCAGGACCTTCGACATAGCGTTTGCCCAGATCAACGCAACGCAGCACGGCCTCGTTAATCATATCGCAATGCCTCGGCAGGCTCTGTGCGCGATGCACGCCAGGCAGGGTAAAGCGTAGCCAAAAAACTCATGCACAACGCGGCGCAACAGATTAGCGCTACATCTTCTAGCTGGAGCTCAGACGGGAGGTTGCTGATGAAGTACATGTCAGAGCCAAATATCTTATGCCCGACAATACGTTCAAGGGCTGAAATCCACTGGCTTACATTAAGCGCAGCAATAACACCCAGGACACCGCCAACAAGCGTGCCGATAACTCCAATTATGGTCCCTTGCACCATGAAAACAAACATGATCTGGCGAGGCGTAGCACCCAATGTACGCAAGATCGCAATATCTGCCTTCTTGTCGGCAACAACCATGATCAGCGTGGCGATGATGTTAAAGGCCGCTACCGCTACGATCAGTAGAAGCAGCAGACCAATCATGGTCTTTTCCATGTTCATTGCCTGGAACAGACTTCCCTGAGTACTGGTCCAGTCCTGCGCCTGATAACCCGGCCCCATGGCATTAGCTACTTGACGGGAATACTGTGGCGCCTTGAACAGATCATCGAATGCCAGACGAACGCTCTGAACGAGCCCTGGCTCCCATCCTTTCAATGGAGCGGCGTCCGCTACATTGATAAGCCCTAGGGAACCATCAAGCTCTGCACCGACCTTGAAGATACCTACCACAGTAAAGCGACGCATCCGTGGCGTGATGTTGCCTGCCGCAGAGGTTACCTCAGGGACGATAACGGTGACCTTGTCACCCATACCCAGCTGGAAGCGATGAGCCGTGATCTCGCCAATAACGATGCCAAACTCACCCGCTCTCAGGTTATCCAGCTGCCCTTGAACCATGCGATCACCGATGATCGAGACCTTGGGCTCCAGCTCAGGATCAACGCCATCCACCAACAGCGGCTGCATGCGTCCGCGCTGGGATAGCATGCCCTGCAGCTGGGTATAGGGAACCGCAGCCAATACATGAGGCTGCTGCACCGCCTTGTCCGCTACGCTTTTCCAGTCCGAGAATGGCTGCTCTGCATTAATGGTTGCGTGAGGCACCATTCCCAGGATTCGGGTACGCATCTCCCGCTGAAAGCCGTTCATGACTGATAGCACCAAAATCATGGCCAATACGCCCAGCGTCAGCCCGATCATGGAGACCAGCGAGAAGAATGAGATAAACGATTTACGGCGCTTTGCCCGTGTATATCGCAATCCAATGAAAAGAGATAAAGGTCTGAACATTTCGCCTTACACTGTTTCAGGAGAAGAATGGCCGTCAGGCCGGAACCAGGCGGCCATCTTCCAGGCGCAGCGTGCGATCCATCTGAGCGGCCAGCGACTGGTCGTGGGTTACTACAAGAAAGGACGTACGCAAGGACGTTGAAAGCTCAAGCATCATTTGCTGAATTCCATGGGCCGTATGCTGATCCAGATTGCCTGTAGGCTCGTCCAGTAAAACCAGCTTGGGTTCATTGACCAATGCACGTGCGATGGCTACCCGCTGGCGCTCGCCTCCGGATAACTCAGCCGGCTTATGGCTTAGTCGATGTCCCAGCCCCACCCGCTCCAGCAATGCAGAAGCTTTCCTGCGGGCTTCAGCTATCGACATTCGACCGATAAGCAATGGCATGCAGACGTTTTCCAGTGCGCTGAACTCAGGGAGCAAGTGATGAAACTGATAAACGAAGCCCATGGCACGGTTACGCAACAGGCCGCGTGCCTTCTCATTGAGCGCCGAAAGCTCCTCCCCATCCAGCCATACACTGCCCTGACTTGGGGTGTCCAGTCCGCCCAACAGGTTCAGCAACGTAGTTTTTCCTGAACCGGAACTGCCTACGATCGAAACACGCTCTCCTGGAAGCAGCTCCAACTCTACGCCGGTCAGGACGTCGACCGTTTGCGGTCCCTCTTCGTAGCGCTTGCCCAGGTTCTGGCAACGCAGTACGGCTTTATCACTCATAACGCAACGCCTCGGCAGGCTGGGTGCGAGCAGCACTCCAGGAAGGGTACAGGGTGGCAAGGAAACTCAGCAGCAGCGAGGCACCACACACCCACAAGACATCATTGAGCTGCAACTGGGACGGCAAATAATTGATGAAATACACCTGAGCGTTCAGGAACTGATGTCCTGTCGTACGTTCCAGCCAAGCAATGAAGCCGCTGACATTAAGCGCAGCGACAACTCCCAAGGCGCAGCCAAGCAGGGTTCCGATTACGCCGATGAAAGTACCCTGAACCATGAAAACAAACATGATCTGGCGAGGCGTGGCACCCAACGTCCGTAAAATGGCAATGTCGGACGTCTTGTCAGTTACCACCATGACCAATGTCGAGATGATATTGAAGGCAGCTACCGCCACGATCAGAAGAAGGAGAAGGCCAATCATAGTCTTCTCCATACCGATGGCTTGATACAGGTTGCCATGGGTGCGAGTCCAATCACGTGCATAGAAGTCTTCGTTGTCACTTGCCAGCGACCGGACAATATCCCACGAGACTTGGGGTGCCTTGAACAGATCGTGCAGTTTCAGGCGGATGCCCTGGACCTGACTGGGCTGCCACCGCTGCAGGCGCGCCGCATCCTCAACATGGATCAGACCCACCGAACCATCCAGCTCTCCGGCCCCGACGCTAAAAATACCTACGACGGTAAGCCGCTTCATCCGGGGAAACATACCGGCAGGCGTCACGGCTACTTCCGGGGCGATATAGGTAACCTTATCACCCACTTTAACGCCCAGTTTCTGCGCAGCCAGCGTTCCGATAATAACGCCGAAACCGCCCGGTTTGAGATCCGTCAGCTTACCTTCACGCATGAAGTCACTGATGATCGAAACCTTCGGCTCCTCATCCGGATCAATGGCGTTGAGAAGTACGGTCTGAACGGCCTTGTCCTGGGTCAGCATGCCTTGCAGCTGGGTAAACGGCGCAACCGCGGCCACTTGAGGGTTTTTTCTGGCCTGATCGGCAATAGTCCGCCAATCATTAATCGGCTGGTAGGACTCTACAGTGGCATGGGGAATCATCCCCAGGACGCGGTCGCGCATTTCACGGTCGAATCCATTCATGACCGAAAGCACTACGATCATGACCAGCACACCCAGCGCCAGCCCAACCATAGAGGTCAGGGAAATAAATGAAACGAAGTGATTTCTTCGCTTGGCACGCACATAACGCATGCCGATGTAGATAGGTAGTGGTCTAAACATATCCAGGCTTAAGCAGGAATGGGACGCAAGCGAGTCCTTATGGACAAGGGAAACGGCAAACAATACAGAACTGGCCGTTATAGTCCCAAGCTCGACTACACTCATATATGCAGCGTTCGCCACTTCAGGCGGAGCGAATCCCTGTTGCTTCACAGCCCTGACGAAGCGCCAGCTTACAGACTGGCAAGCCCCCATCAGCAGGCATTACACTCAACGCTTCGATCATCGCCGTGGGTTTACCATGACCGCACCAGACGCGGATGAACGCCGCGAATACTATCGCATCACAGACTCGATCGCACTGGAAATCACCCCACTTGCCGGGACAGAACAATCCGCCACGCCTAATGTGTCACCTTTGTTCGATCTGCTAAGTGAAATGCATCTTCTGGAGTTCGAATCACAGCACCTTCTGCGTAGCGTCAATGAGCGCGACCGCCCAATTGCCGCCTGTATAAAGCTGCTCAACAAGCGAATCGATTTACTGGGTCAGGCACTGACCTGGAATTTGATTCATGAAGTCGGAGAACCCAGACCTGTCGTGCTGTCCGAGGGTGGCATCAGCTTTCAACATTCAGAGGCGTTTTCACTGGGTAGCCAGCTAAGCCTGCGCATGATACTGATGCCTCAGGCACTGGGCCTTGAATTGAAAGCTGAAGTGATTCACTGCCAGCCGGCTACGCCAGACAGTTATGAGATAGGCACCAGCTTCGTAGACATCAGCGATGCACAACGCCAGCTGCTTGCTCGGCATATCTTCAAGAAGCAGGCCCATGAGCGCCGTACGCTCAGAGCACAGCCCAAGGGTGAGCAATAGTGAACTACTGGCTGAGTTTTTTACTGTTGCTCGGCCCAACAGCTGTTTTCGCCGATACGCTCTCGATCCCTATTAGTCGTCAAGGTGACACCCACACGGCCCTGCCCCAACCTGGGCAACTTCGCACCGAGGTGCTGAATCGATTTGGTTTGCCGGACGAAGAACATCCAGCCGTAGGTAAGCCGCCCATTACTCGCTGGGACTATCGCGACTTCAGCGTCTATTTTGAGAATGACCGTGTCATTGATGCGGTTCGTGACCATCAGCCACTTAATCGCAGGGAAACGCCATGACAGTCATCTACGGCCATCGAGGAGCCAAAGGCGAGGCCCCGGAAAACACGCTAGCCAGCTTTGAGCAGTGCCTGCAGGTGGGCGTAACCCGCTGCGAGCTGGACCTCCACCTGTCCAGTGATGGAGAATTGATGGTCATTCACGACCCTACCCTCAAGCGTACTACGGGACGTCGAGGTAAGGTTGCCGAGTTGCCTGCCGATACGCTGGTTACCTACGACGCACGCTTGGCAGGTCCCTCATGGCCTCGACCCTGCCCTATTCCACGCCTTGAGGATCTTTTCAAGCAAGTGGATTTCGAGCATTGGCAGCTTGAAGTCAAAAGCGCTTCACGCGTCCGGGCTGCACGCACCATCAAAGCCATCGATGAGCTGGCGAAACGTTTCAATCTCAGCGACCGTATTACGGTAACGTCCAGCTCACGGGAAGTATTAAGGGCGCTTAACCGTGACACTCCCTGGCTTCAACGTGGGCTGGTGGCAGAATACGCCTGGCTGGATCCGCTGAAAGTGGCTGCTAACTACGGCTGCCATTTACTTGCGCTCAATTGGACGCTGTGCACCCCTGAGCGACTCTTGAAGGCCCAGCGCCAGGGCCTGCATGTATCGGTATGGACGGTAAATGAGCCCTCCTTGATGCGACGCCTAATCGACTTCGGTGCAGACAGTTTAATTACGGATTATCCAGCACTGGCCAGAACCGTGCTGGATGATCACAAACCACAGGCTAAGCCGGCTTAGAAAAGCCGGTTCAACCCATCAAAGGCAGCTACGCGGTACGCCTCAGCCATGGTGGGATAATTAAACGTCGTATTGATGAAGTACTTGATGTTATTGCCAGGACCTTTCTGGTTCATGATGGCTTGTCCGATGTGAAGAATCTCGGACGCCTGATCGCCAAAGCAGTGAACACCAAGGACTTCCAGAGTCTCGCGATGGAACAGGATTTTGAGCATGCCTACCGGCTCGCCTGAAATCTGCGCTCGCGCCATGCTTTTGAAGAACGCTTTGCCAACTTCGTAGGGTACTCTAGCCTGCGTCAAATCGCGCTCGTTTTTACCCAAAGAACTGATTTCGGGAATGGTATAAATTCCAGTAGGAATATCATCGACATAGCGCGCTGAATCATCATCCAGAATATTACCGGCAGCTGAACGACCTTGGTCAAACGCTGCACTGGCGAGGCTAGGCCAACCAATGACATCTCCAGCCGCCAGGATATTGGGGCAACTGGTGCGGTAATTCTCATCCACGTTAATTTGGCCGCGGCTGTTCACCTCGATACCAACATTCTCCAACGCCAGCTGGTCGGTATTGCCGGTGCGCCCGTTACACCACAGAAGCGCGTCAGCTCGCAGCTTCTTGCCTGACTTAAGGTGAAGAACGACCCCATGCTCCAGGCCTTCAATACGCTCATACTCTTCATTGTGACGAATGAGCACATTATTGGTGCGCAAGTGGTAGCTAAGCGCATCGGAGATTTCATCATCCAGGAAGCTCAGCAGCTGATCGCGCGTATCGATCAGATCGACGAGCACACCCAGGCCACTGAAGATGGAGGCGTATTCACACCCAATGACACCTGCTCCATAAATGATCAGGCGCCGTGGTGTATGGCTCAAGGTCAGGATGGTATCGCTGTCATAAACACGCGGGTGGGAGAAATCAACATCAGCTGGGCGGTAAGGACGCGAGCCCGTTGCAATAACCACCTGCTTGCCAACCAGTTGTTCGGTACCGCCATTGGGATTTATGACGTTGATCGTGTGCTCGTCGATAAAGCTTGCGGTTCCGAAGTACACATCGACCCGGTTACGAGCAAAATAGGATGTGTGTGAATTAACCTGCTTTCCAATGACGCGCTCAGCACTCTTGAGCACGTCAGGAAAGGAAAACCAGCGAGGCTCGCCAATCGTGCGGAACATCGGATTATTGTTGAAATGGATGATCTGCTTGACTGAGTTACGCAGAGCCTTTGACGGAATGGTGCCAAGGTGAATGCAATTTCCACCGATGACCTGGCGACTGTCCACGACCGCCACCTTGCGTCCGTGCTTGGCTGCATTGATTGCAGCCCCCTCGCCTGCCGGGCCCGATCCCAGCACCACTACGTCATAGTTATAGACAGCCATGATTACTCCTCGAAAAAACGAACCGATCGCTCATGAGCGTCGAGCACATCATCACCGGCTCTACGGCAACCCGATTTAAGCGATGATCTCTATATAGGTTACACCTATCCTCTCGTTGCGACCTTTCGTCACACTAGAAAATCTTTTCAATTTAAAGCGATAAATAAAAACGGGAGCCTAAGCTCCCGTCTTCATATGAACAATGCTTAAACCGCTGGATAAGCCGGTGGGTTTACACCAGCCATTTCCTCAAGCACACGAACAACCTGGCAGCTATAGCCGAACTCGTTGTCATACCACACATAGAGAACGACACGGTTATCGCTGCAAATGGTAGCACCTGCGTCTACTATGCCAGCATGACGAGAGCCAACGAAGTCGCTGGATACCACTTCAGGCGAGTTGACGAAATCGATCTGCTTGTGAAGATCAGAGTGCAGCGCCATATAACGCAGATAATCGTTGATCTCTTCCTTATTGGTGCCTTTTTCAAGGTTCAGGTTCAGGATAGCCATCGACACGTTGGGCGTTGGAACGCGAATGGCATTACCTGTCAGCTTGCCAGCCAATTCTGGCAGCGCCTTGGCGACCGCTTTGGCGGCGCCCGTCTCGGTAATCACCATGTTCAACGGTGCACTACGACCGCGACGATCACCTTTGTGGAAGTTGTCGATCAGGTTTTGATCATTGGTGAAGGAGTGAACCGTTTCTACATGACCGCTGATGATGCCGTACTTGTCATTGATGGCCTTCAGCACGGGCACGATAGCATTGGTGGTGCAGGAAGCCGCCGTAACAATGCTGTCTTCTGGGCTGATAGTGTTGTGGTTGATACCGTGAACGATATTCTTGAGCGACCCCTTGCCAGGCGCCGTCAGCACAACACGCGCAGCACCCGGGCACTTCAGATGTTGCGACAGGCCTTCTGCATCACGCCATTTACCGGTGTTATCAACAATGATCGCATTATTGATACCGTACTGGGTGTAGTCGACTGTGGTCGGATCGTTGGAATAGATCACCTGAATCAAGGTGCCATTTGCACAAATCGTATTGTTGGTCTCGTCAACGGTGATGGTGCCTTCAAAGGAGCCATGTACCGAGTCGCGACGCAACAGGCTGGCGCGCTTGACCAGATCGTTTTCAGCGCCTTTACGCACCACAATGGCACGTAGACGCAGGCCATCGCCGCTTCCAGAGTGCTCGATAAGGATACGTGCAAGCAAACGTCCGATACGGCCAAAGCCATACAGAACCACATCGGTTCCCTGGCGCTTTTCGGTGCCCTGCTTACCTACAACGGCAGCCAGTTCTTCGCGTAGGAACTCTTTTAGATCACGCCCTGCCCCCGCCTGCTTGAATTTCAAGCTCAGACGCGCCAAATCAATGGAAGCGGCACCTAGCTCAAGTTCACTAATAGCCTTAAGCAGCGGATAGGTATCGTGTACAGACAATGCGACATCATCGACCTGACGTGCAAAGCGATGCGCCTTGAGAATGGCGATCACTGAACGATTAACCAAACCACGCCCATATATAGAGGTCACAACATTATTATTACGGTAGAGCTGACCGATCAGCGGAATCATTGCCTCCGCAATCGCCTCACGATCGATCCATTCACCAAGACACTGGTCGGAGTTCTGACTCACGGTGATACCTTCCATATGTAGGGGCTAACAAAAGGAACTACATTATGACCGCACCTGCCTGAACCGGCAATCTTCGCGCGTCGATGCACTGACAGCGAGACGAGACCGTCGTTACAATCCCAACTCAGATTTTTTTCAACGGAGCCTAACCAGCGTGCCCGTTTTGCGCATTCCATCAATTCCTGATACCGCCGGACGACAGCATTGGGGAAATCTCCCCGGAGCCGCGCTAAGTCTGGCTATTGCCGAGGCTGCAAGCGCTGCCAGCCAACGATTCACCCTACTTTTAACGCCGGACAGCCAGAGCGCCGAACGCCTGGAGCAAGAACTGCGCTTCTTTGCCCCGAGGCTTCCCGTACTGCATTTCCCTGATTGGGAAACGTTGCCTTACGATATTTTTTCGCCGCATCAAGACATTATTTCCCAACGTGTAGCGGCGCTCTATCGTCTACCAGAGCTTGATCACGGCATTTTGGTAGTGCCTATCGCAACAGCCCTACATCGTATGGCACCTACACGCTTCCTGTTAGGCAGCAGTCTTGTGCTGGATGTGGGACAACGTCTGGATGTAGAGGCTACGCGGGCTCGCCTGGAGGCAGCCGGATACCGCTATGTCGATACCGTCTACGAGCATGGCGAATTTACAGTCCGTGGAGCACTGATTGATCTCTTCCCGATGGGCAGTAGTCTCCCGTACCGAATCGACTTATTCGATGACGAAATTGAGACATTACGCACATTTGATCCAGAGACGCAGCGATCAATCGACAAGGTAGATTCGATCCGACTGCTTCCTGCTCGAGAATTTCCGCTGCATAAAGAAGCCGTCACAGGGTTCAGGGCACGCTTTCGAGAGCGTTTTGATGTGGATTATCGTCGCAGCCCTCTTTACCAGGATCTGGCGAGTGGCTTGACGCCCGCGGGCATTGAGTACTACCTGCCGTTGTTCTTTGATGAGACGTCGACGCTGTTTGATTACCTGCCCCAGAGCGCACAGGTTTTTTCGTTACCAGGCATCGAGCAGGCATCTGAACAGTTCTGGACGGACGTACGGACCCGTTACGAAGACCGTCGCGTTGACCCGGAGCGTCCTCTATTACCACCGGCTGAAGTTTTCCTCCCGGTAGAAGAGTGCTTCGCTCGTCTCAAGCAATGGCCACGCATTGTTATCAGTAGCGATGATATCGAGCCGGGTGTGGGTCGTGAGCGTTTTTCAGCGCGGCCTCTGCCCAATCTTGCCATTGAGGCCAAGGCTAATCAGCCATTGGCGGCCTTGCAAAATTTCCTGGCTGAGTTTGATGGACGCATCCTGTTTACAGCAGAATCCGCCGGCCGTCGGGAGGTGCTGCTTGAGTTGCTGGCACGTATCAACCTGCGCCCTACATCGGTCGAGGGATGGGAAGATTTTCAGGAAACTGACGAGCGCCTGTCGATTACAGTCGCGCCGCTCGACGAAGGCTTGCTACTCGAAAAACCCGATGTAGCCCTCATTGCCGAAAGTCCGTTGTTTGGTCAGCGTATCATGCAGCGTCGTCGCCGGGAAAAGCGCAACGAGCATGGTGACAACGTCGTCAAGAACCTGACCGAGCTACGCGAGGGCGCGCCGGTCGTGCATATTGATCACGGCGTTGGGCGTTATATGGGTCTGGTAACGCTTGAGTTGGAGGGCCAGGCGCAAGAATTTCTACTATTGGAATATGCAGACGAAGCGAAGCTCTATGTTCCGGTTGCCAACCTGCACCTGATTGCCCGTTATTCAGGCGCTGACGACGCGCTTGCTCCACTACACAAACTAGGTTCTGAAACCTGGCAGAAAGCCAAACGCAAGGCAGCTGAGCAGGTGCGCGATGTTGCCGCCGAACTGCTGGATGTATATGCCCGTCGAGCCGCTCGGGAAGGATTTGCGTTTACTGATCCCAAGGCGGATTACGAAACCTTCGCAGCAGGCTTTCCGTTTGAAGAAACACCTGACCAGCAAGTTACTATCGATGCTGTACTCAAGGATATGCTGTCAGGCAAGCCCATGGATCGTCTGGTCTGCGGCGATGTAGGCTTTGGCAAGACCGAAGTCGCCATGCGGGCGGCGTTTGTAGCGGTACACAGCGGCAAGCAGGTGGCCGTCCTGGTTCCTACAACACTGTTGGCGCAGCAGCACTACAACAGCTTTCGCGACCGCTTTGCCGACTGGCCTGTGCGTGTCGAGGTGATGTCTCGCTTCAAGTCTGCCAAGGATGTTGAAAAGGCCGTACAGGAACTGGCTGACGGTAATATCGACATTATTATCGGCACACACAAACTGCTGCAGGACGACGTGAAGCTCAAGAATCTGGGACTCGTCATCATTGATGAGGAGCACCGATTCGGCGTGCGTCAGAAGGAGCAATTCAAAGCGCTACGTAGCGAAGTCGATATTCTGACCCTTACGGCCACACCGATTCCGCGCACGCTCAACATGGCTGTTGCAGGTATGCGCGATCTGTCCATCATCGCCACTCCGCCGGCTCGACGTTTGTCGGTCCGGACGTTCGTCATGGAGCAGCAGAACGCGGTTATCAAGGAAGCCCTTCTGCGCGAGCTGCTACGCGGCGGACAGGTCTACTACCTTCACAACGAAGTAAAGACCATTGAAAAGTGCGCCCGGGACCTTGCGGAGCTGGTGCCGGAGGCCCGTATTGGCATTGGTCATGGACAGATGCGCGAACGGGAACTGGAACAGGTCATGAGCGACTTCTACCACAAGCGCTTCAACGTGCTGGTAGCGTCAACTATTATCGAGACCGGTATCGACGTGCCCAGCGCCAATACCATCATTATCGAGCGTGCAGACAAGTTTGGCCTGGCGCAACTGCATCAGTTGCGTGGACGCGTGGGACGAAGTCACCACCAAGCGTATGCCTACCTGCTAACACCGCCACGAAAAAGCATGACACCTGATGCTGAAAAACGTCTTGAGGCGATTGCTGGTGCGCAGGACCTGGGCGCAGGCTTCATTCTGGCCACCCATGACCTTGAAATACGGGGCGCCGGCGAACTCCTGGGCGAAGGTCAAAGCGGCCAGATCCAGGCTGTAGGCTTTACGCTGTACATGGAAATGCTGGAACGGGCGGTCAAGGCTATTCGCAAAGGTGAACAACCGAACCTGGAACAGCCCCTTGGGGGTGGTCCGGACATCAATCTGCGGGTACCTGCGCTCATTCCAGAGGACTATCTGCCAGACGTCCATACTCGCCTGATTCTGTACAAGCGTATTGCTTCTGCAGCCGATGAAGATGCACTCAAGGAGCTACAGGTCGAGATGATTGACCGCTTTGGCCTTTTGCCCAATGCCGTCAAAAACCTGGTCCGCCTGACACTTATGAAGATCAAGGCAGAAGCCCTAGGTGTTGTGAAGGTTGATGCCGGCCCGCAAGGCGGTCGCATCGAGTTCACTCCTGATACGAAGGTTGATCCGTTGGTACTGGTCAAAATGATACAAAGCCAGCCCAACAAGTATCGCCTTGAGGGTGCAACCATCTTTAAATTCCAGGTACCGATGGAACGTCCTGAAGAGCGTTTCAATATCATTGAGGCACTTTTCGAGCGCTTGACCCCGGAAAACGTCTAGTCCAGGTAACCGGCCGGGCACTCAGGAGGTGCCCGGCCAGTCGGGCTTAACCTGCCAGTACTGTTGCCAGTACAGCTTTAACCCTGCCTATACCCTCATGCAGCGCCTGCTCTATTTCAGCCATGGTGATAACGCCAGTTACCTTACCTGCAGCTGGATTAACGACCAACGCCAGACAGGCATAAGCCAAATCCTGCTCCCGAGCCAGTGCGGCTTCTGGCATGGCTGTCATCCCCACGATGTCACATCCATCACGCTCCAGTCGAACGATCTCCCCTGCCGTTTCCAAACGAGGCCCTTGTGTACATGCATAGACACCCTGATCACTGTGGGCATAGCCGTGTTGACGCAGCGCACTGATCAATTGCTGGCGAAGCGCCTCATCATAGGGGTAGCTGAAATCGATATGGGTTACCGCTTCCAGAGACCCTTCAAAAAAGGTGTGTTCACGACCCCATGTATAGTCGACGATCTGGTGAGGTACACATAGATGCCCGCTACCCATTGCTGAATGGATACCGCCTACCGCATTAACGGCCAGGATTGCTTCTGCACCGGCATGCTTGAGCGCCCATATATTGGCGCGATAATTGACCTGATGAGGCGGGATGCGATGCGGATGACCATGGCGCGCCAGGAACAATACTTCGCGTCCTGCATAACGGCCTTTGAGAATGTCCGCCGAAGGCGCGCCATAGGGCGTGTTTATTCTGAGGGACTCATCCAGCGTCAGACCTTCCAGCTGCGTCAGGCCAGTCCCGCCAATAATGGCGTAAACGGTCATATAAACTCCTTAATCAATCAAACCTGCTTGGCGCAGAGTAGATAAAGCCGCAAGCCAGCGAGGATGCTGACGGTATTCAATGGATGGAAATGCTTTTGCACTCATGCGTTTCAACCGCTGCGAAGGCTTGGCTTTCAAGCGCTGCAGCGCGGTTAGCGCCAGCTCAGCCGCGGCACGGTCATTACAAACGAGCCCCATGTTACAGCCAGCACTCAAGGCAGCCTCTATGCGTCCTGCCGCGTCACCGGCAACATGCGCACCGGCCATGGATAGATCGTCGCTGAAAATAACACCCTTGAAACCCAACTCGCCGCGAAGCACGTCCTGCAGCCACCGCCGCGAAAACCCGGCTGGCTGCTCATCTACGCAGGGATAGATCACATGAGCAGGCATGATCGCTTCCAGCTGCCCACTCAGACGCTTGAAAGGTACAAGATCAACGGCCTTGATGTCTTCCAGGCTACGCTCGTCACGGGGGATGGCCACATGCGAGTCGGCTTCTGCCCATCCATGCCCCGGGAAATGCTTGCCGGTTGCAGCCATGCCGGCAGCATGCATGCCGCGAACGAAGGCGCCTGCCAGATCGGTCGCCCTGTCCGGCGCTCCCTCGAAGGCTCTCTGACCGATTACCACGCTACGGCCATGATCAAGATCCAGAACCGGAGCAAAGCTGAAGTCGAGCCCGACGGCCAGCACTTCGGTTGCCATTATCCACCCGCATGCCTCGGCAAGGCGGTCGGCCTCTGGATGATCGGCAAATCGCCGCATGGCAGGCAGACGTACAAAGCCCTGTCGAAGTCGCTGGACGCGGCCGCCCTCCTGGTCGACAGCCAATAGCAACTCCGGCCGCTCGGCGCGTATGGCTTCACATAGCTCACGCACTTGGCGAGGATGCTCGATATTGCGAGCAAAAAGAATGAGCCCACCCACTTCGGGCTGGCGCAGGAGATGTCGGTCTTCAGCGGTCAGCCATGTGCCGCCAATGTCCACCATTAATGAGCCTTGCATAGGCATTCCTGAGGCACAGAAAACAAGTGAGGCATGGTGCCCTTTCAACTCGTTTCAATCAATGTGTCAGTAATGCCTTTGCTGAAAGCGCTGGCATATCCTCACTCAGAAGCGCTGAGCATCCTGACTGACAGGCTTGCGGGGCTTGAATTGCGCAGATGCCAGAGCCTGATCCGTCATTGCACTCTCCGCCAGCATGCCACTGGCCATGAAAGGCACCATCAAACGCAATACCTGCTCCGTTGACGTATGTACACCAAAATCATTATCAGCCATGGCCTTCAAAGCCTTGATACCTGACATGCTGAATGCAGCCACCCCTATCATGAAGTGAGCGCGCCAGAACAGCTCCAGCGGAGGAATGGCAGGCGCAGCCATGGCAACCAGCTCCATGTAGCGACGAAAAACGCGTCCGTATGCCTCTTCGAGGTATTTCTTCAGATGCCCCTGGCTCTCACTGAATGCCAGCCCTAAAAGCCGCATGAAAATGGAAAGATCATTACCGTGACGCGGTTTGATGGCTAACGCCTGATCTACCAGCAGATAAAGAAGCTCCTCAAGGTCTGCCTTGGTCCCGGACTTGCCGTACCGTCGGTCCAACTCATTTTCCAAACACGCGCAATAAGGGTCCAGAAAACGAGAGAATACCGCCTGGATAAGGGATTTCTTCGAGCCGAAGTGATAATTCACTGCTGCAAGGTTTACATTCGCCTTGCTGGTTATCAGGCGGAGCGATGTTTCAGCAAAGCCACGCTCAGCAAAAAGTTGTTCAGCGGCATCCAATATCCGCTCGACCGTTTCAGATTGAGCCATCGCTTAACTACCTGATCATAAAATGTTTTAAACATATGTTTAAAACATTCCTGAGTCAATGCCTGGGATAGCTAAGTGCCGTAATGGCATTTGGCTGATAAAAAGTCGGTTGCCCTCAAACCAATACTGTATATAATCCCAGGAACTGTATATAAAGCCAGACACCTATCATGCTAAAACTAACTCCGAGACAGTCTGAAATCCTGAGCTTCATCAAGCGCTGCCTTGAAGAAAATGGATTCCCGCCCACCCGTGCGGAAATCGCTCAGGAGCTTGGCTTCAAATCCCCGAATGCGGCAGAGGAGCACCTCAAGGCGCTTGCACGTAAAGGCGCTATTGAAATGACGCCTGGTGCCTCTCGCGGAATCCGCATTCCTGGACTGGAAACACAGAAACCTTCTGACAGTGAGCTCCCTGTCATCGGTCGTGTCGCTGCAGGCGCGCCAATCCTGGCCCAGCAGCACGTGGAAGAAAATTGCAATATTAACCCTGACTTCTTCCAACCACGTGCGGATTACCTTCTCAAGGTAGAAGGCATGAGCATGAAGAACATTGGTATTCTTGATGGTGACCTTCTGGCGGTTCACGTCACTCGTGAGGCGCGCAACGGGCAAGTCGTGGTTGCTCGTGTCGGAGAAGAAGTTACGGTCAAGCGGTTCAAACGTGAGGGCAACAAGGTTTGGCTGATTGCTGAAAACCCTGATTTCCAGCCTATTGAGGTGGACCTCAATAAGCAGGATCTAGTAATCGAAGGCCTGAGCGTAGGTGTCATCAGGCGTTAACGAGTCAACGTATCTATAAGGAGGTGTTCAGTGCAATCTTTATTGCCGCCGGATCATGGACAGTTGCCGTTGTTTCACGACGCACTGGTTCAACCGTCGCTCAATCCTTTTTTGGCTGGACCTATTCAGGCGGCGACTTTGCCTGATTGCTTTAGTGAAGTGACTCTAAACGGCGCTCAAGACCATTGCCTGCATTTGCTAGCACCCATGCTGCGGGAGTTGAGTGACGAACAGGATCCCCGGTGGCTGACACTGATAGCACCTCCGACGCTGCTAACGACAAAGTGGCTGCGCTCAAGGGATTTGAATCTAAATAGAATCCTGCTGCTGCAACCGCGTCAGAGCATGCAGACACTAGAGCTTGCTTGTGAAGCCTTACGTTCAGGAAGAAGCCATACCGTGGTGAGCTGGCTCCACGGCATGAAGACTTCCGAGAAGAAAAAGCTGGCTTTGGCCGCTCAGACAGGCAACGCCCAAAGCCTTAACATTCGCTTGGGCTGATCAATGAAGAACGCGGGGAGTATCTTCGCGTTCTATCATATCCCCTTCGGCTAGACGCCCCGCCATCTGCACACCCAAATTGAACATGGCTTTAGCCACTTCAACTTGCTGGCCATGCAGAAAATCCTTTGCATCGGAAGAAAACTCCAATGTCACCAGTGCCTCTTCACCATCGGCACGGCGAAGAACGATACGGCCATCAGCCAGTTCGACAATTTCAAGATAAGACGTAGACATATGTGCATCTCCAGCAGGCGCTGGCATTGTAGCAGTCGCACCTGCCCTTCCCTAGGCTCTATCGATTAACGTAATGCAATAAAGACTAAAATGTTGCAAGACAGCTCTTCAATCAAGAAGATCTACACATTTTTGGCGTCTGTGCCTCACCATTCGGTCAATGAACCACGAAAGCGCAGCGCCAACTCCTTGATGTTTTTTCTCCAGGCCTCGAGCTCAGTATGGCTCAGCAGCCTCTTCTCTTCATCAAGCGTAACCGACTCAATCAGCGGCAGACCAGGATCAACCTTAGCTTGCTTGATAGGCTGCGGTGGTTTTTGCAATGCGGAGAACCCATCCAGCAATTGAGCCAGCCATGTTTGCTGATGACTTGCCAACTCAAACAATTCAGCCAACTCAGGACTTGGCGAATCTTTCAAAGCTTGTGGATTTAAAAACTGATCGATTGAGGCAGCCTGGGCGTTAGGCAGGCGGTAATAACCTGCCACTTCATGACACAACCCCAAAACAGCACCATACAAATGAAACAACGTCGCCTCTCGCTCGGCCTGAATCTGCCCCTGGGCATTCATGCTCTGCTCGTGCTCCGCCCTGCGCCACGATTCAAGGCTTAAACCGGCGAAGTACAACTTCTGGTTGGTACGAGTATAGATCTCATGAGACATGCCTGAATCCTCCCAAGGCAAAGCGGTGCCAACTGCCCCGCTACACAGACACCAATTGCCAGGCTTGCAGACCTGGCAACCAGATACAGCGCATCAACTACGCTTGTCTTCTACCTTCCACTTCCCATTATCGAAATAGGCTTTCCAACCGGTCGGCTTACCATTCTCTTCTGTCTGTACATATTGCTCCTTCGTCTTGCGACTGAAGCGAATAACAGCAGAACGGCCATCCGGGTCTTTGGCCGGTGCACTTAATAGATAATGGTATTTCGGATCGATTTCATCCTTGTGCGGCAACAGCTCGCTGACCAACGGTGCGCGAGTTTCGCGATTCTTTGGAAACTGGCTGGCCGCCAGGAATAAACCTGAAGCTCCATCTCGCAATACATACGTATCGTTGACTTTCTCGCACTTGAGCTCAGGCATTGCAATGGCATCCATCTTGGGCGGAGCCGGCTCGCCGTTCTTCAGCAGCTTGCGCGTATTCTTGCACTCAGGATTGGTACATCCAAAGAATTTGCCGAAACGACCCGTCTTGAGCTGCATTTCACTGCCGCACTTGTCACACTCCAGTGAAGGCCCTTCATAGCCCTTGATGCGATAGTTACCGGTTTCAACTTCATAACCCGAGCAATCGGGGTTATTGCCACAGATGTGGAGCTTGCGATGCTCGTCAATCAGGTAAGCATCCATCGCAGTTCCGCAAATATCGCAGCGGTGCTTGCCACGCAGCACACGCGATTCCGACTCGCCTTCGTCGTCCTCAGCAATTTCATCACCCGGAACAAGGTTGATCGTTCCTTTGCAACGCTCTTTGGGCGGCAGGCTATAACCCGAGCATCCAAGGAATACACCCGTTGAAGCGGTACGGATCATCATCGGCCGGCTACATGTCGGACAAGGGATGTCCGTGAGAGTCGGCACATTCGCACGCATTCCTCCTTCAGCGCTCTCAGCGGCTTCTAGCTTTTTCTTGAAATCGCTATAGAACTCATCTAGCAGGTTTTTCCAGTCAAGCTCGCCCTGCGCTACGGTATCAAGATCACCTTCCATGCTGGCGGTAAAACCATAATCCATGAGGTCAGAGAAGCTCTCGCCCAGCCGGTCAGTAACAATGTCACCCATCTTTTCTGCGTAGAAACGGCGATTATGCACAGTGGCATAGCCGCGATCCTGAATCGTGGAAATAATGGCTGCATAGGTAGATGGACGACCAATACCGCGCTTTTCCAGCTCCTTGACCAAACTGGCCTCAGAGAAACGTGCCGGCGGCTTGGTGAAGTGCTGAGTGGGATCCAGCTTCAGCAGCTTCATGGCATCGCCCTGGTTCATTTCGGGCAGTACGTCGTCTTCGCCAGGCTTGCTCTGTTGCGACAGAACTCGGGTAAAGCCATCGAACTTGAGGATTCGCCCTTTGGCGCGCAACTCAAACTCACCGGCCTTTGCCGTAACGGTCGTAGAAAGATATTCCGCAGGAGGCATCTGACAGGCAATGAACTGACGCCAGATCAAATCGTACAAGCGTTCGGCGTCTCGCTCCATGCCAGACAGCTGGTCAGGACGCGTGTTTACGTCAGACGGACGAATTGCTTCGTGAGCCTCTTGCGCACCTTCCTTGCTGCTGTAGAAATTAGGCTTGGCCGGTAAGTATTTGTCGCCAAATTCATTTTCGATAAACGCCCGAGCCATGGTAATGGCATCGCTGGACAGGTTCGTCGAATCGGTACGCATGTAAGTGATATAACCCGCCTCGTAAAGACGCTGGGCCATCATCATGGTTTTCTTTACACCAAAGCCCAGCCGATTGCTGGCAGCCTGTTGTAAAGTCGATGTAATGAACGGAGCGGAAGGTCGGCTGCTGGTAGGCTTGTCTTCACGCTTGCTAATGCTGTAGCTGGAAGCCTTTAACTTCTCGACGGCAGCACTTGCCTGCGCCTCGTTCAACGGCTTGAATGCATCGCCGTTTTGCCGGACGATCTCAAAACGCGCCTTGGCATTCTTGGGGTTCGCCAAATCGGCGTGAACTTCCCAGTACTCTTCAGGGACGAAGGCACGAATTTCCCGCTCACGCTCCACAAGCAGCTTGACCGCAACGGACTGAACACGTCCAGCCGAAAGCCCTCGGGCGATCTTCTGCCATAGCAGAGGCGAGACCATGTAGCCTACTACACGGTCCAGAAAGCGCCTGGCCTGCTGAGCATTGACTCGATTGATATCCAGCTCGCCCGGCTTGGAGAACGCATCCTGAATCGCTTTTTTAGTGATTTCGTTGAAGACGACCCGCTTGAAGCGGCTTTCGTCTCCGCCGATGGCCTCACGAAGATGCCAGGCAATGGCTTCCCCTTCGCGGTCCAAGTCGGTTGCGAGATAAACAGTGTCAGCTTCCTTAGCCAGACGCTTAAGCTCTTCGATCACCTTTTCCTTTCCAGGCAGGATCTCGTAGTGCGCCTTCCAGCCATGCTCAGGGTCGACCCCCATGCGAGCGATAAGCTGGCGCTTGGCCTTTTCCTTTGGAGAAAGGGCTGGAGCTTCGGCAGCAGACTTGCGTCCTTTCGTGGCGGACTCTTTTGACGCGCCTGCCGACCCACTGGTAGGCAGGTCACGGATATGGCCGATACTCGACTTCACCACGTACTGGTTGCCCAAATACTTGTTGATGGTCTTGGCCTTGGCCGGGGATTCCACGATGACCAGCGATTTGCCCATGTATCGGTTGATTCCTGCGTTATTAAAAGATGTAAAGAGAAAGGCGAGACAGTCTGACAGACATTTGGCAGTGAGGCAGTGACTGACGAACCATGACAGCGTGGCTGTACGGCCCCGCTATATATAGTGGCTGTTGGAGAAAGGTCAAGGCTGCGCGTTATCGGCAAGCCCTAACGGATTCTCCTCAACCTTTACTAAAGCAAAGCGGGGAACACGCTCGCTGTCCACCTCGACGCTTTCCAGAAACATGCTGAGCGGACGCGCCCAAAGGCCGTATTCACCATACAACGCCTGGTAAAAAACAAGCTCCTCTTCCGTTTCAGAATGTTTGGCTACGCCCAGGACACGGTACTCCTGCCCCTTGTAATGCCGATAGAGCCCAGGTTGTAAGGACATGTTCCCTCCAGAAAGAAAAACCGGGGCCAGGCCCCGGTTTCGGTAGCATAAACGCCATTCTCAGACGCGTTCGAACACCGTCGTAATGCCTTGACCCAGGCCGATACACATGGTTGCTACGCCCAGTGCACCACCCTTTTGTTTCATGACATTTAATAGCGTGCCGGAAATACGGGCTCCAGAGCAACCAAAGGGATGACCTAACGCGATGGCCCCACCATGAAGATTGACCTTTTCGTCCATCTTGTCGAGGAGCTTGAGGTCTTTCAGCACCGGTAATGCTTGGGCTGCGAAAGCCTCATTGAGTTCGACATAGTCAATGTCGCCCATCGACAGCCCTGCACGCTTGAGGGCCTTCTGGGTAGCCGGAACAGGACCATAGCCCATGATCGCAGGGTCTACGCCAGCAACCGCCATGGCCCGAATACGTGCCAGTGGCTGCAGGCCAAGGTCCATTGCCCGCTGACCGGACATCACAATCATACAGGAGGCGCCGTCGGTGATCTGGGATGACGTACCTGCAGTTACTGTACCATCCTTTGGATTAAACGCAGGTCTGAGCTCAGCCAGGCCGTCCACCGTTGTATCAGGACGGATGGTCTCGTCATAGTCAAACATCTTCAGGAAGCCATTTTCATCATGTCCTTCCATGGGAATGATTTCGTCCTTGAACGCACCCTCCTGAGTGGCCTTCCAAGCCAACTGGTGCGAACGGTAGCCGAATTTATCCTGTGCTTCCCGGGTAATGCCGTGCATCTTGCCCAGCAGCTCTGCTGTGAGCCCCATCATGCCAGAGGCCTTTGCAGCATAAAGCGACAGATGCGGGTTAGGGTCAACGCCATGCATCATGCTGACATGTCCCATATGCTCGACGCCACCTACCACGAACACATCCCCATTACCGGTCATGATGGCCTGCGCCGCTGTATGCAGTGCGCTCATCGAAGACCCGCAGAGCCGGCTTACGGTCTGCCCTGCGCTAGTATGAGGGATGGGCGTCATCAAGGACGCCATTCGCGCAATGTTCCAGCCTTGCTCGAGCGTCTGGTTTACGCACCCCCAGATCACATCTTCCACTTCTGCCGGGTTGATTTGCGGATTGCGTGCCAGAAGCTGGGTAATCAGATGGGCAGACATGTTTTCTGCCCGGGTATTACGGTGCATGCCACCCTTGGAGCGACCCATCGGTGTGCGGCCAAAGTCGACGATAACAACGTCTCTTGGATTCAGGCTCATAAGAATTCTCGCTCTGTACTGTCTGCGTTAACCAAAGAAGGACTGGCCGTCACGGGCCATTTCGCGCAGCTTTTCAGTCGGGTGATACAGCGGCCCCAGGTCTGCATACTGGTCGGCCAGTGCCACGAACTCGGCAACGCCCAGGGAATCGATATAACGCAGCGCACCGCCTCGGAAGGGAGGGAAGCCAATGCCATAGATCAATCCCATGTCCGCCTCTGCAGCCGACTCGACAATGCCATCTTCCAGGCAACGAACCGTTTCCAGGCACAGCGGAATCATCATGCGCTGAACGATTTCATCATCCGTGAAATCGCGCTGCTCATACACGACAGGCTTGAGCAAGGCGTAGGTTTCTGCATCAGCGACTTTCTTTGGCTTGCCCTTTTTATCGGTCTCGTACACATAGAACCCTTTGCCGTTCTTCTGTCCAAGACGTTTAGCCTCGTACAGCGCATCAACAGCGGTCTTACGGGACTCTTTCATCCGGTCAGGGAAGCCTTCCGCCATCACATCACGGGCATGATGCGCCGTATCCATCCCTACAACATCCATCAAGTAAGCCGGCCCCATAGGCCAGCCAAACTTTTCCATGAGCTTGTCGATACGCTGGAAATCAGCGCCCTGCCCGATCAGGCCAGCAAAACCACCGAAATAAGGGAACAGCACCCGATTGACCAGAAAGCCCGGACAATCATTGACCACGATAGGGTTCTTACCCATTTTTTTGGCATAGGCCACAGTGGTCGCAATCGTTTTTTCGCTGGTCTTTTCGCCGCGGATTATTTCAACCAGAGGCATCATGTGCACCGGATTGAAGAAGTGCATACCGCAGAAATTTTCAGGACGCTTCAGGGCTTGTGCAAGCAAGCTGATCGAGATGGTCGAGGTATTGGACGCCAGAATGGCTTCTTCACCAACCTGATCTTCGACCTCTGCCAGCACAGCCTGCTTGATCTTGGGATTCTCAACAACAGCCTCAACCACGATATCCACCGACTTGAAGTCGCCATAGGACAAAGTGGGGCGAATACGATTGAGCGCTTCAGCCATTTTCACCGGCTCGAGACGGCCCTTCTCGACGCGCTTGTTGAGAAGCTTGCTCGCTTCATCAAGACCGAGCTGAATGGCTTCCTCACGGATATCCTTCATGAGAATCGGCGTGCCTTTGAGCGCAGACTGATAGGCGATACCACCGCCCATGATACCTGCCCCCAAGACGCTGGCCTGTTTGATCTCACCCGCCTGCTGATCGTAAACCTTAGCCTTTTTCTTGAGCAGCTGATCATTCAGGAACAGACCGATCAGGCTTTGCGAAACAGTTGTCTTGGCGAGCTTCACGAAGCCTTTGGCTTCGACTTCAAGCGCCTTCTCTCGTCCGAAATTAGCGGCCTTCTGGATGGTCTTGATCGCTTCTACTGGCGCGGGATAATTCGGACCCGCCTGACCTGCAACGTAGCCTTTGGCCGACTCGAATGCCATCATGGCTTCAATGGGGTTTAGCTTGAGCTTTTCAAGCTTGGGCTGACGACGGGCCTTGTGGTCAAGCTCGCCAGAAATGGCTCGACGTGCCAGATCCAACGCCGCGGCCTGCAACTTATCGGGTGCAACAACTGCATCCACGACACCGACCTTGAGCGCCTCGGCAGCAGAGTTCTCCTTGCCCGAAGCAATCCACTCGATAGCATTGTCGCTACCGATCAGGCGAGGCAACCGAACAGTCCCGCCAAAACCGGGATAAATGCCCAGTTTTACTTCTGGCAGACCAACCTTTGCGGTCTCGCTCATGACCCGGAAGTCGGCGGCCATGGCGATTTCAAGGCCACCACCAAGCGCGATGCCGTTAATTGCCGCTACAGTAGGGACGTTGAGGTCTTCAAAGTCATTGAAGATCTGATTGATCTCGAGGTTTCCTGCCAGCAGATCCTCGTCTGGCATACGGAAACTTTCGACAAACTCGGTGATGTCTGCCCCTACGAGGAAAACATCCTTTCCGCTACTGAGAATGACGGCCTTGACCGAAGCGTCGGCCTTGAGGGCATCGACAGCCTGGCGCAGCTCGTTCAAGGTCAGGCGATTAAATTTATTGACCGACTCGCCAGTAAGATCAAGCTTTAACTCGGCGATACCGTTTTCTAGAGCCTTAACCGTGATGGCTTTACCTTCGTAAATCATCAACTGATCTCCATACGTGGAAGCGGAACACTCACATCCAAGCCTTGTTTGCCCATTCAGGCAGGCAGCCAACTGCATGGCGTGATACTAGGATTCGTCAAGCCCGGGCGGAACGCGAAAGCTATACCTTGCGGCAACCTTCTCTTCTCTGCCCGAGCACTACAGGGCCCGCAAGACAAACATCTGATTCATACAAGTGTTTGACAGCCCCTACACGATCATTCAAAACCTGCGTTATGTCAATTCGACCCATGCGTTAACGTGGCATAACAACCCATTGAGCCCGGACGGCATGGGACTGAAAAATCGTCAATCTCTACAAAGGATAGGTGCAATTGGCGCAGCGATCTGTTAACAACAGCGAGGCGCAACACCCGCAGCAAGGAGCAAGTACCGCGAAATGCGGTCCAAACGGTATCTGGATAGCAGGTGCGAGCCGCACCAGACAGGCCATACTTGAAATGTTCGCCATCCTTAAGGAGGAGAAATAAAATGTCTTATAAACACATTCTGGTAGCCATCGACCTGACTGATGAATGCCATGCCGTAATCCGTCGTGCTGTCGATCTGGCTACCGGCCTCCAAAGCAAGGTTTCCCTAGTCCATGTGGTCGAACCAATGGCTATGGCGTTCGGCGGTGACGTGCCCATGGACCTTTCCTCCCTTCAACAACAGCAGATCGAACAGTCCCGTGAACGCCTGGACAGCTTTGTTGCGCAATACAGCCTTCTGGAGGGCCAGTGCCAGTTGGCCTATGGGCAGCCTCGCCAGGAAATCCACCGCTTTGCTCGCGAAAATGCCTGTGATCTGATCGTTGTAGGCAGCCACGGCCGCCATGGCCTTGCCCTTCTTCTGGGCTCGACCGCCAATGACCTGTTACATGGTGCCCCGTGTGACACCTTAGCGGTCTCCCTGACCCGGAAGTAATACTAAAAAGGGCTCCCTCAGGAGCCCTTTTTTCATTCTTCCAGTTCAGCCCATCGCTCCAGCAGCTGATCGAGCTCACGCTGTAAAGCCTCGAAGCGCTCAACAACGACACGCGTCGTTTCAAGCGGCTGCTGGTAGAACGCCGGATCGGAAATCTGGCTTTGCAGGCTCGCCAGCTCGTTTTCCGTCGCCTCGATTTGTGCCGGCAAGGCATCCAGCTCGCGTTGATCCTTATAACTGAGCTTTTTACGGGCAGGCGCCTGCTGCGCTGCTGCCTTGGATGCTTCTACGGGTGTCGCTTGAGTGGCCGCCGCATCCGACTTGGCCCCCATTTTCGACCCTGTCGCACCTAACAAGCGAGGCGATCCACCTTGACGTAGCCAATCCTGATAGCCTCCGACGTACTCGCGCACGAGGCCCTCGCCTTCAAATACCAGGGTGCTGGTCACGACGTTATCGAGAAACGCCCGATCGTGACTGACCATCAGCACGGTGCCCTCAAAGCCCAGAAGCACTTCTTCCAACAGTTCCAGCGTCTCCACATCCAGATCGTTGGTAGGTTCGTCGAGCACCAGCAGATTGGCCGGCTTGCTGAACAGCTTCGCTAGCAGCAGTCGGGCACGTTCGCCACCTGAAAGCGCTTTCACGGGCGTCCGGGCACGCTGTGGGCTAAACAGGAAATCCCCCAGATAACTGAGGACATGACGATCCTGACCGTTGATCGTGATGATTTCACGTCCTTCAGCCATATTGTCGATGACGGTTTTTTCAGGCTCAAGCGCATGTCGCAACTGATCGAAATAGGCCACTTCAAGCTTGGTACCATGCACGATTTTTCCTGCTGTCGGCTCAAGGTCACCCAGCAGCAGTTTGAGCAGCGTTGTCTTTCCAGAGCCGTTGGGGCCTAACAAGCCCATCCGGTCGCCTCGCTGCACCACCAGGGAAAAATCACGGATAATGGGTTCGCTGCCTGGATGGGCGTAATCCACGTGCTCGACAACAATGACCTGTTTTCCAGACTTGTCGGCGGTTTCCAGCTGCAGATTTGCCTTACCCTGGCGTTCGCGTCGTTCGCTGCGTTCAAAGCGCATGGCCTTCAATGCACGCACTCGCCCTTCGTTGCGGGTACGTCGAGCCTTGATGCCTTGACGAATCCAGACCTCTTCCTGAGCCAGACGCTTATCGAACAGTGCGTTGGCGGTCTCTTCCGCTGCAAGCTGCTGCTCTTTATGCACCAGAAAACTGGCGTAATCGCCTTGCCAGTCGATGAGATGGCCTCGATCCAACTCAAGAATACGTGTCGCCAGGGCTTGCAAGAAGGCTCGGTCGTGGGTGATGAACAGAATCGCACCCGGATATTGACTCAAGGCCTCTTCCAGCCAGGCAATAGCCCCGATATCCAGATGGTTGGTTGGCTCATCGAGCAATAGCAAGTCAGGTTCGGCCACCAGGGCCTGCGCCAATAGCACACGTCGACGCCAGCCACCGGAAAGCTCTGCAAGGGTCTTTTCTGCAGGCAACTGAAGGCGACTCAGCGTGCTCTCGACCAGCTGCTGCAGTCGCCAGCCATCCTTGGCTTCCAAATCCTGCTGAACGCGCATCAGACGCGTCAGGTCTTCGTCAGTGTGAATGTTCTGGGACAGTCGATGATACTCCGCCAGCAACTCCCCTACGCCAGTCAATCCCTCGGCCACAACATCGAATACGGTACGATCATCTGCCCGAGGCAACTCCTGGGGCAACTCTCCGATCTTCAGCGCCGGAGCACGCCAGATCTCGCCATCGTCTGGCATCTGCTCGCCCTTGACCAGGCGCAGCATGCTGGACTTGCCAGTACCGTTGCGCCCGATCACGCAGACTCTCTCACCCCGAGCGATCTGCCAGGACACACCGTCCAGCAATGGCATGGCACCGAAAGCCAGGGATACGCCGGTGAATTTGAGCAAGGTCATAGGCATCTCCAAGAAAAAGGACGTGCATTCTAGTGCCCATCCGCACGAACTGCATGTTTTCCTACCGACGGCACTCAATGTTTTCGTACATATGACGACAAGATTATTAGCCTGACCGTTGGTAGCTCATACGCTTTCGTCGTAATGGCCGACAAGCTAAAGTAATCGCCTTTGTGCGGCCGAGCCGCATGTACCAGCAGTCTTCTCCGGGAATCTCATGCGCGGCCGTCTGTTCAAGCTGTTGACCTGTGTCTTTGCTTCTCTCATTGGATTGGAAACCGCTCACGCGGCCCCCATTGAGCAACAACGTCTCCTATACGACCAAGCCAAGGCAGCGCTGGCCAAAGGAGATGCCAGTCTCTATTTGCAGTCACGCAATGCGTTGCAAGGGTATCCCCTGGAGCCCTACCTGCAATATGACGAGCTGACCGCACGCCTCAAGAACGCCAGCAATACAGAAATAGAGGCCTTTCTTGCCGAGCATGGCGATCTCCCGCAGGCAAACTGGATGAAGCTGCGCTGGCTGCGCTGGCTCTCCGAGCGCGGCGATTGGAGTACCTTTGACCGCTACTATGACTCCAAGCTCAACTTTACCGAGCTGGATTGCCTAAATGCCCAGCACCAGATTCAGGAAGGCCAGACAACACAACCCTTCAAAACAGCGGAAAAGCTCTGGCTGGTAGGCAAGTCACAGCCAGCCGCCTGTGATGGCCTTTTCAGTGCCTGGGCTGCTCGCGGCCAGATGCCTGAAAGCATGGTTTGGAAACGTGCCAAGCTGGCGGCCGAAGCGCGTAATTACGGGCTGGTCACCCATTTGGGACAGCAGATGCCCACCCTGGGCTCACTTGCCAACCTGATGAGCGATATCGCTCAGAAACCCCAACAGCTAGCCGATGTGCAGCGCTTCACACCTGCCAGCGAGCCCATGGCCGATGTGGTTGGTCTGGGTTTGCGACGCCTTGCCAAACAGGATCCCGAGAAAGCATTGGGCCTACTCGATACCTATAGTCAGCGCCTGCCCTTTTCGCGCGACGAAAAAGTATCCATTGCGCGTGAGATCGGGCTGACCCTGGCCAAGAACTTTGACCCACGAGCCCTTCCGCTCATGGAGCGTTACGATCCAGAACTCCGTGATGACACGGTCAGCGAATGGCGTGCGCGCCTTCTACTGCGCCTGGCCCGCTGGAAAGAGGCTTACCAGTTAATCCAGCGGTTTCCCCCATCGCTTCTGGAAACCAACCGCTGGCAATACTGGCGCGCCCGTACCTTGGAGCTGTCTCAGCCGCAAAGCTCAAGCGTACTGGCCGATTACCAGCCAGTTTCGCGTGAGCGCGATTTCTACGGCTTTCTAGCAGCCGACCGCATCAAGGCACCTTATCAGCTGAACAATCGTCCGCTCGTACTGAGCAATAGCCTTCGCAACCGCGTGCGCACCACGCCTGGTATTCAGCGCGCGCTCGAGTTCTATGCACGTGGTGAATTTGTAAATGCGCGGCGCGAGTGGTTTCATGTCAGCCGCAGCTTCAACCGGGACGAATTGGTTGCCCAGGCCCGAATGGCCTACGACATGCAATGGTATTTCCCGGCTATTCGCTCAATTAGCCAAGCCAAGTACTGGGACGATCTGGACATCCGCTTCCCTATCGCCTACCGCGACAGTTTCGTTCGTGAAGCGCGCCAGCGAGGCTTGCATAGCAGCTGGGTCTTCGCTATTACCCGGCAAGAGAGCGGCTTCATGTCCGATGCCCGTTCAGGCGTGGGAGCCATGGGCTTGATGCAGTTGATGCCTGCGACGGCAAAACATACAGCCAGCAAGTTTTCTATTCCATTGGCCAGCCCTCAATCAGCCCTGCAACCGGACACGAACATCCAGCTGGGCACCGCTTACCTGAGCATGGTTCATGCGCAATTCAACGGTAACCGTGTTCTAGCCTCAGCGGCTTATAACGCCGGTCCCGGACGTGTAAAAAGATGGCTGAAGGACGCCCGGCACTTGGCGTTCGATGTCTGGGTAGAAACCATTCCGTTTGACGAAACCCGTCAATATGTCCAAAACGTGCTGGCGTATGCTGTCATCTACGGCCAAAAACTCAATATGCCTCAGCCACTGGTAGAGTGGCACGAACGCTTCTTTGACGAAACTTGATGGCTTGAGCAGGAGCTGCAATAGCTTTGCAGCTCCTGCCTAGTTACACGTCGCCACACCAGGGTGCCATTAAGCGGCTGTGAAATTTCGTCAATCTCCGTATACTTCGCGGCTCTATTTTTTCCGCTATTGAACCGGAGAAACTCATGTTGAAGCGTTCCCTGGCCCTCGTGGCCGGTCTTACCCTGTGCGCCACTTCTCTTCTTACCCAGGCAGCAGATGCACTACGCGTCTCGGCTATCCCGGATGAAGCACCCACCGAATTGCTTCGCAAGTTCAAACCGCTGGGAGAGTACCTGGAAAAGCAGATTGGCATGCCTGTTACCTTCGTGCCGGTCTCCGATTATGCAGGCGTGGTCGAAGCGCTGGCCTCTGACAGACTGGACATGGCATGGTTGGGTGGCTTTACCTTTGTCCAGACCCAACTCAAAGCGCCTATGAATCCGCTGGTACAACGGGAAGAAGATCAGAAGTTCACCAGCAAATTCATTACAGCTGATCCAAACGTCAAATCGGTTCAAGACCTGAAAGGCAAAACGTTCGCCTTTGGTTCGATCTCTTCGACCTCCGGCAGCCTGATGCCCCGTTACTTCATGCAGCAGGAAGGGGTAGTACCGGAGCAGTTTTTCTCACGTGTAGCCTATTCTGGAGCCCATGATGCAACTGCCGCCTGGGTACAGGCTGGAAAAGTGGATGGAGGCGTTTTGAACGCTTCGGTCTGGCAGAAGCTGGTTGATGCCAAGAAAGTAGACACAAGCAAGGTCAAGGTCTTCGCGACCACTCCGCCCTATTACGATTACAACTGGACCGTCAGAGGCAATCTGGATCCGCAACTGGCGGCCAAAATCAAGGCGGCCTTTCTTGCACTGGATCCTTCGAAGCCTGAAGACAAAGCCATTCTGGATCTACAGGCAGCCAGTCGTTTTGTAGAAACTTCTCCTGAAAACTATAAGGGCATCGAAGGCTCTGCACGTGCGGCCGGTCTGTTGAAGTGAGCGTCCAGTTAGCTGGCGTGGAGCTTCTTCACGCCAATGGGCATCGCGCGCTTTCAAAGCTTGACCTGAAGATCACCAAAGGTGAATGCGTCGCACTGATTGGCCCTTCTGGAGCAGGCAAGACCAGCTTGCTCCGCCTGATGGCGACAAGCCACAAGCCAACGGCAGGACAACTCACCGTATTGCAGACCGATCCGTGGTCATTGAGCGTGTCCCGATTGAAGTCGCTTCGTGCACATATCGGTCTGATTCACCAGGCACCTCCCCTCCCGGCGCGGCAACGCGTCGTAACGGCGGTACTGGCTGGGCGCCTGGGCCAATGGCCTTTATGGAAGAGCCTGGTCAGCCTTGTCTATCCACTGGATCGTCCGGGCGCCCAACAGGCTCTGGCAAAGCTGGACCTGTCAGAAAAGCTGTATCAGCGTTGCGATCAGCTCTCGGGGGGCCAGCTCCAGCGCGTCGGCATTGCCCGCGTGTTATACCAGGCGCCTGAGCTGATACTGGCGGATGAGCCTGTCTCCGCCATGGATCCGGTACTTGCCAGCCATACACTAACCATTCTCGCTCGTGAGGCCGAAACACGAAGCGCAACGCTGATCGCCAGCCTGCACAGCGTAGAGCTGGCGCTCAAACACTTTCCGCGAATCATTGGACTACGCCAAGGCGTTATTGTATTCGACAAAGCAACGCAAGCCGTTACCTCCGATGATCTGGAGCAGTTGTATGCCAATGAGCAATTGGCACCAGAGAACTCATCCAGTGTTTATTTCATGCCTGCCACACCACCGCGATGCTGACTGCCCCCTCGCATGATCCTGCCACCCTGCCTCGTCTAGGCATCAGCCTGCTGGCAATCATACTGCTCTGGCCTGGGCTTCACCTGTCTGAGCTGGATATTCCTGGTTTGCTCACCGGTGAGAACGCCAGAATCATGGGTAGCTTTCTGGCAGGATTCTGGCCGCTAGCCTACGATTCGGAGTTTCTCTCGATAGTTGGCAAAGCCACGCTGGAAACCCTAGCCATTGCCACGGCCGGCATGACACTCGCCTGGGTGATCGCCTTTCCAGCAGCCCTGCTGGCAACACGCTCGCTTTCCATCTCCGCGCTTCATCGGCAAGGACGCCCTTCGTGGCTGGGTCAGACGATTCGCAATACGGTACGTATCGTTCTTGTAATTCTGCGCAGCATTCCCGAAATTGTCTGGGCCTTGTTATTTGTACGAGCGGTAGGCCTGGGTCCAACCGCGGGCGTCCTGGCCATTGCCATCACGTATGGTGGCATGCTGGGTAAGGTGTACGCCGAGATTTTCGAATCCGTACCTGCTGACGCGACGCGAGCATTGCTCTTGGGTGGCAGCTCGCGACTTCAGGCATTCGCATATGGACTGCTACCGGCCGCCAGCGGCGAAATGATCTCCTATACGATCTACCGCTGGGAGTGTGCTATCCGTGCATCGGTCGTCATGGGATTTGTCGGCGCTGGCGGGCTGGGGCAACAGGTCGATCTGTCTCTGCGAATGTTTGCTGGCGGAGAAGTTGCCAGCCTGATGCTGACCTTTCTGATACTGGTCATGCTGGCCGACCTGATCAGCCGCTTGCTGCGAGAGCCGTAACGATGAAAATCAAGGGCCTTGCCGCCGTTATCGTAGTACTAGCCGCCATTGCCTCGTCCTTTGCTTACCTTGAGACGAATTTTATCGAGCTGTTTTCGCGGACCTCTCTTGCGCAAATGGCGAAGTTTGCCAACGGATTTCTTACCCCGGACTTCTCCCGCAGTCACCTATACGCCATCGCTTGGGCCTGCCTGGAAACACTGGCCATGTCAGCCATGGGAACCCTATTGGCAGCCCTGTTTGGCATAATACTGGCCCTGCCTGCGGCAGGCCGACTCGGTACTCTATTCAAAGCAGTTGCGCGGTTCTTGCTCAATGCCCTCCGCGCCGTCCCGGAACTGGTGTGGGCGGCACTGATGGTACTGGCTGCAGGGCTAGGGCCCAACGCCGGCACGCTTGCATTGGCACTGCATACGGCGGGTGTACTGGGTCGCCTGTTTGCCGAGGCGCTGGAAAACACTCCGTCCGCCCCCAGCGATGCGATCAGACTGGCTGGCGGCGGACGCCTTGCCGCCTTCGCCTATGGCATTCTGCCAAGCGTCTGGCCTCAGCTGCTTGCCTATATTCTCTATCGCTGGGAAAACAATATCCGCATGGCGACGATATTGGGATTCGTGGGCGCTGGCGGCCTAGGACAAATGCTTCAAATCAGCCTCAGCCTGTTTCAGCTCGCTCAGGCTGCAACTATTATCCTGGCCATGCTGACCCTGGTACTGCTGGTAGACGCTTTCAGTGCCTGGATCCGGCAGCGGTGGATCAATCATTGATCCACCCTGGCGGTCTCATGCCTCGCCGCTGTTACCGTTTCTAGCCTGTATAAGCACCCAGGGCGCAACGACCACCGCCCAAAAGGTTGGATCGCTTACCAAAAACCCCCGTGCCTCATCCTCGGTCACCTTGGCCATTTGCCCGGACGTCAGCCAGGCAGAAACCTTGCCTGTATTGTCCTGAACAATGGCTTCTGCCGCCTCTATCAAGTCTATCTCGGCATCCACCCGAAGCAACGAACCCTTGGCAAAGTGCGGCTGTAACTCTTGCCATGTGATTTCAGCGGTCTGGCCCAACAGCGTAGCGTACAGAGTGCTGGTTTCGGACATCACGTCACCCCTAAAAATAAAGCGACATGATAGCGGCTGCCGCTTATTGTCGACAGGATTGACATGTCTTCAGCCCGGTTTCGGCTCGTATCCGATACATGATGCGACAAAGTGTATCGATACAGTCGATGTGCCACTTTTCAATTCCGTGATCGGCACTCTACACTCCGCACGTTGCGATGCCGATTTATCGTCATAACAAGAAAGCCAGCAATAAGAATAAATACTGCAATAAACGTTTGTGATCTGCCAAAACCAATAAGCATTTCGAGTGGAGCACTATGAATAAGGCAACTCAGCGTCTTTCCCGACTATTCGCCGCCATGGCCCTGGCTGGACTCACCAGCTACAGCGTCGCTGCCGATACAATAAAAATCGCTTTGGCCGGCCCGGTTACCGGTCCTGTAGCGCAATATGGGGAAATGGAATTTGTCGGCGCCAAAATGGCTATCGAGCAAATCAATAAGGCTGGCGGCGTCAATGGCCAGCAGCTCGAAGGCGTAGTCTATGACGATGCGTGTGACCCCAAGCAAGCGGTTGCCGTTGCCAACAAGATCGTCAACGACGAAGTGAAATTCGTGGTTGGCCACCTGTGCTCCAGCTCCACCCAGCCGGCGTCCGATATCTACGAAGACGAAGGCATCCTGATGATCACCCCAGCATCAACCAGCCCTGATCTCACGGCACGCGGACATAAACTGATCTTCCGCACCATTGGTCTTGACAACATGCAAGGCCCTACTGCCGGCAAATATATAGCCGAGCATATCAAGCCCAAGACAGTCGCCATCATCCACGACAAGCAGCAGTACGGTGAAGGCATTGCCACGGCCGTCAAGCAGACACTTGAAGGCGCCAATGTCAAAGTTGCCGTATTCGAAGGTATCAATGCCGGCGACAAGGACTTTTCTTCTCTGATCTCCAAGCTGAAGCAGGCGGGTGTGGATTTCGTCTATTACGGCGGCTATCACCCGGAGCTCGGCCTTCTGATGCGCCAGTCACAGGAAAAAGGCTTGAAAGTTCGCTTCATGGGGCCGGAAGGTGTGGGTAACTCTGAAATTTCCGCCATTGCAGGCAAATCCTCAGAGGGCATGCTTGTAACCCTTCCCCGCTCTTTCGATCAGGATCCGAAAAACAAAGCCCTGGTTGAAGCATTCAAAACCAAGAAGCAGGATCCGAGCGGCCCGTTCGTCTTCCCCTCCTACGCAGCCGTGCAAGTTATTGCTGATGGCATCAAGAAGGCAGGCAACACTGAAACCGATGCTGTAGCAGAGGCCCTGCGCAGCAATACGTTCAGCACACCTACAGGCGACCTGGCGTTTGACGAAAAAGGCGACCTGAAAAACTTCGAATTTGTCGTCTATGAGTGGCACGCCGACGGCACCAAGACCGAAGCCAAGTAACCGTTAAGCAGGAACTTGCCAGCACGTTGTCTGGCAAACGTCCTCAAAAGCCCACGGTATCCTCCGTGGGCTTTGTTCATTCCAAATGAGTAGGCGTGCCAAGACGCCAAAAGCACTGTGGCCGCTATTCAGGAGAAAGTAATGCCTGAGCTCTACCACTATCTTCAACAGCTGGTAAACGGTTTGACCGTTGGCAGCACCTACGCCTTGATAGCCATTGGTTACACAATGGTCTACGGCATTATTGGCATGATCAACTTCGCCCATGGCGAGGTATACATGATTGGCTCCTATGTAGCCTTCATTGTCATCGCCGGATTAGCACTCATGGGCATTCATAGTTTGCCGATCATCATGATTGCGGCCTTTGCTGCCAGCATTATTGTTGCCAGTGCCTATGGCTACAGTATTGAGCGTATTGCCTACCGTCCGCTACGTGGCAGTAATCGCCTGATTCCGCTGATCTCAGCCATCGGCATGTCCATCTTCCTGCAAAACGAAGTGCTATTGGCACAGGACTCCAAGGACAAGGCCATTCCCAGCCTGCTGCCTGGCAACATCATATTTGGCAATGATGCCATGAGTGGAGTCGTCATTTCGTACATGCAGATTCTGATCTTCGTAGTCACGTTTCTGGCCATGCTCGGATTGACACTGTTCATCTCACGTTCGCGTCTCGGCCGCGCCTGCCGAGCCTGCGCCGAAGACATCAAGATGGCCAACCTGCTTGGCATCAACACCAACAACATTATCGCCCTGACCTTTGTTATCGGCGCATCCCTGGCAGCCATCGCGGCTGTTCTGCTCGGTATGCAATACGGCGTCATTAATCCGAGCCTGGGATTTCTGGCAGGTATCAAGGCGTTTACTGCCGCAGTACTGGGCGGGATCGGCAGTATTCCAGGCGCCATGCTGGGCGGACTGGTGCTAGGGGTAGCCGAAGCGTTCGGGGCCGATATTTTTGGTGATCAGTACAAGGATGTCGTGGCATTCACACTTCTTGTCCTCGTTTTGTTGTTCCGGCCGACCGGCATTCTGGGCCGTCCGGAGGTAGAAAAAGTATGAGCAGTACCCCTTTCAACAAACAGCTTAAAACGGCTTTTTTCAGTGCGCTTCTCGTACTCGCAGTGGCCTACCCTGTTTTGGGGCTAAAACTGACCACAGTGGGTATCGGGCTCGAAGTCCATGGCGCCAGCCCAACCACCCTGACGATCATTTTTGGGGCGGCCGCCCTTATGTTCGTATGGCAGTTGGTACGTGATCGCATTCCCATGCCGCGCCGAACCAGGGGCACCCACACCTCACCACTGACCAAACTAGGCGCCCAGCTCACCGAGCCATCTGTTCAACGCTGGGTCATCCTCGGGCTGGTTCTTGTCGCGCTAGTCTGGCCATTCTTCGGCTCACGGGGGGCCGTGGATATCGCTACGCTGATTCTCATCTATGTGATGCTGGGGCTTGGTCTGAATATTGTGGTCGGCCTGGCGGGTCTTCTTGATCTGGGCTACGTCGGCTTTTACGCCGTAGGGGCATATAGTTACGCCCTGCTCTCCCACTATTACGGCCTTGGATTCTGGATCTGCCTGCCCATTGCCGGTTTGATGGCTGCGCTATTCGGCTTTTTGCTGGGCTTTCCCGTGCTGCGCCTGCGAGGTGACTATCTCGCCATCGTAACGCTCGGCTTCGGCGAGATCATCCGTATTCTGCTACGCAACCTTACCAGCATCACCGGCGGCCCCAACGGCATTAGCGGAATCGACAAGCCTACGCTATTCAACCTGACGTTTGAGCGGCGTGCCCCTGAAGGCATGCAGACATTCCATGAGTTTTTTGGCATCGCCTACAACTCGAACTACAAGGTGATCTTTCTTTACCTGGTTGCGTTACTGCTCGTCCTGCTTACGCTTTTCGTGATCAATCGATTACTGCGCATGCCCATCGGTCGCGCCTGGGAAGCCTTACGTGAAGATGAGATCGCCTGCCGTGCATTAGGCTTGAATCCGACCCTTATCAAACTCTCCGCTTTTACGCTGGGTGCCTGCTTTGCAGGTTTCGCGGGCAGCTTCTTTGCGGCTCGCCAAGGGCTGGTGTCGCCGGAATCGTTCACCTTCATTGAGTCAGCCATCATCTTGGCGATCGTTGTTCTGGGTGGAATGGGCTCACAATTGGGCGTCATTCTGGCAGCCATTGTCATGATTCTGCTTCCAGAGCTGATGCGTGAGTTCAGTGAATATCGCATGTTGATGTTTGGCGCTATGATGGTCCTGATGATGATCTGGCGGCCGCAAGGCCTGCTCCCGATGCAGCGCCCCCATTTGGAGCTGCGTAAATGAGCCAACTTATTCTTCAAGCTAAAGACCTGACCATGCGTTTTGGCGGCCTCTTGGCAGTCAATGGCGTCAATATCAGCGTCGAGGAAAAGCAGGTCGTTTCCCTGATAGGACCGAACGGCGCCGGCAAGACGACCGTGTTCAACTGCCTGACCGGTTTCTATCAACCAACAGGAGGCGAAATTCTACTTAGAGGTACGCCCATTCATGGCTTGCCGGGTCACCAGATCGCCCGACGCGGCATCGTACGCACCTTCCAGAATGTTCGGTTGTTCAAGGAAATGACGGCGGTTGAAAACCTGCTGGTTGCTCAACACCGCCATCTGAATACGAATTTTCTAGCTGGCCTTTTCAAAACTCCCGACTTTCGCCGCGCAGAATCTGAAGCCATGGACTTTGCCCGCCACTGGCTTGAGCAGGTCAACCTCACCGAGGTCGCCAACCGACCTGCCGGCAATCTGGCCTATGGCCAACAGCGCCGTCTTGAGATTGCTCGCTGCATGATGACACGTCCTCAACTCCTCATGCTTGATGAACCTGCCGCTGGCCTTAATCCTCGCGAGACGGAAGACCTGAAAGCGCTGATTTCCCTGCTGCGAGACGAGCATGGCGTAACTGTTCTGCTCATTGAGCACGACATGCACCTGGTCATGAGCATCTCGGATCATATTGTCGTTATCAATCAGGGCACCCCCCTGGCCGATGGTAAGCCGGAGCAAATCCGTAATAACCCTGACGTGATCAAAGCCTATTTGGGAGAAGCGTGATGCTGCAGTTCGAAAACGTTTCGACTTTCTATGGCAAGATCCAGGCGCTGCATGGGGTCAGCCTGTCCGTCAACAAAGGGGAGATCGTGACACTCATCGGCGCCAATGGCGCTGGCAAGTCTACCCTCCTGATGACGCTATGCGGTTCTCCTAAGGCAGCTGGCGGTAGTATTCGTTACGAAGGTGAAGAGCTGGTCGGGAAAGACTCCTCCGAAATCATGCGCAAGGGTATCGCCGTGGTTCCTGAGGGTCGCCGCGTCTTTGCTCGCCTGACTGTCGAGGAAAACCTCGCCATGGGCGGTTTTTTTACCGACAAGCATGACTATGATCGTCAGCTTGAAAAGGTTCTTGGCCTGTTTCCTCGCTTGAAGGAGCGCTATCACCAGCGCGGAGGCACGATGTCCGGTGGGGAGCAACAGATGCTGGCCATCGGTCGTGCGATGATGAGTCATCCGCGTCTCCTGCTGCTTGACGAGCCCTCACTGGGTTTAGCCCCCATCATCATTCAGCAGATTTTCGATATCATCGAACAACTGCGCGAGGATGGCGTAACGGTATTTCTGGTCGAGCAGAACGCCAACCAGGCGCTCAGACTAGCAGACCGTGGCTACGTTCTAGAAAATGGTCATATCGTCATGCAGGATACCGGCGAAGCCCTATTGGCCAACCCTGACGTACGCAAGGCCTACCTGGGAGGCTAAAGGATCGCTTGTGCGCTCCGTTCAAAAAGAGCGCACAAGTTCATTTCAGCCTTGTCCTAACGGATATAGCTCAGTAACGTTGCCACCCTTGTTTCAATGGAGAGCTCTAGATGTTAGCGCCACGCTTGCTGCTGCCCCTGACCTTGCTGGCCACGTTGCTGGCAGGCTGCCATAGCACCCCGAGCGATAGCATCGCTTCGTCCAAGGCGTCTCAAGGCGTACGCCTGCAAGGTGATTTGCGGTTAGCGAATGACCAGTTACTCTTTCGCCCCTGTCAGGAGCATCGCTACTTTCAAATAGACGATGCGGCCAACACGTCTATTATCAACGATGCTCATGAGTTGACGGCCGATAGCGGTGCCAGCAGCCTATTCGCAGATTTACGCGGAAAGATGAAATCTGGAGGGCCGGCTGGAAGCGATGGCGTATTTGCCGTTTCCGAAGTGTATCGCATGCAGTACACCGGGCCCGGCTGTTCAGACCCTAATTTCAAGCGCCTGACGCTTCGCGCAGCCGGTCATACTCCAGAATGGAATGTGGTAGTAAGTGGCCAAGGCATGGTTATAGCCTCGACCGATCGCAGCCAGCAGGCTCTTCCATATTTGCAGGAGCAACTACCCGACGGTAGTCGTAGCCTGTCTACCGAAGCCAACGGCGAGCGTGTCGAGCTATGGGTCAGTCCGCAGCGCTGTGTTGATGAAAGCACTGGTACGGTTCAATCCCTTCAGGCGGAGCTGCGTGTCAATGGCAAGAGCATGTCAGGCTGCGCGCACTATGGCGGTGCTACTGACACCCATTAAAGAAATCCAGTCCTGCGTGCTGTTACTAAGCCTCAAACAGCACGCATTGGCAATGAAAGTCTCTTATCCAAGGTTCTTCGTTTACTGCCTCATGGGCGCCCGCCTTACATTAGACGAATATCTATTTCGCCAAGCTCACTAGGCCTGCTAGTTTAATATCTGTTTTAGCTGAATTATTTCACACATCAGTCGACATCTTATAGGATGCCTCCCCTTCCCAAGAGTGGCCATCTGCCATCAATGCCTATATTTCAAGACCACTCTGCGCCGCCTTTGCCTACTATGCTCAGTACTACTTTTACCCGCCGCGTATTCCCCTTGGTTACAGTATTGCTGTTCCTGATGTTTTCGCTCGCATGTGGGCTGTTGATCCACAACGCTCGTAGCCAGGATCAACAGGCTCAGGCAGACACCTTATACGCTGCTCAAAAAGCCCTTGAAGACCTGAATACAAGCATAAAAAAGGACATATCTGACTATTCCAAATGGGGTGAGCTTTACAAGAACATGCACCTTAAGCTCAACATCAGCTGGGCGTATGACGGAGAAAACCTGGGCGAATCGATTTATGAGCTCTATGGCTTTCAGGGATTACTTGTTTTAGATGCGCAGGACAAAACCGTCTATTCACTGTTTGAAGGTGAGCAAACCCCTCTTGATGCCCGGCAATGGCTACAAGGCGATTTTGACGCTCTGCTGAAGAAGGCACGCGCGCCTGAAAATAAGGAAGAGGTAGTCAGTGAGCTCCTGAAAGTCGACTCAGTACCTGCCATCGTTGCGGCTGGATCCATCACGCCAGGAAAAGACCCAACCGTTAAAGAGCGGCCCGGCACCCGCTCAGTACTTCTCTTCGTCGATATCCTTACACCAGACAAGCTCAAAGCGCTGGGTACGCAATATGGATTAATCAATCTGCGGACTACACAGACGCCTCAGATTGAAGGCTCGTCCACGCTTCGTCTAGCACCTGGCGCTGATAGCTACTTGGCCTGGGACCCGCCACGTCATGGCCAGGCGCTGCTTGACTCGATTCTTCCCTACTTCGGTATCGCGGGCCTCATGCTGATCGCGTCAACCTGGCTAGTCCTGCGTAATGCACTTTCTACCGCACGACTCATGGAGGCTCATTACGTTGAATTGACTCAGAGCAAGGAAGCTTTAGCGGTTAGCGAGGAGCGCTTTAGAGACGTAGCAGAAGCCGCGTCGGACTGGCTGTGGGAAATCGATGCTCAGTACTGCCTGACCTATCTTTCAGGGCGCTTCGAGGAAGTTACAGGCACTACACCTGAGCAGTGGCTTGGTAAAAACCTTGATGAACTGCTGACAGCAGACCATGAGTCATTAACAACATGGCTGAACCATCGAAGGAACGCCTCTACATCTACTCCACTCGTCTGTCATTATCATGACCGACAAGGTAAGCAGCGGACCTGCCGCGTCTCGGCGCGACCGATAAAAGACGGCACGCAAGGGTTTCGCGGCACGGCCAGCGATATTACCGACGAGGTCAAGGCGCTAGCTCAGGTAAGGCACCTGTCTCTGCATGATCCCTTAACCGATCTGCCCAATCGCAACCGTTTGAACGAGTTTCTAAAAAAGCATGTAGGCCCATCAACACGCGTTGCCCCTGTGGCCTTGTTAAGTGTGGATCTGGATCGCTTCAAACCGGTCAACGATGCGCTGGGTCATGCAGCGGGCGACAGAGTGCTCAGGGAAGTAGCCAAGCGCCTGCGTAATTGCATTCGAGAAGCCGATCTAGTCGCGCGGGTCGGTGGTGATGAGTTTATTGTCGTGATGACCCGCCTTCAGAACCATGAAGAAATTTCTGCGCTGAGCTCACGAATCATTGATCAGCTCCATCAGCCTATCAAAGTGGATGACCAGACCGTGTTTATTGGAGGAAGCATAGGCGTTGCACTAGCGCCCTCTGATACAAATAACGCAGAGGAGCTTCTGCGGCTCGCCGATATTGCGCTTTATCAGTCCAAGGCTGCGGGCCGTAATACATGGCGCTTCTACTCCCACGAAATGAACAAGCTGATTACCAGCCGTCGACGCTTGGAGAACGATCTCCGTCAGGCGTTGGAAAGAGAAGAATTGAGCCTCCATTTTCAGCCACGTTATTCGCTTACGGGAAATCGGCTGACCGGGTTCGAAGCGCTATTACGCTGGCAGCATCCTGAGCATGGCATGCTGCTACCCGATAGTTTCATTGCACTGGCAGAAGACACCGGCCTTATCGTTCCCATCGGAAACTGGGTACTGAAACGCGCCTGCCACGTAGCCGTCAAATGGCCACAACCGGTGGGTATTTCTGTGAATCTCTCGCCCCGACAGTTTGGTCGTCACGACCTGATCAATCAGGTACAAAATGCGCTGACCGAGAGTAGGCTGGATCCTTCCAGACTTGAACTGGAAATTACCGAGCGCGTCATGCTGGACGATGCTGACGGAGCGCTGGAGACACTCAACAGCCTGAAGGCGCTCGGGATACGTCTCCACATGGACGATTTTGGTACAGGCTTTTCTTCTCTGGGATACCTACGCAGCTACCCCTTTGATGGCATCAAGATAGACCGCAGCTTTGTCGCTGGTATCGGTACAAACCCAGACGATCGCGCTATCGTCCAGGCCATCATTACGTTGGGCCAATCCCTTGGCATGACGGTTACGGCTGAAGGCGTAGAAACAGCAGAGCAACTTGAGCACCTACGTGGCGATGCCTGCGACGAGGTACAGGGCTTTCATTTCAGCAAGGCATTACCTGCGCATGAACTGTCTCTACTGTTTGGCTGAGCAAGCCCAAGCCCCGGTTCAACGTTCGGTAACAACCGCGACATCCGGTCCTGCACCACGCCGCTGATTACGATCATCACGCGGCGTCACACCAAAGAAATTTCGGTAGGCGCTGGAGAAATGAGGCCCCGACGAAAAACCGCACGACAGCCCAATCTGAATAATAGATTTGCTGGTCTGCATCAGCATCTTGCGTGCCCGATTCAGCCGAAGCTCCAGATAGTATTGGCTTGGCACACGTGACAGGTACTGCTTGAAAATGCGCTCGAGCTGACGACGTGACACGCAGACATGCTGTGCGATTTCATCAGTGGTAAGCGGCTCTTCAATATTAGCCTCCATGAGCATCACTGCCTGGGTCAGCTTCGGATGACTGGAGCCCAGCCGGTTTTTCAGTGGGATTCGCTGGCGTTCATTACCCTCGCGGATTCGCTCGACAACCAGCTCTTCCGAAACAACACCAGCCAGGTCCGCCCCATGGTCATGGCTCAGCATGGCCAAGACCATGTCCAGGATAGCCAGACCGCCACAGGCAGAGAGCCGGTCACGGTCCCACTCAAACAGATGATTAGTTGCGATAACCTTGGGATACTGCTCTGTGAAATCATCCAGCCAGCGCCAGTGCACCGCAGCGCGGTACCCGTCAAGCAGACCTGACTGAGCCAGCGGAAATACGCCTGCTGAAATAGCCCCTACCTGCACTCCGGATCGAGCGCACTGCTTTAGCGCCGTACTCAGCGGGACCGAGAGTGATTGCGGAATCTCATCCGCCAACAAAAACACTCTTTGGAAGTGCTCCAGTTGAGCGGGCCAGGAGATATGCGTCAAGCGCTGCTCGGCCTGATCGATGCGTATCAATTCAAGCACGTATTCAGCGCTGGCCTGCTGCCGTCTAGCCACTCGAAAGGCTTCTTCGGCCAGGGCTACCGTCAAAGGGCGGGTTTCGGGCCAAATCAAAAAGCCTATACGAATGGCCATATGTTATTTCAAGCTGCCAGACAGGAATTGTTGTAGTCGCACACTGCTCGGATTAGCCAGGACTTCACGAGGATTGCCAGACTCCTCGACGCGCCCCTGATGCAGAAAGATAACCTGATTGGAGACCTCTCTGGCAAAGCCCATCTCATGGGTAACCACCACCATGGTACGCCCTTCAAGCGCCAGGTCACGCATCACCTTGAGCACCTCTCCTACCAGCTCAGGATCCAGCGCAGAGGTAGGTTCATCAAACAGCATGACTTCAGGCTCCATGGCCAGCGCGCGAGCTATTGCTACACGTTGCTGCTCGCCTCCCGACATATGGGCAGGGTATGCATCCTTACGATGAGATACCCCGACCTTGGCCAGATAACGCTCAGCTCGCTCGATGGCTTTAGCCTTGGGAACACCCAATACATGAATTGGCGCCTCGATCACGTTCTGCATCACCGTCATATGTGACCATAGATTGAAATGCTGAAACACCATCGCCAAGCGCGAGCGCATCTTCTGCAGCTGCTTGGGATCTGCCGCCTTGAGCGCACCCTGCTTGGTAGACTGCAGCTTGAGCTCTTCACCATTAAGCAGGATTTTGCCCGCATGGGGCTGTTCCAGCATATTGATGCAACGTAGCAACGTCGATTTACCCGAACCGCTGGAGCCGATGATACTGATGACATCGCCGGCCTTGGCCGCAAGCGAAACCCCCTTGATCACCTCATGATCACCGTAACGCTTGTGTAGATCCTGTATTTCAAGTTTGAACATGGTTTCAAAGCCTTGATTAGTCTAGCCAGTGCACAGGCCCCGGCTCGTACTCGATATTTAATGTTTACGAGGCGCCAGATAGGCGAGCCAGTGCCGCTCGGCCAGTTTGAATAGCCGGACCAGAATAAACGTCAGCGCAAGGTAGAACACGCCGGCGGTGACATAGGCCTCGAAAGGCAGATAAAACTGGGAATTGACTGTACGGGCTGCGCCGGTAATGTCGACCAGGGTTACGATCGAGGCCAGACTAGTCGTCTGCAGCATCATGATGACCTCATTGCTGTACTGAGGCAGTGCGCGACGCAATGCAGAAGGTAATACGATCCGCCGATACATGAGCGAACGGGACATTCCCATCGCCTGAGCCGCCTCGATCTCACCGTGCGGCGTTGCCTTCAAGCTACCCGCAATGATCTCGGCGGTATAAGCGCTCGTGTTGATGGCAAAGGCCAGGCATGCACAAAACGTGGCGTTCGAGAGCCAAGGCCAGAGCCAGCTTTCCCTTATCACCTCGAATTGAGCCAAGCCGTAATAGATCAGGAAAAGCTGCACCAAGCCTGGTGTTCCTCGAATTACATACGTGTAAAGCCAGGCAGGAAAATTGATCAGAATACGCTTGGATACCCGCATAAACGCCAGCGGGATGGCAGCGGCCAGCCCAATGACCAGAGAAACAGCCAGCAACTTCAAGGTAACCAGAAGCCCGTTAAAATAAAGCGGCAAATTTTCCCAGATGACGTTGTAGTCAAAGATCATAGGTCAGCCACCTTAACGCCTGCGGAATAACGTCTTTCAACCAGCCTCAACAACAGAAGCGACACGCTGGTGATAATCAGATAAAGCGCCGCAACAGCCACGTAAAACGTGAAGGGCTCGCGGGTAGCATCGGCCGCCTGCTTGGCCTTGAACATCATGTCCTGCAGTCCCACCAGAGAGATCAGCGCGGTTGCCTTGGTCAGTACCAACCAATTATTGGTAAATCCAGGGATGGCCAGTCGAATCATTTGCGGGACAAGAATTCGGAAAAATACTTGGATGCCGCTCATGCCATAGGCAACACCCGCTTCAGCCTGCCCTTTTGGAATACCCAAAAAAGCGCCTCGAAAGGTTTCGGACAAATATGCGCCGAAGATGAAACCCAGAGTAAAAACACCTGCTGCAAACGGATTGATATCTATGTAATCGTCATACCCCACCATAGGAGCCAGACGATTAATCAAATCCTGACCACCGTAGAAGATCAGCAGAATCAATACCAGGTCGGGAATTCCCCGAATGACTGTCGAATACAGATCGCCCAGCCAAGCCAGCCAGCGTACCGGTGAAAGGCGAAAGGCAGCGCCAGCCAGACCCAGGCCGCAGGCCAACACCATGGATATCAGGGCCAGCTGTATGGTAAGCCAGGCACCATCGACAATATTCGCCCCGTAGCCGTTGAGCATAGTGGACAACTCCTCAGCGCAACAAAATCAAGCGCCCAGATACAAAACAGGCGCGATGGCAGTGAAGCCACCACGCCTCATCAGGATTCGTTAATTTCCGTAAATATTGAAATTAAAGTATTTGTCCTGAATTTTCTTATACGTACCGTTCTCGCGAATGGTGCTGATTGCAGTGTTCAGCTTCTCTTTCAGCTCACCGTCGTTCTTGCGTACAGCGATACCGATACCTTCGCCAAAATACTTGGAATCATTGAAGTCAGGCCCGGTAAAGGCAAACCCTTTGCCTGCATCGGTTTTCAGGAAGCCGTCGTCCAATAAGGTAGCATCGGCCAATGTGCCGTCGAGACGGCCCGCGGTCAGATCAAGATAAATTTCATTCTGAGAGCTATAGCGGGTGATGCTCACGCCGGCAGGCTCCAGTACCTCGATAGCAAAGCGGTCATGAATACTGCCACGCTGTACACCTAGCTTCTTACCCTTCAGGTCAGTCTTGATATCGTTGACCTGAGCGCCTTCCTTCATCACCAGCTTGGCTGGCGAATTGTAATATTTATTGGTGAAGTCAACGGAACGCTTACGTTCATCGGTGATGGACATCGATGACAGGATCATGTCGATCTTGCGTACTTTGAGTGCAGGGATAAGACCATCAAACTCCTGCTCAACCCACTGGCACTTGACCTTCATTTCAGCACACAGCGCGTTACCGATGTCATAGTCAAAACCCACGATGCTGCCGTCGGCTGCTTTCGAGGCAAAGGGCGGATACGCTGCTTCAATTCCGATGCGAACCGGCTTGCCATCGGCCGCTACAGATACGTTGGTGAGGACAGACAGCGCGAGAGCGCCAAGCAATGCCAGCTTTTTCATGCAAGCTCCTACGAAGGAATGGGCTGCGGACGTTAGTTAATAGCCCAGGCTACCAATACGCATGGCAATACTCTATGCACATGCATGGCACCAGCAATGCAGCAGCGTGGGTAGCGGCATTCTAGCGGCAGCCTAGTAAGGGTTATTTCGTCTATGCGACAAGTAATTACAGAAGGGTTTTAGACAGACCTAAACAGTCTTGACAGGCTATACGATAGCATGCTTGAAAAAAATTAAAAATAGATATACGAAGCAATAAGCGCGCCCAAGGACAATATTTCCTTATGAAACCGCTGCTTAGCTCAATTCGTGTAGAGCCAGGGAAGAGAGAATGCGCCGAAATGAAGCCTAGATGTTACTCATGGCCTCATTTCGGCGCATCCGTTGTTACGTACTCATGCTACAGCCTGATTCATGCCACGATGGGTATCAACAAGCTGCTGAACAACACCTGGATCGGCTAAGGTTGAAATGTCGCCCAACGCGTCATATTCACCTACAGCAATCTTGCGCAGGATCCGACGCATGATTTTTCCGGAGCGTGTTTTGGGCAGCCCCGGCGCCCACTGAATGATGTCAGGCGTTGCAATAGGCCCTATATCCTTACGCACCCACTGCTTGAGCTCTTGACGTAACGCTTCCGAAGGCTCTTCACCTGAGTTAAGGGTAACGTAAACATAGATCCCCTGCCCTTTAAGATCGTGAGGCATTCCTACCACAGCAGCTTCGGCCACCTTGGGATGTGCAACCATTGAGCTTTCAATCTCTGCCGTACCCATGCGGTGTCCCGAAACATTAAGGACATCATCAACGCGACCGGTAATCCAGTAATAACCATCCTCGTCACGACGGGCGCCGTCCCCGGTGAAATACATACCCTTGAATGTCTTGAAATAGGTATCCACGAAACGATCGTGGTCACCGTAGATCGTGCGCGCCTGTCCCGGCCAGGAATCTAGAATAACCAGATTGCCCTCCGCAGCCCCTTCAATGATATTGCCTTCATTATCGACAAGTGCTGGCTGAACACCAAAGAAAGGCCGTGTGGCGGAGCCAGGCTTCAAGGCCGTAGCGCCAGGCAATGGACTGATCAGAATTCCGCCCGTCTCGGTCTGCCACCAGGTATCAACAACCGGGCAGCGCTCTTGTCCTACGGTTTTGTAGTACCAGTGCCACGCCTCAGGGTTGATCGGCTCACCTACTGACCCCAGCAGGCGCAGACTTTTACCATCGGCCCCTCGAACAGCCGCATCCCCCTGGGCCATCATCGCTCGGATAGCCGTCGGAGCGGTATATAGAATATTTACCTGATGCTTGTCGATAATCTGGGCGACACGGGTTACGTCCGGGTAGTTGGGGACCCCTTCGAACAATAACGTGGTAGCCCCATTGGCTAAAGGCCCGTAGACAATGTAGCTATGACCGGTAATCCAGCCTACATCAGCCGTACACCAATAAACCTCGCCTGGCTTATAGTCGAACACCCGCTCATGCGTGAGTGACGCATAAACCATATAGCCGCCAGTAGTATGCATGACGCCCTTGGGTTTACCGGTAGAGCCTGAGGTATACAGGATGAACAGTGGCGCCTCGGCATCCATCTCCTTGGGCTCGCAGTGCGCGGAGGCAACCTGAGTTACGTCGTGATACCAGACGTCGCGGTGCGCATGCCAGGCAATGGGAGCACCCGTGCGCTTGCATACAATGACTTTACGAACACAGCATGTATCCGGATTGGTCAAGGCCTCGTCAACGTTGGCTTTCAGAGGTGTTTTCTTGCCGCCTCGGATACCCTCGTCCGCAGTGATGATGACTTTAGAGCGACAGTCACTGATACGACCCGCTAATGACTCAGGAGAAAAGCCGCCGAAGACGACAGAATGCACCGCACCGATGCGAGCGCACGCCAACATGGCTACCACTGCTTCTGGAATCATCGGCATATAGATGGTGACTACGTCACCACGGTGTACATCCTGGCCACGCAGTGCATTAGCAAACTTGCAGACCTCTTCGTGCAATTCACGATAGGTAATGTGACGATGCTCGGAAGGATCATCGCCCTCCCAGATAATAGCCACTTGATCACCCCGCGTTTCGAGATGGCGATCAAGGCAATTGTAAGACGCGTTCAACGTTCCATCGGCAAACCACTTGATATCGACATGGTGATCGTCAAATGAAGTTTGTTTGACGCGAGTAAATGGCTTTGTCCAGCTGATCCGCTGGGCCTGCTCCCGCCAGAATCCGTCTGGATTAATCACGGACTTCTGATATAGAGCCTTATAGCTAGCGTCATCAGTCAGCGTCAGGGCGGCTACTTCAGGACGTACGGGATAGAGGGATGCGGCACTCATGGCGGTTACCTCAACGGAGAAGTTTGTTGTTTTTGTAGTTCCGTTTTACTGGCTGAGCGCCTTGGTAACTATTCGACAAAGGTCTTAACGGCTATCTCAGTACTGATGCCGCTTGATCATGGACAGGAACGTAAATCGCTGATGTCCCGGTGAAAGACAGCCGAGGCGCCAGATAATCTGATTACCATCAAAAAGGCAGGCTTACATCAAAAGAAGGGAGTCATGCTCAGGAAACACTGCAGACAAATCAAATGTCCGTACAAACTCCTCTATGAAAAATCAACCCGGCCACGCCCTGCCTTGACTGCACTGCGCTTGGTCTTTCCTTCGAGTCGTCTCTTTTTGGACGCCAGCGTTGGCTTGGTTGGACGACGTGTTTTTTGAACGCGGGTAACACTCTGAATAAGCTCAGCAAGACGCGTTAATGCATCTTCACGGTTCTGCTCCTGCGTTCTGTATTGCTGCGCCTTGAGTACCACAACACCTTCACGCGTAATACGCGTGTCCTGCAGAGCTAGCAGCCTTTCTTTATAAAAATCCGGGAGCGACGAAGCCCGGATATCGAAACGCAAATGAATGGCGCTGGATACCTTGTTTACATTTTGGCCGCCCGCCCCCTGAGCACGCACCGCCGTCAATTCCACTTCAGTATCTGGCAGGGAAACAGTATTGGATATACTAATCATTGATATGCAGCCATAAGCAAGAACGTACCTTGATAGACCTCAAGGGATCATGAGGGTTTAAAGACAATAGGCGGACTAGAACTCAGTACCGCGCACCAACCACATGCCCAAAAGCTCGGAGAGGTTATCGAGGGGCTGATAACCATTGGTGACAAGTGCTAGTTGACCCTCACGCTCCGCCAGCAAGGTTGGGAAGCCTGCAATGCCTAAATTGAGAGCCCAGTCAAAGTCCGCCTGGGTTGCGGCTCTTGTTTCTGGGGCATCGAAAGCCGGAGCAAACTCAATGCGAGGCAGCCCTGCCTTCTCCGCCAGCTCAACAAGAACAGCCGGCTGGGTAACATCGCGGTTTTCTACATAAAAAGCACGCTGGATAAGCTTTGCCAGCGGCCATACCGCCTGCTCATCCAATCCTCTTGCTGCAACTAGTGCTCGACAGGCCGGTTCTGTATCGTAGACAAACCCTTCAGGCAGCGCATTGTCAACCGTGAAGGGTTGGCCTGTAGTTTCCTCGACTGCTTGCCAATAAGACAGAGTACGCACCCGCGCTGCGGCATCCATGGCGACTCGCTCTCTACGCAGCCCACCTACGACAAGATGCATGGGCACGCCATAGAGACGTGCCTGCTCAGCCAGTGCTTCCATGACAGGCGCGAACCCCCAGCACCAGGAACACATAGGATCCATTACATAGAGCAATCGCGCCTTCATAGGTCAAGCCTCCTGCGATAGCTTGGAAACCTGTCGGGGATCCCGGCCAATGGGATGCGGCTGATTCCGCTGCCTGGCCAGCTCAATCTGCTTCTGACGCTCACGTGCGCTGATACGTGTTTTTTCTGGCAATGAGTCCCAGCAATGAGGACAGCTAATGCCAGGCACGTAGTGCTCAGATTCCCGATCTGCAGCTGATATGGGCGTCCGGCAAGCATGACACTGATCATACTCCCCTTCACTCAGATCGTGCCTGACCGTTACACGGTTATCGAACACAAAACAGTCCCCCTGCCAAAGACTGTCCTCCTGCGGCACCTCTTCCAGATATTTCAGAATACCACCCTTAAGATGATAGACCTCTTCAAAGCCCTCATTGAGCATGAAGCTCGATGCTTTCTCGCAGCGGATACCACCAGTGCAGAACATGGCCACTTTTTTATGACGGGAAGGATCAAAATTCTGCCTGACATACTGAGGAAACTCGCGGAAGGATTTGGTCTTGGGATCCACCGCATTGGTAAAGGTCCCGATACCGACCTCGTAATCATTGCGCGTATCAATCAATACAACATCAGGGTCTGAAATAAGCGCATTCCAGTCTTTCGGATCTACGTAGGTTCCAACCTTCTTGTTGGGATCGACGCCCGGCACGCCCAAGGTGACAATTTCCTTCTTGAGCTTGACCTTGGTCCGATAGAACGGCTGCTCATCGCAATAGGATTCCTTGTGCTCAAGATCAACCAGACGCGAGTCTGCCTTCAAAAAAGCCAGAACCGCATCAATTCCGGCCCGAGAGCCAGCAATGGTGCCATTGATGCCCTCTTGCGCCAGTAGCAGGGTGCCCTTTACCTCATTGTCCAACATGACAGTAAGCAAGGGCTCACGGCGCTCGACGTAATCTTCAAGGGTGACAAATTTATACAGTGCAGCTACAACAATAGAACCAGACATGTCGACTTCTCCAGTGGTCGTCCTCGTAAGGGACGGACCGGTTAATGCACAACGCCGGCAAAGGCCGGCGCTGGAGCGACAAGTCTAAGGAAGCGCAACGGGCTTGAACAGAGCCCTCAAGCGGAACACAGCCATTTCTAGTCGTGCAGTCCGTCATGCTTGCTGCCACCGCGACATGTCGGCGACTCAGGTGCCATTCCTTGCCTGGCCCACTCTTCGGGTGTGTAGGTATGAAGCGCCAGGGCATGAAACTCACCCATCAGCCCACCCAGCGCCCCGTAGACCTTCTGATGCCGCTTAACGGCATTCAACCCTTCAAATTGTTCACTGACCACTACAGCCTTGTAATGGGTTTCCTGACCACGGCTGTGCATGTGGCTTTCGTCAACAACATCAAGATGCTGCGGCTGCAGCATGCTTAACGTTGAAAGAATACGGTCGCGCATACTCATGGATAGGTCTCGCTTATTTCTTAGAACCGCTACCTTCAGGAGCAGCCTGTGGCTTAACACCCAGCTCCTTATCCATATCACTCAGCAGCTTGTTGACCTGGGGAACTGCCTGCTCGAGCTTGCCCTGGGTCAGCTGGGCAGACTGCATGGAGATCTGCGGTAGCGTGTTCATCATTTTCTTACCCAGTGGAGACTGGTAGAAGTCGATCAAGTCTTTCAGCTCGGCTTCACTGAAGTTCTGAGTATAGAGCTTGACCAGATCAGGCTTAACCTTGTCCCAACCAATCGACTTGTCCAGTGTTGCATTAGCACGAGCAACGTAGCTTTCAAGAACAGCCTTCTTGCCCGGAGCCTTGGCTTGGGCGAAATGCTGATCAAACAATTCATGCACTTGGGCATAAACCGGTGTAGTGAGCTTGTCGGCGTTGGCCAGCTTTAGAAACCGCTCGGCTTGGGCAGCATGGCTAGCCGCATCAGCCAGGGCCAGGCCACTGACACCAGAGAGCATCACAGCGGTGCAGACAGCACGAAAAGTCTTCATCGGACATCCTTTGAACATGAATAGCGATAGCTAAAAGATCCGTATTCTGCCCACGTGTTTCCCGATGACTCAAGTCGTATTCCGGCTCCGTTCAGGCAAGCTTCAGCATCTTCAATGGTAAATCCAGCTGAAATCTGACCCGCCTGATGTTTTCGGAACCCACCCCACATCTGAATAGACTAATCACCGATAAGCGCTAGCCTTGGCTCTATTGGTTTCTCATCACTACTTGAAGGCCTTTCATTGGCCAGCGCGCCGACCACCCAAATCTGCATGCAGGAGAGCATCATGAGCCGTACCGAAACCGACAGCCTAGGTCCTGTAGAAGTCGACGAAAATGCCTATTGGGGAGCTCAGACACAGCGCTCCATGGAAAACTTCGCCATTGGTGGCCAGAAAATGCCGCTGGCGATCGTGCATGCACTTACGCTGATCAAGAAAGCAGCGGCTCGGGTGAATGCAGGGCTAGGCGAATTGCCGCAAGAGATAGCGGACCTTATCGAGCAATCAAGCAATGAGGTGCTTGAAGGGCGTCATGATGATCAGTTTCCCTTGGTTGTCTGGCAAACCGGCAGCGGCACCCAAAGCAATATGAACGTCAATGAAGTGATTGCGGGGCGCGCCAATGAACTTGCAGGCCAGGGCAAGGGCGGCAAGAAGCCTGTGCACCCTAACGACCATGTCAACCGCGGCCAAAGCTCCAACGACTGCTTCCCGACTGCCATGCACATCGCAACTGCACAAGCCGTACTGGGAGATCTGCTGCCTGCTATCGATGAGCTTTCCGGAGGTCTGGCCCAGCAGGCCGCACGCCATATGAGTCTGGTCAAAACTGGCCGTACCCATATGATGGACGCAACACCTATTACTTTCGGCCAGGAAGTATCGGCCTACGTCGCTCAGCTCGACATCGCTCAGAGCGCCATTCGTGCAGCCCTTCCAGCCATTTATGAACTTGCTCAGGGCGGAACGGCAGTAGGAACTGGCCTCAACTCTCCCAAAGGCTTCGACGAGGCTATTGCAAAAGAAATTGCATCACTTACCGGCCTACCCTTTGTCACTGCACCCAACAAGTTTGCTGCCCTGGCAGGTCACGAACCACTTAGCGCACTGTCAGGCGCACTGAAAACGCTGGCCGTAGCCCTCATGAAGATTGGTAACGACCTGCGCCTGCTGGGCTCCGGCCCCAGGGCAGGCTTTGCCGAGGTCAAGCTACCAGCCAATGAGCCTGGCAGTTCCATTATGCCCGGCAAGGTCAATCCAACCCAGGCGGAAGCCTTGACCATGCTGGCCTGCCAGGTAATGGGGAACGATACCACCATCACTTTCGCTGCCAGCCAGGGGCATCTGCAGCTGAACGTCTTCAAGCCTGTCATTGCCTATAACATTCTTGAATCCATTCGCTTACTGGCCGACGGCTGCCGCAATTTCAACAAACATTGCGTAGCCGGCATGGAGCCTGACGCCGAGAAAATGGCAGCTCACCTTGAGCAAGGTCTGATGCTTGTAACAGCCTTGAACCCCCACATTGGTTATGACAAGGCCGCTGAAATTGCGAAGAAGGCTTATGCCGAAAATAAGACCCTCAGAACAGCGGCCCTTGAGCTTGGTCATCTGAACGAGGCGCAGTTCGATGAGTGGGTAAGGCCTGAAACCATGCTGGAAGCAGGCAGCCATGGCTGAGCCAAGAACGGGCGCAACACCTCTAGAGGGCGATGGCAAACGAGTCCTGGTTATCCAGGGCTCGCCCAAGAGCGAAAGCTTCTGTCATGCGCTGAGCGCAGCCTATATACAAGGGGCTCGCCAACATAATCATGTGGTACGTGAACTACGACTGGGAGAGCTTAGTTTCGACCCGGTACTTCGAGAAGGCTACGATAAGAGCCAGATTCTTGAAGAAGATTTGCTGGAAGCTCAACGACTGATTCATTGGGCAGAACATCTTCTATTTGTTTACCCCATCTGGTGGGGTGGTCTACCTGCCCTTTTAAGCGGCTTTATCGAGCGTGTTTTCTTGCCAGGCTTTGCATTCGCTTATCGCGATCAGATCTGGGGAGGTGAACAACTTCTATCAGGCCGAAGCGCTGACCTTATCGTCACTGCTGACAGCCTGCCCACTCCCTGGAAGCGCCTGAGAGGACTTTCTCCGCATCGCCTCATGATGCGAGAGGCCTTGGATGTGTGTGGCATACAGATTCGTGAACATCTGGAATTCGCACCAATAAGAGCAAGTAGCGAGGAACAACGATTGAGATGGCTTCAAGATGTGCAAAGAATGGGGTCATACTTGAACTAGAAACCTTTATTAAAAGGTATGCTGCTAAATTAATTACCTGAACTTAATAAATAGTCTTTTAAATAAGAAAGCCCCAATATGCATAACAGAACTGACTTCGTAGAAACCAAACCTTATTTGAGTTGCGCTGGCGTATGCTTGTCAGCGCACTTTCATGACAAAACATAATTTCATAATATGTAACAATCTTTATTTTTAGCACTCTCGCTTCGACTCCTTTCCCGCTTCTTTTTGTAGTGCTTGCCTGCTGTCAATTCCCTACAATCAACAATCTCTCAACCAAGGTGCGACATATTGAAGCAGGTATTGAAAAATCAAGGACTTAGCTAGCTCCTTGTATCGCCTAAAAGCGACTCAATGATAGACGTGAACCCTAGATGAACTTAAACTGCGCACGGCCCAATAAGGCGTGCCTTGAAGCGCTCTTGAGAGAGAGAAAAAACACCTGATTGATAGCAATATGCCTACATAAGGCAGGGTGAATTTTCAACTTGCAACAATATGCTCGCTCGCAAGCAGATGGCTTCAAGTCCACCGGGTTGGTAAGCAAGCGAGATTGGTCCGGATGCTGCCCATTAGCGCGTCCGCATAGGCCTCGTGCTTATTGGTACAGCTTACGCTACCCAAGTTGCAGCGTTATTTTTTGGTACACGGCACTGACGTGAATAAGATTCATGGCACGGCCAAGCCTTAAATGTATCCCCTGCTATGCTTGGTAATACCACGAGCGCGTAGCCTGTCTGGGAGAGTCCTGTTTTCCAGTTGCGATCGATTTCAACATTAAGGCCCGAACAAGCCCGCACTCTACGCAGGCTAGGTAAGGAGGACTGGTGAAACGTGCAATCCAGACGTAGGCCCAAGACTGGCTCAGCTTGGCTCAAATGGATTTCGGTCGTAACATATCCTTACATGTGACTCAATGACGCACCACGTCATCGACACGTTTGTAATGACCGCGACACCCAAAGCTTCATCAGCCTGACCTATTTCTGCGCCGCACTTAAATAAGTGATGGTACCGATTACTGGCTATCCCCCTGAAACGAAGAGTGCCCCTCAACCGAGGTCGTGAGATGAGAAAAAAGAAACATAGTATTTTTTCTAGCCTATTGGCTTTAGGTGCCACTGGTTTACTCAGTGGTTGTAACATGACGCTTTTAGACCCTAAAGGCCCAGTAGGTTTAGAATCAAAACACCTTATATTGACTGCCACTGGCCTGATGTTGATTGTCGTTATCCCAGTCATCGTCATGGCGATCCTTTTCTCAATCAAATATCGCGCCTCCAATAAGGATGCCGATTACGCACCCAATTGGGCGCACTCGACCAAGATTGAAGTGGTGGTGTGGGGTGTTCCGCTGGTGATCGTGGCTATTCTGGCCGTGCTCATCTGGAAGACCAGCCACTCTCTTGACCCTTTCAGGCCACTCGACTCTGACGTCAAGCCGATTACCATCGAAGCTATTGCTACCGATTGGAAGTGGGTTTTCGTTTATCCGGAACAGGGCATCGCTACGGTCAACGAGATTGCATTCCCGGCCAACACGCCGGTTAACTTTCGCATCACCTCCGATACCGTCATGAACACTCTGTTTATTCCGGCCTTGGGCAGCATGGTTTACGCCATGGGTGGCATGCAGACCCAACTGCATTTGATGGCTCATGAAACTGGCCAATATGGCGGTGGCTCGGCCAACTACAGCGGCGCTGGCTTCTCGGATATGAAGTTCATCGCACACGCTACGACACCTGAAGAATTCAACGCGTGGGTCGACAAGGTCAAGGCTTCTCCCAAGACACTGAGCTCTGAGGTCTATGCAGACCTGGCCATGCCCAGCGAGAAGCACCCGATCGAGTATTACTCATCCGTGGCTCCTCACCTTTTCCAGGACATCATCGATAAATACTTGAAAGGCGATTACAGCAAGCGTGTAGATCAGGTAATGGATCAGGCAATGAATAAGAGTGCGCACGAAGGTGCGGCGGAGTAAATCATGTTCGGAAAATTAAGTCTCGCAGACATTCCTTATCATGAACCGATCATCGTAGGTGCGGTCGGTGCCATGATTCTGGGTGTGATAGCCGTATTTATCGGCCTCACCTATTTCAAGAAATGGGGTTACCTGTGGTCCGAATGGATCACGACAGTTGACCACAAGAAAATCGGGGTGATGTACATCCTGGTGGCGCTCATCATGCTGCTCCGCGGCTTCTCCGACGCCATTATGATGCGTGCACAGCAGGCTATCGCAGCCGGCGGTGCAGAAGGCTATCTGCCTCCGCATCACTATGACCAGATTTTCACCGCACACGGCACGATCATGATCTTCTTCGTGGCCATGCCGATGGTGACTGGCCTGATGAACCTTGTCGTGCCGCTGCAAATTGGCGCGCGGGACGTTGCCTTCCCCTTCCTGAACTCCTTCAGCTTCTGGGTGTTCGCGGTAGGTGCGATCCTCATCAACCTGTCTCTAGCCATAGGTGAATTCGCAGCAACCGGCTGGGTAGCCTATCCACCACTATCGGGTATTCAATATAGCCCGGGCGTAGGGGTAGATTACTACATCTGGGCATTGCAGCTTTCGGGCCTGGGTACGTTGTTAACAGGTGTGAACTTTGTGGTAACCATTTTAAAAATGCGTACCACTGGCATGACTCTAATGAGAATGCCGATCTTCACCTGGAACGCCCTGTGCACCAGTATTCTGATCGTTGCAGCTTTCCCGATTCTGACCGCCACATTGGCTATGCTCTCGCTTGACCGTTATCTGGGCATGCACTTCTTCACCAACGAGCTTGGTGGCAACCCCATGATGTACGTCAACTTGATTTGGGCGTGGGGTCACCCGGAAGTATATATCCTCATTCTGCCCGCCTTTGGCGTGTTCTCTGAGGTAGCGTCTACATTCAGCGGCAAGCGCATGTTCGGCTACGTATCCATGGTATGGGCTACGCTGGCTATTACCGTGCTGTCCTTTATCGTATGGCTGCACCACTTCTTTACCATGGGCTCCGGCGCTAACGTCAATGCGTTCTTCGGTATCGCTACGACTATTATTGCCATCCCGACTGGTGTGAAGATCTTTACCTGGCTCTTCACCATGTATAAAGGCCGTATCCGCTTCACTACTCCCATGTTGTGGACGATTGGCTTTATTGTCACCTTCAGTATCGGTGGTATGACTGGCGTTCTACTGGCTGTTCCAGGTGCCGACTTCGTTCTGCACAACAGCCTGTTCCTGATCGCTCACTTCCATAACGTGATCATTGGTGGCGCTGTATTCGGTTACTTTGCAGGTGTTGCCTACTGGTTCCCGAAAGCCTTCGGTTTCACACTTAATGAAAGACTGGGTAAATACGCCTTCTGGTGCTGGTTGGTTGGCTTCTATGTAGCCTTCATGCCGCTGTATGTACTGGGCTTCATGGGTATGACTCGTCGTCTGAACCACTATGACAACCCGGACTGGCATCCTTGGCTGATCGTGGCGGCTATTGGTACAGCTATCATCCTGTGTGGCGTCCTATGCCAGTTGCTTCAGTACTATGTCAGCATCCGTGACCGTAAACTGAACCAGGATGTAACCGGTGACCCATGGGGTGGCCGTACACTGGAATGGTCTACTTCTTCTCCGCCACCTTTCTATAACTTCGCAGAGCAGCCGGTTGTTGATGATATCGACGCGTACTGGGGAGCTAAGGAAAAAGGTCTGGCTGAGCGTAAAGCTGCTGACTACAAAGACATTCACATGCCGCGCAACACAGGCGTTGGATTCATCATGGGTATGTTCAGTCTAGCCCTCGGCTTTGCTCTTATCTGGCACATCTGGTGGCTAGCTGCTGTTGGATTCGTCGGCATGATCGCTACCTTTATCGTTCGCAGCTTCGACGATGACATCGACTACTACGTACCTGCCGCTGAAGTGGCACGTATCGAGAATGAACATCTCCAGAAACTAGCAGCGAGTCAGGCTTAAACCTATGTCTAGTCAAGTTCTTCATAACCAAGTTGCCCATGCTGAGGAGCATGGGCACCACGATGCCGGATCCATGACTGTATTCGGCTTCTGGCTATACCTGATGACGGACTGCATCCTGTTTGCGACTATTTTCGCATCCTATGCTGTCCTGAGCGGTAGCTTTGCCGGTGGTCCTACCGGTAAAGAAATTTTTGAACTGTCCTATGTTCTGGTAGAAACCTTCCTGCTGCTGTTCAGTAGTATCACGTATGGCTTTGCCATGATCGCTGCGCATAAAGAGCAGAAGAGCAAAGTCCTGGGTTGGTTGGCGATTACTTTCCTATTCGGCCTTGGCTTCATCGTGATGGAAATCAACGAATTCCACCACCTGATTGCAGAAGGTTTTGGCCCTCAGCGTAGCGCGTTTCTATCTGCGTTCTTTACCTTGGTCGGTACTCACGGTCTGCACGTCACATCCGGTCTGATCTGGATGGCAATCCTGATGATTCAGGTTAGCCAGAAAGGTCTGACTGCGACCAACCAGACCCGCCTGATGTGCCTGAGCCTCTTCTGGCACTTCCTGGACATCGTCTGGATCTGCGTGTTTACCGTTGTATATCTGATGGGGGTTATGTAATGGCTCACGAACACGGACATATCGTCCATGCGGGCTCTAGCCACGGCACTGTGAAGTCTTACATTATCGGCTTCGTTCTGTCCGTCATCCTGACCGTGATCCCATTCGGCATTGTCATGAACCCTGTGTTGTCACAGTCGGCTACGCTGATCGTGATCTGGGTGATGGCACTTGTGCAGATCTTTGTACACCTAGTGTTCTTCCTGCACATGAACACGTCGTCCGAGCAGCGCTGGAATGTGATCGCTTTTGCTTTCACTATTCTGATTACTGTTATCGTGGTCGCGGGCTCGCTGTGGATCATTCACGGCATGCATAGCAACATGCTGGCCCACTAAGAGTCGCTTCGATGATCAAGAAATACCTACTTATAACGAAGCCAGGCATTATCTTCGGCAACCTGATCTCGGTTGCCGGAGGTTTTTTCCTTGCTTCGAAAGGAAGCATCGACTTAGCACTTTTCTTAGCTACCGCAGTAGGGGTGTCTCTGGTCATCGCTTCCGGCTGCGTCTTCAATAACTATATTGACCGTGACATTGATAAGGTCATGGAACGGACGAAAAATCGTGTCCTCGTCCAAGGACTTATCTCTCCAAGTGTCACATTGTCCTATGCCACGCTCTTGGGCATTGCGGGTATCGCGCTTCTTTACTTCAAGGTAAATGCGCTATCCGCAGCCTTTGGGCTCATGGGATTCGTTGTGTATGTGGGTCTATACAGCCTGTGCCTGAAGCGTAAATCTGTGTATGGCACCCTAGTGGGTAGCCTGTCGGGTGCGGCTCCTCCTGTAATCGGCTATTGCGCCGTTAGCAATGAGTTCGATATGGGTGCCGCTATCCTTCTGCTGATTTTCTGCCTCTGGCAAATGCCGCACTCCTACGCTATTGCAATCTTCAGACTGAACGACTATCGGGCAGCTTCAATTCCGGTATTGCCAGTCATGAAGGGTATCCCTGTAACCAAGCGCCATATTACGGTCTATATCCTGGCCTTTTTGGCCGCTACGCTAGCGCTCACGATTGGGGGCTACGCCGGTTATAAGTACTTGGTGGTTGCAGCAGCCATGGGCGTTTATTGGTTGCGCATGGCTCTAATGGGCTACAAGACCAACGATGACAATGCCTGGGCAAGAAAATTGTTCGTCTTCTCCATCGTTACGATCACTGCGCTGAGCGTGATGATGTCGGTAGACTTCAATGTTCCTGCCTCTGAAGTACTGGTAGCAATGGCTCGCTAACAGTGCCTCACCTCAGGGCCTGGACAACTCGTTCAGGTCCTGAGTCTCCTCTCCTACTACCGCCTCTTCAGCCGACGCTTTTTCCTTCAGACTTATTTTCGGTTAACGCTGTGAGGCCATCGAAAGGTTTGCGCCTTCCACCACTCAGGCAATAGCCGTCTGACCTTGGACTGAGCAAAACGGTCATCAATCAGGTACAGCACACCGCGATCAGAGGTTGTCCTTATGACCCGGCCTGCTGCCTGAATGACCTTATGCATACCTGGATAAAAGTAGGCATAGTCATAACCAGCACCAAATTGTCGGTCGAGCTTCGTCCTGATCTGTTCATTGGCAGGATTGATCTGAGGAAGCCCAAGTGTTGCGATAAAAGCTCCTATCAGCCTCTGCCCTGGCAGGTCGACACCCTCGCCAAAACTCCCCCCTAGCACTACGAAACCAACACCGCTGCTGGTGTTTGTAAACCGTTGTAGAAACTGGGTCTTGTCTGCCTCATTCATCTGCCGTGCCTGGAGCCAAAGCGGAATGTCCGGGAAAAGATTGGAAAATAACGATGCAGTCTTTTCGAGATAGTCGAAGCTACTAAAGAAAGCCAGATAATTTCCTGGCTCCTGTCTGTACTGCCAAGCCATTAACTCTGCAATGGGCCGCAGGGATTGCTCTCGGTGTTGATAACGCGTCGAAATGTTGTCTACGAGACGAACCGATAATTGTTCCGCCGCAAACGGGGACTTTACGTTAACCCAAGGTGTACCCGCTGCAAGCCCAAGCGTATCCCGCAAGAAGTGAGGCGGACTTAAGGTCGCGGAAAAAAGAATAGCGGCATGGGTTGCGTTGAATCGCGGGCCGATAAAAGGTGCCGGGACCACATTCCGTATGGTTACAACGGACTGTTGCACGGCTGGTTTACGTGCCAGCTCATTTTTTTTTAGTAATTCGAACAGTGAGTGCTCACCAAAACTTTCAGCCATCCGAACGAATTGAATTGCATCAAAATAAAAACGCTGAAGCGTGGCATCCAGTGGAGCCAGCGTCTCGTTAAGCAGGTCGTTTATAGCTGAAATCGCTTTTTGCAGCGCGGATAACAACTTCGCAGGAATTTCGTCGTATGCCTGATAGGTTGAGGGTTGTTCCTTGATTAAGGCATTCCAGCAACGATTGATCCGATCCAGTGGTTGCTTCAGCCCTGGAGGTCTTTCTTTGCGAAGTGACGCTACCACAGCATGATCCAGAGAGGCGGTATACATCCCCCGCGCACGCTCCAATAGATTATGAGCTTCATCAACGAGGATTCCGATCCGCCATTGGCTCTGCTCCTTTAAGGCAAAAAGCATAGCGCTGCTGTCAAAGTAGTAGTTGTAATCCCCTACAATGACATCGCACCAGCGCGCCACCTCCTGACTCAGGTAATAGGGACAAACCTGCCACCTAAGCGCTATGGTGCGTAGCGAGTCATGATCCAGTACCTTTCCCTTCAAGGCAGCTTGCCGGGCTTGGGGCAAACGGTCATAGAACCCCTTGGCCAGAGGACAGGATTCACCATGGCATGCTTTATCCGTGTGTTCACATGCCTTGTCGCGTGCCCTCAGTTCCAGAATACGCAGCGAAAGCTCTGGTGCGGCTTGGGTGATAGCGCCCATCGCATTGAAAGCCAACTGCCGACCAGAATTCTTTGCGGTAAGAAAAAAGACCTTGTCCAGATTTTGCCGTGGCATAGCCTTGAGCAATGGAAACAAGGTGCCAATGGTTTTGCCTATCCCCGTGGGCGCCTGGATCATGAGGCTACAGCCTACATGGGCCGCTTTATAGACAGCCTCGGCAAGATCACGCTGCCCCGTACGAAAGGAGACATGTGGAAAGGGTAACGTCTCCAGGCAACGCTGGCGGTGCTCGCGATGAGTCAGTTCCTGCTCAGCCCAGTCCAGAAACAGGCTGCACTGCCGTTCGAAGTACTCTTTAAGCACTCCAGATGTAAACCGCTCAAGCAGAGTAGTTTCCTTCTGACTGCCTACGTCAAAATACACCAAAGCCAGCTCAAGCTCATGAAGCGACAATTTTTGGCATAACAGCCATCCATATATCTTCGCTTGCGCCCAATGCAGGTGACGATGATTGGGCGGCATGTGAGTCAGGTCGCCCCGGTAAGTTTTGATTTCCTCGAGCCGGTTCAGCTCCGGGTCGTATCCATCGGCCCGCCCTTTGATGCGAAGATGCCTGTACTCACCCTCCAGCGCTACCTCCCGCTGGTAAGACTGCTTTCGACGTGCGGTAACGATGCCATGTCCTTGAATGCCCTCAAGGGCTGTCGGTGATGGCGTGAAACGTAGATCAAGGTCTCCCTGCTTAGCAACAAACTCACACAGAGCTCTTACAGCAACGCTGTACTGCACGCAACAGACTCCTCCCATTGCACATAACACACACATACCGGCATTTCATGAGCCATACAGTAATCCAACCAGCGAACCTGATTATCTTGGAGACGATCGCCCGGCCCCTTCACTTCGATCATGCGGTACCGTCGCTCGTGGGGCCAGAACTGGATCAAGTCTGGAAATCCTGTCCGGTTGACCTTTACATCCTGAAGTATTCGCTCGAACCACACGCGTAAATGCTGGGGAGGCAAGCACTGCAATGCTAGCTCCAACACTTCTGCCGTTACGGCTCCCCATGCAATAAAAGGGGCCTGGATACCCTGCTTTTCCAGGAAGTTGCGTTTGATGGTTTCCTTATAACAGCCACTTTCGAGCTGAGACAGGCATGCTTCAAATTGCTGTGCACGCCTGGTTGCGAATTGCGGCATATGAATGTCGGCAGGAGCGCGATGAAAAGGATGAAAGAAGGCTCCAGGCAAAGGAACAAAAATTGCGTCCCAGCATAAAAGACCAAGTAGCGCATTGATCAGGATATTTTCAACATAAAAGACCGGCGCATCAGGTTCCGACAGATGCTCTTGAACACATAACTCAACGGGACGACAAGCATCCAGACGATGTAACGTCAGGTCGATACGCTCAACGCAGCGTTCGATGCGCTTGGGCAACTTGGGCATACTCAGCTTACGCCGCAGCCGGGGTAACATACGGGCCAATAGCTGGGCTTCACTATCACTTTCTGGAGCTCGCTCTGCCTGGCAGGCCAGTTCGAAAGCGGCTTTATACTGCTCGGTTTTTTCGAGTACACGGATAGCGCGAATTCTTGCGCCAGGATGCCGGCAACTCTGATAGAGATCCAGGGCGGCAGTAAAGTTACCCTGCTGTTCACAGCAGTAGGCAACCTCATAAGTCAGTTTACCTCTGCGTGCCTCCAGCCAATCATTATCTAACGGTAATCTGGGGAGCACATCTAGAATGTCGTCCAATGCAGTTCCGTCACGAAAGCGCTCACGACAGTCATACAGTGCTACGTAATCATCGATGTCTTTGCGGACACGGAAGCCTCGTGATGAATCAGAAAATTCCACCTTTTCATAACGGAAAATTCCGAGATCCGATAAGACGAACTCGCTCCAGTCCTGATGTAAATTACCGAAAAACATAAGCCTTAATCGGTCACATATGTTTGTGACGGTAATTTCATAGACGCGGTCATCCAGCGAGCTGCACCATTCCGTCAGCAGCCTCGGATCATTAAAGTCAGCCTTGAGCACTTCAAGCTGCTCTGACTTCTTTAAAGATGAGCGAGATAACTGCTCAGGAAAGACCTGAGCCAATTCTGCCTTTTTCAGTAACCCGAACAGTTGCTCTAGAGAAAGTACTGGCCTATCCGATACCCAGCCCAGCCCAACCAGTGGCAACACTGCTTGATGGGGGCAGCCAATCTCCTGGTAGCACAGCTTGCTGCCTCGGAACAGCGCCCCTTTGCGCATGACCATTCTAACCAAGAGGGCCTGCGAGACTTTAGGAAGCGAAGGAAAAACCTGGAGAAACACCCTCTCCGTCTCATTCAGAAGATCACTGTAACGCTCGCCGGTCCAGGCCAGTACCGTATGGAAATTATTCAGGTAATAAAACGGATCTTCCAGAATTCGAGTAGCGTGCATGGAGGGTCACAGTACCGCTACGGGCCTTAACAAAAGAAGCCCGTTTTTGCGTAGTTGAATGAAGAAGGTCTTTCGAACACAGGGTGGATGTATATACAGATAACAGCGAGGCGACTACCAATCAACCGTGTCTGGATGAATGGATGCAACAGATACCTAAAAACTGAACTCTAATGTTCAGCGGTTATATCTCAAGCTTTTCAGGTAGCGAATTATCACCTACACCTTTAGTGATACGACTCGCGCTGTAACCCTGCCATTCTGGAAACGCTTGGCAATATATCCATAGCCAAAATAGTTGACGGTAAAGCAAACCAACGCTGTTTTGCGCGGTCAGAAAGTAAATCGGTTCGGAGATCAGTCATGTTTGGTAAGCGCACTGAAGATAGTACTTCAGCCACTCATTTTCGCAGCGAGCGCATTAGCTGGGTTAATGGCAATTATTTCTTCACAACGCGAGAAGGTACGCTCGAAGGACCTTTTTTTTCCCGTGAGGAGGCCGAGCACCAGATCGGACGGTATATCTCCAGAATGACCCAGGCCGCTGAAATTCAAAAGCGAGCTGGTTAATTCCTCTAAAATCTCGCGTTCGGATCGGCTAGACTTGCGCTTTGCTTGGCCCAAATAAGCAGTGCAGTCGATGTCAGATACCTTTCACGCTGAGTTGGACTGGGACGATCAGGGTCAACCGATCTCCCGCTCCTTTGGCGATGTCTATTTTTCCAAGGCGAGTGGCCTTGAAGAAACCCGTTACGTTTTTCTGGCTCAAAATGAGCTCCCACGTCGTTTCGCCGCGCTTCATGCAGGTGAGGTCTTTACGATTGGTGAGACAGGGTTTGGAACGGGACTCAATTTTCTTTGTGCCTGGCAGCTCTTTACACAGACAGCACCCGCTGAGGCACGGCTGCACTTCGTTAGCGTTGAAAAATTCCCGCTGAGTGCTTCAGACCTGAAAAAAGCTCTGGCCCTTTGGCCTGAATTAGTGGATTACGCCGACGCTCTGTTGGCTCAATACATTGCCGTACATGCTGGCTTTCAGCGTTTCTCCCTAGATGATGGCCGAGTTACGCTAACGCTTTTGGTAGGGGATGTACTCAATTGTCTGCCGGAGCTGGATGCTCGATGTAATGCCTGGTTTCTTGACGGATTTTCTCCAGCCAAGAATCCGGATATGTGGACAAGCGCTCTGTTTGGGCAACTAGCCCGGCTGTCGGCTGATGATGCAACACTTGCTACATTTACTTGTGCCGGATTTGTTCGCCGCGGTCTGCTAGAGGCGGGCTTTGCAATGAAGAAAGTACAAGGCTTTGGACATAAGCGGGAAATGCTCAAAGGCAGTCTTGTGGCGCCGGTACCCGGCTCTGTCAAACCATGGTTTGAGCGGCCGCCGCTCCATATTGGCCCTAGAACAGCCATAGTAATAGGTGCAGGGCTGGCAGGCGCTTCGACAGCGGCCAGTCTCGCAACGCGCGGTTGGCAGGTAACGGTTCTGGAGCGCCATGCAACTTCTGCAGCAGAGGCGTCTGGCAATCTGCAAGGCGTTCTATACCTTAAACTCTCCCCTCACTTCACACCGCTTACCCGCTTAGCCTTAAGCGGTTTTGGCTATACCCGTCGTCTGCTGGAAGGTCTGGACAAAACATTGAACTGGGATGGGTGCGGTACGATACAACTGGCTACTGACCCTGCCGAGGACAAACGTCAGCAGCAACTGGCAGAACGGTTGCCATCAGCTTTACTGCGCCGAGTCAGTGCTGATGAAGCCTCAAAGCTTTCTGGAATTGAGCTTTCCCAAGGGGGAGTTCACTTTCCGGAGTCGGGCTGGGTTCATCCACCTGCGCTCTGTCGATTTTTACTGCAGCATCCCAATATCACGCTGATGACCCATCAGGAGGCTATTCGGCTCGAGTGTCACCACACCCAATGGAAGGTGTACGGCAATGAAGCACTTTTAGCTCAAGCGTCTGTTGTTGTGGTGGCCAGCGCGACCGAGACGGCAACACTGATAGAGAACGCCCAACTACCACTCAAGCGTATTCGTGGACAGATAACTCATTTGCCAGCGACACGCGCAAGCCAGGCACTGCAATGCGTAGTTTGCGCTGAAGGGTACATTGCTCCTTCACGGAATCATCTCCATACACTGGGAGCCAGCTTCGACTTCAAGCGTGACGATCTTGAGCTGTGCACTGAAGAACATAAAGGTAATCTTGCATTACTTAATGCCCTCTCACCCGTGCTGGCCAAGGCACTTGGCGCCGATCAACTGGATCCAGCAACACTGGAAGGACGGGCTGCGTTTCGCTGTACGACCCCTGACTATCTTCCAGTCGTGGGCCCGATAGCTGATGCTGCCGCCTTTGCGCATACTTATTCCATTCTCGGCAAAGATGCTCGGCAAGTACCGGAGAGTCCGGTACCTTGGCTGAATAACCTGTTTGTCAACGCAGGACACGGTTCTCGCGGCCTGATCACCGCGCCACTTTCCGGCGAGCTGTTGGCGGCTTGGTTGAACAATGAGCCACTGCCATTACCTCGTGCCGTAGCAGAGGCCTGTCACCCCAACCGGTTTCCTCTGAGAGCCGTTATCAGGGGCCAAACCTGATGACATACTCATACCATCGCTAACCGCTGCCTTCGCTGGGGCGGAGGAAACGCCGCGTCAAGTAATGCCAGATCGTGCTCCGATAGTTGAAGCGTCGCAGATTTGGCATTTTGCTCGATATGATCAAGCCCGACGGCCTTGGGTATGGCGATCACCCCAGGCTGTCGAAGCACCCAAGCCAACGCTACCTGAGCCGGTGTAACCTCAAGTCGCTCCGCGACGGCCAGAAGAGCTGGATGCTGGAGCATGCCGCCACCCTGCCCTACCGGACAATAAGCCATAAGAGGCATTTTCTGCCGTTGGCACCAAGGCAGGAGGTCAAATTCAATGCCTCGCTCCTCCAGGTTATACAGGACCTGATTCGCGGCACAGCGATCGTCCGCGAGGTCAAGCATATCGTCCACGTCAAAATTCGACACGCCCCAATGCAGAATCTTGCCTTGTTCTCGCAGCGTCTCGAATGCTTCTACCGTTTCGCTCAGCGGTGTTCTTCCCCGCCAATGCAAAAGATACAAGTCGATACGATCTGTACGCAGACGACTGAGGCTGCGATCGCATGCCTGCAAAACACCCTCGCGATTCGCATTGTGGGGATAGACTTTGCTGACTAGGAAAATACTGTCACGCTGACCTTGAATGGCTTCGCCAACGACATGTTCAGCACCTCCTTCGGCATACATTTCAGCCGTGTCGATCAAGGTCATACCCAGCTCGATCCCACGGCGTAGAGCGCGTATCTCTCTTTCGCGCGCTGATGCCTGTTCACCCATATGCCAAGTACCCTGGCCAAGCGCAGGGACAGTTGTGCCGTTAGGTAAACGAACCGTTTTCATGACGTGTACCCTTCGGTGGCATACCCGTTACCCGATGTTTTGGCAGGCTTATCCCTCCACGGATTAAAACTGCCAAAGCTCCAGAGATGCCCTTCACGGTCCCGGCAAGTAAAGGAACGGCCTCCATAAGGCGCCTCACGGATATCAATGATCACATCGGCACCCGATGCCTTGGCACGCTCGCATAAGACATCAGGTTCATCGGTTACCAGATACACTCCTTGAGTCACGCCTCTGGCCTGTTCCGGCTGGACCATATAAGCATCCACATCGTTATGCAGCACGGACGTTACGATGAGCATTCCCTGTCCATAAACAAGCTGTGCATATTCGATACTGCCATATTCATTCGAGATCAGGCTTTTTACCTCGAACCCAAACGTCAGGCGCAACCAGTCAATGGCAGCGGGAGCGTCGTGGTAGCGAAGGTAGGGAATGGCAAAGCCATGTGCCGCCGAAGGGGTAGAAGTCATGAACGATCCTCCTGAAGTCTATTGAACTTAGACGCCGTGTTTGTCTTGCGTTCTGTCAAAAGGTCGGAATGACCATACGTCGCCTGCCTGTCGGCACTCGATTGAGACGGATCTCACTGATAAAGTGGCGCCCCCGCCAAACCTGGAACTGGCAATTACTTGATGCGCCTCAAGGACTTCTACATGTACCGCTCTCTTTCCAAACTCCTGGTATGCACGCTCACCATGCTTTCTCCTGTAATAAGCATGGCAGCCGACCCTATCGTTATCCGTTTCTCGCATGTTGCCGCGCCAGATACGCCTAAAGGCCAGGGGGCGCTACTGTTTCAGAAGAAGGTAGAGGAACAGCTGGGAGGGACCGTCAAGGTAGAGGTATACCCCAACTCATCCTTGTATGGCGATAAGGAAGAAATTCAGGCGCTTCAAGATGGCAAGGTAGAAATGCTGGCAGTGGCATTGGCCAAACTGGGTACTTATTCACCCAAACTGAAGCTGTTTGACCTACCCTTCCTGTTTGACAGCCAGGCCGCACTGGATCGGTTCCAAAGCAAGCCAACCGGACAACAGCTGCTCCTGTCCATGGAAAAGCAGAACATCGCAGGGCTGGCTTACTGGCATAACGGAATGAAGCAGCTTTCCGCTCAGAAGCCGCTGCGTGAGCCGGAAGACATGCGAGGCCTAAAGGTTCGCATTCAGGATTCGGACGTCCTTGAGTCTCAATTCCAGTCGTTGGGTGCTACGCCCGTCAAGCTGTCGTTCAGCAAGGTAAACCAGGCACTTGCTGACGGGACCATCAACGCGGCAGAAAACCCTTGGACCAACCTTTATAGCAAGCATCTTTACGAGCAGCAGCGCTATATCACTGAGAGCAACCATGGCTCTCTGGATTACATGCTCATTACCAACGCCAGCTTCTGGCGCCAGATTCCTTTTAACGTTCGCATCAAGCTGGAAACTATTCTTGGCGAAGTGACCTATGAGGTGAATCGACAGGCAGACGCACTCAATCAGAAAGACAAGGCCAAGATCGTGAGTGCTGGTAACAATGAAGTCATCACGTTAACCAATGATCAGCGTCAGCGCTGGAGAGCAGCCATGCAACCTGTATGGCAGCACTTCGAGAAACAGATCGGGCAGGACTTGATCAAGGCCGCCCTGTACACCAACGAGACGCCTTGACCTGATAAATACTGCTTCCTCAGGACCGTGGGGAAGCAGTTACCCTGTCCCATCGCTGTAACGGCTTCTCTCCAGACTGCTGACAGCCGATATCTCGAAACGGCCCTGCCAGTCGTCCCCATCCATCGCCGGGCGATGTCCTCTGACATACCACCTGCCCGTTGAACTTGCTACGCCATTTGAAGAAAGGTGCAGGCGCTGCGGCTACGCTTAGGCTCACAATCAGCAACAAGCCTGTTGTCCAGCGGCTATGTCGAAAAAGCCATGGCATGATTATTCTCCGAACACTATTGGATAAATACTTGACCGATAACCATCGGTTGAGCAAATGACGTACCAGGTTTGACGCTACAAAGCAGCGATAAAAAAGCCGGAGCAATTGCTCCGGCTTTTTTACGGACGGCCATGCCCTTGTTCAAATCCTGGCCCTGGCCCACCGGGACTTCTATGGTGACCTCCATGAGGCCCCCACCATCCACAGCAGCCGCTCAGCAGCAAACTGACCGCTAAAGTAGTCACTAGCAAAACACGATGACGCATGGTTTACCTCGTGGGTCGATCAGCTTATTTAAAGGCTCCTCCTCAAAGGAGCCTTTAAAGCTAACACTACCCGGCACATCGTTCTTTCTCGAACGACTTTACCCCTGCTCACCATTCTTTACGCTTAGCTGACACACCTCTCAGCTATTGCGGTATTCCTGCTCCGCGACCTCGAAGCGCTGCTTCATTGATGCGCTCGGAGCGCTACCCAGTCGGCTGAATACAACAATAGCTAGGCTCGCAAGAATAAAGCCAGGCACAATTTCATACAGGCCAAGCCATCCCAGCTGCTTCCAGACCACCACAGTCACAGCACCAACGATCATGCCGGCCAATGCACCGTTACGTGTCATTCCCTTCCATAGGAGCGAGAAGAGGACAACCGGACCAAAGGCTGCACCAAAACCTGCCCAGGCGTAGGAGACCAGTCCCAATACGCGGTTTTCAGGATTGGAAGCGATTGCGATCGCAATGACTGCAATCAGAAGAACCATGAGACGTCCTACCCACACCAACTCTTTCTGGGATGCGTGCTTGCGAAGGAAAGCCTTATAGAAATCTTCAGTTAGCGCACTTGAGCAGACCAGCAGCTGGCAGCTTAGCGTACTCATGACAGCTGCCAGAATGGCTGACAGCAGAACACCGGCCACCCATGGATTGAACAGCAGCTTCGCCAGCTCGATGAAAACCCGCTCAGGGTTTTCTGTCACTGCGCCAGCCTGCTCAGGATGCGCGGCAAAATAAGCAATTCCAAAGAAGCCTACACCCACCGCACCCGCCAGGCACAGAATCATCCAGGTCATACCAATTCGACGTGCTGAGCGCATTGACTTGACCGAATCTGCAGCCATGAAGCGTGCCAGGATATGAGGCTGGCCAAAATAACCCAGTCCCCAGGCCAGTAATGAAATAACGCCAACGAAGGTAGCCCCTTTGAAAAGGTCGAAATGGGCGGGGTTTACGCTTTCGATGGCAGCAAATGCTGGCTCAAGACCACCTGTGGCATTGAGTATCATGACTGGCGCCAGAATCAAGGCGAAGATCATGAGCGTAGCCTGCACAGTATCCGTCCAGCTTACTGCCAGAAAGCCACCTACAAAGGTATAGAGAATGGTCGCCAGTGCACCCGCCCACAAGGCTGTCCCATACGAGAGGCCAAAGGTGCTTTCAAACAGACGAGCCCCAGCCACAATACCGGAAGCACAGTAGATGGTGAAAAAAACCAGGATGATGATTGCCGAGAAAATACGCAGGACACGACTGTGATCCTCAAAGCGATGCGTAAAATAGTCTGGCAGTGTCAGAGCATTATTGTTGTGCTCGGTATGGACACGTAGCCGACCTGCAACCAGAAGCCAATTCAGCCAGGCACCTGCTATCAGGCCAATGGCAATCCAGCTTTCAGAAATACCGGCGAGAAAAATAGCGCCTGGCAGGCCCATCAACAGCCAGCCGCTCATGTCCGAAGCACCGGCGGACAACGCTGTCACTACACTACCGAGGCTTCTTCCCCCCAAGATGTAATCGTCGAAGTTTTTTGTAGATCGCCATGCCAGAAAGCCGATCAGGACCATGGCAGCGATATAGATCAGGAAAGTGATCAACGTTGGAGTATTGACGCTCATTATTCCCTCATTATTTGTTGTTGTGGGATCAATTACTCATCGCTCCCACGTTGGCAGAGGGCGACGCACATGCCGTCACCGTTGGGCAACCCATCAGGTATGCACCAGACAGAGTTCCATTCTGTCTTTGGAACTACCAGTTTACTGGCGTGTTTGGATCAAACTAGGTATTACCTTGGGCTACCAAACGACAAAAGCGTCATCAGACGAAGTGCAACCGTAGCCGGATGAGCATTCTACGGAATTGGCAAACAAGTTGGGATAGCCACTGACAATCAAAAACGCTTCCTGAAACAAGGTCTTAACCTTCTATGTCAGCAGGATTGATTGAGCGACGAAAGAGACAGGTGCAACCGATTGGTTGCGCCTCACACGCTTATCGTTGATGAATAATGTCTTTGCGCATAGGCGCAAGACGCGCAAGTAATCTGTTTTGCGTCGGAACAGGGTAGCCAGCAGATACCCATCATTCGCCCAAGCGGGTCGGAAGCTCATGACAAGCAGTATCGCGACCACGGCGATCCATGAGCGCGTCACAGTGCTAGCGCCTCAACAGGGGTCTGAACACGGCGGTCATTCATCCAATGTTCAAACGCCTGCGCCGGCAGCGGACGACTGATCAGGTAGCCCTGCACCATGTCGCAGCCCCATAGCGTCAACAACTCCAGCGCCTGAGCATATTCCACACCTTCGGCAACAACCTTCATATCAAGGTTATGCCCCATATCGATAGTGGAGCGAACAATCACAGCGTCCTCGCTGTTATCACTCAGGTCACGAATAAACGACTGATCGATCTTCAACTCGCTTACCGGCAGACGTTTCAAATGAGCCAATGAGGCATAGCCGGTGCCATAGTCATCTACGGACAGACTGATACCCTGATCCCGGAGACGTTGCAGAATGCTTACTGCCCGCTCAGGATCCTGCATAATGGCACTTTCCGTTACCTCCAGAACAAGCTGGTCTGCTCGCACAGTCGAACCTTTAAGTAGTCGCTCCAAACGATTGGGGAGATCGCCATCAACCAAGTCAGCAGCGGATATATTGAGAGACACTCGTGCAGTAAGGCCTCGCTCGTTCCACTCTTCCAACTGCCGAAACACCTCCTCGACTACCCAAATCGTCAATAGGGTGATGCTGCCGGTACGCTCAGCCAACGGGATAAATTCCCCAGGCGATACCATACCGAACTGAGTATGCTGCCAACGTAGAAGCGCCTCAGCCATGAAAGGCCCCCGTCCATCCAGACTCAGCTTGGGCTGATAATGCAAGAGCAGTTCACCCCTTGAGCCTGCATGCTGAAGATCTCTGATAAGACTGATCTGACGATAATAAGCATCATCCCGACCATTCTCGTAAAGCTGCAGACGCCCGGCCTGGCTGCCTGCGTCCCGCATTGCAATACTGGCCCGCAGGAGCAACTCATGGGCCTCATGACCATCCTGAGGGTAGCAAGCCACTCCTACGCGGCAGCTCATCTTGAATTCGTTCAGCCCTACAGCAATAGGCAAAGCAATTGCCTGCTGAATTTCTTCAGCAGCTGCCAGAGCAGTATCAGGCGTACCTAGATTGAGCAGGAGCAGGAACTCATCGCCAACCAGACGAGAAACACAATCTCCATTTCCTACAAGACGTTTAAGTCGATCTGCAATGGTTTGCAGAACCACATCTCCCCCTGCAGTACCACTGCTCTGATTGACCTCCCGAAAACGCTCAAGCCCCAGATACATGACCGCAACAGACTGTTCTCCCGCAATGGCGTGAGACAGTCGCTCCATGGCCAACGCCCGATTGGGAAGCCCTGTAAGCGCATCATGGAGTGCGTTATGACTCAATTGCCGTTCTCGTTCGGCGATTCCGATCCGCATGGTGTCAAGTGTGCTGGCTAACCGGCCAAACTCATCACTTCGCGCCAGGGCAATTGGCGTGGTGTAATCGCCGTTACCGATCCGCTGGGTAGCAGCTGCCAATCGTCGAACAGGCTCAGCAACCCCTCTTGCAATAAGTAAAGCCAGACCCAGCGCCAGGACAAGCGTCAGTATGGCTATCCAGAACAACTGATGCATCAGAGGAGAAAACGCTTTCATGGCTTCGTCGAGCGGGCGATGCAGAAAAGCGGATACCTTGAAGGTATCGGCATCAGTTAACGTCAGCCGCTCCGTCAGATAGTTACGACCATCCAATCTGAGCGGCAACGGTTTGCCTAGCCTGATTTCATTGGCCGGATGGCTTAGCAGTTCGTCAGCGGCTTGATCCGAAAGGGTACTGATCGGCTCACCTGGAACGCCCCCCTCTTGCGCAATAAAAGACACATCCAGGCCGCTTAGCGAGCGCAATTCGCTCGCCAGGCTCTGATCCATGGCAAAGCCCATTACCACGCGCGCAACTGGTAGAGGAGCAAGTACAGGAGCCTCTACCATCAGATGCGGAACACGTTGCAGAGAAACGATACGCATCGTTTGATCAGTCGCACCGTCTACCTGGATCTTGTTACCCTCGTGAAATATCGACCCAACTGTATAGAGCGAAACGGTACTACTGATTACCCTTCCCGTCAGGTCAAGCAGCAACACCTCATCCGCCTTGATCCGAGCGCCATAATTAGCTAGCGCTGAAGTTATCGTTAGCCCATCTCTAGAAGCGACAGCTCCTTTGAAAGCAAAATCGGATGTCAGAACCTGTACCGTGTCATGCAGTTGCCGTCCGCGCATCTCCACAAGACGCTCGAATACCCGAGCGCCGGTATTGAGCTGTGAAAGCGACTCGGCCCGTACAGATGATTGGGTAGCAGCCTTTACGGCAAAATAAACCGTTCCAATGGTTAGCAACGCCAGGATAAACATGGCGCTAGCGATGCGCGCCTGAAAGCTATTTCGCAGCGTCATCGGCAGCGCTCCGAAAGGCTTGCTCCAACGCACTCGGCGCCGGCTCTGAGGGTCCATTATCAGGCGTTATCTCAATAGCGTATCGAGTTGTGCCCGCCGCAGTGGCCGATACAATCAGATCCCCTCCATGAGTCAGCTGTCTGGCCTTTGCAAAGGGGTGCCATAAAGAGACATGGTACTTGCCGGGTGGCAAATCGAACGTTATTTCACCTTTTTCGTTACTGACAGCAAACCATGGGTCATCGGTAATAATGATATAACCCACCATCCAATCATGAATATTGCAGTCCAATACGACAACGCCTGGTCTGTCGAATGTTACTGGATCAGCTGGAATGCCGTGATAAAGAGGCAAGTCGAATCGCTTGGCAGGTGAAAAGGAATACACCTGATGACGAACATTATCACTATTAGGGAAACTGACCTGCGTTCCGGTATGAGCCGCCAGTACATGCGGCACATAACGACGTTCCCGTTGACCCATGACCGCAGGCTGGAGCACAGCAGGTTTAGTGCCTCCACTTAACGTAACAACCGAATCCGCTAACGGATTATCCTGTCCATCGATAACTGCGATATGCACTTGAGTGGCCCATGCCGGAACAGAGAGCGCCATAAGCCCACCGGTTAGCCACCGCGCTATACGCATCATAGATGAAGACATGAGGTTATCCTTCGAACACGGCTTGGCAATTACCTACTCGTCCTTATCGGCACAGTGTCGGGATAGTTGAGGCGCTATGATGTTTGTAAAGGAATCTAGCGCTCTCTAGCCAAGGCGAAGCCCAATAGGCAGGAAACGCCGCATCTGGCCGCTACTCGCCTGAAGGGTATCTCCGTCTCGCTCAGCAGATGGAGCGTCTAACCCAGGCGAGCCTTCAACAGCTATCAATACGGCGTCATGCCTGTAACGTCCTAAACTGGATATGGAAATGACTAGGCTCAGCGAGACTTGACAGGCTAATTCGCCATCGTGATTCGGCGATCAAGGTGAACACTTAAATAGTACTCAATCGCCTCAAAATCCAACGCCCCGGCAATGGAAATGATCACTTATCGATCTAAAGGGCATAAAGCGCCTGAAGCAGGCCCGTCAACAGAGCTTTGGAAAGAGGCTGGTCATTGCCGTAACGAGAACAGTTCTTCACAGGCGTAATACAACATGTGTTGAAAACTGGGTCCGGCGCAGGATAACGCGCTAAAACACGCAACCTTTCCATGACATCAGAAACGTTTTCCGTCATGTCATTTTCATCAAGATAGACAATCAACGTCTGGTTATCGCCTAACCTTGCAAAAGCATAAACACGTTCGCCAAGAGCAGTGCAGGCTTGCAGGCGGCACGCTCTTTACCTCGCCCTTCCAGAGATAATAGCCAAGCAAACAACATAGGACGGAGCCAGTTTGTTTATGTGCACTTACTCAAATGAAGCGCACTTGCCTATTTATCTGCGGTCAAGTCTAGAGTAGCCATCGACCACATTGAAAAGCTTCAAAGCCCTCCCCATGTTGGTCGCAAATAGTCATTCTAAGGTAAGTCAATGAGCGATCAGGAACATACTCCCGAAATCATCAGTGGCGACGGTTCAAAGACCGGCCTTGCACTGCCTGGACAAAATCTTCCCGACAAGCTTTACATCATTCCCATCCATAACCGGCCTTTTTTCCCAGCGCAGGTATTGCCTGTTATTGTGAATGAAGAGCCTTGGGCCGAAACGTTGGAGCTGGTGGCCAAAACCGATCATCACTGTCTGGCATTGTTCTATATGGACAATCCTCCCGAGGATGGAAACAGCTTCGACCCTGATAACCTGCCAGAGCACGGCACACTGGTTCGTATCCATCATGCCAGTCGGGAAAACGGCAAGCTGCAATTCGTAGCGCAGGGGCTTTCACGCGTCAGGATCAGCGGTTGGCTGAGACGTAAGCACCCTTACCTTGTTGAAGTTGAGCATGCCAAGACTCCGACTGACCCAAGCGATGAGGTCAAGGCATATGGCATGGCGCTGATCAATGCCATCAAGGAGCTGCTTCCGCTCAATCCACTCTATAGCGAAGAGCTAAAGAACTATCTCAACCGCTTCAGCCCCAACGACCCCTCGCCTTTAACAGATTTCGCTGCCGCCCTGACAACCGCACCAGGCCAGGAACTGCAGCAGGTTTTGGATACCGTCCCGATCCTTAAGCGCATGGAGAAGGTTTTGCCATTGCTGCGTAAAGAGGTTGAGGTCGGACGCCTGCAGAAAGAACTGTCTGCTGAGGTCAACCGAAAAATCAATGAGCGGCAACGAGAGTTCTTCCTTCGAGAGCAGCTCAAACTGATCCAGCAAGAGCTGGGTATAACGAAAGATGATCGCAGCAGCGATCTAGAAAGCTTCAGGCAACGCCTGGAGGGCAAAGTTCTGCCGGAACCGGTACGTAAACGCATCGACGACGAACTTAATAAGCTGTCTATCCTTGAAACCGGCTCGCCTGAATATGGTGTCACGCGCAACTATCTGGATTGGGCAACCGATTTACCCTGGGGTATTCAGGGCAAGGACAATCTTGATCTGAAACGTGCACGCAAGGTACTGGATCGTCACCATGCCGGTCTTGATGACATCAAAAGTCGCATTCTTGAGTTTCTGGCTGTTGGCGCTTTCAAAGGAGAAGTATCTGGCTCAATCGTGCTACTGGTAGGCCCCCCCGGCGTAGGTAAAACCAGTATCGGCAAGTCAATTGCTGAATCACTGGGCCGCCCCTTCTATCGCTTCAGCGTAGGCGGTATGCGAGACGAAGCAGAGATTAAGGGGCATCGTCGCACTTATATCGGAGCCATGCCGGGCAAGCTTGTTCAAGCTTTACGTGATGTGAAAGTAATGAATCCAGTCATTATGCTGGATGAAATAGACAAGATGGGAGCCAGCTATCAAGGTGACCCTGCATCTGCCTTGCTGGAAACGCTGGACCCTGAACAGAATGTAGATTTCCTGGATCACTATCTGGATCTGCGGCTAGACCTATCTAATGTATTGTTCGTATGCACCGCAAACACCATGGACTCCATTCCTGGGCCTCTTCTGGACCGCATGGAAGTCATTCGCCTCTCAGGTTATATCTCGGAAGAAAAGCAAGCGATTGCCAAACGCCACTTGTGGCCCAAGCAATTGGAAAAAGCCGGTGTGCCTAAAGAGCGCCTGATCATCAGCGACAGTGCGTTGAAAAGTATCGTTGAAGGCTATGCTCGAGAGGCTGGCGTACGCCAACTTGAAAAACAGTTGGGTAAGTTGGTGCGTAAGGCTGTTCTACAGCTCATTGAGGAACCTGAGCTCCGAATAAAGGTTGGGGCGAGTGACATCGAAAGTTATCTAGGGAAGCCTGTTTTCCGTAAGGAACAGGTTCTAAACGGCGTAGGCATTATCACCGGCTTGGCTTGGACCAGCATGGGAGGCGCTACCTTACCTGTAGAAGCTACGCGCATTCATACCTTAAACCGTGGATTCAAACTGACCGGTCAATTGGGCGAGGTCATGAAAGAGTCTGCTGAAATTGCATACAGCTACGTTACCTCCCACCTGAAGGAGTTCAAGGGAGATCCTACGTTCTTCGACCAAGCCTTTGTACACCTGCATGTTCCAGAAGGTGCTACTCCTAAAGACGGACCAAGTGCCGGTATTACCATGGCCAGCGCCTTGTTATCTTTGGCACGAAATCAGGCACCCAAGAAAAACGTAGCCATGACAGGCGAGCTAACTTTAACCGGCCAGGTTTTGCCCATTGGTGGCGTCAGGGAAAAAGTTATCGCAGCACGTCGGCAGAAAATATTTGAGCTTATTTTGCCAGACGCTAACAAAGGAGACTTCGAAGAGCTTCCTGAGTACTTGAAGGAGGGGCTGACTGTCCACTTTGCAAAGCGTTTTGCAGATGTAGCCAAAATCCTTTTTTAATCCATTAGCAAGGGCAGTTTGTGTACAAGCTTGCCCTTGCCTACCTTAACTTCGTTATCCTTGCAGCCGGTTGAAGAGTTTGGTTGGAGATACGAATGTTAAAATCAGCTACGCTTTGCGCTTTATTGACAACGCTGCTAATGACCGGCTGTGCAAGCAGCCCCGAGCATACCGTCGCAATCAACGAGCGCACGCGCTGTAAACCTCTTTTACTAACACAAGGTCAAGAGCTACACCTCTCACTTCCCAGCGACCCTACAACAGGCTATAGATGGAAGCTCGAAAACACGGTTCCTTCCGTGCTGAAAAGCCTAGGGCCTGAAGTATTTTCATCCTCTGACGAGAGCGAAGATGGAATAGGCTCGGCAGGAATATCTTCCTGGCGCTTCCAAGCAATTCAATCAGGAGCGACTGAGCTTAAGCTGCAATATCAGCAGCCATGGGACGCAGATAGCGCTCCCGAAAAGGCCTTTACTTGTCGTATCGAAGTAAAATAGCCACTCGCCGCTCGGCTACACCATTTACATTTTCTAGTGGTACCTCTTAATGAGTGAGCAGGACCGTTTATTTGCCAAGCCACAGGCTACTGTTGCCGACTTCGCGTTTAACGAAGATGTCGTTCGGGTCTTCCCCGACATGATCAAGCGTTCAGTACCAGGCTATCCCACTATCGTCGAAAATATAGGCGTTATTGCTGCACAATTCGCTCAGCCTAATACGATTCTCTATGATCTAGGCTGCTCGCTAGGTGCAGTATCCCAGTCGCTGAGACGGCACGTTCAGAGTGAATCAACAAAGGTTGTTGCGGTTGATAATTCAGCGGCCATGATTGAGCGTTGCCGTGAATACATGTCTGCGCAAAGCTCAATGTATGAGCAACTGCTACCTATTGATATTGTTGAAACGGATATCCTTTCGCTGGATTTTCAGCCTGCGTCAGTAGTGGCTTTGAATTTTACTTTGCAGTTTATCGCCCCTGAAAAACGCCTAGGCCTGTTGCGTAAAATTCACAGTACCCTTCACCCAAAGGGCGCTTTGCTTCTATCGGAAAAGATCAGATTTGAATCTCAGGAAGAGCAAGTACTGCTTAACGACCTTCACATTGCATTTAAGCGAGCTAACGGCTACAGCGAAATGGAAATCGCTCAAAAGCGTAGCGCTTTGGAGAATGTCATGATGATCGACTCCATTGAAGCACATCGTGCGCGCTTGAAAGAGGCTGGCTTTAGCTCGGTTATCCCTTGGTTTCAATGCTTCAACTTCGCTTCATTTATAGCTCTTCCATGATCAATACACTAAATATTGAAGGCCTTGCCAATCGCTTGGGTGAAGGCCCCTTAGAAAAGTGGTTAGCCAGTCTGCCACCTGCGATTGCAGCAAAGCTTGAAAAAGGTCATGGCGACCTCGCGAGATGGCAAACGGCTCTCAAGACCCTGCCTGACTTAAAACCCGATTCGATTGTTTTAAAGGATAGGTTTTGTCTAGAAAAGCCTTTAGACGTTGAGACTCAACAAACCTTAAAAAACGCGCTACTTCAATTATCACCATGGCGCAAAGGCCCTTTCGATGTCTTCGGTATTCACATCGACACAGAATGGCGTTCCGACTGGAAGTGGGAGCGCGTGTCCAAACACTTGGATCTGAACAATAAGGTTGTCTTGGATGTAGGTTGCGGGAACGGCTATTACGCATGGCGCATGGTAGGTGCCGGCGCTCATACAGTAATCGGGATTGATCCTAACTGGCTCTTTTTATGTCAGTTTATGGCCATGAAAAAGTATTTGCCCGATATTCCAGTTTGGAGTCTTCCTCTAACGCTTGAAGAGCTTCCCCCTTCTCTCAACGGGTTCGATACCGTCTTCTCGATGGGCGTGCTTTACCATAGACGCTCGCCTATTGATCATCTTCTAGCACTGAAAGAATGTCTGCGCTCATCAGGTGAATTAGTACTCGAGACATTAGTTGTAGAAGGAAACGAGCAGACTGTACTGGTACCAGAAGATCGTTATGCTCAAATGAGAAATGTCTGGTTCCTGCCCTCGCCTGCAGCATTAGAACTATGGCTGCGTCGGGCGGGATTCAAAAATATAAGACTGGCGGATATTAGCAGAACCTCTATTCAGGAGCAGCGCTCTACTGAATGGATGAAATTTCAATCTTTGCCCGACTTTCTTGACACTACTGATATGAGCCGCACTATAGAAGGTCTTCCGGCTCCACTGCGTGCCACATTCATAGCCGAAAAGCCATAGAAAGCTTTTGTATAGCAGCTGTCTATACGGCTGCTATATCGCCTTACCAAATTAGCCAGTAGGCCACGCAAGAAAGAGCAGCCTATCCCTTTTATTTCTGCTGCAAAAGCAAAACCCCCGGGCGGTTAGGCCTGGGGGTTCTGGGTATAGGTGCTTGACGATGACCTACTCTCACATGGGGAAACCCCACACTACCATCGGCGATGCATCGTTTCACTTCTGAGTTCGGAAAGGGATCAGGTGGTTCCAACGCTCTATGGTCGTCAAGCAATTCGGGTGGGGAACCGGTGTCTAGTCGTTTCCCCGAATGGGTATGTGATCGGTATTTTGCGGTTCAACCAAGCTTTCGGCTGGTCTTTACCAAACAACAGATTGTTTGGGTGTTATATGGTCAAGCCTCACGGGCAATTAGTATCGGTTAGCTCAACGCCTCACAGCGCTTACACACCCGACCTATCAACGTTGTAGTCTTCAACGGCCCTTCAGGAAGCTCAAGGCTCCAGTGAGATCTCATCTTGAGGCAAGTTTCCCGCTTAGATGCTTTCAGCGGTTATCTTTTCCGAACATAGCTACCCGGCAATGCCACTGGCGTGACAACCGGAACACCAGAGGTTCGTCCACTCCGGTCCTCTCGTACTAGGAGCAGCCCCTCTCAAATCTCAAACGTCCACGGCAGATAGGGACCGAACTGTCTCACGACGTTCTAAACCCAGCTCGCGTACCACTTTAAATGGCGAACAGCCATACCCTTGGGACCGGCTTCAGCCCCAGGATGTGATGAGCCGACATCGAGGTGCCAAACACCGCCGTCGATATGAACTCTTGGGCGGTATCAGCCTGTTATCCCCGGAGTACCTTTTATCCGTTGAGCGATGGCCCTTCCATACAGAACCACCGGATCACTAAGACCTACTTTCGTACCTGCTCGACGTGTCTGTCTCGCAGTCAAGCGCGCTTTTGCCTTTATACTCTGCGACCGATTTCCGACCGGTCTGAGCGCACCTTCGTACTCCTCCGTTACTCTTTAGGAGGAGACCGCCCCAGTCAAACTGCCCACCATACACTGTCCTCGATCCGGATAACGGACCAGAGTTAGAACCTCAAGCATGCCAGGGTGGTATTTCAAGGATGGCTCCACGAGAACTGGCGTCCTCGCTTCAAAGCCTCCCACCTATCCTACACAAGCAGGCTCAAAGTCCAGTGCAAAGCTACAGTAAAGGTTCACGGGGTCTTTCCGTCTAGCCGCGGATACACTGCATCTTCACAGCGATTTCAATTTCACTGAGTCTCGGGTGGAGACAGCGCCGCCATCGTTACGCCATTCGTGCAGGTCGGAACTTACCCGACAAGGAATTTCGCTACCTTAGGACCGTTATAGTTACGGCCGCCGTTTACCGGGGCTTCGATCAAGAGCTTCGCTTGCGCTAACCCCATCAATTAACCTTCCGGCACCGGGCAGGCGTCACACCCTATACGTCCACTTTCGTGTTTGCAGAGTGCTGTGTTTTTAATAAACAGTCGCAGCGGCCTGGTATCTTCGACCGGCATGGGCTTACGGAGCAAGTCCTTCACCCTCACCGGCGCACCTTCTCCCGAAGTTACGGTGCCATTTTGCCTAGTTCCTTCACCCGAGTTCTCTCAAGCGCCTTGGTATTCTCTACCCGACCACCTGTGTCGGTTTGGGGTACGATTTCTAATTACCTGAAGCTTAGAGGCTTTTCCTGGAAGCATGGCATCAACCATTTCCTCTTCATAAGAAGAGTCGTCATCAGCTCTCGGCCTTAACTGTCCGGATTTACCTAAACAGTCAGCCTACCGCCTTAAACTTGGACAACCAACGCCAAGCTGGCCTAGCCTTCTCCGTCCCCCCATCGCAGTAATTAGAAGTACAGGAATATTAACCTGTTTCCCATCGACTACGCCTTTCAGCCTCGCCTTAGGGGTCGACTCACCCTGCGTCGATTAACGTTGCGCAGGAACCCTTGGTCTTTCGGCGTGCGAGTTTTTCACTCGCATTGTCGTTACTCATGTCAGCATTCGCACTTCTGATACCTCCAGCAAGCTTCTCAACTCACCTTCACAGGCTTACAGAACGCTCCTCTACCGCTCATCTTGCGATGAACCCGTAGCTTCGGTGTGTAGTTTGAGCCCCGTTACATCTTCCGCGCAGGCCGACTCGACTAGTGAGCTATTACGCTTTCTTTAAAGGGTGGCTGCTT
>NZ_JBZUBN010000001.1:512500-1385000 GCF_058536325.1 Pseudomonas sp. C2.3V | reverse complement strand
ACATTCAACTTACCAAGCCACCTACGCGCGCTTTACGCCCAGTAATTCCGATTAACGCTTGCACCCTCTGTATTACCGCGGCTGCTGGCACAGAGTTAGCCGGTGCTTATTCTGCTGGTAACGTCAAAATTGCAACGTATTAGGTTACAACCCTTCCTCCCAGCTTAAAGTGCTTTACGACCCGAGGGCCTTCTTCACACACGCGGCATGGCTGGATCAGGCTTTCGCCCATTGTCCAATATTCCCCACTGCTGCCTCCCGTAGGAGTCTGGACCGTGTCTCAGTTCCAGTGTGACTGATCATCCTCTCAGACCAGTTACGGATCGTCGCCTTGGTGAGCCGTTACCCCACCAACTAGCTAATCCGACCTAGGCTCATCTGATAGCGTGAGGTCCGAAGATCCCCCACTTTCTCCCGTAGGACGTATGCGGTATTAGCGTTCCTTTCGAAACGTTGTCCCCCACTACCAGGCAGATTCCTAGGCATTACTCACCCGTCCGCCGCTGAATCAGAGAGCAAGCTCTCTTCATCCGCTCGACTTGCATGTGTTAGGCCTGCCGCCAGCGTTCAATCTGAGCCATGATCAAACTCTTCAGTTCAAACATATTTGGGTTTTGAGAAAACCCTAAACTTGGCTCAGCAATCGCAAATAAACTCTCGAATTCACGAGTGTTACTTGTCTTGCTGATAATCTTGTCGATCCATCAGTCTTACAGCACAAGCACCCACACGAATTGCTTGATTCAACTTGTTAAAGAGCGGTTGGTTAAGACCTTGTCTCAACCGAGGCGCGCATTCTACGCTAACCTCTTGTCCTGTCAAGCATTTTGTTCAACCGGTCTAACCCGCTGAACCGCTTGCCGGACCTGCCGGATCAGGAAACCTGTTCTGGCAGCGGGAGGCGTATTCTACACAAGCCCAGAGGCTTGTCAACTACCGCTTCCCTCTTTCCGCTTCTGCCAGACCGGAGGTCTGACCCTGACTAAACAGCTAAGCCATTGATCTACAAGGCTTTTTGCCGTTCCGTTGCAGCGGAAGTGGGGCGCATTATAGGCCCCTCCGCTCACAGGTCAAGCTTTATTTTTGAGCCAAGCCGAATACATTAACGCTTTCATTTCTACTACTGCTTGCTTAAAGCCAACGAACACAGCATGGGCCACAATGGCGTGACCTATATTCAACTCATTAATACCTGGGATTGACGCTATTGGCTCTACGTTATGGTAATGAAGGCCATGACCTGCATTCACTATTAACCCGCTAGACAAACCTGCCTCAACACCGTCTTTAATACGCTCAAGTTCGAGGGTTTGACTTTTTTCGCTCGCTGCATCCGCGTACTTTCCTGTATGAAGTTCAATGGCAGGAGCGCCAGCTCTCGCGGCGGCCTCTATTTGCTGCTGATCGGGATCGATAAAAAGTGATACCTGACAACCTGCCGACGCAAGCCTAGCGATAGCTTCCCTTATCCGATGTTCTTGCCCTAGAACATCCAAGCCACCCTCTGTCGTCAATTCTTCTCTTTTTTCAGGTACAAGGCAGACATGCTCCGGCCTGACATCGCAGGCTAAATCCAGCATCGCCGGAGTCATTGCGATCTCAAGGTTCATGCGCGTCTGAAGGGCTGCCTTGAAGAGGCGAACGTCTCGCTCCTGAATATGCCTACGGTCTTCACGTAAATGCAGTGTAATTCCATCTGCACCAGCCTCCTCTGCATCAAGCGCTGCCTTAAGAGGATCGGGATAACGTGTACCGCGCGCCTGGCGCAAAGTTGCCACATGATCAATGTTGACGCCTAATAAAAGTCGGCTAGCAAACATCGCATTCAACTCTCACTTAAGAAACAATTCACGGCTAATAAGCGGCTTGCCACTAAGCAGCGGAGCATAAGCCTGGCGCATGAGTCGTTTAGCTGATTTAAGGACACCTGCATCATTCCAGTCAGCGCCAGACAAGGCCAGCAGCTCACTACCTTGGAATGCACCAGGCTGATACACAGGTATACATTCAAAGCCTTCATCTGGAACAAAACGATAGATATTTTTGGGATCTATAGCGTTGCCGCGACTATCCACTTCTAATGAAAAGCCGTAACCCAACTCATCGAGAAACGTCCACTCGAAGTTCCTTAGCGGAGGTTCCACGTCTGCATGATTACTCAATGCACGCAAGGTATTTGCATATTGATGGAAGATCGCCGGGTGCGGCTCTTCTGGCAAAAGAAGACGTACGATGAGCTCATTGAGATAAAGGCCACTAAACAGAGCATCTCCGCTCAGAAGAAAGGGAGGAGCCAAAGGCTCCATACAATGAACTGTCTTTAATTCAGTACGTCCCCGGAACTGCCCTTCAAATAGCTGAAACAGCCGAACAACACTGCCAGATTTTCCACGAGCGCCTCGATAGACTGCTCGAAACCTCCCACGCAATGAAAAAAAGTCTACGAGCGTGCTACTTTCCCTGAAGGGCCGAGCATGAAGAACGAAGACTTTCTCAGGTTCTTGCATTAAAGATCTGCGTATCCCAAAGAGCGGAGTGCGCGCTCATCGTCTGACCAGCCGCTTTTTACCTTCACCCAAAGGTTCAACATGACCTTCGAATCGAAGAGGGCCTCCATATCTTTCCGAGCATCCTGACCAATCCGCTTGATTCGCTCACCTGCATTTCCGATGAGTATCTTTTTCTGTCCATCACGCTCTACCAGAATCAGCGCATGGATGTGCAACACATTCCCTTGCTGTTTAAACTCCTCAATTTCAACCGTGACCTGATAGGGAAGTTCAGCACCCAGCTGACGCATAATTTTTTCACGTACGAGCTCTGCAGCCAGAAAACGACTACTACGATCGGTAAGCTGATCCTCAGGAAAGAAGTGGTCTCCCTCAGGCAGCCGATCCGCTACAAGCTTCTCGAGGGAATCCAGATTCACACCGTTTTGCGCAGAGATAGGGATAACCTCTGCTTCAGGCAACTGCTCGGATAGCCACTTTAACTGAGGTAGAAGCTCTGCTTTATCTTCCATGCGGTCCGTTTTGTTAACCGCCACAATCACCGGACATTTGACATGACGGACTCGTTCTAGAACGAACGCATCCTCTTCAGTCCAGCGCATGCGATCCACCACAAAGATAACTACATCTACATCTTTGAGGGCTGCGGATGCGGTCTTATTCATATAGCGATTGAGAGCTTTTTGATTCTCTTTGTGGATACCAGGCGTATCGACATAAACAGCCTGAACATCCCCTTCTGTCTTAATACCCAACAACGTATGACGTGTCGTTTGGGGCTTTCGAGAGGTGATAGCAAGCTTCTGCCCTAAGATATGATTCAGCAGAGTAGATTTGCCCACGTTAGGACGCCCAACGATAGCTACGTATCCACAACGGGATACCGGGTCAGTCATGGCCATTCTCTACTCCTAAAGCAATCAACGCGGCTGTTGCAGCCATTTGTTCTGCGATGCGGCGACTGGGCCCTTGGCCACTGGTTTTTTCGCTTAGCATCGATATGTCGCACTCGACGAAAAAGACGCGACAATGTGGCTCGCCTTCGATCGCGACCACTTCATACCTTGGCAACTCACATCCCCGCGCCTGCAGATGCTCCTGAAGGCGTGTTTTGGGATCCTTGTTCGTATCGACTGGCGTAAGCTCACGAAGTTGCGGCCCTAGCCAAGCCATGATCCGATCTCTGGCCGCTTCCATCCCAGCATCCAGATAGATAGCGCCAATCAGAGCCTCCATCGCATCTGCCAGAATAGACTCGCGGCGAAAGCCGCCACTTTTCAACTCGCCCGAGCCTAGCCGGAGATAGTCTCCAATCTCAAAACTACGGGCCAGGACAGCTAAGGTCTCTCCCTTTACCAATCTTGCGCGCAGGCGAGAAAGCTGGCCTTCACGGGCTTGAGGGAAATGTTGATAGAGCGCTTCGCCAATCACAAAGTTAAGAATAGCGTCTCCTAGAAACTCAAGACGCTCATTATTCTTACTGGCAAAACTGCGATGAGTGAGAGCCAGGACCATTTGGCCCTGGTCTTTGAAGGTGTAACCGAGCCGGCGCTCGAGACGATCTAAGGGTGGGTTCACGGGATACTTATACGGAAGTCGCGTTCAAAATGAACCACTAAATCAATATTACGGATTAGAGGTTCACGCTTTTCATAATCCAGATGGATAAGGAATCTATTGTCCTCAGTCTTCACCTGCATGGCTTTATCAAGGTCAATATCATTAATGCTATTAACCTGCATGCCCTTGCTTACATACGAATACACATCGGGCACGCTATGAATATTCATCGCTTTCTCACTTTCTATAGAGGTGATGACTTTGGTCATCGCCTGATAATCCAGATAATGAGGAATAAGCTTAAAGGCTGTGCTTGCCAAGAAAGCAATAATGCACAGCATTAGCAGCCAGCCTATGAAGGAAAGTCCCTTTTGCCTGTGCGACATAGACATGACGCATTTCCTATTTAATGAATGATCCCTACACGGGAAAAGTTAGGTAAATTTTTGACCTTTGGGTCAGGCCAGCTCATCCAGACTGCGAAGGCTTTGCCAACAATATTTTTATCGGGGACCATGCCAAGCAGTTCGTGTGGAATGCCAGGGTCGTTCCAGTAACGACTGTCATTGGAGTTATCCCGGTTGTCCCCCATCATGAAATAATGACCAGCCGGTATAACCCACTGACTATCCGCCGGCAGGTTATAACGAGTCATCTCCTCACGAATGACATGCTCTACTTCGCCTAATTTCTCTTTGTATAGCTTTGCACTACCCAAAGAGCCAGGCTCCTCTCCGATCAATTGCTTTGAGACCAATTGACCGTTCACAAAAAGCTGCTTCTCTGGAGTATAGCGAATGGTGTCGCCAGGCAAGCCTACAACACGCTTGATGTAATTAACGGAGGGGTCGCTGGGATAGCGAAATACCATGACATCACCACGCTGCGGGTCTCCAACCGGGATGATCTTAGTATCGATAACCGGCAAACGGATTCCATAGGCGAACTTGTTTACCAAGATGAAATCGCCCACTTCCAATGTGGGCTTCATTGATCCCGAAGGAATCTGGAAAGGCTCCACCAGAAACGACCGCAGAACCAAAACGATGGCGAGTACAGGAAAGAATGACTTCCCATACTCGACCAAGAGTGGCTCCTTCCTCAAATTATCCAAAGCAACTGGATCGGGCTCGGTAACCTGCCCTTCGTATGTCGCAATTCTTGTACGCCGGCGTGGCGCCAGAAAGACCAAATCAAACAGTGCCAAACCGCCACACACTGCGACAGCGATAACCAAAAGCAAAGGAAAATTGAATGACATATTCTCAGCTATCCACTTTGAGTACAGCCAGGAAGGCTTCTTGTGGAATTTCCACACTACCAACCTGCTTCATCCGCTTCTTACCCGCTTTCTGCTTCTCCAGCAGCTTACGCTTACGGGATACGTCTCCACCGTAACACTTGGCCAATACGTTCTTACGTAATGCCTTTACGGTTGTCCGCGCTACGATCTGCCCACCAATAGCCGCCTGGATCGCCACATCAAACATCTGACGTGGAATCAGCTCCTTCATTTTCTCTGTCAGAGCTCGACCTTTGTGGTGAGCCTTGTCTCGGTGAACGATCAATGCCAGCGCATCGACTTTCTCACCATTGATAAGGACATCAAGCTTGACCAGATTAGAAGCTTCGAAGCGATCAAAACTGTAATCCAGCGAAGCATACCCACGACTAACGGACTTGAGTCGATCGAAAAAGTCCAGAACAACTTCATTCATAGGCAGATCATAACTAACCTGAACCTGGCTGCTGAGGAACTGCATGTCCCGCTGCACACCACGCTTCTCAATACATAGGGTTATGACGTTACCCAAGTGCTCTTGAGGCACAAGAATATTGGCCCGCACGATCGGTTCGCGCATTTCTGCAATCGACGCAAGATCAGGCAGCTTTGAGGGGTTGTCTACGTATACGATTTCGCCATTCTTATGCACGACTTCAAACACTACAGTCGGTGCAGTCGTGATCAGATCCAGATCGTATTCGCGCTCCAAACGCTCCTGGATAATCTCCATATGGAGCATACCGAGGAAACCGCAGCGAAAGCCAAAGCCCAGTGCCTCTGAACTTTCAGGCTCGTACTGCAAAGACGCATCGTTCAAGGTCAGCTTCTGCAGCGCTTCGCGGAAGTCTTCAAAATCATCCGAGCTGACCGGAAAGAGGCCTGCATAGACCTGAGGTTTGACCTTTTGGAAGCCCGGCAGCATGGCTACGTCTGGCGTGCTGGAAAGCGTCAGCGTATCACCTACTGGCGCCCCCAGGATCTCCTTGATACCAGCGATAATGAAGCCTACCTCACCGGCCTTAAGATCCTGCATTTCGGTATGCTTAGGCGTAAAGACGCCAACACTATCCACCTGATGTACTTTGCCGGTGGACTTCACCAGAATCTTGTCGCCTTTTTTCACACGTCCATGTTTGACGCGTACCAAGGACACAACACCTAGATAATTGTCGAACCAGGAATCAATGATCAATGCTTGTAGAGGCGCCTCGATATTGCCTTCAGGAGCAGGGATTACCTTGACCAGTCGCTCCAGGACATCGACAACACCCATGCCACTCTTGGCTGAGCAGGGAACCGCGTCAGTGGCATCGATACCAATGATGTGCTCAATCTCTGCCTTAACGCGCTCTGGCTCGGACTGAGGCAGGTCCATCTTGTTGAGCACAGGCATGACTTCAAGACCTTGCTCAATCGCTGTATAGCAGTTGGCTACGGACTGAGCCTCAACGCCCTGAGCAGCATCAACAACGAGCAAAGCGCCCTCACAGGCAGCCAGAGAGCGGCTTACTTCATAGGTGAAGTCAACATGCCCAGGGGTATCGATAAAGTTGAGCTGGTACGTTTTACCATCCTGCGCCTTGTAGTGCAGCGTCACGCTGTGGGCTTTAATGGTAATTCCGCGCTCGCGCTCGAGGTCCATGGAGTCCAGCACCTGGGCTTCCATTTCGCGGTCGGACAGGCCGCCACACATTTGAATAAAGCGGTCGGCTAGCGTCGACTTGCCATGGTCAATGTGGGCAATGATGGAAAAGTTACGGATATGACTTAGGTCACTCACGGATCAACACTCGAAAGGCCAGCAGCGGAATGCCCGCTGGAAAAAATAGCCTGGGAGTTTACCCGATACTATGGAAACCCGTCACGCACGGACTTACATAAGGTAAAAAGGCGAGGTGTTTCCACCTCGCCTCATTGGCCTTACTTGGGCAGCCTGAAAGTAATAAAGCTGGCTCGTCCATCACGCATGACGCGCATGGAAATGGACTTGTCGGCAGGAAGCTTCTTCATTGTGTCCTGGAATTGGCGCGCCGAGGAAACCGGCTGATTATTCAAATGAGTAATTACATCGCCCGGACGCAAGCCAATCATGGCAGCCGGTCCGTCCGTTACCTGCTTGATTACCACGCCACTTTGCAACTGAAGGCTTTTCTTCTGCTCATCAGTCAGATCCGCAACAGCAATCCCCATTCGATTACTGCTACGCTCAGCGCCGGGCTGACCTGAGGCAGCAATGGAATCATCATCGGGCATATCACCGACCTTAACGGATACGGTCTTGCGTGCGCCTTCACGCACAATATTCATTTCCGCGGTGGCATCAGGCTTCAGGTTACCGATCAGATGAGGCAGATCTGCTGACTCAACAATCTGTTGCCCGTTAACCGACAGGATGACATCTCCCACCTTCAAGCCACTCTTGGCTGCAGGTCCGTTTTCCAAAACCTGAGCGATCAAAGCGCCGGCTGGCTTCTCCAAGCCAAAGGACTCTGCCAGGTCTTTGTCTACTTCTTGAATGACAACTCCCAACCAACCGCGTGTCACCTTACCCTCGGTACGCAACTGATTGGCCACATTCATAGCCACATCGATCGGGATAGCAAAGGAAAGCCCCATAAAGCCGCCCGAACGCGTAAATATCTGAGAGTTGATACCTACCACTTCCCCGCTCAGATTGAACAGCGGGCCACCAGAATTGCCAGGATTGATCGCAACATCCGTCTGGATGAATGGAACATAGTTCTCGTTTGGCAAGCTACGCCCCTTGGCGCTTACGATACCGGCTGTCACGGAGTGGTCGAACCCGAAGGGCGAACCAATAGCCAGCACCCACTCACCGACCTTGAGCTTGTCAGAATTACCTAACTTAACGGTCGGAAGATTCTTGGCGTCAATCTTGAGGAGCGCCACGTCTGTACGCGGATCAGCACCAATTAATTTGGCAGTATGATCGCTTCTGTCAGAAAGGCGCACGATGATTTCGTCCGCATCGGCTACCACATGGTTGTTGGTCAGGACATAACCATCAGCCGAGATAATAAAACCGGACCCCAACGACTGGGCTTCTCGCCGACGACTGTCCGGCCCTTGCGGCATTTGAGGAATGCTTCGCTCGAAGAATTCACGAATACCTGGCGGCAGCCCTTCGAGATCAGGCATGGACATGGCACCGCCACGGCTAGCCGGCAGGTTTTGGCGAGTACTGATATTAACAACGGCAGGGCTTGACGACTCTACCAGCGGAGTAAAGTCTGGAAGATCCGCATGGGCCAATAGCGATACGCCTAGCGCCCATGTTGCCATCAAGGCTGCCAGGTAATGTTTAAACATTCGCATGAAATACAGCTCCCGTTCTTGCAGGGGACAGACAGTGCTAACAGTTAGCTTTTACCAAGCGATGGTGCAGTACCCACCGCATCACTACTTCAGGCAGCAGACGAACCGCCTTAAAAGAGTCACCTGACGAAATACCATAGAAAAGCTGAATGTTTCCTGATACTCCCTATGAGTATCAGGAAACATGTACTTATTAGCGGCACAGACTTAGTCGGGCCGTACGGATAACGCTATGCGCTCGGCCGTACCGGCAGGAACTTCGCCTACAACAGTAATCAACACATCCTTGTCAGATGGATTGATGCGCTTGGATACGACACTGGTAGGACCAAACTGGTTTCGACTATCGGTCATCGCTGTATGACTATCAGAGTCAACAAATACAGAAAAATTACTCAGACCATCGCTGTATAGAAGGTACTGTACAGGTCGTCCGTCCCCACCTGCCTGCCAGCTCTTCAATGATCGTACCTGCTCGAAGCCGGAGGGAAGCCAGGAAGCCGCCCATGTAGCTTGGTCTGCATGGCTCGCCTCTTCCGCTTCTGCGCCAGGAGCACAGTCACCTTTAGGATCAAGCTCAGCTGTACTTGGCGCAAGCGACGAGTAAGTAATGAACTGAAGTCTTTCCAGTGCATTACCCTTTTGATCGAATGTGGTGGATTTGAGAACCTGTCCAGTCGACTTGCTTAGTTGCATTTCATAAGCGTATCGATAGGAATCTTTGGGAATAAACGCTATGACATCCGTGGGATTGTCTGCAACGCGCGACTCTCCGAGATGCTTGAGGGTATAGCCTTTATCGATTTGATCAGGCCTCAATTTGGGAGCAAGGCTTTTTGCCACATCAACCTGATCATCTGCTGAAGTACTGCAGACAATGCGATTATTATCACGCACTACTTCATAAGGAGTGCCATCAAGCCGGTAGAGACGCTCTTTAACATCCCCATTGGAATCGACTTTTCTGGCGATATGATGTGAAGTTAGATTCCCATTGCTCTCGTAGATAAAAGAACCTTGGGAATTAACCTTGTCACTGGTTGATAGCTTGTTCAACCAATCCGTTGACTCGGCGGCTTGTACTGATTGAGTTATCAGTAACAAACCGCCTATTCCATATATAACTGGAGCAAACCGCATGCTCTTCCTTATCAGGGATTAACGAGTTTCTGCGTTAGCACCACGTGCATAAGGAAGCGCGGAACCTTCAACACTGTTGAAAGTAGCCTGCTGTGCATGCTGACGAATGTAGCCAGGCAGCTGTGGGTTGGCCACTGCAGACGGATTAGCCGCCTTGGACTCAGCGCTCTGAGCACTTTCTTCGCTGTAATTAGCCAATACAGCAGGACTCTGTACCTGCGGTACGCTGATAGGTGCTGGAGCCTGTTGGGCCATCTGTTCAGAGACGCCTTCCTGGTTATACAGCCGCACACCTGCCAACACAGCCACTGTTACAGAAGCCGCGACTGCCACTCGACTGATCGCACTCCACCGGCTTACCTTGGGCTTAGCCACTGCAGCAGGTGTAGTCACCACAGGCGCCTCTTCGTTAGCCAGCGCAGCCGATACTGCAGATGCGATATCAAGCTTTGGCATGATAGGTTCGTTGCGAATGACTGCACGAGCCATTGCATAACGGGACCAAGTAGCACGGAGTTCAGCGTCCTCGCTTGTCGCCGCGAGTACACGTCTGACTTCCAGTTCGTCCGCTTCGTTATCCATAACAGCGGACAGTGATTCCAGCAGAGCTTCACGATTCATATCAACCTCTCTCATAGCTGTCGCCGCTGTCTCATGCTTCCCGCAACAAGGGTTGCAGGGCTTTATCGATGGCTTCCCGCGCACGGAATATGCGCGAGCGTACTGTACCCACTGGACACTGCATCACATTTGCAATGTCCTCATAACTAAGACCTTCAAATTCACGCAAAGTTAGCGCGGTTCTTAAATCTTCTGGCAATTGCTGAATAGTGCGATGAACGGTACTTTCAATTTCGTCCCGCAACAACGAGCGCTCAGGCGACTCAATATCCTTTAAGGCATGATCGCCTTCATAGAACTCAGCATCTTCTGCGCTCACGTCGCTGTCCGGTGGACGACGACCACGAGCAACCAGATGATTTTTTGCTGTGTTTATCGCAATGCGGTATAGCCAGGTATAGAACGCACTATCACCACGAAAATTCCCTAGCGCGCGATAGGCTTTGATGAAAGCTTCTTGCGCTACGTCTTGCGCTTCCTGGGTGTCGTGCACGAAGCGCACGATCAACCCTAAAATCTTGTGCTGGTATTTCAGCACCAGGAGATCAAATGCACGCTTATCGCCTCGCTGCACGCGCTCGACAAGCTGCTGATCCTGTTCCTGGGTTTGCATGGGAGCTCCTTGTTGATTCCGAAGGAGACCCGCTTCACCCTTCTCATCCTGTTGCTTGGATAGACCAGGGTGCTGCGTAAAAGTTCTCCCCACGGCAGATATCGGGCGAACCTTGTCTTCGATTCGCTGATCGGTAAGCCGGTCTTCCGCCGACATCCGCTGATAGCTATTAGCAGTCATTCCACTATTCATTCTCTCGGCCACTTTTTACTGTCCGTGTGGAAAATTATCCTCACATGGACGGCTCCGGGCCCTATAAAGTTCCTTCCTCCATAGAATGACATCGCCATTACGCTAGTTAATCGTATAGCTAAACCAACAAAAAGAGACGATATATGGGCCAACACATCGATCATGATGTTCTGATCATCGGCAGCGGCGCTGCTGGCCTCACCCTGGCACTAACCTTACCCTCGCACCTTCGGATCGCAGTTCTCAGCAAAGGCAACCTTTCCAATGGTTCAACCTACTGGGCACAGGGTGGTGTAGCCGCTGTGCTGGATGAGGACGACACCATAGACTCCCACGTCAAGGATACATTGATAGCGGGTGCTGGATTATGCAACGAACAGGCTGTTCGTTTCACGGTGGAAAGAAGCCGTGAGGCCATAGAATGGCTAATCGACTTAGGCGTTCCTTTTACTCGAAGCGAAGGAGACGCACAGAAAAGGTTTCCTCTTCATCTGACCCGTGAAGGTGGCCACAGCCATAGGCGGATCATCCACGCTGCCGACGCAACTGGCGCTGCAATATTCGATACTCTACTGGCTGCCGCTAAGGAACGGCCTAATATTCATCTGCTTTCACAACAGGTTGCGGTCGATCTGATTACAGGCATCAAGATCGGACTAAAAAACAACCGCTGCCTAGGTGCATACGTGCTTGACCGAAACACCGGTGAAGTTGATACATACGGTGCACGCTTCACAGTCTTAGCGACCGGTGGAGCAAGCAAGGTGTACCTCTACAGCAGCAACCAAGAAAGCGCCTGCGGTGACGGCATTGCCATGGCATGGCGAGCCGGCTGCCGTATAAGCAATATGGAATTCAATCAATTCCACCCTACCTGCCTTTATCATCCGCAGGCCCGCAACTTTTTGATTACGGAAGCATTGCGAGGCGAAGGGGCTCTTCTGAAGCTGCCAAACGGTGAGCGGTTCATGCCGCGCTTTGACGAGAGAGCCGAACTGGCGCCACGCGATATCGTAGCCCGGGCGATCGACCATGAGATGAAGCGACTTGGCATTCCTTATGTCCATCTCGATATTAGCCATAAGCCGGCCGACTTCATTACTGCACACTTTCCTACGGTCTATGAGCGATGCCTGAGCCTGGGCTTCGATATTCGCCACGAGCCAATCCCTGTCGTACCGGCTGCTCACTATACCTGCGGCGGGGTATGCGTAGATGAAAACGGAAGTACTGACCTGACGGGGCTCTATGCCGTCGGAGAAACCAGCTTTACGGGATTGCATGGTGCCAATCGAATGGCCAGCAACTCACTACTCGAATGCTTCGTTTATGCGCGATCGGCGGCCAGGCATATCGAGAGTCAGCTCGACAAGACAGAGCACCCTCCCCACCTTCCCAACTGGGATGCCAGCCAGGTAACCGACTCGGATGAGGATGTCATTATTACGCACAACTGGGAGGAGCTGCGCCGCTTCATGTGGAACTATGTAGGTATCGTCCGAACCGACAAACGATTGCAACGCGCCTACAACCGCATACAGCTTTTAATGAAAGAAATAGATGACTTCTACAGCAATTACAAAGTAAGCCGTGATCTGATTGAGCTTAGAAATCTTGCCCAAGTAGCAGAGTTGATTGTCCGCTCCGCCATGGCGCGCAAGGAAAGCCGTGGCCTGCATTACACACTGGATTATCCCAGGCCGTGCAATCAGGTACAGGATACTATTCTGGTGCCGCCCAACGTCGCTGCGCAAACCTGAGCCTGACCCGCAAACGCCGGTGAGCATCCGGCGTCATGGCATCAGACGGGATACAAACTGCCCGGGTCCACTTTTCATCTACACGCCGATATCGCAACACGATAATAAGCGGCAGCGCCATGCTATCCCGGCATAGCTGAACAGGGTGCCACCCCTGCCCTGGAGACCAGAGTTGCCATCCGCTCTCATCATGTTTCAGGCGGCGCGGCTCATTTGGCCGATGCAACAATATGGCGCCCGGAATTACCCAGGCAGCATGGGCGACACACATGAGAGCGCCCATGATGGCCGCCCATGTCGGAATGTTGGCCATAAATAACGAGACGAAGGCCAACAGCAAGGTCGCACAATAGACACAAAATAATTGTCGAGAGTGCTGCCAGTGGCATTCAAACGGCTCAATCCGGTTGGACACGATCCAGAATCATCCGAACGATATACTTTAGGTCTGGATCTTCAGGCTCGCCCCGCTGCATAAACCAGACGAACATGTCCTGATCTTCACAGTCGAGGAGTTTTTTGTAGCGGTCTTGATCCTGCTGGCTCAGTGAAGGGTAAACTTCCTGAACGAAAGGTACCAGCAACACGTCCAGTTCAAGCATGCCGCGACGGCTGTGCCAGAAAAGTCGCTTGAGTTCGGTTTCGTCTGTCATGGTGGCTCCTCAAAGTTGGGCGCATTATAGGCGAGTTCATCAGATTGCTCAGCTCTACCTGCAGGAAGGCATCTTGTTGTTATCGCAACTGACAAGAACACGCCTGCGTTCTATGATGAGCGTTCATTCTCTTGCCGTTGATGCTCTATGGCTGACTCCTTATATTTTTGCGCACTGTCTCATGAAGGCATCCTGGCGATTCGCGGAGCGGACGCGGGAAAATTCCTGCAAGGCCAAGTGACTTGCAACATCAATTATCTCAATGCAGAAACATCCAGCCTGGGTGCTCGCTGTACGCCTAAGGGAAGAATGGTTTCGAGCTTTCGCATCGTGCAAATCCAGGAAGGATACCTGCTGGCGATGGCGAAGGAATTAGTAGAGCCGCAGTTGACGGACCTAAAGAAATACGCAGTGTTTTCCAAGTCGACGCTGGCAGACGAAAGTGCTGAATGGGTGCGATTCGGCGCCAGTGTTGAGACAGCGCAGAAAGCATTGCCGTCATTGACTCTTCCCGAACAGGTTAATGGTGTTGCTCATTTTGACGGCATGTTGGCGATACGTCTGAGTGGACAGCGTATCGAAATCTGGACTCCTAGCGCGCTTGCTGAGTCCTTCCATCAGCAATTAAGCAGCATAGCGCCTGAGATCGCCCTAGAGCACTGGCTGCTGGGCCAGATACGCGAGGGAATCGGACAGGTGTTCGGCCCCACCCGCGAGCTGTTCATTCCTCAAATGATCAACCTGCAGGCCGTGGATGGCGTCAGCTTCAAGAAAGGCTGCTATACCGGTCAGGAAATCGTCGCACGCATGCAATACCTTGGGCGACTGAAGCGCCGACTCTATCGCCTAAAGGTAGACGCTGATACACCAGCGCCTGGCACCGAGCTGTTTTCTCCGGTGCATAATAGCAGCGTGGGAGAAGTAGTATTGGCTGCGCGGGATGACGGTAGAACAGAGTTTCTGGCTGTTTTACAAATCGATGCGAAAGAGGATGGCCGCATTCATCTCGCATCTAACGAGGGCCCCGTGTGCGAGCTCTTGGATCTGCCTTATGTAATCGATACGGATCGCGAAATTCAACGCTGACGTATCAGACGAATGCTTTTCGAGGGATAAAGAATGATCATGCTTGCCGAACAGGTAGCTCAAGAGCTCAACGAGGCCATTGAAAACGATCAGCTGGTTCTGCCAACGTTACCTGAAGTGGCCCTGCGTGTTCGCGAGGCCGCCGAGGATCCGGATGTCACAAGCGCTGACATGGGCAAGCTCATCGGCAACGATACGGCATTGACGGCGCGAATCATTAAGGTAGTAAACAGTCCGCTGCTCAGAATTAGCAACGAGATCACGGATCTTCACACCGCTATCAATCGGCTAGGTATCAACTACACCTGCAATCTTGCAATCGGACTTGCAATGGAGCAGATGTTCCAAGCTACTACCGACGCGGTTGATCATAAGATGCGTGAGGTATGGGCTAAAAGTACGGAAATCGCGGGCATCAGCTATGTTCTGTGCAAGCACTTCACTCGCCTTTCTCCCGATCAGGCTGCACTGGCGGGCCTGGTGCATCAGATCGGTGTGCTACCCATCCTGACGTATGCCGAAGAACACAGTTCACTGCTGGCCAACTCGCTGACACTGGATCGTGTAATCGAGGAAATCCATCCCAAGATAGGAAAGCGGATTCTGAAAGCCTGGGATTTCCAGGAGTCCATTGTCAACGTGCCTCAGGATTATCTGGACTTCGAGCGCAATACGCCCAAGATGGATTACGCCGACATTGTTCAGGTTGCTTACCTGCAGAGCCTTAGCGGCACGGAGCACCCCTTGACTAAAATGGACTGGACGCCTATTGCTTCCTTCAGAAAGCTGGGGCTGGATCCTTCTACCGACATCAAGGCCGATGAGGATCTAGGGGAAGCACTGGAACAGTCCAAGCACTTCCTTCAATAGGCCGTCCAATCGATATTGGGGATCACGCGCTCGTCAGGGAATACAACCCTTACACGCAGCCCTCCCGCCGCGCCATCATGCAAGGTTATAGCAGCCTGATGAGCGCGGCAGATCTCTCCCACGATAGCCAATCCCAACCCGGCACCGCCCCGCTGAGGATCCAGCCGGTGGAATCGCTCGAAAACGTGCGCTCGCGCATCGGCAGGAATACCCGGGCCATCATCCTCGACCTCAAGAATACAGGGTGTGAGCACCCGGATTATGACCGTACCATTTTCAGGCGTGTGAGCCAGTGCGTTATCAATAAGGTTGGATAACAACTCATTGAGTAAGGTCGGCTCGCCCTTTACCCATACCTCAGCTTCCGCTTCCAGCTCCAGCGAGACACCTCGCTTATAGGCCAACGGCGCAAGCGCAAGACCAAGATCTCTGGCCAAGGCTCCCAATTCGATGCGCTCTGCTCCACCTTCGGCAATGGCCTGTGCCCCGCTTTCGATCCTTGCCAGGGACAGGAGCTGATTGGCGAGATGAGCCAAACGGTCTGTATTGCGCTGGGCATCAAGCAGGGTTGCATGCCATTGCTGCGGGCTCTGCTCACGAACACCCAGCTCAAGACGAGCCTTTAGCGCGGCCAGTGGTGTACGTAATTCATGGGCGGCGTCGGCAATGAACTGAGCCTGACGCTCGAAGAGCCCTCTCAGCCTGACCGTAAACTGGTTCAATGCGCTTACCAAGGGAAACAGCTCCCGCTGAATCACCACCCTAGGCAGTGGACGCAAATCGTCCGCCTGACGCTCCTCAACCGCAGCCCTTAATCGCTCAAGCGGCTGAAGCGCTACGCTTACAACCCACCAAACCAGCAGCAAAGCTCCCACGGAAAGAAGGCAGAGCCGCAACAAGGTATCAACCAGCAGGCTACGCGCCATGTTTTCACGAGCCTGCTCTGTCTCCGCTACCCGTATTTCAGCCATGCCGTTCATGTTGGTTTCACTGACCGGCTGCATCAAACTGACAACTCGTACACCTTGCCCCCGGTACTGTCCGTCATAGAAGCGCGCCAAGGCAGGATAGTCCTGAGTCAGCGGCGTACCCGGAGGCGGTGGCGGAAGATTTTCGTACCCGGAGGTCAGATGCCCTTCAATGTCGAGCACCTGATAATAGATTCGGCCGGCACTGTCATAAGCAAAGGTATCCAGCGCGACATAGGGCACATCGGCCCTCAGGGTACCGTCCTCTGCGGACAGCCCGGCTGCGATGGTTCGGGCTGATGCCAAAAGCGTCCTGTCATAGGCGGTGTCGGCAACCTGCCGACCATTGATATAGGCGCTAAGGCTGCTCACGATCAATAACAAGGCCAGCAAGACAGCCAGACGGCCAAGCAATCGACCTCGCAGACTGCCCTCGATGACAACACTGCTATTGGCTTCAGAACTTTCCGGGCTTACCCGCACGCCTTCCCTGCGCTCAAGCACCTGAAAACTCCAGCAAGTAGCCCAGCCCTCTAAAGGTCACGATACGAACAGCACTGGCCTCAAGCTTCTTGCGCAAACGATGTATGTAGATTTCGATGGCTTCAGGGCTGGCTTCTTCATCTAGACCAAAGACCTGGGAAGCCAGTTGTTCCTTACTCATCACCCGACCGGGGCGGGCAATCAGAATGCCAAGCACTGCCTGCTCACGCGAGGTCAGGGTCAAGGGTTCATTATCAAGCGTGAAGCGTCGGGTGTTGAGGTCATAGACGAGCGGGCCGCAGCGCTGTTGGCGCTCACCGCCCAACACACTGCGTCGAAGCAGCGCCTTGACTCGAGCTTCGAGCTCGGTAAGTTCGAAGGGTTTAGCCAGGTAATCGTCAGCCCCTAGGTTAAGCCCCTGAACCCGATCCTTCACTTCCCCGCGCGCCGTCAGCATCAATACCGGCAAACGGTTACCCCGCTCACGAAGACGGGCCAGGATTTCGAAGCCATCCATTCGCGGCAACCCAACATCCAGAATGGCCAATGCGTATTCCTCACTTGCCAGTGCCAGGTCAGCAGCGACACCGTCATTGATGACGTCGACAGTCCAACCTTCTCCCTTCAGCGCCTGTGCCACACTTTCAGCCAGTGACAGATGATCCTCGACGAGCAAGATACGCACTCGATTCTCCGAAATCGTGTTAGATCGTCTCAGTGTACCCAGAGCGACTGATAAATGGTCTAGATCCTTTCAGATTGAAAGCTTCGTGAAAGCTTGTGCCACTACGATCAGGTTAATAAGCCTTATACGCACCAAAGGCCTTACAAAAACAACAATACGGAATCCCATCATGCAGACCCGTCGCGTACTCGCCTCGTCGGAAACTCTTCCGCCCTACCCTACTTACGCACTTCGCCAGCCGCCAGGCTCGCTACCTGTTTACGTATCAGTTTTTAACTGACGCAAGATTGCTTCAGCAATGGAATCACGCTGCTCCGTTGCCGTTCCGCACTATAAAAACAAAAGGAGATAACCATGGCCCTATCCCTACGCCCCCTGGCAATCGCTGCTGTTGCAGCAATGCTCTCTACACAGCTGCAAGCTGAACCCAAACGCCCTGAATGTATTGCACCAGCCTCTCCAGGCGGTGGTTTCGACCTGACCTGCAAACTTGCCCAGAGCGCGCTGGTAAACGCCAAGCTGCTAGAAAAACCTATGCGGGTTACCTACATGCCAGGAGGTGTAGGCGCAGTAGCTTACAATACCGTCGTGGCACAACGACCCAAGGAAGGCGGAACGATCGTTGCGTTCTCAAGCGGCTCCCTGCTCAACCTGGCACAGGGCAAGTTTGGCCGCTTCGATGAAAAGGCCGTTAAATGGCTGGCAGCGGTAGGAACCAGTTACGGTGCCATCGCCGTAAAGAATGATTCCCCCTACAAGACCCTTGGCGATCTGGTCGAAGCGCTTAAAAAGGATCCAGGCAAAGTGGTCATTGGCTCTGGCGGAACCGTCGGTAGCCAGGACTGGATGCAGACCGCCCTCGTTGCCAAGGCTGCGGGTATCAATCCGCGTGACCTCCGCTATGTCTCACTGGAAGGCGGTGGCGAGATCGCAACGGCTCTGCTGGGTGGGCATATTCAAGTAGGCAGTACGGATATTTCTGACTCCATGCCTCACATCGAGAGCGGTGATATGAGAATCCTGGCGGTTTTTTCCGAAAACCGTTTGGATGAGCCTGCCATGGCCAACATCCCCACCGCTCGCGAGCAGGGGTACGACATCGTATGGCCTGTAGTGCGCGGCTATTACCTCGGCCCGAAAGTCAGTGATGAAGACTATAACTGGTGGAAAGCCTCCTTCGACAAACTGCTGGCTTCGGATGACTTTGCCAAACTACGCGACCAGCGTGAGCTTTTCCCATTTGCCATGACTGGCAGTGAGTTGGATGCCTACGTACAGAAAGAAGTTGCCAAGTACCGGGGCATGGCCAAAGAGTTTGGCCTGATCCAATAACACTACCTGACGCTCCGCGCAGGCGGAGCGTCCGAGGGAAATGCCATGCTTTTTCAACGTCTCTTTCTGGGCGTCTGGCTAATTGCCGGCCTGGTCATGATGTACCTTGCCCTGGATTATCAGGCACCGTTCTCTTACGAGCCGGTCGGCCCCCGCGCCTACCCCATGTTGATGCTGGGACTGATGTCAGCAGGGCTGGCTTACCTTCTGATCAAGCCTACGCCAATTGATCACGCCCATGACGAACAACCCATGGATGCACCGACTGCGCGCAAGGTAGTCAGCTGCGTTCTGCTGCTACTGGCTTACGCCCTGCTGTTCGAGCCATTCGGCTTTGTTCCCAGCAGCATCGTTGCAGGCTTTCTGTTTGCTCGACTCTATGGCGGGCGCTGGTTGCCCAGCCTCGTGACCAGCATTGTCATGTCCATCTGCCTATACATCCTGTTCGATCGCATTCTGGACGTTCCACTGCCCTTGGGCATCCTAGACGGCCTGGAGATCTAAGATGGAAACCCTGAATTTTCTTGCCCAAGGCTTTGGTGTTGCCTTAACGCCTACCAACCTTATTATCGCCCTGATCGGTACGCTGATCGGAACCGTGGTTGGCCTGCTCCCAGGCTTAGGCCCTATCAACGGGGTGGCCCTGTTGATCCCGGTAGCGTTTGCGCTAGGTCTGCCGCCTGAATCCGCTTTGATTCTTTTGGCAGCGGTTTACCTTGGCTGTGAATATGGCGGACGTATTTCGTCGATTCTACTGAACATCCCGGGCGAAGCATCAACGCTCATGACCACCCTGGACGGCTATCCGCTGGCTCGTAAAGGATTGGCCGGCGTAGCCCTGTCCTTGTCGGCCTGGAGCTCCTTTATTGGCGCCTTCGTGGCGACATGCGGCATGGTACTGTTTGCCCCGCTGCTGGCTAAATGGGCAATTGCCTTTGGCCCAGCTGAATACTTCGTGCTGATGGTCTTTGCCATTGTCTGTCTGGCAGGCATGGCGGGTGACAAACCCGTCAAAACGCTGGTCGCCTCGTTGCTAGGGCTTTTCCTGGCGGCCATCGGTATTGATGCCAACAGTGGTGTTTATCGCTTCACCTTTGACAGCATCCATCTGGCAGACGGCATCCAGTTTGTTGTGCTGGTCCTGGGCCTGTTTTCGGTAAGCGAGGTGTTATTGTTGCTTGAGAAAACCCACCATGGCCAGGAAGCTGTCAAGGCAACAGGTCGCATGCTGTTCAACTTCAAGGAAGCCAAGTCGGTATTTCTGACCAACCTTCGCTGCGCTGTTGGCGGTTTTGTCATGGGTGTATTGCCCGGTGCGGGTGCGACGCTGGCCAGTGCCTTGGCCTACATGACTGAAAAGCGCATGGCTGGTGAAAAGGGTGAGTTTGGCAAAGGAGACCTTCGCGGCCTTGCTGCGCCAGAAACCGCGATCGGTGCGTCCTGCTGTGGCGCCATGATCCCTATGCTGACACTGGGTGTTCCAGGGTCGGGAACGACAGCAGTCATGATTGGCGCCCTTACGCTGTACAACATCACTCCTGGCCCGCTTCTGTTTCAGAACGAGCCTACGCTGGTCTGGGGTCTGATCGCTTCGCTGTTCATTGCCAACGTGATGCTGCTCATCCTGAACGTACCCATGATCAAGGTTTTCACCAAGATCCTGGCCGTGCCGAACTGGGCATTGGTCCCTATCATTGCCATCATCACGTCAATTGGCGTCTATGCCGTGCATGCGACAACGTTTGACCTGATCCTCATGGTGATCATCGGAATCATTGGATACATCCTGCGCAAGCTGGACTTCCCATTGTCGCCGCTGCTGTTGGGCTTCATTCTGGGCGGCCTCATGGAGCAGAACCTGCGCCGGGCGCTTTCGATCTCCAATGGCAGCATGGACATTCTATGGTCCAGTGGCATCAGCCAAATCGTATGGCTGCTGGTCATCGTCATGTTGATCCTGCCGATAGTTCGCATCTGGCGTCGTCGCTCTCTTCGCCGTAAAGCCAACTTGGCCAACGCGTGATAAAGGCAAAAACCAAACAGTGAAGCGTTTCTGTCACACGTTGATCGTCTCGCTCCGGCCCTGGTGGATGACTCCCCTGGCCGGAGCGGCCGGAGGATACTTGGCCAGTCTCGCGCACTGGCCCCTTCCCTGGATGATCGGATCACTGCTTGGAGTTATCGCTATCCGCTGCTGTGGCTGGCTGACTCAGGAAATGCCTCACGCGCGCAAAGGAGGCCAATGGGTGATCGCCACAGGCATTGGACTGCACTTCAACCAGACCATTGTTGAGCAAATTGCAGCGCACGCGCTGATCATTGTGCTTGGCACGGTGCTGACCGTCACCGCCAGTGTGATAGGCATCGTCTTATTACGACGCGGCGGCGAGGACCGTGCAACTGCTTTTTTTGCCAGCATGCCTGGGGGCGCCAATGAAATGGTCAATCTGGCCAAACGCAATGACGCCGTACTGGCTCGAGTGGCCGCTGCTCAGAGCCTGAGAATGGTGTTTGTGCTGTTAAGCGTTCCGGCAGCTTACAAGTATTTATTTGGTGGCGAGCATGCTCTTGTTTCGCACACTATTGAAGTCAGTTTTTCTTGGTTATTGCCCATCATGGTGGCCGGTGCCGGTCTGGCATTCATCTTTCAAAAGCTGCGACTGCCAAACGCCTGGCAATTGGGCGCTCTCCTGACCAGCATTACAGCCAGCGTGACATTCAATTTGAATATCGGCTTACCTGCAGGAGCGGGGGACATCGGCCAGTGGCTCATTGGCAGCTCACTAGGATGCTATTTCGATCGCCCCTTCTTTCGCCAGGCGCCCGCCTTCATGGCACGCACGGTGTTGGCTACCTGCTTGGCCATCCTCATTGCCACCCCTATTGCAATGGGACTGGGCTGGTTGACCGGACTCGATGCCCGCTCGCTTTTGCTGGGGATGGTACCTGGAGGTATCGCCGAGATGAGCCTGACCGCCGAAGCATTGCATTTGCTGGTACCGCTGGTCACCGCCATGCAGGTGCTTCGGCTGCTGCTGGTTCTTTTCCTGGCACAACCGGTCTACCGGCTCTGGATGCGCCGAGCGACTGACTAGCGACTAGCCCTTGCCCAACGCCTTTTTGGGATAAATATCGTAGCGACTGGATTTGCCATCCAGACTATAACTGGGCTTCGCCCCCTCGATAGGAGGCGCCTTGCGTGGACGCTTCACCACCACGCGATGACTGGCCAACCCGAGGGCAGCCTCAAGCAAGGCTGGTGCGTCAGGATCATCACCTACCAAGGGACGAAAAATGCGCATTTCCTTTTTTACCAGCGCCGACTTATCACGATGGGGAAACATGGGATCGAGGTAGATCACCTGAGGAGCCTCATCCATCTTCCGCATCAGCTCAATGGCATTTCCCTTGAGAAGGGTCATGCGCGCCACGATAGCGCCGACTTCCTCGTCGCCTGTTGCACGCCTTAGACCGTCCTCAAGCAGAGCAGCAATCAAGGGCTGGCGCTCGATTAATGTGACCGCGCAGCCCAGCGTCGCCAGAACGAAGGCATCACGGCCAAGGCCGGCCGTGGCGTCGAGTACACTCGGACGTATGCCTGTGCCAACACCGACAGCCTTGGCAATCATCTGCCCACTGCCGCCTCCAAACCGTCGCCGATGCGCTGCTGCACCTTCCAAAAGATCAACCCGCACCGGTCCTGGCGCATCTGGGCCACGCTGAACCAGTTGAAGACCCGACTCCCCCAACTGAAGCACAAAATCCGTCTCAGGCGCTTGAGTGACAGGCAGGCCTAGCTGCAAGCCCAAGGCATCTGCCTGTCCCTGCCATGCGGCATCAAGCGGTTGGATGGAAACGGCGACAGCACTTGGATCAGTAATCATGACAAGGTCAATCAAGAAACAAAGCCCGCATTTTGCCAGAGCGCTGCCGGATAGGCACGCTTAACGGCACACATGGAAGCCCCCCATGTCGAGATGAAAGTGGTCATGGTGCGCCGCGTTGTAATTTGGAGACAGCGTCGTGTTAAAGGATTTACAGGCTCCTTCTCGAAGCAAATGTAAGAACCGTGCCTTGCTATCGTCCCCTTTCCAATCACGCGCTACGGTAATGCGCTGTCCGCTCTCCAGGCGAAAGCCAGCCAAGTCCAACGCATTGGCGGTAGCATGCTCACTACGACGGGCATTGGCACGATGATAGATATTGCGGCAGGCGAAACTTCCAAAATGCTCGACACTGGCGACACGCTGCCCGAAAACGGCCTCTGCTGCTGGTTGTAACGTGTGCAGTTCAAACAAGGCGTAGGCTGTTGCTAAAGGACATGTCGCAAGGAAACTGCCGCTGAAGGCTACATTGGAGCGTTGCACCCTAACGACATTCTCCAGCGGGCACTGCTTGGTCCCGGCATTAGCAGGCATCTGGGCGTAGCGCAGCGGTGACGTCTGCAACGCCTGTGCGCATAGCTCAGGATCGTGTTGCAGCCTCATCAGCTTGTATCGGGTCAGAAAATTGGGTGGCTGTCGCACATCAAGCGGCTTAAATGGATTCCATTGAGGCGGAACACGGATCCAGTCATAGGCCAGACCGATCCCGGCCACCAGAATGATCAAGCACATTAGAGCAAAGACGTAACGCATACCTGTCCTGACAGTGAGCGGTCATGACTGGCGTATATGATCTGGCTTACAGCAAGCCTAGCTGCTCGACAGGCTCAGCCATGACTGGCAATGGCGGTAGTTCCGGCAAGCGCTCCTGCAGTTGCGCATGAAAACGCATGGCAAGTTCAGGAGCATGACGGTTGTCAGGTGTATGCAGAAATATGTAAGGGGTACGCCCTTCCTTGATCCACTCTGCAAATTTATTCACCCAAGGTTCTAGATAGATATCATTGGCCTCAAGTTCCAACCGACCAATGAAGCGGATCTGTGGTGATTGGGTAAAAGCAGGAACACGGACAGGCACGCGAGGCTTTTTGGCTTGCGCGTCACGAATGACATCGGAGACCGGTTCGCTACTGAACAAGGCACGGGAATCCAGTCCGATACGCTCGACATTTCTGGCCATCAGCAAATTGTTGAGCTCACGCTCAGCCATACCCTTGCTGAAAAAATCGTCATGTCGCACCTCTACTGCTATTCGCCCTGAGGAAGGCAGTGCATCCAGAAAATCAGCCAGCTCGGCCAGTCGATTCGGACCAAAGTTTGAAGAAAACTGAAGCCAGTATGGGCTGACACGCCTCCCTAACGGGACCAGCAGCTGCATGAAGGAATGCGCATGGGATAAGCAGGCTCTTAGATCACCGTCATGGCTGATCTCGCGAGGAAACTTGGCGCAGAAGCGAAAGTGATCCGGCATCAACTCAGCCCATCTCGATACCGTCTCGACAGAGGGCTCGGCATAGAACGTGGTGTTTCCCTCTACCGCATTAAACACCTGAGCATAGCGCGGAAGAAATTCCGAGGATCGTGTAGATGCTGGATAGAGTGAACCTCGCCAGTGAGGATCACTCCATGATGGGCAACCAATATAATAAGGCAGCATCAAGCTTCAGACATAAAAGTCCAGGCCTACTACCTGAGCGGCCCCGGTATCTCGTGGCAGCATGGCAATGCTATCGTAACTGGCAATGGCCCGTGCGCTACGGGCGCTGATCGGCTGTTCATAGAGAACATATTCCCGCGCTGTCAGCAGCTGAGCATCACTGGTCACTTCATCATCTGGCTGCGTTGACTCGACTCTGCGAATCAGTGGCGCAGTACCCAACCCCTGCGAGGAAACATTACCCGTAGCGGGCTGCTCACGACGGACTTCTTCCTCATTCTGTATCTCATGATACGAGCTGTCCGCCCGATTACGACCAGGACGATCTAATGAGTAAGAGGAAGTGTAGCTATCGATACGCATGATTAATGCCCTTTTGCCAGTATCGCCACTGTATGAGATCACCTGCGCTTAGCAAACTATCTCAAATACCATACGGTCGATGAAATCAGCAGTTCATCTGTTGACCTCAGTAATACACACAAGGTTTTACCGCCTGTCGCCTGTTGCTGTCGAGGCCGGATCAGCGTGGCTGCTTAGGCATGGCAACTTGATCACGCAAATAGACAGGCTGCGCTTCTTCTGCTGGTACGGCGCCTCCCTGACTCCATGCATACGTCGCCAGGGTCAGGATATCCTTGGCATGGGGCAGAAGATTACCATCCGTTTCGGCAACAGAAGCGGCTATGCGGCCAACATACCCCCATCCTGTACCAGCCCCAAACCATTCTCCTGCACTGCCTGCTGGAAGCTGCACCTGCTCGGGAGGAAGCACCGCTTCAACTCCAACCAGTTGCATCACCTCCTGCTCCAAGCGATAACAACCCCAGTAGACCTCATCCATACGTGCATCGATAGCGGCGGCTACCTGATTAACGCCTCGCTCACGATAAGCCCGCTGCGCCAGTGCAGCCAGATTGGATACCGGCAGCACTGGCCGGTCCAGACCGAAAGCCAGGCCTTGAACAACACCAATCGCAATACGCACGCCGGTAAATGCGCCAGGACCGCGACCGAATGCGATGGCGTCTATGGCCGTTAGCGCAAGTTCTGATTCAGCCATGAGTTCTTGAACCATGGGCAGCACTTTCTGTGCATGCATACGGGGAATCACTTCATAGCGGCACATGACGCTTCCTTCATGGAGGAGCGCAACAGAACAAGCTTCGGTAGCAGTATCAATGGCCAACAACGTAGGCATCGGTGGTATCCAGACAAAACAGCAAAGTCTGCCAGTATAAGTTCCAGAAACGACAACGGCCATCCGAAGATGGCCGTTGATCGAATCTCTAATGCTTACAAGTTGCCGGCTTTCTTGACGCCATCTTTGACATCGCCAACCACCTTTTGGCCTTTACCCTTGATCTCTTGGGTATCGCCTTCATTCTTGAGGCTCTGATTATCGGTGGCCTCACCTACACCTTGCTTGGCTTTACCCGCTACTTCGTTCGCAGTGCCTTTGATCTTATCTGTTGTGCTGCTCATAGCGTTCTCCTAATTTCGTTGTGTGCCTTATTAGGACTGAGCGCAAGACAGAGGAGTTCAACTATTCTTATTTGAGAGGCTGGCTTTTGCTTTTTTGCATTTTCCCTTCAGATACCAAAAACGGCCCTGAAAGGACCGTTTGGCAACAGATGGAAACGCCTTTACTTGAGCGCTTCGAGTACCTTGGCCGTAATCGATTCGACCGACCCGACACCTTCAACCCGGCTGCACTTCGGCGTACCTTCAGCATCTGCTAGCTTCTGGTAGAAGTCTACCAGCGGCTTGGTCTGGGAATGGTACAGATCGAGACGCTTACGTACGGTTTCTTCTTTGTCATCTTCACGCTGAACCAGATCTTCTCCGGTTTCGTCGTCTTTACCTTCGACTTTCGGCGGATTGTAGAGCGTGTGGTACACACGACCTGAAGCCGGATGTACGCGACGACCCGACATACGCTTGACGATCTCTTCATCATCCACGGCAATTTCAAGCACGTGATCAATGGTGACGCCAGCATTCTTCAGCGCCTCGGCCTGTGGAATGGTGCGAGGGAAACCATCAAAGAGGAAGCCGTTGGAGCAATCGGCTTCCAGAATACGCTCGGAAATCAGGGCAATAATGATTTCGTCGGAAACCAGGCCACCACTGTCCATGACGCCTTTGACCTGCTGACCTAGCGGAGTCCCGGCTTTGACGGCAGCACGCAGCATGTCCCCAGTGGAAATTTGCGGAATGCCAAACTTCTCGGTAATGAACCGAGCCTGAGTACCTTTACCGGCACCGGGCGCCCCTAGCAGTATCACGCGCATGCACGTCGCTCCTTAAATGATGGTATCCAGGACTTGCCTTGAAGTGGCCCGCTCAACAGAGCCATTGCGATCCTCAGGCTGTCTCGATGTTTTATTTGGCCGTTTGACGGTCAAGGGGATTCAAAATACACAGCATCACGAGGGGGCACAAGCCACTAAAAGTCGCAGGGATTTATTCGTGCTTTCCAGATGAAATGGAAGGATTGCCTGGCTGACCGTCCTGCTGCTCGCTCATGAGGAGCAGACAGGACGTTTTCAAACAACAGAACCGGCCCTCAACCCGTATTGCGAAGGCCTGCCGCAATGCCTGCAACGCTGACCAGCAGGGCCTGATCCAGGGGGCTTGCCGTGCCCTCTCCAGCCTGTCGAGAACGTTCCAGCAGCTCGATTTGAAGCAGGTGTAGCGGATCAAGGTAGATATTACGTACGGCAATGAACGCCCGCGTTTGAGGGTTGTGAGCCAGCAGCTCGGCCTGGCCGGTCAGACGCAGTACAGAGCGCTCCGCCTGCGACAACAGGTCGCGGAGCTCTTGCCCTAGCGCACGCCACTGCTCCGGCACCAACTGCTCGTCATAGAGCCGGGCAATGTCTCCGTCAGCCTTGGCTAAAACCATTTCCAGCATATCGATGCGAGTACGAAAGAACGGCCAGCGCTCACGCATCTGCTGTAACCGCTGTTCATCACCCCGCTCCAAGGCCCTAGCCAACGCTGTTTCCCAGCCCAACCAGGCAGGCAACATCAGGCGGGTCTGTGTCCAGGCAAAAATCCAGGGGATGGCACGCAGGCTTTCCACCCCGCCCTCACGACGCTTCGCCGGGCGGCTGCCCAAGGGCAGACGGCCCAGTTCCTGCTCAGGCGTAGCCCTGCGGAAGTAGTCAACAAACTGAGGATGCTCCCGCACCACGCCACGATAAGCCTTCAGGCTGTCTGCAGCCAGACGATCCATGTCAGCCCGCCACTCCGGCTCAGGGACTGGAGGCGGCTGTAATGTAGCCTCCAAGACAGCAGCCAGGTAAAGGTTGAGATTCTGCCGCGCGATATCGGGCTGACCAAACTTGAAGCGTATCATCTCACCCTGCTCCGTTACCCGGAAACGGCCGCAGACCGAACCTGGCGGCTGCGAAAGGATCGCCTCATGGGCAGGACCGCCACCGCGTCCCACCGTGCCTCCGCGCCCATGGAACAGGATGAGTTCGATACCCTGCCGGCTGCAGATGTCTACCAAGGCTTCCTGGGCACGATACTGCGCCCAGGCCGCAGCCAGGGTTCCTGCATCCTTGGCCGAGTCGGAATAGCCGATCATGACCTCTTGGGGCCCCTGAAGCCGTTCGCGATAGCCCGGCAGCGCCAGCAGGCTTTCAATGACCTCGCCTGCATGATCAAGATCATCCAGTGTCTCGAATAAAGGTACCACCCGCATGGGTCGACGTACGCCTGCTTCCTTGAGCAAGAGTTGCACGGCCAGGATATCTGACGCTGAGCCCGCCATCGATATCACATAGGACCCCAGCGCTGCTGCAGGTGACTCGGCAATTACACGGCAGGTTGCAAGCACTTCGGCAGTATCTGCTGAGGGCGTGTAATCCGGTGCCAGCAAGGGTCTGCGATTGGAAAGCTCGGTCTCCAGAAACGTCAGCCGACGCGCTTCATCCCAGTCGGCATAGCTGCCAAGCCCCAGATATTCTGTAATTTCGTTCATGGCTGACGCATGACGGGTCGAATCCTGACGGATATCCAGCCGCACCAGAAAAAGTCCGAAGGTAGTAGCGCGACGCAACGCATCCAACAACGGCCCGTCAGCGATAACGCCCATTCCGCAAGCATGGAGCGACTCATAGCAGAGCTTGAGAGGCCCCAGGAGCTCTTCATTATGCTCAAGCACCCCTGTGCTGGGGATATGAGGCTCATGAACGGCTCGGGCAGCCCAGTCGCGCGTGGCTTTGAGTCGCTCGCGTAGTTGCTTGAGCAGGGCGCGGTACGGCTCAGGTGTATCACCGACCTCTGCCATGAGTTCAGCCGAGGCACGCTGCATGGAAAGCTCCGATGCAAGACGGTCTACATCACGCATGTACAAGTCGGCCGCCATCCAGCGTGCCAACAGCAGCACTTCGCGCGTTATCGTAGCCGTTACATTCGGATTCCCATCACGATCGCCGCCCATCCAGGAAGCGAATCGAACAGGCGTTGCCAGCAACGGCAGACGTTCTCCAGTAGCCTCCTGTAAGGTTTCGTCTACTTGTCGCAGCAGTCTGGGTACTGCATGCCAAAGGGAGTTTTCAATAACTGCGAATCCCCATTTGGCCTCATCGACAGGCGTGGGCCGCTGTCGGCGAATCTCTTCGGTATGCCAGGCTTCCGCAATGAGGCGGCGCAGTCGCTGCTGCACCTCGTGCCGCTCGGCAGCCGTCAAATCATCGTGATCCTGGGCGGCCAGCTGTTCGGTAATCTCCTCGTACTTCTGAATCAGCGTTCTGCGAGCAACCTCCGTTGGATGCGCCGTGAGAACCAACTCGACACTCAGCTGAGACAGCTGCTCGGCAAGCTTTGGCCCAGTGTGCCCCGCCTGTTTGAGCCGGGACAGAACTTCCTGGAGCACCCGGTCTTCCAGCGGTGCCGGCTCGCCAGCGCTACGCCGACGGATACGGTGATACTCCTCGGCGATATTGGCCAGGTTCAAGAAATGATTGAAGGCTCTGGCAACTGGTAGCAGCTCGGACTCATCCAGCGAATTGAGCGTCTCGGACAGCTGTCTTTCGCCACGGAGCGACCCGCCACGCGAAGCTTTCGCGCCCTTTCGGATACGCTCGATCTTTTCCAGAAAGGCAGGACCATACTGATCGGAAATGGTCTGCCCTAACAGCTCTCCCAGTCGGTGAACATCTTCCCGCAGACGAACATCAATCTCGACGACCATGTTTATCCCTCTTTCGTTGTTCTCTTTGTTGTTCTAGCACACCTGCGCCAGGGACCTCGTACGACACTCTGCTGTCTAGCTTTTGTAGAACTGCAACGAAACGGTCAGCCGAAGGAGATTCTCATGAAGATCAGCGAGCTCGTACAGGAATGGGAGCAGAACGCTACAGGCCGTATGGCCCACGCACACTACAACTTGGTTCTGGACCTTGAATCCGCGGCCCGGTTGCATGCCCTCCACGAAATGTATCCAAAGCGTAGCGTAGAAGAACTCTTGGCTGAGCTGGTAGGCGCGGCGCTAGAGGAGCTTGAAGCCAGCTTTCCCTATGTCAAGGGACAGCGAGTCGTAGCAACGGACGAGCTGGGTGATCCACTTTATGAAGATGTTGGCCCTACGCCACGCTTTCTGGAACTGTCGAAGAAGCACCTGGCTGAGCTCAACAAAAACGATTCGTCCACATGATCGCTAGACGCACAATAACCCTAGCCAGAACAAGCCATTAGCTGGATTGAAATGCCGTTTTACCGCTTAGCGTGCTATGGATTTTTAGACAAGGGATGAACATTTCGTGACTTGAAGCGGTCCATACGTTAGCCAGTAAATGAGAGGCTTTTTGTCAATAACCTTCGATCCGATAAATAGCGAAGGTAATAAAAGGCCTCGGCCACCCTGTCAGCCAGGGAACAATTTAGCTGTTTGGACTATTAATGGAGCTGAGCCCTATGAATACATTGACTGCCAAGAAATCGATACAGAAGGCCTGTGGTCTGAAATTCGCTGCACTGGCGCTAGGCAGTGCACTGATCCTGACCGGCTGCGCAGGTGATCCGCCTAGTGAGCAGATGGCCGTTACTCAATCCGCAGTCAATGAAGCGGTAAGTGGTGGCGGCAATCAGTACGCTCCGCTGGAAACCAAGTCTGCCCAGGACAAGTGGACACAGGCTCAAACAGCACTGAACGAAAAGAACTACGAAAAAGCCAAGCAATTGGCCGAGCAGGCCGAGTGGGACGCACGTCTGGCAACTCGCAAGACTCAGGCTGCCAAGGCTGATGCAGCCCTCCAGGACGCTCAGAAGAGCATTCAGCAGATCCGCGAGGAAGGGATGATCAACGGCGAGCTGCAGCAAAAGCAGAACCAACGCCAGCAATAAGCTGACCCATCCCCTATTCCCGTCTTATGCCTAAAGGATGAATGTTATGCGTAAACAGTTTCTTATCCCTGCCGTATCTGCCCTGAGCATCGCCCTAGCTGCCTGTTCGACTCCACCAAACCCGAACCTTGAGAAGGCCCAGGCTGACTATGCAGCACTACAATCCCAGCCTCAGTCCTCTCAGCTGGCTGCGCTGGAAACCAAGGATGCTGGTGACTGGGTAGACAAGGCCAGCCGCGCTTACCGTGAAGGCGACAAGCAGGAGAAGGTCGACCAACTAGCGTACCTGGCCAACCAGCGCATTCAACTGGCCATGCAAACTGTCAAGCTGCGCATGACCGAGCAGCAGTTGCAAGGTGTTGACGCACAGCGTACCCAGGCTCGTCTGGATGCCCGTACTGCGCAGCTCAAGCAGCTGCAAAGCCAGCTTAACGCCAAGCAGACGGATCGTGGTACTGTCGTAACCTTTGGCAACGTACTATTCGATCTGAACCAGGCCACACTTAAGCCCGCAGGCATGACCAACGTTCAGCAGCTAGCCAGCTTCCTGCAGCAGAACCCAGAACGCCAGGTCATTGTTGAAGGCTACACTGATAGCACAGGTTCCGACTCGTACAACCAGCAGCTGTCCGAGCGTCGTGCGAATGCTATCAAGACCGCGCTGGTCAGCATGGGCATATCGCCTAATCGCATCGTAACCCGAGGCTATGGCAAGGCATTCCCGGTAGCTAGCAACTCTACCGCAGCTGATCGCGCCATGAATCGTCGCGTAGAGGTTACTATTTCCAACGACGCGAATCCGGTTGCACCACGCATGTAATAGGTGACCGTCCTAAAAGCCCGGCTAATACCGGGCTTTTTTATGGGCGGGTGATCAATCAATGAGCGTAGCGTTAGTTAATACCTCTGCCATTTCAGTGGAGAACGCTACGAGGATGACTTCACGAACCGAGCTGCCTTCCGGTCTGGGCTCTTGGAGAACGGATACCGCAACGCGTGCCGCTTGCTCCGCAGGATATCCATAGACACCACAGCTGATCGCAGGAAAGGCCAGGGTACGGGCATCGATACTTTCAGCCAGCGCCAACGTGTTTCGATAACACCGCGCTAACTGCTCGGGTTCACCTGAATTGCCTCCGCTCCAAACCGGCCCGACGGTATGAATGATGAAGCGGGCCTGAAGATTGAAACCAGGCGTAAGCCTGGCCTCTCCAACCGGGCATCCGCCCAGTCGTCGGCAATACTCCAAGAGCTCAGGACCCGCTGCCCGGTGAATCGCGCCATCAACGCCACTCCCGCCTAGCAGACGCTTATTCGCCGCGTTGACGATGGCATCAACATCCAACGCGGTAATATCCCCTCGCCATACCCGAATTTTCATTCAAACCTCTACGAGCGATGGATGGCTATTCACTGCCTTTCTCGCCTTGCGCCTTGGTCGTTGCTTCATAGACGCGCTCAGCGAGACGTGAAAAAGGGAGCGTTTGGACCCATACGGAGCCGTGTCCTTTTAGAGTTGCCAATACCAAGCCCTCACCGCCAAACAGCATACTGCGTAGGCCGCCTGCCAAGCCAATGCTGTAATCGATACCTTCGGTGAAACCAACCAGACACCCGGTATCAAGCCGGAGCGTTTCCCCATTGAGCTCTTTGCGAATGACCGTACCGCCCGCGTGCATGAAGGCCAGACCATCACCCTCCAGCTTTTCCAGAATGAAACCCTCACCACCAAAGAAGCCGGCCCCTAGGCGGCGGGTAAACGCTACGCCTACACGCGTACCTAGCGCAGCACAGAGGAAGGCATCGCGCTGACAGAAAAGCGTACCGCCAATAGCTGAGAGGTCAACCGGCACAACGTGTCCTGGATAAGGCGCAGCGAAAGCCACATGACGCTTGCGCTTCCCCTCATTGGTGAAGTGCGTCATGAATAGCGATTCGCCGCCCATCATGCGTTTACCAGCGCTCCATAGCTTGCCCAGCACCCCGCCGGATCCGTCCCCCATGCGGGCGGTGAAATCAATATCCTCCTCCATATAAGTCATGGCACCTGCCTCGGCGATAACGGTCTCGCCGGGATCAAGTCCGATTTCCACCGCCTGCATGGACTCGCCAATGATGCGGTAATCGATCTCATGACTGGGCATGGCTTACTCCTGTAAGCCGACACAAGGCGTCGGCGTGGTCAAATGATATTGGCGTAATCCGCTTCGATTCGATCCAGGCTGAGATGGTTCAGGAAGTTGGAAAAACACATCCAGGCCGATAAGGCATTGAGATCCTGGAATTGGGGCGGCAGGTATTTGGGCGGCGCGACCAGACCCTCTTCAACCAGCTGGCTCAGAATGCGCATGTCTTCCAGGGTGGTCTTGCCACAAAACAACAGGGGAATCTGCTCTACCTTGCCCTTACGAACGGCCAGCTGAATATAGTTGTAGATGAGAATGAAGCCCTTGAGATAGGAGAGGTCTTTGGTAAACGGTAACTCGGAAGGCGTAGAACCGCGGAATACGCGACTGGCATTCTGGTAACCATCCTCCAGGCTGTAACCCTGCTCCTCATAGAAGCGGAAGACATCCAGAAAATCAGCACCCTCCTCTGCCATGTGAATAGCACGGGTACGATTGGTTAGCTTGCGCAGGCGTGAAGGGTAAGAAGTAAAGGCAATGACCTCCATGAGGATAGCCAAGCCTTCCTGCGTAACGGTGGACGATGGCGGTCCTTTCGAGAGAAAGGTGCAGATCGGCTGATTCTGACCGTTCAGTGTTGTCCCAACATGGACCAACCCTTCATGAACCTCCAACGCACGAATATCACGTTCGTTGAACATGGCGTCCGCCCGGATCTTGATGTAATCCGCGCCTGCGGCAGCGTCGGCAACGATTCCATCTGATTCGAACACACGGATAGTGCCTTCGTCTTCTCCAAATACTGCATTCAGGCGCTGCTGCAGCATCGGTGCAGCTTCCTTGGCGCTGAGTGTCTTGGGCTCGTCTTTGAGATCGCTGCGCTTATCAATGTTGTTCAGATAGTCCGACATCATCATGCCTAGATCCGCCAGAGTCGGGTCACCGGCATGAAAGGCATCGGACGCTGCCCCATAGAGTTCCTGGGAGATCAGGCCAAAATCTCGCGTCCCTCGCGCCTGAAGCATCCGCACGACCATGCGGTACTCACGGCACATACGCCGCATGATTTGCCCCACCGGGCTGAATTGCCCCAGGTGCCGGGTCACTTCCCGCTCGATGCTTTGAAACTCGCCCTTGACCTCATCCGGGTCAAACCCCAACGGCCGCTGCTCATAGTAGGCGCGATCCACCAGGGGTAGCATCTTGCCCTTGCCATCGAGAAAGCGCTGTTTGACCTCATCATCCCACTTCACCGCATCGAGAATCCGGATGGGGGCCTGGGCCGCCACGATACGATCGGAAAGCGTGCGAATCGTCTCTTGGTACTGGTTTTTCACCTTGCGTGAATTCATGCCCACCTCATTACAGGGAAGACAAACCCTGACGTATGCAGGATAGCGTATCGACTGCCTGGGTAGACGGCGGTTCGACAGATCTCGGTACGCCAGAAATAAAAGAACCGCCATAAAGGCGGTTCTTTGTTTACAGCAACTGCTTACAGCGGGCGCATATGCGGGAACAGAATTACGTCACGGATCGACGGAGAGTCGGTCAACAACATGACCAGACGGTCGATACCGATGCCCTCACCTGCCGTTGGCGGCATGCCGTACTCCAGCGCCGCCACGAAGTCGGCATCGAAATGCATGGCTTCGTCATCACCGGCGTTCTTATCGGCCACCTGAGCGTGGAAGCGCTCAGCCTGGTCTTCCGCATCGTTAAGCTCGGAATAGGCGTTGGCGATTTCACGGCCACCGATGAACAGCTCGAAGCGGTCAGTCACACTTGGATCGTCGTCGTTACGACGGGCCAGCGGAGAGACTTCGAACGGATACTGAGTAATGAACGTAGGCTGCTCCAGTTTGTGCTCGACCAGCTCTTCGAAAATCATGGTTTGTAGCTTGCCAAGCCCTTCGAAGCCTTTGACGTCCGCACCGGCCTTCTTGGCAATCGCACGTGCTTTCTCGATGTTGCGCAGATCATCAGCGCTGATCTCAGGGTTGTACTTCAGGATCGAGTCGAACACGGACAAGCGTGCAAACGGCTCACCGAAGTGGAAGACCTTGCCTTGGTATGGCACATCGGTGGTACCCAGAACCGCCATGGCCAGCTCGCGGAACAATTCCTCGGTCAGGTCCATGTTGTCTTCGTAATCGGCATACGCCTGGTAGAACTCAAGCATGGTGAATTCGGGGTTATGCCGAGTCGATACGCCTTCGTTACGGAAGTTGCGGTTGATCTCGAACACGCGCTCGAAGCCACCTACTACGAGGCGCTTCAGATAAAGCTCTGGAGCAATACGCAGGAACATATCGATATCCAGCGCATTGTGATGCGTCTCGAAGGGCTTGGCCGCCGCACCGCCTGGAATGGTCTGCAGCATGGGCGTTTCGACTTCGAGGAAGTCACGATCCCGCAGGAACTGGCGAATGTGAGCGATCACCTGCGAGCGTACACGGAACGTATGGCGGACGTCGTCGTTGACGATCAGGTCGACGTAGCGTTGACGGTAGCGCATCTCGGTATCGGTCAGGCCGTGATGCTTGTCAGGCAGAGGACGCAGAGACTTGGTCAGCAGACGAACATTGTCCATGTCTACATACAGGTCGCCCTTGCCGGAGCGGGCCAGTGTGCCCTCGGCCGCGATGATATCGCCCAGATCCCAGGTCTTGATGGCTTCCAGCGTTTCCGCTGGCAGCTTCTTGCGGTCTACATAAACCTGAAGCCGGCCGGTCATGTCCTGAAGAACCATGAACGCACCGCGGTTGAGCATGATGCGGCCAGCAATCTTGACCTTGATGCCCGCTTCGGCCAGCTCTTCCTTGCTTTTGCCTTCATAGGCCTTCTGCAGATCCGCACAGTAGCTGTCGCGGCGGAAGTCATTCGGGAACGCGATGCGCTGCTCGGCGCGCAGGGCTGCAAGCTTTTCCTTGCGCTGGGCAATCAGCTTGTTGTGTTCCTGCTCTTGGGCATGTTGGTCTAAAGGTTGTTCGCTCATGGTCTGGGTATTTCCATCACGGGATCAGCCCTCTCCTGTCGGAGAAGGCGTTTAAGGTAGTGTTACAGGCCCTGCTTGAGGCTGGCCTCGATAAACTCGTCCAGGTCGCCGTCCAGTACCGCATCGCAGTTGCTGTTCTCGATGCCGGTACGCAGATCCTTGATCCGAGACTGGTCGAGTACATAGGAGCGGATCTGGTGGCCCCAGCCGATATCGGACTTGGAGTCTTCCAACGCCTGGGAAGCGGCCGTACGTTTCTGCATTTCCTGCTCATACAACTTGGCCCGCAGCATTTTCATGGCGGTGTCCTTGTTGGCGTGCTGGGAGCGCTCGTTCTGGCAGCTGACCACCGTGTTGGTGGGCACGTGGGTGATACGCACCGCCGAGTCCGTGGTGTTAACGTGCTGACCACCCGCGCCGGAGGAACGGTAGGTATCGATCCGCAGGTCGGCTGGGTTGATCTCGATTTCGATGTTGTCATCGATCTCCGGCGAAACGAAGACGGCTGTAAACGACGTGTGGCGGCGGTTGCCCGAATCGAATGGACTCTTGCGAACCAGGCGATGTACGCCGATCTCAGTCTTGAGCCAGCCGAACGCATACTCACCCTTCACATGAACGGTTGCGCCCTTGATACCTGCCACTTCACCTTCGGAGAGCTCCATGATGGTCGTCTCGAAGCCGTGTTTGTCAGCCCAGCGCAGGTACATGCGCAGCAGCATATTGGCCCAATCCTGAGCCTCGGTGCCGCCGGAGCCAGCCTGGATATCGAGGTAGGCATTGTTCGGATCCATCTCGCCACTGAACATGCGACGGAACTCGAGCTTCTCGAGAATCTCGCGCAAGCGCTCGACCTCGGTGGCCACATCGTTGACAGCGCCTTCGTCATTTTCCTCGGCAGCCATTTCCAGCAGATCGTTTGCATCGGCCAGACCACCGGAAAGCTCATCAAGGGTTTCGACTACCTGAGCCAGCTGGGCGCGCTCCTTGCCAAGGCTCTGAGCGTACTCAGGCTTGTTCCAGACACTTGGATCTTCGAGCTCGCGCTCAACTTCGGTCAAACGATCTTTTTTATGATCGTAGTCAAAGATACCCCCGAATGGTCTGGGTACGTCCGGTGAGGTCTTTGATACTGTTCAGAATCGGGTTGATTTCCATGGCTGGCAATCACTCGCGGAAAACGTGGAAAAGCCTGCGAGTATACTGCAACCGGCTCCGATCCGGCAGCCTTTGCGGGTGTTTGTTCGTCCCTCCGTTATTCAGCCCCTCCGAATGGCCTACAGCAGCATGGAAAAGCACTGCTGCAGGCTCCGGTCGACTCATGCCGCTTGGCGCCTACCGGTACGACATCCGATACAGGCGGCACAGTTTACAGCGCGGCCTACACAGCCCAGACCTTTGAGTGCGCTTAATCTGCGTGAATATCGACATGACGGGTCTCACGCAGGAACAGCAGGCCTACCACCAGACTGCCCCCAGTAATAAGCACTGGATACCACAGGCCATAAAAAATATCGCCGGTATACACGACAAGCGCAAAGGACACGGTAGGCAACAGACCGCCGAACCAGCCGTTGCCAACATGGTATGGCAGCGATAGCGAGGTATATCGGATACGGGTCGGAAACAGTTCCACCATCAATGCTGCCAATGGACCATACGTCATGGTAGCGATCAAAATCAGCGCAACGATCAACAGCACGACCATGCCCTGATTGATGGCCGCCGGATCAGCCTTTTGTGGATAACCGGCTGCGTCCACTGCTGCGCTCAGGGTAGCCGCATCATAACCGCGTACTTCCTGTTGCCCTACCCGTACGACGATCTCACTGCCAGCGGCACCTTCAGCGGTCTGATAAGGCAGGCCGCGCTTTACCAGAAGTGCCTTGACCCGATCGCACGGACTGTCGAAGCGTGCCTTGCCGACAGGATCGAACTGGAAGGTACAGGTGGCAGGATCCGCCTCGACGGTAATCGGTGCCTGCCGGCTGGCCATATCAATCTCCGGATTGGCGTAATGCCCCAAAGCCTTGAAGATTGGAAAATAGCAAACCGTTGCCAGCAGCAGTCCTAGCATCATAATCGGCTTGCGACCGACCTTATCGGACAGCCAACCAAAAAAGACAAAGAAAGGCGCACCGATGACAATCGAGATGATAAGCAGCGTATTAGCCAGGGCGGCGTCCATCTTGAGCATTTGCGTCAGAAAGAACAGGACGTAGAACTGCGCGGTATAAAAAGTTACTGCCTGGCCGGCATTGATGCTGAATAACGCAATCAACACAACGCGCAAATTGCTCCAGCGGGTGAACGAATCCCTAATAGGAGAATGGCTCGTCTTGCCTTCGGACTTCATTTTGAGAAACGCCGGGGACTCGTGCATCGACAGACGAATCCAGGTTGAGATACCCAACAGCACAATCGAAAACAGGAACGGCAAGCGCCAGCCCCAGGTTTCGAATGCGTCACCGGTCAGCTTCCGACAGACCAGAATGACCAGTAGCGAAAGCAGAAGCCCAAGGGTTGCTGTTGACTGAATCCAACTGGTATAGCTACCCCGCTTGCCAGCCGGTGCGTGTTCAGCCACATAAGTGGCGGCTCCTCCATATTCGCCACCCAGCGCCAGCCCCTGAAGCAATCGCAACGTAACTAACAAAATGGGGGCGGCAAGTCCGATGGAGGCATAGGTAGGCAACAATCCAACCCCAAAGGTAGAAACACCCATCAATAGGATGGTTGCCAGAAATGTATATTTGCGGCCGATCTTGTCGCCTAGCCTGCCAAAGACAAGTGCACCAAACGGCCTGACCAGAAAGCCCGCCGAAAAAGCCAGCAGGGCAAAGATGAAGGCGGTAGTTTCGTTGACACCTGCGAAGAACTGCTTGCTGATCACGGCCGCCAGGGCGCCATAAAGAAAAAAGTCATACCACTCGAACACGGTCCCCAAAGAAGAGGCAAAGATAACCTTGCGCTCTTCACGGGTGCTGCTGACGGTGCGGCTGTAGCCGCTGGCCTGGGCATATTCTGCCATGCTTGTCTCCCGACCCTCGTGGGGTCTCAGTGTCTGTTGTCATTGTTATTCACTGCGGGACGCCAGAACCTCATACGGCCTGTTCAAGCGGTACTGCCTTCGTTGAGATTGCCTTGTGTTGCTCAGATTGCCAGCCGCTCCGGCTCACGTCGGATCGTCTGGGCAGCATGGATCAGCCGCCGCTCGTCTCGCTGGCTTGCCACTATCAGTTCGGCCGCCTTCTGCGCGATCATCAACGTAGGTGAGCAGGTATTACCCGACACGATAGTGGGCATGATCGACGCATCGGCAATACGTAGCCCCGGTATTCCATGAACGCGCAACTGAGCATCCACGACCGCCTCGGGACCTGCCCCCATCTTGCAGGTCCCCACAGGATGAAAGATGGTAGTACCAATACTGCCGGCAGCCATTCTTAGCTGCTCCTCTGTCTGAAAGTCCGGACCCGGCAGGTACTCTTCCGGTGCATAAGGTGCCAGGGCCGGCGAGCCGACAATACGTCGTGTTAGACGAATAGCATCGGCAGCGACCTTGAGATCCGCCTCTTGGCTGAGATAGTTCGGCTGGATCAGCGGCGCAGCATCTAGTTCTGCCGAACGAATTTCCACTCGCCCCCGGCTCTCTGGCCGCAGGTTGCACACTGAGGCCGTGAATGCTGGAAAGGTGTGCAGCGGCTCGCCGAAGCGATCCAGCGACAATGGCTGAACATGGTATTGCAGATTGGCAGACGGTTGGCTCGGCTCGGAGCGAGCGAAAGCACCCAGCTGGCTCGGCGCCATGGCCAGCGGGCCGCGGCGTCCGAATGCGTACTGCAGGCCCATGTTCAGCTTACCCCATAGGCTACTGGCCATTTGATTGAGCGTATGAATACCCGAGACCTTGTAGATCAGACGTAACTGCAGGTGATCCTGAAGGTTTGCACCAACGCCGGGCAGTTCATGTTGAACACCAATCCCGAGCCGCTCCAATAGCGGTCGCGGGCCAATACCCGAGCGCTGCAAGATGGCGGGAGAGCCTATGGCACCGCTGCACAGGATAATTTCCCGACGCGCGATAAAGCGCTGCAATTGCCCCTTCCGTACGACCTGAACGGCACGGGCCCGTCCGTCCTCCAGGATGACCCGATCCGCCTCGGCATTGGTCACGATCGTCAGGTTGGCTCGCTGCCGGACAGGCTTGAGAAAGGCCTTGACTGCGTTCCATCGAACTCCGCTACGTTGATTGACCTGAAAGAAACCACAGCCCTCATTGTCACCCGTATTGAAGTCTTCGACCGAAGGAATGCCCGACTCTGCCGCTGCGCGACGGAATGTTTCGAGAATATCCCAGCTCAGGCGCTGCTGCTCGACGCGCCACTCACCACCCGCCCCATGCAGCTCAGACGCTCCTGCGTAGTGATTCTCCATGCGCCTGAATAGCGGCAAGACATCCTTCCAACCCCAACCGGCATTACCCGCAGCCGCCCACTCGTCATAGTCACGCGCCTGACCACGCATATAAATCATGCCGTTGATAGAAGAGCAACCTCCCATCACCTTGCCGCGCGGATAACCCAGCGCCCGCCCGTTGAGACCAGGTTCGGGCTCGGTCTTGAAACACCAGTCAGTACGGGGATTATTGATACAGTAGAGATAGCCGACAGGAATGTGAATCCAGGGATAGGTATCACGGCCGCCCGCCTCTAGAAGCAACACGCGAACCGAAGGATCAGCCGATAGCCGATTGGCCAGCAGGCAACCGGCAGGACCTGCGCCAACGATGACATAGTCGTATGAATTCGGAAGAGTGGTCATCAGAACATCTGCTCTTGTTGTACTTGTTATTGCTCTTCATGCTAGACGGAGTATTTCAGAACAAGAACAATCATTTTCAGGCACCCGTTGTTCAAAAATGCACAGCAGTTACCTAGGTGAGGAGTCACGCGAATGTTCAACTGGGACGACCTCCGCTTCTTTCTGGAGCTACAGCGCAGCGGGCGCTTGCTATCCGCGGCCAGGCGTATGGGAACCAGCCACACGACCGTCGCTCGGCACATCGAATCGCTCGAACGCACCCTGGGCACGCAGCTTCTCGTTCAGCACACCCAGGGGTATCAGCTCACACCAGCCGGTCAGGCATTACTCAAGCATGCCGAGGCCATGGAGGAATCCGCCCTTCTGGCGCAGGAAGAAATGACCTGTAGCGTAAATCCCCTGGGCCAGGTTCGCCTTGGGGTGACGGAAGGACTGGGCACGGGCTTCCTGGCCGGGCGGCTGGCAACCTTACTGGAGCGCTATCCGGGCCTTGAAATCGAGCTGGTCTCGGTTCCCCGCTTTGTCAGCATTACTAACCGGGAGGCGGACATTGCCGTTACGCTCGAACGGCCCAGCGCTGATCTGGTCATCGCTCGAAAACTCAGCAGCTATTGTCTCCAACTGTACGCCAGTTCAGCTTATCTGGAAAAAGCGCCTCCCCTTCACTCACGGGAAGATCTCTCCCGCCATCGCTGGATTGGCTACGTAGACGACCTGATATTCACCAAAGAACTGCTTTTTCTCCAGACAATGTGCAAGCACCCGCAAGTAGCGTTCCGGAGCACCAGCGTGCTGGCTCAGCAAATGGCGGCTCAGGCGGGAATCGGCATTGCCATCCTTCCCTACTACCTGGGAAGCCGCGATCCCCTGTTGATACCAGTCCTGCCGCAGGAGCGCGTCATTCGGCACTACTGGATATCATCGCGCCGAGAACTTCATCGAACGGTGCGGCTGCGCGTTGTCTGGGATTTTCTGGTTGGCCTGTGCGAGCAACACCAACATGTCTTGATGGGCCAGGCCGCCGAGCAAGACGGCCCGGACACATGATCAGCCCTTGGCCTTGCTATCCAACTCAGCCCGGAGGGCGGGATCCAGGTTCAGATGACGCGCCAGCTCGTCTAGATAGGCCTTTTCCATCACTTGCTGATCATCGGCCATCAACAGGCTTGCCAGGTAAATCTCGGCAGCCATTTCCGGCGTCTTGGCGCTGGCAGCAATTTCGGCAGGGTCCAGCGGCTTATTGATTTCCTGACGCAGCCAGTTCTGAAGCTCAGGATCACCTGCATGTCGATTCATTTCGTCATCAATGAGCTTACGCTCCTGATCATCGATATGCCCGTCTGCCTTGGCTGCCGCAATAAGTGCCTTCAGAATGGCCTGACTGTGCTGCTCCACCTTTCCTTCCGGCGCACGATCCACTGTCTGAGGCTCGACCTGAGGCGCATTGGCCTGGCTTTTCTGCCAGTTTGTATAAGCCTGATAGGCCAGCGTACCCAGCGCGACCAACCCACCATACTTGGCCATCCGGCCACCTCCCATACGGCTGGCGCCCTTGCCGCGCAAAAGCATCCCCAACACACTGGCGGCCAGCGCTCCGCCGCCCGCACTCGACAGCATGCCGCCCAGAGGGTCTTTCGACGAAGGGGTTTGAGACTTCGCATTACCTTGATTCAACTTTCCAAGTGCACCGGACAGGCCGCCCTGCTTGGCGAGCATGTCCTGCCCTGTCTTGAGTAATTGATCCAGCAGGCCACGTGTTTGCATCATTGCTCTCCAGATAATGGCAGATACCTATTAGGGCAAGACACACCGGCAGATGGTTCATGCAGCGGAGCGCTCTTCTGCTGCGAGATATTGCAGGGACGCTTGGAGGGAGGATTAAACAGGGCGAACCTACTGGAAGCTCGCCCTGACAGGGTCAATCAAACGATAGCGGCTTGCGAAGGGGCGTATCCCGGTGTGCCGCGCGAACGTACTGTGCGGGCCAGGAAACCTTGTCGCGCAATGCTTCAGCGGCCTGCAGCGGCCAGTGCGGATCACGCAGCAGTTCGCGTGCGAGCAGTACCACATCGGCCTGACCGGTACGAATGATGTGCTCAGCCTGGGCCGCATCGGTAATCATGCCAACGGCGCCACTGGCAATATCAGCCTCCTTGCGGACCCGCTCTGCAAATTGCGTTTGATAACCTGGGCCTACCGGGATTTCGGCGTTTGCCGCAGTACCTCCCGAGGAGACATCAATCAGATCGACACCCAAGGGTTTCAAGCGCTTGGCCAGCTCTACCGTCTCGTCCACATTCCAGCCATCTTCGACCCAATCGGTTGCTGATAACCGAACAAAGACAGGCAGCTCATCAGGCCAGACGGCTCGAATGGCTTGTGTAACCTCCAACAGGAAACGGATACGGTTATCGAAGCTGCCACCATATTGATCACTACGCTGGTTTGAAATCGGTGAAAGAAACTGATGTAGCAGATAACCGTGGGCCGCGTGGATTTCCGCAACCTTGAACCCGGCAGCCAATGCGCGCTCGGCTGTTGCGACAAAGGCTTTGGTGAGACCGGCAATACCCTCAGCATCCAGCTCGGTAGGACGTGTGTGCTGAGGGTCAAAGGCTATCGCTGACGGAGCTACGGGAACCCAGCCACCTTCAGCGATAGGAACGCTGCCGTGCTTGCCTTCCCAAGGACGCCACGTACTGGCTTTACGCCCCGCATGGGCAATCTGGATACCTGGTAGCGCGCCCTGTGACTGAATGAATTGAGTAATGCGGCGCAGCGGCTCGATCTGCTCGTCCTTCCATAGACCCAGATCCTGTGGAGTAATACGACCTTCTGGCGTAACGGCAACAGCTTCACTGATGACCAGACCCGCGCCACCAACGGCACGGCTGCCCAGGTGGACCAAGTGCCAATCATTGGCGAAACCGTCTTCGCTCGAATATTGGCACATGGGGGAAACCACAACGCGATTCGGAAGCGTCAGTTGGCGAAGGGTAAAAGGCTCAAAAAGTTTGCTCATGATCGCTCTCGGCACAAGGACTTGAATCTATTAGAGCCTTACTTTGCCGGAATGATCATTTCGATAGCAATGCAACTATTTTTATGAGGCCTATTACTTCACTTTGGCGTCAGGTGAACCACAATCAGCTGCACGCTTTCCTGACCACGAAATTCGTTCACATCCAGGCGGTAGGCGGCTTCGACCCAGCGAATTTGCGGATTCGGCCAGATCTCGCGATTGATGTTGAACGCAATGCCGTCCAGCTGGATGCTTCCGCACTCACTCTTCAAGACCAGCTTCAAATGCCGCTCACCCACAATACGCTGCTGCACAACTTCAAACACACCGTGAAACATCGGCTCGGGGAAATGCTGCCCCCAGGGGCCGGCATGCTTGAGTGCACGTGCAATCTCCAGTTGAAAATCGCAAGTTTCCAGCGAACCATCCGACTGCAAACGCCCTGTCAGATCATCCTCGACTAGATGCCGTCTGACTTCCGCATCGAAAGCGGCAGCAAACGCACCGAAATTCTCCTGAGGCAGTGACAGCCCCGCTGCCATGGCGTGCCCGCCGAACTTAGTGATTAGCCCAGGATGACGCGCCGCAACAGCATCCAGCGCATCACGGATATGAAACCCCGGAACCGAACGTGCCGAGCCCTTGAGCATGCCGTCACCGGCATCGGCAAAGGCCAGCGTGGGCCGGTGGTAACGTTCCTTGAGACGAGACGCCAGAATACCAATGACGCCCTGATGCCATTCGGGATCAAACAGGCACAACCCGAACGGCATATCATCCTTGGGCAATTCCTTGAGCTGCGCCAAGGCCTCACGCTGCATGCCCTGCTCGATCAGTTTTCGATCCTTATTGAGCTGGTCCAGTTGGACAGCCATGTCCCGTGCAAGGGCTTCGTCCTCGCACAGCAGGCACTCGATTCCAAGCGACATATCATCCAGCCGCCCAGCCGCATTCAGGCGCGGCCCCAGAATGAATCCCAGGTCAGTAGAAGTAATCTTACCCGGCTGCCGCCCAGCTACCTCCAGCAATGCTCTAAGCCCCGGACGAGCGCGACCGGCACGTATACGAGCTAATCCCTGATGGACCAGAATCCGGTTATTGGCGTCCAGCGGGACCACGTCGGCAACACTGCCCAGCGCAACCAGATCCAGCAACTCAGCCAGATTAGGTTCTTTGATGTTCAGCGCATCGAACCAGCCCTCTTCACGCAGCCGCGTCCGCAGTGCAAGCATCACGTAGAAGATAACGCCCACGCCAGCAATGCACTTGCTGGGAAACTCACAGGCAGGCTGGTTAGGGTTAACGATCGCATGAGCAGCGGGTAACTCATGGCCCGGCAAATGGTGATCGGTCACCAGCACGCGCATTCCTGCGGCTTTGGCAGCCTCGACACCGTCTATGCTGGAAATTCCGTTATCCACGGTCACCAGTAGGTCAGGCTGGCGCTCCCGGGCAACCGCGACGATTTCAGGCGTCAGCCCATACCCGTATTCAAAGCGATTGGGAACAAGGTAATCGACCCAAGCGGCGCCCAGGCTGCGCAAGGCAAGAACCGCCACACTGGTAGCGGTTGCGCCATCAGCGTCAAAATCACCCACGACCAGGATGCGTTGACGCTTGGCCAGTGCATCGACCAGTAGCCCGATGGCGTCATCCATCCCCTTGAACAACCGATAGGGATGTAACCGCGCCAGCCCCTTTTCAAGCTCATCAGCACTCTTCACGCCACGCGCGGCATAAAGACGGGTCAGTAGCGGCGGAAGATCACCCAGATCGGGCAATTCATCCGGCAGGGAACGAAGTTCGATACGCATCGATTACTCAAGTATTACAACAGAAATAGAGAACAGGCCGACCAGACAGCTCAAGCCATGGATAGATTCAAGATGCGTCTGCTTCCATGGCTTTTAAAGCGTTTTCCGATGAATCAACGCTCACCCATCAACCAGTCGAGATGAAGCTCGTGTTGACCACGCTCGTCCGTCACGAACACAGTCCCCTCACTGATCATTACGCTCCAGCTGATCGAGCGTGGCAGATCAGTAGCCAATGCAGCCAGCGGCTCAACAGGCACCGCTGCAATGTTCAGGTTCTTCAGCATCTTCACCGAATCGACTACCTTGCTCTGCCAGACCCGCAAATTGCCATAGGCAAGCAAGCTGACCCGCTCCGCACGGCGAGAACACCAGACCAGGCGCTCAGCATCAGGCTGCCCTACTTCAATCCAATGCAGTACACGATCATCGAGACTCTTTTCCCAAAGGGCAGGCTCATCTACATCGGAAAGTCCCCGACCAAACCCAAGCTGCTCGCCGTACCACAAGGCGTACCCCAGGATGCGCACAGCCAGACGCTCTTCGGTTTCGGAGGGATGACGAGCAACGGTAAAACGCAGGTTCTCGTAGACGCTGCGGTCCAGATCAGTCAGGTTAAGTTCAACTTTATAAGGCGTGGCTTGCAGGGCCATGAATGTCCGCTCGAAAGTAAAGCTGACCAGTGTACCGTGAAAACGCCTGAAAAGTGGCTTGCTCAGACAGGCTGGCTAATGACACTTCGATTCTTGCCGAGCCCCTTGGCTTCATATAATCCCTTATCAGCCAGGGCAATCAGCGAATCAAGCACATAACCCGCCTCCGCCGAACTGGCTACACCAATGCTGATACTCAAGGAAACCCCTGCTACCCGTGAGCATGAAGCAAATTCCTTCCGTATCCGCTCAGCCATTTGATACGCCGCTTCAGTAGTGGTGTCTGGTAGCAGGCACGCAAACTCTTCGCCGCCCAAACGACCAAAAACATCACGTTTTCGAAGCCGCATCCTGGCCACCTCACAAAAGGCTACTAATGCTTGGTCTCCAGCCTGATGACCATGCCTGTCATTGAGCTGTTTGAAATTATCCATATCACACAGTAGCAATGTCACAGGGCTATGCTGAACCTGGCAGTGACGCAGCATGTTTTCGCTATCTTCGACGAAGGACCGTCGATTGCCAATACCTGTCAGCGAGTCCGTCAACGAGGCTTGCCGGTAACGCCTCTCCGTTCGTTGCTGCACCATGGCTGTCGCCGCAAACGTCAGACCAATGCTGTACAACAAGGTCTCGAGCAGCAGAAACGCCGCAAAGTCGATTCCATGACTTTCCCCGGCGAACGGCAGTGAGCGATCCAGAAAGAAACGACCGACATAAAAAGCACTGTGCAATCCAAACAGACTGAACAAGGCCGCCAGCGATACCTGTTTTTCGTTCCGGGAGCGCCAGAGTTCATAACCTGCTAACACGGTATAGCTGACAATTACCAGCGAGCTCAGTTGAATTCGTGCGGCCAGCGAGCCATAAAAGGCGGGAATCAGACAGGCAAGCAACCATAGGACACTTCCAGCCCACACTCCGGGCCAGAGTACTCGTCGCCCGGAAAAAGCCCGCATGGCAGTCCACCCCATGGCATAACAGACATGAACAAGCACGTTCCCCAGCACGATAGGCAACGCATCCACTCCTCGTCCACGCAGGCTACCTATTACCAGCCCCAGCGCGCCCGACCATAGCATCACGCACAGAAAGCCCAGAGTTGCCTCGCGGCTCCCTCTTGCCCATGCAAATAGCATCAGCACGCCAAGCAGAACGAGTACATACACATTGGTCACAAGTAGCGTAGGCATGCTCAAAGTCACGGCAGCCCTCCTGGCAGTACGCGTGTCAATCAAACGAGCAAGGGAAAGCTGGTCAGGAGCGAATGCCAGAACAGCATCCGCCCCTGAACGCTATTTAGAGCGGCTTGCCGTGATTACCATGTTGAGCGACAAAAGCCTGTACCGCCTCAATGGCGTTAGGCAGCACAGTGCAGCGCTCCTCGCGTTGGAATAGATCGCTCAGGTGAGCCGGAAGCTCCAGCGCCTTACCAATACCGGCCTTCTCGACCGCGTCAGGAAACTTGACGGGGTGTGCTGTTCCTAGCACCACCATCGGCGTAGACAGGTTACGACGACACTCTCGCGCCGCCTTGACGCCAATTGCCGTATGCGGATCAAGCACCTCACCGGTACGCTTGAAGACATCAGCGATGGTAGCGCACGTGTCTTCATCACTTACCGCCAATGAATCAAACAGCTTACGCGCTTCAACCCAACGATCTTCTTCAACAGAGAGTTTGCCCGTGGCCTTGAACGTGCACATCAGCTCGGCCAACGCCACACCGTTACGTCCGTGCAGGTCGAACAACAAACGTTCGAAGTTGGACGACACCATGATATCCATGGAGGGCGATAGCGAGGCGTGCAACGTTTCCTTGAAATACTTGTTGCCGCTCATGAAGCGATGCAGGATATCGTTGCGATTGGTTGCTACAACAAGCTGACTTACAGGCAGCCCCATGTTACGCGCCAGGTATCCTGCGAATATATCGCCAAAGTTACCGGTCGGGACCGAGAACGCTACAGAGCGCGCCGGGGCACCCAACTGCAGCGCTGCATGGAAGTAGTAAACGATCTGGGCCATGATGCGCGCCCAGTTGATCGAGTTTACGGCAACCAGACGCGTGCCCTTGAGGAAGCTCTGATCGGCAAAACTCACCTTCACCATCTCCTGACAATCATCAAAATTGCCTTCGATGGCGATGTTATGGATATTTTCGCCAAGGATGGTCGTCATCTGACGGCGCTGGACCTCAGATACACGCTGGTGAGGATGCAGAATGAAAATGTCTACATTCTCGCAACGACGGCAGCCCTCAATAGCAGCAGACCCCGTATCGCCCGAAGTGGCGCCGATGATCACGACGCGCTCATCCCGCTTGAGCAGAATATGATCCAGCAGACGGCCCAGCAGCTGTAGTGCGAAATCCTTGAATGCCAGGGTTGGGCCATGGAAAAGCTCCATCACCCATTCATTGGCATTGAGCTGACGCAGCGGCGCAATCGCACTGTGAGCGAATGCACCATACGTTTCCTCAAGAATCTGTTTGAAGTCGGTATCGCTGATACTGCCCTCAACGAACGGGCGCATGACGCGGAATGCCAACTCGTGGTAAGGCAGCCCAGCCCAGGAAGCAATCTCTTCCTGAGTAAACCGCGGCAGATTTTCCGGCACATACAGACCTCCGTCACTGGCCAGGCCAGCCAACAGAACGTCTTCGAAATTCAACGCTGGCGCATTGCCGCGGGTGCTGATGTAACGCATCGATTTAACCTTCAATTAGAGCAGCTGATAGCCGGATCCATCATCCGGCCGGCCTGGATCAGTTCAGATGTTCGACTCGGATACGAACAACAGCCCCTACCACATCCTCAAGTGACTCAAGCGCCTTGATGGCTTCATTCATATGCTGTTCATGTACCCGGTGGGTCAGCAGAATCATGGGAATCAAGCCGTCATGTTCCTCGGCTTCCTTCTGCATGATCGACTCTATATTAATGCCACGCTCCGACAGGATACTTGCCACCTGGGCCAACACACCTGGATGGTCCTTGGCCTGGATACGCAGGTAGTAGGCGCTCTCACAGGCTTCGATAGGCAATACCGGATGATCGGACAAAGCGTCAGGCTGGAAGGCCAGGTGCGGAACGCGATTTTCCGGATCTGACGTCATGGCACGTACCACATCGACAAGATCAGCCACTACGGAGGAAGCCGTTGGCTCCATACCAGCGCCCGCGCCATAAAACAGTGTCGAACCCACCGCATCACCGTTAACCATGACGGCGTTCATTACCCCATTTACGTTGGCAATCAGGCGATCGGCTGGAATCAGGGTGGGATGAACACGTAGCTCAATACCCTTCTCGGTGCTGCGCGCAACGCCCAGGTGCTTGATGCGATAACCCAGCGCCTCGGCATAACCAACGTCGGCCGTGGTCAGCGTGGTAATGCCTTCGGTGTAGGCCTTATCGAACTGAAGCGGAATACCAAAGGCAATGGATGCCAGAATAGTAAGTTTATGCGCCGCATCGATACCTTCAACATCAAAGGTTGGATCCGCCTCGGCATAACCGAGCGCCTGGGCTTCCTTGAGTACGTCTTCGAACGTACGGCCCTTTTCGCGCATTTCGGTCAGGATAAAGTTGCCAGTACCGTTGATGATTCCCGCCACCCAATTGATGCGGTTAGCCGCAAGGCCCTCACGCACAGCTTTGATAACAGGAATGCCTCCAGCAACCGACGCTTCGAAGGCTACGATGACGCCTTTTTCACGCGCCCTGGCAAAAATCTCGTTGCCATGCACTGCAATCAACGCCTTGTTTGCGGTAACCACATGCTTGCCGTTGTTGATTGCACGCATGACCAATTCACGGGCCACTGTGTAACCACCAATTAGCTCGACCACCACGTCGATTTCCGGGTTATCCACCACAGCGAACACATCGTCGGTAATCGGGGTAATACCGGTATCACACTTGGGATTAGGACGACGCTGAGCAATCTGTGCTACTTCAATACCACGGCCGGCACGACGTGCAATCTCTTCAGCGTTTCGTTTGAGCACATTGAAAGTACCGCCACCCACGGTACCCAGTCCGCAAATACCCACTTTTACCGGTTTCACGCTTTATTCCCCTGCTGTAGGCCTCGGTAGAACACCCGGGCTGATAAAAACTTGGAAACGGAGTTTACCTCAAGCACGCCGCTTGGCTGCCACGTATCGCTCAGGCTTATCGTCAAGACCAAACGGCCGAGCTTAGCTCGGCCGTCATGACTGCACTATACCTATTTACCGGCTGCCAGCGCGTCATTTACCAGTTCTGACGCTGGCTGGTAACCAGGGATCATATGTCCATTGGCAAGAATAATGGCAGGCGTGCCCTGAATGCCAATCTGTTGCCCCAGAGTAAACTGCTTCGCAACCGGATCATCACAGGAGGCAGCCTTGATTTCCTTACCTTCGAACATGCGCTCCATCGCCTCGGCCCGATCCTTAGAACACCATACTGCCTCAAGCTGCTTATACCCCGCCGAATTTAAACCCTGACGCGGGAATGCCAGATAACGCACCTCGATACCCTGCTTGTTCAACTTGGGAACTTCGGCGTGTAGTTTCTGGCAATAAGGGCATGTGGTATCCGTAAAAACGGTAATGTGAGCTTTCGTCTCGCCCACGGCTGGAAAGACGACCATCTGCTGCTTGTCCAAACCATTGATCTGCTTGGCCACTGCTGCATTTTCAGCCTGTTCCGTCAAGTTAACGGCGTGACCGTCCTTATACTGGTACAGGTATCCTTGAACGATGTATTGCCCATCAGCACTGGCATACAGGATACGCCCGCCCTTGAGCTGAACCTCATAAAGGCCTTCAAAAGGACTTTTTCCAATCGACTCGATACCCAGATCAGGCTGTAATGCACTCAAGGTCTTACGGATAGCCTGCTCGGATTCAGCCATTGCAAAAGTACTTGCGAGCCCCAGGCAAACCGCCAGCACCAAACGAGTAATGCGCATGAATAACTCCTGTGAACAATAGCTGCCAGCCTACCACAGAGGCCGACCCTACAATTTAACCGCGAGGATGATGTTCCGCATGCAGAGCCTGCAAACGAGCCCGGGCGATATGTGTGTAAATCTGGGTTGTCGAAAGGCTTGAATGCCCTAAAAGCATTTGTACGGTACGCAAGTCAGCACCATGATTGAGCAGATGGGTTGCAAAGGCATGGCGCAGCGTATGGGGTGAAAGCGGCTTATCGATACAGGCCACCTGGGCGTGCAGCTTGATGCGGTGCCAAAAGGTCTGCCGTGTCATTTCAGTCCCACGCAGGCTCGGAAACAGCACATCAGATGCCAACCCGTTCTGTAACAGGCCGCGCGCTTCCTTCACATACCGCTCCAGCCAATTGATAGCCTCCTCCCCCAAAGGAATCAGACGCTCCTTGTTTCCCTTGCCAAACACCCGCATCGAGCCCTGTCGCAGATTTACCTGCTGAAGCGTCAACCCAACCAGCTCGCTGACTCGAAGACCTGTTGCATACAGTACCTCCAGCATGGTTCGATCACGCAAGCCCAGCGGGTCATCAGTATCCGGTGCGGCAAGCAATGCCTCGACATCTGCCTCGGACAAGCTTTTGGGTAGAGGCGCGCCAAGGCGAGGCATATCGACCTGTAGCGTAGGATCAACATCGATCAGTCCTTCACGAACCGCATATCGGTAAAAACCACGAACACTCGATAGAAAACGCGCCGTTGAGCGTGCCTTGTAACCCTTGTCCAGCCGCCAGGCCAAGTGATCAAGAATCATCTCTCGACCAGCTTTTTCAAGCGAAACGCCCTGCTCCGTCAACCAGGCGTTGAACTGCCCTAAATCATTGGAATAGGCGTCACGCGTGTGTTCGGATAAGCCTTTCTCAAGCCATAAGGCATCCAAAAATCGATTGATGTACGGATGATCTCGCATCAGCAGTGTTACAACTCAGGAGTGTTGAGGGAAGTCCGGCAGAACAGCGACGGGACGCTTATCCTCATCGATCGCAACAAAGCTAAACGCACCATTGATCGCCAGTTCACGTCCTTCGTTATACATACTCTCGAGGTAAACCTCGACACCCACCTTGATGCTGGTATTACCCACTTTTATCACTCGACCAATCAGCTCAACGATAGAGCCACCTGGAATGGCGTGATTAAAATCGATACGGTCGGTCGATACCGTTACCAGCGGCAAACGGCAAAACCGTGTCGCCGTAATGAAAGAGACTTCATCCATCCACGCCATCGCCTGCCCGCCAAACAACGTGTGATGATGATTGGTATCAGGAGGAAATACCGCTTTGGCCACGCGCGTTTCAGACATCTCTGTTCGGCGTGCGATTTCTTGCTCTCTAGGGGTCATGGACATCTGGGAACTCGCTTAGCTAACTCACCATACTGACTTTTCATACATGCAACAAAAAAGCAGCCCTAGGGCTGCTTTTTTGTGGAATCGCTGAATTAAGCCAGCTTTTCCTTGATACGTGCTGCCTTGCCAGACAGTTCGCGCAGGTAGTACAGCTTGGCTTTACGAACATCACCGCGACGCTTGACGCTGACGCTGTCGATCATGGGGCTGTAAGTTTGGAAGGTACGCTCTACACCTACACCGTTGGAAATCTTGCGAACGGTGAAAGCACTGTTCAGGCCGCGGTTACGCTTGCCAATTACAACGCCTTCAAAGGCCTGCAGACGCTGACGGTCGCCTTCCTTTACTTTTACTTGAACAATTACGGTATCACCGGGCGCGAAAGCCGGGATTTCCTTGTTCATTTGTTCAGCTTCAAGCTGTGCAATAATCTTGTTGGTCATGCTAGTGTGCTCCTAAGACAAGCCGTCAGACCTGCCATCGATACGTTAACTATCGTCCTGTTGACGAAGGAATTCCGCCAACAGCTTCTGCTCTTCTCCAGAAAGCGAGCGTCTTTCCAGAAGATCAGCGCGCCGTTTATAGGTCCTTCCAAGGGACTGCTGTAAACGCCAACGCCGGATATGCTCGTGATTACCACTGAGCAGCACATCAGGTACCCGCCGTCCCTCATACACCTCAGGTCGAGTGTAATGAGGACAATCGAGCAGACCGTCCGTAAACGAGTCCTGCTCGGCGGAATCTACATGCCCCAACGCTCCAGGCAGTAGCCTCGTCACCGCATCGATCAGGACCATTGCTGGCAGCTCGCCGCCAGACAGCACATAGTCACCAATCGACCATTCTTCATCAACGTGCGCTTCAATAAAGCGCTCGTCGATACCTTCGTAACGACCAGCGATCAGAATGAGGTGTTCTTCTTTCGCCAGCTTCTTTACCCCTTGCTGCGACAGCTGTCGCCCTTGAGGGGAAAGGTAAATTACTTTTACCGAGCCCTCAGCCTTGCTGCGTGCATCATTCAATGCCCGCTCCAATGGCTGAATTTTCATCACCATGCCGGGACCACCCCCAAAAGGACGATCATCAACAGTCTGATGCCGGTCTTCGGTATAGTCCCGTGGATTCAGGCAATTGAGTTGAAGTAACCCCTGCTTGACCGCACGACCGGTAATTCCGAAATCACGGACGGCTGTGAATACTTCAGGAAAGATACTGATGACGTCGACACGCATGATTTAAAAATCCGCGTCCCAGTCAACCCGCATCTCACCTGCCACTAGATCAATCGACTTGACGAATTGCTCCAAAACATAGGGCAACAGGCGTTCGCGATCGTCCAGACTGCCGACACATGGCTTTACCACCATGACATCGTTGGAACCAGTCTCAAGCAGATGATCCACCACGCCGAGCATCTGCCCTTCCTGGTTGATCACTTTCAGCCCTTCGAGCTGATACCAGTAGTAATCACCTTCGTTCAGGCCTGGAAGCTCATGGCGAGGCACACAAATTTCGAACCCTGAAAGGGCTCGTGCCTCTTCGCGATCATCCAGACCTTTAAGCTTGGCCGTCAGGACTTTGCCGTGAAGGCTGCCCTTTACCAAACTTACCTTGCGGATTTCGCCATCACGACGCAGCGTCCAATGACGATACTCCAGCAGATTGTCCAAGGGGTCGGTGAAGGAATAGACCTTCACTTCGCCACGCACGCCATACACCGAGACAATCTTACCGAGGACAACCAGGTCCTCTTCAGGCGCAGGCGTCTGACTCATAAATTTCAGGCAGTTGCCTTAGCAGAGTCCTTGAGCAGCTGAGCAACGCGCTCAGACGGCTGTGCACCGTGGCTCAGCCAGTAGCTAGCGCGCTCGGAGTCAACAGACAAACGGATTTCATTACCGGAAGCAACCGGATTGAAGAAGCCGATGCGCTCAACGAAACGACCATCACGGGCGTTACGGCTGTTGGTCACGGTCAGGTGATAGAAGGGGCGCTTCTTGGAGCCACCACGGGCAAGACGGATGGTTAACATGTGAACTTTGTTCCTGTAGTCGGTGCTTTACAAATGTTACGCACGCTGGGCCTCAGGCCCGAAAGGCCGCATATTCTAAGGATAATCCGAGCGATTGCAAACTCTTTTTCCCTATCTTATGCAGGGCTGATCGCCCAACGGCAGCAACCTGGGGATTTACAGCTTGGGCATTCCTCCTGGGAACATGCCACCCATGCCACGCATAAGCTTTGACAAGCCGCCTTTGGAGGTCACCTTTTTCATCATTTTCTGCATCTGCTTATGCTGCTTGATGAGGCGGCCTACATCTTGTACCTGGGTTCCGGAACCCATGGCGATTCGACGCTTACGCGAGCCGCTGATCGTTTCTGGATCACGGCGCTCAGCAGGCGTCATGGAGTCGATAATAGCCTCCATCTGCTTGAACTGTTTTTCGGCTGCTCCCTGAGCATTTCCCATCTGGGACAAATTGACACCACCCATCATGGTAGGAAGCTTGTCCATAAGCGAGCCAAGGCCGCCCATACTCTTCATCTGGCGAAGCTGGTCACGGAAGTCTTCCAGATCGAACCCTTTGCCCTTCTTGAGCTTCTTGGCCAGCTTTTCGGCTTTTTCCTTATCCAGGTTCTGCTCGGCCTGCTCGATAAGGCTGAGCACATCGCCCATACCCAGAATACGGGAAGCAATACGATCAGGATGGAAAGGATCCAGCGCCTCGCTCTTTTCTCCCATACCCAGGAACTTGATCGGCTTGCCTGTAATGGCTCGCACGGACAATGCCGCACCGCCACGGGCATCACCGTCGACCTTGGTCAGCACGACGCCTGTCAAGGGAAGCGCGTCATTGAAGGCCTTGGCGGTATTAGCCGCGTCCTGACCCGTCATGGCATCTACAACAAACAGCGTTTCGGCAGGCTTGATCGCGGCATGAACCTGCTGGATTTCAGCCATCATTTCTGCATCGACATGCAAACGACCAGCGGTATCCACGATTACGACGTCAATGAACTTGAGCTTGGCTTCACGCACAGCGGCTTCGGCGATCGCAACAGGCTTTTGGCTGATATCGGAGGGATAGAACGTAACGCCGACCTCATGAGCCAAGGCTTCCAGCTGCTTGATCGCGGCAGGACGATAGACGTCAGCAGAGACAACAAGAACGCTTTTCTTCTTGCGCTCTTTCAGGAAGCGCGCCAGCTTGCCTGCTGTAGTGGTCTTACCTGCACCCTGCAGACCGGCCATGAGAATAACGGCCGGTGGAGAGACATTGAGAGCCAGATCTTCGTTTGCAGCCCCCATCAGCTCTTCGAGCTCGGCTCGAACGATTTTCACGAAGGCCTGGCCAGGAGTGAGGCTCTTGGAGACTTCAGTGCCTACGGCACGGTCCCTGACCTTATTGACGAAATCCTTGACGACCGGCAACGCCACGTCCGCCTCAAGGAGCGCCATGCGCACTTCACGCAGCGTGTCCTTGATGTTGTCTTCGGTCAATTTTGCCTTGCCAGTGATATGGCGAAGGCTCTGTGAGAGTCTATCTGTCAGGTTTTCAAACATGCAAATGCGTCCAAAACTGGCGGCAGGTTGTGAAGTATAACGAAGAGGACGTCGGCTGGCATCGTCTACAGTCTTCCTTGAACACTGGCATCTGTGCCAAACTCATCTGCTTTCGGCTCAGTGATTCAAGGATTTATGTCATCCCTGTTGCCCAGCCTGACGGCTGCCCTTCTCTATAGTGTCGCCACGGCCTATCAAAGTGTGTGTCTGACCACGCGCAAGCGTCCCAACAATACCCTTTTGGTCTCGTTGGGCGTAGTAGCGTTGCTCGCCCATGGCGCGGCCTTGTTCATTCAGCTGATTCTACCCAGCAGTCTTTCGCTGGACTTTTTTGATGCGTCCAGCCTGATCGCGGCGGTAGCCATACTTTTGATTCTGCTCGGCTGCATCCGCATGCCGCTACAGACATTACTGGTACTGATTTATCCTCTAGGAGCCATCACGACGCTCCTGGCTGACGTGTTACCGTCGGGCACTGTTCAACCGATCGATATTACACCGGGCATATTAACCCACGTACTGCTCTCGATTGTTGCCTACGGTCTGTTAACACTGGCTGTTTTTCAATCGTTGCTGCTATTGATTCAGGACAGGCAGCTCAAGAACAAGCACCCATCGGGGCTGATCCGGAGCTTCCCCCCTCTGCAAACCATGGAAAGCCTGCTGTTTGGTTTTCTGTGGGCGGGTTGGGCTGTATTGTCCTTGTCCCTGATTTCCGGCTGGCTGTTTCTCGAAGACATGCTTGCCCAGCACCTGGTACACAAGACGGTTCTGTCCTGTGTGGCGTGGGTCCTGTTTGGCGTCCTGCTGTGGGGGCGTCATCGCATGGGCTGGCGTGGACACAAGGCCATCCGCTGGACATTGGCCGGCTTCTGCCTGTTGATGCTCGCGTATTTCGGCAGCAAGCTGGTGCGTGAATTCATCCTGCATATCTGAAGATCGCCTCATAGGCACCTCGTCCCTCGCAAGCCTTGCCGGAAACGGCAAGGCTTGTCCATAATCCAAAGGCTTACCCAGCTAAACGTCTCTCTCTGCGGTTACCCCCTCGCCGATAGAGCCGCGTCATAACAGGCTAACGATTCACATCCGCACCGGATGATTACGCACCTGTGCCCTACCCGGGCAAGCGTACGAGTCAGGCCATAAAAAACGACAGCGCCTGGGACATCCAATGACTGCTACTGCAACCTACGAGGCGGAACCTGTTTCGCCTGCCGCGCCTGCAAACTCTACAGTCCGTATCGCAACGGCAAGCTTTATCGGCACGGCTATCGAGTTTTACGATTTTTATGTCTACGCTACCGCCGCCGCACTCGTCATCGGCCCGGTGTTCTTTCCACAAACATCTGCGATTGCGCAAACACTCAGCGCATTCATCACCTTTGGCATCGCTTTCCTGGCCCGTCCTCTCGGCTCTGCACTGTTTGGCCATTTCGGCGATCGGATTGGTCGAAAATCCACTCTAGTGGCTTCGCTCCTCTTGATGGGTGTTTCGACCACGCTGATCGGCCTGCTCCCTGGCTATGCCAGCATAGGTGGCTGGGCCCCCGTGCTGTTGTGCGTTCTCAGATTCGCCCAAGGGCTTGGGCTGGGCGGAGAATGGGGTGGCGCCGCGCTGCTGGCAACGGAAAATGCGCCGAAGAACAAGCGAGCCTGGTTTGGCATGTTTCCTCAGCTGGGCCCGTCTATCGGCTTTCTTGCGGCTAACGGCTTGTTTCTCGCGCTGGCCGTGCTGCTATCGGACGAGCAATTCAAGGCCTGGGGCTGGCGAATTCCTTTCATCCTGAGCGCCGCCTTGGTAATGGTTGGTCTTTATGTCCGCCTCAAACTGAGTGAAACGCCAGTGTTTGCCAAAGCCATGGAGCGACACGAAAAGCTACGTCTTCCATTAACCGAAGCAATTACCAAGCACTGGCATCCCATGCTGCTGGGCGCCTTATCCATGGCGGTGTGCTATGCGCTGTTCTATATCTCAACGGTGTTTTCGCTGAGCTATGGCGTTAAAACACTAGGGTTCAGCCGAGAGGGCTTTCTAGGGCTCCTGTGCTTTGCCGTTCTGTTCATGACTCTGGCTACACCTCTGTCGGCCTGGCTTGCCGACCGTTATGGCCGCAAACCAGTTCTGGCAATCAGTGCAGCCGCCGCCCTGCTGTCAGGCTTTGCCATGGAGCCGCTGCTTACCCATGGCTCAACAGGTAGCATTGCGCTTTTCCTAGCGCTGGAGCTATTTCTCATGGGCATGACGTTCGCACCCATGGGTGCGCTGTTACCGGAGATTTTCCCCACCCACGTCAGGTATACCGGCGCCTCGGCCGCGTATAACCTTGGCGGTATCCTGGGTGCCTCGGTAGCGCCTTATATTGCGCAGAAGCTAGCCGATACCGGAGGCTTGAGCTGGGTAGGAGGTTATGTTTCCGCAGCGGCGCTGATCAGCTTGATTGCCGTACTGTGCCTTAAGGAAACACGAGATCGGGAATTGTAATCAAGCGACAGCCCTGTGCAGGCAGGGCTGTCGTCCCGAAGGATTAAAGCGTTACGCTGATGGCTTGCGACGCCTTGGTCGCCTTTTCACGGGCCGCTTCCACCGACTCATCTCGAGCCAGTGCCACGCCCATTCGGCGCTGCCCTGCCACTTCAGGCTTGCCAAACAGGCGCAGGGCCGTATCCGGATCACTTAGCGCTGCACCCAGATTGCCGAAACTTGTCTGGGTAGATTGTCCTTCAACCAGCAGTACGGCAGAGGCTGATGGACCAAACTGGCGAATGACCGGTATCGGTAATCCCAGAATGGCACGGGCATGAAGGGCAAACTCAGAGAGATCCTGAGAAATCAGCGTTACTAAGCCTGTATCATGGGGACGTGGAGAGACTTCACTGAACCACACCTGATCGCCTTTGACAAACAGCTCAACACCAAACAGACCACGCCCGCCCAGCGCCTCGGTAACCGCCCTGGCGACACGCTCGGACTCAGCAAGTGCCTTGGGACTCATCGCTTGCGGCTGCCAGGACTCATGGTAATCACCTTTTACCTGACGATGACCAATAGGTTCGCAGAACGATGTTCCATTGACATGACGGACTGTCAGCAAGGTGATTTCATAGTCAAAGTCGATAAAGCCTTCAACAATGACGCGTCCCTTACCCGCTCGTCCGCCTTCCTGAGCATAATCCCAGGCGGCCTGAATGTCTTCGCTGCACTTGATAACGCTCTGCCCCTTGCCGGAGGAGCTCATGATCGGCTTCACGATACAGGGCATGCCTACAGATTCGACGGCAGCGGCATACTCTTCAAAGGTGTCCGCGAAGTGATACGGTGAAGTGGGCAAACCCAACTCCTCCGCAGCCAGACGGCGAATACCTTCGCGGTTCATGGTCAGCTGCGCAGCGCGTGCAGTAGGCACGACGGTATACCCTTCACCCTCCAGCTCAACGAGGGTTGCCGTGGCAATTGCCTCGATCTCGGGCACGATGTAATGAGGTTTTTCCTGCTCGATGATCGCGCGAAGCGCGGCGCCATCCAGCATATTGATGACATGACTACGATGGGCTACCTGCATGGCCGGTGCATTGGCATAACGATCGACGGCAATGACCTCCACACCCAAACGCTGTAGCTCGATGACAACTTCTTTACCAAGCTCACCAGAGCCACATAACAGAACGCGAGTGGCGGTAGGTGACAATGGAGTTCCTATCTGGGTCATGCAGCATCCTCTGGTGTATACAGTCATGGGTTTAACCGGGCCGCCCCATAGCGACAACGCACTCGATCGCTATCTGAGGTGCCCTTAGAAATAGTGGCCAGCGGCGCAGGCACGTTCCTCACACAGCTGCAAGACCCTACGCCGCTCGGTGTTGGTCATACGTCCCCATTGAGATATTTCCTGAGCGGTGCGCTGGCATCCTGTGCACATATCGGCCTCATCCAGCACACAGACTTGCACGCAGGGAGAGCGAACAGGCTTTTCGTTTTCATTCATGTCCAAGGCTGTCATCTCGTACAGGCAGCGGCCTGATAACGTATCGTTGGCATGAATTCTACTTGGCCTGATGGCAGAAGTGCATCAAAAGGCATCATTTCTCAACTGAATGAGGCGGCTCATGAAGCGAAATGCCGGCATCATAAAGCAGGTTGACCAGCTCCACGATAATGGCAGCCGTCAGGCCCCAGATCCGATACTCACCGTACTGATAACTTGGGATATAGGAACGTCGCCCCTGCTCATCGATCCTCGGCGTGACCTCTGGAGGCACTTCGCACAGAAAGCTGAGCGGAACCGTAAATACGGCTGCGATTTCAGCGTCGTTGGGCGTGTACTCCACGTAATCGGGAATAATGCCGACATAAGGCGTTACCTTGATCCCGTAATAAGAAATCAAGGGGCTCAACGGCCCGACTACTTCAACCAGCCCCGGCGGCAGACCAATCTCCTCATACGCCTCACGCAGCGCTGTATGAATAAGGTCCGGATCTTCCGGATCACGTCGCCCACCTGGTAATGCGACCTCTCCCCCATGCGTCGACAGATTGCTGGCGCGCAGCGTCAGAACCAGCTCAGGATCATCACCTCGAATAATAGGCAACAATACGGCGGCTTCGGGGTGTGTACGATCAGTCTCCAGGTGACGCGGTCGATAATGCCGCAATCGATGGAGCAACTCATCCACGATGCTTTCTCCACACGCTTACTCTTGAGGCATCATGGCATGGAATATCCAGCTTGCCCAACCCCTTGCTTGCAGCCTTAGCTCCTCGCAAGATGGCAGGACGACGAGGAGGCATCATGAAATTCTGTAACTATTGCGGCGGCACGCTGGTTCAGCGCATTCCCGAGGGGGATACGCGCCCTCGCTACATCTGCACACAGTGCCACACGGTGCACTACCAGAACCCTCGCATTGTGGCGGGATGCCTGCCCGTCTGGGGAGATAAAGTACTTTTATGTCGCCGCGCCATTGAACCTCGCCGCGGCTACTGGACACTCCCGGCCGGCTTCATGGAAAACGGCGAAACGATCGAACAGGCCGCCGCCCGTGAGACCTGGGAGGAAGCCTGCGCTAACGTCGGCAACCTCAAGCTCTATACCTTATTCGACCTGCCCCATATCAATCAGGTCTATATGCTGTTCCGCGGCGAGCTTGTCGGCGGGTCGTTTGGCATTGGTGAAGAAAGCCTGGAAACAGCCCTGTTTGACGAAGCAGATATCCCTTGGTCGTCACTCGCTTTTCCGACCATTGCGCGTACCCTAGAATGCTTTTTTGCTGATCGCCGAACCGGTCACTATTCAGTGCATCATGAAGGCATCGCACCCATGCTGGAACGCTAGTTCCAGCTGATATATACAGAGTGAACAGCAGCACGCCTTGGCTGCTTTCTGCAGTCGCTTAGCTAGGGATTATTTTTCAAATGCGCCGGATGTATTGGCTTACTGCTTTCTGTTGCCTGTTTTTCTCTACCCTCTGCCTTGCCAGCACGACAACAACACTTGATGGGCGGACAATCGACAAGGTGCTAGTCATAAAGTCGATGAACAAGCTTGAGCTGCTCAGCAAGGGCGAAACCATCAAGTCCTACCGGGTATCACTGGGCAAATTCCCCAAGGGCCCCAAGTTTCGCGAAGGCGATCAGCGCACGCCAGAAGGCTTCTACTGGATAGACTGGCGAAAGACGAGCGACAAGTTCAACCTGTCGATGCACATCTCATACCCCAATGCACAGGACCTGGCACGCGCAAAAGCAGCAGGCGTGCCACCGGGCAGCATGATCATGATTCACGGCACCCCTATCGATGAAGAATACCCGGAGTGGTATTTCTCTTCGCTGAACTGGACGAATGGATGCATTGCACTAACCAATGCGGATATGCGTGAAATCTGGACGCTGGTCAAGGACGGTACGTTGATCGAGATACGCCCCTGAAGCTCCGGTACACACCTTGAAGCACAGGAGTCACAACGTTCGGCCTTGACCTAGAATGACGCCAGCTGCCACACCTCATAGGCTGGCGTCTCATAGGGATGGGCTTTGCGTAACGCCTCGACAGCCTGCTTTACATAGTCATCGGTCACGACCAGCTCTACTTTCCATTCTGCCACGCGCTCCAGCTCGCCAATCTTCCCTAGAAAAGGGTTGCTTCCAGCACATGGGCGAAACTGCCCCTCTCCCAAGACCTGCCAGCAGCACGCCTCGTAATTACCGATGCGACCACCTCCTGCAGCAAATACCGCGTCCTTGACGGACTCCAGATGGCTGCCTGGCACATAGAAGCATAACTTGTACATAAATCCTCCAGATGCAAAAAGGCCGGTCATACCTGAAACAGTATGACCGGCCTTCTCGGACTTATCAGTCTACCCAGACACGCGCATTACGGAACATGCGCATCCAGCCGCCGTCCTCGCCCTGCCAATCACGCGGGATCCAGGAATTTTGAACTGCGCGGAAAACGCGTTCAGGGTGCGGCATCATGATGGTGACGCGACCATCACGGCTGGTCAGGCCCGTAATACCCAGCGGCGAGCCGTTGGGGTTGGCCGGATACGTCTCGGTGACACGCCCATGGTTGTCAACGAAGCGCAACGAGACGGTGCCAGAGGCATCTGCTGCCTGCAGGGCCGCGGCGTCCCTGAACTCGGCATGGCCTTCACCGTGCGCAATGGCAATCGGCATGCGCGAGCCTGCCATGCCCGCAAAGAACAGGGATGGCGATTCCTGTACCTGTAGCATGGCAATACGCGCTTCGAACTGCTCTGAGCGGTTACGCACGAAGCGTGGCCAGAATTCACTGCCCGGAACAAGCTCGCGCAGGTTCGAGACCATCTGGCAGCCGTTGCAGACGCCTAGCGTAAAGCTATCCGTACGCTCGAAGAATTGCTGGAACGCATCACGTGCACGGGCGTTGAACAGAATCGACTTGGCCCATCCCTCACCGGCACCCAAGACGTCACCGTAGGAGAAACCGCCGCACGCAACGACACCCTTGAAGTCATTCAAATCGACACGACCAGCAAGAATATCGCTCATGTGCACGTCTACCGAGGCAAAGCCGGCACGGTCAAACGCTGCAGCCATTTCGACCTGACCGTTAACGCCCTGCTCACGCAGAACCGCGACCTGAGGCCGTATACCTGTCTTGATATAAGGTGCAGCGATGTTTTCGTTCGGATCAAAGCTCAGCTTGGCAGACAGGCCCGGATTGTTCTCTTCGAGCAATGCGTCGTATTCCTGCTGAGCACAGTCAGCGTTGTCACGCAGTCGCTGGATCTGATAGCTGGTTTCGCTCCAGATACGCTGCAACGAGCGGCGCTCGGCCTTGAAGACGTTCTGCTCGTTATAGGTGATATTGACCTCGTAACCGTTTACCGGCTGGCCAATGACCGCCACGCAATCCTCAAGACCTGCAGCGGTGAACTGCGCCAGCACTTCGGATGTGAAATCCTGAGGCACCTGGATCACAGCACCCAATTCCTCGGCAAACAAGGCGCGGGTCAGTTCATCACGAGTAGCGGCCAAGGCATCCAGTTTCAGAGACAGGCCACAGTGACCGGCAAATGCCATCTCCACGAGCGTCGTGATCAGGCCACCATCGGAACGGTCATGATAGGACAGGATGAGCCCGTCCTTATTGAGCCCCTGGATGACTGCAAAGAAAGCCTTGAGGTCCTCTGCATCATCCACATCAGGTGTCTTGTGGCCGATCTTGTTATGAACCTGCGCCAGAATTGAACCGCCCAGGCGGTTCTGGCCTCGGCCAAGATCGATCAGGATTAGGTCCGTTTCGCCTTTATCCATGCGCAGCTCAGGCGTCAGGGTCTGACGAATATCCTGCACAGGAGCAAAGCCCGTCACGATCAGCGACAGAGGCGACGTCACGCTCTTGTCTTGACCGTTTTCTTCCCAGCGGGTTTTCATGGACATGGAATCTTTGCCCACGGGGATGGTGATACCCAAAGCCGGGCACAGCTCCATACCCACTGCCTTTACCGTATCGTACAGGCGAGCATCCTCACCCGGATGTCCGGCAGCTGCCATCCAGTTGGCGGAAAGCTTGATATCGCTGATTTTCTCGATACGCGCCGACGCCAGGTTGGTCAGTGTTTCACCTACCGCCATGCGGCCAGACGCTGCCGCATCCAGCAATGCCAAGGGCGTACGCTCGCCCATGGCCATTGCCTCGCCGGTATAGGCGGTGTAGCTGGTCGCTGTAACCGCGCAGTCAGCCACTGGAACCTGCCAGGGACCAACCATTTGATCACGTGCAACCAGGCCGGTAATGGTCCGGTCACCGATGGTGATCAGAAAGCTCTTGCTGGCAACGGCTGGATGTCGAAGAACGCGCTCTACCGCCTCCTTGAGTTCCAGGCCAGCACCGTCAAAGTCATCACCCAGCGCTTCCTCGCGAGTAGCGGAGCGATGCATACGTGGAGGCTTGCCCAGAAGAACATCTAGCGGCATGTCGACCGCATTATTTTCAAAATGGCTGTCCGCTACCGTGAGACGACGCTCTTCAGTAGCCTCGCCAACTACCGCGAACGGGCAGCGTTCACGCTCACAAATGGCCTTGAAAGTTTCAAAGTTCTCGGCGTCCACGGACAGCACATAGCGTTCCTGGGACTCGTTGCACCATATCTCGAGCGGGCTCATGCCGGGCTCGTCGTTAGGTACGTTGCGCAGCTCAAAGCGACCGCCACGACCGGCATCGTTGACAAGCTCAGGGAAGGCATTGGATAGACCGCCTGCGCCTACGTCATGGATGAAGGTAATAGGGTTCTTGTCACCCATCTGCCAGCAGCGGTCGATCACCTCCTGGCAGCGGCGCTCCATCTCGGGGTTTTCACGCTGCACGGAAGCGAAGTCCAGGTCTGCCGAGCTGGAGCCAGTGGACATCGACGAGGCAGCGCCTCCACCCAGGCCGATCAACATGGCCGGGCCACCCAGGACAATCAGCTTGCCACCTACGGAGATATCACCTTTCTGGACATGGTCGGCACGGATGTTACCCATACCGCCCGCCAGCATGATCGGCTTGTGATAGCCCCGGACCTCTTCGCCACGTGGGGTTTCAACCGCCTGCTCGAAGGTACGGAAGTAACCTGCCAGTGCCGGGCGGCCAAATTCGTTGTTGAATGCCGCGCCGCCCAATGGCCCTTCGATCATGATATCGAGTGGTGTCACGATGCGTTCGGGCTTGCCGTATGGCTTTTCCCAAGGTTGCTCGAAACCTGGGATATTCAGGTTAGAAACCGTGAAACCGGTCAGACCTGCCTTGGGTTTTGCACCACGACCGGTCGCCCCCTCGTCTCGGATTTCGCCACCCGAACCCGTAGAGGCGCCAGGGAATGGTGCAATTGCCGTCGGGTGGTTATGGGTTTCCACCTTCATCAGGATATGAATGGGCTCCTGATTGGCGCTGTACTGACGAGTCTGCGGGTCAGGATAGAAACGACCGGCAGTAAATCCCTCGATGACCGCAGCGTTATCCTTATAGGCAGACAAGACGCCTTCACGGTGCATTTCATAGGTGTTCTTGATCATACCGAACAGGGATTTTTCCTGGCCTTCGCCATCGATATCCCAGCTGGCATTAAAGATCTTGTGACGGCAGTGCTCGGAGTTTGCCTGAGCAAACATCATAAGCTCGATATCATGGGGATTACGACCCAGTCCCTGGAAACTCTTGACCAGGTAATCGATCTCGTCATCCGCCAGGGCAAGACCTAGTTCGCTGTTGGCCTTTTCCAGCGCGGCACGGCCGCCATTCAGGATATCGATGACCGTCAGCGGCTTGGGCGTCGCATGACTGAACAGGGCTTCAGCCTCATCCAGACCTCCCAGTACGAGCTGGGTCATACGATCATGCAAGGTGGCAGCCACAGCCTGAACATCGGCATCGGACAGATCGCCGGCAATATAATAGGCGACGCCCCGCTCGATGCGCTCGATCTTGGCCAGACCGCAATTATGGGCGATGTCAGTGGCCTTGCTGGACCACGGCGAAATCGTGCCAAAGCGCGGGACTACCAGGAACAGCCGGCCTACAGGCCCTTGTACCGGAACACTGGGTCCGTATTTGAGCAAGCGCTCAAGCACGTGCTCCTCTTCAGCGGTAAGCGTGCCGACCACCTCGGCAAAATGAGCGAACTCGGCATAAAGTCCGGAAACACCCGGCACTTTACGGGTCAGTTGGTCGAGCAGTTTGCCGTGACGAAACGAAGAAAGAGCGGGAGCGCCGCGCAAGATCAGCATCGTAGGACAGCCTCGGGGCTAGAGGAATTTCAGGGGCCGGTATTCTACCGCAAAGGACCCGGCGAGACACCTTTAGGCGACAAAGGTTTCGCTAATGCTGCGTCAAACCGACTCATGCAGCCGTCCAGAGAAGCACTTCGCTCCAGAAATAACGACCTCTCGATGACTTGAAGACGCCCCTTGGAAACCCTGGAATCATCGCGACCGATCCTATTTCACTCGGATATTTTGGCCTTGCTTAGCAAAAATTGGTTACGAGTGGAATCCAGGCAATAGAAAATTCTGTGGCGCTCCCCTGGTATGGCACTTGGATAGCTTTGCGTATACTGAGTGGATGTTTGCACACCATGCGCTTTGCCTGAAACGAATCGCCTGCATCATGGCGACTGCGATCTTTCTGTTGCTCCAGGGGTGCGAAGAGCCTGACGAAGCTCCTCCCAAACAACCCTCTACCCTGGAACGGATACAGAAGGAGGGTGTTCTACGCGTTATTACCCGCAACAGCCCGGCGACCTATTTCCAGGACCGTAACGGTGATACCGGCTTCGAATACGAGCTGGTGAAAAGCTTCGCCGACAGTATGGGGCTCAAACTGCAGATCGAAACTGCAGATAACCTGGATGATCTTTTCAACCGTCTCGACAGTGCTGAAGGACCAGTCCTGGCAGCGGCAGGCCTGACGCCCAGCCCGGCACGGCAGGAGAAGTTCCACTTCTCACATCCCTATCTTGACGTTGTTCCGCAGGTCATCTACCGCAATGGCTCACGGCGCCCTGCACAGGTAAGCGATCTGGTAGGCAAGCGCATCATGGTGCTCAAGGGAAGCAGCCAGGCGGAACAATTGGCCGCGCTCAAACCCCAGCAGCCGGATCTTACCTACGAAGAGTCCGATCAGGTCGAGGTGGCTGACCTGCTGAAGATGGTCGATGAGGGCCAGATCGATCTTACGCTGGTCGACTCCAACGAGCTGGCCATGAATCAGGTCTACTTTCCCAACGTGCGCGTCGCCTTTGATCTCGGAGATGGGCAAAGCCTCGCCTGGGTAACAGCCGAGCGCGAAGACGGTACCTTGATGAAAGCCATCAACGCTTTTATCGACAAGGCCAAGCAGGACAATACACTTCAGCACCTCAAGGAGCGCTACTACGGTCATGTGGATGTTCTGGGGTATGTAGGCGCCTACACCTTTGCCCAGCACCTGCAACAACGCCTACCTGTTTATGAAAAGCACTTCCGCAAGGCCGCACAGCAACGGGAGGTCGATTGGCGGCTTCTGGCTGCCATCGGGTATCAGGAATCGATGTGGCAGGCTGATGCGACCTCAAAAACCGGGGTACGCGGCCTCATGATGCTGACCAACAACACAGCCCAGGCCATGGGCGTGTCCAACCGGCTCGACCCCTTCCAGAGCATCGAGGGCGGCGCCCGGTATTTCAATCAGATTCGCGGCGAGCTTCCCGAGTCGATCAAGGAGCCGGATCGGACCTGGTTCGCCCTGGCAACCTACAATATTGGCAGTGCGCATATTGCAGATGCGCGAAAGATGGCGCAGGACGAAGGGTTGGATCCTAATCGCTGGCTGGACGTCAAACGCATGCTGCCACGACTCAGTCAGAAGCAATGGTACAGCAAGACCCGTTACGGCTATGCCCGAGGCGGCGAAACGGTGCACTTCGTGCAGAATATTCGTCGCTATTACGACATTCTGACCTGGGTGACCCAGCCGCAGATGGAAGGCTCACAGCTGGCCAAGAGCGGCATGCACCTGCCCGGTATCGCTGAAAAGGAACCCGAGCAGGAAATGTAGCCGAAGGGCCTAGACCGTCTTTGGCTTTGAAGGCTTGGCGATCAGTTTATCTACCGCCTTGGCTGCGGCCACCATGCCAAAGGTTGCGGTCACCATCATGACCGCACCAAAACCGCCAGAGCAATCCAGTCGTACCCCTTCTCCTACAAAGCTTTTCTGCTGGCACACGCTGCCATCCGGCTTGGGATAACGCAGCTGCTCAGTCGAGAACACGCACGGCACGCTGTAGTGCCGGCTGGGGTTACGTGAAAACCCATAGTCGCGGCGCAGCAGTGAACGCACGCGGGATGCCAACGGATCGTTATAGGTCCGGTTCAAATCGACGACCTGAATCTGGGTCGGGTCGATCTGACCACCCGCTCCACCGGTTGTGATGATGTTGATCTTGCGGCGCTTGCACCATGAGATCAGAGCAGCCTTGGACGCGACGCTATCGATACAGTCCAGCACCAGATCCATCTCCGAGGTGATGTAATCCGCCATGGTCTCCCGAGTGACGAAATCCGCCACGGCATGCACGGCGCACGCCGGGTTGATTGCCCGGATGCGCTCAGCCATCACATCGACCTTGGCCCGCCCCACCTGTCCTTCCAGCGCATGGATTTGTCGGTTGGTATTGCTGATGCAGACATCGTCCAGATCGAACAGACTGATACGGCCAACGCCACTGCGCGCCAGGGCCTCGGCCGCCCAGGACCCTACGCCACCAATACCGACTACCGCAACATGACTGGCAGCCAGACGCTCGAGCGCATCGTTACCATACAAGCGGGCAATGCCACCAAAGCGTTGTTGATCAATATTCATAACGGCTCTCACTCAACGAGCTAATAGTATAAAGACATGCCACGGCATTGTTGATCACCGAAGAGCGACGCTCCTTATGGCGTTTTGCTTTACCATGGACAACTTTTCGTGCCCTTGCTGCTTCAGGATTCATCCATGACGACCCTTACCCCGACGCTCGAGCTTGCCTGCGAGCTCATCCGCCGCCCCTCCGTCACACCGGTCGACGAGGGCTGCCAAGCCCTGATGATGACGCGGCTTGAAGCAGCAGGTTTTGCGCTTGAGCCCATGCGTATCGAAAACGTCGATAATTTCTGGGCACGCCGGGGAGGCGAAGGTCCGGTGTTGTGCTTCGCCGGGCATACCGACGTTGTGCCGACCGGGCCGGTCGAGGCCTGGCAACAAGGCCCCTTCGATGCTCAGGTCGACGCAGACGGCATGCTCCTGGGGCGTGGCGCAGCGGACATGAAAGGCAGCCTAGCCAGCATGATCATCGCGGTCGAACGCTTCGTAGCCGATCATCCCAACCATCGAGGCGCCATTGCCTTTTTGATTACCAGTGATGAAGAAGGGCCTGCCCTGCACGGGACACGCGCGGTTGTCGAGCGTCTGCGTGCACGCAATGAACGCCTGGACTGGTGCATTGTAGGCGAGCCTTCCAGTACGACGCTTCTGGGCGACGTCGTCAAGAACGGTCGCCGCGGTTCGCTCAACGGCAAGTTGACGATTCGTGGCAAGCAAGGCCACGTGGCCTACCCTCATCTGGCCCGCAACCCCATTCATCTGGCCGCAGCCGCGCTGGCAGAACTTGCAGCTGAGCAGTGGGATGCCGGTAATGACTTTTTCCCGCCCACCACGTTCCAGATCTCCAACCTGAACTCGGGCACAGGCGCAAATAACGTAATCCCGGGCGAGCTGAATGCCCTGTTCAACTTCCGTTTTTCGACCGAGTCGACCGAAGAGGGACTCAAGGCGCGCGTTGAGGCTATCCTGAACAAGCATAACCTTGACTGGCACATTGACTGGTCTCTTTCGGGCCTGCCCTTCATCACCGAGCCTGGCGAATTGCTGGACGCTATCGCCTCGAGCATCCAGGCGGTTACCGGTCTTACAACAGAAGCCTCTACCAGCGGCGGGACCTCGGATGGTCGCTTTATTGCCACGCTTGGCACACAGGTGGTTGAAGTCGGGCCTGTTAACGCTACGATCCATCAGGTCAATGAACGAGTATTGGCCAGTGACCTGGATTTGTTGACCGAGGTGTACTACCAGACCCTGGTAAGGCTGCTGGCATGATGTTGATCTGCCCCCTCTGCTCGGCCCAGCTGACCGAGGCACAACAAGGTGTTGTCTGTGAGCAAGGCCACCGTTTTGACCGTGCACGCCAGGGCTATTTGAACCTGCTGCCTGTACAGCACAAGAAAAGCCGTGACCCTGGCGACAATGCCGAGATGGTTGAGGCGCGTCGCCGCTTTCTCGATGCTGACCACTATGCTCCGCTGGCGCAGCGTCTGGCGGAACTGGCACAGGAAAAAGCACCGGCTCGCTGGGTCGATATTGGTTGCGGCGAAGGTTTTTATACCATGCGTCTGGCAGAAGCACTGCCACAGAGCGATGGTTACGCGCTGGACATCTCCCGTGAGGCGGTACGCAGGGCGAGTCGCCGGGCGCCGCAGGTGAACTGGCTGGTTGCCAGCATGGCCCGTATCCCCTTGCCCAACACAAGCTGCCAGCTCCTGACCAGCGTATTCAGTCCGATTGACTGGTCTGAAGCCGTACGCTTGCTGACGCCCGGCGGCGGCGTACTGCGCCTTGGTCCGGCGCGTGATCATCTGATCGAACTGCGCCAGCGGCTGTACGATGATGTGCGTGATTACGACGAGGCCAAGCACCTGCAGGGCTTACCTTCGGCGCTGACATTGGCCGACAGTGAAACCTTGAATTTTCGCCTCAGTCTGGAAACTCGCGAAGCCCGAGCCGATCTGCTATCCATGACACCCCATGGTTGGCGTGTTAATGCCGAGCGTCGCGAACGCGTACTGGCTGAACCCTTCGAGGTCACCGTTGCCGTACGCTACGATTGGATTACCCGGACCTGAAAGCCCTATCGAGATTAACCATGCGCCAGCCAGACATTGAAATCTACCTCAAGGATGCCGACCAGCCTGCCATTACCGAGTGGCTGAGCCAGGCGCTGGGTACCTGCAGCGAGTGGCGCCAGCAGGGGCAAACCTACAAGTGTACGGTCGACTACCAGGGCACTGTGATTCCAGTAACCTGGCTACCCAAAGCTGTCGGCAAATGGAACAGCCTTCTACTGGAAAGCGATGCAACCCCCTGGGAAGACGATCTGGCCTGCGCCAAGGCAGCCGCTGCCGCACTGGATATCCAGGTACGGTGCGCCCCTGGGAGCTGGGAAGAGGAGCAGGGCGAAGATGATGCCGATCGCTGGATAAAAGTCACCTCAGCCGGCATAGAAGAAATCATCTGGCGAACCTGAAGATTTGCCAGTAATAAAAAGCCCGTCAGCTCAACTGACGGGCTTTTTTTCAGGATTCAAAGCTTGGAGACGTCTTCGGCCTGTAGACCTTTCTGGCCCTGAATCACAGAAAACTCCACCTTTTGGCCTTCAATCAGCGAGCGATGCCCCTCGCCACGGATGGCGCGGTAATGAACAAACACATCCGGGCCACTCTCACGTTGAATGAATCCATAACCTTTGGCGTCATTGAACCACTTGACGGTTCCGGTCTCACGTTCAGCCATTACCACTCTCCAAGCTTCGCAATTATTATCTGTGCCCTTGCAGGACAGCTCCCCAGCCGATCCGAGTCATCCTCATGGCCTTCCAGGCCAAACAACTGATGCTCGTTTCCGCCGTACCGGCGTATAAAGCAAAAGTTTCCAGGCAATTGCAACAGGTTTTATCACTAAAATGCTTTATGCTCTTTTTTGGTGCTAATTACGTATTAATCGTAGCTGAAAGCACAAAATTCGTGCTTTATAACAACAAATTGCGTAATCGAAATGTCAAAAAAAGAGCGCCAATCAAGCAGTGCCTGAGCCTCTTTAGTTTTGCTGACGAGTGTTTCAGTCTGATGATCGTGGGCTTTGCGCCATCGGGCCATTACGGCACACTGCTCGCTTGAATTTCAGGTACATGTCATGAATCGCTCCCCTTTTCGCCGCATGCTGTTTGCTGCCTTCAAACGCCTGCTGTACACCTGGGTTCGCTCGCAGACCATCAATCAGTCAGCAGTAACCCTCAAGCTCGACCGCAGCAAGCCGGTGATCTATGTTCTGCAGGAGCATTCGCTAAGCGATCTGGCCGTCCTGGATGCCGAATGCATCAAAAATGGCCTGCCCCGTCCGGTAACACCCGTAACGATTGGGGATGTGGTCGAACCGAATGCCTATATCTATACAACGCCCTCACCTGACTGGCTGGGTCGTCCTACCAGGCGTAACGTTCCACCCTGCCTTACCCGACTGCTTGAAGCTGTTGGCCAAAGCACAGTTGAAGATGCCCAGATCGTACCTGTCAGCGTGTTCTGGGGGCAGTCGCCTGACCGTGAAACAAGCCTTTGGAAGTTGCTTTGGACAGATAACTGGGTCATTGCAGGCCGACTACGCAAACTGGCACGTATCCTTTTCCTGGGCCGCATGACGCGAGTGTTGTTTTCTGATCCTATCCATCTGAGTCGCCTCGTTGCCCAGAACAAAGGACAGGAGCGTACGCAGCGCATGGTGCTGCGTATTCTGAGGGTGCACTTTCGCAACCTGAAAACGGCAGTTATCGGCCCTGATATCTCCCACCGGCGCAATCTGGTCAAAAGCCTGATCCAGGCCCCCCAGGTTCGTGAGGCAATCGAACATGAAGCCAGGCATGGGAACACATCTCATGCACAAGCCGAGCAGCAGGCTTTGGAGTATGCCCAGGAAATAGCCTCGGACTTCTCGTATCCGGTAGTACGCTGCCTTGAAGTCATCTTGACCTGGTTCTGGAACAAGCTCTATGAAGGGCTGCGGGTAAATCATATCGAGCGCGTCCAGAATGTGGCGCAGGGCAACGAGATCGTTTATGTGCCCTGCCACCGCAGCCACATGGACTATCTGCTTCTGTCCTACCTGTTATTTCACAATGGACTGACGCCTCCACACATCGCAGCAGGTATCAACCTAAACATGCCCGTCGTGGGAAATATTTTGCGCCGTGGCGGTGCCTTCTTCATGCGCCGTAGCTTCAAGAGCAATGCGCTCTATACCGCTGTCTTCAATGAATACATGCACACCCTGTTTTCCCGGGGCTTCTCGACCGAATACTTTGTAGAAGGCGGTCGCTCGCGAACGGGACGGATGCTGCAGCCACGCACCGGCATGCTGGCCATTACCCTGCGCAGCTTTTTGCGGGACTCCCGTCGTCCGCTGGTGTTCGTGCCAGTGTACATTGGCTACGAGCGGGTCTTTGAAGGCCGCACTTACCTGGGCGAGTTGCGGGGAGCGACCAAGAAGAAGGAATCTATCTTTGATGTGTTCAAGGCCGTAGGGGCCTTGCGCAAGCGCTTCGGTCAGGTGTGGGTCAATTTTGGCGAGCCCCTGAGCCTGCCGCAGTTTCTGGACCAGCGCCAGGAAGGCTGGCGTAATCTCTCCTTTGATCATGATGCCCGCCCTGAGTGGTTCAGCACGCTGACTCATTGCCTGGGTGAGGTGGTGGCTCGCAGGATCAACGATGCGGCAGCCATCAACCCCGTTAATCTGGTGGCCTTGATCATGCTATCCACCCATCGACAGGCGATGGATGAGCGTGCTTTGGTTGGCGTACTCGACCTTTACCTGGGGCTTTTGCGAAAGGTCCCCTACTCGCCTTCTGCAACCCTACCCGAGGGTGACGGACAAGCGCAGGTGGACTACGTGAAGAGTCTTAATCTGCTGGCCGAGCAACAGGATGCGCTGGGCCGTATCCTCTACCTCGATGAGCAGAATGCCATCCTGATGACCTACTACCGCAACAACATCCTGCATATTTTTGCATTACCGGCGTTACTGGCCAGCCTCTTCCAGAACACGCCTCGCATGAGCCGAGAGCAGATTCATCGGTTTACCCTGGCGCTATACCCTTATTTACAAGCCGAACTGTTCATCCGCTGGGACCGCGACGAGCTACCCGCCATGATTGATCAGTGGCTGGCAGCGCTGGTGGAGTATGACCTGCTTCAACAAGAGGACGAGACCTTCAAACGCCCGCCTCCCAGCTCACGGCAGTTTGTACGTCTGGCACTGCTGGCCCGCAGCATTCAGCAAACGCTACAGCGTTATTACATGGCCATTGCCCTACTGCTCAACCAGGGCCAGGGTAAACTAACCGCCAGCGAGCTGGAGGAATTGTGTACCGTCATGGCACGGCGACTTTCCATCCTGCATGGACTGAACGCACCGGAATTCTTTGACAAAAGCCTGTTCCGGCATTTTATCGAAACGTTATTGAAAGAAGGCGTGCTGCACAAGAACGCCGAAGGCAAGCTTGGCCACCATGAACTGCTGGGCGAGCTGGCCGAAGAAGCTGGCAAGCGAATGCTGCCAGCCGAAATACGCTTGTCGATTCGACACGTGGCATTGGAACGGCCCGATGAACCCAGCATTCCGCCCTCAGTTCCGATGCCCGATTGACCCATTCAGAAGAGACCTTATGTCATGCGCAAGATTGTTCTGTTAAGTCTGACCAGCCTGTTGCTTACGGCCTGTAGCGGCGGGCTGCGCCCAGTTTTCGAACCTGGCCCTACCCCTACGACTCCTAGCACGAGCAAACCTCCGGTCATCATGCCGCAACCCGGTACGCCTTCACCGGCCAAACGTAGCCTGGAAGGTGATGCCTATTTCGAACAGTCCGAACCCTTGCCGCCTACCGCCAAACTGACTGTCAGTCTGCACAATGCGGCCACGGGCGATACGCCCTCAGGGCGCCTCGCACAACGTACCGTTTTCGTGAAACAGGAAACACCTATCCCTTTCCGCCTGGACTACGATCCGTCGAAGGTCAAGTCTGGTCAGCGCTATGCCATCAGCGCTCGCGTATTGCTGGGTGGCCGCCCGCTGTTCCTGACACCAAAGGCAATACCGGTGCAACTCAATAGCACCAACGACCAGCCGGTTGAAATCAAGCTGACCCCCGTCCGTTGATACAAGGGATATAGATGAAACGTTTCGCGCTTACGCTTGCGGCCTTAACCTTATCGGTCAACGCCTTTGCCTTGAGTCTGTCTGACTTTTCCCAACAAGATTCCGCCAGCGCCATGAAGGACGCACTGACTCAGGGCGCGCAAATCGCGGTTCAACAACTGGGTAAACCGGGAGGATTCACCAACAACCCGGAAGTCCGTATTGAGCTGCCTGGAAAACTGGGCAAAGCATCCGCCCTGCTCAAGCAGTTCGGTATGGGTGCGCAGGTAGAACAGCTGGAAACCAGCATGAACCAGGCTGCCGAAGCCGCTGTGCCGAAGGCGCAGGCACTGCTGATCGATGCGGTCAAACGTATGACGGTTCAGGACGCCAAGGGCATTCTGACCGGCGAGGACAATGCGGCCACGCAGTATCTGGATCGCTCCAGCCGAGACCAGCTTCGCGCTCAATTGATGCCCATCATCAAGCAGGCAACGGACAAGGTAGGCTTGGCTCAGCAGTACAACGCCCTGGCTGGCAAAGCTGCTGCCTTCGGCGCGGTGGATGCCAAGAGTGCAAACGTTGAAAGCTACGTCACGGACCAGGCGCTTAATGGGTTATTCACCGTAATCGCTGACCAGGAACGCGCACTCCGGGAAAACCCGGCCGCCGCCGCTACCAACATTGCCAAAAAAGTGTTCAGTACGCTTTGAGGATATAACGGGCCGAGTAATCGAATAAACCGGCCCGATGCCTTACAAAGACGGCAACGCCCAGTCAATGGGCGTAAGGCCTGACTGCTCCAGAAACTTGTTCGTCCGGCTGAAATGGCCGTTGCCGATAAAGCCTCGATGGGCAGAGAGCGGTGACGGATGGGGTGAGCGCAGGATCAAATGCTTTTGTGTGTCGATCAGCTTTTCCTTGCTCTGTGCGTGAGCACCCCACAGCAGAAAGACCAGATGGTTACGTCGCTCGCTGACCACCTGAATCACACGATCAGTGAAACGCTGCCAGCCGGCATTGGCATGGGAGCCGGCCTTGGCCTGTTCTACCGTTAGCGAGGTATTGAGCAACAGTACGCCCTGCTCAGCCCAATGCTGTAGATAGCCATGATTGGGAATGGGCAGATTCAGGTCCCGCTTCAATTCCTTGTAAATATTCTGCAAGGATGGCGGTGCAGGGACACCGGGCTGTACGGAGAAGCACAAGCCATGGGCCTGCCCTGGGCCGTGATAGGGATCCTGCCCCAAGATGACGACCTTTACCTGATCCAGCGGCGTACTGTTCAACGCATTGAAGATCAAGGGGCCTGGCGGATAGATCACCTTGCCGGCCGCTTTTTCGCTGCGCAGGAACTCACCCAATTGCTTCATATAAGGAGCATCGAATTCATCACGCAGTGCGGCTTTCCACTGCGGTTCCAGTTTGATGCGGTCGTCGTCCACGTTATGTCCTCATGTCAATCGAGCGCACCGTAGGAAAGGTGGTCTGCTCTGTCAACCATTCATCCCATTTCCTGCCAGTAGGCTCCCGCCCCACAAATGTGCGAAGCATAGAGCAATGCCCCAAGGTTGCGCACGATACCTCTTTCCAAATGCCCCAATGTATAACGCAACCCATGTGCTATCAGGGTTTGGAGAAGTTGGCATGGTGCTAGCTATACGACCTATGTGCAGGAGCAGCCGGCATGCCGGAACCGCAGCACCACAACTTGGCGAAATAGATGACTAGGGTTCCGGCTTACGAAAGTAAGTGACTGGTCCGAGAGTCATCGACCTCCGACGAGGTTACACGGCGGGACAAAAGCCCGGGAGAAGACGCGCATTGCGCTGTTCTGCTCCTGCTTGCCCACCACTCATTCGGAGGTTCCATGCGTAAACGCTTGCTTGCCACCCTCGCTCTCAGCCTGACTGCATGGGTCAGCCTACCCTCTTTGGCAGCACCTCGCGACGACTTCAAGGTCTGCTGGACTATTTATGCCGGCTGGATGCCATGGGGTGAAGCCAAGACTCAGGGAATCATCGACAAATGGGCCAAGAAGTACGGCATTACGATCGATGTGGTACAGCTCAATGACTATGTCGAATCCATCAATCAATACACCGCCGGCCAGTTCGATGGCTGCGCCATGACTAATATGGACGCCTTGACCATTCCAGCGGCCGGCGGAGTGGATACGACCGCTCTGATCGTCAGTGACTTTTCCAACGGCAACGATGGCATCGTCATGAAGGGCAAGAGTAAAACCGTTGCGGACCTCAAGGACCAGACCGTCAATCTCGTACAGTTTTCCGTTTCCCATTACCTGCTCGCCCGGGCGCTGGAAACAGTCGGCCTAAGCGAGAAGGACCTGTCTACGATCAATACCTCGGATGCTGACATGGTAGCCGCGTTCAACACGCAGGACGTACAGAACGTAGCGACCTGGAATCCATTGCTCGCTGAAATCAAAACTTCGCCAGACACCACAGAAGTATTCAACTCCAGCCAGATTCCCGGCGAGATCATGGACATGATGGTGGTGAATACCGAAACGTTGAAGGAAAACCCCAATCTCGGCAAGGCCCTGACCGGCGCCTGGTATGAAATGACTGCCCTGATGACAGCCGGAACGCCTGAAGGCCAGGCGGCACTCACGGCCATGGCGAATGCATCGGGTACCGACCTTGCGGGCTTCAAGGCGCAGCTGGCCAATACAAGGCTCTTCTACGCCCCTGAGGACTCCCTGAGCTTCGTACTCAGCCCGGAGCTACCAAAGACGATGGAAAAGATCGCCCGGTTCTCCTTTGATCACGGCCTGCTGGGCGAAGGTGCGCCGGATGCGAATGCCATTGGCATGGCATTCGCCGGCGGTGCAACGGTGGGCGACACCAGCAATATGAAGCTGCGCTTCGACCCGACGTACGTGCAAATGGCTGCCGACGGCACGCTTTGACTAAGGCCTGGGCTGTCTCTTGGGCCGGCCCATATCCGCTACACAGGTAATCCACCATGCGCCTGATCAATCGCCAGCCTGATCGCGGAAGTCGTCTGCTTCTCGTCCTGCTGCCTTTCGCCCTGCTGCTGTTTGCTTACTTCAGCGGCTCGGCTACCCGCCTGGCGGAAAACCCCAACGATAAGCTCCTGCCCAGCGCGACTCAAATGGCCGCAGCGATAGATCGTCTGGCGTTCAAGGAAGACAAGCGCACCGGTGACTATGTGTTCTGGCAGGACACAACGTCTAGCCTCTCCCGCTTGGCTACCGGACTGGTCATCAGTGCTTCGATCGCACTGGTGGTCGGTATCGCCACAGGTGCCATTCCGCTGTTTGGCGCGCCGCTTTCTCCGCTGGTAACCGTACTCTCCATGGTGCCGCCGCTGGCGATCCTCCCTATCCTCTTTATCGTGTTCGGCTTGGGTGAGCTGTCGAAGGTCATGCTGATCGTCATCGGTATTACACCGGTGCTTGTTCGCGACATGGAGCAGCGGGTCCGCGAGATTCCACAGGAACTCTTGATCAAGGCACAAACCCTTGGCGCCAACAGCTGGACACTGATTCTGCGTGTGGTACTGCCTCAAGTCCTGCCTCGTCTTCTGATCGCGCTGCGCCTGGCGCTCGGCTCGGCCTGGTTGTTCCTGATCGCCGCCGAGGCTATTGCCAGTACTGATGGGCTCGGCTACCGCATCTTTCTGGTCCGCCGCTACATGGCGATGGATGTGATCGTGCCGTATGTCGTCTGGATCACGGCGCTGGCCTGGGCCATGGACGTTGGCCTGCGACAGCTGACGCGCTGGGCTTTCCCCTGGTACGACACAGGAGCCCGTTCATGATCCAGGTTAAGAATGTCTGGAAGCAGTACGGTGATCAGGTCGTATTGGAACACCTGAACCTGAGCATTCAAGAGGGTGAGTTCTGTGCCCTGGTAGGGGCTTCCGGCTGCGGTAAATCAACCTTTCTACGGATGCTCTTAGGCCAGGAAAGCCCCACCCGCGGGCACATCCTGTTGGATGGGCAACCGCTTTGTGCCGAGCCCGATCCCTGCCGTGGAGTAGTCTTTCAGCGCTACTCCGTATTTCCGCATCTTTCCGTGCTGGATAACGTGGTAATCGGCATGGAGCTCCCCCATTCACGTCTTCTGGGTCGCCTGTTCGGCGCCGACAAGCGACGCCTTCGCGAGACGGCAGCGGCCATGCTGAACAGGGTCGGTCTGGGCCATGCGCTCGACAAACACCCCAGCCAGCTTTCCGGTGGCATGCAGCAGCGTCTGGCCATCGCCCAGGCGCTGATTGTGAAGCCACGTATTTTGCTGCTGGATGAGCCTTTTGGTGCGCTCGACCCTGGCATCCGCAAGGACATGCATGTGTTGCTGACCGAGCTGTGGAAGGAGCACAAGCTGACCGTCTTCATGGTCACCCATGATCTTTCCGAAGGCTTCACTCTCGCCAGCCGCGTGTTGGTATTCGACAAGATGCGTATCGATCCCCATGCGCCCAACGCCTATGGCGCACGCATTACTTACAACATCCCGGTAAACCGCAGAAAAACCTCCGGCGCCTTGACGTCGGTGGAAACCCTGCTGGGCCAACCCGCCGTCAACTGAGGATCCTGTTATGAACGAAACACGCCCTGTTGCTTCCCTGTTGCTCGAAGAACACGTTCCCGGAGGCGGTCACACCTCGCTCATCGTCAAACGCGGCCAGTTGCTGCGGATCACCGACGAACTGGGCGGCGCCAATGTCAGCCTGATGCTGTTCAACGCGCAGGAGAAGAGCGAACGCCTGAACCTGCCGGATACACTCAAATGCCAGCACACTGCCAAGCTCACCAAAGGGCATTGCCTATATTCAGACATGGGCCGCGTGCTGGCCGCCATTGTCGAAGATACCTGCGGCTGGCACGACAGCTTTGGTGGCGTGGCAAATGCCGAAGAAGTCACTGAAAAGTACGGCCCCGGCCGATATCAGGAGCTGCGCAACGGCTTTCACCGCAACGGTACTGACAACCTGCTGGTAGAGATGGGCAAGTGGGGGCTGGGGCAGGAAGATTTACTCATGACACTGAACCTGTTCAGCCGGGTGGACGTGGATGCCGAAGGCGTCTTCTACTTCATCGAAAGCAACTCTTCAGCCGGCGACTACATCGAGCTGTATGCACCCATGAATACCTTGGTTGTACTCACCGCCTTGCAGCACCCGCTGGACCCAACACCCAAATACGCACCGAAATCCGTCACGCTGACATTGAAAAGCGCCGACCCAGGCGTGGCCGACGTCTGCCGTACATCCCGTGAAGAGAATATTCGCGGCTTTATCAACACCGAACGCTTCTTTCTGTGAGGACGACTGCCATGACCATGACTGCTAGCGAAAAACGTCCTGAAAATGCCCTCTACCGTGAGGTCATCCCGGCGGGTGCGCCTTACCTGAAAGAGATCAAGGCCGGCCAGACAATTCGCATTCATGACCTCGAAGGCAATCAGGCTGTTGATACCTTGTTCTACAGCGCAACGAACCCGCGCGAGCGCTATGACGCCCAGCGTACGCTGCGTCGACAGGGCAAGGTCTACCTCACCACCGGGACCGTGTTGTATTCCAACCTGGGCAATCCACTCCTGACCATCGTTGCCGACACCTGTGGCCGACACGACACGCTTGGCGGCGCCTGCGCCCAAGAGAGCAACACCGTGCGCTATGCGCTGGAGAAGCGCTACATGCATAGCTGCCGCGATAACTTTCTCTGCGCCTGCCACCATGACGGCAGGTTGGGCAAGCGCGACATCGCTGCCAACATCAACTTTTTCATGAATGTTCCGGTGACGCCTGAAGGCGGGCTGACCTTCGAGGATGGCATCTCCGGCGCGGGAAAGTACGTAGAACTGCGCGCCGAGACGGATGTAATTGTGATGATTTCGAACTGCCCGCAGCTCAACAACCCATGCAACGGCTGGAACCCGACTCCGGCAGAGGTGCTGATATGGAGCTGAAACAGCGACTACGCACCTGGTTGCATACTCTTTGCCAGAGCCGCTCCGGGCAGTGTTTGAATACACGACGCTCTGAGTGCAAAAGGGACTGAGCGACGCCGAAAACGACAGGTATCGCCCCGCTATACCCCCTCCAGCTATGCATGACAACGACTTGGCTCCCGGGACGACCCTGGAGCGTGAAATTACGGCGGGACGGCCCGCCTCCCTTTCGAGGGTGCGACATGTTCACCAAACTCCTGATCGCTAACCGCGGCGCCATTGCCTGCCGCATTCTGCGCACCCTGTGCGACCTCCAGGTAAAGGGCGTAGCTGTTTACAGCGAGGCCGACCGTGCCAGCCTGCATGTGAGCCACGCTGACGAGGCCGTAAGCCTGGGGGAAGGCGCAGCCGCGGCTACTTATCTGGATGTGCCCAAGCTCCTGGCTATCGCTACATCAGCCGGCGTACAGGCTATCCATCCAGGCTATGGTTTTCTTTCCGAAAATGCCGCATTCGCCGAAGCCTGCGAGGCCGCCGGCATCGCCTTCGTTGGCCCCACTCCTGAGCAGCTGCGTGTCTTTGGCCTCAAGCATACGGCCCGCGCGCTGGCCAAGGCTCAAGGCGTACCGATGCTCGAAGGCACAGAGCTTCTGGAGGATCTGGAGGCTGCGTTAAAGGCTGGCGAGACCGTGGGTTATCCGGTCATGTTGAAAAGCACCGCTGGCGGTGGCGGTATCGGCATGCGGGTGTGCCGCTCGGCCAGTGAACTCGCTGAAGCATTCGACGCCGTCAAACGTCTGGGTCAGAACAATTTCAGCGACGCGGGCGTATTCATTGAAAAATACATCCAGCGCGCCCGCCATCTGGAAGTCCAGATTTTTGGCGACGGCCAGGGCGACGTGATTGCCCTAGGTGTCCGCGACTGCTCCGTACAGCGCCGCAACCAGAAAGTGCTGGAAGAGACCCCAGCGCCTAACCTGCCTGACGGCATGGCGGAAGCCCTGTGCGCAGCAGCAATCACGCTGGGCAAGGCGGTCAATTACCGGAGCGCCGGCACCGTCGAATTCGTGTATGACAGCGAAGCCCAGCACTTCTACTTTTTGGAAGTAAACACACGCCTGCAGGTCGAGCACGGAGTAACCGAACAGGTTTGGGGTGTGGACCTGGTGCGCTGGATGATCGAGCTGGCCGCAGGCGATCTGCCCCCACTGGCCGAACTTGCCAGACATTTAAAGCCACATGGCCATGCCATCCAGGCGCGGCTGTATGCCGAAGATCCAGGCCGCGACTTCCAGCCCAGCCCTGGCCTGCTGACCGCTGTCGAGTTTCCGCCCTCGGAGGGTCGCGCCCTGCGTATCGATACCTGGGTGGAAGCGGGTTGTGAAATCCCGCCCTACTTCGATCCGATGATCGCCAAGGTCATTACCTGGGCCGACTCCCGAGACGCCGCGCGCAGTGCACTGGACCTTGCTTTGCAACGCACCCGCCTCTATGGGGTAGAAAGTAACCGCGATTACCTGCGTCAGATCCTCACCGATACCCCCTTCGCCTCAGGCAACCCCTGGACCCGCTGCCTGGAGAACCTGACTTATCAAGCTACTACCTTTGAGGTCATCAGCGCGGGCACTCAGACGACCGTACAAGATTACCCAGGCCGCCAGGGGTATTGGGCGGTGGGTATTCCGCCGTCAGGCCCCATGGATGATCGAGCCTTGCGCCTGGGCAATCGCCTGCTGGGCAACCCTGAGGGCACTGCGGGGCTCGAGATCACCATGACCGGGCCGGCCTTGCGCTTCAACACGTCTGCGGTGGTAGCCGTGACAGGGGCAGCACTGCCTGTACAGCTTGATGGCGTGTCGCAACCCATGAATACCACGCTGTTCATCCCCGCCGGGGCAACCTTGACGCTGGGAACGGTCAGCGGTGCCGGCGCGCGAAGTTATCTCTGCCTGAGAGGCGGCCTGGATCTACCAGATTACCTCGGCAGCAAGAGCACCTTTACTCTTGGTCAGTTCGGCGGGCATGGCGGTCGTGCCTTGCGGGCAGGCGATGTGCTGCACCTGTACCCGTCGCAGGACCACCATGCAGGTGCCAACCTTTCGCCCGAATTATGCACCTCGCTGACGGATACCCGCACCCTGCGCGTGATCTACGGTCCGCACGGCGCGCCGGAATATTTCAGCGAGGCCTACATCCAGCGCTTCCTCGATACCGAGTGGGAGGTACATTTCAACTCCAGTCGTACCGGCGTACGGCTGATCGGGCCAAAACCGGAGTGGGCACGGGAAGACGGCGGCGAGGCCGGTCTGCATCCCTCCAATATTCACGATAATCCATACGCCATCGGTGCCGTTGACTTTACGGGCGACATGCCTGTCATCCTCGGGCCAGACGGCCCAAGCCTGGGCGGTTTCGTTTGCCCGGTCACAATCATCGAGGCAGACCTGTGGCAGATGGGTCAGCTCAAGGCCGGTGACAGGGTACGCTTTGTGCCGGTCGGCATCGAGACGGCACGTCTACTGGCCAAGGCGCGTCATGTCGAGACTGAAACGCTGATACCAAACGTTGATTATGACGTGTTGCCGTTGACCGGTACTGACTCTAAGCTGATCAGCCCCATCGTGCTGGATATCGGCCACAACGACGAATGTCTGGTCGCACGGCTCTCTGGCGATACCCATCTGCTTCTGGAAATCGGACCGGCCGAACTGGATCTGGTCTTGCGTTTCCGGGGGCATGCGCTGATGCAGTCCCTAGAAGCCCTCGACCTACCGGGTATCATCGACCTCACCCCCGGCATCCGTTCGCTACAGATTCACTATCGCCCCGAGCAGTTGTCACTCAATGACCTGCTGATCCTGGTCGAGCGAACCTGGCGGGAATTACGCAACGCCAACGATCTGCGCGTACCCTCTCGTATCGTCCATATTCCGCTTTCCTGGGACGACCCGGCGTGCAAACTGGCGATCGAAAAATACGCAACGACTGTCCGCAAGGACGCCCCCTGGTGCCCGAGCAATCTGGAATTCATCCGCCGCATTAATGACCTCGACTCCATTGAAGCGGTGAAGCGAATCGTCTTTGACGCCAGCTACCTTGTGATGGGTCTGGGAGACGTCTACCTCGGCGCCCCGGTAGCCACACCGCTGGACCCTCGCCATCGTCTGGTAACAACCAAGTACAACCCGGCCCGTACCTGGACGGCGGAAAATTCTGTCGGCATCGGCGGCGCTTACCTGTGCGTGTATGGCATGGAAGGCCCGGGGGGCTACCAGTTCGTGGGCCGCACGCTGCAAATGTGGAACCGTTACAAGCAGGTCGATGCCTTCTGCGGCCAGCCTTATCTGCTGCGCTTCTTCGACCAGATTCGCTTTCATGAGGTGTCAGCAGAAGAACTGCTCACGATACGCGCCGACTTTCCGCTGGGTCGTTATCCCTTGCAGATCGAAGAGACCGAGCTGTCCCTGGCGGACTATCAGGCATTTCTTGCCAAAGAGGCGGACTCTATTCAAACCTTCCGCACCCACCAGCAGGCAGCCTTCAATGCCGAGCGCCAGCGCTGGCTCGAGTCCGGTCAGGCGCACTTCGAAAGCGAAGACGTCACGCCAGAGCCCGATGAGGATTCCCCCTTGACTGCCGGGCAGACCGCTGTGGAAAGCCAGATTGCCGGCAATCTCTGGCAGGTACAGGTGGAACCGGGCACAGAGGTCAAAGCCGGCGATGTGCTGGTGATTCTGGAATCCATGAAAATGGAGATTCCGCTCTTCTCGCCTTGCGATGGACTCGTAAAGGACGTTCGCGTGCAGCCCGGCTCTCCTGTACGCGCCGGGCAAAGAATGATGGTAATCGAGCACGCCTGATCCAACTTAACCAGAGGCCGGGTCGAGCAAGGCGATACCCGGCTCAGAACGCTATTGCTGGGTATTGCCAATGGCTTTATCCAGACTACCAGGGACTATTTTATGACTGACCTGCGCCTCGATATCCTCCGCGCCGCCTACCGTGAAGGCCGCACCACGCCACGCACGCTTATTACCGAACTTCGCAACAAGGCCGAGCAGTTGAATCCCGACTTTCACCTGTTCATCCATCTGCTCTCCCTGGCGGAGCTGGAACCCTATCTGGCGGTACTGGAAAGCAGGTCCCCCGCGGACCTTCCGCTGTATGGCGTCCCCTTTGCCATCAAAGACAACATCGATCTGGCGGACATTCCTACCACAGCCGCCTGCCCAGCCTTTGCCTATACACCGGAGCGCTCGGCCACCGTTGTCGAGCAGCTGATCGCCTTGGGTGCGATTCCCTTGGGCAAAGCCAATCTGGATCAATTTGCCACCGGCCTCAACGGTACACGTTCGCCCTATGGTGCCTGCCGCAACAGTATTCATCCAGACTACCCTTCCGGCGGTTCCAGCGCGGGGTCATCCCTGGCCGTAGCGCTAGGCGTGGCTACCTTTGCACTGGGTACCGATACGGCCGGCTCGGGTCGAGTACCTGCTGCGCTGAACAACCTGGTCGGTCTCAAGGCCACCAAAGGGCTGATCTCGACGGCGGGTGTCGTTCCGGCATGCCGTACACTGGATTGCGTCACCTATTTCACCGCCACGGCTAAAGAGGCCAGCGAACTGCTCGCCCTGACCGCTGTATACGATCCACGCGACGCGTACAGTCGCGCCAATCCGCTCTGGAACGATGCCTCGGCCTTCGGTACTCCGCGCCCGTTCCGCTTTGGTGTACCCAGGCAGCTCGAATTTCTCGGCTGTCCGGAAAGTCCCGCGCTGTTCGAGCACACGGTAAGACAGCTGGAAGCGCTCGGGGGCGAGGCAGTCGAACTGGATTTCGCCCCGTTCCTCGAAGCGGCCAAGCTGCTCTACGAAGGTCCTTGGGTAGCCGAGCGCTACAGCGTGGCGGGTGAGCTGATCGAAGTACAACCGGACGCGGTACTGCCCGTCATCAAGGCAGTACTGGCCAAGGCGCCCGGCACGACGGCCGTAGACGCCTTCCGGGCGCAGTACCGCCTGCAAGCACTCAAGGCTGTCTGTGACCAGGCGCTGGCCGAGCTGGATTGCGTACTGACGCCTGCCTACCCCCGCCCCGTCACTCTGGATGAATTGCAGGCCGAGCCTGTCGCCCGTAACTCCGATCTGGGTTACTACACCAACTTCATGAACATGCTGGATTATGCCGCCGTGGCGGTGCCGGCCGGCTTTATGCAAAACGGCCTGCCGTGGGGCGTGACGCTGTTCGGACGCGCCTTCACCGACCAGTACCTCTTGAGCTTGGCCGATGCCTTCCAGCGTGTGCAGCAATTACCTCTGGTAAACAGTGCACATATGCCTGCCTCTGCACCTACTACGGTAGCGCGCCATGATCATGCTCGTGTGGTCGTCTGCGGTGCGCATCTGGAAGGGTTGCCGCTCAACTGGCAACTGATGAAGCGGGGCGGCAAACTGGTTTCACGTACAGAAAGCAGCCCCGACTACAAACTGTACGCCTTGGCTGGCAGCCCCCCCTTCCGCCCAGGCATGGTTCGTGTAGCCGAAGGTGGTCGAGCCATTGCCGTGGAAATCTGGGAACTGCCCAGCCGCGAGCTAGGCTCGTTTCTGATGGGTATTCCTGCTCCGCTCGGCCTAGGCAAGGTTCAGCTGGCTGATAGCAGTTGGGAAACCGGGTTTATCTGTGAGCCCTATGGGTTGGAAGGCGCCAAGGACATCACCCACTTCGGTGGCTGGCGGGCTTATATGGCCAGCCAGCGATAGGAGGGGCTTGCTAATCGCTTGCCGGGGCTTACCACCGTCTCGGTGGTGGCCCCCAGTACGGTCTCGGTCCATGACGCCAATAGCCTGGGCCGGGACCGGGGCCCCAACCAGGGCGAAACCGCGGCGGAGGCGGTGGTGGGCCATAATAGAAATTCGAGCGCCAACGTGTCACAGGTCGGTCATAAATAATGACAGAAGGCGGCGGCCCAACAGGAACAGCCGGCGTTACATAAACAGGGGTATATGAACGGTAGTAGGTCGTGGTGGTATGACGGTAAGGGTTATCGTCGTAAACCACACAGCCGCTTAACGGTAGAGCAAACGCTAACGCCAAGAATAGACGCCGCAAAACAGTATCCTCCACGCCCTAAAAAACGGTGCGTAGTAACATATTACTGCTCTGTGAAACCTTGTTCTGTGCAATCACCCAGGCATTCAGCTGGCATTAAGCAACGTAACCAGATGTTTCAGATCAGGATTCCTGCTCAAGGTAGTCGCGCAGCCGTGTTTGCAGATAAGGTACTGCGTCCGGCAAGGACAGGAACTCCGCTATTGGCATCATCTGCCAATACTGACCCTCATCACCAAAGCGTATGGATTCGATCTCTTCAGCGGTTAGTTCGCCGACGAAGAAATAGGCGTCAAGAGGCTTACGGGTATAACTCGTGTAGCGCCTTTCCCAAATGATCCGATCTTTGGTCAGCTGCAGGGAAAACTCCTCATCCAACTCTCGCAATGCGCACTCGATTGGGCTCTCATCCCCTTCTCGACCACCGCCAGCAAAATCCCAGCAGCCCGGGAAGGGAATCGAGTTCTTCTCGTCTCGCTTGTAGGTCAGGAGTTGATCACCACACAACAAGGCAAGTTTAGCCCCGGAAAAGTCGTTCACTACTGCTCTCCTGCTGGCAGACTCTTTTTCAGACCCACCCTGCCAGTTTATCCGTGTTGTGTTCGAATTGCGGTGACCGCATAGGTAATTATATGGATAAAGGGGGCGACATGACGGGTATCGCTGCTCCCCCTCCTACGTCCAAGCCGGTCTCTTCTAGAGTGGGTGGAGCAACGCGGTACCCATCATAAAGCTAAAGGGCGTTTATCAATAACCGTGGCGCTTCAGTATCGTGTCGATGCCGTCCTTTGCAGGGCGGTTGTAAAACTTCAACAGCTCGGCAGTGCGGTTGGTAAAGAAGCCATCTACGCCCGCATCGCTGATTTTCTTGAAGTCCACGGCCTCGTCCACCGTGTATGGATGCACGATCAGCCCTTTTTCATGAGCCATCTGATTCATCCAGGGCTTCACCAGATCCGCATAACTCTGATCACCGCCATGTGTCAGTGCCGAGGAAGGCCCTATTCCCAGTGCGCCATGCGCTTTCGCCCAATTCAGCCAGCGTTCGTACTCAGCCTTGGATTTGACCTCCTGCTTGGCATAATAGGCTGCCTTGTCCTTTTCGCCGGACTCGGCAAAGGTCACGTTCGACTTGGGTTCGATACTGCCATCGCCCAGCCATAGCAGAAGCACTTTGGGCACCTGCGGCATTTCCTGCTGCAACAGTTCCATACTGCTCTTTTCGAACGTCTGCAGGACTACGCGACCTGGCATGGACGCCACGTGCACGTGCTGTGTATCGGCCGGTTTTTCGGCAGGCTTGTTCAACCAGCCGCGCGTCTGAAGCTTGTCCTTTAGATCTTTTTCGATGCCGGGGAATAGCTTGGGCTGCTTTGTCTCGATATATAGGCCCGGCTTGTTCTGTCCACCTTCGGCAATATCAATCACCTCGTCCAGGGTCAGAATTTTCTGGCCAGCAAAGCTGGGCCGTGCACGGTCCGGGTGAGCCGTATTGAACCAGGTTCCGGCATCCAGGCTTTTAAGCTCCTCCAGCGTAAAGCTACTGACAGGTTGATCCGCCCGGTCCGGAAAGCGCTGCGCAACGTTAGTGGTGCGCTTGAGGTTGTCGTCATGCAGGGCGATCAGGACGCCATCACGGGTACGCTGCAGGTCCAGTTCCAGATAGTCGGCGCCCAAGTCACGGGCCAGCATATACGCGGGCGCGGTGGACTCTGGTGCATCATAGGACGCCCCCCGGTGTGCAATCACGGCCGGGTACGGAATGCCCGCCTTCTCGCTCAGCGACTTGCCTACCGGCTCGCTCGCGGCACCAGCCGACTGCCCCATCATCCCCATGGCCGCCATTAGCGCTCCTGCCAATAATCCCTTGCATAAACCTCTATCCATCGGTGTCTCCCGTTGTTGTAACTTTTTGGATTTTGAATACACAACGCCCATGCTGCGGCATGAACACGACGTTAACGTGACGATACCGCTTATCCCCACATTTGCGGGCCATCAGTCAAAGGACGTAAGCAAGCGTAGCCCATACGGCTGGTCTTCATAGCCGTACTGTCCCACACGGGGTACGATTACGGTCTACCCCATTTACATTGAATTTCCGTACGCCCTTACAGGCGCACGAGGCGACAGACATGAACACAGCCTATCCACCCCACCTCTGCCCACGCTGCGGGCAACCCAATGGCTGTGCTCAGCTCGGTTGCAGCCAACCGGTGACTGACTGCTGGTGCTTCCACACTCGTATCGCTCCCGAAGCACTCGAGACCTTGCCGGAAGACGCTCGCAACGTGGCTTGCCTGTGCGCCCGCTGCGCCAGTGCTACCTTAGAACATGAAACGGATACTAACGGCTGATGCGCCTGGATCGTTTCATCAGTAACCGACCTACTCTCAACCGCCTGGACGCACGCATGCATTTAGCGCATGGACACGTACGGATCAATGGCGTGCCTGTGCGTGATGGCCGCTACGAGGTGCGCTTCTTCGATCGGGTCGAGTTGCTGGACGAGCTGCTTCAACCTGGCAAGGCTGCTCGTTACTTCATGCTGCACAAACCCGTTGGGTATGTGAGCGCAACGCAGCATCCGGATCACCCCACGGTAATCGATCTGCTGAACGAACAGGACAAGGATGATCTCCACCTGAGCGGCCGTCTGGACCTGAACACATCAGGCCTCATGCTCATCACCAACGATGGTCTCTGGTCTCGTCGTCTGACCCTGCCCGGCAGCAAGCTGCCCAAGGTGTATTACGTCGAGACGGCCAACCCGATCCTGCCGGAATACGTCTCCACATTCGCCGCCGGGCTGTACTTCAAGTTTGAAGACCTTACTACCTTGCCCGCCCATCTGGATATCCTGAGCGAGCGCAGCGCGCGGCTTACTCTCATCGAAGGCCGCTATCATCAGGTCAAGCGCATGTTCGGGCACTTTAGAAATCAGGTCTTGCACCTGCACCGGGAGCGGATCGGTCCCATTGTGCTTGACCCCGCCCTGGCACCCAGTGAATATCGCCCTCTTACCGCTACAGAAATCGCATGCGGCGTCCCTGCCTAGACCACTGAGGAACATTCGGCGCGCACTCCGGTCGGCATAAGAATCATTCATCAGCCAGGAGAGCCGTATGCGCATTCACGTTCCCCGCCTCGGTTTTGGCGGCGCCCCGCTGGGCAACATGTTTCATGAGCTCACCGAAGAACAAGCCTCCGCCACGCTTGAGGCGGCCTGGGAGGCCGGTATCCGTCTGTACGATACGTCTCCCCATTATGGTGCCGGCCTGTCGGAAATTCGCTTTGCCGAGGTGCTCAGTCAAAAGCCCAGGGATGAATACACCCTCTGCACCAAGGTTGGCCGTCTGCTGCAAAAGGCCGACGAGCCCGAGAATGCAGCCCCGTTCGTCAACGAGCGCCCCTACCGCCGCATTCTGGACTACAGCGCAGACGGTGCCCGTCGTTCCATTGAAGACAGCCTCGAACGCCTCAAGACCGACCGGATTGATATCGTCTGGATCCACGATGTATCCGAAGACCAGTTCGGCCCCACATGGCGAGAGTATTTTGACCGGGCCATGAAAGGCGCAGCGGTTGCACTGACCCGGATGCGCGAAGAAGGTCTCATCAAAGGCTGGGGGCTAGGTGTGAACATGGTCGAGCCCTGCCGTCTTGCCTTGGAGCAGGCTGACCCGGATGCCTTTCTGCTGGCGGGTCGATACTCACTGCTGGACCATCGCGAGGCGCTGGACACCTTGTTCCCGCAATGCCTGGAGCGCGGCGTAGGTATTGTTGTAGGAGGTCCGTACAACTCGGGTATTTTGGCGGGCGGCGAGAACTACAACTATGCCGAGGCTGATTCCTCCATTAAGGAAAAAGCCAAGCACCTCAAATGGGTCTGCGAACAGTTCGACGTCGACGTGCGCGCTGCAGCCCTGCAATTCTGCGTAGCACACCCTACTGTAGCCGCCACGATCCCAGGCACCAGCAAGCCTGAGCGGGTCAGGGAAAACGTTGAACTGATGCAGGTACCAATCCCGCAGGAACTCTGGATAACACTACGGGAGCAGGGCGTCCTGCCCCCTGATGCGCCGGTGCCAGGCGAGACGGCTAGATACTAGGCGTGAAGTGGGATCAGGGCACCTTGGCGTCGCCCTTATCCCATAGCCTTACCAGCTCGTTGGGTGCACGGTCTTCCGGAACGGTAATTGTGATCTCGTCGGGCTTGTCCTTGAAGCGCAACTCGATCTTGTAATACCGCTGATCGCCACGCCCTACGCTTTCCGCCGAGGCTGGCAGCGAACGCTCGAGCACGGAACAGATTCGTCCGCGCTCATCCTCATTGCAACTGGAAAAATCGATCTCCCGTGGGCGCGCCAGCGCATGGATCGCTGCAAAGCCGCCCTGTCGAGAAAGCCTTAACAAGGCATCCGGCCCCAACTTTGGTAGCTCTTTCATAATGACCTCCTCAGGTCAGCTCTACCCCAACGTCTTCCCAGGCCTTGTTAATTGCCTGGGTCTCGCGCGCTTCTGCGCCGAAGCGGCGACCGGCATTCGAAACGGTGAGTCGAGCGAAGGCCGCAAAATCAGCATCGTTGGTCAAGCGGCTGTCGCATAAGGTGTCATACCAGACGCGGCCCGCTGTCTCCCACGCGTATCCGCCGATCCCGGTTGCCGCCAGATAGAATGCCCGGTTCGGAATGCCCGAGTTGAGGTGCACACCGCCATTGTCATCCCGCGTTTCAATGAAGTCACGCATATGGCCAGGCTGCGGGTCCTTGCCCAGCATCGGATCATCATACGCCGTACCCGGCTCAGCCATCGAGCGCAGACCACGACCATTGATCTTCTCAGTCAACAGCCCTTCCCCGATCAGCCAGTTGGCCTCCTCGGCTCGCTGCTTCAGGCTGTATTGCTTAACCAAGACCCCAAAGACATCGGACACGGACTCATTAAGTGCGCCAGACTGGTTGTAATACACCAGCCCCGCCTCACTTTCCGTCACCCCGTGGGTAAGCTCATGGGCAACGACATCCAGCGAAATGGTAAAGCGGTTGAAGATCTCGCCGTCCCCATCGCCGAATACCATCTGCTCGCCATTCCAGAAGGCGTTCTGATAGTCCTGCCCGTAATGTACCGTGCCCGAGAGCGGCAGGCCCCGGTTATCAATGGAGTTGCGGCCCAGCACCTGATAGAAGAAATCGAAGGTGGCGCCGAGATGGTCATAAGCCTCATCTACAGCAATGTCACTTACGGCAGGCTGGCCCTCTTTGCGAACCAGCACACCCGGCAACTGGTTGCCATTTTTTGCATCATAGATACTGCGCTGTGCACGCTCATCATCGGTACGCTCCAGCTCACTCACCGGTGCCTGACGCACCCCAGGCGGGCCTGGATTATGCAAAAGCGTACGTACATGACTTAGCGTACCTAGCGCGCAGGAGCGCTGGCGTTCATCGCCATGATCAACGATACGGCTGAGGATGTACGGGGGGATAAAACCTTGAACAGAACCCAAGCGAGGCATACGAACGCCCTCCCTAAGCAGCCAGCGTTGGAGCAGCACAACACTACCCCTCTCACGCCACTCTACGTGGCACAGGGTTAGACCGCAAAACCCGCCCTAGACTCCCTCGCACAAAAACCTTATCAAGAGGCTTCACCCAAGGCTCGGCTTCTGGTACAAAGGACGCCTCCCGAAGCGGGCGTCGTATAATGGCATTACCTGAGCTTCCCAAGCTCATGACGAGGGTTCGATTCCCTTCGCCCGCTCCAATTCGCTTCCTCATGATTCAAGCGGGGCTGACATCCTGGCTTGCCTTCCCAGTAGCAGCACTCGCCAATCCCCCTTCGCCCGAATCATTGCTATCACTACGTAAGGCAGCGTAAACAAGGCGCCCGCCATGAGTGCCAGCAAGCCCCATAGCAGACCAACCTGCCAGGAGCGGGCTCGATAGAGAAGCCAGAGGGCAATCAGGAAAACGTTCAGGCTCAGGTCTGAGTGGAACTGCGCTCGCCACGGATGAGCAAAGTCGCCTACAAAGGTGTACAGGCCCGCCACTAAGCCCATCTCGACAGTGCCGCGAAGCGTAATGGCGACCAGCACCAGCCATCCCACCCCAAGCAGCAGCGTTAGCGCCGTTACCTTCCGCATGTCATCCCTCAAAAAATACATACCTGCTGTAAGGATTGTAGGCAGAAGACATGAGTTTGCCCGTGCGCTGCCACTGAGCAACGCACAGGAAACCGGTATGAATACGCTTAGATATCGCTTTGTGCCAGTGCGGATTTGGTGTTCGAGTTGATTGCCTGGTATTTCTTGACCGTGCCGTCTTCATCGATCAGGACGCGTAGGCCCTTGGATTGTTCAGAGGCAGCGAGAAAGCCTGAATTAAAATAGGACCAGTACAGCATCTCATAGCCTGACTTGCGGATTTTGGATTGCGGCTCGCCAAACATGGCGATGAGCTGCGAGCGGGTCGTCTGGCCCTCGACGATCTGCCCTACCTGTTGTTCGTCAATGTTGCGCCCGCTCATGACGCAGCCGGTTGTCAGTAACGTGATCAGACTTACTACTACTAAACCACGCATGGTCTCCATCCCCCGTTATACAGATGACTTTCTTGTTATGTTTTGTCCATCCTATCTATCCCATATGACAGTTCGGTTGGCTAGATAGCTTCATCAAATTTATTTGTGCAGAACGGACGGGCCAGTAGAGGGGATCAGAGGTATCCAGTCAGGCGCCTGAGTCATCTACTCAGGCACCTGCTGCTGTCAGGTAGCGCTCTACTCTTGAACGTTGCTCTTGTTCATGCGGCGCAGAATGCCTTCGGGCACGCCTTCTTTAACATCAGGCTGGGAAGCGTAGTCTTCTGAAACGGGCTCCAGATCATGGTCGTGCAGCCAGATAAGGGCATATTGGCTGACCTGAGTAGCCTCATAGGCTTCCCAAGCCTTTTGGGCCTTTGGGAAGTTCTTGAGTTCGTAGTCAAAGGTGCGTAGCGGCTTGCGGTCGGTCAAGGCGCGGGAGAGCACCGGGTGTGCATGGGGGTCATGAAGATCGAACAAAAAGGCTTCGCGCATGGCTACGCGCTCGGCGATACCCAGTGGTTCGATGGGCACATAGCGATCTTTCTGGGTTTCGATGGCGTGCAGTTCTTCGGCTTCAAAGTCATCCTCGGTCAGATTCAGGAGCTTGCCGGTTTCCAGATCGAGTACGTGGTCGTGTCGGGCCTCACTGGTGAGGACTGATTTGAGCGCTTCGAGGTTTATCGTGATCGGTCGCATGGCTGCACTGACTTACTGTGGCTTATCGATACAGGTATGACCCAGGGATGGCCCGAGGGTGCCCAACATAGGACAAGCAGATACCGCGGAAGCGAAAAGCCGCAGCGGTAGCTGCGGCTTTTCACGGTTACGGCGCGAGGTATTTCTCGGTAAGGCGCACCTGTGCCTTGAGTGGGCGCTCCAGGGCGTTGGCGCCTGCGCTGACGCGGTAGTTACCGCTCCGAATATGCCAGGCATTAACCTTCTCATCAAAGCGCGCCACAAGACGAGGATCAACCGTTACGGTGACACGTTTAGTCTTGCCAGGCTTGAGCTCGACCCGATCCCAACCCACCAGACGGCTGGTAAAGCCATTTTGACTGGACGCATTGCCGATATAGAACTGCGGCGTATCGATGCCCTTGAGCTGGCCGCGGTTGGTAACATCCATGCCGAGTACGAGCTTGGAGCCACGCAGCTCGGCACTCAGGTTGCTATAGCTGAAAGTCGTATAAGACAAGCCATAGCCGAACGGGAAGAGCGGCTTCTTGCCTTCACGCTCGTACCACTTGTAGCCCACATCGGCGCCTTCGATATTGTAGTTCTCAGAGAACAGCCCCTTGCGTTCTTCCCCTGGATTAGACGTTGTGGTCGCCGGGTCACGCATAGTGGGGCGCGGCAGTTGGGTCTCATCCTGCGGGAAGGTAATCGGCAGGCGGCCGGAAGGATTCACACGGCCGAACAACACGCTGGCAATAGCCTCGCCGCCCTTGGAACCTGAGTACCAGGCCTCGACCACCGCAGGCACCTTGCCCAGCCACGGCATTTTGACCGGACCTCCCGTTTCCAGTACGACAGTAGTCTTGGGATTGGCCTTGGCAACCGCTTCGATGAGCGCGTCCTGATTGTCAGGTAGGCTCAAATCCTTCACATCCACGGACTCGGCGGTCCATTGCTGCGCAAAGACGATGACGGCATCGGCACCCTGGGCCAGTTTGGCCGCCTGTTGAGGGTCCTCCCCGCTATCGAATATTACTTGCGCGCTGAGTGCCTCCGCCTGAATAGCCTTGAGTGGCGAGGATGAGTGATAAACCATATTGGCGATAAAGGCATTGTCAGGGTATGGCGAGGGCACTTTTACGCTGCCCAGCGGAGTCACTTGGCTGGAACCGCCACCAGACAAAACTCCGACATCTGCATGGCTACCAATCACTACGATACGCTTGGCCTTGCTGGACAGCGGCAACTGGTTGTTAGCGTTTTTCAGCAGCACGATCCCCTGCTCGGCTACTGCCTTGGCGACCTGGGCGTGGGCGTCGTAATCGATGCTGGCTGCTTTGGCTGGATGTTCGATGGCGCCTACGGCAAACAGACTACGCAGGATGCGCTTGACCATGTCGTCCAAGCGCTCTTGGGGGACACGTCCCTCTTGCACAGCCTGCTTCAACGGCTCACCAAAGAAGACTTCAGGATCGAGGTTTTCCCCGGATTGCTGATCCAAACCGGCTAGAACAGCCTTTTCGGTCGAGTGTGTCGCGCCCCAATCGGACATCACCCAACCCTTATACCTCCAATCGCCTTTGAGTACCTGATTGATCAAAAAGGCATTTTGCGAAGCGTACTCGCCATTGATGCGGTTGTACCCTGTCATCACTGAACCGGGACGGCCTTTTTCGATAGCGAGCTCAAAGGCCAGCAGGTCGGACTCACGAGCAGCACCTTTGTTGATATCAGAGCTGACCATCACGCGCCCGGTTTCCTGAGCATTCAAGGCATAATGCTTGATCGTCGAAACCACATGCTTGCTCTGGATACCGGCAATGGAATTGCCAGCCATCTGTCCGGCCAACAGCGGATCTTCACCCAGGTATTCGAAATTACGACCATTACGTGGCTCGCGGGTCAGGTTCACCCCACCGGCCAGCATCACATTGATACCCTTGGCATGGGCCTCGGTGCCTACCATCTCACCGCCCTTGCGGGCCAGCTTGGGATCGAAGGTAGCGGCCAACATCATGCTGGACGGCAGCGCGGTCGCGTTGTCGCCGGGGCGGATGTCGTAAGGATTGGTCACACCGAGGCTGGCATCACTTTCCTGCAGGGCGGGAATACCTAGACGTGGCACACCCGGAGCATAGGCCGCAGAACCGATGGCACCTTCCGGCTTGGGGCTATCGCCAATCGGATAGCCGAACGGGGTATGCACGAGCGCAATTTTTTCGTCCAGCGTCATTGCACTTACAACCGCCTCTGCACGGCGGTCCGGTGAGTCGTGTCGGCTTGACGCCTCGGCAGCCCAGGAATGACCTGCCGTCAGCAGCGCCGCACTGAGTACTGAGAGAGAAAAACCGCTGAGTCCAACTTTTGTTGTCATTATGCGTGTCCTTAGGATCTGACCTGTTCAAGTAGTAGCCTTGAAGCCGTTCGGGAGATGACGTACGGACTGGATCGTCATCTTTATGCGAGAAACCGGTCGGGTTGAACAGGCAGTTTCAAACGGCCATATCGCGAAACGATTTAGGCTGGTTGCCTGAAGCCAATCTCCAGCATGCTTAAAGAGTGGAACGGAAACTGATTAGTTTCCAGTTATGTTTATTAATTTTCTAGGAAGGATCAATGACGGAACGTCAAGCCTTGACCGAACCAGCCCGCCGCCACCTGGATCGCCTTATCGAAGCGGCCCTGCGGGTATGGCTGGAACAGGGGTATCGCGCCAGCATGGATACCATTGCCGAGCAGGCGGGTATGTCCAAGCGGACGGTCTATGCTGTGGTCCGCTCCAAGAGCGAGCTGTTCGAGGCGGTCATTGATGCCTATATGGGCCAGGCGATAGCCTACATCGGCACGCCGGGTGATGATCTGGCCGAAGGGCTGCGGCGGTATGTGCGAGCAATTGCTGATGTATCGCTTGGTGAGATTCCGGTGGGCCTGTTTCGACTGGTTCTGGCAGAGGCGAAAGCCTTTCCCGAGATGGCTCGTCTTTACGAAGATCGTGGCGCCTACAAGGCGGTCGAGCTCTTGGCAGAATGGATCGAACAGCAATGCCAGGCGGGACGCCTGCACGTACCGGATGCCAGGGAGGCGTCGATCATGCTGTTCGGCATGGTGATTCCAGGCCCGCAGCGCCGCGCCGCCCTGGGTGCGGCCCCCTCACCTACCTCAGAGGAGCTGGACCGGCTTGTCGACCATGCCGTGCAGCTCTTCCTGCACGGCACCAAGGTCAGGCCCGCCTGACCCGTGAAGCAGGCTGGGCGCTCTGCCCATAAGGCATGACATTGTTACGGCCAGCGCCCTTGGCTTTATATAGTGCCTGATCCGCACATTTGATGACCTCTTCAGGGGTGCGCGCTGCCACGCCCCGCTCTGCGACGCCCATGCTGACTGTGATAAAGACAGTCTTGGCCTCACCGGAGCCACGTTGCTCCCTGCCCCGCTCGTCATCCTGGGGGCGGCTCTGCTTGTCCCGGATACGCAAAGGGTACTCTTCGATGCTACGCCGCACAGCCTCCAGATGCGGCAGACATTCTTTCAGCGTCTTGCCTGGAAAAAGCAGCGTAAACTCCTCGCCGCCATACCGATACGCACTGCCGCCACCGCCGACCTTGCGTATCTTGCTGGCGACCAGCTTGAGTACCTGATCGCCGACGTCATGGCCGTGGGTGTCGTTGAATTTCTTGAAGTGATCCACGTCGGCCATGGCAATGACGTACTGGTTACCCAGGCGACTCAAGCGCTCATTGAGCGCACGGCGCCCCGGAATACCGGTCAACTCGTCTCGGAAGGCCATGTAGAAGGTTTCATGAATGACCGAGCCGATGATGATGAGCTGAACAAAGCTGATCATTACATCCAGGATCTGGGGCTCGATAAAGACCTTGGACCACATCCACATCAGACAGCCAATAGCCACAATAGGCGCCGCCGTCTGCGGCCTTGGCAAGAGAACATATCGCGTGATGACAAGCCCCAACCCCACGATAAAAGTGAAATAGGCCAGCTGCGCCAGCTTCATCCAGTCGCCATGCAGCGTGGGCCAATAGATGGTATCGACCGCGTGCAGCATCGCTTCGGGATAAACACGGCCCAGTGCCAGCGGGACGACTGTTGCCACAATCAGTAGCGTCAGCCGGGCAATGCTGTCCTGCAGCAGATGCGCCTTGACCTGCCAGACGCAATAGATACCAATCAGCAGTGGAGTCATGACGGTGGCAAGGTGAAAGACTAAGGGCGTTTCAGGGTTGAGCGTATGGGTCTGCTGATAATGGCTGACCTGAAGCGACAATGAAAAATGTGCAATGTAAAGCGTGACCAGAGAAAACAGTTGGCTCTGCCGCTGATAGACCACACAAAAGGCTCCTCCCAACAACACCAGAAGCGTTGGGAGTACACTGAACAGCGATGCCATGAAAGCCGTGCCCGGCCAATACAGGCTAAGCAGCCACGCCACCATTGCCAGAAACAAGGGCGGCGCAAAATGAATCGGGCTTTGAGAGAAGCGGTTCCGCACAAGAAAATCCTGATAACTACGTTCACCGCCACGCGATGAAACAAATCGGATAATGAATGGTTACTGGCCTACCCTGGCAGCCTGACCTGCACGATCCTGTCTGCACCTTGCATAGCCAACAGCTGCTTCATCACACAGAGCGATGGCCATTCGATATCAAGCATGCGTGCGGAGCATACACCTTGACGCCAATAATCTGTAATCGTCTTTACTGTAACGGCCGTCTCGCTGAGAACCTTAGCGTTAAATTGAATCCCCATTAAGAAAACAATTTAATTGATTGATTTATAATGAAAACTTACTAACAAGTTCAATCAATGCCGTTCATGAACTGTTGCCTTCAATATCAAATCGGCAGCACTCAGAGGTCTACCAGCGGCCTGATTCGACAGAAGGATAAACACGGAAAGGTTAGTGGCCCTGTGTTGCAAAGCGTGCAGCGCAGCGAGTCTCTTCTGCCTTGAGTAAACCGCTGTGCTCATGTGCCGCGACCCGATTGATGTCACTCAGGCCACCTTGGTACGGATACCCTGTAAACCGCAGTAAACACACCTCACCGCTTCATGAAGAGCACAGCCCGTCACCTCGATTGATTCAAGTCAATCGAGAGCGAATTAGTCCGCTGCCTAGGCAAGGGCCACCGGCATCACCTGCTAGGCTACATCGGACATACCCTTGCTAGGCTCCAGCCATCGTAACGTCAGCTCTGATGGGCCTGGGGCCCTTCCATCTGGAGGTAACTCGCAAGCCCTGCTGCTTATCAGCCGCTTTGGCGCCTCCTTTATTAATGGATAAGACGTGTCTTTAAGCAGTAGCCATGATCTTGATTACGTTTTTCCGCCTCGCCCTATGGCATAACAGCTTTCAAAGAGCGTGGCCTCGTTATATTTACTGAGCGCTTCATGAAATCGAATCTTTCCGCGAATGATGATCTACTCGACCACCCCACAGCGCAGCAGGTGATGCTCAAGCGGCTGGCCCGTATCGAAGGCCAGATTCGGGGCCTTCAGGCCATGATCCGACGCGGAGAGCGCTTCGAGTCGGTGGCCCAGCAGTTTTCTGCCTCACGCAGTGCGTTGGAAAAAGCGTATCGCCTGATGCTGACAGCATTGATTGAAGAAGCCATGAGCGATCCCGATCAGGACAGTGCCGAGGCGCTGGCCAAGGTTCGCGAGGTTTTCATCCGCTACACCTGACCCCTGCGGCAAACTGCCATCCCTTGAGGGATGCTTCTACTCTGATTTCATTGCGCCAGATCAATAGATAGCACCCTGCCATCGTCTCTAATGCCGATACTCCACGGAGTATCGACTATGAACTCGCCCTTCAGCTTTCTTAAACACCGCTTGGCCAAGGAGATCGCCGTGATTCTCCTGATCAAGCTGACCCTGCTCATGGGCATCAAGGCCCTCTGGTTCGACGCGCCCACCGTTCCCAAGGACGGCACCGTGGAAATGAGCCAACGCCTTTTGGGTGCCACTCCCGCTTCGCTTAAAATTGAGGAGACACCGAGATGATCTCGGAACAAGTCGTCGACCTGTCGCGTCTGCAGTTTGCCATGACGGCGATGTATCACTTTATCTTCATTCCCCTGACGCTGGGCATGGCCTTCTTGCTGGCCATCATGGAAACGGTTTACGTCATGACCGGCCAGCAGGTCTACAAGGATATGACCAAGTTCTGGGGCAAGCTCTTCGGGATCAATTTCGCCCTGGGGGTCACTACCGGCCTGACGATGGAATTTCAGTTCGGCACCAACTGGGCGTACTACTCCCACTATGTGGGCGATATCTTCGGTGCACCGCTGGCGATCGAAGGCCTTATGGCATTCTTCCTCGAATCGACCTTTATCGGCCTGTTCTTCTTTGGTTGGGAGCGGTTGTCCAGGAAACAGCACCTGGCGGTAACCTGGCTGGTAGCCTTGGGCTCCAACCTCTCGGCCTTATGGATTCTAATCGCCAACGGCTGGATGCAGAACCCGGTGGGTGCCGAGTTCAATTTCGAGACCATGCGCATGGAGCTGACCGACTTTGGCGCCCTGCTGCTGAACCCGGTCGCGCAGGTCAAGTTCGTGCATACCGTGGCGGCAGGCTATGTAACCGGCTCGGTATTCGTGCTGGCCATCTCCAGTTACTACCTGCTGAAGAAGCGTGACGTAGGCTTTGCCCGCCGCTCCTTTGCAATCGCCTCTGCCTTCGGCCTGGCCTCGGTGCTGTCTGTGATCGTGCTGGGTGACGAGTCCGGCTACGAAGTGGGTGACGTGCAGAAAGCCAAGCTGGCCGCCATCGAAGCCGAATGGCATACCGAAGAAGCTCCGGCCTCCTTCACCCTGTTCGGCTTCCCGAATCAGGAAACCATGCGCACCGACTATGCGGTGAAGATTCCCTATGTCATGGGCATTATCGCCACCCGCTCGCTGGACAAGCAGGTAACCGGTATTCATGAGCTGATCGACCAGCATGAAGACCGCATCCGTAACGGGATGGTGGCCTATAGTCTGCTGGAAAAACTGCGTGGCGGTGAGAAGACCCCTGAAAACATCGCTGCCTTCAACGATGTGAAAAAAGACCTGGGTTACGGCCTGCTGCTGAAGAAATACACCCCTGATGTGGTATCGGCTACCGATGCCCAGATCAAGGAAGCGGCCAAGAGCACCATCCCGCACGTATCTGGCATCTTCTGGAGCTTCCGCATCATGGTCGCCTCGGGTTTCCTGATGCTGATCCTGTTCGCCTGCGCCTTCTACGCCGTGGCACGCCGCAACGAGGCCACCAAGACTTGGCTGCTCAAGTTTGCCCTGTTCAGCCTACCGCTGCCCTGGATTGCCGGCCAGACGGGCTGGTTTGTCGCCGAGAACGGTCGTCAGCCCTGGTCCATTGGCGAGCTGCTTCCTACTCACCTGTCGGCTTCCAGCGTCTCTACAGGTGATGTCTGGGGCTCGCTGATCGCCTTGATCGTCTTCTACAGCGGCCTGCTGGTGATCGAAATGTACCTGATGATCCGCTTCGCTCGCCTCGGTCCGTCCAGCCTGCACACCGGTCGCTACCATTTTGAGAAAGGCGCAAAGACCGAACTGCCGCAGGCGCCGGAAGCGGCTGCGACTCCAACCATCATTGCCTGAGAACACCCTTATGTTTGATTACGAGAGTCTTAAACTGATCTGGTGGGTACTGGTGGGGGTATTGCTCATTGGCTTTGCCCTGACCGATGGCTTCGACCTGGGTGCGGCGATTCTGATGCCCATCGTTGGCCGTACGGACAACGAGCGGCGCGTGGTGATCAACACCATTGCGCCCCACTGGGACGGCAACCAGGTGTGGCTGATCACAGCAGGCGGTGCGATGTTCGCCGCCTGGCCGATGGTCTATGCCGCCGCGTTTTCAGGTTTCTACTGGGCCATGCTGGTAGTGCTGTTTGCACTTTTTGTACGCCCGGTGGGATTCGACTACCGCAGCAAGCTGGAAAATACCCAATGGCGTCAGGCCTGGGATTGGGGGCTGTTCGCCGGTGCAGTCGTGCCCTCGGTCGTGTTTGGTGTGGCCTTTGGCAACCTTCTGCAAGGCGTACCGCTGGAACTGGATAACACGTTGCGTGCCTCTTATCACGGTAGCTTCTGGCAACTGCTGAACCCCTTCGGCCTGCTGGCCGGTATCGTCAGCTTTACCATGCTGGCCCTGCATGGCGGTACCTGGCTGATGATGCGCACCGAAGGTGCTATCAGCCAACGCGCCCGCCGCGCCTCGCAGATTCTGGCGCTGGCGTTCCTTGCTACCTTTATTGGGGCGGGTGTCTGGCTGTGGATGGGTGGCATCAACGGTTTCGCTCTGCTGTCCAGCTTTGACGCCAACGCCGCGCTGAATCCGCTAGCCAAGGAAGTCGCCCAGACCAACGTCGGCTGGATGACCAATTACGCTCAATATCCGATGACCAAGCTGGCCCCGGTCATCGGTATCGTGGGTGGGCTGATGGCCCTGCTCTCCTCGACTTCCGGCCGCAGTTGGGTAGCCTTCCTCGGCTCCAGCCTGGCCATTGTGGGTACGTTGTGCACCGCAGGCTTTGCACTGTTCCCCTTCATCATGCCGTCGAGCTTTGATCCCGCGGCGAGCCTGACCATGTGGGACGCCGTCTCCAGTCACAAGACTCTGGGGATCATGCTGGTAGCAGCCTGCATCTTCGTCCCGATCATCCTGACCTATACCCTGTGGGGTTATGTGAAGATGTGGGGCAAGGTGACTACCGCGCATATCAACGACAACCCCCACGGCCTTTATTGATTCATTCGTCTGCTCATTCGGCCGACCCTGCGGAGGCTCAAAACAGTCCCAGGGATCGGCCGGACAGGCCCTAAATATCTTCAGGAGTCATCATCATGTGGTATTTCACCTGGGTTCTCGGTATCGCTCTGGCGTGCGGCTTCGGCATCATGAATGCATTGTGGCTCGAAGCGACTGAAAATCTCGACGAGGAGATCCAGCCGTGATCACCCACGCCCGCCCGGTGCTGCTGCGAGGAGGGTTCAGGGTACTCTCCCTGCTCCTCGCCTCGCCACTGTGCCTGTTGCTGCTCATCTATCCCACTGCGTTTCTGAATGCCGAAGGCCACTACAGCCATAGCATGCTTATGCTGGTGATGTGGGGCGTGGCGGGCGGCTTTGTGCACGGCGTAGGGTTCGACCCTCGGGCGAAAGTCTGGAAGTGGGCCTTTGGCCCGTTGTTAGCCTGGACGCTGATGGCGCTGGGCTACGCCCTGCTGATACAGGCCCGAATGGGTTGACGTATGAGCTGCCAGCCTGATTGAGGGCTGGCATCCTTTGGTCAGGTGGTCATAAGCGAGTCGGTTGGATGCCGTGATGCAATCTCCAACCGCTCTGCTGGATACCTTACTGATTCGGTTCTTGCGCTCCAGTTGGGTATCGCATTGCTCAACCCATCCTAATTGCTCTCTCCATTACACTCCGCTCAGCAGGTTGGGTACAGCCCAGCGATACCCAACAGCTGTCCTGGACGGGTAATGCTTAATGCCTCTTCAGGCGGCAGAGCGGTCAAGTTCATCTCTCAGGGTTTGCGCCAGGGTCTTCAAATCGTAGGGTTTGGAAAGGACCTTGAAGCCATAATCCTTTACCGCGTGCTCGGTATAACCGGTGGCCAATACAATCGGCAGACCTGGATCGCGCTCGCGTAGCGCCAACGCCAGTCCGACGCCGTCCAGACGGCCAGGCATAATGATGTCGGAAAAGATGATGTTGGGTCGTACGCTGGGCGAGCCGGACAGCATCGTTTCGTACCGCTGCAAGGCCTCGTCGGCATTGGCGGCTGTGGTTACCTCAAACCCCAACTCTTCCAGCATCGGTCCGACCACTTCCCTCACCTGCTCGTCATCATCCACCAGCAACACCCGGGCAGACGCAACAGGCAACGCGCTGTCGGAAGCGGCCTCCTGGTGCTCGATCAATACGGCCTCCCCCAGGGGCAGCATGATTGTAAGGGTCGTGCCTACGCCTACAGCGCTTTCGATCAGCACCGTCCCCCGCGCTTGCCTGGCAAACCCATAGACCTGGGCAAGCCCAAGCCCGGTGCCTTGCCCCACCTCCTTGGTCGTGAAGAACGGCTCCATGGCCCTGGCCTGCACATCTTCACTCATGCCATGGCCATTGTCCTTCACGCACAACGCCACGTATTCTCCCCCTGCCAATCCCTCTACTTCACCGGTCTGGATTACCTTACGCACCAGCGAGACGGTGATTTCGCCGCCATCAGGCATGGCATCGCGGGAGTTGAATACCATGTTCAAGACGGCCAGCTCGCATTGAAGCGGATCGAGGAATACCGACCAGGACTGGTCCGGTATTTCCAGCGTGAGCCTTATACGGCTGGGTAAGGCGCCGTCCAGCAGATCGCCCATACCCATCAGGACCGTACGCAGGTCCACTGTACGAGCCTCATCAACCCGGCTGCGACTGAACGCCATGAGCTGGCGAGTCAACTTGGTGCCCCGCTCAACAGACCGGCTGCAGGCTTCGATCGCTTTTTGGGCGCGGGGTGTCGTGGCTGACTTCTCAGCCAGCGCCAACCCCATGGTTAGCGTTTGCAGCAGGTTATTGAAGTCGTGAGCAATACCGCCGGTGAGGCGCCCCAGAGATTCCAGTTTCTGCCCTTGCAGCAACGCCTTCTGCGAGCGCTCGGCCTGAGCAACCGCCTCATCCACCCGCTGGTTCATCTTGGCGTTGGCGCTCTGTATTTCCTCGCTGGCCTTTGCCAGTACGCTAGCAGTGCGGTCCGTTTCAACCATGCCTGTTGCAATGGGCTTGATCGCCTCGCCTCGGCCCAGCGCCTGGGCCGTTTGATCCAGCAGACGAAGCGGCTGCGCGATTCTGCGCCCCATCCAGAAGGCTAGAAGAATGGCGCACCCCAACAGAATCAGTGATCCTACGATGACGGCAATCGAGGCATGAATAGCCGTACGCTGAATTTCCGCGCGTGGGAGGCCAATAACCACTGACCACCCCGACAAGGGTGCCTTGCTGAAGAAGGAGCGCATGGGCATGCCTTCCAGCGAGACCGAATCGAGAAACCCTTCACTATCGACCATCAGCCGATCCATTAAGGGGCCTGAAGCCTGTCTTCCTACAAAGTCCTGCGGACGGCTACTTCTGGTTACGACTTGCGCCTTGGAATCCATGATGACACCCAGCCAAGTCTGGGGCAGCTGCTGCTCTTTAAGCACCGTATCCATCTGCGAGGCAAACGAGCCCATTGCAATAAAGTAGGTGACCTGCCCATCACGAAAAACAGGCCGCCGGACCGCAAAGCTGTACTCTTTCCCCACAGGCGCGACATACAGTCCACTCACCAGTAACGGCTTGTTGAAGTCGGTGGCATTGATTTCAGCGTTAATGCTATGGGGAAGGTCTGCACCAAAAGGTCTACGGGTATTGATTAGCTGTTGCCCGTCCAGGTCGAACAGGATGATGGAGTTTTCCCAGGTCTGGGTAATCCGTCGCGCATGCTTGTAGAAGGCCTCAAGGTCGTTGCGCTCAAGGGAAGGCGAAATGGCCAGAGTCGAGATAATGGCATCACGCCTGAGCAGATCACGGTCAACGGCCAGCGAAAGCGCCCGGGTGGTGGCCCGCATGCTCTCTTCCACCTTGCTTCGCTGATCCTGATAGACGTAGTAGATGGCGAATGTAGAAGCCAACAGTGTCGGAGCCAAGATGGCTATTACCAGCGTAATAAGCTTGGCGCGGATCGACATACTGCTGCGACCTTATTCAAAGGTGAATATGCTTGAAATTCTAGGCCCCTTTAGGGACTTTGACTATTACTAGCCAAGGGCCTTCTAGCGCCTTCTGTATCAAGACGCACCGCCCGCCGCCCTGCTGCGCCTTTCTTAAAAATGAACTCTTATGCCAGGCGGTGTTGTCGACTGGACAGTACCAGCAGCCAGGCATCTCTTCATGTGTGGACGATTTGCGCAATACCGGACCGCCATAGACTATATCGAGGCGCTCAAGACATCGGTCGAATTTGCAGGCGGACTCGACCCCATGCCCATTGGCCGTTACAACGTGGCACCTGGCACCCGGGTGCAATTGCTGCATGAAGAGACCGAAGGCATCCGCTTCGATCCAGTGCCGTGGGGATATGCACCCTTTTGGGCGCGTGATCCCGAGTCACACAAGCCCAAGCGGCCTCCTGTCATCAATGCCCGTGTAGAAACAGCGGCCACCAGTAAAATGTTTCGCAGCCTGTGGAAGCATGGAAAATCACTGGTAGCAGCTGATGGCTGGTATGAATGGAAAAAGGATGCCGATGACCCCAAACGCAAGCAGCCTTACTTCATCAAGCTGAAGTCAGACGAGCCGATGTTCTTTGCCGCCATTGGACAGTTTCATCGGACCGACCAACACGAACATGAAGATGATGGCTTCGTCATCATCACGGCGGCTGCCGATGAAGGCATGATCGACATTCATGACCGACGTCCGCTGGTATTGACGCCCGAAGCGGCCCGGGAATGGATAGAGCCAGACCTCTCACCCGAGCGCGCCGAGGAAATCGCCCAGGACGGCGCGATTTCTGTCGATCAGTTCGAATGGTATCCGGTGAACAAGGCTGTCGGCAGTGTTCGTAACGACAGCCCTGCCCTGCTTGAGCGAGAACCCAAACCGTTGGTGTGAGCCAATCAGAAGCCCGACAGCGCCGGGCTTTCGTATTCAGAAGATATCGAGTGGGTAATCCGCGATCAAGCGGAACTCGTTGACCGACCCGCCCGTCGAGGCAGCGCCACGGTGCCATGCCTGACGAACGCGCAGGGACAGATCCTTTGCCGGCCCCTCCTGAACGACATACTTGGCCTCCAGGTTGGTTTCACGCTCTTTGTCATTATGATCGTAGGCATAACCTGTTACCGCACCCGCCTCGTCTCGGGATACGTAGGCACCGCCAGCGTCCGCATGAGTACCGTCGATGTCATAGCCATAGATGTAGCGGGCCATGAAGCTCAGACCTGGCACGCCATAGGACGTCATGTCCAGGTCGTAACGCGCCTGCCAGGACTTTTCATTCGGTGCGTTGAAGTCAGACCACTGGATCGAGTTAGCCAGGAAGATCGAGTCACCGCCGCCGCCTGCGCCATTGTTGCCGAAGCCTACATAATCAAAGGGCGTATCGCCGTGAATGCGCTGGTGCGCCAGCGTAAAGGTATGCGCGCCTAGGTTATAGGCCGCTGCCAGAGACCAGGCCGTGTTACTGATGGAGCCCGCCTCGGCGCGCCCCTCATCATTGGTACGGTAGATGTTGAAGTCGAAGGTTAGCGACTGATCATCCTGCAGGGGCAGCGCATAGTTGACGTTACCGTAGTATTGACGCCACAGGTCCTGGAATTCCGAGCCATACAGCGAGACACTGAGGTTGTCATTAACCTGATAGGCGCCGCCTAGGTAGTCGACCTTGCGGGTTTCGACGCCGGCATAGGTCGCCCACAATCCGCCATCGGTGCTGGTAGAGGTTGGTTCGGTACCCGCCGTGAAATGCCCCAGGTCCAGGGTCAGACCATCGATTTCCTTGCTAATGATGTTCAGACCACGTGCAGTCTGCGGCAATAGTCGGCTGCCACCTGCCGCAAACACCGGGGCCGTCGGCTGCATTTCGCCATACTTCAGAATAGTGTTGGAAATTCGTAGCTTTACCGCGCCGCCAGCCTTTGAATATTCATCCTGCGTTTCGCCGCTCGAGTTGACCTGGACATTGCCGCTGCCAGCATGGCCATTACCGCCGTCGAGTTTAAGCGCAAGATACCCGAAGGCATCTACTCCGAAGCCTACCGTTCCCTGGGTGAACCCCGATTCATAATTGGCGAGAAGACCATAGGACCAATCGCGAGGATCACGCTGGTTATGCGCGTTTTCGTGGTGGCCATCGCCTTTGACCTGGCGATTGAAGTACATGCTGCGATTCAGGAGCTGAAGATGGCTGTCTTCAATAAATCCATTGGAATCCGCTTGACCGGCGAAGGCCATTGTACTGCTGCAAGCCATTAACGAGAGGGTTAGCGTGCTCAGTCTGAAGGTCTTCATCAGGGGTGGCTCTCCTTAAAAATGGTGCACCGTAAAAATCGAGAGGTGCAAGATCTCATTGGCAGTCGAGATTCAATTCATTTGTCGTTTGTCTTTATGGTACGCATCGCTTTCCACGGCTCGGCAATTCAGCCAAAAGCCCAGTGCAGACGACGCGCTGCCCGCTCAGTGTGCCATTAAATTGCTTAGCAAACTAACCTTATAGGCACACCGGTGCCGGCCGAGATGTGCTGTCTTAACAGAGATAAACGGGACAGTTAAAGCCGAACCCGCTGAATGAACGGGTTGAATCCTCCTCACTACGCCCAAACGGTCACATTTTGCAAAAGCGAAACTGATGGAGCACAAACCAGCTGTCGGCCAAGCAATTTTGTAAGCGCCAAGGCGTGCTGAAAGGTGGACCCACGTCTGTCTGGCGTCTCGAGCCAGAGCCTGCCTCTCTTGCTTTTCCAAAATAGTGATGCCAGACACCCATAACTGGAAATGCGCATGCTGACAAGCCTTGCCGTAAGGTAGCAATTACACATATGGTTACAAGTGCGTGACTCAAAAGAGCCTGATATTTGTAACCAGATACGTCAGGGCCGATTATTCCAACATCGAGTGTGTACCCATGGCGAACAACTCCAAGGGCAAAGCCATCTTCCGGGTTGTCAGCGGCAACTTCCTGGAAATGTACGATTTCATGGTGTATGGCTTCTATGCCACCGCCATTGCCAAAACCTTCTTCCCCGGCGACAACCCCCTTGCTTCGCTCATGCTGTCCCTGGCAACCTTCGGAGCGGGCTTTCTGATGCGTCCTCTAGGCGCCATCTTTCTAGGGGCCTATATCGACCGTCATGGCCGTCGCAAGGGATTAGTCATCACATTGGCCCTGATGGCCACCGGAACCTTGCTGATTGCACTGGTGCCCGGCTATGCCACGCTGGGCGTGCTTGCGCCCATCCTGGTATTGCTGGGCCGTCTTCTGCAGGGTTTCTCGGCGGGTGTCGAACTGGGTGGTGTATCCGTTTATCTGGCCGAGATTGCAACGCCCGGCCGCCGCGGCTTCTTTGTCAGCTGGCAGTCAGCCAGCCAACAGGTAGCAGTGGTCTTTGCCGGCCTGCTGGGCGTCATGCTCAATCGTCTGCTGTCTCCAGAAGACATGGGTGACTGGGGCTGGCGTATTCCCTTCCTGATTGGCTGCCTGATCGTACCCGTGCTGTTCATCATTCGCCGTTCGCTGGAGGAGTCGCCCGAGTTCCAGGCGCGTCACCACCGTCCAACTCTGGGTGAGGTAATCCGCTCCATTGGCAGCAACTTCGGCCTGATCATCGCCGGGATGGCCATGGTCTCGATGACCACAGCGTCCTTCTACCTGATCACCGCCTATACCCCGACCTTTGGCAAGACCGAACTGCACCTGAGCGACATCGACAGTTTGCTGGTCACCATGTGCGTAGGAGTTTCGAACTTCATCTGGTTGCCTGTGATGGGTTCGCTATCGGACCGGATCGGACGTCGCCCCTTGCTGATCGCAGCAACGGTTCTGGCTATCTTTACCGCCTACCCCGCGCTGATCTGGTTAACGAACGAACCCTCGTTCACCCGTCTGCTGCTAGTCGAACTGTGGCTGTCCTTCCTGTATGGCAGCTATAACGGCGCGATGGTCGTGGCCCTGGCTGAGGTCATGCCGGCTGACGTACGGACTACAGGCTTTTCGTTGGCCTACAGTCTGGCCACGGCGACCTTTGGCGGCTTCACCCCGGTCATCTGTACCTGGCTGATCCATACGCTGGATAACCGTGCCGCACCGGGCATCTGGCTGACGTTGGCGGCCGTACTTGGCCTGACGGCTACGCTGGTTCTGTTCCGCCGCAAGGATCTGCAGGGCGCGGGTCAGCAGGCACTGAGCTCGCAGTAACCCTCCCTGGCAGGGCATGAAACGCCATACCGCTTCATGCCCTGCACGCGCTACCCTGCGCTTGTCTGCCACTGAAATTCTTTGATTCAGTGTGTGCACCATCCCTTGAATCGCGGGTCGAAGGCCACATTAAAAGGCTGATTATTCAGCATCAATGACCCGACGCCACGATTCCATCATGCCAGCCCGCAAAATACTGCATGATGGACACTCAGGTTGAATCTGATGTCCATGAGGTACGCGTCTGGCGACCTCGCTCTTCTTACGAGGATAAGCAATGCCTGCATCTGTTATTGCCGAGCTTTTACAACAGCATGAACGCGAGTTGTTAGAGGAATGGATCACTGCGCAACGCTCAGCAGGTATTCGTACCGATCTGATTGATGAAGAAACGGTCAAGAGCAATTCTAAAGAAATGCTCAAACTATTGACCGTTGCGGCTGCCGAAGGCCTGGATGATCTTCATCATGACCAGTGGAGCCCGGTTAAGGCCATGCTGGATCGTCTGTCTCGCAGCCAGAGCCGACAGGGGTTCACGCCTTCGGAGACGGCAACCTTCGTTTTTTCATTGAAGGAGCCCCTTTTTGCACGGATTCAGGCGCAGTGCGCCAATCCCGTAGAAGTGATATGGATTGCCAGCAAGTTACTGGACAAGCTCGGCCTGTACTGTGTTGAAAGCCATATGGAAAGCCGTGAGGTCATCATTCGCGAGCAGCAGGAGAGTATGCTGGAGCTGTCGACTCCGGTCGTTGAACTCTGGAAAGGCATCCTGGCCATTCCCCTAATCGGCTCGCTCGACAGCAACCGTACCCAGATCGTGATGGAAGCCCTGCTGGAAAAGATCGTCCAGACCGAGTCCGACCTTGCCATTATCGATATTACCGGCGTGCCTACCGTAGACACCATGGTCGCCCAGCATTTGCTCAAGACAGTGACCGCCGCCAAGCTGATGGGCGCCAAATGCATCATCAGCGGTATTCGCCCGCAAATCGCCGCCACCATCGTCCATCTGGGCGTAGAGCTGGGTGATGTCGTGACCAAAGCCTCGCTGGCCGATGCATTCCAGATGGCTCTAAAAGAGCTCAACGTTCGTCTCGTTTCTGCTACGGCACGCTAAGGAGCCGCCATGGTAGACAAGATCCCTATTCTCAAAATGGGCAAATACCTGCTCTTGTCCATCCAGGTCGACATGCACGACCAACTGGCCTTGGACCTGCAGGAAGATTTGACCAATCAAATCGTCAAGCACCGAGCCAAGGGCGTGCTGATCGATATCTCTTCCCTGGAGATCGTCGATTCGTTCATTGGCCGCATGCTGTCCCACATTGCCAATGTCTCTCGCATCCTTGACGCCAAGGTCATCGTCGTGGGCATGCAACCTGCCGTCGCAATCACGCTCGTCGAATTAGGCCTATCACTCGACGGCATTGCCACGGCACTGAATGTAGAAAAAGGGATGGCCCGTCTGGAACAGATGGTCGCGGATGATGAACTCCTGGAGCTAGAGCGTGGCGAAGAAAGACATACTTCCGCTGAAGCAGGAGACTGACATCGTCCTCATCCGGCAGCGTGTACGCCAATCTGCCGAGACAGCCAAGCTGGGGCTTGTCTCACAGACCAAGATCGTTACGGCCGCAAGCGAGATTGCCCGTAATGCTCTGATTTACGGCGGCGGTGGCGAATGCGTGATCGAGGATACGATGCGTAACGGCCGCAGCGCCGTTCACCTGGTCATCACCGACCAGGGTAAGGGAATCGATGACATCAGCAAGGCCATGGTGGACGGCTATACCTCAGGCAATGGGCTGGGCCTGGGCCTGAGCGGTGCCAAGCGGCTGGTGGATGAATTCGCAATCGAAAGTGCACCCGGCCAGGGTACACGTGTGGAGTTGTGGAAGTGGCGTTGACCCCATTGTATTGCAGCCAGACATTCTCGGTTTCCGATGTCGCCCACGTGGATGCTGCGCGCCGGGCGGTCATCCGCCATGCCCGCGAACTGACCGATGACGAAGAAGTGCTGGGCAAGCTGACCCTTGTTGTCCAGGAGCTGGCACGCAATCTGGTCAACCATGCCGGCGAAGGCGAGTTGTACCTGAGCCATAATAACCATGAGCTGGACCTGATCGCGGTGGATAGCGGTCCAGGCATGGTCAACGTGGCGCAGTGCCTGAGCGACAACTATTCCACCAAGGGTACGATGGGGGCCGGACTGGGGGCGATCCGGCGTATGTCTGATCGCTTCGATATCTACTCGCAGCCGGGCAAGGGCACTATTGTATTTTCCCGAACGCAACTGGTGCCCTCGCCTCCAGGCAAGCGGTTTGAAGACGGTGTGTTGTGCACCCCGCATCCGCGGGAGGAAGTTTGTGGCGACAGCTGGGCCGTGCTGAACAACCGGATTATGGTGTGTGACGGGCTTGGGCATGGCACACAGGCCAGAGAAGCCAGTGCCAAGGCTCGGGATATATTTCTCAACCACCCCACCGGCCTTCCCCTGACCGAGCTGATGGAGCGCATGCACCGTGCCCTGACAAGTACACGTGGTGCAGCCCTGGCCTTTGCTGAAATTCTACCGGAACAAGGCACCGTCAATTTCTGTGGTGTTGGCAACATTGCCGGCACCCTGATGGCAGATCGGCCGCGAAGCATGGTCTCGGCCAACGGTACTGTTGGCTACAAGATAGGCCGCGTACAATCCTTTTCCTATCCCTGGGATGAATCTACCGTGCTGGTCATGAATTCGGATGGTATCAATTCCCGGGTCAACCTTGCAGGGTATACCGGCCTGCTAGGCAAGCATCCCGCCATTATCGCCGCCCTGATTCATCGTGATTTCAAGCGTTCAACGGATGACGCCACGGCGCTGGTAGTACGTCATGTCTAATGACCGCCTGATTTCTAGCCTGCGCATCGAAAGCGAACAGGACATCGTCTGGTGTCGCCAACGTGCCAAGCAGCTTGCCGATTGGATTGGGCTACCCAGGCTTGACCAGATCCGCGTTGCCACCACGGTTTCTGAGTTGGCACGCAATATCTACCAGTACGCCAGGCAGGGTCGATTCAGCTTTTACATGATGACCACTGCCGAAGGGCGCCTGAACGGCCTGCGATTTGAAGCGCAGGACAACGGTGCAGGCATCCAGAATCTGGACGATATCCTTAATGGCAGCTACGTCTCTCAGACCGGTATGGGTGTAGGTCTGCGGGGCGCTCAGCGCCTGATGGACGATTTCCAGATCGACACCTCTTCGAGCGGTACCCGAATCCGCGCCGCCAAATACCTGTCCGTACCCAAGCCCTTTCCCAGCGAGGCGGAGCTGAGTCGGCTGCTGCATCAGCTCACCGACAAGAGTGCGCTGGACCCTTACAAGGAAATGCAGCTCCAGAGTGAAGACCTGCTGGTGACCACCTCGGAACTGCGCGCCAAGCAGCAGGAACTGGAGGACACCAACAAGGAACTGGAGGAAACCAACAAGGGGGTTGTGGCCCTGTACTCCGAGCTGGAAAAGACCGCTCAGGAGCTGCAGGATGCCAGCGAAGCTAAGAGTCGCTTCTTCTCCAACATGACCCATGAGTTCCGGACGCCGATCAACATTATCGAGAACATCTCGAAGCTCCTGATCTCCGGTCAGGACGGACCACTGAATGGAGAACAGTACCGTCAGGTCAAATTCATCAGTGATGCTGCAGCCGAACTCTCAACCCTGGTCAATGAGCTACTGGATCTGGCTGAAGTGCAGTCCGGTCGAATGAAAGTCATGGCTGAGCCGTTCAGCCTGAATGAACTTCTGGAGCGAATCGAAGCCTTTGCCGCCGCGCTTTCGTTCCGCTACGAGAATGTCAGCTACCGGCTCGACCGCCTGCCGGAAGACGTCATTCTGAATACGGACCGGGAGCGTCTGTTCCAGATCCTGCGCAACCTGATTTCCAATGCTTTCAAGTACACGCCCAAGGGTAGCGTGACGATTCGCTGTTTCCGTCCGGACGACCAGCAGATCGAATTCATGGTGGCCGATACCGGGATCGGCATTTCCGAAGAAAACCAGAAAAAGGTATTCGACGAGTTCTACCGGATCAAATCACCGGGCCGGAAGAACATTGAAGGGACGGGGCTGGGCTTGTCCCTGGCGCAGAAGGTGGCCACCCTGCTCAAAGGCGAAATTGATCTGACCAGCCAGGAAGGCGTGGGCAGCAAATTTTACCTGCGCATCCCGATAGCGCTGGAGGAAAACGCCTCCACGCTCGAGCAGAACGCCCTCGCCGGCATGACGATTCTGCTGATCGACGACAGCGAAGCCGATCGCTATATCGTTACCCGCGCCTTGGAAAGCTACGCCCCGATCATGATTGAGGCTGATAGCGCCAAGGCCAGCATGGACAAGCTCAATGCCGTGCGACCAGATATCATCTTCCTTGACCTCGATCTGCCGGATATCAGCGGTGAAGAGCTGCTGGAGAGCATGGACTGGTCCATGCACCGTCGCGTCTTGGTCAACACAGCCAAGGCTCTGAACGATGAAGAGCTGGCCCGCCTCAGACCCTATTGCCATGCCATTCTGCAAAAATCCCAACCTGGGTATCTTGAGCAGTTGCTCTGTCAGGTACAGAGTTTGTCCAGGAGCTTGAGAAATGAGTGACCGTAAGCGCATCGTCATCATTGATGATACGGATGCGAACCGTTATGTGCTGCGGAAGATTCTACTGTCCCAGCCTGACTTCGATATTCTCGAGGCCGGAAGCGGCAGTGCCGGCCTCGAGCTGATCAACGATCAGACCAGCCTGGTGATCATTGATATCAACCTGCCGGACATGAGCGGCTTCGAACTGATTCAGGCCATTGAAAAGAAGCTGGACCAGGACAAGATGCCGGCCATCATCAACATCTCGGCCACGTTCGTCAGCGGCAAGGACAAGGCCATGGGGCTCAACCAGGGCGCCCAGGCCTATCTGACCCACCCGATCAACCGGGACGAAGTCCTGGCTACCATTTCGTCCTTGCTCAAATCGAGCACTCGTCTGGCGAGCATCGAAAACCAGCGCAACGTCGCCATTGCCCGCAGTGAAAACCTGGAAGCTGAAAAGATCATGCTGGAGCGCTTCATGCGTTCGCTGAACCATGACCTTCGCTCCCCGCTGACTGCCGCGACCATGGTAGCCAGCCTCATGCGTCGCACGCCTGCCCGACGCACCGATGACATGCTGAAGCTGCTCGAGGAAAACCTGCAGCGTATGAATCAGATGATCACGAACGTACTGGATATTTCCCATACCAGTCTGGGTGGCGGCGTTAAGCTACACGGCGAGAGGCTAAATCTGGGTACATTGCTTGGCGAGGCAGTCAGCAACCTGCGTATTCAGATAACGAACGAAATTACGCTAACCCTCAATTCGCCCGAACAAATCGTCTATTGGGACAAACACGCCTTCCTGCGAATCATCGATAATCTAGTCATCAATGCTTCCAAGCATGGCGCTCCAGACACTCGAATTGAAGTCAGTCAGAAAATGTCTGCCGAACGCATTGTCCTATGCGTTCGCAACCAGGGCCGGATGCCTGACGAGGTATTGGTCAACCTGGCAACGCCTTATTTCATTTCCACCCGCAGCGATGATCGCGGCTGGGGACTGGGCCTTCCCATCGTCAAGGCGCTGTGTGAAAGCTTTGGCGGCCATGCTGAATTCAAAAATATTGACGACCACGTCGTGGTGGAAGTCCACCTCCCCTCTACGGTGCCATCCACCTGATTGCTGCCCTGCCCACTCAAGGAGCCCCACCGGAGGGCTCCGCAGCATCAGGCGATCACGTCCAAAGCTCGCTCAAGATGCTCATGCAGATAGGGACTGTGCTCGATGCATTTGTCGATAAGAAACTCCGAGCACAGGTCCTGTAGCGACTGCTTGGATGCTGCATATTCTTCCAGCGCCCGCGCGGTACTCCAGTCCTGACCGGCATAGACCAGCGCCAGCAGTTCAACCAGTTGTTCGTGGGTCAGACCGGATATCGCCTCCCGCAAGCGCTGTTCGGCCAGTGTTTCACCGATCAGTGAGCCTGTGGCGGATTCGCCTCCCAATCCCAAGCCCCCTCCCAGCCCGGTACCAAACCCGTCATGGGTAAGTTGGGTACAGGTTGCCAATGCCGCGATAGCTTTTATCTGCTCGCGGCTGAGATATTCGAGTCGCTGCGTCATATCCTTTCTCCTGCTCGATGCACTATTGGACCTCTCCGGATACCCATGGTGCAGCGGCGCTTGAACCCAAAACCTGATCTGGATCAGGTTAGCTACATCACTTGATCCCCAATCGCTTGGCCAGGCGGCTCAGGTTGGCACGGTCAACGGCCAGTTCACGAGCTACATCCGCCCACCGATGGTGATGCCGCTCGAGCGATGCTTCAATCAATTGCTTCTGATAGGTATCTACCGCTTCGCGCAAGGGAAGACTAACAGGCAGGTCGGGCCTTTCAACAGCAGGCGTTATGTCTGCAATGGGTGTTGCAGTGGGCAGATCCAGCGAGCGGCTGTCGATACTCAGGATACGGGGACGCTCGCCGTGGCTCGACAGCGCCTTGAGTGCGGCGCGACTGATCAGGTGCTCCAGCTCGCGCACATTCCCAGGCCAGTCATAGGTCAATAATGACTTCTGCGCCTCAGGACTCAGGCGCAGGCTACGCAATCCTAATCGCGCCCTGTTCTCCTCAAGAAAGTAGCCGGCCAGCAGCAGTACATCACGTCCACGCTCGCGCAAGGCGGGCACCTTCAGTGGGTACACACTCAAACGATGGTAGAGATCTGCCCTGAAGCGGCCGGCTTTTACCTCTTCAGCCAGATCGCGGTTGGTGGCAGTGATGATCCGAACATCAACATGATGCTCACGATCCGAGCCTACCCGCTGTAGCTGACCACTCTGTAGAACCCGGAGCAATTTGGCTTGAGCCGCCAAAGGCATTTCACCCACTTCATCCAGAAACAGCGTCCCGCCATTGGCCAGATCGAACTTGCCGCTGCGCTCGCTGATCGCTCCGGAAAAGGCGCCACGCACATGCCCGAACAACTCGCTTTCGACCAGGGTTTCCGGCAGCGCCGCACAATTGATGCTGATCAAGGGCCGGCGTGCACGGGCAGACTGCGCGTGAATGGCTTCGGCCACCAGCTCCTTGCCAACACCGGTCTCTCCCGTCACCAATACGGTCAGGTCGCTATCCCCTACAAGAGCGATCTGCTGCAGGAGCTGCTTGTGTGCAGCACTCTGCCCGATCAGCTCACGGGTTCGAACCTGCCCTGCTGCCTGCTTGTAGAGTTCAGCCAACTGGCTTTCATCGGCCACGCGTCGCGTCAAAGCATTGATCCGCTCGGCTGCTGTTACGGTAGCCGAAGCCAGACTGGCAAAGGCTTGCAGCATGTCCAGATCCACAGTGCCGAAACGCGCTTCGTCCAGGGCATCGAGTGTCAGCAAGCCCCAGACCTGATCCTGCACATACAGCGGGCAGCCCAGGCAGTCATGGACCTCAAGAGCTTCATGGCCCTCAACCAGACCGTCATAGGGATCGGGCAAGTCGCAGTCTGCTGCAAAGCGGGTCGGCCCTCGATGTTCGATCAGCACCTTGAGCCGCGGGTGCTCACTGATGCGAAAGCGTCGCCCTAACGTATCAGGGCTGAGCCCCTGTACGGCTAGTGGTATCAGTTGATCGCCATCCAGCCTGAGCAAGGCAACGGCATCGCAGGGCAGCAACTCCCGAAGTGCCAGCAATAATTTGCGATAGCGCTCTTGCTCCGGCAGCTCTCGGGACAGGTCGGCGACCAAGGGAATCAGTGCAGACAACAACGGAGCCGTGGTCATTATGACCTCTCATAGAGTCATTTTGACAAACGCATTAATCAGTCAAAATGACTCGAATCTAGATAACCTATTGATTTTAAAAGCCCTCGCTATTGGCACGCCTCGTGTATTACTAAGATAAAGCCAACGCAGGAGCTAAACCATGTTAACCGCTCAACAACGCACAATCATCAAGTCCACCGTTCCGCTGCTGGAAACCGGAGGTGAGGTGCTGACGACTCACTTCTACAAGATGATGCTCAACGAGTACCCGCAGGTCCGCCCCTTGTTCAACCAGGCGCATCAGGCCAGTGGCGCCCAGCCTCGTGCCCTGGCCAATGGCGTACTCATGTATGCCCGTCATATCGACCAGCTGGAGGCACTCGGCCCACTGGTGGCTCAGATCGTCAACAAGCATGTCGCCTTGCAGATTCTGCCGGAACATTATCCCATCGTAGGGACCTGCCTGCTGCGGGCTATTCGCGAGGTATTGGGCCAGGAAATCGCTACCGACGAAGTGATCGACGCCTGGGCCGCAGCCTACGGTCAGCTGGCCGATATCCTGATTGGCGCAGAGGAAGATCTGTACGCCACTCATGAGGCAGCCCCCGGCGGCTGGCGTGGCGGTCGCTGGTTTCGTGTTACCCGCAAGGTAGCAGAGAGTGACGAGATCACGTCCTTTTACCTGATACCCGAGGACGGCGGTGCCCTGCTGGACTTTCAACCAGGCCAATACATTGGCATGCGCCTGATACTGGAGGGTGAAGAGGTACGCCGTAATTACTCGTTATCGGCACGCGCCAACGGTCGCGAATACCGCATCAGCGTTAAGCGCGAGGCCGATGGCCGTGTTTCCAATTACCTGCACGATCAGGTAAACGAAGGGGATCGTCTTGAGCTTTTCCCACCGGCAGGCGAGTTTACGCTCAGGCCATCTGACAAGCCTCTGGTCTTCATTACCGCTGGTGTTGGCATCACTCCGGCACTCACCATGCTGGAAGCGGCACTCGAAACCCGTCGCCCTATTACCTTTATCCACTGCGCCCGCGACGCAGGCGTCCAAGCCTTCCGCCCGTGGCTCGAAGCGCAGAAGGCAAAGCATCCTCAGCTACGCTGCTACTTCTGCTACAGCCATCCGCGTCCCGAGGATCGGGGCGATGCAAACGGACTTTTAACACATGCACTACTGGAGCAGTGGCTACCCGAGAATCGTGACCTGGATGCCTACTTCCTGGGTCCAAAGCCCTTCATGGCCCTGATCAAGCGTGAGCTGAAAGCGCTGGGTGTGCCTGAAGCGCAAAGTCGCTATGAATTCTTTGGGCCAGCAGCATCGTTGGAAGCCTGAGTAAAGAGGCGGGTCTCAACGGCCCGCCTTTTAATTCACTTTTATTGAGCAAAAGGCTCATTATTATTTATTAGATCGATCCCAACAGGCTCGCTAGGATAAAGAGGCTATTACCTGCGTGCCTATAAAAGCCTCTAATAATCGTGAAAAAAACACTGCGTTCCGTGCTGCCCTGGTTCAAGCGTTTTAAACCCGTTGCCGTCAAAGCCCCGCCCCGTGAACTGGTCCGTGCCACGCTTGGCGCCTGCCTGGGCATGGTAGCCAGCGTTCTGGCGTGTACTCACTTCTACGGACTCGAGATTGCGCTGCGAATTGCAGCCCCTATCGGTGCATCAGCCCTGCTGCTGTTTGCTGTCTCGTCCAGTCCTCTGGCGCAACCCTGGTCGATTATCGGCGGCAACGTAGTGGCTGCTGGAATTGGTGCACTGGTTGGCCAGTGGATCGACCATACCCTGCTGGCCGCCGCGGTGGCGATGGCGCTGACCATCGTGACCATGTTCAGCCTGCGTTGCCTCCATCCACCGGGCATCGCAGTGGTCGTGGCAGTCAGCTTGGGCGGGCCGGCTTTTCAACAACTCGGTCTGTACATCATGCTGCCGGTGGCGCTCTGTTCGCTAATCGTTCTGGCAGGCGCCCTGATCTACAACAACCTGACTCGCCTGCCTTACCCAAAGGCTCCGGCGCCCGCTGTCAATCCGCATAACACACGAGACCCGCTTCCTTCGCAGCGTGCGGGCTTTACGACGGCAGATCTTGAGCTTGCCATGAAGGAGTTTGGTGGCTTTGTCGACATCACTCGAGACGATCTTGAGTCCCTGGTCCGTCAGACCGAGCGCCACGCCTTGAGTCGTAGCATGGGCGCCATCACCGCCGCTCAGATCATGTCGCGGGACCTACAGATCGCCCATCCTGACACGCGGCTACAGGATGCCTGGAACCTGCTGGAATCTCATCACCTGAAAGCGCTGCCGATTCTTGATGAGGCAAAGCATCTGGTGGGCATCGTGACCCTGGCCGACCTGTTCAAGGCCATCGAGCCGGGCTCGCCGAACGCGCAGGGTAATCCAGGCGATATCCCGCTTGAGCGCTTTATGACACGCCATGTGCAATGTGTGCGGGATACCACCCATATCTTGGAGCTGGTGTCACTGCTTTCAGACAAGGGCCTGCACTACCTGCCTGTCCTGGATGAGCCGGGCAACCTGGTCGGCATCATCAGCCAGACCGACCTGATCGCTGCGCTCTACCAACGCTGGTTGAAGAACGTACTGACGCACCGTGAGGCGGCCAATCAGCGCGCCTCCGAGGAAAGCGCCGCCTGATTCAAAGGGCGCATGGTTAAGGCCATGCGTCCTCCTGGATTCATCCCTCCCAACGCTGGGACCAGTCTGCGTCCTCACCGATCACGTCTCGCAGCAACTGGATCGCATCCTGAAGCACGGGCGTTTCCTTGTCCCGTGAGTACACCAGATACGTGGGATAAGTAAATTCCGGTGCCCGTTCTACCCGCTGCAATATGCCGTTATCCAGATAGCTCTGGACGACGCGCGTCCTGAAATATCCTGCACCTCCATTCTGTACAAGGTACTGCAAGGCCAGAGGCCCCAGACTGAAAGAAAGTGCTGCCTTCGCCTTTTCGGGCATGGCTGCGTCGTGCTGCTTGCGAAAGGCCTCGCCCCAATCAATGTAGATATAGGGCTCAGGTTGAGCTACCGAGCAGACCTGAATCAACTTTTCCTCCAGCACCTGCTCGACCTGCATTCCTGGCCAGTATTCCGGCTGATAGACCAGTGCCGCATCCAGCACACCTTGCTCTACCTGCTGTTGCAGACGACTGCTGTCGGCAATTTCAGCCCGTACCGCGTAGCCAGGCAATGCCTCCCGCAAACGCTTTACCCAATTGAGGATCAATGGATTGCTCAGGCTGACCTCCCCGCCTACCGTGAGCAGATTGCGAAACCCCTCCGGCAGCGGCAGGTCACGCCGCGCAGCGTCCCATGTCTGTACCAGCTGACTGGCATATCCGGCAAACACCTGACCATCTGCCGTCAGCCTGGCACCCGCCCGGTTACGCACGAACAGCCGGCACTGAAGCTGCGCTTCCAGATTCTGTACCCGCGCCGTGACCGCGGTTTGCGTCACATGCAGCCGTTCCGCCGCAGCCAGAAAGCTTCCAGTCCGGGCAATTTCAAGAAAGGTACGGGCCAGTTCAAGATCCATGGGTATCCGATTATCGATAAGCGAGCCGTCAGTGTAGCCATGAACTCAGGCTGTATGCAGTTCTGCTTCGCGCGAGGAGGACTCCTGGCGGAACACCGAGGGCGACACCCCGGCCAGCCGCTTGAAGAACCGCGTGAAATACGCCGGTTCGGAAAAGCCCAGCAGATCCGCAATCTGGTTAACCGTAAGGCCCGTGTAGATCAGGTTTCGCTTGGCCTCAAGCAACAGCCGTTGATGGATGACGCCCAGTGAGGTCTGTCCGCGCAGCCGCCTGCAAAGCCCATTGAGATAGGCCGGTGTGATACCCAACGCCTTGGCATAGGCCTCGATAGGCCAGTGATTGCTATAATTCGCCTCTACCAGCTGGGAAAACGCAGTCAGGTAGGACTGACCTCGCTCGGGCCGCTCCTGGGCGTCGCGCACCATTACCTGCCGCCCCAACCATACCGCCAACACCCCAACCAGCGATTGCAGGAGCAGGTCCCGTGCCGGCGCCGAGGAGCTGTACTCATTATTGATCGCGGCAAACAGCGTGTGGATGTAACGCCGCTCTCGTCCGACCTGATAAAGCGCAGGCTGGCTGAAGGTCTGGGTCTGCCCGCCCAGATGCTCCTGCAGCCGGGAAACCAAGGGCATCGCCAGGGTGAGAATAAAACCGTCGATGTCCTCCGAGAACCGAAATCCGTGGATGCAAAAGGCAGGCACCACCTGGATGGCGGCATCATCGATCCGGGTCTGCTGCCCATCCACATTAAGCTCGGCCCATCCCTTTCGCACATAGAGCAGTTGCACCAGATCGGCATGCCGGTGCAACTGAATCTCCCAATCGTGCAGGCTGCTGCGCTTGGGAATGGACTCGCAGTGCAGCAGGTCCGGTGTAGGCCATTCCAATGGGTCGCCATAGAGCATGAACACCGGAATATTCGGCACAGGCGGTTTCATGGTGGACCTCATTCTTATGCAAGGGTGTTTATAAAAGTCCAGAACTTCCTACGTAAAGTGCCTTCTCGCCCGGCAATGATCAACCAAAAATACAGGCGACGCAGATAAGAACGCACGCTGGCCACCCCTTTGCCGGACGTGACGACACAATAAGCGAGAGACCATAACAATGAAGACACAAGTCGCCATCATCGGCGCCGGTCCATCCGGCCTTCTCCTGGGTCAGCTGCTGCACAACGCTGGCATCGACACCGTTATCCTCGAACGTCAGAGTCCTGATTACGTGCTGGGCCGCATTCGTGCCGGCGTCCTCGAACAAGGCATGGTCGACCTCTTGCGCGAGGCTGGCGTCAGCGAGCGTATGGATCGGGAAGGCTTGGTCCACGATGGATTCGAGCTGGCGTTCGAAGGTCGCCAAGAGCGCATCGACCTCAAGACGCTTTCCGGTGGCAAGACGGTCATGATTTACGGCCAGACCGAAGTCACCCGAGATCTGATGGAGGCACGTAAGGCCAGTGGTGCGCTTAGTGTCTACGAAGCCAGCAACGTACAGCTTCACAAGCTGAAAGGCGAAAAGCCCTATGTGACCTTTGAAAAGAATGGCGAAACCGTACGCCTGGACTGCGACCATATCGCCGGGTGCGATGGCTATCATGGCATCTCGCGCCAGTCGATTCCGGCAGACGCGCTCAAGACGTTCGAACGGGTGTATCCCTTCGGCTGGCTGGGCGTCCTGGCCGACACCCCACCGGTGAACGAAGAGCTGATCTATGCCAACCATGAGCGCGGCTTTGCCCTATGCAGCATGCGCTCCAAGACGCGTACCCGCTATTACGTGCAGGTTTCCGCTGACGAGAAGGTCGAGGACTGGTCCGACGAACGCTTTTGGGATGAACTCAAACGACGCCTGCCGGCCGAAACCGCTGCCAGACTTGTTACCGGCCCCTCTATCGAGAAAAGCATCGCGCCTCTGCGCAGCTTTGTGGTCGAGCCCATGCAGTATGGTCATCTCTTCCTTGTCGGCGATGCGGCGCATATCGTTCCACCCACAGGGGCCAAGGGGTTGAACCTGGCGGCCAGCGATGTCTGCACCCTGTATCGGATTTTGACCAAGGTCTATCACGACGGCCGTACGGATCTCCTACAACGCTATTCGGAGGTCTGTTTGCGCCGCGTCTGGAAAGCCGAGCGTTTTTCCTGGTGGATGACTTCCCTGCTCCATCGCTTTCCTAATACCGATGACTTTGGCCGCCGCATCCAGCAGACCGAGCTGGATTATTTCCTGGGTTCTGAGGCCGGTAGAAAAACCATTGCCGAAAACTATGTCGGTCTGCCTTATGAACCGATCGAGTAAGGCGACGGCAGCCAAGCTCTGGTAATCTGGCTGTCTTGACCCACGCCCGTAAAGCGCATCCACTCGGCTGCGTTTTACGCTGCACGCCAGGACTGTCCATGCCCAGCACCTACCTAGAACAATTACCTCAGGAAATTCAGGCCAACGTCCGCACTGCGCTGGCTGAAGATGTAGGAACCGGCGACATCACCGCCCAGCTCATCCCTGCCGACCGCACCGCCAGGGCTACTGTCATTACCCGTGAAGACGCCACCCTCTGCGGCACCGCCTGGGTCGATGAGGTGTTCCGCCAGATCGATTCCACCGTAAAGGTTGAATGGCAGGTTCGAGACGGGGAACGGGTCATGGCCGACAAGATTCTTTTTACCCTGTCAGGCCCCGCCCGCCCCCTGCTGACGGGAGAGCGAACAGCGCTCAACTTCCTGCAACTGCTGTCAGGCACAGCGACTCGCTGCAGTTACTACGCAGACTTGGTCAGCGGTACTCAGGTCCGCCTGCTGGATACGCGCAAGACCCTACCCGGCCTGCGGCTGGCACAAAAGTATGCCGTTACCTGTGGCGGCTGTCATAATCACCGCATTGGTCTGTACGATGCCTTTCTTATCAAGGAAAACCATATTGCGGCCTGCGGCGGTATTGCCCAGGCGGTCGAGACGGCGCGTCGTATCGCCCCCGGCAAGCCGGTTGAAGTAGAGGTCGAGAACCTCGCTGAGTTGGAGCAGGTCCTGGCCACAGGCGCTGAAATCGTCATGCTCGACAATTTCTCGCTTGAAGATATGCGCGAGGCCGTAAGAATCAATGCGGGCCGCACCAAGCTGGAGGCGTCGGGCGGCATCAATGACACGACCATTCGCCCAATCGCCGAAACCGGTGTCGACTATATTTCAATAGGCACGCTGACCAAAGACGTCAAGGCACTGGATCTTTCCATGCGCCTGGCGCTTTGATCATATGCCTCCTGTTGTTCACTGCAGGCCGGTTCGCTGGCCCGCAGGCTTTATCAAGGAACCTTTGTGAGCCATCGCTACCTTGTCATCGATAGCAGCGCCTTCACCAGCCCACAGCTGGAAGCCTACCTGTCTGCGCGTCCTAAGAACCGTGTCATCATTTCCGACAGCACGGCCGTACAGCTCTTTCAACCCGAGCAATGGGTAACGGCCCGCAACGGATTGTTCAAGCAGTACAAGGATCGCATCTTCTTTTCAGATTCCAGCGGGCCAATTCTTCAGGCCGAGCTGGAAGGACGCAAACCCAGCATCCTGGCCGCGCCGTTGACGCGAGCCTTTAACGCGACGATTGCCGCCGAAGGCGAAGAAGAAGCCCGGCAACTGGCGTACATCCACAAGAACCTGCTGGATATCGAAGACGAATACCTGGCCAACCGCAAGGTATTTCTCAACACACTTATTACCCATATGAGCAAGGCGCTGCAGGATAATCCTGCCGTTACTCAGGACCGTGAGGCAGCCATTCACCTGGCAGCCGCTACGGCTCAACGTGGTCTCGCCAAAGGGTTCTCTCCAAGCCTGCTTGACGCGCCCTACAGTGTGTTTCTCAAGGCCTACCCTCTGGCAGCCCGCTATGTTGCCCTGCTTGCCTCGCTGCTGGTCGAGCATATCCAGGCAACCGGTACGGCTGCCAAGGTGAACGCAACGGCCATTATCGAAACCTTTACGCAGCGGGATAACGTGCTGATTGCCAGCCTGTTCGACGGCCTGTTGAGTACGGATGAGAATACTAACACTGCCTTCGCCGCGCTCAAGCAGACCCTTGCAGTGCTCAGCAAGGTGGGCGCCCAATCCGTGCATTAACGTCTGGAATGCCCTTGGAATCGGTGGCTTCTGCAGCAGCGGCAGAGGCCACCGATAAATTGATCAAGCTCACACTTTAGAACTTTAGCTGTTAACGCTTCAAATCCTCTTCGCTGGTCCGCCTCGCGCTTCCTGTGCGTTTTTCGTTCACGAAAATATCTGTCCCGAACATCATTCATAGCTCCGGTTAATCGTTGACTCATCGTCACTTAGCCGCGCCAATTATTTTTATAAGCGCCTTCGCCATATTTTTGACAGACCTAAATTAATCATTCCAAATAGCCATTATTGCGACTAATCGCCGCTCTATGACGGCCTTTTCACTGTTATTTCGTACCTCAAGCCAAACGCTAAGCCGTCGATACGCCAAGCACAACGACAGTATGCGCCGCAGAAATCACCTCGGCGCTTAAACGACTGTCACGGCTTATCCAGCGCAACACAGCAGCTGGTAATTGATTTATTCAATATTGGGGAAACTTTCATGAACCGCTTTGAATCCATCGCACGACTCAGACGCCTCTTTCGTGGTGCAGTACAGGGGCTGCTGCTCTCTGCTTCTGTGGCTACGCTATCCGCTACAGCCCAAGCGGATGATTTAAGCGTCGGTCTGGTTGGCTTGAACATGTCGGGCGCAGGGTTTGCGGCCCACGTTCTACCCGGCCTCAACAACCGCAACTATATTTTCCCTACGGAAACCCATTTCAAGGATTGGAGCGAGAGAGGCGTTCGCCTGATCCGCTTTCCTATCATCTGGGAGCGTCTACAGCCCAAGCTCTACAGCATGCTTGACCCGGACTATGTAGGGCTGATCCAGCAGACCATGAACTATGCACAGAAATACAATGTGCGCGTCATTCTGGACCTACATAACTATGCGCGCTATCGCGGTGAGCTGATTGGCACAAAGAACGTGCCGTATGCGGCCTACCACGACGTGATGTACCGCATCGCCTTTCGTTGGGCCAAGCACCCTGCCCTCTACGCCTACGACATTATGAATGAACCCAACGGTGCGCTCGATTACTGGCCGACCGCAGCACAGCATGGCATCAATGGCGTGCGTACGGTGGACAAGGTCAAACCCATTATTGTCGAAGGCAATGGTTGGGCGGAGGCAACCCGCTGGGCGCAATGGAACGATTCGCTGCTCAATCTGAAAGACCCGTCCGACAATCTGATTTTCTCGGCGCACACCTATTTCGATAACAACTCCGGCGGCACCTACGAGACCGTGGACGTCAGCACACTGGACCCCATGTATGGTGTGGCGCGAGTGAAGCCTTTCGTAGAGTGGCTGAAAAAGCATGGCAAGAAGGGTTATATCGGCGAGTTTGGCGTCCCAGACAATGATCCTCGCTGGCTGGTACTGATGGACAACATGTTGGCCTATCTCAGACAGAACTGTATCCCGGCAACCTATTGGGCGGCAGGTCCTGGCTGGGGTAACTACAACCTGGCGGTTGAGCCCGTGAATGGACAGGAACGCCCGCAATGGCCGACGCTCAAGAAATACCTGAGCACACCTAGTCAGTGCATACAAATAGGCCCGAATTGATCGGGCCTATGGAAATGGGGCCTGCTTGAGGCCCCATTGGCTTACTTGGGCATCGTTTTCGAGGTCACGTACTTGCTCAGGACTTCATTGTCATCCAGCGCATGAACGTCGGAGGCGACCCACAATTTACGCTCGATCCCCTGGGCAATCAGATGTGCGACAGCCGCTTCGATAGCCGACAGCACACAAAGCTGAGCCGGCTCGTTGGTGGTATAGCCAGACTCTGCCTCTAGTAGCTTCTTGAACTCGACGAACTTGTAGACATCCGCCGAGCGACCAATCGAGAAGATGGTCTTGGATGTCATCACGTTGGCCAATACCTGTCCGCCACGTACATCGATGGCGCGCAGATTGACCGTCACCTGATCGACCCGGTATTCCTGGGACGCACCGATTCCCAGGTAGCGAGCGCCTTCGCCGCCGCTGCGAATATTGGTGTCGTAGGCAACGATGCCACCCTCGAGCAGGATGTTGGCTGCCTGCAGTGAAGGGAGCGGCTGCTGAATGTTTTGTGGCGTGTTGGGCTTGCTCTGGGTCGCCCGGATGATCTTGCGCTCGGTCAGAATGTTCTGCAGTCCCTCACGTTCCAGCACCACGAACCAGCCGCTGGCCTGGAGTGCATCGACCAACATGCTGGCGCCACCCTGGGTGACGGCGGTAGAGAACGAGCTGGCCGGGCTGGGCTTGTACTGGCCGGTCTGGTCACGGAACCCATAGACGGCCGCAACAAGCTTGCCTCGCGGTGCTGGCAGATTCAGCAGATCGTAATAGGTAGAAGCCCGTGGGGTCAGTGTAGGTTGGGCATTTTGTTCGGCGGGCATGGGGTCACGCACAGAACATCCCTGCATCAGCATCGCGCACAGCAACGCTGACGACATCATGAGTCGTTTCATAATGGCTATTCCTGGTTTAGCGTGCCGCTTAGTAAGTCGTTCCGGTTACGATCTCGGATATTTCGCCGGTTGCTCGGTCGGTAATATGAATGACCAACTGTCCAGTCTCATCCTTGAGCATATTGACAATAAAATCGTCAGTTTGAAGGCTACCTGCTTCCCCTTTACGAGCCTTAGTCAGTACGTCAGAGAGCAAGCTTGATTGCAGTTGGTTGGTAAAACGCTCCAGTGCCGATAGCGTAGTTGCCTTTTTTGCATCCGGATCGTCATAGTCATTCTGGGCCTGCGCGTTACCAAGCAGATACGAGCCGTTCAACGGGCTGCCGCCAAAAGCAGGGTTCTTGGGGGTATAGACCAGTTCAGTGGCCTGGAGCGACGAGACGGAACCTAGCAATAGCAGCCCTAGCATCGTTGCTGAATGTACGTTCTTATTCTTCATAGCTCGTCTCTGTCCATGTCGAAGGTGTCATATAAAAGATTTTCCAGTTTTTGTTTAGCGACTGTGTCCTTGACCATGTCCGCCGCTGCATAGGCCGTGCCTTTGAGCTCCGCGACATTAGGTTGGATGAACTGTCGGTAAACCACTCGCTGGTCATGCTCCACCCAGACCAAACTTCCCCAACGCGCAGAAGGCCTCTCGCGTACTACCAAGTTGAAATCCAGTTGGCTGGTATCGACCAATCGATCGCTGAAATAGCGATAAAAGTCGTGACCGAAGCGGGAGATCGTGTTGTCGACGATAAAGCCCTGGATATTCTCCTCATCATCGGCAGCCTGTGCCGACATCAGCAGCATCATCCCCAGCAGTCCGACTCCCCAACGCTTCATTGCGTTAATGTCCTTTACTCTTTTCGTAGAACTTCAGCGCAGCCTCTGCACGATTGGAGGCGCCAATCTTGCGAAGCAGGTTATGAATATGGCTCTTGATGGTGTGTGTACTCAGGCAGAGCTGATGGGCAATCTCCGCGTTTGAATAACCCTTGCCAACCAGGCTCAGGATCTCACGCTCGCGCCCGGTCAGGTCCACCGCCTCCTCTTCCAGTGTCTGCATCCGCCGATAGCGCTCGATCAGACGCTCCATGACATCACGTGGCAACCAGTCCCGTCCCATCAGCAGGGCCTGTATGCCATTGAGCAAAAGCTCCCGGGAGGTATGGGTGTAGAAGATTCCCTTGATCTCGGGATGCTTTTCGATGAGCTGCTGCGCCTGCTCATCCGAGGTATTGACCAGCGCAACCGGTGCCTGACCAATCAACTGCTCCAGCACAGCCGAGCACTGCTCGAATGCGACACTACCGACATCAAGCAGCCACAGAGATGCCCTGGCCTTTTCCAATCCATTGAAGTCACCCACGCATAACTCGAATTCCGTCTGCTGATTGAGAAAGTGCTGGAACAACTGCCCCAACAACTGATTCTTGGTCAGTAGTTTAACGGTAAGTGGCGGGCGGCCTGTTGCCATAATGGCGTCTGCTGAACTCAACTTTAAGCCTCGGTTATTCTTAATGTCGGTAGGCTATCCAACGATCTTGCGATCACAAACAAAAAAGCCCCTGAAACCATTTCGCCTCAAACAAATGAGAAATTAAACACAGCGATATATTGAAATTCTTTTGGCATCACTCCCTGATGACGGTTGAATATTCAGCAGGCTGGATTGAAACAACAGAATTCTCAAGAACCAACGTGAACACTTTATGAAACAGGACTGTATTCACGTAACGAGATACATCAGGAAAAGACTTCTCTTTCCAACTTAGGTAATAGATCACCTGCTGCACCAATCAACGTCCAGTCATCGGAATGTGCCCCTGAAACCGGCTGTGGATTGATATGAACGACCGCGGCATTGGCATCACGCGCAATATGAGGCATCTGAGCGGCCGGGTAGACCACACCGGATGTACCGACGGAAAACAGGACATCACACTGGGCTGCCGCATCAAATGCCTGCTGCAAGGCCTGTACCGGTAACGACTCGCCAAACCAGACGACGCCCGGCCTTATAAAACCATTACACCTGGAACAGCGTGGCGGTTCGACACGACGACCTTGATCTGGTTCAACCGGTATTTCACGTTCGAACGAATAGCCGGTGCCGCAGGCAAAACAGCGCGGCTGATGCAGGCTGCCATGCAGGTGCAGTACATCGGCACTCCCGGCACGCTCGTGCAGATCATCGACATTCTGGGTAACGACGGTAGCGCGTGGAAAGTGCTGGGCAAGACGGGCAATGGCAAGATGGGCCGGATTGGGCTGAGCCTTCAGCACCTTCATACGACGCCATTCGTACCATCCCCAGACGAGGGCCGGATCCGCCTCAAAGGCTTCGGGGGTTGCCAGTTCGGTGGCATCGAACGTTGCCCAGAGTCCAGTCTGCGCATCTCGAAAGGTGGGAATGCCGCTTTCGGCCGATACGCCTGCACCGGTAAAGAACACCACATGCTGTGCATCGCGAATACAGTGTTTCAGCGCTTCATCTATCGCCAGGGACGTAGAGGATGGGGTTTGGCTCATAACATCAGTTCCAATCTTTCCATGAGTGGGCCGATCCTGCTTTTATAAAGAGGCCTTTCCGGTCTTTTTTCACCAGGAGTCCTATTGGTGAATAAAACGTTCTTTCCTGAATATGAAATGCTTATCCAGTTGTAGCCAATTAATATGAATTTGCCAGTCGAAACGTAACCAGTTTTTGCAGCAGGCGCTACCTTTTTAATGGGAAGTGCATGCCAGAGCACTTGTGTAAATACGCTACACAAGTGCTCAAAGTTCTCATTTTTCTTTTACCAACAGATACCTTATCGTTTTCAAACTCGACCGACGGTGCCGCCACTCATCGTATTTCGACAAGAGCGGGTTCACTCGCTGCGCTACATGCCGATAATCCGGAAGTTCCCTTCGAGCGAGAGTATTTTTCTCTTGCTGACGTTTCGCCTCACCGGAATCGCCATGAAGAAATCCTTTTTTAGCAAGCATCGTTTCACTGTTATTCCCGCGCTGGCCTTGGCTGCAGTAATTGCTGGCAGTATCGGTTATTGGAGCCTGACGTCTGGTCAGGCAACTGTCAGCACAGCAGCCCCCGGCTCGGTTCAAGCGATGCTTGATACGGTCCGCACGGCACCACAACCGTGGACAGACGATCCGCAGGACTTGTCCGTTCTGGTCAACGACATGCGCAGCAACGCCATTGCAGGTGCTGTGATTGGCGAAAAAGCGGTGTATATCACTACCACGGCCAATGCTCACTACACGGTAGCCGATCCGTCTGGCCGGGTCGGCGATCTGGTTTTGCGTGACTACTCGAACCGTGGCGAGACCCTGTTCCCGGTTGCGACCTTTGCCGAATCGGCTGAGCGCAGTCCGGTCATGGAAAGCCTGTTGGCCAACCTGCCCACCTATCTGCTGCTGCTTCTGCTGGCCGTACCGCTGGCGTTCCGCGCTATGAGCCCGTTCAAGATCCAGCGCAAGGGCACGAATGTTTCCTTCGAGGATGTCGTTGGGGCCCATGAAGCCAAGCGTGCACTGGAGGACATCACTACCTGCCTGCGTAACCCTGCCGCCTTCTCGGCACTGGGCGCACGTCCGCCAAAGGGTGTCTTGCTGACTGGTGAGCCGGGCACAGGAAAAACCCAGCTGGCCAAAGCACTGGCTACGGAATGCAACGCGCACTTCATCCAGGTGACGGGCAGTGATTTCTCCTCGATGTTCTTTGGAGTGGGCATTCAGAAAGTGAAGTCCCTGTTCCGTACGGCACGCAAGAAGGCACCGTGCATCATCTTCATCGACGAGATCGACGGTATTGGCAAGCGTGCCGAGCAGTCCCGCTCAAGCGACGCGGAAGCCAACCGCATCATCAACCAGTTCCTGACCGAGATGGATGGCTTCGATGGTTCCAGCGGCGTGCTTGTCCTGGGTGCGACCAACTTTGCCAACTCGCTGGATCCGGCACTGGTGCGTGAAGGCCGCTTCGACCGGACCATTGCGGTCGGTCTGCCAACCCTGGAAGACCGTATCGAGCTGTTCCGCCTGTACGCCAAGAAAATTCAGGTGCAGGGCGATCTGGATTTCGAGGCCCTCTCCCGTAACACCGTTGGCCTGACACCTGCAGCCATTGCCTACATTGCCAACCATGCGGCGCTGCTGGCAGCACGTGAGAACTGCACTCAGGTCAGCATGAGCCACTTTGTGGATGCGATCGAGACCTGCCGTATCGGTGAGCAGCCTACTGCTGTCACGCCGCTGAGCGATACCGAGCGGACCCGTATTGCCGTACACGAAGCCGGCCATGCCCTGGTAGCAGCGGCGCTCAACACTGGGCGTGTCGAGAAGGTGACCATCCTGCCCCGTGGTCAGGCCCTGGGTGTGACACTGGTAACACCGGTGGAAGACAAGCGTCTGCATCTGGAGTCTGAACTCAAGGCTCGTATTCAGATGCTGCTCGCCGGCCGCTGTGCCGAACAGATCTACTTCCATGAAGTATCTTCGGGCGCGGCCCAGGACCTGCAGGAAGCCTCCAAGCTGGCCCTGTCGATGGTGGGTTCATTGGGCATGGGACCGAAAGGCTCGCTGATCAGCATTCAGGCACTGCGTGATGCCGGCATTGAATACGATGCAAATACGTCCATCGAGGCCGCAGATGAGCTCCTGCATCGCCTGAATGATCAATGCATGGCCCTGTTGCAGCGCCTGCGTCCGGCCCTGGACAGCATTACCCAAGGCCTGCTCGAGCACGAGACGATCCCGGGCGAGGATGTCATGCAGGCTCTGGCTGCCCATGGCGGTAGCGAGGCAGTCAAGGCACTCAATCGCGCCATCAAGGCCGATCCCGAGCGTGCCCAGAACGCAGCCATGAGCGGTTGGACGCTGGACTAATTTCCGCCGCAGCTCTCGCTGATCCCAAAAGCCCGTGGTGAACACCGCGGGCTTTTTTATTGGGAAAAATCTGCAATTTCTTACCGTAGAAAGCAAAACCGTCTGCCTTTCGCCGATAGTCTGAATTGACAAAGTAACAAAGGAACGTTACATAATATTTCCAGTTGTATGACGACGTATGACACAACAATCATAACAAATGGATATGTAGCGCTATGGCCCTCGCAGCGATTACACCTATTCGAAACCGTGTGGCACCGACTACTTATCGCGCAGAGGTAAACCCGCCTGCTAGCGCGGTTGTAAGCCTGTTGACAGGTCTACATCTGTCACGCTTGCTTGGCATCACCTGCAGGTCCGGCGTCAAATCAAAGACGTCATACATCCGCCTCTTGAATCCATCGTGCCGCATGCACGCTTCCTCCGATCCGCATCATTTCGTTATTCGTTGGCCGGGTTTAAGCCCCTTTATGGCGATATCACGCCGAACGCTTCGAGCCCGTTGCTCGCCTTGTGTGTCCTGTTTCGAACGCAGCATTTGATTACGCATTGCGGCGTTTCAACGCTTTAGCCCTGCCCTGCAGTACAGCTCAACCATTAAGAACAATTAAAGGTGTGTCATGAAAATAAAAGGAATCCGCTGGTGGATGGTCGCCCTTGTCACGGGCGGTCTGATCGTCAACTACCTGGCCCGTAATACCCTGTCGGTGGCAGCGCCCACCATGATGAAAGAGCTCGATTTTGGCGCCGAGGAATATTCTCACATCGTAATCGCCTGGCAGCTCTGCTATGCCTTCATGCAGCCCATTGCAGGCTACTTGCTGGATGCCATCGGTACCAAGTTGGGCTTTGCGATTTTCGCCATTGCCTGGTCGGTGGCGTGCGCAGCAGCAGCCATGGCCAACGGCTGGCAAGGGCTTGCGTTTTTCCGGGGCCTACTGGGGCTGACAGAAGCGGCCGGTATCCCTGCAGGTGTGAAGGCTACCTCCGAGTGGTTCCCTGCCAAGGAACGTTCGGTCGCCATTGGCTGGTTCAACATCGGCTCATCGGTAGGCGCTCTGCTGGCACCGCCGCTGGTGGTCTGGGCCATCCTGCAGAGCGGCTGGGAGCTGGCGTTCCTGATCGTGGGCGTGCTCGGCATTGTATGGAGCGCCCTCTGGCTGGTGTTCTACAAACATCCGCGTCAGCAGCAACTGCTGTCCGACACCGAGCGGGACTACATTCTTTCGGGCCAGGAAGCCCAGCACAAGGATGAGACGCCTGCCAAAGCCAATTGGAAAAAGATTCTGACCAGCCGTAACTTCTTCGCCATTGGAGCGGCGCGCGTTCTGTCCGAGCCGGCCTGGCAGACCTTCAACGCCTGGATTCCGCTGTACATGATGACCGAACGTCACATGAACATTAAGGAAGTGGCTCTGTTTGCCTGGCTTCCCTTCCTGGCGGCAGACATCGGTTGCGTGCTGGGCGGTTACATGAGCCCCTTCTTCCACAAGCACCTCAAGGTCTCGCTGTTCACCTCGCGCAAGATCGTACTGATGCTGGGTGCCTTCTGCATGATCGCACCAGCCTGTACCGGCCTGGTGGCGAGCCCGTACACCGCGATTGCCCTGCTCTGCATCGGTGGCTTTGCCCATCAGACGCTTTCAGGAGCGCTGTACTCGGTGACTGCTGACGCATTCGGCAAGAATGAAGTGGCGACAGCTACCGGCATGGGTGGCATGTTCGGTTACCTGGGCGCCGCGGCGTTCACGTTTGTCTTCGGCGTGCTGGTGACCAAGGTAGGCTACAGCCCACTGTTTATCGTGCTGGCCATTTTCGACATCGTGGCGGCGTTGATCGTCTGGAACGTGGCGACCGACCGCTCTCACCTGACCGACACGCAGCCGGTTAATGCGAACGAGGCACTCACTGGCGCCGAACCAGCCAAGAGCTGAGCCTGCTACTGAATAAAAAAGCGCGGCCTATGCGCGCTTTTTTATACCTCTCGCTCCTGAAACACCGACTCTCCCTCAAGGGAGATCAGGTTCAGCTCAAGATCCGCACGCTCTGCCCACTGCTCATCGATCTCGGCTTTGACAGACACGCCCAACGCGCGGAAATCATTGACCTGCTTGACCAGATTGCCCTGCCCGCTGACCAGCTGCCCGCAGGCTTTGTGATAAGCCTCCTGGGCTTTTTCCAGGCTCTTGCCAATACCGTCCATGCTTCCCAGAAAGGTCCGTAGCTTGTCGTATACCCTGCTGGCACGGTCAGCCAGTTCGGCGGTGTGCCGGCTCTGGTCTTCGAAGCGCCAGAGCTGCCGGACAATATTGAGGCTGGTTAGCAGAGTGGTCGGGGTTGCGACCAGCACATTCTGTTCGATGGCCCGCTGGAATAAGGTCTCGTCTGCCTTGAGGGCCTCGACAAATGCCGACTCGATGGGTACGAACATGAAAACCATCTCGGGTGCATTGAGTCCCGGCAGCTTGAAATACTCACGATCCGATAGCTCGCGGATGCGCTCTCCTACCGCGCGCACGTGTTCTGCCAGAGCGATCCGGCGCTCGGCCTCATCTTCACAATTGATGTAGCGGGTATAGGCGTTGAGCGAGACCTTGGCATCAATGATGAGGTGCTTGTTCTGGGGCAGATACACCAGGACGTCCGGCCGACGACGACCTGTCTCGGTGGTAAAGCTGACTTCACGCATGAAATCGGTGCCCTGACGCAAACCGGAGCGCTCCAGCACGTTTTCAAGAATCAGCTCACCCCAGTTGCCCTGAGCTTTCTTCTGGCCTTTCAGGGCGGTCGCCAGCTCATGGGCCTCCTGCGTGATCTGCCGATTAAGCTCTTTTAGATCGAACAGCTGCTGTGCCAGAGCGGCCTGCTGCTGGGTGTCCTTGTGGTGGATATCTTCAACCTTGTGGCGGAACGCTTCGATCTGCTCGCGAAATGGCTTGAGCAATGCATCCAGCGACTGCTGACTGTGCTGGGAAAAGGTCTGCCCCTTCGCCTCGAAGATCTGGCTGGCCAGTTGCTCGAATTCGGCCTTGAGTTGCTCGCGGCTTTCCTTCAGGAGCTGAGTCTGCTCAAGGAAATGCTGTTCTTTTTGCTCAAGCGTGGTCCGCAAGGTGGCATGCTCTTCCACCAGCTGGGCGTGCCGTGTCTGTATATCCTGGAGTATCTGCTGCTCGCGGGCCTGCTGGGTGCGCTGCTCGGCAAGCTGCTGCTGCAGGCCGTCCAGCTGCGCGCGCGCCGCCTCAGACGCGGCACGGTAATCTGACATATCCAACTGCGCCTGACGCGCCTGACCACGCAGCTCCGTCTCGCTTTGCCGGAGCATTTCGATCTGCTCTTTCAGCTGCTTTATGCGGTCACGCTCGGCATTCAGCTCAACCGCCTGCCGACTGTTGGCCACTTCCAACCGCTGGGCCTCATTGCGCTCTGCCTCGATCAGTTCCTGGGTTTCCTGAAGGCGCGCCTGCAAACCTTGCTGCTGTCTGACCAGCAACGCTGCCGTGACGCCCCACCCCAGCAGAGCCGCCAGCGGCAACACTAGGGAGATCAGGTTCAGCGAATTCATAGCCAGCCTCACAACGGATACATCAAAGCTCGCACCTTATGTGGGCCGGATGAGCCCGTCCAGTGCCTACGGCCCGGTTTTAGCGCGAAAGGATTATTTGTAGAACAGCCTGGTAGCATTTGTACCGCCAGCCGCCACGTCAGCGATGACTCATCAGCCTGCTCCACCCAACCTGCAAGGCATGCAGGCTGGATAAGGCGCTCTACGCCGAGGCTAAGACGTTTTATAGGCGAACAGACTTACATCAGCATTAACCCGCTCAGGCGTCTGACGCGCCGGGACACGGCTTCTTCAAAAACACTGGATTTGGACTCGATCAAGCTGAACCAGTCCCGGGCCCGGGTGATACCGGTATAGATCAGCTCCTTGGTCAGCACTGGGCTGATCGTATCCGGCAGGATCAGCGCCGTATGCGCGAACTCGGAGCCCTGGGATTTGTGCACCGTCATGGCAAACACGGTTTCCACGGCAGATAACCGGCTCGGCAAAATGAAGCGCAGACCGCCGCTACCGTCGTTGCGCGGGAATGCGACCCGGATTGCCTTGCCTGATCGATTGGCAGGCTCGGGCATACATAAGGCAATGCCGATATCGCCATTCATGAGGTTCAGGCTGTAGTCATTCTTGGTCACGAGTACCGGACGGCCCTCGTACCAGCCCTGGTCCTGGCTGATAAGCCCGGCACTGAGCAACGCCTTGGCAATCCGCTGGTTAAGGCCCTCCACACCCCACGGTCCTTTACGTACCGCACAAAGCAACTGGAACTCATCAAATGCGTCCAGCACGGCTTTGGCCCAGGCTTCCCAGACAGGATCATCCATAGGCAGGTCGTAACTGGGCCGAAGCGCCTGCATCACACGTAGATAATGCCGGTAGCCGTGGGGCCCCTTGGGTGAGTGACCATCCAGCACTAGCTTTTCCAGTGCCCTGTCTTCGGCATCGCGCAGCCGCAGGCAGAACAGGTCATCGTAGGTCTTTTTGACCAACAGCTCACGTGCGCCGCTGGCCTCCTGAAGATTTACCCGGCGCGCCAGCTGGCCGATACCGCTGCTGGAATTGAACCGGCGAGAATGACGTAGCATGACGACCTGCTGTGCCAGGGCATGATGCTCCTCGTGACCGTCTTCCAGCGATTCGTCGCTCAGGCACTCCCCGCAGATTTCCTCTAGCCACGCGCGAGTTTCCGGTGTGTAGTAGCCCAGCTCGGCATCACGGCACAGATCGCCCAGCACAGCGCCCGCCTCGACCGAGGCCAACTGGTCCTTATCGCCTAGCAAGATCAGCCGCGCATGTTGTGGCAGCGCATCGAGCAGACAGGCCATCATCTCCAGGTCGATCATGGAGGCCTCATCCACCACCAGCACATCCAATGGCAGCGGGTTACTGACATGATGGCGGAAGTGACGGGTATCCGGGCGACTGCCAAGCAGCCGATGCACCGTAGTAACGTCCACGGGAATATGCGGCCGAACGGTCTCGCTTACACCCAGCGACTGCACCTGCCGCCCGATGGATTCGGTCAGCCGTGCGGCGGCCTTACCTGTGGGTGCGGCCAGGCGGATACGCATGGGCGTTCCCTTCTCGACAGCCGGAGCCTGAAGCAGCGCAAGAAGCCGGACAACTGTAGTGGTCTTACCGGTACCCGGACCGCCGGTGATGATGCTGAACGCGCCTCGCGCCGCCAGGGCACAGGCCAGCTTCTGCCAGTCGGTCACGTTTTTGCCATCGATCAATGGACGCTCCGGAAACAGCGCAGCCAAGCGTGTGCAAAGGTCATCCGGCACAGACCCCAGGCCGGAGAGACGCAGCCGCAGGCATTCGCTGACACGGCGCTCATAACTCCAGTAGCGACGCAGGTACAACCGCTGACCATCAAGCACCAGCGGGCAATCATCCACCTGACCGATGGCCACGATAGGGCTGCTCTCCAGTGCATTCAACCAGTGCTTTACGTTGAGAGCAGTCAGCACTTCAGAAGGAAGCAGAACGGGCTGACGATCCTCATCACCTTCGGGAGGCAGCGACAGAGCCATGTCCGGGTTGCCCAAGGTTTCGGCTAGATCCAGACACACATGCCCATGGCCCAGCTGATGGCTGGTCAATGCCGCTGCCAGCATCACGCTCGGGTGGCTCTGCCCGTCGAGTTCATAAAGAAAGGATACAAAGGCGCGGTCCAGCGGCCTCAGCCAGCCGCGCTCCATCCAACGATCCAGCAGCAAAAACAGATCCGCCATGCGTTCAAGCGGCCGAAAATCTGACACCTGAGGTGTCGCGGCAGTCCTGTTTGGACCAGCATCGGCTGACGCAGGCTCGTCGGCAAAAGGCATATCGAATAAAGAGAGCTGTTCTTGAGTCATGCGTATTCCCCGGTCAGTTGAGAACTTCCCTGAAAGCACAGGTCGAGCTCTTCGATCAGCTCACGTGGTGGCCGAGTAAAGAACACGCCCTTGCTGGCAGCACGACTGCCCCGCAGGAAAAGATAAAGAGCACCGCCCATGTGACGGTCGTAATCGTAGTCTGGAAGACGCGCCTTGAGCTGGCGATGCAGCGCCAGCAGATAAATGACGTACTGAAGGTCATAGCGATGCTCTAGCACAGCGCCCGCCATGGCCTCCTGGGTATAAGCGGCATCATCGGCGCCTAGCCAGTTGGACTTGTAGTCCGCTACGTAATAGCGCCCCTCATGCTCGAACGTCAGGTCAACGAACCCTTTAAACATGCCGTTAAGCAGGCTTCGCTCAACCGAGGGCCGTGGCTTGCCTGGCATGACATAGCGACGAACCCGCTGATCGAGGGCCTCCGCCTCCAGCCGATGGGTAGAGAACCAGAACTCCATTTCGATCTGGTAGTGCGTGAGCTGGGCCAGCGTCACAGACGAGCCCGTTGAGCCGAGCGGTAGACGCCTTGTCAGCAGCTCTTTTAACCAATCGCTCAGGGTAGCAATCCAGCCTTCCCAGCCGCGCCGGTTGCAACGGCGTGCCACAGTGTCTTCGATAAGCTCAGACTGTTCGGCTATGTTCGCAAAACCCTCATTACCCGCCCACTCCAGCAGACCGTGCAAAAACGTTCCCGGACCCGGGCCGCGGGGGAACCGATGCAGGTCGACTCCGCTGCTAGCTGTGGCGGGCTGGGCGTCATCGTCCAGGCGGTCATCGTCGAACAGTTTTTGTGCTTCCGGGCTTTCGGGTGACAGATCGGTATGCAGAACGGCGGTCTCTGCCTCGTCAGTCAGCTCGCCGATGCGCAACGCACTATAAGAGGCAATCCACCAGTGCTCCGCGACTACGCGCCGTGGCTGGCAGGCCTTGAGTTCAGGCCGCACCTCTTCGCGAGGCGCGAAGCGTGCAGTGGTGATTTCCGGCAGCGGCCCCACCGAGATGGCCGGCAGTTTACCTGTCATCTCTTCCAACATGCCTGCCAACACACCCGAGGACGACAGCACCTCTCCTCCGGTCGTGAGATATCCCAGGGCGCAGCGGTGGAAAGCCGACTCCTTGCTCTGCCCGCGCTTAAGGTCAGCCACGCCCATCCAGCAGGCATGCTGCGCGCGTGTCAGGGCGACATACAGCAGGCGCAGATCCTCGGCCAAGCGCTCCTCGTCTGCCGCCATGATAACCTCGGCATCCGGCGTCAGGGTCATCTTAGGTGTGCCGTCGAGGTCGTGATAACGCACCGGAATACGGCTGCCGTCCACTGGACGGAACGAGCAGATAAAGGGCAGGAAGACCAGTGGATACTCCAAGCCTTTGGACTTGTGAATGGTAACAACCTTGACCAGTGCCTCATCACTTTCAAGGCGCAGGATCTGCTCCTCGGCGGTATGGCCTTCGGTAAGGTGCTCCGCCAGATAACGAATCAGGGCCTGTTCGCCATCCAGCTCGGTCGCCACTTGTTGCAGAAGCTCCGCCAGATGCAGGAGGTTGGTCAGTACACGCTCACCGTCAACCCGTGCCATCAGTGTTTGCGGCAACTGAAAGTCATGCAGAAAACGGCGCAACATGGGTAGCACGCCCTGGGTACGCCAGAGGGTCCGGTAGTGGCGGAACTGCATGACCCGTGACTCCCAGGCGCGCTCGTCGTGGTTAAGCCTGTCCAGCTCGGCCAGCGGCAGGTCCAGCGTGATACTGGCCAGCCCGGCACGGAGCACACGATCGACATCCGGCTCGGCGCACGCACGCAGCCAGGAGAGTAGGCAGTGTGCTTCCTGAGAGTTGAAGACCGAGTCTTTGTCCGACAAATAAACGCTACGTACCCCACGGGCCGCCAGCTGACTGCGAATAGCCTGGGCCTCGATGCCGTCCCGCACCAGCACGGCGATATCCGCCGGGCGTAATCCACGCAAGCCTTTTTCCGGATGCTCGAAACCGGCCTTGTCCTGCTGCCCCAGATTGAGCAGGCGCACGATCTCACTGGCCGCCACCTGCGCCAGTTGTGCAAGGTAGGCGGTTTTGGAAACCGGCTCGGTCTCGCTGGGGTGCCAGAGGGTGAGCGCCGGGATGCCCTGCCCCTCAGCCACCAAGCGCTCCTTGCGACCTTGCGCCCTGACGGGAAGGAACGGCAATGGATTTTCATCGTCCTTGCGGAACAGGAAGGCACCGCGCCCTTCCTCATGCTGCTCGGCCTGCTCGAATACCTGGTTGACGGCAGCCACCATGGCCTCGCTGGAGCGATAGTTGGTATCCAACGTATGCAGGCGTCCTTCGGTGGAATAGCGTGCCTTCAGGTAGGTGTAGATGTCCGCACCACGGAACGCATAAATGGCCTGTTTTGGATCGCCAATCAGGAACAGACCGATATCCTGCCGGTTATCCTGTATCCGGTAGATCGTCTCGAAGATACGGTACTGCACCGGATCGGTGTCCTGGAATTCGTCGATCAGGGCCACCGGAAACTGTTCGCGGATCAGTTCAGCCAGACGCTCGCCGGCCCCGTCACTTTGCAGGGCAACGTCCAGACGGGCCAGGAGGTCATCGAAGCCCATTTCCGCACGGCGGCGCTTTTCCAGAATGAAGCGCTGCTTGATCCAGTGCGCGGCGTGTTGCAGGAGTTCAACGTCCGGTTTGGGTAGGCTGTCCAATGCGGCCTTGAGCCGGCTCATTTCTGCCAGCGCGGGATGGTCCGGGGCAGTCGCCTTGGTCCAGACCTCAGCAAATCCCTCTGGCGTAAAGCGCTCGAATCCCTTGCCGATATCAAGCAGCTCAGCGGATTCATCCTGCGCCCAAGCCGTGATCTTTTCGCACCAGGGTACATACCACTGCGCCTTGAGCTTGCGGCCATCCACCACCTTGCGGGCACAGGCGTCGTCACACAACAGGCGCAGCTCTTCAGCCCAGACCGCCCACGGTGCTTTTAGCTCTCGGAGCAGTCCTCGCTTGCGCGTCAGGCACTCATCGATCAGCGTGCCGGGCTCCTTGTCCGCAATGCCTTGCGTCTCGCCCACGATCAGCTCGCGTACGGATTCCGCCAATTGGTCTGGGCTGACCCAATGCTCGCGCACCCAGGCCAGCGATTCACCGCTCAGGGTATAACAGAACCGTCGCCAGTAATCCCGCACCACTTCAGCCAGGAGTTCGCTGTGGTCCGTTTCCAGGGTCTGGTTGAACAGACTGCCACTGTCGAACGCATGCTCGCGCAGCATGCGCTGGCACCAGCTGTGAATGGTGGAAACGGCGGATTCGTCCATCCATTGCGCGGCCATTTCCAGCTTGCGTGCACAGCCAGGCCACTGAGCCTCAGAAAAATCATCCCGTAGCGCTTCGATCAACGCGTCGGGCGCATCGATCTCGCTACGAAAATAGCGGGCGGCCTCGAACAGGCGCGCACGGATTCGGTCACGCAGCTCACGCGTGGCGGCGTCGGTAAAGGTCACGACCAGAATTTGTGGTGGCAGCAGCTCGCGGCCAAAGCGGGTGTCTTCGTCGCCGTGTCCTAGAACCAGGCGCACATACAGCGCGGAAATGGTAAAGGTCTTGCCGGTGCCTGCGCTCGCCTCGATCAGCTGGCTACCGCGCAAGGGGAAGCGCAACGCGAGCGGCCGGTTCTGTTGTGCAGTCATGCGGCGGCTCCTTGTGCTGGCTGCTCACACCAACTTGCCTCGAACATCGGACGATATAAGGCATTACACCAACCCTCGAACTCCTCGCGGGCAGTCAAGGCGGTAAAGTCTGGATATTGGCGCATCAGGGCTGGGCTTTCGGCCCGCTCGCCCAAACTGTTCACGCCGTCGCCTTCATAGGCTTTACGAGCTGCCGCTTGCGCCTTGGCTGGGTCCTGCTCTGCATTGAGCCAGGCGAAGGCGGTTTTCACAGCAACCGGCAGCGGATAGCGCATGCCGTTCTGCCATGCCAACAAAAGATCGCGCAACGCAGCGGCTGCCTGAGCAGTTTCCAGCGGAGCAAGCATCAGGGTTTCATCGGTAGCCACCAAGGCTGTCGTAAGCGGTACGCCACAGGCGGAGGCCGTCAGGTGCACGATCCACGGTCGGATCAGCCGATACCATTTACGTGTCTTGGCCGAACCGATTTCATTCGGAACAGGTGTGATCGCGATCAGACTGCCGTCCGAGCGGCGACGTAGACGTTCAAGCCAACCCTCCAGGCGCAGGCCGTCATGCTCGAAGCTGAGCGGCTGTGCACCTGTAACCTCTTCTGGCCAAGCCACCAGCAGGCCGGTATGGCGTTCAAGCAAGTCAGGCAGTGGCTGGATCAGCTCCTGCTGCATCAGCTCACCAAAGCCTGCCAGTGGCAAGAGACCGCTGCGCTGCAACCGCTGCCCCTGGGCACGTAGCGCCTCTTCGGCGCGTTCCGGTGCCTTCAAAGCGGCATCAAGCAGGCTTTCGCTCAAGGCATACCGGGTCAGGCCGTCGAGTACAAAGGGTTCCTTGTCCTGGGTCGGAATGGCAATTTCTTCGAAATGCACCTTGAGCCGCTGGGAGAAGAAATGTCGCACCGGATGGCGCAGAAAATCCTGTAGCTGATTCAGGCTCAGCGGCTCGTCCTGCTCATGGGGCGGAAGTATGGGTTCCTGGCCTCGCGGCGGCTGCTTGTCGTGCACGGCAAGCCACTCGCGGGCATAGCTGAAAAAGCCCGGCTCGCCCTGAAAATAGCGGATGCTAAAGGGCTGTAGCGGATGCTCCTGAGTCAACGCCTCAAGCAAGCGCTCGCCCTCCTTGCCCTTTTCCTTATCAGGACCCTCATCTATCAACTTCCAACCTGCAGCCAAATGATCACGCAACTGGCCTAGCAGAACGGAGGCCGGTCGCTCACTGTTGTCGCGAATGCTACGGCCAATCCAGCTGATATAGAGCTGATCACGGGCAGACAGCAGTGCTTCCAATAGCAGGTAGCGGTCGTCTTCACGGCGGGAGCGATCGCCGGGGCGATAGTCCTTGCCCATCAGGTCAAAGTCAAACGGCGGCTGGGCGCGTGGATAATCGCCATCGTTCATACCCAGGAGGCACACCACCCGGAATGGAATGGCACGCATGGGCATAAGGGTACAGAAATTCACTGCGCCTGCCAGAAAACGCTGGGACAGCTTGCCCTCATCCAACCCGGCGAGCCATGCCTCACGCACCACCGTAAGCGGCAACGTTTCGTCCAACTGGACCGCCTCGCAGGTGTCCAGCCAGTCTTCACGCAGCTGCTCCAGCTGGCCAAGCAGGTACTCGTCACGTTCGCTGGAAGACACGAAGAACGTGCGCAGCACCATTTGCAGACGCTTGCCCCATACTGCAGGAGTGGCAGGCTCGGCCAGCTCGTCATGGGCCTTGTCCAGCGCATCCATCAAGGTAACCAGCGGGCCGACCAGGGCAGCATCCAAGCCACCAATCTCGTCGAACGGCTCGATTTCATCCCGTGCCACGCCCTGCCCCACGGCATACCCCAGCAACATGCGCCGCAGACCGAAACGCCATGTGTTTTGGGTGAGATCATCCGGAAGATCCAGCCGTGCCCGCTGCCGGGCATCCAAACCCCAGCGGATACCGGCACCCTCGATCCAGCGATGCAGGGTCGTCAGGTCGGTGTCATTCAAGCCGAAGCGCTTGCGCAGGGCCGGGACGTCCAGCAGGTCAAGGATCTCGCTCACCGAAAAGCGGCTTTCCGGCAAACGCAGGAGATGTTCCAGTGCAATCAGGAGCGGATCACGACCACGCTGCCCCTGATCCGCTAACGTAAACGGAATGAAGCGCGGATCATGGCTGTCCAGCTGCCCGAACACGGCGCGAATGTGGGGCGCATAGCTGTCGATGTCCGGCACCATGACGATGACGTCCCGCGGACGCAACGTAGGGTCTTCCGAGAAGCGTGCCAGAAGCTGATCGTGGAGTATTTCCACCTCGCGCTGCGGGCTGTGAGCAATGTGGAAACGAATGGACTGATCTTTAGTGGGATTGACGGCCGGCCAACGCTCGCGGGTTTCACTTAAGGGGCGCAGATCGAGAATATCGTCCTGCAATTGCGCCAGCATGTGCTGGGGCTCGACCTCTTCAAACAGGTCGATCCGTCCGCCGTTTACATCATGGAACAGGCGACGGTAGCCGTCCGGCTCATCAAAACTATCCAGCAGGTTAATGTAGTCACGCCCCTGCTTGCCCCAGCTGGCCAGTAGTGGGTGGCCATGTTGATGCAGCTCGTCCGGATCAAGCGCAGTGGGCATGCCGGGCTTGCGCAGCTGCCGCTTGTATTCGTGGCGCAGCAAATCTTTGTCCGCCACGATGTCACCCCAGTGGTGGCGGCACGGGTTGTGAACACAGAGCAATACCTGGCTAAACCGCGCCAGGGCAGCCAATGCCTCCAAAAGCTGGGCGGGCACCGAGGAAATACCAAATACAACGACCCGCCGCGGCAGGTGCGAAGGGGCTTGTTCCAGCGCCTTCATGGTGCTGATGAAGCGTTGATGCACCCCCGCCCGGCTTTCCGCCATGCCGTCATCGCCCACATCCGCCAGCAAGGCACGCCACAGCTCTGCCTGCCATTGGCATATCGGCGGCAGCGGTACGGCGCCATCACGCAGCTTGTTCAGTTGGTTCTTGCCATTGGCCCAGTCTTCCAGCCAGTCGGCGCGGTACACCTGATACTGATCATAGAGATCGGCTAGACGCTCTGCCAATTGGTAGCGCTTGCGCATGTCGCTGTCTTCATCAAGGAAGCGGCGCAGTGAGGCAAAGCTTGGACGTTCAAGCAGGCTGGGCAGCAGCCGCACCAGACGCCACGTCAGCGGCGTACGATCCAGCGGGGAAGACGCCGGAACGGTATCGCGACCCAAGACCTGTCGGTATACCCGCCATAAGAAAGCCGACGGCAGCTGTACATCAATAGCCGCCGCAATACCGCAGCCGCCTTCGCCATCCTCCGTCGGGTCTTCGGCCAGGGCCAGCTTGAGCCATTGGGCGATGCCGTTGCTCTGCACGAGCACCTGCTCGTTTTCCAAAGGCGCGAGGGGATGATGGCGCATCCAGGCAACAGTCAGATTGCGCAGGTCCTCCAGACGATTGCCGTGAACGACCATAAAACCGGGCGTCAGATGAGCCGCGTCCTGCATGAATAAGCCTCTGGGTAGATCTGGAACTGCAAAAAAGGCGAAGCGTACGGAGATCACGGCTCAAGAGCCAGACCTGTTCAAAGCCACCGGTAAGGTTTTCGTGCTGAATAGCGCTTTCTTGACCTCAGCAATACCACGGCAGACGGGCGTCTTACCGCTCGTCTGTTGAGCAGGCAGGGCCAGCCGGGCCAGCCCTGCCATCGACTCAAAGACGTATATCAACCCGGACCGGCTGAGGCCCGTGCTGAGCGTCTACAAACGCGACCACACGCTCGCCGAGCCGCTGGAAGGTCAGGTCTATCTCCTGCTGGCCCAGGCGTAGCCGTTTCAGCTGAATACGGTCGATGCCAAACGGCAAGCGGGGTTGAGTGATCGTGACGCTTGCGGTGTGCCCATCGATCTCCACGCCCAGGCAAGCCTGTAGCAGCATAAATACCGAGCCGGCGGCCCACGCCTGGGGTAGACAGGCCACCGGATAGGCAATCGGCGCTTCGCCCGGCGCACGTTCGAAACCGCAGAAGAGCTCTGGCAAACGCATCCCGAAATGGGCCGCGGCTTCAAACATGTTTCCGAGCAGACGTACCACCCCTTCCCGCTCACCGTAGCGCGCCATACCGGCGGCGCACAGGGCCACATCATGTGGCCAGACCGAGCCATTGTGATAGGACATGGGGTTGAACCGTACAGCGTCTGGCACCAGGGTCCGTACGCCCCATCCGGAATTGAAGGCGCGGGACAAGAGCTGTTGCGACACGGCCTGACCACGCGCCAATTGAGGCAGCCCCGTAAACAAGAGGTGGCCTGCATTGGAGGCACGCACCGCGCACGACTCACCATGACCATCCAGAGCCAGGGCATAGAACTGCCGACCTTCCAGCCAGAAGTGCTTTTCCACCGCTGCCCGCAGATGCTCGGCCCGTGTGCGCCAGTGCGTGGCCTTATCCTGCTCACCGAGCCATTCCGACAGTTCAGCCATGCTCAGATACGCCTTATAAGCATACCCTTGCACTTCAATCAGTGAGATCGGACCATCCGGTGTACGGCCATCGGCATGGAAAATCGAGTCATGGCTGTCCTTCCATCCCTGGTTGGCCAGACCACTTTCTTCTGCACGGGCATAACTGATGAACCCCTGTGCGTTACGCTCGGCATTACCCTCAACCCAGCGAATAGCCTCTTGCAGTGCGGGCCAGATTTCCTGAATGAATGCCCGGTCGCCCGTACGCCGAGCATAGGCTCCAGCCAGCATGACGAACAGCGGTGTGGTATCCACCCCGCCGTAATAGCGACCGAACGGCAGCTCGTTTAGCGCCGACATTTCGCCCTTGCGCGTCTCATGCATGATCTTGCCAGGCTCGGCATCCCGGAAGCTCGACGTTTCATGAGCCTGATGTTGCGCAAGATAAGACAGCACCCCACGGGCCAGCTCAGGATTCAACCAGAGCACCTGATGCGCCGTGATGATGGCATCACGGCCGAACGGTGTTGAGTACCAGGGTACACCGGCGTAGGGATACGGCCCGCTAGGCAGCTCCGCTGTGAGCAGCGCCAGATCCGCACGGGACTTCTCCAGCCACGCCTGGAACAGACGGCCAGATGCCTTGACCTGAGCACCCCGCCGCTGTCGCCTGCGCATACTGCGCCGCGCTTGTGCAGCGGCCTGCCGATAACGTGCCCGCGAAGGCTGAGCCGGTTCTGGTCCAATGTCGATATACAGCTCCCAGCTTCCACGTTCTTCCAGAGTCACCCTGAACTGCGCGCCTTGCTCGCTTAACTCAACAGGCTGTTCGGAAAAACTGATGGCAGCACGGCGCGGCTGTTCATCAAGCCCAAGATACCGTAGCGTGACACTGCGCTCGGCCATCTGGGTATGCTCCTGCTCGCCCCGATGGCTACGCTGTTGTCCACGCACTTCAAACATGTCTCGGAAGTCCGCGCCAAACTCAAGCTCCAGCGGCACCTCAGTAGACAAATCACTGTAGTTGGCCAGCAGGATGCGCTCATGCACATACCCCTTCCAGACAAAGCGCTTGCGTTCGATGTGAATCACGCCTTCGGGCGTCGTGCTTTCACCCAGCCGCGGCAACGGCTGGTTGGTCTGATGGGAGGTAAAGTAAACATTATCCTGACTGACCGACGCTGACAGCAGCGAGGGTCGCCTCCCCGCCACGGTCAATCGGTAACGGGACACGATGCGGGTATCGTTATGGAACAAGCCATCGTCCCGCCCACCCATGTCGCCATAGGCATCTGCCACCACAAAGGTATCACCCTCCATGAGCACGAACAGGCGTTCGGGATGACGCGCCTGTTCGATCTCGCTTCCTTGCTGTGCTGACTGATCAGACATAAGGATTTCACCCATGGTCGTTACGCCGTTTGCTTGAAGTTGACTTCAGTGTTCCGATTGCCCGGCAGCTGCCGATACAGTTCCAGATAGTGTCTGGCCATGGCCGTGGCGGAGAAGCGCTGCTCGAATACCTCGCGAACCCGACGTCGATCCAGGGTCAGGACCTGCCGCGCCGCCTCCACGGCCTGCTCTTCACTCGTTACGATATACCCGGTCACGCCCGGTTCCACGACTTCCGGCACCGAGCCACAGTGCCAGGCAATCACCGGCGTCCCGCAGGCCATGGCCTCGATCATCACCAGCCCGAACGGCTCAGGCCAGTCGATGGGAAAGAGCAGCGCCCGCGCGTTACCCAGAAATTCGGATTTTTCACTGTCACCAATTTCGCCAATGAACTCCACCAGCGGATCATCCAGAAGCGGCTTGATCTCCTGTTCGAAGTACTTGCGATCGGCGTTGTCCACCTTGGCCGCCAACTTGATGGGAACACCTGCCTGCCGTGCAATGGCAATCGCCCGATCAGGCCGTTTCTCTGGAGACATACGGCCCAGAAATGCCAAGTACCCTTCGCCCATCTGCTCATGGAACCGGTACGTGGACGCATTCAGACCGTGGTGCACGGTGCCATGCCAGTTGGCAAAAGCCAGCGGCGTGCGTTGGTGGTGAGAAATGGACACCAGCGGAAACCGGTGCCAACGCCGGTAGGCTTCCGGCAATCCCTTGAGGTCGAGCCGCCCGTGGAGAGTAGTCAGAGTCCGCTCGGCCAAGGGCTCGAACAAGGGGAAATGCAGTAGATCCACATGAAAATGCAGGACATCAAACTCATCGGCCCGCTCCTGCAACGTGTGCAGCATACTCAAGTGACTGGCAATATCAGACTTGAGCGGTGCAGGGTCCAGTCGTAGCGCCCGTTCGCAACCGGGCACAAGTTGGGCTGATGTGCGGGAGTCAGCGGATGCAAACAGAGTGACTTCATGACCCAACTCGACCAGCGCATCGGTCAGGTGAGCCACCACTCTTTCCGTTCCGCCGTAGAGACTTGGCGGAACGGCCTCGTACAAGGGGGCAATCTGCGCGATCTTCATCAATTAATCTCCTTGAAAAAAGGATGAACAAGGCCAGAAAGGTGCGAATGTTCGCTGGCAAAAATGCCGCGGAAAAATGTAAGGATCAGCCGATAAATTTCAAGCGCTGCCGAGTGGCAAAAGCCGCTCTGCTGACCAATGTCTGGAACCTCCCTGCGTTCAGGCACTCCCTCGTAAACCAGTCGATTCAGGTAACAGCCATGAGCAACATAAAAGGCAAGGTCATTGTCATTACCGGTGCCAGCAGTGGCATTGGCGAAGCCACCGCACGGCTATTGAGTTCAGAGGGCGCGACGGTCGTCCTGGGTGCCCGTCGGCTGGATAAACTGAACGCCATTGCCGAGGGGCTGCGAACCGTTGGCGGTCGCGTTGAGGTGGTGCAGATGGATGTGGCCAGGCGGGATGACGTCGAGGCGCTTATCCAGGCAGCCATTACGGCCTTTGGGCGGGTCGATGTGATGATCAATAATGCGGGCATCATGCCCAACTCGCGACTCGATCAGCGTAAGGTCGAAGATTGGGAGCGCATGATCGATATCAACCTCAAGGGCACGCTTTACGGGATTGCGGCGGTCCTGCCGATCATGCAGCAGCAGAAGAGCGGACACATCATCAATGTCTCGTCCCTGTCCGGCCATCGGGTGCGCCCGACCAGTGCCGTGTATTCGGCAACCAAATTCGGCGTACGCGCGATTGCCGAAGGGCTGCGCATGGAGATGACGCCCTACAACATCCGCAGCACGATTATTTCACCCGGCCCGGTCGATACGGAGCTGCCCAATAGCGTGACGGACGAAGACGTTGCCAAAAGCGTGCGGCACATTCATGAGATGGCTATCCCTGCCCTGTCGGTCGCCCAGTCCATTGCCTTTGCCATCGGTCAACCGGCAGCAGTCGATATCAGTGAAATCCTGCTCAGGCCGACAGCCATGGAATAAAGGCGATTACTCCGCCTCCTGTCCGCGGGAAAAGATCCGAATCACCTCATCCAGGTGCGCCCGCATGGCGGAGCGCGCCTCTTGCGCATTGCGGGCCTGCAGAGCCTTCAGTACACGCAGATGCTCGTCCTCAGAGCGATGGGGCATGTCCTCAGGGGTATAGTGTGCCTGCAAGCGCTGAAACATCGAGCCATAGCGGTGCCCCAGCAGATGCTGGATCATCAGGGCATAGGCCGGATTACCGCTGGCCTGGGCGATGCGGATATGAAACAGGCGATCGCCGGGATGGGTCGTCGAGCCCTCGCGGTTGTCCTGCACATTGCGCTCATAGGCCGCGTGAATACCGGCCAACTCTTCCTCGCTGGCATTGATTGCAGCCAAGGCCGCCGCTTCCGGCTCGATCAGCTGCCGCGCCTGAAGCAGCGAGAACGGCGGGATTTCGGCATTGAAATCCACCTGCACATCCAGCTCAGGATCAGGCCCTACCCACTGGCCGCGCGCCGCCAGCTCCATCACCGGCGCATCGTCCGCCGGGCGCTGGTCATTGGCGCAGACCAGAACGCCATTACCGACCCGCACATCCACCAGGCCGATGACCTCCAGCGCGATAAGTGCCTCACGTACCGAAGCCCGACTGACACCCATTTGCTTGGCCAGCTCCCGCTCGGCCGGCAGGCGACTCCCAGGAGGAAATTCGCCACTGTCGATCAGGCTGCGCAGCTGATCGGCGATCTGACGATAAAGCCTTGGATTTTCAATTGTTTGTATTGGCATCACGTATCCCACTGGTATACATCGCGTCGCTTGCGCTACAGAAAAAACTTGCGCAGCCGCTGACTCACTGCTAAACCAGAGGACCAATGGCCTGACCATTAGCCGCTCGATATGCCCCCAGCATAGCAGCGGTTAACGCAAGCGGGTCATCCTACGAATAATAAAAACAGGAGGCTCTCATGTCCGTTGCTGGAAAACGTGTCCTCGTCACCGCCGCTGCTCAAGGAATTGGCCGGGCCAGCGTTCTGGCCTTTGCCGAAGCGGGCGCTGACGTCATTGCGGTCGATATCAACGCTACCGCCCTCGCCGAGCTTCCCAATGTTCGTACCCATGTTCTTGATGTCACTCAGCCCGATGCTATCCAGACACTTGCCAGTGAGTTAGGCGCTGTTGATGTGCTCTTCAACTGCGCCGGTTACGTGCACAGCGGCACCATTCTCGATTGTGATGAGGATGCCTGGAAATTCTCCTTTGATCTTAACGTCACTGCCATGTACCGGATGATTCGTGCCTTTCTACCGGCCATGATCGAAAACGGCGGCGGCTCGATTATCAATATGTCGTCAGTGGCCTCCAGCGTGAAAGGCGTACCGAATCGCTTCGCCTATTGCGCCAGCAAGGCCGCTGTTCTCGGCCTGACTAAATCCGTAGCGGCTGATTTCGTCGCCAAAGGCATCCGCTGCAATGCGATCTGCCCCGGCACGGTCGACTCGCCTTCCCTGCGCCAGCGTATTGCGGCGCAAGCCCAGCAGGAAGGCCGAGCCGAAGACGAGGTCTATGCTGCGTTTGTGTCCCGCCAACCCATGGGCAGGATCGGCAAGCCCGAGGAAATCGCTGCACTGGCGCTCTATCTGGGTTCCGATGCCTCAGGCTTCACAACGGGCACCATCAACGTAATCGATGGCGGCTGGGTCGCTTAAGGCCACCGCACACCACTTTATCGCACAAGGAAACCGCTCATGAAATTGCTGCGTTACGGGGAAAAGGGTCAGGAAAAACCGGGCTTGCTGGATGCTCAAGGTCAGATTCGTGACCTCTCTGGCCATATTGATGACATCGCGGGCCAGGCCATCACTGCTGAAGGACTCGACACGCTCAGGAATATTGATCAGAGCAGTCTGCCCGTTGTGAACGGTTCCCCTCGCCTTGGCCCCTGCGTGGGCCGTGTCGGCAAGTTCATCTGTATCGGTCTTAACTATGCCGACCATGCAGCCGAGTCCGGATTGGAAGTGCCGAAAGAACCTGTCGTGTTCAACAAGTGGACCAGTGCCATCTGCGGCCCGAACGACGACGTAGAGATCCCGCGTGGCTCCACCAAGACCGATTGGGAAGTTGAGCTGGGCGTGGTGATTGGCAAGGCCGGGCGCTACATCGACGAAGCCAATGCCATGGATTATGTAGCGGGCTATTGCGTAATCAATGATGTATCCGAGCGTGAGTGGCAGATCGAGCGTGGCGGCACCTGGGATAAGGGCAAGGGGTTCGATACCTTCGGCCCGCTCGGCCCCTGGCTGGTCACCAAAGATGAAATAGCCGATCCGCACGCGCTCGACCTCTGGCTGGAAGTGGATGGCAAGCGTTACCAGAACGGTAATACCCGCACCATGGTGTTCAAGGTGCCGGAGCTGATCGCCTACCTGAGCCGCTGCATGAGCCTGCAACCGGGGGATGTCATTTCCACGGGTACCCCGCCTGGAGTAGGTCTGGGCATCAAGCCCGAACCAGTCTACTTGAAGCCCGGCCAGGAAATGCGCCTGGGCATCGCGGGCCTGGGCGAGCAGAAGCAGCGCACGGTTCAGGCTGACTGAAACCATACCCTTCGGGTGATTGGGACGTTTAACCGCGTCGCACGCCCGGAGAAGCGCCCGCTCAACATGCGCTCTCATATGAAGAGCTTTTGAGCGGGCCTCCAACACAGCGTTGACAAGCCCGGCATCAAGGGCTTCCGGAGAACCGATATGACAATAACAATCACCGGTCTTCGCGTAGAGGACATTCGTTTTCCTACGTCCCAGGCATTGGACGGGTCGGACGCCATGAACCCCGATCCCGATTACTCTGCCGCCTATGTGATTCTTGAAACCGACCAGCCTGGGCTCGAAGGCCACGGCATGACCTTTACCATTGGCCGGGGCAACGAGATCTGCTGTGCGGCCATTCAGGCACTGGAAGGTCAGATCAAAGGGCTTGATCTGGAATGGATCACGGCAGACATGGGCCGCTTCTGGCGCCACATGACCAGCGACAGCCAACTGCGCTGGATCGGTCCGGACAAGGGCGCCATCCACTTGGCGACCGGTGCCGTCGTGAATGCGGCCTGGGACCTGTGGGCCAAGCAGGTTGGCAAGCCGGTCTGGCAGCTGGTCGCCGACATGTCGCCGGAAGAATTCGTACGGTGCGTCGACTTTCGCTACATCACCGACTGCATCACACCGCAAGAAGCGATACAACTGCTCACGGAGCGCGCCAAAGGCAAGGAAGAACGCATCGGCCTGCTCAAGGCCCATGGCTACCCCTGCTACACCACCTCTGCCGGCTGGCTTGGCTATCCGGATGACAAACTCCGCCGCCTCTGTCAGGAGGCCATTGATGCAGGCTTCTCTCATGTAAAGCTCAAGGTCGGCCGTGACCTTGAGGACGATATCCGCCGCGTCACCATTGCCCGTGAAGTGATAGGCCCTAACCGACACTTGATGATCGATGCCAACCAGGTTTGGGAAGTCAACGAGGCCATCGATTGGGTAAACAAGCTGTCGTTTGCCAAGCCCTGGTTCATCGAGGAACCCACCAGCCCGGACGACGTAGAAGGTCATCGCGCGATCAAAGAGGGTATTACCCCGGTCAAGGTGGCTACCGGCGAGATGTGCCAGAACCGTATTCTGTTCAAGCAATTCATCATGCGTGGCGCCATCGACGTGGTACAGCTCGATGCCTGCCGCCTGGGTGGTTTGAACGAAGTGCTTGCTGTGCTGCTCATGGCCGCCAAGTACGAGCTACCTGTCTGCCCCCATGCCGGCGGCGTTGGACTGTGCGAATACGTGCAACATATCTCGATGATCGATTACCTGTGCGTGGCGGGCACGCATGAAGGGCGCGTTGTGGAGTATGTCGATCATCTTCATGAGCATTTCGAAGCCCCCTGCGTCATGAAGGGCCCCGCCTACCTGCCGCCCCAGGCACCAGGATTTTCGATCACCATGAAACCGGCCTCGCGCCAGCAGTATCGGTTTCCCCGTAACACTTAGCGGCAGGTTGAGTAGAGGGCCTACCCTTTTACTCAACGAGCATATCGGAGGGACCAGCCTCACCGATCCCGCCGCCCACTGCTTTCAGGAGACAATAACAATGACACGCCCTGAAATACCCAGAATCGACGCACATCAACACTTCTGGCATTACGAGCCGGATCAGTACCGCTGGATCGACAACAGCATGTCGGTGTTAAAGCGCGACTATCTGCCCTCGGATCTCGAGCCGCTTCTTAAAGAACACCAGATGGCGGGATGCATTGCCGTTCAGGCCCGGCAATGCGAGGAGGAGACTGACGCACTGCTGGCGCTGGCTGCGAAACATCCGTGGATTGCCGGCGTTATTGGTTGGGTAGATCTACAAGCGCCCAACCTGCTTGAGTCGCTCGATCGCTGGCAAGGCCAGCCGCGCCTGCGTGGCTTTCGCCACCAGATCCAGGACGAAGCGGACCCGGATGCCTTTCTCGCCGACACCGCATTCAACAAGGGTGTGGCCATTATTCAGGCCCGCGGCTACCTCTATGAAATCCTTATCAAGTCCCCCTCGCTCAAGGCCGCGTACGCCTTTGCCCGAAGGCATGACCGGCAGCCCCTGGTGCTTGATCACTTGGGCAAACCTGATATCACACATGGCAATCTGCAGACCTGGGCTGAGCAGCTGGCGCCGTTGGCTGCCCTCCCCCATGTGCACTGCAAGTTGTCCGGACTGATTACGGAGGCTGGCTGGACAACCTGGCGACCGGACTATCTGGTCGCCTATATGAGCCAGGCGCTGGAGCTGTTCGGCCCGGAGCGCGTGCTGTTCGGATCGGACTGGCCGGTGTGCCGGCTGGCGGGCGAGTACGACCATGTCCATGCCCTGGCTCAGCTGGCCATCGCGCCCCTCTCATCCGCCGAGCAGTCCGCCATCATGGGCGGCAATGCAATTCGCCTGTATGGCCTTACGGTCAATGCACAGGAGCACGCCGCATGAACCTGCATCTGGATGGAAAAGTTTTTATCGTAACCGGCGGCGGCTCAGGGATCGGCGGCGCCATTTCCCTCGGTCTGGCTGACGAAGGCGCTATCCCAGTGATTGTCAGCCGCACACCGTTGGAAGATGACTTCGCAGCCAAGCTGGACGCGCTTCAGCCACAGACACTCTTTATCCAGGCTGAACTGTGCGATGAAATCTCTTGCCGCGCAGCCGTCGAGCAAACCTTGACCCGATTCGGCCGCCTGGACGGACTGGTCAACAACGCCGGGGTCAACGACGGGGTCAGTCTTGAGGCTGGACGCGAGGCGTTTATCCAATCGTTGGAAAAGAACCTCATTCATTATTACGTCATGACCCATCTCTGCCTCGACGCTCTTCGGGATAGCAAGGGCAGCATCGTCAATATCAGCTCCAAGACCGCACTCACCGGCCAGGGCAACACCAGTGGTTACACCGCCGCCAAAGGCGCACAACTGTCCCTTACTCGAGAATGGGCCGCCTCGCTGCTGGCTGATGGCATCCGCGTGAATGCAGTCATCCCGGCCGAGGTCATGACGCCTTTGTACGAGAACTGGCTGAACACCTTTGATGATCCTAAAGACAAACTGGACAAAATCGTCAGCAAGATTCCGCTGGGCAAGCGCATGACCACTCCCGAGGAGATTGCCGACACGGTCGTCTTCCTTCTATCACCTCGCGCTGCCCATACCACCGGGCAATGGCTCACGGTCGATGGCGGCTATATGCATCTGGACAGGGCACTCACATGAGCACTCGCTACTGCATGGCGCTGGACCTCAAGGATGACCCTGCGCTCATTGCCGAATACGAGCAGCTGCACGCGCGTATCTGGCCCGAGATCACCACCCATCTGCGTAACGCCGGTGTGCAGGACATGCAGATCTACCGCCTCGGCACACGCCTGTTCATGATCATGCATGTCAGTGCTGACTTCAGTGTAAATGCCTTCGAAGCCGCCGCCGCGGCCAATCCCAAGGTGCAGGAATGGGAAGCGCTGATGTGGCGATACCAGACACCGACACCCTGGACGCCGCAGGGCAGCAAATGGATTCCGATGCAAAGAATCTTCGCGCTGGCTGAGCAACCGGCCCCGGATTAGCAACGTCCTGCTTGATGTGTGAGCGCTCTAGAAAACAACAATAACTGGAGTCATTCATGTCTACGCTTACCGCCCCGCTCGACAGTGCCCTGACCAAGAGCCGTCGCCGAATTATTCCATTCGTGGCCCTGATGTTTGCCATGGCCATTATCGACCGTTCTAACGTTGGGTATGCCAAGCTCGCATTGCAGGCCGACACAGGGATCGGCGATGCGGCCTTTGCTCTCGGCGCGGGAATCTTCTTTATCGGCTACGCGCTTTTCGAAGTTCCCAGCAACCTGATCCTTCATCGTATCGGTGCACGGATCTGGTTGAGCCGAATTATGGTGACTTGGGGCCTTGTCTCGGCTGCCATGATGTTTGCTCAAAGCGAAATGTCCTTCTATATCCTCCGCTTTCTGCTGGGCGTGGCCGAGGCAGGCCTGTCGCCAGGTGTCGTCCTGTATCTCACTTACTGGTTCCCTCATCGCCACCGCGGTGCGGCGTATGGGCTCTATTACTTTGGCGTACCGGCCTCGCTGCTGCTGGGGGGCCCTGTCTCCGGCTGGCTGCTGGAAATGCACGGCGTATTCGGCCTGCGCAACTGGCAATGGATGTTCGTGGTGGAAGGACTGCTTGCCTCGGTCATTGGCGTGATTGCGTTTTTCTACCTGCCGAACCGCCCGCGGGATGCACGATGGCTGACCCGGGACGAGAAAACGGCACTGCACAAGGCTATCGAACAGGAGGAGACAGACAAGAAGGAACATAGCCCTTCCTCCTGGAAGGCAGCCCTCGTCAACCCAAAGGTCATGTACTTCGTACTGATCTATTTCACTATCCAGGTAAGCGTTTACGGCGTCCTGTTTTATCTTCCGGCGCGCATCGCTCAGCTGCTCGGCACCAAGATCGGCTTTGAGGTTGGCATGCTGACGGCCATTCCCTGGCTATTCACCCTGGGTGCACTGTTCATGGTGACTCGCTATGCAGACCGCACCGGCAAGCATCGCCAACTGGCAGTGGCCATGCTGCTGCTCGCCGCAGTGGGCATAGCAGGATCGACGGTTATCGAGAGCATCGTGCCCGTTCTGTTTGCCTTCTGCCTCGCGGCTGCCGGCTTTATCACGGTTCAGCCGCTCTTCTGGACGCTTCCCACCCGCTACCTGGGCGGTGTCGCAGCAGCCAGCGCAATTGCCCTGATCGGTGCGCTGGGCAACCTGGGCGGCTTTCTTGCGCCCACCCTTAAAACCTATATGGAACAGACGTTCGCCAATCCCCACGCCGGCATGTACACCCTGGCAACTGTCGCCCTGCTTGGCGCAGGCCTGCTGGCCCTCGGGGGAACCACCGTTCAACGCCAGGACGCCGGTTTTGCTGTACCACCAAATGACCTCAACGCTGCACAACGATAAGAACCACGGAGAGCTGTCATGTTAGTCAACCAAACCAGAACGGCCACACCCGTTGCCAGCCAGGAACGCTCGGGCTATCAATGGGCATTCATCCTTGTCACCAGCCTGTTCTTCATGTGGGGCCTGTCGTATGGCCTGCTGGACGTACTCAACAAACACTTCCAGGAAACGCTGCACGTCACCAAGGCGCAGTCCGGCCTGCTTCAGGCGGCGTACTTCGGCGCCTATTTTATCGTTGCCCTGCCCGCCGGGATCTTCATGGGCAAGCGCGGCTACAAGGCCGGCATCCTGGTCGGGTTGTGCCTGTATGCCCTGGGTGCCTTGCTATTCGTTCCGGCAGCGTCTTCAGCCAGCTTTGCCATGTTTCTTTTTGCCCTGTTCATGATCGCCTGCGGTCTGGGCTGCCTGGAAACGGCAGCCAATCCCTATGCCACGGTTCTAGGCGATCCGAACGGAGCCGAGCGCCGCCTCAATTTCGCCCAGTCTTTCAACGGCCTCGGTCAGTTCACCGGCCCAATCCTGGGCGGCACCCTGTTCTTTTCGGCCACCAATAGTGCAGGTACCGCCTCCTCCGACAGCCTGGGTTCGGTCAGCATGATCTACGTAGGTATCGCCGCTCTGGTCCTGATGATCGCCGTGCTCTTTGCCAAAACCACTCTCCCTGACCTTCGCAATCAGGAGGAAGCCGTTGCCCGTCAGGACAGCCGCACACTCTGGCAGCACAAGCATTTCGTTGGCGGCGTCATCACCCAGTTTTTCTACGTGGCGGCGCAGGTAGGTGTGGGTGCCTTCTTTATCAACTACGTAACCGAGCACTGGTCCGACACTTCCAGCCAGTCCGCGTCGTTCATGCTGTCTATTGCCATGCTGTGCTTCATGCTGGGCCGTTTCTTCAGCACCTGGCTGATGGGATTCATCGCGCCGGCTCGTCTGATGATGATCTATGGCGTGATCAACTTTTTCCTCTGCGGTCTGGTGGTGGCCGGATTCGATGGCATTGCCGTGGTGGGTTTAATCGCCGTGTTCTTCTTCATGTCGATCATGTTTCCCACCATCTTTGCGCTGGGTGTGAAGAACCTCGGCCCACACACCAAGCGCGCCAGCTCCTTCATGATCATGGCTATCGTGGGTGGCGCGATCATGCCCTACTTCATGGGCCTCATTGCCGATATGAGCAGCACTGCGTATGCGTACTCGCTGCCCATGCTTTGCTTTGCCCTGGTGATCTGGTACGGCGCCTCGCAGCAGCGCAGCGCCTGACCACCGAGCGGGCCAGGTACGCCTGGTCCGCTTCATCGCCTCCTTACTGCCTTTTATCTCTGCTCAATCGGTTGAACGGCTCAAGCACGGTCCGCCTGCTGGATTTATCCGCCTGGTCTGGATACCCTTATGTAACGTGAAATTCATCACGCATCTTCAACGTCAGTACCGTCGTTTCGAGTCCTGCAAGGAAGCATCATGGGCACACACGACCGCGGTCAACAGCAAGACGATGGGCACAAGCCCATGCTTGTGCATGAACCAAATCCTGTCACCCGACCACTCAAGCGCCGCCGTACATTAACCTTGGCTCAACTTCTGTGGCTGGCGTTGCTGCTGTTTGCCAGCCTGCTGGCCTGGAATGCGCTGGAAGACATTGAACAGCTGCAAGCCCCTGTCACGCTGCTTGAGCCCGCTGACGGTATCGATACTCCCCCTTCGGCCCAGGGTCTTGTCGATCTTTCGCTGGATCAGACCGAAATTGCTTCTTCTGCTGACCTGACCTGTATGCGAAGCGACGGCGAGACCGATGACTCGATCATTCGCTGTCATCTGGGAAAGCCACCGTACCCTCATCAAGGGGCGGTCCCCAGAGCCTACCGCGCCCACCATGATCACCTGCCACGGGCGCTCGTCTATCCGGCCGACCCGGTACGGGAAAGCGAGCAGCACTGGGTTGAGGCATGGGGCAGCAGTGAAAGCTATCTGGCGGCCTGGGAAATTGTTAACAACCGCATCGACGACACTAGCGTATGCGGCAACTACCGCAAGGATTCGGTCGGCTATAGCGAATGCCGCAAGGGCGCCAAGGAGTACTTCAGACAAAAGTGCCAGGACTGGCGCGTCCGCCACGATAAGGATGAGCAGAACAAAAGCAAGTGGATGGAAGAACGGTACTGCTCGGCCAAAAGCCATTTCGATCCGATGGGCTAACACCGCCTAACACGTCAAGTCCGTCTTATAAGCAGAACCCGTTCACCAATTCGGCTGATCCCGCTCGCCACGCTTTCCAATCCCCTATATACGGTGCGCCGGCTGACCTCTGGTTGCAGGTCGGCTCTACTCCATTTGAGCTCATAGGGAGATCTCATGCTCAAGCGTAACCCCGCGGTTGCCCTGTTTTTCACCCTGATATACGCCTGCCTGCTGTCCGCCTGCTCCAACGAAGAGGCGCAGCGCAAGGCATTCATTGAATTCCTGCAAACCCGCATCATCGATAAGCCCGGCGTACACGTTCCGGTTCTTCGGGACGAAGACAAGAACCTCTTTGGCGAATACAGCGCCCAGTATGCGGCGATGCAGCACTTTCACGAGTCCCTCAACAAGCGAACCGAAGACTCGCTGACCACGGCGATGAAGCAGATGAACATCAGCTCGATGGGACAGGCTATTCAGCGCCGCGAGGATATTCAATCTGCCCAAAAAACGTTAAACGAGCTGCCGGCGCTGATCAGCGAAGAACAGGCGAAGGCGGATGAAGCGCGTAAATCCTTCAAGCAGCCGGAAGATCTGAAGGCTGTCTATGACAAGGCCTATGATCGAGTCGTCACCCAGCCGGCCGAAGCCATGAAAAACATGATGCCGGTTGCCAGCGAGACCCTGACGGCAACGCTCGAAGCGCTTGATTACATCAATGCCCATCAGGACGTGATCAAGGTCAACGGTGCCATGATCGAAGTATCCGACCCCGCTATCCAGAAAGAACTGAACACCCGTCTCCAGGCCCTGAACACCAAGGCCCAGGCGACCATGCAGGCTCAACGCAAGATGGTAGCGGTCGTTTACGGTCGCGGGTAGGAAAGTCGGTGAAGAAAGGCTGGACAGCGGCTCTCTGCCCAGCCTTTTCATGGGTCAACTGGGGACAAGCGGAGTATCCGGGTCAATCACGTCAGGGTTATCGGTCACGTCATCCGGGTGATCAATGATCCCATCAGGCCCTACTGGCTCATCGGGCCAGGGCGACTCCTGGCCACCGCCTGGGTTGATCGGGCTTGGATCCATCGCGTGAATGGACGCCAGCAGTTCATCACTCATAATGCACCTCGCATTCTTATCTGTTAATGAATGTTACTCTGTTGGATAGCCGTTCACGGCAAATGTTCGAGCCAGACGCCTGTCACAAAAAATTCATTAATTTATCAAGCCGATAGAATATTTATCGCATTAAGTTTTTTGCTATTTCAACGACACAGTGACGAGTACCTCCCTCTCTCGAGACACTGTGATGCTTAACCGTTCCCTGCGTGCTCAAGTTCTTGCCTTGCTCTGCGGCAGTCTCTTGCTGCTCATGGCTATTTCAATCGTTTCCTTCAAATTTCTTTCCGGGAGCGTTCAACGCTATCAAGGCCTTCTGTCCAATGAGATTCGTAGTGTTTTGCTGATCGACGAAGCCAACCTGAACTTTAAAACCCAAGTTCAGGAATGGAAAAACGCCCTCTTGCGTGGCAAGGATGACGCCAAGCGCGAAAAACACTGGAATGCCTTCCAGGCAGAAGAGCAAAAGGTTCAAGCATTCCTGTCTGACCTGAGCAAGCAGCCGTGGTCAGACAGCGCTATCGCACAAGCCATTCAAGGTCTGCAGGCCGAGCACAAGACGCTGGGTACAGCCTATCGCACAGGTTTCGAGCGCTTCAGGGCTGCCGGCTTCGACCCGGGGGCGGGTGACAAGGCCGTTGCAGGTATCGACCGTAGCGCCACCGCCCAGATGGCCGATCTTGTCACCAAATTGCACAAGCACAGTGACGAACTGTCCGCCCAAATTAGCGCGCAGGCTGACACCACCTTCCTGACAGGCCTGATCGCCTTGATTGGGGGCGGTATCGCCATCCTCGTTATCAGCCTGTGGCTGGTCAATCGCCGCCTGGTCGTACCGATCAGTGAGCTCATCGGCCATATCAATCAGCTCAGTCATGGCAACTTCAGCGTAAATATCCAATCCAGCCGCCAGGATGAACTTGGTCGACTGGCGGGAGCCGCCAGCATTCTACGTAACTTCCTGTCCGATACATTCACACGTCTCAAGCAGAGCACCCAGGACCTGGACTCTGCCAACCGCGACCTGAACGCCATTGCCAACCAGATGGCTCAGGGCAGCAACGAGCAGTTCTCCCGTACCGATCAGGTGGCAACCGCCATGCATGAAATGTCGGCTACTGCCCAAGAAGTCGCACGTCACGCAAGCGAAGCCTCCCTTGCTGCTACCGAAACCGATCAGGCTGTTCAGCGCGGTAGCGTCGTCATGCAGGGCACCATCAAGACCATTGTCGACATGAGCGACGAGATTGCCGGTACGGCCTCTGTCATCAATCAGCTCGAAGAAGACAGCGTGCGTATCGGCAAGGTAATGGAAGTCATCCACGGCATTGCTGAACAGACCAACCTTCTCGCGCTTAACGCGGCCATCGAAGCCGCCCGCGCCGGTGAGGCCGGTCGCGGATTTGCGGTTGTGGCCGATGAGGTCCGTAACCTGGCGCGTCGCACAGCCGACTCGACCAACGAGATCAACCAGATCATTGCCAACGTTCAGACCGGCACTGCCAACGCGGCCAAGGCCATTCAGAACGGTCAGAGCATCAGTGAGCGCAGCGTCACGCAGGTGAAGGAAGCTGGCGCGATTCTGGACACCATCTCGGTCTCGGTCGACTCGATGCGCGCCAAGAACATCCAGATTGCGGCAGCAGCGGAGGAACAGACATCCGTCAGTGAAGACATTGCTCGTAACCTGACTGAAATTACGGCCATTGCCAGCGCCAACCAGGCCCAGGTTGAAAAGACGCAAGACGCTGCGGTGCACTTGCAAAACCTGTCCCAGGGACTGGCCGAGCTGACCAAGCGCTTGGGCGCAGCCTGATTGACCTACAGCCATCCGCCCCCTATAGGCTGATGGCTGGTTTCAGGTAAAAGCCAAACGTGCCATTCGTCCCTACCGCGAACGGCTTTCCCGTGGACTACTCTAAATTGTCTTTAGCGGGAGCCCTGGCATGAAAAATCTCCGGCATACCGACAGCGCACACGTTACGCCTAGCAAAACCACGCCTTTACCCTCCCGCTCCGGCCCGCTTGTGTGGGGCTCCCTGGCCGTCGCGGCATCAGCCATGCTGGTCCGCCATTACAGCCGTCAGGCGGAAAAGCAGCACCCACCGGCAGGCACCTTTATCGAGGTGGATGGTATCCGGATCCATTACGTCGAATACGGTGAGGGACAGCCCCTTGTGCTTCTGCATGGCAACACGACCATGGGTACTGACTTCGAGTTGAGCGAACTGGTCGAACACGCAGCCCGTACCTATCGGGTCATCATCTTTGACCGCCCAGGGTATGGCTACAGTGAGCGCCCGTCGTCTATTGTCTGGGGTCCGCTCGAACAGGCCCATTTGCTCAATCGGGCCTTTGCCGCAATGGGTATCGACCGCCCTATCGTTCTCGGCCATTCCTGGGGCGCATTGGTGGCCATGGCGCTGGGGCTCGACTTCCCGCAGTCTGTCCGAGGCCTTGTGCTGCTGTCCGGCTATTATTACCCGACCGTTCGCCCTGATATTCCCATGGCGGCTTTGCCGGCCATCCCCGGCGTGGGTGACCTCATGTGCCACTCCGTTTCACCGCTGCTGTATCGCAGCATATGGCCACTCATGATGAAGCGAATGTTTGCACCCGCCAAAGTGCCCGCCCGCTTCAAGCGATTTCCGGCCTGGATGGCCTTTCGTCCTGTGCAGCTTCATGCCAGCGCAGCCGAAATAGCCCTGATCATTCCCGCAACGCTACAACTCAAGGAGCGTTACAAAACGCTGACAGTACCCTCCATCATCATGGCGGGACGCGAGGATCGGCTGGTTCATACCCATGTGCACTCGGGCAGGCTGCATACCGAGTTGCCGGAGATGGATTTCCGTGTCATCGAGGGCGCCGGGCATATGCTGCATCACTTGGCACCGCAGGCAGTACTCGACGCTATTCATACCTTGGCCGAACAGACACCGTCGGGTTGAACCTGTCTGGAGAGTATTCATGAACAGGCGCCGGGCTCAGGTAATATAGGCGCCTTTTCCTGTAACGCGACGCTCAATGAACTCGATACCAGCCCGCATCATCTTCTCCAGCGCCCTGCTGCTCCTGGCTTATACCGCCTTGAGCCATACCCGCCTGGGCACGCTGCTCATCCCTATTCGTGACGCACAAACGCCCGACAAGCAGGTGGTGCTGACCGTTGCTGTTGCGACCTTCGTATTGGTAGTCATGCAGATTGCCGCCTGCGTTCCCCTGGGCTTTCTGAGGGATCGCTTCTGGGCCAGCGCAATGGCGTGTGTCCTGCGAGTGCCGTCGTGGCTATTCACTTCTATCAGTGCGGTCATGTGCCTGAACGAAGCGCTGGCTAATCCTGCCTATTGGGCACCCTGCCTTGCGTACGCCGCCGCAGCGGCCGTGATCCTGTGGCAGGACTACCGGCTGCTCAAAAGCGCCCGTGTCAGCCCTCGCGCCTGAAACCGTCGGGTCCTACCTGCTAGTTATGCTTTTAACGTCAGTCTGAGCGGATGATCACGCAACGTAAGGCTTCACTGATCTTTTGAAACAACTCCGCCTCGCAGGCAGTTGTCGGAACGGGGCACTCTCGCGTTCCATCCCTCGGACAGACCTACACGTGAAGTGTCAGAGATAAACAAGTCATAGGGGATCTCAGACGCAATGACCGCTACCGAAACCCGCCGCGCCCTTCTGCTGATCAATAAACGCGCCCGCCGTGGGAGTGAATCCTACACGCCTATCGTTGAAAAGCTCAGGCAAGGCGGAATAACCGTAGTCGAACCTACCGGAGGGGAAAACCTTTCCATCAGCGAGAAGATCAGACAGGCCAAGGGATGCGACCTGATCATCGTCGGCGGCGGCGACGGCACGTTGAACGCCGCAGCTCCCGCCCTGATTGAGGCTGGCCTGCCCGTCGGCCTCCTGCCGCTCGGCACTGCCAACGACCTGGCCAAGACACTGAATATTCCTCAGGACCCGCTCGAGGCCATCGACATCATTGTGCGGGGGCAGCTGCGAGCCATCGATGTAGGTGTCGTCAACGATCATGTCTTTCTCAACGTCGCCAGCATTGGCTTCAGTGCCGATCTGGCTGATCAGCTGACCGCGGATATCAAGAAGAAATGGGGCAGTCTCGGCTATGGCCTGACCGCCTTTCGGCTACTGCGCCGCTTTCGCCGTTTCACTCTGTATATCGAACATGACGGACAGGTGGAAAAGGTCCGAACGGTCCAGGCATCCGTGGGCAATGGCCGTCACTATGGCGGTGGCATGACGGTGGAAGAATCCGCAACCGCCGACGATGGACGCCTGGATTTCTATAGCCTTGAGGTCAGGCATTGGTGGGAACTGATCGCATTGCTGCCCAGCCTGCGCAAGGGCACCCATGGCAAGGCAGATAAGGTCAGGGCGTTTCAGACAACCGCTATCCGGCTGAACACCCGCAAACCCATGCCTATCAATACTGATGGTGAGCTGACCACCTACACGCCCGCTCTCTTTTCTATCAAACCCAAAGCGCTCAGGATCTATCGTCCATAGAGCGCACCTATCGAACCATGGGTGAAAGAATCGGAAACACTCGCACCTGCCTTATTCAGCTTCAGTTAAGCCCACCCCCCGTAGGCTATACGCCCAGAATTCTGAACCTGACCTAACATGCAGAACGCTCTCTCCTCCAAAACGATGGCAACGGCCTTGGCCTGCTTGCTAGTGGCAGCCGCGATAACCGCAGGTGCCCAGCAGCGCCTGTTTGAGCAGGTCTGGTTCCGTCTGGAACAGCGCTTCAGCTCCGAGGAGGCCCAAGGGCAGGCCCTGTGGTTGCCTGATTACCATGTCACAATCGATGCCAAGCCACTGGGTAATGACGAAAACATGTCAGCGCTGACCTTCGACGCCAGCCGCCAGACGCTTTTTACAGTGACCAACAAGGACTCGCACCTTATCGAGCTTTCGCTCTCCGGTGATGTACTGCGTCGTATTCCGCTCCGGGGTTTCGGTGATCCGGAAGCGATCGAATACGTTCGTCCCGGCGTCCTCCTGATTACAGAGGAACGTAACCATCGTCTGATCGAAGTGCATGTCAATGATCAGACCCAGGTCATCGATATTGCCGACCCAGCCAATGCCAAACAGTTTTCGCTCAGCGCAGCGGATAACAGCAACAAAGGTTTCGAGGGCTTGGCCTACGACCCCAAGGAGCAGCGCCTTTTTGTTGCCAAGGAAAAGGACCCGGTCCGCATCTTCGAGATCAACGGCTTTTTGACCGCCTCGCCCGACCAGCCGATCGACATCGACGTGCATGTCAACGCACAGCGCGACCGGGATTTGTTTGTGACCGACCTGTCCAGCCTTCACTATGATACGAGTACAGGCCATCTGCTGGCCTTGTCTGATGAATCCAAGATGATCGTGGAAATGGACGCCAACGGTAAGCCGGTCAGCTCCTTCAGCTTGAGGGGTGGTAATCAAGGGCTTGCCAAGGATGTTCCCCAGGCTGAGGGCATGACAATGGATGATCAGGGCAACCTGTATGTGATCAGTGAGCCTAACCTGTTCTACGCCTTCAAGAAGAAGTCATAGGCCTTGTCGAGCTCTTTATCCGCAAGGCTCTGGTGAGCCTTGCGCTGCCGGGTTACGCTGTACGGCGTTTCCATCCTGCCTGTGTCCTGAATGAAAGTCACCCTCGTTACGTATCTGGTTCGCTACCCGTCTGCAAGCCTGTTACTTATCCAGCTATTGGGCATCGTGCTCTTTCCCTTCATGGAGAACATGCCGGGTGGGCGAGCCGTCTTTGGTGCGTTTGGTGTCATCGTGCTGGTTGCTGCCCTGCGTATGGTTCGCCGCAGCCCAATGCTCCACTCGATCGCTTTCATTCTGGCCGCGCTCATTCTGTGCTTGGCTATCGTCAGCGAGATCTGGCCCAACCAGGCCGTTACGGTCGCCTCCGCCCTGCTGGAAGGCGCCTTTTACTTTTATGCCGCCGCCAGCCTGATTGCCTACATGATGGAGGATCAACGCGCATCGACCGATGAACTGTTTGCGGTAGGCGCAACCTTTACTCTGCTGGCGTGGGCGTTTGCCTATACCTTTACCGTCTGCCAGCTGCTCCTGCCGGGCAGCTTTACCGCCATGCAGAACCCTGAGGCACCACGGACCTGGATGGAACTGCTGTTCCTGAGCTTTACCACGCTTTCCGGCGTAGGGCTGGGTGATGTTCTGCCTATTTCACCGCTTGCCCGCGGGCTGGTAATGCTCGAAGAGTTTGCAGGCGTCATGTATATCACATTAGTAGTGGCTCGCCTGATCAGCCTGACGGTCATCAAACGCTAGAACCAACCGGTCGACCCTTACAAATGACAGTCTGGCTTTTAGCACCTGACACACCGATAGCCCATCGATATCATCCCGCCTACATACCTGTTACCCAGACAGGCCGACGGTTGGGCAGCCGGCGTGATAGACAGTCTCTCAAGTGCTGGATAGACTGGGCCGTTCACTAATCCCCTCCCTTTCCAACGTCATTCATTCGTGACCTGATCGTGAGCGAAGCTGTGCCTGTGTGCTGCTACTCATGGCAAGGCATTGGCCCCTACCGCCAGGTACCTGGCGTACCGCACCCTTCTTTTTATACCGGCATGACTACCATCGAAAACGAACATCTGCGTCTGCGTATCGCCAAACTCGAAGCCGAGAATATGGCGCTCAAGGCCGTTGCCGAAACGACTCACCAACAGAACCAGCGCCATCAGGATATTCTGAACAGTGCTGTCGATTTTGCGATCATCACAACCGACCAGTGCGGTCGCATTACTCACTGGAACTCTGGCGCAGAGCAGGTCTTTGGCTGGACAGCCGAAAGTATACTAGGAACCTCTATCAATCGCCTATTCACCGTAGAGGACCAACTCCAGCAGCGCGCCGAATGCGAGATGCAACGCGCCCTGGAAAAAGGTCGCGCCAGTGATGAGCGTTGGCACCAGAAAAGGACGGCGCCCTGTTCTGGGCCAATGGCGAAATGATGCCGCTCCGGACAGCTGATGGCGCTCATCTGGGTTTTCTGAAAATCCTGCGCGATCAGACCCGCCAGCAAAAAGTGATTGAAGCTCAGCAGGCCGACGCCGAGTTCCTGCGCAGCGTGTTGGCCTCCTCTGACGACTGCATCAAGGTGCTCGACCTTGATGGCAGCCTGCTTTACATGAGTCCAAACGGCCAGGAGGCTATGGAAGTCAGCGACTTCAATGCCATTGCGGGTTGCCCCTGGCCGACTTTCTGGCAAGACAAGGGGAGCCAGGAAGCGAAAGAGGCCATGACGCTGGCCCGCGCGGGTCAGGTTGGCCGGTTCATCGGGCAGGCCAATACCCTGGCAGGAACCCCTAAGTGGTGGGATGTACAGGTCACGCCTATCCTCGGCTCTCATGGGAGGCCTGAAAAGCTGCTCTCCATTTCGCGGGACATTACTGCGAATCACTCTATCGAGAATGCGCTACGCATCTCTCGCCAGATGAACAGCCTTATTCTCAATTCGAGTCAGGATTGCATCGTGATCATGGATCTCGAAGGGCATACCCAGTTCGTGAGCCCCGGCGGTATTGAGTCCATGGAGATTACGGACCTCTCTTGCGTATTGGGTAAGCCGTGGCTCCGGGTATGGAAAGACGCAGATCTGGAGGCGGCACGCAACGCCATCGCAAATGCTCGCGCGGGAGGGACAGGACGCTTCCAGGGCTACTGCCCTACCCACACAGGAAAACCCAAATGGTGGGATATTGCTATTTCCTGCATACCAGGCGCAGACGGCACGCCTGAAAAACTGCTCTCCATTGGCCGCGACATCACCGAACGCACCCGCGCTGAGCTGGCGCTGAAGGAAAGCGAAACCCGCCTGGCTTCCATTTTCGACGAAGCCTCGGTAGGCCTGTCCGAGATCAGCCTCGACGGCCGCTTTCTACGGGTCAATGATGAGCTCTGCCGCCTGTTGGGTCGCTCTCGCACAGAGATGTTAAGCACAACCGCAAAGACCGTTACCCTGGCTGAAGACCAGCCCAGGACGCTCGAGGCGCTTCAACATGTCCTGGCCACCCGACAGCCGACTCGCCTCGACAAGCGCTACCTCCGACCCGATGGCACTATCGTCTGGGCCAATAGCAATCTGACCTGTCTGAACGATGATGAAGGCAACCCACACTCGATCATTGCCGTGACCATTGATCTCTCGGCTCGCAAGGCAGCCGAAGACCGGCTCAAGGCCAGCGAGAGTCAGTTGAGGGAGCTGAACGAGACGCTTGAGCAACGTGTCGAGGAGCGTACCCGCGAGCGCGACCAGATCTGGCGCAGCACGCCAGACCTGGTTTGCACCGCCAGCCCGGAAGGCTACTTTCTCAACCTCAACCCTGCCTGGAGCGAAACCCTGGGCTGGTCGGAGCAGGAGCTGAAGGCACGCCCCTACAAGGATTTTCTCCACCCAGACGACTTGGAACATACCGTGCAAACCAAGCGGCTACTTGCCAACGGCCAGGCCTTGTCAAACTTCGAGAACCGCTACCGGCACAAGGATGGCAGCTATCGCTGGTTATCCTGGAACTCCCAACGTCGTGACGGGCTGTTCCACAGCATTGCACGTGATATCACCACGATAAAGGCGCAGGCCGAAGCCCTGCATCAGACGGAGGAACGGTTGCGCCATAGCCAGAAAATGGAGGCCGTAGGACAGCTCACCGGCGGTCTGGCTCATGACTTCAACAACCTGCTCACCGGGATTTCCGGTAGCCTGGACCTGCTCAAGACGCGCCTGACCCAAGGACGCTTGAACGATCTGAATAAATACATCACCGCTGCTCAGGACTCTGCCAATCGAGCCGCGGCCCTGACCCACCGATTGCTGGCCTTTTCCCGTCGCCAAACGCTCGACCCCAAACCCACCCAGGCCAACCAGCTGATCGAAGGCATGCGTGAACTGATCACACGTACCGTAGGGCCAGCCGTGTGTATCACGACCGATCTCAGCGAAGCACTCTGGCCCACGCTCTGTGATCCCCATCAGCTCGAAAACGCCCTACTGAACCTGTGCATCAATGCACGAGATGCCATGCCGGATGGTGGTCGATTACTCATTCGAACCGAAAATCGCTACCAGGATGAGGCCAGCGCCCATGAGCGCGACATGAACCCCGGGCAGTACATCGTGACGGAAGTATCCGACACGGGCACGGGCATGTCGCCGGAAATCATGGAGCGTATATTCGATCCATTTTTTACAACCAAGCCCATCGGCATGGGCACTGGACTGGGTCTTTCCATGATCTATGGATTTGCCAAGCAGTCCGGCGGTCAAGTGCGTGTCCTGTCCGAACCCGGTAAGGGCACCACCATGAAAATTTATTTGCCTCGCTATGCAGGTGCGGTCGAAGCCGGCGCGCAGCAGACCGGATCACGGGAGGCGCCCCGCACGGAAAAGGGTGAAACCGTACTTATCGTTGATGATGAGCCCACCGTACGCATGCTGATCAAAGAGGTACTCGAGGAGCTGGGCTATAGGGCAATCGAAGCGGCTGACGGCGCGTCAGGGCTTGACATACTCTCCTCTTCCACCCATATCGATCTGCTGATTTCGGACGTAGGATTGCCAGGGGGCATGAACGGCCGCCAGATGGCCGATGCCGCTCGCCATCAACGTCCGGACCTGAAGGTACTATTTATTACCGGCTATGCAGAAAATGCGGTAGTAGGCAATGGTAATCTGGAGAATGGCATGCATCTCATGACCAAACCTTTTTCCATGGAGTTGCTGGCAACCCGCCTGGAAACTATCCTCAAGAGTTGTTGAACAATGCTGAATGCGGCCTCAAGAAAATGGAGCGCCAACCGCTATATACCTAATGCTTGACCATTTTGCAGTTTGGGTAGGGCGTTCTGTCACTTGTCAGGATTACGCTACGGCCTCAACCTGAACGAGTCGGGACCTTATCGCAATCGGTGTGTCCAACACGAGTGACTACGGATCATTTACGCACGTGCCCTTACACGTCGTAACCTCCGTTCTATATCCTTAGCGTGGCAAGCCCAAGTCATAGACTTGAGTTTGAACAGGTACCGGAATCTTGCAGCAAAAGAAAGAAACGCTCTTTGATCGCTTGCAACAGTGGGTATTACGCCATGAATGGCCTACCCCCCTGCGCTATGCTGTCGCCGGGGCAGCTGTCATTGTCAGTGCAGGCGTTCGTCTGGCCCTGCCTGTTCTGGGCCTGCCGTACCTGCTGTTCATTCCGCTTCTGATGATTATCGGCTTCACGCTGGGCCTGGGGCCCGGTCTTTTCGCCACCGTCGTTGCCGCCCTTGCAGCGGCCTACCTGTTTGTCTCTACCCCCTTCACGTTCGATCTCGATCTGCTCCAGTGGGCAGCCAACGCCCTGTTCATCCTCGTCAACTTCGGCATCGTGGCAGTGTGCGCTGCACTCAGAAAGAACCTGATTCGCCTGAACGATCTGATGGACACGCTAGAGCGTCGCGTAGAGGAACGTACCCGTGAGCGCGACCAGATCTGGCAAACAACCCCTGACCTGGTGTGTACGACTAACGCTGCTGGCTATTTTGTAAGCCTTAACCCGGCGTGGACTAAAACCCTTGGCTGGTCCGACCAGGAGATGCATTCCAAACCCTTCAGTGAATTTGTCCACCCGGACGATGTAGAGCGCACCGCCCAGGCACTGCACATGCTGCAACGGGGCGACACGGTCTTTCGCTTTGAGAACCGCTACCGGCACAAGAATGGCACGTATCACTGGTTGTCCTGGAACGCCGTGGCTCGAGGGGATCAAATTTATGCCACGGTGCGCGATATTTCGCCTGAAAAAGAGCAAAGCGAAGCACTTAACCGTGCCGAAGAATTGTTGCGACACAGCCAGAAAATGGAAGCCGTAGGTCAGCTTACTGGCGGTATCGCTCATGACTTCAATAATCTGCTGACAGGCATCTCCGGTAGCCTCGAGATGATCCAGATGCGTGTAGCCCAGGGTCGCGCTACGGATATCGATCGGTATATTACCGCCGCCCAGACGGCTGCCAGCCGCGCGGCTTCCCTGACCCACCGGCTGCTGGCCTTCTCCCGTCGCCAAACGCTCGATCCCAAACCGACCCAAGCCAACACACTGATCGAAAGCATGCAGGACCTGATCGACAGGACGGTAGGCCCGGAGATTACGGTAACCACTAGCCTTTCCTCTGATCTCTGGTCAACGCTGTGCGATCCGAACCAATTGGAAAGTGCCCTGCTCAATCTATGCATCAATGCACGAGATGCCATGCCCGACGGCGGCCAGCTGACGATCCGTACCGCCAATATCTGGGTCGATGAGCGTGATGCTCATGAACAGGACATGCTCTCTGGGCAATACGTTGCCATAGCAGTCATGGACACTGGCATTGGCATGACCCCAGAAATCGTAGCGCGGGCATTCGACCCGTTCTTTACGACCAAGCCCATCGGCATGGGGACCGGCTTGGGCCTGTCCATGATTTACGGATTTGCCAAGCAGTCAGGCGGGCAAGCACGCATCTATTCCGAAGCTGGCAAAGGCACCACGGTCTGGATCTATCTGCCGCGCCATCTGGAAGAGAGCAAACCAGAGCCTCAGCAGACTGAACTGATGCGCGCCCCACGTGCCAGCACCGGCGAGACCGTTCTGGTTGTTGACGATGAGCCGATGGTGCGCTTGCTTATCACCGAAGTGCTCGAAGAGTTGGGCTATGCCGCCATCGAAGCGGCCGATGGTGCTTCGGGGCTGAAGATACTGCTCTCCGATACGCACCTGGACCTGCTGATTTCGGACGTGGGCCTGCCCGGCGGCATGAACGGGCGACAGATGGCCGATGCGGCCCGCCAGGCACGCCCTGATCTCAAGATACTGTTCATCACCGGCTATGCGGAAAATGCAGCCGTGGGAAATGGCAACCTTGAGGCAGGCATGCACGTTATGACCAAACCATTCCCAATGGAATTGCTGGCCAGCCGGATCAAGGAAATTATTCTGGAGGACTGATTGTGGCTTGCGCACTGCCAGCGGAGGCGCTAATGTTTCTTAATCATTTGCCAGCTGTTGGCTGACGCTACCATGAATCATCTGCATACAGGCCAGTTCTCCTCCTTGTCCGCACCGGACGTGGCGTGCCTGCATGCGCGTTTCTCCCTCGCACCACCTGTCGTATCCCCTCCGGTTGTCGTGGCAGTAGTCGCTGCCTGATGACGCTCGGCTGATTACAGCCGTTTTCTTTCTCCAGTCTTGATCGGAACTGCCTACCACAGGCCGTTGGCTGGAGCCTGCTTTTCGTACTGACAGGTGAAATGACAATGCTAGGTTCATTAAGAACCCTGCTTGTGGCCAATAGCGCCACAGGGTTGTTCGTGCTGCTCTGGAGCAGCGGCGCGTTATTCGCTCACGTAGGCGTTACCCACGCCCCCGCATTCGCGTTCCTGCTGTTACGCTTCATCATTGCGTTTACAGTGCTCTTGCTAATGGGGCTCTGGCGGCGACGCTGGTTGCCATCGCCGGGCTCTCGCAGCCGGGTAGCTCTCACCGGAGCGCTGCTTATCGGCGGCTACAGCATTTGTTATCTGTTGGCTCTGGATAAAGGCGTTACGCCGGGAGTCCTGGCTACCCTTCTGGGTGTACAACCCATTCTTACCCTGGTGTTGGTTGAAAGACGATTATCACCCCGTCGGCTGGCGGGCCTGCTGTTGGCCCTGGGTGGACTGTCTCTGCTCGTCTACCGCAGCCTGGCGATGGCGCATCTATCCTTGAGTGGAATTCTGTATGCGCTGGCAGCGCTCTTGTGCATGTCGATTGGTGCCATTCTGCAGAAAGGTCTGAGTCAGCCCCCGGCAGACGTCCTGCCGTTGCAGGTCGGTATCAGCCTAGTGCTCTGCCTGCTTTTCGTCCCCTTCCAGCCCATCAGATTTGAGTTGTCCTCGGAGCTTGTGACATCCGTTCTCTGGATGGCCGTCGTCATCTCCGTTCTTGCACAGCTCCTGTTTTATCGACTCGTACAAGCCGGCAATCTGGTAAACGTAACCAGTCTGTTTTATCTGGTGCCACTTGTGACAACGCTGTTGGATTACCTGATTCTTGGTCACCGGGTCGACGCACAAGGTGGTATGGGAATGGTGGCCATCCTTATAGGGCTGGTATTAGTATTCCGTCAAAATAAACCTACCAATAATTGACGCAGCCGTGCCAGAAGGACGGTTTCTACCGCTCTTCTGGCACGGGCTTATTTATTGAGGTTTCGTAATAAACAGGTCTGATACGTGTTTTCCATCCCTCTTTATAGGCTATGGATGCAACGCATCAGACTCAATAACGACAGGACGGCCTGGCATTAGTTGGGCATTGCGATCGTGACAACCAACAAGATACCGAACAAGGTGGAAAGTGTGGCAAACCAAGCCGTAGAGCTGGGTCTTTTACGAGGATATCCGCGGTTTGTTTTTGAAACAGCTGGATATGCAGATTCTGAGTTCATGTCTCTCAAACTGAATAATAGAGTTGCCCGTCAACGACTTCACGGGTAGATGAAGCCAAACGGCGAGCCATAGTGTTCATGCAAGGATGGCTCTACAAGCAAGCGCCACGGTTCAGGACGCCTGTCTCCTTGCACGGCGCATAGATATATCAAACTTTTCAGAGCAGAGAGAGCAAGAGATGTTTGCAAGTTTTTGCATGAAGCGAGGGTTTGAAAGAGCCGGTCCTGGCAGGCAGGACCGAAACAGGAGGGTATACAAGCGGCGCATGCTCCTTTGTTTCCCCCTTCTCTCACTGAGACATCTATTTCCAGACGTGTTCAGGTCAATAGCCCAACAGCCCCTGCGCAGCATCCAGACTGCTTATCTCCACGCCGGTGGACAGCGCCGCGAAGAGCACTACCATGTAGCGCGCCATTTCCAAAGCGTCCGCCTCCTCGCAATCCAAGGTAAGGTCCTCTACGTCCCACAGGGGACAACTGACGCACATGGTTTTCTCGTGGGGGTTGTAGGACAGGTGAATCCCCAGGCGTATCTGAAGTCGACGTGACTCACCGTCGTCGATATGGGGAAGCCACTGGAAGCTCTCGCCGTTTTCATCCCTGACGATGGGTATGTCCTGCGCCCAATCGATTACCTTCCAACCTAGGGCTTCGGCCGCCAGAGTCAATTGCTGGCGTTGATCAAACGGATCGCTGTCGGTTTCTAAAGCCATACTGTTACTCCATCAGGGCAATGCTGTACTACTTAAAGCATAGCTGGCTGCTTCAAACAGGCTGAACTTGGCAGATAAGCTGTCGGCTCCGCCTGCGACACAGACATTTGGCAACGTCGAATCCTCAAGCAGATCCAGCATTCTCGTGAGCCAAAAAGACGAGCGAGTCGCCATATCCAGCCCGCACTGCTGGCAGTGCCCTGCCATGTCCGCGCCTCTCTGTACAACCGATCATCGGCCATTGATACCTAGACGAGCATAGCGCTCCAGATTTATCAAGCCGGGCCGATAGCCTCCTATCAGTCCGCGGCAATTGATTGCCGTGTCGTATTTGTCTCTGTCGGTTTGATGTCTTTATGAAATGGTCTTTGCGTAAAAAGATTGCTCTATCCTCCAGCACTGCGGTACTGCTGGTGGGCGCCAGCCTGACCGGTATGAACTTCTGGAACAGTCAGAAAAGCCTGGAAATCCACATTGCAGAACAGGTCAGCAATGCCAGCAGGACGTTCAGCGCCAACGTGCGTTACTGGCTACAAAGCAAGGAGGTGGTGCTCCAGGCTGTGAAGGCCACTGACGACCCGTCTGCCATGCTGTCGATTCTTAATCAGGCCAAGATTTCCGGCGGTTTCGACAACGTCTTTTTTGCTCGGGCCGATGGCAGCCAGGTGAACGCCAACGGTGTAACCCTGCCGCCAGACAATAATGACCCTCGCAAATGGAAGTGGTACCAGCAGGCGCTGGTCGCGCCAAACAAGGTCTACATCTCGACGCCGACTATTGCGGCGGCTACTGGCAGCCACGTGCTGTCCTTAGGCCGCTCCCTGCAGCAGAGCGGAAACGCGCTTGGGGTGGTAGGCGCTGACGTCAGCATGACCGAGATCCTTGAGCAGCTGAAACAGATCAAGCTTCCTGGCAATGGCTCGGCCTTCTTTGTAGACAAGGACGGCACCATTCTGGGCCACACGGACACGGCCCTGCTCGACAAGAAGGTCAGCGACCTGATGACGGAGCTCACCCCTGCCACCCTGGCGTCATTGGCTGCCAGCAAGGGTACGCAGCACTTGCTGGACCATAACGGTGAGCGTTTGTACGCTGTCCCGATCGATCATGATGGAGAGATTCTCATCATGACGCTGGACGACGCTGTTCTGACCGCCCCGCTCTATCAGCAACTGTGGGTGAGCCTGGGCGCATTCGGCGCTATCCTGGTTCTGTCGCTGATCGCCATCAACATGCTGTGCGCCTGGCTGCTACGCCCGCTGGGCGTGGTCTCCCAGGGACTTCAGGTAATCGCCCATGGCAATGGCGACCTGACCAAGCGCATCCCTCAACAGAGCCAGGACGAGGTGGGCCATCTGGCCCTGCACTTCAACCAGTTCGTGGCCAGTCTGCATGAACTGGTTACGCATATTCGCCATCAGGCGGTGGAAATCGGCCAGGAGTCCACGACGGTGCTAAACAACAGCACATTGTCGGTCGCTGATCTGGGGCGTCTCCAGCAGGAGCTGACACTGGTCGCAACAGCAGTCACCGAAATGGCTTCGGCTACCCAGGAAATTGCGGGCAATGCCGAACGTACGGCGCAATCGGCGCAGCAGTCTACCGAAAGCAGTCAGCAAGGTCTGGAGCTGGTTCGCAAGACCCAGACCTCCATTACCGATCTTGCCCAGGAAGTGGCGGAAACAACCCAGGTCATCACTGAGCTCAGCCAGCACTCCCAGTCCATTTCCAGCGTCTTGACCAGCATCCAGAGTATCGCTGAGCAGACCAACCTTCTGGCCTTGAACGCAGCGATTGAGGCGGCGCGGGCAGGCGAGCAGGGTCGCGGCTTTGCGGTGGTGGCTGACGAGGTGCGGACTCTGTCGCAACGCACCCAGGCGTCTACCCAGGAAATCCAGACGACTATCAGCAATCTGTTGCGTGTAACACAGGATGCAGTCAGCCGGATGGACAACAGCCGTCATCTCGCTGAACGCAGCGTAGCGGATGCCGATCAGGCGTACGTGGCGCTGGAGCAGATCACCCAGTCGGCCTCGCTGATCTCGGACATGTCGATGCAGATTGCAGCGGCGGCTGAGGAACAGACCTCCGTGACGGAAGAAATTACCCGTAACGTGGTAACCATTAAATCTTTGGGTGATACCCTGGCTGAAAGCTCAGTGCAGGCGGAGCATCAATCCCGCTCACTGCAAAGCCACGCCGGTGATTTGAACGAACGCGTGTCCCGCTTCATTCTGTAACCCTGCCTTGCTGTCCACTCCCTTGCCAGGGAGTGGACCCTCTTCTCAACCCATCCGTCTAACACGGTCGTGAATGACCTTCAGGGCTTCCCGAAATACCCAGTGCCACTGGGACGATGCGGCTCGACCAAGCGGGTACCAAAAAAAGCGAAACTCCAATCCGCCTCCGTCGATGGTGCGATGGACCCAGCCCTCAGGTAACTCGTACGCGCTTTCGCACAGGTGCATCGACCATACCTGTTCCTGATAGCCAGAGACCCATGTTCCTAGATCCACAGGCCATTCGGACACTTGGATACCTGACTCTTCCCATAGCTCCCGCAACGCAGCCTCAGCAGGTAGTTCACCCGGCTCGATAGACCCTTTGATCAACTGAAGCCCTGCCAAGGGGTGCTCGAACGCCAGTATCTGCAGTTCGCTTTTATGACGCAGTACGACCGGACATGCCTTAACCGGACTTGCTGAAGCATCGTTATTTGCCAAGGGCAGCCTTGTCATCGCACGTCGACCTGGTTCAGCTGACGCCTCAGCCGATCGTTTTCCCTCTGTAACGCTGTGATGTGGTAGCGCAAATCCTTGATGACACTCAGGTGATAGCGGTGCTCAAGCTCCAGCGCTCGGTAGCGCTGCATCAGTGTGCCTGAGTCTGCCATAGCCAGGGATTGGGAAAGATCGTCTGCTGGAGACATCGGTACGCCCTCCTCTTGTTTACTGTTTATTTATACAGTAGTCAGCGGAGCGCAAAATGACAACCTTTTCTGACGCCAAAAGAATGGTCGTATAGAAAATTTCATTGATGTGTCATAAAAAAGGGCGGAACCCGTCCGCCCTTTTCAAGATATCAACAGTCTCAGCCGCGCTTGCGGATCAACCCTTCCTGGGCAACCGAGGCGACAAGCTGACCCGCTCGGTTGTATATGCTGCCACGGCACAATCCACGCGCCCCCCCGGCCCATGGGCTATCCATGGAATACAGCAGCCACTCGTCCACCCGTAGCGGCTGATGGAACCAGATCGCGTGATCAAGGCTGGCAACCTGCATCTCCTTGTTCCAGTAGCTGATGCCATGGGGCAACAAGGACGTCGGGAGCAGGTTGAAGTCCGAGGCATAGGCCAGCAGGTATCGATGCAGCGCAGGGTTGTCCGGCAGCTGCCCGTTGGCCCTGAACCAGACATGGCGTGCAGGCGCTGTTGGCTCTGGATCAAATGGATGGGTCACCTTGACCGGACGAATCTCGATGGGCTTTGGCGCCAGCAGCTTTTCCCGCGTAGGCTCCGGGATGAACTGGGCAAACTGTTGGATATAGTCCAGCTCGGACGCCAGCGAGTCTGGATCGGGCACGTCCGGCATTTCGCTCTGGTGTTCAAAACCGGGTTCCAGACCCTGGAACGAGGCACTGCAGAAGAAAATCGGTTTGCCTTTCTGGATGGCCGTGACGCGACGGGTCGTAAAGCTGCCGCCATCCCGGACGCGATCCACCTCATACACCACCGGAATCGTCACGTCGCCAGGCCGCAAGAAGTAGCCATGCAGCGAGTGCACCTGACGCGACGCATCCACCGTCTGGCTCGCCGCTGACAGGGCCTGACCGAGCACATGCCCACCGAATAATTGCGGAAAGCCCAGGTCCTGACTACGACCGCGGTAGAGGTTTTCCTCGATGGACTCAAGGCTTAACAAGGCAACAAGATCATCCAGCACTGTGCTCATCACGTTTTCCGTGGTCGTTTTGATAATGGCCAAATCATACGCAAGTCAGTCGTGAAGCCGTAGCCCCATGATGAGGAAACGGCAGCGGCAGGACGTCCCTCCAAGACTCCGCCACCCATCAGGCAAAGTCGTTCTCAGGCGCGGGATAAGCTGGCAGCGAGGTCAGGCGCATGTCTACGGTCGCGCGTCCCATGGTGAAGTGATAAAGGCTTTGCCAGGTTGTATCCGCAAGCCCTATCAAGTCATGTACCAGCGGGTCGAAATAGCAACCGATACCGGTGCCTGAAAGCCCTGCCGCTTCTGCCTCCAGGTAAAGCACCTGCCCAATCTGTCCGGTCTCCCAGAATAGCTGCGGATAGCACCAAGCCCCCTGGGCAAGGGCATCATCGAAACGAGCCATCATTGCGATACTGATACAACCGTCAGACGCAATGTCCTGGCCGCAGGAAAGCAAGCCAGCCAGCTCACTAGCATCCCCTTTGAGCAACCGGAACAACCTGAGCCCCTCCGCCTCCTCTACCCGCTCCCAGAGTAAGTCCGCTCGGGCGGTGATATTGAGCTCTCCCTCACTGCGCGCCAGCCAGTACAACCCCGGTTCCAGCCCCACTACGCGATTTACAAAGATCAGAAGATCGACCTGAGCAGGCTTGCCCAACGTCAGGAAAGGCACCGGTGCCTGCTCCGGCAATGTACGCCTTAGCCAGGCAAAGAAAAGATCAGACAGAATGCCCGTCCGACCATCCATGGACTGCGCGCTACGCCGTTGATGCAGCAATGGCCGCAGCAGTAGCTGGTCGTTTTCCTGGGTAACTACGCCCCGGGAAATAGGCATGTCGTAGGGCAAGCGCTTGGGCGCACGGCATGCGGCAGCGATCCGCCCAACCTCGGGCCATTCTACGTACTCTCGCGAAAGTCGATTAGGCGTGCCGGCGAGCTGCAACTGACTCAGCAGCTTGAACAGACTATCGGGCAAGGAAGGCTCGGCCGATTGCGGCGGACCGATCCAGAGCAGCGCCTCCATTTGCTCCTGCTCACCAAAGCCGTCTCGATCAACTCCAAACGCCGCATCGAGCGTTTCATCCGCCACGTCGTGAATCAGTCGTGTTTCCCAACCTTGCGCGGCGGCAGCAATGGCAATGGCGGCCAAGGCGTGGCCTATATCATGCTGACAGTAGCGCCAGGCTCGCTCGCCATATTTCCAGGCCTCACGCCAATAGATACTGGACAGTGCGACCAAAAAGCTCCCCGGCGGCAAGGCGCCAATGATGTCTTCATCCAGCACTTCGGGGAGCTCGGCGCGTACTTCCAGGGCATGCAGATCGGCCGTGTAATGTGTCATCAAGGCACGATCGTTCAGTACACCCGGTGGCAGCAAGGCATAGGCTTCGGTGGGATGCAGATTGCCGGAGGAGGGATTCACTCGCAGCGCCCAGCGGCTGCTGCCCGACTCTTTCCAGGCAGAAATGGCCAAACTGTCATAAAACAGCCGAGAGATATTGGCAGGATCCAACGGGGCCGGCTCGCCTACAGGACCTGCAAAAACCTCATCGTACAGAGGCGAATCCTCCAGCATGCGGCGCAGTAACGGAATGACTTCGCATCCCCGATAACGGCGGAATGGCGCAGGCTGGTTAGCCCAATCGAGCGCATCGGGTCCGCGGGCATAGCCCTCACGACGGTGCATGCTGAGCGAATGATAGGCTCTGACGATGTCTTCTGGGGTCATGCAGTCCTCTTTGTCATTAACAGGCATTCATGCTGTCGCCAGTTTCCAGTCTACTAATCCATTGATGGCGGCTGAGTCGATACAGAACATGGTGGCGCAAGGGGTGGCCTTCCGGCAGGTTTGGATGTTCAAAGTCGTCGGCCGGATCGTACTGCATACCCAATCGTGCCATCAGGCCGCGGGAGCGTTCGTTTTCAGGCACGGTAAACGCCACGATCTCTTCCAGGCCTACCTGCTCGAAGCCAAAGGCAAGCGCGGCTTCGGCAGCTTCATGGGCATAGCCTTCGTCCCAATATTCGGCACCCAGCCGCCAGCCGATCTCGACCGCCGGCGTAAAAGGTGCGTCGAAATTGGAATGCTCAAGCCCTACATACCCAATGAAAGGCGGGCCATTTCTGACCTCTACGGCCCACCAGCCATAGCCATGATCATGGAAGTGTGCCTGGATACGCTCGGTCAGCGCCTGCGTTTCAGCCTCACTCAGGCATTTGGGGAAAAATTCCATTACTCGAGGATCAGCGCTTTGTGCAGCGAAAGGCGTATAGTCTTCATTGCGCCAGGGGCGCAAAATCAAACGTTCGGTACGTAACACCTTGGGATAGGCCTGGCTCATCTCCACCCTCTTTTAAGGTCCTTTGATGTTGGGACTGTTGTGAAGCCAGAGTATTCCGTAAAGCCGGTTCGGTTTTTTGATAATGGCTACCGCTTGGCGAGATCGGCAGGAATCGTCATCATGAGCGCCCGTCGGCAGCATCGCCTGTATCTGCCGAAACTTGGCATTTAGCCGAATCCTAACAACTACATCTCTAAATTCGACCAATGTATTGACCTTCACTGAGCAATATGGCCGGCGAATGGTCCTACATCATTAATGCGTTCTTTTCAGGCTGCTGCACACACATGACTTCCAAGAATTCGGACAATCTCAATTCTGCCGACCGCAATAAAGTGGTAAAGGGTATGCCAGAAGAAGTCCGTAGCCAGCAAGGCGATATCTTTTTCGCTGCGGTTAGAATGACCCGCATGCCCATGATCGTGACCGACCCACGGCAGGACGATAATCCCATTATTTTTGCCAACGACGCCTTCCTGAAAACGACGGGCTATGAAGAGCATGAAGTACTGGGACGCAACTGCCGTTTTCTTCAAGGCCCGGAAACGGACCGGGAGACCATCCGGCAGATCCGCGAAAGCGTCGAGTCCCGTCATGAATGCAATACCGAGTTATTGAATTACCGCAAAGATGGCTCGACCTTCTGGAATGCCTTGTATATTTCTCCGGTCTACAACCAAGCAGGCGAGCTGGTGTATTTCTTTGCCTCGCAACTGGATGTCAGCCGTCGCCATGACGCCGAAGAGGCCTTGCGGCAATCCCAGAAAATGGAGGCGTTGGGTCAGCTCACCGGCGGCATTGCCCATGATTTCAACAATCTGTTGCAAGTCATGGTGGGTTATCTGGACATTCTTCGGATCAACCTGGATCGTCCGGAAATGGACAGGGAAAAGGCCAAGCGCCATGTCGACAACACCCGGGAAGCCGTCAATCGCGCGGCCACACTGACGCAACAACTTTTGGCGTTTGCCCGCAAGCAGCGCCTGACCGGTCGAACATTGAACATCAACGAGCTGATTGAAGAGCGACTCGACCTGCTGTATCGAACGCTGGGAGAGCCCTATCAGCTAACGACTCGGCTGGCGCCTGACCTCTGGAATTGCAAGATAGACCCGACCCAGGCCGAAATGGCGCTCATCAATATCCTGGCGAACGCACGTGACGCCATGGAATCGCGGGGCGAAGGTCGTGTCACGATCGAAACCCGCAACATTGAAGTGACGCCAGAGGATATGGCCTACGGAGGCCTGACTCCTGGCCGCTATGCCTGCATCGCCATTACCGATACCGGAGAGGGCATTCCAACAGAAGTGCTTGGACGGGTCCTCGATCCGTTCTTCACAACCAAGGAAGAAGGCAAAGGGACCGGTCTTGGTCTATCCATGGTGTATGGCTTCATGAAGCAGTCCGGCGGCGCGGTTCGTGTGTACTCCGAGGCCGGTATGGGTACGACGGTCCGCCTGTATTTCCCGACGACACAAAGTGAAATCATCCAGCAGCCTGCCGAATCCAATGGCACCAGCGAGGAGCCCGGTAACGAGACTATCCTGGTTGTGGATGATCGAGAAGAAGTGGCAGCGCTGGCGCAGGCCATTCTTGAGGAGTTCGGCTATTCGGTTCGGGTCGCCTACAATGGCAAGGAAGCGCTGGCTACCCTGGAGCAGCATGGCGATATCCAGATGCTCTTTAGCGACCTGATCATGCCCGGCGGCATGAATGGCGTAATGCTCGCCCAGGAAGCCCGCCGACGCTGGCCTCATATCCGCGTCCTGCTCACGACCGGCTATGCCGATACCACGCTGGAGCGTGGGCAGACGGATACCTCTGAGTTCGAAGTGCTGAGCAAGCCCTACGGTCGCCTGGAACTCGCGCGTCGAGTCAGGAAGATACTGGACGGAGCAGGATGAATGACAATGAGGGTGTGATGGAGGAAGACGACCACTACGAGTGCAGCGCCGAAAGTGACTCACCAGCCAGTCTGGAAGCCTTTCTCAGTTGCCTCGAAGAGGTCGGGCGCAGCCCGGAAAAGGTTTCCGTGGGCCACTTGATCGATGCCATCGGGAGTCGCTCCTACGGTCCACTTCTTCTGCTTGCAGGCATCATTGCCCTGTCTCCCCTGACGGGCATTCCTGGCGTTGCCACCGTCATCTCGATCTATGTCGTTCTGGTTAGTGTACAACTGCTCATTGGCCGCAAGCATTTCTGGCTGCCGCGCTGGGCACTGAAGCGTCAGGTTCCGCGTGGCAAGCTACGAAAATCACTGCGCATGCTGCACCCTACCGCACGTTTCGTGGATCGCTTTTTGAAACCACGTCTGACCTTCCTGACCAAGGGTATCTTCCAGCACATCACGGCGCTGCTCTGCATTGGGGTCGCGGTATGCATGCCGGTTCTGGATCTGGTGCCCTTCGCCAATACCACGGCCGGAGCCGCCATGACGGCGTTCGCCATCTCGCTCATCGCCCGTGATGGACTTATATTCCTGCTGGCCAGCGGATTCTGTTGCGGTATCGTCTGGCTGCTCATCAGTCTCCTGCTCTAGCCATCAGCCTTTTCATGACAGCACTTCCTCTGGTTTACCACGACGATTACAGCCCACCCTTTCCACCCGAGCATCGGTTTCCGATGGAGAAGTTTCGCCTGCTCTATGAGTACTTGAGCGAAAGCGGACTGGTGACGGCTGACAACCTGTACCGCCCGGAATTACCTGCGCCAGAAGTGCTGGCCCTGGCTCACGATCCGGTCTATGTCGAGCGCTACATGGGCGGCGAGCTGTCCCATGCCGAGCAGCGCCAGCTGGGTCTACCCTGGAGCGAGGCGCTGGCACGACGAACCATTCGCGCCGTGGGCGGCTCGCTATTGACGCTGGAGCTGGCATTACAACACGGGCTGGCCTGTCATATGGCCGGAGGCACACACCATGCACACCGTGATTATCCGGCCGGGTTTTGTATCTTCAACGACTTGGCCATCATGGCGCTGTATCTCTTGGAAAGCGGCAAGGCGGGACGCGTTCTGATCTTTGACTGCGATGTTCACCAGGGGGACGGCACTGCCCGAATTCTTGAACATGTTCCTGATGCCGTCACGGTGTCGCTGCATTGCCAGACCAACTACCCGGCGCGTAAGGCACAGAGCGATTGGGACATTCCATTACCCAAGGGCATGGGTGATGCAGGGTATTTGCATACCGTTGAGGAAGCACTGAATTACCTGTTACCTCTCTACCAGCCTGACATTGTGCTCTATGACGCCGGTGTCGACGTGCATGCCAGCGATGCCCTGGGCTATCTCATGCTGACGGACGAAGGCATCGCTGCACGGGACGAATACGTCATCCGCCATTGCCTGAGCCGGGACATCCCGGTCGTCGGCGTGATTGGCGGCGGCTACGACCGGGACCGAGCTCTGCTAGCCAGACGGCACGGCATCCTGCATCACAGCGCCGCCAGGGTCTGGGCCAGTGGGCTTGCGCCGGGCTAGAGCTTCATGGGTCTGGGCTTGGAGCCATCGGAAAAGCGGGTAAACCGGAACTCATAAGGGTCAACGATCGGCCTGGCGCCTGTTACCAGGTCTGCTGCCAGCTGCCCAACCGCAGGCCCCACGCCAAACCCATGACCGGAAAGCCCTGTCGCCACAACCAATCCAGGCACTGCATCAATCTCGGAGATAACAGGAACGGCATCCGGGGTTACGTCGATCAGCCCCGCCCACTGCTGGGCGATCTGTGCCTTGGCAAACACTGGAAACTGACGAACCAGTTGATTCATGGCGTTCAGGTTCTGCTGAGGGTCCGGGTAAGGATCCAGCACGCGCATGTATTCGTAGGGAGACGGGCGATCCAGCGGGACAGGTTTGCCTTCATGCCATTCCTGGCGGAAGCGCTCGTCAAACCGGATCCGCAGGCTCGACCATTCCGATTTCAAGGTTGGTAAGAAGTCTAGAAAGAAGCGGAAGCTGTCGGGTACCAGCGAAGCGATATTCACGCTGCCATTGGCAATGGTATAGCCACCATCCAGGCGTTTGCGAAATGCCACGTCGCGTGTCCAGAGCGTACAGTCAGGCCCCTCCTCCAGTGGCGCCGTCCGCAGTACGCTATTGCGTACCTTGAGCTGTGGCAGTCGTACGCCAAGGTCCTTCAGAAAACGGCTCGACCAGGCCCCACCTGCCAGAATTACGGACTCGCAGGCAATTCGGCCTCGCTCGGTAATGGCTGCACTGACCCGCCCCGCCGACAGCTCCAGCCCCCGCACGGCGCAGTCGGTCAGAATGACAGCTCCGAACCGCTGGGCCGCCGTTGCGATCGCAGGTGCTGCTTTCTGGGGCTCGGCGCGCCCATCGGTGGGGCAATAGATACCGCTTTTCCAGCTGACTTCGCCGGCTGGCAGCAACTGCTTGAGCTCGCTGCCAGACACCATGCGCACGTCTATATCATGCTGACGCGCCACACTGATCCATTTTTCATAGTCGACCTCCTCCTGTTCGGATTCGGACGAAAACAGAATGCCGGAGCGGCGAAAACCGGTTTCACCCTGTACAACCTCATTGAGACCCTCCCAGAGCCTCAGGCTTTCAACTGCCAGCGGAATCTCGCGGGGGTCACGGTACAGCTTGCGCACCCACCCCCAGTTGCGGCTGGACTGTTCTCCAGCGATATAACCCTTCTCGCAAAGCACCACGGAAATGCCTTCCCGCGCCAGCGCCAATGCCGCGCTGGTCCCGGCAATGCCTCCGCCGATCACAACGACCTGAACCTTGGCTGGTAGCGCCTTATCCGCCTTGACTAGATCAACCTCGGGTCCCATCCACCACGCTCCGTTCATCGATAATCGGTTAGTCACGCAAGAGCCATGCCCTGTTCAATCGTACACCAGCGGGATTCTGCTGGTACTTCGCGGTAAACTGGCGGGCTTTCTCTACCTGCGATGGCTGTCATGTCCCCACACGTGCCTACTCATTCCCGTACCGCCGCCATTATCGGCGGTGGGCCTGCCGGCCTTATGGCTGCCGAAGTTCTGGCCGGTACTGGTGTAACAGTAGACGTATATGACGGTATGCCCTCAGTCGGACGCAAGTTTCTTCTGGCCGGGGTAGGCGGCATGAACATTACCCACGCCGAAGACCAACCCGCCTTTCGCTCCCGTTACCGCGAGCGTGAAACCGCCCTTTCCCGCTGCCTCGACGGATTCGACAGTCATAGCTTGCGAGATTGGATTCATGGGCTGGGCATCGAGACGTTTGTCGGCAGCTCAGGCCGCGTCTTTCCCACAGACATGAAGGCCGCTCCTCTGCTCCGAGCCTGGCTGCATCGCCTGCGGGAAGCAGGCGTTCGCATTCATACGCGGCACCGCTGGTTGGGCTGGGACGAGCACGGCGCCCTGCGTTTTTCCACTCCGGCGGGGGAAACCTGCCTGCGCGCCGACGCGACAGTCTTGGCCCTGGGTGGAGCCAGCTGGCCGCGACTGGGCTCCGATGGGGTGTGGACAGGATATCTTGAGAAAGAGGGTATTGCCCTTGCCCCGCTACAACCAGCCAACTGCGGTTTTGAGGTCGCTCAGTGGAGCGATCATTTACGCAGCAAGTTTGCCGGCTCGCCTATCAAGCCTGTAGCCATGATGCTTAAAGACGGTACTCGCCGCCAAGGCGAATTCGTGCTGACTGAGACAGGCATTGAGGGCAGTCTGGTCTATGCCCTGTCGGCTGAAATTCGCACCGAACTGCTCCGTACCGGCTCCGCCACCCTATACCTGGACCTTGCGCCTACCAAGGAACAGAGCGCGCTTGCCGCGGCGCTAAGCAAGCCGCGCAAAGGTAAGTCCATGGCCAATCACCTGCGTGCCCATGCCGGACTGGAAGGCGCTCGCTCTGCCCTGCTGCGGGAGCTGGCTCCCGCCAAGGCGTTTGATGACATGCAGCATCTGGCAGCCGCGATCAAATCGTTACCCCTGACTGTAATCCGTCCCCGTCCTATCGAGGAAGCCATCAGTTCGGCCGGCGGCGTACCGTTCGAAGCGTTGAACGAGCAGCTCATGCTCAACGCCCTGCCGGGCGTGTTCTGTGCCGGTGAAATGCTGGATTGGGAAGCGCCTACGGGAGGCTATCTGCTGACGGCCTGCTTTGCTACTGGCCGTACCGCCGGCCTGGGTGCTGCAGCCTGGCTGCAGCAGTAAATCGCTTATTGTGCGCCTTGATCACAGCCCTCCTGTCGGATGCCCCGAACCGCCTCGTCATGCCCATGGTCAGCTCTCATAGAGCCCGTGACGAGGCTTACTACCGTGCTTATCCTTATGATGAGAGAGCCTGACCATGAATGCTATCGACCTCCTGAAAAACGATCATAAAACCATTCTCGATATTCTTGAGCAGCTGAGCAGCACCTCCGAGCGCGCCGTAAAAAAGCGTCAGGATCTGGTGCAAAAGCTTGAACATGAGCTGACACTCCATACGCATATCGAGGAAGAGATTTTCTATCCGGCGTTCAAGGCGGCGGGCAAGAAAGAAGAAGCAAAGATGTATTACGAAGCGATTGAAGAGCATCGGGCAGTCGACTCGCTGGTGTTGCCGCACATCAAGGCTACAGCGCCTGATAGCCTGGAGTTTTCTGGCCGTGTGAAAGTGGTCAAGGAACTGCTTGAGCATCACATTGAAGAGGAAGAAGAAGAGATGTTCAAGGATGCCCAGGAGTTGCTGGCGTCCCAGCTGGACGAGCTGGGCACACAAATGCAGGAGCGCAAAAAGTCGCTCAAGCAAGAGCTCAACGCACGCAAAGCGGCTTGAGCCCTGACAGTCTCTGTAACGCCGGACGGTGTTACAGAGACTGCACGATCATCTACTTCTTCTTGCCGAACCCCGGCATCTTGCGAACCGGCTTTACCAACGGCTTGTCGTTCTCGATCCAGCGCCCCAGAGGCTTCCCGCTTTTAGCGTCGCTTACTGAGCCTACCTTGGGTTTCTTTGGCTTCTTCGGTTTTTTCATCACAACGCCACCAGGGCCGGTTTGCGGCACCTTGTGATCAGGGATGAAATCCGGCTCGTCCCGTCGCGCAATGGTTTGTCCAATCAGCGTCTCAATGGCTGCCAAGTGGTCGACTTCATCGGCAGCTACCAGAGAAACGGCCGCACCGGTCGCACCGGCACGCCCTGTACGTCCAATACGGTGAACGTAATCTTCCGCCACGATGGGTAGATCCAGATTGACCACGAGCGGCAAGTCCTGAATATCCAGACCTCGTGCGGCCACGTCAGTCGCCACCAGAACATCCGCTTCACCCGCCTTGAACCGAGCCAGCGCACGCAGACGAGCCGGTTGAGGCTTGTCGCCATGAATCGACTCGGCACGAATACCTTCCTGCGTCAGCGTTTCCACCAGCTGGTCGACACCCTTACGGGTCTTGGCAAATACCAGCACCTGCTCCCAGCGCTTTTGCGCATAGAGGTGGCAGAACAGTTCCGCCTTACGCTTTTTGTCCACGGGAATCAGCCACTGCTTGACGCTCTTGGTGGTCGTGTTGCGCGGACTGATATCGATGGTCAACGGATCGCGCAGCAGTGGCTTGGCCAGATCACGAATGGCTTCAGAGAACGTGGCAGAAAAAAGAAGTGTCTGCCGACGCTGGGGCACCATGACAAAAATCTCGCCCAGCTCGCGGGAAAAGCCCAGATCCAGCATTCGATCCGCTTCGTCGAGGATCAGCGTCTGTACCTGATCAAAGCGCACAGCGTTCTGGTTGAACAAATCCAGCAAACGACCTGGCGTGGCGACCAGCACATCCACCCCTTTACGCAACTTCATCATCTGCGGATTGATGCTGACGCCGCCATACACCACCGCCGTACGCAGCGGCAAATGCTGCGCGTAATCACATACGCTGGTGTGAACCTGCTCGGCGAGTTCGCGGGTTGGCACAAGAATCAATGCACGGACTCGGTTCGCCGTGACTGCCGGGCCCTCCTGAACGAGGCGCTGCAGTGTCGGCAAAGCAAAGCCAGCTGTCTTGCCTGTACCCGTCTGGGCCGCGGCAAGCAGATCGCGGCCTTTGAGTACCGCAGGAATGGCCTGAGCCTGGATCGGAGTCGGAGTGGTGTGTTCCAGCGCGTCGAGCACACGCAACAAAGGCTCGATCAGGCCGAGTTCGGCAAAAGTCATGACGCTAACCGCAATGAAGAAAAGGACGAAATTGTAGGCGCCAAGCAACGTAGCGTCGAGCGCGGCCATCGGAGCGGTAGACAAACGCCGACTCCTGCCCTGCCGAATGAACGCTTTTGCACCCCGTTTTGAGGGATACGCCGCTTTAATGGATCTTTTCTTGAACGCTCAGCTATTCGTGCAGACCAACTCTTAAAGGATGCCCTGGACGTCTCAGGCGGTAACCCTCATGTATGGCCTTACCGATCAAGGATCTGATGAATTCGACTGGCACAGCCAGATATCGCACAATCCAGCAAGGAGACTCCATGAAAGCTGTCGTTTATATCGGCCCTCGTGATGTCAGCATCAAGAATGTCACCGATGCCAAGATCGAAAAACCTACAGATGCTCTGGTGCGTATCACTACTACCAACATCTGCGGCTCTGACCTTCACATGTATGAAGGCCGTACCAGTTTTGAACAAGGCCGCATCCTGGGCCACGAAAATCTGGGTCAGGTAGTCGAAATCGGCTCGGGTGTTGATCGCGTCAAGGTCGGTGATTATGTATGCCTGCCCTTCAACATCGGCTGCGGCTTTTGCGAGAACTGCGAAAAAGGCCTGACCGGATTCTGTCTGACCGCCAACCCCGGTAGTGCAGGTGCGGCATATGGCTTTGCGGAAATGGGCCCTTATGAAGGCGGCCAGGCTGAGCTGCTGCGCGTTCCATACGCCGACTTCAACTGCCTGGTACTGCCCGAAGATGCCCAGGAGAAAGAGGACGATTACGTCATGCTCTCCGACATCTTTCCCACCGGCTGGCATGCAACCGAACTGGCGGGCCTTTTACCGGGTGAATCAGTCGCCATCTACGGGGCCGGTCCTGTAGGGCTGATGGCTGCTCACTCGGCCATGATCAAAGGGGCTTCGCAGGTCTTCGTGGTCGACACGCACCCTGACCGGCTCGCATTGGCCGAGCGTCTGGGGGCAATTGCCATCAACGGCGCAGAAGGCGAGGCGGTCGAACAGATTCTCAACAAAACCAATGGCCGAGGTACGGACCGCGGCTGCGAGTGTGTGGGCTATCAATGCTGCGACCGCCATGGTCATGAAGCCAATCACCTCACCATGAATAATCTGGTTGCCTCGACCAAGGCAACTGGAGGCATCGGCGTAGTGGGTGTTTTCATACCGCAGGACCCAGGCGCACAGAATGAACTGGCAAAGGAAGGCAAAATGGCCTTTGACTTCGGTCAGTTCTGGTTCAAGGGTCAGCAGATTCGGACAGGTCAGGCCAACGTAAAGGCCTACAACCGTCGTCTAAGCGCCCTGATTCATGCTGGACGCGCCACTCCCTCGAAGATCATCTCCCATAGCCTCAAGCTGGACCAGGCCCCGGACGCCTATAAGCATTTCGATGCCCGGGACGATGGCTGGACCAAAGTGGTGCTCAAGCCTGCGGCTTGACTTCCGCCTCGGCAAGGTTCGCTTTGCGAGCCTTGCCTCTCGCCCGCCACTGTGGAAGCCCGACCAGTATCACGGCCGCCACGATTACTATCATGGCCATCCATTCCGCCTGACCTATCCTTTCCCCAGCAAACACAATCCCCAGTAGCACCGCCACGACCGGATTGACATAGGCGTAACTGGTCGCTGCGGCCGGTCGTACATGTTTTAGCAGATACATGTAAGAGCTGAACGCGATGATCGAGCCAAACACGATGAGATACCCCAACGCCAACCAGCCGTCCATGGTCGACGGTGTGGTCAACGGCTCACCGCTGAGACGGCTGCCAATGAATAGAATGCCTCCGCCCACAATCATCTCGACGGCACTGGCCATCGGCCCTGCCGGCAGTGGCAGATGACGGCTCCACACTGAACCGAAAGCCCAGCTGGCAGCTGCAAATAGGGTAATCACCGCCCCCAGGGGGGTCGTCTGCATGTTCTCGCCCAGGTTCAGCAGCAGAATGCCAATGAATCCCAAGCCAATCCCAGCCCATTCGAGCCGGGTATTGTGCTGTCCCCAGAACAGGCCGAAGCACAAGGTGAAGAGCGGTACCGTAGCCACGGCCAGCGCGGCCACTCCAGAGGCAACCCCCGAGTGTTCGGCCAGGGTCACACCGCCATTTCCGCAACTGAGCAGCAGAAACCCGACCAAGCCGCCACCTACCCACTCACGCCGTGTCGGCATGGGAGCTCCTCGGGAAAGTTGCCAGACAAACAACAGGCTGCCAGCAATCAGAAAACGTAAACCGGCCATCAACAAGGGCGGCCACGACTCAACACCGATGCGAATGACCAGATAGGTCGAGCCCCAAATAACGTAGAGCGCGAAAAAAGCACACAACAAAAGCAACAGCGAACGGCTATCCCGGGCAGGCATGGTGGCAACTCTTATGATTGAAATCCTGGTAGCTGAGTCGTACAGGTGATCAAGAACCGGAAAACGTATTCAAGCAGCAGGCTCCTTGCTATAGGAAGCGGCCCTCTCGGCCAGGCGCAGCGTGCAATCCTGAATACGGTCAGAGTCAATCAGCGGCTTACGAACCAGATCATTAGTTTAGAAAGAGCAAGCGAGCGCGTTAATGCGATAAGCTTGTTTTTTCTGCGCCCCCGCCTTCGTTTCAAAGGTCTTTTGATAAAACAGGCGAGGTTTCCAAACCGTCACAGGAGGACGTATGGATCACTATGACCGACAGATCATCAATGCCTTACTGGAAAATGGCAGAGCCTCGTTTGCCGACCTGGCGCGGCGAGTTAATCTGTCGGCGCCTGCGGTAGCAGAACGTGTCGCGAAACTGGAAGCCAGCGGTGTCATTACCGGCTATCACGCGTCGGTCAACCTCAAAGCCCTTGGCCAACCAATCGAATGTCTGATTTCAGTAACACTGACCAAAACCAGCAGCGACAAACTGTTCGATGAGCTGGCCGCGATTCCGCAGCTTATCGCCTGCCATCGCGTAACGGGTGAGTCCTGTATCGTGCTGCGGGCAGCCGTGGCAGACATGGCTGAACTGGAGGCGCTCATCGATCGGCTGATGCGCTACGGCATGAGCAAGACGTCGATCATTCTATCGACGCCTTTCGAAAGACAGACTCCAGCCAAACTGTATCCGGCAGTCGAGGACGCTCGATCCATCCGCCGCGCCTGATGTTCAGCGCAACAGCAAACCGTCCTCGATGACGACGTATTCGTCCGCTGCCCGGATCAAGGCATGCGCCGTGAGACCAGGAGCCCCATAGACACGGGTATGAACGCCGTAACACTCACGGACCTTCTCCAGCAGGAGGTCAAAGTCACCGTCTCCTGAAGCCAGGACGATTTCATCGACCTTGGGCGCAGCATCGAGCACATCGATTGTGATACCTACGTCCCAATCGCCTTTGGCGGAACCGTCACTGCGCTGAATATAGGGTTTGAGCTTTACCGTAAAACCCAGATTACGCAGGATCTGCTGGAACTGTTGTTGCCGGCTGTCCCCTCGCTCGATGGCATAGGCTGACGCAAACACCAGTTCGCCCCGTTGCGAGATTTCCTTTAGGAAGTTCGCGTAATTGAAGTGGCAGCCATGCGTATGGCGAACCGTGTAATAGATATTCTGAACATCGACGAACACAGCAATCTTCTTCACAACACTCCCATCGACTAACGTCGCGTACATCAAGGTCATTTCTGTCCGGGTCACTCCGCCCCGATACGCTCCTCTACCACCGGCCTGAAGCCGTTTTTACAGAATAGGTCACTTGAAACGACAAAGGCAGCCAATTGGGCTGCCTTTGCTTTCGAACGGTCGATTAGATGAACTGATCGTCATCCCCGCCATCGTCAAAAAAGCCACTGTCGTCGCTTCCGTAGTCGGCTTGCTGGAAGCCGCCGTCACCGTAGCCATCATCATAGCCGCCAGCGTCGCTGGCTGGCGTCAAACCACTGTCCTGGCCCCCAGTATCGCTGGCCAAGTCTGCCGCAGGTTCTTCATTGATGATGTTGACGATTTCCTGCGGCTGGGAATCGTGAAACATGCTGGAAATAGTTTCCGCCAGCAATACACCGCCGGCCACCCCCACAGCAGTCTGCATTGCTCCCCCTAAAAAGCTGCCCGCTCTGGAGGGCGCAGCCGGTGCGGCATTGTAGCCATACCCTGGATTAGGCTGACCATACCCAGGCGCCTGGCCATAGGAAGGCGCCTGGCGCGGGCCCGGGTCGGTCCAGCCACCACGAGGTGCCTGAGCTTGTGCCTGACTCTGCGATCGCGACTGCTCCTGCTGGGAGCCGCCACCAAACAGGTTGGACAGAAAGCCACCGCTGCTCGGCTTGTTCTGCTGCATCTGCGCCACCTGCGCTTCCAGATCGCGCACCCGCTGATCCAGACGTTTGAGTGCCGCTTCTTGGATCAGGATGACCTGAGCCATATAGTACGGTGCGGCGGGCTGTTGATGCAGGCGTTCCTGAATATAAGCTTCAGCCTGAGCGTCGCGGCTGGCGGTTTGAGCCTCCGCATCCTTGAGGCGCGTAAACAGGCCTTCGATCAGTTGTTTCTCTTCAGATTGCATGTGACCTCCCGAAGACGGCCAAGAAACGAAAACCCAGGCGCCGTAGACCTGCACAGGTGTTCGTGAATATCGACTCATGGTCCGCTGGCAGATCGGTTTCTACCAGCGGACCGGCCCTTTATAAATGCCGGTCAGCCCCGGATATTTCAATCCTGTCCCCGCAGCCATTCAGAATCGATTCAGCTCGACGCCTCCTTGCTAGGCGGCGTGCCGCGGAAGGCATCTTTCTGCTTGACCTCATCCAGCTTTACAGGCCGACCGGTTCGCGCCGATTCATACAAGGCTTCCATGATGCGCTGATCCTGTAGACCCTCCTCACCGGGGGTGTAAGGCTTCTTACCGGTTACGACGCATTCGGCGAAATGGTCCATTTCGATAGCGAACTGGTTCTTGTCGGGGGCATTGATCTGTTCCACCACCGGCGCGACGAACTCCGTCGTGCTCTGCGACTCCTGACTGCGCTTAAGCTGAAGGTTCCGATAGGAAAACGCAGGGTCCATTTCTACCCATCCCTTGTCCCCTACGACCCGATAGCGTTTGGAATTGAATGTGGAGTAGCTGGTCATGCACTGCACGTGTACACCACTGGGGAATCGCATCTGCCAGAACATGGCCTCCTCGACTTCCTTGAAGCGCGGGTCATCCGGCGTGCTGTACTGCGTGGCGAACACCTCGACCGGCTCTTCGCCCAACAGAAAGCGCGCGGTGTTCAGGCAATACAGGCCTATATCCGGCAAGGCCCCACCACCGGCCAAGGCTTTCTTGTGCCGCCATTGGTCCACATTTTCCTTGGACTGATTCTGACAGTTCGCCATCTCCAGCAGCTTCACAGTGCCAAGCCCGGTTCCGTTGCGCAGCCACTCCATTACCTGGCGGTTACGCGGCTCATACTGAATGCGATAAGCCACCATCAATAACCGATTGGCCTGAGCGCAGGCCTCGATCATTTCCTGGCATTCCTTTACGGAATTGGCCATGGGCTTCTCGCACAGGACATGCTTGCCCGCCCTGGCGGCTCGCAGCGTGAACTCATGGTGCATGCTGTTGGGCAATACGATATAGACGACATGCACGTCCGGGTTATCACGGATCTGATCAAAACTCTGGTAGTTGTAGAGACCGCTTTCGGGCACGTTGTACATCTGGGCGACACGCATCGCCTTTTCGCGATCTCCGCTGACCAGCGCGGTCACCTTGCATCGCTTGGAGGACGCAAAAGCTGGCAGGATCTCCTCAAGCGACAGCCTTCCCAGGCCCACAACTGCAACCCCGACACGCTGATCACGCCCAAGTTGAACCGGCATGTCCGTCTTGTCGCTTTTGCCTTCCTGCATATGCGGCAGTGTAATGGGCTTGGGCAACTGCTCTGCTGGCTGGCCCGCCCCGCCCGTAGGCACCGCCTGGGCAGCGCCAGCCGTATTCTGGGCCCAGGCACTGTTGCTGGCCAGACCAAGCACACCGGCTGCTACCGCACCCTGTCCGGCATATATGAGAAATTTACGACGTCCGCCCAGACCATCTGACGCATTGCTCATAAGGCTCTCCTGAAAGTAGGCTTTGTGTTCAGAAGGCCTGCGAAACGCGCAAGTTCCTCGCGTTTGTTACAAGACATGGACAACCGACCAAGGGCGTGTACAGTTTCCAGCTCCCCACCTTAGAGCGCTTTCATGACCACAGAGCCCGCTGCCCTACTGATCATTGACCAGCAACAAGGTATCCAGTCACCTGCGCTGGGACCACGTAACCACCCCGAAGCTGAGCAGCGGATCGCGGCCCTGCTCATGGTCTGGCGTGAACAACACTGGCCGATCGTTCATGTGCGTCATATCTCACGTGATCCGCAATCTGTTTTCGCACCGGGCCAGCCAGGCGTAGCGTTTCAGCCGCGCCTGTGCCCGTTGCCCCAGGAAATGGTCTTTGAGAAGAACGTTACCGATGCCTTTATCCATAGCGGCCTTGAGCGCTGGCTACATACCCGCGGCATCAAGCAGGTTGTGATTACCGGCGTAGCCAGCGAGAATTCGGTGGAAGCAACTGCCCGGACGGCCAGCAACCTGGGGTTTGCCACGCGTGTAGTGGAGGATGCCTGCTACACCTTTGCCAAGACGGACTTTTATGGCACTCCCCGAAGCGCCGAAGAGGTTCACGCCATGGCCATGTCCAACCTGCAACGAGAATATGCCGACGTCATGACGGCAGCCCAGCTGCTGTCAGGCCTCGGTTTTACCCTGTCAGAAAACGGCTGACAAAAGCCGTTCCGCTCTTATCGGACAAGCGAGTCATGACGCCTTTCAATATCCTGCGCGATGCACTGTATTTTTTCTCCCGCCACCTGGTTTCGCTGCTGATCCTTTGCCTGCCCTGGCTGATCATAGAAAGCGTGGCACGCTGGCAGGTGGTTCAGCACTTCGGGACCGAAGGAGGCCTTTGGGAGCTGCTGGTTGGTGTAATGTTCTATCCGATCTACACCGGCTCACTTATCCTGTTTCTGAATGCCCGTAGCCACGGCCATATGCCTCCGATTACCGAGCTGTGGGGTCATGCCCTTCGTCTATGGCCCCGCTTCGCCATCATGGCGGGCCTGGTTGCCTCGCTGGTCGTGCTCGGCTTTTCGCTGATGATCGTGCCGGGTTTTCTGGTAATGGTGAAGTTTGCCTTTGCCGAGCCCATGCTGGTCCTGCGTGGCATGGCCCCGCTGGAGGCCATGAGCGCCAGCTTCCAGAAGACTCGCGGACATTTCCTGACCCTGCTGCCACTGATCCTAATCACGCTTCTACCCGCCTGGCTACTGGATGCCTGGATCAGTAGTCAATTTGGCGATACGCCAGCCCTGCAAATCATTTTGCAGAGCCTGTCTGGTCTGCTCCAGCTCATCTCTTCGATCGCCATATTTCGCCTGTTCATGATGGCTGACCGTTCGTCTTGAAGCCATCGAGTCTCAAGCCAGGCGGCCGCTACCCTTAAGGCGGGTCCTCCCATACAGGCGGGGCTGGATGCCGCCATAACAATAAATACGCCTGATCAGCCTTGCGGAGTATGTCGCGATGAGCGAGCTCCTGACTGTCCCTGTATCATCGCCTACCGTGCTGCTCGTTGATGAAGACCCCAGCACCCTCTCTCACCTTGAAGCTTTACTAGCCAGCCTGAGTTGTACGGTTTATGCCGTCCATAATGGACCAGAAGCGCTAGCACTACTGGATCAACACCCTATTGATTTGGTTATTTCCGACGCGCTTATCGCAGGTGTGGATGGCGCCTCCTTTATGGCTGCCGTACAAGCGCGCAACCCCGGCTGTTTACGTATTCTACTGACCAGCCAGCCAGACCTTGCCACATTGATCGATGCCATAAATGCAGGCGAGATCTATCACTATTTCAGCAAGCCATGGCACCCTGAGGAATTACGGCTGAATGTGCAGAAAGCACTTGCCTATCAGCAGGCACGACATGAGCGGCATCGGCTCGAAGCGCTTACTCGAGACCAGAACGCTCAGCTTCGCCAACTTAACGAGACCCTGGAAAAACGGGTCGAGGCACGTACTGCCGAGCTTCAGCAAACGGCAGACATGCTCGATCTCTCTTTCGCCGAGCTGCATCGTAGTTATGTCACCAGTACGGAAGTCTTCTCCCTACTTATCAACCAGCGACTGCCCAAGGACAAGCAAGCGAATGCGCAAGTTATCGCCTTGATACGTGCCTACTGCGAGCAATATACGTTCAATGAGAGCACCACGCGTGTCTTGTCAATGGCGGCTGCGCTATACAACATTGGAAAACTGCCGTGGAGCGATGCGCTGATTACCACGCCCTACGAACACCTGCATCCCAACGAGCGAGAAACCTACCGCCATTATCCGGCCAAGAGCGAATCCCTATTGATGGCGCTTGAGCCTCTGCAGGATAGCGCCCACCTGATTCGTCATCATCAGGAGCGCTGGGACGGTAACGGTTTTCCAGATCACCTCAAGGGTGAGGCAATTCCGTTAGGCGCTCGGTTACTCAAGCTTGCCATCGACTTCGTCGAGCTACAGCTGGGCTTGGTCATGGATAGACGCCTGAGTCACGATGAGGCGTTGCTATTCATACGTAAATACGCAGGCAAACTGTACGATCCTGAACTCGTAGAACCCTTCATCAAGACCTGCATACACTGTCTGCCCCACGTACGAATTGGTGATCCTAATATCCATGCGCTGAGCACACACCAGCTCAGGGCCGGCATGATCCTGGCAAGCAACCTTCATGCTGATAACGGCATGCTGTTATTGAATGAAGGTAAGGTGCTGACCTTGCCTCTGATTGATAAATTGATCGCATTCGAAGAAATCGAAGGCGGACATTACACAGTGCTTGCCAGGCTTCCTGCCCAAAGAGACTCGGCCGCATAAGCGGCCGGATCCTGGCTTACCACATCAGATCGTCAGGAATCTGATACGCCGCGTATGGATCGTCCGCATCTGGCGCTTCATTCTGCACATTGAGCAACACGACCCGACGCGGGTCACGCTCCTGGATGCGCTCAGCCGTTGCGCGGGGTACTACATCATAACGGCCTTCGTGTCGCACGATCCCCAGGCTACCCTTGCTCAACTTCTCACGCATCAAGGCATTGACCGGGACGCGCTTGACCTTCTTCTCATCAACGAAATTATAGTAATCGTCGCTTTCAAGCTTTGGCAGGCGACTCCCTTCGATCAACTGCTTGATCTGAGCCTGCTCAGCCTTGCGCCGCTTCTTTTCTTCCTGTTGACGATTAAGCTCCTGATCCCGGGCAAGCTTTTCAGCCTGGGCCTGTTGGGCAGCCAGTCTCTGGGACTCATCCTTCTCAGCCTGCCCGCGGTGCTCCATACGGGTTTGCTTCTGCTTTTGCTTGGTAGCCTGCTTGGCTTGTTTCTCGTTGACCAAACCCGCCTTCAGGAGCTGGTCGCGCAAAGACATACTCATGGGTGCAACTCGTTCTAAAGCCCGTCGGGCGGGCATGTTACGTTAAAAGACGCATAGTACCCGGACGGTCGGCCCCTAGGCCAGCCGACAATCGGAATCGTCAATGTTCGCCAACCATCCTGTGCATTGATTTTGCGCAGTGCAAGCATGGGTATAGAGTGAAATAATCACCACCATACAGTCAGCGCGTTAATATTGGCACACTACGCCACTGAAATGCTTAGCCTGCTAACCAGCTCAACCTGAAAAGCCGAGCCCCATGATTACCTTTATTATTCTTGCCCTATTCGTTGCCAGCGTACTGTTCGTACATCTGCGCGGCCGCTCACGCCTGCCATTCCTGCGTCAGCTGGTCAATCATTCTGCGGTCTTCGCGCCCTACAATTCCCTGATGTATCTGTTCTCTAGCGTACCCTCCAAGCCTTACCTTGATCGTGAGCGTTTCCCGGAGCTGGATGTGCTCAAGGACAACTGGGAGGTCATTCGTGAAGAGGCCATGCACCTGTTCGACGAAGGCTATATTCGCGCCGCCGAGAAAAACAACGATGCGGGCTTTGGCTCTTTCTTCAAGAAGGGTTGGAAGCGTTTTTACCTGACCTGGTATGGCGAGCCGCTGCCTTCAGCCCAGACGCTCTGCCCCAAGACCGTCGAACTGGTCAGTCGCATCCCTAATGTAAAAGGTGCCATGTTTGCGCTGCTGCCCGGCGGCAGCCATCTGAACCCGCACCGTGATCCCTTCGCCGGCTCCCTGCGCTACCATCTGGGACTTTCGACTCCCAATTCGGATGCCTGCCGGATCTACGTAGATGGCGAGCCTTACGCCTGGCGGGATGGTGAGGACGTCATGTTCGACGAGACCTTCGTGCACTGGGTCAAGAACGAAACGGAGCAGACACGGGTCATCCTGTTCTGCGATATCGAACGTCCGCTCCGCTCGCGTCTACTGACTGCCATCAACCGTCGCGTCAGCTATTTTCTGGGCAGCGCCACTGCTCCACAGAACGTTGATGGAGAACGTGTAGGCGGTATCAACCAGGCCTATGCCTTCAGCAAGCGCTTCGGTGATGCCTTTGGTGGCATGGTTCGCAGCTTCAAGCGTCGCCACCCCAAGGCATACAAGGTGCTCAAGCCTGTACTGGCCATTCTGGTCTTTGCCCTACTACTGAAGTGGATCTTCGGCTGACCTATCTTGTGCCAAAGCGCTCAACGGGGCGCTTTGGCCGCTCGCTCATTCGCCTTGGCAGCATCCCATAACGCATCCAGCTCTTCCAGCTCACATGCTTCCGGACGCTTACCCTGCTCGCGCAACGCCTGCTCGATGAAGCGGAAGCGCCGCTCGAACTTGCTGTTGGCACCACGCAAGGCATTTTCCGGATCGACCTTGAGATGGCGGGCCAGGTTGGTCACCACAAAGAGCAGATCACCAACCTCCTCGGTAATGTGCTCATGATCCTGCTCGGCCATGGCCTCGATAACTTCGTTCAGCTCTTCGTGCAGCTTGTCGATGATGGGCTCTGCGCCCGGCCAGTCAAAACCTGCTCCAGCTGCACGCTTCTGTAGCTTGGCCGCACGAGACAGCGCTGGCAGCACAGCAGGAACGTCATCCAGCAGAGAGAGCTGCTCTGGCGCCTCGGCCTTTTCGGCACGCTCTTGCGCCTTGATTTCCTCCCAGCGCTGCTTGATGGCTTCCTCACTCAGACGGGGCTGATCCAGAGGGCCATAGAGATCGCCGTCGGGGAATATATGCGGGTGGCGCCGCACGAGCTTGCGGGTAATGCTGTCTACGACGTCTGCAAACAGGAACCGGTGTTCTTCCTTGGCTAGCTGACTGTAGTAGACGATCTGAAACAGCAGATCTCCCAACTCATCACGCAGCTGCGCATAGTCGCCCTGCTCGATGGCATCGGCCACCTCGTAAGCCTCCTCGAGCGTGTGCGGGATGATGCTGGCGTAGGTCTGTTTGAGATCCCAAGGACACCCATGCTGCGGATCACGCAGTCGGGCCATGAGATGAAGCAGATCGTCGAGGCTATACATAGGTCGTCCTTACAATCGAAATACGGTCAATAAAAAGGGCGAGCTTACGCTCACCCTTTCATGGTCATACACGGCTCCGGCGGGGCTCAGGTGGCACGATTACGACGGGCTTCTATGATGTTAGGTAGCTGGGAGACACGTCCCAGGAGCCTCCCCAACGCATCCAGCCCTGGAATCTCGATGGTAAGCAACATGTTGGCCGTGTTCTCTTCCTTGTTGGAACGCGTGTTGACTGCCAATACGTTGATGCGCTCGTTGAGCAGCACTTGCGAGACGTCACGCAGCAGCCCCGGGCGGTCGTAGGCCTTGACCAGGATATCCACCGGATAGGTTTGGACAGGCACCGGACCCCAGCTGACCTGAATGATACGCTCGGGCTCACGGCTGGAAAGCTGTAGCGCATTCTGGCAATCCTGACGGTGAATGGTGACGCCGCGGCCCAGCGTAATGTAGCCAACAATGGGATCACCCGGCACCGGTTGGCAGCACCCGGCAATCTGAGTCAGCAGATTGCCCACACCGTTGATCTGTACATCGCCCCGCTTGCCCGACTTGTGCGGAGACGGCTTGCGCTGCAGGAGATCAAGTGGATCGGTCTCCTTCTCTGGCTCGACCAGCTGCTGAGCCGCATGCATGACATGGGCAAGACGCAGGTCACCTGCGCCCAGGGCAGCCTGCATATCCTCTGCATTCTTGTAATTGACCTTTTCGGCGAGCGTGTTGTAGTCCACCGGCGGTAGCGCCAGACGAAGCAACTCTCGATCGATCATGGCCTTCCCGGCAGCCACATTCTGATCACGGGCCTGGAACTTGAACCAGTGAACGATCTTGGCCCGAGCACGCGAGGTCATTACATAGCCCAGGTTCGGGTTGAGCCAGTCACGACTGGGTGAACCCTGCTTGCCGGTAATGATTTCTACCTGCTCACCTGTCTGCAGCGTGTAATTGAGCGGCACGATGCGGCCATTAATCTTGGCGCCGCGACAGTTATGCCCGATTTCAGTGTGCACACGATAGGCGAAATCGAGTGGAGTAGCGCCCTTGGGCAAATCGATGGCATGCCCATCCGGTGTAAACACATAGACCCGGTCAGGTTCGATATCTACCCGCAGCTGCTCAGCCAGGCCACCGATATCACCCAGCTCCTCGTGCCATTCCAGCACCTGCCGGAGCCAGGAGATTTTCTCTTCGTAATGGCTGGATGCCGATTTGACATCCGTCCCCTTGTAACGCCAATGAGCGCACACCCCCAGCTCCGCCTCTTCATGCATGGCATGAGTACGGATCTGCACCTCAAGCACCTTGCCTTCAGGGCCGATAACCGCCGTATGCAACGAGCGGTAGCCGTTTTCCTTGGGGTTGGCAATATAGTCGTCAAATTCCTTGGGAATATGGCGCCACAAGGTGTGGACGATCCCCAAGGCGGTATAACAGTCGCGGATTTCAGGAACAAGCACACGAACCGCACGAACGTCGTAGATCTGGCTGAAATCCAGACCTTTTTTCTGCATTTTTCGCCAGATCGAGTAGATATGCTTCGCACGACCGCTGATATCCGCCTTGACGCCCGTTGCAGCCAACTCCTGCTTGAGCTGCTGCATGACATCGGCAATGTACTGCTCGCGATCGAGCCGGCGCTCGTGCAGCAACGTGGCGATCTGCTTGTACTGAATCGGCTCCAGGTAGCGGAAGGACAAATCCTCCAGCTCCCATTTGATGTGACCGATTCCGAGGCGATGCGCCAACGGTGCATAAATATCGAACACTTCACGCGCGACGCGGTTGCGGCGTTCATCCGTGGCGTTTTTGACCGCCCGGATCGCACAGGTACGCTCGGAAAGCTTGATCAAAGCCACGCGGACATCGTCCACCATGGCTACCAGCATGCGGCGCAGGTTATCCACCTGGGCCTGGGTGCCCAGCACCATTGATTGCCGCGGATTGAGACTGGCGCTGATCGCCGCCATGCGCAGCACGCCTTCAATCAGCTTGGCCACAACCGGGCCGAAACGCTTGCCAGCCTCTTCCAGGCTTGCCTTGCCTTCGCGTACGGCGCGGTAGATCAGCGCGGCGACAAGGGAATCCTGATCCAGTTTGAGATCTGCCAGGATCTCCGCCATCTCCAGCCCCGTCTGAAAACTGGAGGTACCCGGAGCCCACAAGTGTTCGGAGGGTGCGGCCTCTGCTTCGGCCGCACGAGCGAATTCGCATGCTTCCAGCAAGGCCTGACGCTCGAAGTTCGGGTCCATGCTCTGGACGTGATCGAGCCATGCCTCGATGTTGATGCTGCCATCATTATTGACGGGTTGATGCGCTCTGACCTGTACCATCTTACGTTCCTCGGCGCTATTTATTGCGCCGTTTAAGTCCAGCCATCAACTGGCCGATTACGCGAGGTTCAGGCTAAACGAAAAAACACGTATTCAGGTGATCTGCGAGTGATCGGAATGTAAAAGGCCATTACAGTCCCGAATACAGTCACACCGGACTCACCCTCATTCATTACTTTTCGCTAGACCTGCCCCTACCTCGCTACAAACAAAACCATCGCCTCGACATGCGCCGTCTGCGGGAACATGTCCAGGATTCCAGCCCGCACAGGAACATACCCCTGACGAACCAGTTCGCCTGCATCCCGTGCCAATGTAGCGGGATTACAGGACACATAGAGCACACGCTGTGCACCCAGTTGCTTCATCTGCTGCACTACGGGCAACGCGCCATCACGTGGCGGGTCCAGCAATACGGATGAAAAGGACTGGCCAAACCATGGCGCATCGATAAGCGGCTTCGACAGGTCTGCCTGGAAAAAGTGCGCGTTATCCAGGCCATTGGCCCAGGCATTTTCACTCGCGCGCTCCGCCATGACGGAAACGCCTTCTACGCCAACCACGGCATGCACACGCTGCGCCAATGGCAGGGCGAAATTGCCAAGTCCGCAAAACAGATCGAGCACCCGCTCATTCGGCTCCGGCGCAAGCCAGTCAAGCGCCTGTGCAATCATCGTCTCGTTAACCGATGCATTGACCTGTACGAAATCACCCGGACGGTAAGCAATCGTCAGGTTCCATGGCTCCAGTCGGTAGCTAAGTGCTGCCTCGGGCTCGTCGGGATACGGCTCACCTTCGGCCTGCCACCAGAGCTGAACCGAGTGCTCCGTGCAGAAATGCCGCAGATGATCGCTGTCACGCGGCGAGAGCAGACGCGTGACACGCACCAGCATGGCGCAGGCCGTCCCTTGAAACAGCTCGACGTGACCAATGGCTTGCGGCTGCTCCAACCCGACAAGTAAAGCCGGTAGCGCCCTGGCAATAGGCTGCAATGGCTCAACCAGCACACCACAGGCCTCCAGCGGAACGATATCCTGGCTGGCAAGCGCCCGAAATCCAACATCCAGGCGGCGAGCCTTGGCATCCCAGCGCACCGCGATGCGTGCACGACGCCGATAGCCCAACTCTGGGCCATGCAGTGGCGCAGCCCATTCATTGGGCGTCACGCCGGCAAATCGCTGTAGTTGCTCGGCCAGCGTACGCTGCTTGAGGGCCAGTTGAGCCTCATGCGGAATATGCTGCAAGGTGCAGCCACCGCAACGACCGGCCATGGCACACGAAGGCAGGCGCCGTTCGCCACTAGGCTCAAGCACCCGCTCCACACGCGCCTCAACCACCTGGCTTTTGGCAGACAACACACGTGCCTCAACCGTTTCCGATGACAAGGCACCCGAAACGAACCAGGTCCGACCTTCGAGATAGGCGATACCCCGGCCATCATTGGCCATCTTCTCAATGGTCAGGCGCTGTTTCTTGCCGACCGGAACCGACGAGGCCCGGCTACCGCCGCTCGGCTGAAAACGCAGCCCTTTTGCACGCATACTGTTCTCTTGAATCAAACCCGCGTTTAACGCGGATCATAAACACCAGTAGAAAGATAACGGTCACCACGATCACAAATGATCGCCACGATGACTGCATTCTCAACTTCTTTGGAAATACGCAGCGCAGCCGCTACGGAACCACCCGACGATACGCCGCAGAAAATACCCTCTTCCCGAGCCAGACGGCGCATCACGTCTTCCGCCTCTTCCTGGCTCATGTCGACAATACGATCCACACGCGTGGCATCGAAAATCTTTGGCAGGTACTCCTGCGGCCACCGGCGGATACCGGGAATAGCGGCACCTTCGCTCGGCTGCAGTCCGACGATCTGCACCTCAGGATTCTGCTCCTTCAGGTAGCGCGACACGCCCATGATGGTACCGGTCGTACCCATGGAACTGACGAAGTGCGTGATGCTACCGCCGGTCTGCTGCCAGATTTCAGGGCCGGTCGAGCTGTAGTGGGCAGAAGGGTTGTCCCCATTGCCGAACTGATCCAGCACCTTGCCCTTGCCCTCGGCCTGCATACGGGTCGCCAGATCACGCGCACCCTCCATGCCTTCTTCGCGACTGACCAGGATCAACTCGGCGCCATAAGCCGTCATGGCCGCCTTGCGCTCAGCGCTGGAGTTATCCGGCATGATCAGAACCATGCGATAACCCTTGATGGCTGCAGCCATCGCCAGGGCAATGCCCGTATTGCCCGAGGTCGCCTCGATCAGTGTATCGCCCGGCTGGATATCACCGCGCAACTCGGCACGCGTGATCATCGAAAGGGCTGGCCGATCCTTTACCGATCCGGCCGGATTGTTGCCTTCCAGCTTGACCAGCAGGGTATTGGATGTATCACCGGGCAGGCGCTGCAAACGCACCAGCGGTGTATTGCCGACGCAGTCGGCAATGGTCGGATACTGCACGCTCATGGAATTCGCTCGGTTCCGCTGCCTTTGAATAGGCCTCTATGATACCGGCAAATGAGGGGCGTTCCCTAATCCCATGATGCGCGGGATGAATAAAGGCGATATCAGGTCGTCTTTTCCGCAGCCTCTGGCCGTGAGTTGACACCACGACTCCAGCATTTTCGGCCTGTTTACTCCCGCGGAGAACCGTTTAGCGACCATCCGCCACAAAATCGTCCCGGCAATCGAAACAAGTGTTTTACACTTTCCCCATTGTTGCTCTGGAGACGGGTAAGTGCTGAACGAGTTGGGAATCAAGGGCCGCATCCTGCTGCTGAGCCTGCTACCGACGTGTGTCATGGCGATGGTGCTGGGCGGTTACTTCAGCTGGGTTCAGCTATCCGACATGCGGACGGTGCTGGAAGAGCGCGGCCAACTGATCGCCGAACAGCTTGGACCGCTGGCCGCGCCTGCCCTGCTTCGGGATGACCGGGTCCTGCTCCAGCGCATTGCCCAGGATGTACTTGATCAGGCCGATGTACGGGCTGTTGAGTTCATCAGTGCCGACCAGAAAATCCTGGCCCATGCCGGCCCTCGTATGACAATCGCCATTCGTAACGACGATGGCGAGACCGCCAGCCTGCGCAGCGGTCTGGATGTCACACACTTCCATCTACCCGTTCAGGCCCGGCATCTCAAGCTCATTACCGGTGAGGTCAACATGCCCAGCTCGCACCTGCTGGGCTGGATCGATATCGAGCTGTCTCACCATGCCACCCTCCTGCGCGGCTACCGCAATCTGGTGATCAGCCTCCTTTTGATCATCTTCGGTCTCTGCCTGACAGCCGTGGTAGCTGTCCGTATCGGTCGCAGCATCAATCATCCCCTGCGCATCATCAGCGATGGCGTGGGTCATCTCAAGGACGGTCAGCTGGAAACCCGCCTGCCCAAAGACCTTGGCAGTTACGAGCTGGATACCTTGGCCGACGGGATCAACCGTATGGCCGAAGCCATGCAGAACGCCCAGGAGGAAATGCAGAACAACATCGACCAGGCCACGGAAGATGTGCGGCAAAACCTGGAAACCATCGAAATTCAGAACATCGAGCTGGATCTCGCCCGCAAGGAAGCCCTGGAAGCCAGCCGGATCAAGTCCGAATTCCTGGCCAACATGAGTCATGAGATCAGAACGCCCCTCAATGGCATCATCGGCTTTACCAATCTGCTACAAAAAAGCGAGCTGACGCCCCGGCAGCAAGATTATCTCGGCACTATTCAGAACTCTGCTGAAAGCCTGCTGGGCATCATCAATGAGATCCTGGACTTCTCCAAGATCGAAGCCGGCAAGCTGGTTCTGGAAAGTATTCCCTTCAATCTGCGCGATATGATTCAGGACACCATGACCATTCTGGCGCCAGCTGCACATGAAAAGCAGCTGGAACTGGTCAGCCTGATCTACCGTGACACTCCGGTCCATCTGGTAGGTGACCCCCAGCGCCTGCGCCAAGTGTTGACCAACCTAGTCAGCAACGCCATCAAGTTCACTCACGAAGGCACTATTGCTGTCCGCGCCATGGTGGAAGATGAAGACGATGACCATGCCCAGCTACGGATCAGTGTTCAGGACTCAGGCATTGGTCTCTCCGAGCAAGATCGGGACATGCTTTTCCAGGCCTTTACCCAGGCAGACAATTCACTCTCCCGACAGGCGGGGGGCACCGGCCTGGGTCTGGTCATCTCCAAACGTCTCGTCGAGCAAATGGGCGGCGAAATTGGACTGGAGAGCGAGCCCGAGGAAGGATCCGAGTTCTGGATCACCATAAACTTGCCCAAATCGCGCAATCCGCTGGAAACCCATCGCCGACTGGCCTTTGCCGGCCGCCGCGTAGGCCTTGTGGAACCACACGAGCTGACACGCCAATCGCTACGCCATCAGCTGGAGGATTGCGGTTTGGAGGTGGTCGAGTTCGAGACGCTTGAGCAGCTGACGGAAGCCGTTTCCAGGCAGCGGAAAAGCGAGGCCGCCATCACGCTGGCCGTGCTAGGGGTAAGCTCCAGCATCCTGCCACCTGATCTACTGACTGAGCGCGTCTGGCAGCTGGAGCGGCTGGACTGTAATTCGTTGATCTTCTGCCCCACGACCGATCAGTCCGTGTTCCATGCAGCTTTACCAGATGTGCATTGCCAATTGCAGGCCAAGCCTGCCTGCAGCCGTAAACTGGAACGCGCCGTCGGTGAGTTGCTCAATCAGCGGCCGACTCGTCCTGAAAATACTGCCCATACCCGAATTGACCGCGCACCTCGCCTGCTCTGTGTTGACGATAACCCCGCCAACCTGCTGCTGGTCGAAACGCTTCTTACCGACCTTGGCGCTGAGGTCACGGGTGTCGACAGTGGTTATGCCGCTGTCGAGGCGGCGCAGAGGGAGCGCTACGACCTTATCTTCATGGACGTACAGATGCCTGGCATGAATGGCCGACAGGCCACTGAAGCGATTCGCGCCTGGGAGGTGGAAAGCGAACATCCGCCGGTACCTATCGTGGCATTGACTGCCCACGCCATGTCCAACGAGAAGCGGGCCCTGCTTCAGGCAGGCATGGATGATTACTTAACCAAGCCCATCAGTGATCGGCAGCTCGCCCAGGTGGTGCTCAAATGGACTGGTCTGCGCCTTCAGCAAAACGATACTCAGGAGATGAGCCCGCTGTCCTCTTCCGGAGCGGACATTGCCAATCTGGCCATATTGGATGAAGACGAAGGGCTGCGGCTGGCCGCAGGCAAGGCCGATCTCGCCAGTGACCTGTTGTCCATGCTGCTCGCCTCGCTGGCAGCTGACCGGCAAGCCATCCGCTCGGCCCGAGAGAATGGTGACCGCATCGGCCTAATCGAGCGGATCCACCGCCTGCATGGCGCAACCCGCTACTGTGGAGTTCCTCAGTTACGAGCCGCGTGCTACCAGAGCGAGACACTGCTCAAACAAGGCGCCCCTACTTCATCGCCCATTCTGGACGAACTTGATGCCGCTATCGTGCAGCTTTCGACCATGTCCAAAACACCTATTTAACGGAGTGATGCCAATAGGCCAACTCAGTGTGCAAGGTTTCACTTCCTTGTAAACACTATATAGTAGACAGCTATCTTTTCGATAAACGGCGTCCATTCCGTGGCGCCATTATCGTGACACCTTAAATACGGTATGCGATATTCGCCGCCGCTTAACTGTCAGACAGGCTATCTATAGTGATTCATCGGCTCCGACGTTTTTTATTGTTGGATGAATCCAGACAAACCCCAACACCTGACTTTATCTGGAAAACCAGCACGCTGCGTGTACTGGCGCTCAGCAGTATCGTGCTGGTTGCCCTTATTTTCATCCACTGTGCCTATCAGGCACTAGAGGCTGGTCGCCCTTACGTTCTGATAATAGAAGCCGTCTTTCTTGGCGCCTTCTTTAGCCTCTTCGCTTTCAGATCACGCTCCTATCGGCTTAGCGGTACGGTCTTGATCTTCGTCCTATATGCACTCGGTCTGTGTAGCCTGTTCTTCGTCGACTACAAGCAGGCCAAGGCTGGCATCCTCATCATTTATGCCACACCGCTGCTGGCGCTGATCTTTTTCAACTGGCGCGTTTATCTGGTGCTGTGCGTCGCCAATCTGCTGCCTCTTTACCTCTTGTTGAGCGACACCCCCATACCTCATCTGTTTGGCATCAACCTGTCGTTGAGCTACACGCGCAACTACCTGCATTTGCTTCTGTTCATGCTGTTCAACGTGTGTATTCCGCTTGCCATTGCTCGTCTCATAACTACCTTGGCCAATGCGCAGCGACGCCAGCATCAGCTCAATCAGGCGCTGCAATACAGCCAGCAACTTTACAATGAGGTGTTTTCCCACCTGGGTGCCTTTCTGCTCTGCCGAAGCGATGGACTGATCCTCAAGCTCAATGACGAAGCGGCTGCCCTGCTGGGGCTACCAGCGCGGGTAATCGAGAGTCAGGTTTATTTGGGCAATCTAGTACGCAACGAACAAGGTGAGCCGGTCAAACTGGTTCCGGACGACTCCCTGCAGGAATGGCAGGTCCAGGGTAGAACTAAACCTCGCTGGCTCAATCTTCGTATCAGCCAGCCGACATCCAATCAGAATGTACTGGTAAAACTGCGTGACATTACCCATCTGCATGCTTTGCAAAGCGAACTGCGTAACTCCGAGCGCCTGAGCATTCTGGACCCGCTGGTAGGCGTACTGAACCGCAGCGGCGCCATCAAGCGACTGGAGCAGGCAATTGGCCAGGCGGGCTCGAAGCCACTGGCCGCGCTGACCATTCGCCTTCCTCACCTGACCTACATCAATACCAAGTATGGCCTGGACGTCGGCGATCAGTACCTGCAAGCCTTTGCGCACCACCTGAGTCGCTTGCCACGAAAGAATCTGGTAGCTCGCCTCAAGGGCGCCACGTTTCTGGTGGTTCTCACCGAGCTGGACAGCATCGAAATCGGCCTTGATCGGCTACATGAACTCAAGAGCAGCCTACCTCCGCATTTGCAGATCGACCGACATGTTATTGATGTGGCGCCTGATCTTGGAACCGCGTTCTATCCTCAGGATGCGACCAATGCGCTGCAATTGATCGAGCGTAGCAGTCATGCGCTCAAGAATCCCCATGGCGATACGCTGCTACCCACCTATGACTCCACCCTGGCGCAGCGCACGTTCGAGCGAACCGAGCTGTTGCTGGAACTGAGAAAGGCCATCGAAACCCGCGCCCTTTTTCTTCACTATCAACCTCGGGTCGATGCTCAAGGCAACCTTCACAGTGTGGAAGCACTGGTACGCTGGACGGACCCCAACGGCCGTCCCGTTCCACCCGATCAGTTTGTCGCCATAGCCGAGGAAAGTGGACTGATCCATACGCTGGACGCCTATGTTCGTGATATGGCATGTGCCCAGATTGCACGCTGGAAACGCGACCTGGGTACCGCACCACTGGTGGCAGTCAATCTGTCCGCTCAGGAAGTCGCAACGGAAGGTCTGGCCGAAAAGTTTTCCGGCTGCCTGCAACGATACGGGCTGACCCCTCATGACCTGGAAATCGAAATAACTGAAAGCAGCCTGCTTCATGAAAACGAAACCACGCTGACCAACCTCAAGACCCTCGAAACCAGCGGCTATCGACTCACCATGGATGACTTTGGCACTGGCTATTCGTCACTCAGCCGCCTGACCCACTTGCCTATTTCGAGCTTGAAGATTGACCGCTCCTTCCTGGCCGACGTTCCTGGCAGCGAGCGCCAGGAAACGCTGATCAAGACCTTGATCGCCCTGGCGCGCCTGATGGATCTGAAAGTCGTTGCCGAAGGGGTGGAAACCAATGAACAACTGGCGCTCCTGGATAGCCTGGGATGCGATCTCTACCAGGGTTACCTGTTCTCCCGTCCGGTCGATGCGTCCACGTTGACCGAGCGGTATCTGGCGCCCGGGTTACTCTTCAAAGAGTGACAATTGGCGGGCGCCCTCCCGCAAATCGATCAGTCTTACCCCTACGCCCAACAGGCGAACCGGCTTGCCTCCCCGCATGAAGGCCTGGGTCAGAAGCCGTCGATAACTATCGATATCCCGCCCAGCCCCGGCCTGCTCAAGGGTGGTTTGGGTAAAGTCGTGAAACTTGACCTTGACGAAAGGTTTTTCCGGCCGGTAATGGGTATCCAGTCGGCCAAGCCGCCCGGCCAGCTCTTCAAGCAAAGCGGGCAGCTGGGCCGTACAGGCGGCCAGATCAGGCAGGTCATACTCGAAGGTGTTTTCAACACTGACCGACTGACGTCGGCTATCCACCTGGACCGATCGTTCGTCAATTCCCTGAGCCAGATTCCACAGCCGCTCGCCAAACAGACCAAACTCCTTGATCAATGCAAGGCGTCCCCACTCGAGCAACTGCTCGCACCGCTCGATTCCCAGGCGCGTCAGCTTTTCAGCCGTCACCTTGCCTACGCCATGCAACCGGGCAACAGGCAGAGTAGCCACAAACGCGGCCACTTCCGGTGGGGTAATAACAAACAGCCCGTTCGGCTTGCGCCAGTCGCTCGCAATCTTGGCCAGAAACTTGTTTGGCGCCACACCAGCTGAAACAGTGATATGAAGTTCTTCCCACACACGTCGGCGAATCTCCTGCGCAATTCGGGTTGCACTGCCGGAAAAATGCGGACTGTCCGAAACATCGAGATAGGCCTCATCCAGGGAAAGCGGTTCGATCAAGTCGGTAAAATCACGAAATATCGTATGGATCTGACGCGATACCGCCTTGTAGACATCAAAGCGCGGGCGCACAAAGATAATGTCGGGGCACAGCCGCTGGGCTTGATGGGAGGCCATTGCCGAACGCACCCCGTATGCGCGCGCCTCATAATTGCAGGTTGCGACCACGCCTCGCCGATCGGGAGTACCACCCACGGCGATTGGCCGGCCTACCAGGCGAGGGTCGTCACGCATCTCGACGGCGGCATAAAAACAGTCGCAATCGATATGGATGATTTTTCTCTGCGTCATACCCTCATGCTCGACAGGTTCGCTAACACCGCTGCGCCTGTATTATGCGCTATACGCCCTTACCCACCCAGCAGTTCTCCGAAACTTTAGCGGCCTCGCGACACTCGGAATTCTAGAACATTACGATAACCAGGAGCCGCCATGACTGATCGTACGGATAAACTCGACAAGTCCCATGACCATGATCAGGTCGCTAAACGCGACGAAGCTCATGCACAGCGCAAGCTACCCGAAGAGGCGGTAAGCGATCTGGAAAGTCCTGAGCCTGGCACTCATACCATCGACAAGGTCATCACTCCGGTATCGAACAAGGAGCTGGACAGCCAGGTCGGTGAGTTGAACCGTAAGCTGGATGAAGTCGAGAAAAAGCTGGATAAATAAACTTTACAATAGGCTGATAGTGTGGGCCCTGACTACCACCGTCTCCTGACGAAGCCGGGTCTCGAGCGAGGCCCGGTACTGCTGCCACCACACCTGTTCCAGCGCGTCGGCCATCACCTCATAAATGATCAATTCATCCCGTACCGTATGGCTTTCGTCTTCCTGCCATAGTCCTTTCGCCGGAGCCTGGCTGAATGCCGTCAACCCGCCAAACTTTTCAACAAGCTCATTGCGCACCTCACTAAATAGCGTTTTAGGGAGATCGCGGCCATCGTTGTCATAAAGGGGCAGCAGCAATTGGATCAGGTACATGGTCAGCCTCTCGAATAGATGAATGTAGCGGCATAGAGCGTCTTGAAAGCTAAGACCATGAACGGTTTGAATCGGCACATATAAATAGCAGCGCCCCGATAGCCGAGGCGTCGCAATAACGAGAGACAGGCAAGGAAACCTGCCCGCCTCTCTATCGTTAGATTCTGAAACTTGAAACGAGCTGATCGAGGCGATTGGCCTGTTGCTCCAGGGCATGGCAAGCGCCCAGGGTCGCGTTCAGGTTTTCCACGCCCTGCTGGTTGAGCGAGTTGATCTCGGTAATGTCGACATTAAGCGACTCCACCACCGCGCTCTGCTCTTCCGTAGCGGCCGCCACCGACTGGGTCATGCCATCGATATCGGTAATGCGCTCGGCTACCGAGCCCAACCGCTCGTTGGCTTTTTGCGCGATGGTCATGCTGTCCTCGCTGAAGCGCTGACTTTCGGTCATGGTGGAAACCGCTTCGCTCGCCCCGGTTTGCAGCTCCTGAATCATGCTCTGGATCTCTCGGGCCGAACTCTGGGTACGATGTGCCAGACCACGCACCTCGTCCGCTACCACCGCAAAACCACGCCCGGCATCGCCTGCCCGTGCAGCTTCGATCGCAGCGTTGAGCGCCAGCAGGTTGGTCTGCTCGGAAATGCCCTGGATCACTTCCAGGATATGTCCGATGCGGGTGGTCTTTTGGTTCAACTCATCGATACGGCCGCAGGAGGCGCTGATGTTGGCGGACAGGGTTTCCATTGCCGTCAGGGTCTGGCCCAGTACGCGGCGACCCTCCTCGGCCTGCTGCCGGGCACTGGTAGCCTGTACGGACGCATCGGCAGCGTTGCGGGCGATCTCCTGTGTGGCGGCCCCCAACTGGTTGATGGCTGCCGCCACGCTTCCGGTACGTCCGGCCTGATTGTCCGAGTTGTGCAGCGAGGAGTTGGAGGCCGCCAACACCTGACGGGAGACCTCGTTGAGCTGGCGGGTACTGGCCGATACTTCGCTGATCGAGCCATGGATACGCTCGACAAAGCGGTTGAAGGCAGCGGCCAGCACACCAAACTCGTCCTGGCTATTGATGGCCAGACGCCGGGTCAGGTCGCCCTCTCCTTGTGCGATGTCCTGCATCGCCTGGCTCATAGTCGTGAGCGGACGCATCAGCACACGAATCAGCACACCCAGGAGCAGCATGATCAGCACAACGCCAATCACCATGGCCAGCACGGCCGAGGTTCTGAACTCCTTGAGCGGGGCGTAGGCTTTCTCTTCATCAACCATCAGGCCCAGGTACCAGTTGACCGATGGCAGACCGGTGACCGGCTTGAAGACCATAAGCTGAGGCTTGCCGTCCAGCTCGACCCGCTTGAGCGCGCCATCCAGTGCAGGCGCACCGGCGGGAAACAGCTCAGCGAGGTTTTTCATCACCTCCTCTTTTCTGGGGCTGACCAGTACCTTGCCTTCGCTATTCACCAGAATCGCATGACCGATACCGCCCAGGTCGAGCGAATTGACGATACCCACCATCGTCTGCAGACTCAGATCGCCAGCCAGAACACCCGCCAAGGCGCCGTTCTTCATGACAGGCGTAGCCAGCGTCATGACCAGCTTTCCATTACCCACATCAACATAAGGCTCCGTCAACAAGGAGCGGCCCTGCGACTGAGCGGCAACATACCAATCACGGGTACGGGGATCATAACCGGCAGGCATTTCATCGTAAGGACGGATGGAAAATTGACCATCGGCGTGTCCCAGATAGGTGAATTCGAAGCTGGAGAGATAAGCCTTCTGCTCAAGGATGGAGAACACTCCTTCAGGAGAGGCATTGTTCTGGATAGCCTGGGCCTCACCTTCAAGTAGAGTGATTCGCCCATTGAGCCAGTTAACGATATTTGCTGATGCACTGGTGCCCAGCTCGTCCAGGCGGGACGACAGGTCCTGCGTAATCGTCTTTCGCTGCAGGTAATCGTTATAGACCATGAATAATGAAAAGGCGGCGATCAGCACAATAGAGGCCGTCGCCAATATCTTATGGCTAAATTTCAAACGTTGGAGCATAGCGCAGCCTCTGGACAACATATTTGGCAAGCCATTGAAATGGCATGAATGACCAAATCTTATCGACCGTTGTCGTGATAACTTTAAGGGTAAAAAGAGAGCCGGATGCGCCTGCGCTTTAAAGGGAGGGTAAGCCCTGGCGGCCGACAGCGACGTTGAAACCGCCAGGGAGACACTGGAATAACCAGAGCCTATTCAAATGACCACCTTGGCAATGCAAAAAATCCTTACCGGCTCACCGTTTATCGCCATGGTCCAGGCAATGGGAGACAAGCCTTATTTCAGTTGTTCAACGGCTGCTTGCGATCCAGCTCCATATCGTTGTCGATTTTTTGCCGTTCTCGCGCAAGTGGATCGCTTCGGATAGCGCCTTGGTTAACCCTGTTCTCCGGCAGCTCGACGCCTCGCTGACTTTGCTCGGCCTCCTGCGCCTCTGGTGAAATAATTTCGACATGCTGTGGATCATGCTCGGTGTCCTGAGGGGTACGGCCTGATTCAGCCGTTTGGGCCATGGCTAGCGGTGACAGTAAAGCCAGTGCCATGGAGGTATTTATCAGCCATTGCGGTTTCATTTCGGCACTCCGATGAAGGGATACCCTCTTTAGGCAATGCACTACCTATAAAGGTGCATTCATAAGTCCTCGTGATAAGGCTTTCAGCAAATCATTGTCAGCATTGAATTTTTTGTTGACATCATTTTTTAAACCCGTATACTGGCCACATCAGAAGCGGGGTGGAGCAGTCTGGTAGCTCGTCGGGCTCATAACCCGAAGGTCGTAGGTTCAAATCCTGCCCCCGCAACCAAATTTAAAAAGCCACTCAATCGAGTGGCTTTTTTGTTTGTGTCGAATTTTTATTCCTTTTAGCCTTCAATATTCAAAGAGTTTCCATTTTTTTGATACATAGGGCTTGGCAAAAGTCTGTATGTGACTAATCTGACGCGCAGTTTCCCTGAGGGGCTTTCATGAGCGCCAATGATCCTGTAAACAAATCTGCTGTTTCTTCATCCGATTCTTCGTCTTCATCTTCACCTTCTTCTCCTCCGCAAGCATTGCCCTGGCGCCTGCTAGAGCGCATTACGGCCTATAAAGAACCTCTTGAGCTGGGCCTGACACTGCTCCTGTTTGGCGTCGCCCTGCTTGTGTGCTGGCATCTTGTCAGCAGTATTGATCTACCCTCTCTCCACACTGCACTGCTGGGTATCCCCTCGCACGTTGTTATGGGGGCCGTCGCGGCAACGGCTGTGGGCTTTCTCATTCTGCTTGGCTACGAATGGTCTGCCAGTCGCTTCGCCGGCGTTCATCTACCAGGCAAGACCCTGGCGCTGGGTGGACTTACCGCCTTCGCCATTGGTAATGCAGTTGGCCTGTCCATGCTGTCTGGCGGCTCGGTTCGTTATCGTCTCTATGCCCGCCAAGGCCTGAGCGCTATTGAAGTGGCGCAGATGACTTTCTTTGCCAGCCTGTCGCTGGGAACGGCATTGCCCCCTCTGGCTGCGGTTGCAGCATTAAGTGATTTGCCTTCGGCTTCCACAGCCCTGCGTCTTTCACCTACTCTGGTAGCTGGCATTGCAATTGCCATTCTCTCGATCTATGCCATAGGCATTGTATTCCTTCGCAAGCGAGCCCTGGACGAGCAGCCTTCGCCTGATAGTCGCCTGTTCCGCTTGGGCCGTAAGACCCTGCGCTTACCCACCTTCAAGCTAAGCGCCCTGCAGTTGGTGATCACAGCCCTGGACGTCATGGCTGCCGCCACAGTGCTGTATCTATTACTGCCCGAGGCACCACCGCTGGGTGCATTCATGCTGGTGTATCTGCTGGCACTCGCAGCAGGTGTGCTTAGCCATGTTCCGGGCGGCGTTGGGGTATTTGAAGCCGTTTTGCTAGCCGCTTTTTCGGACAAGATCGGGACAGCTCCCCTGGCAGCGGCCCTGCTGCTGTACCGGATCATTTATGTATTGCTTCCCCTGGTCATCGCTTGCCTTGTCCTGCTGCTGACCGAGGGAAAGCGCTTTCTATCTGGCAGCTCGGCCATCCGCGTTGCCTCTGGCCTTGCAGCCCCCGTTCTGTCAGTCCTGGTATTTTTCTCAGGGGTCGTACTGCTCTTTTCAGGCGTTACGCCAGAGATCGATACGCGCCTGAAGGGTATCGGATTCCTGCTGCCACAGCGTCTTATTGAAGCCTCGCATCTGGGAGCCAGTCTGATCGGAGTTGTGTGCCTACTCTTGGCTCAAGGCCTGCGGCGGCGGCTCTCGGCCGCCTGGGTACTCACCCTGGTGCTGTTGCTGGTAGGCTCCCTGCTTTCTTTGCTAAAGGGCTTTGATTGGGAGGAGGCATCGATCCTGGCGATTACGGCTGCCCTCCTGGCTACGTTCCGCCGCTCCTTCTACCGCCGGAGCCGCTTACTGGAACTGCCCTTTTCACCCCTGTACGTCGTTGCAAGCCTGTGCGTCGTGGCGGCATCTATCTGGTTGCTCCTGTTTGTTTACCAGGATGCGTCCTACGACAACCAGCTCTGGTGGCAATTTACGCTAGAGGAAGGCGCCCCGCGAGGTGCACGAGCAGCCATGGGCAGCGTGGTGCTACTACTGGCCCTGTCACTCGGCTGGCTCTTGCGGGCTGCACCGCCAGAAATTACGCTGCCTACCACAGAAGACCTACAAAAGGCATTGGACGCCGTCAAAGCATCTGAGCAGCCTGATGGCGGCTTGGCCATGACAGGCGACAAGGCCTTGCTGTTTCATGAAACGGAAAATGCTTTCCTGATGTATGGCCGTCGTGGCCGTAGCATGATCGCCCTGTTTGATCCCATCGGCTCCGCTCAGACACGAGCCGAGTTGATCTGGAAATTCCGCGATCTGTGCGACATGCACCATGCACGACCTGTGTTCTATCAGGTTCGTGCCGAGAATCTGCCTTTCTACATGGACATCGGTCTCACCGCACTGAAGTTGGGTGAGGAAGCCCGCGTCAATCTCAAAACATTCGATCTGGACAGCAAGGGTAAGAAAGACCTGCGCTACACCTGGAACCGAGGCCAGCGGGATGGACTGCTCATCGAGTTCCATGAGCCGGGTCAGGCACCTCTCGAAGAGCTAAAAGCTATCTCCGATATCTGGCTGGAGAGTAAACATGTCCGCGAGAAGGGTTTTTCACTTGGTCGTTTCGACCCGGAGTATTTGCAGCACTTCCGCATTGCTGTCGTTCGGTTTCAGGGAAAAGCGGTAGCGTTTGCTAATCTTCTGGAAACCGATCGGCCAGAGCTGGCCAGTATCGACCTGATGCGAGTGGCAGCTGATGCGCCCAAACTGACCATGGAGTTCCTCATGCTCGGCCTTATCCTGCACTTCAAGGAGCGAGGCCTGGAACGCTTCAGCTTGGGGATGGTGCCATTGGCGGGACTGCATCCACGCCGTGGTGCTCCTCTGACCCAGCGTCTAGGGGCCATGGTGTTCCGACGTGGCGAGCAGTTCTATAACTTTCAGGGGTTGAGACGGTTCAAAGATAAGTTCGATCCGGAATGGGAGCCTCGCTATCTGGCCGTTCCAGCAGGACTTGATCCCTTGGTCGCCTTGGCTGACACCGCTGCGTTGATTGCAGGCGGTATTACAGGACTGGTAAAACGTTGATGACTAGACGTAAACGCGGGTTGCTTTTTCTTCTGTTGATAATTGTCATTGCCGCAGCGGCACTGTGGTGGTGGTTTCATCGCTGGCCCAGTACCGCCAGCCTTGAGGTACACGTACAGGATGATCAGAGCGTCGTAACCGTCGCAAGGCCTGCCGGCAAGCCACTGACCCGAGTCGTTGTTGCAAACCCCGCTGAACAGCAGTTATCCGATGCTGACCTGCTAACCCTGGCCAAAAACACCAAGTCCATGCTGGTCCAGTATGAGCTGCCCGAGAGCAAGGCATGTGCCGCGCAACGCGCCAGCCTGGAAGACGCCATCAGCCATCTTGGCGGAGCGCCTACCATGGTGGCAGGCATCGATGCGGGTGGATCATTGGCCTGGCGCTGGCTGGCCGGGCAACAGGATGACAAGGTCAGCGCCCTGTCGGTCGGTACAAAGCTCGACGAGCCCGACTGCTCTGATCCGCTGCCACAGAAAGCCGAACACGGTAAATGGCATCTCGCCTGGAACGATAACCCAGGCGATGAGACTGCTCGCTTTGTCCGCGGCCAGGATAATGCCGCTACCACTATCAGTGATTACGGCACACCACTGGTTACGCTTTTGCGTACCCAGCTTCAACGTCAGCTGCTCGGTCAGGGTGGCGATGTCCCTGTTGTAGAGGTCCCGGCTGAAGAGCCGGCCGCGCACAAGGATACAGTGACGTTTTTTTATTCCGGCGATGGTGGCTGGCGTGATCTTGACCGTGATTCGGCACAGACCATGGCAGAAAACGGGTGGCCAGTTGTAGGTATCGATACCTTGCGCTATTTCTGGGAACACAAAAGCCCGGAACAGGTGGCGACAGACTTGTCCCATCTGATGCAGACATACCGTGAGCGTTGGGGCGCGAAACGCTTCGTCCTGGCCGGCTACTCATTTGGCGCGGATCTGCTTCCGGCGGTCTATAACCGTTTACCTGCAACAGATCAGGAACAGGTATCGGCCATGGTGCTGCTGGCCTTTGCCCGTAGCGGTGATTTTGAAATCCAGGTTGAGGGCTGGCTGGGCAAGGCTGGTGACGAGATGCAAACCGGACCGGAGATGGTCAAGGTGCCTGCCAGCAAGATCTACTGCATTTACGGTGCGGAAGAAAAGGACGAGAGCGGTTGCACGCAGCCTGGAGCCAATTTCGAAAAGCTTGAGTTACCCGGTGGTCACCATTTCGATAATGACTACGACAAGCTTGCACGCCACATGATAAACGCCATCGAGGCTCGTACACGCACACCGTAACCAGGACGCCCAGCCGATGGATCACCTCCGCGGCTGGAGACGAATGGCTGGAAAGAACGCGTGCGATCAATAGTCTACCGGCTCTCAACCTTTGAACGAGGACGCCCATGACCACTCCCCTTTCGCTGGATGCTGCTGAAAAACTGGTTGTAGATGCTTTTACTCCGCTGGGCTGTGTTATTTCAGCCAACCCCCAGGCTGACAGCTTTGGCTTCAGCGTAATCGGGCAAGAAGGAGAGGAGGTCTTGGCAGTCCCTGAAGTGACTGCTGCACAGTACAGCGATCCGCTGCAGCTTAAAGGCTTTATCGAGAATGTTCGGCAAGAGCTTTCCCAGCAGGGTCAATCGCTGGACCCATGGGAGATGCCGTTCATTACCGACCCGGATGCCCTGCCTCCACCTGTATTCAACTGATCCCAATAAAAAAGCCGCCCCAAGGCGGCTTTTTTACATCTGCAGACTTGGCCGCTAGATCTCGATCTGAGTACCCAGCTCGATTACCCGGTTAACCGGCAGATTGAAGAAACGCAGGCTGCCGCTGGCATTCTTCATAAGGAAGGCAAACAAATTCTCTCGCCAGCGAGCCATTCCCAAGCGATTGTTCGACGCAATGACCGTTTCACGGCTAAGGAAGTACGTCGTCCGCATGGGCGTGAAGTCGAGGTCCTCCAGGTGGCACAATGCGAGCGCAGCCGGCACGTCGGGCTCGTCCATAAAGCCATAATGCAAGAGAACACGGTAGAACCCGTCCCCGTAACTGTCCACCTCGAAACGGCGGCTGACGGGAACCCGCGGCGTATCCTCATAGATTACGGTCAGCAGCACTACCTGCTCATGCAATACCTGGTTGTGCAGCATGTTATGGAGCAAGGCGTGTGGAACAGCGTCTTGTCGAGCGGTTAAAAAGACGGCTGTCCCCTTGGCCCTGAAAGGTGGATTGGAACGGATGCTGCCGATAAAGATCGGTAGCGGCAGTGCCCCTTCATCCAGCCGCTCAGCCAGAATCTGCCGACCACGCTTCCATGTGGTCATCAACGTGAACAGGATGATGCCCGCAATGACAGGAAATGCACCGCCTGCCACGATTTTTGGAACGTTGGCTGCAAAATACAGCGAGTCGACAATGAAGAATCCAATGAGCATCGGAATGGCGAACCAGCGAGGCCATTTCCATAGCAGCAGCGCTACTGAAGACACCAGGCAGGTCGTGATCAGCATCGTTCCCGTGACGGCAATGCCGTAGGCCTCGGCCAGGTTGCCAGAGGACTCGAATCCAATGATCAACAGGATAACACCTGTCAGAAGCGCCCAGTTCATGGCAGGAATATAAATTTGGCCCTGCTCATGACTTGAGGTATGCAGGATTTGCATACGCGGTACATACCCCAGCTGGATTGCCTGACGGGTAATGGAGAACGCACCTGAGATGACTGCCTGTGAGGCAATGACTGTGGCAAAAGTCGCCAGGACGACCATTGGGATCAACGCCCATTCAGGTGCGAGCAGGTAGAAAGGATTGCGTACGGATTCTGGGTCGATCAGAACCAGGGCACCTTGCCCGTAGTAATTGAGCACCAATCCGGGCAGCACCAGGAAGAGCCAGGCGCGCGCGACAGGTTTGCGGCCGAAATGGCCCATGTCGGCATACAGCGCCTCAGCCCCTGTCAGCGCCAGCACAACAGCGCCCAGAATAGCGATGCCAAGTCCGGGGTGTACGATGAAAAAGTTGAATGCCCACCATGGGTTCAAAGCCTTGAGGACTTCAGGCGCCTGCAGAATGCCATAAATACCCAATGCGCCTAGCACGGTGAACCAGAGGACCATAACCGGACCGAACAGCTTGCCAATCTTGGCAGTACCGCCCCGCTGTAGCATGAAGAGTCCGACCAGGATAACGATTGCCGCTGGCACCACAATATGATCAAGCCCGGAAAAGGCTACTTCCAGGCCTTCTACAGCAGACAGTACCGAAATGGCCGGTGTAATCATGCTTTCGCCGTAAAACAGCGAGGCACCAAATAACCCCAACAGCACCAACACCATTTGCAATTTTGGAAACGGTGCGGACGCCCGCCTTGCCAATGCAGTCAAGGCCATGATGCCGCCCTCGCCCTGGTTATCCGCCCTCAGAACGAAAAAGACATACTTGATCGTCACGACCCAGATCAACGACCAGAAGATCAGGGACAGGATACCCAGGACGCTATCGTGGGTAGGCACCAGGCCATACGTAGGAGAAAACACCTCCTTGAGGGTATACAGCGGGCTGGTACCAATATCGCCATAGACGATACCCGCGGCCGCGATGGCCATACCTATGGCCGAGGCTCCCTTTTCACCATGGGCCTGGGAAGCAGCTTGACTCATGCAAGACTCCGGGTTTATCGAAACGGGCGCATCCTGCTCCGATGTGGCGGCAGGATCAAGTACGGATTGCCAAGAATATGTGTGCACAACGCAACCACGGCATGGTCATTACCCTACCCGGCGTATTGGATCCTGCTTAAAAGCGTCCAGCGATTACCTAACACTTTACTGGAAATATTCCGCGATGCGCTTGCGCATGGACTCATCGGGCAGCTCACCGGTTCCGGCCAGTGCGTTTTCTGCCATATGGGCCGGGTTTGAGGTCGCCGGAATGATGCAGGTAACTGCAGGATGCGAAATTGAGTACTTGATCATCAACTGCGCCCAGGAGGTACATCCGATATCGGACGCGAATGCCGGAAGCTGCTTGCCTGCTATCTGGTTGAATAGACGGCCGTCCAGGAACGGGCGATTGATCATGACCGCTACGCCCTTGTCCTGACACAGAGGCAACAGCTTTTCTTCGGCTTTGGTATCTTGGGGATTGAGATTGATCTGAATGAAGTCCATCGGCTCCGAAGCGACCAGGTCCATCATCTGATCCTGAGCCATTTCTGAGTGATGGGTAATCCCTACATATCGAATCATTTTCTGCTGCTTCATCTCTCGTAGCAACGGGAGCAGCGTCTTGTAATTGATCATGCTATGCACTTGCAGCAGATCAATAGGAGCGCCCTTGAGGTCCGCCATTTCCTGCTGGATCTCTTCGATACTGCTCTCGCGCCCTTCTACCTTGGTAGCCAGAAACGCCTTTTCAGCACGTCCCTGCTGCGCCAGCAACGTACCAATGACACCCTGGGATTTCTCGTAACTCGGCGCCGTATCGATAACAGTGCCTCCCGCCTGAAATAGACGGTCAAGCACGTCAGCCAACGGCTTTAAGGCTTGTGGAGTGCTTTCGACATTGAAGGAATCGGCGGTTCCAAGGCCAATGACAGGGAGTTGCTCGCCGGTAGAGGGAATCTGCCGCCTCAGCATGCCAGCCTGTGCAAGCACAAGACGAGGCAAAATGGCTTCCAAGAGCAGCGCCGACGAGGCGCACAGGGAATATTGCATGAAGCGGCGGCGAGTCGTCATTGTTTTCTCCGGATTCAAGCAAGAGCCGTCCTAAAAGGACGGTTCTTGTGATTCAGGAGTTCCATCTGCCACGCCTTGTTACGTGGCTGAATGAAAAGAAACCAGTCACTCTCCTTTCATGGCTGCAACCATCTTATCGACGTTGTAACGGAACATTTTCAGGTAGGTAGGCGCAGGCCCGTCCGCCTTGGACAGCGACTCGACATATAACTCGCCACCGGCACGAGCCCCGGTTGCCTGGGCAATCTGCTGCACCAGACGCGGATCGTTCGAGTTCTCAATGAAATAAGCCGTGATGTGCTCCTCCTTGATCTGACGGATCAGATTGGCCACTTTTTGGGCAGACGCTTCAGATTCGGTAGAAAGATCCAGGGGAGACAGGAATGTCACACCGTATTCATCACCGAAATAGCCAAACGCGTTATGGGAGGTAAGCACCTTACGCTGCGCCTTCGGCACGGCTTCGATCTGCTGCTTGGTATACGCATCCAGCGCCTTTAGCTGATCGATATAGCGCTGACCATTGGCTTCGTATTGATCAGCGCCTTCGGGGTCTATGCGCTTGAGGGCCTTGATGATGTTTTGAACATAAACAACACCACTGGCAGCGCTGTTCCAGCTGTGGGGATCCACTACGGTCTTGCCGTTCTTCTGCCGCATACGAGTCTTGATACCGTCCGACAGCTCGACAGGGGTACCGTTATACCCTGACGCCTGAATCAGGCGATCCATCCAGCCTTCTAGATGAAGTCCATTGATAAATACCACATCGGCGGTCTTGAGCGCTTTGGCATCGTCAGGCGTCGGCTCATACGCATGAGGATCGCCGTTGGGCCCGATCAATGAAATGACATGAACCCGCTCGCCTCCTACCTGGTGAACCATATCGGCCAGGATCGTGAATGACGCAACGGCTTCTACCGGCTTGGCTTGGGCAAAAGTGGAAAGCGCTGACAACAGCAAGGCAGCAGCCCCGCTCCACAACGTGAGACGCATGACATGACTCCTTTCAACGGGATAGGTGGGGTTTAGGGAAGAAACGGCGAACGACGCCCAGAGGGCTGAAGATCAACGAGAAGATGTAAAGCGTACTGGCCGTCAGAACAATGGACGGACCCGAGGCCACGCCCAGGTGGTACGAAACAACCAAGCCGATAAAGCCGGACAGTATGGCAACCAGACTCGCTACCAGCATCAGTCCAGGCAACGAGCGAGCCCAGAAGCGCGCTACGGTGGCAGGCAACATCATCAGGCCGACCGCCATAAGTGTTCCAAGCGCCTGAAAGCCTGCGACCAGGTTGAGCACGACCAGCAGCAGAAACAGGAAGTGATAAAGCGAGCCCTTGCCACCTACGGCCCGCAGGAATCCAGGATCGAAACACTCAAGCACCAGCGGACGATAGATAACGGCCAGCAGGAGAAGCGTCACAGAGGCAATGCCGCCCACGAGATAGAGCGCTGCATCATCAATTGCCAGGATCGTACCGAACAGGACGTGCAACAGGTCGATATTCGAGCCTCTTAGCGAGACGATCAAGACACCCGCGGCGAGAGAAGTCAGGTAGAAACTCGCAAAACTGGCATCTTCACGCTGCGAAGTAAAACGACTGACTAACCCAGACAACAGGGCCACGGCCAAGCCGGCTACCAACCCACCCAGACCCATGGCTGGCAAGGAAAGCCCAGCGACCAGAAAGCCGATGGCAGCCCCCGGCAGGACCGCATGACTCATGGCGTCCCCTACCAGACTCATGCGCCTGAGCATGAGCAATACACCGACCGGACCTGAGCCCAGCCCTAGCGCCATGCAGGCGACCAAGGCGCGACGCATGAATCCGAACTCGACAAACGGCTCGAACAGGGCGTGATACAACATCATGCGCGGCGCCTCTCATCACAGACGTCGGCCTGTTCATCCCAGTCCTCAGCCATATTCCGGGCACGCCGCAGATTCTCCTGGGTCAGCACCGTTCGGGTATCCCCCCAGGCAATGGTTTCGCGAGCCAACAGTAATGTACTGGGAAAATGCTGCTTTACCTGCTCAAGATCATGCAGAACAGCGATGACGGTGCGCCCCTCACCATACCAGCGCCGAACCAGATCAAGCAGATCGCGGGTCGTGCGTGCATCGATGGCATTGAACGGCTCATCCAGAAGGATGACTGACGCATCCTGCAGCAGGAGCCGTGCGAACAGTACGCGCTGGAACTGGCCTGCCGACAGGGAACCGATCAGGCGGTGCCCAAAACCTTCCAGCCCGACGGCAATCAGCGCCTTATGGGCTTGCTGCAGCTGGCCCCGGCTCATTCCACCGAATATGCCGATGCGTCTCCAGGCGCCCATGGCAACCGTGTCGAGAACCGTCAGCGGAAAGGTTCGGTCAATTTCAGCCGCTTGGGGCAGATAGCCGATGGCCGAGGCAGACAAGGCCTTTCGGTCGACGCCGCCCCCTACTGGTCGCAGCATGCCGACCATGGCCTTGATCAGAGTCGACTTGCCTGCGCCATTAGGGCCCACAATAGCGGTCAGGCTGCCCGCTTCAAAGCAACCCGACACATGATGTACGGCGGGATGACGCTCGTAGGCAACCGTTAAGTCATTTAATGAAATACAGGCACTCATGGGATGGATACCGCCCAGTGGATAGCAGCCCATAGCAGTAGAAGCAGCACGATCGACACCCCTAAACGGGCCCAGGCAGACTGGGTCAGAAAGGACGGCTTGAACGTAAGGGAAGAATTCGATGACATATAAATTACCTCGTAATTGTTACTTTATAACATAATAAATACCCTATCACTAGTTATGCCTGTCTAGCGGTTCAGCCTCGGGCAAGCCAAACCCGATAACTGACGAAGCGCAGATTAATCCGAGTAAAAGCGCCAAATGCCTCTTCTCAGTCCAAGCGCGCACCGCTAAAATCGCGCGTTTTTTGATCATCAGCGCGTTCTGCGCACCTCCTGAGGTTAGCCATGTCCACCCCCGCTACGCCTAAAGTCGGCTTTGTCAGCCTCGGCTGCCCTAAAGCTCTGGTCGACTCCGAACGCATCCTGACCCAGCTTCGCATGGAAGGTTACGAGGTTGTTCCCACGTACGAGGACGCCGACGTGGTGGTGGTCAATACCTGTGGTTTCATTGACAGCGCCAAGGCCGAGTCTCTGGAAGTGATCGGCGAAGCCCTGGCTGAAAATGGCCGGGTCATCGTGACCGGCTGCATGGGGGTGGAAGAATCTGCGATTCGTGATGTACATCCGAGCGTACTGGCGGTAACGGGTCCGCAGCAGTATGAGCAGGTGGTGACCGCGGTCCATGAGGTAGTGCCGCCAAAGCGCGAGCATAATCCGTTGGTCGATCTGGTACCGCCGCAGGGCATCAAGCTCACCCCCCGCCACTACGCCTATCTCAAGATTTCCGAAGGCTGCAACCATCGCTGCAGCTTTTGCATCATCCCGTCCATGCGTGGCGATTTGGTCAGCCGCCCGATCGGCGATGTGCTCGATGAGGCTCAGCGTTTGGTCAAGGCCGGAGTCAAGGAGCTGTTGGTCATCTCCCAGGACACCAGTGCATATGGCGTCGACCTCAAATACCGTACCGGCTTTTGGAATGGCCAGCCGGTCAAGACTCGCATGCTGGAACTATGCGAGGCGTTGAGCAGCATGGGCGTCTGGGTACGTATGCACTACGTCTACCCCTACCCGAACGTGGACGACATCATTCCGCTGATGGCCGAGGGCAAGATCCTGCCCTACCTGGATATCCCCTTCCAGCATGCCAGCCCCAAAGTTCTCAAGGCCATGAAGCGTCCTGCCTTCGAGGACCGCACCCTGGCCCGTATCAAGAAGTGGCGTGAGATCTGCCCGGAACTGACCATTCGCTCCACATTCATTGTGGGCTTCCCTGGTGAGACGGAAGAAGATTTTCAGTATCTGCTGGATTGGCTGACTGAAGCTCAGTTGGATCGTGTGGGCTGTTTCCAGTATTCCCCTGTGGAAGGCGCACCGGCCAATGAGTTGGAAGGTGCCGTACCGGATGACGTGAAGCAGGATCGCTGGGAACGCTTCATGGCGCATCAGCAGGCCATTTCTGCGACTCGCCTGCAATTGAAGGTTGGAAAGGATATTGAAGTATTGATCGACGAAGTCGACGAACAAGGCGCCATTGGCCGCTCCTATGCCGATGCCCCAGAGATCGACGGCAATGTGTACGTCAATAGCGAACACGACCTGAAGCCAGGCGACAAGGTATGGGTACGCGTAACCGACGCAGACGAATACGACCTATGGGCCGAGACGCTGTAACGCAGCCATAACCCCGAAAAGCCCTGCGATTGCAGGGCTTTTTTATGGGTGCCCTATGCCGACCGGCCTACCCTATCGTCTGTGCACTCCTGGCACATGGTCATGCCCCGCATGGCTACAGGCCTCCTCGATCGCTGAAGGTCCGGCGGGTTGTTGCAGCTCCCGAATGATGCCGCATACATCGCTGGATACCTTGCCTGAGCATTGCTGACGCAACGCCATGAGCTGTCTGCGCAGTTCGGTCAACTCTCGAATGCGCACCTCCACATGATGAATATGGTCCTCGATCAGATCATTGACCCGACAGCAGTCCGGCTCAGGCTGATCCCGCAATTGTAACAGGGAACGGATCTCGTCCTGTGTCATGTCCAAAGAGCGGCAATGCCGAACAAAGGTCAATCGCTCCAGATGGGCCTCGCTGTATTGACGGTAGTTTCCCGCGCTGCGAACAGGCGCTGGCAGCAGTCCCTCACGCTCGTAATACCGAATGGTTTCCACGGAACATCCCGTTCGGCTGGCCAATTCACCTATTTTCATAACGCCTCCTTGACCCTGTAGTAGCTACAGGGTGTGCAATGACAACCCTAACGTCAATGGAGGTTGTCATGGCGCATGATTCATCCTGTTGCGGACCCAAACCATCGTCCTGCTGTGAGCCTCAGGTAAAGACCTGCTGCGACAGTCACACAAAGATTTCGCTTGAGTCCAATCCTCTACCAGGCGTTACCGAGCCCGAGGTGCTTGATCACTCCAAGTGGACAAGCCTGCGTATCGATGCCATGGATTGCCCGACTGAAGAGAAGCTGATCCGTGATGCATTCGCCAAGCTGAAGGCGGTCGAAGCACTGGAATTCAACCTGATTCAGCGCAGCCTACGCGTTCGCCATCGCTACCCCGATGCAGAACCGCTAAAAACCCAGATCAATCGACTGGGCATGCAGGCTGTTGAACTGAAAGGTGATGAGCAAGCCCCTGCAGTACCAGCGGCAAAACCCTGGTGGCCGCTGGGCCTGGGCTTGGCTACCGCCCTGGCAGCCGAAGTCGGTGAGTGGTTGGGTACTGTGCCTGAGTTCGCTGTAGCATTCCTGGCATTAGCCGCCATTGCCCTGGCTGGTCTACCGGCGTATCGCAAAGGTTGGATCGCTATCAGGCAGCGCACTCTTAACATCAATGCATTGATGAGCATTGCGGTCACCGGCGCCCTGTTAATTGGCCACTGGCCTGAAGCGGCCATGGTCAGCGTACTGTTTGCCATCGCTGAAGTGATCGAGGCACGCTCACTGGACCGTGCCCGCAATGCCATCCAGGGATTACTGGCATTGACACCAGAAAACGCGACCGTACGACAGGCGGATGGTACTTGGGCAACACTGCCAGCCAAACAGGTCCAACCCGGCGCGCTCATTCGGGTAAGACCGGGGGAGCGAATTGCATTGGATGGAGAGGTGGAATCCGGTCAGTCAGGTGTCAACCAGGCGCCTATTACAGGCGAAAGCCTGCCGGTCGACAAGGCTCCCGGCGATACCGTGTTTGCCGGCACCATCAATGGTGAGGGCAGCCTGGAGTATAGTGTTACCCATCGAGCCAACGAAAGTACCCTGGCTCGCATTATCCATGCCGTAGAGCAGGCTCAAGGCGCCCGCGCACCTACCCAACGATTTGTAGATCGCTTTTCCCGCCTGTATACGCCAGCGGTTGTTCTCATTGCCGTTGCGGTTGCCCTGTTGCCTCCCCTGCTGGGTTGGGGAGGTTGGCTGGAGTGGCTCTATAAAGGGCTGGTATTGCTTGTTATTGCCTGCCCATGCGCCTTGGTCATCTCAACACCGGTCACAATTGTCAGCGGGCTTTCGGCTGCCGCACGACGTGGCATCTTGGTGAAAGGTGGGACATTTCTTGAGCAAGGCCGCCAGCTTGAGTGGATTGCCCTCGACAAGACCGGCACGCTTACTGAGGGTAAGCCGCAGTTGGTCGACCGCATCGTACTCACCGGACAGAAGAGTCAGGCGTTGGAATGGGCGGCCAGTTTGTCCTCGCGCTCAGACCATCCCGCTTCACAGGCTTTGAGCCATGCTCTGTTGCAAGAAGGTATTGCCTTAAAAGACGTACGGGATTTCTCAGCCCGGGCAGGACAAGGCGTGCAAGGCCGTATAGAGGATCAGCTCTACTTTCTGGGTAATCGCCGCCTGTTGGAGCGCGAAGGGCTGGCCTCCGAGAATCTACGGCACCGTATCGAATCGCTCGAGCAGACAGGTCAAAGTGTGGTGGCGCTTGCCAGCCAACAGGAGGTACTGGCGCTGTTCATCATTGCTGATCAAGTCAAGGAAACCAGCCAGAGCGCTGTCGCAGCACTTCATGCGTTAGGCATAAAAACCCTGGTGCTCAGTGGCGATAATCCTCACAGCGTAGACCGTATTGCCGGTCAGGTAGGTATCGATGAAGCGCATGGCTCGTTACTGCCCGAGGAGAAGCTTGCGGTTTTGGAGAAAAAGCAACGGAGCGGTGCTGTGATCGGTATGGTTGGCGATGGCATCAACGACGCCCCTGCTCTGGCTCGGGCTAACATCGGTTTTGCAATGGGCGCCGCCGGTACCGATACGGCTATCGAAACGGCAGACGTGGCGCTGATGGATGACGACCTGCGCAAACTGCCGGACTTCATTCGCCTCTCCCGTAGCACGCACCGCATTCTCATGCAGAATATTGCACTAGCCTTGGGAATCAAGGCGATATTCTTAGCGTTGACAATCATGGGCGAGGCCACGCTCTGGATGGCTGTCTTCGCCGATATGGGTACCAGCCTGCTTGTGGTTGCAAACGGCCTGCGACTGATTCGACACCATTGATGGATGACCGCCGACACGCTGTTGGAACTCACCTGCCGATAGAGCGCTCTGCATAAGGTCTGTCAGCAGGAATGTTTCATGGATTACATCGATTTATTGCAATGGCCAGCCATGGCCGTGACCCTGATCGCGGCGTGGCTGGTTGCTTCCCAACGTGAAAACCGCCGAAACCTTGGGTTCTGGTGCTTTCTTGCCAGCAATGGATTATGGATCACCTGGGGCCTGCATACACAGGCGTATGCCTTGATCGTTTTGCAACTGGGGCTGGCATTCATGAACATCCGTGGTGTTCGCCGTAACCAGCTGAATACTTCAAAGGCTATGCGTGAGAGTCATACTTGAGCCAGACAGGCTAAAATAGCCAGCCTGTCTCCCTTATGACGCTCCCCATGACTTATAGCGTTTCCCCTATCGGCCATATCCGCTCTTGTTTCAAGGAGAAGTTCGCCATCCCTCGCCAGCCCCATTTGGCTCCGGCTGCCCGAGGTGTATTGGAGTTTGTGCCGCCGTTCGACCACCCGGATGCTGTACAGGGGCTGGAACACGTCAGTCATGTCTGGCTGCTGTTCCTCTTTCACCAGACATTGGAAGAGAAACCGCGTCTTAAAGTACGTCCTCCCCGCCTGGGCGGGAACCGTTCCCTGGGTGTCTTTGCGACGCGTGCCACTCACCGTCCCAATGGTATTGGGCAATCTGTGGTAACACTGGACGCTATCGAGCCGGGCCGGCTCATGCTGTCAGGTATCGATCTACTGGACGGTACCCCGGTGCTGGACATCAAGCCTTACGTGCCCTACGCCGATGCAATTCAAACTGCCTTTAATACCATAGCCAGTGCACCTCCCGATGGGATTCCGGTCCTCTGGACGCACGAGGCCCGCGTGCAGGCGGAGCAGCATGGAAAGCGTCTGAACGAGCCATTGGCCGCTCTGATTGAGCAATGCCTGACTCAGGACCCTCGCCCGGCCTATCAAATCCCGCCGCCTGACCGCCGTTATGGTGTACGCCTATGGGATGTAGACGTCCATTGGCATTATCCGGAGCCCAATGTCATCCGTATTCTGGATATCGAGCGTGCAGATAATGACTGAGTCTGGGTCAAACAGCTTTTCTGCGCCTGATCAGCCCTTACCGTAGACACAAAAAACCCGCCTCCAGGGCGGGTTTCGATAACGCGGGTAACGCTTACTTCTCGACGAACGCGCGCTCGATCAGGTAGTCACCCGGATCACCCATACGTGGAGAGATGGTCAGACCAAACTCGTTCAGCACTTCGCTGGTTTCGTCCAGCATGCTAGGGCTGCCGCAAATCATCGCACGGTCGTCCTGAGGATTGATCGGAGGCAGGCCGATATCTTCAAACAACTTGCCGCTGCGCATCAGGTCGGTCTGACGACCCATGTTGCGGAATTCTTCACGCGTCACCAGCGGATAATAGATCAGCTTTTCGCGAACCATATCGCCAAAGTATTCATGCTCAGGCAGTACGTTGGTGATGAAGTCGGCATAGGCCAGTTCATTTACATAACGTACACCGTGAACCAGAATCACCTTCTCGAAACGCTCATAGGTTTCCGGATCCTGAATGGTGCTCAGGAACGGCGCCATGCCGGTGCCGGTGGATAGCAGATAAAGGTGCTTGCCAGGCTTCAGGTCGCTCAGAATCAGCGTACCGGTAGGCTTGCGACTAACCATGAGGTTATCGCCTTCCTTCAGGTGCTGCAGGCGGGAGGTCAGCGGACCATCCGGAACCTTGATGCTGAAAAATTCCAGGTGCTCTTCATAGTTGGGGCTGGCGATACTGTAGGCGCGCATCAGCGGACGGCCGCCTTCGGTTTCCAGTCCGATCATGACGAACTGGCCGTTCTCGAAACGCAGCCCCGGATTACGGGTCGTCTTGAAGCTGAACAGTGTATCGTTCCAGTGGTGAACGCTCAGGACGCGCTCGGTGTACAGATTACTCATGAAAAACTCCTAATCACCTGCCCAAAGACGCTGATGCCCGGCTCTGTCTCGCGGAGGCGGGACTACCTGCACGTGTGACCGCTCTGGATCAGGTTTGACAAAAAGGACGCGACCAAGCGCATTTGCGCGGCATTTTATATAACGTAAGAATATCCGTAAAATGAATAATTCGGATATCGGTTATCCAGTGAGCAGATATGAGATTCACGTTGCGTCAACTCGAAGTTTTCGTCGGCGTCGCCCGCCTGGAAAGTGTTTCCCGCGCGGCAGAGACGCTTGCGCTCTCACAATCGGCAACCAGCACGGCCTTGGGAGAGCTAGAGCGTCAGTTCGACTGCAAACTCTTTGACCGTGCAGGCAAACGGCTGACCCTCAATGCCTTGGGCCGCCAGTTATTGCCCAAGGCAGTTGCCTTGCTCGACCGCAGCGACGAGATCGAGAACCTGCTACGGGGCAAGACCGGATTCGGCTCACTGGAGGTCGGCGCCACGCTCACTATTGGCAACTATCTGGCTACGCTCCTGCTGGGTGATTTCATGCAACGTCATCCCGATTGCCGGGTGCGCCTGCATGTTCATAATACAGCGCATATCGTACAGCGCGTGGCTAACCATGACATTGATCTGGGACTGATTGAGGGGGATTGCCAGGACGCGGATATTGAAGTCCACCCTTGGATTGAAGATGAGCTGGTAATCTTCTGTGCTCCGCAACATCCTTTAGCCAACCATCCAACGGTAGGTCTGGAAGAGTTAATTGATCAGGCCTGGATTCTTCGGGAGCAAGGCTCCGGTACTCGCCTGACGTTCGATCAGGCCATGCGTCATCATGCAGCGCCCCTGAATATTCGCCTGGAGCTGGAGCATACAGAGGCCATTATTCGGGCAGTGGAATCAGGTCTGGGCATCGGTTGCATCTCGAGGCTTGCCCTGCGCGATGCCTTCGAGCGCGGCAGTCTTGTCCCAATCGAAACTCCCAGCCTGGATTTGCGTCGTCAGTTCTGTTTTATCTGGCACCGCCAGAAATACCAGACGGCAGCCATGACCGAATTCCTGGCACTGTGTCGCAAGCTGACCGAGGGTATTGCACGTAGCGACCAGATCTTGCTGGCCCCCTTTAAGGAGCGTGCTACCCCAGCAGAATGATCGACCAGACGGCTGCAATCATCCACATTGCCACGAATTGAGCCGCACTGCCCAAGTCCTTGGCGTTCTTGGACAACTCATGCCATTCCAGCGAGACCCGGTCCACCACGGCTTCGATAGCGGCATTGAACAGCTCAACAATCAGCGAAAGCAGGCAGACACCCACCATGATTGCCCGCTCGCCTCGCGATACATCCAGCCAAAAGGCCAGCGGGATCAGGATGCAGCTCATCAGCACCAGCGAGCGAAAGGCAGCCTCCCCTTTGAAAGCCACCTTCAGACCGGCCAGGGAATAGCCCGTAGCCTTGACGACACGTTTAAGGCCGGTCTTGCCTTTATAGGGAGATATCACACCAGGCTCCATGCAGCGACTCAATAGAAGACTAGCCGGTAGCGTGTCGAAAAAGCGTGAAAACTCATCAGCCTGGAGTTGATTCGAGCTGTTGCAGCAACAGGGCAGCCTGTGTTCGGGTTCTCACACCCAATTTACGGAAGATCGCCGTTACATGCGCTTTTACTGTGGCTTCCGACACGCTGAGTTCATAGGCAATCTGCTTGTTCAAAAGACCATCGCATACCATGGTCAGCACCCTGAACTGCTGGGGCGTCAGGCTGGATAATCCGGCCTTCGCGGCCTTGGCTTCTTCGCTGAGGTTAGCAGTGCCCTCTCCTTGGGCCGGCCACCAGGTATCACCATCCAGCACAAGGCGTACGGCTTGCTGGATTGTTTCCAGATCGCTGGATTTAGGTATGAAACCACTGGCACCGAACTCCCGAGCGCGCTGCACTACAGCGGCGTCTTCCTGAGCAGAGACCATGACAACAGGAATCTGTGGGTATTGCCCGCGCAGCAGCACCAGTCCGGAAAAACCATAGGCGCCCGGCATGTTGAGGTCGAGCAGGACCAGATCCCAGTCAGTCTTGTGCGCCAGCTGAGCCTCGAGTTCGGCGATACTTGCCGCTTCCACCAGCTGTGCCTGCTGCCCCAAGCCAAGCGTCAAGGCTTGCTGCAGGGCGCTACGGAACAGCGGATGATCATCCGCGATGAGGATCTGATAGGCGGCCATCGGTAAATTGGTCCTTATTATGATTCTGTAATTTCAGCGGTTCAGAATGCCGAGCGTCCGACGACGGGTCAAGGCACTTTGCGACCATAATCACAGGGTTCCCAAAGTCACAGCCATCCGGCAGAGTGGCGGCTTTTGCCAAGCGAGCCTGTCATGCGTACCCAAGCCCTGCGTGCCGATGTTCTCATGCTGATCACAGCCATGATCTGGGGGAGCGCCTTTATTGCACAGCGCACCGGCATGGACTCCATCGGTCCGTTCCTCTTTACGGGACTTCGCTTTGCATTGGGTGCACTGACACTGATTCCAGTCCTGCTGGTGCTGCATCGCCGCGCCAGAACACCGATTAGCCTCGACCGTCGCGTAGTGGTCGGCGGCTGCCTGATGGGTCTGCTGCTTTCCATTGGCATCAACTTCCAGCAAGTGGGCCTGCTATTCACATCCGTGACCAACTCCGGTTTCATCACCGGACTCTATGTGATTGTAGTCCCCATTCTGGGTTTGCTGTTTGGCGAGCGCACCGGCAGAGGCACCTGGCTAGGTGCCTGCCTGGCGGTGGCAGGCATGTGCCTGCTTAGCATAGGCGAGAATTTTAAGGTAGCTTCCGGCGATTGGCTGCAACTGGCCGGCGCCTTTGCCTGGGGAGCGCATGTGCTGGTGGTAGGGCATTTTGCGAGCCGCCATGATCCGATGCTACTGTCCATCCTTCAGTTCGCATTCTGTGCAGCGGTCAGCCTGACGCTGGCATTGCTGTTTGAGCCGATTCAAGCTCAGAACATTATTCAGGCCGCTCCCGCGCTGCTGTATGGCGGTATCATTGCCGCCGGCATCGGTTATACGTTGCAGGTCGTTGCACAGCGCGACGCCATTGCCTCCCATGCGGCAATCATTTTTTCACTCGAAGCCGTCTTTGCGGCCTTTTTTGGCGCCTGGCTGCTGGACGAGTCGCTTACCGCCCGCGGTTATCTGGGCTGCGCGCTCATGTTTACCGGCATGCTGGTTGCGCAGCTCTGGCCCAGAAAGGCGGTGGTCGAGCCCAAGGTGACCAACTAATCAGGAGAATGCGGCAACGAAGGGCTGCAACCGTTGATGAGCCAGGCTGAGCGGATCCGTCTGGCGATTCTGTTTGGCATTGAGATAACGCTCGCTGAACACATCCAGATACGCATCAAGCGCCGCCGCCGCCCTATTCTCACCCGCCAGCTCCAGACAAAGCGCAGCCACTTCTGCCGTACAGAGGTGCTCGCCTCGTGTGGAGCGTCGCAGGCGATAGCGGGAAAGCTCTTCAGGGCTCAGACTTAGCACCGGCAGGCTATCCAGATAAGGGCTCTTACGAAACATCTTTCGTGCTTCAGTCCAGGTAGCATCCAGCAGGACGAATAAGGGTCGCTTGCCCTGGACTGGCTCTACCGTTTGCACGACTCGTTCAGGCGCTGAATATTCGGCCGGAAATACAAGATAGGGTTGCCATTGAGGATCGCTCAGCACGGCCAGTAGTGCGTCATCTACATCCGTTCTCGACCAGCCAAAGGCAAAACTGTCACTGACCACATCGGCAATCAGCCATCCGGTATTGCTTGGCTTGAGCGGCTCTACATCGTGCATGATCAGGCACGTGCCTGCCGCGCATTCGACCGCAGGTCGCCACTCGCAGAAACAGTGAGGCAACGCAAGGCGACAACCCTCACAGCGTTGAACGCGGGATCCACGGGCAACAAAAGGTTTGCTGCTGCGCGCCAGACGATCATGACGCAGCCGGGCTACGGCATTTGGCGGATTGGAAGAAGAATTGGCAGAGCGGATATAAGGCATAAGAAGTACTGCGTGATTTACGTGGGCAAGTTTAACAAAGGCTGTCCAGAACACATCTGGCATTTTGAAAGCGCCGACCACAGGAGTACCCTTTGCGTACCGCAATTAGCCTTTGCTTGCGAACATCACGGCTGCCCTGCGGTCGAAGCGAGCCTGATCTACGTTGGAGAGTTCAATGCTGCGTTATACTGCCCTCGCCCTTTGCTTCATCCTTCCTGCAGCGGCCCAGGCGGCCTCGCTGAAAGAACAAGAACTGTCGCAGATGCTGCAAAAGGTCGCGAAAGAAAGCAGCGTGGGGACTCCGCGCGCTATCAATGAAGACATTCTTGACCGTGGCTATACCGTTGAAGGGCGCCAGCTCATCAATCATTTGAGTGTACGTGCCAGCCATGCGCATCAGATGGAAGCCAACCCGGCGACGGTACGCACCCAGCTGGCCGCCAGTGTCTGCCGCAACACCGGCTACCGCCAGTTGTTAGCCCGTGGCGCCATGTTGGTGTACAGCTTTACCGAATACCAGAGCAATCGCCCGGTTGCGAACGAGCGCTTCGAAGCAGCCGATTGCGGTCTGAGCAAGTAAGCTTCCTTTGCCATGCCGCGCCTGGCATGGCCATTCAAGACAGGCATTTGCCTTTCTTACTCCGCGCCACGACTATGCTAAAGGCAAGGTAATCGCTGCCTAAAATGGCAGCTTGATTACACAGCAGTGGCTACCAGGAGTATGCAGATGAACCCAGACGCACAAGACGACTATCTGTCTCGTCATGTACAGGTCAGTGCCGAAGACCTTTCCCAAAAGCTCGATGAGCTGCTGGCTCATACCGTTCCGGCCAACAGTCCCAATCTGTCTCTGTATCGCGACATGCTGTTGACCGTGGTTCGCATGGCCCAGGCAGACCGCAACCGCTGGGATGCCAAGATCATGATGCAAACCATGCGGGAGATGGAAAATGCCTTTCGCCATCTTGAGCAATACAAGCGGCGCCGCAAGGTAACGGTTTTCGGATCAGCCCGTACGGCCGTGGATCATGAACTCTATGTGTTGGCCCGCACACTCGGCTCAGCCCTCGCTCAGCGGGACATGATGGTCATCACTGGAGCAGGTGGCGGCATCATGGCGGCAGCTCACGAAGGTGCCGGCTTGGACAATAGCCTGGGCTTCAACATTACCCTGCCTTTTGAACAACGGGCCAACCAAACCATGGACGGCACCGATCACCTGCTGTCCTTTCACTTCTTCTACGTACGTAAACTGTTTTTTCTCAAGGAAGCCGATGCACTTGTACTCTGCCCTGGCGGATTTGGCACCCTGGACGAAACCTTTGAAGTCCTTACGCTGATACAAACCGGTAAAAGCCCTCTCGTACCCGTCGTGCTACTGGATACACCTGAGGGTACGTTCTGGAAGGATGCGGTCAGTTTTCTGAAAAAGAACCTGGCGGATGAGCGTTATATCCTGCCCAAAGACCTGAAACTGGCAACGCTGGTGCATACTGCGGAAGAGGCAGCAGAGATCATCAGCCGGTTCTACAGCAACTTTCATTCGACACGCTGGCTGAACGGTCAATTCGTGATGCGTCTGAACCATGCCCTAACATCCGAAGCGCTGGCGCATATCGATACGCACTTTGCGGACCTGTGCAAGAGCGGGCACTTCACTCAGCAAGCCTCGGGCAAAACCAACATCGACGAACCGGAATTTGCTCACCTGAGCCAGCTTTCCTTCAACTTCAATGGCCGCGATTATGGGCGCCTGCGCGAGTTGGTGGATTCACTGAACGATCCACAACATTGGCTACGCTGATCGAGAGGCGTTAGCCGGGCCCGACCTATCAGTCATCTGGCGCGCCACGCAGCAATCGGCTGACGCTGTCGATGGAGAAACCGCGGTAGCTCAAGAAACGTCCCTGCTGTGCGCGTTCCTTAGCGTCAGCGGGGCGCTTGCCTTTGAATTTGCGTTGCCAGACATCACGTAAATGAGCTGACCAGTCTTCCTCACACTCCGATAACGCCTGTTCGATATCAGCACGGGCAAGACCGCGCTGGGCCAATTCCTCACGGATACGAACAGGTCCATAACCCGCCCGGGCACGACTTGCGATATAGCTACCCAGATAACGTGTCTCGCTCAGCAGCCCCTCTTCGGCCAGGCGATCCAGGGCTGCGTTGATCAGTTCATCCGGTGCCCCCCGCTTACGCAACTTGCGAACCAGCTCTTGTCGGCCATGCTCTCGGCGGGCCAGTAGATCCATGGCTGCCAAGCGAACAGCCGCTGGGGTATCGAGTTCAATAGGCATTCAAACGCCCCGTAAAATTATCAGGCTGAAATAAAAAAGCCCTCGCACAGCGAGGGCTTTTATCAGGCAGAACCTTAGAAGTCAGCGTCAGCGCCCGCTTCGGCTTCTTCAGTGGCCGCCCCTTTAACGGGGGCCTGGCTTAGAAGCTTTTCGCGAATGCTCTTGTCGAGCGCATTACGTACTTCAAGGTTCTCTTCCAGGAACTTGGCCGCGTTAGCCTTACCCTGGCCAATCTTGGTTCCTTGGTAGCTATACCAGGCACCTGACTTTTCAACCAGACCCAGCTGTACGCCCAGGTCAATAATCTCACCGTTACGGTAGATGCCCTTGCCGTACAGGATCTGGAATTCAGCCTGACGGAATGGTGGAGACACCTTGTTCTTGACGACTTTAACGCGGGTCTCGCTACCTACCACCTCGTCCCCTTCCTTCACCGCACCGGTACGGCGGATATCCAGACGGACCGAGGAGTAGAACTTCAACGCGTTACCGCCAGTTGTAGTTTCCGGGTTGCCAAACATCACCCCGATCTTCATACGGATCTGGTTGATGAAAATAACCAGGCAGTTGGCGGTCTTGATATTGCCGGTGATCTTGCGCAGCGCCTGAGACATCAGACGCGCCTGCAGACCTACGTGCATGTCACCCATTTCGCCTTCGATTTCCGCCTTGGGCACCAGGGCAGCTACGGAGTCGACGATGATCACGTCTACAGCATTGGAGCGCACCAGCATGTCGGTGATTTCCAGCGCCTGTTCACCGGTATCCGGCTGGGAAACCAGCAGGTCGTCAACATTGACGCCCAGCTTGCTGGCATAATCCGGATCCAGCGCATGCTCTGCGTCAACGAAGGCACAGGTTGCGCCCTGCTTTTGCGCCTCAGCAATGACGGACAGAGTCAGCGTAGTTTTACCCGACGATTCCGGACCGTAGATTTCTACGATACGGCCCTTGGGCAGACCGCCGATCCCCAGGGCGATATCGAGGCCGAGCGAACCGGTGGAAATGGCCGGAATTGCCTGACGCTCATGATCACCCATGCGCATGACTGCGCCTTTGCCAAACTGACGCTCAATTTGACCCAGGGCCGCGGCCAGGGCGCGCTTTTTGTTGTCGTCCATTAAAATCCTCTCGCAAGAAGGTAGGCCAGACGGCCGTGGAAAGCACTGTATATGTGAACAGTATTAAAGCATAAGTAGGGCTCGCTGGCTACCTTTCGATGCGATTTTCTCATGTCGAAATTCGCAATAATCCTTCCAGTGCAGCCACAACGGTTTGAGCCCTGACAGCAGCTCTGTCGCCAGGAAAAAGACGTTTCTCGCTGTAGATGTCAGAGCCGTTTCCCCACGCCAGCCAGACCGTTCCCACAGGCTTTTCCAGGGAGCCGCCACCCGGGCCTGCGATACCACTGACCGCAACAGCGAACCGGGCCCCGCTGCGTGCCTGCGCTCCACGTACCATGGCCTCGACAACCGCCTGACTGACAGCGCCCACCTCCATGAACAAGTGATCCGGCACATCCAGCTGGGCCGTCTTCTGAGCATTGGAATACGTCACAAATCCCGCTTCGAACCAGGCAGAGCTGCCCGCTACGCGGGTAATGGCTTCGGCAATACCGCCGCCGGTGCAGGACTCGGCAGTTACGACCTGTGCCTTCAATGCCGATAACCGTTTGCCCAGCTCAGCTGATAACTCATCGATAGTCATTGTGTGGCCCTGAGAAGATGGCGAGGCGAAACCTTTATTGTACAAGGTTATGAGCTTTCTATATGAGGACTGCCGCTCGTCGGTTCAAGCCAGGCGTACTCTTGCCAAGCCAAAGGACAAATGGTTTTCTGAAACCGGTTTCAAAGCCTGTCGTTCCATAGACAAGAACTCCACAATATTAGGGAGCAGGCCCATTGGATATGCCTCTTCAAAGCATGCGTCCGCCGCGTGCCACTATCAATCAGGTCGCTCAGGAAGCAGGCGTTTCCAAGGCGAGCGTTTCTCGCTACATCAGCGGGGATCGGCAGCTATTATCGGATGCGCTGGCCTTGCGCATCGAACGGGCGATCGAAAAGCTTGGCTTTCAGCCTAATCAAATGGCGCGAGGTCTCAAGCGCGGCCGCAGCCGGCTTATCGGTATGCTGGTAGCCGACATGCTCAATCCCTATTCCGTTGCCGTCATGCATGGCGTCGAGACGGCCTGCCGTCGGCATGGCTATTCTCTCATCGTATGTAACACTGATCGAGATGACCTCCAGGAAGAGCGCCACCTGAATGCGCTTCAGTCCTATAACGTGGAAGGCTTGATCGTCAACACGCTGGGTCACCATCCCCGAGAGCTTCAGCAACTGCATCGAGAACTGCCCATGGTATTGCTTGATCGCAAGCTGGATGGTCTGGATGCTGATCTCGTTGGGCTGGATAACACACAGGCCATTCGGTTGGGTCTTGAGCATTTGCTTGAGCGGGGCTACCGCGACCTGCTCATGGTGACCGAAGATCTGGACGGAACCAGTTCACGAGAAGAGCGCGCCCGAACCTTCATTCACTACCTGTCGCCCCGCGCGGGTGTGCGAGGGCGCGTCAGCTCCTCCGCCGGTTTCAGCGCTGCGCTACTTGAGCAGCTCGCGCATTTTCTCTCCGATACCAATCATGGTCCCAAAGCCATCATGGCGGCGAACGGCATTGCCGCGCTCGCTGTGACAAAAGGCCTCAGGGAATTAGGTTACAGAACGTTTGAATCGGTTGGACTAATCGCCCTGGACGATCTTGACTGGTATCCATTGGTAGGCGACGGCATTACCGCCATTGCTCAACCAACCCATGCGCTGGGCGTAGCCGCATTGGAGTATCTGCTGGAACGCCTGCGAGGCGATGTGTCGAGCTCACGGACGCTGGCATTACCGGCCGAACTGGTGGTACGCGGCTCTACCCCGGCGCGACGTTAAAACAACAATGTGGGGGCGGCACACTGTGCTCGACCTTCAATGAAACCGGTTTCAGGAGGCGTTATGAAACCTGATGTCGTAGTGACTACTTCTGCCTTTGGTGCTGATGCCGTACGCGCTCGCGGTCAGGAAAATTTCCTTCCGCTGATAGCAGGAGCCGGCGCCAGTACCGTCGAGATACGTGACGAACTGTTCGATGACATGCGACCTGAGCTATCTGCCCTGGGTAACAGCATAGCTGCACAGGGACTGGAATGCGTCTACTCGGTCCCCATCGAGCTATGGTCACAAGGCGAGCATCAACCCACCCGTGAGTTACAGCCTGCGATGGTACGCGCCGCCCGCCTTGGAGCGCATACGCTCAAGATCTCCCTTGGCCACTTCACACCCTACTGTGACATGGAAGCATTGGGTCACATGCTGGAAGCCAGCTCTGTGCGCCTGCTGATTGAAAATGACCAGACTCCGCAAGGGGGTCGACTCAAGGCCTTACAAACGTTTTTTGATGTTGTGCAGCGAATGAAACTGCCTATCGGCATGACCTTCGATGTCGGCAACTGGCACTGGCAGAACGAGCAACCAGAAACGGCCGCACTATTACTAGGGTGCTACGTGGAGTACATCCACTGCAAGGCTGTTCGCGAGCGCAACGGCCATCTTCATGCGATGCCCCCTGAAGCCGAGGACCTGAAACGCTGGGCGCGGCTATTTACTCATTTCAAGACAGGACTGCCACGCGCCATCGAATTTCCCCTGCAGGGCGACGTGGTTCGCGAGACCCAACGTCATGTCGAGGCATTGGGCCGTCTTGGTACCACTCAGCAGGAGATGCACCATGCCTGATTACGACGTGCTGGCCTTTGGCGAGACGATGACAATGTTCGTGGCTGAAGAACCCGGTGACCTGGCCGACGTCGAGCATTTCGGCAAACGTATCGCGGGTGCCGACAGTAATGTTGCCATTGGCCTGACCCGTCTGGGTTTGAAAGTGAAATGGTTGTCACGGGTAGGCGATGACTCTCTGGGCCGCTTTATTCGTGCAACGCTCGAGCGCGAGGGGGTCGACTGCAGCCGGGTTGCCATCGACCCCAAGCACACTACGGGCTTTCAGTTCAAATCGAGGGAAATCGATGGCCGTGATCCCATCGTGGAGTACTTTCGCAAGGGGTCAGCCGCCAGCCATCTATCGATAGAGCATGACTTCGATGACGCCCTGCTGGATGTTCGTCACGTGCATGCGACGGGTATTCCACCCGCCCTTTCAGATTCGCTTCGCGAACTGACCTACCACTTGATGAACAGTGCACGCCAGCAGGGCTGTAGTGTGTCCTTTGATCCCAACCTGCGTCCCTCCCTTTGGCCTAGCGAAGCCCGCATGCGCGAGGAGATCAACCGCCTCGCCAGTCTGGCCCACTGGGTACTGCCGGGCTTGGCCGAAGGCAGGTTACTTACCGGCTATGACACTCCCGAAGACATTGCTGCCTTCTATCTGAACCAGGGCGCCCAGGTGGTTGCTATCAAGTTGGGACCGGAGGGTTCCTACTACCGCACCCATGAAAGCGAGGGTCACGTTTCTGGCTATCCGGTGGAAAACGTCGTCGATACCGTCGGCGCTGGCGATGGCTTCGCAACCGGTTTTGTCAGTGCCTACCTCGAGGGCCTGGATGTTTCCGCTGCCGTGGCCCGGGGTAACTGGATCGGTGCAAAGGCCGTACAGGTTATCGGAGATATGGAAGGTCTGCCCTACCGCCACGAGCTGCCATAACACCTGGACACCCCATGGACAACAACAATAAGCCCACAGGTATATCGTCATGAATGCAACCTCCTCCATTGCCACCCGCCGCTGGTGGTACATCATGCCCATCGTGTTCATCACCTACAGCCTGGCCTATCTGGACCGGGCCAACTATGGATTCGCGGCCGCTTCCGGCATGGCTGATGACCTGGCCATTACTCCAGCCATGTCGTCGCTACTGGGTGCCCTGTTCTTTCTTGGCTATTTCTTCTTTCAGGTGCCTGGCGCGATATACGCTGAAAAGCGCAGCGTAAAAAAGCTGATCTTTTGGAGCCTGATCCTGTGGGGCGGCTGTGCCACATTGACCGGCGTAATTCCAAACGTACAAGCCCTGATTGCGATTCGCTTCCTCCTGGGCGTGGTTGAGGCAGCGGTCATGCCGGCCATGCTGGTTTATCTCTGTCACTGGTTTACCCGTGCGGAGCGCTCCCGGGCCAATACCTTTTTGATCCTGGGTAATCCCGCAACCATTCTCTGGATGTCGGTCGTCTCGGGCTACCTGGTGCATACCCTCAACTGGCGTTGGATGTTCATCATCGAGGGCTTTCCCGCCATTATCTGGGCCTTTATCTGGTGGCGCCTGGCCGATGACCGTCCCGCACAGGCCAAATGGTTGAGCACTCAGGAAAAGCAGGACCTCGAGAGCGCGCTTCAGGCTGAACAGGTGGGTATGAAACCCGTCAAGAATTACCGGGAGGCCTTTCGCTCGCCCAAAGTCATTCTGCTGTCTGCCCAGTACTTCTGCTGGAGCATTGGCGTATATGGGTTCGTGATCTGGTTGCCGTCTATTCTGAAGCAGGCCGCTCAGCTGGATATCGTCGAGGCTGGCTGGCTATCCGCCCTGCCCTATCTGATGGCGGTCCTTGCCATGCTGGCGGTCTCCTGGATGTCCGACAAAACCCTCAATCGCAAACGGTTTGTCTGGCCGCCGCTACTGATCGCCGCCCTCGCTTTCGCAGGGTCGTTCATGCTGGGCACTCAGCATTTCTGGTGGTCCTACACCTTGCTGGTTATCGCAGGTGCCTGCATGTACGCGCCTTACGGTCCGTTCTTCGCCATCGTGCCCGAGATCCTGCCTAGCAATGTGGCGGGTGGGGCCATGGCGCTTATCAACAGCATGGGAGCACTGGGTTCCTTTGTTGGGTCCTACATCGTGGGTTATCTGAACGGTGTTACCGGTACCCCTGCTGCCTCCTATGTCTTCATGGGCAGTGCACTTCTCGTCTCTGCCGTGCTGACCATGCTCCTGCGTTCCGCTCCTACTGCCAGCCAGGAAACAGCCAAGAACGCACAGCCAATGCGTACGGCCACCTCTCACTGAACAGGACTGCTCATGAAAAAGCGTGTCATTGCCTACAAGAAACTCTCACCCGCGCTGACTGCTCGCCTGCAGGAAGCAGCTGAGCTGACCTATGTCGATGTAACCGGTAAGCACGGTCTGGCACCGCTGGAAGACGCCCTGCCAGACGCGCACGGCCTGATTGGTTCCAGCGTCAAACTCAACGCTGAACTGCTGGACAAGGCACCTCACCTAGAAGCCATTGCTAGCGTATCGGTAGGCTACGACAACTATGACCTCGATTACCTTACCCGCCGCGGCATTCTCTTGTGCAACACCCCGGATGTACTGACGGAAACTGTCGCTGACACAGCTTTCGCCTTGATCCTGTCGACCGCCAGACGTGTGATTGAGCTTGCGAACTATGTCAAGGCGGGAGACTGGCAGGCCAGCCTGGGGGAACCCCTCTTCGGCAGTGATGTTCATGGCAAGACGCTGGGAATAGTAGGAATGGGCCGGATCGGATCGGCGATTGCCCGTCGCGGTCACTTTGGCTTTGGCATGCCTATCCTCTACAACAGCCACTCCCCCAAGCCGGATATCGAACGGGAGTTCGCCGCACAATACCGCTCCCTGGACCAACTACTGAGCGAGGCGGACTTTATTTGTGTCACCGTACCGCTAAGCCCTGAAACAACGCGGCTTATCGGGGCGCGGGAGTTCGCGTTATTAAAACCGGAAAGCTTTTTCATCAACATCTCCCGAGGCAAGGTGGTGGATGAGAAGGCCCTGATCGACGCGCTTCAAAAGCAGCAGTTCAAAGGTGCCGGTCTGGATGTCTTCGAAAAGGAGCCGCTTCCGGCAGATTCCCCCCTGCTGAACCTGCCCAATGTGGTCGCTACACCCCATATCGGTTCGGCAACCCATGGCACGCGCGAAGGCATGGCACGCTGCGCGGTCGACAATCTGCTGGCTGCCCTGTCAGGTAAGCGCCCGCCTGATCTGGTCAATCGGGAGGCGTGGGAACGACGTAGCCAGTGAAGGTGAATCCACCTCGCGAGCGGCTGTCCAATGTCTGTCGATTACATGAGGGAAACCACCATGGCTGCAAATAAAGAAGAAATTGCCGAACTGCTCCAGCAAGCCCGTATGCAGGCTGGCAAAGCGGCCGATCAAGATCAGCCTGCTTATTACCGGGATGCCTTCGAGGCACTTGCCCAGGCGATTGAAAAGCTGGCAGAGGCTGCAGGCGAGTCCCACCATGACAAAGTGGTTCGCGCCGTTGAAGAGTTTCAAGGAGATGAAGGCATCTGAATACCCTGCCAGACCATCCAAACGCCCGGATCATCCGGGCGTTTCTACATTCGAAACGCACCTTTCATCACACAACCGTCATCCTACTTTCACAGCGTGGCAACCTCTGCGACCTCTCGTCGCACCCATGAAACATAGCGAAGCCTTTCCCTGTCGGACCTTGGGTAGGCACCTTGAATGGGCCTAAGCGAGTTGCTTGAGGGCAACTCACCCTTTCACGTCCCAACAGGAGAATGAAATGGTTGATGTAAACAGCATTAAAGAACACGCCGAAATCGTAGGATCCGATGGCCAGCACGTTGGCACAGTCGATCACCTGGAAGGCACTGATCGTATCAAGCTGACCAAGCAGGATCAGGATGCCAATGGCCAGCACCACTATATTCCGCTGTCTTGGGTGAAGTCTGTTGAAGGCGGCAAGATTCAACTGGTCAAGACGCGTGACGAAGCCGAGCGCTCCTGGCAGGCAGCCTGACCGGGTCATTACCGGTATGAGCGATTGCCGCTCATACCGGCCCCTCGATATTTCTTCCCAAACATGATGATAGGCCGCCTCTAGAGCGGCGAATGGCATACACTTCGGACCGCCACCGACGGACGATCATCATGAATCACAACACCACCCTTGTTTTCATCATTCTGTTTTCAGCCATGCTTATCACAGGCTTCGCCAGAAATCAGCATCCTGTCGGCTTGGCCCTGCTATGGGCAGGCACATTGGGCATGCTGGGCCTGATCATCGCCATCATTACCCGCGCCCTTTCCATTTGCAGCCCCCTTGAAGCTTTTTTCCGCCTCTGTTGAAACGTCCGGCTATCAGGCCACCCGCTCAGGCGACTGATGAGGCTGCAATGGCGGCGTTAATGGAGGCAGGCCATAGGCTGCACGCGCAGCATCGCACCGCTCGTTATGCTCACCATTGATCCATGAGGCTTCGAACTCACGGCAAGGGCTCGGTCGGCTCTCATACATGGTGCAACGCGTACCGCATCCTACATCGCCCAATAGGCTGACGCAGCGTGCAGGTTTGGTATCAGTACCTACCATCGCAACGTGGTGAGGAGTAACCCCCACCGTCAACTCATCCGGCACCAGACCACCGGCGGACCGGCATTCACCCCAGTAGAACGACACACGAAAAAACGCGCAGCAGGCACCGCAGTTAAGGCAAGGATTATCGGTCGACATGTTTGGCAGAACACCAGAAAAAACCGGACGAATGCCGGCGAGAGAAGCGTCATTTTATTCGCGGCAAAGCCGTTGTGAAGGGGGGTGAGAGAAAATTTAGTGCCTCTTGGACGATAGGCTGATAGCGTCTTTACCCATCAGTCACCCGCTTCCGGCTACCGCTTGGGTTTAACGCCTCAACAGCCTCCTACCCGGTGCTTTTTATCCGACGATACCGACAAATCCGGTAGAATTGCCGACCCTGTAAAACGACCCCGCGAGTGAATGACCTGTATGGAAAGCCTTTCCAACCATACGCCGATGATGCAGCAATACCTGAAGATCAAGCATCAGCACCCTGAGCAGCTGCTCTTCTATCGCATGGGTGATTTTTACGAGCTTTTTTATGATGATGCCAAAAAGGCGTCCAAGCTGCTCGACATCACACTGACTTCCCGTGGCGCGTCGGCAGGCAAGCCTATCCCCATGGCGGGCATCCCCTTTCACTCAGCCGAAGGGTATCTGGCCAAACTGGTCAAACTGGGTGAGTCCGTAGTCATCTGCGAGCAGATCGGCGATCCGGCTACCAGCAAAGGCCCCGTGGAGCGTCAGGTCGTCAGGATTCTTACGCCTGGCACAGTCAGTGATGAAGCCCTGCTGGATGAGCGACGCGATAACCTGCTCGCCGCCATTCTAGGCGATCACAAACTGTTCGGTCTTGCGGTCCTGGACATCACCAGTGGACGCTTTGTTGTTCAGGAGCTATCCGGCTGGGAGCCGCTCATGGCCGAGATCGAGCGACTCAACCCGGCCGAGCTGCTTATTCCTGATGACTGGCCGCAGGGTCTACCTATCGAAAAGCGCCGCGGACTTCGCCGTAGGGCACCCTGGGACTTCGACTGCGACACGGCTGTTAAGAGTTTATGCCAGCAGTTCGGTACGCAGGACCTCAAAGGGTTTGGCTGTGACAAGCTCAAACTGGGCATCGGTGCGGCTGGTAGCCTGCTGGCCTATGCCAAAGAGACGCAGCGTACTGCGCTTCATCACCTGCGCAGCCTGCATCACGAGCGCCTGGACGACACGGTCATTCTGGATGGCGCCAGCCGCCGCAACCTGGAACTGGATACCAATCTCTCCGGCGGCCGTGAGAATACACTGCAATCGGTGGTAGATCGTTGCCAAACGGCCATGGGTAGCCGCCTTCTGACTCGCTGGCTCAACCGCCCCCTGCGCAACCGCAGCGTCATCCAGGCGCGCCAAGACGCCATTACCTGCCTGTTGGAGCAATACCGCTTCGAACAGCTGCAACCTCAACTGAAAGAGATCGGCGACATAGAACGTATCCTGGCCCGAATCGGACTGCGTACGGCTCGCCCGCGGGATTTGGCCCGTCTGCGTGACGCGCTCTCGGCGCTCCCCGAATTACAGCACGGCATGCAGGATCTGGTAGCGCCTCATCTCAACGACCTGGCCAAAAGCATCCAGACCTATCCCGAACTGGCGGATACGCTTTCTCGCGCTGTTGTCGACACTCCGCCAGCAGTCATCCGCGATGGCGGCGTCATCAAGCGCGGCTACGATGCCGAGCTGGACGAGCTACAGACTTTGAGCGAGAACGCCGGGCAGTTTCTGATGGATCTCGAAGCACGGGAAAAGGCTCGCACCGGTCTTTCCGGCTTGAAAGTTGGCTACAACCGCGTCCATGGCTACTTTATCGAGCTACCCCGGATGCAGGCTGAGCAGGCACCAGCTGACTATATTCGCCGACAGACGCTCAAAGGGGCCGAACGCTTCATTACGCCTGAATTGAAAGCGTTTGAAGACAAGGCCTTGTCAGCCCAGAGCCGTGCACTGGCCCGTGAAAAGGTCCTGTATGAAGCCTTGATCGATAGCCTCATCGAACAGCTTGCCCCCCTTCAGGACACCGCGGCGGCCTTGGCCGAGCTTGATGTACTGAGCAACCTGGCCGAACGTGCACTGAACCTCGACCTCAATCGACCGAGTTTTGTCGATGAACCCTGCCTGGAAATATCACAGGGCCGTCACCCCGTTGTGGAGCAGGTGCTGGATACCCCGTTTGTAGCCAACGACCTGAACCTGAATAACGATACGCGGATGCTGATCATTACCGGCCCGAACATGGGCGGTAAATCCACCTATATGCGTCAGACCGCTCTGATCGTTCTCCTGGCACATATCGGTAGCTTCGTACCGGCAGCGGCGTGCCGCCTGTCCCTGGTAGACCGCATCTTTACCCGAATTGGCTCAAGTGATGACCTGGCAGGCGGGCGCTCGACCTTTATGGTCGAAATGAGTGAAACCGCCAACATCCTGCACAATGCCAGCGAGCATAGCCTAGTCCTTATGGATGAAGTCGGGCGAGGTACCAGTACCTTCGACGGCCTGTCATTGGCCTGGGCCGCGGCCGAACAGCTGGCCAAGCTGCGGGCCTACACCCTGTTTGCAACACACTACTTCGAGCTTACGGTTCTGCCAGACAACGAGCCGGTAGTAGCCAACGTGCACCTCAACGCCACTGAGCACAACGATCGGATTGTCTTCCTGCACCATGTTCTGCCCGGCCCGGCCAGCCAGAGCTACGGCCTTGCGGTCGCTCAACTGGCAGGTGTACCTAGCCAGGTCATCCAGCGGGCCCGTGAGCATCTGGCGCATTTGGAAAAGACCAGTCTGTCCCACGAAGCCCCGAAAACGATCAGCCAGGCACCTCAACCCATGCAGGCCGATCTGTTTGCAGCGGCTACGCATCCGCTGTTGGATGAGATGGAAAAACTGAATCCCGACGAGCTGACGCCACTTAAAGCGCTGCAGCTTATCTATGAATGGAAAAAGCGTATCTGACAACCCGATGACGGGGATTGGCCTAATACTGCTAAAATCCCGCGCCTAGCCGCCTGAGGAGTTCTAATAATGACTTTTGTTGTCACCGACAACTGCATCAAATGCAAATATACCGACTGTGTAGAAGTATGCCCGGTGGACTGCTTTTACGAAGGCCCCAACTTTCTGGTCATTCATCCAGATGAGTGTATCGACTGCGCCCTATGCGAGCCGGAGTGCCCTGCACAGGCTATCTTCTCTGAAGATGAGGTACCGGAAAACCAGCAGGAATTCATAGAGTTGAACCGTGATCTCTGTGAAGTCTGGCCGAATATCACCGAGAAGAAAGAAGCGCTGGCCGATGCGGAAGAGTGGGACGGCAAGCCTAACAAGTTGCAGTACCTGGAGCGCTGATCAGGGCTTGAACCCAGCTGTTCAGGCGCTGCATTTGTTGCACGCATCTAAAAGGGCGAGCTAACTCGCCCTTTGTCTTTGTTTATTCATCTGCCGCACCACGTTGTAACTCGCTCTCTTTCTCCGCTGCCTAGAGCGTTAGCGAACCTCCCGTGACCCACCTCTGCCACCTCGTTATCACGTTGCCGATGGCTTTCGCGCGCCTATAAAAAAGCCCAACTCAACGTCGGGCTTTAGTGCCAATTAGAAGGCTTATTGAAACAACGAGTCGCTCGACAAGCCGTTACGCTCAAAAATCTCGCGCAACCGCTTTAGGGCCTCGACCTGTATCTGCCGTACCCGCTCGCGGGTCAGGTTGATCTCCTGCCCTACTTCTTCAAGCGTACAGCTTTCATGCCCGCGCAAGCCAAAACGCCGGACAACCACCTCACGCTGCTTGTCCGTCAACTCCGACAGCCATTGGTCAATGCTCTGGCTGAGGTCGTCATCCTGCAATAGTTCGCACGGATCGCTTGGCCTATCGTCGGTAAGCGTATCGAGAAGCGTCTTGTCTGAATCAGGCCCCAAAGACACATCAACAGAGCTGATCCGTTCATTAAGTCCCATCATCCGCTTCACCTCCTCCACTGGCTTTTCCAGCAGACAGGCGATCTCTTCCGGCGACGGCTCATGATCAAGCTTTTGCGCCAGTTCACGGGCAGCCCGCAAATACAGATTAAGCTCCTTGACCACATGAATGGGCAGACGAATCGTCCTCGTCTGGTTCATGATGGCACGCTCAATGGTCTGTCGGATCCACCAGGTCGCATAGGTTGAGAAGCGGAAGCCACGCTCAGGATCGAATTTTTCTACCGCGCGAATCAGCCCCAGGTTGCCTTCCTCGATCAGATCGAGCAGGGACAGCCCCCGATTCACATAACGGCGAGCAATCTTCACCACAAGACGAAGGTTGCTCTCGATCATACGGCAGCGGCCAGCGGGATCTCCCTTTTGCGCCAATCGCGCAAAATGAACCTCTTCCTCAGGAGAAAGCAGTGGAGAGAAACCGATTTCATTGAGATACAACTGAGTCGCATCGAGCGCCCGGTTGTAATCGATATGCTTGGTTTGCTTGGACGTACGTGATTGAAGTGCTTTAGGCGCATCACCCAGTAGCTGTGATGCATCAAATGACCCTTCTTCGAATGAGACGGAAGTTTCCAGCAGGAGCACTTCGTCACTCATGTCAAACTCGGGTTCTTTTTTATTAAGCGCCATGATCAATGTCCCTTGCTTGAGTTCGACAACAAGCCCGGGCGTGATCAATCCCCCTGATTACGCCTGAACCCGTCCCCCTAGCGCTGGAACGGGTCAGACAACGAGTCAACGATTTGGCAAATATTGCAGAGGATCTACGGGTTTACCCTGCCGGCGAATCTCAAAATGCAGCTTCACCCGGTCGGTTCCTGTAGAACCCATCTCGGCGATTGTTTGCCCGACCTTGACCTGTTGCCCCTCCCGAACCAGAAGCCTGCGATTATGACCGTACGCACTGACGTAGGTTTCGTTGTGCTTGATGATGATCAGCTCACCGTAACCCCTTAACCCATTGCCTGCATACACGACGGTTCCACCAGAAGCCGCCAGAACAGGCTGTCCCAAATCTCCGGCTATATCAATGCCTTTATTCAAACTGCCGTTCGAGGAGTACCGGGAAATCAGTGTGCCCTTAGTGGGCCAGGCCCAGCCTGCAGAAGTCTTGGCAACCTCGACAGTTGGTGTAGTCGCCGGAGGCGCGGTTACCGGCGGAGGCGTAGCCGGAACGCTCTGCGTTACGGGTGGAGAGGTGGGTGCAGGTGTAGCCACAGGCGTGTTCGTACTAGCCGGAGCGGTGGAAACAGGCGCAGACGACACGGTTTGTACGGGTCTTCGAGGGGTAGTTGCGACCGTACTGGAGCTGCTGCCGCCAAAGTTGATTTTCTGGCCAACATGGATGACATACGGTGAAGAAATACCGTTATGAGCAGCAAGGCTTCGCCAATCCCATCCATTACGGGAGGCTATAGCGTAGAGGGTATCCCCCCGCCGAACGGTATATTGTCCTTTTGTAACACGGTATGTATTTGCCGAACCACCGGAGCGATCAACGACCTGTACACCTCGGGATGAGGAGCTGGAGCATCCTGACAAGACGAGACTTAGCATCAGAGCCACTACCAAGCTGATCCCACTACCGTTGCGAATCCCTCGCAGCCGGGCCTTAAGAAGCCTCACTCCTTCCCCCTTAGAAAGCTTGTACGTCAACGCAAGCCGAATTGGCCGCTGTATTGACCATTGCCAATGCTATCGTTCCCTGACGAAGGGGTCAGGCCAACGGTCCATTCAGAAGTGGAACAAAGCGCACAGAATCGAGCACTTGACGTGAAAAACCTTCTTCCTGGCGTTCGATCAACAGTAATTGCTGCTCTTCGCCCTCGCCTACCGGAATCACGAGACGTCCACCCGGTGCCAGCTGATCCAGCAAGGCTTGAGGCACTTCACGAGCCGCCGCTGTTACGATGATGCCGTTATAGGGAGCCAGGGCTGGCCAGCCCTCCCACCCATCTCCCCAGCGAAATACGACGTTGCGCACATTGAGTTCGACCAGGCGCTCTTTGGCTCGGTCCTGCAGCGACTGAATACGCTCAACAGAGAACACACGCTCAACCAGTTGGGCCAGCACCGCAGTCTGGTAGCCGGATCCCGTACCGATCTCCATGACCTTGTCCAGCGGACCGGCCGCCAGCAGCAGCTCGGTCATGCGAGCCACCATGTACGGTTGAGAAATGGTCTGGTTATGACCAATGGGCAGTGCCGTATCTTCATAGGCACGGTGCGCCAGGGCTTCGTCGACAAACAGATGACGGGGCGTGCGTCGAATTACTTCCAGCACCTGCGCATTGGACAGGCCTTCCTCATAAAGCCTTTGAATGAGCCGTTCGCGAGTCCGCTGCGAAGTCATGCCGATCCCATGACGCTGCATATGCTCTTGCCCCTGATTCATCGAAACATCTCCTCTAGAACAGCCAGTCCGGCAAACCCTTCATGGAAGGTCCGATCCAACTGTAGCGGCGTAATCGATACGTAACCTTGCATCACCGCATGAAAATCCGTGTCCGGGCCGCTGTCTTCAGCATCACCCGCGACTGCGATCCAGTACCCTTCCTTACCCCTGGGATTAACGTCCCTGACCGGAGGCTTGGCACGTGCACGATGGCCCAACCGGGTCAGCCGCACCCCTTTAATATGTTCAAGCGGCAGGTTGGGTATGTTGACATTCAGCACCGTACGCGGCGGTAGATCGAACTGCGTATGGGCCTCGACCAGCTGCCGGGCGATTTGCGCGGCCGCCGGAAGATTATCCGGAAGCCGTGACAAGAGCGAGAAGGCAAAAGCCGGACGATCAAGAAAGCGACCTTCCAGTGCCGCTGCCACCGTTCCCGAGTATAGAACGTCATCGCCCAGGTTGGCGCCCAGGTTGATACCTGATACGACCATGTCGGGCGTATGCTCCAGCAGACCGTTGATGCCCAGATGCACACAATCGGTAGGCGTACCGTTTATACCAATATAACCATTAGGCAACCGTTGTGGATGCAAGGGACGATCCAGCGTCAAGGCGCTGCTGATTCCACTCATATCCGTCAATGGCGCTACCACGGTGCACTCGGCATAGTCGTCCAGCGCCGCATGCAAGGCAGCAATGCCGGGTGAAAGAACGCCGTCATCGTTGGCAATCAAAAGTCGCATGGAGTATCCGTCTGTCCTGCCGTGGCCAGCGAGACGAGCTCACGCACTACAACGGTAGCAAAGCAGCCAGCCGGCAAGACGAAATCAAGTTGCAGAATGTCAGGCTCGGGATAATGCCATGACAAACCGTTAATAGGGAGGCGAAGAATGCGCCGTTCATGCCGAAGCCCCGCATCAGCAAGCCAGGCGGGCAATCCGGCCGCATCGGCGGCTACACCCTGTTCTTCCTGTTGGACTGCGCCACCGGCAGGTGAGTCACCTTCTCCCCAAAGCGGGCCGGTAGGGTGAAGGTCAAGGGCCGCCAGCCGGGGGTCGGAGCACTCTGCCTCCCCCGCAGGGAAAAAGCTGCGGCTGTCAGTGAAGGCCAACAGATCGCCAACCCTGGCCACATTCCAGCTTCCGGCGGCAACACGTTGCGCCAATACCTGATTGAACAGGTAGCTACGCGCTGCGGACAGTATGCGGGAACGGCGATTACGCTGTTCGGGCAGCGTGCCCTGCTGTGCGAAATGCCGCGCCTCGTCCAGGTTGCCACCCTCGTACCCGAAACGTTGCAGTCCGAAGTAGTTCGGTACGCCTTCAGCGGCTATCTTGCTCAGCCGCTCCTCCAGCTTATCTCTGTCAGCCGCCAGCTCGGTCAGCCTGAGCGTGAATCCATTGGCTGCGTGAGCGCCGCGCTGAAGCTTACGGCGGTGCCTGGCCCGCTTCAGGATGCACAGGGCATCGCCTTCAGCAGCGCTGAGCTCAGGGTCGGTCTTTCCTGGAAGATGCAGGCTGAACCATTGACGCGTGAGCGCCTGTCGATCCTTGAGCCCTGCATAACTGATGGCCCGTAGCGGAACACCAGCCGCGCGCGCCAAACGACGTGCAGCCTCCTCTGTGTTGAGGCCTCGCTTCTCGACCCAAAGCCAGAGATGTTCACCCTCGCCTTCCAAGGGAATATCGAGCACCTCGTTCACCTGAAAGTCTTCGGCAGTCGCCTTCAATACAGCGGTACCACAGGCCGGTCCATGAGCCGTCGGGCCTAGCAGTTCGATTTCAGTCATACCGGAAGCAACAGCGCTACTGCATGCACGGCAATGCCTTCCTCACGCCCGACAAATCCCAAGCGTTCTGTAGTGGTTGCCTTTACATTGACCTGATCAAGCTCAACCTGCAGATCTTCTGCAATCACACGACGCATGGCATCGATGTGAGGGGCCATCTTGGGAGCCTGAGCGATAATCGTGGCGTCGACGTTACCAACCTTGAAGCCCTTTTGCTGGACCAGACCCAACACATGACGTAGCAATGCTCGGCTATCGGCACCCTTGAACTGCGGATCGGTATCTGGGAAGTGCTTACCGATATCGCCCAGTGCAACCGCTCCCAGCAGGGCATCTGCCAAAGCATGCAGAACGACGTCACCATCCGAGTGAGCAACCAGTCCAGAAGTGTGGGGAATCTGTACACCGCCCAGCGTGATGAAGTTACCTTCACCGAAACGATGGACATCATAGCCGTGGCCAATTCGCATAAATAAAAACGCCCTGAAGGATCAGGGCGTCAATTCTACCGGGGTAATCCGTAAACGTCGCCGTTACCGAACACGCAAGTTCGATCAATCGATCAGCGCACGGGCATGATGACGCAAATGATCCTCGATAAAGGTGGCAACGAAATAGTAACTATGGTCATAACCTGGCTGCAGACGCAGGGTCAAGGGATGACCGACACGGGTAGCTACCTGCTCCAATGCCTCTGGTTTGAGCTGCTCGGAAAGAAAGCTATCCTGCTCCCCTTGATCCACAAGAACAGGTAGTCGTTCCTGCGCTTTTTCCATCAGTGCACAGGCATCCCACTCAGCCCAGGTGGAACGGTCTTCCCCCAGATAATTGGAAAACGCCTTTTGCCCCCAAGGACAATTCATCGGATTTACGATAGGTGAAAAAGCCGAAACCGAACGATAGAAACCAGGATTACGCAAGGCGCAGACCAAAGCACCATGGCCTCCCATCGAATGGCCGCTTACGCCACGCTTCTCTGACACCGGGAAGTTTGCCTCGATGACAGCAGGCAGCTCCCTCACAACGTAATCATGCATCCGATAGTGTTTGGCCCAGGGCTCGCGAGTGGCATTTAGATAAAAGCCCGCTCCCAGTCCAAAGTCCCAGGCACCTTCAGCATCATCGGGCACGTCCGGACCACGAGGGCTGGTATCCGGTGCTACGAGTAACAGTCCTAACTCAGCAGCTACTCGATGCGCGCCAGCCTTCTGCATGAAGTTCTCATCGGTACAGGTCAGCCCTGACAACCAGTACAGGGCTGGCAGCTGTGTTTTCTGCTCAGCTTGAGGAGGCAGATAGACAGCAAAAGTCATCTCACAGCCCAGAACCGTCGACCGATGCTTGTAGCGCTTGTGCCAGCCGCCAAAAGACTTCTGGCATGAGACCAATTCCAGCGTATTGCTCATGGATAGCTCCTTATGGGCAGAGACAGGCCCGACGTTGCAAGACGCCGGACCCATGCATGATCAATAGTGGATAACCGTACGAATGCTCTTACCTTCATGCATCAGATCAAAGGCATCGTTGATCTTGTCCAGCCCCATGGTGTGGGTAATAAAGGTATCCAGCGGAATTTCGCCCTTCTGGGCCTTATCGACGTAGCCCGGTAGCTCGGTGCGACCTTTGACGCCTCCGAACGCACTGCCCCGCCATACACGCCCCGTAACCAGCTGGAACGGACGTGTACTAATTTCCTGACCAGCGCCAGCGACACCAATAATGACCGACTCACCCCATCCCTTGTGGCAGCATTCCAGTGCAGCACGCATAAGCTTCACGTTACCCACACACTCGAACGAGTAATCCACGCCGCCATCCGTCAGCTCGACTATCACTTCCTGGATAGGCTTGTCGTAGTCGTTGGGGTTGACGAAATCCGTAGCCCCGAGCTGCTTGGCAATTTCAGCCTTGGTAGGGTTGATGTCGATGGCGATGATACGTCCCGCCTTGGCCATGGTCGCACCGATTACCGCTGACAGGCCAATACCACCCAAACCGAAGATGGCTACCGTAGCGCCCTCTTCCACCTTGGCAGTGTTCAGTACTGCACCGATCCCGGTAGTAACACCACAGCCGAGCAGGCAGACTTTCTCCAGAGGCGCTTCCTTGGGAATCCTGGCCAGCGAGATTTCCGGCAATACCGTGTACTCAGAGAACGTGGAAGTCCCCATATAGTGATAGACCGGCTGGCCTTTATAAGAGAAACGGGACGTGCCATCCGGCATGAGCCCCTTGCCCTGGGTAGCGCGAATGGCTTGGCACAGGTTGGTCTTGCCGGACAGGCAAAACTTGCACTTGCCACATTCCGGGGTATACAGCGGAATGACATGATCACCTACGGCAACGGACGTCACTCCCGGACCAACCGCCTCGACGATACCGCCGCCCTCATGCCCAAGGATCGCAGGAAAAATACCTTCCGGATCAGCGCCGGACAGTGTGTAGGCATCGGTATGGCAGACACCTGTCGCCACGATACGAACCAGCACCTCGCCCTCTTTAGGCGGGGCAACATCTACTTCAACGATTTCAAGGGGCTTGTTAGCCTCAAAAGCAACAGCAGCTCGTGATTTAATCATGGAGGTCGTCATCCATCTGGTGATACGGTACGTCTAGTGTATGAGCTTTGATTTAGTTAATAATCCAACGTACTGCAAAATATTATTGCCATACAGGGATAATCATGAGCGCCTGGGAAGGCTTGGATGAGTTCGTTGCGGTTGCTGAAGCAGGTCATTTCAGCTTGGCCGCCGAACGGCTTGGTGTTTCCTCATCCCATGTCAGCCGACAAATCGCCCGACTGGAAGAACGTCTGCAGACACGCCTGTTCTATCGGAGCACGCGCAGTGTCGTACTGACCGAGGCCGGACAGACCTTTCTTCAGCATTGCCAACGCCTGCAGGATGCTCGCGAGGAAGCACTTCGGGCCGTCAGTGATCTGTCCAGCGAGCCCAAGGGATTGCTGCGCATGACATGTGCAGTGACCTACGGGGAGCGTTTTATCATCCCCTTAGTGAACAGCTTCATGGCACTGCACCCGCAATTGCGTCTGGAAATAGAGCTTTCCAACCGGACGCTGGATCTGGTCCAGGAAGGCTTCGATCTGGCAATTCGCCTGGGCCGGCTAAACGATTCTCAACTCATAGCAACCAAGCTTGCGCCTCGCATCATGTACCTTTGCGCTGCGCCACGCTATCTCGAGCGCTTCGGCGCTCCCCATGCCCTGTCAGAACTGGCACGGCATAACTGTCTGATCGGTAATAGCGATGTTTGGACCTTTCAGGAAGATGGACGGGAAATCCCCATCAAGGTTGCAGGAAACTGGCGTTGCAACAGCGGCCAGGCCGTTCTGGATGCGGCACTCAGAGGCTTTGGTCTGTGCCAGCTGCCGGATTACTACGTGGCTCCTCACCTGACACGAGGGGAGCTGGTCTCCCTGCTGGAAAACCGGCAACCGCCCAACACAGGCGTATGGGCGCTGTATCCACAGCGGCGCCACTTATCCCCGAAGGTCAGGCAACTGGTGGACTACCTCAAAAGCAATCTGGTCACCTATCTTCAGAGCTGACGCGAGAGTTGCCAGCGGAGACGCCATACGTCCAACGGTTGGAACCCGCCGTTGCCGGGCTCGTCGTACCTATATGGAACATGAAAGGGTCATGCTCCAAACAGTCGAATCCCAGAGGTCAGAACGGCACCGCATTCTTGAGCATTCTGCATCGATACTTTCAAAGCGATGTGAAGCCGAAAGCGGATACGTTCTGCCTTGCCAGATTCAGCGAGGAGCCGGCTCTGCCTGGCCTATACCAGGTGCCACGCTCATTCGTAGTTGACGAACCCTCCATAACCATAGCGAGGAAGCCGCCATGTACGGACCCATCACCAAAGCAACATTGGCTGAACTAATGGAAAAGCATGAGCCGCCATGCCTATCGATTTATATGCCTACCCATCGGAGCTTCCCAGAGCGCACGCAGGACCCGATCCGCTTCAAGAATCTGGTCCGCGACCTGAGAGCCTCTCTGGAACAGCAATTCCCCGACGCTCCCAGCGATACGCTACTCAAGCCATTCGATGAATTGGTTGATAACCGCGACTTCTGGAATCACACCCGTGATGGTGTCGCCGTCTTTGGTGGCAAAGACTATTTCATGGTTTATCCGTTGCAGCGCAAGGTGCCTGAGGTAGCCCTTGTTAACTCTCAGCATTATCTAAAGCCCATTCTTCGTATTGCTCAGTCAGCAGATCGTTACCAGATTCTGTGCTTGTCTCGTAATCAGGTACGCCTCTTTGAAGGCAACCGGGACGTATTGGATGAAGTTGAGCTGGCGCCTGAAGTGCCCCGCAATCAAGATGAGGCATTAGGTTCAGAACTAACGCCCAAGGATCAGATTGGTAACACCAACGGCTTTGGTGGAGCGAGCGAGCGTGGCGACCCCATGATTCACGGCTCTGGTGGAAGTGGTAAGCAAGAGCAGATCGATATCGACTGTGAGCGCTTTTTTAGAGCTGTCGACCGAGCCATTACTGAACACCACTCCAAACCTTCCGGACTGCCCCTTATTTTGGCTGCGCTCCCGGAAAATCAGACCGTTTTCCGTCATGTCAGTCACAACCAGCAGCTTTTGGAAAAAGGTATTTCTATCGGCCAGGGTGCCTTGGATACAGAAATGCTGCGCCAGCAAAGCTGGAAGCTCATGGAGCCTATGTACTTGAAACGCCTGAATGGCATTCTTGACCAATACGGCGAATCCCGTGGCCAAGGCTTGGCCTCCGATCAACTGGAAGAAATTGGAAAAGCTACTGCTGAAAGCCGTGTAGCCATGCTGCTGGTAGAGGCTGATCGCCAAATACCCGGGCTGCTTGATCGGGAAAGTGGCGAGTTGCATCCCTCCAAACCCGCTGGAGCTGAAACAGCTGATGTGCTGGATGAGCTGATCACCTACGTCATGGAACATGGCGGCGATGTGGTCGTCGTACCCCGTGAGCGTATGCCGTCCAAGACGGGGGCAGCGGCAGTGTATCGCTTCTAAAGGGTCAGGTCGTGGGCGTCGGTTCGTGCCGGCGCTCATGCCAAAGTTGCGTCAGCCAAACCAGATCCTCAGGCCGCGTAATCTTGATGTTATCACTTCGCCCTTCTATCACGCGGGGTCTATAGCCCGCCCACTCCATAGCGGAGGCTTCGTCCGTGATCATGACGCCAGCAGCTAATGCATCACTAAGCGCTTGTCTCAGATGGCCCAATCGAAACATCTGAGGTGTATAGGCCTGCCAGATGACACTGCGATCTACTGTCACCTCAACCCGGCCATAAGGGTCGACACGCTTTAACGTATCCTTGACTGGAATAGCCAGTAATCCCCCAACCTCATCATCAGCCAGCTCCTGCAATAGCCGATCAATGTCGCTCTGAGCCAGATTAGGTCTTGCTGCATCATGCACCAATACCCAGTCAAGATCAGATGCGCCGCAGGCTTCCAGACGCATAAGGCCGCTCAGTACAGAGTCGGCACGTTCCTTCCCACCAGTAGCCCGGGTAATCCGATTATCCGTAGCGCAGGCAAGACCAGGCCACCATCTGTCATCAGCCGCCAGGCTAACGACTATGCCCTGCAGGGAAGCATGATCCAATAACGCAGAAAGCGTGTGCTCAATGACCGTTCGGCCCGCCAGATCCAGATATTGCTTGGGGCGATCCGCTCGCATGCGCGAACCGATACCCGCTGCCGGAATAACGGCCCAGAAAAGAGGTAATGAGGTGTTTATCATTTGGACTGCAGGTAAAGGGTCTCACCCTCTCTAACCATACCGAGCTCATGGCGAGCCCGCTCTTCAACCGTCTCCATGCCCTTTTTCAACTCAGCAACTTCCGCCTCGAGGATCCGGTTGCGTTCAAGCAGCTGCTTATTTTCCTCATCCTGACTGGAAATCTGCTCACGCAGCTCTTTTACCTGCGCCAAACTGCCATCACCTACCCACAGGCGATACTGCAGGCCGGCTAATGCAATGATCAGGACAGGAAACAACCAGTAAGGGCTACGCATTGGCTTTACGGTTCAAAGCAACAAGTTAAGTAAGCTAATGAGAACATACTTAAAACAAGAGCAGGAAGGAAATGATGCCTATATCGATAAGCGACACTTCAATCCTGCTCTTTTAACACATCATTTCGCAACAGCGGAGCGGCTTGCGCCGCTCACTGTGAACTCAGCTACGAAATTCGGCACGTCCACGGTACGGTGCTTTTGCACCAAGCTGCTCTTCGATACGAAGCAGCTGATTGTACTTGGAGACCCGGTCTGAACGGCACAGTGAGCCGGTCTTGATCTGCCCTGCCGCAGTACCCACGGCAAGATCAGCAATCGTTGCGTCTTCGGTCTCACCCGAGCGGTGAGAAATAACTGCCGTATAACCAGCAGCCTTGGCCATCTGGATGGCTTCCAGCGTCTCGGTCAGAGAACCGATCTGGTTGAACTTGATGAGGATGGAGTTACCGATACCTTTCTCGATCCCTTCCTTGAGAATCTTGGTATTGGTCACGAACAGATCGTCACCTACCAGCTGCACCTTGTTGCCGATCTTATCAGTCAACGCCTTCCAGCCAGCCCAGTCAGACTCATCCATACCATCTTCGATAGAGATGATCGGGAAACGCTCGCTCAGACCCGCAAGATAATCTGCAAAACCAGGAGCATCGAATATCTTGCCTTCGCCAGACAAGCTGTACTGACCGTTTTCATAGAACTCGCTGGAGGCGCAGTCCAAGGCCAGAGTTACATCCGTGCCCAGCTTGTATCCGGCCTTTTCAACCGCTTCGGCAATAGCGCCTAGGGCATCTTCGTTGGAGGACAGGTTCGGGGCAAAGCCACCTTCATCGCCCACGGCAGTATTCAGGCCACGCGCCTTGAGAACCGCCTTCAGGTGATGGAATATCTCAGCACCCATGCGCAGGGCATCAGCGAAGCTTTTTGCGCCAACCGGCTGAACCATGAACTCCTGGATGTCGACATTGTTATCGGCATGCTCGCCGCCGTTGATGATATTCATCATCGGAACCGGCATGGAGTACTGACCGGGCGTGCCGTTCAGCTCTGCGATATGGGCATACAAGGGCAGATCCTTATCCTCGGCGGCCGCCTTGGCAGCTGCCAGGGATACCGCCAGAATGGCATTGGCGCCAAGCTTGGACTTGTTCTCGGTACCATCGAGCTCGATCATCGCTTTGTCGAGCGCTTTCTGATCCGATGGGTCCTTGCCAAGAAGAAGATCGCGGATCGGGCCGTTTACATTACCAACGGCTGTCAGAACACCCTTGCCCAGGTAACGGCTCTTGTCGCCATCACGCAGTTCCAATGCCTCACGGGATCCTGTGGATGCACCAGAGGGCGCACAAGCCCTGCCGACGATACCGTTATCAAGAATCACCTCGGCTTCCACGGTAGGGTTACCGCGGGAATCCAGAATTTCCCGGCCTTTTATGTCGACGATCTTTGCCATTGTTATACGCTCTCCATGGTTCTGGTCAGGTGCAAACTGCACCTTCGGCTTCTTATTTGGAACTAAGTTCAGCGGAGCATCAGGCGGTTTCGATTGGAGTGAACGACTTCACCAGTTCATCCAGTGCCTTTAGCTGAGCCAGGAAGGGCTCCAGCTTGTTCAATCGAAGTGCGCAAGGGCCATCGCACTTGGCACTGTCAGGATCAGGGTGTGCCTCCAGGAACAGACCTGCCAGTCCCTGACTCAAACCGGCCTTGGCCAGATCGGTAACCTGTGCACGACGGCCACCAGCAGAATCGCTGCGACCGCCAGGCATCTGCAGGGCATGGGTCACGTCAAAAATGATCGGGTAGTCGAACTGCTTCATGATGCCGAAGCCCAGCATGTCGACTACCAGATTGTTATAACCAAAGGACGTGCCACGCTCGCACAGGATCAACTGATCATTACCCACTTCCTCACATTTCTTCAGGATATGCTTCATTTCCTGAGGCGCGAGGAACTGGGCCTTCTTGATATTTATAACGGCATTGGTCTTAGCCATGGCGACTACCAGATCCGTCTGCCGGGACAGGAAAGCCGGCAGCTGGATGATGTCGCATACTTCTGCAACCGGTGCCGCCTGATAGGGCTCATGGACGTCCGTGATAACCGGTACATTGAAGGTCTTCTTGATCTCTTCAAAGATCTTCATGCCCTCTTCCAGGCCTGGGCCACGGAAAGAGTTGACCGAAGAACGGTTGGCCTTGTCGAAGCTGGCCTTGAAGATATAAGGGATACCCAGCTTTTGCGTTACCTTCACGTATTCTTCGCAGATCTGCATCGCCAGATCGCGAGACTCAAGCACGTTCATTCCGCCAAACAGCACGAACGGCTTGTCGTTAGCCACTTCGATAGTACCGACACGAATCGTTTTCTGAGCCATAGTCATCAAGCCTTATTAGCGTATTTCAGAGCCGCATTCACGAAACCGCTGAAGAGCGGATGACCATCACGCGGGGTAGAGGTGAATTCCGGATGGAACTGGCACGCCACAAACCAGGGATGATCCGGCGCCTCGACGACTTCCACCAATGCACCGTCGCCGGAACGGCCAGTGACCTTCAGGCCCGCCGCCATGATTTCGGGCAGCAGGTTGTTGTTCACTTCGTAACGGTGACGGTGACGCTCAACGATTACGTCTTGCTGGTAGCAATCATGTACCAGTGTACCTGAAGACAATTGGCACTCCTGAGCTCCCAAGCGCATGGTGCCGCCCAGATCCGAAGCTTCTGTACGGATCTCGGTAGCGCCGGACGCATCCTGCCACTCGGTAATCAAACCAACCACCGGGTGCTGACCAGACTTGTCAAATTCGGTGGAGTTGGCATCGGTCCAGCCCAATACGTTACGGGCGAACTCGATTACCGCTACCTGCATGCCCAGGCAGATACCCAGGTACGGAATCTTGTTCTCACGTGCATACTGAACCGTGCGAATCTTGCCCTCTACACCGCGCAGACCAAAACCACCCGGCACAAGGATCGCATCAACGCCCTTGAGCAGATGGGTACCCTGCTGCTCGATATCTTCAGAATCGATATAGCGCAGATTGACCTTTGTACGGCTCTGGATACCGGCATGCGTCATCGCCTCGATAAGCGACTTGTATGCATCCAGAAGTTCCATGTACTTGCCAACCATGGCAATGGTTACTTCACGCTCTGGGTTGAGTTTGGCATCGACCACACGATCCCACTCGCTCAGGTCAGCCTGACCGCATTCGAGGCCAAAGCGCTCTACCACGAAATCGTCCAGACCCTGCGCATGCAGAACGGAAGGAATACGATAAATCGTATCCACGTCTTCCAGAGAGATGACGGCACGCTCTTCCACGTTAGTGAACAGCGCAATCTTGCGGCGGGAAGAACTGTCTACCGGATGATCGGAGCGGCAGATCAAAACATCAGGCTGCAGGCCGATGGAGCGCAATTCCTTTACCGAGTGCTGAGTCGGCTTGGTCTTGGTTTCACCCGCGGTTGCAATATAGGGCACCAACGTCAGATGCATCAACATGGCACGGCGAGCGCCGATTTCCACGCGCAACTGGCGTATGGCTTCCAGGAAGGGTTGGGACTCGATGTCACCTACGGTACCGCCGATTTCGACCAGCGCCACATCCGCATCACCTGCGCCCTTGATAATACGGCGCTTGATTTCATCGGTAATGTGAGGGATTACCTGAACGGTTGCGCCCAGGTAATCGCCGCGACGCTCCTTGCGCAGCACATCCATGTAGATGCGGCCGGTCGTGAAGTTGTTGTCCTGAGTCACTGTAGTGCGAATAAAACGCTCGTAGTGACCCAGATCGAGATCGGTCTCGGCACCGTCATGGGTGACAAACACTTCGCCGTGCTGGAATGGGCTCATAGTACCTGGATCGACGTTGATATAGGGATCCAGCTTGAGCATGGTGACCTTCAAGCCCCTCGCTTCCAGAATGGCGCCCAAGGAAGCCGAGGCAATGCCTTTCCCCAATGAAGAAACAACACCGCCCGTGACGAAGATGTAGCGCGTCATGAATTTTCCTAGAAATCTGTAGTTAGGCGGAAAGCCGCCGGGAAGCGAGGGAGGCCTAGAGGCCTCGGTTGAGCACGGTAATACTTCATGCCCAACGCACACCGGTTGTTACGTAAACAACAAGTGCGGTACAAGACGGGAGCGTAGTCTACAACAAAGTGCCTTTCAGCTCAAACGCTGGCCGCTCGTCGCAGGAACCCACTCGAACCGCCAGTGCTGATCGGCTGGACCACTGAGTCCAGACAGATTCGCAATGGCTATCAACTGCCCGTTACAAAACAGCAGCGGCAATCTGCCGCGCAAGAACGTCGGCACATGATGCTCATTCAGGAGCCGTTTGAGATCTCTGTGCCCGCGCCCAGGGACAGCCATGATTTCTCCTCCCTGACGATAGCGGACTTCAAGTGATCCCGAGGGCCGCTGACCAACGATATACACTTGTCCATTGCCACCCAACGCTACCTCCGACTCCTTTTCAGGCCACTGACAAGGCACACAGGCGGCGCCCAACCACTGATGCGGTAACCACCAGAGCCGTCCCGCCCCCCGATGTATCTCACCGCCTTCCAGTACCCAGACGGGACTGGCCGAGGGACTGGCATCCCGCAGTGCAACCCAGCCCACCCAATGATCAGTATCTGGCATACGGCTATATCGATCTAACCAGTGGCGAAGTGCGTTGCGCTGACGGTGCTCGCTCAGCTGCCTGATAATCTCAAGTTCGAGACTTGGAAGCGGCAACCAAGGAAATGCAGTAGCTGTCTGTGCGGCAGACAAGTCCATGGCAGCGCACTCTTCAAGAATAGCCAGCGCCTCGGTCATATGCCCTGCACTGCGGGCAACGCTGGCTGAAGCCTGCGGCCATCGTAAGCGCAGTCGAGTGAGAATCTCATGGCGCAGGAAGTTACGATCCTGAACAACCTGTATGTTACTAGGATCTTCCACCCACTCCAGCTTTTCCGCTAGGGCATAACGTGACAGTTCAGCTCGAGGAACAGACAGGAAGGGTCTTACCAGGCGTCCCTCAGCCATTGCACGCGAGGTCGCCATGGCAGACAAACCTTTTACCCCAGCTCCACGCAGCAGTCTTAGCAGCAGAGTCTCCGCCTGATCGTCCTGATGCTGAGCCACTAGCAGAACTTCATGCTCTCTAACGTGCCGCGCAAAGGCGGCATAGCGTGCATCCCGGGCCGCTCGCTCCAGGCTTGAATTCTGATCCACTTGTACATGCTCGACGCTCAAGGGAACCTGGAGCAGGTCACACATCTGCCGACAATGCTCCACCCACTCGTCAGCCTCTTTAAGAAGACCATGGTGCACATGAATCGCATGTAGCGACGGCACCTGCCTGCAGAAGGACAGCCGCGATAAAACATGCAGAAGAACCGAAGAATCCATGCCACCTGAAAATGCGATATGCCATCGCTTGGCATGCAGATAGGGCGTTAAGACCTTCAGGACGTTGTCAGCCAGAGGGGGAAGCGGGACATCAGAAAGGGACATGGCTGCCCATCAATGAATACACATTATTCATGTAAACAGCTTAGGCGTATGTCCGGCATGGGCCGGACATACGTGGAGACAGATCAGGAAATACCGTAGCTCATCAGGCGCTCGTAACGACGCGTCAACAACTCTTCGCTGGAGAATTTCTTGAGCATGTCAAGCTGATCTACCAGAGCTTCACGAATGGAAGCAGACATTACAGCGGGATCACGATGGGCACCGCCCAGTGGCTCATCGATAACGGTATCTACAATACCCAGCCCCTTTAAACGCTCCGCAGTAATGCCCATGGCTTCAGCCGCATCAGGCGCCTTCTCGGCAGTTTTCCAGAGAATCGAGGCGCAGCCTTCAGGCGAAATCACAGAGTAAGTCGAATGTTGAAGCATGTTCAGCTGGTCGCACACGCCAATTGCCAGGGCGCCACCAGAACCACCCTCGCCGATCACGGTTGCGATGATAGGCGTTTTCAAACGCGACATGACACGCAGATTCCAGGCAATCGCCTCACTTTGTCCACGCTCTTCGGCATCGATCCCCGGATAAGCACCGGGAGTATCGATAAACGTCAGAATCGGCATCTTGAAACGCTCGGCCATTTCCATCAGACGGCAGGCTTTACGGTAACCTTCCGGGCGAGGCATACCAAAATTACGACGTACCTTTTCACGCACCTCACGCCCCTTCTGATGACCAATGACCATGACGGGTTGATCATCCAGACGAGCGATACCGCCAACAATGGCTGGATCATCAGCGAAATGACGGTCGCCATGAAGCTCTTCGAAATCAACGAAAAGATGGCTGATATAGTCCAGCGTGTAGGGCCGCAAGGGGTGACGCGCCAGACGAGCCACTTGCCAGCTGCTCAGACTACCGAAAATACTTTTGGTCAGTGCCTGGCTCTTTTCCTGCAGCCGGGCAATCTCGTCACTGATGTTCAGCGAATTGTCATTACCAACCAAGCGAAGCTCTTCAATCTTGGCCTGGAGGTCAGCGATCGGCTGTTCGAAATCGAGATAGTTCGGGTTCATGAGTATCCGTCTTGCAATCTTGAGCCAGCGGCCGGGTCGCCTACCTTAAAAGATCAGGCGGATCAGGTCGAGGCCGGCAGATCAATTATCGAGATCGCCGCCTCAACCCTTGAGGCCATTGGCATGGTTTGGTCGAATGAGCGGCACTTGCGCCGCTCGGATCAACGGTAGTTCAGGAAGACGTTTTCTCTTCCAAACTGGTCACGTAGTGCCTGTATCAGGCCATCACCAGGATCGATTCTCCACTGCTCGCCAAATTGCAGCAGGGCCCTGGCATCCTGGCTTCGATAATCCAGCGTAACCGGGCAAGCGCCCCGATGCTTGGTACAGAGGTCGGCCAACCACCGAAGACGGTCGCCTTTCAATGCATCGCTTGCAACCGAGATGCGCAGACTTTCAGCCAATGCGGTGCGAGCCTCTTCCAGGCCCAGCACGCGCTTGGCGCGCAGTCTCAAGCCGCCCGAGAAATCATCCTGGCTGACTTCGCCCTCAACAATGACCAAGGCGTCAGTCTGCAACAAGGACTGAGCAGCATGAAATGCTTCGGCAAACAGCGAAGCCTCAATCCGGCCCGAGCGATCATCCAGTGTAACAAACCCCATCTTATCGCCGCGCTTGTTTTTCATCACACGCAGATTAACGATAAGGCCGGCAACCGTCTGGGTTTCACGAGAGGGCTTGAGGTCCACAATGCGCTGGCGAGCCAGTCGCCGTACTTCACCCTCATACTCATCGATCGGATGCCCCGTCAGGTACAGGCCGAGGGTTTCTTTTTCTCCCCGCAGACGCTCCTTGAGCGTCAGCGCTCGTGCCTTGTAATGATTAACGTAGACATCGGCTTCCGGCTCGGCAAATACACCCCCGAATAAATCCATATGCCCGCTGTTATTGCTCCGTGCCGTTTGCTCGGCTGCCGCAATCGCCTCTTCCATTGCGGCCAACAGCACTGAGCGATTCTGATCGATAGTCGCCTGGTAGGCCTTGAGCTCGTCATGATAATGCGGCCCCAGGCGATCCAGCGCTCCCGAGCGAATAAGCGCTTCAAGGGTACGTTTGTTGATGCGCTTGAGATCGACACGGTCGCAGAAATCAAACAGATCCTTGAAAGGCCCCTCCTGGCGCGCTTCTACAATCGCCTCTACCGGACCCTCACCAACCCCCTTGATAGCACCAAGACCGTAAACGATGCGTCCACCTTCATTTACAGTGAACTTGAAGTCAGAGATGTTCACATCCGGCGCATCGATCCGCAGTTTCATATGGCGGCATTCCTCAATGAGGATTACCACCTTGTCGGTGTTGTGCATATCCGCTGACAACACCGCAGCCATGAACGGCGCAGGGAAATGCGCCTTCAGCCAGGCAGTTTGATAGGACACCAGACCATAGGCAGCCGAGTGGGACTTGTTGAAGCCATAACCCGCAAATTTTTCTACCAGATCAAAGATGTTACCGGCAAGCTCAGCATCGATGCCATTATTGGCACAACCTTCAATAAAGCCGCCCCGCTGCTTGGCCATTTCCTCCGGCTTTTTCTTACCCATGGCGCGACGCAGCATGTCGGCCTGACCCAGGGTATAGCCCCCCATGACCTGGGCAATCTGCATAACCTGCTCTTGATACAGGATGATGCCATAGGTGGGAGCCAGGACAGGCTTGAGCCCTTCATACTGATAATCGGGGTGGGGATAGGCCAGCTCGGCACGGCCGTGCTTTCGGTTGATGAAGTCATCTACCATGCCTGACTGCAGCGGCCCCGGACGGAACAAGGCCACCAATGCAATCAGGTCTTCCAGGCAGTCGGGCTTGAGCTTTTTGATCAGCTCTTTCATGCCGCGGGATTCCAGCTGGAACACGGCCGTCGTCTCCGCCTTCTGCAAGAGATCGTAGGTCTTCTTGTCATCCAGCGGGATAAAGTCGATGTTAACCGGATCGAGCCCTTTTGCAGCATGCTCTCGATTGATCGTTTCCATTGCCCATTTGATGATGGTCAATGTTCGCAAACCCAGGAAGTCGAACTTCACCAGGCCCGCCTGCTCTACATCGTCCTTATCGAACTGGGTAACCAGTCCGTTACCGTCCTCATCGCAAGAAACGGGAGAGAAGTCTGTCAGTTTGGTAGGTGCGATTACCACACCACCCGCATGCTTACCGGTTCCCCGAGTGATACCCTCCAGTTTGAGCGCCATGTCCCAGATTTCCTGGGCCTCTTCGTCGACCTTGAGGAAGTCACGAAGCATCTCCTCCTGCTCATAGGCTTTCTGAAGCGTCATGCCTACTTCGAAGGGGATCATCTTGGACAATCTGTCGGCCAGACCGTAAGACTTACCCTGCACACGGGCAACGTCACGAACCACCGCCTTTGCGGCCATGGTGCCAAAAGTAATGATCTGACTGACCGCGTTGCGCCCATAGGCGCCCGCAACATAATCAATTACGCGGTCACGACCATCCATGCAGAAATCGACATCGAAGTCAGGCATGGAAATACGTTCAGGGTTAAGGAAGCGCTCGAACAGCAGGTCATAGGCCAGCGGATCCAGATCCGTAATTTTCAGCACGTACGCTACCAGCGAGCCAGCACCCGACCCACGACCCGGCCCCACCGGGACGCCATTGTTCTTCGCCCATTGAATGAAGTCCATTACGATGAGGAAGTAGCCAGGAAACCCCATCTGAATAATGATATTCAGCTCGAAGTTCAAGCGATCCACATAGACTTGCCGCTTGGCCTCGTAATCCGGCGTTTCCTTAGGCAGGAGTACCGCTAGGCGCTCTTCCAATCCGTCAAACGATACCTTTCGCAGATAATCGTCAATGGTCATGCCTTCGGGAATGGGGAAATTAGGCAAGAAATATTTGCCAAGCTGCACTTCAATGTTGCAGCGCTTGGCGATTTCGACCGTATTTTCCAAGGCCTCTGGCAGATCACTAAACAGCTCCCACATCTCCTCAGGAGACTTGAGGTACTGTTGATCGCTATAGGTACGAGGACGCAACGGATCATCGAGTACCCGCCCCTCACCAATGCAGACCCGCGTTTCATGAGCCTCGAAGTCGTCCTGCTTGATAAAACGAACATCGTTGGTTGCTACAAGCGGTACGTTGCAACGATCCGCTAAGGCAACCGCGGCGTGAAGATGCTCTTCATCATTGACGCGCTGGGTGCGCTGCACCTCCAGGTAAAAACGATCACCAAAGACGTCCAGCCATTCACCTAACAACCGCTCGGCGCGTACGTTATCACCGGCCAGCAAGGCCAGCCCCACCTCACCCTCTTTAGAGCCGGAAAGCGCAATCAAGCCGTCGGCAGCCGCCTTGACCCACTCACGTTGGACAATGATCTGGCCTTCGTGCTGTCCTTCCTGATAACCGCGCGAAACCAGCTCAGTCAGGTTTCTATAGCCTTGTTTATTCATGACCAGCAAGGTCAGGCGGGTAAGCGGCCCCTCCTCATCAGGATTGGCCAGCCACAGGTCGGCGCCACAGATGGGCTTGATACCGGCACCCATAGCAGCCTTGTAAAACTTTACCAGCGAGCACAAATTATTCTGGTCTGTCACAGCTACAGCAGGCATGCCTGCCCCCGCTACCGACTTGACCAAGGGCTTTACCCTGACCAGACCATCAACCAGCGAATATTCAGTATGCAAACGCAAGTGAACAAAGGATACGGTCATGGAAACCCCGACAATCATGCAAAAACGAACCGGAATTGTACTAACCGGGAGGACAAGCTAGAAGCTTGATAGGAATGAGCAGATATGCATGCTCAGGCAAATGAATGCGCCAACACTGTTCAGCCTAGAAAATACAGGCGTCGCCGTCCGTCGGTTCGTTTTTTCTTAATCTTCGATTAGAGCGCTATAGCCCCTGAAACTTGCCTCACGCTGACTTCCAACGCAGCAAAAGCATCCCGCACGGGCGCGAATGAGCGTCGATGTATAGGCGTAGGGCCAAGCCGTTTAAGTGCATCAAGATGCTCAGCTGTGGGATACCCCTTGTGACCTGCCAAGCCATATCCTGGATAAAGCAGATCCATTTCTGCCATTTCCCGATCTCGAGAGACCTTAGCCAATATAGACGCTGCTGCGATAGCAGGCACCTGACTGTCACCCTTGATCACCGCAGCACTTGGAACCGACAATACCGGGCAGCGATTACCATCGATCAAGGCAAGCTTGGGTAAAACAGCCAGTCCTTCAACCGCCCGCTTCATTGCCAGCATGGTTGCATGAAGGATATTGATCTCATCAATTTCATGAACATCGGCGCGAGCGATACAGCATGCCAATGCCTTTTCATGAATTTCTTCAAACAACGCCTCGCGGCGCGCCTTGGTAAGCTTTTTTGAGTCGTTGAGCCCATGGATAGGACGTGCTGGGTCCAGGATCACAGCAGCGGTAACGACAGGCCCACATAAGGGACCTCGTCCTACTTCATCGACACCTGCGACCAATTCCTGCACCAATGTGAAATCCAAACCCAATTGCATCAATCAGCCCCAATAAGCGTCAGTACTGCATCTGCGGCTTGTCGTGACGCGTCCTGACGTAATGCGTGATGAATAGCTTCAAATCCTTCTGTTTGCATAGAGGGATCATCCAAAAGAGGCAATATCGCGTTTACCAATCTTTCTGCCGTGGCATCGTCCTGAATCAACTCAGGAACAAGAGGCTTGCCTGCCAGCAAGTTCGGTAAAGAGATATAAGGACTCCTTACCATCCGTTTCAAGATGCAGTACGTCAATGGGGCGACCTTATAGGCAACCACCATTGGACGTTTAAATAGCATTGCTTCCAACGTGGCCGTTCCTGAAGCAATAAGCACAGCATTACAGCTGGCCAGCACTTCATGTGACTGCCCCTGAGTCAACATCACACGAACAGAGCGGCCTTCTAGTAAAGACTCTATCTGCTTACGCCGATGCTCATTGGCACAAGGCAATACAAATTGAATATCAGGCCTTAACGCACTCAACCGTTCTGCGGCATCGAAAAAAAGAGCACCCAGCCGTGAAACTTCACCACCACGACTTCCTGGGAGCAAAGCAACGACAGGCCCATCTGGCGGTAAGCCCAAAACTTTGCGGGCAAGCGTGCGATCAGGATCAAGCGGAATGGTATCGGCCAGCGGGTGGCCAACGAAACGTACGGGAACCTGCTTTTCCTCATAGAAGCGGGCTTCGAAAGGCAACAACGTCAACATGAGATCGCAGGCCTCACGAATCTTAAGAACACGCTTTTGCCGCCATGCCCAGACAGAGGGACTGACATAATGAACAGTCGGTATCCCTGCGGCACGAAGCTGCTGCTCCATTTCAAGTACGAAATCTGGCGCATCAATGCCAATAAAGACATCGGGGCGGGCCTGTATGATTGTCTGGATAAGCTCTTTTCGACGCCGCAAAAGCTCTCGAAGCCGGCCTAGCACCTCTACCAGCCCCATGACGGAGAGTCGCTCCATGGGAAAGGCCGAGCTCATGCCCTCTGCCTCCATGCGCGGACCGCCAACACCAATGAACTCGACAGCCGAATGCCGTGCTTTAAGCGCTCTCATAAGGCCTGAGCCTAAAATATCGCCAGAAGCCTCACCGGCAACGAGAGCGATTCGCAAGGGTCGATTCAAGGCAGACATACCCAGCTCTTTAATAGTGCCAATATAAACTGAAGGCCGCATCTGCGGCCTTGAAAGGATTAACGTGTTATGCCGCGTGTGGAGCTGACTATAGAGTCCCTGAAGACTGCAACTTCGGGAAACTCAAGAGCAACCTGCTCCAATTCCTTCAATGCTTCGTCAACCGTCAAACCTTGGCGGTAGACAACCTTGTAAGCACGACGGAGGGCATGAATCGCTTCACTGGAAAAACCACGGCGGCGCAAGCCTTCAAAATTCATGCTGCGCGCTTCGGCCGGGTTGCCAAAGACCGTTACGTAGGCAGGCACATCCTTACCGATGGCAGTGCCCATACCTGAAAAGCTGTGTGCACCGATACGGCAAAATTGATGTACCAGTGTGTAACCGGACAAAATTGCCCAGTCATCCACATGGACATGCCCTGCCAACGCCGTGTTATTGACCAGAATGCAGTTATTGCCTATCACACTGTCATGCCCGATGTGGACATATGCCATCAGCAGGTTATGGTCACCAATAGTGGTTTCGCTACGGTCCTGAACGGTCCCCCGATGGATCGTGACACCCTCGCGAATGACATTATGGTCACCAATAACAAGGCGCGTAGGTTCACCCTTGTACTTGAGGTCTGGGGTGTCCTCTCCAATCGTAGAAAACTGGTAGATGCGGTTGTGCTTACCGATGACCGTTGGTCCATGCAGTATAACGTGCGGGCCTATGACCGTGCCCTCACCCACTTCAACATCGGCGCCTACGATGGACCAAGGCCCAACCTTGACGTCGTCAGCCAGTTTGGCGCCTGGCTCAATGATCGCCCTAGGGTCGATCAAACTCATAGTTTGCGTTCCGCACAGATAATTTCAGCAGAGCATACCGCTTTCTCGTCAACTGTTGCCTGGCATTCGAACTTCCAAATGCCACGCTTGCAACTAATGAAACGAGCTTCCAGCTGCAACTGATCGCCCGGCAAAACAGGCTGACGAAAGCGCATGTTATCCGAGCCGACAAAGTAATACAGGGTTCCCTCTGCCGGAGAAGAATTCATCATCTTGAAACCAAGAATCCCTGCCGCTTGCGCCATTGCTTCGATAATCAAAACACCCGGCATAATGGGATGCTGAGGGAAATGACCATTAAAAAAGGGTTCGTTGATGCTGACATTTTTGTAGGCACGAATACGCTTGCCTTCAATGTCCAGCTCCACTACCCGGTCCACTAACAGGAACGGGTAGCGGTGAGGCAAGTATTCGCGAATCTCGTTAATGTCCATCATATCTGGAGAGGCCTGTTCAAAAAAAAGGAAACGCCCGATGCGTTACTCTGCATCAGAAGCAGCGTCATCCTGTAAGGTCACGGCAGCTACTGTTTTTTCGAGAAGCTGCAGACGCCGAGCCATATCATCCAGGTGACGGATACGAGCCGCACTTTTTCTCCATTCGGCAGCAGGCTGCATTGCCGTACCGGAAGAATAAGCGCCTGGCTCGGTAATCGAGCGGGTAACCATGGTCATGCCAGTAACGAAAACGTTATCGCAGACCTCAATATGTCCAACCATGCCGACACCGCCGGCAATCGTGCAATGGCGTCCGATCTTGGTACTGCCTGAGATCCCTACGCAAGCCGCCATCGCTGTGTGCTCACCAATTTGTACGTTGTGAGCAATCATTATCTGGTTGTCGAGCTTAACGCCATTACTGATGATCGTGTCGGCCAGCGCGCCTCGATCGATAGTAGTATTGGCGCCAATCTCGACATCATCGCCAATACTGACACCACCCAGCTGAGCAATTTTTTTCCATTGCCCCTGATGGTTCGCAAAACCAAATCCCTCGCCGCCGATAACGGCGCCAGACTGGATAACCACTCGCTTCCCAACTCGAACGTCGTGATACAGCGTAACTCGCGGTGCAAGCCATCCGTTTTCGCCGATCTGACTACGAGCACCGACGAAGCAATGCGCTCCAATGACAACACCTGCACCTATCGATACACCTGACTCGATAACTGCATACGCACCGACACTTGCCGTAGGGTCTACAAAAGCATCCTCAGCGACCAGGGCGGAAGGATGAATACCAGCTTTCGGCAGAGGTTTTCGATCAAACAGATGGGAAAGCTGCGCATAGGCAAGGTAAGGATTGGCGATTACCAGGCAATTGCCTGAAAATCCCTCCACCTCAGTCGGATGCAGGATCACAGCACCCGCTTTGGTGTCAGCCAAATATTTCTTGTACTGGGCATTGGCGAGGAAACTCAACTGCTCGGGCTGGGCATCCTGCAATGTCGCAAGACCAGAAATGAGAAGCTCCGGGTTTCCCCGGAGCTCAGCTCCAAGGCGCTCTGCCAGCTGCCTTAGAGTGTAAGTGGTAGAGGTCATCATTAGCGGTTCTGGTTCATCCGCTCGATAACATCACGTGTAATATCATATTGAGGCTTGGCATCAACCACAGCGCCACGCTCGATGACGATGTCGTAGTTGCCCTTCTTCAATACTTCTTCCACCGCTTTATCCAGCTTCGGCTTGAGCTGCTTCAGCATATCGCGATCAGCGGCAGCCTTAGCCTCGTTCAACTCTTTCGACTGAAACTGGAAGTCGCGTGCTTTTTGTTTGAAGTCCGACTCAAGACGGTCACGATCAGAGTCCTTCATTTTATCGCCCCCGGCAGCAAGGCGACTTTGAATATTCTTTGCATCACTTTCCAATGCCTTCAGCTTATTGAGCTGCGGACCGAACTTTTTCTCAGCGTCTACAGCGTATTTTTTTGCCGCATCCGACTCCAGGAGTGCCATTTGATAATTGAGCACCGCAATCTTCATCTCGGCAAAAGCCGGGGTGGCAACAACAGCGGCGGCGATCAAGGCGAAACGGAAGAACTTACGCACAATGCACTCCTGCGTTTAAACGCGATATAGAGTTGGATCAATTAGAACGTCTGGCCCAGCGAGAACTGGAATACCTGCGTATCGGCATTATCAGGCTTCTTGACGGGCATACCCAGACTGAAGCTTAACGGACCCAACGCAGTTACCCAAGTCAAGCCAACACCCACGGAGCTTGCCATATTGGAAAAGCTGACCTTGTTACAGCTGGCGCTATCCTTGTCGACCAAGCGGCACTTGGTGTCGAAGACACTACCCACATCCCAGAACAGCACTGTTCGCAGCTGACGCTGATCTTTCACGAAAGGCAAGGGGAACAGATATTCGGCCCCGCCTGTGATCAACACATTACCGCCAAATGGTTCAGGATCTTGATCGGTATCTGTTTCTTGACCTTGAGCCTTATATCTTCCAGAAGCAGGAGTACTCCTCGGACCAAGGCTGCTATCTTCAAAACCACGAACTGAATTAAAACCACCAGCATAGTAATTTTCATAAAATGGCAAGCCGCTGGTTGAACCATAACCATCGCCATATCCCAGCTCGGTATGGAAGCGAAGTGCAGTATTCTGCGTTAACCCAGCAAAAATCTGACCACGATAGTCAACTTTGTAATAGCTCAGATCGCTTCCCGGAATTGTTGTTTCCAGAGAAAGACTTTGCGAGTGTCCTCGAGTAGCCAGCACACCTTTATTTAGGGTTGACTCTGACCAGCCGATCGAAGCTTTAAAGTTAGTGAAACTATCCCCTTCCTGTTCAATGAATTTATAAACTTCGTCGACAGTATAGTTATTGGGGTCAAGCTCATCACGCTGAACGCCAAGCCCAAAGTTCAGTCGAGACGTTTCACTGATCGGATAGCCAAAATTTACCCCAAAGCCGAGGCTATTGATGGAGTAACTGGAAATATCAACATCCAGATCATCATAGTTGGTTGAGCGATAGAAGGCGTTATAGCCAAGGCTCACACCGTCATCGGTCCAGTATGGATCAGTAAAGCTGAAATTGTAGCGAGTCTGATACTGACTTCTCGTCAAGCCTACGCTTACTCTATTACCAGTACCCAAGAAGTTGCTCTGGCTGATAGATCCACCCAGGATCAAACCCGCACTTTGAGCAAAGCCAACACTTGCGGTAATAGAACCAGACGGTTGTTCTTCCACAGAGTAATTCACGTCGACCTGATCGTCAGTGCCAGGAACCTGCGGCGTCTCGACATTGACTTCCTTGAAATAGCCCAGACGTTCCAAACGGGTTTTGGACTGATCAATCAGGTAAGTAGAGGCCCAGCCACCTTCCATCTGGCGCATTTCGCGGCGGAGGACTTCATCTTCCGTCTTGGTATTGCCACGGAAATTGATACGATTTACATAGGCACGCTTGCCGGGATCGACTACAAAGGTCAACGAAACCGTATGGTCATCATCATGTGGTTCCGGTACACCGTTCACATTAGCGAACGTATAGCCTTCATTCCCGAGGCGGCGGGTGATCAGATCTGAGGTGCCAGTCATCACCTTTCGAGAGAACACCTGTCCGGGCTGTACCAACATCAGCCTGCGAATTTCTTCTTCCGGCACTTTCAGGTCACCTGAAAGTTTTACATCCCGAACGGTGTATTTTTCACCTTCGTTGACGTTGACCGTAATATAGACGTGTTTCTTATCAGGCGTAATCGATACCTGAGTCGAGGTGATATCCATATTGATATAACCACGATCAAGGTAATAGGAGCGCAAGCGCTCAAGATCGCCAGAAAGTTTTTCACGGGAATATTTGTCGTCGTTTTTGAAGAAAGAAAGCAGATGGCTTTTCTTCAATTCGAACAGATCAATTAGATCCTGCTCTGGAAACACATGATTTCCGACAATATTGACCTGAGAGATCGTTGCCACTTCACCTTCGTTGATTTTGATTTTCAACTGAACGCGGTTACGTGGCTGCGGAATGACCTCGGTTTCGATATTGGCAGAATAGCGACCTTGAGCAACATACTGACGAAGCAGCTCATTGCGCACACCTTCCAGCGTTGCCTGCTGGAAAATTTCACCTTCAGCCAAACCCGATTGTTGAAGACCTTTTTTAAGGTCGTCTTCTGAGATCGCCTTGTTGCCCTCAATAGTGATGCTTGAAATCGAGGGGCGCTCAACTACGCTCACAACCAGGACGTTACCGTCACGCCCTAATTGAATATCTTGGAAAAAACCCGTACGGAACAGGGAGCGAGTCGCATCGGAAAGGCGACGATCATCTACAGCATCGCCTACGTTAAGAGGTAATGCACCGAAAACGCTTCCGGCAGAAACCCTCTGCAAACCGTTTACACGAATATCGGAGATGGTGAAGGACTCGGCGTGAACCTCGCCGATCATCAGCGCGGCTATTACCGCAGGTAGCAGCAAGCGTTTCATGAGTCCCTTTTTTATTCCAACTGACAAATAAATAGCCTACCGCTTATACGGCAGACTAAGCGTTCAGCGGCGAGTTACAGACGCCCAAGGTCATTGACCAGAGCCAGTAACATGACACCAACAATTAGGCTTATACCAATCTGCATACCCCACGCCTGAATGCGCTCGGATACAGGTTTCCCTCTTGCCCACTCGACGAAGTAGAACAACAAATGTCCACCGTCCAATACCGGCACAGGAAGCAGGTTTAAAACCCCAAGGCTTATGCTCAGGTAGGCCAGGAAGTTTAAGAAGTCACTGACACCTGACTGGGCAGAAGCGCCCGCCACTTTAGCAATGGTTATCGGCCCACTCAAGTTTTTTACCGAGAGTTCCCCAAGCAACATTTTCTTAAGCGAGTCGAGCGTCAGCAAACTCATGGTCCAAGTGCGCAAAAGTCCCTGACCTACGGCCTCCAGCGGGCCATAGCTGACTTCCCGAAGCATTTCAGAGGGCCATTCCACGCCCTTGACACCAGCGCCCAAGTAGCCAGAGGCACTTTTTGCATCACCTTTGCTAGAAAGCATAACTGGGACAGAGCGCTCAATTCCAGAACGATTAAGCACTAGGTTTACTGTTTGATTCGGGTGGGCACGAACATAATCGACCACCTCTTGCCAGTCGTTAACCGATGAACCCTCAACCGAAACAATACGATCACCAGACTGAATACCTGCTCTGGAGGCAGGCCCCTCAGGATCTAGTTCAGCCACAACAGGTGGCAGTGCCGGACGCCATGGATGTATGCCGAGAGATCCAATAGGGTCCGGGCTATCAGAGTCCTTGAGCCAACCATCAAGCCGAATGGAATGTACTTCTTGCTGACTGTTACCAGACTCGCGAGTTTCCACGACCAACGTACCCGTTTCACCGAGACGGCGAACCAGCTTGAGGTTGACCTCACCCCATCCGGAAACGGCCTTCCCATCAACCGAGACGATTTCATCGTTTGCCTGCAAGCCTGCTTGCGCAGCAAGACTACCTTCATCGACTTTTCCGACGACAGGCTTGACCTGCTGAGTTCCAAGCATGGCCAGAGCCCAAAAGAACACGATAGCCAATAAGAAATTGGCCACCGGACCCGCCGCTACGATAGCGATACGCTGATATACAGACTTACGATTGAACGTCTGGTCGATCTGGTCAGCAGAAACCTCCCCTTCTCGCTCGTCCAGCATTTTTACATAACCGCCAAGCGGTATTGCTGCTACTACGAACTCAGTTCCCTGCCTGTCATGCCAACGAAATAGCGCCTTACCAAATCCAACAGAGAAACGCAGGACCTTGACACCACATCGACGAGCAACCCAAAAGTGCCCAAACTCATGGAAAGTAACCAACACCCCTAATGCAATCAGGGTTCCAAGAATCATATACAGTGCACTCATGGCGTTCCTCCGCGCTTAGCGCCTGTGGCGCTCAAGCCAGACATTGGCTGAGTCCCTGGCATGGCGATCCGCTTGCATGACACATTCAAGATCGGTTACGGCAGAGATTGTTTCCTGCTGGAGCACAGCCTCGATGATCTGCGGTATCTCATCAAAGCGTGCCCTGCCGTTTAGAAAGGCATCTACTGCCACTTCGTTCGCAGCGTTCAATGTGGCAGGCGCGGTACCACCTGCGCTAATAGCTTCTCTCGCCAATCTAAGGCAAGGAAAGCGCTGCTCATCAGGCTTTTGAAAATCAAGGCGTGCTACTGCAAATAAGTCCAGAGGGCTAACTCCGGACTCTATTCGCTCAGGCCACGCCAAAGCATGAGCAATTGGGGTACGCATATCAGGATTGCCCAACTGCGCAAGAACCGAACCGTCAATGTAGTCCACTAACGAATGGATAACACTTTGAGGATGAACAACAACTTCAACCTGATCAGGCCTTGCATTGAACAACCAACAGGCTTCAATGAACTCCAACCCCTTGTTCATCATGGTGGCAGAGTCTACTGAAATTTTACGTCCCATCGACCAGTTGGGATGCGCGCACGCCTGATCAGGCGTAACGTCACGCAATACGTCTAGTGAGGTTTCACGGAAAGGCCCGCCTGACGCCGTCAGCAAAATTCGCCGCACCCCTTTTGCCGCCATTCCCTCTTCATAGCCTATTGGCAGGCATTGAAAAATAGCATTGTGCTCACTATCAATTGGTAACAGCTTTGCATTGTACGTTTTCACAGCCTGCATAAATAAGGAGCCGCTCATGACAAGCGCCTCCTTATTGGCAAGAAGAACCTTTTTTCCTGCCTTGACAGCTGCAAGGGTAGGCTTAAGACCTGCCGCGCCAACGATAGCAGCCATAACAGCATCAACATCAGGATGAGCTGATACTTCACTTAGCCCTGCCTCACCGACCAGCACTTGCGTCGAGAGTCCGGCCGCCTTGATTCTGCGCTCCAGCTCTTCAGCCTGAACGCCGCCCGGTACTACAGCGAACCTCGGCTCATGAGTAATACAGAGTGCTCCGAGCTCATCGAGCCTGGTATAGCCAGTTAACGCAAATGCCCTGTAACGATCAGGATGACGTGCAATGACATCTAAAGTACTGAGACCTATCGATCCGGTAGCACCCAGTACGGTGATGTTTTGAGGACTAGTCACATAACACCCCAGCCCGACCACCAGAGAAGTGCTGCGTAAAGAGGTACTGCAGCAGTCAGACTATCAATACGATCCATGATGCCGCCATGCCCAGGTAGAAGCTGGCTACTGTCCTTAAGCCCCATCTGTCGCTTGAACATGCTTTCCGTAAGATCACCTACAACCGAAACAACGACAACCAGCGAAGCACCGATCAGAGCCTTAATCAGAGTATTGGCATCCCATCCGCGATAGAGACCTACACCCAATGTCAGCACAAGACTGGCTATCAAGCCGCCAATCATGCCCTCCCAGCTTTTACCTGGACTTACCTTGGGAGCAAGCTTACGCTTGCCAAATGCCTTGCCGGAAAAATAAGCACCAATGTCAGCCACCCATACCAGCAGCATGACACCAAGAATAAGCCAATTATTGAGAGGCCACTGTTTCAGCAGGATCAACCCCTGCCAGGCAGGAACCAGGATAGCCACACCAATCAAAAGGCGTCGCCAAGTTGACTTCCAGTAATGAGCGCTTTCTGGATAGGTCATAACGAGCACGGCAGCAAAAATCCACCAAGCCACTGCCATCGGCAGGATAGCCAACGCCAGCTGAGGCATCTGCCAGCAGAGCAGAAGAAGGAAAGCAATTACAGCTGCATAACCTACACGAGCCGCCTGAGAGACGAGCCCGGAAAGCCGAGCCCACTCCCAAGCACCCAGGGAAACCACTGCTCCGATAAAGGCAGCGAATATCCCACCTTCTAGCAAAAAGAAGCCCCCAATCGCTATGGGCAGCAACACCAGAGCGGTAAGGACCCTTTGCTTTAGCATGATGCTCTCACTTCTGCTTCAATCTGTTCACTGGTCTTTCCAAAGCGTCTTTGCCGCGTCGCATAATCCGCCAACGCCTTACGCATAGCCTCATGTTTGAAGTCAGGCCAGAACAAGTCGGAAAAATATAGCTCCGCATAAGCCAATTGCCAGAGCAGGAAATTGCTGATGCGATGCTCTCCACCCGTACGGATACATAGATCAGGTAAAGGCATGCCTGCGGTGGTCAAGCAGTTCTGAAGCAACTCAGGCGTTATCCGCTCAGGCTCAAGCGTACCCTCCTTGACTGCCTGCGCCAGCCGCTGGGCCGCCTGGGCGATGTCCCACTGACCACCATAATTGGCAGCCACCTGGAGTACCAGTCTTGTATGACCAGCAGTCAAGGCTTCTGCCTGCTCCATCTCACGCTGCAGTTCAGGATGAAACCTGGAACGATCTCCAATGATGCGAAGACGTATGCCGTTCTGATCGAGCTTTTTGGCTTCCCGTCGAAGCGCTGATAGAAACAGCTCCATCAATGCACTGACTTCATCAGTCGGGCGCCGCCAGTTTTCACTGGAAAACGCAAACAACGTGAGCACTTCGACACCGGCGTCCGCACAGACTTCTATAGCCGCACGAACAGCGTCGACACCAGCTCTATGTCCTGCCACTCCAGGCAGTAACCGCCGGCGAGCCCAGCGGTTATTACCATCCATGATAATGGCGACATGACGCGGTACTACAGAACTAGGGTCGCTATTGCCCATCTTGCATCCCTGCCGTCAAACGGCCATCAAATCAGTTTCCTTAGCCTCCAAGGCCTTATCGACCTCAGCGACATATTTATCAGTCAATTTCTGGATCTCATCCTGCGCACGACGCTCTTCGTCTTCGCTGATTTCCTTTTCCTTGAGGAGATCCTTCAACTGAGCCAGCGCATCACGGCGAATATTCCGCACGGAAACACGAGCCTGTTCAGCCTCCTGGCGCGCCTGCTTAGTGAAACCCTTTCGAGTTTCCTCAGTGAGAGCCGGCATCGGGACGCGAATGGTAGTCCCGGCTGTCGCTGGGTTCAGTCCTAGATCCGAAGTCATGATGGCTTTTTCAACAGCCTGAATCATGCTTTTATCAAAAACAGTCAGCGCCAACGTACGGGAATCTTCCACGGTCACGTTGGCAACCTGGCGCAGCGGCGTGTCGCTACCGTAATAGGACACCATAACGCTATCGAGAATACTTGGATGAGCGCGTCCAGTACGGATCTTGGCGAAAGCGTGACCAAGCGCTTCAATGGTCTTGGTCATTCGGCTTTGAGCGTCTTGCTTTATTTCATTGATCATACTGTGCCCTCTTCGATCAAAGTACCTTCTCCGCCGCCTACAACAATATTCAGGAGGGCGCCGGATTTATTCATATTGAACACCCGAAGCGGCATCTTATGATCACGACACAGACAGATTGCTGTCAGGTCCATCACGCCCAGCTTACGGTCGAGCACTTCGTCATACGTCAAGCGATCGAACCTTTCCGCATTCGGGTCCTTGAAAGGATCTGCAGTGTACACGCCATCGACCTTGGTTGCTTTAAGCACCAGATCAGCCTCAACTTCGATAGCACGCAAGCAGGCAGCCGAATCAGTGGTAAAGAATGGATTACCCGTGCCAGCCGAGAAAATAACCACCTCGCCGTTCTGCAACTGACGCATAGCCTTACGGCGATCATACTGATCAGTCACACCCACCATGGAGATGGCTGACATAACAGTTGCCGGGATATTGGAGCGCTCCAGGGAATCACGCATGGCCAGCGCATTCATAACGGTAGCCAGCATACCCATATGGTCACCCGTAACACGGTCCATACCTGCGGCTGACAACGCAGCCCCACGGAACAGGTTACCACCACCAATCACCAGCCCGACCTGAACACCGATACCAACAAGCTGACCGATCTCCAAGGACATACGATCAAGCACTTTTGGGTCAATGCCGAAATCTTCGGATCCCATTAGGGCTTCGCCGCTGAGTTTAAGCAGAATACGTTTGTAACGGGGTTGGCGACCACTCATCTGCTGAGCCATTCAGTCTCTCCTGCGACGATTTGAAATAATAAAAAACAAATCATTTTCCCATTACCGAACCGGAACGTCAGCGTTGACGCATCGATAGTGGGATCGTTACCAAATAAAAAAGAAAACCCATACCTTCGCTACTTGAAAAAAGAGGCCGCACGCGGTGGCGGGCAGCCTCTTTTTCAGCATCGATAGCGTCTTACTGCTTGCTGGCTGCGACCTGAGCGGCCACCTCAGCTGCGAAGTCCACTTCGGCTTTCTCGATACCTTCACCTACTTCGTAACGGACGAAGGAAACGATTTCAGCGCCAGCCTTCTTGGCCAGATCGCCAACCTTGACTTCTGGATCCTTTACAAAAGGCTGCTCAACCAGGCTTGCCTCAGCCAAGAACTTGTTGATACGGCCTTTGACCATGTTTTCAACAATATTTTCCGGCTTGCCAGCAATCTTGTCTGCGTTCAGTGCCAGGAAGATTTCTTTTTCCTTGGCAATCGCTTCTTCAGAAACCTGGGAAGGATTCAGGAACTGGGGGTTGCTTGCAGCAATGTGCATCGCGATATCACGAGCCAGCTCAGGCGTACCACCGTTCAGAGCAACAACAACACCGATGCGGTGGCCGTGCAGGTAGGCACCTATCACATCACCTTCCACACGAGTCAAGCGACGAATAGTGACGTTTTCGCCTGTCTTGGAAACCAGCGCCAGACGCGCCTCTTCCTGGGACTCTACCAGCGGAGCAGCATCAGTCAGCTTCTGATCGAAAGCCTTATTCAAGCTATCTGCAACGAAAGCCTTGAAGTCATCCTGCAGAGCCAGGAAGTCAGTCTGGGAGTTGACTTCGATGATCAGAGCAGCCTTGTTGTCGTCGGAAACCTTGACAGCAATCGCACCTTCAGCAGCGATGTTACCAGCCTTCTTGGCCGCCTTGATGGCGCCAGCTGCACGCATATCATCGATGGCTTTCTCGATGTCGCCGCCGGCAGCAGTCAACGCCTTCTTGCAATCCATCATGCCAAGGCCGGTACGCTCACGCAGTTCTTTGACCAGGGCCGCAGTAATCTCTGCCATGCTCGAATCCTCTTGAATCAGTGTCTAAACCAATGCCCTAGGGCAGTAATTCTCTGAGTGGCAAAAAGGGGGCCTAGCCCCCTTCCTGCTCACTGAATGTCCAGTCTTTACGACAGGGTCAATCAGCCTTCAGCAGCTTCGCTCGCTGCTTCTTGAACGAACTCTTCAGGTGTTGCACCTGCGTTCTGCTTACCACGCAGTACGGCATCAGCCGTGGCGCTCAGGTACAGCTGGACAGCGCGGAAGGCGTCATCGTTACCCGGGATGATGTAATCAACGCCTTCAGGGCTACTGTTGGTATCAACAACACCGATAACCGGGATACCAAGCTTGTTCGCTTCGGTAATCGCGATGCGCTCGTGATCAACGTCGATAACGAACAGAGCGTCCGGCAGACCGCCCATCTCCTTGATACCACCCAAGCTGCGCTCGAGCTTCTCGAGATCGCGAGTGCGCATCAGCGCTTCTTTCTTGGTCAGCTTGCCGAAGGTGCCGTCTTCAGCCTGAACTTCAAGCTCACGCAGACGCTTGATGGACTGACGAATAGTCTTATAGTTCGTCAGCATACCGCCCAACCAGCGGTGATCCACGAAAGGCATGCCACAACGAGCAGCTTCTTCGCGAACGATCTTGCCAGCGGAACGCTTGGTACCAACGAACAGGATTTTGTTCTTGCCAGAAGCCAGGCGCTCAACAAAGCTCAGCGCTTCGTTGAACATTGGCAGAGTCTTTTCGAGGTTGATGATGTGAATCTTGTTACGCGCGCCGAAAATGTACTTACCCATTTTCGGGTTCCAGTAACGGGTCTGGTGGCCGAAGTGCACACCGGCCTTCAGCATGTCGCGCATGTTGACTTGGGACATTGATATTTCCTCAATAAGTCGGGTTGGGCCTCCACGCATCCCAATGGCCAACTCCTTGCAGAGCACCCAGGCCATCGTGCCGATACGTGTGTGGGGTTTAGGGCGTTTTAGGGCTATTGCCCGAAAAGCGCCGCGCTTTATACCACAGAAGTCAGCCGAATTAAACCATGGCAGACTACTGCGATTGGGATGGTGACGAAGGACAGGTTTGTTAGAATCCTGTCCAACCCTCTTATTTTAGTCCATATGCAGGCTGCCTGCGCAGCGCTTAGAGATTCTAATGACCGTTATTATCAAGACCCCTGAAGACATCGAGAAAATGCGTATCGCCGGCCAACTGGCGGCTGATGTACTGGAAATGCTGGATGAGCATGTTAAGCCGGGCGTTACGACCGAGGAGCTGAATAAGCTTTGCCACGACTATATCGTCAATGTGCAACAGGCTATTCCGGCGCCACTCAATTACAAGGGCTACCCCAAGTCCATTTGTACTTCGCTTAATCATGTCGTCTGTCATGGCATCCCCAACGACAAGCCACTCAAGAAAGGCGACATCCTTAACGTGGATATCACGGTTATCAAAGACGGCTACCACGGCGATACCAGCAAGATGTATTGCGTCGGCGAAGTGGCCGAGTGGGCAAAGCGACTCTGCGAGGTAACTCAGGAGTGCCTATATAAAGGTATTTCGGTTGTTCGCCCCGGCGCCCGGCTGGGTGATATTGGCGAAATCATTCAGAAGCACGCTGAAAAACAGGGTTTTTCCGTGGTGCGCGAGTATTGTGGTCATGGTATCGGCAAGGGCTTTCATGAGGAGCCGCAGGTTGTTCATTATGGGCGTGCTGGAACAGGCCTTGAACTCAAGGAAGGCATGATCTTCACCATTGAGCCGATGATCAACCAGGGCCGCGCTGAAACCAAGCTGCTTGGTGACGGTTGGACGGCCATCACCAAGGACCGCAAGCTGTCTGCTCAGTGGGAACACACCGTACTGGTTACCGCCGATGGCTATGAAATTCTGACACTGCGCAAAGACGAAACCATTTCCCGCACCCCCGCATGAGGTAATACGGGTATGCCCCAGGTAGATCCCGAACTGTTCGACCGCGGACAGTTCCAGGCTGAACTCGCATTAAAGACCAGCCCCATCGCCGCGTTCAAAAAGGCGATCCGCAAGGCAAATGAGGTATTGGACGAGCGATTTTCAGCCGGGCGCAGTACGCGTCGCTTGGTTGAGGATCGAGCCTGGTTCGTTGACCAGATACTGTGCGAAGCCTGGCAACGACTGAACTGGGGTAATGCACAGATTGCCTTGCTCGCCGTAGGGGGGTATGGCCGCGGCGAGCTGCATCCGCAATCGGACATCGATTTGCTCATTTTATTGGGCTCAGAAGATCAGGAAGCGCATCGGGAAGCCATTGAAGGCTTCCTGACGTTGCTGTGGGATATTGGCCTTGCTGTCGGACAGAGTGTGCGCTCGGTTCAGGAGTGCGCGGATGAGGCCAGGGCCGACCTGACCGTCATCACCAATCTGATGGAGTGCCGTACCATTGCCGGCCCGGAAGCCCTTCGTCTGAGGATGCTGGATGTAACCAGCCCCAAGCGAATGTGGCCCAGCCGTGATTTCTTTCTGGCAAAGCGGGATGAGCAGAAAGCCCGGCATGCCAAGTACAACGACACGGAATACAACCTTGAGCCCAACGTCAAAGGCTCACCGGGTGGATTACGTGATATCCAGGCACTCTTGTGGGTTGCACGCCGCCATTTCGGGACGCTGAACCTGCATGCGCTGGTTGGCCAGGGTTTTCTGACTGAAAGCGAATGTTCGCTGCTGGCTTCCAGTCAGGAGTTCCTGTGGAAGGTGCGTTATGCCCTGCATATGCTGGCAGGCCGACCTGAGGATCGCCTCCTGTTTGATCATCAGCGCCGCATCGCCGGCCTCCTGGGTTATGAAGACAGCGATGCGAAGCTGGCCGTTGAGCGCTTCATGCAGAAGTATTATCGCGTGGTCATGGACATTGCCCAGCTCAACGATGTTGTCATGCAGCACTTTGAGGAAGCCATCCTGCGGGATGACGAAAGCGAGCCAACGCAGCCTCTTAACAGCCGCTTCCAGTTACGGGACGGCTATATTGAGGTTACGCATCCGGAGGTATTCAAGCGCACCCCCTTTGCACTGCTGGAAATTTTCGTGCTGATGGCTCAGCACCCGGAAATCAAGGGTGTTTCTGCGGGTACGATCCGGTTGCTTCGCGACCACCGTCATCTAATCAATGACGAATTCCGACATGACATCCGCAACACCAGCTTATTTATCGAGCTGTTCAAGAGCCGCGAAGGCATTCATCGCAACCTTCGCCGTATGAACCGCTACGGTATTCTTGGCCTGTACTTGCCGGAGTTCGGCCAAATCATCGGTCAGATGCAGCATGACCTGTTCCATATCTATACGGTCGATGCGCATACACTTAATCTGATCAAGCATCTGCGCAAACTGAACCGACCGGAGATGACGGAAAAGTATCCTCTGGCCACGCGGGTGATGAACAAGCTGCCTAAACCGGAGTTGATCTATATTGCCGGTCTTTACCATGACATTGGCAAGGGCCGAGGCGGTGATCATTCGGAGCTGGGCGCCGTAGATGCCGAAGCGTTCTGCCGCCGCCATCAGCTACCCGAATGGGACAGCAACCTAATCTGTTGGCTGGTACGCAATCACTTGGCGATGTCGACCACAGCGCAGCGCAAGGATTTGTCTGACCCCCTGGTGATTCATGACTTTGCACAGACGGTAGGCGACCAGGTCCATCTGGATTATCTCTATGCGCTCACTGTGGCAGATATCAACGCGACCAACCCCAACCTCTGGAACTCCTGGCGCGCCAGTCTGCTGCGACAGCTGTATACCGAGACCAAGCGTGCCTTGCGCCGCGGACTTGAGAATCCGGTAGAACGTGAAGAGCAAATTCGCCAGACACAGAGTTCAGCCATCGATATTCTGGTGCGTAATGGCATCGATCAGGATGATGCCGAACACCTATGGGGGCAGCTCGGTGACGACTATTTTCTGCGTCACACTGCCAGCGATGTAGCGTGGCACACCGAAGCTATTTTGAGTCATCCCAATGACGGTAATCCGCTGATCCTGATCAAGGAGACTACCCAACGCGAGTTTGAAGGCGGCACCCAGATCTTCATTTATGCGCAGGACCAGCACGACTTCTTTGCCGTGACTGTGGCGGCAATGGACCAGCTGAACCTGAGCATCCAGGACGCGCGCATTATTACGTCCACCAGCCAGTTTACCCTGGATACCTATGTTGTACTCGACGCGGACGGAGGCTCTATCGGCAATAACCCGGCCCGTATCCAGCAGATCAGAAGCGGCTTGATCCAGGCCCTAAAAACACCTGAAGAGTACCCCAACATCATCAACCGACGTGTTCCTCGTCAGCTCAAACATTTTGCGTTCGCGCCACACGTGAATATCTATACGGATGCTCAGCGCGCCGTGAGCCTGATTGAGCTGACCGCCCCTGATCGCCCGGGCCTGTTGGCTCGCGTGGGCGGTATATTCCTGGATTTCGACCTGTCGGTTCAGAATGCCAAAATCGCCACGTTGGGCGAGCGTGTTGAAGACGTCTTTTATGTTACGGATGCTCAAGGGCAGCCCCTGTCGGATCCGAAGCTGTGCGAGCAACTTCAACAAGCGCTGATCAAAAACCTAAGCGGGGCCAATGGCTCAGAAACGCCGTTGCTACGCATCAGTATCTAATGGACAACTCAGCCTAAGGCCAGGCTGCACTTGCGAGACCTGTATATGAACGATGCCTTGAACCTGCTCCAGCCCTACCCTTTCGAAAAACTGCGCACGCTGCTGGCAGGTGTCCAGCCACCGGCAGATAAAAAGGCCATCGCGTTATCAATCGGCGAACCTAAACACCCCTCCCCAGCGTTTGTCGCAAAAGCGCTGACCGAGCACCTTGATCAACTGGCGGTCTATCCAACAACAGCCGGACTGCCTGCTTTGCGCGAAGCGATTGTGACGTGGTGCGAGCAGCGTTTTCGTGTACCGACTGGCTGGATGGATGCGGCTCAGCATGCCTTACCGGTAACCGGCACGCGCGAAGCGCTTTTCTCTTTTACACAGGCGGTGGTGAATCGCCAGGAAGGCGCGCTGGTAGTAAGCCCCAACCCTTTCTATCAGATCTATGAAGGCGCCACGCTGCTTGCTGGTGCGCAGCCGCACTACCTGCCCTGCCTGCCCGAGAAAGGTTTTAATCCTGACTTCGATGCCGTTCCAGCCGAAATATGGGATCGCTGCCAGTTGCTGTTCCTGTGCTCTCCTGGCAATCCAACCGGAGCATTGTTGCCTGTCGAGACCTTGAAGCGTTTGATCGAGCTGGCCGACCAGCATGACTTCGTGATTGCAGCAGATGAGTGCTATAGCGAGCTGTATTTCGATGAAGACAACCCACCTGCAGGTCTTTTGACGGCTTGTGCGGAGCTGGGTCGCAAGGACTTCAGCCGTTGCGTGGTCTTTCACAGCCTGTCCAAGCGCTCGAATCTACCTGGTTTGCGCTCAGGCTTCGTTGCAGGGGACGCCGAGATTCTCAAACGCTTCCTGCTGTATCGGACCTACCACGGCTGCGCCATGCCGATCCAGGTACAGCGCGCCAGCATTGCCGCATGGAGCGATGAGATCCACGTACGCGAGAACCGCGTGCTTTACCGGGAAAAATTCGACGCTGTGCTGGCAATACTAAAAGATGTATTGGACGTCGAGCGTCCGGACGGCGGTTTTTACCTCTGGGCTAAGACACCGTTAGATGACGAGTCCTTCGCCCGTGAGCTATACGCAAAGGAACATGTTACCGTTGTGCCAGGCTCCTACCTTTCCCGGACGGTGGACGGCGTGAATCCTGGTGCCAATCGGGTTCGCATGGCCTTGGTCGCACCTCTGAACGAGTGTATCGAAGCAGCCGAGCGTATCCGCGCATTCTGCAGCCGCTGACGCCTGCTCAGCCTGCCGCTGAAGCTGGCAGGCTGCGCATCAGTGTCGCCTCGCTGAAGTCCAGATCACTCAGGACTTCAGCGACGATTTCATCGTCGATTACGCCAGACAAGCGCATACGATAGAGCTCCCGACGCTGAGCCCGGATAGCCAGCAACCGCAGCTGCGTTTCAATAAACAGACTGGTTCGGGCACGCGCCTGAACCTCCTCCGTGTCCTGGTAGATATCAAGCTGTTCGCGAAACTCGGCCATGAGCTGCGTCTTGATTTCCGCCTTCAATCCCGCACGCGCAGGATCTTCGTCATCAATACTTTCCGCCTCAAGGGCGCGAAGAGCTGCTTCTGCCGTATTACGCCGAATCTCTCGGCGCTCACGGTCGGCAGCCTCATTGGTACCCACACTTAGTCCACGCAGCAGCAGGGGCAATCCAATGCTGGCCGCCAGCAGGGACAGCAGGATTACGCCCGCAGCAATAAAGATCAGGACATCGCGCTGGGGGAATGGCTGTCCATTCGCGAGAACAATGGGTAGAGACAGTACACCTGCCAGCGTCACGGCCCCGCGTACACCTGCAATTGACGCAATAATTGCGGTACGTTGGAAATCATTGCCCGGCATAGCCTCATGATGTCGGGAGATGCGCCAATACAGGTTCATGACCAGGTAACGCAGCAGGATCAGCGCCAGGAAGATTAGAGTCACCTCCCCCATCAGCCACCCTAGCGTCTTGTAGACATGCTCGGAAGGCTTGAGCACGGCAGCAATGATGTCGGGCAGCTGCAGGCCCAAGAGCAGGAACACCAGTCCATTGAAGGTGAACTCCAGCATCGACCAGATACTGTGGTTGAGCAATCGAGTACGCGACTGCCTGGGCAGCATGTCGATACGGCTTTGCACAAGCCCGGCGGCAACCGCAGAAAGAATGCCTGAGAAGCCCAGGTGTTCGGCAATGACATAAGCGGCAAATGGCAATAGAAGCAAGAAGACGACATAGGGTGCAGGATCCGTCCACCCATGCTCGACCAGCCAGTTACGGGCCTGCCCTGTCAGCCAGCTGAGCGCCGCCCCTGTAAAGAGACCGCCAATGGCAACCATGAGAAACGTCAGACTCGCATCTGCCAGTGAAAACACGCCCGTCATGGCAGCCGCTACGGCAAAGCGAAAGGTGACAAGACCGGACGCATCATTGAAAAGTGCTTCACCCTGCAGGATATGCATCAGCCGCTTAGGCAGTTTCCCACGTGCAATTCCGGACACCGCAACGGCATCGGTCGGCGACAGAACCGCGGCCAGTGCAAAGGCTACCGGCCAGGACAAGCCAGGCACCAACCAGTGAATAAAGGCGCCAGCGGCCAAAACGGTGATGAATACCAGACCAAACGCCAGCGTCAGGATAGGCGCCCGAAGCCGCCAGAGTTCGCGCTTCGGCATGCGCCACCCATCAGAGAACAGAAGTGGCGGAATGAATAAGAGCATAAATAGCTCAGGATCAAGCGCGACATGCAAGCCCAGGGATGGCAACGCCAGTAACGCCCCGACAACGACCTGGATCAGTGGAAGCGGCACGGGAAGAAACTGAGCGCTCAAGCGGGTCGCGCCCACCACAAGCAGCATGATCAAGATGGTATAAACGAGTGTCACCGCTTCTCTCCGCTGGCTACCGAGCCGATCCGCTCGATCTGTACGACACGATCCCTATCGACAAGCCCTGCAAAGACACGTTCGGCAATGCCGCGCCCAAACGGTAGGCATGAGGTGTCATGAGGTCATACACCTCACCCAAGGCTCGCCAGTACGCCGTGCTGGCGCCAACTGGACGCCCTCAACTAAGAGGGCGTCACGTTGAAAAACAGTTTCAGGCTGGGCGGGTAACGGTCAGGGTTACAGCCGCGATGCGGTCGGCCTGTGCATAAACACCGGATTCCAGTTCTTCACCGAAGACATCCGGGTCCATCTCACGATAACGCCAGACCAAATCTGTTTTGGCTAACCGCTCCTGGACAGCCTCTAGGAACGGATCCTGGCCGTCCACCATGGCCACGCCGGTATACAGCAGCAAGGTTCCTGCTGGTGCCAAGCGCTCCAGCGCGGCGTCCAGAATGGAAAGAGAGAGTCCGGCTCCCAGCGGTCCGCCCCCGTGGCGATAGGCGCGTTCGGTAGGATCGACCAGGTAAGGCGGATTGGAAATAATAAGATCGAATTCGCCTTCAACATCATTCAGCAGGTTGCTATGCCGAGCTACCACATTGGTCGCCTCAGCCATGTCCGCATTGATTTCAGTAAAGCGGAGCGCGCGATCGTTGATATCAACAGCCAAGACCTCGGCGCCTGGCCTCGCCAGCGCGACAAGTATCGCACCCGGGCCTGCACCACTGCCGATATCGACTGCCCGCTGGATCTGCCCAGTTTCGAAGCGCAGCTGGGCTTCGATAGCGTTGGCGTAGCGATAGGTATCTGGGCCAAAGAACACTGCATCCGCCTCGTCCGTAGGATAAGCGGAGTGGATGAACAGCTGATCGCCCAAAGTCGACACGCGAACCTTGCTGCGCCAACCATCCTGGTAGGATTCCAGGATGTCGGCGGCCTGCATGGCTTCGAAAAGCTCGGGTGAAATGAGCCCCTGCCTGAAGGGCCGACTCCAGCCAAAAATACCTTGCAAGTCCTTTGCCCACTCGTTGCCGGGGCGACCATTGACGCGGGCATGTGAGGCCGGCGTTATTGTAATGAATTGGTAATGAGCGTCGCGTAATGCTTCGATCAGGAGGCGAAAAGGTTGGACCGAGTGTTTGGAGATTGCAGGCTGTTCGCGCATCTGTGTATCCGTCACGCAGTTTGATCCTTTAGAAGCAGGACAGGGCCCTTATTGGGCCCTGTCCTTGGATGGTCAGTTGAAAAGCTTGTTGAAGAGGCGTGTGGCCAACAATCCAGAGGCGGTATGGTGATTGGCTGGCGACATCATCTCGATCAGAAGCGCCATACCCGCTTCGCGAGTCGGCTGGCACGCCAGGCGTTGCTCCAGGGCCGCGGCTTCGCTGTCAAAGTCATTTACCTCTGCAATAGAGGCATTTGAGGCCGCATTATCGCCTGCGCTTTGACAAAGCGCTTCCTGCTGGCGCTGCTTGGCGCGAAAGCTCAGCTCCCGCTTAGGCAAGATAGCAACTCGGTCCTGCCCTGCCTGGTCCTTGGCTATTACCTTGGCACCGGTGTGCACCAGATCACCCGCAATCCAGTCATGGATAAGCTGCTGCTCATAGGCAGTAAACACACCAAACATTTCGGCACGCTCACCTTGTATGAGCTTCCAGAAACGGCTGTTTTGTGGGTCTTCATGGCGCTTGATCCAGCCTTGAGCCTCCATGGCTTCAAGAAAGGCCGGTATCTGAGCTGGATCGGCCAGCCACTCACTTACATTGCGCCCACCGATTCGGCAGTAATCAGAATGCACGTATTTGCCGACGGTGCTTTTCTCTGCCAGTAGCGAAATAACTTCCTGTTCAAGATCGAACGAGCCAATGACAGACGTTGTGCCTGCGCCCAGGTTATTGAGCAGATAGCCCTGAGCTACACGTCGATAGAATGCTTCGCGACCTTCTACCGGCATGGCGTCATGAACGGCCTGCAGGGCCTTCTTTGCATGACCGGTACCGGCGTTATCGACCGTCACGTGCAACGTAAAGTAATAGGGATCGATCCCAAGCTCATTCAACTCGTAAGAGGTAATGAGCAGATGAAGCGGCAACTGTTCATAGCCGAGGTTGAATCCAATGATCTCGGGCAGGAAATGCTCGGCGTTATAGGCCAGCGCCAGCTGGATCGCACCCTGAACATAATGATCATCGCTCAGGCCATCCCAGTCTTCACAACCGTTACTGGCCAGCAATTTCTTATACAGGACGACATGATTCTTGTCTGGCAAACCCTCGCCCAACTCTTCCAGATAGATCTGGATAGGTGCAGTGAAGCGGGTGTCATTCCAGCGCTGCAAAATACCGTACAGCCAGGCGCCGTCTACTAGTTTGGTCGGGGCAACCCCTCTCAAAAAGTAGAGCGCATGAGATTTACTCGTGAAATAACGACGAGGGGCGCCTGCCTTCCGGGACTTGAGATAGGCTCGGTACTCCTGACCTACCTGCTCGGTACTTTGTAGCATCCAGCGCTCTAGCCCTTGCGGATCCTCCGGCAAATCGGATGGCATAGGTCCAGTCGCACTCAGCTGCTCGTCAAGATAGTGCCGAGCCCTTTCGAGCGCGTCAGCCGCGGGCTTCTGTTCAAGCAGAGAAAAATAAAGATGACGGGATGGCTCAAGGGCGTACGGCGTTAACACAGCCTGCCGGCTCGTCGTGGCTCGTGTAGTGGTCTGCATACGTCAGCACATCTGGCAGTTAATAATTGTACAGGTTGTACAATTTGGCCCCTGCCTGGCGGGTGAGTTCCTTACCTTGTGTCCGCTTGGCAGAAAACGATTGCAGCTCAAGAGGCCAACGTCTTGAGCTGCAAGGCGTTAAGCCATCAAAGCCGTATGTCGGCCAATGTGTGAAGCTCAGCCTCAATCCGTGTCCCTGTCATGGCCTCCTCGTTGGAAAAACCGTCGTAACGGGAGAGTGGGCCAAAATTGATACCTGTCAGCTGTTCGATACGACGAACACTGCGCTGATAGGTTCGGAAGCGTCCGAACGCGGCATCCAGCTGTCCCAGCTCGCTAGATTGATCGATCATGTAGGCGGTTGCAGATGGTTTTCCGTCATCGGATAAAAAGGCGACTACCTTCCAAAAAGCAGACGGGATCAGCACACCTCGATAGCGCCGGTCATCGTCCCGGAAAACCGGCCCGGTAAATACCGTTGCCCGCTCCTTCCAGCGCCGGGTGTTTTCCAGCAGGTAGTTTTCCAGATCCAGCCAGTTCTTCTGATTGAAGCCGGCCATCTGCGGAGAGCAGTTGGTGAAATGAAAGGTGTCACGGTTGGCAACTTCCGCCTCATTCCCCCAGTTAGGGTCCTCACGACGAACAAGGTGTCCGCGATCCAGCAGGTTATTGGCGTACAGGTCTTCGCCAATCTGGGCTTCCAGCGGGATACGTCCGTCATAGGACCAGCGATCTTTGCCCCGCTCGACCGAAACGGACTGAGCACCATCGATATTGACGCCAACGTAGAACGCCAGCCGGCGTGACGCCGACATGGTGATGGAGAAATGCATATAGTCGAGTCGATTTTCGGCGGAACCTGAAACAGGCAGCACGTCCCCGGCACGCTCATCGCTCATGGTAGGCCAGGGTACGCTGAATTCACCAAGAAAGTCGGCGGCATATCCTGGGCGCCCGGACAGCGACTCGGCATCAGTGATACGAGGGCCCTGCTGCCTGGCCTCAAGATCAACCGCAGGCGCTGCCTCCTGCGGTGCGAGTCGGCGCATATCGCTCAGTCTGGGTCTGTGGTTCAGGTCGATCGCCATTTCTTCATATTCCTATCGTATAGAGTGCGTAGAGAGCTTAGGCAATGCCTTATCGCCTTGTTATAGATTGCGTCGATAGGCGCACAGCCCACCTCTACATGGCATACTCTGACATTCCTATTTGGCGATTACTTTACAAGGGTGGGAGGCCAGGAATGCCCGACACGAACGGCACATTGAGTTTGTATGGCATAAAGGCCTGCGACACCATGAAAAAGGCGCGCACATGGCTCGACGAACATGGCGTGACCTATCATTTTCACGACTACAAGGTCAGCGGCATCGACCGGGAAACCCTTTCAACCTGGTGCCGTGAGCTTGGTTGGGAAAAGGTGCTGAACCGCGCCGGCACTACGTTCAGAAAACTGCCTGACGAACAAAAGGCAGATCTTGACGAGACCCGTGCCATCGAGCTCATGTTGGCGCAGCCCTCCATGATCAAGCGTCCTGTACTGGACCTGGGAGAGCGTCGCGTACTAGGCTTCAAGCCGGAACTCTACTCGGCTGAACTGGACCGCTGACATGTCGATTGCCTGGGCACTATTCATACCTTCCTGTTTCGCATTGAACATGGCGCCTGGGCCGAACAATCTGCTGTCCGTCAATAATGCTGCCCGCTTCGGCTTTGCAGCGGCCTGTATCGGCACCTTGGGCCGACTGATTGCCTTTGCCGGCATGATCGCGCTGGCGGGCTCAGGCCTGGCGCTCGTATTGTTGACGTCGGCCTGGCTCTTTACTGCGATCAAGCTTGTAGGTGCGGTGTACCTCATCTGGACTGCCATCCGCTTATGGACTGCCAACACCTCGACGGACGCTCCATCTCCTGACGAAGTCATCAAGGCAGACCTCTGGAAGTTGATGCGTCAGGAGTTTCTGATCGCTGCAGGCAACCCCAAAGCTATTTTGCTGTTTACCGCGTTTCTTCCGCAGTTTGTAGTGGTGGGTGAGCCGCTTGGGCAGCAGTTTACTCAATTGGGCGCAGCGTTTCTGATCATGGAATGCTTCGCCATCGCAATTTACGCCTTCGCCGGAGCACGTCTCGGCCGCCTGTTGGCTGGTGAGCGTGCCAAGCGTCTGTTCAACCGTGGTTGTGCCGCCCTTCTGGGTAGTGCCGGTGTGGGATTACTTCTCAGCCGGCGTCCGGCCTGACCTTATTTGTTTAGAAGGAAAGTTTCATGTCTCAGAATGTGTTCAGCCTGGCCTTTGGTGTCGGCACGCAAAATCGCGACGGCGCCTGGCTCGAAGTCTTCTATGCCCAGCCCCTGCTGAACCCCTCGGCAGAACTGATTGCGGCCATCACGCCGGTTCTCAATTATGCAGGCGGGAACCAAACCATCGCCTTTACGCCGTCTCAGGCGCGCGCTCTGGCCGATGCCTTGCGTGGCGTAGAGAACGCTCAGACTCAGATGGCGCTGCTAACCCGTCTGGCTGAAAGCGCCAAGCCGCTGGTTGCCACGATTCTGGCGGAAGACGCTGCGCCCTCCTCAACGCCTGAGGCGTACCTGAAGCTGCATTTGCTGTCGCATCGTCTGGTCAAGCCGCACGGCGTCAACCTGAGCGGCATCTTTGCCCTGCTGCCGAATGTTGCCTGGACCAATCAGGGTGCCATCGACCTGGCAGAACTGCCTTCCGAGCAACTGGAAGCCCGTCTGCGCGGCAAATTGCTGGAAGTGTTCTCCGTCGATAAATTCCCGAAGATGACCGACTATGTCGTTCCCAGTGGCGTGCGCATCGCCGATACCGCCCGTGTTCGTCTGGGCGCTTATATCGGTGAAGGCACAACCGTCATGCATGAGGGCTTCGTAAACTTCAATGCCGGTACGGCGGGCCCGAATATGGTCGAAGGCCGCGTCTCGGCGGGTGTATTCGTCGGCAAGGGTTCGGATCTGGGCGGCGGCTGCTCCACCATGGGCACTTTGTCTGGCGGTGGCAATATTGTGATCAGCGTTGGCGAGGGCTGCCTGATCGGTGCCAACGCGGGCATCGGCATTCCGCTGGGTGATCGCTGCACAGTGGAGTCCGGCCTGTATGTAACAGCGGGCACCAAGGTGATTGTGCTGGATGATCAGAACCAGCAGGTACAGGTGGTCAAGGCGCGCGATCTGGCAGGCCAGAATGATCTTCTGTTCCGCCGCAACTCCCAGACCGGCGCGGTCGAGTGCAAAACCAACAAGAGTGCAATCGAGCTGAACGAGGCCCTGCACGCGCATAACTGAGTCATGGAACCCGGTACCTTGGTACCGGGTCCAGACCTGTAAGTAGGCCGCCCGCCGGCTCACGGCCGGGCGGCTTTTTTTCATCCGTTTCCAAAAGTTGAAGCCATGACATTGCCCTCCCCCTGGCGCACCGACTTTCCGGCCCTTGCTGCCTTTGAAGAAGACGGCATCACCTATCTGGACACTGCGGCCACAGCGCAAAAGCCCAAGGCTGTACTGGATGCGCTCACAGCGTACTATGCCCGCGGCGCCGCCAATGTTCATCGCGCTCAGCACCGCCCTGGCGAGCGCGCCACCCAGGCCTATGAGTCCGTACGCGACAAGGTGGCCCGCTGGCTAGGCGCTTCCAGTTCTAGAGAGGTCGTGTTTACTCGCGGCACGACGGAAGGGCTCAACCTGATAGCCTACGGGCTTGAGCATCACTTCAAGCCCGGCGATGAAATTGTGGTCAGTGCCCTGGAGCATCATGCCAACCTTCTGCCCTGGCAGCAGTTGGCTCGGCGCCAGGGGATAGGGTTGATCGTATTGCCGCTTACAGACTCGGGCCATATCGACCTCAATCGAGCCAGTGAACTGATCGGCCCACGCACGCGTCTGGTTGCCATCAGCCAGCTGTCGAACGTATTGGGAACCTGGCAGCCGCTGGCCGAGCTCTCCCGTCTGGCCCACAATCAAGGCGCCTGGTTCGTTGTGGATGGCGCTCAAGGTGTGGTTCATGGCCGCCACAGTCCCAAGGACCTGGGCGCGGATTTCTATGTATTTTCCGGCCATAAGCTCTACGCACCAGAGGCCATAGGGGTACTCTGGGGACATGCCGAGGCCCTGGCAGCTCTTGCGCCCTGGCAGTTTGGTGGCGAAATGGTGCGTAACGCCGATTATGAACACGCTGAGTTTCATTCTGCTCCCATGGGGCTGGAGGCGGGGACACCGCCTGTTGGTGCAGCCATTGGCTTGGGGGCAGCATTGGATTGGCTCAGCGCACAAGACGAGTCATCCATTTTTGGTCATGAGCAGGCGTTGTGCGTGAAGCTACAGGCCGGACTGGCGGCTCGCGAGGGCGTTCGTGTATTGGGCGAGCCGCAGATTGCCCTGGCCAGCGTAGTGGTTGATGACATACATGTGGCTGATCTTTCCCATATGTTGGGCGAGCAAGGCATTGCCGTACGGGCGGGCAATCATTGCGCCATGCCGCTGTTCAAGCGCCTGGGCGAGGCAGGCTCGCTGCGGATTTCGCTTGGTCTGTATAGTGACTCAACGGATCTGGAGCGCTTCTTCATGGCGCTGGATAATGCCTTGGAGCTACTACGATGACAGGTTTGACGACTGAGGCGCAGGCTGCGCTGGATGCCTTCTCTTCCGCCAACGGGTGGGAAGCTCGTTCACGCCTCTTGCTGCAGTGGGCGACACGCTTGCCCGATGTTGAAACCCGACGAGACGAAGATCGGGTCTATGGCTGTGAAAGTCAGGTCTGGGTCACTCACAAGCAGGATGGAGAGCAGCATTTCTTTCGAGCGGGCAGCGATTCTCGCATTCTCCGTGGCCTGCTAGCTGTACTCTTGGTCCGAGCCAATGGACTGACCCAGGAAGAACTGGCCGTGCTGGATATTCATGACTGGCTGGGCCAACTAGGGCTGGAGCGGCAACTCTCCGCCTCTCGTGGCAATGGCCTACGTGCGGTAGTCGAACGCATGCGAACGCTGGCTGAAGCCTAGCCGAACCCCACTCCCCTCCGCGCAGTCCGAAGAAGAGACGAGTTGAGGAGTTCTCTATGGCTGCGCAGATCCGTATCGGTATTTCCGGCTGGCGCTACGTGCCTTGGCGGGGTGTTTTCTATCCTGAAGGGCTGACTCAAAACAAGGAGCTGCGCTTTGCCTCACGGGCGCTGTCTACAATCGAGATCAATGGCTCCTTCTATTCGCTTCAGCGCCCTCAGAGCTACGCCAGCTGGTATGCAGAAACCGGTGAAAACTTTCTTTTCAGCGTCAAAGGTCCGCGCTACATCACGCATATCCTGCGCCTAAAAGATATCGAAAAAGCGATGGCCAATTTTCTGGCCTCCGGCATCTTTGAGCTCAAGGAGAAACTGGGACCTATCCTCTGGCAGTTTCCAGCTAATTTGAAGTTCGAGCCTGAGCGGTTTGAGGCATTTCTAAAGCTCCTGCCTCAGGACACCCAGACCGCCCAGGCGCTCGCCCTGCATTGTGAGGCGCGCATGGAGGGCCGCTGCAGCCTGAGTATCGATGCCAATCGCCCCTTGCGCCATGCCGTCGAGATCCGGCATGAGAGCTTTATCGACCCCGCTTTTGTCGAACTACTACGGCGCTATAACGTGGCGCTGGTAATTGCCGACACAGCGGGCAAGTGGCTGTACCGGGAGGATGTCACGGCAGACTTTCTTTATATACGCCTGCACGGTCACGAGCAGCTCTATTCAAGCCGCTACTCGGATGAAGCGCTGCACTATTGGACGTCTCGCATTCAGGCTTGGGCGCAAGGTGGAGAGCCGGACGATGCCCAGCTGATTGACCAGGCACATCGATTGCCCACACAGGAGAGCCGAGACATCTATTGCTATTTTGATAATGATGCCAATGTCCACGCGCCGTTCGATGCCGACCGGCTCACAGTGGCGCTAGGCCTGAAGGAAAGCCTGGGCAAATGGGATCTAAGCCTGATTGGCGAGGAGGCCAAGCCGAAGCGAAAGAAAAAGGCCAATGCGCCTTAGGATTTACTCCGACGCGCCCGGAAGAAGTCGGTCAGCAAGGCGCCACACTCTTCAGCCAGAAGGCCGCCCTCAACGATAACGCGATGGTTCAGGAAATCCTGCTTGAAGAACTGCCCACGGCTTTCTACCGCACCGGCACGCGGCTCACGTGCACCATACACCAGACGCTGGATACGGGCGTGCACCAGAAGCCCTGAACACATGCTGCACGGCTCAAGGGTTACATACAAGGTAGTGTCCGGCAGACGATAGTTTTCCAGCGCCAAGGCCGCTGCACGAATGGCCTGCATTTCTGCATGGGCGCTGGGGTCATGGCCGGTAATAGGCTGATTGAAGCCGCGTCCGATGATCCGTCCGTCATGAACCAGTACCGCACCGACAGGCACCTCACCCAGGGATGCGCCTTCAGCTGCCAGCGCCAGCGCCTCTCGCATGAAAAGCTCATCCTGACTACGGTCGATAATGGGAGGGAAACGGCGCATACGATTCATGACAAGCTCAAATGTCAGCTGACCTCAATGGTCCCCATGAGGCCGGTTTCCATGTGGTCGATCACATGGCAGTGAAGCATCCATTGTCCCGGATTATCGGCCACCAGCGCTACCCGAGCTGTCTCGTTCTTGCCGAGCAGGTAGGTGTCGGTATAGTACGGCGTCACGGGATGCCGGTCCGAGCTCAAGACCTTGAAGGTCAGCCCATGCAGATGCACAGGATGGAAATACTGGGCCATGTTACGAAACTCAAGGATATAACTCTGCCCAAGCTTGAGCTTCGCCAACGCTGGATGCGGGTCCCCTTCCTTGTGCTCGCCACCGGCCTGGCCGTTGATCTGCCAGTACATCGCCTTGCCGCAGTACGCCGGGTCGCTGGCCAGAGTCGCTACCCATTCGAAGCGAAAGCTTACAGTTTCCGCGCGTTCAAGGTCCGGCTCGCTGACAGGGTTTGGCGGCAAGGGCCGCGGCCATTCTCCAGGCTGGGCGCCCTGATCGGTAGACCCCAGGGTGGCCAATCGCAGCGGGCCGTTACGCAGGGACACCTCTGTCCCGGCTGCCGGTACCCTATATGCCAGATCGATACGCATACCAGGGCCTAGCAGGTACTCATCGCCAAACGCCCGAGGCTCGATAGGATGGCCGTCCAGCGCGTAAATACGCGCCTCGACATCCGTCAGGTTCAATCGGTAGGTTGCCGTGTTATCCACATTCAGAATGCGCAAACGCACCACTGCACCCGCGGGCAGATCAATAGTGGGAACGTGCTTTCCGTTTACTGTGGTCAGCCGACCCAGCGTGCCTACGCGAGCCGCCTCTCGAGGAATGCTGAACGCTGTAAAGACTCCCTGATCATCCACATGCCAGTTCTTCAGGCACAACGTCATGTCGTGCGCAAAGCCGGTCGGCTCACGTTCTTCGACAATGAGCGGTCCTTCCAAGCCTCGCCCTAGTTGCTCACTACTGGCGACATGCGGGTGATACCAATAGGTTCCGGCGTCCGGCGTCTTGAACTGGTAAACGAAACTCTCGCCCGGTAGCACCGGTGCCTGCGAGATATACGGTACGCCATCCATCTCGATGGGCAGACGAATGCCATGCCAGTGAATCGTGGTGGGCTGATCGAGATGATTAGTGAAGCGGACACGCAACCATTCGCCTTGCCGCGCCCGAATTTCCTTGCCTGGAAATTGGCCGCCATAGGCCAGCGCAGGCGTAATATGCCCTGGCACCAACTCGACATCCAGCGGCGCCGCGATCAGCTCGTAGTCATACGCTTTGGCCACTTGTGGCCGCCCCAGCCACCAGCGAGCGCCGCCAGCGCCTACCCCTACCACAGCCAGACCGGTCAAACCGCCGAGCACCTGGCGCCGCGTGAAAGACATGAAATGCAGTCCCTCGGGAAATTGGAGGAGCGCACAATACACCCGATTTCACTCAAAGATAAGAAGCACTCTCAATTAAGTAAGCGGAGACGTACGCTTTCAGACTGATGGGAATGAGCGACCTAGGCCCTGGGATCAAGCCGTGTCGTTTCGCGGTGAACGATTTCAAATCCCAGGTCTACATGACGCTCTGGCCTGTCCTGCCCCGCCAGATGAGCGACAAGCAGCTCTGCGGCTTCACAACCGATGCGATAGCGTGGTGTTGCCACAGTCGTGAGCGGCGGAGACGTCCAGGCCGACCCGTTTAGGTCATGGAAGCCCATGATGGCCATGCGGTCGGGAACGGCAATACCCAGGCGGCCGCATTTGAAAACAGCGCCCTGCGCCAAGTCATCATTGCAAAAGAACAGCGCCTCACAATCGGGATGTGCACGGTGCATCCGCTCAAACAGCTCTGCCCCCAGCGCCAGGGAAGAGTTGCTGGTCACAAACAGCTCCCGCTGTGGATCATACAACCCGGCTTCCTCAAGCGCCTGGCGGCACCCATCTCGACGCCGCAGCGTGCGTGGATCGCCCTGCGCGCCAATGATGCCGATACGTCGATAGCCGCACTCGATCAGATGACGGGCCGCGGCATACCCAGCGGCAAACTGGGAAAACCCTACGCTCCAACAATCGTCCCGCGTCAGGGTTTCGATGGTATGCACCGTTGGAATCTGCTGTTGTTCCAGCAATGCCCATAGCCCGGGCGTATGGTCGATACCCGTCAGGATCACACCATCCGGGGAATGCTGCAGATAGGTACGCAGCAGGTGTTCCTCCTGTTCGAGCGAATAGCCGGTTATGCCGATGAGCAGGTTATAACCATGCCGGTCGAGCCGCTCCTTGATGCCGACCAGGATGTCGACGAACACGCTATTGGTAAGCGAGGGGATCAACACGACAATATTCTGGGAACGTGCCGACGCCAGGGCCATAGCGGCTTGGTTGGGGACGTAGCTCAGCTGGCTGCATGCTTCGAGGATCTTGTCACGCACCGGCACGGCGACCTTTTCCGGCGTCTTGAGCGCTCGGGAAACCGTAATCGAACTCACGCCGACGTGTTCCGCTATGTCCTGCATCGTGACTCTTCTACGAGCCGGTTTCCGGTTTCTCATCATCCATACCGTTATAAGCACAGCTGATTTTAGCGTCAAAAGAGGTCTTTACAAACAAAATGTAGGCGCTAACATCGAAATGTAGGCGCCAACATTCGCTTGATAAAAACAATAGTGGTGAACGCATCATGTCCTTGCCCCTCACACGTTCTTTTCCAGCACAGCGTCTGATACCTGTCATCGCTTCGGAGCGCTCGCTGCGCCCCTTCACCTCTGATCTGAAGAACAACAAAGCATGAGTGAATCCACACAACGCCGACTACGCAGCCAGCAATGGTTTGATGATCCTGCCCATGCCGACATGACCGCGCTTTATGTAGAGCGCTATATGAACTACGGACTGACCCGTGATGAATTGCAATCGGGTCGACCTATTATCGGGATCGCCCAGACAGGTAGTGACCTGGCCCCCTGCAACCGCCACCATTTGGAACTTGCCCAACGCGTCAAGGCCGGCATTCGCGACGCAGGCGGAATCCCCATGGAGTTTCCGGTGCACCCGCTCGCTGAGCAGAGCCGGCGGCCTACCGCTGCGCTGGATCGAAACCTGGCTTATCTCGGGCTTGTGGAGATTCTGCACGGCTATCCGCTCGATGGCGTGGTGTTGACTACAGGCTGCGACAAAACCACCCCGGCCTGCCTGATGGCAGCCGCCACGACAGATCTTCCTGCCATCGTGCTTTCCGGCGGCCCCATGCTGGACGGCTGGCATAACGGCAAGCGTATCGGCTCCGGAACCGTGCTTTGGCATGCACGCAACCTGTTGTCTGCCGGGACGATCGACTACGAAGGCTTCATGGAAATGACCACGGCGGCCTCCCCGTCCATCGGCCACTGCAACACCATGGGCACAGCCCTCTCCATGAACTCACTGGCCGAGGCGCTCGGCATGTCGCTGCCTGGGTGCGCCAGTATTCCGGCTGCCTACCGCGAGCGTGGCCAGATGGCCTACGTCACAGGCAAGCGCATTGTCGACCTGGTGAAAGAAGAAATTCATCCCTCGCAGATCATGACGCGAGAGGCATTCGAAAATGCCATCGTGCTGGCTTCGGCCCTAGGGGCTTCCAGCAACTGCCCTCCACATCTGATCGCGATTGCCCGCCATATGGGTATTGATCTGAGCCTGGAAGATTGGCAGCGCCTGGGCGAGGACGTCCCGCTGCTGGTCAATTGCATGCCGGCGGGTGAATACCTGGGTGAAAGCTTTCACCGCGCGGGCGGTGTACCGGCCGTGCTTCACGAACTCGATAAGGCCGGTTTGATCCATCGGCACTGCAACACCGTCTCCGGCAAAACCATTGGCGAGATCATCACGCAGCATCAGACGCTGGATAACGATGTGATTCGCCCCTGTGAATCGCCCCTCAAGCATCGCGCCGGGTTTATCGTCCTGAGCGGCAATTTTTTCGATAGCGCCATCATGAAGGTCTCGGTTATTGGTGAAGCGTTCCGTCAGACCTATCTGGCCGAGCCAGGCAAGGAGAACACCTTCGAGACGCGTGCGATTGTCTTCGAGGGGCCTGAGGATTATCACGCCCGTATCAACGATCCCAGCCTAGAAATCGATGAGCACTGCATCCTGGTCATTCGCGGTTGCGGCACAGTGGGATACCCCGGCAGCGCCGAGGTGGTCAACATGGCGCCACCTTCAGAACTGATCCGTCGAGGCATAGATTCACTACCCTGTATGGGTGACGGACGCCAGAGCGGCACCTCAGCCAGCCCGTCTATTCTCAACATGTCACCCGAAGCAGCTATAGGCGGCGGACTTGCCCTGCTCAGAACAGGGGACCGTCTGAGGGTCGACCTTAATGCACGACGGGTCGAACTGCTGATCGATGAGGATGAACTGGAGCGTCGGCGCGGTGAGGCCTTGCCCAGCATTCCGACCTCTCAGACCCCCTGGCAGGAGCTCTACCGCAAACTGGTCGGGCAGTTATCGACTGGCGGCTGCCTGGAGCCAGCCACCCTGTATATGCGAGTGATCACCGAAAACGGTGCCCCTCGCCACTCCCATTGAGCAAGGAGAACCGCATGTCTTCCTACACGCCTTCACATCCCCTGACGGCGGCCTATCAAGCGCCTGACGACATGGCCGCTGGTACTTGGGTCGGCCGTGTCTGGCTACCCGGCTCCACCGCCGGCCCTGCCGTGGTGCTCGTCAAAGAGCAGGCGGTGTATGACATCAGCACCTCTGTTTCGACCGTATCCGCGCTGATGGAACTGGACAACCCTGCTGCCTATCTTCGTGAGCTGCCGTTGCCAGCTCCCCTGATAGACCTGCCAGGTCTGCTCGCCAATAGCGACAGCCGCGGGCGTGATGAGAGCAAGCCCTGGCTTCTCGCACCGATCGATTTACAGGCTATCAAGGCAGCCGGTGTCACCTTCGCGGCCAGCCTGCTGGAGCGCGTCGTCGAAGAACAGGCCAAGGGCGATCCGGGCAAGGCGGCTGACATCCGCGCCTCATTGACTGAGCGCATCGGCGTTGATCTATCCGACATCGTGCCAGGATCAGATCAGGCAGAAGCGCTACGAAAGGTACTCATCGAGCAGGGCCTATGGTCTCAATATCTGGAAGTAGGTATAGGGCCGGACGCCGAAGTGTTTACCAAGGCCCAGCCTCTTTCAGCGGTAGGTTACGGCTCGGACATTGGTATTCACCCCAAATCCACCTGGAACAACCCAGAGCCTGAGATTGTGCTGGTGGTCTCCAGTACGGGCAAAGTCCAGGGCGCGACCTTGGGCAATGATGTAAACCTCAGGGATTTTGAAGGTCGTAGCGCTCTGCTGCTGTCCAAAGCCAAGGACAATAATGCTTCAACAGCCATCGGCCCCTTCATTCGTCTTTTCGATGAAAGTTACGGCATCGACGATGTGCGCTCGGCAGAGGTTGACTTGCGCATTCACGGCGAAGACGGCTATCTGTTGGAAGGCCACAGCTCCATGCGCCAGATCAGCCGAGACCCACTCGATCTGGTCGCGCAGACGCTTAATGCCAACCACCAGTACCCGGATGGGTTTGTCCTATTTCTCGGTACCCTATTCGCTCCACGCCAGGATCGCGATCAACCCGGCGGTGGCTTCACTCACAAGCTGGGCGATGTGGTCACGATCAGCACATCGCGTTTGGGCACGCTGAGCAACCGGGTCACCACCAGCGACCAAGCCGCCCCGTGGTCCTTCGGCATTCGCTCACTGATGGACAATCTTCAGCGCCGCGGCCTGCCTTTGAGCGTTGTTCCTCTGCAGTGACCCATCAGCCGTCCTGTATTTACCTGAACTGTTCAGCCTGACTACTCCAGGCTGAACCTGCCTCACTACTCAGCACAGTTTTTGATCCGCAAGGAGGCGGATCGTTGTACTCCAGGGAATCGCTAACAAATACAAAAACCGGCTGCCTCCACAGCCTAGGAGACAACATGAACCGTGCCAAATCCTCTGGATTCTTGGTATTCGTCACTATTGCCGCAGCATTCGGCGGCTTGCTGTTCGGCTACGACACTGCCGTGATTTCCGGTGCTGTAGAACCGATACGGATGCACTTTATTGACCCGTTGTTTCAAGACCCGATGCAGGCCAGTCGGGTCGTCATTGAGTTCAAGAACACGCTTCTGCTCAGTACCCTGCTTGTGCTTGCCTTAAGTATCTATTACTTCATGCGGCTTTACGGACGCATGCGTGGGTTAGTGTTTGCTGCGATTGTTTCCGCTATTACGGGCTGGCTGTTCTACAGGCAAGTTTTCATTCTTCCTGATGAAATCACGCCTAATCTCGCCAACTCTATTACTGGATTTACCATTGCATCAGCCCTGCTAGGCTGCGTAATCGGGGGCTTTTTTGCGGGCTATATCAGCCAGCGTCTAGGCCGTCGCAACGGGCTGATCCTAGCCGCCTTGCTTTTTATCGTCTCGGCTATCGGCTCCGCATTGCCTGAAGTCGTCAACGTATTTGGTATTGAGCACATCAGCGCCTTTAACCTATATAGGATCATAGGCGGAATGGGGGTTGGTATTGCCTCTATGCTTTCGCCTATGTACATCGCTGAAATTGCTCCCAGCCACATGCGTGGTCGCCTGGTGTCGTGCAACCAGTTCTGCATCATTTTTGGCATGTTATTGGTGTATTTCGTCAATTACTTCATTGCCCGCGGCCAAACTACGGAATGGCTGAGCCAATACGGCTGGCGATGGATGCTGGGCTCAGAGATCGTACCGGCTTTCGCCTTTATGGCGCTTCTTCTCAAGACGCCTGAAACACCCCGTTATCTCGTCATGAAAGGCCAACCGGGCCGTGCCATGGAGGTACTTGAACAAATCAACGGCTCTGCCGCAGCACAAACCATTCTTAATGAGATTCGTCTGTCCTTCCAGCAGAGCCACCGTGAAGCGCCCTGGCTCTCTTATGGCGGCGCCCTCATCCTGATTGCCATGCTGCTGTCCATCTTCCAACAGTTTGTGGGCATCAATGTGGTGCTGTACTACGCGCCGGAAATCTTCAAGAACATGGGTAGCCAAGCAGACGTCTCGTTGATCCAGACCATCATTGTTGGCGCAGTCAATCTGATCTTCACGGTTGTTGCCATCGTTTTAGTAGATCGTGTTGGGCGTAAACCCCTGATGATCATCGGCGCGCTTGGAATGGCCGTTAGCATGCTGGGGCTGGGTACAGCGTTCTACCTGCAAAGCCTAGGCATTACTGCCCTGTTGATGATGCTGGTGTACGTAGCCGCCTTTGCAGTTTCCTGGGGGCCTGTGGTGTGGGTTCTGCTTTCAGAGATCTTTCCTAACAGCATTCGAGGCGCCCTTTCCATTGCTGTCGCTACTCAATGGTTAGCCAATCTCCTGGTGTCCTGGACGTTCCCCATGATGAACAGCAATGCCTGGTTGACCGACCTTTTCAACCACGGCTTCGCCTATTGGGTATATGGCGTTATGGGCCTGCTGGCCGCTGTATTTGTCTGGCGTTGGGTCCCAGAGACAAAAAACAAAACCCTGGAAGAAATGAATGCTGCCTGGTCACCTCGGACGCCTTCAGCATCCGACCTGGTCGCCGAGCGCGCCTAATTCTTGTCCATACAGAGAAATCTAAATGAATCAAGCAACTGCACAGTACCCTAGCCTCAAGGACCGCACCGTTTTCATTACGGGTGGTGGCAGCGGCATCGGTGGTGCCCTGACTCGCGCCTTTCATACACAAGGCGCACACGTCGCCTTTATCGATATCGATGAGCAGGCCAGTCAGCGCCTGATAACTGAGCTGGAGACCGAAACCGGCCAAGCCCCCTGGTTTCGCCGCTGTGATATCCGAGACATCGATAGTCTTCAGGAAGCCATAAGGGACGCAGGACAAGCGTTGGGGCCTATCCGTGTCTTGGTTAACAACGCTGCCAATGATGATCGTCACGATTGGCGCCAAGTGGATACCCAATACTGGGACGACCGCATGGCCATCAACCTTCGCCCCCTGTTTTTTGCTATTCAGGCCGCTGCGCCACAGATGATCCAGGCTGGCGGCGGATCGATCATCAACTTTGGCTCCATCAGCGTCCAGCTTGCGCTTGGCGGGCTGGCAGCCTATGTCAGTGCCAAAGCAGCGGTACACGGACTGACACGAACCTTTGCACGGGATCTGGGTGTCGATGCCATTCGTGTCAATACGGTTGTGCCAGGCTGCATCATGACCGAGCGTCAGCTGGAGAAATGGATCACGCCGGAAGACGAAGCCCGTATTCAGGAACACCAGTGCCTCAAACTGCGCCTGCTTCCTGAGCACGTTGCCCCTACTGTGCTGTTCCTAGCGGCGGATGACAGTGCCCAACTGACAGGGCACGAGTTTCCTGTCGACGGTGGCTGGGGCTAAAACGGATCGGCTAAAAGCACAAAGGCCGCCTAGAAAGGCGGCCTTTGTGCTTAATGCGTCAGATCATTCCCACTCGATCGTTGCCGGCGGCTTGCTCGACACGTCGTAGGTCACACGGGAAATGCCGTCGATCTCGTTGATGATGCGATTGGAAACCTTTTCCAAAAGCTCATAAGGCAGGTGTGCCCAACGCGCGGTCATGAAGTCGATCGTTTCCACAGCACGCAGGGCCACGACCCAGGCGTAACGGCGGCCATCGCCAACCACACCAACGGACTTGACCGGTTGGAACACTACGAAAGCCTGGCTGACCTTGTGATACCAATCAGCCTTGCGCAGTTCGGTGATGAAAATGTCATCCGCGCGACGCAGCAGGTCGGCGTATTCCTTTTTCACTTCACCCAGGATACGCACGCCCAGACCCGGACCCGGGAAAGGATGGCGGTACACCATGTCATAGGGCAGACCCAGCTCCAGACCAATCTTGCGGACCTCATCCTTGAACAGCTCACGCAGCGGCTCGACGAGCTTCAGGTTCATCTCTTCCGGCAGGCCACCCACGTTGTGGTGGGACTTGATCACGTGCGCCTTGCCCGTCTTGGCCCCAGCAGACTCGATCACGTCCGGATAGATAGTGCCCTGTGCCAGAAACTTGATGTTTGGCAGCTTGCTGGCTTCTGCATCGAACACGTCGATAAAGGTGCGGCCAATGATCTTGCGCTTCTTTTCTGGGTCGGCTTCGCCCTCCAGATTGGTCAGGAAGCGGTGCTCGGCATCGGCACGAATGACCTTCACGCCCATGTTCTCGGCAAACATGGCCATGACCTGATCGCCCTCGTGCAGGCGCAGCAGGCCGTTATCGACGAAGACACAGGTCAGCTGATCACCGATGGCCTTGTGCAACAACGCAGCGACCACGGAAGAGTCCACACCACCGGACAGCCCGAGCAGCACGTTGGCGCTACCAACCTGGGCACGAACCTGGGCAATGGCGTCTTCAACGATATTGGAAGGTGTCCACAGTGCCTTGCACTGGCAGATATCCAACAGGAAGCGCGACAGGATACGGCCGCCCTGCTTGGTATGAGTCACTTCCGGATGGAACTGCACGCCATACCAGCCGCGTTTTTCGTCACCCATGGCTGCAATGGCGCAGCTTGGAGTGCTGGCAACGATATGGAAACCTTCCGGCAGGTTGGATACCTTGTCGCCATGGCTCATCCAGACATCCAGACCGAGGACGCCATCGTCGTCGATATGGTCTTCGATACCGTCAAGCAAGCGGCTCTTGCCGACCACATCGACTTTGGCATAACCAAACTCGCGAACGTTGGAGCCTTCGACTCTGCCGCCCAGCTGCTCGGCCATGGTTTGCATGCCATAGCAAATGCCTAGCAGCGGAACGCCCAGCTCGAATACGGCCTTGGGTGCGCGAGGGCTGTTGGCTTCATGTACCGATTCCGGTCCGCCGGCAAGGATGATACCGCGAGGGGCAAAGGCACGGATGTCGGCGTCATCCATGTCGAAGGGATGGAGTTCGCAGTAAACACCGAGCTCACGCACACGGCGTGCGATCAACTGGGTGTACTGGGAACCGAAGTCGAGAATCAGAATACGGTGAGCGTGGATGTCTTGGGACATGGCCATTTCTCATGAGCGGTAAGAACAGACGATTCGGGGCCGTCTAAGACAGCCCCGAATCTCAACATAAAACACCCAGCGAACCTATCGTCGCGGCAATCAGCCTACGCGGTAGTTGGGCGCTTCTTTCGTAATTTGCACATCGTGTACATGGGACTCCGCCATGCCGGCACCGGTGATGCGAACGAATTGAGGCTTGGTACGCATCTCCTCGATCGTGGCGCAGCCGGTGTAACCCATGGAGGCACGCAGGCCACCCATCAATTGGTGAATGATAGCGGCTAACGGGCCTTTGTACGGTACGCGACCTTCAATGCCTTCCGGTACCAGCTTTTCAGCACCGGACGCGGAGTCCTGGAAATAACGGTCGCTGGAGCCCTGGCTCTGCGACATCGCACCCAGCGAGCCCATGCCACGGTAGGATTTATAGGAGCGACCCTGGAACAGCTCGACCTCGCCCGGTGCTTCTTCGGTACCGGCAAACATGGAACCCATCATCACACAGTAACCGCCCGCCACGATGGCCTTGGACAGGTCACCGGAGAAACGGATGCCACCGTCAGCGATCAATGGAACACCTGTACCTTCCAGCGCAGCAGCAACGTTGGCGATGGCGGAGATCTGCGGAACACCCACACCGGCCACGATACGCGTGGTGCAGATGGAGCCCGGGCCGATACCGACCTTGACGGCATCGGCGCCTGCATCAGCCAGTGCCTTGGCCGCTTCGCCGGTCGCGATGTTGCCACCGATAACTTGGACCTGCGGATAGGTTTCCTTGACCCAGCGTACACGCTCGATCACACCCTTAGAGTGACCGTGAGCGGTATCGACCACGATGACGTCAACACCGGCAGCAACCAGCGCAGCCACACGCTCAGGCGTCTCGGCGCCGGTACCGACGGCAGCGCCGACACGCAGGCTGCCCGCTTCGTCCTTGCTGGCGTTCGGATAGGCCTTGGCTTTTTCGATGTCCTTGACGGTCATCATGCCTTTCAGATTGAAGGCCTCATCGACGATCAGGACCTTTTCCAGACGGTGCTTGTGCAAAAGCTCGCGCACTTCCTGCTTGTTGGCACCTTCGCGAACGGTAACGAGACGCTCCTTGGGCGTCATTACATCGCGCACCGGAATATCGAGGCGGTTTTCGAAGCGCACATCACGGGAGGTGACGATACCGACCAGATCACCGTTGGCCAGGACCGGTACGCCCGAGATGTTGTGCTGACGCGTCAGGTCGAACAGATCGCGGACGGTTGCGCTGGCATCGATCGTGATCGGGTCTTTTACAACACCGGCCTCAAAGCGCTTGACCTTGCGAACTTCAGCAGCCTGCTGCTCAATCGTCATATTCTTGTGGATGATTCCGATACCGCCTTCCTGGGCCATGGCAATGGCGAGGCGGGACTCGGTTACGGTATCCATCGCAGCGGATACCAGGGGAATGTTCAACTCGATACCGCGCGTGAGGCGGGTCTTCAGACTGACGTCTTTTGGCAAGACATCGGAATAACCGGGAATCAGGAGAACGTCGTCGAAAGTCAGGGCTTCTTGGCTGATGCGCAGCATGGCAGGGGCTCCCGGGCGGGAAAAATAAGAAGCGCGACATTATACCTGTCCTGGAGGAAAGCCTCAACGTAGGCATGAAAGTTGCCGCTCCGTTTACATGGGAAACAATATCAAATTAGAATAATTATCATTACCAAATCATGAGCACCTATCTTGAGAGCCTCGCCACGCCCCTTCGGCCATGTCCGGCAAATACCTTTTCTTCTTTCCCTGCTTGCCGGTTGCATCGCTGCGTACACCCTACCCGCCCAGGCGGAAGACCGCGTCGACCTGTCTACCATGGAAATTCAGGCAGATATGCCTCAGGTAGAAGACGGGTATACAGCCGTACAGGCAGGTACAGCCAGCAAGAGTGATGTGCCAGTCAAGGAGGAAGCACAGTCTATTGAGGTCGTAACGCCTGAAATCATTCAGGACTACGACGTTCAGTCGCTGGATGATGCAATGAAGTTTGTCAGCGGCGTCAGCCAGGGCAATACCTTGGGGAACACCAAGGATTCATTGGTCAAGCGGGGATTTGGTACGAATGCCGACGGTTCGATCTTTCGCGATGGCGTACGCTCGAACCTGTCCCGCAACTTTGGTCCTACCAGTGAGCGGGTCGAAGTTCTCAAGGGCCCGGCTTCTCTGCTTTACGGAGCACTTGAGCCGGGTGGATTGATCAACGTAGTCAGCAAACAGCCTCAGTATGTGCAGAGCACTACCTTTGGCGGCTCGGCCTTCAGCGAAGGGGGCGGTAGTCTGAATATCGACACTACCGGGCCTGTGGGCGATACCGGTTTTGCATATCGCCTGATCGCCGAGCGGCAAAGCGAGGACTACTGGCGCAACTATGGTGTCAATCAGCACACCCTCATCGCTCCTTCGCTGAGTTGGACCGGCGAACGCGCCAGCGTGACGCTGGCCTATGAATACAACGACTATACGAGCCCGTTTGACCGCGGCACGGTGTTTGTTGATGGCCATCCGGCCAGTGTCAGCTACGACAAGCGCCTGGATGAGAAATGGGCCAACACAACCGGCATCAGCGAGACTGCAACGGCTCGATTCGAGTATCAGCTTAGCGACGAGTGGAAGACGCGTCTGACCTACGGTTGGAATAACGACCGCTATAGCCTCGCCATCGCTCAGCCGGTCTCGGTTACGCCCAGTGGCGAACTTCTTCGAACAGCCAATGGCGGTCATTATGATTACGAGACCACCTACACCAGCTGGGACTTTATTGGGAAACAGGATTTCCTGGGCCAGCGCCATGATTTATTGATCGGTATCGATCATGAAATGAATGATCAGTACAGGGGCAAGACCTACCGCAATAGCACTGGCTCCCGCCGTAACATCAATATCTATTCACCCACCTATGGCAAGCTTGCCGAGCCCAGTCAGATCAGTCCTACACAAAGCAATGCACGCAATGAGCTTGAGTCCACTTCGCTTTATTTCAAAGATAACTGGCATCTGGATGATCGCTGGATTCTGGTCTTGGGAGGTCGCTATCAGCAATTCGAGCAATATGCTGCCCAAGGGTTGGGAGCAAACCGAAAGCCTAGTCTGGATAGAGACGATCAGGTAGTTATCCCGTTTGTTGGTCTAGTTTTTCAGGCAACCGACGCCCTGTCGCTCTACGGAAACTACAGCCGCTCCTTTGCTCCCAACACCACCGTGGACGATCTCAATCAGACATTTGATCCGGAAAAAGGACGCAGCTATGAACTGGGTGTCAAATACACTCTGGCGCCAGGCCTGAATCTGAACGCAGCCGTATTCGATATCGAAAAAGACAATGTAGTGAGCACCCGCACGGTCAACGGAAACTCCATAGGCAGCGCGGGCAAAGTGAGCGCTCGTGGGCTGGAACTGGACATCACCGGGCGGCTGTCCGAGCGTTGGAACGTCATCGGCACCTATGCCTATACCCGCACGCGCATTCTGGAAAATAACAGCAATCCCACCTGGGAAGGCAACCGCCTCAATCAGGCACCTAAACATACGGCCGGCCTGTACCTCACCCATCATTTGCAGGTGCCGTCCAACCTGGGTGACTGGCATACCGGTGCAGGTGCGCGCTATGTAGGGGAACGTGCAGGTGACGACGAGAATAGCTTTTATATGAGCAGCTATACCGTCGCTGACGCCTTCCTGCGCTGGGACTTGCCTGTGCATGGCTATAAAGCCAAGCTGCAACTCAACGTCGACAACCTGTTTGACAAGCATTACTACCCCTCCAGCACCGGTAGCGCATTGCAGGTCAATGTGGGCGAGCCTCGTACGGCGCGCCTGAGTGCCAGCGTGACCTTCTGAGGGCATCAGATTATCCGTCTGGGCACCCTGCCCAGACGGCCCATCCCACCTAGGCGGCTCTCTGTTCTTATGCTCAACTGTCGGCACAAGAACACAACGGAGCGCCGCCATGCACATCGTCATCCCGGACGACTATCAACACGTTGTCGAAACCCTGGACTGCTTTACCCTGCTCGAACGTGCCGGGCATACCGTCACGGTCTATCATGATGCCGAGCGTGACCCAGCCGTTCTGATCGAGCGCTTTCGAGAAGCCGATGCGCTGGTGCTGACCCGCGAGCGAACACATGTCGACGAGGCGCTGCTGTCCCATCTACCCCGCCTCAAGCTGATCAGCCAGACCGGCAAGGCGACCGGTCATCTGGATGTCGCAGCCTGTACTCATCGCGGAATTGCGGTGGTGGAAGGCACCGGCTCGCCCATCGCCGCTGCCGAACTGACCTGGGCGCTGATTCTCATGGCGCGGCGCAAGCTCAAACCAGCCATCGATACCTTTTATGCCGGTGGCTGGCAAGTCAATCTGGGCGAACGCCTGAACGGCCAAATTTTGGGTATTTGGGGCTACGGCAAGATTGGCAAGCTGCTCGCCCGATATGGTCAGGCCTTTGGCATGCCTGTTCTGGTATGGGGCAGCGAGGCTTCGCGACGGGCCGCGGTGGCGGACGGTTATCGCGCCGCCGACAGCCAGGAGGCCTTCTTCGCCGAGTCGGATGTGCTAAGCCTGAACCTAAGGTTTTCAGACAAGACCCGCCATATCGTCCGTCGTGAGGACTTGGCGTTGATGAAGAAGTCAGCCCTTTTGGTGAATGCTGCCCGTGCAGGTCTGATCGAGCCGGGCGCACTGCTTGAAGCTGTCGAGGCAGGTCGCCCAGGTTATGCTGCGGTAGACGTATATGAAGAGGAGCCCGTACCGGTCGGCCATCCCCTCCTTTCCCACCCCAACATTCTGTGCACGCCTCATCTGGGTTACGTAGAGAAACACAGCTACGAACTCTACTTTGGCGAAGCGTTTGCCAATCTGATCGCCTTCTTTGCGGGCGAGCCGGAAAATGTCGCGAACCCAGACGTGCTGGGTCGCTAGCATCCAGCCGACGGCGGGCTTATGATGCCCGCCATGCTTAACGATCCTTTTCAACGTCTCGGCCTCGACCGTGAGGTCCTAACCGTCAGCCAGCTCAACGGCCGCGCCCGTGTTCTGCTGGAAGACGTCTTTTCTCAGGTCTGGGTGGAAGGCGAGATATCCAATCTTGCCCGCCCCGCCTCCGGCCATATCTACTTTACCTTGAAGGATAAGGACGCCCAGGTACGGTGCGCCCTCTTCCGGCAGAACGCCGTGCGTGTCAGAAACCTGCTCAAGGATGGCATGGCAGTAAAGGTTCGCGGCAAGGTCTCGCTGTTTGAAGGTCGTGGTGATTATCAGCTGATTCTGGAAACCCTGGAGCCAGCAGGTGACGGGCTCTTGCGACAGGCATTCGAAGCCCTGAAGCAGAAACTGCTGGACGAAGGCTTGTTCGCGCAAGAGCGAAAGAAACCGCTGCCGGGCCATCCATGCCGTATCGGAATCGTGACCTCACCGACCGGGGCGGTCATTCGGGATATCGTCAGTGTCTTCAAGCGTCGTGCACCTCAGGTCAAGTTGGCCCTGATTCCAACGGCCGTGCAAGGACGTGAGGCAACGGCCCAGATCGTACGTGCGCTACAAACGGCAGATGCACAAGGCTTCGATGCGATCATCCTGGCCCGTGGCGGGGGCTCTCTTGAAGACCTTTGGTGCTTCAATGAAGAACTGGTAGCCCGAGCCATCGCTGCCCTGCAGACGCCCATCGTCAGCGCAGTCGGGCATGAGACGGATGTGTCGATTGCCGACTTCGTGGCCGACGTACGCGCCCCTACCCCCTCAGCTGCAGCCGAACTATTGGCCCCTCACAGCGGGGACCTTAAAAACCGCCTGGACGCGCTGTATCGGCGCCTGGTTGTCCGCATGGGTGAGCGGCTCAGCCGTGAGCAGCTGCGCCTGGAAAACATGACGCGTCGGCTCAAGCATCCGGGCGAGCGGCTGCGCCAGCAAGCACAGCGTATCGATGATCTCGACATGCGCCTGCGCCGCGCCTTTGTCATCGACATGAACCGGCGGCGGGACCGCCTTGCCCATGTCGAGACGCGACTGGCCGGCCAGCATCCGGGCCGTCAACTTGCTTTGCTACGTCAGCGGCTGGATCAACTGGCCCAGCAGCTTCCGCGCTGCATGGAACGTCAGCTCAAGGAGCGTCGTCAGCACCTGGCCGCCCAGGTTCAAACGCTCCATATCGTCAGCCCGCTTGCCACTCTGGGTCGTGGTTACAGCATTCTGCTCGACGAACGCGGCCACGCCATCCGATCCGCCGATCAAACGCGTAATGGCCAGCGCCTCAAAGCCCGCCTGGCTGAAGGCGAGCTGGATGTTCGGGTGGAAGACAATCATCGGGAACCAACGACGCTCTCCCTGCTGGACTGACCATTAGCAGGCGCGACTGAAAAACGTTTTTACCTGAACACGTGCGCTCAGCTCGTCGACATAGCGGCGCACCGAGTCAGGCCACTCTAGCCCAGCCGTGACGCTCAGGCCTCGCAGAATTGGAAACAGGTTGAAGTCATCCAGCAGGAGTTGCGGACGTACCGGGTCAAGGCCGTACATCTCAACTAATAGCGTCAAGCGGTGGTTGATGTCTTCAATGGCCTGCTGGCTGTTTGACAGGGCCGCATTGAAATCTCCGATGATCTGGCTTTTCTTCTCGACAAACAGCGCGTGAGCCTCACGCGAGCCCATCTCCTTGAGGCCGATCTGTGCCCAGCGCGGATAGCCCAGCTGCTGAAACGACGGCAGGGCAGATTCAATCCAGGCGGTTACAGCTTGTGAATGGGCCTGTTCGATCATTGGTCTGTCATCGAGATGATCAAGATAGTGAACAATCGCCAGACTTTCCGTCATGGCGGTCCCGTCGTCCTTTACCAGGATCGGGACAGTCTTCTTGCCTACCAAACGCTCAGGGGTGGCTGCATCGTCATACAACAGCACCTGAAGCGTTGCATCGAGTTGCTTGAGGCCCAGCGCCATACGCGCCTTGGTACTGAAGGGACAGTGTTCGTAGTAGTAGAGCTTCATGAGGCTTCTCCTTGATGTCCTCATGCAGTGACCGGTGTGAACTCGCCCGGGTTCAGCCATGAGCGATTTGCCAGAAGCCAAGACATGAACGAGGATGACTGGATCACATCGCCTTGATTGTTTTCCTATGCCTCGCTTTTTTCTGCTACTGATTACCTTGTGTTTTACCTTTTGCGCCCATGCTGAAGGCTTCATCACCCGTCTGCTGGATAAACCTGTTCCAGGGGGTGTAGCGGTTGTTCCATTGGGCAACGGCCCGACGGCTCCCAAAGCGACCTATCAAGGGAAGCCGGTCATGGTGGTCCATGAAGAGGGCCAGCGCTGGATCGCTATCGTCGGTATTCCACTCACGATCAAACCCGGTCAGCAGACATTGACGGTCAATGGTAGCCGCACGGAAACCTTTGCCGTGCGCAGTCGCCACTATAAGGAACAGCACATCACGCTGAAAAATGATCGGCAGGTAAACCCCAATCCGGCGGATCTCAAGCGAATCGAGCGTGAGCTGGCTGAGCAGACCAAGGCCTATCAGATCTTCTCCCCCGGTACGCCCAGTAACCTGCTGCTGGACCGCCCCGTCGATGGACGCCTTTCCAGCCCGTTCGGCTTGCGGCGCTTTTTCAATGGCCAGGAGCGCAATCCACATTCAGGCCTCGATTTTGCCGTTCCAGCCGGTACACCGATCAAGGCGCCAGCCGCAGGCAAGGTCATTCTGATTGGCGATTATTTCTTTAATGGCCGTACGGTATTTGTCGACCACGGACAGGGCTTTATCAGCATGTTCTGCCATATGTCCAAAGTAAATGTAAAGCTGGGGCAGGAAGTGCCCAGAGGTGGCGTGGTAGGCTTCGTGGGGTCGACGGGTAGAGCCACCGGGCCGCATATGCACTGGAATGTCAGCCTGAACGATGCACGGGTCGATCCCGCCATCTTCATCAACGCTTATACACCCTGACGGGGTCAATGAAAGCCCGTAAGCCCGCAAGGCTTACGGGTATAACAATCCTACCGCTTGCAAAGCGCCTCGCAGGGCACCCCGTCGTGATTTCCATCGATCTGAGTGTTGCCACATTGCTGCAGTTGAAATTTCGCCTCGGCGCAGCTGGACATGGCATTACAGCGTTTGAGCGTCGAGCAGTTGAACTCGCCGCCTTCCTCGCTTGCCGACTTGACCGGCGGCGTGTAGGTGGCTGATCCCTGCCGCTTATCCTGACGCTTATCACGGTCGGCCTTGCGCCACTCCCACGGTGGCATGCGTTCCGACTCCGGTAGCGCCCAAAGACCGCGCTTGGCCGCCTTGGCTTCGGCCTCAAGATCCAGCAGCGACTTGTCTTTCAAATACTGCCGGTACACCCAGGCCGAGCCGGACTTGACCTGCTCGGCATTCACATCTGTCCTGTCCTGGTAAACGCGCGCCACCTTGCGGCCGTAGCGGTCGGTATCCTGTACCTCAAGCCGCACATCCTTGCCAAAAACCATGCTGGAGAGGGACTGCTGCGCACGAGTCCCATAGGGCTGCTTGGACTCAGGCGTATCGATCTCGGCCAATCGAACCTTGAGCTGTTTTTTCTGTGGCGTCAGGCAGGTTAGCGTATCGCCATCGTGCACACCTACCACACGGCAGTTGATGGTCTCGGCCTGGGCCAGCAACGGAAACAGGAAAAAAGCGGCAAACGGAATCAGACGCCTCACGCGAAAACTCCTTGGGAGAAAATGGGCAGAGCTGCTGTTCAAAGTACCACTCCTGCGGTGCAGCGATCAGCGGTCCAGGGGAATCAGCTTGTACAGCTCACCAATGGTACACCGCTCCGCATCACCGGCTGGCGCATTGGAAATGATCAGATCTCCAGGCCGCAAGCCGGCCGCTCTTGAGCTGTAGCCGATACGGTTACCTGCCTGCAGGTTGCCGCAAGGCTGCGCAAACTCAACCAGATAGGCCCGCCCCAGGCCAGTTCCCAGCGCAATGTGGCTGCGATCCAGATAATTCCATCCAGACAAGTCGAACCCAAGGATTGTACGGATTGGCTCGCCTTGGCTATAGCCCAGTCGCCTGAGTTTGCCGTCCAGCGTGGTCGGCGGTCCGAACGGTGTCGCACAGGCTGCCAGCAGTGAAATCAGCCCCAGCAGTCCCAGCGTTCTAAACACACGCATTCAAGAATCCTTAACCTGTTGTCTCTATCGTGGCGCTTTGAGTGCATGCGCCTTTGCCATGGCGGCACCCTATCGAATGTACTGTCTCAGAGGGTTAGGAAAGCGTGGCGCCTTATAGTTTCAATCCAGGCCTAATCGCGTCCGTTCAATGTTTCACTGACTTCGATCAGGCGTGAAAGACCTGCCTTCAGAGCCGCCACCGTGTCGGCGTCCAGAGGAAGCGTCTGTTTCATCGTACCGGGAATGCCACGTGCGGCCTCCTGCAGGGCTCGCCCATCCTGAGTCAGCGTTACCGCCACACAACGCTCGTCCTCAACTAGGCGAGACCGTTGGACCAGACCGGCAGCTTCGAGGCGCTTGACCAGCGGGGTAAGGGTTCCGGTATCCAGATGCAGGCGCCTGCCGATCTCAGTGACCTTGAGCCCGTCCCGCTCCCAGAGCACAAGCATGACCAAGTATTGCGGATACGTAAGGCCCAGCGGCTCAAGCAATGGCCGATAGGCGCGAACGGTGGCATTTGCCGCTGCGTAAAGCGGAAAACACAACTGTTCGTCGAGTGAAAGCTCGCACACGGAGCGATTTGGCGTCTCTTTTATCGAATCAGACATGACGACCTCGTCGAGACCAAAGCGAACATCCTGCGACGCCGAGCCTCTTGCTTGTTTACATTTCACGCAATTATATTGAACACAATATATCGGTAAGCCTCTAACTGCCAGATGCTACCTACTCTTGGAGAACATGCCCAATGGCTGATCTGTTTAGCGAACTGAAAATCAAAGACGTCACCCTGCGTAACCGTATTGCCGTCTCTCCCATGTGCCAGTACATGGCAAAAGACGGCATGCCCAACGAATGGCACTTCCAGAATTATGCCTCGCGTGCGGCAGGCGGTGCAGGTCTTGTTGTTGTAGAGGCGAGCGCCGTCTCCCCTGAAGGCCGTATTACCCCTGCTGACCTGGGGATCTGGAACGATGAGCAGGCCGAAGCCTACAAGCCTATCGTCAACTTCATCAAATCCACCGGTGCCGTAGCCGGTATCCAGATTGCTCACGCCGGCCGCAAAGCCAGCGCCAACCGTCCCTGGGAAGGCGATGATCACCTGCCGGAAGACCATCCGCTGGCCTGGGAAACCATTGGCCCCTCCGATAATGCCTTTGGTGCCCACCTGCCCCGTGCCCCCAAGCAGATGACGGTCGAGGATATCCATCGCGTTACAGCTGATTTCGTAGCCGCTGCCAAGCGCGCTCTTGCGGCGGGCTTTGAACTGCTTGAACTGCACTTCGCCCATGGTTACCTGGCGCAGAGCTTCTTCTCGCCGCTGGCCAACAAGCGTACCGATGAATACGGTGGCGACTTCGAAGGCCGTGCACGCTTCCTGCTGGAAACCTTCCATGCCGTACGCGAGGTATGGCCCCAGAACCTGCCGCTGATCGTACGCCTGGGCGTGACCGACTTCGTTGAAGGCGATCAGGGTATGGAAGAGTCCATCGAGCTGGTTCGCCGCTTCAAGGAAGGCGGTATGGACCTGATCGACGTCAGCATGGGCTTCAACACACCTGATGTGTCCAATGTTCCATGGGGCAAGCCAGGCTTCATGGGCGACAAGGCAAAGCAGATCACCGATGCGGTCGATGTGCTGACCTCCATCAGCTGGTCCATTCGCGAGCCCAAGGATGCCAATGAACTCATCGAAAGCGGCCAGACCGATCTGATCATGCTGGGCAAGGCTGTACTGGGTGATCCCTTCTGGCCTTACCATGCCGCTATCGAATTGGGTCGCGAGAACCCTCAGGATCTGCTGCCACCGCCCTATGCGGCCTGGCTGAAGCGTCGCTGAGTTTTCGCTGTCCAAAAAGGCGCCCGTTACACGGCGCCTTTTTTATTTGGTTCCGCTTATTGCTTGGCGAGACGCACAGTACGCTAGGCTATGTATCTACTCAGCCTATGGAGCGCCCATGATCACGGTTCATCACCTCAACAACTCCCGCTCACAACGTGTCCTCTGGCTGCTTGAGGAGTTGGGGCTCGAGTATCAGATCAAACGTTATGAGCGTGATCCGCAGACGTTGCTGGCGCCAAAGGAGCTGCGTGATGTTCACCCATTGGGCAAGTCGCCGGTTATTACCGATGACTCGATGACCTTGGCGGAGTCAGGCGCCATCATCGATTATCTGGCCCACCGCTACGGGCAGTCACTCGTTCCCTCCGCCGACGCCCCCGAGCGCGCACGCTATACCTACTGGCTGCACTATGCCGAAGGCTCAGCCATGCCACCCCTACTTCTCAAGCTGGTGTTCGACCGTGTCCGCACCGGTCCGATGCCTTTTTTCGCCCGCCCTATCGCGCGCGCTATCAGTGATCAGGTCACCCGAGTCTTCATTCAGCCGCAGCTGAACCTGCACTTCGATTATCTGGAAAGTGAGTTGAGCAAGCACGAATGGTTTGCAGGTGACGCCTTTACAGCAGCCGATATACAGATGAGTTTCCCGCTGGAAGCGGCTGCCTGTCGCGCAGGCTTGACGCAGGGCCGCCCCAAGCTCAAGGCCTTTCTGGAGCGTATCCATGCGCGACCGGCGTATCAACGCGCCCTGGAAAAAGGTGGCCCCTATGACTATGCCGCCCAGGGTTAATGCTGGCGCATGGGCATCTTGTCGATGGTGGCAAAGATCGCAGCAGGATCGATCTGGCCTTGTTGCACGATTTTCTTCCCGCCGTCCTTGCCCACCAGGATGACCGTTGCCTTGCCGCTCGGCTGTTCATCAAGCGCACTGACCAGCGCCTGGGTCTGATGTTCGCTCAGCGGCTCACCGTTACGCTGGCCACGATCACCGACTACGGTATAAAGCACCATATCCCGCTCGATAAAAGCCTCACGGTTGCGTGGCTCTTCAAGGGAGGTGGTCAACTGTTTGAGCACCGGATCATCCGCCGAAGCCGCCAGGACAACAAGGGGACGCGTCTTCCAACGCTCCTGGGTCAAAGGATTGTCCGCGTCAGCGGCCATCACGCCTCCCGCAATCGCCATGAGCCCGCTCAAGGTACCGGCTTTCAGCATGCGTAAAATAGACATCGTTATGACTCCCATCAAGAAAAGGGTCTTTGCATAACGACCACATACGCATCGAAAATTCAGTGGCTACACACCTGTAGCATTACAAAGCGTGTAGCCCTTGGCTTATCGCTCGATAGCCAGCGCGACACCCTGGCCACCACCAATACACAAGGTCGCCAGCCCCTTGTGCGCGTCACGCCGGATCATCTCGTACAGGAGATTGATCACGACCCGTCCGCCCGACGCGCCAATCGGATGACCCAGCGCGATAGCCCCTCCATTCACATTGACCTTGTCCCAGTCCCATCCCAGCTCCTGCCCTACCGACAATGCCTGGGCAGCAAAGGCTTCGTTGGCTTCGATCAGGTCCAGCTCGCCCAGACCCCATCCTGCCTTGTCCAGACAACGGCGCGTCGCTGACACGGGTCCGATTCCCATGATGGAAGGATCAACCCCTGCATTGGCATAGGCCTTGATGCGGGCCAGCACCGGCAGGCCCAGCGCGTCGGCCTTTTCCGCACTCATGAGAATGAGCGCAGCGGCCCCATCATTGATGCTGGAAGCATTACCGGCCGTGACCGTACCGTCGGGCTTGAATGCTGGCTTGAGCTTGGCCAAGGCTTCGGCTGTCGTGCCTGCACGCGGCTGCTCATCGGTATCGAACACCACCGGATCACCCTTGCGCTGAGGGATCACGATAGGGGTAATCTGGTCCTTGAAGCGGCCCGCCTCGATAGCCGCGAGAGCCTTCTGCTGGGAGGCCGCGGCGTACTCGTCCTGCGCCTGGCGGCTGATGCCATATTTCTCGACCAGATTCTCGGCAGTAATCCCCATGTGGTAATCGTTAAACGCGTCCCACAAACCGTCCTGAATCATCGAATCGACCAGCTCGGCATTTCCCATTCGTAGACCGGTACGCGCCTTGGGCAGAACGTAAGGCGCAAGGCTCATGCTTTCCATGCCACCGGCCACGATGATGTCGGCATCACCACAGCGAACGGCCTGGGTGGCCAGATGCAGCGCCTTGAGGCCCGAGCCGCACACCTTGTTAAGCGCCATGGCTGGCACCGTAGGCGGCAATCCCGCCTTGATGGAGGCCTGACGCGCCGTGTTCTGTCCAAGACCTGCCGTCAATACGTGGCCCATGATGACTTCATCGACCTGTTCCGGTGCGATACCGGTTTTTTCGATCACGGCCTTGATGACTGCAGCCCCCAGCTCCACGGCCGACACATTGGCCAGCGCACCTTGAAAGCTGCCAATGGCCGTCCGCGTAGCGGCCACGATAACAACGTCTCGCATTACTGTTCTCCTGAAATAAGATGGCCATGCGCCCGGCATCAGCACAAGGCGGTTCGCCTGCGGCATTCGTCTGGATCCCGTCGCGTACGTCCTGCGCTGATCAACAGGCGCACCATGCCTATGCCATTACTGAACAGCCGGTGGCTTCCTGCAACGCTTCGAAGGTGACGCCTTCAGCCAGCTCGACCAGCTTCAATCCTTCTGGGGTCACATCCAGCACCCCCAGGTCGGTAATGATCCGGTTGACCACCCCTACTCCGGTCAGTGGCAAGTCACAGACCGGCAGGATCTTGTGAGCGCCTTTGGCGGTGTGCTCCATCAGCACTACCACGCGTTTTACACCGGCAACAAGGTCCATTGCCCCGCCCATGCCCTTTACCATCTTGCCGGGAATCATCCAGTTGGCGAGATCTCCCTTTTCCGACACCTGCATAGCGCCCAGAATGGCGATGTTGATATGACCGCCCCGGATCATGGCAAAACTCAAGGCACTGTCGAAGTAACTGCTGCCCGGCAGGGCAGTAACAGTTTGCTTGCCGGCGTTGATCAAGTCCGGGTCAATGGTCTCTTCTGTCGGAAACGGGCCGATACCCAGGAGTCCGTTTTCAGATTGCAGCCACACATCCATTCCTTCAGGGATATAGTTGGCGACCAGAGTGGGCAGGCCAATGCCCAGGTTGACATAGAAGCCGTCCTGCAATTCCTTGGCGGCGCGCTGCGCCATTTGTTCACGAGTCCAGGCCATGTTAGTTGCCCTCCGACAGGGTGCGTTTCTCGATGCGCTTCTCGGGATTGGCATTCACAACGATGCGCTGCACAAAGATGCCCGGCAGATGGACCTCATCAGGGTCTAGCTCACCCGTTTCCACCAGTTGCTCCACCTCGGCAATACACAACTTGCCCGCCATTGCTGCCAGAGGGTTGAAGTTACGTGCAGTCTTGTTGAAGACCAGATTGCCTGCCTTGTCAGCCTTGATCGCTTTGACCAGCGCTACATCCGCCACGAGCGACCGCTCCATCACATACTGCTCACCATCGAACTCGCGTGTTTCCTTGCCTTCGGCCACCAGCGTGCCGTAGCCGGTACGCGTGAAGAACGCCGGGATGCCTGAACCACCGGCACGCAGTTTTTCCGCAAGCGTGCCTTGGGGGGTGAATTCCAATTCCAGCTCACCGGAAAGGTACTGCCGCTCGAACTCCTTGTTCTCGCCTACGTAGGAGGAAATCATTTTCTTGATTTGCCGGGACTCGAGCAGTACGCCCAGGCCAAACCCGTCTACTCCGGCGTTATTACTGATCACGGTCAGCTCGCGCTTGCCGGTCTCGCGCAATGCCAGGATCAGCGCTTCGGGGATCCCGCACAGACCGAAACCGCCGACCGCCAGCGTCATGCCGTCTTCCACGACCCCTTCTAGGGCATGGGCGGCACTGGGATAAAGCTTGTTCATGGTTTACCTCGTGTCGTTATTGTTGTTAACGGGCCAACCAGCCCCCATCGACATTCCACGCGGCGCCCCGTACCTGGGCGGCCGCATCGCTGCAAAGAAACAGTGTCAACTCGCCCAGCTGGGCAGGCGTGACGAATTCAAGTGACGGCTGCTTCTCTTCCAGAAGCTCCCGCCGTGCGCGCTCTGCATCGCCATCTGTAGCGGCGCGTGCATCGATCTGCTGCTGCACCAGAGGTGTCAGCACCCAGCCCGGGCAGAGCGCATTACAGGTCACATTACAATCGGCCGTTTCCAGTGCAACCACCTTGGTCAGTCCGACCACGCCATGCTTGGCAGCCACATAAGCGGATTTCTGTGCCGACCCTACCAATCCATGCACGGACGCGATGTTCACAATCCTTCCCCAGCCGCGCTGCCTCATACCCGGCAATGCCAGACGAGTCGCGTGAAATACCGAGGACAGATTGATTGCAATGATCGCGTCCCACTTCTCGACCGGAAACGTCTCGACCGATGCCACATGCTGGATGCCGGCATTGTTGACCAGAATATCCACACCACCGAACTCATGTTCAGCATAGGCGAAAAGATCAGTAATCTGCTCAGGCCGGGACAAGTCCGCCCCGTGATAACCGACCCGCCCACCCAAACGGCTTAGATCGGCTTTAGCCTTCTCGCTGTCACCAAAGCCATTGAGGATCACATCGGCACCCGCTTCGGCCAGTCGCGTGGCGATACCCAGACCGATTCCACTGGTCGAACCGGTTACCAGGGCGGTTTTGCCTTTCAAGTCCATAACGTTCTCCTCTACACGATGCCAGTGGCATAGAACACGCCGATGACCACGAACACTGCCAACGTCTTGATCAACGTGATACCAAATACGTCTTTGTAAGCTTCCCGGTGCGTCAGTCCAGTTACTGCCAGCAAGGTGATGACGGCGCCATTGTGCGGCAGGGTATCCATGCCACCGCTAGCCATGGCCGCCACCCGGTGCAGCACCTCAAGGGGGATCTGTGCGGCATTGGCTGCGGCGATAAAGCTGTCCGACATGGCCGCCAGCGCAATACTCATGCCGCCTGAAGCCGAGCCAGTGATACCGGCCAGAAGCGTTACGGTAATGGCTTCGTTGATGAGTGGGTTGGGAATGGTCTTGAGCGCGTCTGCCAAGACCAGAAAACCCGGCAGCGAAGCGATTACTGCACCAAACCCATATTCAGACGCAGTATTCATGGCGGCCAGCAAAGCCCCGCCTACTGCGGTTTTAGTGCCCTCGGCCAAGCGGGTACGGATGGTTTTAAACGCAGCCACAAGCACCAGCAAAATGCCGATTAACAAGGCAGCCTCGACGGCCCAGATTGCCGTTAGCTTACTGACTTCGCTGGTCACAGGCGTTGCCAGCCCCGGTAGCGCTAGCGTGTGCGTCTTGCCGTACCACTGAGGAATCCAGTGGGTAAATAGCAGATTCATGACGCCGACCAGGATAAGTGGCGACAGCGCCAGAAGCGGGTTCGGCAAGTTGATGTTGTCCGGTGTTTCCGGCTCGTTGCGCAACTCGGTGCCGTACCCTTCTCCACGCGACATCGCTTTACGACGCTGCCGCCCCAGATAGGTCAACCCGACCGCGATGACAAACAACGAGCCGATCAACCCCAGCCACGGGGCAGCCCAGGCCGTCGTGTTGAAGAATGTCGTAGGAATGATGTTCTGTATTTGAGGCGTACCCGGCAGGGCATCCATGGTGAATGAAAACGCACCCAGTGCAATGGTGGCTGGAATCAAACGTTTGGGAATGTTGCTCTGACGAAACATCTCGGCTGCGAATGGGTACACCGCAAACACGACAACGAACAGCGAGACGCCACCATAGGTCAGCAAGGCGCAAACCAGCACGATGACCAGCATGGCCTGCCGTGTGCCCAGCAGACGAATCGCAGCAGCCACAATGGAACGGGAAAAACCGGAAAGCTCGATCAGCTTGCCGAAGACTGCACCCAGCAGAAAGACAGGAAAGTACAGCTTGATGAAGCCGACCATCTTGTCCATGAACACACCGGTAAATGCCGGAGCCACAGCGGAAGGATCGGTCAGCAGCACCGCCGCAAGGGCTGCAATCGGTGCAAACAGGATAACGCTATAACCACGGTACGCCGCCAGCATCAGCAGACCCAGCGCCGCCAGAGCAATCAATACGCTCATGTTTTCTCCTCGCTGGCCGGTCAGCACCGAACGCAGCGGCTAGTTATTGTTGTAGCTGTGGAGACAGCAAGGCTTTGTTAGCGAGATCCATGCCAGAAGCTAACACCTTGAATTACTTAACTAATTGCTCCTTCAATTCATTGATTTCTCCAATTTGAGACAAGTTCGAATCAATTTTGTCTCCAACTTGAGAATAGTCTCTATTTCAAGACAAGAGCCCTAGGGCAGCCATTTTCTTATAAAGGGTGGAGCGTCCGAGGCCCAAGCGTTTGGCAGCCTCCTCGACCCTGCCTGAGCACGATGACAAGGCCTGGGTAATGAGCTCATGCTCGAATTGGCGCTTCGCCTCTTCATACGTCATGTTGTTACTAGGCGTACTGGTAGTGCTAATGGACACCAGCTCAATCGCTTTGGGTGGCAAGGGTTTTCCTAATGCCGAGCCAATGCTGAGCGCGCCAATAACGGCCTCATCACTCAACAGCGATGCGCGCTCCAGAACATTGCGCAGCTCACGTACGTTGCCAGGCCAATCGTAGCGGGCGAGTAACGCCAGTGCTTCCTCATCCAGCTCCCGAGGCGCATGTCCTTCCGCCAGCAAACTGTCCAGGATGGCTTCGCATAACGCCGGCAGGTCTTCTCGCCGTTCACGCAGCGGCGGAACCACAATGGGCAGTACGTTCAAGCGGTAGTACAGATCCGCCCGAAATAAGCCTTCAGCTACCAGCGCATCCAGATTGCGTGAGGTTGCCGCAATCAGCCGAACGTCGCAGCGCAGCACCTCGTTGGACCCCAGCGGCTCGAATTCCTTTTCCTGAAGTACCCTCAAAAGTTTTGCCTGTAAGCTCAGGGGCATATCGCCGATTTCGTCCAGAAATAGCGTTCCGCCCTGCGCAATCTGCAGTTTTCCTGCCCGCGCCTTGCGGTCCGCGCCTGTAAAGGCACCAGGCGCCGTGCCGAAGAACTCAGCTTCCAACAGGTTTTCAGGGATGGCAGCCGCATTCACACTGACAAACGACTTATTGGCCCGAGGGGATGCCGCATGAATGGCATGGGCCAACAACTCCTTTCCTGTGCCGGTCTCGCCCAACAGCAAGACAGAGGTCTCTACCGTAGCCGCACGTCTCGCACGTCGCTTGACCTCCTGACTGGCCGGGCCGCTGCCTACGAAGTGGGCAAAACTGTATTTGGCCTGCCGGGCGTTCTGCAGCGACCGCCGCGTCGAAGCCAATTCCTCCTGAATCCGTAAGAACCGCGTCACCAAGGGGGCCAACGTCCGTAACTCGTCGAACAGGGCAAAGCCAATGGCACCGATTACCTGACCGGTATCGTCATGGATGGGCAAACGCATCACCACCATTGGCCCCTTGGGTGTATCAAGCACATCCAGCAGGATGGGCTGGCCTGTATTGACTACTTCCCGCAACAAGCTTCCCGGAATCACCTGCTCACACACCTGCCCGATCGCCGACTTTGCGCTGGGCAAGCCAAAGCGCCGGGCATAACGCTCATTCATCCAGACGATACGGAGGTCACGGTCCACAATTACGGTGCCTTCGCTGCTCTGCTCGATGCTTTCAAATAGCGAGCGAATTGCCCGCAGACTGATCTGCTGATAGTCGCTCAGGTCATTGGCGGTCGCCATATCGACACCTGTATAGCGATTCATGGCCGCAAGGCATGCTGTAGCTGATGGGCACGCCGCTCGGCTATCCGCGCCTTGCGCTCCTCGCTCCACTCATAAAACCCATTGCCGCTGCGTAGGCCTGTTCTTCCCTGCCCGACGCGTTCACGCAAAACCTCTAGCACCTCTTCATCCTTGGCTAAGGTCGGCATCAGGTGGCTGGCGATGTCCAGAAAGGTATCGAGACCACCCATGTCTGCCGCTTCCAGCGGTCCCACCATGCCGTAGCGCCTACCCAGAGAGGCCCGCATGACCCGGTCCACATCTTCAGGCGACGCTGCACCGCTTTGTACGATATGCAGGGCCTCACGCAGCACGGCAAACTGCAGGCGGTTGCCAATAAAGCCCGGAATCGCCCGCATGAGCAGAACAACTTCCAGGTCCATGACTTGCAATACATCCCGCACCCTCTCCAAACAGGCTGGGTTGGTCTTTTCTCCCGGCACCAGTTCGACCAGTGGAATCAGATGAGGCGGGTTCCAGAAATGAGCAATGAGCAACCGTTCGGGATATGCCATTCCCTGAGCCAGTTGCTCGGGAGGAAAGCCGCTTGTGTTACTGGCAATGATGGCCTCTGGCGAAACGACTGACTCAAGCTCCGCATACAACGCATGCTTGAGCGCCAGCCGCTCAGGTACAGCCTCGATCAGTAGCGTGGCATCAGCCAAATCGGCCAGCGCATCGGTTGTCGTGATCCTGCTCAGCACTGCTTTGGTCTGACTGGGTTCAAACAGCGCAGCCGCTGATAGCTCTTCCAGAACACTTCTGGCAATGGCGGGCACATCGCTCAAACGCTCGGCGGAAACGTCTCGCAGCAGAACCGAATGTCCGTGGCGAGCAAAATGAGTGGCAATCCCGACACCCATGAGGCCGGCGCCAATAATTGCGATTCGAGGCGTTTGCATTGTTGTTGTCCTGAATAGCCTGTCGAAGGGCCAGTCTGCAATCGTCCCAAGGCAAAGGGCAAGCGCCGGAAACAACAACGCCCCATCGCCAGCATGGCAGACGGGGCGTTAGGGAGGAGTAGTGAGCAATCAAAGCAGTTCGAAGTCGTCCACATCCCGATACGCGGGGAACGCATCGCGGTAGCGCGACAGCGTGTCGGCAGACAGCGACACCGTAAACACTCCTGCGCTGTCCTTGGCGTCCAGGAGCGGCTCGCCCTGGTAGTCCAATACCTGGCTGTCGCCGCTATAGGCGATTCCTTTTCCGTCTTCGCCAATGCGATTCACGGCCGCGACATAACAGAGGTTTTCAATGGCCCGAGCGGGAAGCAGCCGATTCCAGTGGTTACGCCGTGCGGCTGGCCAGTTGGCGGTATAGAGCAACAGATCGGTCTTGACTGGATCACGGCTCCACACCGGAAACCGCAAGTCGTAACAGATCAAGGGACGAATGCGCCAGCCGTTGAGCTCGAATACCGCTTGCGCTTCACCTGCGGTGTAATGTTCGTGCTCTCCGGCCATGCGAAACAGGTGACGTTTGTCATAATGGGACATCGTGCCGTCAGGCCGCGCCCACAGGAGTCGATTACGGTACTGCCCTTGGGCATCACGAACGATCAGGCTGCCCGTTATCACAGCATTGAGCGATGCCGCTTGCTCGCGTATCCACGCATGGGAACGTCCGCCTTCATCCTCAGCCAGCAGGGCTGATTCCATCGAAAAGCCGGTAGTGAACATCTCAGGCAGTACAACCAGATCCGCGCCTTTCGCCTGTTGCAGCAAGGCAGTAAACCGGTCGCGGTTGGCCGAAGCATCATGCCAGAACAGTTCAGTCTGGATGAATGCCAGTTTCAAATCAGGTCTCAGGCTTAGATCGCGCACAGTTTTTCCGCTGCTAGCCGCAGCGTCTCCTCTCGTTTAGCGAAGCAGAAACGTACCAGACGCAAGTCCTTTGGAGCTTCCTGATAAAACACGGAGATCGGAATGGCAGCCACACCGTGCTCACGCGTCAACCACTCGGCCATTTCGACATCGCTTACGTCATCCCGAATAGCGGAATAGTCCGCCAGCTGGAAATAGGTCCCTGCTGCACGTGTAAACGCCAATTTAGACGAACCCAACAAATCATAGAACAGATCTCGTTTGGCCTGATAAAACGCTGGGAGTTCGGTTACATGCTCGGGATGCGCTTCCATGAAATCTGCCAATGCCCATTGCAGAGGCGTCACCCCGCAAAAGCTTACATACTGGTGAATCTTGCGCAGTTCGCTTGAAAGCTCGCGCGGGGCGATCACATACCCGGTCTTCCAACCTGTCACATGATATGTTTTGCCAAAGGAGCTGATAACAAACGCACGGGCGTAGAGTTCATCATGGGTGAGTACACTGGCATGCTCTGCTCCGTCGAAAACCAAGTGCTCATATACCTCATCACTGATCAGGTAGATATCCCGATCGCGAATCAATGCGGCGAGACGGTCCAGCGCGTCGCGACCAACCAGCGAGCCGCTCGGGTTATGGGGCGTGTTCAGTACGATAGCCCGTGTGCGCGACGTCAGGGCTGCCTGCAAACGATCCCAGTCGATCCCAAAATCCGGCAGTGCCAAGGGTAGGTGGATGCAGCGCCCACCGGCCAGTTCAACCGAGGGTGCGTAAGAGTCATAGCAAGGATCGAATACAATCACTTCATCACCGCTGCGGACTACAGACTGAATGGCGCAAAAGATGGCCTGCGTCGCACCGGGTGTAATGGTGACTTCCTGTTCGGCATCAACCGTGCGCCCATAGAGCGTAGCCACTTTGCGGGCCACTTGCTCACGCAAGGCGGGCAATCCTGTCATGGGCGCATACTGGTTATGACCGGCCATGACGTGCCGACTTACCGCCTCGCGCAAGGCATCCGGGCCGTCGAAATCCGGGAAACCCTGAGACAGGTTGATTGCACCCGTTTCCATAGCCAGCTGGGACATGCGGGTAAAGATAGTCACACCGAGGGAAGGCAACTTGCTCTGGATCATCGAACGCTCCGACAACAAGGCGGTCGGCTTCGATGCCGTCGACGGCTCAGCGAAGCACTATGCACCGCTATCATGACTTAAGACTGGCCACTCGGAAGGTGCCCGAGCGGCCTGGTATTCGAACGGGCCAGGCAGCGCTGGCCTGTTACAACAGAGAAGCGACTAGCGACGCTTATCCTTGCGCTTCTTCTCCGCTTTCTTGTGATGGCTCATCAAGCGGCGCTTCTTGTTCACCTGCCGCTCGGTCAGCGTGTTCTTCTTGTCGGCGAAGGGGTTTTCACCTGACTTGAACTCAATGCGAATAGGCGTACCTATCAGCTTCAATACACGGCGATAGGTGTTTTCCAAGTAGCGGACATAGGCGCGCGGGACCGCATCCACTTGGTTACCATGGATAACCAACAGCGGGGGGTTGGCTCCGCCCATGTGCGCATAACGCAGCTTGATTCGACGGCCATTCACCAGCGGCGGCTGGTGCTCCTGCACCGCATCCTCAAGGATCTTGGTCAAACGACTGGTAGGCCAGCGGGTAACGGCCGAAGCGAATGCCTGCTGCACCGACTTGTACAGATGTCCCACACCGGTGCCATGCAATGCGGAAATGAAATGAATATCTGCGAAATTGGCAAACATCAGGCGGCGTTCGAGTTCGGTCTTCACGTAATCGCGCTCACTGGACTCCATGCCGTCCCACTTGTTGAGCGCAATCACCAGGGCGCGACCGGTTTCCAGGACAAAGCCCAACAGGTTCAGATCATGCTCGACTACCCCTTCACGGGCGTCCATCACAAAGATAACGACGTTGGCGTCCTGAATGGCCTGAAGCGTCTTCACAACAGAAAACTTTTCTACCGCTTCGAAGATCTTGCCGCGGCGACGCACACCGGCGGTGTCGATCAGCGTGTATTTCTCTTCGTTGCGCTCGAAGGGAATGTAGATACTGTCGCGAGTGGTGCCAGCCTGGTCATATACGATGACCCGCTCTTCGCCAAGCATACGGTTGACCAGCGTGGACTTGCCCACGTTGGGACGGCCAATGATGGCGATCTTGATCCCGGCCTTTTCATCCGGTCCCGGAATACGCTTCTCGATGACACTCTCATCCGAAGCCTGATCGCCCTCTTCGTCTTCCGCATCAACAATGAACTCTTCTTCCTCATCCTTAGGGAAGGAGCCCAGCACCTGCTCAAGCATGCCGTTGATACCGCGGCCATGCGCAGCCGCAATGGTCAGCGCATCACCCAGGCCCATTGGGCTGAATTCAGCCCGGGCAATGTCTGGATCAACTGCGTCGACCTTATTAGCAATCAAAAAGCAGCGCTTGTTACGCGTACGCAGATGCTCGGCGATCATCTGATCGCCTGCCGTCATCCCGGCACGGGAATCCACCATGAACAGAACGGCGTCGGCTTCTTCAATGGCCTGAAGCGACTGCTCGGCCATTTTCATATCGATGCCTTCTTCGTCGCCGGAGATACCTCCGGTGTCGACAACGATATACGTCCGACCCTGCCAACGCGCCTCGCCATACTTGCGGTCGCGGGTCAGGCCCGCGATATCGGCCACAATGGCATCACGGGTTTTGGTAAGTCGATTAAACAAGGTGGACTTGCCTACATTAGGGCGTCCTACCAGAGCAATAACGGGAACCATACGGCTCTCCACAGGAATACAGAAAACACAAAGGCCGCTACCGTGAGAGCGATAGCGGCCATACACATACAGAACAGCTTAGCGAATGGTGTAGGCAGCCAGCTTACCGCCGTTACCGTACACATACATCCAGTCGCCATCCACCAGCGGGCGAACCCGAACGCCACCGTTGCCTAGTTTTTGACGGCCGGCCATATGGCCATCCGTCTGGCTTAGCAGGTGAATATAGCCTTCATAATCACCTACTGCGACATAGTTCGACAGCACAGCCGGGGCGGACAACATACGACGCGCCAGGGAATCATTACTCCACAGCGCTGAAGCCGAATTTTGATCTACTGCTTCAACGGTGCCATTTTCCAGGCTTACATATACGTTACCGAAACCTTCAGCGACACCGGTATAGCTGGATGCATCACGTTGCCAGAGCACACGACCGCTCTCCAGATCCAGTCCGGCAACCCGACCGTGGTACGTGGCCACATATAGCGTAGTGCCTGAAAGCAGCAGTCCGCCGTTGATATCAACCATACGATCCAGCTCGGAGCGCCCCTGCGGGATGGCAACCTGCTGCTCCCAGATCGGCAAGCCACGCTGTTCATCCAGCGCAATCACCTTGCCGCTGGCCAGGCCAGCGACAACATAGCGATTGGTTACGACCGGAGCACCTGTGCCACGCAGGGTCAGAACAGGCATGCTCTCCTCATAGAGCCAGCGACGGTCACCCGTCTCGGCATCAAGGGCATAAAGCTTGTCGTCCTGAGTCTGGACAGCCACGATGTCACCGTTGCTGACCGGCGGAGCCAGTACTTCACTGGAAACCCTGGCGCGCCATTTTTCATCACCCGAGGTTGCGTCCAGGGCAACGACATCCCCTCTCAACGTACCAACCAGAACCAGCCCGTAGGCAGCGCCAACTCCACCCGAAACAGGCAGATCCAGCTTTTTCTTCCAGATGACGTCACCGTTTTCACGGTTCAACGCCATGACCAGCCCTTCGTTATCAGTCACGTACAGGGACTGACCGTCAATGGCAGGCGTCAACAGGTTGTAGGTATCACCCTGCCCTTCCCCTACCGAGCGGCTCCATTGCTCCTGCAACTGAACATCGGCCTTGAAGTCCTGCAATTCAGCAGGCGGCAGCTCTTTTTTGCTGTTACTGCTGCACCCGACAGCAGTCAGGGCCAAGGCCAGTAGCGCAACATGTTTCCAACGCAGCATCAGGCATCTCCTTTTGCCAGGTCATCCAGCTTCATCTGCAGCGTGCCTTCGGCGGCATCGGCAGGCAATTCGGACTTGGCTTTTTCATAAGCGGCACGGGCATCGTCGACACGGCCCAGACTGACCAACAGATCACCACGTAACTCTTCGCGGTTGGCGACATAAGGCTCTGCAACCTTGCCTTCCAGTAGTTTCAGGCCATCTTCAGCTTTGCCCTGCGCAGCCAGCACCCGCGCCAGACGCTGGCGTGCCAGTTCGCCCACAGTATCATCCGCCGGTTTATCGACAACCGCCTTTAGTTCGTTGGCTGCGTCATCCAGCTTGCCACTCTCAACAGCAACCTTGGCCACGAAAAGACTACCGTATTGGGAATAGGTAGTACCTGAATACTCCTGCTTGAGCTGGTTGGACAGGTCCGTTACCCGAGCGGTATCCGGTTTGCCGCTGGGATCCAGCGCTGCCTGAACCAGCTCCTGATATACGATGGACGCAGCCTGAGACTGATTGGTCTGATTACGCTCCCACCATTGCCAGCCCAGCACGGCCACCAGGGCCACAACGCCACCGGTGAGCAGCGGCTTGCCGTTACGCTGCCACCAATCCTGAAGGTGGGCGACATTTGGATCTTCATTCTGCGAACTCACCGGTCACTCCTATTCGCTTTCGCTGTGTGCGGACGTCTGCTGCTGCAAGCTATCGTGCAGGCGTGCGGACAACTGATCCCAGGCGACCATCTCCTGGGCACTATCATTACGCAAGGGCTTGAGGCCAACCTGGCGCTGCGCCAGCTCATCCTCGCCCAGAATCAGAGCAAACCATGCACCGCTCTTGTCTGCCTTCTTGAACTGACTCTTGAAACTTCCGCCGCCAGCATTAACCGCCAGACGCAAGGACGGCAAGGCCGTACGCAGCTGCTCGGCCAAGGCCAGACCGGCCAGTTCTGCCGCTTCACCAAAGGTGCATAGGTAGATGTCCATCGGACGGCTAAGCTCGGCGGGAATCTTGTTCAGCGTCTCAAGCATCAGCACCAGACGCTCGACACCCATAGCAAAACCAACGCCTGGCGTAGGCTTTCCACCAAACTGAGTGATCAGACCATCGTAGCGTCCGCCAGCGCACACCGTACCTTGTGCGCCCAGCTTATCGGTTACCCACTCGAATACGGTACGACCGTAGTAGTCCAGACCCCGTACAAGCTTCGGATTGATCGTGTACTCGATGCCTGCTGCCTCAAGGCGTGCCTTCAAGCCTTCAAAATGGGCACGAGACTCTTCATCTAGATAATCCGACAACGTGGGAGCATCGGTCAGCAAGGCCTGTGTCTGGGCATTCTTGCTGTCCAGAATACGCAGGGGATTAGTCGTCAAACGACGCTGACTGTCTTCATCCAGCTGATCGAAATGCTGCTTGAGGTAATCAACCAAGGCATCCCGATAGGCTGCACGCGCTTCGCTTGAACCCAAGCTGTTCAGCTGCAGTGTAACGGCATCATTAATACCCAGCTGCCTCCACAGGCGCGCCGTCATGATGATCAGCTCAGCATCGATATCCGGCCCAGGCAAGTTAAAGACCTCTACGCCAATCTGATGGAACTGGCGATAGCGTCCTTTTTGCGGCTTCTCGTAGCGGAACATGGGTCCCGTATACCAGAGTTTCTGAACCTGGCCACCGCCTGTAAGGCCGTGCTCCAGCACGGCGCGGACACACCCTGCTGTGCCTTCCGGACGAAGCGTCAGCGACTCACCGTTACGGTCGAGAAAAGTATACATTTCCTTGTCGACCACATCGGTGCCCTCGCCGATACCCCGAGCGAACAGCTCGGTGAATTCGAGGATAGGCAGTCGGATTTCCTTGTAGCCGTACCCATCCAGCAAGGTAGCGAAGGTTGTTTCCAGATAGCGCCAGGCTGGCGTCTGCTCTGGCAGTATGTCGTTCATGCCACGAATGGCTTGCAAAGACTTGCTCACGAGGAGTCCTTAATTCAATTCTCTAACGGCATTCAGCTACGGGCAATAACAGCCGCATCCGCTTCCATTTTTTCAGCCGCTTTGCGGCGAATCAGCTGCTCCAGCTCATCCACCAGATTCTCATTGGTCAGCTTTTGTGCAGGCTTGCCATCGATATACACTAGGTTATTAGGCGTGCCGCCAGTCAACCCTACGTGAGCCTCTTTGGCCTCTCCCGGCCCATTGACCACACAGCCGATAACGGCCACATCTAAGGGAACCAGAAGATCTTCCAGGCGCCCTTCCAGATCATTCATGGTCTTGACCACATCAAAGTTCTGGCGAGAGCAGCTTGGACAGGCAATGAAGTTGATGCCGCGTGACCGTAAGCGCAACGACTTCAGGATATCGAAACCCACCTTGATCTCTTCGACCGGATCCGCCGCCAGGGAGATACGAATGGTATCGCCAATACCTTCGGCCAGCAGCATGCCCAGGCCAACCGCAGATTTTACGGTGCCGGAACGCAAACCACCTGCCTCGGTGATGCCCAGGTGTAGCGGCTGCTCGATCTGCTTCGCCAGCAAGCGATAAGCCGATACGGCCATGAAGACGTCACTCGCCTTCACACTAACCTTGAAGTTCTGGAAATCCAGTTTGTCGAGGTAATCGACATGACGCATGGCTGATTCCAGTAGCGCCTCAGGGGTAGGCTCACCATATTTTTTCTGCAGATCCTTTTCCAGAGAGCCCGCATTCACGCCGATACGAATCGGAATGTTCTTGTCACGCGCCGCATCGACTACCGCCCTGACCCGGTCTTCACGCCCGATGTTGCCAGGGTTGATACGCAGACAATCCACACCGAGTTCAGCTACCCGAAGGGCAATTCTGTAGTCAAAATGAATGTCTGCAACCAGGGGAACATTCACCTGCTGCTTGATTTGACCGAATGCTTCTGCAGCATCCATGTCGGGAACTGAAACCCGAACGATATCAGCGCCTGCATCTTCCAGACGACGGATTTGCGCAACTGTTGCGGCAACATCACAGGTTTCGGTGTTCGTCATGCTCTGTACCGCGATAGGAGCATCGCCTCCTACCGGCACGGAGCCTACCCAGATCTTTCGAGAAGGGCGACGTTTGATCGGCGATTCGCTATGCATGACAGGACTCTTCTTCCTGGTAAATACCAGATCCTTACGGAGACTGGTTAAAACCAGAGAACTATAAAATATGATCCGATAATAAAATCAAAGCGGCAGAATGATGCCGCTTTGATCGTACTGCAATTCTGGTTACTGAGACGCCTGTCCTACTTTGAAGCGAGCAGTTTCCCCACGTACATAGGGCTTGATGTCTACAGGCTGGCCGTTATAGGTAATTTGCGCACCCCGTGCGTAGCCTAAACGAATCTCCACGGGAGCTTTTACCGTTTCAAACTGCAGGGTATCACCCTTTCGTTTGAGGCCACTGTAAATAACTTTCCCCGACGCATCTGTGATCTGCATCCAGCAGTCCGCTACCAGCTGAATGCTCAAGCCTCCCTGCCCTGCCGCTGGCGCAGTTTCGCCGGCTGGCGGCGTGGTAGGCGCAAGCGCAGCATCGGTCGATACAACCGGAGTAGTCGGTGTAACGGCCGTAGCAGGAGCAGCATTCGCAGCGCCATTGGCTGCCGTACCGGAAGCGGTATTCGGGGCAGGCACAGGCGTTTGCGCAACAGCATTGGCAGCAGGAGCAGTCGGTGTAGCGGGCACACCTGGCTCTGATGCAGCGGGCACCTCAGCCTTTTGAGCTTCCGCCACCGCCTGATCTTCAGGCTCATCAAGCGTATGAATTTCAGTAGTGCCGTCTGCGCTTTCTACTTCGACATGCTCAAGGCTAAGGCCATTACCGCCCATACCAAGCCCGGAGCGCTCCTGCCACCAGAACAGGCCAAGCCCAATGATAACAACGACCAGAATAAAGCTGACGATACGCAGGACGTTACGCGACAAGCGCACCGGTTCTTCAACACGGTTTATGGTGTGAACCGTACTGCCTTTGGCATCGGTCCCTGTGTACTGATCGAAGACCTTTACAAGCTCAGCCTGATCGAGCCCCAGCAGCTTCCCATAGGAGCGGACATAACCGCGGGCAAACGTATGCCCTGGCAGCTTTTGATAGTCCCCAGCTTCCAGCAACTCGATGACATGCCCACTCAGATTCATCTGAGCAGCCACTTGAGCGATACTCCACCCATTGGAAATGCGAGCCTGGCGCAGTATGTCGCCTGGATTACCACGAGCTGACATTACAGCCTCAGGTTGCACATTACTCATCGTTGCTCCGACTGAAGTTGTTTATATTCTTCAGAAGCGGGATAAAGCCGCTTCAATTGCAAGGTATAACTGGCAGCCGTATCGCGATCGTTGAATACTTCGGCCAGACGGATGCCCAGTAAAAGGCTACGCGCATCCTGGGGCGAAATACGGCTAAATGCTTCGTAATACCCACGTGCAGGTACATACTCACGAGCCGCATAAGAGAGCTGCGCCATTTCCAGCAAAGCCTTGGGTTGGTTGCTGTTCAGTCTCAGCGACTTCTCCAAATACTGGCGTGCCAATTCGGGCTTATTCAACCTTAACGCAGTTAAACCGAGGTTTTCAAAGACTCGCGAGCGTTCAGGGTACAAAGGATCCTGCGAGGCCTCTATGAAACGATCGTAGGCTTCGCTGTATCGCTTCTGCTCAAAAAGAAAGCTTCCGTAATTATTGAGAATACGGGAATCGTTACGGCGTGCTGACATGGCCTTGCGGTATTCTTCGTCAGCCAGTTTGGGCTCCATCTCGGTCTGGAACACCAATGCCAGCGCGGCATGGGCATCGGCGCTCGAGGAGTCAAGCTGCAGGGCCTGTTTCAGCGGGATCTTGGCCTGCTCGGTGTTTCCTTCCTGCAGATAGCCCAGACCCAACTGAATGTAGGCGTCCCGGGCATGATCACGACCTTTTTCCGTACTCAGAGGGTCAGTAGAGCCAGTAGTGACGCAGCCGGTTAAAAGTCCTGCAACTGCCAAAGCCAATACTGCACGCAACATCACTAACCCTCTCCTTTTAATTAATTCTGGCGAACACCCAAAGCCGCATCGTTCTCATTATTCAACTGGCGTACAGCAATGTACCGCTCGCTTCGTCGAGTACGGTCCATAACCTTTCCTACCAGCTGCCCACAGGCTGCATCGATATCATCGCCACGCGTAGTACGCACGGTGACATTGAAACCGGCCTGCTGCAGGAGTTCCTGGAAGCGACGCACCGCATTCTTGCTGGGGCGCTCGTAACCGGAATGAGGGAAAGGATTAAAAGGAATCAGATTGATCTTGCAGGGCACGTTGCGCAGCAATTCAATCATCTGCACAGCATGCTCGGGCTGGTCGTTGACGTCCTTGAGTAGAGTGTACTCAATGGTCAGAACACGTTTTTCACCCAGCTGACTAATGTACCGCTGACAGGCATCCAGCAGCATGGCCAGAGGATACTTGCGATTGATCGGTACCAGCTCGTTGCGCAAGGCGTCGTTGGGCGCATGCAGCGACAGCGCCAGAGACACATCGACGTGCTTGGCCAACTCCTCAATCATGGGCACTACCCCTGACGTGGATAGCGTTACCTTGCGCTTGGATATTCCATAACCCAAGTCATCCATCATGATTTGCATGGCAGCTACGACATTGTCGAAATTGAGCAGCGGCTCACCCATGCCCATCATCACGACGTTCGTAATGGCACGGTCGATCTTGGCCGGCACAGTACCAAATGACTTGTTGGCAACCCACACTTGGCCAATGACTTCGGCAGCCGTGAGATTGCTATTGAAACCTTGCTTTCCGGTCGAACAGAAACTGCAGTCAAGTGCACAGCCTGCCTGTGACGAAACACACAGCGTGCCACGCTTGTCCTGAGGAATGTAAACCGTCTCAACGCAGCTACCGGAAGCCACACGAATGACCCACTTGCGGGTGCCATCCGCCGAAATATCTTCACTTACTACTTCGGGGCCACGAACCTCGGCGCAGGCCTTGAGCTTTTCGCGCAAGGCCTTGCCGAGATTACTCATGGCGTCAAAATCATCAACGCCAAAGTGGTGAATCCATTTCATCACTTGGCCGGCACGAAAGCGCTTCTCTCCGATGGACTCGAAGAACTGCTCCATTTGTGGCTGGGTAAGCCCCAGCAGGTTAGTCTTGCCGACTGTATTGCTCATGGATTCACCTGTGGATCAGCGAGTGCGCTCGCAAACTTCAGTTGCAGCGAAGAAGTAAGCGATTTCACGGGCAGCCGATGCTTCGGAATCAGAACCGTGAACAGCGTTTTCATCGATGGAAACAGCGAAATCAGCGCGGATGGTACCGGCGTCTGCTTTCTTGGGATCGGTAGCGCCCATCAGCTCACGGTTCTTGGCAATGGCGTTTTCGCCTTCCAGAACCTGAACAACGACCGGACCGGAAGTCATGAAGGACACCAGATCCTTGAAGAAAGGACGCTCTTTGTGCTCAGCATAGAAGCCACCGGCTTCGCGCTCGGAGAGCTGAACCATCTTCGCGGCCACAACGCGCAGGCCAGCCTTTTCGAAGCGAGTGATGATTTCACCAACGACGTTCTTGGCTACAGCGTCCGGCTTGATGATAGAAAGGGTGCGTTGAACAGACATGACAACTCCAAAGTTGGGCATTTAGCAAAAACGAAACCCGCGGATTATACGCGGGCTTCGGTCAAAAGCGTAGGCTAACGAAGAATAGGTTAGTCCGCTTCTTCAATCCACGCAGCTTGGATGGCTTCGAGTACCTTCTCGCCACCCCGCTGGGGGTCATCGTCAAACCCGGGCAGTGCGGTGACCCAGTTACGCAAATTCACGAAATTTACATAGCGGGGATCCACATCCGGGTGAGCTTCGGAAAGAGCGATTGCGATATCCAGCACATCGACCCATTTCATCGCCATGATGATCTTCCTTAGTGACGTTCCGATACCTGATTGATGGTGTAGCGGGGAATTTCAACGACCAAGTCGGCAGTGCCAACCTTTGCCTGACAGGACAGCCGGGACTCCGGCTCCAGCCCCCATGCCTTATCCAGCATGTCATCTTCAAGCTCGTCAGACGGCTCCATGGAGCCGAAGCCTTCACGAACGACGACATGGCAGGTCGTACAGGCACAAGACATCTCACAGGCATGCTCGACTTCAATACCGTTGCGCAACGCTGCATCGATAATGGTTTCACCTTCTTCGGCCTGGATCACCGCGCCCTCGGGGCAATGCTCTGGGTGGGGCAGAAAAACGATCTGCGGCATGGTGAACTTACTCCTGGATTTCGTTAAGACGACGACCCGCCAGGGCCGCCTTGATCGATGCATCCATCCGGCGAGCCGCGAATGCATCGGTCACTTGGGAAAGACGCTTGGTTTGTACTTCAATAGCAGAGGCATCTGAATGGTCGACAAGACTCTTTAGCTTGTCGATCTCGGCCTCTATAACTTCACGCTCTTCAGCGTTCAGCAAACGATCGCCGTCCTCAGCGACAGCCGCCTGGACCGCCTCTAGAAGACGTTGCGCCTCGACTTGCTGCTCACGTAGCACGCGAGCGTTCATGTCATCGCCGGCATTCTGGAAAGAATCCTGCAGCATACGCGCGATTTCACCATCCGTCAGACCATAGGATGGCTTGACCTGGATACTGGCTTCCACACCACTGGAGAGCTCTCGCGCCGAGACGCTCAGCAAGCCGTCCGCATCTACCTGAAAAGTCACACGGATCTTGGCAGCGCCAGCCACCATAGGCGGAATGCCGCGCAGCTCGAAACGAGCCAGCGAACGAGCATCTTTCACCAGCTCTCGCTCACCCTGCAGCACATGAATCATCATGGCTGACTGGCCATCTTTATACGTTGTGAAATCCTGGGCACGTGCCACAGGTATGGTCGTGTTACGCGGGATAATCTTTTCCATCAAACCGCCCATGGTTTCAAGCCCAAGGGAGAGCGGAATGACATCCAGCAGCAAGAGCTCTTCGCCACCACGGTTACCCGCCAGGGTATCAGCCTGAATGGCCGCACCGATGGCAACAACCTTATCCGGATCAATGTCCGTCAGTGGCTCGCGACCGAACAGTCTGGCCACTGCGGATCGGACTTGCGGCACGCGAGTGGAGCCACCCACCATGACTACCGCCTTGACTTCCTCAAGCTCGCAACCAGAGTCACGCACTGCGCGACGGCAAGCTTTCAGGCTTCGCGCGATCAACGGCTCGATCAGTGCTTCAAAGTGCTCGCGAGTAAGCTCGCCCTGCCAGGTACCGTAACTGAGCGTAACAGTAGGTTGCGCCGACAATTGCTCTTTGGCCATGCAGCCTAATTGCAGTAACTGACGTTGCTCCGAGGGCGACAGATTAGTAGACAGCCCCGCCTGATCGATTACCCAGGTCGCAATGGCATGGTCAAAATCATCACCACCCAAGGCACTATCACCTCCGGTAGCCAGGACTTCGAAAACCCCTTTGCTCAAACGCAAGATGGAAATATCAAATGTGCCGCCACCCAGGTCATAGATCGCAATGAGGCCCTCCGCACCACGATCCAACCCATAGGCCACTGCCGCTGCGGTGGGCTCGTTAAGCAGCCGCAACACATTCAAACCGGCCAGCTTGGCAGCATCCTTGGTCGCTTGGCGCTGCGCGTCATCAAAGTAAGCCGGAACGGTTATTACCGCGCCAACCAATTCACCACCCAGGGTCTTTTCTGCACGCGAACGCAATACACGAAGGATTTCGGCTGAGACCTCAACAGGACTCTTGAGTCCCTGTATCGTCTCAATGAAAGGCATGTGGGACTCGCCTTCAGCGAATCGATAGGGTAACTGCTCGCCCAGCTGTTTGATGTCAGCCAGACCGCGACCCATGAAGCGTTTTACGGAAAGAATCGTATTGAAAGGATCTTGTGCAGCACTTTGCTTGGCTACATCCCCTACTTCAATATCCTTTTCCAGATAGCGAACGGCTGAGGGAAGAATGACACCGCCCTGCTCATCAGGAAGCGGCTCAGAGACGCCGCTGCGCACGGCAGCGACAAGAGAATTCGTAGTGCCCAGATCAATCCCTACCGCCAACTTGCGTTGATGCGGCTTGGGAGCCATTCCAGGTTCGGCGATTTGCAATAAAGCCATTGCTATTCAGCTTGTGCTAGGGGCGCCTTTAAGCAGGCGCCAGATTAATCGTCGAGGCGCTCTTCCAACTGACGCACTTCGCTGCTCAGCTTGTCGAGAAACTGCATGCGGCGAACAAGCCGTTCTGCAGTTTCCTGTTTCGAAGCGTTCTCCCAACACGAATCGAACTCATGCTCGAGTTCAGCCTGGGATTTCTTCAAACGCTGCTTGAAGGGCGCGATACCATCAACGTCCCCCTCATCCTGCAATTCTTCCAACTCTTCACGCCACTGCATCTGCTGAAGGAGAAAGTCGGGATCCTGGATAGTCGCCTCAACAGGCATTTCATGCCCTTGAAGTGACAGCAGGTAACGGGCTCGCCGCGAGGGAGTCTTGAGAACGTGATACGCCTCGTTCAACTGCGCCGCACGCTCCAGTGCCTGTCGCCGCTCCCGCTCGGGGGCATCGGCAAAGCGATCAGGATGCACTGTACGCGCAAGCTCACGATAGCGACTCGAAAGCTGCTCGAGATCAAGCGCAAAAGACGGCTTGAGATCGAACAAGGCAAAGTGACAAGGCGTTCCCACGGGCGACCTCAAACGTTGAAGCTTTCGCCGCAGCCACACTCACCGCGCACGTTAGGGTTATTGAACTTGAATCCCTCGTTGAGTCCTTCCTTGACGAAGTCCAGTTCGGTACCGTCAAGGTAGACAAGGCTCTTCGGATCAATGATGACCTTGACGCCATGGCTTTCGAACACCTGATCTTCTTCAGCCAGCGTATCAACGAATTCCAGCACATAGGCCAAGCCCGAACATCCGGTGGTACGTACGCCCAGACGGATACCTTCGCCTTTGCCGCGTCCTTCCAGAGAACGCTGCACGTGACGTGCAGCAGATTCAGTCATGCTAATGGCCATCAGTGCCTCCTCAAGCCAAACCTTTCTTCTGCTTATAGTCCTGCACCGCCGCCTTGATGGCGTCTTCAGCCAGAACCGAGCAGTGAATCTTGACCGGAGGCAAAGCTAGCTCTTCAGCAATCATGGAGTTCTTGATCGCCTCTGCCTCATCGATGGTCTTGCCCTTCATCCACTCGGTAGCGAGCGAGCTGGAAGCGATGGCAGAGCCGCAGCCATAGGTCTTGAAGCGTGCATCTTCGATGATGCCCTGATCGTTGACCTTGATCTGCAGACGCATGACATCACCACACGCCGGCGCACCAACCATGCCTGTTCCGACGTCAGGATCTTCGGCATCGAATTTGCCAACGTTACGCGGGTTTTCGTAGTGATCGATTACTTTATCGCTGTAAGCCATTTCTCAATCCTCACTCATCAGGAGCGGTTTAGTGTGCCTGCCATTCAACTGTGGTCAGGTCAACGCCCTCTTTGTACATATCCCACAACGGAGAAAGTTCACGCAGCTTGGTTACTGCATCACGCACTTTCTCGGCGGCGTAATCAACTTCTTCTTCGGTCGTGAAACGGCCAAAGGTGAAACGAATGGAGCTATGAGCCAGTTCATCGTTACGGCCTAACGCGCGCAGCACATAGGAAGGCTCAAGCGAGGCCGAAGTACAGGCGGAGCCCGACGATACCGCCAGATCCTTGAGCGCCATGATCAGGGATTCACCCTCTACATAGTTGAAGCTCAAGTTCAGGTTATGCGGTACGCGTGAAACCAGACTGCCGTTTACATACAGCTCTTCCATATCCTGAAGCTTGCTGTAGAAACGATCGCTCAGCGCCTTGATACGAACGTTTTCCTGCGCCATCTCTTCCTTAGCAATTCGGAAGGCCTCGCCCATCCCGACGATCTGGTGAGTCGCCAGCGTACCGGAACGCATACCACGCTCGTGACCGCCGCCATGGGTCTGCGCCTCAAGACGAACACGCGGCTTACGACGAACATAAAGCGCACCAATACCTTTCGGACCATAGGTCTTGTGTGCCGAGAAGGACATGAGGTCAACTTTCAGCGTCTCAAGGTCGATCTCAACCTTACCGGTTGACTGAGCAGCATCCACATGGAACAGGATGCCACGGGCACGCGTAAGCTCACCCAGCGCAGCGATGTCATTGATGGTGCCGATCTCGTTGTTGACGTGCATCAGGGAAACCAGAATGGTGTCCTCACGCAATACTGCTTCAACCATATCCGGCGTGATCAGGCCATCTTCGCCTGGCTCTAGGTAAGTCACCTCAAAACCTTCGCGCTCGAGCTGGCGAGTCGTATCCAATACGGCCTTGTGCTCGATCTTCGACGTAATGATGTGCTTGCCCTTACTCTGATAGAAGTGAGCCACACCTTTGATCGCCAGGTTATCCGATTCGGTCGCACCGGATGTCCAAACGATTTCACGTGGATCGGCATTCACCAGCTCGGCAACCTGACGGCGAGCATTCTCGACCGCTTCTTCAGCCTTCCAGCCAAACATGTGCGAGCGCGAGGCTGGATTACCAAAGTTACCATCCACCAAGAGACACTCGCTCATTTTCTGAGCGACACGTGGATCGACTGGAGTAGTTGCAGAGTAATCAAGATAAATCGGTAATTTCATCGGTAACTCCTATATCAGGCTGGCGGCCGGCTCACTCAATAGCGGACGCTTCAATCTTTTCAATGTCCGAGGCACGAGTTCGGCTATTGCACACTCGCTTGTCCTGACGGTTCGCTACAGCTTGTATCTCATTACGCGCGACTAGATCCGCTAGCGTGATACCGCTGAGAAACGTATGAATCTGCTCGCTCAGATCGCACCACAAGTGATGCGTCAGGCATATGTCACCGGAGTGGCAATCGCCCTGCCCCTGACAGCGGGTAGCATCGACAGACTCGTTTACGGCATCGATGACCTGAGCGACATGAATGTCCTGCATATCGCGCGACAGTTGATAACCACCGCCCGGTCCACGCACACTGGTTACCAAAGTGCCACGGCGCAACTTGGCAAACAGCTGCTCAAGATAGGAAAGCGATATACCTTGGCGCTCAGAGATGTCAGCCAGGGAGACCGGTCCACGCTGCGCATGCAGCGCCAGATCAAGCATGGCAGTGACGGCGTATCGTCCTTTGGTTGTCAGTCTCATGGCAAAACCAGGATGTACTTTAGATAGGTCAAGTATGCAATTCCTGACTATTTAAGTCAACTATAAGCCCTATCGATTCAGTCAACCATTAAAGCCGACCAGAGGCGTTGGCGCACTCGGCTAAAACTGGCCTTCAGACATCATCGGTTTTGCATTTTTCGCCACGAACAACCTTTTGCGTCTCGGTCAGAACACCACGAAGGATATTCATCTCCAGCTTGGTGATTGCACTGCGCCCATAAAGCCTGCGTAGGCGAGACATGAGATGGCGAGGCTTCTCGGGATCGAGAAAACGAATATCGATAAGCGTTTTCTCGAGATGGCGATAGAACAGCTCCAACTCCTCAACAGTGACCAGCTGGGTATTGAGCATGGCCGTACTTTCGACCTTGTTCATCTTGGTGGGCTGCCCTTGAAGGGCCAACCATGCCATGCGTACCTCGTAGACGAGCACCTGTACCGCAGCCGCAAGATTCAGAGAGCCAAATTCCGGGTCAGAAGGAATATGAACATGAAAATTGCAGCGCTGAAGCTCTTCATTCGTCAGGCCTGCATATTCGCGACCAAATACCAGCGCCACCTCCCCACCCACCTCGGCATGCTGCAGCGACGTTTGTGCACACTCACGGGGATCGAGCAGCGGCCAGGGGATACGGCGATCCCTTGCGCTGGTTCCCAGAACAACGCTGCACCCTGTCAGCGCATCTTCCAGCGTTTCGACAACACAAGCATTATCCAGCACATCCGTGGCACCGGATGCGCGCGCTACGGCATCGCCATGGGGGAACTGCTCAGGCTGCACCAGATACAGCCGCTTCAATCCCATGTTCTTCATGGCGCGAGCCGCACCGCCAATATTGCCAGGATGGCTTGTGTTAACTAGGACAACGCGTATATTCTCGAGCAAGTAGCACCCCCTCTTTAAAGGTGCGAATCTTACCGGACCCCTGTGCGCAAAACCATTCATGCCGACAAGGCAACCGCTCTCTGCATTCTTTTCTGCTAGAATAACCGGCTTTCTTTTACAACCAGGTGGTTTCTCATGCAGCCCATGCTGAACATTGCGCTGCGCGCAGCTCGTAGTGCCGGTGAATTGATCTTTCGCTCAATCGAGCGCCTGGACCTCATCGCTATCGACGAAAAAGGCGCCAACGATTTCGTGACCGAGGTCGACCGGGCCGCCGAACAAGCTATTTTCAACGTTTTACGCAAGGCTTACCCCAACCACGGCTTTCTAGGCGAGGAGTCCGGACTCATCGAAGGTCAGGGTGATGGCGCTGATTATCTGTGGGTCGTCGATCCGCTGGATGGAACCACCAACTTCATTCATGGCGTCCCGCACTTCTCTGTCAGCATCGCGTGCAAGTATCGCGGCCGCATCGAGCATGCCGTTGTATTGGACCCGGTTCGTCAGGAAGAATTTACCGCCAGTCGCGGACGTGGCGCCGCTCTCAATGGCCGACGCTTGCGTGTCAGCACTCGTAAAAGCCTTGAGGGTGCATTGATCGGCACTGGCTTCCCGTATCGCTCCAGCAATATGGACTACCTGGATAATTATCTAGGCATGTTCCGCACCCTGAGCACCCAAACCGCAGGTATTCGCCGCGCGGGATCTGCTGCATTGGATCTAGCTTATGTGGCCGCTGGTCGATTCGACGCCTTCTGGGAAATGGGGCTATCCGAGTGGGATATGGCAGCAGGTGCGCTACTGATTCAAGAAGCTGGTGGTCTGGTCAGCGACTTCAATGGCGGCCATGACTACCTTGAAAAAGGTCATGTAGTAGCAGGCAACACCAAGTGCTTCAAGGCACTGTTGACTACGCTGCAACCTCATCTACCCGCCTCACTGAAGCGCTGAATGAAAACCGCCCACTGATGTGGGCGGTTTCGTTTTACTTGACTACTTTCAGGCTAGGCCGCCCTTGCGGCTTGCCTGGTGCGGACTTAGGCGCAGAACCTTCCGGCTTACCCTTGGGATCATCATCTGGAGAAGAAGGCTCCAGATCAAACACCATCCCCTGCCCATTTTCGCGCGCATAGATAGCCAGAACAGCTTGGGTGGGCACATAGAGACTATGGGCTACACCACCAAACCGCCCATCGAAACTCACGGCTTCGTTATCCATGTGCAATTGGCGAATAGCTCCTGGCGCAACGTTGAGAACAATCTGACCGTCACTGGCATAGCCCGGCGGAACCAGCACATTCGGATAGTCCGCATTGACCAGGATATGCGGTGTGCAATCGTTATCCACGATCCACTCATACAGCGCCCGAATCAAATAGGGACGGCTTGAATTCATTATGTTCCTCCTATCAGCGCATCTCGCGCTCAACTGGCGACAAGCTCGCCTGAAAGGTATCGCGGACGAAATGGCGATCCATATAATCAAAAATCGGCTTGGCTTGTCGCGGCAACTCAACACCCAGGCCAGGTAAACGCCAGAGCAAAGGCAATAAATAGCAGTCAACCAAGCTCATTTCCTCATTTAAGAAGAATTTCTTGTCTGCAAAAAGAGGAGCAACCGAAGTAAGACTGCTGACGAGCTGCCGGCGGACCTGCTGAACATCACCACTTCCTTTTTGCTGACTCATAATAAGATCAGCGTTGTCGCACCAATCCTTCTGGATGCGATGCATGAGCAATCGCATCTGTGCTCGAGCAACAGGGTAAGCCGGCAATAGCGGAGGATGGGGATAACGCTCTTCCAAATACTCCAGCACAATGGTCGAGTCATATAACACAAGATCACGATCCTGCAGAACAGGTAGCGTCCTGTAGGGATTCGCATCAGCCAGTGCTGCCGGATACCTGGCAGGATCGATATCTTTAACCTCCACATCGACCTGCTTCTCGGCAAGCACAAGGCGAACACGATGCGAGTACGGATCCCTAGAGTCAGAAAAACAGGTGAGACGCGTTACATTAGCCATACACTTCTTCGCTGTGCAGCCCCAAACAGGGCAAACGATCGCACCTCACGGCACAGATCCCACTAAAAACAGACATCATTGGACGTCTTTCCAATATTCTCGCTTGAGCAGGTAGGCAAATACAAAAAGAATTGCCAGATACGCCAGAACATAAACGCCAATCCGCTCAGCCTTTTCTTTATTCGGGTCCGCTGAATACGCTAGAAAAGCCACAAGATGGCGAACCGTTTGGTCAAACTGCTCAGCGGTTTGCGATCCTGTCCCTGAAATGACAACAAGCTCCCTGCAACTGCCTGCGCTATTCTCTTCTACAGGCAGACAGGCCTGACGGCCCTGCAAAGCGCCCAGGACATTTGGCATGGCTACATTGGGGTATACGAGGTTGTTCACGCCCCAGGGCCTGGAGGGATCTTCATAAAATCCTTTGAGATAATGATACAGCCAGTCTTCCCCTCGAACGCGAGCCACCAGCGTCAAATCAGGAGGTACAGCGCCAAACCAGCCCATTGCATCCTCAGCACGCATACTTGAAGTCATGTGATCGCCTGGTTTGGCCTCAGTAAAAATCAGTGTTTTTTGTAGAACATCCTCAGGAATGGAAAGGTCCCTAGCTACATGCTCATAACGCTGATACTGGGTGCCATGACATCCCATACAAAAATTAACAAAGGTGCGCGCCCCTTCCTGAAGGGCGGCCTTGTCAGAAAGGTCAACGCGAACCCTCTCAAACGGAACATTTTCCGCCCCCTTCAGGGCTAATGGCATACACGTGAGCACCAGCAATGCCATTAGCCTGAACAGCATCACCTTACTACCCTCTCAGGTACCAGACCTACCCGCTCGACACGGGTGTAAAACGGCATGAAGACGAAATAGCCAAAGTACAGCACAGTAGCCAAGCGAGATAGAAAAATCCGTTCAGACGTAGGCGGAAGGACCCCTAGTACGCCAAGCGCTACAAAGGCCACACAAAAGAGCGACAGCGCCAATCGGCTCATCCATCCTTTGAAGCGCATCGACTTAACAGGACTGCGATCTAGCCAGGGCACCACGAATAGGATGGCAACAGCTGCTCCCATGATCATGATGCCGGCCAGCTTGTCAGGCACAGCTCGAAGCATCGCGTAAAAAGGCGTGAAATACCAAACTGGAGCGATATGCTCAGGCGTCTTCAGCGGATCGGCAATTTCAAAATTCGATCTCTCCAGAAAATAACCACCACCTTCAGGAAAGAAGAAAACCACGCTACAGAAGATAAAGAGAAAGACCGCCACACCCATTAGGTCTTTGACGGTGTAATACGGATGAAAGGGAATACCATCAAGCGGCTTACCCGTTTCATCAAGGCTTTTGCTGATATCCACCCCCAGCGGATTATTGGAACCCACTTCGTGCAGGGCAAGAATATGCAGCACCACCAACCCGACCAGCAGTAGTGGCAGCGCGATAACATGCAGCGCAAAGAAACGATTGAGCGTAATACCTGAAATTAGGTAATCGCCGCGTATCCATTGCGCCAGGTCTTCGCCCACTACAGGAATGGCGCCAAACAAAGCGATGATTACCTGAGCCCCCCAATAAGACATCTGCCCCCAAGGCAGCAGGTATCCCATGAACGCCTCGGCCATGAGTAGAAGATACAGCAACATGCCAAAGACCCAGACTAACTCGCGCGGCTTTTGGTAAGACCCATAGAGCAGGCTTCGAAACATATGCAGGTAGACAACAATAAAAACAGCAGAGGCGCCTGTTGAATGCAGATAGCGAATGAGCCAGCCGTAATCGACATCGCGCATGATGTATTCAATTGAAGCAAAGGCACCTGCTGCCGTGGGGGTATAGCTCATCGCCAACCAAATGCCTGTTACCAATTGGTTGAACAGGACAAGCAAGGCCAGGGATCCAAAAAAATAAAGGACATTAAAGTTCTTGGGTGCGTAATAGTGGCTTAGGTGCTCGCTCCATAGACGCGAAGCAGGAAAACGAGCATTTAGCCAAGCCTTCAACCTGCTCATCCCGCCTCCTTTTGACTCATACCTATCACAATAATATGCTCAGACTCGTAAGCATAAGGCGGAACCGCCAGGTTGAGCGGCGCAGGCTGTGCCTTGTACACCCTTCCAGCCAGATCATAGCGCGAGCCATGACACGGGCAGAAATATCCTCCCAACCACTCCATTCCGAGGTCAGCAGGAGCAACTTCCGGCCTAAAGATGGGAGAGCAGCCCAGATGAGTGCAAACACCTACCACGACCAGCACATCCGGCCTGATTGAACGCAAGCGACTGTTTACATAATCGGGCTGTATTGAGTCATGAGAATCAGGGTCAGCCAGCTGATTTTCCAACCTCGACAGGCGCTCCAATGCATCTGCGCCACGTCTGAGCACAAAAACAGGCTGACCACGCCATTCAATAACAATTTGCCGCCCCGGCTCCAACTTGGAAATATTGACCCTTATCGGAGCGCCAGCGGCTTTCGCCTTGGCACTTGGAGACCATGATTTAATAAACGGGATAGCGGCGCCAGCGACCCCCACTGCGCCTATTACCGAGGTTGCCGCCACCAATAGTCGGCGACGCCCCTGATTGACACCCCCATCACTCATTCAAAGCCCCTTCGGCCACCACCACCCAAGCCATGTCCCGCGAAGGCAGAGGATACTTAAATTCAACGAGAGAACCTATTCATCTGCTCTAGCCAAACCCACCCAAACATACCTAGGCAACAGACGCAGGGCAAAAAAAAACCCAGTCTCGAAAGAGACTGGGTTTTGCAAGCGAAGCTGCTGGAGCTTAACGCTTGGAGTACTGCGGACGCTTACGCGCTTTACGCAGACCGACTTTCTTACGCTCAACTTCACGCGCGTCACGGGTAACATAACCCGCCTTGCGCAGAGAGCTGCGGTAGGTTTCGTCGTATTCGATCAGAGCACGAGTGATACCGTGACGAATAGCACCGGCCTGGCCGCTAACACCGCCACCCGCAACAGTTACGTACACGTCGAACTTTTCGAGGGTTTCAGTCAGCTCAAGCGGCTGACGAACAACCATGCGAGCCGTTTCACGACCGAAGAATACGTCGATGTTACGATTATTGATGGAAATCTGGCCAGTGCCCGGACGCAGGTAAACGCGAGCGGTAGCTGTCTTACGACGGCCAGTACCGTAATTTTGAGTCGCCGACATTATGTACTATCCCGTTTAAATCTTCAGTTCTTGAGGCTGCTGAGCGGTATGCGGATGAACGCTACCTTTGTAAACCTTCAGCTTACGATACATGTCGCGACCCAGCGGGTTCTTCGGCAACATACCTTTGACTGCGGTTTCGATAACGCGCTCAGGAGCACGAGCGATCAGCTTTTCGAAGTTGATCGACTTGATACCACCCGGGAAGCCGGAATGGTGGTAGTACATCTTGTCGGTAGTTTTGGCGCCAGTTACACGAACCTGCTCGGCATTGATAACAACGATATAGTCGCCAGTATCAACATGAGGAGTGTATTCCGGCTTATGCTTGCCACGCAGACGGCTAGCAATTTCAGTAGCCAGACGACCCAGGGTCTGGCCGGCAGCGTCGACGACATACCAGTCGCGCTTAACAGTTTCCGGTTTTGCTGTGAAGGTTTTCATTCGTTATGGCCTCAGGGCCGCCTGAAAAAAGACGGCAAATCTTACAGAACAGTACGATCCTTGACAAGTCAAGGGCAGCCGGAAACAGACGCTAATCGGGGGCTCGGGTCAGCGCGTCCGCTACGGCGAAAATCGACAGGCTAGGCATCCCCTGTCAATAAAGCTGCGGAATTATGACGATTACTGTGAAAATATCAACTGTTATCACATCAAGAAAGGAAATTAAATGAAGTATCGTAGCCTTGGACGAACCACCATCAGCGTCAGCGAGCTCTGCCTGGGCACCATGACCTGGGGAGAGCAGAACACCCAGGATGAAGCTTTCGCTCAAATAGACCGGGCAGCAGAACATGGCATCAATTTCATGGATGCCGCCGAGATGTACCCTGTCCCGCCGCGACCAGAGACCTATGGCCAGACAGAACGCATTATCGGAAATTATTTCAAGAAACGAGGCAACCGTGACCAATGGATCCTGACCAGCAAGGTTGCCGGGCCGGGCAATAACATTTCCCACATCCGTGACGGCAACCTCAAGCACAACCGGCAGCACATTATCGCGGCACTGGAAGGTAGCCTTGAACGTCTGCAAATGGATTACATCGACCTTTATCAATTGCATTGGCCGGACCGAGAAACCAATTTTTTCGGCAAGCTAGGCTATGTCCATAACGACAAGACGTTTACGCCGCTTGAGGAAACGCTTGAAGTCTTGAATGAGCAGGTCCAGGCGGGAAAGATTCGCCATATCGGACTTTCCAATGAGACACCATGGGGCACGATGCGCTTTCTTCAACTGGCGGAAGAGCGCGGCTGGCCACGTGCAGTCACCATTCAGAACCCCTACAACCTCCTGAACCGATCCTTTGAAGTAGGTTTGGCGGAAATCGCTATCCGCGAGCAATGCGGGCTCCTGGCCTATTCGCCACTGGCGTTTGGCATGCTAACCGGAAAGTATGCCAACGGCGCAAGGCCGGAACACGCACGCCTGACACTGTTCAGCCGCTTCACTCGCTACAACAACCCTGAAACGATGCGAGCTACCGAACAATACGTTCAGCTAGCCAAGCAGCACGGCCTTGATCCTGCACAAATGGCACTGGCTTACGTTACCAGCCGTCCATTTGTTACCAGCAATATCATTGGAGCGACCTCTCTGGAGCAGCTTCAAAGCAATCTCGACAGCATAAATCTGACGCTATCGGAGGAAGTGGTCGCAGGCATTGAGGCCATTCATAAAATCCAACCCAATCCAGCGCCCTAACGGAAAAGCGCTTTCCCTCAAGAAAGCGCTTACGCTACAAGAATAAATCACCCTGATCCTCAAGCTGACCTGATGTCTGAGAAGACTTGTCTCGCCGAGAAGCCAGTCGATCAGCCAATCGGGTCGGCTCGGGCAGGCGGTGTTTACGCACGCACGCCATAACCAGTTCAGGTGCTGTTTTCAAACTGACCCGATTACCGGGCGACACGATCAGAGGCTTTACCTTGTCCTTGCTGCGTAAAACAGTGCCAATCAACTCTCCCTTGGCAAGCAGGTCCACTTGAGAGCCCCGCGTTTCTGCCAAAGGTTCATGGCTTCCCGTCAGGATTTTTTTCGCAACCCCTATCGTTGGCAGTCCTGTAACGACCCCCAAGTGGGCGGCAATACCCAAGCGCCTTGGGTGAGCAATCCCGTGACCATCGCAAAAGATCAGGTCCGGGGTTTCAGGCAGCTCCGATAAGGCCTGCAGAACCGCAGGCAGCTCCCGAAAGGAAAGCAACCCAGGAATGTAGGGCATATTGGTGGGGATACGAGCTACCGCCTGAGCAATGGGATCCAATGTTTCAGCATTGAGCAGGATGGCCGCAGCACGGGTCACGGCACCCTCCTCCTCAAAGCCTACATCCACGCCAGCAATCAGACGCAGCGAAGGAAAGTTATCCTCCAGTCTGACCTGCTTGGCCAGCTCAATCTGCTGTTTGCGCGCAGCGGCGGGCGTGCCGTCCCACTCATTGAAAGGTGAAGTAGCCACATTGACTCCTGTCGTTACCATTACGGTATTCGAACCGGATTGAATGCAGCCAGTTCCAGATAGCAGCAGGGCCACACTTGCGGCCCCTGAATCTTATGGCTTATGCGCTCTCGACAGATATTCGTGGGATTGCATTTCCAGCAAACGGCTCAGCGTACGCTGAAATTCAAACTCGAGCCGTCCACCTGCATACAGATCCTTAAGCTCAACTTCTGCCGACAGGATCAATTTAACGTTACGGTCGTAGAACTCATCGACCAGGTTGATGAAACGACGCGCCATATCGTCTTTTGTTGCATTCATCTGCTCGACGTTGGAAACCAGTACCGCCTGGAAGATCTTACCCAGCTCAATGTAGTCGTTCTGGCTACGAGGACCGTCACAGAGCTCTCGAAACTCGAACCAGGCTACATCGTCGCACGTCTTGCGTGGTTTGATCTCCCGGTTCTCGATAACCAACGGCTCACCAGTTGATGCACTACCGCACTCCACCGTAAGCGCCTTGAAACTTTTGGCCATTTCCGTCTCGGCCTGCTCCGTTAACGGCCAGTGATAAAGCTCAGCCTGCTCCAGCGCACGCAAACGATAATCCACACCGCTGTCGACATTGACGATTTCGGTGTGCTGCTTCAGCAATTCAATCGCAGGCAGGAAGCGGGCGCGCTGCAATCCATCCTTGTAAAGCCCATCAGGGACGATATTGGAAGTTGCCACTAGCGATACGCCGTTTTTGAACAGCTCATCCAGCAGCGTTGCCAGAATCATGGCGTCGGTAATGTCCGATACGAAAAACTCGTCAAAGCAGATGACACGAGCTTCATCCGCAAAGCGCCGACCAATGATGGTCAATGGGTTCTTCTCACCTTTTAGCGTCTTCAACTCCTCATGCACTCTCTTCATGAACCGATGAAAGTGGGTACGCATCTTCTTGTCGAAGGGAAGTGAGTCATAAAAGGTGTCAACCAGATAGGTCTTGCCGCGCCCTACCCCGCCCCAGAAATAAAGCCCCTTTACAGGGCCAGCGGGCTTTTTACCCAAAAGACGGCCTAGCAACCCAGGCTTGCTGTCTGCCTGGCTAACCAGGTCATCATAAAGCCGCTGAAGATGCTTTACCGCCTGCTCCTGAGCAGGATCATGAAAAAAGTCGGGACGTTCCAGATCGGCCTTGTAGCGCTCTAAGGGTGTCATGACAGGCTGCATAGATTCGAAGGGGAGCTCACTTTAGCGGCGAGCTTCCAAGTTGACAATTAACGAGGCAAGCGGCTTAAGCTGCCCGCCTCGGCGATAGGCGCCATTACTCGGCAGTCATTTCCACCAGTGCTTCACGCAAGGCATCAACAGCGTGTTGACGCTCATCGGCATTAGCGAAGTCCGGGCTTTCCGCCACAGGCTCGCCAGCCAGCCATACCGTGAAGCGTAGCTCTTCTGCCTTGACCTCCAGCTGCCCAACCTCGCTCTGGAGGCGCTGCGTCATCTGCCCAGCGGTTTTTGGATCCGCAAAGGCGCGAGAAAGCAGCAGTTGAGAGCCATCGGCGGCCAGCAGTCTGAAGCGGAAAGTACCATCATGTTCGCGGAAGCTAACGAAACGCGCCCGCTTCGCGGCCTTTTTCTTGGTCTTTTCAGTCTTGACCTGGGCATTCAGGGAGCGAAGCCCCACAGCCTCGCGCAACTCACCCAGGAACGGTGTAGCTATCTTGCGCGCCTTGGTAGCACCGGCTAGAAGAACGTCTTCAATGTCGTCTGGCTTGGCAATCAATGCATTGTAATGCTCTCTTGCCTCGCCCAGCTCTGCCTCCAAAAGCTGGAACAGACGCTGCTTGGCCTCTCCCCAAGCCAGACCACCCTGCAGATCATGACGGAACTCGGCCGTCTGCTCGGCTGTAGCAAATGCCTGATAAAGCGTAAACAAATGAGCGCTGTCCGGATCTTTGGGTTCGCCCGGCTCTCGCGAATCAGTGACGATACGGGCAATCGCCTCCTTGAGCTGCTTGGCGGTCCCAAAAAGTGGGATCGTGTTATCGTAGCTTTTGGACATCTTGCGACCATCCAGCCCCGGCAGCGTGGCAACCGTCTCCTCGATAAGCGCTTCAGGCAGCTCAAAGAAATCCTTGCCGGCACCAAACAGATGATTGAAGCGTTGAGCGATGTCACGTGCCATTTCAACGTGCTGGATTTGGTCCCGACCTACCGGTACTTGATGAGCGTTAAACATCAGGATGTCTGCTGCCATCAGGACCGGATAGCTGTATAGCCCCATCGTGACGCCAGCATCCGGGTCTTCGCCAGCAGCGACGTTCTTGTCAACGGAGGCCTTGTAAGCATGAGCGCGGTTGAGCAAGCCTTTGGCGGTGACGCAGGTTAACAGCCATGTCAACTCCGGTATTTCAGGAATATCGGATTGGCGATAGAACGTGACCCTTTCAGGATCAAGACCACACGCCAGCCATGTAGCAGCAATTTCAAGGCGAGAGCGCTGAATACGCAACGGATCATCGCACTTGATCAAGGCGTGATAATCCGCCAGGAAATAAAACGAGTCGGTATCGGCCGAACGACTGGCTACAATGGCAGGACGGATAGCGCCTGCATAATTACCAAGGTGAGGAGTACCGGTTGTGGTAATACCGGTCAGAATACGTGTGGTCATGGCGTATGGTGCATTCTCATCTAGGGCGGCCAGTATCAGGCATGGCCGCCAATTACGGCGTCTTCGGACGCAACGGCTTAATCAGTCCAGTCGAGGCTGGACCAGCGCTTTGAGGTCGGTCAGTTTGCCATGAAAGAAATGGCTGCACTCAGGGACTTTGATCAACTCATGGCGCTGCTGCAACGCTTCAGACCAGGCATAGACCTTTTCCGGCGTGACGACTTCATCGGCCTCGGGCTGAATGACCGTCAAAGGGCAGCGCAGCGGTAGCTTACCTTCAATATCGAAGCGTTCGACAGAAGGAGCTAGCATGAACAGACGAGTCAATGCCTGCCCGTCTCCTTCCAGACGCCCTGCCAGGCATCCCGCCACACAGGCACCGAATGAAAACCCCATGACGGTTAAAGGTACCTCTGGGTGCTGCTTTATCAACCACTGTGCAGCCGCATAGGCATCATCAATCTCACCTACTCCCTCACCGTAGCTTCCAGCGCTTTGTCCTACGCCTCGAAAGTTGAAACGTAGCGTGGAAAAGCCTGCATCCCTTACAGTACGTTGCAGCGTAGAAATGACCTTATTGTGCATAGTCCCGTCAAACAGGGGATGCGGATGGCAGATGATCGCTACGCCATGGGCGCCAGGCTGATCAAGATGCAAGGCTTCGAGTGGCCCTGAAGGCCCCTCGATCGAAACTGGATTTTCTCGTGTAGACACACCTGAACTCCGTGACCCTCTATCGGGTCGACTCGTCTAGCTCGTTGACTGCGCTCACTATTTAACATGGGACAGTGTACAAGCGCAGCAAGAAGCCGTTACCGTAATGCAAAAGACGTTCAGAGAGGAAGATTCGTGGACCAGTCCCTGACTATTTGGCTAATGCCTGTTATTGCCCTGCTCGTTGGTATAGGCATCGGCTTTCTGATTGCGCGCCTGATGCCTGGCACCGCGCCCAACCGAGTACAACGCCAGCTTGACGAGCTTCAGCAGCGCTTTGACAGTTATCAACATGAGGTCACTAGCCACTTCAGCACAACGGCAGGACTTGTGAAAAAACTCACCCAGAATTACCAGGATGTGCAGCGTCACCTTTCCGAAGGTGCGGATCGCCTGGCTTTGGACGAGTTGACACGCCAGCGCCTACAAGCGGCCCTGCATAGCCATGACAACTACCCATCACCACGCGACCGTCTGGACGGTCCTGCAGAGGCGCCCAAGGACTACGCGCCAAAGGGCGATACTGACAGCGGGCTGGATGAGGCCTACGGCCTTAAGAATCATCGTTGAAAAGATAAATAAAAAGCCCGGCAATAGCCGGGCTTTTTATTAACACCTAGATATGACCTCTGGCCCGCAGCAAGGCGATTACCTGCCTGGCTCCTTCCTCAATGGAAAGGCTTTGCGTATCGATTATCAGGTCGGCGTTTAGCGGCACATCGTAGGGGAAGGACTCACCCGGGATGTTGTCACCCTCAGCCGCATACAGCCCCTGAGGATCGCGTTCACGACATGCCTGCGGAGAGGCCTGAACGTACACTGTAATGACCCGCTCAGGACCGATCAGCGTCTTGGCCTGCTCACGCCCTTCGGCGTCCGGCGCTACGAATGCGGCAAGGGTCAATAGGCCGGCTTCATTGAACTGACGGGCCACATGGGCCGCCCGAAGCCAATTTTCACGGCGCCCTGCACGATCCTGCGGAAGCCCCTTGTTAAGGTCATGACGCAGGTTCTGCCCATCCAGTACATACACCGCACGTCCGGCATCGAACAGCTTGCGCTCGACTGCGTACGCCAGCGTGCTCTTGCCTGCGCCGGAAAGACCTGTAAAGAGCACCGTAGCAGGCTGCTGACCGAACCGAGCCGCGCGCTCCTCAGTGGAGACATGTAGCTGATGGCCATGCTGATCGGCAGTACCGCCCACCTTGGGATCCGCGATGATCATGCCTGCGCCGACCGTACCATTGGTAAGCCGATCGATAACGATGAAGGCACCCGTGGTACGGTTGCGCTCGTAACTGTCTAGAGCGATAGGGGCATCCAGGCTGACCTTGACCCGCGCAATCTCGTTCAGCTTGAGCTGGCTGGCCTGACCTTTTTCCAGCGTGTTCACATCAACCGTATGCACGATGCTGGGCAGAGAACCAGGGACATAGCTGGTTGCACGCTTGATATCGTATTTCTTGCCGGGCAGCATGGGCTCTTCAGCCATCCAAACCAGCATGGCTTCGAAGCTGTCCGCCACTTGGGGGCGATTATCTGGATGAACCAATAGATCTCCACGGGAGATATCAATTTCATCTTCAAGCGTCAGCGTAACGGCCTGACCAGGAATAGCCTGTTCTAGCTCGCCTTCGAACGTGACGATGGATTTCACGCGGCTACCCTTGCCTGACGGCAGCACAACAACCTCATCACCCTTATGCACCACACCAGAGGCCAGAGTACCGGCAAACCCGCGGAAGTTCAGGTTTGGACGGTTTACGTACTGAACCGGAAAGCGCATGTCGGTGACATTGCGATCGGCTGCGATCTCGACGGTTTCCAGAATTTCCATCAGCGGCTTGCCGGTATACCAGGGCGTTTGCTCGCTGCGATTGACCACGTTATCGCCCTTGAGCGCTGACATCGGGACAAAGTGAATGTCCTTGGCGCCCAGATTGATGCGCTCGGCAAAGCTCAGGTAGTCCTCGCGGATCCGGTTGAAAACCGCTTCGTCAAAGCCCAGCAGATCCATCTTGTTCACCGCAACCACAACATGCTTAATGCCGAGCAGCGATGCAATAAAACTGTGGCGACGTGTCTGGGTTTGCACACCGTAACGTGCGTCGATCAGGATAATCGCAAGGTCACAGGTGGACGCACCGGTCGCCATATTGCGAGTGTACTGCTCATGACCAGGGGTATCGGCGATGATGAACTTGCGCTTGGCCGTAGAAAAATAACGATACGCCACATCAATAGTAATGCCCTGCTCACGCTCGGCCTGCAAGCCATCCACCAGCAGCGCCAGATCTACTTCCTCGCCTGTGGTACCGACTTTCTTGGAGTCGCGAGTAATTGCCTCAAGATGATCTTCATAGATCATCTTGGAATCATGCAGCAGGCGACCGATCAGGGTGCTCTTGCCATCATCTACGTTGCCGCACGTCAGGAAGCGAAGTAGCTCCTTGCGCTCGTGCTGGGCCAGGTATGCCAGGATGTCCTGACTAATCAGTTCGGATTGATGCGACATATTAGAAATACCCCTGACGTTTCTTCTCTTCCATTGACCCCGCCGCATCATGATCAATGACTCGACCCTGACGCTCGGAGGTCCGAGTCAGCAGCATTTCCTGAATGATATCGGGTAGCGTAGCCGCAGAAGACTCGACCGCCCCGGTAAGTGGATAGCAACCCAGGGTACGGAAGCGGACCTGCTGCTTCTGAATACGTGCTTTTTCCTCGTCGGAAAGGTGTTCGAGAATACGCTCGTCGTCAATCATGATGAGCGTGCCATTCTTCTCGATTACGTCCCGCTCTGCCGCAAAGTACAGCGGAACGATCGGGATACTTTCCAGATAGATGTATTGCCAGATATCCAGCTCGGTCCAGTTCGAAAGTGGGAAGACCCGAATCGATTCGCCCTTATTGATGTTGCCGTTGTAGATGCTCCACAACTCCGGGCGCTGGTTCTTTGGATCCCAGCGGTGTTTAGTGTCACGGAACGAATAGACGCGCTCCTTGGCACGAGACTTTTCTTCATCGCGACGGGCGCCGCCAAAGGCAGCATCGAAGCCATATTTGTCCAGTGCCTGTTTGAGGCCTTGAGTCTTCATCACATCGGTATGCTTGGCGCTACCATGTGTAAAGGGATTGATTCCCTGAGCGACGCCTTCTGGGTTTTGGTGAATCAGAAGATCCAGCCCCATTTCCTTGACCATGCGATCACGAAACTCGTACATGGCTTTGAATTTCCAGCCTGTATCGACGTGCAGAACAGGAAACGGCAACTTGCCGGGAAAAAAGGCTTTACGCGCCAGATGCAGCATTACCGCGGAATCTTTACCGATGGAGTACAGCATCACAGGGTTGTCGAATTCGGCGGCCACCTCACGAATGATGTGGATGCTTTCCGCCTCGAGCTGTTTCAAATGAGTCAGTTTATCGAGCATGGCTACTCACGGAATTGCGGAGGGACGGCCAGCGGGCCGTGGACGAACACTCACGATACCACAGCATAACTCTTCTATTCAGGAGCCTGCTTAGAACCAAGTGTTCTATATATATATTCAAGCCGGATTCGAACTGTCGATGAAGACATGCTCTATGCCAAAACGTCCTGCAAGATACTCTCCCAAAGCCTGAACGCCGTAACGCTCGGTCGCATGATGGCCAGCCGCAAAAAAACTAATGCCATTTTCACGCGCACTGTGAACGGTCTGCTCCGATACTTCACCTGTAAGATAGGCATCAACACCAGCGGCGATAGCCTGATCGATATAACCTTGGGCTCCCCCTGTACACCAGGCGATCCGCTTGATGGGGCGATCACCCTCGATTACGAGAGGTTCGCGCCCTAGAACATGCTTGATATGAGCTGCAAACTCGGCAGCGGTACGCGGTTCACTTAGTGTCCCTTGCAAAACGATAGAGCGTGGATTACCTGGCTCGACCCCTCCCTCAACCGTGATACCCAAGCGCTCGGCCAGCTGAACGTTATTACCCACCACAGGATGCAAATCGAGCGGCAGGTGATAAGCCACCAGGCTCACGTCATTAATGATCAAGGTCTTGAGTCGACGCTGCTTCATTCCGATGACACGCGGATCCTCGCTTTTCCAGAAGTAGCCATGGTGCACAAGCACCATGTCGGCCCCTGCCTCTATCGCGGCATCCAACAACGCCTGGCTTGCGGTCACACCGCTAACGATACGAGCCACCGTAGCGCGACCTTCCACTTGCAGGCCATTGGGGCAGTAATCCTTGATTGCAGCAGCATCAAGATAGCGGTTCGCCTCATCCAGCAGTGTCGTCAAGGCTATGGTCATGGTTATATTCTCCATTAAACAGGCTCTACCAATCGGTTCGCATGTCTTTATAGACAAAGGCAGCTCCGTATAATGGCCGCACCTTATCGGCCGTACACAGGCCTCGCAACAAGGATTGGTAATAATGTTAAAGGCCTTGCGCTCCTACGGCTGGCCCATCGTGGTAGGCATCCTGCTGGCAGCGGTGGTAGTCATTCGATTTCCTGAATGGGTAGGCTTGCCCAAGCAGCAGGTACATTTCGAGCAGACGACTGAGACCTCCCCTCGCACTCAAGGCCCGGTCTCTTATGCTGATGCCGCCAGCAAGGCAGCTCCGGCCGTAGTTTCACTACGTTCGACCAAGCATCCCAAGAAGCCCAGCGCGCCAATTCAGGATGACCCCTTATTCAAACCCTACTTTGATAAGAATCCACCAAAGAGTAACGAAGAGCTGAGCCTGGGTTCGGCAGTGATCATGAGCCATGAAGGCTATCTGCTAACCAACAACCATGTCACCTCTGACGCCGATACCATTGTCGTAGCGTTACAGGATGGCCGGCAGACGGTGGCGCATCTGATAGGAAGCGATCCCGATACAGATCTGGCTGTTCTCAAGATTGATCTGGATAGTCTTCCGGCCATCTCCATCGGCCATTCGGAAGCCATTCGCATCGGGGATGTGGCACTGGCTATTGGCAACCCGTTCGGCGTAGGTCAGACGGTGACCATGGGTATTATCAGTGCCACAGGCCGTAACCAGCTGGGGCTAAATACCTATGAGGATTTCATCCAGACAGATGCAGCCATTAACCTGGGTAACTCTGGTGGGGCACTGGTAGATGCCAACGGCAATCTGATTGGTATCAACACAGCGATTTTATCCGGTGGCTCGCAGGGTATCGGCTTCGCCATTCCCATCAAACTGGCCATGGACGTCATGCAATCAATCATTGCCCACGGCCAGGTAATCCGCGGCTGGCTAGGGGTTGAGGTAGAACGTATTTCCCCAGAGCTTGCCGCCTCGTTCAACCTGCCTAATCAGGACGGCATTGTCGTTTCTGGGGTTTACCCCAACGGTCCGGCACAACGTGCCGGCCTGCAGCCAGGCGACATTCTGCTTAAGCTGGACAACGAACCTGCGATCGATGGTCGCCAGTCCATGAATCAGGTCGCACGCAGCAGACCCGGAGACAAGATCTCGATAGAAGTGCTTCGCAATGGAAAGCCGCTTAAACTGACCGGAATCATAGGCTTAAGGCCACCCATTGATACCAGCACGTCATCCGAGCCCTCTTCTGATGAGTCAACACAAAAAAACGGCGCCCCATAGGCGCCGTTTTTTCTTCCATCAGGCGAGTCCGTAGTCCTTCAACGCCTCGATCAAAACAGCATTTTGTTCTGGCGTACCAATAGTGATACGCAAGAACTTATCGATTCGAGGCTTATTGAAATGACGCACAATGACGCGTCTTTCACGCAGTGCAGCCGCCAATTCAGCCCCCTCATACGAAGGGTGCTGAGCGAACACGAAATTTGCAGCAGAGGGCAGCACATGGAAACCCAGTGCTTCCAATTCGGCTACCAGCACCGTTCGGCTTTCAATCACTGCTCCGCACGTTTGACTGAAATAGTCCCTGTCTTCAAAGGCTGCGACGGCGCCTGCCAGCGCCAACCGATCAAGCGGGTATGAATTGAAACTGTTCTTGACCCGCTCCAATGCTTCGATGAGATCGGGATGACCTACTGCCAGCCCAACCCTCAAGCCTGCCAGGGAGCGAGACTTGGAGAGCGTTTGAGTCACTAGCAGATTTGGATAACGACCCACCAGTGAAATAGCAGTCTCGCCACCAAAATCCACATAGGCTTCATCAACCACCACAACCGAGTCCGTGTTCTTTTGCAGAAGCGACTCGATGTGCCCCAACCCTACCAGACACCCTGTAGGCGCGTTAGGATTGGGGAAAATAATACCGGCGTTAGGCCGGATGTAGTCTTCCAGATTGATTTGATAGTGTTCATCCAGTGGCAACGCTTCGAATGGAATCTCATACAATCCACAGTACACTGGATAGAAGCTGTACGAAATATCCGGGAACAGCAAGGGCGCCTTGTGCTGAAACAAGCCGTGAAAGATATGGGCAAGCACTTCATCCGAACCATTGCCTACAAACACTTGCTCGACATTGATTGAATAATACTCTGCTACCGCCTGCTTCAACCGATCCCCATTGGGATCAGGATACAGCCGCAAGCCCTCGCCCAGCTCAGCCCGTATCGCATCAATAACCTTGGGCGAAGGGCCGTAGGGGTTTTCGTTGGTGTTGAGTTTTACCAGATTGGCAATCTTGGGCTGCTCGCCAGGTACATACGGCACCAGCTTCTCGACGAAGGGACTCCAGAATCGACTCATGACATCACTCCTTGATCCGGTATTCAGCGCTGCGCGCATGAGCTGTCAGGGACTCCCCACGCGCAAGCACCGAGGCGGTACGCCCCAGCACTGAAGCGCCATCCGCGGAACAAAAGATCAAGGACGAGCGCTTCTGGAAGTCATACACGCCCAAAGGAGAAGAGAAACGTGCAGTGCCGGACGTGGGTAGAACATGGTTGGGCCCTGCACAATAATCCCCCAGTGCCTCAGCGGTATAACGCCCCATGAAGATCGCGCCCGCGTGGCGAATGCCCGGCAACCAGGCTTCAGGATCAGCTACAGAGAGCTCCAGGTGCTCAGGCGCAATGCGATTGACGACCTCGCAGGCCCGAGCCTGATCGGCAACATGAATCAGAGCACCTCTTCCTTCCAAGGACGTTCGGATGATTTCAGCACGCTCCATTGTAGGCAGAAGACGAGCGATACTTTCAGCAACCCTGTCCAGAAACTCGGCATCAGGACTGACAAGAATCGACTGGGCATCTTCATCATGCTCAGCCTGAGAAAACAGATCCATGGCGATCCAGTCTGGATCAGTCTGGCCATCACAGACCACTAGAATCTCGGAGGGCCCGGCAATCATGTCGATACCCACCTGTCCGAAGACATGACGCTTGGCCGTTGCAACATAGATATTGCCTGGCCCTACGATCTTGTCCACACGAGGGACGCTTTGCGTACCGTAAGCCAGTGCCGCTACTGCTTGCGCACCACCCACAGTAAAAACGCGGTCCACGCCTGCAATGCACGCAGCAGCGAGCACCAGCTCGTTGATTTCACCGCGAGGCGTTGGCACGACCATTACAACTTCAGCAACACCGGCAACCTTGGCAGGAATGGCGTTCATCAACACCGAAGAGGGATAGGAAGCCTTGCCGCCAGGTACATATAACCCAGCCCGATCAAGCGGCGTCACTTGCTGCCCAAGAACGGTGCCATCCGCTTCCGTATAACGCCAGGAGTCCTGCTTTTGCTTTTCGTGATAGCTGCGAACACGATCTGCTGCATGCTCAAGAGCATTTCGCTGCTCATCGGTAATGCGCGTAAGAGCCAACTCAAGTCTTTCGCGAGGCAGAATCAGATCAGCCATTGAGCTAGCCTGGACGCCATCAAAGCGCTGTGTGAACTCCACCAGAGCTTCATCCCCTCGGGTGCGAACAGCCTCGATAATCTCCAGGACTCGCTGATTGACGCCAGCGTCAGAAACACTTTCCCAGCTCAGCAGATGATCCAGATGACGCGCGAAATCAGGATCGGCAGCGTCGAGTCGGCGAAGCGTAATCGGTGCGGTCATAGCGAAGCCTCTTATCAATGGCTAGTCTCAGGCACCGCTAGAGTATCAGCCCTGCCGTGCGGGTACCTGAGAAAATTGGCTATGACACGGATAGGCAGGCACGGCATCAGCCGTGCGAAAGGTCAGGCCTGGTGTCGCTCTTCGACCGTAGCACGCAGCACATCGATCAGCGCCTGGATACGCGCGTGCTGCATCTTCATCGAAGCCTTGTTGACGATCAATCGAGAGCTGACATGGGCAATCAGCTCCTGCGGCTCAAGCCCATTGGCGCGCAAAGTATTACCTGTATCGACCACGTCAATGATCTTGTCAGCCAGCCCCACTAGAGGTGCAAGCTCCATGGAGCCATAGAGCTTGATGATATCGACCTGACGTCCCTGCTCGGCATAGTAACGTTTGGCGATATTGACAAACTTGGTCGCTACCTTGAGGCGGCCACGTGGCTCTGGAGCATTTACTGCACCCGCTGTCATCAGCCGGCATTTGGCGATCTGCAGATCCAGCGGCTCGTAGAGTCCTTGGCCAGAGTGCTCCATAAGCACATCCTTTCCCGCAACACCCAAGTCAGCTGCGCCTTGCTCAACGTAGGTCGGCACGTCGGTCGCACGTACGATCAACAAACGCACATCATCCAGACTTGTAGGGATGATCAGCTTGCGGCTTTTATCGGGGTCTTCAGTTGGGACGATACCCGCCGCCGCAAGAAGCGGCAGCGTATCGTTCAGGATTCGGCCTTTTGAAAGCGCGATAGTCAGCATGAGCCCTTAACCCGGAACACGGCGAATTTTAGCACCCAGAAGTTGTAGCTTTTCCTCGATGCACTCATAACCCCGATCGATATGGTAGATGCGGTCGATCAGGGTATCGCCTTCCGCTACCAGCGCAGCGATTACCAGGCTGGCCGATGCACGCAAGTCAGTAGCCATTACGGGGGCAGCCTTCAGGTGAGGAATGCCGGTTACGATGGCAGCATTACCTTCCACAGCGATCTGAGCACCCATGCGAGTCATTTCATAGACGTGCATGAAGCGGTTTTCAAAGATCGTTTCAACGACCGTTCCTGTGCCTTCTGCCACAGCGTTCATGGAGATGAACTGCGCCTGCATATCTGTTGGGAATGCAGGGTACGGTGCAGTACGCACATTGACTGCCTTGGGTCGATTCCCTTTCATGTCCAGCTCGATCCAGTTGGATCCAGTAGAAACGTGGGCACCTGCCTCTTCCAGCTTGAGCAGAACGGCTTCGAGAATGGAAGGATCAGTATCCTTGAGCTTGACGCGACCACGGGTAGCCGCCGCCGCAACCAGATAACTACCCGTCTCGATACGGTCGGGCAGTACGGAATAACGGGCGCCACCCAGACGCTCGACACCTTCTACCGTAATGGTATCGGTACCGGCACCTTCAATATGGGCTCCCATGGCGATCAGGCAATTGGCCAGATCCACGACTTCCGGCTCACGTGCAGCGTTCTGGATGACGCTACGTCCTTTGGCCAGCGTTGCCGCCATCAGAACGTTTTCAGTACCGGTTACACTGACGGTATCAAAGAAGTAATGTGCGCCACGCAGGCCGCCCGCTGGAGCCTTGGCTTTGATATAGCCTGCCTCGACTTCAATCTGGGCACCCATCGCCTCAAGGCCGCGCAGGTGCAAATCGACCGGACGCGAGCCAATGGCACATCCGCCGGGCAGTGCGACTTCGGCTTCACCGAAACGAGCCAGCATCGGACCCAGCACCAGAATAGAGGCGCGCATAGTCTTGACCAGCTCATAGGGCGCTACAAGCGTCTTGATAGTCGAAGCATTTACTTCAACGTTGAGCTTTTCGTCGATAACCGGCTGCACCCCCATACGACCGAACAATTCGATCATGGTAGTGATGTCATGCAGATGCGGCAGATTGCAAACAGTTACAGGCGTATCCGCAAGCAAGGTGGCAGCCAGGATCGGCAAGGCAGAGTTTTTTGCGCCTGAAATACGGATCTCTCCGTTTAGGCTGGCGCCACCGGTAATAATCAATTTATCCATAGGTATCTCGGCGGCGCCGAACTCAAGCCCGTTCAGCCCAAGCGGCGCGCGTATAGAATTTCATAGTGACTGCATGGATGCTGCCATCAGCGATCAATGCATTGAGATGGGAATAGACTTGCTGCTGGCGCTTTACTGGGCTCATAGCAGCCAATTCATCGCCAATCAGGTTCAATTGGAAATTGCAGCCCTCGCCTTCTACCTCAACCTGAGTTTCCGGCAGTTGTGCTTCCAATAAGCGTTTAACTTCTTCAGCCTGCATGTTCAACCTCCTGGCAGCCTATTCCGCAGCCAGACATAATACAAAAAAGCCCTCCAACTGCGAACCCCAAGGTTGCAGATAGAGGGCGATGGGATATTCAATGAGAGAGAGGAAGAATGTCCAGCAAACCGGACACACTTGCGATCTGCTTCATATCTGAAGGCAAATTCCAAACCTCAAGTTTTTTGCCAGCCTGCAACACATCACGCTGAAAGGACAGCAACAAGGAAAGCCCTGCACTGTTGGAGCGCTCGACACCAGCACAGTCGATCACGATCACATCGGTACTACTCTGCTGTATATAGCGCTGCCCTTCCTGACGCAGCGCTACCGTCGTCTGATGATCGAGAAGACCAGACAGCGTCATGACGCCCGGCACCTTCTCTCCTAGATGCGCCTGCGTACTCATGAGCCAGCCTGGGCCTTTTGAGCTTCAGGAGAGTTTTTGGCACGCGCCACGGTATTGGCCCAGCTATCGATAACCTTGTCCAAGTTGTTGCCGTTGGCCTGCATGGACTGGGCAAACTGATCACGGAACAGCTTACCGATATTAATGCCGTTGATGATTACGTTACGCACTCTCCAACTGCCATTGATATTTACCATGGTATAAGAGACCGGATAGACAGTTCCGCGGCTATCACGCACTTCCATGCCTACGCTAGTACGCTCGAGATCATTGTCAGTTGCCGGCAGAACCTTGATACCCTGATTGTTGTACTCCAACAGTGCGTTGCCATAGAACTGCATCAGGCTTCGCTTAAAGTTCTCCTGGAAGCGAGCCATTTGCTCAGGCGATGCCTGACGGCTGTACCTTACGGTCATGATGCTGCGGGAGATACCTTCGGCATCAACGACCGGACCAAGGATCTCGTTCAAAGAGTTATAGAAAGCATCTGGATTGCTCCGGTATGTTTCCTTGTTGGTTTGCAGATCAGACAGCAACTTATCTGTAGTCTGTTGAATGACATCGTGAGCCGAAGGCGCTGCAGAGGCCAGCAATGGCACTACGGCCAGCAAGGCCAGAACGCTGTTTCGCAATAATTTGAGCATGTCGTGTCCTTCTTACTTATCGCCAGACGAATCTTTGTTGACGGTGTTGAGCAGGAATTTGCCGATCAGATCTTCCAATACCAGCGACGACTGGGTATCACGAATAGTTCCGCCATCTTTGACAACCTCCTCATCCCCTCCCACGCTAATACCAATATATTTTTCACCCAACAGACCTGCTGTCAGGATGGAGGCGGTGGAATCGACCGGAATGTTATCGACCTGTTGGTCGATCTGCATGGTCACTCGACCACGGTAGCTATCACGATCCAGATCGATTGCGATGACTCGGCCAATCGTGACGCCTGACATCGTGATTTTTGCACGTACGGTCAGACCGGCGATATTGTCGAAATAGGCGTACGCTTTATAGGTGTCATTGTGCTCGCCAACGCTCAAGCCACTCACTCGCAAAGCCAACAGCAAGAGAGCCAGCAAGCCAGCGAGCAGAAACAGGCCGACACCAATTTCCTGGGTGCGGGTTTGCATCAGATATCTCCAAACATCAAAGCAGTCAAAAGAAAGTCGAGACCCAGCACTGCCAGAGAGGCATAGACAACTGTTCGGGTCGTCGCGCGGCTGATCCCTTCGGAAGTAGCATCGCAGTCGTACCCCTGGAACACGGCGATCCAGGTCACCACAAAGGCAAAGACAAGGCTTTTAATCATGCCATTGATCACATCCGCCATCTGGACGCTGTTCTGCATGTTGCTCCAGAACGAGCCGTCGTAGACGCCGAGCCAGTCAACCGCAACCATCGCACCGCCCCAGATACCTACAACACTGAAGATGGCCGAGAGCAGAGGCAAGGAAATAAAGCCCGCCCACAGGCGCGGAGCCACTATATATTTGAGCGGATCAACACCGATCATTTCGAGGCTGGACAACTGCTCTGTCGACTTCATGTTGCCGATTTCAGCCGTTAACGCGGAACCTGCGCGACCTGCGAACAGAAGCGCACTAACTACAGGGCCCAACTCTCTCAACAGGGTAAGCGCCACCATCTGCCCAACCGCCTGTTCCGAACCATAGGTAACCAGAATGTTATAGCCCTGAAGTGCTATAACCATACCGATGAAAAGACCGGAAACTAGGATGATGGGTAGCGATAAAACCCCTACCGAATAGAGCTGCTTGATCAGCAACTGTCCACCCTTGCCTGCGCCGGAGCGGCCAAACAAGGATTGCAATAGCAAAAGAACAGAACGACCGGCTGCAGCCAATACATCCAGGCCTGTGCGCCCCAATAAGCGGATGCGCTCAAGCAGTGAAATGTGACGCATTAGCGCCTCCCCAAAAGATCTTCGCTATAGTCAGGCGCTGCGAAATGGAACGGTACCGGGCCATCCGGGGTACCTTTTATGAACTGAAGCACTCGTGGATCAGACGACTCCTTGAGCTCTGCGGGGGTTCCTTGGCCCAGCACCTGTGTATCCCCGACAATGTAAAGATAGTCAGCGATACTTGCCGTCTCGGCCAGATCATGTGACACAACGATACTGGTCAATCCCAGTGCATCATTGAGCAGACGAATCAGGCGCACCAGTACGCCCATGGCAATGGGGTCCTGTCCCACGAAAGGCTCGTCATACATCAGGATCTGAGGATCCAATGCAATCGCCCGAGCCAGAGCCACCCGACGTTTCATGCCTCCGGACAGCTCATCGGGCATCAACTCGATAGCGCCCCGCAGACCGACCGCCTGAAGTTTCATCAGGACGATATCCCGGATCATCTCCTCAGGCAGCTTGGTATGAACCCGAAGAGGAAAGGCCACGTTTTCGAAAACATCAAGGTCAGTAAACAGTGCACCGCTCTGAAACAGAACGCCCATCTGCTTACGCACATTGAACAGGTCACTTCGAGACAGCGTGGGAAGATTGAGATTGTTAACCCATACCTCACCCTTTTCAGGGCGCAACTGGGCTGCAATCAAGCGTAACAGCGTTGTCTTGCCGCTCCCTGAAGGCCCCATAATACCGGTCACCTTGCCACGCGGGATGCGGATATCAACATTCTCGTAGATGGTACGCTCGCCTCGCTTGAAGGTAACGCCTTTAAGCTCGACCGCATACTCGCTATCGGTGTTCATCTAAACTCCTAGCTTACAGCCCTCCTGGCAGACGCATCGAATAGCATCCAAGGCACTTTTAAGGGCCTATTCGACAAGGACATAGCATAACATTTCAGCGCTACCTCCCCAACATGAACATAATTCAATCGTTTTCATAGGAGGGGGGATTAATTGTCGTTATAATTCTGCGTTTTCAATCAATCTGCTGCCCAGCAAACTGGTAGACAAATGACCCACGCTGCAAATTTCATCGAATCCGCAAATCGTACCATCAGCTATGAAGTGGAAGCCGTGAACGCATTGCGTGGGCGTATAGATGATCGCTTTGTCAAAGCCTGTGAACTGATGCTGGACTGCAAGGGCCGCATCGTTGTACTGGGCATGGGAAAGTCCGGACATATCGGCAACAAGATTGCGGCCACGCTGGCAAGCACAGGCACACCCGCGTTTTTCGTCCATCCCGCCGAAGCAAGCCACGGCGACATGGGGATGATTACCCAGGCGGACATTGTGCTGGCCCTGTCCAACTCTGGCTCTACCCCTGAAATAGTGACGCTCTTGCCACTTATCAAGCGACTGGGAATCACGTTGATCAGTATGACAGGCAATCCCCAGTCACCTCTGGCCCAGGCAGCTACTGTCAACCTGGACGCAGGCGTTGCCAAGGAAGCCTGCCCGCTGAATCTTGCACCGACCTCCTCCACCACTGCCAGTCTGGTTCTGGGGGATGCGCTTGCCATTGCCTTGCTCGATGCACGAGGCTTCACGGCTGAAGATTTTGCCTTTTCTCACCCCGGCGGCGCTCTGGGCCGACGCCTGCTTCTCAAGGTCGAGCATGTCATGCATAGCGGGAAGGAATTACCTCAAGTGCCACGAGGCACTTCGCTTAGCGGTGCATTACTTGAAATGTCCCAAAAAGGGCTTGGCATGACCGTCGTCACGGAGCCTGATGGCCGACTGGCAGGTATTTTTACTGACGGGGACCTTCGGCGTGCGCTTGATCGCGGAATTGACGTACGCTCAACGACCATAGACCACGTCATGACGGAGCATGGTCGTACGGCACGCCCACAGATGCTGGCAGCCGAGGCATTGAAAGTCATGGAAGATCACAAGATTAGCGCCTTGGTTGTGATCGACGAGAAAGATTACCCTCTGGGGGCATTGAACATGCACGACCTGCTTCGCGCAGGCGTCATGTGAATGCAGCTCATATCGAGAGACAGCCCATCATTGCTGCTGCATGGCAGTGATGGCACTCATAAATGCTTTACGTCTCAAATGGTACAGAGCCTTTGCCGTGCTTTATGCCGCCGTTTGACTACAATGCTTTTGCAGGCCTTTTGTCATGTTCCGTACACTGCGTAAACCTGTACTTTATGTCCTGATTGCCCTGGCGCTGGTCGCTATCGGTTACTGGAACCTCTTGCCGCAACGGTTTATCGATGACCCGGCAGGCAATGCCCAGACCGATAATGCCATTGATGCCTATGCAACAAATGTCAAAACGATCCAGTACCGTGCCGATGGAAAGGTACAATACGAGATGACAGCCGAACGGCTTGATCACGTTCAGGCCACCGATGTCACACTGGTTTCGAAACCCGATATGCTGGCATACCGCGGTACTGACCTGCCCTGGCATGTTCGCAGCGCAAGGGCCGAGGTGGCGCCAAAAGGTACACAGGCTGAGTTGATCGATGATGTAAGGGTCGAGCGTACAGACGAAAAGGGCCGCCCTATCGTGATGACGACGACGCGAATGACTGTTTTTCCTGACAAAAATTATGCGCAGACTGAGCAAGCCGTTAAGATTGAGGCCGCTAATAGCGTGACCACAGCGAAAGGCATGAAAGCGTACCTGAATGACGGCAGAATGCTCCTGCTGTCCAATGTAAGAGGCCAGCATGAGGTTCGTTAAATCTCTACCCCTTCTTTTAACCCTGGGCGCTACGTTCGGAAGCGTTAACGCCTGGGCTCTGCCTTCTGACCGCAACCAGCCCATCCGGGTACAGGCCGACAGCGCCGAACTCGATGACAAGCAGAACGTAGCGGTTTATCGAGGCGACGTCATCATTACCCAAGGCACGATGAAGATCACGGGTAACACCGTGACCATCACCCAGGACAACAACGGCAACATCAAGGTTGCAACTGCCGTTGGCAAGCCGGCTCACTATGAGCAGAAGCCATCTGCGGACAAAGATACGGTGAAGGCTTACGGCCTGACTATCCAGTACTATGCGGATGAAAACCGAATCGTTCTGATCGACCAGGCACGCGTTGAACAGCAAGGCAATACGTTCGAAGGCGAAAAGATCGTTTACGACACCCAGCGCCAGATCGTGAATGCTGGCCGTGCAAACGGTAACAAGATCACCACACCAAGACCACGTATCGACATGGTCATCCAGCCCAAGAACAAAGACCAGCAGCCGGGGCAAGCTCAATGACAGTACTGCTCAAAGCCCAGCATCTGGCCAAGAGCTACAAGGGTCGTCAAGTGGTTCGGGATGTCAGCCTGACCATTGAAAGCGGCCAGATCGTGGGACTACTCGGTCCTAACGGGGCGGGCAAGACGACATGTTTCTACATGATCGTAGGGTTGGTCAACGCCGACCATGGTCGTGTGCTGATCGATAACCAGGATGTCACCAACTTGCCCATGCACGGCAGAGCACAGGCAGGTATCGGTTATCTCCCCCAGGAAGCATCGATATTCCGTAAGCTGACCGTGGCCAATAACATCATGGCTATCCTTGAAACCCGCAAGGATCTGGACCGAAACGGACGCACCCAGGCGCTCGAGTCGCTGCTTCAGGAATTTCACATTACCCATATTCGTGACAACCTAGGCATGAGCCTGTCGGGCGGTGAACGTCGTCGCGTCGAGATTGCTCGCGCCCTAGCCACGGCGCCCAAGTTCATTCTGCTGGATGAGCCCTTTGCCGGTGTCGACCCTATTTCAGTGGGTGATATCAAGCAAATCATTCGCCACTTGAAAGCCAAAGGCATTGGCGTTTTGATCACGGATCACAATGTTCGGGAAACCCTCACAATCTGTGAGATGGCTTATATTGTGAATGACGGACAGCTGATTGCTGAAGGCGATGCCGAAAGCGTGCTGGCCAACGACCTGGTTAAGGAAGTTTATCTGGGGCACGAATTCCGCCTCTAGGCAAAAGGGTAAAAACCAGGCATATAATTTGCTCATCCCTACCAAATTATCTGGTGGGCTCCGTGGCGCAGTTCGCGTCTGTAGATTAAGGTGCTAAGCCCGCAGCCATGAAACCATCGTTAGTTTTAAAGATGGGCCAGCAGCTGACCATGACTCCTCAGCTGCAACAGGCCATTCGATTGCTTCAACTTTCGACGCTTGATCTCCAGCAGGAAATTCAGGAAGCCCTGGAATCCAACCCCATGCTCGAGCGGCAAGAAGAAGGCGATGATTTTGATCACAGCGACCCGCTTGCCGATGGCGAGGAGCTATCGAATCCTGGTAGCCAGGAGGTTACGTTCAAGGATACGGCTCCCTCGATAGAGACCTCTGAGTCGGACGAGTCCGAATGGAGTGACCGTATCCCCAATGAGCTTCCCGTCGATACCGCCTGGGAAGATATCTATCAGACAAGCGCGAGCAGCCTTCCGAGCTCTGACGACGATGAATGGGATTTCACATCCAGAACATCGACAGGTGAAAGTCTGCAGAGCCATCTTCTCTGGCAACTGAATCTGGCCCCGATGTCGGACGTGGATCGCATGGTCGCCATGTCGATCATCGACGGCATCAATAATGATGGCTACCTCGAAGAATCACTCGAAGACATACACGCCTCGCTAGATCCTGAGCTTGAGGTAGAGATTGATGAAGTCGAAGTAGTTTTACGCCGTGTTCAACAGTTCGAACCGGCAGGCGTAGGCGCACGTAATCTCAAGGAATGCCTGCTGCTGCAACTCAATCAGCTTCCAGGCAAAACACCACGGCTGGCGGAAGCTAAGCGCTTGGTCACAGATTATCTGGACGTCCTAGGCAGCCGTGATTACAGCCAGCTCATGCGCCGCATGAAGATCAAGGAAGATGAGTTACGTGACGTAATCGAGCTGATTCAAAGCCTGCACCCCCGACCAGGCTCCCAGATCGAGTCAGGTGAAGCCGAGTACGTGGTTCCTGATGTCATCGTGCGCAAACACAATGACCGCTGGCTGGTTGAGCTGAACCAGGAGGCGGTGCCGCGGCTACGCGTAAACTCACAATATGCCGGTTTCGTGAAACGTGCCGACAGCAGTGCAGATAACACTTTCATGCGTAACCAGTTGCAGGAAGCTCGCTGGTTCATCAAGAGTCTGCAGAGCCGTAACGAGACCCTGATGAAGGTTGCGACGCAAATCGTCGAGCATCAGCGTGGCTTTCTAGAGTATGGCGAAGAAGCCATGAAACCACTCGTACTTCACGATATTGCCGAGGCGGTTGGCATGCACGAGTCCACAATTTCTCGTGTGACCACCCAAAAGTATATGCACACGCCTCGTGGCATATACGAATTGAAATACTTCTTCTCCAGTCACGTAAGCACGGCTGAGGGCGGTGAATGCTCGTCGACCGCCATTCGCGCCATCATCAAAAAACTTGTTGCCGCCGAAAATGCAAAAAAGCCATTGAGCGACAGCAAGATCGCTGGTTTACTGGAGTCACAAGGCATACAGGTCGCGCGTCGGACTGTAGCCAAATACCGTGAGTCGCTGGGCATTGCTCCATCGAGTGAACGGAAAAGGCTGGTCTAGACTTTAGGCGGCTCGCCACGAGCGGACTGCGAGCGCGGGGGAAAGAGGCGCTTATCGCTCAACAGTGTTTCTTCGGCAGGCCTAATGCCTGCCTGTTACACCACGGCAATAAGGAGAACGCGGTATGCAAGTCAACATCAGTGGGCATCAACTGGATGTTACCGACTCCCTTCGCAGCTACGTTGGAGAAAAGCTCGCCCGACTTGAACGCCACTTCGATCGCATTACCAGTGCTCAGGTAATCATGCAGGTCGATAAACTGAAACAGAAAGTTGAAGCCACCTTGCATGTTGCAGGTGCGTCTGTCGTTGCAAATGCCGAACATGAAGACATGTACGCTGCCATCGACCTTCTCACCGATAAACTCGACCGCCAGTTGATCAAACACAAAGAGAAACAGCTCGAGAGGCAGCAAGGGTTGGGCGTCCGTTGAGACTTAACATCACCCTATGATTCGATTAGAAACCATTCTGACCCCTGGCCGCTCACACGTGAGCGTGCCAGGGGTCAGTAAAGAAAGCGTGCTTCAGCAGATTTCTGAAATTGCTGCGACTGACTTGCCAGGGCAAGACGCTCACTCAATTTTCGAAAGCCTCATGGCCCGAGAAAAGTTAGGGTCGACCGGTTTCGGCAATGGAATAGCTATTCCTCACTGCCGCCTGAGTGGCTCCAAGGAGCCTATTAGTGTGCTGTGCCACCTGCAAACACCGGTAGACTTCGACTCACTCGACGGAGCGCCAGTAGACCTTATTTTCGTCCTGCTCGTACCCGAAGCCGCTACCGAGCAGCATCTGGAGTTGTTGCGCCAGATTGCAGCCATGCTGGATAAGGCTGAAATCCGCGACCGACTGCGCCATGCAACTACTAGCAATGGGCTCTATCAAATAGTTATCGACGCCCAAAGCGGTCATTAACATGCATCTGATTATCGTCAGTGGACGCTCCGGATCTGGCAAAAGCACAGCACTAGATGTGCTGGAAGACAACGGCTTTTATTGCATCGATAATCTACCTGCCGGTCTTTTACCGGACCTGTCCGAGCGCGCCCTGACTGAATCCGAAGGGGCTCAGTCTCAGATAGCCCTGTCTATCGACGCCCGCAACCTGCCTAGCCAGCTACAACGCTTTCCCGAGCTGCTTGAGCAAGTCAGATCACGCCATATCCGTTGCGATGTGCTGTATCTGGATGCAGATGATCAGACACTGCTCAAACGGTTCTCGGAAACCCGCCGTCGTCATCCGCTTACGAGCGAGTATCGTTCGCTGGCTGAAGCCATCGAGGATGAGCGTCAGCTGCTGATGCCTATTGCCGATCTGGCTGACCTGAAGATCGACACCACTCATCTGAATCTTTATCAGCTCAAGGATATGATCAAGCTACGCTTGCTCAATGCACCTGAGCCTGGCACTGCGTTTCTAATCGAGTCGTTCGGTTTCAAACGGGGCCTGCCGGTTGATGCAGATATGGTTTTTGATATCCGCTTCCTGCCCAATCCCTATTGGAAAGCAGAGCTCAGGGAGCTTTCAGGTCTAGATCAACCCGTGATCGAGTATCTGGAGGAGCAAACCGAGGTCGAAGAGCTCTACCAAGACATCTATAATTACCTGTCTAAATGGCTGCCCAATTTCGCCGCTAACAATCGCTCTTATGTAACGATTGCGATTGGCTGTACGGGAGGTCACCACCGCTCGGTTTACATTGCCCAGCGACTGGGAACAGCTCTCAAATCAAAACTGAAAAAAGTCCAGATTCGCCACCGCGACCTACCTGGACAATAGCGATTAAGGACACTCAACGTAATGCCCGCCCAAGAAATCACCATCATCAATAAGCTAGGGCTGCATGCACGCGCAGCGGCCAAGTTCGTCGGTGTGGCTGGGCGCTTTCCGTGCGAAGTCAGAGTCGGTAGAAGCCCTGAAAGCACAATCGATGGGAAAAGCATCATGTCTGTCATGATGCTGGCTGCTGGCAAAGGCACGATGCTTCACTTGGCAACGGAAGGCGAACAGAGCGAAGAAGCCTTGCAGGCATTGATTGAATTGATCAACAACCGGTTCGACGAAGGCGAATGATCGCCTACGCTCCCCTACCCTAATGCGGTATCCATTACCATCATCAGACAAAAACCAATGCCGAGCCCGACGGTGGCAGCACTGCGGTGACCCTTTTTAAGGTGCGCCTCAGGAATGACTTCGTGGGTTACGGCAAACAGCATGGCACCTGCTGCCAGCGACAGCCCCCAGGGCAGCATCATCTGACTGAAATTGACCAGCCAGGCGCTAATGACTGCGAAAAGCGGCTCAACCAGCCCTGAGGCTGCGCCAATGCCCACCGCTTTATACCGGTTTACGCCCGCTCCAGCCAACACCAGCGCAATCACCATCCCTTCCGGAAAGTCCTGCAGGGCGATCCCAAGCGCCAGACTCTCTGCCCCATCAACAGCACCACCTGCGGCTACACCGACAGCCATTCCTTCGGGAATGTTATGAAGAATAATGGCTGCAACGAACAGTAGGATTCGCGGCTCTACGGCGGAAATAGAATCACGCTGCTCTAACTCCTGCTCCGGCATGACACGTTCCAACCCTAGCATGCCAAGCACGCCCAGCATGATTCCACAGCTGACTACCGCTCCACTGCCCCACTTGGAATACCCTAGCGAGCCCCCTGCATCCAATGCAGGCAATAGAAGGGAAAAGGCAGTAGCCGCAAGCATGACGCCTGCACCAAAGCCCAACATGGTATTGGATAGACGCTCGGAGATACGGGAAAGCGCAAGGACAGGAAGCGCCCCGAGTGCAGTCCCTAATGCGCAAAGCATGCCGCCTTTGAGCGCATTCTGCATGGACGATGTTTGAAATAACGCTTGGAGTGCATCAAATTGATGAAATGTGATCCCAATGCAAAGCAGGATAAGACACAACGTCAATCCGAGATAGCTTGAGAGAAAGGCCTGTATTGAGCGCATAAACCTGCCAAGGCAAGAAAGACAGGACTGGAAGACGCGGTGCAAGAATCCCTTACACCGCGAAGATCACGACGCTTGTACCCCGTTAGGCCATTGCTGCCTGATAGCGACGAGCAACTTCAGGCCAATTGACTACATTGTAAAAGGCACCAATGTATTCCGGACGACGGTTCTGATAACGCAGGTAGTATGCGTGCTCCCATACGTCCAGGCCCAGAATAGGCGTATTGCCATTCATGATGGGGCTGTCCTGGTTGAGTGTACTTTCAACAACCAGTTTCTTTTCAGGCGTCACGCTCAACCATGCCCAGCCACTGCCAAAGCGAGACACCGCAGCCTTGGTAAAGGCTTCTTTGAATGCGTCCATACCGCCCAGCTGGGAATCGATCGCCTGAGCCAATTCACCTTCCGGGTTACCACCGCCTTGCGGAGTCATAACGGTCCAGAACAGAGAGTGGTTGGCATGTCCGCCGCCGTTGTTTACTACCACACCACGCTTATCTTGAGGCAGCTTGTCCAGTTGAGTCAGCAGTTCTTCTACCGGCAAGGACTCAAGGCCGGTCCCCTCGAGCGCAGCATTCAGATTATTGATGTAGGTCTGATGATGCTTGGTATGGTGAATTTCCATTGTCTGCGCATCGATGTGAGGTTCCAGTGCATCGTAGGCATAGGGTAAAGCTGGAAGCGTATGAGGCATGATGTCGTCTCCTGATGTGAGGATAACTATCGTCTGCCTAAGGGCAGACCCGTGTTGCTCGAACGTTCACGTGTTTACTGCTGAGTGAAGCGCGCCAGTGAGGCTTGACGCTGAAAGTTATTAGCTATGGGTTAACTGGCCAGAATTAAAGACCTGTCACCCCATAAAACCAGACTTCATAAGAAATGAGATTCTTTATCAATAACATATCTAACAGATTCGACAAACGAAAGCGACGTTTTACGCCTGCCTATAGTAGTTTGATTAGCAGGCGCAAAAGTTTGAATCAACGTCCGGCCAGAGTCATGGACTCAATCAGCACCGATCCGGTTCGAATACCACCGCGACGATCTACATCCGAACCGATCGCAACGATGTTGCGAAACATATCCTGAAGACGCCCCGCAATAGTGACTTCCTGCACCGGAAACTGTATTTCGCCGTTTTCGACCCAATAACCGGCAGCGCCCCGTGAATAGTCGCCCGTTACCAGATTGACCCCCTGCCCCATGAGTTCGGTTACAAGAAGTCCTTTGCCCATGCGACGGATCAGGGCCGCTTGGTCATCACTGCCGTGACTGACAAACAGGTTATGCACGCCTCCGGCATTGGCTGTACTTTGCATCCCCAGCTTGCGGGCGGAATAGGTGCCCAACAAATAGGAAACCAACTCACCTTTATCGATAAAGGGCTTGGCATAGGTCGCCAGTCCTTCATTGTCGAACGATGCACTGCCCAACGCCCTAGGGATTAGCGGCCGTTCATCAATGGATAACCACTCAGGGAAGAGCTGCTGCCCCATTGCGCCTTCCAGGAAGGTCGTCTTCCGATAGAGGTTGCTGCCAGAAATAGCGGCCAGGAAATTACTGAACAATCCTGAGGCCAGTTCAGGCGCAAACAGCACAGGAACCTGGGCCGTCGGAACCGGACGAGCCCCCAAGCGACTCACCGCCCGTTCTGCTGCGCGCTGACCAATATAGACAGGGTCCATCAGCTCTTCAGCCACACGATTGACGTCGTAAAAATAATCGCGCTGCATATGGCCATTACTTTCCGCAATCATGACGCAGCTCAGGCTGTGTCGACTGCTGGCATACCCACCGATAAAGCCATGGCTGTTGCCATAGATACGGCAACCCTGATGAGTGTTGAGGCTTGTCCCATCAGCATTGGTGATTTTGGGATTGGCTGCAAAGGCCGCTGACTCGCAAATAAGCGCTTTCTCGATCGCCTCGTCAGGCGTAATGCTCCAGGGATGGAACAGGTCCAGGTCAGGTAGGCTCTTGGCCATTTTTTCCGGATCGGCCAAGCCTGAATATTCGTCTTCGGAAGCGTGCTGGGCAATGGCAAGAGCCGCGGCTACGGTCTCACGGATAGCATTTTCGCCCGTTGCGGACGTACTGGCCGAGCCCTTGCGGTGTCCTACGTACAAGGTAATACCGAAGCCCTCATCACGATTGAACTCAACCGTTTCAACCTCGCCCTTGCGAACGGTTGTAGATAACCCCTGCTCAACAGATACCGAGACCTCACAAGCAGTGGCACCCTGCTGACGCGCCTCCGCCAAAATGCGCTCGACCTGTTCACGCAAGGCAGGTAAGGCAGCCGGGCCGACAGCTTCCACGGATTGATTCATGCTTCTCTCCTATACAGCGTTGGCAGCCCGGCGGACCGGACAACCGACCTTCAACTCGTTATGATGGCGACCTTTAGTTATGGACCACCCTCATGTCTGATTTTCTTGACGACGACTCCTTCTCCGGAGAGAAGAGCAAATCGCAGATCAAGCGCGAATTGCATGCCCTGCAGGACCTTGGCGCGCGCCTCGCCGGGATGAGCCCTGACCTGCTTGACCGCCTCCCCTTGACCGAGCCTTTGCGCCGCGCTTTGGCCGAGGCTCCCAAGCACAAAGCCAACGTCGCCCGGAAGCGACATACCCAGTACCTGGGCAAACTGATGCGCGATCAGGATCTTGATGCGATCATGGCCATGATCGAACAAGTCGATTCCTCGACCCGCCAGTACAACGAGCGCTTTCACGCCCTTGAACGCTGGCGGGATCGCCTGCTGGGTGGTAGCGACGAGGTCCTGCAGGCTTTTGTCGAAGACTACCCGGACGCTGACCGCCAGCACCTGCGCCAGTTGATCCGTCACGCCCAACACGAGCAGGCGCATAACAAGCCGCCGTCAGCGGCACGTAAACTGTTCAAGTACATCCGTGAACTGGATGATACCAAGCGGGGCCTGCGTTAATACGCGGCCCTTGCCTGCCTGTCAGGCACCCGTTCCTCCTACCGTGATGGCATCAATTTTCAGAGTTGGCTGGCCTACGCCAACCGGAACTGACTGGCCTTCCTTCCCGCACGTGCCAACACCGTTGTCCAGCGACAGGTCATTGCCGACCATTGATACCTGAGTCATGACTTCCGGACCGTTTCCTATCAGCGTGGCGCCCTTCACCGGCCGGGTCACCTTGCCGTTCTCGATCAGGTAAGCCTCATTGGTCGTAAAGACGAATTTACCGCTGGTGATATCGACCTGACCGCCCCCCAGGCTGGCGCAATACAGGCCATGCTCGACCGAGGCGATGATTTCTGCCGGGTCGCTTTCACCCGCCAACATATAGGTGTTAGTCATGCGAGGCATGGGCAGGTGCGCATAGGATTCACGGCGCCCATTGCCGGTACGTGCCACTCCCATAAGCCGGGCATTGAGCTTGTCCTGCATGTATCCCTTGAGGATTCCATTCTCGATAAGCACGTTGTAGGCACCTGGCGTGCCTTCATCATCGACCGATACCGAACCACGGCGATCAGGGAGAGTGCCATCATCGACAATGGTGCATAGCGATGAAGCTACACGCTCGTTCATACGTCCGCTATAAGCCGAACTGCCCTTGCGGTTGAAATCACCTTCCAGGCCATGACCTACAGCTTCGTGCAACAGGACGCCAGACCATCCCGAGCCCAACACAACCGGTAGCGTACCCGCTGGAGCGGCAACAGCCTCCAGATTTACCAAGGCCTGCCGCACCGCTTCACGCGCGTAGCTCATGGCGCGGTCTTCACGCAGGAAGTAACGATAATCCGTGCGTCCGCCACCGCCGTTATTGCCACGTTCCCGGCGACCATTCTGCTCGACGACCACGTTGACATTGAAGCGCACCAGAGGGCGTACATCCGCCGCCAGCGTTCCATCGTTGGCGGCGACAAGCACCTGCTCCCAGACACCGGAAAGGCTGACCGTAACCTGTTGGATACGGGGATCCAGAGCCCGCGTGGCTACGTCAATATTTTTGAGCAGCTCGACTTTCTCTGCACGGCTCAAGACATCCAGTGGGTTTTCTTCGGGGTAAAGCCGTACCGGCTCGATGTGGCTGAATACCTGAACCTTGCCGTTATCCCCACTGCGTGAGATGGAACGTGCGGCCTGGGCAGCCTGGCTCAAGGCATCCAGCGTGATGGCGTTACTATAGGCAAACCCGGTCTTTTCACCTGATTGAGCACGGACACCAACGCCTTGGTCCATATGAAAGCCGCCTTCCTTGACGATGCCGTCCTCAAGCAGCCAAGACTCGGAAATCATGCTTTGGAAATACAGATCGGCGGCGTCGATTCCTGGTCCCGCCAGTTGATGAAGAACCACTGGCAGGCTGTCGATTTCAAGCCCACCTGGATTGAGAAGATGTTGACTGACAGAAGTCAGGTATTGGCTCATGCTTACTCCAATAGCCGAAAGGTCTTATGCAAGGCGTGCACAACACGTTGAAACAACACAGATCTTCTTTATTGACCTTAGCGCGTCTTGCGCGTTGTGCTTAATGGAAATGCCCAATCAAGTCGATTGTGGTCATTCGTGGCTTGGCAAGGGCGATGTTGCAAAACCAAAGCGACGATGCTGAGCAATCGGCATCCGTTCGCGTAATGCTTGTTGCTGGCCAATATCACGCCGTCCAATCATGACAGCTTCCCCTGTAGGCGACTCTTCAACGACGCGCCCCCAAGGATCAATAATAGCGGAGTGGCCCCAGGTTTCCCGGCCACTTGGATGCAGACCTCCCTGCGCAGCGGCCAGAATATAACATTGCGTTTCGATAGCCCGGGCACGTATCAAGATATCCCAATGAGCCTTTCCCGTAACAGCCGTGAATGCCGAAGGCGCAGCAATCAACTCGGCACCGGCCTCACGTAGAGAGGTGTACAACTCAGGGAAACGCAAATCATAGCAAACCGTCAAGCCAAGCCGCCCTACAGGGGTATCCGCCACGACGATATCCTGGCCTTCCGCATAGTTATCACCCTCTCTATAGCTACCCTGCCGGTCATCTACACGGGCATTGAAGAGATGCAGCTTGTCATAACGAGCTACTCGCTCCCCTTGATCATTGATCAACAGGCAGCACGCCCTTGGCTTGGCATATGGCTGATCATCTGGAGGAAGCGGCAATGTCCCGGCGACAATCCAGAGCCCCAATGCACGAGCAGAACAGCTTAACCAAGGCAGGATTGGCCCTGCTCCTAGCGCCTCCGCCTGGCCGATCATGGCTGGATTGGAGTGACCGATCGCAACGAAATTCTCGGGCAGGACCGCCAGCTGTGCTCCAGCCTTGGCCGCCTGCTCAAGCAGGCGGTATGCCGTAGCAAGATTGGCCTCTATGTCGTCTTGGCTGACCATCTGGATTACCGCAAACGTCATAGCCCACCTCGTATTGACTTGTCTATGCTACGCAGAGGATCCGCTTACGCTCAACCGACTTCTTCTGTCATGGCAGAACAGTCGCATTTCTTTGCGCAGGGTTCACTTCTTGCCCAGTGTCATCTGTGGATTTTGCCAGGGCCCGTGGATGTGATAGTTCACACTGGCCATGCGGGTTACCCTGTCACCAATCAAGCGATCCACAATGAACAGGGCTCCGCCTATGGCAGGTGCTCCGGCAATCAACGCTGCGATAGGCAATGAGTTGGTCAAGGGCAATCCAACCTGCAAATGGGCGTCAACCTGATCATGGGCCAGGTCCAGCGTACCCTGCATCTGCATATCGGTAGAAGGACCATCCAGAATGATGGGTTTCCGGGTTAGAAAAACACCGTTTTGCGCCTCCAGTAACCCGCTGATCGTGTCGTAACTCAGGCCGCGGCCAAAAATATCGGAAAAGTCCAACCGCAGCCGCCGCCGTATGGCCTCGAAATTGAGCAGGCCAAACACCCGGAGCGCTGATGCAGAGCCTTCAACCTGACGCAACTGTCCGTTACGCAGGCTGGCATCCAGTGTGCCGGACAGACGATTCAGCCCCGCCCAGGCTGGCGATCCAGGCCAGCTGACGTTGGCATCAAGACGAAACTCGCGACTGGTCACACTGGATGCAAACTTCCAGGCCAGCAATACATCGGCAACGTTGTCACCCGAGAGACGACCGCTATACCGTGTACGCGTAGTGCCCGGCAACCCCTCCCAATCCATCGTACCTTCGACCTTCAGCCCCTTCAGATAGAGGTTCAGGTCTGAAAAGCGCACTCCTGCCGTCGTTGGCCGGATCCTGAGTCGCTGTGCGCCAACAGGCTCACCGCCCAGCGAAAGGGTATCAATCGATACGTCCATTGCTGGCAGGCCATGCGGGTCGATATTCGCCAGGGGATCAGGACTTTCGACGGGCTTGGCGCCCCCTGCCGGAGCAGCATGACTGGGAAAGTCCAAGTGTTTGAGCGCAAGCGTAATGGGTACCTTGCGGTCTTCCGGCAACCGTACCTGGCCGGCAATGACCGAGCTATCGAGCGTAAGCACCCAGACATTACTTTGTGGTTCCAGCTGAACAGCGAAGTTTTTGACGGTCTGACCGAAACCTTCGAAATGCACTACCTTGAGCTGCCCGCCCGCAAGTATTGAGAGCATGGAGTCGGGCGAGGCAGGCCCACCACCGGAGCGCGTAGCCGGTTCCTTACCAGGCGTAAGGTACTTTTCGATAGCGACCTGCCATTCACTCAGCACGAGACGATCCAGGACGCCACGAACACGGATTCCCTGACCGCTCGGGAGATTGGCTGTGCCATTTCCCAGAACAACCTCACCACGGGCCTCGGTCAAGCGATCCGGCGGTGCGACGATAACGGCATCCGCCAAGCCTTGATATGTCGCCTCATAACGACGCTCGGGCCCATTGAGTGTCATACTGAAAAAACCGTCATGGGCGGTCTGCGGATCCTTGCCAAACGGTGCCGGCAGATCAATAGCTACCCCTTGAAGATTCGAGGCTACTACGATTTCGCTGGCCTCGTTTGCCAGGGTCAGGCTCATGCGATACGGAATATCGCCTGACACTGGCAAGGGCCGGCCTCCAACACCCAGCCATTGGGTAAGCTGACTGAGCGCTACCTTGCCCTCAGCCACGAGGCGGGTCTTGGGATCGGTCTGGTTCCCTTCGGCGAACGCCTTGCCGTGGGCCTGACTACCCAATACCTGCGCCTTGATATCCGGTGCGCTCAAGCCTCGTGTCGTGTCATAGCGAAACGCACCGCGGATATTAGTGACATCGAGCATGGGATTTGCCAGCTGTAACCGGGCCCCATTAGCCACGAAATCTACAATCACCTTGGGCGGTAGCCCATGATCAAAAGGCAAATCCAGGTCAAGCTTACCCTTTAGAGCCCCTTCCCCCCGCCATCCCTTGAATGTCTCGGCTGTCGGTAACGGCGTCTCCTGCAAGATCGTGAGCCCGTCCTTTACACTACTGTCCAAGTCACTTTTCAGATACAGATGGACCGTACTGCCATCATGTCGCAGCGGGATGGTGACATTTGCCTTGCTGACCTGGGTATCCAGGATTCGCCCCTCCGGTACCTGAATGCGAACGGCATCATCTTCAATGACTATATCGCCGCTGGCCTCACGCAACTCTGGCCAACCCGGCTGGTAGGCAAGCAATGCGTCGTGGACGCGAAAGAAAAGACTCATGGTACGTGCACCCGGCGGTGCATCGTGCATCAGGGAACCCTGATACTGGTAAATACCTTCATCGATATGGCCACCCTTGATCGCAGTCTTGAGCCAGTCAGCCAGAGGGCCACTCATCGCAGGTGTCCGGGTAGGCAGATACTTGGCGGTATAGCGCGCATCACCATTGCGCAGCCCAACACGCAGGTCCATGTAGCTTTCAATGCCTGGCTTGCGCGCCAGCCGGATGAACATGTCACCGGCGGCATCACCCTCTTCACCCGAGACGCGCATCAACGGACTCGACAAGGTAAAGCTGTCATCGCTTAAAGACCAATTCAAGCGTGCCTTGGCTGTACGATATTGCCACGGCTCGGGAAACAGGGTGGCCAGATGCAGCGAGAAGTTGGTGGTATCCAACCGCAATTCGCCATGCTGCAGTCCGCCAGTTGCACTACCACTGGCATTCTCGACAGCCGGCGCACCGTGATAAGCCGAGAACCCTACCTTCTCCAGGTTGGCTGCAAACGCCAGACGATCAGCAAGACTTTTCTGGGGTTGGTAGTCCAGCGAGATGTTACGTAGCGCACCATGCGGACTAAGTGCCGATACCGCTGACGCCACATTTTCAGGTAAAGGCGCAAGTGCCTGGACGGCGGCCTTCAATGGTGCCAGATCGAGCCGGTCGGCACGTACCTGCCAGCGATCCGCTGCATCATTGCGCTGAACCGCTAATGTCACACCACTCCAGCGCTTCTCCCCAAGGCTTACCGCAAGATCAGAACCGATGGCTCGCCAGCCGTTTTTCTCGCGGGTAAATGCAAGGTTCAGGGCGAGGTCATCAAGACCAGCAGGCGCACGGGTACCATACGAAGCCACCAGCCGAGCCGCATTGAGTCGCAAGGCTGCGTCTTGAGGCACTCCATGAGCCCAGTCAAGCCAGACCTCTCCTCCTGCATGTAACTCATGCAGCCGCCACTGCCGCGTCAGAGTACGTGGCACCCACTGTGCCCAGTCCGTCTGGGGCAGACTCAAATAGCTCTTGAATCGGCTGTCCTGCCAATGCGCCGAATCGACCTGCCCCTGGACGTCCAAGGCCAAGGGCTGCCCGTCAGGTAGATTCAAACGCGCATCGAGGCGGACGTCGCCGTTACGTCTCGTAGACAGCGTTGCCTCGACATAGCGCAGCGTAAACACTTTTCCTTCATGGGATAAAACGCTGAGCTGCCCATTGAGTACTGATAGTCGCCCAAGCGAGGGCAGCCACTTGAGAAGCGGTGCGGGATCAAAAGGCTTCTGCTCATCATCACGCTGGGGCAGTCCTGCGATACGCCAGCGCCCATCCGCTTCTTCCAGCAGCTCGAGTCGTACACCGTCGAGGCTGGCATAACTCAGTATGGGCTGCCAGTGCAGGAGGCTCTGGAACATATTCGGCACAACCCTGATTCGCTCCAGATGCAGAGGCTGGCTGCCCTCACCCAGTTCCAGGTCCTGCAGGTCAATGACAGGATTGAGTCCTTGCCAGCTTCCCTTCAAGGCGCCCAGGCGTACAGGCTGCTTCAAGGCACTGCTCAAGCGCGCCTCAACGTCGGCTCTATACTCGGCAACGCCCGGTATGAGTTGGCGCCCTACGCTGACATAAAGCGCCAGCAGGATCAGGATCAGAGCACACAGACCGAAACCAAGGCGCAGGAGTGTTCCGATGAAGCGGCCCAACTCTGCCATCAGCCTAAGCTCAGCGGCTTACAGCAGTACAACATCATATTGCTCCTGGGAGTACATAGGTTCGACCTGAAACTTGATCGTTCGACCGATAAAAGCTTCCAGGTCCGCTACATTGCCTGACTCCTCATCAAGAAGACGGTCTACCACCTTCTGATTGGCCAACACGAGATAGGAGTTTGCCTGGTAAGCGCGTGCTTCGCGCAGAATTTCACGGAAGATTTCGTAGCAGATAGTTTCAGCCGTCCGCAGCATGCTACGTCCCTGGCACGCCGGACAAGGCTCACACAGGACCTGCGACAGGCTCTCACGTGTGCGCTTGCGCGTCATCTGGACGAGACCAAGCTCAGTAATGCCAATGATGTTGGTTTTGGCGTGATCGCGCTCCAGCTGCTTCTCCAGATTGCGAAGCACTTGGCGCTGATGCTCTTCATCTTCCATGTCGATGAAATCGATAATGATGATGCCGCCCAGGTTTCGCAGCCGTAACTGCCGGGCAATTGCCGTAGCTGCCTCAAGATTGGTCTTGAAGATCGTCTCTTCCAGGTTACGGTGCCCTACGAATGCACCTGTATTCACGTCTATCGTAGTCATGGCCTCGGTCTGATCGATGATCAGATACCCGCCCGACTTGAGCATGACCTTTCGCTCAAGCGCCTTCTGGATTTCATCCTCAACGCCATACAAGTCGAAAATCGGACGCTCGCCAGGATAATGCTCCAGGCGATCAGATACTTCAGGCATCAGCTCGGATACGAACTGGCCAATTCGCTGGAAATTTTCCCGCGAGTCCACACGAATCTTTTCACTGCGCGGACTGACCAGATCCCGCAAGGTACGCAATGGAAGGTCAAGGTCTTCATAGATGGTCGTAGGCGCAGGTACCTTGTTCATCTGAGAATGAATCTGAGCCCACAGCCGCCGCAAGTAGCGGATATCCGCCTTGATTTCATCTTCACGCGCGCCCTCCGCCGCCGTACGAAGAATAAAGCCACCGGCTTCCTCGATACACTCGTTGGCGATGCACTTTTCAACAATGTTCTTGAGCCGTTCACGCTCGGCTTCATCTTCGATTTTCAGCGAGATGCCCACATGATTGGTCTTGGGCATGTACACCAGATAGCGCGAGGGAATTGAAAGGTGCGTCGTCAGGCGCGCTCCCTTGGTTCCGATCGGGTCCTTCGTGACCTGAACGACCAGACTTTGCCCCTCATGAACCAGGGCACTGATGCTTTCGACAGCACTGCCCTCGCGGGTAGAAATCTCGGCAGCATGAATAAAGGCGGCCCTGGCCAGCCCAATATCCACAAAGGCCGCCTGCATCCCAGGCAGGACTCTGACAACCTTGCCTTGATACAGATTGCCTACAATGCCCCGGCGCATCGTGCGTTCGATATGAACCTCTTGCAGAACGCCGTTTTCAACAACCGCCACCCGAGACTCCATCGGGGTGATGTTGATCAAGATTTCTTCGCTCATAGACTTATCCATTATTCGAGGTGTCTTGCAGCTTATCGGTATCGGCGCTATCTAGGGTATTAACCTTTTCAACGAGGTACATTGGGCTGCCAGCATGGTATGCCAAACGTTGATAACAGCTCCGCTGTTTCACAAAGGGGGAGTCCGACGATGCCGCTATAGCTTCCCGCTATATGTTGAACAAAGACAGCGCCCAGCCCCTGGATTCCGTAGCCGCCTGCCTTGTCGGCCGGCTCACCGCTTGCCCAATAGGCTTGACGCTCGGCTTCACTGATAGGCCTGAACGTTACTTCGCTCGACACGACACGCGCCAGGCACAGGTCCTTACTGGCTACAGCAACTGCGGTTAGAACGGTATGCGTCTTGCCGCTCAAGCGAACCAACATGTCCATGCCATGCTCGCGGTTTTCCGGTTTGCCCAGAATGTACCCATCCAACACGACGCTAGTGTCGGCTCCCAGGACGCAATCAACAGTGTCACCAGACAAAAGTGTCAGACCTGCCTGTGCCTTGCTTCTGGCAAGACGTTCGACATAGGCATCTGCCGTCTCGCCAGGCAACACGGCCTCATCGATTTCGGCTGAAAGACGTTCGAACGGCACACCGATTTGCTCAAGCAACTCACGACGGCGTGGAGATCCGGAAGCAAGATACAGACGTGGCATAGAAGGCTCCTTGAAACGCTCACGTCAGCAGATCAGCCGCCGACGCCACGTCAACTTACATTGAAACGCGTTCGCAAATCACGTAGCACCAGATATACCCAAGGCCAGAGCAAGGCGCTGACCAGGGAGGGTGCAAGAAATACCAGGGTGGGTGGACGATTACCCGTCAACGTGTTCAGCCAGAGCTGAACCAGCTGCGAGATGCCATAGACGACCAGCAGTACAAAGCCCTGCTGCCAAATGGGAAAGACGCGAAGCCGCTGTTGTAATGACTGCACCAGAAAAACTACCAGGCTCAGAATCAAGGCATTCTGGCCAAGCAGATTTCCGTACAGTACGTCCTCTGCCAATCCGAAAACCCAGGCCGTACTCAGGCCTACCCGGTGAGGCAGCGCCAACGTCCAGAACGTCAAAAACATGGACAGCCATAAGGGCCGCCCGATTTCCATGAAGTCCGGCATTGGCGCAACGGAAAGCAACAGCCCCACCAACAATGTCAGCCAGATAACCCAGCCGTTATGGCCAATCCGAAAGGCCATTAACGGGCCTCCTGGGCGCGTTGTGTCGAGGCAGCTGGGGCCTGGCTGGCCTGCGGCTTGGCGGCAGGCTTTGCGGGCTGAGTCTGGGGCTTGGTCGACTGAGCAGCCGGAGCCGCCGCGTTGGTCGCCGGTGTCTTGTTATTACCACTGGCTGGCTGAGCGGGATTATTAACCTGGGCGGGCGAGGTTGCCGCTGGCGTTGTTCCCTGCTGCTCCTGGGACACTTTGCGATCCGCTTCTTCCTGGGCCCGGGCAGCATCGTAGGCCCGTTCCTCAGGTGTACGTGGATCACTGAAGACCAATAGCACATAGCGACTGCGGTTCAGCTTGGCAGTGGGTACAGCTCGCACGATGGCAAACGGTTGCCCTGAGTCATGCACTACTTCAGTCACGGTTGCGACCGGGTACCCCGCAGGAAACCGCTGCCCCAAGCCAGAGCTGACCAGTAGATCGCCTTCCTTGATATCGGCGGTATCGGCCACATGGCGCAGTTCAAGACGCTCAGGGTTACCAGTTCCCATGGCGATAGCACGCAAACCATTGCGGTTGACCTGAACAGGAATGCTATGGGTGACGTCCGTCAACAGCAGGACACGGGCGGCATAGGGCATGACTTCGACCACCTGCCCCATCAACCCACTGGCGTCTAACACCGGCTGGCCGATAAAGACCCCATCCTTCGCGCCTTTGTCGATCAGGATACGGTGAGTAAATGGATTCGGATCGACGCCAATCAGCTCGCTGACCAGCACTTTGTCGTCTACCAGGGCGGCAGAGTTGAGCAATTCTCTAAGTCGTACGTTTTGCTCGGTCAAAGCCGCCAGCTTTTGCAGGCGACGCTGCATAAGCAGTGCTTCAGCCTTGAGGCGCTCGTTTTCAGCCATGATCTCAGTACGGCTGGAAAACTGATCGCGCACGGCTTGCCAGGCACGAACCGGAAGATCGGCTGCCCAATAGAATGGTGTAAGCACCAGGCCCATTTCGCTGCGCACCGGCTTCAGATAATCGAAGCGGGCATCTACCACCATCAGGCTGACAGACAGAACAGCCAGAGCCAGCAGACGGACGCCAAGCGAAGGACCCTTGGAAAATATACGCTTGATGGTCTCGTCCTCGAAGCGTCAATCATGACAACATCAAGGCCCGCTACGCAGGCCCTGATATTTATGCATGCGACTTATTCGGTGGAAAGAAGATCCATAGCGTGACGGTCCATCATCTCCAACGCCTTGCCGCCACCGCGGGCAACACACGTTAGAGGATCTTCCGCCACGATCACCGGCAGGCCGGTTTCCTGCGCCAGGAGCTTGTCCAGATCACGTAGCAGAGCACCACCACCGGTCAGGACCAGACCGCGCTCGGCAATATCCGAAGCCAACTCCGGCGGGGACTGCTCCAGACAGCTCTTGACCGCCTGGACGATGGTTGCCAGCGATTCCTGCAGGGCTTCCAGCACTTCGTTGGAGTTCAACGTAAAGCTGCGCGGTACGCCTTCAGCCAGATTGCGGCCGCGGACGTCGATTTCACGCAGGTCACCGCCCGGGTAGGCTGTACCGATTTCCTGCTTGATGCGCTCGGCAGTAGATTCACCGATCAGGCTGCCGTAGTTGCGGCGGACATAGGTCACGATCGCTTCATCGAAGCGGTCACCGCCTACGCGTACGGACTCGGCATAGACAACACCGTTCAGGGAGATCAAGGCGATCTCGCTTGTGCCGCCACCGATGTCCACTACCATCGAACCACGCGCTTCTTCAACCGGAAGACCTGCGCCAATGGCAGCTGCCATCGGCTCTTCGATCAGGAAGACTTCACGGGCACCAGCGCCCAGAGCCGATTCGCGAATGGCACGGCGCTCGACCTGGGTGGACTTGCACGGTACGCAGATCAGTACACGGGGACTTGGCTGGAGAAAGCTGTTTTCGTGAACTTTGTTGATGAAGTACTGCAACATTTTTTCACAAACGCTGAAGTCTGCAATCACACCATCCTTCATCGGTCGGATCGCAGAAATATTGCCAGGCGTACGACCCAGCATGCGTTTGGCGTCGGTACCGACGGCAACTACACTCTTCTGATTGCCATGCGTACGAATGGCAACAACGGATGGCTCGTCAAGGACAATACCGCGATCCCGGACATAAATGAGGGTATTGGCTGTACCCAGGTCGATCGACAGATCGCTGGAAAACATGCCACGCAACTTTTTGAACATGAAGTGACCCTAGGCGGTGGCGTCAGGCACGCAGATGAAACGCGTGGGAAAAATTGCGGCAGACTCTAACAACGGCAGGGATTTTGAGCAAGGCGGTGATGTGCTAGATTGCTCGTTTCTGCGGCCCTTTTAGGCCTTTCTTAACGCGGTGCTTGACCGCCTACCGTGCAAATCTCTCGATTTATGACTTTCGCCATGGTCAAGCCCCGATATTGCTGGAGAATCCGATGGCGCTCGAACGCTCCGACGTCGAAAAGATCGCTCACCTGGCCAGACTAGGCCTTAACGATGCCGATATTGAACGGACCACCGGGACGTTGAATGACATCCTCGGCCTGATTGATCGCATGCAGGCCGTCAATACCGATAACGTCGAACCCCTGGCGCATCCGCTGGAAGCCGTACAACGCCTGCGACCCGACGAAGTCACCGAAACCAATCAGCGTGACGCCTACCAGACTATCGCCCCGGCGGTCGAAAACGGCCTGTTCCTGGTACCCAAGGTGATTGAGTAATGAAGGACACCCCTATGCATACGTTGACCCTGGCCGAGATCAGCCGTGCGCTATCGGCAAAGGAATTTTCTGCCGAGGAATTGACTCGCACCCTGCTGGACCGCATCGCCCGGGTTGATCCACAGCTCAACAGCTTTATCACCGTGACAGAAACACAGGCCATTGAGCAGGCCAAAATCGCCGATCAGCGCCGATCAGCGGGCGAAACCGGCGCGCTCCTAGGGGCACCGATCGCACACAAAGATCTCTTCTGCACCCAGGGCATTCGCACCAGCTGTGGTTCGAAGATGCTCGACAACTTCATCGCGCCCTATAACGCTACCGTCGTTCAGAAACTGGCCGATGCCGGCGTGGTAAGCCTTGGCAAGCTGAACATGGACGAGTTCGCGATGGGCTCGGCCAACGAATCCAGCCACTACGGCCCAGTCAAGAATCCCTGGGATACCTCTCGTATTCCAGGCGGTTCTTCAGGTGGCTCATCGGCGGCAGTAGCGGCTCGCCTCGTCCCGGCTGCAACCGGTACCGATACCGGCGGCTCGATCCGTCAGCCTGCGGCACTAACCAACCTGACTGGCCTCAAGCCTACCTATGGACGCGTTTCCCGCTGGGGCATGATTGCGTATGCCTCCAGCCTCGATCAAGGCGGCATGCTGGCTCGCAACGCCGAAGACTGCGCCCTACTCTTGCAGGCAATGGCTGGCTTCGACCCCAAGGACTCCACCAGCGTAGACCAACCGGTCGATGACTATCTGGCCAGTCTGGAAAAGCCTCTTGCAGGCCTGCGCATTGGCCTGCCGAAAGAGTATTTCGGTGAGGGCTTGGACAGCCGTATCGCAGATCTTACGCTCAAGGCTGTAGAAGCGTTGAAGGCGCTGGGCGCAACCGTCAAGGACATCAGTCTGCCAAACATGCAGCACGCGATTCCTGCCTATTACGTGATCGCACCGGCGGAAGCGTCTTCCAACCTGTCGCGCTATGACGGTGTACGTTTCGGTTATCGCTGTGAAGACCCGGCAGACCTGACCGACCTGTACAAACGCTCTCGCGCAGAAGGCTTTGGTGATGAGGTTCGCCGCCGGATCATGGTGGGCACTTATGCACTTTCTGCCGGTTACTATGATGCCTACTACCTGAAGGCACAGCGTATCCGCCGCCTGATTAAGAACGACTTCATGACCGCCTTCAATGATGTGGACGTCATTCTCGGCCCGACGACGCCCAGCGTGGCGTGGAAACTCGGCGAGAAGAACAACGATCCCGTGGCTGAATACCTGATGGATATCTATACCATCACCGCCAACCTTGCTGGCGTTCCTGGTCTTTCGATGCCGGCCGGCTTTGTCGACGGCCTGCCCGTTGGCGTACAGCTGCTGGCCCCCTACTTCCAGGAAGGCCGCCTGCTCAATATTGCCCACCAGTTCCAAAAAACGACTGATTGGCATACGAAAGCCCCGACTGGGTTCCTGGAATAGAAGGCAGAGGACGACTCACATGCAATGGGAAACCGTGATCGGGCTGGAAATTCACGCACAGCTCTCCACGAAATCGAAGATATTTTCTGGCAGCTCCACCACCTTTGGTGCCGAACCCAATACCCAGGCCAGCCTGATCGACCTGGGCATGCCCGGCGTACTGCCGGTAGTCAACCAGGAAGCAGTGCGCATGGCCGTCAAGTTTGGCCTGGCCATCGACGCACACATTGGCCAGCGTAACGTTTTTGCGCGCAAGAACTACTTCTACCCTGACCTGCCCAAGGGCTATCAGATCAGCCAGATGGAATTGCCTATCGTAGGCAAGGGCCACCTGGACATTACGTTGGACGACGGTACCGTCAAGCGAATCGGCATCACCCGTGCGCACCTGGAAGAAGACGCCGGCAAGAGCCTGCACGAGGACTTCCAGGGCATGACGGGCATCGACCTGAACCGCGCCGGCACGCCGCTTCTGGAGATTGTTTCCGAGCCGGATATCCGCAGCGCCAAGGAGGCCGTCGCCTATGTAAAGGCTATTCATGCTCTGGTGCGTTACCTGGGCATTTGTGATGGCAACATGAACGAAGGCTCGCTGCGTTGCGACTGTAACGTTTCGGTTCGCCCGAAAGGCCAGGCCGAGTTCGGAACGCGCGCCGAGATCAAGAACGTTAACTCCTTCCGCTTCATCGAGAAGGCGATCAACTACGAGGTCCAGCGCCAGATCGAGCTCATCGAGGATGGTGGCAAGGTTGTTCAGGAAACCCGCCTGTATGACCCGAATAAAGACCAGACTCGCTCCATGCGCAGCAAGGAAGAGGCAAATGACTACCGCTACTTCCCTGATCCCGACCTGCTGCCCGTGGTGATCGAAGAGAGCTTCCTTGAAGAGACCCGCAGCCTGCTGCCGGAGCTGCCGCAGCAGAAGCGTGAGCGCTTCGAGCGTGATTTTGGCCTGTCTACGTATGACGCGACGGTCCTCTCGTCCAGCCGTGAAATGGCCGATTATTTCGAGCAGGTCCAACAGGTCAGCGGCGATGCCAAATTGGCCGCCAACTGGGTCATGGGTGAGCTTTCCAGCCTGCTTAACAAGCAGGACCTGGATATCACCGACTCGCCGGTTTCCGCTGAGCACTTGGGCGGTATGATCCTGCGTATCAAGGACAACACCATTTCCGGCAAGATCGCCAAGATGGTGTTCGAAGCCATGGCTGCCGGCGAAGGTTCTGCCGATGAGATCATCGAAAAGAAAGGTCTCAAGCAGGTAACCGACACCGGCGCTATTGAGTCCATGCTGGATGAGGTTCTGGCAGCCAACGCAGCCCAGGTAGAGCAGTACCGCGCCAGTGATGAGGCCAAGCGCGGAAAGATGTTTGGCTTCTTCGTAGGCCAGGCGATGAAGGCCTCCAAAGGCAAGGCCAATCCTCAGCAAGTCAACGAATTGCTGAAGAAAAAGCTGGAAGGTTAACCTCCTCCGATAGCCATGACGCAACCTTGCGTCATGGCTATGCCACTCACGAATCTACTTCTTCTTTCTTCATTTTTCTTTTTCAGCCGATGCGAAGCAGTCGAGCTTTCTCAGCGATGGACTTGGCCTGCGCCTGTAGATTACGCACGCTTATACAATCTTCAGGGCTGAATGTCGGACTAGTCCTGGAATGTGTTTCAGCACGTAATTACAGCGAAACGGCTTGAACTCAAGAGAGTCATATAGCCAATCTGATATCAAATCGCCAGGAAGCTTTCGATATGTCATGGAGCCTACGCATTGCTCTTCTATCGCTCACCATACTGTTTGCCGGGTGTGCCAACCGAGAGCCTTATTCTTCACCCATGTCACCTGCTGCTGTTCATGGTTACCAGGACTCCGGCCTCGCTTCTTACTACGCCAAACGCCATGCCGGACGCCGCACTGCCAGCGGAGAACGCTACAATCCTTCGGAGATGACAGCCGCTCATCGTACGCTGCCCTTCGGCACGCGAGTCGAGGTGACCAACCTGAGCAACGGAAAGCGTGCAGTCGTACGCATCAATGACCGTGGCCCTCACGTACGTGGACGGATTATTGATCTGTCACGCAATGCGGCCAGTTCAATCGGCTTGATTTCTGATGGCGTTGCGAAAGTCCAGATCAGGGCCTTGGACTGATTTGACTAGACGGGGCTAGTCATGCGTTGGAGCAGAGAGGTCAGCTTGCCTTATACCTAGCTAGCGTCCTGGCATGAGGGACGCCCTTTCAATTCGCTGTCCCGAACCAGGCGCTTATCCTGATAGGCAAAAAACAGCGGAGCACCAAGCTCCGCTGTTTTGTACTTCACTTAGCCATCAGGTCACTGGAGCCGGATTGAACAGTGTCAGATCGTTATGCAGCTTGTGGTGTTCAGCCCATGTCTTTTTGCGGCCACTGGCAACATCCAAGTAGAGATGGAAAATCTCCCAACCCAATTCTTCCAGTGTCATTCGGCCCGATGTCACCCGACCGGCGTCTACGTCGATCAGATCCGGCCAGCGCTCGGCCAGCTGGGTGCGTGTTGCTACCTTGATGACAGGCACCATGGCCAGACCATAAGGCGTTCCGCGACCTGTAGTAAAAATGTGCAGGTTCATACCGGCAGCCAGTTGAAGCGTACCGCAGATAAAGTCACTGGCAGGTGTTGCGCAGTAATACAGGCCTTTACCCTTGACACGCTCGCCGGGTGATACGACGCCTGCAATGGCACTGGAACCCGACTTGGCAATCGAGCCCATGGCCTTTTCCACAATGTTGTTCAGGCCACCCTTCTTGTTACCGGGCGTCGTATTTGCACTGCGATCCGCCATGCCGCGATCCAGATAGCGGTCGTACCAATCCATTTCACGAACCAAGGCCTTGGCGACTTCAGGTGTAGCCGCCCGCGAGGTCAGCAGATGGATACCGTCGCGCACCTCGGTGTTTTCCGAGAACATCACGGTAGCCCCTGCGCGCACCAACAGGTCAGCCGCAACACCTAATGCCGGATTGGCTGTTACCCCGGAAAAGGCGTCACTGCCGCCGCACTGCATACCGACCACCAGATCGGAAGCCGGACATGGCTCACGACGGCGCTCGTTCAGCACCTTCAGGCGATCCTCAATCATGCCAAGAATCTGCTCGACCATACCGCTGAAACCGGTATTGGAGTCCTGGAGGCGGAACAGCCATTCCTCTTCATCGATACCAGAGGGCAATTCATCGTCCGGCATGATCTGGCTGGCCTGAAGCTTTTCACATCCCAGGCTGATCACCAGCGCCTGGCCACCGAGGTTGGGATTACGACTGATGTTACGCAGCGTACGAATGGGTACGACAGCATCGGGGGCGTTGATCGCTACACCGCAACCATAGCTGTGAGTCAATGCGATGACGTCATCCACATACGGATATTTAGGCAGCAGTTCCTTACGGGCACGCTCGATGCAATGATCAAGCACACCGGTCACACATTGAACCGTGGTGGTCACACCCAGGATATTGCGCGTCCCGACGCTACCGTCCGGGTTTCTGAAACCCTCAAAGGTAAAACCTTCCAGCGGAGGCTGGGTAGGCGGTACATCAGTTGCCAGCGGCAGGTTGTCCAGCGGGGGCGGCGAAGGCAGGCTAAGCAACTCCTCTTTCACCCAGGAGCCCCGTAGAATGGGTTTCAGGGCATATCCGATCACTGTGCCATAGCGCAGAACAGCGCCGCCTTCGGGGATATCAACCAGCGTTACCTTGTGACTTTGCGGAACGGCCTCGATGGTCACGAGACCGTCTGGAAACTGGCCACCGGCTGCAACACCTTGCTCGTTTATAACGATTGCGACGTTATCGTCAGCATGAAGTCGGATGTAACGAGGCGAGTCCTGGTGTTCAATCAACTGCATGACTCACTCCTTCTTATACTCACTCAGGCTAAGGCATGCGAACAGAGCGATGCTCTGCCCGCGTTCTGTTATTCAACGTAAACCGACGGTCAACTCATCCATCTCCATACCTGCGCGGTGAGTCACCGATACACACGCGGACGCCTCTCCACGCTTCGCCACTGGTTGCAATAAAGAGCACCTGATCGATCCGCCACTGGACAAATGACAGGTTCTGGCAACCCTCAGCGTTCCGATAAGGGAGCCGACCATGGCAAGCGGGATGACTAAAGATAAGCGTTCAGAAAAGCTGATCGCGCGCAGAATACGGGGTCTGCGAATGCCAAGAGCACCGAGCAATGAAGTGCCTGATAAGGCAAGCGATGTCACACTGACTCGGTTGATATTCACTCTGCCCCCACTCGTTATTCTTGTCGCGGGTAGTCTTTTATAGCGAGGCGAGAACATCGCCTTTGCTTACACAACCAAATGATAGCGCAATCATTTCAGAACACAATAAAACAAAAATGGCTGACTGGTCTACTAAAACCAGTCAGCCATTTACACACTTACTGCGGACCGAGTTTGTCCATCAGCGCAGCCAGACGCTCGTACTCGTCAGGCTTGAGGTCGGTCAGCGGTGCACGCACCGGACCGGCATCATAACCTGCGATCTTCGCACCGGCCTTGACGATGCTCACTGCATAGCCTGCGCAGCGGTTACGGATGTCCAGGTACGGCAGGAAGAAGTCATCGATCAGCTTGCCCACGGTCTCGTGGTCATCTGCTGCAATGGCCTTGTAGAAGTCCATGGCCGTCTTGGGAACAAAGTTGAACACCGCCGAGGAATACACCGGTACACCCAGCGCCTTGTAGGCCGCGGCATAGACTTCAGCGGTCGGCAGACCGCCCAGGTAGGTAAAGCGATCACCCAGGCGACGGCGGATGGAGACCATCAACTCGATATCGCCCATGCCGTCCTTGAAGCCGATCAGGTTGGGGCAGCGCTCGGCCAGCATTTCCAGCTGGTCAGGCTTCAGGCGGCAGACGTTACGGTTGTACACCACCACGCCAAACTTGACGGACTTGCACACCGCCTCGACGTGCGCGGCTACGCCTTCGGGGCTGGCTTCGGTCAGGTAGTGCGGCAGCAGCAGGATGCCCTGGGCGCCCAGGCGCTCGGCTTCCTGAGCCTGCTGGATCGCCACGCGGGTCGGGCCACCGGCACCGGCCAGAATCGGAACCATGCCCTTGCAGGTGTCCACGGCCGTTTTGATGATGTCGGAGTATTCCTTCTGGTCCAGCGAGAAGAACTCACCGGTGCCACCAGCCGCAAACAGAGCGCTGGCACCATAGGGTGCCAGCCATTCCAGGCGCTTGATGTAGGTATCGCGGCGGAAGTCGCCCTGCGCATCGAAATCGGTTACCGGAAAGGACAGCAATCCGGATGAAAGGGTGTGCTTGAGTTCTTGTGGAGTCATTTTTGTTGCACCCTGGCCTGACGGCATACAGAAGTTGATGAGACAGGCTATCGCCCGTTGTCAGTCATCGTACAACTATAGATTCCAGGGTACAACTCCCCTTACGCAGATTTTTTAATCAGCGTGAATTCTGGCCTGTTCCTACCTCTTCATTGGCTCGACGTAGTCGCTCGCGACTGTTGGTTAGATGCAGGCGCATCGCTGCACGTGCCGCATCAGTGTCCTGCCGAGCGATAGCGTTGTAGATGTCTTCATGCTCGCCATCCAGGCGCAGCTGATAGCGCTGCTGATCATCGTGAGCCAGGTAAGCTGAGTTGAGACGGGTGCGGGGGATCAGAACGCTACTGAGGTAGGTCATGATGTCGCTGAAATAGCGATTGCCCGTGGACATGGCAATTTGCAAATGAAACTGCAGATCGAAACTGACAGCCTCGGCAGGCTGCTCGGTGCGAGCTTTCATTTGATCCAGCAGACGACGCATCTCCTGAAGCTGCTCGTCATTTCGGCGCTGCGCCGCCAGACCGGCAGCTTCAACCTCCAGACTGATTCGCAACTCAAGCATTGCCAACACATCACGCAAGGTTGTGATGGTAGCCGGATCGATGAACAGTGGCCCCTCGGCAGGCCGCTCCAGCACAAACGTACCGATCCCGTGGCGCGTTTCGACATGCCCTGCAGCCTGCAGGCGCGAGATCGCCTCACGGACCACCGTTCGGCTGACGCCCTGCTCCTGCATGATGGCCGACTCGGTCGGCAGCTTGTCGCCGGGTTTCAGGTCGCCGTCACGAATACGAGCCTTCATGACCTCGACAACGTTTTCGGCCAGACTGCGAGACTTTTTACGTGGGCGAGGAGTCACGTTACTGTTTTGCATAAGGGTTCATTCAGGGCGTCTTGGAAATATGAACCATAATAGCGTAACCGCGTTGTAGGATGACCCTATTAATCTAAAGTTGGGCACTTTCATAGACAGTAACGTCCTTGAGGATGCCCTCCTCCAGGCGCAAGATCCGCTGATGGAAGCGTTGCAGACTGCTTCGATGCCCTACACTCACCAGTGTCGTATCGGGTAAGTGCTCTCGTAACAAGGTGTACATGGCGGTTTGATCACGCTCATCCAGGGCAGAAGTCGCTTCATCCAGAAACAGCCAGTGCGGTTGGTACAGGATAGCCCGAGCAATGGCCAGGCGCTGTTGCTCTCCAGGAGAGAGGCGCCGTTCCCAATGGTTAGCCTCGTCCATGACAGAAACCAGATGCGCCAGACGGCATTGCCTTAGCACGCTCTCGAGGCACTCTGGCGCATGCTGAACTTCCCCAGGATAATTCAACGCAGCCCTTAATGTTCCAATAGGCAGGTAAGGTCGTTGCGGCAGAAACAGGCATCGACCAATCGGGAGACTTACTGTCCCGCTACCATAGGGCCACAGCCCTGCGATAACCCGTAGCAGGGTGCTTTTGCCACCCCCTGAGGGACCGCTGATAAGCACATGCTCGCCTGACTCAATGCGGCCGCTGATAGGGTCGATCAGTGAGTGCGTCTGGTTGGCCAGCGAAACCTGGAGCCTGTCGAATACCAATGCATCCTCGCCGCGCTCCAGCGTAATGGCGGAAGCCTGAGCCTCAAGCCTGTGCATGGTGTCGCGAAAACTCAGGATACGATCAGTTACAGCACGCCAGTTCGCCAGTTGCAGGTATGCGTCAATGAACCAGCTCAAGCTGCCTTGAACATTACTGAACGAGTCGCTGATCTGCATCATGTCACCAAGCTGGATCCTGCCACTGAAATAGCGCGGTGCCGAAAGCACGGCGCCAATGATGACGGCAATCTGGGAGTAGCCAGAGGTAAAGAAGGTCAGACGCTTCTGATAGCGCATCAGCATCCAAAAGTTGCCCCAGACGTGCCCGAATCGTTCCTGGAGCCGTTGCTGCTCGTTCTGCTCCCCGTTATAGAGTGCAATGCTCTCGGCATTCTCCCGGACACGGATCAACCCAAAACGCAGATCCGCCTCATAGCGCTGCTGCTGATTGCTAAGGCCAATCAACCGTCGACCAATGTAATGCGTCAGAACGGTGCCGATGGCGGCATACAGTACTGCAGCCCAGAACATGTAATGAGGAATGGTGATGCCAAACAGCTCGATACTGCCCGACATAGTGATCAGGATGACAGAAAAGGAAATCAGGCTGACGATGGTGCGGATGAATCCCAACCCCAGGGAGAGCGTCATGTCCGTAAAGCTGTTTAGATCTTCGGCAATACGCTGGTCCGGGTTGTCCGCGCCCCCCTTCTGCTCCAAGTGGTAATAGTTGCGGTGCCTAAGCCATAGCGAGAAATGCTGCTCGGTCAGCCAGCGTCGCCACCGGATGGTAAGCATCTGGGTCAGGTAAAGCCGGTATACGGCCAGCAGAATGAACAGGGCCGCCAAGCCGCAAAAATACAAAATAAGACGCGTAAAGGACTTTAGATCATGATTTTGCAGGGCATCGTAGAAGTACCGGTTCCAGGTATTGAATACCACTGACAAACCAACACCCGCCAGCGAAAGAGCTATCACAGCAACCAGCAACAGCCAGGCTTTCTTTCTTTCTTCACTGCGCCAATAGGGTATCGTCAATGCCCAAACGCGGGACAGGAAATGGCCCTTGGTCGAACCATACACAGGCGGTACGGGAGTATCTTTCTCTCTCATCGCTCCAGCTCGGCAAGCACGTAATAACGTAACCAAAGGCCATCATAGGGCAGCCAAGCTGAATAGTTTCTGTCACCCCAAACGTAACAAAAGATTTCTGTCCATTTTTTATCAATCCCCTTCCAGCCGGAAGGGGATCAGCTGATCAGCGACGAACCGGACGCTTCTGCAACTTGCGCTGCAAGGTACGACGGTGCATTCCAAGTGCACGTGCCGTTGCCGAAATATTGCCGTCGTGCTCATTCAATACTCGCTGGATATGCTCCCACTGCAACCGATCAACCGACATCGGGTTTTCCGGCACCAGACTGTCCACATCGGCATGCTGGGAAAGTAGCGCGGTCAACACATCATCTGCGTCGGCAGGCTTGCACAGATAATTCGTAGCACCACGCTTGATCGCTTCGACCGCCGTGGCAATACTGGAATAACCGGTAAGAATCACGACGCGCATGTCGGGATGCAGCTCAAGCAGCTTGGGCAACAGGACAAGGCCGGAATCGCCTTCCATTTTCAGGTCCAGCACGGCGTAATCGGGCAGATCCTGCTTGGCCAGCTCGTAGCCCTCCTCTGCCGAGCCCGCGACCGATACGCGCAGCCCGCGACGATCCATGGCCCGTGCCAGGACGCGGGTAAAGGTGGCATCGTCGTCGACCAGCAGCAGATGGGGCTGCTCATCGTCATGTTGAATGTTTTCGCTCATTGTAATCCTCGCGACAGCAGTTCAGACCAATGGATACTGACGTGGCAGACGCAGCTCGGTCAGCGTGCCGCCTTCTTCATGGTTATACAGCTTCACTGTACCACCGACACGGGTCACACTCGCCTGACTCAAGAATAACCCTAGACCAAAGCCTTTACCCTTGGTCGTAAAGAACGGTTTACCGATCTGCTCGGCAATGGCCAGCGGTACACCCGGGCCACGATCTCTGATGGACAGGCATATTTCCGCGGCATTCCACGACAGGGTTACCAGCAGATTATCCGGACAGGCATCAGCAGCATTGTTCAGCAGGTTAAGAAGCGCCTGAGTCAGATCCGTGGGTGGAATCAAACGAGGCGCTGCGCCTACGCTTGGACATTCAAAGCGGTAACTGACCTCGGGCCGCATCAGATGCCAGCGACTCAGTACGGCTTCCAGCCACTCCAGTGCCGTTTGCTCATGAATAGTCTGACGGCGATCCGCTTCAGCGGCGCGCACCAGCTGCTGCAGGGTTTCCTTACAGAGCTGAACCTGATCTTGCAGAAGCGACAGGTCTTCCTGTAGCTCAGCCTTATCGGTGTACTCCTGGCGCAGCTCCTTGAGCAGTACGCTCATGGTCGACAATGGCGTACCCAGCTCATGGGCAGCGCCAGCGGCCTGCGTGGCCACCGCCAGTAGTTGCTGATCGCGCATCCCCTGCTCACGGCGCTGGGCCTGCAGCAGTTCTTGGTGGCGGAGCGCTTCAGCCATCTTGGCGACGAAAAAGGTAATCAATGAGGCCGATAGCGCAAAGCTCAGCCACATGCCGTAACTCAGAATCTCGCCACCTGGGTTGATCAGAAGTTGCAGTGGCCGGAACCAGATCAGCATGAACGTGAAGCTGACCAAGGCAAGGCCCGCCAGCAGCAACGTGTAGAGCCAAGGCAGGGTAGCCGCCGCAATGGTCAGCGGCACCAGGTAGTAGGACACGAAGGGATTGGTTGCCCCTCCGGCATAGTAGAGCAGCACGCTGTGGATAAGCAGGTCGAAGGCAAGATGCGCCGCATACTCCTGCTCGGTTACAGGCCAGTCTCGACTCAGGCGCAGCGCAGTGATGCCACAGAGTAGCGCGGACAGACCTAATGTGGCGCTGATAGCCAGCCATGGTAGCTCGACGATATCGGAGAGCCAGGCAGCCCCTACCGAACCGGCTTGGGCAGCCAGCACCAGTACGCGAATGAGAACAAGACGACCCAGGTTTTGACGACTAGCGGATAACCACTGCACAGGAGATTCAAACATGTATTTATCCAGGGGCGGCGAGTATAACGGTGGCTCTGGCCCATTTCTGTCCGCAAGGCGCGACATAGCGCCGCACAAACCCATAGGATAGAACGGAAGTCACTGTTAATGAACGAAAGGAGTCCATGATGCCTGTCTTTTCCCGTCTCGCCACCTCACCTGCCTTGACTAAACATTTGTCCAGAGGGATGGCGTCGATCATGGCAGCGGGTGCACTGATCAGTGTTTCCCATGCAGCGCAGGCCGAGGAGCCTCGTTACAACCAGATCAGCCTGCGCGCCGAAGTCAGCCAGGATGTTCCGCGAGACCGCATGCAGGTAACGCTTTATACCGAACAGCAAGGTAATGACCCTGCCAAACTGGCGGCGGACATCACCAAGGCGCTCAACGAAGGGGTCGAGGCTGCGCGCAAGGTCAATGGCGTCGAGATCAGTCAGGGAGGGCGCAACAGTTTTCCGCTGTATGACGATAAACGCCAGACCATTACCGCCTGGCGCGAGCGTGGTGAGCTTCACTTGCAGAGCAGTGACTTTGCCAGCCTTTCCCGCCTGACAGCCGACCTGTTGGGTACCCTCAAAATGGGCGGCATGACCTTTACTGTTGCTGACGAGACGCGCAAGAAAAGTGAAGATGCCCTGCTCAAGGAGGCCGTCAACGCCTTCAAGACACGTGCTCAACTAGCAACCGATGCCCTGGGCGGTTCCGGTTACAAGCTTGTGAATCTCAACCTGATAACCAACAACGCTACCGGCCCTATGCCCATGATGAGAATGAAGACCATGGCTTACGCTGAAAGCGCACCCAGCCAGGATATCGAAGCAGGTACTAGCGCAGTGTCTATCACGGCCGATGGTGTCATTGAAGTGCAGACGCCCTAAATTAAAGCAAAGACCTCGCTTGCATCGCTCCAATTTGGTGCAAAACACACCTGCGGTAACACAATTTGGTGCTGTTACCGTAGGAACAGTTTCATTTTTCCGCTCTAGCACGCCTGTTTTTATATTTTTGCGACACAAACATTCAGCGTTACTCCACAACCTGCCAATGACTCGTCAGTCATCCTATTACAGGCATATCTCCTGCATAGCGTCCGCCCAATGACCCAAAAAGTCTCAACTGTTTCTGTATGACCCAGACGTATCCATCGTCTGAGTCGACATCAGCCAACCGAGGTCTGCATGCATAAGAAGTTACTTTCATCTCTCATTGCGGCTGGTTTATTGGCCGGAACCCCATTTGCTCAGGCAGCCAGTAACTTGGTTTTCTGCTCTGAGGGCAGCCCGGCAGGCTTCGACCCTGCGCAGTACACCACCGGAACGGACTTCGATGCCTCTGCTGAAACCATGTTCAATGGCTTGAGCGAGTTCGAACGCGGCGGCACCAAAGTGCAGCCCGGGCTTGCAAGCAGCTGGGATGTCAGCGAAGACGGCAGGACCTACACCTTTCATTTGCGCAAGGGCGTGAAATTCCATACTACGGAATACTTCAAGCCGACCCGCGAATTCAACGCAGACGATGTGGTATTCACTTTCGAGCGCATGCTGGACAAGAACAGTGCGTTCCGTAAGGCCTACCCCACCGAGTTCCCCTATTTCACTGACATGGGCCTCGATGAAAACATCACCAAACTTGAAAAGGTGGACGACTACACGGTACGCATGACCCTGAAAGAGGTCGACGCGGCGTTCATTCAGAACCTGGCCATGCCATTCGCTGTGATCCAGTCTTCGGAGTACGCCAACCAGCTCCTCAAGTCCGGTCGGCCCAGTGATATCAACCAGAAGCCTGTCGGAACAGGCCCATTCGTCTTCAGCCGCTACCAGAAAGATGCGGTCATTCGTTTCAAGGCCAACAAGGATTATTGGGATCCGGAAGAAGGTGCCAAGGTGGACAACCTGATCTTCTCGATCAGTTCCGACGCCTCGGTCCGCATGCAAAAGCTCAAGGCCGGCGAATGCCAGATTACCGTTTACCCACGCCCGGCCGACCTGGAAGGGCTCAAGAACGATCCCAACCTGAAGGTGCCTTCACAGCCCGGCTTCAACGATGGTTATCTGGCGTACAACGTTCAGCATCCGCCACTGGACAAGCTCGAAGTCCGCCAAGCGCTGGACATGGCTATCAACAAGAAGGCCATCATCGACGCGATCTACCAGGGCGCTGGCCAGATGGCGGTCAACGGTATGCCGCCGACCCAGTGGTCCTATGACAACAGCCTCAAGGATGCACCCTTCGACCCGGAAAAAGCCAAGGCGCTCCTCAAGCAGGCTGGTGTGAAGGAAGGAACGGAAATCACCCTCTGGGCCATGCCTGTTCAGCGTCCCTACAACCCGAATGCACGTCAGATGGCCGAGATGATCCAGCAGGATTGGGCCAAGGTGGGCATCAAGGCCAAGATCGTCAGCTATGAATGGGGCGAGTACAACAAGCGCGCCAAGGCCGGTGAACATGACACCCTGCTGATCGGCTGGTCCGGCGACAATGGTGACCCGGACAACTGGCTGGGCACCCTGTACGGTTGCGATGCCATCGGCGGTAACAACTACTCTCGCTGGTGCCAGCCGGAATACGACAAGCTGATCAAGGCCGCCAAGCGCACCACCGATATGGACGAGCGGACCAAGCTGTATATGCAGGCTCAGCAGATCCTGAAACAACAGGTTCCGATTACGCCGATCGCGCACTCGACGGTGTTCCAGCCGATGCGCAAGGAAGTCCAGGACTTCAAGATCAGTCCCTTTGGATTGAACGAGTTCTATGGCGTAAGCGTCAGCAAGTGATTGGCGGCGGAGCGTTCGTAGGGTAAAACCCCGAACGCTCCGCTTTACTTGACTGACGGGAATTCATCCATGCGTACGTCCTTCGCCCTCTCCTTTCTTACTGCAAGCCTGCTTGCAGCCGCTCCGCTCGCCCAGGCGGCGAGCAATCTCGTGTATTGCTCCGAAGCCAGCCCGGCCGGTTTCGACCCTGCTCAGTACACTTCCGGAACCGAGTTCGATGCGTCTGCCGAGACCGTATTCAATCGCCTGGTTCAATTCGAGCGTGGCGGCACCACTCTGACACCGGGGCTGGCCGAAAAGTGGGAGGTTTCTCCAGACGGCAAGGTTTATACCTTTCATCTGCGCAAGGGCGTGAAGTTTCATACGACCGACTACTTCAAGCCGACACGTGAATTCAATGCCGACGATGTCGTGTTCACGTTTCAGCGTATGCTCGATAAGGAGCACCCGTTCCGTAAGGCCTACCCGAGTGAATTCCCCTACTTCAGCGACATGGGCCTGGACAAGAACATCGCCAAGATCGAAAAGCGAGACGATTACACCGTTGTCTTTACGCTGAATCAGACCGATGCCGCCTTTGCCTCGGACCTGGCCATGAGCTTTGCCTCCATGCAGTCAGCCGAATATGCCGATCATTTGCTCAAGCAGGGCAAAGCAGCCGATATCAACCAGTACCCGATCGGTACCGGACCTTTTGTATTCAGTCGCTACCAGAAGGATGCGGTCATTCGTTACAAGGGCAACAAGGATTACTGGAAGCCCGAGGACGTCAAACTCGACAACCTGATCTTTGCCATTACGACGGACGCCGCTACTCGCCTGCAAAAGCTCAAGGCGGGTGAGTGCCAGATCAGTGGTTATCCACGTCCGGCAGATATTGCCGAGGTCAGGAAAGACTCCAGCCTGAAGGTGCTCCAACAACCCGGTTTCAACCTGGGCTATTTCGCCTACAACGTTCAGCATCCGCCGCTGGACAAGCTCGAAGTCCGTCAGGCATTGGACATGGCCATCAACAAGAAGGCCATCATCGATGCCGTCTACCAGGGTAATGGAAAGCTCGCCACCAACCCCATGCCACCGGCGCAGTGGTCCTATGACGACACGATCAAGGATGCCCCCTACGATCCGGAAAAGGCCAAGGCGCTCCTCAAGAAGGCCGGTATCAAGCAAGGCACACAGCTCAACCTATGGGCCATGCCGGTCGTTCGCGCATCCAACCCCAACGCCCGCCTGTCTGCGCAGATGGTACAGGCGGACTGGGCCAGGATCGGCATCAAGGCCAACATCGTCACGTATGAGTGGGGCGAGTACATCAAGCGTGCCCGTCAGGGCGAACATGATGTAATGATCTACGGCTGGACCGGAGACAATGGTGATCCGGACAACTGGCTGGGCGTTTTATACAGCTGCGATGCCGTCAATGGCAGCAACTACTCCAAATGGTGCGATCCGGCCTATGACAAGCTGATCAAACAGGCCAAGATCAGCAATGATCGAGAGGAGCGTATTCGCTTGTACAAGCAGGCGCAGCACGTGCTGAAGGACGCCGTACCGATTACACCGATCGCCCATTCCATCGTTTATCAACCCATGCGCAAAGAAGTCCAGGACTTCAAGATCAGCCCCTTCGGGCTTAGCGCGTTCTATGGCGTCAGCCTTGCCCGATGAGAGGCAGGCTGTCCTGTATTGCCGCCGGCGACGTGCTCGATCAGCACGCAGGCAGCCGGTTTGCCGGATTTCCTCTGGTGCGACGCTTTACCCGAGCGATGCCAGCGGACCCCGGCAAGGACACCTTCCGTCGATACCCATCGACGGGATTGCAAGCGGTTACAGTCGCAACCCGACTGTTACCGCCTCACCATGGAGCCTAACGAAAGATGAAAGCTGCATTCAGGCTGAACACCTGTCTGTTGGCGGTTGCGTTGGCAACGGCTGTACAGGCACAAGCCAAAACGTTGGTGGCATGTACCGAGGCCAGTCCGGAGACATTCGATCCGGCGGTTCACTCCTCGCGTTATACAGCCGATGCGGCAGATGAGCCTCTTTATAACCGGCTGGTGGAGTTCAAACCCGGCACGACGGAGCTTCAGCCGTCACTGGCCGAGCGGTGGGATATCAGCCCGGATGGTCTCCAGTACACGTTTTACCTGCGCAAGGGTGTTAAATTTCATAGTACCAGCTACTTCAAGCCTACCCGTGAGCTGACGGCCGATGATGTAATCTGGAGCTTCGAGCGTCAGATCGATCCCAAGCACCCCTGGCACGAATTAGCCAGCAAAGGCTTCCCCTTCTCCGACTCGATGGAGATGAGCAAGATCATCGACCATATTGAAAAGGTCGACGACCATACGGTGCGCTTTGTTCTTCAACATGAAGAATCGCCCTTCCTGGCTGATCTGGCCATGGGTTTTACCTCAATTCTCTCAGCTGAATATGCTGATCAGCTGCTCAAGAGCGGAAAAACTGATGATCTGGGGTTCAAACCGGTAGGTACGGGACCTTTTGTTTTCGAGCGCTACAGCCGCGACTCGCAGGTGCGCTACAAGGCCAACTCCAACTATTGGGACGGTGCGCCAGCTGTCGATCTGGTACAAGCCATCACACTGGACTCCAGCGTGCGCCTGCAGCGTCTGAAGCGAGGCGAATGCCAGATTTCACTGACCCCCAAGCCGTCAGACGTTCCGGCGTTAAGAAAAGACCCCAATCTGAAAGTGCTGAGCGTCGAGGAGCTGACCATAGGCTTCAATGCACTGAACGTAACGCACAAGCCACTCAGCGATGTACGCGTCCGTCAGGCCATTGCCATGGCAACCGATCAGGAGGGTACGATCAAGGCCCTGTACGGTGAAGGCGCAGCCAAGCCGGTCTGGGGTCCCTATCCCCCTGCCATGCTGGGCTATAACACCGATATCAAACCCTGGCCGTATGACCTGGAAAAGGCCAGGCAGCTCTTGGCCGAAGCGGGCTACCCCAACGGGCTGGAGCTGACCTATATGAGCTCTACCGGGTCAGGCCCCTCGGGAAATACCTTGCGAGTCGCCCAGCTGTTTCAGGGAGACATGGCCAAGGTCGGTATCAAGGTCAATATTCGTCAATATGAATGGGGTGAATTCGTTCGTCGTGGCAAGCAGGGAGAACACGATATCCTCAGCATGAGCTGGGTCAGCGACAATGCCGATCCGGACAATTTCCTGTCACCCAACCTCACCTGCTCGGCAGCCAAAAACGGCGAGAACCGTGCACGCTGGTGCAATGCCGAGTTCGACTCGCTGGTAGAGCAGGCTCGCCGTACCAGTAATCCGGACAAGCGCGCTGAGCTCTACCGCAAGGCCCAGGAGATCTTTCACAACGAAATTCCCTGGATTCCCACCTCACAGCCTGTGAGGAACGTTGTGACACGCAGCAACGTCAGCGGCTTTGTCATGAGCCCTCTGGGTAAAAACGGTTTTTCAACTGTGCGCCTGGATTAAGCGCTTTTCCCAAAAAGAAGACGAGCCCGATCAGGCTGATCGAGGCTCGCTCTATGCCGTAGACCGGTTACAGACCTAGGAGCATCCCTATGCATGCATTAACACGAATCGCGCTTGCCGTGAGTCTGCTTGGCGCCGCCACCCTGGCTCAAGCCAAACCTCTGGTGGTATGTACGGAAGCCAGTCCTGAAGGCTTCGACATCGCTCAGTACACCGCAGCCACGACGGCTGACGCCTCAGCTGAGACGCTATTCGACCGCCTCGTAGACTTCAAGCCCGGCACTACCGACATCGAGCCTGGTTTGGCAGAGCGTTGGGACGTCAGCGAAGACGGCATGACCTACACCTTCCACCTGCGTAAAGGGGTGAAGTTTCAGACAACCGATTACTTCAAGCCCACACGTGAATTCAATGCCGACGACGTGATGTGGAGCTTCATGCGCCAATACGATGCCAAGCACACCTGGCACGACAAGGCGCAGCATGGCTTCCCCTATTTTGAGGCCATGGGACTGCAAAATCTGATCAAGTCGATCGATAAGGTCGACGACTACACGATCCGCTTCGTGCTCAATCGTCCGGAAGCACCTTTCCTGCGGGACATGGCGATGGGCTTTGCATCGATCTATTCGGCTGAATATGCCGCTCAACTGGAAAAAGCCGGACAGTTTGATCAGCTCAACTTCAAGCCGGTCGGTACCGGTCCGTTCATTTTCTCGCGCTATACCAAGGATGCTCAGGTACGTTTCAAGGCCAACCCCGAGTATTTCGAAGGCAAACCTCCAGCTGATGGCTTGGTCCTTGCCATCACCCTCGACAGCAATGTACGCCTGCAGCGCGTGAGAGCCGGTGAATGTCAGGTAGGCGTTTATCCTAAACCGGACGATATTCCAGCCATCCGCAAGGACCCGAACCTTAAGCTGGCTGAAGGCGAAGCACTGCTAATTGCCTATGTTGCCATGAACACCGAGCATAAACCGCTGAACGATGTGCGTATCCGTCAGGCCCTGAATCTGGCCTTTGACAAGAACGCCTACATCAAGGCCTTGTTTGGTGAAGGCAACGCTGTGCCTGCCGTCAATCCGTATCCCTCTACCCTTCTAGGGTATAACCGTGATATTCAGGACTGGCCCTACGACCCTGAAAAGGCGCGGGCACTGCTGAAAGAGGCCAGCATGGAGAAAGGCCTCAAGCTGACCGTGTTTACACGTTCAGGCGGCGGCCCGACCAACCCCAACCCTGCGCTGGGTGCTCAAATGCTTCAGGCCGACCTGGCCAAGGTCGGCGTACAACTGGACATCCGCAATCTGGAGTGGGGTGAGCTGATTCGCCGGGCCAAGCAAGGCGAGCACGATCTGCTCTTCTTTGGCTGGGCAGGTGACAACGGCGATCCGGATAATTTCCTGACGCCTAACTTGTCATGTGATGCCGCAAAGTCAGGCGAAAACAGTGCACGCTGGTGCAACAAGGAGTTTAACGCCCTGTTGGACAAGGCTCGTACCAGCCAGGATGAAAATGAGCGAGCCGAGCTCTACAAGCAGGCTCAAGTGATCTTCCACAACGATGCGCCCTGGATTCCCCTGGCCTATCCCAAGCTGTTCAACGTCATGCGCAGCAATGTCGAGGGTTATCACCTGAGTCCCTTGGCCAACAACAACTTCGCTACAACGTACGCAAAATAAAAAGACGGAAACAGGCAGGGCACGCTTCCCTGCCTCCGATGAGGAGTATTCAACCCCATGTTCAGTTTTATTGCCCGCCGCCTGGGCTTGCTGATACCGACGTTTTTCGGTGTCACGCTACTGACTTTTTCCCTGATTCGCCTGATTCCTGGCGATCCGGTAGAGGTCATGATGGGCGAGCGTCGCGTCGATCCGCAGATGCATGCCGAAGCACTGCATCGCCTCGGACTCGACAAGCCGCTCTACCAGCAATATTTCGACTATCTCAGCAACCTTGCCCACGGCAACCTGGGAGAGTCACTGATTACCCGTGACAATGTGTGGCACGAGTTCACCACCCTCTTTCCGGCCACCCTGGAACTGGCTCTCTGCGCCATGATCTTTGCTACCGTGCTGGGCCTTCTGGCCGGAGTGATCGCAGCGCTTCGCCGCGGTTCATTGTTTGACCACGGTGTGATGGGCATTTCCCTGACGGGCTTTTCCATGCCGATCTTCTGGTGGGGCCTTATCCTTATCATGTTCTTTTCGGTACAGCTCGGCTGGACCCCGGTGTCTGGCCGGATCGATCTGCTTTACGACATCGAGCCCAAAACCGGCTTTATGCTGATCGACAGCCTGTTGTCCGATGAAGAAGGCGCGTTCATGGACGCCCTCCACCACCTGATTCTGCCCTCTATTGTGCTAGGCACGATTCCCTTGGCAGTTATCGCACGGATGACGCGCTCCGCCATGCTGGAAGTGCTACGAGAAGATTACGTGCGTACGGCTCGTGCCAAAGGCCTGTCGCCAGCCCGTGTCGTATTCATCCACGCACTGCGTAACGCGTTGATCCCGGTTCTCACCGTACTGGGCCTGCAGGTGGGCAGCCTGCTCGCTGGCGCCGTGCTGACCGAAACGATCTTTTCCTGGCCTGGTGTAGGCAAATGGTTGATCGATGCGATCTCCCGTCGCGACTATCCCGTCGTGCAGAACGGCATCCTGCTGATCGCCACCCTTGTCATCCTGGTGAACTTTGTCGTGGACATTCTCTACGGCTTTGCCAACCCCCGTATCCGCCATCAGCGCTAAGGAGGCCCTATGGAACGTACTTTGCCACAAGGCGCTCAGGTCGAAGATCAGGTTGTCTTATATCCGTCTCCGTACAAGGAGTTCTGGAAAGCGTTTTCCCACAACAAGGGCGCCCTGGGCGGCCTGCTGTTCATGACTATCATCGTGATCTGCGCCCTGTTCGCCCCTTGGGTTGCACCCCACGATCCCAGCGAGCAGTTCCGTGAATTCCTGCTGACGCCTCCCTCCTGGCTGGAAGGCGGCACGACGCAGTTCCTGCTGGGCACCGATGAACTGGGACGCGACCTGTTGTCCCGCCTGATTCACGGCGCGCGGTTGTCGCTGATGATCGGTTTAGCCTCGGTGATCTGTTCACTCATTCCTGGCATTCTGCTCGGGCTGATTGCAGGCTTTTCACCCACGCGAGCCGGCCCTTTCATCATGCGCCTGATGGACATTATGCTGGCCCTGCCATCGCTGCTGCTGGCGGTAGCCATCGTGGCAATTCTCGGCCCTGGCCTGTCCAACACCGTTATTGCCATTGCTATTGTCTCGCTGCCCTCTTACGTACGTCTGACCCGCGCCGCCGTTATGGGTGAAGTGAATCGCGACTATGTAACGGCTGCTCGACTGGCAGGTGCCGGACGCCTGCGCCTGATGTTCGTTACCGTACTGCCTAACTGCATGGCACCTCTGATCGTTCAGGCTACCTTGAGCTTTTCCTCGGCCATTCTGGATGCGGCGGCCCTGGGCTTCCTTGGCCTCGGCGTACAGCCGCCCACCCCTGAGTGGGGCACCATGCTGGCATCGGCCCGTGACTATATCGAGCGCGCCTGGTGGGTGGTTACCCTGCCCGGCCTGACCATTCTTTTGAGCGTACTGGCTATTAACCTGATGGGTGATGGCCTGCGTGACGCCCTCGACCCTCGCCTGAAGGTGCAGTCATGACCGGCTTGCCAATCATTCTTTCGTTGTCTCGATGCGGCAGCCCGTTGCCGATCGATTCCTGCTTATTGATCAAGGAGCAGCCATGAGCCTCCTGGAAATCCAGAATCTGAATGTCCGCTTTGGCGGTGAAGATGCCATCCCGGTCGTCGAAGGTCTCGACCTGACCATCGACCAGGGCGAAGTGTTGGCCATTGTAGGAGAATCCGGCTCCGGCAAGTCCGTGACCATGATGTCTGTGATGGGCCTGATCGATGCGCCCGGTAAGGTCACGGCCAATCGGCTGAGCTTTGCAGGCCAGGATCTGCTCAAGCTCAAGGGTCGTGCCCGGCGTCAGCTGATCGGCAAGGACCTGTCCATGGTCTTCCAGGACCCGATGACCGCCCTGAACCCCAGTTATACGGTGGGTTATCAGATCGAAGAGGTAATTCGCCAGCACCTGGGTCTGCGAGGCCGAGAGGCCCGCCAGCGGGCGCTTCAACTGCTTGAGCGGGTGGAGATTCCAGCCGCAGCGAGCCGCCTTTCCGCTTACCCACATCAGCTGTCCGGCGGCATGAGCCAGCGCGTGGCAATCGCCATGGCGATTGCGGCAGAACCCAAGCTGCTGATTGCCGACGAACCAACCACAGCGCTGGACGTTACCATTCAGGCGCAGATCATGGACCTGCTGCTCAACCTTCAGCGTGATGAAGGCATGGCCCTGATCCTGATCACCCATGACCTTGCCGTAGTGGCTGAAACGGCCCAGCGGGTCTGCGTGATGTACGCCGGCCAGGCCGTGGAAACCGGCGTTGTGCCGGATATCTTTCAGGCACCCAAACATCCCTACACGGAAGCGCTGCTGGCCGCCATCCCCGAGCATAGCCTTGGCGAACGGCTCTCCACGCTGCCTGGTATCGTTCCCGGCCGTTACGATCGACCCAAGGGCTGCCTGCTGTCGCCGCGCTGCCCTTACGCACAGCCACGTTGCCTGGAGCGCCCTGCCCTCGAGCCCTATACCCTTGAGGGCGTTAGCGGCTCGGTCCGCTGCTTCTTCCCGCGCAACCTGAACCTTGCGCAGTGGCCGGAAGTTTTGCCGGAGTCCCAGCGTCCTAGTCATCTACCTGGAGAAGCCCATGGCCGCGCCTGATTTGAATACCAACGCTGCCAAACCAGCGGATAGCGTACTCACCGCCCGAGCGTTGACACGTCACTACCATGTTTCCCGAGGTCTGTTCAAAGGCCAGGCAACCGTACGCGCCCTGAATGGTGTCTCGTTTGACCTCGTACCCGGCAAGACACTGGCGGTCGTCGGTGAGTCGGGCTGTGGCAAATCCACTCTCGCCCGTGCCTTGACGCTGATCGAGGAGCCGTCCTCCGGCTCGCTCAACATTGGCGGTCATGAGGTCAGTGGTGCCAGTGCAGAAGTCCGCAAGCAGTTGCGCCGCGATGTGCAGATGGTGTTCCAGAACCCTTACGCCTCGCTCAATCCACGGCAGAAGATCGGCGACCAACTGGCGGAGCCGCTGGTTATCAATACAAACCTGTCCCGTAGCGAGCGTCGTGACAAGGTACAGGCCATGATGCAGCAGGTGGGCCTGCGTCCCGAGCATTACCAGCGCTATCCTCACATGTTCTCTGGCGGTCAGCGCCAGCGGATTGCTGTGGCCCGCGCCATGATGCTCAACCCCAAGGTGCTGGTAGCGGACGAGCCGACGTCGGCGCTGGACGTTTCCATCCAGGCGCAAGTGCTTAACCTGTTCATGGATCTGCAGCAGGAGTTTCATACTGCATACGTCTTCATCTCACACAACCTGTCGGTGGTGCGTCATATCGCCGATGACGTGATGGTGATGTATCTGGGCTGTACGGCAGAAAAGGGGCCTCGCGATGCACTCTTTGAAAAGCCCTTGCATCCCTATACTCAGATGCTGCTTTCAGCCACGCCAAGCCTGCAACCGGACGCCAGCAAGCCACGCATCAAGATCCAGGGCGAGCTGCCGAATCCACTGGATCCGCCACCTGGCTGCGTGTTCCACCGCCGTTGCCCCTACGCAACTGAGCGCTGCAAGACAGAAGTTCCTGCCCTTCGTGATGTAGACAACCGTCAGGTTGCCTGCCATTACGCCGAAAACTTTCTTTGATCCAGGACAGCGCCAGACTTTTCAGTCTGGCGTCTACTCTCTCCTACGCTAATGGCCACCGGCATTTTTGTCGGTTGGCCTGCGTTTGCCTCAATTTCACTGAACTGCTAATCAATAAAAACAATCAAGTCAATTAGCGCTTAGTTTAATTAAACGATTGAGCCGTCTCATTCAGGCGCTAAGATCGCAAACTCTTTAAAGCATGGGAGTTAAAATGAAATCGCTGGCCAAGTTGATGGCGCCATTGATCGTGGCGATCGTCATTGCAGCCTTACCGGTTCCCGAGGGGCTGGCACCGCACGCATGGCATTTCTTCGCAATATTTCTGGGCTGTGTGATCGGTCTGATCTTTGAACCCTTACCAGGTGCCGTCATCGGCCTGATTGGCGTGGTGGTTGCTGCGGTCCTGGCGCCCTGGGCTCTCTTCTCGCCCGAGCAACTGGCACAGCCGGGTTTCAAGGTGGCCGACAAGGCCTTTACCTGGGCCGTTTCCGGCTTCACCAACTCTACAGTCTGGCTGATCTTTGGCGCGTTCATGTTTGCCCTGGGTTACGAGAAGACCGGCCTGGGCCGCCGTATTGCCTTATGGCTGGTTAAAACCATGGGCAAGCGTACCCTGACGCTGGGCTACGCCATCATGCTGGCGGATACCGTTCTGGCCCCCTTTACGCCCTCTAATACCGCACGCAGCGCCGGTACGCTCTACCCTATTCTGCGTAACCTGCCACCGCTGTATGACTCGCACCCCAACGATCCCAGCATGCGTCGCATCGGCACCTACCTCATGTGGGTGGCGATTGCCTCAGCCTGTGTAACGAGCACACTGTTTCTGACAGGTATCGCCCCCAACCTGCTCGCCGTTGCCCTGGTGGAAAGCTCCACCGGCATTCGCATTACTTGGGGTGAATGGTTCATGGCCACCGCGCCGGTCGGCATCCTGCTGCTCGCCCTGTTGCCACTGTTGAGCTACTGGCTGTGCCCGCCCGAGTTGAAGTCCGGTGACGTAGTGCCCAAATGGGCCGCCGAGGAGCTGGACAAGATGGGCAGCCTGACGCGCAACGAAGTCATTCTGCTGATTCTGGTCGTCCTGGCGCTGGCCATGTGGATCTTTGGTACTGCCGTTATTTCACCCGCGCTGGTTGGTATGCTCGTGATCAGTCTCATGCTGATTATCGGCATCGTGACCTGGAACGATATCCTTAGTAATAAAGCCGCCTGGAACACCTTTGCCTGGTTCGCCACCTTGGTAGCTCTCGCAGACGGCCTGAACATGGTCGGCTTTGTGAAATGGTTCGGTATGCTGATGGCCAACTACCTGGGCCACTTCGATCCTACTGTGGCGATGGTCCTGCTCACGATTGCTTTCTACCTGCTGCACTACTTCTTCGCCAGTGCCACTGCGCATACCACGGCTCTGCTACCGGTTATGGTAGCCGCCGCCGCCAGTATTCCTGGCATCGACATGCATACCTTCGTATTGCTGCTTCTGCCCACCATCGGCATCATGGGCATCATTACGCCCTACGGTACCGGCCCTAGCCCGGTTTACTACGGCAGCGGTTATCTGCCTGGACCGATGTGGTGGCGCCTGGGTGCCATCTTTGGCTTCCTGTTCCTGGCTGCATGGCTGGGGATCGGCACGCCCTGGCTGCTGATGACACGCTAAGCCGCTACGCTTTCGCGTCAGTCCATGAAAAAATGCGGCGCTTAACAAGCGCCGCATAGCTATCCACCAGCCATGCGGCCCTCAGGAGCCCTGCATGGACCTTTCCGAACTTACTGCCCGCCTGCACGCCATTCGCGATGCCAATGAGTGGCGGCGTTATCACAGCCCGAAAAACCTAGTTATGGCTGCCGGTGTTGAGATGGCCGAGCTGGCTGAAATCTTCCAGTGGAAGACCGAAGAGGAATCCCGCCATTTAACGGCTGATCACCTTGAGCATGCTGGCCAGGAGATTGCAGACGTCGTGCTCTATCTGCTGCAACTCTGCGCAGAACTCGGACTCGACATGGAGACAATCACTCGCGCCAAGCTGGCCGATAATGAGCGGCGCTTCCTGCCATGACCGATACCTTTTTCGATGACCGCGCCATCCGTTTTGCCGAGAAGATCTATGGCAATGCCAAAGGTGCTATCCGGCTGGCGGTACTCCAGGCCGACCTGAAGGAAGCCCTGCCTGAACGCTCGCTGCGGGTTCTGGATATTGGAGCAGGACTGGGCCATATGGCGCTCTGGCTGGCTGAACAGGGTCACTCCGTCACACTGGCAGAACCTTCAGCCCCGATGCTGGAGGGTGCTCGCCAACGCTTCGCCGAGGCTGGCCTTGAGGCAACGTTTATCGAGGCGCCCTGGCAGGAACTGAGCGAGCAGCTCACGACTCGCTTTGACTTGGTCATCTGCCACGCCGTACTGGAATGGCTGGCCGAGCCACATACGATTCTGCCAGTCCTCTCGCGCCTCACGGCTCCGGATGGTCTGCTTTCACTGGCGTTCTACAACCGGGACGCGCTGATCTACCGGAACCTGCTCAAAGGCCATTTCAAAAAGCTCAAGCGCCAGGAATATGCGGGCGAAGGCAAAGGTCTGACACCTCAACAGCCACTAGACCCACGAGAGCTGGAGCGCGCCATGAGCAGTCGCTGGCAGATCGTGACCCGAAGTGGCGTTCGTGTTTTTCATGACTACATGCCAGTCGAGTTTCAGGGTAAGGTCAACGAAGCCGATCTGATCGAAATGGAGTTGGCCCATCGGCGGCACCCTACATTTGCCGGGCTTGGTCGTTATCTGCACTGGATCTGCCAACCCAGCGCGTTAGAGGAGTGATCTATGCGTCGCCTGTTTGCCTGCGTGGCTATCAGCCTGGGGCTGACCGCCTGTCAGAGCCAGAATCCCTATATAGCTAGCGCCCTGCCTGAGCTTGCTGCGCCAGCACCTGCTGTTCCGGCACGTATCGACCCGAGCAGCTATCCAGCAGCCCCAGTCGACTATGGCCGCTACCGGAGCTGGGCCTGGTCACCCGAGGGCATTCGTGCCAGCGGTGATTCCTCTCAATCAATGGATACCAGCACTCTTCAGGAGGCCATCAGCGCCCAGCTCGATCAGCGCGGGCTCCGACCTGCGCCAACCGGTACGCGGCCTGATCTCTACGTGAGCGCAACGGTCAGACAGGAGCAACGTGTCGTATACGATACCGATTACTACGGAGGTGGTGTCGGCTATGGCGGCGGCTATCCGTATGGCTACGATCGTTGGGGCACGTATGGCGGAACAGGCTACAGCCAGACTCGCCCTCGGTATTATCAGGTTCAGGTGCTGAGCATCGAGCTGATCGATTCGCAGAGCCGCAAGAGAATATGGAGTGGCAGTGTCGAGGAACGGGGCGGCAATGATCAGAGCGCCCGGGTCCAGGCGATCCGCGAAGCCGCTCGTCGCGCGCTGGAGCAGTATCCACCGCATTGAAGATAAAGCGCATACGGCCTGGTCCCATGAGTAGTTATTGTTTCTTTTAAGCGCCCCTGGTCGGAGAATGATCATGATCCGTCGTTTGCTTGTTATCGCGTTTACGCTTGCCCTTGCCGCGTGTGAAACCAATACCGTCAACCGGGACTATGATCCCTCCCGTGACTATGCGGCCTACCGAAACTGGACCTGGGCCCAGCCTGCCGTCTCGTACAAGCCTGAAGACCCGCGGCTGAAAAGTGACTTGACCGAGCAGCGCATCAAGGATGCCGTAAGCAGCCAGCTTGATCAGCGCGGCTTACGCCCTGCCGCAGCGAACGGACAGGCAGACCTGAGGGTTCGGGCCTATCTATTCACGGATGAGCGCCAAGGGCAAACCATGCGCACCGATCCTTATTGGGGTGGCCCTTGGGGATACTGGGGCCCTTGGGGTGGCGGCTATACCCAGACCCAGACCTTTACCTATCAGGTAACTACGCTGCAGATCGACCTGTTCGATGGCCGGGACGGAAAACTGGTATGGCGTGGCAGCACCGAGGTGTCATCTGACCAGACAGCTGATACCCCTGCGCAGCGTACTGCAACCATCCAGACAGCCGTTGGCAAGATCCTGTCGCAGTACCCACCTCACTGATGAATACCAAACTGACACATCGCGCGGCCACCCTTGATGATTTGCAGGCCGTGTGTCACTTTCCGCAAAGTCGTGAAGAGCTGTTTTACAGCTATCCCACAGCTCAGTGGCCACTAACAAGAGACCAACTGGCAGAGGTATACGCCAACCGCCAGGGCAGCACGGTTGTATTGCTGAACAATCGTCTGGCTGCATTCGCAAACTTCTTTCGCTGCCAACCAGGCGAACGGTGCGACTTGGGCAATTTAATGGTGGCACCCTGGGCACGACGCATGGGCATAGCGCAACACCTGATCGGAGTGATGGAGCAGCAAGCCTGCCAGCAGCATGGCGTGCGTTTTCTGCATGCTGCCTGTTTCAGCAGCAATACGCCGGGCCTGTTGCTCTATACCCATTTGGGCTATTTGCCGGTATCCATTGATGAGCGACGCGATCCCTCCGGACAGCGAACAGCCCTGATACACCTGCGAAAACGTCTCTGAATGCGTTACCTGCTACATGCGGGCCAGCATGGCAAAGTCGCCGCCTACCTGCATAGGCGCTGCGCAACCGTAGGGCTCATATCCATACATACAGTCTGTCGAAGCGGCTGTAGAGGCTTCAGTCGATGGAGTGGAAGCTGGGTCAAGGCCAAGCCCACCCAGCAACACCGCTAACAAGGTCAGAAAAAGAAAGGCCGCGCCGGCTCTCGTCTTCATACGTCACCTCCACTGCATAGGCTGACAGCCTGGCGCCAGCAGAACAGGAGGCGTCACGCGCTGCCTTGTCCTATCCAGTATAGATAAGATTCAGAAAAGCAAAGTCAGGCCAGAACATTCGGTCTAAAAGAAATGGCGGAAGGCAGTGAGAGTCGAACTCACCCGGGAACGGCTGCCGTCCCCAACCGGGTTTGAAGCCCGGCCGCGCCACCGGGCACGATTGCCTTCCATCAATCAACTCGCCTCTTCGACCTGAGCAGCCAGTGCGCTGTCTGGACGGATCTTGCGTTCATCACCCATACGGCGAGTCAAACCGATCCGATCGAAGAATTCGAGTATCTGGATTGTGCGCTTACGTCCGATCCCTAGACCATCCCTAAACGCGGCTGCACGAATGATCCCCTCTTCGCGCTCAAGACGCAACGTCAATTGCACTAAATGGTTTATCGTATTTTCAGGATAGAAGAGATCCTTGACGATCTGCTGCAGCTGTCCCAGGCGTGCCAGCTTGCGTAGCAGATGACGAATCCCTGCTTCGTCCTCACCAATTTCCCGGGCCAGATCACGTACCCAGGGGGGATCAAAGCGGCCTGCTTCGAGAAGAGGCCAGAGCTTTTCTTTCAGCGCCTCTTCGGCCTCGGTCAGACGAACCCGATGGCCCGGCAGGTGCAGCCACGGCCCGCTCGCCTCGATCTGGCTGGACGCCATCAGGCTTTCCAACAACGCAATGAACACAGGCCGCTCCAGTTGCGGCAAGGCAAAACGACGTAATCGATCACGATCAGGCCCTAGCTCATCGGGCTGTTCGACATGAAAGGTTCCGAGCCGCTCTAACAGCGTAGCCTGCAAGTGCTGCCAGCGAGTTGCATCGAATAGACGGATACCCTGTCGGGTAGCAACTTCCATGACATGTTCAGGCAGTTGCCAGCGCGCCCTCGGTCGATTGAACTGGCGCTCCAGCACGGCAGGCGCTACGCCATTGTCCGCCTGTTTGAGCAACTCCGGCAGTGCGTCCTCAAAGGAGCCCTGACGCAATGCCTCAAGCTGTGCCAGACGTGTGGGAGTACGCCGATTGCGGGCAGGCCCGAAAGGATCCAGCACACGTCCACCGCCAATGGTTCGCTGCGCGGATTGATCCCGCAGCACCAGATGGTCACCATGAGCAGCCTGTAACGGCGAGTTGAGCACCAGCTGCGCCAGTGTGCGCCCACCAGGCGTCAATACACCCTCATCCTCCAACAGCGCCACCCGACCGGTCAGATTCTGGGCACCCAGATGCACATGGACAGGGGTCCAGTGGGCCAGCGCCTTACCTTCGCTGCCAAGCAGGTGCAAATCAATATCGACACGGGTAGACGGCGCGTGGAGGGCTGCATCGAGCAGCCAATCGCCTCGCCGGATCTGTTCGACATTGAGCCGCTCACCCGCCAGGTTTACTGCCACACGCTGCCCGGCGTGGGCAATCTGGGCCTCTCGATTTTGCGCATGCAGGCCACGCACACGCACGCGACGCCCCAGCGTGCCCAGTAACAACTCATCTCCGACGGCAACACGACCGTCGAAAGCCGTTCCCGTGACCACCACCCCGGCACCCGAGACGCTGAAGACACGGTCGACTGCAAGCCTGAAATACCCTTGGTCGCTGCGGGCCAGTGCCTGTTCAGCCTGATCCAGAAGCGCTGCACGCAGTGCCTCGATACCCACTCCCGTCTGGCTGGAGACCGGAAATACCGGAGCCCCGGCAAGCGGGCCGTCTGCTAACAGTGCATCAATTTCTTCCCGTACCGCGTTAACACGCGCAGCCTCAACCCGATCCGTTTTGGTCATGGCGACCATCGCACGGCGTATGCCCAGCAATTCAACAATGGCCAGATGTTCGCGTGTTTGTGGCATCACACCGTCATCGGCAGCCACGACCAGTAACACCAAATCAATTCCACTGGCCCCGGCTAGCATGTTATGAACAAACCGCTCGTGGCCAGGAACATCGATAAACCCGGTCAGCTCTCCATTCCCCAGATCCGAGTAAACGTACCCCAGGTCAATGGTGATGCCTCGCTCCTTTTCCTCACGGCGACGATCGCCCTCCACACCCGTCAGGGCTCGGATGAGGGACGTCTTGCCGTGGTCGATATGGCCCGCTGTTCCAACGATCATGCGTCCCACTCCCCAACCGATAGCGCTCCCAGCTGCCCCAGAAAGCCGGCCTCGTCATCGAGCTGACGCAGATCAAGCCAAAGCGCATCGTCATCGATACGTCCGATCACGGGGATAGGCAGCTGTCGCAAGGCCTCTTCCAGCAGACGCAGCGCACGGCCTCGCAGGCGCTTGGAGCTATTCGGCCGCATGCACAACGCTGCGCTGGGCAGACGAGCCACCGGCTGGGTACCACTGCCGATCATGCCGAGCGTGAGCTCACTCGTTACCTGCCAACGCTCGCCCAGTGCCTGAGATAAAGGACGCATTACCCGCTGAACCTGACTATCAATATCCCCCTGGCCACGGGAGAGTAATCTGAGGCTGGTCAGCTTTTCACCCAAACGATCCGGGTCTCGATAAAGCGCCAACACCGCCTCAAGTGCAGCCAAGGTGATCTTGTCGACTCGCAAAGCACGTTTGAGGGGGTTTTTCTTGATGCGGGCGATCAGGTCCTTATGCCCGACGATAATTCCACACTGCGGACCACCGAGCAGCTTATCGCCGCTAAAGGTCACGATATCAGCGCCATCGCGTAGCGCTTCCTGGACGGTTGGCTCCTTGGGCAATCCCCAACGGGTGAGGTCTACCAGAGAGCCGCTCCCCAAGTCCTCCAGCAAGGGGACTTCATGGGCGCGAGCAATAGAGGACAGTTCGGGAGTTGCCACACTGCTGGTAAACCCTTGAACCGTATAATTGCTGGTATGTACACGCATGAGCAGCCCGGTACGCTCGGTAATGGCGCTCTCGTAATCCTTGGCGTGGGTACGGTTGGTCGTACCGACCTCGATCAGCCTTACATTGGCGCGCGCCATGATGTCCGGAATACGAAAAGCGCCACCGATCTCGATCAGCTCGCCACGCGAAATGATGCCTTCCTTGCGAGCGCCAAGACTGTTAAGGGCAAGCAATACGGCGGCGGCATTGTTGTTGACCACCGTCACCGCTTCGGCGCCGGTCAGCTCACGGATCAATCCCGCAATCAGGTCGTCGCGGTCACCGCGCTTGCCGGTATTGAGGTCAAATTCAAGATTGAGCGGGTAGCGAGCAGCCAGGGTCATCGCATCGATGGCCTCCTCAGGCAGCAGCGCACGCCCTAGATTGGTATGGAGAACAGTTCCAGTCAGGTTGAATATGCGTCGGACCTGACGCTGGTTCCGGGCAGCTAATCGTTCCCCGGCCCGGCCTGTCAGAACGGCCTCATCGACATCCGCCTCGCTGATCTGTCCCTGTCGAAAAGGCTCACGCAGCTCATCGAGCAGCTCGCGAAAGGTCTTGAGCAATGCTTCACGACCATAGCGGTCCAGGAGCGATGTCGCAGCGGGATGACGTAACAGACGATCAACAGAAGGCAAACGGACGGCTGTCATGCAGGCCTCATAACAAGAACATGAGCCTGGAGTTTACAACCGGATGCAGCATCGCGCATGCGCACGTAGCAAGACCAACACTTCAGCCCTGTAAAAGAAAGGCTGGCAGAGCCCGCCGCTATGAGCGAAGCGGACTCTGTTTATCAGGAATCAGCCGCCGGGAGCCAGCAGCAGATTAGGGGCCTGACGGTGATAACCTTCCTGATCGAGCCGCATGTCTAGCGCCAAGCTGGCCAGATCGGCTGACACGGCCTCCGCCTCGGTATCATGCTCCAGATACAGCAGCTTGAGGTAGGTTTCGCAGCTGGGACAAGCTTCCGCTCGCAGCGGTGCCTTTTCGGCCAGGACCGCATCGTTTTCCAGCGAGAAGTAACCCAACTCCTTGCTGTTTTCGCACTGGGTGCACTTTACCCGCACGTAATGCCATTCACACGAGCACAGTGAGCAACTCAGGTAGCGAAGACCATTGAGCTTGCCGCGGTGACGAATTACACCGGCAACCGGTAGTGAGCCACAGGCTGGGCAATGGGTCTGACTCTTGGACTCACGAAACTTGTCCGTCTCGATCTGAAACAGCCAATTTGTCCAGGCAACCTGTAGCGCTGCGCCCAGGAAAGGCACCAGTGCCGCTGGAACCTGATCGCACTGCCCGCTGACCAAGGCAATTGCCCACACCTTGCGCTGTCCGGCGTCCGCTGTACGAATCTGCTCAAGCGCTTCCTGCACGGCAGTATTGCCTTCAGGCACCTGATACACCTTCAGTACGGCGTCTAGAACACCTAGCCACGCCTCTTCGCGGACCAGCGTATCGCAGCTCAGCGGGGGCAGGCCGTGATGCTGGCTCTGCTCAATCCGCTTAGCCTCCAGCGGAAGGTTTTCCAGGTTGTCGAAAACCTGCTGCTGAGCACGGCAGATGCCACTGACAAGCAGCAAGTAATCACGGAGCGGGTTACCGTCCGCCAACTTTTCCAAACGCTCGGCACGGTAGCTGAACGCATTTTTCGGCGGCAGGTTGATGAAGGGAGGCGTTACGGCTGAGGCTTCGATCTGCCCCGGTTCGAGAATCTGACCTGACACGCAGGAAACCTCTTCGGTGATGGGAGCCGCCACAGACCTCCTGGTCCGTGACGGCGACAACCATGCCAGGCATGGCTACACGTTTGACGCCTGTTCATGGCCTGCCGAAACAGGCCATGAAGGGACTTTTACTTCTTGTCTCGCGTGATGTCCTTGTACCAGAGCGAGTGATGCTTCTTGGCCCACAGGAGGCTGACCTTACCGTGCAGCATGGCACCAATCGAACCCTTGATCCAGATACCGGCATAGATATGCACGATGATCGACAGGATCAACAGGAACGCTGCAGCCGCATGGGCCAGTGCCGCCAGACGGACACCACCAATCGGGAAGAAATGGCTGAAGTACTCACGCCAGATCACGATCCCGCTAAGCATCAGTACCAGCATGGAAGCCAGCAGTACCCAGAACAACACTTTCTGTCCCGGATTGTACTTGCCGATTTCGGGCAACTTGTCTTCCCGGTTGTTCAGCACGTCACCGATCTGCTTGACCCACTGCATATCCCGCTTTTCCAGGATATTGTGATGCCAGAAGCGGATCACGAGTCCCATGAAAAACAGGAACATCGCCACGCCCATGAAGGGGTGAAGAATCCGTGTCCACGGTCCGCCGCCGAACAGGTTGGTCAGCCAGAACAGCGCTGGATGGAACAGCGCCAGCCCCGACAGGCCTGCCATGAAGAACAGTATAGCCACCGCCCAGTGATTGGTGCGCTCACTGGCACCGTAACGAACGATCTCTTTTTTCATTTGAAGGCTCCTGGAGCGTCTCCCCCGCCTGCGAGGGAGACGTTATCTCAGCGTTTGGTCGGATCGAACGTCTTCACCGACGTGTCCTGGGACTTTTTCTCCACCTGCTCGGCGGCAGCATCGTGATGAGCCTCATCCTCTTCGTCCGCACGGTTCGGTCCGATACGTACGTAGTGGAAGAAGCCCGCCAGCACCGCAGCGCCCATGGCAAGCAGCGACAAAGGCTTGGTGATGCCTTTCCACAGGCTTACCATCGGGCTGATGGCCGGATCGTTCGGCAGGTTGTTGTACAACGCAGGCTGATCGGCGTGGTGCAACACGTACATGACGTGCGTACCGCCTACACCCGCCGGGTCGTACAGACCGGCGTTCTCGTAACCACGGCTCTTCAGATCGACAATGCGCTCCTCAGCATGGTGCTTCATGTCTTCCTTGGTGCCGAATGTAATCGCACCCGTCGGACAGGTCTTCACACAGGCGGGCTCAAGCCCTACCGATACACGGTCGGAACACAGGGTGCACTTGTACGCCTTGTGATCCTTCTGCGAGATCCGCGGAATGTTGAACGGACAACCGGTGATGCAATAGCCACAGCCAATGCAATGGTCCTGGTTGAAGTCAACGATACCGTTGGCGTGCTTGATGATCGCACCCGGACTCGGACATGCCGTGAGGCAGCCCGGCTCGGCGCAATGCATACAGCCGTCCTTACGGATCAGCCATTCCAGATCACCGGCCTGGTTCTCATGCTCGGTAAAGCGCATGAGCGTCCAGGTATCGGAGGTCAGGTCGGCCGGGTTGTCGTACGTACCATGGTTGTGCCCCACCTCATCACGCAGCTCGTTCCACTCTGAACACGCCACCTGGCAGGCCTTGCAGCCAATGCACTTGGAGACGTCGATCAGCTTGGCGACCTCCTCCACCTGACGGATGGAGGAAGGCGTGGTCGTCGTCGCGGATTGGGCAACGATTTCTTGAAGTGCCATTTATGCCTTCTCCACGTTGACGAGGAACGATTTCGATTCGGGCGTTTGCGAGTTGCCATCGCCGACGAATGGAACCAGTGTGTTGGTCAGGTAACCGTGACGCGTCAGACCCGAGAAGCCCCAGTGCAACGGAATACCAATCTGGTGCACGGTCTGGCCGTTCACTTCCAATGGCTTGATCCGCTTGGTTACCACCGCGACAGCCACGATGTAACCGCGTTTGGAGCTCACCCGAACCTTGTCGCCCGCCGCAATGCCCTTCTCCTTCGCCAGCGCTTCGCCGATTTCGACGAACTGCTCGGGCTGGACAATCGCATTCAAACGGCAATGCTTTGTCCAGAAGTGGAAGTGCTCGGTCAGACGGTACGTGGTCGCCGCATACGGGAATTTGTCGGCCTTGCCGAACGACTCCCATACAGAGGGCAGAACACGAGCGGCCGGGTTGCTGATCACCTTGTCGTTCTTCGGATGCATCGGGTTAACCCCGATTGGCGTCTCGAAGGGCTCGTAGTGCTCAGGGAACGGACCTTCGGCCATCTTGTCGACGGCGAAGAAACGCGCCACACCTTCCGGGTTCATGATGAACGGATTCATACCGGCTTCCGGTGCGCTATCCGGCTTGAAGTCCGGAACGTCAGCGCCGCCCCAATTCTTGCCGTTCCACCAGACCAGTTTCTTGTCCGGTCCCCATGGCTTACCGCTTGGGTCAGCCGAGGCACGGTTGTACAGAATCCGGCGGTTCATCGGCCACGCCCATGCCCAGCCCAGACTCTGACCGACACCATAGGGATCGCTGTTGTCACGGCGCGCCATCTGGTTGCCTTGCTCGGTCCAGCTGCCACAGAAGATCCAGCAGCCCGAAGCCGTCGTACCGTCGTCCTTGAGCTGAGCGAAGCCCGACAGCTGTTGGCCAGCCTTGGCCACTACCGCGCCAGTGGCATCGGTAACGTCCTTGACGGCATAACCGTTGAACTCCTTGGCCAACTCCTCGGGAGACGGCTCGTGCGGAATCTTGTACGGCCAGTACAGGTTCAGGATCGGATCCGGATAGGCGCCGCCCTCGGTGCGATACATCTCGCGCAGCTTGAGGAACATTTCCGACATGATGGTCACATCGGTACGCGCCTCACCGGGTGCTTCAGCGCCCTTCCAGTGCCACTGCAGCCAACGGCTACTGTTGACCAGAGAGCCATCTTCTTCAGCGAAGCAGGTCGTGGGCAAACGGAACACCGCGGTCTTGATGCTGGCGGTATCAACGTTGTTGTACTCGCCGGCGTTACGCCAGAACTCGGAGGTTTCGGTTGCCAGCGGGTCCATGATGACCAACCACTTCAACTTGGCAAGCGCAGCTACTACGCGATTCTTGTCCGGCAACGATGCGATCGGGTTGAAGCCTTGGCAGAAATAGCCACGGACTTCGCCACGAGACATCATGTCGAACATCTTCATCACGTCATAACCGGCACCCGGTACGTCCAGCTTGGGCAGATAGTCGTAGCACCAGTTGTTTTCAGCGGTCGCCGCATCGCCATACCAGGCCTTCATCAGGCTGACATGGAATTTGCCGTAATTCTGCCAATAGGACATCTGGCCAGGACGAAGCGGTTTGAGCGCACGCTTGGTGATGTAAGCGTTAAAGTCCTGCTCACCATCATTGCCCAGCGTCATGTAGCCCGGCAGAAGGTTCGACAGCAGACCCAGGTCGGTCAGACCCTGGATGTTGGAGTGACCGCGCAGTGCGTTCACACCGCCACCCGGCAGACCCACGTTACCCAGCAGCAGCTGAACCATTGCCGCTGTACGGATGATCTGGGCGCCCACAGAATGCTGCGTCCAACCCAGGGCGTACAGAATGGTCATGGTCTTGCCAGGCTGCGAGGTCTCGGCGATTTCCGCCCAGATCTTCATCATGCGATCCTGCGGCATACCGCAGATATTGCTGGCAACTTCCGGTGTGTAACGGCTGTAGTGCTTCTTCATCAGCTGGAAGACGCAACGCGGGTGTTCCAGGGTCGGATCGACCTTGGCAAAACCATCCGCGCCCTTCTCATAGCTCCAGGTGGACTTGTCGCTATAGGTGCGCTTCTCGGCGTTGTAACCGCTGAACAGACCGTCCTCGAACGTGAAACCTTCGTTCACGATGAAGGAGACGTCAGTGTAGTTACGAACGTATTCGTGCTGAATCTTATCGTTTGTGATCAGGTAATTGATCAGGCCGCCCAGGAACGCAATGTCCGAGCCGGTACGAATCGGCGCGTAATAATCCGATACGGAAGCCGTACGGGTATAACGCGGATCGACCACGATCAGGCGTGCCTTGTTATGGGCCTTCGCTTCGGTCACCCATTTGAAGCCGCACGGATGCGCTTCAGCGGCATTTCCGCCCATCACCAGAATCAGGTTGGCATTACGAATATCCGTCCAGGTATTCGTCATGGCGCCACGGCCATATGTCGGGGCAAGACTTGCCACCGTCGGGCCGTGTCAAACGCGAGCTTGGTTATCGAAACCGACTAGACCAAGGTTACGAACGACTTTCTGAGTCAGATAACCGGCTTCGTTGGAAGCAGCGGACGCAGCCAGGAAGCCAACGGACGTCCAACGGTTAACCGTCTGGCCCTGAGCATTCTTGGTGATGAAATTGGCGTCACGCTCTTCCTTGACCAGTTTGACGATGCGATCCATCGCCTCTTCCCAGGAGATGCGCTTCCACTCGTTGGAGCCTGCTTCGCGGACCTCGGGATACTTCAGTCGATTCGGGCTGTGGATGAAGTCCAGCAGACCGGCACCTTTCGGGCACAGCGTACCGCGGTTCACCGGGTGATCCGCATCGCCTTCGATGTGAATGATGTTTTGCGCAACGTTCTTGGCCTTATCGCCATGGCTGTACATAACCAAGCCACAACCCACAGAGCAGTAAGGGCAGGTGTTACGCGTTTCGATGGTGCGCGCCAGTTTGAAATGGCGCACCTGTTCGGCAAAAGCTGGCGTCGGTGCCATGCCTAGTGCCGCCAGGCTAGATCCTGCAAGGCCGATACCCGCGACCTTGAAGAATTGCCGACGGTTCATATCCACGTCTTGACTCCTCATCAGAAGTGAAGTGCGATTCTTCGCCGCACCCCTGAGCAAAATATAACCAATCGAAGCGGTGGCAACTAGCCAGTTATCCGATTATTTTGCTCTTTTGGGAACTTTCGCAGAGCACTTCTGTCAGAGGCGCGCTCCGAAACTTCTGATTTTGTTATCGGCCTAATACAACAAGTCTTTAATGCTGTCTGCACCTTTTTACATTTTGTGTTAAGGTCGCTCCCTCGTTTATTTTGAAGGCTGAAGACAGGTCTGATGACACTGCTTAACCCTCTTTGCTGGCTGCCTACGCCGCCATAGCGCTTTCCCCTCCTCGCCTGTACCGCTGACGTTGGAAGCACCCGTCAGTGCGGTATTTGCTGCGCGCCTTTCAGGCCCAGCACTTGTCTTTTTTCAACGTGTCATAACCCTTGGGCTTCGCATGCCGTCTGCTCGGCGTGCGGGTTTTGGCTTTTGCTTTGGTACCTGCAATGCTGCATACCCTCAAGAATCACTGGTTCTACAATCTGCGCGGCGACATTCTTGCCGGCCTGGTCGTTGCTCTTGCGCTCATCCCAGAGGCCATCGCCTTTTCCATCATTGCTGGCGTCGATCCGAAAGTCGGCCTGTATGCGTCCTTCTGTATCGCGGTGACCATCGCCTTCGCAGGGGGTCGTCCCGGCATGATCTCGGCAGCGACGGGCGCGACTGCCCTGCTCATGACCACCCTCGTGCGCGATCATGGCCTCCAATACCTGCTTGCCGCTACGCTGCTGACTGGCGTTATCCAGATCATCATCGGCTTTCTGAGGTTGGGCTCGCTGATGCGCTTTGTCTCGCGCTCCGTAGTGACCGGCTTCGTTAATGCACTGGCTATCCTGATTTTCATGGCGCAACTGCCTGAACTGACCCATGTCACTTGGCATGTCTATGCCCTGACGGCGGCTGGCTTGGGCATCATTTATCTGTTTCCCTACGTACCCACGCTAGGCAAGTTCATTCCCTCGCCACTGGTCTGCATCCTGCTGCTGACTGCCCTCTCGATGTATCTGGGTCTTGATGTACGCACCGTAGGGGACATGGGTGAACTGCCTGACAGCCTGCCGGTATTTCTCCTGCCTGACGTGCCGCTCAACCTGGATACCCTGCTGATCATCCTCCCCTACTCGGCTGCCATTGCCGTGGTAGGCCTGCTGGAGTCCATGATGACTGCCACTATCGTGGATGACCTGACCGATACGTCTAGCGACAAGAACCGTGAATGCAAGGGCCAAGGGCTGGCCAATATCGTTTCGGGTCTTCTGGGCGGAATGGCAGGCTGCGCGATGATCGGCCAGTCAGTTATTAACGTGAAGTCTGGCGGCCGCTCCCGTTTATCCACTCTCGTAGCTGGAGTATTCCTACTGATTCTGGTGGTTTTCATTGGGGATTGGGTCTCGCGCATTCCCATGGCTGCACTGGTTGCCGTCATGATCATGGTCTCTATCGGCACCTTTAGCTGGGACTCCATCCGTAACCTGAAAAAATACCCACTATCCACCAATATAGTGATGCTGGTCACCGTGGCTGTGGTGGTTTTCACGCATAACCTCGCCTTTGGTGTGCTTACCGGTGTACTGCTGGCTTCGCTGTTTTTTGCCAACAAGGTGGCGTTCTACCTGACGGTAGAGAGTCGACTGGAAAATGGGCAAAAACGGATCTACGACGTAAAGGGGCAGGTTTTCTTCGCATCGACTACTCGTTTCAACGCAGCATTTGACCTGAAGGAAGCGGTTTCCCATGTAGTGATCGACCTGACCCATGCCCACTTCTGGGACATTACAGCGGTTTCGGCACTGGATAACGTCGTTCTCAAGTTCCGTCGGGAAGGTGCGCACGTGGAGGTCATTGGCCTGAACCAGGCTAGTGCTACGCTGGTCGACCGCTTTGGCATCCATGACAAACCGGACGCGGCCAACAAAGTGATGGGCCACTAGATATCGCGTTTTGAATGCTACTGATCGAGGAACAGTAATGAACAGGATCATCGCCTGTATCGATGGCTCCCCTGCAACACGAGGTGTTTGCGATTATGCTGCCTGGGCCAGCCTGAAGCTGGGCACCCCCATACATCTGCTGCATGTGCTTGACCGCAAACATTATCCTGCCGATTCTGACCTGAGTGGCACTATCGGGCTGGGCAGCCGGGAGCACCTGTTGGACGAGTTGGCCAGACTGGATGAGAAACGCAGGGGGCTAGGTCTCAAGCAAGGGCAGCTTCTACTGGAAGCGGCTCAGGAGCATGTTACCAAGCTGGGCGCTCAGGAAACCGATACGCTGCAGCGGCACGGAGACTTTCTCGATACGCTGCGGGATATGCAGGCGCAAAGCGCCCTTTTCGTCATGGGTCGACTGGGCGAGGAAACCCCACCGGCGCGGCTGATCGGTAGCCATCTGGAAAGCGCAATCCGCACCCTGACCCGTCCGATTCTTGTGACACCGGTAGCGTTTGAGATCCCTCAGCGAGTTATGCTGGGCTTCGATAACAGTAACAGTGCGCGAAAGGCACTCGAGCTTATGGCCGAAAGCCCGCTATTTCGGGGTTTGGAGTGCCATATCGTGACCGTCGGAAAGGATAACGCCGAAAATCGTCAGCCTCTTGAAGATGCAGCCACTATCCTGCGCTCTGTGGGTCTGAGCGCTGTGACCGCCATCGTCGAAGGCGATGTAGAGCTTGCGCTTGAGAAGTACCGCAAACAGCAGGAAATTGGCCTGACGGTCATGGGCGCCTACGGACATTCCCGATTACGACACTTCTTCATGGGTAGCAATACCGGCAATATGCTGCGTACGGCCGGCGGCGCCTTACTGGTGGTGCGCTAACGGCAGCCCTTCGGCATGAACAAAGCATAACTTGTTGCCCTCAGGGTCGCGGCAGTACGCGCCATAGTAATCTGGCGCGTACTGTGGCCTTAGCCCCGGAGCGCCTTCATCGGAGCCGCCATGCAACAGCGCCTGACGCCATGCGGCATCCACTTTGGTCTGTGAGGGAGCCGCAAAACTTACCTGCGTTCCGTTACCCACCGAAGCGGGTTTTCCATCAAAGGGAAACTGGATAAAGAACTGCGGCCATCGCTGCCCGGGATACTGCCAGCCAGCACCCTCGGGACCACCGTCTTGCTCGTTGGGCATACGAATCATGCCAAGCTCGCTCAAAACAGCGTTGTAAAAGGCCGTCATGCGTGACAGATCGTGAATGCCAAGCTGGATGTGACTGAACATGGGCGCCTCCGTAATCAGGACTTCTTTCAGCCTAGCAGCAGGTTGACCTCAGCGGTTTACCACCTTGGCCGGCAGGGCCAGTACAAGCAGACAGCTGAGCAGCAGCGAACCAGCAAAGCACCAGAGCGCTACGGCGCTGCTATGGGTCAGATCCAGCACAAACCCCATCAGCGAGTTGCTGACCAGACCGGCAATGTTGGCTAGCGAACAGGCCAGGGCAAAGCCGGTCGCAGCCGCCGTCCCCTTGAGAAAGGTGGCCGGCAGGCTGAAAAAGACCGGGACGGCGCCAATGATCGCAGCCGAGGCGATTCCGAACAGCAGCACCAGCATCATGACGTCCTGGGAGAAGAAGGTGCTCATGGACAGCGCCGCAGCCCCTACGATGAACGGCACGATGATGTGCCAGCGGCGCTCCCGAAAACGGTCCGAGCTTGCGCCAATGGCCAGCATACCGATAAGCCCCATAAGGCTTGGAATGGCGGTGAGCCATCCGATATGCACGGTATCGGTTACCCCAGCGCCCCTGATGAAGGTTGGCAGCCAGAACCCCATGGCATAGGCACAGAGCAGGATTGAAAAATCGATTCCTCCCAGCATCCAGACCTTGATGTCCCAGAATCCGTCGCGAAAACGATAGGGCGTGTCGGGTCGATCGGATTCATCTTCCTCAAGTTTCTGCAACAACACCTTTTTCTGTTCTGCGCTCAGCCAAGCGGCTTCGCTGATGGTGTTGGGCAGCACCCAGAAAGTCAAAATACCCAGAACCACTGTAGGCACGGCTTCCAGCAGAAAAAGCCATTGCCAGCCCTGCAAGCCGTTGACCTGATGGAAATGGCTCATGATCCAGCCCGAAATCGGCCCGCCAATCAGGCTCGACAGCGGCAGACCAATCATGAACAGTGCGATGACGCGGCTTCGGCGGTAGGTGGGAAACCACTGGGTCAGGTAAAACAGAACACCAGGCAAAAAGCCCGCTTCGGCTGCGCCCAGCAGAAAGCGCAAGAGATAGAACTGCCATGCCTCGGTCACAAACATCGTGGCGCCCGACAATAACCCCCAAGTGATCATGATTCGGGCAATCCAGATACGGGCGCCGACACGCTCCAACACTAGGTTACTGGGCACCTCGAACAGGATATAGCCGACGAAGAAGAGCCCTGCCCCCAACCCGTAAGCCGTCTCGGAAAGATGCAGCTGATCAAGCATCTGCAATTTTGCAAAACCGATGTTGATACGGTCCAGATAGGCGGCCAGGTAACAGAAACAGAGAAACGGAATGAGTCGCCAGATAACAAGACGGTAAGTGCCCGCCTCGTCAGCGTTGTGAGGCTGGGTAGAACCGTGGCGCACGTCCGACATACACACTCCTTCTAAGCGAATGCCAGGGCCCACGCCCTGGCAGACAGACTGGAAGCTGCTTCTCAAGGAGCATCACCGCCGCTATGCATGTGCTTTCCCGAGAGGCCGGAGAGCTTATCGATTTATAGGCAAAGCGCAACTGGCCACTTCCTGCCTGTAAATGGAAATGGCCAGCGGCTATCCGTCAATAAACGTCCCGCTTGTAGCGCCCCTCCTCCTGCAACCGCTCCAGGTCCAACTCGCCCAGGATCTCAACCAGGGCAGCATGTACGCCTTGTGCCATGCCCTGCAAACTGCCACAGACGTAAATAACCGCGCCTTGATCGACCCAGGCTCGGACGTCTTCTGTGGATTCCAGCAAGCGATCCTGAACATATGCCTTGTCTTCCTGATCACGGGAAAAAGCCAGATCAAGCCGGGCAAGCTGCCGATGCGCCAGCCAGCGCTCCAACTCGTCCTGGTAGAAGAAGTCATGTTCACGATTCCGCTCACCGAAGAGCAGCCAGTTCCGGCTGTGTCCTGCGTCGATGCGCGCCCTGAGCAGTGCCCGTAAGCCGGCTATCCCCGTGCCGTTGCCAATAAAGAGCGCAGGCCGATCGTCATGAGCCATATGGAACGCGGGATTAGGTCTTAGGCGTGCCATCAGGTGCCCACCCTCTGGAGCATGGGTGGTCAGCCAGCCAGACGCGATACCCAACTGCCCACTTCGTTTGCGCTCCTGGCGAATGATCAGTGACATAGTCCCCTCAACGGGCAGGGATGCAATTGAATACTGTCTGACCGCCAAAGGCAGCAGCGCCTCAACCAATCCCTGTGCGTGCATGCCTACCATCTGGTGCACGTCCTCAGGCAGAAAACGTGTTGCCAATGCCTGATCCAACGGCAACTCGATCCCGTCCAGCCATACAAGGGAATCTGGAGAAAGTCCCAATGGACTTAGCCATTCCTGTACGAATGACACAGGATAACGCGGTAGTATTTCGATAAGGTCGCCGGCTGCCCACGAGCAATTTGCCGGCATTTGGAGATCGACCCTGAAGACGGGCCATCCCTGCCCTCTGGGGTTCAAGCACTGACGGGCCGACAGGTGATAATCCTGGAACGGAGCAGTAGCTGGTTGGATATGCGCCACGGCACCCAACTCGCCCAGGCGAGACTGCCATAGACCCAAGGCAACCTCATCGTCCCGGTTTACTTCAACCGTATCGAACAGGCTATGAGCGCCCTGCCCGCTCAGCCAGCGCTGTAGACGTCGTCCAAACGCACAGAAATCCGGGTATTGCCGATCCCCCAGCGCCAGCACACCGTAGGAGAGCTGCTTCAGGGATATCGCCTGCCGCAACACGGCGCGCTCGAATTTGCGGGCGTTATCTGGCGCCTCGCCATCGCCAAAGGTACTGACGATAAACAACGCCTTGCGAGCCGCCGTCAAGGCATCGGAATTGAGCTGAGCCAACGGCTTTACCGTTGCCGGCTGGCCTGCAGCCTGTAACTGGCCGGCGGTTTGCCAAGCCAGTTGCTCCGCCAAACCGCTCTGACTGGCAAAGCCGATCAACCAGGGCTCACCTCCTGTTACCCCAAGTGTCACTTCGCGACGGGCCTGGCGAATCCCCTTTTTCTTGCGGCGGCGATCCAGATAAAGCAACCAGCCCGTGATAAAGAACAGAGGCATGGCGAGGCTGGCCAGGAACATCAGCAGCCGCCCCGGCAACCCAAAGTACTCGCCCGTGTGCAGCGCATAGATGCTGCCCAGCAGCTGCCCGCCGATGCTCTTGTCAGCGTAGCGCTCATGGCTGCGAACCGCGCCGGTTTGCGGGTCCAGGTCCAGCTTGTTGAGTGCACGTAGATGATCGGCATTCTGAAGACGATAAAATACCGTTGCCGGCTGGCCGGCTGCTGAAGGCAGGCGTAAGGTATAACCTTCCAGCGTCGGGCCGGCAGCTTGCTGCACGCTTGCCCAGAGGGCTTCATGGTTGATGACGGGCGGTGCCCCATTTGGCTGAGGACGCTCCGGCCTGCCACCCTTGCGCTCGCCTCGCTGCTCGGCAGGCGCATCGTCCAGCAGCCGGATCAGGCCATTGCGATACCACTCATAGGACCAGAAGAGTCCAGTAAGCGCCGCCAGTAGATAAAGCACAAGGCACCAGGTGCCTGCGACCGCATGCAAGTCCCAGTTGAAGCTGCGCCCCTTACGGGCCCAATCCAAAGTCAACCAGGCGCGCCAGCTGGCAACCTGCCTGGGCCAGCGAAGATAGAGACCAGACAAACAGAAAAACAGGAGCATTAGGGTACAGGCACCCACAATCGCCTTGCCGGTTTCTCCCACAGCAAGAAAACGATGCAATCGCAGCATGAGCCCAAAGAAGTCGGCGCCAACCGGTTCACTCAATATCTCACCGGTATAGGCATCGACAAAGCGCATAGGCCCGCGCCGCTCTCCCGGCGGGGGCTCGAGAAATACTCGGACATTACTGTTGAGCACCAGATCGGCCCATAGCCCAGTTACCTTTTTACCCTCGTACGCCTCGACGCGCTTGATAAGCTCATAAGGTGCCAGCGCATTTCCAGCCATTCGCTCCTCTACCGCTGCAGAACGATTGATCAGGTTCGATATCTCCGGCTCGAACGAATACGCAGCGCCGGTCACGCCTATGATGACCAGCACCAGTCCTGCCGTGATGCCCATAAACCAATGCAGCTGGAAGAGAAGCTTTTTCATTTAAATCACTCGATCCACGAGCCATTCAAAACCAGAGCGCGTGTGCCATATGCGCCTGACAAGTAAGAGATATCCATACAAAAAGCCCGGCTCACAGGAGCCGGGCCATGCACTTTTCCATCAGAAATGGAAGTTGGCACTCAGGAGCGCTGTACGTCCGGGCGCTACGTGCGCCATATGGGTTGAGTACACTTGGTCGAAATAACGTTTGTCCGTCAGGTTCTGCACATTCAACTGCAGATCCAGATTCTTCGTCACGCGGTAAGCCGCCATCGCGTCATAGCGCGTGTAGGAGGGAATGTAGGTCGAGTTGGCCGTATTGCCGAACTGACGATCCACATATGTGGCACCGCCACCCACCGTGAAGTCTTGAGTAACATCATAGGTGGTCCACAGGGTAAAGTTGTTTTCCGGCGTCTGAGGCATCTTATTGCCCTCATCAGAAGCGGTGGTCGACTTACGGATCTCGCTATCCAAGTAGGTGTAACCGCCGAATACTTTCCAGTGAGGCGTCAGCTTGCCACTGAAGCCTAACTCAACACCCTGAACACGCTGCTCGCCATCCAGTACTTGCGATATGTTAGCGTCTGCGCTGGCAACGCGAGCATTGGTCTTGTCTGTACGGAACAAGGCCGCATTAAGCGAAAGCGCTTCGTTGAAGAAGTCCCACTTCGTCCCCACTTCATAATTGCGATTACGTTCTGGATCCAGCCCGTTATTGGCAGCCGCCAGATCGGACAAACCTTCTCCTCCCGTCTCGCCCGATGGGTTACTCGATGTCGACCACGCTACATAGATACTGCCGTTGGATGCGGGCTTATAAACGACACCAACCTGATAGTTCCAGAAGTGCGAATTGTTTTCATTGGAGAAATTGGTGTTGGCTGCACCACGAACACCATTATTGCCGAAGCCGCTGCTCTTGACCTGGTAATCATCGTAGCGCAGACCAAGGTTTACAGACCACTGATCGTTAAGCTTCAGTGTATCGAATACATAGGCGGCACTGGTCTTGGTGTCGGTATCCGTATAAGACGCACCCTCGGTAATCGTGCCTGCCCATCCATCCTTGTAGGTGGGGTTATACAGGCTGGTGCAATCACCACTGGCCAGCAAGGACGCATTGCATGTTGTACCGGACGCCGTCGATGTAAAGGTATAGGGGCGACTATGCACATCTTCGTAACTAAATTCCAAGCCCGTTACCAGAGTATGTTCAATCGTCCCCGTATTAAACAGCGCCTTCAAGTCGGTCTGGTTGACCCAGCCTTCTGATGTTGAATTGCGGCTCTTAGGTGAGCGATAGACGTAACCGTTTGCAACGTTGCCTTTGCTGTCGTCCGGGTTGGTAGCCACGTAGTCCAGTGTGGTCCGCACCATGCGAAAACTGTTAGACAGCGTGAGGCTGTCATTCAAATCGTGCTCGATTCGAAGCGTACCGCTGTCGGTCGTGCTTTCACGGTAATCACGGCTAGACCCGTACCAGTTGTCCTTATCTACATGAGCCGGCCCGCTCGGGTTGGCCTTGCTGCGGTTCACATTGGTCAGCGGAATACCATAGTCCGGCGTGTCATCTGTTTCCAAGTGGTAGTAGGAAAACGTGGCACGTGTGGGTGTACCCAGACCGAAACTAATCGAAGGTGCTACACCCCAGCGGCTGACATCTGGACCATCACGACCGGCCACATTGGCATCGTGCTTCATCAGATTCAGGCGGAAGGCAGCCGAGTCGGTCAATACATGGTTGACATCCAGGGTTGTACGGCGAGTCTGATCAGAGCCATAGGTAAAGCCGCCATTGACGAAATCATGCATCTTGGGCGTTTTGGAAACCAGGTTGAGGCTACCCCCAGTCGAACCTGCGCCTGTATAAGCCGAGCCTGGCCCCTTGCTGACTTCAACGCTTTCGAGATTGAATACTTCACGTGTCTGCGAAGCGATATCTCTCAAACCGTCAACAAAAGTATCACTTTCAGCACTGAAACCGCGGATGAAGGGGCGATCGCCTTGGGGGTTTCCTCCCTCTCCTGCTCCAAACGTGATGCCTGGAACAGTCCGTAGCGCGTCAGTTAATGAAAGCGCACCGGTGTCTTGGATTACCTGAGCCGGTATTACCGTCACTGACTTGGGTGTGTCACGCAGCGGAGCCGTGTACTTGGACGATGCTGACTCCTGAACGTTATAACTGCCCTCTTCATCCCCCAGGACGGTGGTGCTGTTCAGATCCAGTACGCTCGAGCCTTGGTTAGCACTTTGCTTAGTAGGCGCTTGTTGAGCAAGCGTAGTACCGGAAAAAGCCGTTATGGCTACCCCTACCGCTGAAACTAACAGCCTAGGCGTAACACCCAACTCGGTTTGACGTGTCATTTCTAATTATTCCCCACGAACGAAGCCGCGGAAAATATACGCAAATACGAATTAGTATCAATAGTAATTTAAAGTATTCTGAATTATCAAAGACAGCTTGCAGTTCTACGCTGTACTTTTTGCAAAAATCCTGAGAATGACTATCATTAATAGTTTTTTTATGCTCGTCGGAGCGCGTCATGCTGCTAGCCATACCCCAGGTCTTTACTGCTGAAGAAACGGCTCGTATCCGAGAGGCGCTTGAACAGACCCAGTGGAGTGATGGAAAAATCACTGCTGGACATCAATCCGCCAAGGCCAAGCATAATCTTCAACTTCCCGAAGACCATCCGTTAACGCGTGAAATCGGCGAAGCGATTGTCCATCGGCTCTGGCAGCATCCCCTGTTCATGTCTGCGGCACTGCCCCACAAGATCTTCCCGCCCTTGATCAACTGCTACACCGCCGGCGGCTCATTCGACTTCCATATAGACAACGCCGTACGCAACGTGAAAAACAGCGTCGAGCGCGTCAGAACCGATATCTCGACCACAGTGTTTTTCAGTGATCCCGACAGCTATGACGGCGGAGAACTGGTGATTCAGGACACCTATGGCACACAGCGCGTAAAGCTAAAGGCAGGCGACGCCGTGCTCTATCCGGCCACCAGCCTGCACAAGGTGGAGCCGGTGACTCGAGGCACTCGATATGCCTCGTTTTTCTGGACTCAGAGTCTTGTTCGCGAAGATAGCCAGCGGGCCCTGCTGTTCGAAATGGACACAGCCATTCAAAACCTGACCCGCGACGTCCCTGATCATCCTTCACTGGTTCAGTTGACCGGGACTTATCACAACCTGCTACGCCGCTGGGTAGACGTATAACCATGGCCTACGTCTTGAGGCGACAGGAAGTTCTCGAAAACCAGGCGCTGGAACAGGCACTGGCATCGGATAATCCCAGGGAGGCGGCCCGTGTCATCCTGACGGCTGCCAAGGTCGGCTCGCCAGATGCCCAGGCCATGCTAGGCCAGATCCTGCTGGAGGGCCGCGGCATTGCACAGGACGCTAGCCTCGCATTGATCTGGTTTACTATCGCTGCCGATCAAGGCCACACGATGGCGCTCAACATGGTAGGACGTTGCCGCGAACATGGCTGGGGCTGCGAGCAGGATGCCTACGCAGCAGCCGAGGCCTATCGTCAGGCCGCTGAACAGGGCCTGGACTGGGGCATGTACAACTATGCCAATCTGCTGGCGACAGGACGCGGTGTCTCCCGTAACGAGCACAGCGCCTTTTTATTCTACCGACGCGCCGCTGAGCTGGGCCATGCCAAGTCCATGAACCTCGTTGGACGCTTCTACGAAGAGGGCCTTGTCGTTACACGGGATACAAAGGTTGCACATGACTGGTACAAGCGGTCGGCAGAGGCAGGCGATTTTCGCGGTCAATATAGCTATGCAGCGGTGCTGGCAACAACGGGTCGCCTTGAGGAAGCCCAGTACTGGTTGAAGGAAGCCTTGAAGACTGGCAACCTCAATTTTTTCAGGGCCAGCCGGCAAGGGCTGTTGGACTCCGACCATAAAGCGCTGCGCCTGATCGGGCTGAGCTATTTCGAGCGCGCCGCCGAATTGGGCGACGAGACGGATCAAGCGGCTCTTATCAGAGCCCAGAGCAAGCGCTACGATTCGCCCCTTGCCGTCTGAATGATAAAAAACCCGCCGAAGCGGGTTTTTTATGGGCGCTATTTAGAGGTAATAGGCCTTGAGTGGAGGGAAGCCATTGAACTCCACAGCACTGTAGCTGGTGGTGTACGCCCCGGTAGACAACCAATACAGACGGTCACCGCTGGCAAGGTTCAGTGGCAAACCATACTTGTAGTGTTCATACATGATGTCGGCACTGTCACAGGTAGGGCCGGCAATCACGACCTCTTCCATCTCACCCTTCTTCTCGACCCAGATCGGAAACTTGATGGACTCGTCCATGGTTTCGATCAGACCGGAAAATTTGCCTACGTCGGTGTATACCCAGCGCTCAACGGCGGTGCGCGATTTGCGCGACACCAGTACCACTTCGCTCACTAGAATACCGGCGTTGGCAATCAACGAACGACCGGGCTCCAGAATGATTTCCGGAAGTTCGTCGCCAAAGTCTTCCTTCAGGAAACGGATGATCTCTTCAGCATAGGTTTCGAGGTTGTTGGTCTTGGCAATATAGTTTGCCGGGAAACCGCCGCCCATGTTGATCATCTTCAGGACGATGCCGTCTTCTTCACGCAGGCGCTCGAATATTACCTTGACCTTAGCGATAGCCGCATCCCAGACGTCAATATCACGCTGCTGCGAGCCAACGTGGAAGGAGACGCCGTAAGGCACAAGGCCTAGCTGGCGGGCCAGGATCAGGAGGTCCAGTGCCAGATCAGTCTGGCAGCCAAACTTGCGTGAAAGCGGCCAGTCAGCAGTATTGGAGCCTTCGGTCAGAATCCGCACATAGATCTTCGATCCCGGCGCGGCCTTGGCAATATTACGCAGGTCAGCCTCGGAGTCGGTGGCGAACATCCGCACACCCTTCTCGTAGAAATAGCGAATGTCCTTGGCTTTCTTGATCGTATTGCCGTAGCTGATGCGATCAGGACTGACGCCCGTGCTCAGCACCTTGTCTAGCTCATAGATGGACGCGATGTCGAAATTCGAGCCCTTGTCGCGCAGGAGCTCAGTAATCTCGATGGCTGGGTTTGCCTTAACGGCGTAATAAATTTTGGCAAACGGAAAATTGTTCACCAAGTCATCGTAGGCTCTGGAAATGGTAGCCTTATCGATCACCACAAAAGGCGTTTCATGCTGGTCAGCGAAGGACTTCATTCGCTGGAAGGTCTCGCGCGAGTAGTAATCTTCGACCTGGATGGACATGCGTCGGACTCCCAATGGCAGAACAAATAGATTCGTAGGGGTATTGCTGAACGCCTAATCCGTTTCCCCACTTTGGTTCGCCTACTTCCCAAGGCACGTCGCCGAAAGCAAAAAGGTCAACATGTCCAGAGCGTTGACCTTGCTGTCTCGTCGTCAGTACTTGAGCCGGATGGATCGTTTCCAGCATGGACGTTCGGGCGCGAACTTTAGGACTACGCGCCCGCAAGATCAATCAAAAATCCCATACGACTGTCTGATTTGCCTCGATCCGGTACGAACCCTCCTCGTAAAACCGACCGGCCAGGCGAACCGATGTTCCAAAATCCGTCAGGATTCCTCTGCAATTGAGAGAACCCGTTCAAGCCAGATAGGCATTTTCAACAAAGATTAATTTTTGCGAGGGAGTGCTAACCAGATTTGGATACTGCCGCTCACCAAAAAGATGAAAGAAATATGGCAAGGCGTAAACTTTATTAAGACGCACAGGTCTTCGTGTGTCGCCATGCAGTGCCTTACATCACGGAAGGATATGGCCAAACTCCAACAATATGTTTTGCTTCATTTCATAGGGAAATCAAAATGTTTGGCATCGAAGTCGACGGCTCGGTAGAGCCTCCATCATTCATCAACTCGTTGCAGGTTGCCTTGAAGGAAACCTGGGCGGTGATCTACGCCCATGGCGGAGTCATTGCCGAGTTCGATAACGAGCAGGATGCACGTGAGGAGGCTGAGCGCTGGACAGGAGTCTGCTTCCGTCTGGATGCCTGCTAAGCGCCAGGCTTGAAAGCCTGTGTCCTGAGTCCGGCTCAGGCTTTCAGCTTAATGGATTTTAACGCTTATCGAGTTTACTTCCCGCTCCTATCGCTGTACGTACTTTCAATAAAGCCATAGGCAATCACATTTTTACGTCAAACCCCGCCGGCCCCCTTGTCAATCGACCTGCTCAAAGAGCACGTTTGACGGGTTTTGCTATCAGGCTATCCATGTTAACCCTGCAGGTACAGTTCTGGCCTGCCCATTACGCTTATGGCACTTATTTCGATGAATAGAACCGGGCGAATCAAACGCAACCTCAAGCGATATGCCTTTCTAGCATTCGCTCCCCTGCTCATGAGCCATACCGCCTCGGCGGCCGATTACCCAGCCGAGATGATCGGCCTGAATTTCTCGGGTGCCGGCTTTGCGGCGCAGGTGCTTCCGGGTGTGAACGGTACCAACTACTTCTTTCCTGACGACTCCTACTTCAGGCGCTGGGGCTATCGCGGGATTCGCGTCGTACGTTTCCCGATCACCTGGGAGCGCCTGCAACCCAAGCTCAACGGTGAGCTGGACACTCAGTACGCTGACCTGATCAGCCAGACGCTGGACTCGGCCAAGCGCTACAAGATGCAAGTCATTCTGGACCTGCACAACTACGGGCGTTACCGCGACCAGATCATTGGTTCGGAGAGCGTACCCTACGAGGCTTACCAGGACGTCATGGAGCGGATCGCCAAAACCTGGAGCAAGCACCCTGCCCTGCTAGGCTACGACATCATGAACGAGCCGCATGATGTGGAAGACCACTGGGACACCGCGGCCCAGTACGGCATCGATGGCATCCGCTCCGTCGATAAGAGCCGCCCGATCGTGATCGAGGGCAACTTCTGGTCAAGCAGCGCGCGCTGGCCTGATGTAAACAAAGGCCTGCTGAACCTCAAGGATCCGGCGGACAATCTGATTTTCTCGGCTCATGTGTATTTCGACGCTGATGCCGGTGGTCGTTACGAATCCAAGGACACCAGTCAGCTTGATCCCATGATTGGCGTTAAACGTGTTCAACCTTTTATTGACTGGCTCAAGGCCAATAACAAGAAAGGCCACATTGGTGAGTTTGGTGCACCAGGGGATGATCCCCGCTGGATGAAGGTCATGGATAACATGCTCTCGCATCTTCAGAAGGAATGTATCCCGGCTACATACTGGGCAGCAGGTCCGGGCTGGGGCGACTATTCCCTTTCCATCGAACCTCGGGATAACAAGGAGCGTCCGCAGTGGGCCATTCTCAAGAAGTATGTGAAACACTCGGGCTGCTCGGAAATAGGGCCTAAATAAGCCGCTGGCAGGGTGGCCCAGTGCATCAGGGCCACTCTGCTGAACAAGACTCGTCTGAAAAGCCAAAAGGCCTGAACCTACAGGCCTTTTGGCTTGCTATAATCGCCGGTTTAAGTATCCACCGGACATCAGCCTCCATGACCAAGCAGGCCGCCGAAGTCGCCAAGCGGCGCACTTTCGCCATCATTTCCCACCCGGACGCCGGTAAGACCACCATCACCGAGAAGCTCCTCCTGATGGGGCAAGCCATTGCCGTGGCCGGGACCGTTAAATCACGTAAATCCGACCGTCATGCCACCTCCGACTGGATGGAGATGGAAAAGCAGCGTGGTATCTCCATTACCACGTCGGTCATGCAGTTTCCCTATCGCGAGCACATGATCAACCTGCTCGACACGCCCGGTCACGAAGACTTCTCGGAAGACACCTACCGCACCCTGACGGCGGTCGACTCTGCCCTAATGGTGCTTGATGGCGGTAAAGGCGTTGAGCCCCGCACGATTGCCCTGATGGATGTCTGCCGTCTGCGCGATACGCCTATCGTCAGCTTTGTGAACAAGCTGGACCGTGATATTCGTGATCCGATCGAGCTGCTCGACGAGATCGAAGCTGTCCTTAAAATCAAGGCGGCCCCGATTACCTGGCCGATTGGCTCCTACCGTGATTTCAAAGGGGTATATCACCTCTCCGAAGACAAGATCTTTGTCTATACCCCAGGCCACGGCCATGAGCGTATCGCAACCCGCGTCATTGAAAAGCTGGACTCGGACGAAGCCCGTACTCACCTGGGTGACCTGTACGATGATTTTGTCGAGCAGCTCGAACTGGTTCAGGGCGCGTGCCATGAATTCAATACGGATGAATTTTTAAAGGGCCAGATGACACCGGTCTTCTTTGGTACAGCCCTGGGCAACTTCGGTGTCGATCACGTCCTGGACGCGGTCGTGGACTGGGCGCCACAGCCGCTCTCCCGCGCGACCAACGAGCGTGACGTACAGCCGGTCGAAGAGAAATTCAGTGGTTTCGTGTTCAAGATCCAGGCAAACATGGATCCCAAGCACCGTGACCGGATTGCCTTTATGCGGATCTGCTCCGGCAAGTATGAAAAAGGCATGAAACTGCGCCATGTGCGGATCGGCAAGGACATCAAGATTGCTGACGCTCTGACGTTCTTCTCTTCCGAGCGTGAGCAACTGGAAGAAGCCTTTGCAGGCGACATCATCGGCTTGCACAACCACGGCACCATCCAGATCGGCGATACCTTTACCGAAGGTGAGAGCCTCGGCTTTACCGGTATTCCGCACTTTGCGCCTGAACTGTTCCGTCGCGTACGCCTGAAGGACCCACTCAAGTCCAAGCAGCTCCGCCAGGGCCTGCAAGAGCTGGCAGAGGAAGGCGCGACCCAGGTGTTCTTCCCTGAGCGTAACAACGACATCATTCTGGGCGCTGTTGGTGTGCTGCAGTTCGACGTCGTTGCCAGCCGCCTGAAGGAAGAATACAAGGTGGAATGCGTCTACGAGCCGATCAACGTCTGGTCTGCCCGCTGGATCGAGTGCAATGACAAGAAGAAGCTTGAGGAATTCAAGAACAAGGCCATGGAGAACCTGTCTGTGGATGGCGGCGGTCACCTGACCTACCTTGCGCCGACTCGTGTCAACCTGAGCCTGATGGAAGAGCGCTGGCCTGACATAAAATTCCGCGCGACGCGGGAACATCACTAAGCATAAGACAAAGGGCTGATCATTCAGCCCTTTGTTTTTACTGCCTGATTAAACAGCCTGAAGCGTCTTTTCGAATACCGCCTTTCCATCCAGGTCTCGCAGGGTCACGGTCAGATCACCGCTGTGCCCTTCGATATTGACCTCGCCAAAGAATTGGAAGCCCGACAGCGGCGAGCTGTTGGCTACCGGTGGCGCCTTCACAAACACGGCCTCCGGTCCGAAAGTGTTGTCCAGCTTGTTGGGCCCGAATGCACCGGCATTGAGGGGGCCTGCCACAAACTCCCAAAAGGGCTCGAAATCCTGGAAGGCTGCCCGGTTGGGGTGGTAGTGGTGAGCCGCGCAGTAGTGCACATCTGCAGTCAGCCAGACCGTATTGTTGATATTCCACCGACGGATGTAACGCAAGAGCTCTGCAATTTCCAATTCGCGACCCAAGGGTGCACCGCCGTCGCCATTGGCAATGGCTTCCCAACGAGGCATTCCTGCTGCATCTACCCCATCAGGGACTTCCAGGCCAATGGGCATGTCTGCCGCAATGACCTTCCAGGTAGCCGTAGACTCCGTGAGCCCCTGCTTGAGCCACTCGAGTTGCGTGCGCCCCATGAAAGCAGTGTCTGGTCCTTCATTGGGTTGCAGGTTGGCGCTGTTCCCACCCCGATAGGTCCGCATGTCCAGCACGAAGATATCCAGCCGAGGACCGTAGCTGATCTTGCGATAGATGCGTCCGGCATCATCACGCTGTTGCAGCCGCATGGGGGCATACTCCAGGTACGCCTGACGTGACCGCCTGGCCAGTACGTTGATGTCCTTTACGGTGTAACGGTCATCCAGCACTTTGGTAGAAGACCAGTTATTGGTGGTCTCGTGGTCATCCCACTGCCAGATCTGCGGGACTTCAGCATTGAACCGACGGACATTTTCGTCCATCAGGTTGTAGCGATAATTGCCACGATATTCATCGACCGTCTCGGCAACCTTGCTCTTGGCCTCTGTGGTGATGTTGCGCCAGACCTTGCCTTCCACCGTCGTGGTCTTGGCTTCTAGCGGGCCGTCTGCATAGATGGTATCGCCACTGTGCAGGAAGAAGTCCGGCTGTCGGCGACGCATGGCCTCATAGATGCGCATGCCACCGATATCGGGGTTGATACCAAATCCCTGCCCGACCGTGTCGCCGCTCCAGACGAAGCGGATATCGGTACGATGCGTCGGTGCGCTACGCAAATGTCCAAAGACAGGCTCGCTCTGCGCACCGCTGTAAATATCTTCGAAACGAACCCGATAGAAAATGGATTGATCAGCGGGAAGTCCGCGCAAGTCCATGCGCGCCGTGTAATCCGTGTCGGCTGTCACCACAGGCGAAACCATTCGGCGCAGATGGCGAAAGCTCTCCTTGGTGTCCCACTCGACGATCATCCGCGCCGGACGATCACAGCGGCTCCAGACAATGGCCCGGTTGCCCTGAACATCACCTGACTGAACCCCTTCAAGCATCAGCGGACGCTGCTTGGCGCCGGCGATCACGGCAGGTGCCACTCCCGGCAGCAGCAGTCCAACGCCCAGCCCCTGGATCAGGCGCCGTCTTCCATTATCGAACGTGCTCATCATGCGCTCCCACGATTATTGGAGCGAATGGGTTTAGCGAAAACGCCTGACAACACTGTGACAGTCTGAAGAACAGCTGTTACGGCGTGATCTCAATCACACTTGGTAGGCTTCGACGCTTCAGGCTCCACCGCATGCAGGATCTGTTGAGCCAACGCATGATAAAGCGAGGTGGGCGAAAGCCAGCCAGACACACCATTCGCCAGCAGACACGCCGCCAGCACAGGGATCGCCATGTCGGGGCTGTGGGCCAGCTCCAAGGTAATGACAGTCGAGGTGAGCGGTGTCCGGGTAACGCCCGTGAGGTAGGCCGCCATGCCCAGAAGCGCACCGGTCTGCAGGGTGACATTAGGCAGCCAATCGACCAGCCAGGGCGCAAAGCTGGCGCCTACCGTGAGCGAAGGCGAAAAGAGCCCGCCGGGAATGCCTGCCAAATAAGAAACCACGTTGGCCAGAAATTTCCAGATGAGAAAGTCCTGATCGGTTATAGGGTGCCCTTCCAGAATGGCACGTGTTTCCTCGTAGCCGGTACCAAAGACATGCTGGCCGGACAGTGCCCCTAGACAGGCAACCAGTAATCCACAAACGGCAGCAAATCGAACCGGGAAGCGTGAGCGGATAGCGCCCAGCCTTCCAAGCCAGCCGTGGGATGTTGGAATGACCAACCGAGCATAACCGCCGCCCAACAGGCCGCCTGCCAGCCCGCATATGACCACCGCTACCCAGGCATCGCCCCAGGGCAGACTGGCACTGATAACGCCAAAATAGGTATACGGTCCGACCAGGCCCAGCGTGACCATACCGCCAATCACCACAGCCGTCAGTACCAGACCGCTGAAGCGCTGTTCAAAGGTATGACTCAACTCTTCAATGGCAAATACTACGCCCGCCAGCGGCGTGTTGAACGCGGCGGCAATACCCGCAGCACCACCGGCGAGGATCAGGCCGGAAACCGTCTTCCGCTCATACAGGCCCAGCCGCCGACCAAAGCCATACAGCACCGAGGCGCCCAAATGTACGGTCGGCCCCTCGCGGCCAACCGAGGCCCCCACTAGCAGGGCAAACAATGTCAGTATCATCTTCGCGAGCGCGATCGGCCAAGCCAACACCGCTGCCCTGAACTGACCAGAGGGCTTTTCCAGCGCTGCAATCACTTGTGGAATGCCGCTTCCCCTGGCATTACGCAGCCACCCCTGTGTCAGCCAGACCAACAGGGCAAATCCTGCGGGTGTCACCAACCACGGCCATAAGTGGCTGTGATTCAACAGACGCTGAAAGAGCTGAAAGGCATGATCAGCCAGCCACGCAAAAGCCAGCGCCAGTAAACCCACCAGCAGCGCGCCGACCCAGAACGCCAGGCGTTGCCGAATGGAGCGAAACCGTTGATGGCGCTGTTGGGGTGCTTGAGATGCCGCAGCGCGGTGTGTAGATGTTTCCCTGTGGTCAGGGGCAGCAGGATCGCTCGAGTCGCTCATAAGCACATAAAATAGGTTGGCCCAGCAATTGTAACAAAGTATTTAAGGATACGTTGGGTGGTTCGACTGCCTGAAGACCGGTGGGTTTAAGCATTTCACAAGCCCTGTCATCCGTGGTCTCCATCATTTCTCCATATAACCTGCAAAGCCACGCAAGCTTGTCATCCCAAAATTTGGCGGTTTCTACCTGAGCGCGATGTATGTGCATGGCGCAGGTAGTGTCATGACCGTTACGGGATACAGACATGTCAACTGCCTTTCTTTCTTTCTCACGTCCAAGCATAGGCGATGAGGAAATTGCGGCCGTCAATGCCGTGCTCCGCTCCGGCTGGATCACCACCGGCCCTCAAAATCAGGAGTTGGAGCAGCGCTTCTGCGAGTATCTGGGCTGCCACCATGCCGTCGCACTCTCTTCGGCAACGGCAGGTATGCACTTGGCATTGATAGCCCTGGGTATTGGTCCAGGCGATGAGGTCATCACGCCCTCCCAGACCTGGGTATCTACCGCAAACCTGATCTGCCTGCTGGGCGCAACTCCTGTGTTCGTGGACATCGATCGCGATACCTTGATGACCGATGCAGCGCGTATCGAAGCCGCCATCACGCCCCGAACGAAAGCGATCATTCCGGTTCATTACGCCGGTGCAGCCTTTGACCTGGATCCGCTCTACGCACTGGCCGAGCGCCATGGCATTCCCGTCATCGAGGACGCAGCCCATGCGATCGGCACCCGCTATCGAGGCCGCCTGATCGGGGCCCGGAATACTGCGATTTTTTCGTTTCACGCCATCAAGAACCTGACATGTGCCGAAGGTGGTCTGTTCGTGACGGATGACGAGGCGCTGGCCAACCGTGTCCGCACCCTGAAGTTTCATGGCCTGGGGGTAGATGCCTATGACCGCATGACCCATGGCCGCAAACCCCAGGCTCAGGTTATCGAGCCGGGCTTCAAGTACAACCTGACCGATATCAACGCAGCCATTGCACTCGCCCAGCTGGATCGCATCGATGAGATTAACGCCAAGCGCAAACAGCTGGCCGAAATGTACCTGGAGCGCCTGAACGGTCTTCCCATTCAGCCGCTGAGCCTTCCGAGCTACCCTCAGGACCACGCCTGGCATCTTTTCATTGTGCGCGTCGATCCGGCGCAATGTGGTCTGGATCGCGATGCCTTCATGCAAGCCTTGCAGGCAAACCATATCGGCACCGGTATTCATTTCATAGGAACGCACCTGCAGCGTTATTACCGGGACCGCTTTCCAGAGGTCAGCCTGCCAAACACCGAGTGGAATTCGGCTCGACTGTGCTCGATACCGCTGTTTCCTGACATGACCGCCGAGGAGCTCGAGCGTGTCGTCACTGCCATTCGCTCCACGCTGGAGGCAGCCTTGTGAAGCCTTATCCGATCAATCGCGTGTCCGTGGTCATTCCGGTCTTCAATGAAGAAGCCAGCCTGCCCGAACTCCTGCTGAGAACCGATGTCGCCTGCCAGAAACTGGGCCGCGATTATGAAATCGTATTGATTGATGACGGCAGCCGTGACAGCTCGGCCAGCATTATCCAGGCAGCTGCCGAAGCCGAAGACAGTCATGTGGTAGCGGTCATCCTCAACCGCAACTACGGCCAGCACGCCGCCATCATGGCGGGCTTCGAGCAGTGTATTGGCGACCTGGTCATTACCCTTGATGCCGACCTGCAAAACCCGCCGGAGGAAATTCCGCGTCTCGTCGAGCAAGCCGCTCTGGGGTTCGATGTGGTCGGTACTGTACGCGAAAATCGTCAGGACTCCGCCTTCCGCCGCCTGCCATCCAGGCTGATCAACCTTGCTGTGCAACGTTCTACGGGCGTAGCCATGAGCGATTACGGCTGCATGCTGCGGGCGTATCGCCACAGCATCATCGAGGCCATGCTGGCCTGTCATGAGCGCAGCACGTTTATTCCCATCCTGGCTAACAGCTTCGCCCGCCATACCACCGAAATCAATGTGGGACATGCCGAGCGCGAATACGGTGAGTCGAAATACACCCCCATGCGCCTGATCAACCTCATGTTTGATCTCGTGACCTGCATGACCACAACGCCATTGCGGCTGCTGAGCATCGTGGGTGGCGCCATGGCACTGGCCGGTATCTGCTTCGGGATGCTGCTTCTGGTGCTACGCCTGCTGCTGGGGGCCGACTGGGCTGCCGACGGCGTGTTTGTCCTTTTCGCCATCCTGTTCATCTTTACCGGCGCCCAGTTCGTCGGCATGGGGCTACTGGGTGAATACCTGGGCCGCATGTATCACGACGTCCGTGCCCGCCCTCGCTACTTCGTTGAGCAGGTTGTCCGGGGTGAAGCCTCCTGCTCCCCTGCGCCAGCCTCGCTCGATTCCATTCCTTCTGCAAGCTGATTACCCATGACCAAGACTGTTGTATTTGCCTATCACGATATTGGATGCGCCGGAATCGAAGCGCTGATCGCGGCCCAGTATGAAATCGCGGCCGTGTTTACCCATGCCGATGATCCGAACGAAAACCGCTTCTTTGCTTCCGTAGCCCAACTGTGTGCTCGCCACGGTATTCCAGTGCATGCCCCGGAAGATGTTAACCACCCGCTCTGGATCGAACGCATCCGTCAGCTTGAGCCGGAATTCATTTTCTCTTTCTACTACCGTCACCTGCTGAGCGAGGACATTCTCGCTATGGCCAGAAAAGGTGCCTATAACCTGCATGGCTCCCTGCTGCCGCGTTATAGGGGTCGTGCGCCTGCGAACTGGGTATTGGTCAATGGCGAGACCGAAACCGGCGTCACTCTGCACCGCATGGAGCGTCGTCCCGATGCCGGCCCGATCGTCAGTCAGTCCAGGGTAGCGATTGCCCAGGACGATACGGCGCATACCCTGCATGCCAAGCTCCGCGAAGCTTCAGGTCAGCTCTTGGGCGAAACCCTGCCCCGTCTGGCACGTGGAGACGTGGAAGAGATCCCGCAGGATGACAGCAAGGCCTCCTATTATGGCCGTCGCACGCCTGCCGATGGAGAGCTGGACTGGACTCGTCCGGCCAGTGAACTCTATAACCTCGTCCGCGCCGTTACCCAGCCCTACCCGGGCGCTTTCAGCTTTGTAGGCGATCGAAAGCTTATTGTCTGGCAAGCCCAGGCCGTAGACACCCGTCACGACCAGAAACCTGGCGCCGTCGTAAGTCTTGATCCACTGCGTATCGCCTGCGGTGACGGCGTATTGGAAATTCAGGCCGGCCAACAAGGTAATGCAGGCCTCTACCTGTCTGGTCCGCAGCTCGCGCGGGAGATGGGACTGGTCGAAGGGCTTCGTCTGCGCCGCAGCGATGCCTTCAAGGCCAAGCGTCGCACACGTGTGCTGATCCTTGGGGTGAATGGCTTCATTGGTAATCACCTGTCTGAACGCCTGCTGCGGGACGGCAACTATGAAGTCTACGGTCTGGACATTGGCTCCGACGCTATCGACCGTTTGAAGGGCGATCCTAACTTCCACTTTGTGGAAGGCGACATCAGTATCCATACCGAATGGATCGAGTACCACATCAAGAAGTGCGACGTGATCCTGCCACTCGTGGCCATTGCTACGCCGATCGAATACACCCGTAACCCGCTGCGTGTATTCGAGCTGGACTTTGAGGAAAACCTCAAGATCGTCCGCTACTGCGTGAAGTACAACAAGCGCGTCATCTTCCCGTCCACATCCGAAGTCTATGGCATGTGCGACGACCCGGAGTTCGACGAAGACCAGTCTCGCCTGATCGTTGGCCCGATCAACAAGCAGCGCTGGATCTACTCCGTTTCCAAGCAGCTGTTGGACCGCGTGATCTGGGCCCACGGCAAGCAGGATGGCCTCAGATTCACCCTGTTCCGTCCCTTCAACTGGATGGGTCCGCGTCTGGATCGCCTGGACTCTGCTCGAATCGGCAGCTCCCGTGCCATCACTCAGCTGATCCTAAACCTGGTGGAAGGCACGCCGATCAAGCTGGTGGACGGAGGTGTGCAGAAACGCTGCTTTACCGACGTGGATGATGGCATCGAAGCCCTGTTCCGTATTATCGAAAACAAGGGTGTCGCAGCGACCAGCAGATCATCAACATTGGTAACCCAGACAACGAAGCTAGCATTCGCGAACTAGCCGAAACCCTTCTGGCTCAGTTCGAAGCGCACCCTCTGCGCCACAACTTCCCACCGTTCGCAGGCTTCCGCGAGGTGGAGAGCCGGTCGTTTTATGGCGAAGGCTATCAGGACGTCTCCCATCGCAAGCCCAGCATTGCCAATGCCCGCAAGCTCCTGGACTGGCAGCCCACCATCGAGATGAGCGAAACCATCGGCAAGACACTGGACTTCTTCCTGCGCGAAGCATTGAACAGCCAGGTGGACGAGGCGTAATGATCGAGGTGGGATTGCGGATCGACGTGGATACCTTTCGTGGCACACGTGAGGGTATTCCACGTCTGCTTGAGCTGTTGGATGAAGCTCAGGTCAAGGCGACGTTCTTCTTTTCGGTCGGGCCGGACAACATGGGGCGCCATCTCTGGCGCCTCATCCGGCCGCAGTTCCTGTGGAAGATGCTGCGCTCCAATGCAGCCAGTCTGTATGGCTGGGACATTCTCCTGGCGGGCACGGCATGGCCAGGCAAGCCCATCGGCCAGCACCTGGGTCATCTGATGCGACAGACTCAGGCGGCAGGCCATGAGGTGGGCCTGCATGCCTGGGACCACCATGGCTGGCAGGCTAACGCTGGGCGCTGGAGCATGGACCAGCTGACCCGGCAGATCCGTTATGGCGTAGACACGCTCAGTGACATCCTGGGTCAACCCGTAACCTGCTCCGCCGCTGCCGGCTGGCGGGCGGATGAGCGGGTTATCGAAGCCAAAGAGGCCTTTGGTTTTCGTTACAACAGCGACTGCCGAGGCCACTCATTGTTTCGTCCTGAGCTCGCCAATGGTGTTGCCGGAACGCCGCAGATTCCGGTCACCCTGCCGACGTACGACGAAGCGATTGGCCCAGACCTGTCGGCTGCAGGCTTTAACAGCTACCTGATGCAACACATCATGCCGGCCGACCTGAACATCTATACCGCCCATGCGGAAGTAGAGGGGATAGCCCTGGCCGACCAGTTTCAGCGCCTGCTGGCACTGGCAAAACGGCTGAATGTTCAGTTCAAGCCGCTTGGGGAATGCCTGCCTTCTGACCCCTCCCGCCTTCCCCTGGGTACGGTTACCCGGGGCGCTCTGGCAGGCCGCGAAGGCTGGCTGGGCGTACAGGCATGACCTTCGCCCTGGTGTTGGTGGTCAGCCTGCTGAGCGGTCTTGGGCAGGTCGCCCAGAAAGTCGCCGTGGAACGCTGGCGCGGGCGGTCCGTCAGCCTGTGGCGCAAGCTGACCTCACCCTGGCTGATGTTTGGGCTGGCCAGCCTGGGTACCGGCCTGCTGCTCTGGCTGCTGGTTCTGCAGCAGCTCGAAGTCGGCATGGCCTACCCCATGCTCAGCCTGAACTTTGTCTGGATCACTCTGGCGGCACATCGACTTTTCCACGAGCACATCGATGGCCGTCACTGGCTGGGTATCGTCCTCATCATGGTGGGCATTGTGCTGCTGAGTACACAACGATGAATCAGCATCGCGGACTTCTGCTGGCGCTGGCCAGCGTATGCCTGGTGAGCCTCGCCCAGCTCTCGATGCGCGGTAGCATGGCGGCTCTTCCTTCACTGACAGAGGCCATGGCCTCTCCTGAGCTGCTCAGACAGCACGCCGGGGCGCTGGCCGGACTGCTTGCCGGTATCGCCTGCTACGGACTTTCGATGCTCTGTTGGGTTGCTGCCCTGTCGGTATTGCCGTTGGGACGGGCCTACGCGCTGCTCAGCCTCAGCTACCCCCTCGTTTATATCGCCGCCGTGGTGGTTTTCGGTGAATCCATCACCTGGCTCAAATCGGTCGGTATCGCCCTCGTCATGCTGGGCGTATTCGCTATTCATTCAAGACGCCCGGATGACTCGCGTCCGCTGGCGCAAGAGGAGTTGTAAGTGAAAATCAGTGTGTTCGGTATTGGCTATGTAGGCCTCGTTCAGGCCGCCGTGCTGGCTGAAGTCGGTCATGATGTTCTGTGCATGGACATTGACCGACACAAAATCGAGCTGCTTGAGCAGGGCGTGGTCAGTTTGTACGAACCTGGCCTGGAAGGGCTCGTTCGGGAAAACATGGAAGCGGGCCGCCTGCGCTTTACCCATGATGCCGCCCGCGCGGTCCAGCATGGCCGTGTACAGTTCATCGCCGTCGGCACCCCGCCCCTGGAGGACGGCTCGGCCGACCTTGCAGGCGTCTTTGCCGTCGCCCAGACCATTGCCCGTCACCGTACGCAGCCCGTGGTGATCGTGGAGAAATCCACAGTACCCGTAGGCACTGGCGATCGCCTCACGGCACTGATCCAGAGCACACTGGATGAGCTGGGCAAGACACTGGACTTCGATGTGGTATCCAACCCCGAGTTTCTCAAGGAGGGCGCTGCTGTAACCGATTGCCGTCGCCCGGACCGTATTGTCATCGGTACCGAACGGGAAGACAGCCGCGACGTCATGCGGGAGCTCTATGCCCCCTTCAACCGCAACCATGATCGTATCCTGTTCATGGACCGCCGCAGTTCCGAACTGACCAAATATGCGGCTAACGGCATGCTGGCGACTAAAATCAGCTTTATCAACCAGATCGCCGAACTGGCCGAGCATTTGGGAGCAGACATCGAGTCGGTTCGCAGAGGCATCGGAGCAGATCCACGCATCGGTTATCACTTTATCTATCCGGGCTGCGGCTACGGTGGCTCGTGCTTCCCCAAGGACCTGAAGGCTCTGATCCACACCGCCGAGCAGGAGAACTGCCAGACCAGCCTTCTTCGTGCTGTCGAGGAAGTTAACGAACAGCAGAAAAACAAGCTGTTCAACCTGATCCACGATCATTTCAAGGGAAATCTGGAAGGCAGAACCTTTGCCATCTGGGGTTTGGCATTCAAACCCAATACGGACGATATGCGGGACGCACCCAGTCGCATTCTGCTGGAAGCCCTGTGGGCGCATGGCGCGCAGGTGCGCGCGTTCGACCCTGAGGCCATGCAGGAGGCGCAGAGACTGTACGGGCATGATGAGCGTCTGTTGCTGATGGGCACACCTGAGGCTGCGCTGAACGGTGCGGACGCCCTGGTTATCTGCACCGAATGGCAAATGTTCAAGGCGCCCGATTTCGGCCTTATCCAGGACAAACTCAGGGAGCCACTGATTTTTGATGGCCGTAACCTGTACGACCCTGCACGCCTGGAGCGTCGTGGCATTCAGTATTACGCCATCGGCCGCGGCCAATCTGTTCGCCGCGCCAGCTTGACCGCTACCTATTCGAATACGGCCGGTCAACGGGAGGCTTCATGAGTCAGGGAGCCTCCCGCCCACTCTCGCCCAAGATGAAGTTTTTCATCTGGTGCGCGCTGCTATTGGCCTTTTACCTGGTGACAGGCCTGATCGGTCGTGGACTCTGGAAAGCAGACGAACCCTACTCGTTTGGCATGACCTGGAATTTTCTGACCAGCAGCGACTGGATCGTACCCCGGGTAGGCGCAGATCCCTTCATGGAAAAGCCGCCCCTGATGTATTGGACAGGGGCGATCACAGCCTACCTTTTCCTTCCCTGGCTCTCGCCTCCCGACGGCTCACGCATGGCCGTTCTGGGATGGATGCTGCTTACACTCTGGACGTTGTATCGCCTGACCGAGCGCCTCAGTCCCGGCAGAGGACTGGTCGCCTGCCTGTTGCTGTTGGGAACGATGGGTATGGTTCAGCATGCCCATCTATTGATTGCCGATATACCGCAATTGACAGGCGCCATGCTCGCACTGGCAGGGCTTGTAGGCTTTTCCCTGGAGCCGACATGCTACCGCCGCAACGGACTACTCTTCGGAACAGGTTTTGGCATTGCCCTGATGAGCAAAGGTCTGCTGATTCCGGGTGTGCTGGGCGTTACTGTTTGCGCTGCCGTCCTGCTTCAGCCGCGCCGCTACTTTACGCGCCCCGGCTTTGCCTGGCTGGGCTGGGCACTCCTCGCGGCGTCGCCCTGGCTGCTTATCTGGCCGGCCCTGCTATGGAAGACCGATGAAACACTATTTCTGGAGTGGTTCTGGGTCAATAATTTCGGCCGCTTCTTTGGCCTTTCCCAACGCAATAGCATCAGTGGTGGGGCGGGCAGCAACCTCAAAGAACTACTGGGTCTGTCCTTTCCCATAGGATGGGTGCTATTAGGCGCCTTCGTAGCCGGACTCTGGCGCAGCCTGCGCCAACAGCGCCTCAAGGCTGACTGGATCGCGCTGCGTGAGGACTCGGGCCGCTTTATGGTCTGGCTTTACGTTGCAGTTTTTCTGTTTGTTATCATGACCTCGGCGGTCTTTCGCAGTGTTTACGTGCTTCCGCTGTTTCCGGCACTTGCCCTCCTGGTAGCCGGCTTGCCACTGCCCGAGCGCTTCAACCGCGCCGGCCGTCTGGTTGCGATCATACTGTTCAGCGTAATGGGCGGATACCTGTGGTTTGGCTGGTGGGCCATCCAGAGTGGCCATACGAGCCTGATCGTCTCCGGCCTTCGCCGGCTGGTTCCAGTAGAAATCAAACTGTCACCCAGCCCTGCCTGGTTTGTTGCAGCGCTGCTACTGACCGGCCTGTGGTTGATCACTATCGCCTGGCGCAAGCGCCTGGAGGCTGCACACGTCTGGTTTGCCGGCATTACGCTGTTCTGGGGACTGGCCAATACACTTTGGCTTCCCTGGGTGGACCTGGGGCGCAGCTATGCACGACCGTTCGAGGCACTCGAGCAATCGCTTCCGGCACAATTCGATTGTCTGAACACAGTCAACATGGGTGAGTCCGAGCGCTCGATGCTGCACTACTACACAGGCATCAAGCCGGTCATGGTCGCCACGCCGGAGCAGGCTCAATGTCAGATCCAGATGCTGCTCGACCAGCAGCATCACCCGATCAAGGTAGACGAGGCGCATTGGCAGTTGATATGGCAGGGCCGGCGTGAAGGGGATCGCCAGGAGCGTCTCCGAGCGTTCATGAAAGCCCCATAAACCGCCGTAGCCAGGACTGGTTAGAGGTAGCCAGTCCCTGCACCACTACTCGTTTCCTGCTTCGCATCCACTGCTCCTACTCATGTTTCTTTCTGCCGGGCTTTTAGGTGTCGTCACGGATCCCCATAAAGGAAGAAACATGCCCTTCAACAGGAGACCTCTATGCTGGATGTACACGCCTGGACCTGGCGCCACGGTAACGAGCCTACGGATCTGATACTGGAAACCCATGCCATTAGCGAGGAGCTAGCGCCTAATGAAATCCTGATCGCCAACAAGGTCATCGGCATCAACCCAGTCGACTGGAAATTCATTGCGCAGGCCGAAAAGGTCTGGAAGCCGGGCCATATTCCAGGCGTGGACGGCATGGGCGTCGTAATCGCGGCCGGTCGCGACGTGCACCTGCGTATCGGAACGCGGGTCGCCTATCACCAGAACCTCTACCACGCCGGCAGCTATGCCACGCATATCAAGATCGCCGCCCACATGGTGATGCCGGTGCCGGACGGCCTTAGTGACACTGCTGCCGCCGCCTTCCCCTGCCCTACCCTGACCGCCTGGCAGTCGGTCATGAAGGTACCGGATGCAACCAACAAGGATGTACTCGTGACCGGCGCCGGGGGCTCGGTCGGATCGCTGGTGGCACAACTGGCGTTGCAAAAAGGCTGGCGCGTCTGGGTAACCGCAGGGGAGCAGCACCGCGAAAAGCTGCTGTCACGTGGCGTGACCGAGGTCGTGGATTACCACCAGGAAAACTGGCGGGATCTGTTACTCGAAAAGCTGCAAGGCCGTAAATTCTACGCCGCCTTTGACACAATCTCCGGCCAGCATGCCGCTTCGCTGGCCGGTCTTCTGGGCCTTAATGGCCATCTGGTGTGCATCCAGGACCGGATCGAGCAGCCGCCCTTGCCTGCCTTCACAACGGCGATCTCTTACCATGAGGAAGCCCTCGCCTCGATCCAACAGCATGGCACCGTCCTGGACTGGATGGAGCTGACCACCGCCGGAGCCGAGCTGATGGATCAGATCAAGAACAATCGATTGGCCATGCCTACTCTTGAGGTTGTTCCCTTCAAACAGCTGCCCAACGCGTTAAAGGATCTGAAAGCTGCCGTGCGGACACGCAAATATGTCATTCAGTTGGCCTGATCCGGCAGTATCAGACAAGTCGCCAACCCATTAAAAAGGGCTCCTGAGAGCCCTTTTTTATCATGCCGCAGGTACCAGTTCTTCCTGTACCTCCCCCCGCTTGATCACAGCGTACACCACACCGGTCAAGATACTGCCCGCCGCAATGGCCGCCAGGTATAGCCAGGCGTGATTGATGGCGTTGGGAATCAGGAGTACGAAAAGACCGCCATGGGGTGCCATCAACTTGCAGTTGAACAGCATGACGAGCGCACCGGTCAATGCGCCGCCCGCGATGCTCGCGGGGATCACACGCAGCGGGTCTTTCGCTGCAAAGGGAATTGCCCCTTCGGAAATGAAACACAACCCCAGGACAAAGGCCGCCTTGCCCGCTTCACGCTCGCTCTGGGCAAACTTGCGGCGCGCCAGAACGGTAGCAAGCCCCATACCGATCGCAGGCACCATACCGGCCGCCATCGTAGCCGCCATCGGACCATAGGTCTTGGATGCCAATAACCCTACGGTAAAGGCATACGCCGCCTTGTTGATCGGCCCACCCAGATCCACACACATCATGGCACCCAGAATGACACCCAGCAGAACGGCATTAGACGTCCCCATGTTTTCCAGAAAGCCCGTCAGCGCGGTCAATGCCTGGGCAACCGGCGTTCCCACAACATAGATCATCACGAGGCCGGTAATCAGGCTCGCCAACAGCGGAATGATCAGAATAGGCTTGAGGGCCTCCACGCTGGCCGGCAGCTTCACCCAACGAGCGATCGCCTTCGCCACATAACCGGCCAGAAAGCCTGCCACGATACCGCCGATAAAGCCCGCGCCCAGATTACTGGCCAGCAACCCACCGATCATTCCCGGCGCAAGGCCCGGCCGGTCGGCAATGGAGTATGCAATGTAACCGGCCAGCACCGGCACCATGAGCTTGAACGCGGCTTCGCCACCGATCTGCATCAATGCAGCCGCCAGCGTGCCCTGCTCCTTGAACGCCTCGATCCCAAAGACAAACGACAGGGCAATCAACAGGCCTCCGGCGACTACCATAGGCAGCATGTAGGACACGCCCGTCAGCAGGTGCTTGTAGACTCCGGTCTTTTCCTTTTTCGCACCGGCCTTGGCTTGTCCGGAAGACGAAGCAGCCACCGCACCTCCCAGGATCTCACCCTCAGCTAATGCACGCTTGAGCGTAGCTTCAGGCTGCTTGAGGGCAACACCAGTACCGCAACGGAAAACCTTCTTACCCACGAAGCGATCCGTATTGACCTCGATGTCAGTTGCCAGCAGAACCGCATCGGCCTCCGCGATCGCCTCGGCACTGAGAGGGTTGCGTGCGCCCACTGACCCCTGGGTTTCCAGATCCAGCTTATAGCCCAGCTTCTTGGCGGTCTGAATCAATGCCTCAGCCGCCATGAACGTATGTGCAACGCCGGTTGGGCAGGCCGTGATCGCCACCAGACGGGGCTGCTTGGCGGGCGTAGCGGCTGCGCTGACAGCTTCAGGCTCGGCGCTGGCTTCGTACACCTTGGCCTCACGCTCGGCACGCTGCAAAAAAGCATCGACGTCCCGCAGGGCTTCCGCCGGTGTTGCACGGTAAACGCGCTTGCCCGCGAAGCGGCGAAGGTCTACCGCACCGGTATGCACAACGACAATCAATTCAGACCGAGCGATCTGATCATCCGTCAGCAGCGTAGCTTCAGGGCCGTCGTGGATTTCAACGCTGGTCTGCCAGCCACGGCGCTGTGCGGCAGCATCCAGCAATCGTGCACTGAGCACACTGGTAACCATGCCCGTCGGGCAGGTCGTAACGATTGCGATATTCATGAGTTATCCCTGCTTATTGTTCTGTCATGACGTGAACACTGACGCCGTTCGCCAACTCTGCCAAACGGGCAGGATCATCAATGCCAAAGCCGATCTGAGTGACGGCCATGGCAGCAATGGCTGTGGCATTGCGTAACGCGTCCTGCGGCTCAAGTCCGGTGAGCAAACCGTGCGCCATACCGGCCAGAAGCGAGTCGCCGGCCCCTACGGTGCTGGCCACCTGCACCCTGGGCGGAACGGCCTGCAGTACGCGACCTGGCGCAAACCACCGAACACCTTCGCTACCCTGAGAGATCACTATGTGCTCAACACCCTGAGCGGCCAGCTGAGCGGCCAGCTGAGCCTGCTGCTCGGCAGTATCGGCAGGTGCCGAACAGGCGTCGGACAGCTCCTCGGTATTAGGCTTGACCAGCCACGGCCCAGCCTTGAGCCCGGCACGCAGCGCGGCGCCACTGGTATCCAGTGCCACCCGCAAGCCTAGGGCTTTCAGCCGTTGAACCAGCTCGGCAAGCCAGTCGGCACCGATGCCGCGTGGCAGACTACCGGCCACAACGGCCAGATCGTGTCCCGGTGCTACGTCGTCCAGGGTGCGCAGCAACTGAGCCTGGGCAGTCTCGGTAACGTGCGGTCCCGGCCCGTTGATGTCCGTGATGCGGCCTGAGGTTTCGGCCAGCTTGATGTTACTGCGGGTCTCGCCTTCTACCCGCACAAAGGCATCCTTGAAACCACGCTCGGCAAACAAGGCTTCGAATGGCTTGGCATTATCAGCGCCCAGAAAGCCGGTTACGGTCAGCGAATGCCCCAGGTCCGCCAGGACCTGAGCCACATTCAGTCCCTTGCCTGCCGCATGCATGACAACCGCTTCACTACGGTTTACTTCTCCCGGATGCAGCTCGGACAGTCGCACCGTCAGATCCAGCGCGGGATTCAAGGTAACGGTCAAAACACGGCTCATTGTATGGCCTCCACACTGGCGCGCACTTCATCTGCTGTCGCCAGCGCCAGTGCTCGCTGGGCACAGGCTTGTGCAGCCACGAAATCCAGTTCACGCACCCGCGCCTTGACCAGCGGAATGCTGCGCGCTGAAACGCTGAGTTCATCCACACCCAGCCCCATCAAAAGCGGAACCGCCAGCGGATCGGCGGCCAACTCTCCGCATACGCCTACCCACTTGCCATGTGCATGGGCGGCCTGGACCGTCATATCGATCAGGCGCAGCACGCTGGGATGCAAACCATCAGCCTCGCCGGACAGCAAGGGATGACCACGGTCGATCGCCAAGGCGTATTGAGTCAGGTCATTCGTCCCTACGCTGAAGAAGTCCACCTCCTGCGCCAGTACAGGTGCCAGCAACGCGGCAGAAGGCACCTCGATCATGATGCCTACCTGCAGGTTGACCGCAGGAATCTCCTGCCGCAGACGATTGAGGATGTCTCGCGCCTGACGCCATTCCTCAACCCGTCCCACCATCGGAAACATGATTCTGAGCGGACGCCCCTCGGCCGCACGAAGCAAGGCGCGCAGCTGGGTTTCCAGCACCTCCGGGCAACGTAGGGTCAGGCGTATACCGCGAATACCTAGGAATGGGTTCTCTTCGGCTGGAATCGGCATATAAGGCAACGGCTTGTCGCCTCCCACATCCAGGGTACGCACCACCAGCGGCCGTCCATCCAGCGCATCCAATACGCGTCGGTAATCCTTTTCCTGCGCCTGCTCATCAGGTGCCGAATCATGGCTCATGAATACCAGCTCGGTACGCAGCAGGCCAACGGCCTCTGCGCCCTGTTCGACTACCGCCGGGGCATCCGCCGTGTTGCCCAGGTTTGCAGCCACCTCGATGCGATGTCCGTCACGGGTAACTGCAGGTTCAAACCGCTTGGCTTCGGCCTCCTGTCGACGATGCTCCCGCACCTCGCGCTCTACACGAACCTGCTCGATGCGTGCGGCATCCGGCCCGACCTCGACAAAGCCATGATCGCCATCCAGTAGTAGAGTGGTCTGAGGTGCAAGGTTCAGTACGCGCGGGCCAGCGCCTACAATCGCAGGAATACCCAAGGCGCGGGAAACAATGGCGCTGTGAGAGCTGGCACCCCCACGTGCCGTCAGGATACCGGCGACCCTGTCACGGTCCAGACGCGCCACGTCACCAGGCCCGACCTCATCCATGACCAGCACATAGGGCTCGCTTGGCTCACTGGCAGACCCAACCCCACACAGATGCCCCAGAACACGGCGGCCTACATCACGCAGATCAGCTGCACGTTCGGCCAGGAGCGCATCCTTCAATGACTCCTGCTGAGCGGCCGCCTCCTCGATCTGTGCATTCCAGGCCGCTGCGGCGCTGGCATTGCGCTTGAGGCGCGTCTGTACGCCCTCACGCAGATCCGGATCATCAAGCATCTCCAGATGGGTCAGGAAGATGTCGCGAATAGCGCCCGCCTCGCTACGGCTGATCAGGGCATCGATTTCCGTTCTGACTGCCGCCAGTGCCGCTTCGAGGCGCTCGGTTTCAGCGGCAGCCCCCTCACCCTCGGCAGGAAAGTCAAAATGCTGCTGAGCCACGACATAGGCTGGCCCAACGGCTAGGCCCGGTGCCGCAGCAATGGCCTTGAAGGTGTCGCCTGAGGCTAGCGGCGCAGTGTCCTCTGCTCGCGCCAGAATATTAGTTTCAACCGGCACGGCCGCGTGCGCCGGTTGAGTATTGGCGCTAATGGGCTCAACCTCTTCACCTAACCCGGCCTCGACCGCCGCGACAAGATCTCCCAGCAGCGCTTCGGCATCGGTTCCCGGCTCAGCCAGAAACTCAAGCACTTGACCACGGCGCGCACCCAACGCCAGCAGGCGAGACAAGCTCTTGGCCGAAACGGCCGTTCCGCCATCCACCCTGACCCGAACCTCACCGGTTGAAGCCTTCGCCACACGCGCCAGCTCCTTGGCCGGACGCGCATGCAAGCCATGGGCATTGGCCAGCACCACACTCGCACTGGGCCAGTCCGGTGCTACCTCACCACCCAGCGCTTCGAGCACCGCCCGGCTGGAGGTTGCCTGGCTAAGCTCCTGGGCGCGACCAGCGATCAGCAAATCACACAGGCGCTCCAGCAAATCACGGTGAGCCTCGCCAAGGCTGGCCAGACAGAACAAGCCCTTGACTGGCTGCCCTTCAAGCGTCACCGGCGCTGCGGGTGTCACAAACGCAAGACCAGGACGGCTTACGGCATGGTCGCTGTGCAGCCACCAGAGCCCTTCACCTAGTGGCAGAGGGACGCCCGTCTGTAGCGCGCCGGCAAAGCCGGGCTCAACGCACTGCGTCCTCTTAAGAAGACGAGCCCCTTCCCACGCCAGGTCTTCAAGATCGTCGGCCTCCACGTGCAGACGCACCAGCTGGTCATCCAGCTCAAGCTCTTGCGGGGCGCCATGCAGCAACTGAACAATCGCCTCGGCGCTTTCGGCACGGCGAATCGCCTCGTCCAGCGACTTTTCACCCAGTGCACGCGTCAATAACTGGAGAATTCGAAGGTGTTCATCAGATTTGGCGGCAATTGCAATGGCCAGATAAGCGGTCTGCCCTTCCCCCCAACTTACACCATCGGGGAATTGCATGATTCGTACGCCCGTTGTAAACACATGGTCACGGGTCTGAGGAGTACCATGGGGAATGGCAATACCCTGTCCAAGGTAGGTAGAGCCCTGGGCTTCGCGAGCACGCAATCCATCGATATAGCCGGGAGCCACAAGCCCATCCGCGACAAGGGCCTCGCCCAGTAGGGCAAGCGCGCTATCCTTGTCAGCGGCCTGCTGTCCCATGCGAATATGCTGCGCATCGAGTTCGAACATTCAAATCCTCCATGGCACTACGAGCGACCGAAGAGCACCGTGCCTTTCTTGTAATGATTGTTTTAGCCTAATCGCATGTTGAATCATCGACATCGGGCGATACAGACATAACAGCGATAAGACACTATTGTGCTGAAACGTTTCACCAAAACAGAGTGGCACGTTACTCGATAATCGTTGATCCTTGAAGCACTACACACAATAAAGGCCAGCCCATTGCGTTAGATACCGGACCGTCTGTTTTCGAAAATGGATTATCGTCAATGAAAGGCAAGGTATTGCGGTCATATAAGCAAGAAAGGCGTTCCAGACCGCACGGCCACAAGAGGAATCGTTTTGAAGCTCAGTGATATAGCTCGACTGGCAGGCGTCTCCGTGACCACGGCCAGCTACGTCATCAACGGAAAAGCCGACCAGCGGCGCATCAGTCCAGCCACCGTCACGCGCGTACAGCAAGTGGTCGAACAATACGGCTACCAGCCGGACCAGCGCGCCGCTGGCTTGCGTCGCGGCCAGACCCTGACGCTTGGGTTCATCCTGCCTGACCTGGAAAACCCCAGCTATGCACGGCTGGCCAAGCAGCTGGAAATCAGAGCCCGGCTGCGAGGCTATCAACTGCTCATTGCCTGTACCGACGATGAGCCCGATACCGAACGGCAATTGCTCTCGCTGTTTCGCGCACGCCGCTGCGATGGTCTTATCACCGCCAGCTGTCTGGCCGATGACGATACGCCCTATCGCCGCCTGCAGGCAGAAGGATTGCCTGTGGTAGCCGTTGACCGTCAGCTTGACCCCAGCCAATTCTGCTCTGTCGTCAGTGACGACCGGACCGCCAGCTCCCTTCTGACGAAGACCCTGCTGGATACGCCGCCTCGAGAAATCGCCCTGATCGCGGCCCGTCCGGACCTCGTCATCAGCCGTGAGCGCGCCGCAGGTTTCGAATCGGCCCTGCAGGACTTCAACGGCAAAAAGCTGATTCGCTATGGCGAGCAGTTCAGCCGCACCTGCGGACGCGACCTGATGCTGGACCTGATGAGCGAGCTGGGCCATATGCCTGATGCGATCATTACGACGGCATACGTGCTGCTGGAAGGCGTTTTCGATGTTTTCCAACAGCAGGCTAAAGGCTGGCCTTCCCATCTGCGTCTCGCTACCTTTGGCGACGCCCAGCTGCTCGACTTCGTTCCCATCAAGGTCAACGGACTCTATCAGCAGCACGAACTCATTGCAGAGCAGGCCCTGAACCTCATGCTGGATGCCATCGAATCCCACCATTACGAGCCCGGTGTTCATGCCATCCCCCGGCAGCTCAAGACTCGTCACAAGGACTAGCCGGCCCCTACCATGTTGATCGACACCCATAACCACCTGGACTTTCCCGGCTTCGACGATGATCGGGAGGCACTCCTGCACCAGTGCGCATCGCTAGGCGTACGGCGTCAGGTGCTGATTGGTGTCGAAGAATCCCTATGGTCGCAGTTATGGTCTACCACGCTGGCCCATGAGCCGCTCTACGCGGCCCTGGCCCTGCATCCCTGCTATCTGGACGTGCACAAGGAGAGCGACATCGACACGCTCAGGGCATGGCTGGATCAATGGGCTGGTCATCCCAAGCTTTGCGCACTGGGTGAATTCGGACTGGATTACTATATCGAGCAGCCCGACAAGGCACGCCAGCAGACACTTTTCGAATCACACCTCAAATTGGCCATCGAATACGAATTGCCAAGCCTGCTGCACGTCAGAAAAGCCCATGCCGATGTTATCGCCACGCTAAAACGCTACAAGCCGCCCAGAGCGGGCGTTGTTCACGCTTTTGCGGGCAGTTACGAAGAAGCGCGGGAGTACCTGAAACTAGGATTCAAGCTGGGCTTAGGCGGCGCGCCGACATGGCCGCAAGCCAATCGACTGAGAAAGGTCGTGCCGCGGCTGCCGCTGGACGGCATCGTTCTGGAAACCGACGCCCCTGACATGGCCCCGGCCATGTACCCAGGCATTCGCAACAGCCCTACCCACTTGCCTGACATCTGCGCGGCACTGGCCGAGCTGTTCGGCGTGCCCCCCGAAGCGCTTGCTCAGGCCAGTACAACCAATGCGTGTGCCGTCTTTGGGTGGGACCCTGACGCGCTTTAGAAGACTAGCGTCCCACCACCGTCCAGAGCGCCAACAAGACGTACCAGAGCACAGCAGCCCTGACGAGCAACTGCCACAACGTGTCAAGACCGTGAACACCCGCCTCGGCATCCAGAGCCACAGGCAAATCAGCCGCAGCGCGACCGGCATCAGCCAGCAGCTTGGGAGTGGGAATATCCCAGTTCAACCACTCGGATAACGTTGCGCGGCTGGCGCAAAGAAAATCACCGACCAGCGCAAAGCTGGCAGTGAGTAAGCGTGCCGGCAGCCAATCAAAGGCATGGCACAGCTGTTCTGCATGGGCGCGCAAGGCAGGGCTACGCGCATGGGCAGCCGTCAGCGCAACCAGCCGATAAGCCAACGCCATGAGCGGTCCCAGCACAACGTACCAGAAAATCACGGCAAAGAAGCCCTCGTGGCCTCGCCATAGCAGCTGCTCTTGCACACGCGCCAAGAGCCCATCCGGCGTTTCCGCTTGAAGACCTAGATCCTGCTCTGCACGCAAAGCTGCGGCCTCTAGATCACCCCGCCGCCAGGAATCCCTGAAACCTGCCAATGCCTGCCTGGGGTCATGCCGACCCAGGCTATATAACAGCACGAGCACATGCACGGGCAACAGCAGCCAGCCATAGGCAACCGGCTTTAATACTGCCAGCCCCAGAGCCAATATCAGCAGGGGAATACCTATCACAACGATCAGCGCGATTGAGCTATGACGCCCTACATGCAGCTCCACCTCAGCCAACAGCGCGCGCCACAAGCCATCACGCTGCAGCCGCAACCGCCAGCGGGTTGTCCATACAACGCCCAATACAAGCAATAAGCTCAGAAAGGTCATTTACCCTCCCCTGTCAAAGATGCCCGATACCGGTGCCAATCAAAGGCAGGCCCAGGATCGGTCTTGCGGTCTGGTGCAATATCACTATGCCCGCAAATACGGTCAGATGTTATGGCTGGGTAATGCCGAAGCACATCGCGCGTCAGTTGCTCAAGCACATGGTATTGCGCCTGCGTATAAGGCTCGGTATCGGTACCTTCCAGCTCAATTCCTATCGAAAAATCATTACAACCTTCCCTGCCCGCAAAACAGGAGACGCCAGCGTGCCAGGCACGATCGTCACAGGACACAAACTGCGTCACAGCGCCTGTACGTTCAATCAGAAAATGGGCTGACACCCTTAACGAGGCTATTTCCTGAAAAAAGGGATGTTCACTGCAGTCCAGCGTGTTTTGAAAGAAAGGCTGGACCTTTCCCGTCCCAAACTGGCCGGGCGGCAAACTGATGTTGTGGATAACCAGCAGCGAGACCTGCTCTCCCACGGGACGCTCATTGTAGTTGGGTGATGGGCAACGCTGGGCGTGAGCCCACCATCCCGCCTGAAAATCTGGGGACATAAGAACTCCTGTGAGCGCTTAATGTAAACCAGAGCGGCAGAAGGACCAAGAACACCGATCCGAGTGGCCCCATGATCGGTGTTTTGGGTAAGCGGAAGGGGATCAGGTGCGTTTGAGCGTGCGAAGATTTCCGATGACGGATTCCAGCGCTCGATCAAACAACAGGGCATCGTCCAGAATACGCAGCTTTCCATGACTCAAGTCGACAGCCAGGCTTTCACGTGACTTTTCCATCACCTTCATGCCTGCGCGATTTACAAAAATATAACGTCCAGCAGACTTGATAACCGCTGCCAGCTTGCAGCGGACCTTGTGATCATCAGCTTCGGTCAGCTCAATCCAGCTACCCACATGGATAGCATCGATCGTTCTGAGCGACTCCTCATCCGGCTTGATCGCCGTCTCGGCAGGCTTGGCCTGAACCGGCTGAAGCACGATCTCATCAGCCACCTCAACCATCGCTGCCAGTGGCTCATGGGCTACCGCCGCTACACCGTGCTCGACACGCTTGGCCTGCTGGAATGTCTGTACATGCAAGGCTTCAAGCTGGGTGAAAAATTCACTGGTAGAGAAGGGATCGAAGGCCGCGCTGGCAAGCCCTTCGCGCAGGGCCTTGAGCAGCCCCGGCACCATACCCAGCAACTTCTGCCGCGAGCCGGCATCTTCATGCGGCTCAACACTCCAGATCAGATCATCCATCGTCTGCAGCGCGGCGAGCCATTCGGCAGAGCCATAGCCCTGCTTGAGACACGTCAACAGGAGCACCTGACTCCACGCTTCGCGAATGACCCGAACCACTACTTCCGGCAGCGTACGCCCAACCAACCGCTCATTCAGCGCGGCTTCTACCTGCTGGCGAGCCTGCTCAGCCCGCGCACGCCCCTCTTCCGCATCCCGGGTGCGTTGCTCGAGCAACTCACTCCGGCGACGCTCATCACTCATATAGGCTAGGAAGTCATTCAGCAGCTCGCTGAAGATATCCGGGTCATCCACAAAATCATTGAGCAGCCGCTGAACGATCTGCTCGATCTTCAGATAAAGCCCATCGCGCTGCAGCTCATTCTGCTCTTCCCAACCGAGCGAAGCCGCCGCAATCTCATTCAAGAGCTTACGGGCCGGATGATTGGGTCGGCTGAAAAAGGCCTTATCCAGCACCGCCACCTTGAGCATGGGAATCTGCAGACGGGCAATCAGCGCTTTCAGGGAATCAGGCAGCGTCAGGTCATCAAGGATGAACTCAAACAGCATGGACACCAGATTGATAACATCATCATCAACCTGCCCCACTACCCGCTTTCGACCGCTACGGGCACTGATACGCCCCAGCGCGTCATCCAGCATCCCGCGCAAGTCGTAACTGTTCTCGACATGCGAAGGCACATGCTGCTGCAAGTGCGACAACAACCGCATCAGATCGTAACTGGTAATAGGATGAAGCTCAGCCGTGCCTGCTGGCTCACCGCCAGACATACCCATTGAGCCGCCGCCACTGCGACGTACCTGCGCAAGCAGCCCCTGCAGCGCGCTGAATACTTCCTGATCCTGTTCGCTGTCCGGTGTGGTGGATGCCGTGCGGCCGGTATAACCCGATGCACTGCGCCCGGTATTACGCGGCGGCGCCAGCTTGAGATGAGGGAGAATCCCCGCATCGATCATCTGCTGATTCGCCTCGGCATACACACGGTCCAAACCGTTCAGCACAAAGCGCTCGAACAGCTTGAGAATGATCAGCTTGACCTTGATCTCAACACCCAAGCCACGGCACGCATCCAGAAACGCTTCGCACAAGGGGCGAGGCGCCAACGGGTTGGAATTTTCGTCCAGCGTTCGGCTTAATTGAGTGTTGAAACGAATGCTTAAGTGGCCTAAGGCCAGCGCGTTACGGGTGACAGCTTTGGTCACCATTGTATCGAGCGCGACAGACTCTTCGAGCTGGTCATTCTGGACCAGACTCAGATCCTCGAACGAAATGGCGTCGAGCTGAGCAGTATTTTTTGCCGTGTCTGCCTGATTCAGGCCCGCGAAACGCTCAAAGTAGCGCTGCAAGAAATTACGCTCAATCGTCTTGCGCTTCAGGCGCAAGTCACGCATCGCTTCGAAGAATAGATTTTGCTCATTATTACTGGTAGCGCGGTCAGCCATCTCGAACAGCGCATCGTCCGCATTATCGAACAATTGCTGCAGCGCTGCATTAAGCCGCTGGGCAGCTTTGTCGCGTACCGGAACGAGGGCAGCAGGAATCCGCAACGCCGCATCACTGAGCGTTTTGAAATGAACCACGTTAGCGTCGTTCTGCATTGCCCGCCTCCTGCAGCGTACCGTTATGACCAGCCTGCCTGCATACCACGTTACGAGCCTTGAACAACGTTGATCCCATAGCGTTGATAAGTGAACGTTGCGTTGATCATCATTACAGAGTAGCTGTACCAGCTAACCGAGATCACCGCATAGGTATGACCTTGATCATGTTTATGGTTGAGCTACGGCGACTCCCATCTCTAGTGAGGGAATCTGAACAGTGTTCATCCATAAAGTTGCCTTTACCCGCTAATCGTACCCTGAGAAGCGTGAGCTAACCATCAAGATTTCGACCAATCGCCAGCCAAACGCTGATTGGTCTGGAGACTTCACAGAAACGCATTAAGAAGAAGCTTACTAGTAGCGCTGCGCTTACTCCGGCCAAAGCTGGCCAAGATATTGCTAGAAAACCCTTTGGCCTGTTTTTAGGACCTTGACAAGAGCAGTTATGCCAAGCCATTGCCTTTTCAAGCAAGCGCCTTGTCTTTACTGCTCCCTAGACCAGTATCTACCTGCAAAGCGTTTAAAGACACAAGCAAAGCTCGTCATAGCTTTTCAGGTAATTATAGATATCCATATCTAAAACTTATTTTATTAGAGTTAAGTATCTCGCTTTAACACCAAGCCGTTATATTTCCACCCAAAACAAAAAGCCCAGCTAATCAGCTGGGCTTTAAGTATGGTGCCGGAGATAGGAGTCGAACCTACGACCTTCGCATTACGAATGCGCTGCTCTACCAACTGAGCTACACCGGCTTGTCACATGTAATTTTAATCCAAAGCTGACTTATTAATCTATTGCTTCGAGCTCTCTACACTCAAGAGCAACCTGCTGGTTTGAACTCATCTTTTACAGCAGTTGTAGCACAGCTAAAACCACCAGCACTTTCGATTTTCCCAGTTTCGTCCTGTTCTTGATCTGAATAAGCAAGCTTGATCGTCGCTGTTGCTGTTGAAGAAGTAGCCGCTGCGCCAGGATTATTAATCGTACATTCCATCCCTGAATCATCAACTACTATGCTGGAACATGAGCCAGTTGAGGCAGTTGCATCCCCACCGTTAGCGCCAGCAGTAGTTGCAAAACCTGTATTACCCAAATCAGGAGTAACACCGTTTGACTTATTCATCTCAAACTGGGTTTTATGCGATGACAGATCAGCAAGTGCAGCAGTTACTTTTGCGCGAGCCACATAATTCTGATAAGCAGGCAGTGCAATTGCCGCCAAAATACCAATGATCGCTACAACGATCATCAATTCAATCAATGTAAAACCTTTTTGAGCTTTCATGCTTGTCTCCATTAGAAGAAGTAGGCTCAACATGCCTGACTTTCCCTAAGCATTCAGCGTGCCAACCGCTTAGATCACAATATTTGTGTGAAATAGATTCCTTGCCGCTTCGCCTGCATGGCAAGTACTGACAATAATTGTCATGCAAAAGTGCGTATTTGATAGGACTGCTTGCGGCTGCTATAAGGCAGGCATCGCTTATCCTTATCGGCCCGTCTTATGAATGATTTAGCGCCCCTCTCCGGTCTTGCCCGTCAGCTTGTTTTGGCGGAGCTACTGGATGAAAAAACGGCTCAAAGCGCGGTTGCGCAGAGCAAGGTCAGCAAAGTCCCGCTGGTAACGCACCTGGTCCAGAATCGCCTCGTTAAAAGCCGGGCGATTGCGGAGCTGTCTGCAGAACAATTCGGCTTGGCGTTTTTAGACCTGAGCGCGGTTGATAAGGAATCTTTGCCTAAAGAAATCGTGAGCGAGAAGCTGATGCAGCAGCATCACTTCCTGCCGCTTGCCAAGCGCGGCAATAAGCTCTTTATTGGTATATCCGACCCGACCAACCAGCAAGCGATCAATGACATACAGTTCAGCACAGGGCTGACTGCCGAGCCTATTCTGGTCGAGGACGACAAGCTTCATAACGCCATTGATCAATACCTGGATAACGGCACCGGTGGGCTGGATCTTGGTGATATTGATCTTGATATCGAGATCAATACAGAAGAAGAGAAAAAGTCTGAAGTAGATGCGGACGATGCCCCAGTTGTCCGCTTCGTCAACAAGATGCTGCTCGACGCCATCAAGCGCGGCTCGTCTGACCTGCACTTCGAGCCTTACGAGAAGATGTATCGAGTGCGCTTCCGTACCGATGGCGTCATGCATGAAGTGGCACGCCCGCCTATTCAGCTGGCCCCACGCATTTCGGCTCGCCTGAAGGTCATGGCGAGCATGGATATCTCCGAACGCCGCAAGCCTCAGGATGGCCGGGTAAAGCTTAAAGTTTCCAAAAACAAGTCCATCGATTTTCGCGTCAACACGCTTCCGACCCTCTGGGGCGAGAAGATCGTAATGCGAATTCTCGATCCCTCCAGTGCCCAGATGGGTATTGATGCCTTGGGCTATGAAGAGCGCCAGAAAGAGCTGTATATGGAGGCGCTTAGCCAACCACAAGGTATGATTCTGGTAACCGGCCCCACGGGCTCCGGTAAAACCGTATCGCTGTACACAGGCTTGAACATCCTTAATACGGTCGACATCAATATCTCGACGGCAGAAGACCCGGTAGAGATCAACCTGGAGGGTATCAACCAGGTTAATGTCAACCCGCGTCAAGGAATGGACTTTGCCCAAGCGCTTAGAGCGTTTCTCCGTCAAGATCCTGACGTGATCATGGTAGGTGAAATCCGCGACCTTGAAACGGCAGAGATTGCCATCAAGGCTGCACAAACGGGCCACATGGTTATGTCGACGCTGCATACGAACAGCGCTGCAGAAACACTGACGCGCCTGCGGAACATGGGCGTACCTGCCTTTAACATTGCCACCTCGGTAAACCTGATCATTGCCCAGCGGCTGGCTCGCAAACTGTGCCCTAAATGCAAAAAGCCACATGATGTACCTAGGGAAACCCTGTTGAGTGAAGGCTTCCCTGAAAGCCAGATCGGTAAGTTTACGCTGTACTCACCTGTGGGTTGCGAGGAGTGTAATAACGGCTACCGTGGCCGCGTGGGTATTTATGAAGTTGTAAAGATTACGTCTGCCATGCAGAACTTGATCATGGAAGAAGGCAACTCAATCGAGATTGCTCGCAAGGCGCGTGAGGAAGGCTTTAATGACTTACGGACATCTGGCCTGCTCAAGGCCATGCAAGGCGTAACCAGCCTGGAAGAAGTAAACCGCGTTACCAAGGACTGATTGGCGCGAACTTTGCGTGTCCACTCGATGCCCATGAAGGGCTGGTCAGTCACATGAACAAGAGTGGACGTCGTCAAACAGCATGGCTGCACATTGACAAGACGCACTCCAGCACCTGAAGAGCGGATTGCATGGCCGACAAAGCTTTAAAAATGAGCGCTTTTACCTGGGAGGGAACGGACCGTAAAGGCGTCAAGATCAAGGGCGAGATGACCGGGCTGAACCCTGCCCTGGTCAAGGCCCAACTGCGCAAGCAAGGGATCAACCCCACGCGCGTACGCAAAAAATCAGTCTCGATCTTCAGCCGCGGCAAAAAGATCAAGCCGATGGACATTGCCCTGTTCACTCGCCAGCTGGCTACCATGCTCGGGGCAGGTGTTCCTTTGCTGCAATCGTTCGACATTATCAGCGAAGGCTTTGATAACCCGAACATGCGCAAACTGGTCGACGACATCAAGCAGGACGTGGCGGCGGGTAACAGCCTTTCTAGCTCGCTGCGTAAAAAGCCCCAATACTTCGATGACCTCTACTGCAACCTGGTTGATGCGGGTGAGCAGTCTGGTGCGCTGGAAACGCTGCTGGATCGCGTAGCGACCTACAAAGAAAAAACCGAGCAGCTCAAGAAAAAAATCAAAAAGGCTATGACCTACCCTGCCGCCGTCGTGGTAGTAGCAGTTTTGGTTTCAGCCATTCTATTAATTAAGGTAGTTCCCCAATTTCAAACTGTTTTTGAAGGCTTCGGCGCAGAATTACCTGCATTTACGTTAATGGTAATCGGTATCTCCGAAGCGTTGCAGCAATGGTGGTTTATCGTTTTACTTGCTTTTTTTGGTATAGGCTTTGCCTTTCAAGCAGCTCATAGGCGATCCGAGAAATTCCGCGATGCCGTTGACCGTTTTGTACTCAAAATACCTGTGGTGGGCGCCATTCTTTATAAGTCTGCGATTGCACGCTATGCGCGTACCTTATCCACCACCTTTGCTGCGGGCGTACCGCTGGTAGATGCGCTGGATTCGGTTTCCGGCGCTACGGGTAACGTTGTCTTCCGCAATGCCGTCGACAAGATCAAGCAAGATGTCTCGACCGGTATGCAGCTGAACTTCTCCATGCGTACAACTGCCGTGTTTACCTCTATGGCAGTGCAAATGACGGCCATTGGTGAGGAGTCGGGTGCACTGGACGAAATGCTGGATAAAGTGGCCACTTTCTATGAAGAAGAAGTGGACAACATGGTCGATAGCCTTACCGCTCTGATGGAGCCCATGATCATGGCGGTTCTGGGCGTACTGGTGGGCGGTTTGATCATCGCCATGTACCTTCCTATCTTCCAGTTGGGCTCGGTTGTTTAATGGAGGCTATCGAGCTTTTGGCAACCTACCCCGCCGCGTACCTGAGTTGCGCGCTGGTGCTGGGCTTATTGGTTGGTAGCTTTCTCAATGTAGTCGTACATCGCCTGCCTAAAATGCTTGAGCGGGACTGGATAGCCCAGTCTCGCCAAATGCTGGAACTACCCAGCGAAGGCGAAGCAGAGCCCTATAACCTTGCCAAGCCCCACTCCCATTGTCCTCACTGCCAACATCGCATTCAGCCGTGGGAAAACATTCCTGTTATCAGCTATATCATGCTGCGCGGCAAGTGCTCCAGCTGCAAGGCCCCTATCAGCGTTCGCTATCCGCTGGTTGAATTGACGTGCGGCCTGCTTTCCCTGTTTGTCGTCTGGTATTTTGGTTTTACCTGGCAGGCCGGCAGCGCCTTGTTACTGACTTGGGGGCTGCTCGCCGCCAGCCTGATCGATGCTGATCATCAAATTCTTCCAGACGTCATTGTTCTTCCGCTGCTATGGGTTGGCTTGCTGGTTAACCAGTTTGAGTTGTTCTCTAGTCTCTCCGATGCAGTCTGGGGTGCAGCGGCGGGCTATATGAGCTTGTGGGTGGTTTTCCAGCTTTTCAGGCTGATCACAGGCAAAGAAGGCATGGGCTTTGGTGACTTCAAGCTGTTGGCCATGTTGGGCGCCTGGGGCGGCTGGCAAATCCTGCCGCTTACGATATTGCTGTCCTCTTTAGTGGGCGCGATTCTCGGCATCATTCTGCTTCGCCTCAAGAATGCCGAAAACAGCACACCAATACCGTTTGGGCCTTATCTAGCCATTGCGGGGTGGATTGCTTTGCTTTGGGGTGATCAAATAACAGGCATGTACCTTCACTTTGCCGGTTTTTGATGAGCAACCCTTGGATTCTCGGCCTTACGGGCGGGATTGGTAGCGGTAAAAGCGCCGCGGCCGAACATTTCGGCTCGCTGGGCATTCACACAGTAGATGCTGATCACGCGGCCCGCTGGGTGGTAGAGCCTGGCCAGCCCGCTCTTGAGCAGATTGCTCTGCATTTTGGCAGCGATATTCTGCTTGCTGATGGTCGTCTGAACCGCCCAGGGCTGCGTGCTCGCATATTCGCCATCCCCGAAGAAAGGCGCTGGCTTGAGTCGTTGTTACACCCTTTGATCCGACAGGAAATCATTCGGGCATTAAACGAAGCCACATCGCCCTATGCCGTTCTGGTTTCCCCTTTGCTTATCGAATCCGGCCAGACGCAGCTGACCCAACGGGTACTCGTCGTAGATGTGCCGGAAGCTTTGCAGCTCGAACGCGCCATGCGGCGCGATCAGGCTGACGAGACACAGATCAAGGCCATCCTTCAGGCGCAAATGAAGCGAGACGAGCGCTTGAAACACGCGGATGATGTCCTCATTAATGACGGGACGCTCGCGCAGCTCCATGAGCATGTCGAACGCCTGCATCACTTTTATCTCACCCTACAAGGAGGCAAGCATGCCTAAGCCACCTTTAACCGTAGATTGCCCTACGTGCGGCGCTCCCGTGGAGTGGAGCGAGGCCAGCCCCAACCGCCCCTTCTGTTCAGACCGCTGCAAACTAATAGACCTGGGCGCCTGGGCAGCAGAGGAGCACGCCATTCCCGGCAACGACCTGGAAGACGATTTGTTTTCAGAAGACATGCCACGCCGGGACCATTGAACCACTGCTCCATGGCGTCCCATACTAACCATTTTCGCCACACTTGGCTTTAAGCCGAAGCGCTCAATAACGTTTCGGCTAGCGCCTCCCTTATTTGGCCTTGGCCTTTAACGCATCTTTCAGCCCTTCGGCAGAGTCGAACTCTCGCTGCCCTACGAAACGGCCATGATCCAGCATGAGCCAAAGAACCTTTTCCTTGTCACCAGGGTAACGGGGCGCCACCCGCCCTTCATGATCCAATAGCACGCGGTAGTTATAGTCACGCATGGCAGGAATGGCGAACAACGTCGATATCACCTTGGGCATCTGACTGATATCAGCCAGGAAGGCTACCTTGTTAGCCTCTAGATAGCCCTTGGGCTGATCCTTCAAAGCCGCCTTCACGAGATTTGCACCCGTCATGCTGCGAGCAACCAGCAAAACCTGCAGATCATCGTCCAGCGTATAAGGGTGGTCGTTCTGATCCAACAGCGTCCAGGGTGCAAGGCGCTCTCCTGGCGCCAGTGCCCAGGTCAATCCGGGCAGTAAAGCAATCAGCAATAGCACAGAGCGCAAGACGCGCATGGAGCCTCCAGTTACTGGTTCAAAGAGTGAAAACTGTATCAGCGAGCAGCGCCAGGGTGACTGGCATTTCGCTGTCATCACTGTAAAAATATCCACGCCAGCCATTTTTCAATGTAAGCAGAACATCTGCCGCAGATCCGCAAACTTCCTCTAGAGCAAGGGCGTTGTACGCCGCTACCCTACTATCGTAATAGGCCCACCTGATGATACCGCTAAAAGAGCTTTTGGCAGCTGTGCCTCAAACGGGAACCGTACAGTGGATGGGTGTCCGCCCCGCGGCTCGAGCAGAAATGATCATTGTTGATGCTGTTGAGGCTCGCCGCGAGGCTGGCTTGACGGGCGACCATACTCGCCCCAGCCCGCGCAATGCTCGTCAGGTCACGCTTATCCAGTGGGAGCACCTGGCGGTCGTCAGCGCGCTCATCGGACGATCGCTTGAACCTCAGGACCTGCGCCGCAATATAGCAGTCACAGGTATTAATCTTTTCAGCCTTAAAAATCGTCGCTTTCAGATCGGTCAGGCCATTTTCGAAACAACCGGCTGGTGTCAGCCATGCGCTCGCCTGGAAGAGCGCCTAGGGCTGGGCACGTTTCAAGCGATGCGTGGCCACGGTGGAATTACTGCCCGCATCTTGAGCGGCGGAATCATCAGAGTCGGCGATACCGTAAGCGTCATCGACGACTAACCCAACGAATTACTTCATACGAGCCGACTCATCAGCGGCTCGTATCACCGCAGGCGCCTTGGCTGCCCGCGCCAAAGAATTCCAACACTATGAGTATGAAACACCATGACACATCGAATCGTAATCGTCGGCGGCGGCGCTGGGGGCTTGGAGCTGGCTACCCGCCTGGGCAGAAAGTTCGGTAAGCGCAACCAGGCACATGTCACGTTGGTCGATGCCAACCTGACCCATATCTGGAAGCCGCTCATGCATGAAATCGCCGCGGGCTCCCTGAACTCTTCAGCCGACGAACTCAATTATGTCGCCCAGGCCAAATGGAATCATTTTGAGTTTCAGCTAGGTCGCCTGACTGGCCTGGACAGAGCAAATAAGCGCATTCGTCTTGCACCTATCACCGACGAGCAAGGCAAGGAAGTTCTTGCTGAGCGAACCATGCCCTATGACACGCTCGTTATTTCCATCGGCAGTAAAACAAATGACTTCGGCACGCCTGGCGCTGCAGAGCACTGCCTGTTTCTGGATACCCGCGCCCAGGCCGAGCGCTTTCATCAGCAGCTGCTCAATCAATATCTGCATGCTCAGGCAAGCAGTGAAACGGCAGCGCCCATTGATATCGCGATTGTTGGCGCTGGCGCCACGGGCGTGGAGCTGGCGGCAGAACTTCGCAATACCGCTCAACAGTTGGTCTCCTACGGCTTGAATCGTATTCGCCCGGAAGACCTTCGCATCACGATTATCGAGGCAGGCCCGCGCGTACTACCAGCACTGCCCGAACGCATCGGAGAGCCGGTCGCTCAGCAGCTGCAGAAACTAGGTGTCCGCCTTATGACAGGCGCAGCCGTAAGCTCTATCACCGAAGATGGTCTAACCACCAAGAGCGGCGAATTCATCCCTGCCAAGCTTAAGGTATGGGCCGCTGGCATTCGTGCACCGGAGTTTCTGGCTAATATGGACGGGCTGGAAAGCAATCGAATCAATCAGCTGGTGGTACGCCCTACGCTTCAAACCACGCAGGATGATGACATCTTTGCCTTTGGTGATTGCGCGGCGTGCCCCATGTCGGGAGAGGACAATCGTAATGTCCCGCCTCGGGCACAGGCCGCCCACCAACAGGCCTCTCTACTGGTGAAATCCATAACGGCCCGCCTGAAGGGCGAAGCGCTGCCTGAATACCATTACAAGGATTATGGCTCACTGATCTCGCTTTCGCGTTATTCAGCCGTGGGCAACCTGATGGGTAATCTGACCGGGAATGTCATGCTGGAAGGCTGGCTGGCGCGCATGTTTTACGTGTCGCTCTATCGGCTGCACCAGCGGGCGCTCTATGGAAACTTCAGAACCTTGCTGCTGATCATTAGCGATCACCTGGGCCATACACTCAAGCCAAGGCTAAAGCTGCATTAAATGGTAGATGCCCTGTTTGCAAGGTGCAGACAGGGCACAAAACCCTGGACATGACGAATTTGCACAAAGCAAATAGCGCTGCGCCAAACAAACATGTACTGAAAAGAAGAAGACTTTAAAACGAGACACAGCGAAGAACTCGCTGCTTAGCAGAAATGCTTAAGAGGTTAACGCTTGGAGAAGAAAGTGGTGGGTCGTGTAGGATTCGAACCTACGACCAATTGGTTAAAAGCCAACTGCTCTACCGACTGAGCTAACGACCCACTTAATGGTCGGGGTAGGGGGATTCGAACTCCCGACATCCTGCTCCCAAAGCAGGCGCGCTACCGGGCTGCGCTATACCCCGACAAGGAAGTTGGCTCCGCGACCTGGACTCGAACCAGGGACCCAATGATTAACAGTCATTTGCTCTACCGACTGAGCTATCGCGGAACTTCTAAGCTTCCAATCTCAACCTTTGCTCTTCAGCGTTAAGCTGCGCTGCATCAGCTGAGGTGCGCCATTTTACGGGTATTGATTCCTGTGTCAACACCCTTTAGTAAATTTTATTGCAAAAAATTCATGCACTTAAGATACGCCTCGTCTGGAAACGCAAAGGGCGCCTTAAGGCGCCCTTTAGTAGACTAAGCAAATACGATGTCGTCGCCCTCTACCCTCGCCTCTATCTTGCTGCCTGGAACAAATTGTCCAGACAGAATCTGTTGGGCAAGAGGGTTCTCGATCCAGCGCTGTATGGCACGCTTCAAGGGACGCGCCCCATAGACAGGGTCGTAACCTACTGCAACCAGCTTGTTCATTGCCTCTGCCGAAAGCGCCAGATCCAGCTCACGCTCAGCCAGACGCTGACGCAGGCGGCTCAGTTGAATATCAGCGATACCGGCGATCTGATCACGACCGAGCGGTTCGAACACAACAACTTCGTCGATCCGGTTGATGAACTCCGGCCGGAAGTGGGTCGACACCGCATCCATGACAGCAGCACGCTGAGCCTCTTGGTCGCCAACCAATTCCTGTATTTGCGCTGACCCCAGGTTTGAAGTCATGACAATAACCGCATTACGGAAGTCGACAGTACGCCCTTGACTATCGGTCAGGCGGCCATCATCCAGTACTTGCAGCAGAATGTTGAATACATCCGGATGCGCCTTTTCCACTTCGTCCAGCAGAACCACGGAGTATGGCTTACGCCGCACCGCCTCGGTGAGATAGCCACCTTCCTCATAACCGACATATCCCGGAGGCGCACCAATCAGACGGGCAACGGAATGCTTCTCCATGAACTCAGACATGTCGATACGAATCATGGCGTCTTCTGTATCGAACAGGAACTCAGCCAACGCTTTGCAAAGCTCGGTCTTACCTACCCCGGTTGGGCCCAGGAACAGGAACGACCCGCTCGGCCGATTCGGATCAGCCAATCCTGCACGCGAGCGTCTAACGGCGTTCGCTACCGCCGTCACCGCCTCATTCTGCCCAATGACACGCTGATGAAGCGCATCTTCCATGCGCAGCAGCTTGTCACGCTCGCCTTCGAGCATTTTGCTGACCGGAATGCCCGTCCACTTGGAGACCACTTCAGCAATTTCGTCCTCGGTCACCTTGTTGCGCAGCAGCTGGTTGGCCGGCTTTTCATGTTGGTCCACCATCTGCAGGCTACGCTCAAGGTCAGGAATGACGCCGTATTGCAATTCTGCCATACGGTTGAGATCACCCTTGCGGCGCGCCAACTCAAGCTCCTGCTTGGCTTGTTCAATCTTCTGCTGCAGTTGTGCAGAACCTTGAACCTCCGCTTTCTCAGCCTTCCAGTCTTCTTCCAGATCGGCATACTCCTGCTCAAGCCGGGCGATGTCTTCACGCAGCTTGCCAAGGCGTTTCAGGGCACCTTCGTCACTTTCTTTCTTGAGCGCTTCCTGCTCAACCTTCAGCTGGATCAAACGACGCTCCAGGCGGTCAAGCGCTTCGGGCTTGGAGTCGATTTCCATCCGAATACGGCTTGCGGCCTCGTCGATCAGGTCAATTGCCTTGTCGGGCAGTTGCCGATCCGTAATGTAGCGATGCGACAGCTTGGCGGCTGCGATGATGGCCCCATCGGTAATCGCGACCTTGTGGTGCACTTCATACCGCTCTTTCAAGCCGCGCAGGATCGCAATGGTATCCTCCTCGCTCGGCTCATCGACCAGGACTTTCTGGAAACGACGCTCCAAGGCGGCGTCCTTTTCAATGTACTGGCGATACTCGTCAAGCGTGGTAGCGCCTACACAATGCAGCTCGCCACGAGCCAATGCAGGCTTGAGCATGTTACCTGCGTCCATGGCGCCTTCCGCCTTACCGGCACCCACCATGGTATGGAGCTCATCGATAAAGAGGATGACACGCCCTTCCTGCTTGGAAAGCTCATTCAACACCCCCTTGAGGCGCTCCTCGAACTCTCCCCGGAATTTGGCACCGGCAATCAGAGATCCCATGTCCAGGGCTAACAGACGCTTATCCTTCAGGCCATCGGGCACTTCACCGTTGACGATCCGCTGAGCCAGCCCTTCAACAATGGCTGTTTTACCAACGCCCGGCTCACCGATCAGCACCGGGTTATTCTTGGTACGGCGCTGCAGAACCTGGATAGTGCGGCGAATCTCGTCGTCACGACCGATCACAGGGTCAAGCTTGCCCTCCTCCGCGCGCTTGGTAAGGTCAACCGTAAACTTATCCAACGCCTGACGGGACTCCTCAGCATTAGGATCATTGACAGCGTCACCGCCGCGCAGGTTGTTGACGGCATTTTCCAGAGCCTTACGGGAAACACCCTGCGCCAGCAGTATCTTGCCAAGCTTGGTGTTCTCGTCCATAGCAGACAGCAGCACCAGTTCGCTTGAAATGAATTGGTCTCCCTTCTGCTGAGCCAGCCGATCGGCCTGATTCAACAGACGAGCCAGATCCTGAGACAGGCTGACATCCCCGGTAGGGTTCTGAATCTTTGGCAGACTGTCCAACTCCTTGGTCAGGGCCTGGCGGAGCATCTGAATATCAAAGCCGACCTGACGAAGCAGCGGCAGAATCGAACCGCCCTGCTGATCCAGCAAGGCAGAAAAAAGATGCACGGGCTCGATGGCCGGATGGTCATGTCCCACCGCGAGGGATTGGGCGTCGGCCAACGCAAGTTGCAATTTACTGGTTAAACGGTCAATTCGCATGACTATGTCCTTTATATGAGCGCGGGTCAGGGACGCACCATAAAAAGCGTCACAACGATTACCCGCCGAGATGCCTCTTACATAAGGACAATTCTGCTCGATTCAAGCGCTGGCCATTTGACCTGGATCAGTCGGATTACGCCTCATCCAGAGGTTGGGTCAGCCAGATCAGGCTGGCCAGGCGCCCTGTCTGCGAGGAGCGCCTAAAGGAATAAAATCGCGCAGTGTCGGTATACGTGCACCATCCGCCACCGTAGATGGCATCAATGCCGATGGATGCCAGCCGCAACCGCGCCAGCTGGTAAATATCCGCCATGAAGCGTCCGTCATTGACGCTGGGTTTGAAGGCTGTTTTTGCCCGGGAATGCTCTGACACGAACGCCTCGCGCACTTCAGCCCCAACTTCAAAGGCGTCAGGACCGATTGCAGGCCCAAACCACACCAGGATATCTCGAGGGCTCGACTCAAGCGACGCAGCCGTTGCTTCGAGCACACCACTTACCAGCCCTCGCCATCCGGCATGAGCAGCCGCGACACGCGTCCCTTGCCGATTACAAAAAAAGACAGGCAGGCAGTCTGCCGTCATGATCGTTGCAGCAATGCCAGGCGTCGACGTCCAGGAGGCATCAGCCTCAAGCACTTGGGCCGGATCAGCCTCAACGACAGAAATCCCATGCACCTGCTTTAGCCAGGCGGGTCGACACCCTAGCGAGTCGACCAACCGTTGCCGGTTTTCCGCCACGGCGGCCGGATCATCCTGCACATGATCGCCCAGATTAAGGCTCTGATAAGGCCCATGACTGACGCCCCCTGACCGAGTCGTAACGCAGCCTCTCACATTGGCAGGCGCAGGCCAGTCGGGAATCAGCCAGTCATTCATCCGGTAAACGCCTCACGATCCTGACGCAAAAGGCTAAGCAGCCAGACGATATCCTCAGGCAGAGGAGACTCCCAGCTCATACGCTCCCCCGTCACCGGGTGATCGAGTTCCAGGAAGCGGGCGTGCAGCGCTTGCCTAGGAAACTCTCGAAGCGTCTTGACCAGTGTTGGGTTGGTAGCAGGCGGAATTCGGAAACGCCCGCTGTATACCGGGTCCCCTACCAGCGGAAAGCCGATGTGGGTCATATGGACCCGTATCTGGTGAGTCCTGCCAGTCTCCAGCTTGACGCGCACATGCGTATAGGCCCGGAATCGATCCAGGACACGATAATGGCTGACCGCCGGCTTTCCACCGGTAACCACAGCCATTTGCTGGCGCCGTTGGGAGTGACGGCCTATAGGCGCATCTACCGTGCCGCCGGAAACCACTACGCCTGCTACAACCGCCTCATAAATACGACTGACGGAGCGTGCCTGAAGCTGGGCCACCAGATTGGTTTGTGCTTCCAGGGTCTTGGCGACAACCATCAGGCCGGTCGTATCCTTGTCCAGACGATGGACAATACCGGCACGGGGCACGTTTGCCAGCGACGGTACATGATGGAGTAAGGCATTGAGGAGCGTACCATCGGCATGGCCTGCCGCAGGATGGACGACCAGCCCGGCAGGCTTGTCCAGCACGAGCAAATGATCGTCCTCATAGACGATATTGAGCTCGATATCCTGCGCCACCCAATCGCCCTGCGCTTCTCGCTCCGCGCGCAAGGACAGTACGGCGCCGCCATGCACCAGATCACGTGGACGCAGGACCGCGCCATCAACAGTTAGGCTGCCTTCCTTGATCCAGGACGACAGGCGAGAACGGGAATATTCAGAGAACAGCTGAGCCGCTACCTGGTCGAGACGCTGACCGCCGAGTTCTGTAGGCACTTCGGCGTTGAGTTGGATAATATCGGACATAGCAGCCAACAAAGGCGTGTAGCTTTTGGTTTCAGCCACACGCTGTGGTTAAATACGAAAACTTTTTGCCCTGGCATGATGTTCATGCCGGGTTGTTCATCATAACAGGACGGTTCCGGCTCCGTCAGCCGACCGTTTCAGGGAACGCAAAGCCGCCATGCAATTGAAGCACCTGCTGCTGATCGCCAGCCTCGCCCTCACCGCTGCCTGTTCCTCCAAAGCACCTGAAGTGGCAGAAAACCTGAGCGAAACCGAGCTCTATAAGCAAGCTCAGGAAGATTTGAACAACAACAACTACAACCAGGCTGTCAGCAAACTCAAGGCTCTTGAGTCCCGCTATCCGTTTGGCCGTTATGCAGATCAGTCTCAGCTTGAGCTTATCTATGCCAACTACAAGAACGGAGAGCCTGAAGCTGCCCGTACATCGGCAGACCGCTTCATTCGTCTGCACCCCCAGCATCCAAATGTCGACTACGCCTACTACATGAAAGGTGTAGCATCCTTTGAACAGGACCGCAGTCTTCTGGCGCGCTTCCTGCCATTGGATATGACCAAGCGTGACCCGGGTGCTGCCCGTGACTCATTCAATGACTTTGCTCAGTTCACCAGCCGTTTTCCAAACAGCCGGTACGCACCTGACGCCAAGGCGCGCATGACCTATCTGCGCAACCTGCTGGCAGCGTATGAAGTCCATGTAGCCGATTACTACCTGCGCCGCAAGGCTTATGTCGCTGCGGCCAACCGTGGTCGTTATGTTGTCGAAAACTTTCAGGGCACCCCATCGGTAGGGGATGGCTTGGCAGTCATGACTGAGGCCTATCAGCATCTGGGCCTCAACGACCTGGCAGCTACCAGCCTGGAAACGCTGAAAATGAACTATCCGGACAACCCAAGCCTGGATAACGGTGAGTTCAAACCCAAGCAGCGTAGCGAAGATGATCGCTCATGGCTGGCACGCGCAACCCTCGGTTTGGTTGATCGCCCCAGCGAGCCGCTTCCGCCAGGCGAGACACGAGCTGCTCAGGATGTACAGCGCCAATACGAAGATGCGAAGCGTGAAATTCCTCAGGAGCTGCTTCCAGAGAATCAACCTGCGCCTGGAGAGGCCGAAAATCCTGATGCTCCGCGTCGCTCATGGTTCAGCCGTCTGACGTTTGGTCTTTTCGACTGATGCGAACCTGAACAAAAAAGGAGGCTTTAAGCCTCCTTTTTATTTACTCCTGAAGGTCCGCAAAATAAGACACCTCATTCATATGAAGACCATGATGAGGTATAACGCTTCAACGGCCATCACACGCTGTGATGGAGTTTACTTTTGCAGTCTTCTAATGTGCCGTAACACCCGAAACGAATTTTGTAACGGCCGTACTACTATTTAGAGAACACTATGGGTTTGTTTCGCCTGCTTTTCTGGCTAGCTCTGATTATCGCTGTTGTATGGCTGTGCCGCCGCCTGCTACAGGCGAAACCACAGAAGTCACAGAAAACACGCCTGGCCAAACCACAGCCAATGGTTCGCTGCGGTCACTGCGGGGTACACATTCCTCGCGATAAAGCCCTACCCCACGGGGAGCTCTGGTTCTGCTGCCAAGATCACTTACAAAAAAGCCTGAGCAGTGAGCGCTGATTTTTTTCATTACAACCTGCAGGACAGTCGTATCCTGAGGTTGTATCACTACTACCGGGTCATTGTCGGGCTGGTTTTTATCCTTCTGGTTTCCACCAATCTGGACGACAACCTTCTGAAGGTAACCGAGGGTAAAAACTTTGTGGTCGGCAGCTGGATTTACCTAGCGGGTAATATCCTGGCGATTTTTCTGCCACCACTGCGCAAGCAAAAACAGATCTTTGCCCTGGCTCTAGTGGATATCGGGCTGCTGACCTATCTCATGTACAGCGCTGGCGGTACACCGAGTGGTATTGGCAACCTCATCATCATTACCGTATCGATCGCCAACATTCTTCTCGTTGGGCGTATTGGAATTCTGCTGGCGGCCCTGGCTACCCTTGCCCTCATTTATGCCACCGCCTATAGAACGCTTAGCCTTCCCTCAGAGGCCAATCAGTATGTTCAGGCGGGAGGCCTGGGCGCACTGTGCTTTGCCGCCGCATTTCTGGTGCAAAGTCTCGTCAGCCGACTGTCCAAAAGCCAGACTCTGGCAGAAGAGCGGGCGCACGTTGTTGCCGATCTGGAAAATCTGAATGCGCTGATCCTGGACCGTATGCGCACCGGCATTCTGGTTCTGGACTCAAGAATGGCACCTATTCTAGCCAACCCTGCCGCTCGAGAGCTGCTCGGTCATCCAGAACTCGATACCGGGGAGTTGAATGATCAATGCCCCGAATTGATGGACCGGCTACAACAGTGGGAAAGGAACCGGACGCTTCGTCCTGCACCCATGCAAGCGTTCAGCGAAGGCCCACTGATCCAGCCCAGCTTCGTCCCCATCCAACGGAGCGGCAATCAGCATATTCTGATTTTTCTGGAAAACATTTCCCGTATTGCTCAGCAGGCCCAGCAGCTAAAGCTTGCATCATTGGGACGCCTCACGGCGGGCATTGCCCATGAAATTCGCAACCCGCTGGGGGCCATAAGCCACGCGGCACAGCTTCTTCAGGAATCAGAAGTACTCGATCAGCATGATCTTCGCCTGGCCCAGATCATTCAGGATCACTCCCGGCGCATGAACATCATCATCGAGAATGTCCTGCAACTTTCCAGGCGCCGCCAGGCAGAGCCCCAGCTGCTGGACCTCAAATACTGGGTGCACCGCTTTGCGGGTGAATTCAGAACCACTCTACGTGAGCAACAGTTTGTCTATGTGCAAACGACATCAGGTACGATACAGACCCGCATGGACCCTAGCCAGCTGACTCAGGTGCTAACCAACCTCGTTCAAAATGGCCTACGCCATAGCAGCAAGCTGCACGGCAAGGGACAAGTGTGGCTGGATCTCTTCCGTGACCCCGACTCAGACCTTCCCATATTGGATGTCATTGATGATGGGCCAGGTGTACCTGAAGACCAGATCACCAACCTTTTCGAACCCTTCTTTACCACCGAAAGCAAAGGAACCGGGCTCGGCCTCTATATTTCCCGCGAATTATGCGAGAGTAACCAGGCCCGCCTCGACTACCGCCAGCAGGAACAAGGCGGCTGCTTCCGCATTACCTTTGCCCATCCGCGCAAGTTGAGCTGAACATGAATCGACAGAAAGTCCTGATCGTTGATGACGAACCCGATATCCGAGAGCTGTTAGAAATTACATTGGGTCGCATGAAGCTCGACACCTTTAGCGCAAAGAACGTGAAAGACGCAAAGGATCTGCTGGCTCGAGAATCCTTTGACTTGTGTCTGACCGACATGCGTCTTCCAGATGGCTCCGGTCTTGACCTTGTGCAATACATCCAGCAGAAATATCCAAATGTTCCTGTAGCCATGATTACCGCTTTTGGAAGTCTGGATACGGCCATCCAGGCATTGAAAGCCGGCGCCTTCGATTACCTGACCAAACCTGTTGATCTTCCTCGACTCCGGGAGCTTGTAAGCACCGCCTTACGCCTGAGCAGCTCAGCGCCTGCCCCCATCAAGGTGGCAGATCACAGGCTGCTGGGTGACTCACCGCCCATGCGTACGCTACGGGCTCAGATCGGCAAACTCGCTCGCAGCCAGGCGCCCGTCTATATCAGCGGTGAGTCCGGCAGCGGTAAAGAGTTGGTCGCCCGACTGATTCACGAGCAAGGCCCTCGTGCGGATCGCCCTTTTATTCCAGTCAACTGTGGCGCTATTCCATCAGAGCTGATGGAAAGCGAGTTTTTTGGTCACAAAAAAGGCAGCTTTACGGGCGCCATTGAAGACAAACAGGGCCTATTCCAGGCCGCCCAGGGCGGTACTTTATTTCTGGATGAAGTCGCCGATCTGCCGCTAGCCATGCAGGTAAAACTGCTTCGTGCCATTCAGGAAAAGGCTGTACGCCCCGTCGGCGGGCAACAGGAAGTAGCGCTGGATGTGCGGATATTAAGTGCCACACATAAAGATCTGGCCGCCGAAGTAGCCGCTGATCGCTTCCGGCAAGACTTGTTTTATCGCCTCAACGTCATCGAACTTCGCGTCCCTCCGCTACGTGAACGACGTGAAGACATTGCGGAACTGTGCTCGACTATCCTGAAGCGTCTCGCCAAGGAATCACAACAGGATCTGGCCCAGCTGACAGATGATGCTCTCGCCAAACTCAAGAGCTATCGCTTTCCGGGTAATGTTCGCGAGCTGGAGAACATGCTTGAGCGAGCCTATACCCTTTGTGAAGACAACCTGATCAAACCAAGCGATTTGCGCCTTGCAGATACCCCCCAGTCGTCCAGCACTGGCGAAACCAGTCTGGCCAATATCAGTAATCTTGAGGATTATCTGGAGGAGATCGAGCGAAAGCTGATCATGCAAGCGCTTGAGGAGACGCGCTGGAACCGTACAGCTGCCGCTGAACGGCTCGGGCTTTCCTTCCGCTCGATGCGGTATCGCCTGAAAAAGCTGGGCATCGATTGATTACACGTAGCTGATCTCCAGCCGTGAATCCGGCAGATAAGGTGCCGGATCGATGATAGGCGCCTCCCCTGTGATCAGATTAGTCAACAGCTGGCAGGAGGCAGGCGCCAAAACCAAACCGTTACGATAATGACCGCAGTTGAGCCACAAGCCAGGCCGCGCGGATACTGGGCCAATATAGGGAATGCCTTCAGGCGATCCTGGTCGTAGCCCAGCCCAATGAGCGACCATTGGGCTACCTTCCAGTGCAGGCAACAGCTCGATGGCTGAACGCAAAAGACTTTCGTGCGCTGCCTGGGTAGGCTTCTTGTCAAAGTCTGCATGCTCCAATGTACTGCCTACCAGAATATGCCCATCTCGCCGCGGAATGGCATAGCGCCCTTTAGCCAGCACCATACTGGGCAGAAAATCATCTGCGCATTTGAATAGCATCATCTGGCCCTTAACCGGCTCGACAGGCAAGCTGATGCCAACGCTCTTCAATAACGAGCCGCTCCATGCTCCCGCTGAAACCACAACATGCCTAGACTGGACGGCAATGCCATCCACATAGACACCGGTAACAGCGTCCCCTTCCTGAAGAAATGCCTGCACTTCGCTTCCAGTCTTTATGGTTACGTTGGGCATAGCAGCCAGAGCTGCATGAAGGGACTTAACCAGCCGCGGGTTTCTAACATTAGCCACATCCGCCATATAAATAGCCTTCTTGAAGCCCTCCCCTAATACCGGAACGTGGGAATAGGCCTCTTGAATAGGTACCGAGGCCAGAGGCCGTTGTTTGCCTTTGGCCCAGGCAAGCGCCTCAGCTTCATCATCAAGATCCAGCCAATACAGCCCTGTTACATGGACTTCAGGATCTACACCTGTCCTTTCGAAAAGCTGAGCGCCAAGTTCCGGGTAGAAATCTTGAGACCAGTGCGCCAACGCGGTGACGGGAGCGCTGTAGCGCCAGGGATAAAGCGGAGAAACGATACCTCCGCCGGCCCAGGAGGCCTCACTACCAACCTGAGCCCGCTCAAAAAGTACGATTCGTTGGCCAGATAAGGCCAACCTTAGGGAGGTAAGCAGACCTATGACCCCACCACCAATTACAACCACATCGTAAAACATGTCACATCCTTCTGTAGTGGCTTCTTGACATGAATCTGCTCAACTGGCAAAAACCGCCATGACCAGGACGGTCTGATGTAATGTTACACGCAAAGGATATGTTTCATATGGATACCAGGAAGCAAGCTGGCTTCAACTTGTTAGAGCTCATAATCGTACTGGCTTTAACAGTAGTTATTGCCTTAATCGCCTTACCCTCTTATAAACTTTTTCTCGATAAAAATAATCGAACCATTTTGGGTGATACGCTAAACCAGCATATCGGCTACGCAAGATCAATGAGTATCTTACAAGGCAGAGCGATAGAAGTATGCGGTTCAAGTGATGCTACCCACTGTGACGCTACATGGGAAAAAGGCTGGCTAATACAGTCTCCATCTACACGCGAAGTCTTTCTTTCACACACTATAGAATCCTCAGACAAGCTCTTTTGGCGAGGAAACAGGGATAGCATACGCTTCCAAGGGAACGGCACATTAATATTCGGAAACGGAACTTTCTTTCTATGCAGCGCCAAAAATACGGTCCTTTGGAAGTATGTATTAAGCAGACAAGGCCGGATACGTGAAGCAAGAAACAAAGAGATTACTGAACTATGCATGCAATAAACTATTAAAAATAAGACATTTATTAGGCTTGTTGATCACCGACATACAGAGCATTGAACCTTTATGGCAGCCACTCTAAAGCCATATGAAGTCGAAAAGCACAACTTATGAGCAACCTCAATAGCAGGTTGACCGGTTATCGACGGATGGAATCCGGCCATCCCTTCAGTGGCGACAGAAACAGGTTCTGACGTCACTCTATAGCCATAAAATTGACTTGGGATTCAGCATGCTACGTTACAGAGGCTCTCTTGGATTCACCTTAATAGAGCTTATGGTGGTTGTAGCGCTGGTAGCTGTCGTTGCAACCATAGCCATGCCACAGTTCTCTCTTCTGATCCAATCCAATCAAGTGCAATCAACCAGCAATGAGCTGTACGGGGCGCTTATGTATACCCGTGGTGAAGCTGTTGCGCGTGGAGTACCTGTGACGATAACAGCACCCTCGGCAGATGGATGGACTCAGGGCCTTAAGATTACTAGTGGCTCAGAAACCCTTCGAGACTACAGCGACACAGGCTTGAATCAACAAAGCGTAAACGCAACGGGCACTAAAGTATCGATCACTTTTGGCCCACTAGGAATCGTTACAAAAGCAAATGGTGCTGTCTGCACTCAAGGGAATTGCGAGTCAATTATTTTGATCTGCTCTAAGGGCGGAACCGGTGCGAAAGGTAAAAAAATCACAATAGAGCAAAACGGAAATATCTCTAGCCCTACAGATGCCGCAGCTACGGCAGGTGTTACGGGGTGTAAAGCATGAGTCGGCGCATGAGTTCAAAAAACAACTCCACTGGCTTCAGCATGATTGAGGTCTTGGTCAGTCTGCTAATACTTTGTATTGGAATATTAGGCATGGCTGCGCTTCAAACGCGAAGCATTAAGCTTACTCAGGACTCTGTACAACTTAATAACGCCACCATGCTGGCAGGCGACTTGCTGGAAATGATGAGAAGCAACCCTGGAAATAACAGTGCGCTTTTTACAACGTCATCGAACTATTACAAGCCGCTAAATAGTGACTTTCAGACGACACCGCTAGCAAGCGGAGAGTCATGCGCAAGCTTAGATCGTAGCTTGGGCGGAGAGGCTGTGGCTAGAAAAGACTTAACCTGTTGGTTAATGCAAGTTAAAGCTCAACTTCCGGTTAACGACGATTTAATAAAAAGCAATTTTGCCGTATGCCCTCAAAGCACTCCAGACAATACTTGCACCTCCGGCAGCAATAGCTCTGTCGTTATGATTCAAATAGCGTGGCAAGACAACTCAGGGAGCTGCGCCAATAATGTTTGCTACTATCGCTTGCGTACTGAACTTTAAAATGAACCAAATAAACTCTCATTCTAAGCAAGCAGGGCTATCACTTATAGAGATAATGGTTGCCCTTACCATTAGCTGCTTTTTGATACTAGGCGTATCCCAAATATATATCACCAACAAACGCAGCTACGCATTTCAACAGAGCCAAGCGAATAATCAAGACAATAGTCGATTTGCTCTTATGGTTCTCGAACAGCAACTAGCCAGAACCGGATATAGAGCTGATCCACTAAAAAACAATATGATACAAAGCTTTCCTGAAGCTAAAAGCATAGACAGTTGCCCTTCATTTCAAGCAGGACAAACCTATCAAATAGCCAAGTTAAAAAATAATCGTGACAGCATCTGCTTTCGCTATCAAGGGGCAGAGGCCCCTAATGATGCCGATTGGGATTTGGACTGCTTAGGCAACTCGATCCCTTCAGGCAAAGTCATTGTCAGCCGAATAACTTACAGCTCGACTGACAGCAAAATAACTTGTACTGCACAAGGTAAAACCGCAACTCTAGTTACAGGCTTGACCGACTTCAAATGGTTTGTTTTGCCTAACACTAATGACTCTGCTGTGCAGTCCATCCGCTATGCAGCATTGTTTTCCTCGCAAAACAATGTTCAGGATGGCATATCGAGTGACGCGATAAATCGCTGGAACGCTCTTACTGGCTCTAACTTAGATAACAACGGAAAGAAACTTTATCAAATTTCTCAAAGCACCGTTGCCTTAAGGAATTTAATGCCATGAAACTCTCTTCACGCCAGGAAGGAGCCGTTCTTTTAGTCGCTCTAGTAATGCTATTACTCATTACCCTGATCGCAACTGCGAGTATTCGAGAAACAGCGTTACAAAGTCGAATAAGCGGAAGCGTGTCTGAACGTAAGCAAGCATCTAATGCGGCAGAGGCAGCATTACGAGAAGGCGAAAGAAGACTATTGAATCATCCAACAGCAAGCGAAGGCTATGCAGATTGCGGAGTTAGCACTGAAAATCTTAATACTAACTTATGCATATTAGGCACAGACCGCTTCAAAACAAATTCGGTTGCGGGCTCAAACTGGTGGGCAATTGGATCTAAATATGCAATCGATTACAAAGGTTCCTCTGACACCTATCCAGCCTCATTTTCTAGCGGGCCTCGCTGGAACGCGGCGTATATGGGACAAGAGTCCATAGATGCGAGTGGCTACTCTTACGACAATACATCGCCAGTAACGTATTACTATCGCGTAACGTCTATGGCCTACCCGAACGAACAAAAACGTTTCCCCGTTATTCTACAATCTGTAATCAGCGTAGAGCGCTAAAAGAGAGCCGTGATGAAATTCCTTACCTCTCCCAGCCGGTTATTAATTGGCACGTTACTACCGGTAGCCGTATTGTTTTCCGTTAGAGCTGAAGCAGCTAACCTCTCATTACCGCAGGCACCTCTTTTCCTCACAACAGGCGTAGCACCAAATATTATTGTTACGCTTGACAACTCAAACAGCATGAAATGGGGGTTTGTCCCCGACTCACTGGGTTATGCCAATAATAATCTTAGGGCTACTCGTAGGGTTAAATCTTCTACATTCAACCCGATGTACTATAACCCAAATTTAAAGTACGAAGTCCCAAAAAAAGTTACCTTCAACTCCGGCACGGTCACTATCACCGAATATCCTGTAAGTAATAGCACAACTTTTGACTTCAAAAAAGTTTATGTCAATGGCTATAATCCATCACTTGGAACTTTAGACCTTAGCTCGGACTATCGAGTTGCCTGGGAGTATGATACCTCTAGAGGCCAGGACAAGGTGTTTGCTGACAACCGTTATGCGACTAACTACGGCGGAAGCACAGGAGTTATTTATTATCTAGCTGAAAATCCTGCCAGCGACTTTAGAAGCTGGTATACAGACAACACCAGACAGGGTGTACCTGCGTATTATTACATTTATAATCAAGCCTCTAACTGTACTATTACAAACGATAATTGTTATAGCAAAGTCGACGTTAGCAGCACATCAGGTCCTGGGCGTATAGATGAAAGACAAAACTTCGCCATCTGGTATGCTTTCTATCGTAACCGAGCGTTAGCAACACAAACTGCAACAAATATTGCGTTCGCTAATTTCTCTGAGTCCATTCGACTAACTTGGCAGGACTTGAGTAACTGCACAACATTAAACTCTACGACTTGCAGAGGCATCAGTTACAACGGCAGCAATAAACTGCGTACCTTTACAGGTCAGGCCAAGGCAAACTTCTTCACTTGGCTTGGAGATATCAACTACAATACGGGTACACCGTTACGCTCAGCATTAGACCGCGCAGGTAGATTCTTACAAACCACCGGTTCTGATGCCCCCTATGCTTACGATCCCGGAAGAACCCAATCGCCTGAATATGCTTGTCGTCCCAGTTACCACATCATGATGACAGACGGGAAATGGAACTCAGACAATTTCTCCGTAGGAAACGTAGATAGTAATAGCACCACCCTTCCTGACGGAACTGTCTACACACCAAGGGCACCTTTCATAGATAGCGCCGCCAATACACTGGCTGACCTTGCATTTAAATACTGGGCCACGGATGCGCAACCCAATATATCTAACAATCTCTCCCCCTATATCAGAGAGTCTATTAGTGATGCCAAAGCTCAGTATTGGAACCCTAAAAATGATCCTGCTAATTGGCAGCACTTGGTTAATTACACGCTAGGCCTTGGCTTAAGTGAATCGTTAATAAATCCAAAGTGGGACGGAGACACCTATTCGGGAGGATATAGCGGTTTATTAGCTGGCAATGTGCAGTGGCCAGCAGCGGCGAGCGACAGCGACAATAATGTTTATGACTTGTGGCATACGGCAATTAACTCCAGAGGAGAGTTCTTTAGCGTAGAGAGCCCTGATGCACTCGTCACGGCAATGCAAAATATTGTCAGCAGAATTAGCGAAGCGGAAACCGCGTCTGCAGGACAAGCACTCAGCTCTCCTTTTCAAGAGAGCAATTCTACTTCTCTCTACACATATACGCCCTCTTTTTCGAGCCAAGATTGGAGTGGAGACCTTATTAAGTCGAGTCGCTCAAATACTAAAAACTCTAAAGTATGGAGCGCACAGGCCCTCTTGAATACAACCTATGGGTTAGGAAATACAAATTACGCAAAGCGTAAGGTTTATATTGCCAGCTCAAACACTACTAATAAACTGCAAGATTTCTCATGGAATAACCTTAGCAGCATTCAGCAAACCAGCTTAAATATGACGCTAAGTGGTAAAGACTCCAATGGCCAGTTGAGGGTTAATTATTTACGTGGCGATAGAACCTATGAGAGCCCTACAAAAGCACCTAGCTTTAGGGTTCGGAAGCATATTTTAGGGGATATCATCAATTCAACGCCGGTACTTGTTGGAGCGCCCAGCGGCTCTACGGCTCTGATGAATGCTACCGTGGTCAATAGCGATGGCTCCGCGTCAGCTAGCTATACCGCGTATAAAACCAAATGGGCATCACGCGCAGCAAGGATCTATGTGGGTGCCAATGATGGCATGCTGCATGCTTTTGATGACAGCGGTAATGAACAATTCGCTTTTATACCAAGCGCAGTTATTGGAAATCTCTACAAACTCTCAGACCCCAGTTATAACAACTCTGCTCATCAATACTATGTCGATGGGTCTCCTACAGCTTCGGATGTTTACTTTGATGGTGCTTGGCATACCGTATTGGTGGGCAGCCTACGTGGCGGCGGAAGGTCATTGTTTGCCTTAGATATAACGGACCCTAAAAATCCCGTGCTGTTGTGGGAAAAAAGCTCCAGCGATATCGATTATGCAGATCTTGGCTTTACCTATTCCAAGCCTCAAATTGCTCGCCTGCACGATGGGAACTGGGCAGTTATAGTGGCTAACGGATATAACAGTGTTAATGACAAAGCCGTTCTTTATCTAATGAACATTAAAGATGGCAGCAAGTTAGCAGCACTAACTGCGTCCGGCAGTAATGCTACAAATGGACTTTCATCTCCTTTCGTTGCAGACGTCAATGGGGACTTGATCGCTGATTATGTATACGCAGGTGATCTGCAAGGCAATATGTGGCGTTTCGATTTGATTGGAGCACAAGGTCTACTAGGTACAGCGACTGCAAGCGACTTTAAAGTAGCATTTGGAAACGCGCCACTTTTCAAAGCCACTGCTGGTACCTATGCTACTGGAGCAACAAATTTAACTCAGCCCATTACTGCTAGCCCTTATTTAGTTAAGCATCCTAGCGGGACAGGGCATATTGTTATATTTGGCACAGGAAAATATATTGAAGATATCGATTCCAGCGCCAATGCAACCAAAGCCATGAGTATTTATGGAATTTGGGACCGGCAGACTTCAGGCGTAGCCTCTAGCACTCCCACAGTTTCAAGAAGCAATCTTCAGGCTCAGAACTTTAGCCAGAGCGTAAAAATAACTTACATAAGCGCTAGCGGTGATAGCGTTGAATCACAGGCGTCAACGCTAAGCAATAACACCGTCAAATGGTATGACCCAACTACTAATAAAACTGGCCTTTATGGTTACTATATTGATTTTCCGTTGACTGGCGAGATGGTAGTTAACAGACCAAGTCTTGCAGGCGGAACAGCTATAGTGACTTCGCTTGTCCCAAATGCAGACCCTTGCAGCCAAGGCGTTACTACGTGGTTGAATACATTTGATCCCTACACGGGTGGGGCGTCAAATACGTTGGAGCTCGGAACATCCACTAAGTATTCACGAATTTTCTTAGAGGGTTTAATTAGCGGTCCCTCTACCAGTACATTAGGAACACTGATCAACATTAGCGGAACGACCACCGACGATAGCGGAGTGAAAAAATCCGTTAGCCTTACAAGCAAGAATAATCGTCGCCAGAGCTGGCGCTCGATCCCTGTCGAGGAATAAGAATGAAGCGAAGATTAAGAGGTTTTACGCTAATAGAAATGATGGTTACGGTTGCAATAATAGCCATCATTGCAGCTATAGCCATACCTAGTTATAGCCGGTACGTAACGCGTGCTCATCGCTCGGAAGGCCAAGCGCTGCTTAACGAGGCTGCTGCCCGCATGGAGCGCTATTATGCGCAAAACAATAAATATACAGCTTCGCCGGCCGATTTGGGCCTAGGCAACCCTACAGTTGTATCTGACAACGGATACTACGAACTTGATATAACCTCTTATGATAGAAGCAAAAACGAAGAAAAAGAGAATTATGCAAAACATGGCCCTTACTTGCTGACAGCAAAAGCCGCCGGACCACAAAAGAACGATAAAGAGTGCCAAAATTTAACCTTGAATGCTCAAGGCAAAAAAGGTACCTCGGGAACCAGCAGCGCTACAGAGTGCTGGCGCTAAATAAAAAGGCCCGACTAACCAGTCGGGCCTTTTTATTTAAACAGCCTTTAATCTCAACTCCTTCGGCAGCGAGAACGTTATATTCTCCGGCTGGCCTTCGAGTTCTAGCCCCTCGCTCGCGCCCCAAGTTTTCAGCTGGTCAATAACGCCTTTGACCAGAATCTCAGGAGCTGACGCGCCTGCTGTAATACCAATTCGCCCTACCCCGCTGAACCACTCCTGTTTGAGATCCTCTGCACCATCGATAAGGTAGGCTGGGGTTCCCATACGCTCGGATAGCTCACGCAGACGGTTGGAATTGGAGCTATTAGGACTTCCAACGACTAGAACGATGTCAGACTCAGTTGCTAGTGTTTTAACCGCGTCCTGGCGATTCTGAGTGGCGTAGCAGATGTCGTCTTTGCGTGGGCCGCCAATGTTCGGAAACTTGCCGCGCAAGGCATCGATGACCTTGCTTGTGTCGTCCATAGACAGCGTAGTCTGAGTAACGAAAGCTAGCGAGTCAGGGTTGCGGACCTGAAGCGCCGCAACGTCTTCCTCGTCTTCTACAAGGTAGATCGATCCGCCATTACGCGTATCGTACTGGCCCATAGTGCCCTCTACTTCCGGATGACCTTCATGGCCAATCAGAATGCATTCGCGGCCGTCACGGCTGTATTTGGCTACTTCCATGTGAACTTTGGTCACCAGCGGACACGTAGCATCAAAAACCTTGAGCCCTCTGTTTTCAGCTTCCTTGCGTACCGCCTGGGAAACGCCATGGGCGCTGAAGATCACGATAACATCATCAGGCACCTGATCCAGCTCTTCGACAAAAACAGCGCCACGGTTGCGCAGGTTTTCTACGACGAACTTGTTATGCACCACTTCATGTCGGACATAGATCGGCGGGCCGAACACATCAAGCGCGCGATTGACGATATCGATTGCGCGATCAACCCCTGCGCAAAATCCGCGAGGGTTGGCTAATTTGATTTGCATGTTGAATTCCTTTCGCTCAGCGTCTGCTACTGAGCAGGCCTCAATGGGCAACAACCGGCTCAATGGCGATAATTTCGACTTCGAACGTCAACGTGCGCCCAGCAAGCGGGTGGTTGAAGTCTATAATCACCGCATGATCATCGAAGGATTTAACGATGCCGGGCATTTCGCCTCCTGCCGCATCGGTAAAGATAATCAGCAACCCTTCGGACAAGTCCATATTCTCGAAATCGTCTCGAGGCATCTGCTGCAGATTTTGCGGGTTTGGCTGACCAAACCCCTGCTCAGGCAGAATCGTCAGGCTACTACGCGCGCCCTCAGGCAAGCCGAACAACGCTTGCTCGAAGCCAGGCAGGAGATTGCCGTCCCCTACCCTGAACGTTGCAGGCGCCTTGTCAAAGGTTGTGTCAACAATATCGCCGTTTTCCAGCTTGATCGCGAAATTGAGCGTTACGCGCGTTTCCGGACCAACCGTTATCTCAGACATGGGCTTCTCCTGTCTTTTTGGTACGGAACATATCCAGGGCAAGCATGATGGCACCTACGGTAATGGCGCTGTCTGCCAAGTTGAAAGCGGGAAACAGATGTTCCCGCCAATGTACAAGGACGAAATCAATAACGTGCCCCAACACGATACGGTCGTACAGGTTACCGATAGCGCCGCCAAGGATCAGCGCCAGGGCAATAGCAATCCAGGTATCGTTGCGTCCCAACCGCTTGAGCCAGACTACCAGGGTAATGCTGACTGCAATGGCAATCGCAGCAAAAAGCCAACGCTGCCAACCGGAATGATCCGCCAGAAAGCTGAACGCTGCGCCTGTGTTATAGGCGAGCGTCCAGCTGAACAGATCAGGAATCACCTCGATGCGCTGATACAGACTGAGCTGCCCTTCAAAATAAGCCTTGCTCAGTTGATCCAACACAACGACGACCACACTCAACCATAACCAGGCCAGACGGCCAAAACGGCCTGCCTCAGGCATAGCGGCGCACCTCACCATTGCCAAAGACGTTACTGACGCAACGGCCACAGATTTCAGGGTGGTTGGGATCAATTCCTACGTCATCACGATGGTGCCAGCAACGGGCACACTTGGTGCTGCCTGATTTGCGAACCAGAAGTTTGAGACCTGCTACCTCGCTCTCTACCGCTTCGTCAGACGCCTCGTCAAACGTTGCAACCTCGACCCGAGAAGTGATCAGGATAAAGCGCAGGTCTTCACCCAGTTTCTTCAGTACCCCACTCAGCGGGCCGTCAACGAACAGCGTGATTTCTGCCTGAAGGTTGCCGCCGATTGTCTTGGCGTTACGCTGGTTTTCCAGCTCCTTGTTGACAGCAGCCTTGACCGCCATCACCTGATCCCAGAATGCGCGATCAAGCTCAGTGTCAGCTGGCAGTTCGGTCAACTGGTCATACCAGGTATTAAGCATGACAGACTCGTTGCGCTTGCCTGGCAGGTATTGCCAGATTTCCTCGGCAGTGAAGGCCAAGATAGGCGCAATCCAGCGAACCAGTGCTTCCGCAATATGGAACATGGCTGTTTGGCAGGAACGGCGAGCGCGGCTGTCAGTGCCCGTGGTGTACTGGCGATCCTTGATGATGTCGAGATAGAAGCCACCCAGTTCATGCACACAGAAATTGTGCACTTTCTGGTACACGTTCCAGAAACGATACTCGTTGTAGGCTTCCTCAAGCTCATGTTGCAACAGGAGCGCGCGATCCACAGCCCAGCGATCAATAGCGATCATGTCTTCCGATGCCAGCAGATGCTGCTCAGGATCGAAGCCGTTCAGGTTGGAAAGGAGGAAACGTGCAGTATTGCGGATACGGCGATAAGAGTCAGCCGAGCGCTGCAGGATCTGTTGGGAAACCGCCATTTCACCCGAGTAGTCAGTCGCCGAAACCCATAGGCGCAAAATGTCAGCGCCCAGCGTATCCGTCACCTGCTGCGGTGCAATCACATTGCCCAGCGATTTGGACATCTTGCGGCCATTCTCATCTACGGTAAACCCGTGCGTGAGCAATGCTTTGTAGGGTGGGTGGTCGTCGATGGCACAACCGGTCAGCAGCGATGAGTGGAACCAACCACGATGCTGGTCGGAGCCTTCCAGATACAGGTCAGCAACCGGCCCTTGATCATGGCCCAGCTGATGCGAGCCACGCAGCACATGCCAATGGGTAGTGCCCGAGTCAAACCAGACGTCCAACGTATCAGCGATTTTTTCATACTGGGCGGCTTCATCACCCAGCAACTCGGCAGCATCCAGCTTGAACCATGCCTCGATACCGGCCTGCTCAACGCGCTGAGCAACCTCTTCCATCAACTCTACCGTGCGAGGATGCAGCTCTCCGCTTTCCTTATGCAGGAAGAATGGAATCGGGACACCCCAGGTACGCTGACGCGAGATACACCAGTCAGGCCGACCGGCAATCATGCCATGCAAACGGGCCTGTCCCCAGGCGGGCACAAACTGGGTCTGCTCGATGCCTGCCAAGGCACGCTCACGAAGGGTGCCGCCCTCTACTGGCTGCTTGTCCATGCCCACAAACCACTGCGCGGTCGCACGGTAGATCAGTGGGGTTTTGTGACGCCAGCAATGCATGTAGCTGTGAGTGATATTCTCGCTGGCCATCAGGCAGCCGACTTCGCGCAGCTTCTCGACAATGGCGGGATTGACTTTCCAGATGAACTGACCACCAAAGAAGGGCAACGACTCGACATAGACGCCGTTGCTCTGCACGGGGCTCAGGATGTCATCGTTGGTCATGCCGTAGCGCTTGCAGGACCGGAAGTCATCCTCACCGTAAGCAGGCGCACTGTGCACAATACCCGTACCAGCACCCAGTTCAACATAGTCAGCAAGGTAAATGGGCGAACGGCGATCGTAGAAAGGATGATTGAAAGCGATCAGCTCCAGCGCTTCACCCTTAGCCGTCGCGATGACCTGTCCTTCCAGCGAGTACCGCGCAAGGCAGCTCTCGACCAGCTCCTCAGCCAGCAGAAGCAGCTTGTCGCCTACATCTACCAGTGCATAGTCAAACTCGGGATGCACATTAAGCGCCTGGTTGGCCGGGATGGTCCAGGGTGTGGTAGTCCAGATGACGATATAGGCTTTCTTGGGCAGCGCTTCCAGGCCGAAGGCAGCAGCAAGCTTGTCATCCTCGGCGCAGGGGAAGGCTACATCGATCGTCATGGACTGCTTGTCCGCGTATTCCACTTCAGCTTCGGCCAATGCAGAACCGCAATCGAAGCACCAGTTGACCGGCTTCAGACCCTTGAATACAAAGCCTTTACGAACCATTTCAGCCAATGCACGGATTTCTCCCGCCTCGTTGGCATAATCCATGGTTTTGTAGGGATTATCCCACTCACCCAACACACCCAAGCGAATGAAGTCGGCTTTCTGTCCTTCTACCTGCTCAGCCGCATAGGCACGGCAGAGTTCGCGGGTTTTGTCTGCTGGCAGATTCTTGCCGTGGGTGATCTCAACCTTGTGTTCGATAGGCAGGCCATGGCAATCCCAGCCGGGAACATAGGGTGCGTCATAACCCGACAGGGTTTTGGAGCGGACAATAATGTCCTTGATGATCTTGTTGACCGCATGACCAATATGAATATTGCCGTTGGCATAGGGCGGGCCATCATGAAGGATAAAGGTAGGACGCCCTTTGCCAATTTCGCGCAGCTTTTGGTAGAGACCAATACCATTCCAGTACTTGAGGGTTTCAGGCTCGCGTTGCGGCAAGCCGGCTTTCATGGGGAAATCGGTAGCTGGAAGGTTAAGCGTGGCTTTGTAATCGGTCATTTCGGGCTCTTCAGATCTCATCAAGCGGTTGGCCCAGCCAATAAGCTCGGGCGGCGGCGACATCGGCATCAATCGCCGCCTTCAATGCCTCCAGAGAGGCGAAACGCTGCTCGTCTCGCAGCTTGCGGTGAAAAACAACAGTCAGATGCTGACCATACAGATCGCCAGCATATTCGAGAAGATGTACTTCAAGATGGGGACGGCCATCGCCTTTTACAGTAGGACGAAGACCAATATTTGCAACGCCTCCCCGGATCTGGCCATGAATATCCACGTTGACCAGATAAACCCCTTTCATGGGTGGCAGACGGCGCTTCAGCTGAACATTAGCAGTAGGCCAGCCTAATTGGCGAGCAAGCTTCTGTCCATGCAGTACACGCCCAGATAAGGTATAGGGGCGTCCCAGCATTCGATTTGCAAGAGACAGATCCCCCGAAGCCAACGCTTCTCGAATGCGCGTACTGCTTATTCTCATGCCATCCAACTCGACCGTTGTAGCGGCCTCAACCGTAAACCCGTTGATCCGCCCTGCATCGACCAGAAAATCAAAATCGCCAGCACGGTCACAGCCAAAGCGGAAGTCATCCCCGACCTCAAGGTGCTTGATGCCCAATCCCTGGATAAGCACCTGATCGATAAAGGCTCGTGCTGAAAGCTCGCGCAGTCGACGGTTGAAGGCCAGACACACAACACGGTCTACGCCTGCCTTGGATAGCAACTCCAGCTTCTCGCGAAGGCGCGTCAACCGCACTGGAGCTTGTTCAGGCGCAAAGTACTCACGCGGCTGTGGCTCGAATATAACTACACAACTAGGCACTCTGAGCTCTATTGCTCGTTCATGCAGACGAGCCAGAATCGCCTGATGTCCCAGGTGTACTCCGTCGAAATTGCCTATGGTGGCAACACAGCCCTGCGGCAGGGGACTGAGATTATGAAGGCCTCGAACCAGCTGCATAGCACGCGTTCTATTTGCAAATTCTACGATTATACGCACGCTTGCCCGCAGACAACAGGCAGTCACTGACAAGCTTGCCCATGAACATCAAGCCATTGGTCATGCCAGCGCTTTTTTCGTGAAGTCTTTGATACGAAATCCAAATGCCGCCAACACGCCAAAATAAGCGATCACCCCAGCAGCAACTACCAGTCCAAGCCGTGAAAAGCGCGCCAGCATATTGCCCTGATCCCATGCGGGCATGACATAAAGCAGCCCTAGAAGTACGGTCGACATGACCACAACCGCAACCACTAGCTTGATCAGGAACAAGGTCCATCCGGGCTGCGGCTCGAAAAGCTTGTGCTTTCTCAACTGCCAATAGAGAAGACCCGCGTTGATACAGGCGGCCAGCCCGATCGCCAAGGCCAGACCTACATGCTGAAGCGGACCAATAAAGGCCAGGTTCATGAGCTGGGTTATTACCAATGTGAAAATAGCGATCCGAACAGGCGTCTTGATGTTCTGTCGAGCATAAAACCCAGGGGCCAGCACCTTGACCAAAATGATTCCGACCAAACCTACCGAATAGGCGATCAAGGCATGTTGGGTCATTTGTGCATCATGAGCCGTAAAACGACCGTACTGGAACAGGGAAATAGTCAGCGGCTCGGACAGAATCGCTAGCGCCAACGAGCACGGCAGAACCAAAAGAAAGCAGAGCCTAAGTCCCCAATCCAAAAGGCGGGAGTATTCGTGCCGATCATCCTTGGCATAAGTCTTGGCTAGCGCCGGCAAAAGGATAGTACCGAGCGCAACACCCAGAACACCGGAAGGCAGCTCCATCAAGCGGTCGGCGTAATACATCCATGAAACCGAACCGGCAGCCAGAAAAGAGGCAAAGATGGTGTTGATGATCAGGGAAATCTGGCTAACCGACACTCCGATAATGGCCGGGATCATTTGCCTCAATACCCGCCAGACTCCGCTATCCCGTAGATTGAGGCGAGGCAGCACAAGCATGCCAATTTTTTTCAAGTGTGGCAGTTGGTACACCAGCTGTAGAAAACCGCCCGCCAGTACAGCCCATCCAAGCACCATGACCGGTGGATCAAAGTATGGCGTCAGGAAGACAGCAAAAAAGATCATGCTGACGTTTAGGAGCGTGGGCACAAACGCCGGGACGGAGAACCGGTTCCACGTGTTGAGCACTGCACCGGCAAGTGATGACAGGGAAATCAACAGAATATACGGAAAGGTTACGCGAAGAAGTGAAGTGGTCAGCGCAAACTTTTCAGGCGTATCGCTAAAGCCAGGGGCGGTAATCCAGATAACCCAGGGCGCAGCTACCATGCCCACCAGGGTCACAATCGCCAGGACCAGCGTCAGCAGGCCTGATACGTAGGCGATAAAGGTTCGGGTCGCCTCTTCTCCGCGCTGGCTCTTGTATTCTGCCAGAATCGGGACAAACGCCTGGGAGAATGCGCCCTCTGCAAAGATGCGCCGCAACAGATTCGGCAGCTTGAACGCTACGAAGAAAGCATCAGTGGCGATCCCTGCGCCAAAAATACGTGCTACGATGGTATCGCGAATAAAGCCCAACACCCGGGAAACAAGCGTCATTGAGCTAACCGCAGCTAGCGATTTAAGAAGGTTCATGCGTTTGGATTCTATACATACCGATTACAGGGCCTGTGTGTCTCCAAGCCTCAAGAAGATGCCTCATAGGCAAGCCCGCGAGTGTAGGACGATCAAACAGATAAAGCACGTACAGATGCAGTTGTTACCAACCACTCGTCCAGCCGTCTTTATAACCTTGACAATCGATTAACACATCGGCATGATTCGCGGCCTTATTTGCGTGGTACCCCCCCAGTTTTTCGAGGAGCTCGACGGTGGCAAACACACCTTCCGCCAAAAAACGCGCCAAACAGGCTGAGAAGCGTCGCAGCCACAATGCTAGCCTGCGTTCAATGGTTCGTACTTACATCAAGAACGTAGTTAAAGCGATCGACGCTAAAGATCTGGAAAAAGCACAAGCTGCCTACGCCGCTGCAGTACCTGTGATTGATCGCATGGCCGACAAGGGCATCATTCACAAGAACAAGGCTGCTCGTCACAAAGGCCGCCTGAATGCCCATATCAAGGCTATGAGCCAAGCTGCTGCCGCTTAAGGCTTAGCTTGCAATAAAAAACCGGCGAAAGCCGGTTTTTTATTGCCTGCGTTTTCAGGCATAAAAAACGGCGCCCATCGGCGCCGTGCTTCATGCGGGTGACGTTACACCAGCACCATATTGTCTCGATGAACAAGTTCAGGCTCGTAGACATACCCAAGCGCCTGACCAATGAACTCCGAGGACTGCCCCATGATCTTCTGTGCCTCGGCAGCACTGTAATTTACCAGTCCGCGCGCCACTTCATTTCCGTCAGGCCCCACACACGCCACCATCTCACCACGACGGAAGCTGCCTTCTATCGCTTTAACACCCACAGGCAAGAGACTCTTATGGTCTTCAGTGAGGGCCTTTACCGCCCCCGCATCCAGCACCAATGTGCCACGCATTTGAAGATGACCTGCCAGCCATTGCTTGCGAGCCGCCACCAAGCCCCGCTCAGGGGAAAGCAACGTACCCAGCCGCTCACCCTCACGCAACCGGCTCAGCACGTGCTCAATGCGCCCACCTACGATAACCGTACAGGCACCAGAGCGAGCTGCCAGACGAGCCGCACGCAGCTTTGTCTGCATACCACCACGCCCCAACGCCCCTGCAGAGCCACCAGCCACCGCATCCAGCGCAGGATCGTCTGCACGAGCCTCGCTGATTAGCGCGGCTTCAGGATTATGTCGCGGGTCGGCATCGAACATGCCATCACGATCCGTCAGGATAACCAACAGATCCGCCTCAACCAGGTTTGCCACCAGAGCAGCCAATGTATCGTTGTCACCAAAACGGATCTCATCCGTAACGACCGTATCGTTTTCATTGATGACAGGCACCACCCCCAACTCAACCAGGGTTCGAAGGGTGCTTCGAGCATTCAGATAACGCTTTCGGTCGGACAAGTCATCATGGGTAAGCAGCACCTGTGCCGTTTGCACATCATGCTCGGCAAAACTGGACTCCCATGCCTGAACCAAGCCCATCTGACCAACAGCCGCAGCAGCCTGCAACTCGTGAATGGCACTGGGCCGCGAAGCCCAGCCCAATCGACTCATGCCTGCCGCCACTGCGCCAGAGGATACGAGGACAAGCTCAACACCCGCACGATGCAGAGCAACCATCTGCTCGACCCAGCCCGACATGGCACGGCCATCAAGACAGCGCCCATCATCCGTCAGCAAGGCACTGCCAATCTTTACTACCCAACGCTCGGAGCGAGTCACCCGATCGCGTATCGAAAGCTCTTTATCTGACATAGATGATCTCTGGTCCTTCACCATCGTCTTCGTCATCATCATCGAAGTCATCGTCGAGACTTTCATCATCGACGCTCTTTATGCCAGCACGACGCAGCGCACGCGCATCGTCCAACGCCTGTAGGCGAGCACGGGCCTCATCCTCGATCTGCTGATCCAGTTCCTGCGCCGCCTCAGCAAAGGCTGGATCTTCAGCGATACGCTCGGCACGCTCATCCAGATAGCGCATGATAGCCTGACACAACGCTTCGGTGCCGTTACGCTCCAGGGCCGAGATCACAAAGACAGGCCCTTCCCAGCTCAGACGCTCAACGACAGCCTTGACCCGAGCATCACGCTCTTCCTCATCCAGGATCTGGTCAGCCTTATTCAGAACCAGCCAGCGGTCACGCTCCATCAGCGCCGGACTGAACTTATTCAACTCATTGAGAATCGTCTCAGCCGCATCAGCCGGATCGCTTTCATCCAGCGGCGCCATATCGACCAGATGCAATAACAGGCGTGTACGCGCCAAGTGCTTGAGGAAGCGAATCCCCAGCCCTGCACCTTCGGAAGCGCCTTCGATCAAACCGGGAATATCCGCCACAACAAAGCTCTTGAGGCGCCCCACACTCACAACACCCAGATTAGGCACCAACGTTGTAAAAGGGTAGTCCGCCACTTTGGGCTTGGCTGCCGACACCGCCCGGATAAATGTACTCTTACCCGCATTTGGCAGACCAAGCAGACCTACGTCTGCCAAGACCTTCAACTCAAGCTTGAGATCACGCGCCTCACCAGGCTTACCTTTGGTGGTCTGACGGGGAGCACGGTTGGTACTGGACTTGAAGCGCGTGTTACCCAACCCGTGCCAGCCGCCTTGCGCTACACGCAGACGCTGTCCCGGCTGGGTCAGATCGCCAATCACTTCCTGGGTGCCCGCATCGATAACAGTCGTACCTACAGGCACCTGGAGAACCAGATCTTCACCCTTGGCACCCGTACAATCCGTACTGCCACCGTTTTCGCCACGCTGCGCCTGGAAACGGCGAGTGTACCGATAATCCACCAGGGTATTGAGGTTGACGTTGGCCTCCAACCATACAGAGCCACCGTCACCACCATCACCACCGTTCGGCCCACCTTTCTCGATGAACTTTTCCCGGCGGAAACTCATCATGCCATTACCGCCATCGCCGGCTTGCACGTGAATGGAAACTTCGTCGACAAATTTCATTAAAACCTCCCGCCGGAGCGGGCCGACTGAAAATAACTGGAAAAGAATAGAATACAGAAACAAAAAAGCCCCGTCGTTAAGACAGGGCTTTTTCGGTGAATCTGCGCTTAGGCAGCAACGACGCTTACATAGCGACGGCCGAAGGCGCCCTTCACTTCGAACTTGATCACGCCGTCGACTTTAGCGAACAGAGTGTGATCCTTGCCCAGACCAACGCCGTAACCGGGGTGGAACTGAGTACCGCGCTGACGCACGATGATGTTACCTGCTTTAACAACCTGGCCGCCGAACAGCTTCACGCCAAGGCGTTTAGATTCTGAATCGCGACCGTTGCGGGTGGAACCGCCAGCTTTTTTGTGTGCCATGTGTCAATTCTCCGAAAAGGCAATCAGGCCTGAATGCCGGTGATTTTGATTTCAGTGAACCACTGACGGTGGCCCTGACGCTTCATGTGATGCTTACGACGACGGAATTTGATGATGCTGACCTTGTCGTGACGACCCTGAGCAACTACTTCAGCAGTTACTTTGGCGCCATCAACTACCGGCAGACCGATCTTGACGTCATCGCCGTTGCCAACCAGCAGAACGCGATCAAAAGTCACGGTTTCGCCAGTTGCGATGTCGAGCTTCTCGACCTTCAGGAATTCACCTTCGGTGACTTTGTGCTGCTTGCCACCGGTAACGATTACTGCGTACATGGAATATCTCCGTTTAACCTGCTCACCCGGTGCTTTATAAAAAGAGTGATTGACCGGCATGGCTGCATGGGGTGGATAGACGCCCAGGCAATTGCGTAAGACAGGGGGTTAACCCTTGGGATTTCAGGGCCAGCAATTCTACGCAAGAAGGGATAATGTAGCAAGGGCTGCACTACTCTGCCTTGACAGTGCCACCCCTCCCCCCTAGCATGCCGCGCAACCCTATTGGAGCCCCGGCAGGTTACGCGCCCAGCGCTCCGCCCCGGCGCGCACTGTGCTGTAACAACGCACCGCACTTGGATACGCCCTACATGACGCAACCCCAGGCCTTTTATCGCGTGGTGGCTGATGATTTCGCCGCAGTCGATGGCATCATTCGCCGACAACTCACCTCCCGCGTGCCCCTGGTCGAAAAAATCGGAGACTACATCGTCTCCGCTGGCGGGAAACGCCTACGTCCCCTCCTGGTCCTGCTGACTGGAAATGCATTGGGCCATAGCGATTACCCGATTCGGCTACTTGCAGCCACCATCGAGTTCCTGCACACCTCAACCCTGCTGCACGATGACGTTGTCGATGCCTCAGGTCTACGTCGCGGACGCTCAACGGCCAATGCCCTTTGGGGTAATGCCCCTAGCGTGCTGGTGGGTGATTTTCTCTATGCCCGCTCCTTCGAGATGATGGTCGAGCTGGGCTCCATGGAGGTCATGCGCATTATCTCCCAGGCAACACGCGTTATTGCCGAAGGGGAAGTGCTACAGCTTTCCAAGGTCCGTGACGCCAGCACAACCGAAGAGATCTATATGGAGGTCATTCGGGGTAAGACCGCCATGCTGTTCGAAGCGTCAACACACAGTGCTGCGGCCCTGTGTGGCGCCTCAAGTGCGCAGGCAGAGTCCCTTCGGCAGTTTGGGGATTATCTTGGTATCGCCTTCCAGCTGGTCGATGACCTGCTGGATTACCGCGGCGACGCTACGACGCTAGGCAAGAATGTGGGTGATGACCTGGCAGAGGGTAAGCCTACCCTTCCCCTGATCGTAACCATGCGAGAAGGCACCGAGGAACAGGCGACCCTGGTTCGCAAGGCCATCCAGCAAGGTGGCAGCAAGGACCTGGAGGGTATTCGCACTGCAGTCGAAGCCGCCGGCGCGCTTGACTACACCGCCAATCTGGCACGTGACTATGCCGGGCGGGCCATTGCCTGCCTGGAAAGCCTGCCTGACAGCGCTCACCGTGATGCGCTCATCGAGCTAAGCCAATTTGCAGTAGCGCGTACGCACTGATATAGCAACCAAAAAGAACGCCACCTGCCGTCAGGCACGTGGCGTTTTTTTATGTCTGTTTTGTGCTGCTGGTCGCCTTGGCCAGAAAAATTCGGATTAACCCTTGATTAATCAATAACAAGAATTATTCTCATTCATACGCCCGATATGGAGGGATATGTCATGACTTATTTGATCGATGCCTGGCTGGACCGCCCACACCCCTACCTTCGCATACTCAATCGCGAGACTGGACAGGTATGCGTTGTACTAGATGAAGACGCATTGAATGAATTATGGGAGATGGGCGAGCTTGATGTGCAAAGTTTGAGCAGCAGCGAACCTGCTCGCCAAAAGGAACAGGTCCGCCAACTCTTTCTGTTCTGCTATGCACGCGCCTTGCGGCCGGAGGACAGCAGTCAGCAGAGCTTTGGCTAAGCTGGTCTTGCGGTCAGCCCTAAGACTCAGAGAATCTCGAGCAGCTCTACGTCGAAGACCAGTACGCTATGGGGCGGGATACTGCCAACACCTTGAGCGCCATAAGCCAGCTCACTCGGCACGGTCAGGCGCCATTTGCTGCCTACACTCATCAGCTGCAACGCTTCGGTCCAGCCTGCAATGACGCCACCGACGGGAAATTCAGCAGGCTGGCCACGTTCATAAGAGCTGTCAAAGACGCTGCCGTCGATCAGGGTGCCATGGTAGTGAGTACGCACATGACTCTGGCGGCTAGGCTTGTCGCCCTGCCCTTCAACCAGCACTTCGTACTGAAGGCCAGAAGGCAACAGCACAACACCGTCGCGCTTGGCGTTTTCCAGTAGGTAGGCGGCACCGGTTTCTGCGGCTGCAGCAGCCTTAGCCTGCGCTTCAGCCTGCATACGCTCGCGAATGTGTTTGAAGCTGTCATTCAGATCATCAACCGACACACGACTGTCTTGCTCGGTGTAGGCATCCGACAAACCCGCCAGCACAGCCTCAAGAGACATGCCAGGTACCGGATTCTGACGAAGCTGATCGCCCAGTTGACGGCCAATGCCGTAGCTCACACGACTTTCATGCGTGTCCAGATTGAGTTCGCTCATTAGTTACCTCGGCTACAAAACGCCCAGCCTAACACAGACGACTGCAAGGCTCGGCGTGCATGCGGCAGGTAAATGACGGGTGATACTGTCTCTCTTTGAGCTACCGCTCAGGCTCAAACGCTTGCTTCACCGTTACGGTTGAAACCAAGGCGCGTCTTTAAAGGCGCCTCGCTACGCGGCGCAGCGCCCACCATTTCGTCATAGGGAGAATACTGCACAAGGTAGAAGGGAAGCTCCGGTATCTCCCTGAGCACATGCTGGGCATGGCCGGGCGAGCGCAGGTGCATGGTCTTGCCATCGTTTTCCTGAAGGCAGTTGCGAGTCTCTACGCCGAGTATGTCAAGGATATAGAACCCTCCTTCCAGCGATAGAAGGTTGAGTTCCTGAATGCGACCTGCCTGGGCTAATGCCTTTAACTCTTCGAGTCTCATAGCGCCTCCGGGAAAGTAGCTGCCAGCACGGCTAACAACTGTCTTGACCTCTTACGACCCGTTAATGGTCATGCTTGGTGAGCTTGTCTAGATAACCCATGGCAAATGCCGAGAGCACGAAGGTCAGGTGAATGATCACGTACCATTTCAGATAGGTGGTATCGACATTTTTTGCGTCCATGAAGATTCGCAGCAGGTGAATCGATGAAATCGCAACAATGGAAGCGGCGACCTTGTTCTTCAATGAACTGGAATCCATTTTGCCGAGCCAACTGAGTTTTTCCTTGTCATCTCCCAACTCAAGTTGAGACACAAAGTTCTCGTAGCCTGACAGCATGACCATGACTAGCAAACCGCCCACCAGAGCCATATCGATCAGCGACAGGACCAACAGGATCAGATCTGCTTCAGTTTGTTCGAATATATGCGGAAGTAAATGAAAGATTTCCTGGAAAAACTTGATGGCCAGCATGACCAGGGCTAGCGAAAGGCCAAAATAGATAGGTGCCAGCAGCCAGCGGGCAGCATACATAGCATTTTCGAAAAAGCGTTCCATGTAACTCGCTCATGACAAGTGATCCGGCGAGTATACCGGCGCATACTGCCCCGACAAACGCCTGGAACGGTACAAAATCATGGCAAATCATGAGAGGCCCAACCCTTTTAGGCCAATTCGCTCACAGCTCGGGTCGAGCTTGGTACTTCATGACAGGTTGTGCACGTTCTCCGTTCATTCGACGGAGTTCACCTTGAATGTGCAAGCGCCAGATCTGTGGATCAGACGCAGGAACATAGCCTTGTTCCTGCAGATTCTCGGCAATCGCTGCCATGACTGCCTCAGCGACAACCGGTCCGTGAAAAGGCCCTTGCGCCTTGATCGCCGTTGGATGCTGACCCGTCAGACCAGCAGCACACAGTAGAGTCCACATTCCTGGCTGATGAGCCAATGGTTTGACTTCACATTCGATACGGGTAACAAGACCCAGGCAAGGACGAATTAGAGTGATGCTGCGCGGCATGGCATCTTCCTCGATCTGTTTTTTTCTAATAAGCCTGTCGTGCCCGAGGAGTTATCGAGGAGCGATAACGAACTTCAGCAGCGCAAGCCAGCTGCGGTGTGCCATGACTCGCAGGCCATGGCACATCTCTCATTCTTCCGACCTGACCGCTATGTACTCAGTTCTCGTCGTGCGTGTCCTTTTTGCTCTTATCTTTCAATTTGTCGGCCAGTTCATCTTCTATCTCGAGTTCAGCGATGTCTTTAAGCCGCTCGACAACCCGAGCATTCACGCTGCCCTCAGGAAAACGTCCTTGTGCGTCTGGTGCACCTGCCGGCTCACCGACCAGAAGGCTTAGCGCTTCGTCTGCCTGACGAACGGCATAGATGTGGAAGCGCCCCTCTCTAACCGCCTCTACCACGCGCTCATCAAGCATGAGGTTGATTACATTGGCCCTAGGAATGATCACACCTTGCTCGCCGGTGAGGCCGCGTGCAGCACATAGGCGGAAGAAGCCCTCGATCTTTTCGTTGACGCCGCCAACAGGCTGCACCTCACCAAACTGATTAATGGAGCCGGTTATGGCAAAACACTGCTTCAACGGCGTACGTGAAAGCGCGGAAATCAAGGTGCAGGCTTCTCCCAGAGAGGCGCTATCACCATCCACATAGCCATAGGACTGCTCAAGGGCAATACTGGCAGAAATGGCCAAAGGGAATTCCTGGGCGTAGCGACTTCCCAGATAGCCTGTCAGGATCATCACACCCTTGGAGTGGATCGGCTGCCCAAGACTGACCTCTCGCTCGATATCGAGAATGCCACTGGCGCCGGGATAGACCGTAGCGGAGATACGCGCTGGCATACCAAAGGCCGAGTCTGCTACCTCAAGGACGGTTAGGCCGTTGCATTTACCGACTGCGGCGCCTTCTGTATCAATCAGGATCTGACCCGCCATGATGTCGTCCAACACACGGGCCGAGACACGACCTGTACGGGTTTCCTTGGCTTTCAACGCACGCTCTACGTGGCCTCGATCGGTCACTTCGTCACCTGCCAGCTGACGAATGAAATCCGCCTCGCTGACCAGTTGGAACAGATCACCGATTCGAGCCGACAATCGACCTTGATGTTCGGCCAGGCGAGCGCTGTAAGTGGCAAGACGCGCAACTGCCGTTGCGGTCAGGGGCGCCATGCCCTCTTCGGAGGTCCGTGTTTTGAGGAGCTGTGCAAACTGCTCAAGGCTGTCGTCACGCAGCGGAATCTCTTCATCAAAGTCCACCAGCACACGAAACATCTCCTGGAACTCCGAGTCGAGCTCCTGAAGGGTGTAATAGAGCTGCCGCGAGCCAATAATGATGACCTTGATGTTTAGCGGAACAACCTGGGGGGTCAGGCTGACGGTCGCAAAGCGACCAAGATCAGCCAGCGGCGACTCCATCTTGAGCTGACGTGAATGCAGGGCACGCTTCAGGGCATCCCAGACAAAGGGTTCGGTAAGCAGTTTTTCCGCCTCGACGACCAGAAAGCCGCCGTTGGCCCGGTGCAGTGCCCCTGGACGCAACTGTCGGTAGCTGGTGTAGAGCGCGCCTTGATCAGAGCTGTACTCGATGCGACCGAAAAGATTGTCGTAGGTGGGATGGGGCTCGAAAATGACCGGTGCACCACTGGTCGCATGGTGCCCAATAACCAGATTGGGCAGGTATTGCTCTTTCAGATCCTTACGGCGCTGTGTGTCCGTTTTGGCATCGTCGATCAGCAGATCGACCACCGTTTTGAGCAAGTCGACCTGCATGGCCTGCAAATAGGCACATACACCCGGGTTGTCATTGTATTTCTCAACCAGCGGAGCCAGCAGCGGCTGGAGAGCCAACGTGATGGTTTCTTCATTCAGGCGGCGCAACTCATTGCTGGACTCGCGACGCCATTGCGGCAGACTGGCCAGCTCCTCATTGAGCCGCTCCTCTAGTGAGGATATATCGGCATGGAACTGTTCGCGCTCCGCTTCAGGCAACTGGGCGAATTCAGCCTCATCCAGAGCCTTGCCCTCCTTCATGGGCGTAAAGGCAATATTGGTACTGTCGCGGTAGAGCGCTACGCTTTTTTCCAACGCTGCACGTTCTACCGCATCCAGCGCCTGGTCGTAGCGCTGGTTGAAGGCTCGATCGATGGCGCTCTTTTTCTGCTGATAGGCAGGATGCTCGAACACGGCTGGAAATGTGGAGAGTAGGTTATCGATCAGCTGCTCGATATCAGCGATGAAGTCATCGCCATTGCCTGGGGTCAGCTCGACAGCACGGGGCTCGCGCAGCTCTTCGAAATTGTTCAGGTAGGCCCAGTCCGAGGGCGTAGGCAAGCGCTTGCCTTCCGCTTTCAGGAACCGTTGCACGAAGGAAAACCGTCCCGTTCCCGGCTCTCCCATGACATATACGTTATAGCCTGGACGTGGCATCGCCACACCAAACTGCAGGGCCTCTACAGCGCGCTCCTGCCCGAGAATACCCCGGAATGGGTCTAGCTCATCGGTAGTACTAAAGGACAGCTGGGCGGGATCAAAGGGACTGGTCAATTCGTCAGGTGCCAGGCGCAGGCCGGCAGCTACAGGATCATGCATCGGAAATCCTTGTGTCGTTCGGACATATCTGTCCGCATTCTGGCGTTGCGAGCCGGATAAGAGCAAGGCATGGCACTGCCTACCCGGTCATCATGGCACACGAAGCGGTCACACCGTTTTGACGAATTTGTGACATGGAAGTGCCTAACTTCAGAAATAACACCGACTCGCCAGTCCGGGGCTACGCTTAAGGGAAGGGAGCAGGAAAAGAAACAGGTTATGCGCAGTCAATCCAAGGGTCTTCGTACTGCGCCAGCGACGAAGTTTGCGCAGGAGTAAGACCATGTGGATGAGAATGTTATTGGCTGTAACGCTACTTACCGGGCTGAGCGGCTGTGAGAGCTACCATGACCAGTTGGTTGCAAAGGGTTATCCACCTCCTTATGCCGATGGCTATCACGACGGGTGTCTGACAGGTAAACAGGCGGTAAATGGCATTGGGGCCCTCCATAAGAACGTCCCCCGCTATGACCAGGAGCGTTATTACGCGCAGGGGTGGGAGGACGGCTACCGCCAGTGTGCCAGCACGGCTCAGAACGAACAGACCCGTCGCTACTATGAAGAACATTGGAGTGAGCACGAGGAGGACTGGGAACGCAGCAAACGCCGTGGAATGGCCCGGGCCCTGCGCGGCGACAGCAAGGAACATAAAGACAGCAATTGAACGCACATCAGAAACATCCGACGCTCTGGCGTGACGCTACTAAGTAGTGCTCGCTTTGGCTTTCCCATTCTGCTATTGCTCAATCAAAACGGATAAGCACTAGCAGAATGTCTCAACTAAACGCTCGCCCCCTGGCTACTCTCATACCGGTCTGCCTGTTACTGGTGGCAATGATCTCTCTTCAAAGCAGCGCCAGCTTGGCCAAAAGTCTTTTCCCTGTCCTGGGTCCGATTGGTGTAACCGCGCTGCGCCTTCTCTTTTCCGCCCTGCTGCTTGTAGCTGTTCTTCGACCGTGGAAAGTCCTTGGCAAAGGGAAGCCATGGAAATCTCTAGTCGTATATGGCATTGCCCTAGGCATCATGAATGTTTCGATTTATCTGGCCATGCAGCGGATTCCCATTGGAATCGCAGTCGCCCTTGAGTTCACAGGCCCCCTGGCTGTCGCCATAATTGCCTCTCGCTGGCTGATCGATTTTGTCTGGATCATCCTGGCTATTTTAGGGCTGGTATTGCTTTTACCGGTCGGGCATGCTGCCAGCGGTGTAGATCTACTGGGCGCGTTTTTCGCCTTGCTGGCAGGTGCCTGCTGGGCCCTCTACATTGTGTTCGGCAAAAAAGCCGGGGCGGCCTATGGTGCGAGCACCGTTGCGCTGGGCTCAAGCATCGCAGCACTGGGAGTTCTGCCACTTGGACTTTATGAGACAGGTCCCGGTCTGTTTGCGGTGGAAACACTGCCAGTCATTCTGGCAATCGCCGTCATGTCCTCCGCGCTCCCCTACGTTCTAGAAATGATGGCGCTGACAAAGTTGCCTACCCAGACCTTTGGCACCTTGATGAGCCTGTCACCGGCCTTGGGTGCCCTGTCAGGCTTTATCTTTCTCGGCGAAACATTGACCCTCGGCCAATGGACGGCGCTGGCCTGTATTGTAGCTGCCTCTATCGGGACGACACTTACCATCGGGAAATCTTCTGATGCACCTCCCCCTGAATCCGGGGAGGCGCTTGCGGGTGAAGGGACTACCCTTAAAGGATCGAAACCCAATCGTGGAGGATGAATGATTTATCTGATCATGGGTGTATCTGGCAGTGGAAAAACCACTATAGGGGAACGCCTGGCCCAGCGTCTGGGCTGCCAGTTTTCCGATGCCGACGAGTTCCACAGCGACGCCAACCGGCAAAAAATGGCCAAGGGCATTCCTCTTGATGATGAGGACCGCTGGCCGTGGCTGGATGCCATTCGCACTGCGATGCAGGATGCCCATCGCCATCAGCGAACCCAGGTATTTGCCTGCTCAGCCCTGAAGAAGCAGTACCGGGAACGGCTGCAAACCGCCACCGACGGGATCGTTCTGGTCTTTTTGAATGGACCGGCCGAGGTACTCAGCGAGCGCATCCTCAATCGACGCGGGCACTTTTTCGATCCACGGCTACTACAAAGTCAGATCGACACACTTGAGCCGCCCGGTGAGCAAGAGGCGCTACTGGTTGATATTCGCCAGTCTCCGGATGAAATCATAGACAGCATTCTCCGGGCCACTCAGCACAAGAAATAAAAAAGGCCGCAGCATTACGCGGCGGCCTTTGGGTACAAAAGGGCTGATCAACTCAGCTTTTTGTACTTCACTCGCTTGGGCTGCGTGGCAGCATCGCCAAGACGCTTCTTGCGATCCGCTTCGTACTCAGTGTAGTTCCCCTCGAAGAACACCACCTGAGAGTTGTCTTCGTAGGAGAGGATATGAGTGGCGATACGGTCGAGGAACCAGCGATCGTGCGAGATCACGATGGCGGTGCCCGGGAAGTCCAGCAATGCTTCTTCCAGTGCGCGCAGGGTTTCGATGTCGAGGTCGTTGGACGGTTCGTCCAACAGCAGTACGTTACCGCCCTGCTTCAGCGTCAGCGCCATATGCAAGCGGCCACGCTCACCACCGGACAGGTCCTTGACGAACTTCTGCTGATCGGCACCCTTGAAGTTGAAACGACCGACATAGCCGCGGGAAGGCACTTCATAGTTGCCCACGCGAATCATGTCCAGACCATCGGAGACCTGCTCCCATACAGTCTTGTTGCCTTCCAGGCTATCGCGACTCTGATCGACACTGGCGATCTGTACGGTTTCACCGATCTCGATGGTGCCCGAATCTGGCTGCTCTTTGCCGGTGATCATGCGGAACAGTGTGGATTTACCGGCACCGTTACCCCCAATCACACCAACAATCGCGCCCTTGGGCACACTGAAGCTCAGATTATCGATCAGAACCCGATCACCGTAGCCCTTGGTGACGTTATGGAACTCGATAACCTTGTCACCCAGGCGCGGACCAGCCGGGATGTAGATTTCATTGGTCTCGCTGCGCTTCTGGAATTCCTGAGATTGCAATTCCTCGAAACGCTGCAGACGAGCCTTGGACTTGGACTGACGGGCCTTGGCACCGGAGCGCACCCACTCCAGTTCCGCTTTCATGGCCTTCTGGTGAGCCGCTTCCTGCTTGGCTTCCTGCGCCAGACGGTTGGCTTTGGATTCCAGCCAGCCGGAGTAGTTACCTTCGAACGGGATACCATGGCCACGGTCCAGTTCGAGAATCCAGCCAGCCACGTTGTCCAGGAAGTAGCGGTCATGCGTGATGGCTACGACAGTACCAGCGAAGTCGTGCAGGAAGTGCTCGAGCCAGGCAACGGAATCGGCGTCCAGGTGGTTGGTAGGCTCGTCGAGCAGCAGCATGTCAGGTGCAGACAGCAGCAGACGGCACAGCGCCACGCGACGCTTTTCACCACCGGACAGGTGCTCGATCTTCGCATCCCATGGCGGCAGGCGCAGGGCATCGGCGGCCACTTCCAGCTGCCGCTCGAGATTGTGGCCGTCAGAGGCCTGAATGATGGCTTCCAGACGCGCCTGCTCAGCAGCCAGCGCATCAAAGTCGGCATCCGGCTCGGCATAAGCGGCGTATACTTCGTTCAGGCGATCCTGAGCGTCCTTGATCGCACCAACGGCCTCTTCGACAATGTCCCGAACCGTCTTGCTCGGATCGAGCTGCGGCTCCTGCGGAAGATAACCTACGTTGATACCGGGCATCGGGCGAGCTTCGCCGTCGATCTCCGTATCGACCCCGGCCATGATGCGCAACAGGGTAGACTTACCCGCACCATTCAAGCCCAGCACGCCGATCTTGGCGCCAGGAAAGAAGGACAGGGAGATGTCTTTCAAAATCTCTCGCTTCGGGGGCACGATCTTGCTGACCCGATGCATGGAGTAAACGTATTGAGCCATGGATGAACCTTGGTACTGATGCAAAAGTAGGCGAATAGTATGGCGGGACTGAGCCAAGCTGTCGAAGTCCCTCACACACTATTTGATGGATTGCAGGTTATCGCTTCAGACGACAGCCAAACAATCATTTAAGAATCTGCACCCCGCGGGCGATAACGCAAAGGATATCCCAAATTCTCTTTTGTAATGGTGGACAGGATGATGACGATACCTTCCATGAGCGCCTCACCCAGTGACAGGACTGTCTATAGCGTGTGCGGTTACCGCTTGTAACTGCACTCTTTTGGAAAACCGATGTGAAAGCTTCTGCCGGCCTACCCTTACAAAACCTGCTGACGCGCTCTCCTGCACTCCGTATGTTGAAGTGGGTGCTGGCTGGGCTGATTCTGTTATTGCTGGGTGTATTGTCCTGGCAACTCCATAAGGAGCTGAATCAGCGAAGTGCCATGCTGGGCAGCTTCGCTCGGGAGCAGAGCCTGCAAAAGGCCGAATATATCGAGCAAGCCCTTGCGTTTCTTGCTCACCAAGCGGCGGCAGAGCTTGATGACGTAACGCCGGAGACAGGCATCGAGGCGCTACCGGCACAGTTGCAGGCTATCTATCCCAAGGCCAACTACCTCTATTGGGTTCCAGCCGGCGCGCTTGAAGACCCGTCCTTATTTCCGTCAGCAGTCGACCCAAACTACCTGAGCCCTGCCCTACGACGTTTGGAGGCGAGACCGTTTTATTACGGCTATACGCCTCACGACGGTAGCTATGTGCTCCTCAGGCAGAAAAGCCAGAGCGATCAGGGCTGGTGGCTGATCACGGGCGAAGCCGGGTTAGGGCTGGAAAGGCTGAAAAACCACACCCATGAACTGATCTGGACTATTACAGACAAGGCAAGCGGCGCCACGTTGGCCAGGGATATGCCTGAGGAGCCTGCCGTTTCGGACAGCCAGACCTTTGCCCTCACATTAGATGGCACCAACTGGCAGCTCCGTAGCCATTTGAGCCCTTCGGTCCTGTCTTGGAAAACGCTGTTTTTGTGGCGGGTTGCCACGTTTGTGCTGCTGACCCTATGCGCGTCCCTTCTGGTGTACTGCCTGCAGCGGGAGCAATCCGGCTTTCATCTTTCCTCACGCTCGTCACGGCAGAGCCTGCGTCTGATGATGCAAGCCCTGAATGCGGTAGATGAGTGCGTACTGGTCACCTATGAAGAGGGCCGCCTGCTTTACCTCAACCGGAAAGCCTCCCTTCTTTTGGGCATCGAACAGACAGATGCGGAGCAGCACACCTTGAGGGGTCTGCTCCCTGCACTAGACCTATCAACTCCGCAAGAGGCCGACAAGGATTGGATCGTCGAGCTATCCCAACCTGACGGCCAGCGCAGACTGTTTGCCGTCAGCCGCTACGGCGTAGGCTCGAATCGTTCCCTGGAGGAACTGGAAGATCATACGTCAGCCTTTACCGGGTGCGCCTGGATACTGCGGGACGTCACTGAGCAGCAGCAGGCGCTCCGGACGATAGAAAGTACACGCCAGCGCTACCAGAGCATTTTCGAAGGCATCAACACCGGCATTTGTGTATTGGACTTCTCCCGCCTGCAGCAGGTCCTGCTAGCACATCACATCACAAGTGCCCGGACGTTCTATCAATGGCTTGAGATCAATCCTTCACGGGGCCACGAGCTGCTTGGCCTGATTCGCATCACTGAAATGAATCAGATGGCGCTGACCCTGCTAGGCATTAAGACCATTGATCAGGCACTGGCCAACCTGATCGGCGATAGCAAACCCAACGCCCATGGCAAGCGCATGAAGATGATTGCCGCGCTGGCTGAAGGACAGCAGACCCTGGATGTGGAAGGCCGCCTCATAACACCGCAAGGTGATCGCCATCTCTGGTTCTCTGTCCACCTTCCTCCGGCAGAAATGGGATACGAGGCCGTACCGCTGAGCATAACGGATGTATCACGGCGCAAACGCACCGAACTCTCGCTGATCGAGCGGGAGCGCTTCTGGTCCGACTTGGTCAAAGCGGCGCCGGACACGCTTTATACCTATGACCTCAAGACCCAGACCATTGTTTATCAAAACCATCCCCTGGGACTCAAGCTCGGCTATAGCGAAGCCGAACTGGACGCGTTGGGCCCGGACTACCTGACCACGCTCCTGCATCCAGATGACCATGAGTTGTACGAGCGCCTGCGCACCATGCGGCAGATCATTCAGGAAGGCCAGGTGAACGACTGCCTGGTTCGCTGGCATCACAAGGATGGCCACTGGTGCTGGTTCGATCTGCGCGAGCAGGCGTTTCAACGTGACAGCCAGGGTCAGATGCGCCAGATCATCGGCCTTGCGCTGGATGTTACCGAGATGGTCAACGCCAATGATCTGCTGCGTGACCAGGAGCGTCGCTATCGCCTGCTGGCGGAAAGTATCAGCGACATCATTTTCAGCACGGACCAACAGTTGGCTATCAACTACATAAGCCCTTCGGCTGAAAACCTTCTGGGCTACAAACTCGAAACGCTTTACCAGCTCAACCCCTATGATCTGGCCACGTACTCCCAGCAACTCAAGAAACTGCGGGACTGGATAAAAAAGCTGCGTAGATCGCTTGGGTCAGCTCAGCTGATGGCGGAGGTAGATCAGGAAGCCAGTCAGGTCATTATCCTGGACTGCCTCCACGCCGACGGGCACAAGTTAAGCCTGGAAATGCGTCTGGAAACGCTATGGGACAAGCATGGTCGTTTCGAAGGGCTGCTGGGCATCTGCCGGGACATCACGGCCCAGCGACGCGCGGAAAAAGACATGCGGATGGCCGCTACCGTTTTCGATCACTCGGCAGCCGCCATTCTGGTCACCGATCCGGCCGGTTACATCGTACGCGTCAACCAGATGTTCACCCGTATGACCGGTTACGAGCCAGAGGAAGTCATCGACCAGCAACCGCGCATGCTATGTGCAGACCTTCAGGAAGCCAACCAGCTCTCTCATATCATGAACCATATGGCGGTACAGGGCAGCTGGGAAGGTGAACTGTGGCAAAAGCGCAAGGATGGTGAGCCGTACCCGTCCTGGATCGGCATTACCGGCGTACGCGACGATGAAGGTGATCTGGTCAGCTTCGTGTGTTTCTTCGTGGATATCAGTGAGCGCAAGGCCAGTGAGCGACATATTCACCGTCTGGCCTATTACGATGCCCTGACGCTCCTGCCAAACCGCACGCTATTCCAGGATCGCCTCCACACTGCATTGGAGCAGGCGGTTCACCATGCCAGCTGGGTTGTGCTGATGTTCCTAGATTTGGATCGTTTCAAGCCGATCAACGATTCGTTGGGGCATGCTGCTGGCGACCGAATGCTCAAGGAGGTAGCTGTACGCCTAACCGCCTGTGTAGGAACGGAGGATAGCGTGGCTCGCATGGGTGGCGATGAGTTCACCTTGCTGCTGGCCAACCTAGGTAGTCGGGAAGAGGCCATGGCCTGTGCTATCCGCGTGGCCGAAAATATCCTGGAAAGCCTGTCCGAAGCATTTATTCTGGAAAATCGTGAGTTTTTCGTCAGCGCCAGTATCGGGATCGCGCTATCGCCTCAGGATGGCAGTGAGCTCAGTCAGCTAATGAAAAACGCGGACACGGCGATGTACCACGCCAAGGAGATGGGCAAGAACAACTTCCAGTTCTACCAGGCGGAAATGAACGCCCGTGCGCTGGAGCGCATCGAGCTTGAAGCCGATCTGCGACACGCCTTGCTGCAAAATGAATTTACCCTGCATTACCAGCCGCAGTACCGGTGCTCCAATGGTCAGCTGACCGGCCTTGAAGCCCTGCTCCGCTGGAGCAACCCGCGCCGCGGCAACGTCTCGCCTGTCGATTTCATTCCAGTGCTCGAAGAAACCGGTTTGATCATTCAGGTTGGGGATTGGGTCATCAAGGAAGCCTGTCGCCAGCTGCGCGTCTGGCATGATGAAAAGGTTCGCATTCCAAAGGTGTCCGTCAACCTCTCGGCCCGACAGTTCGCCGACAATCGCTTGGGCGAACATATTGCCCAGATCCTGCAGGAAGTGGGCTTACCCCCCGCCTGTCTTGAGCTTGAACTCACGGAAAGCATCCTCATGCAGAACGTGGATGATGCGCTGATGACACTCAAAAGCCTGAAAGAGCTGGGTGTATGCATTTCGGTAGATGACTTTGGAACCGGCTACTCCTCGCTTAACTACCTGAAGCAGCTTCCCATCGACATTCTCAAAATCGACCGCAGCTTTGTGGATGGCTTGCCCCATGGAGAGCAGGATGCCCAGATTGCGCGCGCCATCATTGCCATGGCCCACAGCCTCAACCTGTCGGTCATTGCCGAAGGGGTGGAAAATGAAGAGCAGCTCAAATTCCTGCGTGACCATGAATGCGACGAGGTTCAGGGGTATCTGTTTGACAAACCGCTGTCACCCGAGCTGATCGAGGCCCGATTGCGGCTAATGTAGCCGCCATGAATGCTGTGCGACCGCTGCATGACGGGTGCTCATACCCAGTCCACTATGGATTGGGATAGAATGCGTCCTCTTTTAGCCCAGCCGCTTTTCAGGGGAACCCCATGTTCAGCCGTGACTTAACCCTCGCCCGCTTCGACGCCGATCTGTATGCCGCTATGGAGCAGGAAGCCCAGCGTCAGGAAGATCACATCGAACTGATCGCTTCGGAAAACTACACCAGCCCGGCTGTCATGGAAGCCCAGGGCTCTGTCCTGACCAACAAATACGCCGAAGGCTATCCACACAAGCGCTACTACGGTGGTTGTGAATTCGTCGACAAGGTCGAGCAACTGGCAATTGACCGTGCCAAGCAGCTGTTTGGTGCCGACTACGCCAACGTTCAGCCCCACGCAGGCTCGCAGGCCAACTCTGCTGTTTACCTGGCGCTGCTGCAGCCTGGTGATACGATCCTCGGCATGAGCCTGGCCCATGGTGGTCACCTGACTCACGGCGCCAGCGTCAGCTCTTCCGGCAAGATTTATAACGCAGTTCAGTACGGTATCAATGAAAACGGCCTGATCGACTATGATGAAGTCGAGCGTCTGGCAGTTGAGCACAAGCCGAAGATGATCGTGGCCGGTTACTCGGCATACTCGCAGGTACTGGATTTCGCCCGCTTCCGTGAAATCGCGGACAAGGTGGGCGCTTACCTGTTCGTCGACATGGCTCACTTTGCCGGTCTGGTTGCCGCAGGTATCTACCCGAACCCGGTTCCGTTCGCCGATGTCGTGACCACGACGACTCACAAGACCCTGCGTGGTCCTCGTGGCGGCCTGATCCTGGCCAAAGCCAATGAAGAAATCGAGAAGAAGCTGAACTCGGCTGTCTTCCCGGGCGCCCAGGGTGGTCCGCTGATGCATGTGATCGCCGCCAAGGCCGTATGCTTTAAGGAAGCGCTGGCGCCTGAGTTCAAGCAGTACCAGCAGCAGGTCATCCAGAATGCCCAGGCCATGGCCGAGGTGTTTATCCAGCGTGGCTTCGATGTGGTTTCTGGCGGTACTCAGAACCACCTTTTCCTGCTGTCCTTGATCAAGCAGGACATCACCGGTAAGGATGCCGATGCGGCTCTGGGTCGTGCATTCATCACGGTAAACAAGAACTCCGTTCCGAACGATCCCCGCTCCCCCTTCGTGACCTCGGGCCTGCGTATCGGTACTCCGGCCGTTACCACCCGCGGCTTCAAGGAAGCTGAATGCCGTGAGCTGGCCGGCTGGATCTGCGACATCCTCGATAACATGGGTGATGAGTCCGTGATCGATGGCGTACGCGAAAAAGTCCAGGCTATCTGCGCCAAGCTGCCGGTTTACGGTCAGTAAGCTCAAGCCTTACGAAAAGCCCGGCTTATGCCGGGCTTTTTCATATGCCTCAGACTTGTGCCGCCTCGAGACCTTCGCGCAGCTCGGCCTCCGGCAATTCCATGCCAATAAAGACGATCACGCTTTCCCGCACTTCGCCCTCCTCCCACTCCCGGTCCCAATCAGCACCGTACAGCCGCTGAACCCCCTGAAACAAGAGCTTTCGAGGCTCTCCGGCAATATCCAGAATACCCTTGTAACGCAGCAGATTACTGCCGTGCCGCTCAAGCACCCCTTCCATGAAGCGACTGACGCGGTCGATATCGAGCGGACGTTCGGCCTTGAGCGCCAGCGAAGTGATGTTGTCCGGCTTCTGGGTACGCACCGGCGTTAGCGGGCGGAAAAGCATCTGACGATCCAACTGATCGTTCAGATTGAACCCTCTGATATCCAACAGGACGCTCAGGTCAACCTGACCATGATCCACCACATGAACCGGCGCCCTTCGATTGATGCACTGCAAACGTTCGCTCAAAGCTGTGAAGGCAGTCTCATCTACCAGATCGCGCTTGCTAACCAACAGGCGATCCGCAAAGCCCACCTGGGCCTGGGCAATGGGTCTGGATAGCTGCTCCTGGGCATGAACAGCATCCACCAGCGTAATGATGCCATCCAGCAGATAGCGTTCGCGCAGATCCTCATCCATGAAGAAGGTCTGAGCAACCGGGCCTGGATCGGCCAGGCCGGTACACTCGATCACCAGTCGGTCGAATTCGATCTCGCCCTGGTCGAGCTGCTCCAGCAATACCGTCAGCGCGTAGGACAAGTCTTTACTACCGGTACAGCAGACGCAACCATTGGCTACCTTTACGATGCGTACAGCCTTATCGCCCAGCAAGGCGCCGTCAATGTCGGCCTCACTGAACTCATTTTCGATGACAGCGATCTTGAGGCCATGATCACCTTCAAGCAGGTAACGCAGCAGGGTTGTCTTGCCAGCACCGAGAAAGCCGGTCAAAACCGTTACAGGGATGGGGGTTGTAGACATATAAGCGGCCTTAAATGAAACGGGCCAGGCTAAAAGGCCTGGCCCGGTTGAATCACACCTTGACGTGCTTAGCAGCAGCGGAAGGTCTTGCCTTTGCCACCACCATAACGCGCTTCCTGCCGCTCACGAAAGAACTCTTCGTAGGTCATGACAGGCAGGTCCGGATGCTTGCCGCGCATGTGCTCGACGTAGGTGTCGTAATCCGGCATTCCGACCATGAGGCGAGCCGCCTGCCCCAGGTACTTTCCAAGATTGGCGAGGTCATTGAACATGCGCAGCTCCCATCAGACATTTGTCAGCGGTTGGAAAGGCGTTTCCTTGTCCGTACGCTGAGGCTTGGACAAGGCGGCATAACCCACCTTCACGGTATAGAACAGTACGCTGGCGACTACGATCAGGAACAGTACGGTCAGAGTCGCATTGGTATAACTGTTGATCATGATCTGCTGCATCTGCTCAACCGACTTGGCTGGCGCCAGAATCTGATCAGCCGCCAGCGCATCGCGGTATTTGTGCGCCTGAGCCAGGAAGCCAACCGCCGGGTTGCTGTCAAACAGCTTGATCAGACTGGCCGTGGTTGTGCAGATCAGCAGCCACACGGCCGGCAATGCAGTTACCCAGGCGTAACGCTGGCGCTTCATCTTGATCAGCACGACCGTACCCAACATCAAGGCAACACCGGCCAGCATCTGGTTGGAGATACCGAACAGCGGCCAGAGCGTATTGATGCCGCCCAGCGGATCGACAACGCCCTGGTACAACAGATACCCCCAGAGCGCAACGCAGCCACCTGTGCCAATCATATTGGCGATCCAGGAGTCGGTACGCTTGAGTGCCGGTACGAAATTGCCCAGCAAATCCTGCAGCATGAAGCGACCCGCACGGGTTCCGGCATCAACAGCCGTCAGGATAAAAAGCGCCTCGAACAGGATCGCGAAGTGGTACCAGAAGGCCATGGTGTTTTCACCTGGCAGCACCTGATGCAGGATCTGCGCGATACCGACCGCAAGTGTTGGAGCACCGCCGGCCCGCGCCAGGATGGTGGTTTCGCCAATGTCCTGTGCGGTCTGGGTCAGGATCTCGGGTGTTACCGCAAAGCCCCAGGAGCTGATCGTGGCAGCAACGCTTGCGGCATCGGCGCCCACAATGGCTGCCGGACTGTTCATGGCAAAGTAGACGCCCGGCTCGATGACCGATGCTGCCACCATGGCCATGATCGCCACAAAGGATTCCATCAACATGGCGCCATACCCAATGTAACGGGCATCCGTCTCACGGCTGAGCAGTTTGGGCGTGGTGCCTGACGAGATCAGCGCGTGGAAACCGGAAACAGCACCACAGGCGATGGTGATAAAGAGGAACGGGAACAGGCTACCCTTCCAGACCGGGCCGGTACCGTCCACAAACTGGGTAACAGCCGGCATCTTCAGCTCAGGTGCAATGAAGAGAATACCGATAGCCAGCGCGATGATGGTGCCGATTTTGAGGAAGGTCGACAGATAATCACGGGGCGCCAACAGCAACCAGACGGGCAGCACCGAGGCCACGAAGCCATAGCCGATCAGCATCCAGGTAATCTGTTCGCCCGTAAAGGTGAGCCGCGGTCCCCATACTGGATCAGCCGCAATCACGCCACCAAACCAGATGGCGGCCAGAAGCAATACCAGGCCGACCACAGAAATCTCACCGATATGGCCCGGGCGGATATAACGCATGTAAACGCCCATGAATACCGCGATGGGCAGCGTTGCCAGAACGGTAAACATCCCCCATGGGCTGTGGGCCAGAGCTTTCACCACAATCAGGGCCAGCACCGCCAGGATAATGATCATGATCAGGAAGCAGCCAAACAAGGCAATGGTTCCCGGTATCTGCCCCATCTCCTCGCGGACCATCTCGCCCAGCGAGCGGCCGTTACGGCGGGTGGAGATGAACAACACCATGAAGTCCTGGACCGCACCGGCAAAGACCACGCCGGCAATCAGCCAGAGTGTGCCGGGTAGGTAGCCCATTTGCGCGGCAAGTACCGGGCCGACCAGCGGGCCTGCGCCTGCAATGGCAGCGAAATGGTGACCGAACAGGATGTGCTTGTTGGTCGGTACGTAGTCCAGACCATCGTTATTGAGAACAGCCGGTGTTGCCCGGTTCGGGTCCAGCTGCATGACTTTGGTAGCGATGAACAGGCTGTAATAACGATAGGCAACGAGATAGAGCGCGACGGCTGCAACGACGATCCATAACGCATTGATCGTCTCTCCACGGCGCAAGGCCACCACTCCCAAGGCGCAAGCCCCTACAGCCGCGACCACGGCCCAGGGCACGTGGCGGAATACACTCTTGTTATTATTCATAAAGGCTCCATGACAAACGGACAAAGAAGCTGCCGCTCAAGCTTAGTTCAAGCTGGCAATTCCGCCATCAGACCTTGGTCTAGAGCGTTTGGTTTGTAGTGGCCATTTGAATATTCATACCGCAGAAGGCAGATGCCGGATAGTCATGCCGACACCCGGTTGCATCAGCAGACCAAGCCCGGACCTTTTGTCGAACAACCTGCCGTTCGTTGACTAAGCTGTAACGCTAAGCGGCAATACTTTAGACGCCGCGCCTTGGGCCGATAGAATGAGGTGAAGTCACCTCTATCGCATTCAGGAGTAGCGACATGACTGATTCAACCGAACGTCGGCGTTTCAAGCGCTTCGCGTTTGACGCCACGGCGCGGATTCAACAAGGCGAACAGCACTGGACAGCGCTGGTCAACGACATTTCCCTGAAGGGATTACTGACACAAAAGCCTGACGACTGGAGCGGCCGTCAGGAGGTGCCCTTCCAGATCGTCATTACACTGGACGCGGAAACACAGGTCGAGATGAGCGCCGAACTGGTACGGCTAGAAGCCGAACAGCTGGGCTTTGCCTGCCAGCAGATCGATCTCGACTCCATCAGCCACCTGCGCCGTCTGGTCGAACTCAACCTGGGCGACCAGTCCCTGCTTGAGCGCGAACTGGCGGCCCTTGGCAAGGACTGACCCAGGCGGCTTACTCGAATAAGGCATCCAGCGCCTGGTCAAGACGGGTCACTGCGACCACTTCAAGACCAGCGGGTGCCTCCTTGGGCGCATTGCCTTTAGGCACAATAGCGCGCTTGAAGCCATGCTTGGCGGCTTCCTTCAAGCGCTCCTGCCCACTGGGCACAGGACGAATCTCGCCCGAAAGACCGATCTCGCCAAAGACCAGCAGGTCGTGGGGCAAGGGGCGGTCACGTAGGCTGGAGATAACCGCTGCCATCAAGGCCAGGTCCACAGCTGTTTCCAACACCTTCACACCGCCAACGACGTTTATAAACACGTCCTGGTCATAGGTGGGAATGCCGCCATGGCGGTGCAGTACGGCCAACAGCATGGCCAGACGGTTCTGATCGAGACCGACCGTCACCCGACGCGGGTTGGCCAAGTGACTGGTATCGACCAGGGCCTGCACCTCAACCAGCATCGGTCGGGAGCCTTCCCAGGTAGCCATGACCACACTGCCTGGCACGGCCTCTTGTGCACGGGTCAGAAAAATGGCCGACGGGTTGGATACTTCCTTCAGGCCTTTATCGGTCATTCCGAAAACACCCAGCTCATTTACAGCACCGAAGCGGTTTTTCACTGCCCTAAGCAAACGCAGACGGCCATCCGATTCGCCCTCGAAATACAGAACAGTGTCCACCATGTGCTCAAGCACGCGCGGACCCGCCAGGGCACCTTCCTTCGTCACATGTCCGACCAAAAACACAGCCGTTCCGGTCTGTTTGGCAAAACGCACCAGAAGTGCCGCGCTTTCACGCACCTGGGCAACGCCACCCGGTGCGGATTGAAGATGCTCAGTAAAAATGGTCTGGATGGAGTCCACTACCATGACCCGCGGCTTTTCCTGACGTGCCGTGGCGATGATGCTCTCAATGCTCGTCTCGGTCATGACCTTGAGTTTGTCTTCCGGCAGCCCAAGGCGCCGGGCCCGCATGGCCACCTGTTGCTGGGACTCTTCGCCTGTCACATAAAGTGCTGGCATACGCTCGGCAATGCGGCAAAGCGTCTGTAGCAAAATGGTGGATTTACCAATGCCTGGATCACCGCCGATCAGCACAACCGACCCATCGACCAAGCCACCACCCAATACGCGGTCCAGCTCTGTGGAGTCTGTAGTGAAGCGTGGAGTTTCCTCAACGCTGACCTCGGCCAATGTCTTGAGCACGGCCTGCTGGCCCGCCCAGCCGCCACGGCCGGAGGCACCGGGCGCTGACTCAACAACCGTTTCGACAAGCGTGTTCCAGGCGCCGCACTCGCCACACTGCCCTGCCCATTTGGGAAACGTTGCGCCGCACTCTGTGCAGCCGTACATGCGCTTGGCTTTGGCCATTCCAGGCTCCTGAAAACAAAGCCTGATTATACACCACTGTATGAATTTACAGTTAACTCGATTCGCGTTTCCAGTCCAAGGTCTGTTGCAGCGCTAGAGTCAACGGGTCGGGGGTTGGCTGAATTCACCGCGCTTGAGCTTTTCGACATCGTTGCCCATCGCATCCCTGGCATTAAGGTCTGCGCCCTTGGCCGCCAGATCGTCCAGCACACTCTTGCGTTGAAAAAGCGCAGCGTACATGGCGGCCGTCTGGCCGGCATTGTTACGCTGGTCGGGGTTGCACTTGGCCTGAACCAGGCGGTGGGCAATAGTAATCTCCCCTTTGAAGATGGCGCCCATCAATGCAGTATTGCCTCGGTTGTCCTGTATGCAAGGGTCTGCGCCTGCAGCCAGCAGCTGCTCGACGGCTTCCTTGTGGCCATGATAGGCCGCCAGGATCAAGGCGGTGTAGCCTTTTTCATCCTGGGTATTGAGGTCATAATGAGCCTTGATGAACTCTTCCAGCATCTCCTGACGGCCATCACGGGCCGCATCGAAGAAATAGCTTTTGAGCTGTGCCTTTACCGCGTCGGATGAGGGCTGACCAGGTGTTTTCGCCTCGACTGCAGCCGGCTCGGCTACCGACGCCTCAGGTGGCGGATCAGCCAATACCAATGTGCTGGTGAGGGAAAGCATCGTAATGCCAAGAAAAAATAAGCGCATAGCGTGTTCTCTCGCGGTCAGGGCTGCCCGTGCGCGAGCGGCATTGGGCATGATCTGGCTTGTACACTGTCTATGGTTACCCGGCTGGCATGAACACTCGCCAGGCAATTTGTCGGGCTTGCCTATCCAGGCAGGCAAGCCCGACAAGGGAGCACGGGCAGGATTAGCCTGCCCGGAGGACATCAGTCCTTGAGGGTCGCGGCCACTTCCTTGACGCGCTTGAGGTCGCCTTTGGCAACCTTGGTCAAGCCTTCGCCATATTCCGCGTCAGCCTTGTAGAAGTACGCCAGCATCATGTTTTTGCTTTCGTCATCCACAACACGCAGATCACCGCCCAGGCTTTCGATCAGGTCCTGACGCTCCTTCTTGCTGTAGGAGCGATACAGATCGCCCGCCTGCTTGAAGTTCTGCTCGCGCTGGATCTTGGCCTGCTGGGTCGTACCGGACAGCGGCAGCTGGCTGTAACGTGCGGAAGTGTCTTCCTCACGCGGCTGCAGGCGGCTCGGCTGGTAGTTCACGGAGGTCGCCGTGTGGCCGATGTTCATCGCCCCGTCCTGGTTGCCGTTGTTCACCTCTACGTGAGGCTTGTTGATCGGCAGCTGCAGACCATTGGTGCCCACGCGATAGAGCTGCGTATCGGCGTAGGAGAACACACGCCCCTGAAGCAGACGATCCTCAGAGGGCTCAATACCAGGCACAACGTTGGCAGGCGCCATGGCAACCTGCTCGGTTTCCTGGAAGAAGTTGTCCGGGTTCTTGTTCAGGACCATCTGGCCGATCTTGCGCTCAGGCACGCCCGGCCAGATCTTGGTGGCATCCAGCGGGTCAAAGTCGAACTTGGGCAGATCTTCCGGGTTGAGCACCTGAACATACAGGTCCCACTTCGGGTAGTCGCCCTTGTCGATGGCGTTGGCCAGATCGCGGGTCAGATGGCTGTAGTCCTTGCTCTGAACTTCGGCCACTTCCTTCGGATCCAGGTTCTTCTTGCCGGACTGCAAGCTCTTCCAATGGAACTTCACATAGTGAACTTCGCCCTTGGCATTGACGAACTTGTAGGCATGTACGCCATTGCCATCCATGGTGCGGTAGCTGGCCGGTGTACCTTCATTGGAGTACAGCTCGGTCAGGGTACGGGTCGCTTCCGGAATGTGAGAGAAGAAGTCGAACGTACGACGCGGGTCATCCAGGTTGGTACGTGGGTCAGGCTTGAACGCATGAACCATGTCCGGGAACTTGATGGCGTCACGGATGAAGAATGTTGGGAAGTTGTTGCCTACCAGATCCCAGTTGCCGTCAGCAGTATAGAACTTGGTGGCAAAGCCGCGCGGGTCGCGCAGGGTTTCCGGTGAGTGATTACCATGGATCACTGCAGAGAAACGTACGAAGACCGGCGTTTTCTCGCCTGGGCGGAAAACCTTGGCCTTGGTCAGGTCAGAAACATCGGCCGAGGCGGCGAACTCTCCGTGGGCACCCGCGCCACGCGCGTGAACGACACGCTCTGGAATACGCTCACGGTCAAAGCGCTGAAGCTTTTGTACCAGTTGCACGTCCTGCAAGAGCGTCGGGCCTGTGGCTCCAGCGGTCTGGGAGTTCTGGTTGTCTCCGACTGGCGCACCGTTGTCACGCGTCAGGGTACCTGCATAGGCCGCCGAAGCGACTGTGGCAGACAGGATGCCCGCTGCAAGCAGATTCAGGGCATATCCGGAAAAGGTCCGAATGGACATTGTTGGGTTCCTCTCTTTTTTAAGTGCTCTGTTCCAAGCACGTAAAGAGTAAGGAACCCGGACCGCTTCGCTAAATTGAATACCTTTTGTTCCGCTATTAGCAGAATCAATACCCAAGCCAAGCGTTTTAAGTTATGGCCGCTACGCAGGGGCAGCGGCCTAGAGCTGATCAGCTACCTTGCAGCTCGCGTGCGATCTTGTCCTTGATCACGACGCGTTCTCGTCGGCATCGATTCAACTCCTCATCGCCACTGTTCTCGACCATCCCTTCGATTTCCAGGATCTCCTGATCCAGCGCATCGTATTGCTCGATCAGCTTGGCAAACTCTGGATTGTTCTGGCGCAGCTCTTCAAACTTCTGAACCTTGTCTGGAAAATCCTTGTGCAAGTTGTGCTCGGCAACCATGTGTGACCTCCTGAGGCAGGTTGAATATCTTGAGCCTTTCAGCCCATCCATATGGTGGACCGCAGCCGTTCGGCAAAGTGCAGCAACGAGAGGCAGCACACTTTTTCAGGAAGCATTTCGAAACAACCAGACGCTTTTGCGGTTCAAAGTGCCCGAGACGTTAGCGATGGCGTCACTACCATTCCACCGCAAAAGGAGTGCTTATGAGCTTTTTCAGCGAATTCAAATCGTTCGCCATGAGGGGCAACGTCGTCGATCTGGCTGTTGGTATCATCATTGGCGGCGCTTTCGGCAAGATCGTGTCGTCATTCGTTGCCGATGTGATCACCCCGCCTCTCGGGATTCTTTTGGGTGGCGTGGACTTTTCGCACCTCGCCATTACGCTGCAGGCTGCCCAAGGCGATAAACCGGCAGTGCTGCTATCTTACGGCAAGTTCCTGCAATCGATCTTCGACTTCATCATCATTGCATTTGCCATTTTCAGCGCCATCAAGGTTCTGAATCGACTGCGCCTGCATGAGGAAAAGAAGGCAGCGGCCGGCCCTACCAAGGATCAAGTACTGCTGACTGAAATTCGCGACCTGCTCAAGGAACAAAGCCAGAAGCCTGAGGCCACCGTCACACGTAATGACCCTCCGACCTCTTCGTGACTGTTCGCTACAAATAGGGCCCTTGCGGGCCCCATCCGCATCTTTTACCAGTAATTTTCTACCGCGATCTGTCCAGGCCGGCGCGTCAGGGCCAGCTGGAAATCACGTGCCTTGAGCACGGCTCGCGTGTCATCCACCATTTCAGGATTACCACAGATCAGGATGCGGGAGTGCTCTGTTGAAAGCTCAAGCCCTGCGGCCTTCTCCAGCTCACCGTTTTCGATCAGGGTCGTGATTCGCCCCCTCAGCGCGCCGGGATGATCCTCACGGGTTACAACAGGAATATAGATCAGCTTCTGTGCAACCCCTTCCAGGTACTCCAGCTCCGCCAGCCCCTTAATCATTTCCTGGTAGGCCAGGTCCTTTGCTTCCCGGACGCTATACACCAGCACGATACGCTCATACCGCTGCCAGACATCCGGCTCCTGAAGCATGGACAGAAACGGTGCCAATCCCGTACCGGTGGATAACAGCCATAAATCGCGTCCGCCTGTAAAGCGCTCCAGGGTGAGATACCCATAGGGCTGCTTTTCCACCAGCAACGTATCACCGGGCTTGAGGCGACTCAGCTCGCTGGTAAAGGCTCCGCCAGGCACGACAATGGAAAAGAATTCCAGAAATTCGTCATGAGGCGCGGAGACCATTGAATAGGCACGCCAGACGATTTCGCCGTCTGCCTTTTCGACACCCAGGCGGGCAAACTGGCCGGCACTGAAGCGAAAGCGCGGATCACGCGTCGTACGCAGGCTGAACAGGTTATCAGCCCAAGGCCACACCTCCGTAATGGTCTGCCGGGTGTATTTCTCGTCACTGGCGGTCATGCTGGGCTACCTCGTTTTCCGGGCCGATATCAGGCCGTCATGAAAACAAGCCCGGCACTGGTTTTCAACGGACAAACTGTAGGTGTAACCGGCCGGACTAACGCGCCAGCCAACCACCGTCCACGGCCAGAGTATGACCGTGGACATAATCCGAGGCAGACGACGCCAGAAACACCACAGGCCCTGCCAGGTCGATTGGCTCGCCCCAGCGACCTGCCGGAATGCGTCCCAGGATTTCTGCGTTGCGCTGCTCATCGGCACGCAAGGCAACCGTGTTGTTCGTTGCCATATAGCCGGGCGCAATGCCATTGACGTTGATACCGTGCTTGGCCCACTCGTTGGCCAGCGCCTTGGTCAGCCCCATCAGGCCACTCTTGGAGGCTGTGTAGGATGGGACACGGATGCCGCCCTGGAAAGACAGCATCGAAGCGATATTGATGATTTTGCCGCCGCTCTGCTGCGCAATGAACTGACGTGCCACGGCTTGAGAAAGAAAGAACACCGTCTTGAGGTTGACGCCCATGACATCATCCCAATCTTTTTCGGTGAAATTCAGTGCTTCCTCACGCCGGATCGTTCCGGCATTGTTGACCAGGATATCGATACGACCAAAAGCCTGTAGCGCCTCATCCACAATAAAGGGCACCGCATCCGTGGCGCTGAGATCTGCCCGGATGCTCACGAATCGCCGGCCCTTGGCCTCTACTTCACTTTGCGTCTCATGGGGTTCGCGCCGGCTGATCCCGACAATATCGCAACCGGCACTGGCCAGAGCTACACACATGCTCCTTCCCAATCCGGCATCACACCCGGTAATGATCGCGACCTTGCCTGACAAATCGAATGGGTTAGCCACCATGATGCCTCCTGAGGGGTGGTAAACGCGGGCTGACCTGTCATCCTGAGCCCGCAAAACGTCTGTTCGACCCGCCAGACGCCCGGCGCGTTCAGCCGGCATCCAGAGAAAAGAGCAGCATAAGCAATGCCGCTCCCCTACACTGACGCCTTTGTCGTCAGCTCCGATCTTCTGCCATGGTTCTACTGTCCACACCCTTTGCCCAGCTTGACCTGCACCGCCAGCCACCCCGCCGGGACGATCCGTTACAGGCTTTCGATGCGGCGGATGAATACCTGCTTAATCATCTGGCCGAACAGGGCCTGCCAGACAACGCCCGAATTCTGGTGTTAAACGATAGCTTCGGCGCCCTGGCAGCAAGCCTGGCTGATCAGGGTCACGTTGTTTCCAGTGGAGATTCACACCTTGCAGCCCTCGCGCTTAACGATAACCTGCAGCGCAACGGACGTGATGGTCGGGTGCTATTCGTGCCATCCAGCGAGCCGGTTAAAGGCCCCTTTGACCTGGTGCTGATCCGTATTCCAAAAACCCTGGCCTTGCTGGAGGAGCAGCTGATTCGCCTGCATGATCAGCTGGCACCGGGTGCGCGAGTCATCGCAGCAGCCATGATCAAGCATCTGCCGCGTGCGGCAGGAGATCTGCTGGAGCGTCATATCGGCAGTGTCCAGGCATCGCTGGCAGTCAAGAAGGCGCGCCTGCTGTTTGCCACCCCCGAACCCAGGGAGCGGATAGCCTCACCCTACCCGACCCGCTACCGACTGGACGACCCAGCGCTGACACTGATCAATCACGCCAACGTGTTCTGCCGAGAAGGGCTCGATATCGGGACACGCGCCTTTCTTCCACATCTGCCTACTGACTTGGGCAATGCACGCGTGGCCGACCTGGGCTGCGGCAATGGCGTATTGGCCATCACCAGTGCACTGACCAATCCCCAAGCGCAGTACACGCTGGTAGATGAGTCCTATATGGCTATCCAGTCGGCACATGAAAACTGGCGTGCCGCCCTGGGTGATCGTCCCGTCACGTTGCGCGCCGATGATGGGCTGGCCAGCCAACCGGCTCGCTCGTTGGATGTAGTCCTGTGCAACCCACCGTTTCACCAGCAACAGGTGGTGGGGGAATTTCTGGCCTGGCGGATGTTTCAACAGGCGCGTGCTGCTCTCGACCGCCAGGGTGAACTCTGGATCGTCGGCAATCGCCACCTCGGTTATCACCTCAAGCTCAAGCGGCTGTTCAAGCGCGTCGAACAGGTTGCTGCCACGCCGAAATTCGTGGTGCTGCGTGCGGTCGAAGCTAACTGAGCGTGATGCTATGCCCTATGCCAGACCTTATTCAAGCAGGCTGGCATAGCGGGTAACGTGCCTCAGAGCAGTATCCAGACTGGATGATTCCGCCTAGGCTGGGTCGCCACCGTTTTAAGATAGGCGCCAGGTGATGCCTTTTGCCTACTGACAGGACGAACATACGCACCGGATGGGATCTTACGTGCCAGGGTTACCTTTCGATCTTCACATCTTTGCCATTTTGATAGAGGTCTGCGGCGTTTTGGCGGCTATCCATGCCGTCATCACCGTTCGTACGGCTCAGGGCGCCATGGCTTGGGCCATTGCATTGGTTTTTATGCCGTTTCTGAGCCTGTTGCCTTATCTGGTTTTTGGTCGGCGTCGTTTCGATGGTTATGTAAAGGCGCGCCGACAGGCCGATGAAGAGATGGCCCGCGTTGCTGCCGAGCTGAACTGGCGTCCGTGGATTGCTGAGGCCCTGGCTGCTCAGCAATGCAGCGCGGCAAACCGCAAGCTCAAAGCCATGACGGCGCTGACCCGCACCCCCTGTGTAGCCAGCAACAAGGTGCGTCTTCTCGTCAACGGATCGGAAACCTTCAGCGCCATTCTGGGCGCTATTCGGGAAGCCCGGCAGGTCGTGCTGGTGCAGTTTTTCATCATTCATGACGACGCTCTTGGCCGGGCACTGCAAAACACGCTGATCGAGCGGGCCAGGGAGGGTGTCGAGGTGTTTCTCCTTTACGATGCCATTGGCAGCCATGCCCTGCCGCGGAGCTACGTGTCAAAGCTTCGTGAGGCAGGCGTGCAGGTCAAGGCATTCAGCAACCGCCGAGGACTGATCAACCGCTTTCAGGTCAACTTCCGCAATCACCGCAAGATCGTTGTGGTGGATGGTGAAGTAGGATTTGTCGGCGGACACAACGTGGGTGAGGAATACCTGGGGCACAAGCCACCGTTGGCTCCCTGGCGCGACACCCATATCGAAATTCGTGGGCCCGCTCTGGCGACCCTGCAGGAAACCTTTGCCCAGGACTGGTTCTGGGTGACCAAAAAACTTCCAACCCTGGTGCTGCCTGAACGTTATGAGGATGGCGGCATGCTGTGCCAGGTGGTTGCCAGCGGTCCGGCGGACGATCAGGAGACCTGCTCGCTGTTTTTTGTCGAGGCGATTCACTCGGCGCAGCGGCGAATCTGGATCACAACGCCCTACTTCATCCCTGATGAGGCCGTCTCAGCCGCACTGCATCTGGCCGCTCTACGCGGCGTCGATGTGCGCATCCTTCTGCCGTCACGCCCGGATCACAAGGTGGTGTACGCCGCATCCTACCTGTATGCCTTCAAGGCGGTGGATGCGGGCATTCGAGTCTTCAGTTATCAACCAGGCTTTCTGCATCAGAAGGTGGTGCTGATCGATGAAGAGGTTTCCGCCATCGGTAGCGCCAATCTGGATAATCGCTCGTTCCGGCTGAATTTCGAGATCATGGTCATGACCGTGGATACTGACTTCGCCTGGGAAGTGCGCTCGATGTTGGAAGTCGACTTCTCCAAGTCGGTCGAGCTGACGCCCAAGGACAATGCCAATGTTCGGCGCCTGCACAAGGCAGCCATGCGGGTAGCCCGACTGTTCTCGCCGGTCCTTTAGCCCAGTGGAGCGACACCCAGGCCATCCACGAGTCGCTCCAGGGCACGCAGACCGGCAACGGAATTGCCGTAGCTGTCCAGGCGGGGCGACCAGACACAAATGCTCATGCGGCCGGGAACGATGGCCACAATACCGCCACCTACGCCGCTCTTGCCGGGCAGCCCGACGCGCCAGGCAAAATCCCCCGCGGCGTCATACAGGCCGCACGTCAACAGTAATGCGTTGAGCTGCCGCGTCTGCTGAGGCGACAACACCTCGCTGCCATCGTGGGGATTGATGCCCCGGTGAGCCAGAAAGGCGAACGCGCGGGCCACATCCATGCAACTCATGGACAGCGCACAGCCATGGAAATAGGTTTCCAGCACCTCATCCACTTCGCCATGCAAGTTTCCATAAGCCTTCATGAGGTAAGCCAGTGCAGCGTTACGCGCCTTGTGATCCATCTCTGAACGCGCCACCCGCGTATCGAAGTTGATAGTCGGATTGGCACTTAACCGCCGCGCCTGTTCGCGCATCAGGTATTGGATGGACATGATGCGCGAAACCAGGATATCGGTTACCAGCAACGCACCGGCATTGATGAAAGGATTGCGCGGGACGCCCCGCTCCACTTCCAGCTGTACGATGGAGTTGAACGCCTGACCGGAGGGCTCCCGGCCTACACGCGTCCAGATGTCCTCTTCCGGCAGCCGCTGCATGGCAATGACCAGGTTGAGCACCTTGGAAATGGACTGGATGGAAAACGGTGTATCCCCTGCCCCCGCCTGGAAGACTCGACCCTCTACATCGCATAGAGCAATCCCGAATTGATCGGGTTCTACCTGGGCCAGTGCCGGGATATAGTCAGCAACCTTGCCTTCGCCCATGTCTTGCCGTGCCTCCTGGGCAACACGATCAAGCAGGGTTTGCAGGACTTCAGGGGAGCATGTTTCGGGCATGGGCGGCTTCGCTGCTTACAAAAGGGTGCCAGTGTAAGAAAGCGCAGCCGCAACGCCTAGTGATTCGTCGTTATAGTCCCAGCTCGCTCAGCCCGGGATGATCATCCGGTCGACGTCCCTGCGGCCAGCGGAACAGGCGCTCGGCCTCGGTGATCGGCAGATCGTTGATGCTGGCATGCCGCTCCACCATGAGCCCCTGCTCATTGAACGCCCAGTTCTCATTGCCATAGGCGCGAAACCAGTTGCCGGAATCGTCATGCCACTCATAGGCGAAGCGTACGGCGATCCGGTTGCCATCATGGGCCCATAGCTCCTTGATCAGCCGGTAGTCGAGCTCGCGTTGCCACTTGCGCGTAAGAAAACCTACGATGGCTTCGCGTCCCTTGATGAACTCGGCCCGGTTACGCCAGATGCTGTCGTTACTATAGGCCAGTGCAACCTTGTGGGGATCGCGGCCATTCCAGCCATCTTCCGCTGCGCGGACCTTTTGGCGTGCAGTTTCCTGCGTAAAGGGTGGCAATGGGGGTCTGCTTTCCATGGACGTGTCTCCAAAACGGTAAGACAGATAGCGTAGATGAAAGCCTACCGTGCAAGCGGACAATCTGCCTGGAGAAACGGACAAAAGAAGACCCCGGCGAGTGCCGGGGTCTGATATTCAGGATTTAAGGCCGGCGGCAGTCATGACCAGCCGCAGCCCGTAGGACACAATGCCCAGGGCCACGATACTGCAGGCCCAGATCAGGACCATCCAGCCGAGACGCTTGATCAGCGGTTGGTTGTCAGCTGGATTGGGTTCACGCTCTTTGCCGGCCATGATCAATGATACCCCTCGCCTGTACGAACCTTACCGCGGAACACGTAGTAGCCCCACGCCGTGTACATCAATGTGATCGGGATGATGAACAGCGTACCGATGAGCAGGAACAGCTGGCTCTGCGGTGGCGACGAGGCTTCCCAGATCGAAATCGCCGGCGGGATGATGTTCGGCCACAGGCTGATGCCCAGGCCGCTATAGCCGAGGAAGATCAGGATCAGCGTTAGTACGAAGGGAGATACATGAGCCTCTTCCTTCAGGATGGCGCGCAGCAGGAACACGACTGTTACCAGCACGAGAATCGGCACAGGCAGGAACCAGAACAGGTTCGGCATGGTGAACCAGCGCTGGGAGATGGCGTCATGGGACAGCGGCGTCCACAGGCTGACGGCTGCAATGAACAGCAGCAGCAACAGCACCAGCGGCTTGGTCATGCGACGCATGGAAGCCTGTAGCGGGCCTTCGGTTTTCATGATCAGCCAAGTACTGCCCAGCAGTGCGTAGGCAGCGATCAGGCCAAAACCACAGAACACCGAAAAAGGCGTCAGCCAGTCCAGCGAGCCACCGGCATACTGACGATTCTCCACATGGAAGCCGTCGATGAAGGCACCCAGCGCGACCCCCTGACAGAAGGTTGCCAAGAGCGAGCCGAAGATAAAGGACTTGTCCCAGAGCCCTTCCTTGCCTTCCTGCACCTTGAAGCGGAACTCAAAGGCTACGCCACGGAAGATCAGGCCGATCAACATGAAGATCAGCGGCAGGTAGAGGGCCGGCAGAATGACGCCATATGCCAGCGGGAAGGCGCCGTACAACCCGGCCCCTCCCAACACCAGCCAGGTTTCGTTGCCATCCCAGATCGGAGCCACGGTGTTCATCATCACATCGCGTTCTTCCTTGCCCTTCACGAAGGGGAAGAGAATGCCAATCCCCAGATCGAAGCCGTCCATGACTACGTACATCATCAGGCTGAAAATGATGACCACCGCCCAGATCAGTGCGAGGTCAATACCAACAATTCCAGAAGCCATGTTCAGTGCCCCGTCAGTTGATCATGGGAATGAGCCTTTTCAGTACCTTCATCAGTAGCCGAAAGGGGGCGCTTCGGATGACGATCGTGCCCCGGTCCACCCTGGGTGGGCAGGTCGCCTTCACCGGTATGTGGTCCTTTGCCAATCATGCGCAGCGCATAGACCGTACCGATACCAAAGACCGCGAAATACACAATTACGAAGCTGACCAGGGTAATGCTCAGTTGCGTCACGCTGTGGTTGGCTACACCATCCTTGGTACGCAGGAGACCATATACGATCCAGGGCTGACGACCCACTTCGGTGGTAAACCAGCCTGCCAGCAGAGCAATCAGACCAGCCGGCCCCATGCACATGATCAGGCGCAGGAAGGCCTTGGTTTCATACAGCTTGTGTCTCCAGCGCAGGAACAGGCTCCACACACCGGCAGCAATCATGAGCAGACCCAGGGCCACCATGATGCGGAATGACCAGAACACCACATACGCCGGCGGACGATCCTCTTTCGGGAAGTCCTTGAGTGCGGGAATCTGCTCGGTAAAGCTGTGCGTGAGGATCAAGCTGCCCAGCACCGGAATCTCGACCTTGAAGCGGGTTTCCTCACGCTCCATATCCGGCAGACCGAACAGAATCAACGGCGTTGCCTCACCGGGCGGATTCTCCCAATGGCCTTCAATCGCCGCGATCTTGGCTGGCTGGTGCTCCAGCGTGTTCAAACCGTGGGCATCCCCCACGAACGCCTGGATCGGCGCCACGAACAGGGCCATCCACATGGCCATGGAGAACATCTTGCGAATGGCCGGGTTATTGTTCCCACGCAACAGGTGCCAAGCCGCCGATGCGCCGACCAGGAAGGCCACCGACAGGTAGGCCGCGATGGTCATGTGCGCCCAGCGGAAGGGGAACGACGGGTTGAAGATTACTTCCAGCCAATGGACTGGCACTACGCGGCCATCGACAATCTCGTACCCGGCCGGGGTATGCATCCAGCTGTTCGAGGACAAAATCCAGAACGTGGACATCAGGGTGCCAATCGCCACCATGATAGTGGACAAAAAGTGCAACCCACGTCCTACGCGGTTCCAGCCAAACAGCATGACCCCGAGGAAACCCGCTTCGATAAAGAAGGCGGTCAGCACCTCGTAGGTTAAGAGCGGACCCGTTACGGCACCGGCGAAGTCGACAAAGCCGCTCCAGTTGGTACCGAACTCATACGCCATGACCAGTCCGGACACTACACCCATTCCAAAGAAGACCGCGAAGATCTTCAACCAGAAGTGGTACAGGTCCTTATAGGTAGAGTCGTTGGTTTTGAGCCACAGTCCTTCGAGAACGGCTAGAAAGCTCGCCATTCCGATAGACAAGGCAGGGAAGATAATGTGGAACGAGACGGTGAATGCAAACTGGATCCTCGCAAGATCCAGAGCCTCCAAGCCGAACATAGGCGGTCCTCTTCAGGCAGCCGGTGCGTTTATCACGCAGGCGGTCAATAACGTTAAGCAAATCACAAGGCAATGTTTCGAGCGCTTGCGTGCTCAATTCGTTCTAACGGAACGCTTGAAAGGTGGTCCGACTATCGCATTTTAAGCCGCAAGGCTCTGACGTAGGTCAACGTCTGGATTCATTCTAGACCTCTAAAACGCAGTGGGGTCCGTGGTCAGATGTCGCGCGTCAAGGTGGCGCACACAACTTGTTACCCACCAACTGTTTCAGAATATATCTCGATCAGTGCACAAAAAACGCTTGCCGAGGCTATGATGAGAGACCTCTCGAAGAGCCCCATCATGACCTCAGACCCTTTATATTTGCGTCATCATCGACCCTTTCTGGCGTTCTGGTTTGCCCGCGTCTGTACCGCCAGTAGCTTTCAGATGCTCACCGTAGCCATTGGCTGGCACATCTATTCACTGACACATAATGTGCTCGACCTGGGCCTGGTCGGCCTGGTGGAGTTCCTGCCGCGCCTGTTCTTCATGTTGTATACAGGGCATGTGGCGGACCGCTACGACCGACGTAAGGTAGCCGCACTCTGCCAGACAGGTCAGGCCCTTACCGCACTGGTGCTGGTCTACGGCAGCCTGACCGACAATGTGACCCGTGAACTGATCTTTATCCTGGCCTTCATGCTGGGCACCTGCCGGGCCTTCGAAATGCCGGCGACCCAGGCGCTTCTGCCCAACATCGTCCCCGCCTCGCTATTTCCCCGGGCCGTTGCGGCCTCAGCCTCCGCCATGCAGGGTGCGACAATCGTGGCGCCAGCGTTGGGTGGTTTTCTGTACGCCTTGGGTGCCTTCTGGGTCTATGCACCGGCAACGGCCCTGTATGGTGTGGCAATTCTCCTCGTGCTGAGCCTGCCTGCGCGTGAACAGCAACCGCGTAAGGAAAAGGCCAGTCTGGATTCGCTGCTGGCCGGGATTCGCTTCATTCGCAGCCGCCGCGATATTTTCGGCGCTATCTCCCTGGATCTTTTTGCCGTTCTGCTGGGCGGCGCAACGGCACTGTTACCCGTGTTTGCCCGGGACATTCTGATGACCGGCCCATGGGGGCTGGGCCTGTTGCGCTCAGCACCCGCCGTGGGAGCCCTGCTGATGTCGTTTTGGCTCGCGCGCTTTCCCATCGAGCGAAGCGTCGGACGCATCATGTTTATCTCGGTAGGTGTGTTTGGCGTGGCAACCATCGCCTTTGGTCTTTCCACCTCGTTCTGGTTCAGCCTGGCCGTGCTGGCGGTTCTGGGTGCGGCTGACATGATCAGCATGGTCATTCGCGGCGCCTTTGTGCAACTGGAGACGCCGGATGAAATGCGCGGCCGCGTCAGTGCCGTCAACGGCCTGTTCATCGGTGCCTCAAACCAACTAGGCGAGTTCGAGTCCGGTGTAACGGCAGCCTGGCTGGGCACAGTGCAAGCGGTCGTGCTGGGCGGCGCAGGAACGCTGATCGTGACAGGCCTTTGGATCAAGCTCTTCCCTACCCTCGCCAAACGCGACCACTTGCATACCCTCAAACCCAGCTGATCTGCTGGAGGGCTGCTTGCGGGTCGGCAGGCAGCCCTTTACCCCTCTGAACTCTCGCAAGCTGCCAACGGTCAGGTGACAAGGACTTTTCACCGAATTGCTTGAGGGTTTGCCATGAAAATTTCACTCGATGGCCAGGTTGCACTGGTCACCGGCGGCAGTTCAGGGATCGGCGCGGCATCAGCCAAGGCCTTGGCTCAGGTAGGCGCAGCCGTTGTCATCAATTACCACTCCAATGCCGAGCCGGCTGAACAGCTTGCGGATGAAATCAAGGCGGCCGGCGGTCGGGCCATTGCCGTGGGTGCTGATGTCGGTGATGAGCAGGCCGTCGAACAGCTCTTTGCCAAGACGATCGAAGCCTTTGGCCGTCTGGACATCCTAGTGGCCAATTCCGGGCTGCAGCGCGATGCACCCTCCCATGAAATGACCCTCAAGGATTGGAACATGGTCATCCAGACCAATCTGACCGGCCAATTCCTTTGCGCACGTGCCGCCATCCAGCAGTTCCTGAAGCAAGGCGTCAATGCCGAACTGTCACGCGCGGCGGGCAAAATCATTCACATGAGCTCGGTACATGAGGTCATTCCGTGGGCAGGCCATGTCAATTACGCGGCGTCCAAGGGCGGGGTCAGCCTGATGATGAAGACCCTGGCTCAGGAAGTGGCTGAAAAGCGCATACGCATCAATAGTATTGCGCCCGGCGCTATCGCTACGGCCATCAATGAAGACGTGACTGGCAACGAGGAAGGTCGCCGCGAGTTGCTCAAGCTGATCCCCTACAAGCGTGTCGGGGAAGTAGAGGACATTGGTAATGCCGTCGTCTGGCTGGCATCCGACCTGTCTGACTACGTGGTAGGCACCACCCTCTTTGTCGATGGTGGCATGTGTCTATATCCAGGATTCCAGGACAATGGTTGATCACAACGCCGGAATCCGGTCCATCGATGCCCATGGAGTCATCGGCGACATGCGTACCTGCGCGCTGGTCGCCGATGACGGCAGCATCGACTATTTCTGCTGGCCTGACCTAGATAGCCCCTCGGTTTTTACCGCCTTGCTCAATGGTGACGAGGCCGGACTGTTCACGATTGCACCCGACCGCCCTAATGCCAGGCGGCAACAGATCTACCTCCCCGATAGTAACGTCTTGCAGACCCGCTGGCTTGATGACGACGGCGCCGTCGAGTTGACCGACTGGATGCCCATCCTGACGGAAGAGAACACCATGCCCCGTCTGGTGCGGAGGGTTTATGCCGTCAAAGGCGACTCGCGCATTTGTCTGAATTGTTCACCGCGGCTTGATTACGCCCGGGCTGAAACCAGGGCTACGGTAGAGCATGGCAGCATTGTGTTTCAGGCCGAGGGCCAGCGCAGTATGCGCTTGGCCGGTTCCGAGACGCTTACGCTTGACGGGAATACGGCCGTAGCGGACTTCACCCTCAAGGAGGGCGAAAGCGCGACATTCGTCTTTGGCTGCGCCGAAGATCGACAAGTCATGGAAGAAGATCTTGATCTCTGCCTGAAGCATACACTCAGGTTCTGGCAGCGATGGGCTCGTCAAAGCAACTATACCGGCCGCTGGCGGGAAATGGTCTCGCGCTCGGCTCTGGTGCTCAAGCTTCTGGTCTCGCAGCAGCACGGTTCCATTGCTGCTGCGGCAACCTTCAGCCTGCCGGAAACACCAGGTGGCGAGCGAAATTGGGATTACCGGGCTACCTGGATACGGGACGCCTCGTTTACCGTCTATGCTTTCATGCGCCTGGGATACACCGACGAAGCCAACCACTTCATGAGCTGGGTGGGCGACTGTATCGAGCGCAGCAGCGATCTGCCGCAAAAGCTTCAGATCATGTATCGCCTCGATGGTGGACGGGAACTGCCCGAACAGGAACTGGACCACCTGAGCGGCCACGGCGGGGCAAAGCCTGTGCGTATCGGCAACGATGCATTCGGACAGGTTCAGCTCGACATCTATGGCGAGCTGATGGATGCCGTCTACCTGTCAAACAAGTATGGCCAAGCCATATCCCACCGCGGTTGGAAACATGTTGTCAGTATCATCGATTATGTCTGCAATCATTGGCAGACCAAGGATGCCGGCATCTGGGAAATTCGTGGTGAGCCCAAGCACTTCCTACATTCGCGCTTGATGTGCTGGGTTGCCATTGACCGAGCCATTCGCCTGGCACAGAAGCGTTCCCTTGCCATGCCCTATGAACGATGGCTCAAGGCACGGGGTGATATCCAGGAAGATATCTGGACCCACTTCTGGAACAAGAAAAAAGGTCATTTCACAGCCATTCTGGGCCAGGATACGTTGGACGCATCTCTTCTCCTGATGCCCTTGCTGCGCTTTGTCAGCGCAACAGACCCGGCGTGGCTGGCAACTCTAGATGCCATCAAGGAGCGTCTGGTCTGCGATGGTATGGTCAAGCGCTACGATCAGTCTGAAATGTCCGATGGACTCTCAGGTGAAGAGGGCTCCTTTGCGGCCTGCTCATTCTGGTATGTGGAGTGCCTGGCGCGGGCCGGCAGGATAGACGAGGCGCATATGGAGTTTGAAAAACTCATGAAATACGCAAGCCCTGTGGGACTCTTTGCCGAGGAGCTTGACGCCCGTGGACGTCACCTGGGCAATACTCCTCAGGCCCTGACCCATCTGGCCCTGATCAGCGCCGCCTATTTCCTGAACCGCAAACTCTCCGGCAGTGATACCCAATGGCAACCTTAGCAGGCCTGCTTCCGCTCTGACTTAGGCCCTTCGGTTTCGCCCCTCCTCGACCGACTATAGCAAAATGACATATGGAGGCGATTCAAGCTCCGCTTGAACGTCTTTTCGTGTTATCTTTTTATATTGAACGATCAATTAATAAAAAATGACTACAAACGACGGGCAAGGAATGTCCCCTTTTCGAATCACCTTGAGCTACTAGCCCGACAGCATCGCGAGTGACCGGAAACCCGCGACTCGACTGTACGGACTCTTTGGCACCTGCCCTATAGGAGAACATGCTCCATGAGCAGCACGACCCCATCCGGTAACGTACGACTCAATCCGCCCGCCTTTTACAGCGCGGCCACAGCAATCCTGGTCTTTGCTTTGGTGGTAATCGCCTTTCCCGAGCGCGCCGGAGCCTGGCTGCTGGAAGCTCAGACATGGGCCTCACAGACGGTAGGCTGGTACTACCTACTGGCCATGACGCTTTATCTGGTCTTTGTCATCGTCACGGCCCTTTCAGGGTACGGCAAGATCAAGCTTGGCGCCGATCACGATCAGCCTGAGTTCAGTTACCTTTCATGGGCCGGCATGCTATTCGCAGCCGGTATCAGTATTACCCTGTTCTTTTTCTGCGTGTCAGAACCCCTGACGCATTTCATGCATCCCCCTCAAGGCGAAGGCGGCACGCAGGCTGCTGCGCGTCAGGCCATGCAACTGCTCTTTCTGCACTGGGGATTGCATGGTTGGGGGGTCTTTGCACTCGTTGCCATGGCATTGGCCTATTTCGCCTATCGCCATAACCTGCCCTTGGCCTTACGTTCAGCGCTATACCCGCTGATCGGCAAGCGCATCAACGGCCCTATTGGCCATGCGGTAGATTGCTTTGGCATCATTGCCACCGTTTTCGGCCTGGGCGCCGATATGGGCTTTGGTGTGCTTCAGCTCAACTCGGGCTTGGACTATCTGTTCGGTGTACCCCATACCCAATGGGTACAAGCCCTGCTGATTGCCGTGATGATGGGAGCCGCCATTCTTGTTGCCGTATCAGGTGTAGACAAGGGTGTGCGCGTCATGTCCGATATCAACATGCTCCTGGCGGTCGGTCTGCTGTTGTTTGTCCTGTTTGCCGGGCCGACCCAGCACCTGCTCAATACGCTGATCCAGAACATCGGCGATTATCTGGGCGCTGTTCCCACCAAGAGCTTTGACCTTTATGCCTATGACAAACCGTCCGACTGGCTGGGCGGCTGGACCGTATTCTATTGGGCCTGGTGGATCGCATGGGCACCCTTTGTAGGCCTGTTCATCGCGCGAATTTCCCGTGGCCGTACCATTCGTGAATTCGTCTTTGGCGTACTGTTCATTCCGCTTGGCTTTACCCTCGCGTGGTTGTCCATCTTTGGTAACAGTGCGCTGGATCAGGTGCTAAACCACAACCTGACCAGCCTGGCCGAAACGGCTATTCGCGAGCCGTCCATGGCGCTTTATCACCTCCTGGAAACGTATCCTGCAAGCCGTATTGTCATTGCGGTGGCGGTATTCGTAAGCTTTGTGTTCTTCGTGACATCGGCGGATTCGGGCACTGTGGTGCTGTCGACCCTGTCCTCGACAGGCGGCGAAGCGGACGAAGACGGTCCCAAGTGGCTGCGCGTCTTCTGGGGAACGGCTACTGCCCTTGTCACGGGCGGGCTGCTGGTCGCCGGTAGCATGGATGCACTGAAGTCTGCGGTGGTCCTGACCTCTCTACCCTTCTCGCTAGTAACCTTGCTAATGATGTGGGGTCTGCACAAGGCGTTCTACACCGAATCGCAGCGGCAACGGGCACGATCACATTCTCTGGCCCCGGTATCCCAGGCCAACCCACGCCGCAGCGGTGGCTGGCGTCAGCGCCTTGCCAAGGCTGTTCACTTCCCGTCGCGCGATGAGGTCTATCGGGTAATGGACACCATTGTTCGCCCGGCGATTGAGGAAGTGGCCGAGGTATTCCGGGAAAAAGGGTTGGCCGTACAGACCGAGCTTGATCCTACCAATGCCAACCTGAGCCTTGAGGTTGGTCATGGCGAACAGCATCCCTTTATCTATCGGGTCATCATGCAGGGGTATTTCACACCGAGCTTTGCCCGAGCCGGTATGGGCGGGCTGCACCTGAAAAACCGTCGCTACTACCGTGCAGAGGTCTATCTGGCTGAGGGCAGCCAGGATTATGACCTGGTGGGCTACACCAAGGAGCAAATCATCAACGACATGCTCGACCAGTACGAGCGGCACCTGCAGTTCCTGCATCTGGTCCGCTGACCTCAACTTACCCGGGCCGTCACTCGGCGGCCTGGGTGGATACCGGTGTTGCCCTTCTGGGCATGGCAGTGGTGAATGATGCTTCTTGCCCCGAATGCTGCGACTCTAACAGCCGGGGCATAGTGGTCCGGGAAAATGCCTTGGTAATCCGATATCGAACGTCCAACCCACCCGATTAAACAAAGCCAAGAACAGGCTGACCCTCTAAGACCCGGACCTTAGCGAAGCATTATTATCAGGATGCCTTGTTTCGCGGTCATAACGCCCTCGCTACAAGGAGTACCGCAAACACATCCGAAAATGCCTGCGATTGCTTCAGGACCGCCATTACGATTCGTGATCGCTTCGTTAGTTATCTTGCTATCAAACTTTAGATGGAAGGCGCGTATAATAAGGCTCTAGCGCGGCTACGCCGTCTGTGGCTGCCACCTCTTGAGGAGGACGTCATTGCCTCACGCCCCTGTTTCATCTGCAGCACCGCCATCACGACATCCTGCCCTGCAGTGGGCTGCCCTGGTTGTTGTATCCAGTCTGGCTTCCTTTTGCCTTGATCGCGCCGGTATCCCTGCGGCCATGTTCCTAGGGCCCATGCTGGTCGCCATCTGCTTTGGCGTCAAAGGGGCCACGATCCGTCTACCCAAACCACTGTTCCAGCTAAGCCAGGGCGTGGTGGGCTGTCTGATCGCCCACTCCATGACAGCGGCCGTTCTGCTTATGGTCGCTACGCACTGGCCGGTCATGCTGCTGGCCACTGCCATTACCGTTCTGCTCAGCGTGCTGGTGGGTGTCATCCTGGTTCGCTTCGGCGGTTTACCCGGCTCCACCGCCGCCTGGGGTACTACGCCCGGCGCGGCCTCCGCCATGGTTGCCATGGCGGAAGAATACGGAGCGGACTCCCGTATCGTGGCAACCATGCAGTATGTGCGTGTCGTTTGTGTGGTCGTGATCAGTGCCCTGGTTGGCCGCTTTTTGGGGGCTGAAGGTACAGGAGCAGCCTCTCACTCGGCCGCTATCACCTTTGACTGGAACACCCTGCAGTCATTTGGAATTACGCTGGCCGTCGTGGTGGTAGGCGTCTGGTTAGGCAAGCGCCTGCCGGCCGGTGCCCTGATGGTGCCTATTGCGTTGGGCACTGTCCTGCAGCTCAACGGTTGGGTAACCATTACCCTTCCCCACTGGTTGCTGGCCATCGCGTTTGGCTCGATGGGCTGCTATGTAGGCTTGCGGTTCGATAAAACCACGGTGCGCTATGTCACCCGAGCCCTGCCCAAGATGATCATGGCCTCGCTGATGTTGATCGCCATGTGCGCTCTTTCGGCCCTCTTCCTGGCTCATCTAATGAACAAGGACTTTTTGTCCGCCTACCTTGCAACCAGTCCTGGCGGCCTAGACTCGATGGCGATCATCGCTGTGGACAGCCATGCGGACGTCGGGCTGGTACTGGCCATGCAGGCCTTGCGCTTGATTGGCGTGATCGCATCCGGGCCGTTCCTGGCCAAACAGATCGCCCGCGTGGCGCGAGTCTGATCTATACAGCCTCGGCACTAACGCCGAGGCTTGGCCCGTGCGGTCGCCTCCGCAACGAGCGGGTCATCCGGCCAATAGTGCTTCGGATAGCGGCCTTTCAGATCCTTCTTTACCTCGGCATAGGTGCTGCGCCAGAAATTAGCCAGATCCTGGGTAACCTGCACCGGGCGCTGCGCAGGGGACAGCAGGTGCAGCTTTACAGCAAGCCGTCCGCCGGCGATCCGAGGAGTGTCGGCCAAGCCGAACATCTCCTGCAACCTGACGGCCAGCACGGGCGGCTCCTCGGTGTAGTCCAGCCGGATACGGGAACCCGAAGGTACCCCTATCGAGCGGGGCGCCAACTCGTCCAGGCGGCTTGGTAGCGGCCAGGGTAGCAAGCCCTGCAGGATGGCGCCCAGATCGAGCTGAGCGAAATGGGACAGGCGAGTCACCCGTCCCAGATATGGAAGCAGCCAGTTCTCCAGCGTTGCCAGCAGCGCCATATCGGTCACGTCAGGCCACTCGCTGAGACCGCCCTGCTCCAGGTCCAGCCGCCGCAGAAGCATGACCCGTGCCTGCCACTGGCGCAGCTCCGGTGTCCAGGGCAGGAGTTCAAGCCCTTTACGCCTGACTAGCCCCAGTAATGCCCGGCTGCGCGCGTCATCACTTAGCGAACTCAAGGGTTCGCGGGAAAGGACCAGTTCACCGATTCGCACCTGCCGTTCGGCGCGCAGTACGCCCTCCCGCTCGTCCCAGTCCACCTCCTCATGGGTCGATACCTGCTCGGCTAGGGGCCCTTCAAACAAGGCAGGATCAAGCTCGGCAGCCAGATAGATACGCTCTTCACGCTGCCCTTGTCGGCTCCCAAGATCGGCAATCACCAACCACGGTGATTTCATCAGCGAATCGACATCGGCAAACAGTGCCGCACGGCCATTGGCCAGCCGATATTCTGCACCGCCGGATCGGCGCTGGTGTGCGACCCGCTCCGGGTAAGCAAAAGCCAGCAGACACCCTACCCAGCGTGGATGATCCGGATCGCTCACAGGCATTTCGGAAGCGCCACGCAGCAAGCTCTTGAATTGTCTTGCCAGCTGGCGAATTCGCGCGATACCACCTCGCGGCCCTTTCCCTTCGCCTGCCAGCAGCGCAAGGCGAGTCTGTATATCCGCACCCTCGCCACGCACGATATCCCGCTCGGATAAAATAGCCGCCAGATCACACGCCAATGGCGCCAACCCCAGGGCCTGTCCCCGAAGCAGAAGATGAGCCAGTCGCGGATGAGCCGGCAGGGTGCTCATGGCCTGTCCATGGGCTGTCAGAGCCGTTCGATCAGCCTTGAGCGCACCCAGACGCACAAGCAGATCCTGAGCTTGTGCCTGGGCCGCAGTAGGAGGTTTGTCCAACCAGACCAGCTCATCTGCATCAGCGCCCCAGCGCGCCAGCTGAAGCGCAAGCCCCGCCAGATCAGCCTGCAGAATTTCCGGTGAATCATAGGCGGGTAGCTGGTCATGCTGCGTCTCCGACCACAAGCGATAGCACACCCCTGGCTCCAGACGTCCTGCCCGCCCCGCTCGCTGAGTGGCCGAGGCGCGAGAGATGCGTCGCGTAGCTAGCCGCGTCATGCCACTGCCAGGATCGAAGGCGGGCTCCCGGGCAAGTCCGGCATCTACCACCAGCCGAACGCCTTCGATGGTAAGACTGGTTTCGGCGATATTGGTCGCCAGCACAATCTTGCGAATACCGGCCGGTGCCGGCTCAATCGCTGCTCTCTGGGCAGCCAGATCAAGCTCACCGTAGAGCGGCGCGATCCGGATATCCACCCTGCCAGCCAGCGCATCATCCAGCAATTCATGAACCCGCCGGATTTCAGCCTGCCCCGGCAAAAAGACGAGCAGGCTTCCGTCCTGCTCATCCAGTGCCTGCTGGATGGTTTGAACAACCCTGGGCTCCAGGCGCTCGTCTGTCGAAGTGGGCCGCCCCCATTTGATCTCCACCGGAAACATGCGCCCCTCGCTGCGCACCACCGGAGCCCCTTGCAGCAAGGCCGAAAGCCGCTCACCCTCAAGGGTTGCGGACATGACCAGGACCTTGAGCGGAGTGTCACGCAAGAGCTCACGCCCATTCAGAGTGAGTGCCAGCGCCAAATCGGCGTCCAGGCTTCGCTCGTGAAATTCGTCGAAAATGACCAGGCCAACGCCTTCGAGGGCAGGATCATCCTGCAGGCGACGCGCAAGAATACCTTCCGTAACGACCTCGATCCGTGTCCTGGGCCCTACCTTGCTTTCCAGGCGAATGCGGTATCCCACCGTCTCGCCCACCGGTTCGCCATACTCGGCTGCCAGCCGCTCCGCCGCTGCCCGAGCGGCCAAACGCCGCGGTTCCAGCATGAGAATCCGCTGACCCGCTAGCCAAGGCTCATCCAGCAGCGCTAGCGGTACACGTGTGGTCTTGCCTGCACCTGGAGGTGCCTCCAGCACAGCTTCGTCGCGCTCGACCAGGGCGGCGCGCAGGGTAGGCAATACGGTATCGATGGGTAATGGCGTCATTCTGCTGTGCACGTGGTCATATACGGTGGCTGCTGATTATAACGACTCCAGCGGCCCGCTTCCGGCCTCTCGCAACGCCGGTTATAGTGCGGTTTCCTGACCTATGGAGGTGTTTATGCCAATGCGCACTCGCCTGATCTGTGGCGCCCTTGCTGCAGCAGTGCTGACCCAGATTTCGGCCTGCGGTACGCTGTTTTATCCTGAGCGTCGCGGCCAAATTACTGGCCAGATCGACCCGGGCATTGCCATCCTGGATGCGGTAGGCCTGCTGTTCTATATCATTCCCGGCCTGATTGCGTTCGGTGTTGATTTTACGTCCGGAGCCATCTACCTGCCCAACGACCAGCACGCCTCGGTCGACCCGGAAAAACTCAAGCAGGCTATCGACGCGGATGGCAAGGTGGACAAGGCGCGCCTTAAAGCCATTATCGAACAGGAAACCGGCCGCTCCCTGCCACTGACCGATCCACGCCTGATTCAGCACAGCGGCAGCCCTGAGCAACTGGCCGCCTTTGGGTTGCGCCCTGCGGCATAACACCTGATGAAAAGCCGTACCGAACACGCCAGGCTGTTGCGCCTGGCCACCACTGCTTCACTCGCAGTGGCTGGCCTGCTCATTACCGTGAAGGCCATCGCCTGGTGGTTCAGCGGGTCGGTCAGTCTGCTGGCCGGGCTGACCGACTCCGTACTCGATGGCGCGGCCTCCCTGTTCAACCTGCTGGCGGTGCGCTATTCCTTAAAGCCTGCCGATGACGACCACCGTTATGGTCATGGCAAGGCGGAGTCGTTGGCGGGTATTACCCAGGCCCTGTTCATTGGCGCCAGTGGAATCCTGATCGGCATGCAGGCCATCGGACGTCTGAAAGAACCTGAACCCCTGGGAACGCCTCTGCTGGGCATTGCAGTCATGATCGTTTCATTGATTGTGACTGCGGGCCTGCTGATGCTACAGCGGCACGTCATTCAGATTACAGGGTCCGCAGTGATTCGCGCCGACTCCCTGCATTACCGCTCTGATCTTCTGCTCAACACCAGCATCCTGATTGCCCTGATTGCTGCCAGCTACGGCTGGGATCAGCTGGATGCCATCTTTGGCCTGGGTATTGCGTTGTATATCCTTTGGAGTGCCATTGGAATCGCACGCGACTCGCTAAGTGTGCTGATGGATCAGGAATTGCCCTATGAAGTCAGCGAGCACATGTTGACGCTGGCGTGCAGCGTGCCCCAAGTCTTGGGGGCTCATGATTTGCGCACGCGTATTTCGGGAAGCCACTGGTTCGTCCAACTGCATCTGGAGCTACCGGGAGAAATGACCCTGTCCGAAGCCCATCGCCTGTGCGACGAGGCCGAAGCGGCGATCATGGCGGAGTATCCGCAGGCCGAAGTGCTGGTACATGCCGACCCGCTGGATGCACCCGATGTCCCCCATCGGCATCCGCTGCCTCCGAACTGAGGGCTCAAGGGCGTCTGACTTCATCAGATTACAGGCAGACGGCCCCCCTCAATAGGTCACGTTATATCCCCTGCCACTTAGGCAGGCGCCCAGCGAACGTCGATAACGATCCGCCACATCAGCCGGTGGCGCAGTGGTTGCTCGGGATGGATCAAAACCTGACTCGCTGACCGCCCAACGCTGGCAGTCATAACGATCCTGCTCCATCTGGGCCTGTGTCTGACCATAGGCAGGGGTTATGGCGACATCAAAGGCATTGCTGCTAATGGCATAGCCACCGTTTTGCACAGGCGGCTCCACGACAATGTAACGGTTGTATTCCGGTTGCGGCTGGTAATAGGTGCCAGCGGCAAAGTAGTAGGTCAGCCCGCCGATCACCAGAGTTTGCGCATAGTTAGGCAAGTTGCTGACATACACCCCGCGCGGCGGGGTCACGATGACATAGCTCGACCCTTGTGGGCGGTACCAGTACCCGTCGGAATAGTAATACTCATAGCGTTGATGCCAGATACGGGTGTACCGAGGCGGTGGGCGGCGTAGCACATAGCCGGGACGCCAATCAGGGTTTGGTCCCCAACCACGACGATCAAAGTCGTTGTGCCTGTGCGGGCGATTCCAGTTGCCGTACGGCCCATAGTCAGGATGATCAATGACACGGGGCTGATTTTCCCAGCCTCGATTCAGATCATTCGGCCCGGATTGCTCCCAACGAGCACGCTCATCGCCACGCCGAACGGCATCGGGTCGATTCCAGCCGTCTTCCCGGGAGTGGTTCGCCTGCCCTGTGACCTCTCGCGGAGGCGCGGTAATAAACCGTACACCGTTTTCATCGACCCGCTCGACAGGCCGCCGGGGAAAATCATAGCGTTGATGGGGAAGATCCTGGCCACTGCCGGTCTGCCAGCGCGAGCCATCCTGCCCGATAGGGCGACCCGCCCCCGGACGAGGCCCGGCATTAGGATCCATTCCCCGAGAGGGCGAGTAGTCCGGGTGATCTCCAACGCGACCCTGCCCCGCCTGAGGCTGAGGCGCAGCGCCGCCGGACGGATTGCCGAACTGCGTCTGTCCGGCCTCAAAAGGCCCTGCCAGCACGTGGCCTGCGCTCAATGCGACTATCAGACCGATACCTGTCAAACGCCCGCGGCGCTTCATGACCCTATCTCCTGCTTACCGCCGGTCGCTCCGAAAATGGCGAGGCGGCGGTCGAATCCTCAATCTAAGCCAGGAGTATGCGCGAGGCGAGCATTGACGGATAGGCGGAGCACAGGCGTACACTTTTATCAGGCGCACAAAAAAGGAGGCTTTCGCCCCCTTCCGGAATTCTGTCCTCTGAGTCGCTTTTGGCGACTGCTGCGATCACACAGCCTTTTGGGCGGTGAGTGGCCCGGGAGCGGCACGACCTGATAGGTCGGCGGCATTATCGGCTTGCCCTCCTGGAGCTCACCGTTGGACTGTTCGTCCGGGCCATCGAAGTAATGAGTTCAGCTTAGCCCTGTTGCACCGACCAAAGTTTGCGTTTTTTGCTATATCCTCTACCGTTTAAGCAACAGAACACTAAAAAAACCTTTTAAACGCAATTTTCCAAAGGATTGGTTTCAAAATGGACAAACTAGACCGCTACGACTTACGTATTCTTGCCGAACTCCAGCGTGATGCACGCATCTCGAACCAGGAACTGGCAGAGCGCATCGGCCTGTCTCCTTCGCCCTGCTCACGACGGGTCAAGCAGCTGGAAGATGATGGTTACATTAATCGTCAGGTTGCCCTGCTCGACCGCAAGAAACTGGGCCTTAGCCTGACAGTTTTCGTACTGATCGGCATGGACCGGCATACCCCTGAACGCTTCGAGCATTTCCAGTCGATCATTCGGCAGTGCCCTGAGGTGCTGGAATGCAGCCTGGTGACCGGCATGGATGCGGACTATCAGCTCAAGGTGGTCGTTCCGGATATGGACCACTACCAGAAACTGTTGCTGGGCACCCTGACCCGTATAGAAGGCGTTTCGAGCGTGCGCTCAAGCTTCGTTCTCAACCAGGTCATCTCCAGTACCGAGCTGCCGCTTGAGCACCTGCGTGGCTGAGTATCGTCTCGATTTACATGGACCTGTCTGAGGCCGCGGATTTGCACGAATTCGATGCCGATGCTGGTGTTTCTTGCCAGAAGATGGATAAATCAGATTTATTTATCTAAATTTTTCCAAGGGCACGGAATGAAGCACCGCTCATTCTGTCCTGAATAAACCAACGATCGACTCGCAGCCCTTCCCGTCGGCATGACCTTGCCTGACGGCGTTCCGGCATGACGAGTCGACTGTCCTACCGTGCTCATGAGGTTGCAATGCTTACGCTCAACATCAACGGGGCCGACCATCAAGTCGACGTCCCCGACGACATGCCCCTGCTTTGGGTTCTACGTGACGTGCTGGGAATGACCGGCACCAAGTACGGCTGCGGGATCGCACAGTGTGGCGCTTGCACGGTGCATCTGGACGGTACGGCTGTTCGCGCCTGCGTCTTGCCTGTGAGCAACATTGCACAAGGCCAGAAGATCGTGACCATCGAAGCCGTGGGCGAGTCCGACCTGGGCAAGAAAGTGCAGGATGCCTGGCTTGAGCATGAAGTCGTGCAGTGCGGCTATTGCCAGTCCGGCCAGATCATGTCGGCCGTGGCGCTGCTGTCCCAGCACCCGAACGCAGGCGATGCTGAAATCGATGCGGGCATGTCCGGCAATATCTGCCGCTGCTGTACCTATACCCGTATCCGCGGCGCGATCAAAAGCGTTTCCCAGGCCTGAGCGGAGCACACTCCATGACCAAGAATGTATCGGCGCAGGCCATAAGCCTGTCGCGCCGCAAGCTGCTTCAGGCCAGTGGTATCGCCGCAGGTGGTTTGCTGTTGGCAACCGCACTGCCTTTTTCCCGCCGCAGCTATGCCGAACAGTATGTCAACAAAGGGCCAGAAGACGCACCGCTGGACACCCCTACGGCCTTGGGAGCGTTTCTTCGGATAGGCCACGATGGGCAGATCACGCTGATTTCGCCCAAGATCGAAATGGGCCAGGGTGTACAGACCGGTTTTGCCATGATGGTAGCCGAAGAGTTGAACGTTACTCTGGATCAGGTCAGGGTGCAGGAAGCACCGCCAGACGAAAAATTGTATGGGGACAAGCTTCTGGGCTTTCAGGCCACCGGCGGTTCCTCATCGACTCGCAGCAACTGGCAACCCCTGCGGGAAGCCGCTGCGGCGGCCCGCGTAATGCTGATCCAGGCCGCGGCCAACCAATGGAAGGTGTCGCCGGATGAATGCCGCGCCGAAAATGGCAAGATCATCGGCCCTGGCAATCGCGAACTGGCCTACGGCGCGCTGGTGGATGCAGCTGCCAAACTGCCCGTTCCGGAAAACGTCCCGCTCAAAAAGCCGGAAGACTACAAGGTCATCGGCCAGCCGCTGCGTCGCCTTGATACGCCTGGCAAAGTAGAAGGCTCAGCCAAGTTCACCATCGACCTGCACGTGCCAGGCATGAAGATCGCTACTGTCAGCGCCTGTCCGGTCGTAGGTGGCACGCTTGCCTCAGTGGACGACCGTCACGCTCGTGCGGTTCCCGGTGTCAGGGATGTGATCAAGCTGGATAATGCCGTTGCCGTGATCGGCGACCACATGTGGGCAGCCCTTAAAGGCTTGAAAGCGCTGGAGATCCAATGGGATCTGGGCCCAAACGCCGGTATCGACTCCGCCCAGATCGAACGCGCCCTGCATACAGCCTTTGATCGCGAAGGCGCCATTGCCGCCGAGGTTGGCGACATCAACAAGGCCATTGCCGGTGCGTCCAGCAAGATCGAGGCGGAATACGAGATGCCCTTCCTGGCTCACGCCACGCTGGAGCCCATGACCTGTGTGGCCCAGGTCCGCGAAAATGCCTGTGAACTATGGGTCGGCACCCAAGTGCCGGTTATGGCCCAACAGGCGGCTGCCAAGGCAACCGGCCTGCCGCCGGAAAAGATCATCGTCAACAACCAGCTCATCGGTGGAGGCTTTGGCCGTCGCCTGGAGGCGGACTTCATCGGTCAGGCCGCAGCCATAGCCAAGCAGGTCGACTACCCCATCAAGCTGGTCTGGACGCGTGAAGAAGACACCGCCCATGACCTGTACCGTCCTCATTATATCGACCGCTTCAGCGCAGGCCTGGATGCCAACGGCATGCCAGTGGGCTGGTCGCATACCATTGTCGGGGCCTCGGTCATGGCGCGGTTTGCGCCAGCCGCCGTACCACCCAATGGGCTGGATGCCGACGCAGTAGAGGTTTCCAACAAACCCGTCTACTCGCTTCCAAACCTCAGAGTCCGTTACGTCCCTGAAGCGCCCAAGGCCATTCTCAACTCCTGGTGGCGTGGGGTAGGCCCGCTGCATGGCGCCTATGTGATGGAAAGCTTTATCGATGAGCTGGCCTACGCAGCCAAGCAGGACCCGGTCGATTACCGGATGAAGCTGCTCGGCGAGCATCCCCGTGCGCAGGCGGTACTCAAGCTTGCCGCCGAAAAAGCCAACTGGAGCCAGAAACTGCCAGCGGGCCATGGTCGGGGAATTGCCGTACAGGAAGTCTTTGGCAGCTACCTCGCTACCGTAGTGGAAATGCAGGTCGACGCGCAGAACGGCATCCACATCACCCGCCTGATCTGTATTGCAGATTGCGGCGAGGTAACCAATCCGACCTCTGTTCACTCTCAGCTGGAGGGAGGCACGCTGTTTGGCCTGTCTGCTGCGCTCTATAACGAGATCACCGTCAAGGATGGACATGTGGAACAGAGCAACTTCCACGACTACCGGCAGCTGCGCATGAGCGATGCCCCACCGGTCGAGACGCACATCATTCCAAGCCATGAAATACCTGGCGGGATTGGAGAGGCCGGTACCGCCATGATTGCACCGGCTCTGGTCAATGCTCTGTATGCGGCAACCGGCAAGCGCCTTCGTCGTCTGCCGGTAGTTCGCGCCGGTTACCACGTGGCTTAAGGAGCTCCTATGAATCGTTTCACTTCTATCTGGGGCACCATGACGCGTACGGTGTTGAGCAGCGTGGCGCCTGTAGCGCTGGCCCTCACAACGCTGTCTGTCCAGGCTGCTGACGAGGCCACGGTCCAGCGCGGCGAATACCTGGCCCGTGCAGCTGACTGCGTGGCCTGTCACCTTGACGAGAACGGCGGTAAACCATTCGCTGGCGGTCGTGGTTTCAAGCTGCCGTTCGGTATGCTGTATTCCCCCAACATCACGCCGGACAAGGAAACCGGGATCGGCACCTGGAGCGATGACGACTTTGTCAGCGCCATGCAGGAAGGCGTCGGCAAGGACGGCAAGCACTACTATCCAGCCTTTCCCTATACGTCTTACACGCTGATGTCGCGGGAAGATATTCTGGCGATCAAGGCGTATCTGTTCAGCCTGGAGCCCATCAGGCAGCCGAACAAGGAAAATGACATCAGCTTCCCCTTCAACCAACGCTGGGGAATGATGTTCTGGAACATGATGTTCAACCCGAACGAGCGCTTCGAGCCGGACCCGAGCCAGTCGGCTGAATGGAACCGCGGTGCGTATCTGGTGGAAGGTGCGGGGCACTGTGGCGAATGTCATACCCCCCGTAACATCTTCCAGGCGCGTGACAGCTCACGAAACCTGGGTGGCGCGGTGATCCAGGGCTGGAAGGCCTACAACATTAGCGGTGACCAGAAGACCGGCATCGGTGCCTGGCCGGACGAGGCCCTGGCCTCTTACCTGTCTACAGGCCATGCCGAAGGGTATGGCGTTGCGGCTGGTCCCATGGCCGAAGCCGTCAATCACAGCCTGCGCTTCCTGACGCCTGAGGATATCCGCGCCATGGTGGTGTACTTGAAGTCGGTCCCCAGTCAGCCGTATGGATTGATGCGACCGGAGCCCAAGGCACTGTCATCTGACGCACCGGCCAAAGGAAACAACCCGCTGGGCCAGAAGGTGTTTGCCGACGCCTGCGTCAGCTGTCACCTGTGGGATGGTTCGGGCCGGCAGAGCACCTTTGCCGCGCTTAGTGGCCTGCGCACGGTGAACGATCCAGAGGCAACCAATCTGGTGCAGGTCCTGCTGGGAGGAGACAAGCTGGAAAATCCCCATGGCGATCACTTCATGCCGGGGTTTGCCCGCGGGTATTCCAACCAGGAGCTGGCGGCGGTCACCAATTTTGTCTTGGAGCACTTCGGCCATGCCCAGGGCGAGATGACGGCTGACGAGATCGAGAAGCGTCGTCACCCCGAATAAGCCATTCACCTGCCGGCCGTGCCTCATACAGGGGCACGGCCAATAACCCTCCATATCAAAAGGCCTTTAAGACTATTGTCTTAACCTGATAGGCTTGCCACCCGTTTACACTTCGCTCCCCATCCGCTGTACCCACAAACGTGGACGAAACACTCGCAAGGACTTGCCATGAAACCCGCCGACCAGGTGATGCAGAGCTACGGCCGCTGCTGCGCCAGCGCTGACTTTTTCGATGACTTCTATACCCGCTTTCTTGCCAGCTCGCCGCTGATCCGCGAGAAGTTCGTCAATACCAACATGCAGGCCCAAAAGCAGCTCTTGCGACAGGGCATCATGAACCTGGTCATGGTGGCGCGCGGAATGCCGGATACCAAGTTGCGCGCACTGGGCGAAACCCATTGCCGCCATCAGATGGATATTCGCCCGGAACTCTACGGCATCTGGGTCGATACCTTGCTCGCCACCATTTCAAGCCACGACCCGCAATGCACGGACGAGACGCTCAAAGCCTGGCGGGACGTGTTGAACGAAGGCATCGCGGTTATCACGTCACATTACTGATTGCTACAGTCGATCCGCTGGCGTGGTTACAGCCGCGCCGGCACCTCGCGCCATTCACCCGGCGCCATACCCTCCAACGCCCAAGGGCCGATGCGTACTCGCACCAGGCGCAATGTAGGCAGGCCGACGGCTGCCGTCATGCGACGTACCTGCCGGTTGCGGCCTTCACGAATCACCAGCTCCAGCCAGGCCGTTGGAACACTCTTGCGAAAGCGTACGGGAGGGTTTCTCTCCCATAGTTCCGGCTCCTCCAACAGGCGCACCTCTGCGGGAAGCGTCGGTCCGTCATTCAGCTCGACGCCTGTTCGCAGCGTTTGTATCTGCTCATCCGTAGGGGTGCCTTCCACTTGAACCCAATAGGTCTTGGGTAGTTTGTGCTTGGGGTCGGCAATGCGCGATTGCAAGCGCCCGTCATTGGTCAGGAGGAGCAGCCCTTCGCTGTCCCGATCTAACCGCCCAGCCGGATAAATGCCTGGAATCGGAACGAAGTCCTTGAGCGTAGCCCGCCCGTCCCCATCGGAAAACTGGGTCAGCACATCGAATGGCTTGTTCAACAAGATCAGCCGCGGCTCGGCCGGCGGGGCCTTGGCAACACGACGAGGACGCGGGGTTTGAGGGGAGCGGTAGGAACGAGGCATGATGAAGACTGGCACTTGAGGCACGGGCACGTTAAAAACGCGGTGCAACGATAAAAGATATCCGCGAGTGTACCGAAAAACCGGCACTCGATTTTCACTTACCGGCAACGTGAGTCCTTCATGAGAATCTTTCGCTCCCTCTGGCTGGTCAACCTTCTCGCTATTGCAGGCTGTGGTGGCCCGGAATACAAAGGCCCGCCTTCGGATCACTTCGACGGGCAGCAGTTTTACAACCAGGAGCCCTTTACCAAAAAGAGTTTCTGGACTCTGATCAAATGGCAGCTGACCCGCGAGCGTCCCGAGTGGGTCTGGCAGGCGCTTCCGCCGCGCCAGGAGGAGCTGCCCGAGCGCGTGACAGGCGATGACCTGCGCGTTACCTACATCAACCATGCCACCCTGCTCATTCAGTACCATGGCTTGAATATTCTGACCGACCCGGTCTGGTCCGAGCGAGTTAGCCCGTTCAGCTTCATAGGTCCCAAGCGCTACCATGACCCAGGCGTAGCATTGGAAAAGCTTCCACCTCTTGACCTGATCTTTGTCAGCCACAGCCATTACGATCATATGGACTTGGCAACGCTTCGCCGTCTCGCCGAGATCAACCCGCTCACGCCCGTCGTCACGCTGCTGGGAAACGCCGAGTTGATCCGCAAGGAGGCCGGCTTTGGCACTGTAACGGAGATGGACTGGTGGCAGAGTCAGCCCCTGAACCAGCAGGTAACCTTGCATATCGTGCCTTCACAGCACTGGTCGGCCCGCACCCGCTTCGATACCAACCGTACCTTATGGGGCGGCTTTGTACTGGAGTCCGCCAGCGGTCCTGTCTACTTCCCCGGCGATACCGCATGGGGCGGGCACTTCCAACGGATTCACGACCGTTTCGGTCCCATGCGCTTTTCGGCTTTGTCTATCGGGGCCTATGAGCCACGCTGGTTCATGGTGTCGAGCCACATGAATCCACAGGAGGCAGTAGCCGCACACAAGATTCTTCACTCCAGCACCAGCATGGGCATTCACTTCGGTACCTTCCCGCTCAGTGACGAAGCCCAGTTTGCGCCTCCCCAGGACCTTGCCAAGGAGCGCGAAGCCCAAGGACTGCCGGAAGAGGCCTTCCGCGCACCGCTGCCTGGCGAGAGCTGGGCAGTGCCCGTCATCATCACGGCTGGACACTGATAGTCCAGGGCGCGGCGGTAACTCCTCCGCGCCTTTCATCCAGCGATAGACGCTGATGCCAACAGCGTTGATTCAGGACAATAGCGCGCCCTCCCAAACGCTCCATAGTCAGGCTAATCCACTTCAGAGGAGCCTGCCCCATGCTCACGACGGCGATTTTCCCTTCCCGCTATGTTCAAGGTAACGGAGCCTTTAACCACTTGGGTGAGGAGCTTGCACGCTTCGGTAAACGTACCCTGGCCCTTCTTGACCCCTTTGCCGACGACCATCTGGGGGCAGCGCTCGACAAGGCCTGTCAGCATCAGCTCGAATGCCAGCGTATCCGCTTCAACGGCGAGTGCAGCGACGAGGAAGTCGCACGGCTGGCTGGGGTGGCGCGTCAGCACCTGCCTGACTCCATCGTCGGGATCGGTGGTGGCAAATCACTCGACACCGCCAAGGCGCTGGCCCACGAACTGAACATACCTGTGGCCGTTGTGCCTACCCTGGCCTCTACCGATGCTCCATGCAGTGCGCTTTCAGTAATCTATACCGCAGAAGGTGCTTTCAAGCGCTACCTGTTTCTGCCGCGAAACCCGGATCTTGTACTGGTAGACACCGGTATCATTGCCCAGGCCCCTGCGCGCTTTCTGGTATCAGGAATGGGCGACGCCATGGCGACCTGGTTCGAGGCAGAAGACTGCCGTATCCGCGGCGCTGGCAACATGACAGGAAGACCCGGCCCTCTCACCGCCTATGCCCTGGCACGCCTGTGCTATGACACGCTTCTGGAATACGGCCCACTCGCACTGCATGCCTGTCAGCAACAGGTCGTCACGCCAGCCCTGGAGCATATCGTCGAAGCCAATACCCTGCTTTCCGGACTAGGCTTCGAAAGCGGCGGCCTGGCAGCTGCTCATGCGATTCACAATGGCTTCACCGCCCTGGCCCAGACCCACAGCTACTGGCACGGCGAGAAGGTTGCGTTTGGCGTATTGACCATGTTGATCCTGAGTGGCCGCAAGCCTGCCATCATTGATGAAGCCTTCACGTTCAGTCAGCGAATCGGCTTGCCGCTTACTCTGGCAGATATCGGTCTGGCCAATGCGTCTGATGCAGACCTGCTCAAGGCTGCGGAACTGGCCTGCGCGGAAGGGGAAACCATTCACAACGAGCCCTTCAGGGTCGATCCGCTTTCGGTAGTTGCCGCCATGAAGACAGCCGACGCCGAGGGACGTTTTCGCAAGCAGGCCTGATGATTAACTGGTAGACGCCATAACGATCATGGCAGCATTCCTGACGGATTTCCCCGCCAGGAATGCACTCCAATACCCCATGACAGCCATACCCCCTGCGCCGCGCCAGCCTTGGCGACACCGGGCGCTCAGCCTTTTTCAGTACAGCTCACGGGCATTGGGCCTCGTGTGGTCGACCTCTCCTACCCTGACCCTGGGACTTGCCCTGGCTACCGTGGTAGCAGGTGTGTTGCCAGCGCTGGCCGCCTGGCTCGGCAAGCAGATCGTGGATTCGGTCGTGGCGGCCATGCAGTTGCATCAGACACAGGGGAACGCTCTACTGTCGCCCGTGCTCTGGCTGTTGGCCATGGAAGCCGGCGTGGTCGCCCTGATCGCAGCGGCGCAGCGGGGCCTCTCCGTCCAGCAGTCTTTGCTGCGCGTCCTGCTGGGGCAAAAGGTCAATCTGATGATCTTGGAAAAGGCCCAGCAACTGTCACTGGTCCAATTTGAAGACTCGGAATTCTACGACAAGCTCACCCGCGCCCGCCGCGAGGCCTCGATCCGCCCGCTCTCTCTGGTCAACAAGCTGTTCAGCCTGATGCAGAACGGTCTTTCACTGATCAGCTTTGCCATCCTGCTGATTCATTTTTCACCCTGGGCGCTGCTTATCCTGGTGGTCGGGGCATTGCCTGTCTTTTTTGCCGAAGCCAAGTTTTCGGGTGATGCCTTTCGCCTGTTTCGGCGGCGCTCCCCTGAGGCCCGCATGCAGGGTTATCTTGAAGCGGTCCTGGCGCGGGAAGATCATATCAAGGAGGTCAAACTTTTTGGTCTTGCGCCACGCCTGCTCCAGCGCTACCGCGATATCTTCACTCAGCTTTATGCCGAAGACCGGGCCCTGACGATCCGCCGGGATACCTGGGGCTTTCTGCTCGGTCTGCTTGGAACACTGGCGTTTTATGCCGCATATGTCTGGATCGTGGTGGACACTGTACAAGGGCGCATCAGCCTGGGTGAAATGACCATGTATCTGCTGCTGTTCCGACAGGGCCAAGCGGCAGTGAGCAGCAGTCTGACCGCCATCAGCGGCATGTATGAAGACAACCTCTATCTGTCCAACCTGTATGAATACCTCGAACAACCTGTGGCCGCTGAGCATGGCAGCTTGAAACAAGGCCAGACCCCAGACGATGGCATCCGCTTCGAACAGGTCAGCTTTCATTACCCCGGCGCCTCCCGGGCCGCCCTCGAGGGGATTACGCTGCACCTTCGGCCTGGCGAAAGCCTGGCGCTGGTGGGCGAGAACGGCTCCGGCAAGACCACACTGATCAAACTGCTCACTCGGCTCTACACACCTAGCGAGGGCCGTATCCTGCTGGACGGCAGCGACCTTCAGGAGTGGAACACAGAAGCCTTGCGGCAACGTATCGGTGTGATTTTTCAGGACTTCATTCGCTATCAGTTCAGCGCTGGCGAAAACCTGGGCGTGGGCGATGTCGAGGCCTTTGACGACGAGCAGCGCTGGCAGGAAGCAGCCGAACGTGGACGCTCCAGCGACTTCATCGAACGGCTCGACCAAGGCTATCAGACACAACTGGGTCGCTGGTTCAAAGGCGGACAGGAACTGTCAGGCGGACAATGGCAAAAAATCGCACTGTCACGCTCTTACATGCGTACCCAGGCCGACATTCTCGTACTCGACGAACCTACGGCTGCCATGGATGCTGCCGCCGAGGCAGAGGTTTTCGAGCAGTTTCGTCAGCATGCCCAAGGCAAGATGACGATCCTGATCTCTCACCGATTCTCTACGGTTCGCTCGGCTGATCAGATTGTGGTCCTGGAGCATGGCCGTATCATCGAACAGGGACGCCACGACGCGCTGGTCGCCCAGGATGGCCGGTACGCTCATCTATTCCAGCTGCAGGCCCAGGGGTATCGATAGGCCGTTTGACGACCCGAGAAGCAATCCTTTTTGTGCCTTTTTCTTCATTTTTTGAAACATATAAGGCATCCTCGGCGCCCTCCCTGTAATGATTGGAAAAGGTTTCGACCTGACTCCCTGCCCTGGAAAGCCGCTCATGTATGTCTTCATGGCCTTAACCTTCGTGCTCGGATACCTCTGTATCGCCTGCGAGCACACGCTGAAAATCGATAAAGCCGCCTCGGCGCTGCTGACAGCCGTTGTCAGTTGGACGCTGCTGGTGTTGGGCGCAGATCAAATCCTGCCGCACCTGCAGCCCGGCAGCGACAACACCCATTTCGTGGTCGAGGAGCTGCGCCACCACCTGGGCGAAGTCTCGGAGATCCTGTTTTTCCTGATGGGCGCCATGACCATCGTCGAACTGATCGATGCCCACGAAGGCTTCACGGTCATTACCGACCGTATTCGTACCAACAAGCGCGTCAGCCTGCTCTGGCTGGTCGGCCTGATCACGTTCTTCCTGTCTGCCGCGCTAGACAACCTGACGACTACCATCGTCATGGTTTCCCTGCTGCGCAAACTCATTGCCGATGCCAAGGAGCGCTGGTTCTACGCCGGGATTGTGGTCATTGCCGCGAATGCGGGTGGCGCCTGGTCACCTATTGGCGATGTAACGACTACCATGCTGTGGATTGGAAACCAGATCTCGGCCAGCGGTATCGTCATGAGTCTGTTCCTGCCCAGCCTGGTCTGTCTGCTCGTTCCCCTGGTGCTGCTCAGCTTCAGGCTCAAGGGCGAAGCCGAGCGACCGGCACTGGATGAGCATGAGAACAATGCGAATCCAACCACTCCGTTCGAGCGCAACCTTGTCTTTGCGCTGGGCATTGGCGCCCTGCTCTTTGTGCCGATCTTCAAGACCGTGACACACCTGCCGCCCTACATGGGTGTTCTGCTGGGCCTTGGCGTACTGTGGGTCGTGACTGAAATCATCCACCGCGGCAAGAACGATGAAGACAAGCACCCGCTGTCCGTAATTGGCGTACTGCGCCGGATCGATATGCCAAGCGTATTGTTTTTCCTGGGCATTCTGCTAGCAGTCTCCAGCCTGGCGACGGCAGGCCATCTTGTGCAGGTCGCCACTTGGCTGAAAGACGGCTTAGGCGATGTCTATGCCATCAATATCGCGATCGGTCTCCTGTCATCGGTGGTCGATAATGTACCGCTCGTAGCAGGCGCCATGAAAATGTATCCGCTGGTCTCCCCTGAAGCGCTGACGGCGGCCAGCTCAGCTGACGCCGGCTGGCTCACCCATTTCCTGGCCGATGGGCGATTCTGGGAAATGCTGGCCTATTGCGCCGGTACAGGCGGCAGCTGTCTGATCATCGGCTCAGCCGCTGGCGTAGCAGCAATGGGCATGGAGAAGATCGACTTCATGTGGTACCTGAAACGCATCAGCCTGCTGGCGCTATTGGGTTACCTAGGCGGTGCCGCCACTTACATCGGCCTAGCCAGTCTAGGCGCATAAGAAAAAAGGCCAGCTTTACGCTGGCCTTTTGTTTTCAGGTATCAACGGAAAGGCGGTTCGTCAAAGCTGCGCAGCTTGCGCGAGTGCAGCGAGTCCAGTTGCGCCCGGAGCAGGTCCAATGCCGCGATACCGATTGCCAGGTGCTGACTGACGGCTCGCTCGTAGAACGCATTGGCCGAGCCCGGCAGCTTAATCTCGCTGTGCAGGGGTTTGTCTGACACACACAGCAAGGTGCCGTACGGGACGCGCAGTCGATATCCTTGAGCCGCAATAGTGCCGCTCTCCATATCCACCGCAATGGCGCGGGCCAGATTGATAACAGGCCGCTCCTGCGCCCATCTCAGCTCCCAGTTACGGTCGTCATAGGTCAGCACTGTGCCGGTTCGCAGCCGGCGCTTGAGCGCCTCGCCACGGTCGCCCGTCACCTGAGCTGCCGCTTCGGCCAGGGCCACCTGCACTTCGGCCAGGGCCGGGATTGGTATGTGAGGCGGTAGTACACGGTCCAGAATGCCGTCACGACGCATATAGGCATGCGCGAGTACGTAATCGCCGATGTTCTGTGACTGCCGCAGTCCGCCACAATGGCCGATCATCAGCCAGCAGTGCGGACGTAAGACGGCCAGATGATCCGTAATGTTCTTGGCATTGGATGGCCCCACCCCGATGTTTACGAGGGTAACGCCATGACCATCCGCGGCGATCAGGTGATAGGCCGGCATCTGAAAGCGATGCCAGGCGATACCGCCAATGATGGACTGGGCCTCGCCATCATCCAGGCCGCGCTCGATGGTGACATTACCCGGCAGTACCATACGCACGAACCGAGGATCGTCCCGCAGCTGCTGTAGGCCATGACGAATGAATTGATCGACATAGCGGTGGTAATTGGTCAGGAGAATCCAGGGCTGCACATGGCGCCAGTCACTACCGGTATAGTGCACGATACGACGCAGGGAAAAGTCCGTCCGGGCGGCATCGAACAGCGATAGGGGAAGAATGGTCTCCTGCGCCCAGTCATACAGGCCATCGGCGATATCGTCGTGGGCGGCGGACAGGTCGGTACTGGGAAAAACGCGCGCCAGCTCGGCGGCCGTCACGCCCGACCCAGCCAGTTCATCCCCCTGCTCCACCACATAGGGATAGGGGATGTCCTGCTCGCTCGGCCCCACCTCGACCAGAATGTCGTATTCCGCCATGAGCGGTTCGAGCTGTTCAAGCAGGTATTTGCGAAAGGCAGCCGGGTGCGTAACGGTGGCCCGGTAAGTACCCGGAAGCTGCACCTTGGCATAGGCCCGCGTGGTAGTCGGCACCGCCTGGGAGGAGCGGTAGCACAGACGGATCTCGGGATACCGGAACAGCTGCCGCTCGGCCTCGGTCGGCTCGATACGATCCTTGAGGTAGCGCTTGAGCGCACTGCTCAAGGCTTGGGTTGCCTGCTGATGCAGCGCAGCCAGCCGATCCACCGCCTCGCTAGCCGAATGGGCTGCAACAAAACCATCTTCGAACGTCTGAGGCATGCACGATTTCCTTACTCAAGAATGAACGAGGCAATCTGGCTCCTGCGTCGACTCATCAGCAGGCCAGACAGCCCCTTTGCCAGCATTTAGTCAGAGAGTAGCTGAGTTGGATCACGGTTATCTGACAATTGCTCAGAATCCCGGCGCTGATTCCACAGGTGATGATAATGCCCTTCTGGATTGGCCAGCAGCTGTGTGTGATTCCCCTCCTCCACCAGCCGTCCCTGCCGAAGCACAATGATGCGATCAGCATCACGGATCGTCGACAGCCGGTGCGCCACTACAATCATCGTTACCTTACCGCGCAAGTCATGCAGCGCTTCCTGCAAAAGCGTTTCGGTTTCACTGTCGATACTGGCCGTCGCCTCATCCAGCAGCAACACCTTGGGCTGGCGCAGCAGGGCTCGCGCCAGCGCCAGCAATTGCCGCTCACCCGTGGAAAGCGTAAAGCCACGTTCACCCAGCCGGGTTTCCAGCCCCTCGGGCAACCGTGCAATCAGGGGAGACAGGTGAGCATCATCAAGGGCCTCCTGAAGACGCCACGGCTCTGCCTCACTGCCCAGCAGCAGGTTATCGCGCAGGGTGCTGGAACGGATGAATGGCTCCTGCGGTACGGTAGCAATGGCGGCCCCCAATGCCTCAGGTGTCAGTTTTGATAGCTCACGGCCATCCAGTAGCAGCTGGCCACCCGTTACCGGCTGCAAGCCGGCCAGAAGGTCAAGCAGGGTCGACTTCCCGCTGCCGGTCGGCCCGACGATCGCCAGGAACGTGCCGGGGGCAATCTCCAGATTGATATCGCTCAACGTGTCGTGATCTGCACCTTCATGGCGGAAGCGAACCTGTTTGAGCTCAAAGCAGGCCTTGTCCACCGGCCGGCTATCGGTACCCTGTAGTGCCTGGGCCTGATCGAGCAGATTAAGCAGTCGCGTACCGGCAACGCTCGCCTGCTGATAGAGATTGAACCGCTGAGTGATTTCCATCAGTGGCTCGGTCACTCGCCCCAGGTAAGTCACAAAGGCGTACATCACCCCGATCTCGGCTCCTCCGCCCAGGTGATTCAGACCATAGGTCAGGAGCAATACCGCCAGCACAATCACGCTCACCAGATCGAGCGCCGAACGCAAGAGCAGGCCCGAGAAACGTACCGTACTGATTCGTGCCTCGTACTGTTGCTGGTTGAGATCATGGAAGTGCTTGCGGAACGGCGCGGTCTGGTTGAAAGCCTGGATAATAGCCATTCCGCCAATCGCCTCATTAAGACGCGCGCTCTGCTCGGAGCGCAGCGCCCTCACCCGCATGGCAGCCGGCCCGCTCAAGCGTTGATACAGCCAGACGATAAAGGCGGCCGCCGGGATAAGCAGCATGGCGATCATCATGAGATGGACATTCATCAGCGCCATGGCCACCAGAATGCCGATCAGCAGCACAATATTGCCGACAATGGTGCCCAAAAACGCGACATAGAGTTCACGCAGGGCATCTGTGTCATTGGTTACCCGCGCAACCAGCTCCCCGGTTGCCGTACGGTCATGAAAGCTCTGCGGCAAGTGCAGAACATGGCGGAACAACCGCCGACGCAACAGCAGTACCGTATCCATGGCGATGCCGGCAAACCGCAGGCTTTGCAGGTAACGCCCGAGTGCGGCGAGCGCCTGGGTTACTACATAGATCAGGAACAGTACGATCAGGGGCTCAGCCCGCAGATCGCCAGGCACCAGGTAGGTATCCAGATAATGTTTAGTTAGCCAGGGGCCCATCACGTCCATGACAGTTGCCCCAATCAGGATAGCCACAGCCGCCATCAGCCGGCGCGGATTAGCCAACACCGGCCCCAGCAGCAATTTGATAACACGATGCTTAGGCATGTTCGCCTCCTGCCTGTTGCAGCTGCCAGAGTCGGGCGTAGACACCACCCTGCGCCAGCAACTGTTCATGCGAGCCTCGCTCGGCGATACGGCCCTCCTCCAACACAATCAACTGATCAGCCTCCCGTACGGCAGACAGACGGTGGCTCACAATGATGCGCGTCCGATTGCCCAGGCGAGCCAGCGTCTCGAGCAGACGTGTTTCGGTCGCGGTATCAACGGCCGACAGCGTGTCATCCAGCAGCAGGATAGGCGCATCGGATAACAGTGCACGCGCCAGGGCTACTCGCTGTCGCTGGCCTCCAGACAATGTCACACCGCGCTCACCCACCGGCGTTTCAAGCCCTTCGGGGAGCTGATTGAGGTCTGTGGCAAAGGCCGCGTCGGTCAGAGCGCCCCGGATCTGCTCGGGGGTAGCCTCAGGTCGTCCAAGTGCAACGTTTTCAGCCAGACTGCGGGCAAACAGGAAAGGATCCTGGGGAACGTATGCAAACTGAGCCCGTAACGCTTCCAGTGAATACGCCTCAAGAGGATGATCGCCCAGGCGAATCTCGCCGTCCGTCAAAGGGTACTGACGGAGCAGCAGCCGCAGCAAGGTGCTCTTCCCGCTGCCTGTGGCGCCCACAATGCCCAGCGTACTTCCTGCCGGAAGCTCGAAGTGAATATCCTGCAACGCAGGCGTCTGGCCTTGAGGATAGACAAAGGAAGGAATATTCACGCTCAACGTCGATCCGGGCTCGGGCGTCAGTGTCCCCTCGTCTCGGATGCTTTCTACGGAGGCAAAAAACTCCCGCAGGCGACGCCCTCCCGCCTCTCCGCGCTGGAGGATATTGAGGCACCAGCCAATGGCAAACATTGGCCAGATCAGTTGTACAAGGTAAAGGCTGAAGCTGGTCAGCTGTCCTAGCGTAATGGCACCCTGCATGTAGCGTCCGGTGCCCACGATCAATGTCAGCAGCGTGGCGCAGCTTAGCGCTACGAAGATGATGGGCTCGTACTTAGCTTCGGTTCGCTGAACAGCGTAATCAGCCTTAGCCGCCGCACGGGCACGCTCGTCAAAATCATCCAGCTCCGCTTCGATCAGCGCGTTCTGTCGCAGCATACGCAGCCCGCTCAAAGCCTCCTGAGTGCGATCATTGAGGTCTGAGAAGCGCTGCAAGGTCTGCCCGAAGCGTTGCTGAACCCGCTTCGCCACGTGGTAGAACCCCCAGGCCATGAACGGAAACGGCAGCAGGGCCATGAGCGCCAACGGCGCATCGATACCGACCAGCATGACTGCCAGTACAAGCACCAGGGTCATGGCCCCGTCAAAACTGGACAGCACGCCCTCACCGGCAGCCATCTCTACTGCATCTATATCCTGGGTAGCCCGTGCCAGTAGATCGCCCGTACGACTCGCCTGAAAAAAGCCGGGATCCAGTCGGGTAAGCTTGGCGTAAAACGCATCGCGCAGCTCCACGCCTACCTTGTACGCGGTTCCGAACAACCGTACCCGCCAGTGATAACGAAGCACATAGAGCCCAAGACCAACCACCGCCAGCAGGGCGACACGCCCTAGCAGCTCCGTTTGCCCAAGCTCACCGGCCCGTAGTGCATCAATGGTTTTGCCTACCCACCAGGGCAGCGTCAGATTCAAGAGGCCTACGCCCAACAGGCAGGTGATTGCCCCGCAATAGGCCAGTCGATGGCGAAAGAGAAAATCGCGCAGTAACGTCCAAAGCGCCATGTAAAGAAATACCTGAACATAAGTAGCTGCCCAGTATAGCCCTCTATGACGTCTGAACCGGAGCCTGACAGAGCAGCCAATCCTGTAGAAGAGTTTGCAGTTCACCCAGCCTGACCGGCTTGGCCAGGTAATCGCTCATCCCGGCCGCCAGGCAACGTTCCCGATCACCGTGGTGTGGATGGGATGACAACGCCAGCACCGGCAACTCCTCGCAATCGGGCAATGCTCGAATGGCCCGACAGATGGCAAACCCATCCATGACCGGCATCTGGCAATCGAGCAGGACGGCATCCACCGTTACCTGATCCAGAAGTTCGAGCGCCTGAGAGCCGGAATCGGCAGTCCGCACCTGATAGCCCAGCCGGAGCAGCATGCCACGCAGGATCATCTCGTCATGAGCATTGCTCTCCACGATCAGAACCGTGCAATTGGCGGGCTGCCGTGTCGTCAGCACACAGGCGCGGCGCGCAGGTGCCGGCAGCGCCACACGCCCCGGTAGCGGCAAGGTAATAGCCATGCGAAAGCGACTTCCAGTCCCCACCTGCGAGGAATGGCTGAGCGTTCCCCCCAGGAGATGGATCAGCTTGCGACACAGGGCCAGGCCAATTCCCAATCCGCCATAGCGGCGCGTCAGGGAACCATCGAGCTGATGGAAGCGCTGATAGAGCTGCTCGCTCTGCTCCGGTGTAAACCCGATACCCGTATCGACCACCTCAATCAGCAGCGGCTGGCGATAAGCATCTGCCTGCGCATCCGGATGCGCCTGTACGCGCACCGTTACCGATCCTTCATGCGTGAACTTAATGGCGTTTTCGATCAGATGCCCCAAGGCTCTGGCCAGCTTTGGTGCGTCACCTTCCAGGGTATCGGGCAATGCCGGGTCGATCTCCACCTGGAATGCCAGACGCTTGGCCTCGGCACTCGGGGTATAGCGCGTGCGTAAACTGTCAAAGAGTCCATGCAGACTGAACGGCACCCGCCGAGCTACCTGCTTGCCGGCACGCAGCTCGGTGAGGGTCAGGATGTCATCCACCATGCGCATCATTGCTCGCGCGGACTCGCTGGCGGACTGGTGGTACTGCTCCAGCTCCACCGTCATGGGCTGCGTCTGGATCAGTTCCAGCGAGCCGATGACTCCATTCATAGGCGTTCGCAACTCATGGGTCACGGTAGCCAGAAACTCATCCTTCAAGCGATTACTGTTGGCCAGCTCCTCGTTCAACCGCTCCAGTGCACGGCGAGACTCTTCGAGAATCCGCGCCCGTTCCTCGCGCATGGCATTGATCCGGTCAGCCAGAGCCAACGAAAGCAAGGCTACCTCAAGCGCCGAGCCAATCTGGCTCGCATAGACCGTGAGGAAGTTATAAGGCAACAGACCGGCTACCATCAGAATATTGGCCAGCCCGCCAAGCAGGAAAATCGACCATGCGATGATGAAGTAACGCGCGGTACGCATACCATCGAACCAGGCCCGGATACCGGCCGTGAACACGACAAAGATAAAGATCAGTGCCAGGAGCGTGGCCAACCGCATCGCCGTCGCGTAGTCACAGGTCAGTGACGTCAGGACGCATAAGCAGGCCAGCAGGATCAGGCCCTTCATGCAGAGGTCGATTCGACGACTGTACTGGCGGGTCTGCAGGAAATGTCGGGTGAACTGGCTACCAAAGATACCTGCCATGCCGACAAAGAATGGCGTTGCGATGTTGGCCCAGCGAGGACTGTCCGGCCACAGGTATTCGGAGCCGGTCCCGTTGATCGACAGCAGATAGCAGCCGAACGAGCCGACATAAAAGATGTGATACAGGTAACTGGGATCGCGAACGCTGAGGAAAATAAGCAGGTTGTAGAGCATCATCACCAGCAGAACACCGTAGATGATACCTAGCAGATAAACACGTGCCGGCTCGGCCTCGATAAACGCCCTGGTGGTCCAGAGCACCAGCGGGGCCTGAACGGACCCCTGACTTTCAACCCGCAGATACAGCCGCTTCGTCTCTCCCGGTGCAAACGACAGCGGATATAGATAGCTGCTGTGCCGAATCAGACGGCTGCTGAACGGCAGTGTATCCCCCATGCGCTGGGCCAATCGGTACACACCTTGCGCATCGGGTGCGTAGATATCATAGCGGTCGAGTGGTGGGTAGGAGAGTTCGAGCAGCCAGCTTTTGGGCCCAATGCCGGTCTTGGGTCGATACGCAAGGTCCAGGCGAATCCAGTAGGCCGAGCGTGAATAACCGGCCCCAAAAACATCTTCGCCATGCCGGATAAAGCTGCCACTTAATGCCGGTGATGTGATGTCTTCGATAGTCGATGTGCCACGAACATCCTCGAATACCTCAAGCGACTGCCCGAGGGACAATCGTTCGATCGACTCATCGAACTCAACGGCCTGTACCCACCAGGGCCATGCGAGCAGAATGAAAAAGAACCAGTTGCGCATATAAAAGGCTTCGCCAGAAAAGCCCGCAGGCAGCATCATGCACAAACTGCCCTCTCGTGCGACGCATCCCTTCAAGCATTGAGTTAGGTGCGGCACTCTATCACAGGCCGGCCCAGCAGCTACACTGCCGACCGGAGCCTTTGTTCAGCCTGTTTAGTGATAAGCTTTTTGCCATGAATACACACAACGCTCGTCCCGTCGTCCTTTGCCTTTCCGGTCATGACCCCAGCGGCGGCGCTGGTCTGCAGGCAGACATCGAAGCCCTGATCGCCCAGGGCTGCCATGCGGCACCCGCCGTCACCGCGCTGACCGTTCAGGATACGATCAACGTGTCCGACTTTCGTGTACTGGACCGTGCCTGGGTGATGGCCCAGGCCAACGCCGTGCTGACGGATCTTCCTGTCGCAGCCGTCAAACTGGGCATGCTCGGCTCTATCGAAATGGTTGAAACGGTACTGGATATCCTCGCGAATCATCCACAGTTACCGCTGGTGTGCGACCCGGTGCTACGCGCCGGTGGTGGTGGAGCCCTTGGCAAGGATGAGGTGGGTTATGCCATCCGCGAGCGGCTGTTACCGCGCGCAACGATTGTCACGCCTAACCTCCCCGAGGCCCGCATCCTGGCCGAGCTGCCGGAAGGGACGGCAGACGCGTGTGCCGACAAACTTCTCCTCTACTGCGAGCATTTGCTCATCACCGGCGGTCATGGTGACGAGCAGGAAGTGCACAATCGCCTGTACACCCGTGACGGGCATCAGGAAACCTTTATCTGCCAGCGTCTTCCCGGTAGCTATCACGGTTCGGGCTGCACGCTGGCCAGCGCACTGGCCGGTCGGCTGGCTTTGGGAGAAGCCCTGCCCAGCGCAGTTCGCTCAGCTCTGGACTACACCTGGCGCACCCTGCGTGATGCCGAGCGTCCCGGCCGCGGCCAGTATATTCCCCGTCGCCTGCCACTGGACTTCTGCTCATGACTCCACTGCGTGGTCTGTACGCCATTACTGACAGCCAGCTCCTGGCCGACGACAAGCTTCTCCCCTATGTGGAAGCCGCATTGAAGGGCGGTGCCCGCTTGATTCAATATCGGGACAAATCCAGCGACCAGGTCCGCCGTCGGGACGAAGCTCAGGCACTGTCCGAGCTGTGTAGACGCCACGGCGCAGACCTCATCATCAATGACGACCTTGAGCTTGCACTCCAATTGGGTGTGGGCCTGCATCTGGGGCAGGAAGATGGATCCCTCGCCGAAGCACGCCAACAGTTAGGTCAGGCGGCAATTCTGGGAGGTACTTGCCATGCCCAGCTGGCCCTGGCGGAACGCGCTGTCCTGGAAGGCGCCAGCTACATCGCCTTTGGTCGCTTCTTCAACTCAAACACAAAACCCGGCGCACCGGCGGCCACGCCTGAACTGCTGATCGAGGCGCAACGCCGCTTCACCGTGCCGGTGTGCGCCATTGGAGGCGTTACCCTCGACAATGCCCCCTCACTGATCGAGCGTGGAGCCAGTCTGATTGCCGTCATTCATGCATTGTTTTCCGCGCCCTCTGCCGAAGAGGTAGAGCGCCGCGCCCGGGCATTCAGTGCACTGTTCAACCCCATTTCGTAGAGAATTCGCCATGTCACGCTCCGAAACACTGTTCGCCGATGCCCAGAAGCATATTCCAGGTGGCGTCAACTCCCCAGTTCGCGCCTTCAAAAGCGTGGGCGGCACGCCCCTTTTCTTCAAGCATGCCGCAGGCGCCTATGTCATCGACGAAGACGACAAGCGTTACGTTGACTATGTAGGCTCCTGGGGCCCGATGATTCTGGGGCATAGTCATCCCGACGTACTGGATGCTGTGCGCCGCCAGCTTGAACATGGTTTGTCCTATGGCGCACCAACTGCCATGGAAACCGAAATGGCCAATCTGATCTGCCAGCTGGTGCCCTCCATGGAAATGGTGCGCATGGTCAGCTCAGGCACCGAAGCCACCATGAGTGCCATTCGCCTGGCACGTGGATATACCGGTCGCGACACCATCATCAAGTTTGAAGGGTGCTATCACGGCCATTCGGACAGTCTTCTGGTAAAAGCGGGCTCTGGTGCCCTCACCTTGGGCGTTCCCAGCTCTCCTGGCGTACCCGCTGCGTTTGCCCAGCACACCCTGACCCTACCCTACAACGACCTGGACGCCGTCAAGGAAACCCTGCAGAAAGTAGGCGCGGATATCGCCTGTATCATTGTCGAGCCCGTGGCCGGCAACATGAACTGCGTACCGCCTGCCCCCGGCTTCCTGCAGGGCTTGCGTACCCTGTGCGATGAACATGGCGTAGTGCTGATTTTTGACGAGGTCATGACTGGCTTCCGCGTTGCCTTGGGTGGTGCCCAGGCTCATTACGAAATCACACCGGACCTCACCACGTTTGGCAAGATTGTGGGCGGTGGCATGCCTGTCGGGTGCTTTGGCGGTAAGCGCGCCATCATGGAAAAGATTGCACCGCTTGGCCCGGTCTATCAGGCCGGCACGCTGTCCGGTAACCCACTCGCCATGGCAGCTGGCCTGACGACGCTTAAGCTCATCAGCCGTCCCGGCTTCCACGACGAGCTGACCGCTCTGACAACCCGCCTGCTGGACGGCTTGCGCGAACGTGCCCAGGCAGCCGGCGTTCCGTTCGTCACCACCCAGGCAGGCGGCATGTTCGGCCTTTATTTCAGCACGGCAGACGACATCGTGACCTTCGATGACGTTATGGCCAGCGACGTCGAGCGCTTCAAGCGCTTCTTCCATCTGATGCTGGAAGGCGGCGTCTATCTCGCACCCAGCGCATTCGAAGCCGGCTTCACCTCCATTGCACATGGCGAAGCGGAACTCGACATCACCTTTAAAGCAGCCGAACGTGCCTTTGCCGCGCTGAAAAACTGAGTACCGCCTATCGATGGTTTCGCTTGTAGGCAAACGGAGCGGAACCATCGTTTGCAATGAGCCTCTCAGTTTGAAACAGCCGATATCAGGCAATTACAAAAAAAGTTCATCGTAACTGCGTAAATTTTTTGTAAGGTGGTATCGGCTTCACTCATAATGTGCGAGCCGGCGCGTTTCGCCGGTCGGGTTTCCAGAAAAACCTGCCTCGATCCTGGAGGCGTTCCATGCACCGCGCCGGCCGTTTCATCATTACCAGCTTGCTTCTGTTCCCGCTGCTCGCCTTTGCGGGCGGTAATTCCCTGCTCATTCCCAGCACCAGCCGCTGCAACCTCAATGCAGCCCCGGAAGAGCTTCCGCAAGCCCTCTCCAAGTGCCAGCAGACTGCCCGCGCCGGTGATGCGCAGGCGCAATATGAGCTAGGCAGCTTTTACTACGATGGCAAACAGACCCCAAAGGATTTGAATCAGGCTCGTATCTGGTTCGAGCAGGCTTCGCTGAAGGGTCATGCTGATGCGCAGTACCGATTGGGCACCATGTTTTTCCGTGGCGAAGGTGTTCAGGCCAATACCGTGCAGGCCTATATCGTACTCAAGATGGCTGCCATCAACGGCTCGGAAGACGCCATGGACACCGCGGATCTGGTAGCTGAGCAGATGAGAAGGGATGAGCTGGAAATTGCAACCCAGGTGCTGGGTCAGATTTTCAGAGACTACCTGCAGGATTTGCAGACGGCAGGCACCGGAAATCCTTTCGCGCCACTTCCCTGACAAACCGGTAGACGCAGCCGCATGATATGACGGCTGCGTTTTGCGGCATTATTTCTCCGGCATTGGTACCGGAAATGGCATGACGTTCGTTCCGCCCTTGGCTTCGCTGATCTTGGCCTGGCCAAGACGCTCCACTTCGTCGATCCGGATGACCGAGTGCAAGGGAACGAAGCTGCGGATAACGCCTTCGAACTGGGACTTCAGTTTTTCTTCACTGGGGTCTACGACGACTTGCGTACGCTCGCCAAAGACGAATTCTTCGACTTCGAGAAAGCCCCACAGATCACTTTGATAGATCTGCTTGGCATACATCTCGTAAACCTGTCCCTGGTTATGAAAAATCACCTTATAGATCGCTGGTTTGCTCATGATGATGGGTAACAGGAATGAAAACGGGGACGGATAATAGCAGTGAGGAGACGATCAGTGCTAGGAAGCAAGGACTCTCATCCTTATAATATGCGGTCCTCAATTTTTTCCCCGACGAAGCGCGCATGACCAAGAAGCTTTTCATCGAAACTCACGGCTGCCAGATGAACGAGTATGACTCGTCCCGCATGGTCGACCTCCTCGGTGAGCATCAGGCGCTGGAGCTGACCGCAAATCCGGCCGAAGCCGATGTGATCCTGCTCAATACCTGCTCCATTCGTGAAAAGGCTCAGGAAAAGGTCTTTTCACAACTGGGCCGCTGGCGCGAACTGAAGTTACAGAACCCCGAGCTGGTGATCGGCGTGGGCGGCTGCGTGGCCAGCCAGGAAGGCGCCGCGATTCGTGATCGTGCGCCCTACGTCGACGTGGTGTTCGGCCCTCAGACACTGCATCGCCTGCCTGAAATGATCGACGCGGCCCGGGCTACTCGCGCGCCACAGGTCGACATTTCATTCCCGGAAATCGAGAAATTCGATCGCCTGCCCGAACCTCGTGTCGATGGTCCCAGCGCATTCGTCTCGATCATGGAAGGCTGCAGCAAGTACTGCACGTTCTGCGTTGTGCCTTATACCCGTGGTGAAGAGGTCAGTCGACCCTTTGATGACGTCCTGGCCGAAGTGATTCACCTGGCCGAGAACGGCGTTCGCGAAGTCACTCTGCTCGGACAGAACGTCAATGGCTATCGCGGCCTGACCCATGATGGCCGGATCGCCGACTTTGCCGAGCTGCTGCGCGTGGTGGCGGCCGTTGATGGTATCGACCGGATTCGCTACACCACCTCGCATCCGCTGGAGTTTTCCGACGCCCTGATCCAGGCACACGCCGAGATCCCGGAGCTGGCCAAATTCGTGCATCTGCCGGTGCAGTCGGGTTCTGACCGAATCCTGGCAGCCATGAAGCGCAACCACATGGCCATCGAGTACAAATCACGTATTCGCAAACTCAAGGCGGCGGTTCCTGATATCTGCATCAGCTCTGACTTCATTGTTGGCTTTCCGGGCGAAACCGAGAAAGACTTCGAGCAGACCATGAAGCTGATCGAGGACGTCGGCTTCGACTTCTCCTACTCCTTCGTCTACAGCGCACGCCCCGGCACACCGGCAGCGGATCTGGTGGACGATACCCCGGAAGAGGTCAAGAAACAGCGTCTGCAGATCCTGCAAGCCCGCATCAACCAGCAGGGCTTCGAGATCAGTCGTCGCATGGTTGGCACGGTCCAGACCATCCTGGTCAGCGACTTTTCCAAGAAGGACCCAGGCATGCTCCAGGGTCGTACGGAAAACAACCGCATCGTCAATTTCCGCTCCAGCAATGCCCTGCTGATTGGCCAGTTCGTCCAGGTTCATATTGATGACGCACTGCCCCACTCCCTGCGAGGCACCCTTCTGGCAGAAATTGCACAGCCGCATGCAACTTCCGGTGCCATAGTCACTGTCTGACTATTGGTAGAGTGCGCACTTTGCCAAGTGCGCACAACCGATTACTCTTCAAGTAAACATCATCAGCTATAGGGCGATTACTCCTTCCTTGAATACACCTCAAGAACCTCGGCGCTTTACTCTCGAACCGTTTGATGCTCAACGCTTTGCCAAGCTTTGCGGCCAGCTCGACGAAAACCTTCGGCAGATCGAAAAACGGCTCGATATCGAAATCCGCAACCGCGGCAACCAGTTCGAACTGGTCGGCCCGCCGGAGCGTATCCAGTCGGCTGAAAATCTGCTGCGACGTTTGTATCGCGAGACCAAGACCGAAGATGACCTGACGCCTGACATGGTTCACCTGTTTCTGCAGGAATCCGGTCTTGAAGGGCTTTCCGAGCCTCAGAGCGATCTGAATATTTCTCTGCGCACCCGTAAAGGCATGATTCGTCCTCGCGGCGCCAATCAGCAGCGGTATGTCAAGTCGATCCTCGATCATGACATCAACTTCGGCATTGGCCCGGCGGGCACCGGCAAGACCTACCTCGCCGTAGCCTGTGCCGTCGATGCTCTCGAACGAGAGCAGATCCGCCGTATCCTGCTGGTTCGCCCCGCGGTTGAAGCGGGCGAGAAGCTCGGCTTCCTACCGGGTGATCTGGCTCAAAAGATCGACCCGTATCTGCGTCCTTTGTATGACGCCCTGTACGAGATGCTTGGCTTTGAGACCGTAGCCAAACTGATCGAACGGCAGGTTATCGAAGTGGCGCCACTGGCTTACATGCGGGGTCGAACACTCAACAACAGCTTCATCATTCTTGACGAGAGCCAGAACACTACCGTTGAGCAGATGAAAATGTTCCTGACACGTATCGGCTTCGGCTCTACAGCCGTCATCACCGGCGATATCACCCAGGTCGACCTGCCCCGCGGCACGCGCTCAGGCCTGGCTCATGTCATCAACGTCCTGAAAGACGTGCCGGGCATTGGATTTACGCACTTCCTGGCAAAGGACGTGGTACGTCATCCTCTGGTACAGCGCATTGTCGAAGCTTATGATCGCTTTGAACAACAGCAGACTGACAAACGTCAGTCGCGGGAAAACACGAATGACGATTGAGCTTGATGTACAAATCGCCAGCGAAGCGCCCGATCTACCTGAGGAACCTGAGTTACGTCGCTGGTGTGAGGTCGCCCTCCGCCAGCGCACCGCTGATTCAGAACTGACCATCCGCCTGGTGGATGAGCCGGAAGGTCGCGAACTCAATCGCACCTACCGGCACAAGGACTATGCCACCAACGTACTTACCTTCCCGGCCGATGTACCCGACGAGCTGCTGGATATTCCGCTGCTGGGTGACGTCATCATCTGCACACCAGTCATCGCGCGTGAGGCTGCCGAGCAGGGTAAGCTTCTCAAGGCCCATTGGGCTCATATGGTTATTCATGGCTGCCTGCACCTGCTTGGCTATGACCATATCGAAGACGAAGAAGCGGAAGAAATGGAAAGCCTGGAACGAAAATTGCTGGCAGAACTAGGTCATCCCGACCCCTATGGCGACGAACAAAACTGACATGAACGAAGATCGATCGAGTAACGGGCACAGGTCCTGGCTGGAACGGATTGTCCAGGCTTTTGCCCACGAGCCCAAGAGCCGCCAGGAACTCCTGGAGTTGCTCCGTGAGGCTCACGAAAACAAGGTGCTCGACAGTGAAGCCTTATCCATTGTCGAGGGCGCTATCTCTGTTGCCGACCTGCAAGTACGCGACATCATGGTGCCGCGCTCACAGATCATTAGCGTCAAGGCCCACCAGACGCCCCAGGAGTTTCTGCCGGCCGTTATCGAGGCCGCTCACTCCCGGTATCCAGTCATTGGCGAGACGCCTGACGATATCCTTGGCGTCCTGCTCGCCAAGGATCTGCTGCCCTTGATCATTCACGGGGACCAGGCCTTCGATCTTAAGACTATTCTGCGCCCGGCCACCTTTGTTCCAGAATCCAAGCGGCTTAATGTGCTTCTGCGTGAGTTTCGTACCACGCACAACCATATGGCCATTGTGGTGGATGAGTATGGTGGTGTGGCAGGTCTTGTCACCATTGAGGACGTGCTTGAGCAGATCGTGGGTGACATCGAAGATGAACACGATGTTGAGGAAGAAAGCTTTATCAAACCGCTACCCAGCGGGGACTTCATCGTCAAGGCTCTGACACCTGTCCAGGCCATCAATGATTTCTTCGACACGGAATACCCCGATCAGGATGTGGATACGGTGGGCGGCCTTGTCATGAGCGCCTTCGGTCATCTTCCTCGCCGAAACGAGGAAGTGGTCATCGACGACTTCCGCTTTCGTGTACTCAACGCAGACGGTCGTCGCATCCATCTGCTGCGCATGACCCCGCTCACCGAGCGCTAAGCTGTAACGGCTTGCCTGGTCGCCTGATCAGGCAAGCCGCTAAACAGCCCCGTATACCTCTCTTAGTAGCTAGCAGCACCTGGCATCCATTAAGCTTGCGCACCGCTGCATAGACCAAGGATTTCCGATGCGCTGGATGATTACCCCCGGCTGGAAAGGCAATTTGCTGGCACTGGTTGCCGGCGCGCTAACGCCCCTCGCACTGGCGCCGTTCAACTTCTGGCCGCTGGAAATAGTATCGATCGCCCTCTTCTATCTTTCGCTGCGCGAATTGCGCGCCGGCTGGGCGTTCCTGCGGGGTTGGTGTTATGGCCTCGGTGCCTTCCTGGCGGGTACGAGCTGGGTATATGTCAGCATCCATGACTACGGTGCGGCATCCATGCCATTGGCGGCGGGCCTCACGTTTGGGTTCTGCGCCGGTATTGCCCTGTTTTTCGCACTGCCAGCCTGGTTATGGGTGCTTTGTTTGCGCCGCAATCATGCACCCGCCAGTGACGCCCTGGCCTTTGCAGCGCTTTGGTTTGGCCTGGAGCTGTTCCGCAGCTGGTTCCTGACCGGCTTTCCCTGGCTGTTTGCAGGCTACAGCCAAATGGATGGCCCGCTGGCCAGCCTTGCTCCAGTAGGAGGTGTCTGGCTTCTGTCATTCAGCGTGGCGTTGATCGCCGCTCTGCTCGTCAATATTCCCTGGCTGATTCGCAGACCCGTCAGCCTGGTTGCAGGTATCGTCCTGCTGATTGCACCCTGGTTCGGCGCCATTGCCTTCAAAGGACAAGTCTGGACTCAGCCAGCCGGCGAGCCGCTCAAGGTAGCCGCCATGCAAGGCAATATTGCCCAGGAACTCAAGTGGGATCCGGGCCATGTGCAGGATACGCTGGCCCTGTATCGCCAGATGACTATTCGGGAAGGCAAGACCGACCTGATTGTCTGGCCGGAAAATGCCATTCCAGTGCTCAAGGAATATGTTGACGGCTATTTACAAGACGTTACGGCTATCGCCAACCAGCGCGGCGCAACGCTTATCACGGGCATTCCGGTACGTGAGCGTGACGACAAGGGCCAGGATCGTTTTTATAACGCGCTAACGGTCAATGGCGACAATACAAACACGTATTACAAACAGAAGCTGGTGCCGTTTGGCGAGTATGTTCCCTTGCAGGAGCAGCTGCGCGGACTGATCACCTTCTTCAACCTACCGATGTCCGATTTCGTCCCGGGCCCAGAAGGGCAGCCGTTATTAACAGCCAAGGGATACCAGATCGCCCCGTTCATCTGCTATGAAGTGGTCTATCCGGAATTCGTGGCAGACATGGCCACCCGTAGCGATCTTCTGCTGACGGTAAGTAACGACACATGGTTCGGTAAATCATTCGGTCCTCAGCAGCATTTGCAAATGGCCCGGATGCGTGCATTGGAAAGTGGTCGCTGGATGATCCGGGGCACCAACAATGGTGTCACGGCCCTGATTGACCCCTTTGGCCGCATCACCACCCAGATCCCATCATTCCAGTTGGCTACGCTGCACGGGTCGGTCGTACCGATGAAGGGAGCTACACCCTACCTGACCTGGCGCCTCTGGCCGCTGGCCATTCTGTGTGGCCTGCTGACGCTTTGGGCGCTGGCTCGTAGAGGCCTTGAGCGCTCCCGTCCTATCGTCTAATGGAAGACAGTGGCAGGCCAGATATGACTGGCCTGCCCTTCTTCAGCGGTAGGCCAGCGGATAGGCTATGAGCCCTATCGCTTCGTTCATCAGAATCATGCTCTGGGCAATTGCCTTGGCCTCGGGCATCCATCCTCCCAGCGGCTTGCCGTTAGGCGTGCTCATGAATCCCATTGGCGCAGCGATCACCTCGAACCCCTGGCGCTCGAAGCACCACCGGGCACGCGCCATATGAAACGCCTGTGTAACCAGCACGATTCGCTTAACGCCTGCTGGTTTGAGAATAGCCGCGCTGAGCGTCGCATTTTCCCACGTGGTACGGCTGTCTTTCTCCTGCCACCGCACCGATACGCCTAGGTCTTTTTCCATGACCTCGGTCATCAATTCCGCTTCGCTGGGAGGCGAAGACAAAGGTGAGCCTCCGGAAATAAGAATTGGCAGCTGAGAGACCTTGGCGATACGTGCCGCATAGCGCACACGCTCAATGCCCATCGCGCTGGAAACATCGCCTTCCCACGCCGGATCGTTACGCTCCCGGGAAGCGCCCAGGATAACAATGGCATCTGCCTGCTGCGCCAGAGACGACCAATCAGCCTGAGCCAGAGGCGGATCACGCTCGATCAGGCGAGCCTCCCATTCAACCGCAATCGGCAGACTGATCAGCCAGAAACCACCTGCGCCCATGATCAGGCAGGCAACCGAAATTCGGGGCCAACGCTTGCGAAGCACGATACCGGCCCATAACAGCAGCAAAAACAGGCCTGGCGGCATCAACAGCTGCTTGCAAACGTAGCGAATCAACATCGAGACATCCATGACGTCAGGCACATCCCTGGTCTAGCTGGAAAAACGAGACGTGATAATAACGCGTAGGAAGCGGATTACCGAGGTGCAGGCATCCGAAGCGGAGTCAGATGGCGCAAGTATCCGTGCTGCAGACCTTGTGAGTCATGCACAGGGGGCACCGCTCGATTTGTTGTCCAGCGTTAACTTGCAGCCCGCAACGCAGGCAGCGCACTGCCACTGACGACTTTCCCAGACGGGAAGGCCTCGGATAAATCAGCTCCTGACAGGCATGAACCCATTGATCATTTCTGACCAGCCACGCCCTGATGATGTCCAGATCCTCCTGATGAAGGCCGGAAATTTCTATCTCCTGCTGCGCCTTGCGGTGCAAACGCTCCGCCGTGGCAGCCTCGTCCAGAGCACGCTCCAGACGCCGTTGCAAACGCTCCAGCGGAAGTCTCGCCAGGCGCTGCGCTGTGTCATGACTCATAGATAGCCTCCGGAAAGTCCTATCCTGCTGTTACCCAAGCGTAGTGCGCGATTGGCGAAACCGCGAGCCGATAAAATGACGAATTTCACTTTTATGAAATAAAACGCTTTCTGGCTAAAGGTTCCTTGCGTGGAGACGGTTCATGTATGCTTACCGGCTTATCTAATTGCTTTTCGTAGCCGCAGATCACGCCATGCACGAACATTACCAACCCCGTGAGATAGAAGCCGCCGCCCAATCCTGGTGGGAACAGAACAATGCCTTCTCTGTGACGGAGCAGCCGGGAAAGGAGAAGTACTACTGCTTGTCCATGTTCCCCTACCCAAGCGGCAAGCTGCACATGGGGCACGTCCGCAACTACACCATCGGTGATGTGATTGCCCGCTATCACCGCATGCAGGGCAAGAATGTCCTGCAACCCATGGGTTGGGATGCCTTCGGTATGCCGGCGGAAAACGCCGCGATGAAAAATAACGTCGCCCCTGCCAAGTGGACGTATGAAAACATCGAATACATGAAGAACCAGCTCAAGAGCCTGGGCCTTGCTATTGACTGGTCGCGCGAAGTTACAACCTGCAAGCCCGACTATTATCGCTGGGAACAGTGGCTTTTCACGCGTCTCTTCGAGAAGGGCATCATCTACCGCAAGAACGGCACCGTAAACTGGGACCCGGTCGACCAGACCGTACTGGCGAACGAGCAGGTCATCGACGGTCGCGGTTGGCGCTCAGGCGCGCTGATCGAAAAGCGTGAGATTCCGATGTACTACTTCCGCATCACCGATTATGCGGAAGAACTGCTGGCGTCTCTGGATGATCTGCCCGGCTGGCCCGAGCAGGTCAAGACCATGCAGCGCAACTGGATCGGCAAGTCCCGTGGCATGGAAGTTCAGTTCCCCTATGACCAGGCCTCCATTGGTCATGCCGGCGCACTCAAGGTCTTCACAACGCGCGCCGACACCCTGATGGGTGCCACTTATGTCGCTGTCGCGGCCGAGCATCCGCTGGCTACCCAGGCAGCGCAGAACAATCCCGAGCTGCAGGCTTTCATTGACGAATGCAAGCGTGGCGGCGTGGCAGAAGCCGACATCGCCACCCAGGAAAAGAAAGGCATGCCGACGCCCTTGTTCGTCGAGCATCCGTTAACGGGTGAAAAATTGCCGGTATGGGTCGCCAACTACGTCCTGATGCATTACGGTGAAGGCGCGGTCATGGCCGTTCCGGCACACGACGAGCGCGATTTTGAATTCGCGACCAAATACAATCTGCCTATCAAGCCGGTCGTACGTACCAGCGCAGGTGACGAGACCCCTGCTCCCTGGCAGGCTGCCTATGGTGAGCACGGCACGCTGATCAACTCCGGCGAATATGACGGCCTTGATTTCAATGCGGCGTTTGAGGCCATCGCTACGACCCTGCAGAGCAAAGGTCTGGGCGAGCCGCGCACTCAATTCCGCCTGCGTGACTGGGGCATCAGCCGTCAGCGTTACTGGGGATGCCCGATCCCGATCATCCACTGCGATAGCTGTGGTGATGTTCCCGTTCCGGAAGATCAACTGCCGGTCGTTCTGCCAGAAGATGTGATTCCAGACGGTGCAGGCTCTCCTCTGGCCAAAATGCCGGAATTCTACGAGTGCTCCTGCCCTAAATGCGGCAGCGCTGCCAAGCGCGAAACCGACACCATGGACACGTTTGTCGAGTCGTCCTGGTACTTCGCCCGCTACGCATCGCCCAAGTTTGAAGGCGGTATGGTCGATAAGGATGCTGCCAACTACTGGCTGTCCGTCGACCAGTATATTGGCGGTATCGAGCACGCGATTCTTCACCTGCTCTATGCACGCTTCTTCCATAAATTGATGCGTGACGAGGGGCTTCTCTCCTCCGATGAGCCGTTCAAGAACCTGCTGACCCAGGGCATGGTAGTCGCTGAAACCTATTACCGCATGGATGAAAAAGGCGGTAAGGACTGGTTCAACCCGGCTGACGTGGAAGTCGAGCGTGACGCCAAGGCCAAGGTCATTGGTGCCAAGCTGAAGACAGACGGTCTGCCGGTAGAAATCGGCGGCACTGAAAAGATGTCCAAATCAAAGAACAACGGAGTGGACCCGCAGGCCATGATCGATCAGTACGGCGCCGACACGTGCCGCCTGTTCATGATGTTTGCCTCCCCTCCGGACATGAGCCTCGAGTGGTCCGACTCCGGCGTTGAGGGCGGTAGCCGCTTCCTGCGTCGCGTCTGGCGTCTCGCCCAGGCGCATATCAGCCAGGGCCTTACCTCTGTTCTGGATGTGGCAACGCTGACAAACGAGCAGAAGGAAGTCCGTCGCGCCATTCACCTTGCGATCAAGCAGGCCAGCCAGGATATTGGTCAGAACCACAAGTTCAACACTGCCATTGCAGCTGTGATGACATTGATGAATGTGCTGGAAAAAGCGCCGCAGGCCACCGAGCAGGACCGCGCGTTAATGCAGGAAGGTCTGGAAACCGTCGCGCTGCTACTGGCACCGATTACGCCCCATATCTGCCATGCATTGTGGAATGAGCTGGGGCATGCCGATGCCGTTATCGATGCCCGCTGGCCAAGCGTGGATGAAAGCGCCCTGGTACAGGACACCCTGCAGATCGTGATTCAGGTAAACGGTAAGTTGCGTGGCCATATTGAGGTCGCAGCCCAAGCCAGCCGTGAAGACATCGAGGCTGCTGCCCGTACGAACGAAAATGTTCTGCGCTTTACTGAGGGACTGACAATCCGCAAAGTGATTGTTGTTCCTGGCAAGCTGGTCAATATCGTCGCCAATTGAGGCTGAACGGAGTGAAAAAGATCATGATGAAGCGGAGCTTTTCCTGCCTTGCGGCGATTGGAATGACCGTGTTGTTAAGTGCTTGTGGTTTTCAGCTGCGAGGTACAGGCGACACCGAACTGTCGCTGCGTGAGTTGAGTCTTTCCGCCCGTGACAGCTACGGCGAAACGGTCAAGCAGGTAAGAACCATGCTTGAGAGCAATCATGTAAACGTTAACCCAGGCGCGACCTATACGTTATACCTGGCAGACGAGCAGCAGACGCAACGCACCGCGAGCTATACCGCGGGCGCACGTAGTGCTGAAATCGAGCTGACGACTAAGCTGCCCTATGAAATTCGTGGCCGCAACGATGCCGTGCTGCTGCATGATGATCTGGAAACGCAGCGTTACTACGTGACGGATGAAAACAACATCATCGGTTCCGAGCAACAGGCTCAGCAGCTCCGTCGGGAAATGCGTGCAGAACTGGTCCGCCAGCTGGCTTCGCGCCTGCAGACCATTACACCCCAGCGGCTCGACAAGTTGCAAAGCGAGGCTGATGCACGAGCGCGTGCCGAGGCCGCACGCGCAGCGCAGCAGAACATGCCGCCACAACAATCTCCGATCGAAATACCCACCCGCTAACGATTACGGGGCCTTATGGCCCCGTATTTTTATCCTATGAAACTGAACCCTGCTCAACTCGCCAAGCACCTGCAAGGACAGCTGGCGCCAATTTATATAGTCAGCGGCGACGAGCCCCTGCTTTGCCAGGAGGCAACCGATGCCATTCGAGCCTCGGCGAAAAGCCAGGGGTTTGATGAACGTCAGGTGTTCAACGTAGAAAATAACTTTGACTGGAACCTGCTTTACGAAGCAGGGGCAAGCCTGTCTCTGTTTGCCCAGAAGCGTCTGATCGAATTACGCATTCCAAACGGCAAGCCTGGTGATAAAGGTGCCGAAGCGCTACTACGCTATCTATCGCGCCCTGCTGAAGATACATTGCTGCTCATCAGCCTGCCCAAGCTGGATGGCAGCGCCCAAAAGACCAAATGGGCCAAGGCCCTGATTGAACATGCTGACGTTCAGTTCATTCAGATCTGGCCCATCGATGTTCATCAACTGCCTCAATGGATCCGCCAACGCCTTTCCCAGGCAGGTCTGGCCGCCTCGCAGGAAGCGGTCGAACTGATTGCTGTCCGGGTAGAAGGCAACCTGCTTGCAGCCGCCCAGGAAATTGAAAAACTCAAGCTCTTGGCCGAAGGCAACCAAATTGATGTCGCCACTGTACAGGCAAGCGTTGGTGATAGTGCCCGCTTCGACGTTTTTGGCCTCATCGATGCGGTTCTAGCAGGGGAGGCCAATCACGCGTTACGTATTCTGGAGGGCCTTCGCGGCGAGGGTGTCGAGCCGCCAATGATCCTGTGGGCACTGGCCCGAGAGCTGCGGCAACTGGCCAACCTTGCGCAACAGCAGGAACAGGGTATACCACTTGACCGCGCGTTTGCGCAGGCAAAGCCCCCGGTCTGGGAGAAAAGACGTCCGCTCATAAGCCGCGCCCTGCAACGACACTCTACGGCCAAACTGAGTCGCCTATTGCTGGATGCCCAACTTGTGGATGCGCAGATCAAGGGCCAGGCCCCGGGTGATACTTGGACAACCCTGCGCCAGTTGACCTTGCTGTTGGCGGGTCAACGCTTCTCCTTGCCTTCTGCCGCTCTGGATACATTCTCACGATAATCGTAAGATGCCGGTCTTCGCGCAACCGCGCATTCAGACCGAGTACTCTCATGACCAAAAAACAGCGAAGGCCCAACAAGGCCAAATCCACCATTGCCCAGCCCCTGTTTCGCTGTCGACAGGAAAAGCCCAAGAAAGGCAAAGGCAGTTATCGCCGTGAAGCCTTCCCAACTGATGATGGGAAGGCTTTTTTATTGGTAGCCGCATAATTCCATCCGTACTCCCTTCTCCAAACGAAGACGCCTCGATTCAGGCATGTTATGGTGACGAGTCTGTTGACGCACCCGGTGGAGATTCATGCAACACGGGAAAAAACGCAGGCTGAAACACGGCAGCCTTATTGCAGGCACTCTGGCGACATTGATCACAGGGGTCATTGCTGCCTGTGCACAAACACAGACGCAGAGCGAAACGGCCACGCCAGCCGCCACGAACGCACCTACCTCTGCCTCACAAAGCCGCTCCGCCAATACGACGCCTGAGCCTGCTCCTCAGGAAAGCTTCGAGCAATGGCGAGACCGCTTCCGGCAGGACGCTCAAGCGGCCGGTATTACTACCGCAACCTTCAATCAGGCTTTCGCAGGCGTGACTCCTGACGATGCCGTGATTACAGCGGACCGCAGCCAACCCGAATTTACCCGTCCTGTGTGGGAATACCTGTCGTCTGCAGTTTCCCAGCAGCGCATTGCAAACGGCCAGAAGCTACTAACCCAATATTCGAGCCTTCTGGCGCAACTTGAGGCACGTTACGGCATCGAGCCAGAACGCCTTGTGGCCTTCTGGGGTATCGAAAGCAACTATGGCAACAACATGGGCACCAAGAGCGTTATTCGTTCTTTGGCAACCCTGGCTTATGAGGGACGGCGCCCCGCCTTCGCGCAGGCGCAACTGCTGGCCGCACTGACCATCATCCAAAATGGCGATATTACGCCTGAGCGCATGATTGGCTCCTGGGCTGGAGCCATGGGTCAAACGCAGTTCATTCCAACGACCTACAATGAACATGCCGTCGACTTTGATGGTGATGGTCGTCGGGATATCTGGGGCTCCAATGCTGATGCGTTGGCCTCAACGGCCAACTATCTGAAAGCCTCCGGTTGGCAGGACGGAAAGCCGTGGGGTTTTGAAGTTCGCCTGCCACAGGGCTTCGATTACGCTCAAGCAGACATGGACATCCGCAAGCCCTTGTCAGATTGGCAGGCCATGGGTGTTCAAGGCGCAACGACGCCCCTCTCCCCTGCGTACTCCATGGAGCAGGCTTCTCTACTGCTTCCAGCGGGACATCGAGGGCCAGCCTTTTTGGTCTTCAACAATTTCCGGACCATTCTTCGATATAACAACTCATCATCCTATGCGCTAGCCGTGGGACTTCTATCGGATAGCTATAAGGGCGCCGGGAAAGTCAGCGCAGCTTGGCCGCTTGAGGACGTTCCACTCAGCCGCAGCGAGCGAGTCGAACTTCAGCAGCGCCTGGCAGACCGAGGTTTTACGCCTGGTGCTGCTGACGGCATCATAGGTGCCAATACCCGTAAAGCCATACGAGCGTTCCAGCAGACACTTGGCTGGCCAGCAGACGGCTACCCTACCCCATCCCTGCTGGCTCGTTTACGTTCCTGACAGGCAATAAAAAGGCGCTTAAAGCGCCTTTTTATTGCCGTTCGATCAGGAGATCTTGCTGCCATGCGCCTGCTGGTCGGCATGATAGGAGGAGCGAACCAGCGGGCCGGATGCCACATTCTTGAAGCCCATCTTTTCGCCTTCCTCGGCAAACCAGGCGAAGGTATCCGGATGAACAAAGCGCTGTACCGGCAAGTGATTACGAGAAGGCTGTAAATACTGCCCCAGGGTCAGCATGTCGATGTCATGCTCGCGCATGCGCTTCATGACTTCAATGACCTCATCGTCTGTCTCGCCAAGCCCCAGCATCAGGCCTGATTTGGTGGGGACGTGTGGTACACGCTGCTTGAACTTCTGCAGCAGGTCCAGCGACCACTCGAAATCGGAGCCCGGACGAGATGACTTGTACAGGCGCGGCACCGTTTCCAGGTTGTGGTTGAAGACATCTGGCGGCTCGGTAGCGGTGATATCCAGCGCGATATCCATACGGCCACGGTAGTCAGGTACCAATGTTTCCAGCTGGATGCCGGGAGACAGCTGGCGGATCTCCCGCAGACAGTCGGCAAAATGCTGAGCGCCACCGTCTCGCAGGTCATCACGATCTACCGATGTAATGACGACATATTTCAGACGAAGGTCGGCAATCGCGACAGCCAGATTTCGTGGCTCATCGACATCCAGAGGCTTCGGACGGCCATGCCCCACGTCACAGAAGGGGCAACGACGTGTACAGATGTCGCCCATGATCATGAATGTAGCTGTACCGCCAGAGAAGCATTCACCCAGGTTGGGGCAAGAGGCCTCTTCACAGACGCTATGCAGCTTATGCTTGCGAAGCAGCTGCTTGATGCGCTCCACTTCTGGCGTCACTGGAATTCGTACGCGAATCCAGTCAGGTTTACGTGGCAGCTCTTCGGTCGGAATGATTTTGACCGGGATGCGGGCAACCTTTTCTGCACCACGCAGTTTGACGCCCATTTCAACTTTCTTGCGCGCAGGCGCTTCAGCGATGGGCGTCTCGACGTTCACACTGTCTTGCACTGTTGTCATGTCAGCTCTTTTCCAGGGTGATCTGGTCAGCGTAGCCAAGCTGTGACACGAGCTGCTCACGCAGCCGCTGGGTCACCTCGGCAAATTCGATCGGCCCGGCATGATCGCGTAGCTGGGTCATGGCCAGGCCGGCATAACCGCAGGGGTTGATTCGACGGAACGGCGCCAAGTCCATGTCGACATTCAAGGCCAGACCATGGAAGGAGCGTCCGTTACGGATACGCAAGCCAAGGGATGCGATCTTTGCACCCTTGACATAAACACCAGGGGCATCAGGCTTTGCATACGACTCGACCCCGTAGCTGGCCAGCACGCCAACCAGGCTTTGCTCGATTCGGGATACAAGCTCACGAACCCCCAACCCTAATCGCCTGACATCCAGAAGAAGATAGGCAATCAGTTGTCCCGGCCCATGGTACGTTACTTGGCCGCCTCTATCGACCTGTATGACAGGAATTTCACCGGCATTGAGCAGATGCTCGGCCTTGCCTGCCTGCCCTTGGGTGAATACGGCAGGATGCTGTAGCAACCAGACCTCGTCCAGCGCCGAAGGATTGCGCTCGTCAGTAAAACGCCGCATGGCCTGCCAGGTCGGCTCATAGGAGACCAGGCCCAGCTCTCGGAAGCCGAGCGTCTTATCCATTACAGCACCATATGGACGCGGCCGGTGGTGCGCAGGTCCGAATGGATCGACTGCAGCTGCTCGACACCGGTAGCACGGATCAGGACCTGTACTGACAGAAAGCGGCCGTTACGGCTATCACGCGTTACCAGCGTCGTAACGTCCAGATCCGGTGCGTGGCGCTGAATGATTTCAACTACCAGATCAGTAAAACCGTCTCCGGCATCACCGATCACCTTGATCGGATAGTTATCGCAAGGAAATTCAATTTTTGGAGCTTGAGTGTCGGTATCAGTCATGGCATTCGCGGGTCTGGGGCCCGAAGGTAGAGACGCCCGCTAAAGCGGGCGTCTTGAGATCAGTTGAACAGTCCGTAGAAGAATAGACGAATGCTATCCCACAACTTACGGAAGAAACCACCTTCTTCGACCGGCTGCAAGGCTACCAGGTCAGCAGTGTGCATGACTTTGTCATCCAGCTTCACTTCCACCTTGCCGATAGGCTGACCTTTGGCAATCGGTGCAGTGATCTGTGGGTTCATAACAATTTCAGCTTTCAGCTTTTTCAGCTGACCGCGGGGCAGCGTCATGGTCAGGTCGTCTCCCAGACCCGCTGAAACCTCATGCTCGGTGCCTTTCCAGACCGGCGCACGCGCAAGCTCTACACCCTTCTTGTAGAAGGACTGGGTTTCGAAGAAGCGGAAACCATAGGTTAGAAGCTTCTGGGTTTCGGCTGCACGGGCCTGCTCACTGTTCGTACCGAATACCACCGCGATCAAGCGCATACCGTCACGGACAGCAGAGGCGGCCAGGCAATAGCCTGCTTCATCAGTGTGGCCAGTCTTCAGACCGTCAACGGTCTTGTCACGCCATAGCAGCAGATTGCGGTTAGGCTGCTTGATGTTATTCCAGAAGAACTCCTTCTGGGAGTAAATGGCATAGTGAGTCGGCTCTTCATAGATGATTGCACGAGACAGTTTGGCAATGTCATGGGCAGAAGAGTAATGGTCCGGGTTAGGCAGACCCGTAGCATTCATGTAATGGGTATTGCTCATTCCCAGGCGCTGCGCCGTGGTGTTCATCATGTCGGCGAACGCGTCTTCACTGCCAGCAATATGCTCAGACATGGCCACGCTCGCGTCGTTGCCTGACTGGATAATGATGCCGTGGAGCAAATCGCTAACCGAAACCTGATTGCCCACCTGAATGAACATCCGGGAACCACCGGTACGCCAGGCATGCTCGCTCACATTGACCATATCGCTTTCCTTGATACGGCCACGCTGGATCTCCAAGGTCGCGATGTAGGCAGTCATCAACTTGGTCAGACTGGCTGGAGGCAGGCGCTGGTCGGAATTATATTCCGTGATGATCTGGCCACTGCTCGCATCCATGAGAACCCAGGACTTGGCAGCAAGCTGCGGGGGCGAAGGAATCATCGGCTCGGCCGCCCAGGCGGCTGGCGCAGCGATGAGCAGAACGAGCAAAAAGACGCGTTGAGCTAAGGTGGTGATGTTCATCCGACTCTCTAATGGTTAAGCAGACTAATTAAACAAGCCCAGAGGGCATATACACAGAGCGTCCTTGCTCCTAATCCGGACGTACCAGCGAGGCTTGCCCCAGATTGGCAAGACGCACGGTATTTTGCAGCTGACTGGCCTCACCCTGCGTGCCGATCGGCCCGAGTCTCACGCGGTGCAGAGTCTGCTGGTTGCGCACGACCGAGCTGATAAAGACCGGGGCAGCTGTCAGCTCGCTGAGTTTGTCCTTCAGGAGCTCCGCAGCGTCCGGGTTGGCGAAGGCGCCCACCTGGAGATACAGCCCACCGGCTTGTGCAGAAGCGTTTTTTTTTGAGTCGATCTCAAGCGGCACAACCGGCGCGGCATGCTGTTGCGGAGGCGGATTATAGGTTTCAACCGTAGCCACTGTCTGTGGTTTTACAGGTGTCGGAGCGGCAGGCGCACGTTGCGGCTGCGCCAGCACCATTGGCATCGGGCGGCCTTGCTGAGCCCACCATTGTGCCGGATCGATACCCTCGACACGCACATGGGCCGTTCCTGTCTCGGCATAACCAAGCTTCTTGGCAGCCGCAAAAGACAGGTCAATCACACGATCTGAATAGAACGGACCACGATCATTGACCCGAACGATAACGCTTTTGCCATTATCCAGGTTGGTTACACGAACGTAGCTGGGTAGCGGCAGGGTCTTGTGAGCGGCAGTCATTCCATAGAGGTCATAGGTCTCGCCGTTCGCCGTGGCCTGACCATGAAACTTGGTGCCATACCAGGAGGCAGTCCCGGTGACACGATAGCTCGTAGCATCGTTCAGCGGGAAATAGGTCTTGCCCAGCACCGTGTAGGGGTTGTTCTTGATAGGCCCGTAGTTGGGCATCGGAACGGCATCAGGAATACGTGAAACATCCACATCCCACCAAGGAGCACCGTCCTTATGCGGGCGTGAGTAACTACCAGCACTTGCATTGGACCCATAGGTGGTCGGACTTTTGGGGGATGGGCTTGAGCAACTTGCTACTAGCCCTGCCAGGGCAAGGCAGGTCGCGGCGGTCAAACCCCGATTAAAATAATTCATTGCGACGCCCCATGCGTATGACGCTCAGCAATAGCCTCCGCCAGCTGATTTACAGCCATGGCATACATGACGCTACGGTTGTAGCGTGTGATTGCATAGAAATTGGGCAGTCCCATCCAGTATTCAGGACCTGCCTCACCGTCCAGCCGGAATGAGGTGACACGCAGGTCATCCCTTAACGGCTCGGATGGATTCCAGCCCAGCGCACGCAACTCTGCCACGCTTTTAACCGGCTCGATACCCTGAACGACACCCTGTTCCACTTTATCGCCACGTACCTGAGCGCGTACCGCCACGTTGCCACCCGCAGTCCAGCCGTGGCGCTTGAAATAACTGGCGACGCTGCCAATGGCGTCGGCCTTGTCGTTCCAGATATCGATATGGCCACTGTTATCGAAATCTACAGCGTAGGCACGGAAACTGCCTGGCATGAACTGCGGAAGGCCCATGGCACCGGCATAGGAGCCGGTCAAGCTGAGCGGATCGAACTGTTGCTCACGACTCAAAAGCAGGAATTCACGCAGCTGATCTCTGAAGAATGGCGCTCGCTGAGGGTAATCAAAGGCCAGCGTCGACAGCGCATCCAGCACCCGGTAGTTGCCCTTGTTTCGACCATAGAAGGTTTCGACGCCAATGATGGCAACGATGAATTGAGGCGGAACGCCATATTCCCGCTCAGCCTTCGCCAGCGACTCGGCATTTTCGTTCCAGAACGTGACGCCCTGATCGATGCGCTTGTCGGTTACGAAAATAGGGCGGTACTCGCTCCAAGGCTTTACTCGCTCCGCAGGACGAGAAATGGCGTCGAGAATACTCTGCTTGCGCTCGACTTCACCGAACAGCTCCTTTAACTGCTGTCCGGCAAAGCCATAGTTGCGCGTCATCTCGTTGATGAAGCTGGCAACCTGAGGCGAATCATCATAGTCGCCGGCCGTTGCGGCGCCCGTAATCCCTATCGCTCCCAGCAGACCGAAGCACTGAAGGCAGCGGCCCATCCATCCAAACGGTGTCAGCATTGCGTCCTTCACTTAAATCACGATTGGGCGATCCACTTCCGATGTGTGTGGATCGCCATCAAAACTCCAAAACCGCACAGCAACGTCACAACGGACGTACCGCCATAGCTGATAAACGGTAACGGCACCCCAACCACGGGCAGCAAACCGCTGACCATGCCAATATTGATGAAGACATAAACGAAAAATGTCATCGTCACGCTACCAGCCAATAGCTTGCCAAACAATGTTTGCGCCTGGATGGTAATCGTCAGCCCTCGCCCTATCAGCAGCAGATACAAGCACAGCAGCAGACATACGCCGACCATGCCGAACTCTTCTCCGAGGACGGCAATGATAAAGTCCGTATGGCTTTCGGGCAAAAAATCCAGATGAGATTGCGTTCCCAGAAGCCAACCTTTGCCAAATACGCCACCTGATCCAATGGCCGCTTTCGACTGAATGATGTTCCATCCAGACCCTAGGGGGTCCATTTCAGGATCCAGAAACGTTAGTACTCGCCGCTTCTGATAATCGTGCATGACGAAAAACCACATGGCTACCGCAACCGGTGCCGCCGCCGCCACTGCACCGATAAGCCAGCGCCACTGCATACCTCCGACGAACAGGACGAAGCCACCCGAAGCGAGAATGAGCATGGCGGTCCCAAGGTCCGGTTGATCAAGGATCAACACAAAGGGGATGCCGATTGTGATCAGGCTGACAACAATATGCTTGAAGCTGGGAGGAAGGCTGCGCTTGGACAGATACCAGGCCACCATCATGGGCATGAGCAGCTTCATGAATTCGGATGGCTGAAAACGGATGACTCCCGGAATATTGATCCAGCGGGTAGCCCCCATGGCGTTATGGCCCATAACATCCACGACCACCAGCAGTGCCACCCCAATGAGATAACCCAGCGGCACCCAGCGAGCCATAAAGCGGGGCTCGAATTGTGCAATCACGATCATGGCCACCAGACCCAGCCCGAACGATGTGCCCTGTTTGATCACCAAGTCCCAGCTTTTACCGCTCGCTGAGTAGAGTACAAACAGGCCGACAGCACCGAGCATGAGCAGTATCAACAGCAATGGGCCATCAATGTGCATCCGCTGCAGCAGGGTGGAGCGGCGGCGCATGACGTCGCCTTCGGGTATCGTCCGGTCGAAGTTAGTGTTCATGGCTTGGTTGACTCCGCAACAACCGGTCTGGCGTATTCAGCCTTGAGCTTACCGTTTTCATCCAGCAGCCAGGCATCAGCCACTTCCTTAAGTACGGGAGCAGCAATCCCGCTGCCCGATTCTCCGTTTTCAACCATAACGGAGATGGCTATCTGTGGGTTGTCAGCTGGTGCAAACCCTACGAACAGCGCATGGTCACGGTGGCGTTCCTTAAGCGCGGCGGAGTTGTAACGCTCGTTCTGGCGAATCGCGACCACCTGTGCAGTACCGCTCTTGCCTGCAATTCTGTAAGCGGCAGTAGCGCCCATCTTGTGCGCCGTACCACGTGCGGCATGAACTACCGCCTCCATGCCCTGAGTGACGCGCTCCCAGTTCGCAGGGTCCTTGAGCAGGATATCCGGCATCGGGTTTGGATCAACGGGCTTTTGATTTTCAATGGTTTTGGCCAAATGCGGGCGAATCCACTTACCGTGGGTGGCAATGAGGCTGGTGACCTGAGCCAATTGCAAAGGCGTTGTCTGCATATAGCCCTGGCCAATTCCCAGGATCAGCGTCTCACCGGGGAACCACACCTGACGGCGCGTGACACGTTTCCACTCCCGAGAGGGCATCAGGCCCGAAGCCTCTTCGAACATATCCAGCGAGACCCGCTGCCCAACGCCAAAACGGCTCAGGTAATCATGCAGCCGATCTATGCCGATCTTGTGGGCAAGATCATAGAAATAAGTATCATTGGAACGCATGATGGCGGTTTCGAGATCCACCCATCCATCACCACTGTGGTTCCAGTTGCGATATTTGTGATCGTAATTGGGCAGCTGGTAATAGCCCGGGTCAAATACCCGGGTACTGGGTGTCACCACACCGGCATCCAACCCAGACAGTGCTACAGCAGGCTTGATGGTGGAGCCTGGCGGGTATAAACCGCGCAAGACGCGGTTATACAGTGGACGGTCAATGGAGTCGCGAAGCTCTGCATAATCCTTGAAACTGATGCCGGCCACGAACAGATTGGGGTCATAGCTGGGCTGACTGACCATGGCCAGCACTTCCCCAGTACGTGGCTGGATAGCGACGATGGCTCCACGTCGTCCTCCCAGAGCCTTCTCCGCAGCGGCCTGCAGGTTGGCATCCAACGTCAGCACGATATCCTTTCCAGGCTTTGGATCGGTACGATTCAGAACACGCAGCACGCGCCCCCGCGCATTGGTTTCGACTTCTTCATACCCTACCTGTCCATGAAGCTCGCTTTCATAGAACCGTTCGATGCCGGTCTTGCCGATATGGTGGGTACCGCTGTAGTTGACCGGATCCAGCTTTTTCAGCTCTTGCTCGTTGATACGGCCGACGTATCCAACCGAATGCGCAAAGTGCTCACCCAGTGGATAATGCCGTACCAATTGGGCAGCGACATCGACGCCCGGCAATCTGAACTGGTTGACCGCAATACGGGCAATCTGGTCTTCAGTCAGCTCAAACAGGATGGGAACCGGCTCGAAAGGCCGCCGCCCCTGCTTCATTCGCTTTTCGAAGAGCTCCTTGTCCTCAGATTGCAGCCCCAGCACCTCAACAACCGTGTCGAGGGTCTTCTTCCAGTCACCTGCCCGCTCACGTGTCACGGTCAGGCTAAAGCTGGGCCTGTTATCCGCCAGAATGACCCCGTTTCGGTCATAGATCAGCCCCCGCGTCGGCGGAATCGGCTGCACGTGCACGCGGTTGTTTTCAGAAAGCGTAGAGTGATAGTCGTACTGCATAACCTGCAGGTAGTACATACGCGCTACCAGCAGGCACGACAAAAACGCAATCACGGCCATGCCGATGAACACGCGCGAACGGACCTGGCGAGCGTCTTTTTCGTGGTCCTTGAGACGAATCGGTTGCGGCATCGACGAGTGGAAACGAGATTACTTGTGGTAAGGGTGCCCAGCCAAAAGCGTCCAGGCTCGATAAATCTGCTCGCCGACCAGAATACGTACAAGCGGGTGAGGCAAGGTCAAGGGTGACAATGACCAACGCTGCTCACTGCGCGCCATGACCTCCGGCGCGAGCCCTTCCGGGCCACCGACCATGAGATTGACGTTACGGGCATCAAGTCGCCAGCGGGAAAGTGTTTCGGCCAGTTGCTCCGTGCTCCACGGTCGACCGCCCACCTCCAGCGTTACTATACGCTCTCCAGGCTGAACCTTTGCCAACATGGCTTCACCTTCCTGACGGATAAGTCTGGCCACATCAGCATTCTTGCCTCGGGTATTAAGTGGAATTTCCACCAGTTCCAGAGGCAGTTCAGGCGGGAGACGCTTGACGTACTCTTGCCAGCCTTCTTCGACCCAACGCGGCATGCGCGAGCCGACAGCAATCAATCGCACACGCACGGTATCACTTACTCGCCATGGGCTGCGCGACTTTGCTCTGCACCGCGCCAGAGGCGCTCCAGATCATAGAATTCACGGGTAGCCGGCAACATGACGTGCACCACAACGTCACCCAGATCCAGCAGTGCCCATTCACCTGCTTCCAACCCTTCACTACCCAAGGGCTGGACGCCGTTCTTCTTGACCTTTTCCACAACGTTATCCGCCAGTGATTTCACATGACGGCTCGAGGTGCCGCTGGCGATAACCATGACATCCGTCACGCTGGTCTTGTCGCGCACATCCAGCACGGTAATGTCTTGGGCTTTCATGTCTTCCAGCGCGTCAACCGCGAGCTGAACGAGTTGTTCACTTTGCATAACTACGTATAAACCTCATATTCAAGTCGTAGCACGGTACAGGCCGTGCGTTTCGATATAGTTCATTACCGCGTCCGGCACGAGGAAACGTACCGACTTTCCTGCAGCAAGCAGGCCCCGTATTTGAGTGGCAGATACCGCCAGGGGCGTCTGCCAGATGTAGGTGATCTGCCCCGCTGGCCCGGAAAGCGCCTGGGGATCGGACTGCGTACGCGCAGCGATCAGATCACAGAGTGCCTGGGGTGGCTCGCTGTCCGCATCGGGACGCTGCAGGACCAGAATGTGGCAATGATCCAGGAGTTCAGTCCATCGATGCCATCCTGGCAATCCACAGAAGGCGTCCCAGCCCAACATCAGTAAAAGCTGCACATGTGGCCCCATATCCCGGCGCAGCGCTTCAAGCGTTTCGATCGTATAGGAGGGGCGTTCACGTCGAAACTCAATATCATCCACACGCAAATACTCGACACCTTCAACAGCCAACCTGACCATTTCCAACCGCTGCTGAGCCGAAACCTGCGGAGCGTTACGATGAGGTGGACGCGCCCCGGGAATCAGCCGCAACTCATCGAGCCCTAGCTGTTCGGCCACTTCCAGCGCACTGCGCAAATGGCCGATGTGAATCGGATCGAAAGTGCCGCCGAACAATCCGATACGTGTGACCATCAAGAACGAACTTGCCCGTCACCAAGGACGATATACTTTTCGCTGGTAAGACCTTCCAGCCCTACCGGTCCGCGGGCATGCAGCTTGTCGGTCGAAATTCCGATTTCTGCGCCGAGTCCATATTCAAACCCGTCGGCAAAGCATGTGGGCGCATTGACCATCACGGAACTTGAATCCACTTCCGCCAGGAACTGCCGCGAACGACCCAAGTGCTCCGTTACAATGGAATCGGTGTGATGCGAGCCATAATGGTTGATATGTGTAATAGCCTCTTCGATGTCGGCCACTACCTTGATTGACAGAACAGGAGCCAGATATTCAGTACTCCAGTCCACATCATGGGCAGGGACGGCATCGATGATATCACGCGTGCGCTCACATCCTCTGAGTTCCACGCCCTTTTCCCGCAACGAGGCAGCCATGTTCGGCAAAAAGGCATTGGCAACTGCGGCTTGCACCAGAAGGGTTTCCATCGCCCCGCAGATACCATAGCGATAGCACTTGGCATTGAGCGCAATGCGATGCGCCTTTTCCAGATCGGCATGCTCGTCCACATAAACGTGGCAGATACCATCCAGGTGCTTGATCACAGGCACCCGAGCATCCTGACTGATTCGCTCAATCAGCCCTTTACCGCCCCGGGGAACGATCACATCTACATATTCAGGCATGGTGATCAGGGCACCAACCGCAGCACGATCCGTTGTTTCGACAACTTGAACTGCTGCTGCTGGCAATCCTGCCGAAGCAAGCCCTTCCTGGATGCACAGCGCAATGGCCCGATTGGAGTGAATGGCTTCGGAGCCACCTCGCAGAATTGTGGCGTTACCGGACTTCAGACACAGGCTGGCCGCATCGATGGTCACATTGGGACGTGACTCGTAAATGATGCCAATGACACCCAACGGGACACGCATCTTACCGATCTGGATACCTGAAGGGCGATAGCTCATATCACGAATAGCACCCACAGGATCCGGCAGAGCTGCGACCTGACGTAATCCAGCGATCATGCCATCGATACGCGCTGGGGTCAGCGCCAGACGATCCAGCAGTGCTGAGTCGAGTCCTGCTACGCGACCTGCAGCCAGATCTCTCTCATTGGCCTCAACCAGTAACGGTCGCGCACGATCCAGCGCATCTGCAACAGATAGAAGCGCCTTGTTCTTCTGTGCAGTCGAAGCTCTGGCCAAAAGGCGCGAAGCTTCACGGGCCGCACGGCCCAAGCGGGTCATATAGTCGTGCACGGACTCGGTCATGGCAAAAATGAGTTTGGCTGAAAATTAAACAATTATACCGGGGTAAACCCAAGACGGACAGTCATGACATGCAGCCGTCATAGATTGAAAAGCTTTAACGCTTCAGCCCTGGACCCGAAACGGAAGCGCCTGGGTATTATCGAGACGGCGAACCGGTTCCTATTCCACATAACGCCTACTGAACCGCTCATCGCCAGATTAGTCGAAAACGCGTTATAGCAAAGGACCTACCCTCTCTCTCATGACAGCCTTTCTTGCCGACCTGAATGCCTGGTTAAGTGCGCATCCCCATTGGTTGGGAGCTGCCGTATTCATCACGGCCTTTCTCGAGTGCCTCGCACTGGCAGGCCTACTGGTGCCTGGCACCTTTGCCCTGTTTGGCATCAGCGTACTGGCAGGCAGCGGTGTGCTGGGTCTTAGCGAGACTCTTATCCTGGGCTACCTGGGTGGTCTGCTGGGGGATGCCGCCTCGTATTATCTGGGCAGACGATTCCATCAGAATATCCGGAGCCTTCCCGGGCTGCGCACCCATCCAGAATGGATTTCGTCAGCGGAGACCTTTTTCCAGCGCAACGGCATTACCAGCTTGTTGATAGGCCGCTTCATTGGGCCGCTGAGGCCCATGCTGCCCATGATTGCCGGAATGCTGGACATGCCTGTCATCCGCTTTACGGTCGTCAGCCTCATCGCCGCGGCAGGCTGGTCGATTGTATACCTGCTCCCGGGCTGGATGACCGGTGCGGCCTTTCGCCTTCCTCTGCCGCCTGACTTCTGGCCCCAAGCCGGAATCATAGCCGGCAGTGCAGCCGTTTTGCTTGTATTCATCATGCATGCCACCTTGCGCGAGCGCAGCGGCTCGACCTTCATGATTGCTGTGCTGACCTTTGTGCTTCTGCTTGCCTTGTTACTGGGCTGGCAGCATTTGCGTTCGCTGGATGAAGGCATCATGACCCTCGTTCAGGAGCACCGGCAGCCCTACCTGAACAGTGTTGCGGTCATCATTACCCGCTTGGGCGACTTCCGAACCCAATTGGTCGTGGCAATCATTCTGATCGTGCTGCTGGGAGCGATGCGCCAGTGGCGCGGTATGTTCTTTTCCCTGGGCTCATTGCTGGGAACGGCGGTAGCCAACGGCACACTGAAAAACCTGCTGGCGCGAGCGCGTCCAGACATCCTGGCCGAACCACTAACAACCTATAGCCTGCCTAGCGGACATAGCTCGGCATCGTTTGCCTTCTTCCTAACCCTGGGTATTCTTGTCTCGCGCGGCCAATCCCCGCGAGTGAGACTGACATGGCTAGCCGTAGCCGCCCTACCCGCTCTCACGATTGCCACAACGCGTGTCTACCTGGGCGTGCATTGGCCCACCGATGTCCTGGCAGGAGCACTGTTGGCGGGCAGTTTCTGCGCTCTGAGTCTGGCTGTCATGCAACGGCAGGCAAGGCTTCAGCCGCTGACGCTTCGCTTCTGGTGGATATTCATTCCAATCATACTTGCGGTCTTCACCTTTGCAGCCGCCTGGGCCTTGCCGGTTGCCATAGAACGCTATATGCCTGCTACATAATAGCCCACCTCACTCCTGCAGGCTGGACAGCAGTTCATGAAGGCGATCCAGGCGCTCACCTGGATCGTCGAGCGAAAGCAGCTCGTTTTTCTGATCAGGCGTAAAAGGCAGCAGATATCCAAGCCGGTAACCCAATTCGCGCTGCCCACTGGCCGTCCCATCCAGGTCCAGCGCAGCCACCATAGGATGCTCGGCCAATGCCTGCAACAGGGCAGCCAAGTCATCATGCTGATCGCTCAAAGGGCGCTCGGCCGGCTCGTCCAGCCATTCAACCGTACCCATAGTCAGCTGATCATCCTGAACTTCGGTATCCAACAGTCGAAACCGCCGTACACCCTCGACCCTGACGCCCAGCAACCCATTGGACTGCTGCTGCCAGTCCCTGACCACCGCTTCACAACCGAAGCCTCCAAGACGGGTTGGTGCAGCACCCACTTCCTCTCCTTCAAGGATAGTCACCACACCAAAACCGATGTTCTGCTTGAGACAGCGACTAATCATGTCGAGGTAGCGAGGCTCGAACAGCTGCAGATCCAAGGGGCAGCCTGGAAAAAGCGTGGTCGACAGGGGAAACAAGGGAAGCTTCATAAGGCATCTCGATCTATCGTCAGGATTGCCTATTGACGCCTTTAAGTCCGCCACGTGCAATGGCGGACCCGAAAAACGTCACATTTAGAAGCGATAAACTTCCGCACCCGTACGAATGGGAATGATCTTGGGAAGCTTTGCGGGTGCCTCAACTTCTTGAGCCACTTGTGTCCTGGACTGCCTGGAAGATGACTTGGCGGCCTTCCTGGAAGCCTGCTCAGCCGCAGTGACCGCACCGGATAGCTGCTTGGCCAGCTGCTGCAACAGAAGGCTCTGGGCTCTGACCTGATCTGCTTCGGTTCCGTTGTGATTCTCCTCAAGGTGAACCATCCGACTGCCCCTGAGCTTTTCATTACTATCCAGCAGGTGCCAGCGTGCATCAAGGACAGCAGACTGCTTCGGACCGGAGTCCAGGCGAGAAATCTCCAGTTCAACCATGATCTCAGGTTTGTACCCTTCGGGGGCATCCCCTATCACGACCCTGTTACTGTTGAGACGCCATGCCATCTGACGGAGCAGTACATGCTGCATATCATCAGTGAGAGAGCCTGCCCAGCGCGCCTTGCTGTCCGACAAGGAACCATCGGGGTGCCGCTGCAGCAGGGTGTCGTGCTGCAGATAATTGGCAATGTTCAGGCTGCGAATTTGCACAGCGGTGCCGGCCCTGGTCTTGGGAACCGAAGCCGTCCCGCTGTCCAGCTGATAATAATGAGCCGGATATAGGCTAGCGCAGCCGCCCAGACCCAAGGTCATGGTAGCTGCAAGCAATGCCATCAAACACGTTCGCTTCATTGAGTACCTACTGTCGAGCCACGTCCTGGCTGAAACCGATTACGTCGGACGAAAACAGACGGCGAATCATCCTAGAATTTTACGCCATCTTCCAGCCAATCCGATCAAATCTCGACATCCAAGGCATCAACACGCTGGAAACCGCGTGGCAGTTTGTTGCCGCGACGCCCGCGCTCACCTCTGTAATGCTCAAGGTCATCGCCCTTGAGGGACAAGGTCCGCTTACCTGCCTGCAACACCAGCTGACCACCTGGCGGTACGATGGCAAAGCCCACCATGTACTCTTCACGACTGGCGACCTTATCACCGGGAATCCCAATGATCTTGTTGCCTTTACCCTTGGCCAGCTGAGGCAGATCAGACACATTGAAGACCAGCAGACGCCCTTCAGTCGTAACTGCTGCAAGCAGATCCTGCTCAGCATTGCGAACCACCTTAGGCACCATGACCTGCGCCCCCGCCGGCAAGTTAATCAAGGCCTTGCCCGCCTTGTTCTTGGCCTGCAGATCTTCGCCTTTGACAACGAACCCATATCCTGCATCGGATGCCATGACATACAGCTGCCCGTCATCCGGCAGAAGTACCGTTTCGAACGTAGCGCCCGGCGGCGGCATAAGACGCCCCGTCAAGGGCTCACCTTGTCCCCGCGCAGAAGGCAGCGAATGTGCAGCCAGTGAATAGCTTCGCCCCGTGGAGTCGATAAAGACGGCAAACTGATTGGATCGCCCTGGCGCCGCGGCCTTGAATCCATCTCCCGCCTTGTAGGAAAGGCCGGTGGCATCGATGTCGTGCCCTTTGGCGCTGCGAACCCATCCCTTTTCAGACAGGACAACCGTTACCGGCTCAGTAGGCATAAGTTCGGTTTCAGACAACGCGCGCGCTTCCGCACGCTCGACAATCGGTGAACGCCGCTCATCGCCATACGCCTCGGCATCCTGGATCAGCTCATCGCGCACCAGCTTGCGTAGCTTCTTGTCGCTGCCCAATAGCCCTTGAAGTCGCTTTTGCTCTTTGAGGAGTTCGTCCTGCTCGCTCTTGATCTTCATTTCCTCCAGGCGCGCCAGCTGACGCAGCCGGGTATCGAGGATGTAGTCAGCCTGGGTCTCGCTCAACCCGAAACGAGCCATCAGCACAGCCTTGGGCTGCTCCTCGGTACGGATGATATGAATCACTTCGTCCAGATTGAGGAAGGCGATCATCAAACCTTCGAGCAGATGCAAGCGGCGCTCGACCTTGTCCAGACGGAATTGCAGGCGACGGCGTACAGTGCCGATACGGTACGTCAGCCACTCACCCAATACCTGCCGAAGGTTCTTGACCTGCGGCTTGCCATCCAACCCGATCACGTTGAGGTTTACGCGATAGCTGGACTCCAGATCGGTTGTGGCAAACAGATGCTGCATCAGCTCGTCGAGGTCGACCCGATTGGAGCGTGGCACGACAACAATACGGGTCGGGTTTTCATGGTCGGATTCGTCACGCAGGTCAGCGACCATCGGCAACTTTTTGGCTTGCATCTGGGCAGCGATCTGCTCCAGCACCTTGGCGCCCGACACCTGATGCGGCAGCGCTGTGATGACAACCTCGCCATCTTCCTTGCGGTATACGGCACGCATGCGTACGGAGCCGCGACCTGTCTCGTAAAGCTTCAGAAGATCCGCACGTGGGGTGACGATCTCTGCCTCGGTCGGAAAATCCGGACCTGGCACATGCTCGGTCAACTGAGTAACCGTTGACTGCGGCTCATCCAGCAGACGGATACACGCGGCGGCGACCTCCCGAAGGTTATGGGGAGGAATATCGGTAGCCATCCCTACGGCGATACCGGTCGTGCCGTTGAGCAACAGATTGGGCAGCCGAGCAGGCAATACCGCGGGCTCATCCATGGTGCCGTCGAAATTGGGCACCCAATCCACAGTACCCTGCCCCAGCTCAGTCAGCAGGACTTCGGAATAGCGGGACAGCCGCGCCTCGGTATAACGCATGGCGGCAAACGATTTGGGATCGTCAGGGGCGCCCCAGTTGCCTTGGCCATCAACCAGTGGATACCGGTAGGAGAATGGCTGCGCCATGAGCACCATGGCCTCGTAGCAGGCACTGTCGCCATGCGGATGGTACTTACCCAGCACATCGCCTACGGTACGGGCTGACTTTTTGTGCTTGGCATCGGCGCTCAGGCCAAGCTCGCTCATCGCATAAATGATGCGCCGCTGCACAGGCTTCAAACCGTCGCCGATATGAGGAAGGGCTCGGTCCATGATGACGTACATGGAATAATTCAGGTACGCCTGCTCGGTAAAATCGGCCAGCGAACGGCGTTCTACACCGTCCATACTCAGATCGAGAGAGTCGCTCATGCGGTTTACTCTTGTTTCGTATACTGGCGCAGCAGCAAGGTGCCGCCGCGCTGGGTGAATTCAAGTTGGCGCAGGGCGCTCATACCAAGCAGCACCTGATCACCATCGATATTGGGCGCAACCAGCGCACGTACGTCGTGCAGCACGATATCGCCCAATCGAAGCTCATTGATACGGGTACGCCAGCCTTCGGCCCGACCATTGGCTGTGCTCAACAGAACAGGGCCGCCATGGGGCAGTTTCAGCGTGGCCGCCAGCTCAGCTGACAGGGCAACATCAGTTGCGCCCGTATCGACTACAAAGGTGACGTCCTTGCCATTCAGCGATCCGTTGGCCAGAAAGTGTCCTGCACCATTACCGGCCAGACTAACCTCGATATAGCCATCGCCGTGCTGGGAGACAGGCACCTGATTAGGGTTCTGCCGCTGCAGCTCAAGGCCGCCAAACCAGTGCGCCAAGAGCCATAGCCCTGCCCCCCACGCAAGAAAGAGCATGACGCGTCCGGCACGCTGGCCTGCCGTCTGATGACTCACGGTGCGTCCCAGCCCGCGGCGGGTGCAGCGTAATGCAGAACGTAAGGCCGCTTGTCACCATCCTCGCGCGCCAGATCACCGGTATCCAGGCCAATCCAGGCGCCTCGCTCGTCTATCCATAGCGCCTCGGCCAATCCCCAGTTCTGCCGGTAATGCCGAACAGGGGCCAGCAGTGTTTTAGCGAATGACCAACAGCGTTCGGCAATACCCGACTCAGCGCTACGACGACAGAGTTGATGAGCCGCACGTTCCAGGGTAAAGAGCTTTCCGTGGTAATAGACCATGTCGGAAAAGTCGACAGGTAGCGGGCCGCGTTTACCCAGCGCAGGCGGAATCGGTGTGGTCCCGCCCTCGGCAAACATGACGCAGCTACCATGGCAGACCCACTTATCGCCCTGCTTGAACAGCGTCAGGATTCCGCGGCGCTGCCGCTCTGCTGCCAGCCAGATCTGCTGGCCATCCGGGCTTACAGAGATACCTTCATAAATGGAATTGAAGTGTGTAAGAAGACCATGACGGTTTGCCTGTGACATCAGGTTCCAAGGCAGCTTCAGCCAGGACTGACCACCCTGCACAGGATCGAGCAATACTGCCGCGTATCCTTCGCTGACCAGATAACGGTTACCCGCCTCATCACAGGTGATGCCCTCAAGATCGACCGTCCCGCCTCGCTTGTACTCTGCAAGGCGGACAAACAGGCGAAGGTTCCAAGGCAGCCCTGCTGAAGGCGGAGGGCCTGCCGAAATCGGATGAGCTTCGGCCTTCCAGATCTCGCCGCTCGAGTCCAGACGATAATATTGGTCATCGTCGCGATCCGATATCGTCCAGAATTCACCCTTGCACAGTGCCAGGCCGGACAGATTGCCGCCTCGCATCCCTTCCACAGGATATTCTGCTTCCAGGCGCAGCTCTTCCGCTGCACTGGCCTGCTGCAAACCGAGACCTAGCAGTATTAATAGAGCCCACAGGCGCCAATGCTTACTCAAACAAGCACCTCAGCCAGGTTCCCCTTGCTCTCCAGCCAGCTTTTGCGATCCCCAGAGCGTTTTTTTGCCAACAGCATATCCATGATTTCGAGCGTCCCAGGAGTGTCCTCCAGGGTAAGCTGCACCAGCCGTCGCGTATTGGGATCCATCGTGGTCTCACGCAACTGAAGCGGGTTCATCTCACCCAGCCCCTTGAATCGGGTCACCTGTGGCTTGCCACGCTTCTTCTCGGCCGCAAGGCGATCAAGGATACCGTCTCGCTCGGCCTCATCCAGCGCATAGTAGACCTCCTTACCCAGGTCAATCCGATACAGGGGAGGCATGGCGACATAGACATGCCCGGCCTCCACCAACGGTCGGAAGTGGCGCACAAACAGTGCACACAGCAGCGTGGCGATATGCAGACCGTCAGAGTCGGCATCCGCCAGGATGCAGATTTTGCCGTACCGTAGCTGGGAAAGGTCCGCTGCACCGGGATCCACGCCAATCGCAACCGCGATGTCATGAACCTCCTGGCTACCCAGAACCTCACCACCGTCGACTTCCCAGGTGTTCAGGATCTTACCGCGCAACGGCATGATCGCCTGAAACTCCTTATTGCGAGCCTGCTTGGCGCTACCGCCTGCTGAGTCCCCTTCAACCAGGAACAGCTCACAGCGCAGCGGCTCCTGCCCTACGCAGTCCGCGAGCTTACCGGGCAGTGCGGGGCCTTGAGTGATCTTCTTACGCTCAACCTTCTTGCCAGCCTTCAGGCGACGCCCGGCATTGTTGATGGCCAGCTCAGCGACTTGCAGACCCAGCTCTGGGTTGGCATTAAGCCAAAGGCTGAAGGCATCTTTAACGACGCCCGAGACGAACGCTGAAGCCTCACGCGAGGAGAGACGCTCCTTGGTCTGGCCAGAGAACTGAGGCTCCTGCATCTTCATCGACAGGACGAAGGCGATGCGCTCCCAGATATCCTCGGGCGCAAGCTTAAGACCACGGGGCAAGAGATTGCGAAACTCGCAGAACTCACGAATGGCATCGAGCAGCCCCTGACGCAAACCATTGACGTGCGTTCCACCCTGGGCAGTAGGGATTAGGTTGACGTAGCTTTCCTGAACCGACTCACCGCCTTCAGGCAACCACAAGAGCGCCCAGTCGACGGCCTCCTTGTCTGACGCCAGGCTGCCGAAGAACGGAGCCTCCGGCAGGCGTAAGGCGTCACCTACCGCATCAACCAGATAGGAGCGCAGGCCATCTTCATAATGCCACTCGATACGCTCACCGCTGGCCTTGTCCTCGAAACTGACCGCAAGGCCAGGGCAGAGAACGGCCTTTGCCTTGAGAATATGCTTCAACCGGCTGACAGAAAACTTTGGCGAGTCGAAGTATTTGGGGTCAGGCCAGAAATGAACGCTGGTGCCGGTGTTGCGCTTGCCGACACTGCCCACTACGGCCAGCTCACTCGCCTTGAAGCCATCGGCAAATGCCATGGCATACTCGCTGCCATCACGCTTGACCTTGATCTCGACACGGGTGGACAGCGCATTCACTACAGAAATACCCACCCCGTGCAAGCCACCGGAGAACTGGTAGTTCTTGTTGGAAAACTTACCGCCGGCGTGCAGTTTGGTCAGGATCAATTCGACGCCTGATACGCCTTCTTCCGGATGGATGTCGACTGGCATACCACGACCGTCGTCGAGCACTTCCAGAGAGTTATCCTCATGAAGGATGACCTGCACACTACGGGCATGACCGGCCAGCGCCTCGTCGACACTGTTGTCGATCACTTCCTGCGCCAGGTGATTGGGACGAGTCGTGTCGGTGTACATGCCCGGGCGCTTGCGCACCGGATCCAGTCCGGACAGGACCTCGATAGCTTCTGCGGTATAGGCGTTTTGCTGGGCCATAATCTCTATTTGAAAGTCGAAAAATCGATGCCATGCCACAAGACAGGCGAGAAACCGGCAAAGGACAATAGCGAAGGCAGCTTTTCAGCGAAGTTCTGGAAACCATGGTCTCCACCCGCTTCGATGCGCAATGCACATCCTTGATAAAGCGCCTGGGCGTCGCGATAGTCGAGCGTCTCGTCAGCCGTCTGCAGCCACACCTGGTAGCGGGAAGGATCCTGAGGCGCGCCCACATCAAGCGCCGCCAGCGCGTCAACGTGAGCGTCCGTCAATACCCACTCCTCACCGCTGTAATAGTTTTTCTGCGGCCCCCGATAAGCATCGATCAAACGCCAGGGGCGCACTGCCGGATTAACCAGTAGGGCCTTCAGGCCATAACGCTCGGCAAGAACGGTGGCATAGTAGCCGCCTAATGAACTGCCGACCAGTAAAGGCTGGCCCAAAGCAGCCAGAGATGTCTCAAGCTGAGACATGGCAATGACAGGGTCATAATGAAGATCAGGCACGCGAACGCACCCCTGCAGGCCGAGCTGCTGCATGCAGGCATGGAGCTGGCGAGCTTTGAGGGAAGCCGACGAGCTATTGAAGCCGTGGATATACAGTACAGAAGGCACTGGTTAATCCTGTATAAATAACCAGTGCTATATTAACCTTTTTTTGGCTCCTCTTGAAGGCCTATCGGCTAATAACCACTGCCCTGGAAATCCACATTGAAATCCACCCCTTCTACCCGCGAGATGCCGGTTTCAATCGTACCGTCCGGTAACAGCCTGAGCCAGCGGTAGCCTGGGGCTTGCATGCCCACTTTGAAATCGATGCTGTTCGGCTCGAACTGCAGCCCTGTTGACGGTGATGCCAACAGGCGCACACCGTTACGCATCTGATCAAATTCCTGATGGATATGACCCCAGAGAATGACGCGCACTTGCGAATACCGATCCAGCACTTCAAAAAGCGCCTCAGGATTGAGAACCCCTAACGGCTCCATCCACTGGCAGCCCACCTGAACAGGGTGGTGATGGAAAGACACCAGCACGTGTCGATCCGGTGCTTCGCTCAGTGCCTTTTCGAGCAGCTCGAGCTGCTCCTGGTCGAACCGCCCGGGCACGGCACCATTAATGGTCGAATCCAGCATGATCAGCCGCCACTGCCCCATATCGAGCACGGGGTCCATGAGGTCTGTTCCGGCACAGAAGGTTTGCATTACCTTGACCTTGTCATGGTTGCCCGGCAACCAGCGGGCAGGCGCATCAAGGCAAGCCGTAAGCTCCTTGAAGGACTGGTAGGCCTCGGGCGTACTTTCCTGTGCCAGGTCTCCGCTGGCCAGTATCAGGTCTATCGTCGGCTGCTCGGCTCGTACGCGCTCTACAACCTGTTCCAGGCTATAGCGGGTATCCAACCCCAACAGGCGCCCCTCGGGAGAGGAAAACAGGTGACTATCGGTAAGCTGGACCACAAGCGGTGCAGCGAGGAAATCTGGCGACGTAGCCAAAGCCATCTCCTTGAATCGCGGCGTCTACAACAAATCAAAGTGTAGAGAGTGCATGTAAGCGCACCTAACAGATGGTGCACAGTTCACACTTGTAACCGATGAACTGTATGCCGACCCCTGTTTGACAAGGTATTACATCACGCAGCGACAAAAGGTCGTTTTACGGCAGCAGGCGACGGTAGCAGCATCAAATTAAATGCTAGCACAAAGCCATTATTTGCGTATCGATCCGTGGCTGGGAGTTTCTATGGCGGCGAGACACGCGCGCCGGAGGACAAAGCGGTAATCAGCGTTGCAGGACAGGTTCGGACTCGTGTCCGCATGCCATGCAGTGGCTCAACCATTCGCCTAGAAACAAATTCAGCTGGGTCTTTTCGTCAGGATGGTTCATCAGCTCGTTCGGATACGGATAGATTGCCTGTAACCGGCGGGTCGGCCCCGCGCTGATGACCTCTGCCATGCGTGCATCATGGTAAACACGCACTTCAAGCCTGGGCACAGGCAACCAGGGAAGCCCAAGCTCCTGGCTGACCTGCAGTGTTGTTGTATATGGACACGCCTCGGTCACTTCCAAGGCCAGTATGCCCAACAGCTTTTCTCCCTGCGAAAGCGCCACACGACGGGAAATCAGTGCCTCGCGCATCTTGGGAAGAAGCTGCATCAGTCGCAGATAGTTGGACTCGCACGTGGCCTGCAGCCCCGGCAAGTCAACTCGGTAGCGATCCCGCCCTTTCAAACCCATAAACCACGTACCTCGGCGCGATTGAGCGCCAGCCATTGCAAGGCAATCATTGCCGCTGCGTTATTGATTTTTCCATTCTTGACGGCGTCCAGCGCATCCTCGAAAGGCATGACGTGAACACGAATATCTTCCCCTTCTTCAGGCAAGCCGTGCACACCGCCAGCCTCGTCGCTGTCCACACGGGCCAGGAAGAGATGCACCAGCTCGTCACTGCCACCTGGAGAGGGGAAGTAAGTGGAGATGGGCCATAGCGATTGCAAGGCCAGACCAGCCTCTTCTTGCGCTTCGCGATGAGCGACCTCTTCGGGCACCTCATGGCTCTTGTCGATCAGCCCGGCTATCGGCTCAAGCAGCCACGGATTATCACTTTTATCGATGGCCCCAACCCTGAACTGCTCTACCAGAACTACCTTATCCCGCTTGGGATCGTAGGGCAGTACGCAGACCGCATCGTGCCGAACAAAAAGCTCCCGATCCAACCGGCGACCCATTTCGCCGGAAAACAACCGATGCCGTAAATATAGACGGTCTACGCGATAAAACCCTCTGAAACACTCTTCGCGGCGCTCAATTTCGAAGTCGCCTGGGGCTGACTTTACGTTTTCGCTCATCTAAGCCTCTCCGGACTTCAGTCGTGACAATCGCGCCATCCTAGCGTGACCGCTTGAAGGATGCAGCCCCTTGGCAGTACCGCCCGGAAGACTGGAAGATATGCGGATGACTGAACGGTTTGATGCCGAACTCATTGCACCGGATGCACTCGAAGCACATCCTGAGCACAGCCCCTCTACCTACCAAGGAGCCCCATGCGACTGTCCAAACTACTCGTTATCGCCAGCGCGGCCGTTTTATTGAGTGCCTGCCAAAGCTTTTTCAAGCCTGACCTGAACGAACCGCTCAAGCCCAAGCGTGTGGCGTGGGAGCACCGTCCGGCGGGCTGCGCCAATGCTGACTGCCCCTTCGTCAATGTCGATACGCTGAAGTTCGACGATGAACACCTTAATGCGATCATCGAGCAAGCCTTGCTTGAGGAAACCCGACCGGAACCGGGAGCCCCGGTAGCACAGTCGCTGGACGCTTACGAGCAGGACTTCCTGCGCAATGCGCAGCCGCGCTGGAGCAGTTACCTGCAGGCCAACATACGCGAGCAGCATGACGGGCTGGTGATTGTCGAGCTGTCATCCTATCTGGACACAGGCGGTGCCCACGGCCAGCCGGGCCGCAGCATCATCAATTATGATCGTCAGCAAAAGAAAGTCCTGACGCTTCAGGACATCCTGGTGCCAGGACAGGAACAGGCTTTCTGGGATGTAGCCAAAACCGCCCACCAGGCATGGCTGATAGCCAACGGACTCAAGGACGACGGTGCCTTCGAGAAAGAATGGCCCTTCGTCAAGACATCCAACATTGCACTGGATTTCGGTGCCGTCACGCTGAAGTATGATGTCACCAGCATTGCGCCCTACTCCATGGGCCATCCGCTTATCAAGATTCCCTATCCCAAGCTGAACGGCATCGTGCGCCCTGAATACTTTCCAGGCCGCCGCGCGCTGTAAGCCTGCTAGCCTGGCGATGCGAATCGCCAGGCTACCGACTCCTACCGTGCAATCAGTCTCCCCAGCACCAACTGAAGTAGACCCGCCAGGATCAGCGCCGGCAGGGTTGCCCCCAGTACGGGCCAGAAAGCAGCAAGCAGATGATAGATCGCTACACCGCAGCCCCAGGCGATGAGGGTGTCCCAGCGCAGCGTCGTCATGGCTACATGATCGGCGTGCTGGGTACGAAGGATAAAATGGTCGACCAGTACCACGCCAAAAAGTGGGGCGAATACCGACCCGATGAGCAGTAGAAAGTGCTCGTATTCAGCCAGGGCAACCTGCCACGCGATGAGTGTACACAGCACGCCGAAAGCCAGTGACAGATGCTCGACCTTGAGCCGGACCAAAATGCCGGAAGACACGGCAGCTGAATGAATGGCTGCAAATGTATTTTCCGACTCATCCAGCAGGATCAGCAGCAGGGGTATGCCTACGCCTGCGCCCGCCAGGGCCAGTAACAGAGCATTGGTCTGGCTTGCATCAGCGAAAGCCAGGGTATAGGCCACGCCCAGTCCCATCAGCCAGAAGTTGCCCAGGCAGTAACCAATGGCCGTGCCGCCAAACACGCCAGCCTGCCCGCGCCCAAACCGAGCATAGTCGGCAATCAGTGGTAACCAGGACAGCGGCATGGCGATAGCAATATCGAATCCGGCTGCAAAATTCAGTGATCCATCACCAGGACGCGCCCACAGCGCAGCCAGATCTGCCTTGGAGAAGAAATTCCAGGTCAGCCAAATGCAGGCGGCCAGGAGCAGCCAAATACCCCAGCGACGCAGAATGCGGCGAACGAAGGTAAGCGGACCGGCGACCGCCAGAATCGTGACCAGTACGCCGAATGTCAGCGTCCAGAAGACCGGATTGGCCAGCCAGCCACCCGCCCCCAGGTAACGGTCCGTTAGCAGAAGGGCTGCATCTCTCATAACCACCAGCTCGAAGCTGCCCCATCCTATCAGCTGCAGGATGTTCAGTACGGCAGGAACTACCGCACCGTAACGCCCAAGGTTCAGCTTGAGCGCCGACATGGCTGAAAGGCCGGTGCGGCTCCCGATGGTCCCAACAACGGCCAGGAGCAGTGAGCCGGCAACCGAACCACATAGAATCGTAAGCCAGCCCTGGGCAAGGCCAAGTCCGGGAGCCAGAAGCGCCCCGGTCTGAACCACCATGAGCCCGACGCTGAGCGAAAACCACAGGGAAAAGAAATCACGTCCGCCTAATACACGGCGTGCGTCAGGCACCACGATGTCGGGTGAATAGGTGCTGGTCGTACTCACAATAAACGATATCTCGGGTAATCAACGGGACAGGCGCACTTTTTGAGTCGCCCTGAACATAATAAGAAGCCGCGCCCAGGGACGCGGCTTAGCACTACACAACAACCCTCGCGTTAAACCTGCTTGTAAATCACACTTCCCTCTTCCTTGAACCGTGCTGCCTGCTCCTGAAACCCGGCTTCGATGGCTCTTTGCTCATCGGTCAACCCATTCTCCTTGGCGTAATCACGCACTTCCTGAGTAATCTTCATGGAGCAGAACTTGGGCCCGCACATCGAGCAGAAGTGCGCCACCTTGGCAGAGTCCTTGGGCAGGGTCTCGTCGTGGAAAGCACGCGCTGTGTCCGGGTCCAGGCCCAGGTTGAACTGGTCTTCCCAGCGAAATTCGAAGCGTGCCTTGCTTAGTGCGTTATCACGGATTTGGGCGCCAGGATGACCCTTGGCGAGGTCAGCGGCGTGGGCAGCGATCTTATAAGTGATGATGCCGGTTTTGACGTCGTCTTTGTTGGGCAAGCCCAGGTGTTCCTTGGGCGTGACATAGCACAGCATGGCACAGCCGAACCAACCGATCATGGCGGCGCCGATACCAGAGGTAATGTGGTCATAGCCGGGGGCGATGTCCGTGGTCAGGGGGCCAAGCGTGTAGAACGGCGCCTCGTCGCAGCATTCGAGCTGCTTGTCCATGTTTTCCTTGATCAGCTGCATCGGCACATGGCCCGGACCTTCGATCATGCACTGGACGTCATGCTTCCAGGCCAGCTTGGTCAGCTCGCCCAACGTCTCCAGTTCACCAAACTGGGCGGCATCATTGGCATCCGCAATAGAGCCAGGCCGCAGGCCATCCCCCAGGGAGAAGCTGACGTCATAGGCCTTCATGATTTCGCAGATTTCTTCGAAATGCGTATACAGGAAATTCTCCTGGTGATGCGCCAGACACCACTTGGCCATGATGGAACCGCCGCGCGAAACGATACCGGTCACGCGCTTGGCCGTCAGCGGCACGTAGCGCAACCGTACCCCCGCATGAATGGTGAAGTAGTCCACTCCCTGTTCGGCCTGCTCGATAAGCGTGTCGCGGAAGATCTCCCAAGTCAGGTCCTCGGCTACACCACCGACTTTTTCCAGCGCCTGATAGATCGGAACCGTCCCGATCGGGACCGGACTGTTACGCAGGATCCACTCACGCGTCTCGTGAATATGCTTACCGGTAGACAGGTCCATCACCGTATCAGCGCCCCAGCGGATGCCCCAGGTCAGTTTTTCCACCTCTTCCTCGATCGAGGACCCCAGCGCACTGTTACCGATGTTGCCGTTGATCTTCACCAGGAAGTTGCGGCCGATAATCATCGGCTCCAGTTCAATATGGTTGATGTTTGCAGGGATGATGGCGCGGCCACGGGCCACTTCGTCCCGGACGAACTCCGCGGTAATTTCTTTCGGGATGGCAGCACCAAAGCTTTGCCCGCCGTGTTGCTGCGTCAAAAGACCCGCCTCCCGAGCCTCCTGAAGCTTCATGTTCTCGCGAATGGCGATGTATTCCATTTCCGGCGTGATGATGCCTTTCCTGGCGTAATGCATCTGACTGACGTTGTGCCCTGCCTTGGCCCGGCGCGGGGTCCGGACATGGGCAAACCGCAGGGCGTCAAGGGCCGGATCATCCAGGCGAGCACGCCCGAACTCGGAGGAAAGCCCCGGTAGAATCTCGGTATCACCACGCTCATCAATCCAGCGCGAGCGAACATCCGGCAGTCCCTTGCGCAGATCGATGCGTACATCAGGGTCGGTATAGGGGCCTGAGGTATCGTAGACAAACACCGGCGCATTCTTTTCGCCGCCAAACGCGGTTGGCGTGTCAGCCAGACGGATCTCACGAACCGGCACACGGATATCCGGTCGGGAGCCAGTCAGGTAGACCTTTCGGGAGTTGGGAAACGGCTGGGTGGACTGGCGATCGACCTGGGTGAAATCGGTGACATTGTTCTGCTTGTTCATCGAGGCTCTCCTGGTAGGCACGGTGCCGGGGAAGAACCTGATATTCAGGAACAGGCGGATGCCTGCAAGGTGGTCTGCTCGAGCGAACATGACCTCTTGTTCCCTACGCGGGTTGGCACGTCGCACGCGACGAGTTTAGCCCGATCAGGTTCAACGGGATCCGGGACTACCCGATCTCAGCGCTTCGTATGACGCACCCCGACAAGAACGTCTGCAGTGTAAACACAGAATGCGTTACCCGCCAGGAAACTTCACAGCATATTTTCTCTCGTATGGCCGATACGGCTACACTCGCCCTACAACATGGAAAGCTATGCCAGGACCTCACATGCTGCGTATCGTTCTCTTTTCAACCCTGAGCTGTGCCTGCAGCCTGGTTATGGCTCAGCCAGCAGAGTCGTCTACTACACAGAACGGACTGGTCGCGGTTTACCAGGAAGCCCTCAACAATAACTCCGATCTGGCAGCCGAGCGTGCCGGCCTTGCCGCGCAGCGGGAAGCCATTCCGCAAGCCCGCGCAGGCCTGCTACCGCAGCTCAGCTTGGGCGCTCAAGTCAATGACACCCATATGAGTCTGGGACTGAAGCAGAACGACACTTTAGGGATTGCAGAAGGTCGCTATAAGAGTGATCGCAGCAGTCAGATGATCCAGGCCAACCTCAGCCAGCCGCTGTTCCGGGCAGATCGTTGGTTTCAACTCCAGGCAGCCAAGGCCGGTACGGAACAGGCCGAGTACCAGTTTTCAGCCGCCCAGCAGAACCTGATCCTGCAAACGGCGGAAGGCTACTTCAGCGCCTTGCGTGCCCAAGATGCCTTGGCGACAGCCAGGGCTGAGGAAGCAGCCCTCTTCCGCCAGCTCGACCAGACCCGGGAGCGGTTCAAGGTGGGGCTGACGGACGAGACCGATGTACTCCAGGCCCAGGCCAGTTATGACACAGCCAAGGCCAACAGCTCTCTGGCTTCGCGTAATGTGCAAGACGCCTTCCAAGGGCTGGTCCGCCTGACCAATCGCGAGTACAACGCGCTTGAAGGCATTCGCCACGATCTGCCGATCCTGCCACCCATGCCCAACGATGCCAAGGCCTGGGTCGATCGCGCCGTGGCGCAGAACCTCCAACTGCTGGCCTCCAACTCAGCCGTAGACACGGCGCAGGAAATCTTGCGCCAGCGCAAGGCCGGACACCTACCCACCGTGGATGCAGTGGCACGCTACCAGCGCGGCGACAATGACGCTTTCAACCTGCCCAATCCGGGTGTCGATATTTTCGACAGCCCTGTCAGCCAGCGCAGCGTGGGCGTGCAGGTCAATGTTCCCCTTTATACCGGCGGGCTGACCAGCTCCCAGGTACGCGAAGCCTATCAGCGGCTGGACCAGAGCGAGCAGCAGCGCGAGAGCATGCGCCGTGAGGTGGTACAAAATACACGCAACTACCATCGCGCCATTAACACCGATGTTGAGCAGATTGCTGCACGCAAGCAAAACATTGCGTCCAGTCAACGCGCCTTGGAGGCTACCCAGATCGCCTATCAGGTGGGTACACGCAGCATTGTCGATGTACTCGACATACAGCGCCAGCTCTATAACGCCGTTCGTGAGTACAACAATGCTCGCTATGACTATATCCTGGATAACCTGCGCCTGAAGCAGTCAGCCGGCATTCTGAGCCCGAACGACCTGCTTGAGCTGTCGCGCTATTTGAAACCTGACTACGATCCGGACCGTGACTTCCTGCCTCCGGATCTGGCCAAACCCATCAGTATGACGCAGCGGCCCTCGTTAAGACCCTGACGAATGCCTGATCAACCGATCCAGCCCATCCAGCAGGCGCTGCAAGGCGCCCTGGTTGGCTTTGAGTACAGCCAGTCCGCCCTGCCGCATCTGGTCGGCTACATGCTCATCCATCAGCAGCAGCTGGAGCGCCTCAGCAATATCCTCGGTGCTCCTTACATCACGCAAGGCCTGCGCATCGCGCAGTTGCGCCGCGATGTCCAGAAAGTTAAATACATGCGGTCCGGAAAGAACCGGCTTACCCAGGGCTGCCGGCTCCAGAAGATTATGCCCGCCCCGCTCGATCAGGCTACCTCCTACAAAAGCGACATCCGCTGCGGCATATAAGAAGAGCAACTCGCCCATCGTATCGCCTAGGTAAACGGCCGTGTCGTGAGCAACCGGCTCGTCCTTCGAGCGGCGCGCAGTGCTCAACTGGCTTTGCTGACAATGCTTGAAAACATCATCGAAGCGCTCAGGATGACGCGGCACCAGTATCATCAGCGCGTCAGGCAAGTGCTGGCGTAACCGCGTATGGGCCGCCAGAAGAATCTCGTCCTCGCCGGCATGGGTACTGGCTGCAATCCAGACAGGGCGATGTCCCCAGGCTTCTCGCAACACCTCTGCACGACTAATCAGCGCCGGATCGATACTCAGGTCGAATTTGATGGATCCTGTCACAGTGACACACTCAGGCCGGGCCCCAAGCGAGGTAAACCGCTCGGCCTCCGCCGGTGTCTGGACCGCGATCCAGTCCATGGATGACAGCATGGGGCGCGTGACACCCTCCAGACGACCATATCCTTTTGCCGATCGTGCAGACAGGCGGGCATTGGCCAGTGCTACCGGAATCCCTCGACAGGAGCACTGATGGATATAGTTGGGCCAGAGCTCGGTCTCCATGATGACAGCTAGCGTCGGTCGTACATGATCCAGAAACCGTGCGACTGCACAGGGCACATCATAAGGTAGATAACAATGCTGCACCTGGTCACCAAACAGCGCCCGAATTCGCTCTGAACCGGTAGGCGTCATACAAGTTACCGTGACGGGCAAATCGGGATGCCGCTCGATCAGAGCCCGTACCATTGGCGCAGCGGCAATACTTTCTCCCACTGAAACCGCATGTATCCAAAGACCACCAGGCCGCATGGGCGGAAGGCCAAGGGAAAACCGCTCTCCCATGCGCTGACGATAGAGCGGCGCCCTGCGCGAGCGGAGCACTAAGCGCACGGCAATGAAAGGAAGGGCAATATAGAAAAGCAGGCTATAGAGAATTCTGTTCATGGCGGCGGAGCTTAGCCCGCTTTGCATGGAAAGGCGATGGCAAAGCCCTCTGTTGATCCTAGGACGGCCTTAACCAATGGCTTGCAGCTGCTCGGCAAAGTGCTCACCCAACCAGCGCGCCGCAGGCCCCTGGGGCTCGTCACGCCGCCAGACCAGCTCAACTACCAGCGGAGGTGGCGTCCAGTCACTGGCCAGCTCCACCAAGTGATTCAAGTAAGTAGGATAGCGGGCCACATGACGAGGCAGCCAGGCCCAACCAATGTCACGCATGACCAGTTCTGCTGTCACATAGAAACTGTCGGCTCGCCAGACGTGTGGACTGATCGGCTCGCCGCCCGGGTAACCGCTCTGATAAGGCGCAATGAGAATCTGCCGGTGCTGAGCCAGTTGCTGACGCGTGATGCGAGCATAGTGAGCCAAGGGATGACCTGCCCCACACACCGTAACCATCTCCACCAGACTAAGCCGCCTGCGCTCCAGGGCATCAGGCATGTGCTCGTGATGGAACATGAGTCCAAGGTCAGCTCGGCGATCAAGCAGCTTTCGCGCAACCTCTCCCTGGGCGCCACTGGCAAGCTGTACATCCAGAAAAGGATAGGTCGCTGCCAGGGTCTCAAGGCTGTTGACGATAGGCTGATACGGCATCGCTTCATCATGAGCCAAGCGCAAGCGAGTTTCCTCGCCCTGTGTCAGCCCTAGCGCCCGACTTTCGAGGCGCTCACAATGCCTCAGAATTTCCCGCGCCTCATCAAGCAGCGCCCGTCCCGACTCGGTCAGCCGAGGCTGCCGTCCGCTGCTGCGCTCGAACAGCAGGACCCCAAGGTCTGCTTCCAGCAAGGCAATTGAGCTACTGATAGCTGACTGGGCGCGCCCCAACCGACGAGCCGCTGCAGAGAACGAACACGTCTCGGCCACACTCACAAACAGACGAACCTGATCAAGGCTCCACTGCATAACCTATCTCCATTACAGATAGGTAATCACTTTATCCCATCACAAGAAAAACTAGACTGGCGTTTTCAATCAGGATGCTTCTTATGATCGGCTACATTTATCTGGCTATTGCCATCGCGGCTGAAATCGTTGCGACAACCGCAATGAAGGCTTTGGATGGCTTCAACAAACCGCTCCCGCTGGTGCTGGTTATCGTTGGCTACGCCGTTGCCATTGGGCTTCTTTCTCAGGTAGTCAAGATTATTCCGGTCGGTATTGCCTATGCCATCTGGTCAGGCATGGGAATCGTGTTGGTCAGCATAGCGGCTGCCGTCATCTACAAGCAGACACTTGATCTGGCCGCCATACTGGGCATGAGCCTTATCATCCTGGGCGTTATCGTCATTCAACTGTTTTCAAAGAGTACAGGACATTGACCTGAGACCTACGTCTGCAACCGCCTCACGTTATACTGCACGCCTGTTTTTGAAAGAGTCCTGCACATGAGCCCAGCACTGAGCACCGATATTCTGATCGTCGGCGGAGGCATTGCCGGCCTGTGGCTGAACGCCCGTCTACGCCGAGCGGGTTTTGCCACAATCCTGATCGAGTCGGGCACCCTGGGGGGCGGGCAAAGCATGAAGTCCCAGGGCATTATCCATGGCGGTGCCAAATATGCCCTGCACGGCGCGCTGACAGGTGCTTCGGAGGCCATTGCCGAAATGCCTCGCCGCTGGCGCGACAGCCTGGCAGGGACGGGCGAGCTGGATCTGCAGGGTGTCCGCATCCTTTCGGAAGCACATTATCTCTGGTCTCCCGGCACGCTCGCCGGCAACCTCACCAGCTTTTTTGCAAGCAAGGCCGTTCGCGGTCGAGTCGAGCCCGTCAAGGGATCGGACCTGCCTCCTGCCCTGCAGGATCGTGCCTTCAAGGGCAAGGCCTATCGCTTGGCAGAGCTGGTATTGGATGTGCCGAGCCTCATTGCGCGTCTGGCAGAGCTGGCAGGTGACAGCGTGATGAAAGGACAACGCCTTGACCCCATCCTTGAGGATGGGCAACTGGTGGGGCTGATCGTGGACGGCCAGCCTATCCGCGCTCAGCGAGTAGTACTGAGCTCAGGCGGAGGCACCGAAGCCCTGCTACGTGACCTGGGCCTTGAGCAACCGGCCATGCAGCGCCGCCCATTGCATATGGTGCTGGTCAAGGCGCCTACACTCAAACCACTCTATGCCCACTGCCTGGGCGGCGGTTCGAAGCCCCGTATTACAGTGACCACACACCCCTCAGCTGACGGGCAATGGGTCTGGTACTTGGGAGGTGAACTGGCTGAAGCCGAAGGTGTAGCACGTTCAGAAGACGAGCAGATTGCAGTGGCTCGTCATGAGCTGGAAAAGCTGCTGCCCTGGATAGACCTCTCCCAGGCGCGGTGGGCCACCTTGCGGGTAGACCGTGCAGAGCCGGCGCAATCCAGCATGGCCCGTCCAGATAATGCCTTTGTGGCGGAACACGGCCATCTGCTGGCCGGCTGGCCAACCAAACTGGCCCTGGCGCCTGATTTTTCTGATCGAGTCTTTGCGGTCCTTGAGCGAGAAGGTATTCGCCCCGGTACGCACCCTGCCCTTCCTCCGCACCCTATGCCACCGATGGGTATCCCAGTTTGGGAGACGCTGTTGCCATGAAAACCTTGCACGATTACTACCGCCCCCTGGGCGCGACCGGACTCATGGTTTCACCACTGGGGCTTGGTACCGTGAAGCTGGGCCGTGATCAGGGTGTGAAATATCCCAATGGCTTCACGATTCCTGATGACCGGGAAGCTGCTGACCTACTGACCCTTGCCCATGAGCTGGGTATCAACCTCATCGATACTGCTCCCGCCTATGGTCATAGCGAAGAACGCCTGGGCAAGCTGCTCAAGGGGCAGCGCGACAATTGGGTTATCGTCAGCAAAGTGGGAGAAGAGTTCGAGTCCGGCCAATCACGACACGACTTCAGTGCTCAGCACACTCGGTTTTCCGTCGAGCGCAGCCTGAGGCGATTGGGGACCGACTGCATTGACTTGGTACTCGTACACTCCAACGGACACGATCTCGATATTCTGGAGCAATCAGATGTCTACACGACCCTGGAGACGCTCAAGCGCAAGGGCTCCATTCGCGCTTTCGGCCTTTCCGGCAAGACAGTAGAGGGTGGCCTGCTGGCGCTCGACAAAGGCGATTGCGCCATGGTGACGTACAACCTCAACGAGCAGAGCGAGCGGCCGGTCATCGACCATGCGACCGCTATTGGCAAGGCGATTCTCATCAAAAAGGCGCTGGCCAGCGGACATGTCTGTCTTGGGAGTGGCGTGGACCCCGTCCAGGCCAGTTTTGAACTGGTACTTGGTCATCCAGGAGTGGCCAGCGCTATCATCGGAACCATCAATCCGTTGCACCTGTCGCATAATGTCCGTGTCGCTGCTAGCGTGATCGAGTCCAGACGTTAACGCGCACGGGGCATCCATGATAACAATTTCAGGAGTCTGCCATGCCTCAACTCATTGCGCGTCAGAACCCCAAGGCATTCAAGACCCTGCCGCTGCTGGTTGAAGGCAGCCCGGAAAAGCTGGTTTACCAGGCCTTGGGCCAACCCCTGAATTTCAACGAGGTGCTGGAGCGCCGCCGTCCGATTGTCGTCGAAGATGAACAACGCTTTTCACTTGAGCTGGCAAACCTGGGCGTTTCGGTCAGGATCACGCTGAACTGGCAAGGGCATGATCATTGGCTATTGGTCCGTCAGAAGCGGGTCGATCGTGGCGATACCGTACTGAAACTGATATCCGGTTACGTACCTGCCCATGAGCTTAACCTTCCACTGCTTACGGCCGTTCAAGAAGTGGCTGAAGAATGTCTATTTGAAACCCCCGACGGCTGGCTACAGGGCCGTTTTACCGAAACCTGGTTGCCTACGCCTTACGAGGGAGCACTGAAGTACCGGGAAAACGGCCATTTCACCCTCACCCCTCGTACCGGGGCCGCACGTCCTGTCCAGTGCGGCAGTCTAGCGCTGATCGAGCGGCCACGCGCTTACGTGCATACGCCTACCGCATCGCTGCAGCTGGTCTATGACATGCAGATGGAGCTACCCAAGGATATCCGCACGCCCAGTCTTTTCCATGTGGATGACAAGGTGGAGGATGGACAGCTCATCGCACGCCTGGACAGGCGCCGCCCGGATATTTATCTGCTGGCAGTGGATCAGGGTCGTCCTACCGGCGAGCTGTTTACCTTACACGAGGGGCAACGCCAGCCTGTAAGCACCCGAGGCCTCTGGCTCTCGGAAAGCTTTGCCGAACAGCGCGGCTGGCTCGTGCATGAAGAACGGGTACGCTGGCAGGATTGGCTGAGCCGCCTGGGCACAGTCAAGGAGAAGGCGTCCTGACGGACGCCGTTTGTATCAGGAGCTTCCGCGAATTCGCTCAACAATCGCGGTGGTTGAACTGTTTTCGACGACGCCCAATACCTTTACTTCCCCCCCATAGGCTTGAACCAGAGGTGCTCCGACTACCTCATCGACGCTTTTGTAGTCTCCACCTTTTACCAGCACATCCGGCTTTACCTGCTTGAGCAGCTCCTCAGGTGTGCTTTCGCTGAAGGGAATGACCCAATCCACAGCTCCAAGGCCAGCCAACACCGCCATTCGGCGATCGACAGTATTGATAGGACGGCCCGGCCCCTTCAGGCGGGTGACGGATGCGTCATCATTCACCGCTACAATCAGGCGGTCACCCAGTGCACGTGCCTGCTCAAGATAAGCCACATGACCAGCATGGAGGATATCGAAACAGCCATTGGTGAAAACGATTTTCTCGCCATGGGCACGTGCATCCTCAATAGCAACCTGCAACTGCTCCAGAGCCAATACCCCTCGCTCCGAGCCTTCCTCTCGCTGCACCGCACGGCGAAGCTCCGGAGCGCTGATTGCAGCAGTGCCCAGCTTACCCACTACAATACCTGCAGCAAGGTTCGCCAGAGCGACCGCATTGTGCAGCTCCTCGCCCGCAGCCAGCGCGGCCGCCAGAGTCGAAATAACGGTATCGCCCGCGCCGGTTACATCGAAGACTTCCCGTGCACGAGCAGGTAGATGGAACGGCTGCTGGTCAGGCCGCAACAGCGTCATCCCGTTTTCACCACGGGTTACCAGCAGCGCACCCAGCTCAAGCTCAGCGATCAGTTTGCAGCCTTTGGCGACCAGATCAGCTTCGTCGGTGCAGGGTCCTACAATCGCCTCGAATTCGCTTAAGTTGGGCGTAATCAGGCTGGCGCCCCGGTAGATCGAAAAGTCCTTGCCTTTGGGATCTGCCAGTACCGGAATATTGCGAGCACGGGCCAGCTGGATCAGGTCCTGATGGTTTCTGAGCGCGCCTTTGCCGTAGTCGGAAAGGACCAGCACCTTTACACCTGCCAGCATGGAGCGCGTATCTGCTGCCAACGCCTGGGTATCGGTCTTGAATGATTCTTCAAAATCGACACGCAGTAGTTGCTGGTGACGGCTCATGATCCGCAGCTTGACGATGGTCGGCTGTCCGGCGATACGTTGAAAACGTGCCTCGACCTTGGCGGCCTTCAGGCTGTCAGCCAAGGCGTCGGCGGCCTCGTCCTGGCCTGTTACACCGACCAGATAAGCCGGTGCCCCCAAGGCAGCAATATTGAGCGCCACGTTGGCAGCACCACCGGGGCGATCTTCATTCTGATCAACCCGTACGACAGGCACAGGCGCCTCGGGCGAGATTCGCGACGTTGCACCATGCCAATAACGATCGAGCATGACATCGCCGACCACGAGCACGGGGGCTTGATCAAAACGGGGCATGGTCAGCTTCATGGAAAGACTCCAAACGTCAAAACGGCGGCGATGATACCACAGGGTTAAATCAGTCCCCGAGCGGCCCATGCCTCAGATCTTTTACGAAAAACAGCTCATGACGGCGAACAGCTTTACGAAAGAATTCGTCCTCTCCCGTCACTGGCCATCGGCGCCCTGTCAAAACAGACTGAAGCAGTCGGCGCAAACGTTTCTTGAGTGGTGGCGGAACAAGCAGATCATGCTGCATGCCCAGCGCCATGGCCTTATCGAGCTGAGTCTGCGCACTCAACAGCGGACTCCAGACAGGTAGCGCCGGCAAAGGCTCGATAGCCGGCGGCAGGGCGATACCGTTACCTGACGGCCCCATCGGCCAACGGTCGTTGTCGTGCAGATGGTTCGCATAAAGCAACGCCGTATCTGGCTTCCAGTTACTTTTCTGGATGGCTTCCTCTACCGCCTGGGCTGCCTGAACATGGTCCGCATGAGGGTCCAGCTGGGGATGGGGAAACACCATCACTTCCGGCTGAAAATGTTCGATGAGCGCAACCAGGTCGGCAACCAGATTATTCCAAGAAGGTTGTCCGTCCGTGTCACCCGGAAGACGCAACGGATTAAAGCGCCGTACCGGACGAATATCTACATCACCGGAATCGCGTGAGCCAAACACCTGCTCTGGCGCAGCATGCATGGCCGGTAGCTGAAGGCAAAAATAGCCCAGCTGAACGCAACGCGTCATGGGCACACCGCCCCATAGCGGTACAGCCAGGCTGTCCCATGTCCGCAAGCGTCCTTTGAGCCTGGCTGCTTCAGCAGTACTGAGGCCAAGTCGCTCATAATACTCGGCCTCAATCTCTCCTTGCGTCAAGGTAACAATCGAAGCTTCGGCGCAACCACTATAGAGGCCGAACGCAGCCAACTCCGCATCGTCCGCATGGGGCGCAATTACCATTACACGTTTGGAGGCATAATCTGGATTGGAAAACCCATGCAGTGTTACAGGACCAACGACCCGGCAAAAATGGCCCTGGACAGATACTCGCCCTTCATGCAAGGCCTCGAAAAAGCCTGACAGGTTAAGGTAGCGGCGACCTTGTACGCCTCGTTCGAAATCCTGACGATCCTCCTGGCTACCAGCGCGAATCACAACATAAGGATCGAACAAACGGCCTAAAAAGCCTGCCTTGATTTCGCATTCCAATACCAGGGATTGCAACTCATCTGAAAGCTCATACCCTTTCAACGTCAAGACGTTGTCCGTGATCTCGACCGGCAGGCGTACACTGCTCTCAGGAAAGTCATACCGGTAATCATCATGTGGCGCATAGAACAGATGATCCGCGAACCAGGCCTCATGAACAATCCAGACAGCCACTATCGCAAGAGGTACCAGCCACCAAGGCAGCACCTGTACAAACGCAGCACCGAGCAGAGCAAGCAGAAACAACGCAATGATACCTAGTGCGATCCGCTTATGGCGCCGGTGCCGCTTGAGTAACCTTTGTTTACGCGCACTCATCACTTCACCTCGTGGACCGGCACTCGGTTGCACCAGCGATCCTTGTACTCACGATCCGCACGGCCAAATGAAAAGCGCAGGTCCTTACCTAGTGCACGCGCCTCCTCCCAGGCCGCCTGGGTATTGAGAAAGCTCAGTACACTGCCCGGACTGAAGTCCCGACTCTCCGGCGCCACACCACCATTGACGTATTCAACACTGATCCACCGAGGGGATTCGACACGGTAAAGCACCTGAATGGCAGCTGGAGCATCGTCCAGAAAGATGACGGAACCCATCATGAATTCGCGTAACAGAGAGAAGACGTCAGCCAGATGAGCTTTGGCAGGTACCTCGAAGGCCCAGCGGCGCTCGAACAGATCGGCATAGAACGCTGCCAGTTCTGCTGGTGTAAAGTCACTGACAGGCCGAACCTGCCCACCCGCCTCTTCCAGCAGACGCAATTCACGGCGCTGGTTGTAACGAAACTTCTTTGAAAGCTCCTCCGGCGCTCGTGCAATTGCCAGACATTCTTTTTGCTGACGTGCAGTCGAGACATGCGCGGCACTTAGCGAAGATAAATACCGGACCTGCTGGCGCAGCGGAGCCTGAGCATTCTCCTGAGCTGGCAGAATGATTTCTGCGTTCCCCAGGTCGAAGTAGTCACGTTTACCCTTGCGCTTGAGCACATCGCGAGACAGCGCAACGTGCCCACCCCAACATGCTACTGCCATCTGCAGCCCACCGCTGGCTGGCCATCCCAGATAGCGGACCGGAAGCCCAACCAGATCAGACAGGCGTGCAACGATCTCTGGATGGGTGGCAACACTGCCTCCCCATGTTTGCCACGCCCGGGCATAAGCTGGTGCATCAATCTCAACCCAGCCGCGCTCACGCCACGCCCTAAACAACCCCATCATGAAACGTGCGAGCCTTCTTCATCGAGTGTCGTTGCGCCTTTTTCAACCTGACTGTTATGCAGGCGGGCGTAATAGCCATTTTGTGCCAACAGCTCAGCATGCGTACCGCGCTCGACGATACGCCCCTGATCCATCACCAAAATCAGATCGGCCTTTTCAATGGTGCTAAGCCGGTGCGCAATCACCAATGTGGTTCGGCCAGTCATAACCCTGTCCAGCGCCGCCTGGATATGCCGCTCGGATTCGGTATCCAATGCAGAGGTGGCTTCATCCAGGATCAGCACGGGCGCATTCTTCAAAAGCGCCCGTGCAATGGCCAGACGCTGACGCTGACCGCCCGAAAGCAGTACACCGTTCTCACCGACCAGTGTTTCATAACCCTCAGGCAAACGCTGGATGAATTCGTCGGCATAGGCGGCCTTGGCAGCTTCGAGCACCTGCTCAAATGGCGCACCAGCCAGATCACCATAAGCAATATTATTGGTGACCGTGTCGTTGAACAGCGTGACCTGCTGTGTCACTAGAGCAATGTGCCGACGCAGATTGGGCAACCGATAACGCTGGATGTCCAGATCATCCAGCAGAATCTGGCCCTGCGTGTGCTGATAGAAACGGGGAATCAGGTTGGCCAATGTTGACTTCCCGCTGCCCGAGCGCCCTACCAGCGCTACCATTTGTCCAGGTTCCGCTACAAACGAGATATTGTCCAAAACCGGCTTTTCGGTACCGGGATAGGTGAAGTTCAGATTCCGAACTTCCAGACGCCCTTGCGCTCTAGCTCGCTCTTCAGTTCCTTCGTCCACTTCCGGGACTTCATCCAACTGCTCGAAAATGCTTTCAGCACCTGCCAGACCTTTTTGGATAGTGGCGCTGACTTCGGAGAGCTGGCGAATAGGCTTAGGCAGCAAACCAGCGGCGGTAATGTAGGCGATTAGCTCCCCGGGGGTAGAGTCGCCGCGCAAGTAAAGAACCATATACATCAGTAGCGCCATCCCTATGTATATTACCAGCTGCAGAAGAGGCGTATAAACTGCCTGAGTACGCGTCATATTCAGGCTGCGGTTCATGTTGTCAGCGCTGGCTTTGTGGAAACGATGGCGTTCGTAAGCCTCTCCATTAAAACTGCGTACAACTCGGAAACCCTGAATGGTTTCAGAGGCCACATGAGTTACATCGCCCATGGCTACCTGAATTTTCTTGCTCTGCTTGCGGAATTTTTTGCTAGCAGCGGTCACCATAATCGCTATAACGGGTAAAATGGCGACAAGAACTAACGTCAGCTGCCAGTTCATGACGAGCAAATAGCCAAATAAGAACACCACTGTAAAGCCCTCACGGATGACAACTTTGATGGCATCTGTGGCAGCTCCGGTTACCATCGTCACGTTGTAGGTAATGCGTGAGATCAGGTGTCCAGAATTTTGGTTGTCAAAGTAACGATTAGGCAATGTCAATAAGTTATCGAATAAAGCACAGCGAAGGTCATGCACAACTCCTCGTGCTACCTTCGCTAGAAAGTAATTGCCCAAGTACGAGCCGATGCCCTGATAAAGCGCGATGAGTACAATCATCAACGGGACCCCTAAAACAAGTGGGATACCGAAGAACTCTGCCTCGTTCGGCTTTTGCAACCCGTCCAGAAAATACTTCAGGATGTCGGCAAGCATGGGCTGACTAGAGGCAAAAAGTAAGAAGCCTATGATGCTGATTGCAAATGCGCCCCAGTAGGGAAGAACGTACTTTAACAATCGAATGTAAATTTTTAGGCTGGACTGTTGAACAGTATTGGCCATTCGGCAAGCCTCGTACGACTGGCTAGAGAGAAAAGATGCGGATTGTAACAGTGAATGAAATGCACGTCTGGCTGAGCCATGGCAAAGTGCTGGAAAAAGATAGTCATGGCCCGAAGGTAATACGCTTAGACACAGGCCTACTCTTGAAGATCTTTCGCAGCCGACGTACACCATTTCTAGCACGACTGGCACCGGAGGCAGAGCGCTTTGCACAGCACGCAAAAACCCTGCAAGAGCGTAATATAAAGGCGCCTCGCATTAGAGAGTGCTACTGGTTAGACCAGCGCCATGCAGTTAGTGCTTGCTTGTACGAACCGCTAGCCGGCACCTCTCTCGAGCATTTATTCAACCATGCTCGAAATGAGTTTGATGCCCTGCTACCTTCGTTGGCGCGCTTTATTAAACAACTGCACATGAAAGGAATCTATTTCAGATCCTTGCATTTAGGTAACATCATTTACACTGAAAATAGCTTCGGTTTAATTGACTTCTTGGACATTCGTTTCCGAGCGCGTCCACTTAGCAAATCTTTAGTGGATCGCAATTTTAGTCATTTGAAAAATTATTTAAATCGTCGCAAGGTTAGAGATTTTCCCTTACAGACGCTTTTAGACTATTATACCAGTATAGAACTTTGATCGCTCATCAGTGGCTTGATTACAGCTTCTTTACGCGTAATATATGCACAGTTACCAGATATATTTTTATTAACAAACGAGGCGGCACCAATAGTTACATTATTACCGATAATTAAATCGTCACCAATGATACAGGAATGAGCAAATAGTTTGACGTTATCGCCAATAACAATTCGCTTTTCATCACTCTCATTTTTTACTCCAATCGTGCAGCTTTGCCAAACTTTGAAATGCTTACCTATCACTGCATAACCGCTGATAACAATTCCGGTAGGATGTGCAATCCAAAGCCCTTCCCCTATTTGAGCCCCCAACATAATCTCGACATTATATGTACGACTTAAGCGCTCATTAAACAACTTTGCGCGCCGGCGCCAGAATGAGCTTTCACTTTGATGCATGACGTAGGCAAGACGGAACCAGAATAAATAAGCATAACGGTTGCTTCGTTTGCATTTTTGTCGTAAACGCCGCCAAGAAAATGGCTTTTCAAGCCCGCCGATAATTTCAATATGCCAATAGCGCTTGAGCTCGAGAAAACGAGAGTGCACAGTCATACCAGAACTCCTGCAGACCTCTCTAGCGGATTTCTTCGCAAGGAGTTAGCTGCTAGTAATATCCCAACGGGCAACCAGAACGTAATGACATACACACTGGGCCGTAAAAGAATTTCGTGATAATTGGCGATAGCCGCTACCGCTGCGAAAACGAGCAAGGCAGTTCCTAAACGCACTATTGGTTCCGTCCTAAGCTTTATACCCTTTGCAAGCAGGACCACAATAAGTCCTAATAAAGTTAGGGCTCCGACAATACCGTATTCGTAAAAGAATTGTAGGTATAAATTGTGGGCCTGTTTGAAGCAACGTTCTGTAGTGTCGATACAAATGTTGAATGCAGCTCCTGCACCAGCGCCGGTCAACCAAAAAGCATCGAAACGGTTCAACCATTCCATCCAAATCACATCACGTAGAGAAAAACCAATCGTGCGCTCTACATGAAGTTGAGCCGAGAAGGCGATACAGGCTACGCCAATTCCTCCAATTACTAAGAACGAAGCTAATAACGACTTGCGCCCGCCAAATAGGATGAGCAGCACAGCTAAGGCAGCAATCAGCGCCAACCAGACACCTCGGGAAAAAGTGTAGATCACATAGATCAACAAAATCGATCCCGCCAGCGCAAATAGGATGGTCATACTCGCAGACATCTGGCGACGGAGAAATAGATAAACCAAGCAAATTAGAGCAACACTATAATAGAGTGCTGAGACGATGGGATTGTTGAAATCAGCTAATCCCTGCCAACCCAGCTTGTAAATACGAAAAGCTCTATAGCCCAGGTTCTCATGGCTAATAAAATTCATGATCAGACTAGCTGCTGCAAATAATACAGCCACTACCACAAAGGTATTGATGACGCTTTCAAAGTACTGTTCCTTGTGCACAAGCATCGCTATAGCAATAAGATAAAAAGAAATTTGCAGTAACACTTTAAACCATTTTATTCCATATTCTGCCGACCCTGGATTCAAGTAGCCAGAACCTAAGACCCATACAAACATCACTGCAATAAATAAAGTTCCTACATCTCGTGGGATTAGCTTATATGCTTGTACCAGACAGAGCGATAACAAGACAGGAAGAAACAGAAGTAAGTTTACAAGAGTTGCATAACGGCTACCATCTGCAATCAAGCATAAGCCTGCCAACTGGGTAAACATACCCAAAGCCACCCATAGGCAGAGATAATTGCTCAGTCTGCTTTCAACCATGCCCACCTCGCGTTAATGTTTTGAGAAGGCTACTGCAATTCGTCTAGCAACCTCGTGTATATGCGTGTCATCGCCGTCCTGCCAGCGCCCAGGCACACAGTATTGATTCGCCAAATAATGTAAAAAAGCTAGACGGATCTGAGGGTCAAGGAACCAGTTCGGGTAATGCTTAACGAGATCAATCAATGACTCAAGACTGTCAGCATGCTCGCAAACGCCTTCCACTGTGTAAAAGGCCTGCCCTAACGTAATTACTGGCTTGCTTAGCAGGATGGCTTCTAAGCCTACTGTTGAGTTAAGAGTTATTACCGCAAGGCTTTTTTCGATCAACTCTTGAGTACTATTGCCATTAGCGAAAAAAAGGCCGCTATGCGTAGCAGCATGTAGATCTGGGTATTTCTCCCGACTCGAAGGATGCTCTTTCAAGATTACAGGTATGCCACATGCCTGATTAAGCTTACGCGCCCACTCGAACAGCTCACGCATGTTTTGAATATGTGGTGAAAAATACCTAACCTGCGAATCCCTATCGTCCTGAAAGGGAATAAAGAAAAATTGCTCAGGTAGCACTACCTCTACTTGCCCAGATATGCGTGGCTTACGAGGAATAAGCTTGACTGCTTGCTCTTCGTTCTCCAGAGCTATAATAGTTGCATAATTCCGATAAAACCTGGCATCACGAGGTACAGAATTATGAAAGTTCACGCCCTTAGTGTCTAAGGTAGTCGTGCCGGGTAACAGACCGTTTTCAAAATGAAACCGAAGCGCCTGCTTTGGAAACAGACCGGAAAATAATCGGCAATAGCGATTAGAACCGTTCCATATGGCAAGTGCCTGGGGCTTTTCCCGCTTAATCCAGGCTTGCATACGTAAAGCAGTCCAAAACATTTCTAATCGCAGGGCTAGCTTGTAATAAACACCATAATATTTACCCTTGATCTGTCGCTCTTGGCATTTTTCTTCCACTAGGGTAGCAAAATCGAGAGCTAGCACAGCGCGATCAAAACTACCACGCCCGGGTAATGGTAATTCCCGCAACGTAATGACCTGACTATCTAACGCCAAGGCATTGGAAATATTTTGGAAGTAATGGCTCTGGTGTTTGGCTAACGAGAAAAAAAGAATATCAGTCATAATTCACACGCCAACCAGCATCAATAATCAAACGGTTCCCTTTAAGACAAAGGTTTTTATACCAGCAGGAACCTGAACCTCACTAATAAGTGCATTTAGTATCTGAAGCGTAGTATCCAGCCCATTGACACCATGAGCCAGATGATACTCTGCGAAATCTGCAGCTAACCTAGTATACGCTTCATAGTCACGCTCAATCTGTTCGACTCTATTATCAAGCTCCTGCCTTGTTCTAACCTCACCTCCTAAACGTGTTTGCTCAAAAATATCTTTGTCGGAGCTGAGGTTAACGTGAATAAGAGGCCGTCTAGCCAAACCTGCCTCGACGACCGCATTTGACATGATATTTATAACAATGGAGGAAGTTTTTAACGCCTCGGCCAATGTGCAATTTTCAGGCAGTAATTCCAGGTTGCTTATTCGCTGCGAAACATCGCTCCAGTAAATGCCCCGGCTTCGAGGATGCCGCTTCACCTGGACACGATAATCAGAGTGATGTTCGGCCCACTCTGCCAGTAGATGATAGGTCTGCTGATAGCCTAGCTCTTTTTCTTTGTCCGGCCCGACTCCTAGAATAAGCAAACTTTTACAGTCTTGCCGAGCAAGAGGCATATCGTAAGCTTCATCAACCATGTGCGAACCTGCAAGAACTACAATGGAGTCCCCAAAAAGCAACCGCCGACGCTTCAACGCCTCGTACGAACTCTGGCCAAAGAGCAGATAATAGTCATAGTCATTCATGCCTAGGCGGCGAGAGTGCTCTACTGTTGTAGCGTGAGCCAGATGAACCAATGTGGCATGTCTTCGGCGCAGCGAAAGACGCAAAAAGGGCGTATATAGACTACCATTTCGATCATTTAACAAGAGCTTTGGCTGGTAATGCGCAACAATCCACTCAGCATAGGCTGCATAGCCAAAATAGCGCAGCGGTACAACCACGCCAGGATCTACAAGATGCCGCTCACGCAAGATTTTTGTACGCGCTTCGAGAGCCGTTTCTGTCAGCCGATACTGCTTAGCCAAACGCATTAAAAAAGTTTTTTTGCGTTGAAAAGCGACTACTTTTTCTGCTGACTGCAGCATAAGTATATCGCAAGGAGCGCTGCCGACCTGAGTGAGCACATGGCGTCGGGCTCGATAACCAAACCAAAAGTCTCCGACGCCCTCCTTGATGAAGCGCAACAGTGATCCTAAAAAACCATGGCGCTCACGTAGCAATTGCCAGCGATAGCGATCCAACGCGGCCGCCTTTTTCTTCCAGACGGCTCCTTCCATCGCAGACAAACCCGCTACTCCACGCTACGCATTAGTTTTACTATTTGAGGCAAACTCCAGAACTGGCGGCGGGCGGCTTCATCTGAAAATAATGTTTCTAGACGCTCTGCCATAGCTGCGCTGCAGGCATGCCGTTGCCGCTTATCCAACTGAGCTAAGCTAACAAGACCTTCAGCAAGCGCTTGGCCATCCCCTAATGGAAACAGCACACCTATGCCTTCGACAATCTCCCGTGCGCCACCACAGCCAGTAACAATTAGAGGTACTTCGGCAACCATGGCTTCTAAAAGCACCATACCGAACGGCTCGTGATCCGAACTCAACGCAAAAGCATCGAAAGCTTGAAAATACAGACGTGCATTGGGTATTTGACCAATAAAAAGAACCTGATGAGCTATTCCTAACTCACGCGCTTCCTCCTTGAGCTCTTCCTCTAGACGACCGCTGCCTATGATGACGAGTAATGCATCTTGAGTGAAATGCGGGAGAGCTTTAGCAAAACCCTTTAGCAAAGTAGACTGGTCTTTATCTGGATGTAAACGACCAACGTTACCTAAAATCCAGGCCTCTTGCGGAAGACGCAACTGCTCACGAGCAGCATAACGAGTCAACTGCTGAGAACGAAGTGCTTCTACATCGACCCGATTGTACAGCGTTTCAATACACTCATGCGGCCAGTCAGGCAGCTTGGCACGTAGTTCATCGCGTACTGCATTAGAAACGGCCAGAAGCGTCAGCCGCCTGCGGAACGCTTTAGCAAACACACGCCGGCTAAAGCGTTGATAGTCACCATAGGCATGACTCACCCCGATAACCGGGATTTTCGTAGCCAAACAGGCGATCCAGGTAGGCTTGAAGCGATGGGCAATGATGAACCGTATGCCTCTGGAGCGAACAATCTCTCGCAGTGCACGGATAGCACCAAGCTTCAATCCACGAATATCTTTGGAGCTGTACTCCATGAACAGCACTTCATCCGAGGCGCACTGGGTGGCAACCTCGGCATCGGCAGCGCCGGTCAGAAAAACTGTCGTGACCCGATAGCCTGTTCCTTTGAACAGGCTTGCGTATTGCCGGGCACAGTCCAGGAAAGGGCCATCATAGCCATGGCAAAATTGTAAAACCCTTGGTTCAGCTGATCGAGTCATAGGCATCCGCACCGTCTTTGACTACGAGGATGTCTTCCATGATCAGGTATTGCAAATCCGATCCGTAGAACATATTGAGTGCATCAGTCGGTGAGCAGATCATCGGCTCACCACGACGATTCAATGAGGTGTTCAACGAAACGCCGTTGCCAGTCAGGCTTTCCAGCTCCTTCATCAGGTCATACCAGCGTGGATTGTGTCGACGTTCCAGCACCTGGGCGCGGGAAGTACCGTCCTCATGGACAACCTCGCCTACACGGTTTTTCCACTCTTCATTGACCTCAAAGGTAAACGTCATGAAGGGTGAAGGATGGTCAACTTTGAGCATCTCATGTGCCACGGTGTCGAGCATCGAAGGGCAGAAAGGCCTCCACCGTTCGCGAAACTTAATCTGCTCATTGATACGGTCGGCCACACCCGGAACGCTCGGGCAGCCAATGATGGAACGGCCGCCCAGCGCACGCGGGCCGAACTCCATGCGGCCCTGGAACCAGGCCACCGGATTGCCGTCCACCATGATTTTAGCGATACGCTGGGGGACGTCGTCGAGCTTGCGCCACTTGGGTGCATTAGGGTGACGGGCACAGGCGGCAATTACGTCCTCGTTACTATAGGACGGCCCGAGGTAGACGTGTTCCATCTTCTCGACCGGCACACCGCGCTGGTGCGATACGTAGGCTGCCGCACCGACTGCCGTTCCTGCATCACCAGACGCCGGCTGAACGAACAGCTCCTTGACCTCTGGACGCGCAATAATCTTCTGGTTGAGCTTGACGTTCAAGGCGCAGCCGCCAGCAAAGGCAATCTTGCCGGTTTCCTTGATGATATCGCCCAGGTAGTAATCCATCATCTCCAGCGCCAGCTTTTCGAAGAGTGCTTGCATGCTGGCTGCATAATGAATATAGGGATCATCGGCGATATCCCCTTCCCGCTTCGGGCCAAGCCACTCGATCAGCTTGGGCGAGAAGTAGTAGCCCTTGCCCTTTTCCTTATAGCGACGGAAGCCGATGACGTTAGCGTAATCGGTATTAATGATCAGCTCGCCGTTTTCGAATTTCGCCAGCCTGGAGAAATCATACTTGCTCGCGTCACCGTAGGGTGCCATCCCCATGACCTTGAATTCGCCATCAAGCATTTCAAAGCCGAGAAATTCGGTGATCGCACCGTAGAGCCCACCCAGGGAGTCCGGATCATAGAACTCCTTGATCTTGTGGATCCTGCCATTCTCGCCATAACCAAAAAAGGTAGTCGCGTACTCGCCCTTGCCATCAATGCCTAGAATGGCGGTCTTTTCAGTAAAACCGGAGCAATGGTAGGCACTGGAGGCATGTGCCAGGTGATGCTCGACAGGCTCGGTCTTGATTTTTTTCAAATCAAAGCCCAACTGCTGCAGGCACCACTGGATACGCTTGTGATAGCGCTTGTAGCGGCGATTACCAAAGAGAATGGCATCCAACGCGCGGTCAGGAGCATAGGCATAGCGCTTGGCATAATGCCAGCGAGCCTCGCCAAACAGGCTGATCGGCGCAAATGGAATAGCTACGACATCCACATCCTTTGGCTTGATACCGGCCTGCTCCAGGCAGAATTTGGCCGACTCGTAGGGCATGCGGTTCTTGGCATGCTTGTCACGCACGAAGCGCTCTTCTTCAGCCGCCGCGATCAACTTGCCGTCGATATAAAGTGCAGCGGAAGGATCATGGCTCAGGGCGCCGGACAGGCCCAGAATCGTCAATGCCACAGGTTCAACCTCTAGAGTAATCATCCCTGCGCCCAGGCAGGGATGGAATGCGTTCATCAAGCAGCCGGTACAGGGCACTGCTCTTGGGCCAGTTCCGCAGAAAGCGCTCACGATCTCGTGCAAAGGCTTTCTCAAATTGCTGCTGGCTCCTGTGCTGAGTCATGGCATCCAGGTCGATCAACGACCAGTGATTGCCATTCCAGAGCACATTATTCCCTTTTAAATCGCCATGACTGATTCGTTCGCGAATCAGTCCCTCAAAAAGAACATCCAGCGCGGCCAAGTCTTGCTCAGGTGGGGCGCTATCCCGGTACGGCTCAAAGCGCGCCAGTATATCCTGCCCTGACGCATAATCGGTAATCAGGTAGGCACGCCGGCGCAAACCTAGCCAGCGCTTTTCCATTACGCCTAAGGGTTTAGGCGTGTCGATGCCCAGAAAGCGCAGGCGATTCCCCTGGATCCAGCTATGCCAGGCGCGGCTGGGCCGCCAAAAGCGCGTCAACCAATGCCCAAAGCCCTTGATGTTGTAGCGCTTCAGAATATAGGTATTTCCAGCATGCTCCACACGTGCCACCGTGGCGGCGCCGCCATCCTTGTAGCGGTGCCCCTGGGCAATGAAACGGTCTGGATCGGCCAACAGCGGTTCCACCACCGCCTCGCTGTCCCGGCGCATGGCCTGGATGCCTTCACTGGATCGGCTCACTTTGAACAGGCTGCAATCTCGTCCGGCTTTCTCCAGAAAGTCTTTTAGGCGCCACGTGCGAATACGGACCGCTTCCTGCTGGATCGCTTCCGGTCTCAGGGCATGCTCGCCATTCACCAGCAGGTAATGCACCAGCAACTCTTCGATACAGGCGTCAAACCGGGCAGGTAGCTGTCCGAAAAAGACGCCTAGGTTCTGCATAACCTGCTTTTGAGAAAGGGGCTTTCCCTGGGACTCGGCGTGGATGTCAGCCCCATCTATAACGTAGATGTTCCCGTCCTGTTGAAGAAGGTTGTCCAGATGCAAGTCGTCCTGCCAGAGCCCCTTGGCATGTAACTCGCCAATGGCAGCCAGCGACATCCCCAAGACGTCCTGCTGACTATCAGAAAGAGGAGGTTCCTGATCGACCCTTCGCCACAAGGCATCCAGGCTCACTGCGTTCTCCAGAAACTCAAACAGTAACCAGCCGCCCTTGTCGGCCTCGAAGCCTTCAGCCACAACAGCCGGCGTTGTCAGCTGGTTGTCGATCAGTAAACGGCAACCTTCACGCTCACGCGTATAGTGTCGCTCCGAGCGAGCGCCTACAAACAGCTTGGCCAGCACCGAGCGGCCCTGCCACCGAGCCTCACCTACATAGCGTTGTCCAGGTAACACGCGCAGGAGTGATATCAGAGTCAGCGAGCCCTCAGGCAATTCAATCTGAACAGGCAGCGCTGGGGCTCGCCCAGACCGGGCTAGCTCATTCAGTTTCATGGTCGCGCTTCCTTGCTGCGACGACGCACGCTGAGCTTGCGTAACCAGGTATCGACTTCACGGCTATCAGGCGCCATCTGTAGATAAGCCGCCAGGAACAGCCGGACTTCCGCCTCGCTCCAGACCGGTGCGCGCCTTAATAGCGGCTCCAGATCCTTAACTCGGTCCTTACGCCCTAATAGCAACAGGCGTGTTTTTTCAAGGTCAATTAGGCGCGTTAGAAACCCGCTTTCCTGCTCCTGAAGAAAGATGTGCTTGGGATAAAAACAGCCATGAATACGCCCCGCTGCATGCAGGGTTCTGGCAAGTACGCCTATAGCCGCCAGGAGCGTATGGCGTGTCCGCTCGGGTAGCTCTGGCCATTCGGCCAGCCAGCTATCCAGATCCCGCCATCCATCCAATGCTCGCGTCAGCAGAATGGCCTGCCGTTCATTCCCTACCTTGCGCTCGCCAAAGAACGAAGCTTCCAGTGCCGGAATACCGAGCGTGCTGTAACGCTGGATGTTACGAAACTCCCGAGCAAAGGTGGGCTCTCCCAGGGGGTGAAGCAGGTCATGCGTCAGGTAATTGCTTTGACGCTTGAGGAAATAGGACGCCTCGTCGAGATCGAGCCGGTAGACGGTGCTCCAGCCGCCACGCCTGGCGTTAGGCTCGTCGACCGCCTCCAGCTGAAGCGACCAGAGCGCTTCGAACGTTGAGAGCCCGTGCCGCTCTAGTATGGCGGCATCTTTGGCAGACAGGAAATCGCTCATTCGCGCCCCTTGAAGTAATTCAATACATGTACGATTCGCTCCTTGTCGGAGTCTCTTAGCCGCTGCCGCCCCTTGTAACGCAAGTAGAATCGCAGCCGCTGCGTACGTGAAAGCTTGTATTTAGCGACCTTATCCAGGCAGGCCAAATCCTTGATGATGCGTCGCCTGAGCCAGGAACCAAACCAGAAGGCCCCTGCCGGACAATCGATGAGGTACAGCGTACCGGCTTGATCAACTAGCAGATTGCGCCACTTCAAATCATTATGAGCGAAGTGATGGTCATGCATGGTGCGAGTAGCACGTGCTAACTGCAGGCTCAACTGATCGACCCAGGCCGGATCACTCAAGCGCGGATCATCGTGATGGGCCATGACAGCCAGGTCATCGGTCTGGGGAATTTCACGAGTTATCATGGCGCCGCGGGTAAATTGTCCGCCTGAGCGCTCAAGCCCCCAGGCCACGACAGGCGCTGTTGGAATACCCCATCTGGCAAAGCGTTTAAGATTTTGCCACTCAGACTTGACGCGAGGACGGCCCATATACCGGCGCAGGCCCTTGCCTGCGCCGGTATAGCGCTTGACGTAATAACGAATCCCCTCATAAGTGACACGTATCACTTCAGACAGAGGGTCACTGGTCAAATGCTCGCCTTGCAAGGTGAATACCCGCTCAAGACTGGCAAACTCCGCTATATGCTCCACAGAGGGATCAATACGCCACTGGGCCATCAGAGCCTGTCTCCGTAACGCTGCTTGCGTTCGTAGAGCCGTTCGGCCTTGCGCTGCAATCGCTGCAGGAGCGCGGCCTCTTCTCGCAGAATCTGCCGCAATGGCCGCTGAAAATACACACGAAGAAACCTCAGGAAATCCCGCTGAGTCAGCCCGATACCCAGTGCAGAGAAATACAGACCAGCCAGGTCCTTGTCGCGCCAGCGTCTAGGCACCTGGTCTCGCGTATGAGCGCGATGCAGGTCGATAAGTGACAGCCTCAATGTACCCGACTCAACGGGCCGATCGGTATGCAATAGAAAGTGACAGATGTAGCAGTCTCGATGGTTGACCCCTGCACGGTGCATCGTGCCTGTCATCCTGGCCACCTCATCGATCAGGGCCCACTTGATACTCGCCTTGGGACGCTGAACGGGCCAAGCCAGCGTGTAGTCTTCCAGGCTGATGGTAGGTGCCAACTCCTCCGTGATAATGAAAGAGTGCTGCTCGGCCGGGTTACTGCCTCGCTCACCAAAAGCCACGGCGTTCATGGTAGGCACACCAGCCTCATGCAGACGTTGCAAAGCCTGCCACTCCTGCCCTGCACCCAGTACCGGCTGTTTCAGCTGTAACAGGTTTTTGGCAATCTCGCCCCATCCGATCCCTCGATGGATTTTGACGAAATACCCCTTGCCATTGACTTCGGTACGCAGGGTACGTCGCCCTTCCAACTCCCGAAAAACTTCTCCCTGAAGCGCTTCTACCGCTTCAAAGGCATCGCGCCCCACCCACAGGGAGCGGAAAGGCTCTTCAAGCACAAGCTTCACAAGCGCGGCTCCAGAATAACATCAGCCGCCCGCTCGGGCATGCTGTACAGATCGGCAGTCTCGGCATAAGCGAGGGCATTACGGGACCATGCAGTGCGCTGCGAATCATCGCTGAGCATGTCGGCCAACAGAGTATTGAGCTGCTCCTGCTCAAATGGGCTAGGCACTACCCGGCCGCAGTTGGCGTCCGTGATGTAATGAGCATAGCCACAGACATCGGTTACCAGCACAGGCAAACCGGCCACCAAAGCCTCCAGCAGTACCGTTCCCGTATTCTCGTTATAAGCTGGGTGAATCAACAGATCCGCCCCAAGAAGAAAACGCGGGATATCGCTCCGCCCCTTGAGAATATCCACTTGATCGGAAATGCCCAGCGCCTTGGTCTGCAACAGAAACGGCTTGGGATCGTCCTGCCCGATAACAATCAGGCGCACCCGTTCCTTGAGTGCCTTGGGGAGCGAAGCGACTGCTCGCAGAGAGCGATCCAGCCCTTTGGTCTTAAAGCCCGAACCGATCTGCACAACCAGCAGTGACGTATCGTCCAGACCGAACTCCTGGCGAAACGCCTTGCGTATTTCTTCGGCATTGGCCGGTGCGCGGCGGTCTGCTGCGATACCAGGCGGAAGCAGATGAAAACGCTCGGCCGGCGTCCCGTAGTGCTTGACGAAGAACGGCTGCTGGACCTCCGAGATCATCAAGACCTGGGTCTTGGACTCGGGCTCAAACACGGCCCGCTCGTACTCGGCAAAATGACGATAGCGGCTCCACTTTCGGTACAGGGGGTTACGCAGTGTCTGCGCCTTTTCTTCAAAGCAGGGATCGGCCGCGTAATACACGTCCAGGCCAGGCATCTTGTTGAAGCCAACAATGCGATCCACTGGATCACTAGCCAGATCGCGCTGGAACCAGGCCGTAAACTTTTCGTTGCGTTTGTGATTGAACAACGCCTTGGCTGATCCAACGCGCACGTCGAATCCTTCAGGTATAGGACCCTCCCAGATCAACGTATAGACACGAATGGAGTGACCACGACGCTGGCACTCCTGGGCAATACGCATGAAGTCACGCTGTAGCCCCCCGAAGGGAAAGTACTTGTAGAGAACAAAAGCCAGACGCATCAGCATATGCCCATAAAAAATAGCGGATCACCGTAGCAGGTGATGACGTTCAAACCTGTCGAACCATGATAACTCAGCACAAACGCTGTCCTTTGCTGGACAGCATCGCTTCCAGAGAGGCGAAAACCCGTGCCGGATTGACACGCGAGAAGCACAAGGGCTGCTCTTGGGAAACATCAAACAGTCTCCGGTCGTCTTCAGAGGGAGCGTAGGTACACTGCTTCTGCAGACAGGGCGCACAGACCCAATCGCTGGTGAGATGTACCTGGGAACGGCCATAGGCACCTGTCAGTCTGGCATCGGTCGGCCCAAACAATGACAGTGTCGGCACATCCAGCGCAGCCGCCAGATGCCCCAGGCCTGTATCAACTGCCACGCAGGCGCTGGCGCCAACCAGTACGCGGGACACCCCAGCCAATGACATCTTGGGGAGAACCGACACATGTTCAAGTCCCGAGGCGATACGTTCTGCTCTTTCGCGCTCGGGGTCATTGCCCCATGGTAAGCGCACCAGCACCCCGAGCTGCCGAGCCGCTTCAGCCAGCTCACGCCAATAGCGCTCCGGCCAGTGCTTGGTCGCCCAGGTCGTACCATGCAGAAACAATACATAAGGTCCGCTTGCCTGGGGCTCGGCAAGACGTGTGCGATCCAATCCGTAATCGCCAGTGGACTCTGGCAAGGGATAGCTCAGGGCCTGGGCAAACAGTTGCCTGAGTCGTTCGACAGCATGCTGTCCCCAAGCAACCTGGCAGGTTCGGTCATAAAACCGGCTTGCCAGTGGCTCGCGGATCGACTCGCGCGAAAGCCCCACTACCGGCGCCTTGACGTACCGAGTCAACCATGCACTTTTCAGAAGCCCCTGGGCATCGATCACCACATCGTAGTGAGTATCTCGCAGACGCTCCTTAAAGCGCGACCACTCCCCGTTTTTCAGCGTCTGGAAAAGGTTTTTACGCCACCGGCGAATCGCTACAGGAATGACTTGAGACACCGCTGGGTGCCAGGATGGAATCTCGGCAAAGCCTTCTTCAACAACCCAGTCGAAGCGGATTCCCGGAAACGCACGACTGGCATCCGTCAGGGCTGGCAACGTATGAATCACATCGCCCAATGACGATGTCTTGATCAAAAGCACCCGCACTTATTCCACCTCGACCGGATCAGCAACCAGTTGATCCAGTGCACGTAGCACGGCAGCAGGCTCCAGAAGACGCATGCAGTTGTAGTGTCCGAATCGACAGGTCCGATCAAAACACGGACTGCACTCAATACCCAACCGTACGACCTCAACCTCTTCGGCCAAGGGTGGCGTAAAGCCTGGGGACGTCGATCCATAGATCGCAACCAACGGGCGATCCAGTGCGGCGGCGACATGCATGAGGCCAGAATCGTTGCTGACTACTGCCGACGCGCAGGACATAAGGTCGATAGCCTCGGCCAGCGCCGTCTGCCCCGCCAGGTTCGTGACCTCTTCGCGCAGGCCTGGAATCAAACGCTCGCGGATTTCCTCGCAGCCCGCATTATCCTTTTGCGAGCCGAACAGCCAGACCTGCCACCCTGCCCTGATCTTTACATTGGCCACTTCGGCGTAGTGAGCTGCGGGCCAACGCTTGGATTCACCAAACTCGGCGCCTGGGCATAATGCTAACACCGGCCTGTCCAGCTCCAGGCCAAACTTGCCAAGTGCCGCGTCGCGGCTGGCAGACTCGATTCGCAGTTGGGGATGTGGATAAGGCTTGGGCAACTCAGCCCCAGGCGGATAGGCCAGTGCGATAAAGCGCTCAATCATCAGCGGGTAGCGCGCCTTATCCAGTGTTCTTATGTCATTGAGCAGGCCGAAACGCAGCTCGCCGCGCCAGCCGGTGCGCTTGGGAATGTCCGCAAAATAGGGAACCAGGGCCGACTTGAGCGAATTTGGCAGCAGAATGGCCTGATCGTACTGACCGCGCAGACTACGACCGATACGCCGACGCGTTGCCAGCTCAAAAGCACCATGCCCAAGCGGAAAACTCAGCGCCGAGCGTACTTCGGGCATCCGCTCAAGCAGAGGACGGCTCCAATCAGGCGCCAGCACATCAATGGCACAACCGGGATGAAGCGCCTGCAGACTCTTAAACAGCGTCTGCGCCATCACCATGTCGCCGACCCAGGAAGGACCGATTATCAGAATTCTCATAGGCTCACGCTACAACGTACAAGGCTCATAGTATCTACCATGAGCCTTGTACGTGCGGCTTATTTCACTGCAGTACGCCACTCGGCATGGCTATCAGTCTTGCCGGTAACCAGATCGAAGTAGGCCTTTTGCAGCGTTTCGGTCACCGGACCACGGCGGCCGGCGCCGATGGTGCGTCCATCGACTTCACGGATGGGGGTCACTTCAGCGGCAGTACCAGTAAAGAATGCTTCATCCGCAATATAGACTTCGTCACGCGTAATACGCTTTTCAACCAACGCGTAGCCATGCTCCTTGGCCAGTGTCAGCACGGTGTTACGGGTGATGCCGTTGAGGCATGCCGTTACTTCAGGCGTGTAGATGACATTATCCTTGATGATGAAGATATTCTCACCGGAGCCTTCAGCCACATAACCTTCCGGATCCAGCAGCAGGGCCTCGTCTGCACCGCCGGAAATGGCTTCCTGCAGTGCCAGCATCGAGTTGATGTAGTGTCCGTTGGCCTTTGCACGGGTCATGGAGATGTTCACGTGGTGACGGGTATAGGAGCTGGTACGTACCTTGATGCCCTGTTCCAGCGCCTCCTCCCCCATGTAGGCGCCCCAGTGCCAGGCGGCCACGATCACATGCACCTTCAGACCGGTCGCACGCAGCCCCATGCCTTCCGATCCGTAGAACACCATCGGACGCAGATAGGCGCTTTCAAGGTTGTTATCACGAATCACCGCACGGTGCGCTTCGTTAATCTCGTCTTTGGTGAAAGGCATCTTCATGCCCATGATGTGGGCGGAGTCGAACAGACGATCCGTGTGCGCCTGTAGACGGAAGATTGCTGTGCCCTGAGGGGTGTTGTAAGCGCGAACGCCTTCGAACACACCCATTCCATAATGCAGCGTATGGGTCAGAACATGAGTGGTCGCATCGCGCCACGGCACCATTTCACCGTCATACCAGATCACACCGTCACGATCGGACATCGACATAATTTGCAGCTCCTCAAGAATTCGATTCGTACTGCTGCGCAGCGAGTGGGTCGAGCGCAAGCGACTTCCAGATCCGCATGACGCCGTGTCGCTCGTCATGGAAGAGGCTGCCATCCACTACGCCTGCCTGCTTCTGCAGAGCCTGGCGGTGTGCGGCAGCACGGTAGGCTTTGTAAGCCTCTTGCAACAGATGGACATCTGGACCCGCGATCAATCCAGCCCGCTCCAGTTCTTCCAGAATGCGGATATTGTCGGTGAAGCGCAGCAGATCAGGATGCTGCCAGGACCAGACAAGAACCGCATATTGCACCATAAATTCAATATCGACGATACCGCCTGCATCCTGCTTGAGGTCAAATGCCCTGCCCGCCTCGAAGGCAATCGGCGACGATCCACCGGAGGTAGCCTTGGTTCCCAGGTTTTCCCGCATCTTCATCCGCATCTCGCCGACCTCACGACGCAGTGTAGCCTCATCGCGACGCTGGCTCAGGACAGCAGCCCGTACAGCCTCGAACCGTGCCGTGACGACCGGACAACCGGCCAGCACCCGCGCCCGCACCAATGCCTGGTGCTCCCAGGTCCAGGCCTCGTTCTGCTGGTAGTGCTCGAATGCCTTGATCGTACTGACCAGAAGCCCGGCAGCCCCGGAAGGCCTTAGGCGCATGTCGACCTCATACAGCGTTCCGGCGGTGGTCGATGTGGTCAGGAAGTGGATGATGCGCTGTCCGAGACGCGTGTAGAACTGAGCACCATCGATAGGCTTGCCGCCATCCGTCTCGGCTAACGGATCACCATCGTGAATGAAGACAAGATCAAGGTCAGAACCGTGCCCCAACTCAATACCGCCCACCTTGCCGTAGCCTACGATCACGAAGTCCGGATCACATGGCGACCCATCGGCACGTTGCGGACGGCCATGGCGCTGAACCATCTGTCGCCAGGCCAGCTCAAGCACTTGATCAAGAATCGCCTCCGCCATCCAGGTCAGGTAATCACTGACCTTCATCAAGGCTAGCGTACCTGCAATTTCGGACGCTGCCACTCGCAGTCCATGGGCGCGCTTGAAATGCCGGAGCATTTCCATCTGCTGCTCCAGATCATCCTCAGGGATGCGCGCCATCCGCTCCCGCAGCTCGGCGACCAGCTCAGGCTTTTGAGGTGGGCGATACAAGCGGCCCTCGTTAAGCAACTCATCCAGCAAGGCGGGGAAACGCGTGATTTGCTCTGCAATCCACACACTTGCACTGCAGAGCTGGAGCAGACGCTCCAGTGCTCCGGGGTTTTCCGTGAGCATCACTAAGTATGCCGAACGCCTGGCGACGGCCTCGATCAATGGTAGAACGCGATCCAGGGCTTGGTCGGGCTCGTCATGAGAAACAATCTGAGTCAACAGCCGAGGCATAAAGGCATCCAACCGTTCCCGCCCCATTCGCTGCATGGTCCGAACCTGACTGCTGCTGCGTAGCGCACACAACCGTGACCAGGCTGACTCAGGACTGCTCAAGCCTGCTTCCTTCAACTGCTGGATAGCTGCTGCATCCTCAAGGCTGCCTTCCCAGAGGGGTAGCCACTCCTGCCCAATTTCTGACTGACTGTCCACTCCCTCGTCCGGGTCAGCAATAACCTGCTGAAAATGCCAGTTGATACGGGTGCGCCAATGGGTCAGCCGGCTTAAAAAAGCAGTCCAGCTATCGAAGCCCATCATGAAAGCCACCCGCTCACGATCCAGCTCGCTGTCAGGCAATTTCTGTGTTTGTCGGTCTCCAATCGCCTGTAGCGCATGTTCCACGTAGCGAAGAAAGCAGTATGCGTCTCGCATCTCCTCGGCTGCCTCGGCGGGAAGATAGCCCAGATCCTTCAGTACGCTCAGGATTACCAGCAATGGGCGCTGCTGCAGGCTTAGCTCCCGTCCGCCATGAATCAGCTGATAGGCCTGTGCAATAAATTCCACCTCTCGAATGCCGCCTGCGCCCAGCTTGATGTTGTCGTCCATCTCACGGCGCCTGACCTCCTGCTGGATCAGCTGCTTCATGTTGCGCAGCGCTTCAATCGCCGAGAAGTCCAGGTAACGCCGGTAGACGAAGGGGCGCAACATGCTGAGCAGTTGTGCTCCGGCCTGCTGATCGCCTCCCACAACGCGCGCCTTGATCATGGCGTAACGTTCCCAGTCCCGACCCTGGTCCTGATAATACTGCTCCATGGCCGAAAAGCTCAGCGCCAGTGCGCCTGACGAGCCATAGGGACGCAAGCGCATATCAACCCTGAAGACAAAGCCATCTACGGTAATCGTATCAAGGGCCTTGATAAGCCGTTGGCCTAGGCGAATGAAGAACTGTTGATTGTCCAGTGCACGACGCGCCCCTACTGTCTCGCCACCCTCGGGGTAGGCAAAAATGAGATCGATATCGGACGAAAGGTTAAGCTCGCCCGCTCCCAGCTTGCCCATTCCCAAGATAACCATATGCTGCGGCTCTCCAGTCCGATGCCCCATCGGGACCCCGGATTGACGGCATTGGTCCTTGTACAGCCATTGGTAGGCCTCATCGATACAGGCATCGGCCAGTTCGGTCAGGTCACGGCACGTCTCGAGCAGGTCGGCCTGACGTGTCAGATCGCGCCAGATAATGCGAACCTGGTGCCGCAGCCGAAAGCGGCGTAAGCGCTGTCCGAGTTGGTTTTCATCCGAACATCCGGCTAGACAGTCGGTCAGTTGTTGGTGAATAGTGCCGGCTGGCAGCGATCGCTCGAATAGGCCCTCGTCTGCCAGATCCAGCATTAATGCCGGATCGCGCTGAATCTGCTCAGCGACAAACTCGCTGGCCGCTATCACCCGTGACAGGTCGCTGCGCCGCGCTGGCGGCCATGCTGAAAAATATTGCAAACGTTCAGGCTGTGCGTTCAATGCCTCCATGAGGCGTGCCTGCGCACACCTTACAGGTTCGGCAAGTGAATCAGGAATAGCAGTGAGAGAAGGCAGGCTCATGGTCTATCCTGTGGAGTCAACGGCTGAGGAGAAGGTCAAACCGCACGACAATTTGTCGTTGTTTTATAACGGACATTGACCTGAGCAGCTGAAACGACCGCCGTTTTGTAGTAAAACTACACGCCGGCCGGGAACCACCCGGTCATAATCCAAGAATTCACGCTGCCCCCAAGAGGATGGCGGCGATACCGAGGCAACCGATTCTGGAAGCCTTTCCGCCCTGGAGCAAGCCATGCAAGACCTTGATCCCGTCGAAACCCAGGAATGGCTGGACGCCCTGGAGTCCGTACTAGACTGCGAAGGTGAAGACCGAGCTCATTATCTGCTGACCCGTATGGGTGAGCTGGCCACTCGGACAGGTACACAGCTTCCCTACGCGATCACCACCCCGTATCGCAACACGATCCCGGTTACCAAAGAAGTCCAGATGCCGGGCGACCTCTTCATGGAGCGGCGGATTCGCTCGCTGGTACGCTGGAATGCGTTGGCCATGGTGGTTCGTACCAACCTCCGCGACCCGGACCTTGGCGGCCACATTTCTACCTTTGCTTCGTCCGCTACGCTATACGACATTGGTTTTAACTACTTCTTCAAAGCGCCAACCGAAGAGCATGGCGGCGACCTGGTGTATTACCAGGGCCACGCTTCTCCTGGCGTTTACGCACGTGCCTTCCTTGAGGGCCGCCTGACCGAAGACCAGATGAACAACTTCCGCCAGGAAGTAGATGGCAACGGTCTGTCGAGCTATCCGCACCCGCACCTGATGCCCGATTTCTGGCAGTTCCCGACCGTATCCATGGGTCTAGGTCCGATCACGGCAATCTATCAGGCACGCTTCATGAAGTACCTGGAAGACCGCGGCTTCATCCCGGCCGGCAAGCAGAAGGTCTGGTGCTTTATCGGTGACGGCGAGACTGACGAGCCAGAGACCCTGGGCGCCATCTCTCTGGCAGGTCGTGAAAAGCTGGACAACCTGATCTTCGTGATCAACTGCAACCTGCAGCGCCTGGACGGTCCGGTTCGTGGTAACGCGAAGATCATCCAGGAACTGGAAGGCGTCTTCCGCGGCGCCCAGTGGAACGTGAACAAGGTTATCTGGGGTCGCCTCTGGGATCCCCTGTTCGCCCGTGACGAAAACGGCCTCATGCAGCAGCGCATGGATGAAGCCATCGACGGTGAATACCAGAACTACAAGGCTAAGGACGGCGCGTTCGTTCGTAAGCACTTCTTCGGCGCCAACCCTGAGCTGCTGAAGATGGTTGAGGACATGTCCGATGAGGACATCTGGAAGCTCAACCGCGGCGGTCATGATCCGTACAAGGTGTATGCAGCCTACCATCAGGCGGTCAACCACAAGGGTCAGCCGACGGTCATTCTTGCCAAGACCATCAAGGGTTATGGCACCGGTGCGGGTGAAGCGAAGAACATCGCCCACAACACCAAGAAGATCGATGTGGAGAGCCTGAAGAAATTCCGCGACCGCTTCGACATTCCGCTGAACGATGATCAGCTGGCCGACCTGCCCTTCTTCCGTCCTGCCGAAGACAGCCCGGAAATGAAGTACCTGCGCAAGCGTCGCGAAGCGCTGGGCGGCTCGGTACCGCAGCGTCGTACTACCAGCATCAGTATTCCGACACCACCGCTGGAAACGCTGAAAGCTATCCTGGACGGCTCTGGCGATCGCGAGATCTCCACCACCATGGCCTTCGTGCGCATCCTGTCCCAGCTGGTCAAGGACAAGGATCTGGGCAGCCGCATCGTCCCGATCATCCCGGACGAAGCCCGTACCTTTGGTATGGAAGGCATGTTCCGTCAGCTTGGCATTTACTCCTCCGTCGGTCAGCTCTACGAGCCTGTCGACAAGGATCAGGTGATGTTCTACCGCGAGGACAAGAAAGGCCAGATCCTCGAGGAAGGCATCAACGAAGCAGGCGCCATGAGCTCCTTCATTGCAGCCGGTACGTCCTACAGCACTTACAACCAGCCGATGCTGCCGTTCTACATCTACTATTCGATGTTCGGCTTCCAGCGTATCGGCGATTTGGCCTGGGCCGCTGGTGATAGCCAGGTGCGTGGCTTCCTGATTGGTGGTACTGCCGGTCGTACTACGCTGAACGGTGAAGGTCTGCAGCACGAAGACGGTCACAGCCATATCCTGGCAGCAACCATTCCGAACTGCCGTACGTACGACCCCACCTATGCCTACGAGCTGGCGGTCATCATTCGCGAAGGCATTCGTCAGATGACCGAAGAGCAGAAGAATGTGTTCTTCTACATCACGGTCATGAACGAGAACTACCAGCAGCCTGCGCTGCCTGAAGGTGCCGAGGAAGGCATCATCAAGGGTATGTATCTCCTGGAAGAAGAAACCGGCGATTTCAAGCATCGCGTTCAGCTTCTGGGCTCGGGCACCATCCTGCGTGAGGTTCGCGAAGCAAAAGCCCTACTGCGCGAAATGGGTATCGGTGCAGACATCTGGAGCGTCACCAGCTTCAACGAGCTGCGCCGTGATGGCCTGGCAGTTGATCACTGGAACCGCCTGCATCCGCTGGAGGAGCCCCGCAAGGCCTATATCCAGCAGTGTCTGGAAGGACGTGAAGGCCCGGTCATTGCTTCTACCGACTACATGAAGCTGTTCGCCGACCAGGTTCGCCAGTGGGTTCCATCCAAGGAATACCAAGTGCTGGGCACTGACGGTTTCGGCCGCAGCGACTCGCGCAAAAAACTGCGTCACTTCTTTGAAGTGGATCGCCACTGGGTCGCCCTGGCTGCTCTGCAAGCCCTGGCCGATCGTGGCGCTATCGAGCGTCAGGTCGTAGCGGATGCCATCACCAAGTTCGGTATCGATCCGCTCAAGCGCAACCCGCTTGATTGCTGATGCCGACGGTGAAAAGGAGAAATTATTGTGAGTGAAACCATTCGCGTACCTGATATCGGCAGTGGCGAAGGCGAGATCATCGAAATTCTGGTCAAGGTGGGCGACACCGTCGAGGCTGAACAAAGCCTCGTCGTGCTCGAATCCGACAAAGCCAGCATGGAGATCCCGGCCCCGAAAGCCGGCAAGATCGCTGCGCTGCACGTCAAGCTGGGCGATACGCTGAAAACCGGCGACCTGCTGCTGGACATGGAAGATGGCGCATCGGGTGAAACCGATGCAGCCGAGCCCATGGCAGTTGCGGCCGGCTCTGCTGACGAAGAAGTTGAAATGCCGACGCCTCCAGGCGACGAGGACCCGTCCGCGTCTGCCAAGGAAGACGACCAAGCTGGAACAGGCACTGCTCAGGAAATCCATGTGCCGGATATCGGCACCAGTGGCAAGGCCAACATTATCGAGCTTCCGGTCAAGGTTGGTGATCGTATCGAAGCCGAGCAGACCTTGATTACCCTGGAGTCTGACAAGGCCAGCATGGAGATCCCCTCACCTGCTGCCGGCGTGATTGAAAGTATCGCCGTCAAGGTGGGTGATGAAGTAGGTACAGGTGACCTGATTCTGGTACTCAAGGGAAGCGGCAACGCTTCCTCTGCACCGGCTCAATCCACCAGTGATAAGCCTGCCGTGCAGGCAGCCGAGCCTGAATTGCACGAGACGGCCGACGATGAGCCTGCTGGCGAGAGCACTGAAGAGATCAAGGTGCCTGACATCGGCTCGACCGGTAGCGCCAATGTGATCGAAGTGATGGTCAAAGCGGGTGACACGGTAGAAGCGGACCAGTCGCTGATTACCCTGGAATCCGACAAGGCCAGCATGGAAATCCCGGCGCCCAAGGCGGGCGTGGTGGAAAGCGTTTCCATCAAGGTAGGTGACCAGGCCAAAACTGGCGATCTGATCCTGACCTTGAAGGTTCAAGGCGCAGCACCGAAGAAAAAGGCTGAGAAGCCTGCACCGGCTCAGCAAAACGCAGCTCCGGCACAAAAGCAGGCGAGTCCAAGCCCAGCGCCGGCCAAGGCACCGCAAGCGCCCACGCCCACCGGCCAGCCTGGCAAGAAAGTGCATGCTGGCCCGGCTGTACGGATGCTGGCACGCGAGTTCGGCGTCGAGCTGAGCGAAGTGACGCCAACCGGTCCGAAGGGACGTATTCTCAAGGAAGATGTCCAGTCGTACGTAAAGGATCAGCTGCAAAAGAGCAAATCTGCTCCGGCCGCAGCGGCAGCTACCGGTGGCGCCGGAATTCCTCCGGTCCCGACCGTGGACTTCAGCAAGTTTGGCGAAATCGAAGAAGTTCCGATGACACGCCTGATGCAGGTAGGTGCTGCCAATCTGCATCGCAGCTGGCTGAACGTGCCTCACGTAACGCAATTCGATCAGTCTGATGTCACTGATCTTGAAGCCTTCCGTGTGGGTCAGAAGGCTGTGGCAGAAAAAGCGGGCGTCAAGCTGACCATCCTGCCGTTCCTGCTCAAGGCCTGCGCCCATGTGCTCAAAGAGCTGCCGGACTTCAATGCCTCGCTCGCACCCAGTGGCAAGGCCATTATCTGTAAGAAATACGTGCACATTGGCTTTGCCGTGGACACGCCGGATGGGCTGCTGGTACCTGTCATTCGCAACGTCGATCAGAAGAGTCTTCTGCAGCTGGCTGCCGAAGCCGCTCAACTGGCTGAGAAAGCACGCAACAAGAAGCTTTCCGGCGACGACATGCAAGGGGCCTGCTTCACGATCTCCAGCCTCGGCCACATTGGCGGCACCGGCTTTACGCCGATCGTCAACGCACCGGAAGTGGCAATCCTGGGAGTATCCAAGGCCACCATGCAGCCGGTATGGGACGGCAAGGCCTTCCAGCCGCGCCTGATGCTGCCGCTTTCGCTCTCCTATGATCACCGCGTGATCAATGGCGCTGCTGCGGCCCGCTTCACCAAGCGCCTGGGCGATCTGCTGGCCGAGATTCGCGGCCTGCTGCTGTAAAGAGACGATGCCGGCCTCTGCCGGCAACCGTCTGGCCGATGAAATGCTCGGTCATCTGAAACCCTGCCACCCCGGCAGGGTTTTTTTTAAAGAATTTGACTTGCTGGATCGATAAAGCTTCTTAGTAGAAAGCTGCTGTCTGTTTTATCGAGACGCTTGTCAGTGTGGTTGGCTTGATGCACCCTTGCTCCCTGAAAGGACTTATGGGTGCCTCGTTCTGGCGGAATCCAGAAGACAGTCACTGCAAATAAAACCGGATTGGCTTACTGTACGCCCTTTCGTTAAGTCGACTTGGCATAACCCATAAGTACGCGCCCCTTATCAAGAGCCGTTGGAAGCGAACCGCCGCATGAAGATTCATCCTGATGCTGCCAGTCTCTCAGTGGCCGAGGTTGCTACGCAGCCGCCTGTGCCCGCACAGCTGGGGATGTTGCGCTTCGAGCGGCTCAATGAGCCCAGCTGGGCGCTGCTGGATCTAGACCATGCATGTGAAAAAAGTCTGGGGCTGCCTGCCTATGAGCTTTGCTCGCTTCTCGAGTCGCCTTACGCCAGCCTCATGGAGCCTGCGGCACGCTATCACCTGCACGATGCCATACAGCAGCAATTGCTCAAGCGCCGCCATTACGTCATTCGCTATACCCTGCACGCACCGGCAGGCGCGACGTCAATGGTTGAAATTGGCGAGGCAATCTCCCGCCATGGTCGTGAAATCCTGCACGGCTACCTGATCCCTGTGGAGCTGGCTTCAGAGGCCGAGCGACTGACTACTACGCTGATGGCGCAAAACAGGGATCTTAAAGCCTCGCTGGATCTTCTTGAGCAGTCCTGCGTACAGGAACAAGCTCGTGTTGATCGGGTAAGAGCACACCGCAATCTTTTGCTTGAATTGACACAACACGCCTACAGCTCCAGCGACCCGCTTCAGGAAGCGGCCCAACTGATCACTCGTGCAGCCAGTGAAACCTGTAGCGTGAAACGAGCCAGTGTGTGGCAGGTGGGCGAAAACCATTTACGCTCTGTCTACATTCATGGCGAATCTCCTAATACGCCGTCTGTCTCCTCTTGGTCATTGGATGATTTTCCAGCGTATGTGGAGGCGCTTCATAAGGCCCGATCAATCGATGCGCAGGATGCTCAACATGATCCTCGTACACGCGAATGGACCAAGCCGTATCTGCTCGCCCATGACATTTGCTCGCTTCTGGATATCTGCATACGTGTAGATGGCCGGATATTAGGCATCCTTCGCCTTGAGCAAACCGGCCAGCCCAGAATCTGGCAGAATGATGAAATTGCGTTTGCCTGCGAACTGGCCGATCAGTACGCCAAAGTGCTTGATAGCCAGGAGCGCCGCAGTGCCACCCATGCCCTGCATCTGTTCCAACGGGCGGTTGAGCAGAGCGCCAATGCTTTTCTGCTGGTCAATCGCAAAGGAGAGATCGAATACATCAACCCCAGCTTTACAACCATTACCCAGTACACTGCCGAAGAAGTCTGCGGTCAGCCCATCAGTGAGCTACCGGCATTGACCAACTGGTCAGAACTCCTGCCCGACGCCTATGCAGCTCTGGAAAAACAGAACAGCTGGCAAGGCGAGCTTCGCTGCCAACGCAAGGACCAGATCTCCTACTGGGGTCATCTTTCGCTTTCCAAAGTCTACTCAGACAACGGTGAGCTGACCCACTACATTGGTATCTTCGAGGACATCACCCAGGCTAAGCTGACTCAGCAGAATATGGAAAAGCTGGCTTATCGTGACAGCCTGACAGGGCTGGCCAATCGTCACTACTTCATTGATCGCCTGGAAAAGCGCCTGGCAGGACGGGAAGACATCCATAACTGCCTGATGCTGATCGATATCGATCATTTCAAGCGCATCAATGACAGCCTTGGTCATGAAGCCGGCGATAACCTGCTGGTCAGCCTGGCCAGGCGCCTGCAAAGCTCACTGGGGCAAAGTACGCTGATCGCGCGGATCGCCAGCAATGAGTTCGCCGTGCTGCTTGAGCAGATGGATGCCCAGGAAGGGTTGGATGTTGCGAGCGCACTGCTAAGCATGCTCGAAAAGCCCATTTATGTTGAAAGCCAGCCAACGCTGGTCAGTTGCTCGATTGGCCTGACCGTCACCCCTGATCACGGTAAAGACTCGCAGACGCTCATGAAGCATGCCGGCCTGGCGTTGCACAAGGCCAAGGCCAGCGGCGGAAATAGGGTACAGGTCTATACACAATCGCTGGTGACCGAAGCCAGTCACAAGCTTTTCATGCAAAATAACCTTCGCCGTGCCCTCGAGCTCAACGAACTAGAGGTTCATTATCAACCCAAGATCTGCCTCAAAAGTGCCCAACTGCTGGGGCTTGAAGCGCTGTTGCGCTGGAATCACCCCGAACGGGGCATGATACGACCCGATCAGTTCATCAGCGTGGCGGAAGAGACCGGTCTGATCATCCCGATTGGTAAATGGGTCATTCGGGAAGCCTGCAGGCAAATCAAGGCGCTGGATGCCGCTGGCCTGGGCCATTTGCAGATGGCGATCAACCTTTCTCCCAAGCAGTTCACTGATCAGGAGCTTGTCAGCTCAATCAGAAGCATTCTGATTGAAGAGCGCCTCCCTCCTCATCGCCTTGAACTTGAACTGACCGAAAGCCTACTTCTGGATGCAACCGATGAGACGCGCCAACAGCTTGAGGAAATGAAGCAGATCGGGCTCAGCTTGGCCATGGACGATTTTGGTACGGGCTATTCGTCGCTCAGCTACCTCAAGAAATTCCCGATCGATGTCATCAAGATCGACCGAAGCTTTATCAAGGACATTCCGGCCAATCAGGACGATATGGAAATCACGTCGGCCGTAGTGGCCATGGCCCACAACCTGCGACTCAAGGTTGTGGCTGAAGGTATCGAAACGACACAACAGCTGAGCTTTCTACGTCGCCATCATTGCGACGTAGGCCAGGGTTATCTGTTTGACCGTCCCATTCCTGGTAACGAGCTGCTTGATAGCCTTCGTCGCTATCTGAACCTTAACAAGATCTAGTCGCGCCGCCTGTTGTAAAGCCTTGGAATCGAGGAAGGCAGCCAACCCCGGCTACATCAGGTGCTTTTTTCCTCGATCAGCCAGTCCAGCTTCCAGCTAGGCTGGCTTTGTCCCAGTTGTTTGGCAAGCCAGGGCAAAACGCTTTTGAGTTCGTCTTCCAGACCCCACGGGGGGTTGGAAATCACCATACCAGAGCCATTGAGCCCCACAGGATTGTCGGCGGGATGTACCCAGAGTTCGGCACGCAGAAGTTTGGGTGCATTACTCTTTTGCAGATCCTGATAAAACCGCTTGAGCTGACGCTGGTCTTTGATGGGATACCAGATAGCGGTCACGATCTGCCGCATACGGGCAATGCTTTCCTTTAATGCCATTGAACACCGCTCAAACTCGTCCACCTTTTCAAAAGGCGGATCGATCAAGAGCACAGCGCGTTTCTCCTGCACGGGCAGCAGTGCTTTGGGTAACAGCCAGCCGTCCCGATGATGAACAGCGATCCGTCTTTCTTGCCCCATGTTTTCCTTGAGCAGCAGAGCATCTTCAGGATGCAGCTCATTCAAGTGCAAACGATCCTGGGGACGGGAAAAGCGCCGAGCGATTTCGGGTGACCCCGGGTAGAAGCGCAACGCCCCATCACTATTAAGAGCAGCGACAGCCTCCTTGTAAGCGACAAGCGGATCAGGGAGGTCTTTCGCCTCCCAGAGTCGGCCTATTCCACCTTGCCATTCACCGGTACGGCTAGCCTGATCTCCCAGCAGATCGTAAAGCCCTATGCCCGAATGTGTGTCCAGATAGGCGTAGGGTGTTTCCTTGCGCCCCAGCAACATCAATACGCGAGACAGTACAAAGTGCTTCAGCACATCGGCATGGTTTCCGGCATGGAAGGCGTGTCGGTAATTCATGATTCGCTCCTGTGAAGGCGCGCAGTGTACTGGAAGTCCCCTGTTCGTCGCATGGCTCAAAAGAATCTGGCATTAATTTTGACAGCTTGCCGAATCAACAGGTTAAATCAAGAATCCAGCGCATCGCGCCTACCCACTATGCAGGAGTTTCGATTTGGATGCCGTCACAATCAATAGCCTATTTTTGATTGGCGCGGTCCTGGTCGGTCTCTCCATTCTGGTCAGCTCGCTTTCCTCACGCCTGGGCATTCCCATTCTTGTGATTTTTCTTGCAGTCGGGATGCTGGCAGGCGTAGACGGCCCTGGTCATATCAATTTCAACAACTACCCCCTCGCCTACCTGGTAGGTAACCTTGCCCTGGCGATCATTCTGCTGGACGGTGGTATGCGTACACGCGTATCCAGTTTCCGGGTGGCGCTCTGGCCAGCATTGTCCCTGGCAACCGTGGGTGTAATGATCACTGCCGGGTTAACGGGCGCCATGGCGGCGTGGCTTCTTGACCTGAGCCTGCTGCAAGGGCTGCTGATCGGCGCTATTGTCGGCTCAACCGATGCTGCCGCGGTGTTTTCACTACTGGGCGGACGCGGGCTCAATGAGCGTGTCACCGCAACCCTTGAAATCGAGTCAGGCAGCAATGATCCCATGGCGGTTTTTCTCACCGTCACGCTGATTGAGCTTCTGGCCAGCGGTCAAACGGGCTTCAGCTGGGGGCTCGTCTGGAACTTCGTTCGCGAATTTGCCATTGGCAGCCTGCTTGGCCTGGGGGGTGGCTGGTTGCTGCTTCAACTTATCAACCGTATGCAGCTGGCCGATGGGCTCTATCCGCTACTGGCAGTCAGTGGTGGTCTATTCATTTTCGCCATTACCAACGCAGCCCATGGCAGTGGCATCCTGGCGGTGTATCTGGCGGGTCTGGTCATGGGCAATCGACCAATTCGGAGCCGCCATGGCATGTTACATATGCTGGATGGTATGGCCTGGCTGGCGCAAATCGGTATGTTCCTGGTGCTGGGACTTCTAGTAGAGCCGCACAACCTGCTTCCCATTGCCCTACCTGCCCTGGGTCTGGCTCTCTGGATGATCGTGATCGCACGTCCCCTTTCTGTCTTTGTGGGCCTGCTTCCCTTCAAGGCTTTCCATGGCCGCGAAAAGTTATTCATTTCATGGGTAGGTTTACGTGGAGCGGTACCCATCATTCTGGCTGTCTTCCCTATGATGGCAGGGCTGCCCCAGGCTCAACTGTTCTTTAACGTAGCCTTCTTTATCGTTCTGGTTTCGCTGCTGCTACAAGGTTCAAGCCTCCCACTCGCGGCAAAGTGGCTACGCGTCACTGTACCGCCCGAACCCGCCCCGTTCTCGCGCTCTGGCCTGCAGGTGCATCCCACCAGTGAGTGGGAGCTTTTCGTCTACCGCCTGGGCAAGGAGAAATGGTGTATTGGCGCGGCGCTTCGCGAGTTGAAAATGCCGCCTAATACACGTATCGCGGCGCTGTTTCGCGGGGAGCAACTCCTGCACCCTTCCGGCAGTACCAAGCTGGAGGCAGGCGATATCCTGTGTGTCATTGGTCATGAATATGATCTCCCCGCCCTGGGCAAGCTGTTCAGTCAGGCGCCGGAGCGAGGCCAACGCTTCTTCGGTGATTTCGTACTGGAAGCCAACGCAGAGCTTAAGGCGGTGGCCTCGCTCTATGGCCTTAACCTTGGCGAGCTGGATGGGGAGCAAACGTTGGGAAGCTTTATTACCCAGCGCATTGGTGGCGAGCCAGTCATTGGCGACCAGATCGAATGGAGCGGTCTGACCTGGACAGTCGCTTCGCTTGAAGGCAATCGTGTGAGAAAGATTGGGGTCAAGCTCCCAGAGGGCCGTTCAGGGCCTGCTCTTTTCCTCTGATTCGTGCGGTAGTCGGCTCGACCGACAAGAGCGGTTGCGTCAGCAAAGGCGGGGATTTAACCTCCTCGCCTTTCCTGCTGCCAAGATGTGATCATGCTCGCCTTGCGTATTCTGCTCAAGATCGTGTTGTTGGGCTTTTGTCTCAACTTTCCGCTCGCTTACTCACAAGAATCCAACCTGCCTGATGCCAAGCAGATTCAGCATAGCCTGGACACGTTGGCGGACCGGAAGCTTTCTGCCTCCGATCAGCAGACCGTTCAGGACATTCTGAAAAATACGCTGCAGCTACTGGACCAGCGGGATCAGCATGAGCAGGACCTAGCGGATGTAAAACGCAAGATCACACAAGCACCGCAGCTGATCAAGGATGCCCAAAAGGACCTGGCCAAGCTCCAGACCGAGCAGGACAAGCCCCCGGTTACCCAACGCTATGCCAACGCCAGTCCCCAGGAGTTGGAGAATCTTCAAAGCCAGCGCAACTCACAGCTCAACGACTGGCAGAACGCCCTGAATGATGCCAATACACTGGTCATCACATCGCAAACGCGTCCCGAGCGTGCCCAGGTCGAAATCAGCAATGCGCAAATGCGGGTACAGACCATTGCCGACATTCTCAAGAGTGGCAAGGAAAGCGGTAAGCCCATTACGCCTGAACGTCGCAATCAGCTATTAGCCGAACAGGCGGAACGCAACGCACTGATTCAACTGCGCAAGCAGGAACTTTCGGGCAACAGCACGCTGCAAGACCTTGGCACCATTCAACGTGAACTCTACACGGAGCGTGTAAAACTGATCGAGAAAGAAAGTCTCGATCTGCAAGCCCTCATCAGCAGCAAACGTCGCCAGCAGTCAGAGGAAACCTTTGCCGCCCTGTCTCGTGAATCGCAGAAGACAGCAGGTAGTAACGATGTCCTGACCAGCGAAACAAATCTTAACCTCAAGCTTTCCGACTACCTCTTGCGTGCGACGGATCGCCTGAATGAGCTCACTCGAAACAATCTTGAAATCAAGCAGCGACTTGATCAGCTCAAGCAGACCGGCGAGACCATGCAGCAGCAGATCAATGTCCTGAAAGGCAGCCTGCTGCTTTCCAAGCTGCTCTATCAACAGCGGGCCTCCCTGCCAACGGTTGAGGCAACCAAGGGACTGACGGACGAGATTGCCGATATACGTCTATACCAGTTCGACTTGAACCAGCAGCGCACGCAAATCGCCAACCCTTGGGATTACCTGGACAAGGTCATGGCTCAGATGCCACCTGAGCAGACGACACCTGAGCTTCGCAAGAAGCTACTGGAGCTGATCAGAACTCGAGCGGACCTGCAGGATCGCCTAAGTACCGAACTAAGTGCGTTGTTAAGTGAGTCAATCACGCTTCAGCTAAACCAGCAGCAGCTATTAGCAACCAGCGAAAGTCTCCGCTCAACGCTTGATGAGCAGATGTTCTGGATTCCCAGCAATCGCCCGCTGGATTGGGGCTGGCTCAAGGATGCGCCCAAATCGTTGGTCGAACAGATTGCAAATGTGCCCTGGCGCGCCAGTGCAGGCGAATTGTCAGCCGGTCTGGCCGAACGCCCCTGGCTGTTTCTGCCTCTCATTCTTGCTATTGCAACGCTGCTGTGGAAGCGTCGGTATCTTTACGAAAAACTCAATGCCTTGAACAAGGACATTGGGCACTTCCAACGTGACAGCCAGCTGCACACGCCGCTTGCGATCATTCTGACCGTGCTGCTGACTCTTCCTGTCAGCCTGTCGCTAGGTTTGATCGGCGTTGCCCTTGAGGGCGACAAGCGGGGCGTGAACGCATCCATTGGCGCAGCGCTTATGGAGATGGCCGCCGGCTGGCTGGTGTTCTATACCGTTTACCGCCTACTGGAAGGTGGAGGTGTTGCAGAGACCCATTTCCGCTGGTCACGCACGCAAGTAGATTCCATGCGCCGCCTGGTCAGGCGTCTAGGCCTTTTGGCCTTGGCATTAATGGCCGTAGCAGCTATTGCCCAACGTCAGCTGACAAGCCTGTCTGAAGACGTACTGGGTATTCTTATTGTTCTGATCTGCTATGCCAGCATGTCTTGGATGCTGGGTCGCTCCTTGCTTAACACGGCGGCTCGAGAACGTCTGCCCTTCTTCCGGCTGATGTTTGGACTAATCATTACCGCCATTCCGGCCGGACTGTTCCTGGCTGTTTGCCTAGGCTACTACTACACCTCACTGAAACTGACCGACCGGCTTATCGATACGCTGTATCTGCTGCTCTGCTGGGTCATTCTCGAAGCTGCCTTCTCGCGGGGCTTAAGCGTAGCTGCAAGACGCCTCGCCTATCATCGCGCCCTGGCCAAGCGACAGAGCATGCAGGAGGCGGGTGAAACCGGTGAAGCCATAGAAGAGCCTGCGCTGGATATGGAGCAGGTCAATCAGCAGTCCTTACGTCTAATCCGCCTTGCCCTATGGTTAGGCTTCCTGGGAGTGCTGTATTGGGTCTGGGTGGACGTGGTGGCAGTCTTCTCATACCTGGATAACGTCACGCTTTACCAGTACAGCAGCGGTACGGGTGAGTCGGCAACCATGATGCCGATTACCCTGCGAGACGTTATCAAAGCGGTCATCTTTGCAGGCCTCACCTTTGCACTGGCACGCAACCTGCCCGGCCTGCTTGAGGTTGTGGTGCTTTCCCGCCTGAGCCTGGCTCAAGGGACCGCGTATGCAACCACGACGCTATTGTCCTATGTCATCATCAGCGTGGGTGTTATCAGTTCGCTCTCCACGCTGGGCGTTAGCTGGGACAAACTCCAGTGGCTGGCAGCGGCCCTCTCGGTTGGTTTGGGTTTTGGCCTTCAGGAGATATTCGGTAACTTCATTTCCGGCCTGATCATCCTGTTCGAACGCCCTGTTCGAATCGGCGACCTGATTACCATCGGTAATGTTACAGGCACAGTCAAACGCATTCAGATTCGGGCGACCCATATCACCGATGCTGACAACAAATCCGTCATTGTGCCCAACAAGACGTTCGTGACGAGTCAGCTCATCAACTGGACGCTAACAGACACCATGACGCGTATCACGCTGCTGGTTAATGTGGCCAACGGCTCCGATCTGGAAAAAGTACGCGAGCTGCTCTATAAGGCCGCCTACGACAACCCCAGGGTTTTGCATGATCCAGAACCAATGGTCCTGCTACAGGCGTTTGGTGAGAACACACTGAATCATGAGTTACGCGTTCACGTGCGGGAGTTGGGCGATCGCGGCTTTGCTACTGATGAAATCAACCGCAGCATCGAGCGACTGTTCAGGGAGAACAATATAGAGATCGCCTTTCGCCAGCTGGAAGTGTCTGTAAAGAATAGGGAAGGATCTGAGCGCACCTTGAGCAAGGATGAAGTGCCTTCTCCGACCTACTCTGGACAGAAGGAATGATCAGGGCACGTTTTACGCTGTCTAGATAAATACATTTGCAGTCCGGAGAGTGCCGTGAAAACCCTTGAAGCGCTTGAGTTCGATAACCGCTTTGCCCGTCTGGGCGATGATTTTTCGACGGCCATCCAACCCAAGCCTATTGAAAATCCAAAGTTGGTGGTCGTCTCGGAGGCCGCCATGGCACTGCTGGATCTGGATGTTACCGAGGCGCAACGACCGGAATTCACGGAAATCTTTTCCGGGCACAAGCTCTGGGATACAGCCGACTCACGCGCCATGGTTTATTCGGGGCATCAGTTCGGCTCCTATAATCCTCGCCTGGGTGATGGCCGCGGCCTTTTGCTTGGCGAGGTCATAAACGACAAGGGAGAGCACTGGGATCTTCACCTCAAGGGTGCCGGCATGACACCCTACTCAAGAATGGGAGACGGACGTGCAGTCTTACGCTCGTCCATTCGAGAGTTTCTGGCCTCAGAAGCACTTTATGCACTGGGTATCCCTTCAAGCCGCGCGCTGTGTGTGACCGGCTCCACTACAGAGGTCATACGCGAACGAGTCGAAACCGGCGCCATGCTGCTACGGCTTGCCCAAAGCCATATACGCTTCGGGCATTTCGAATACTTCTACTATACGCAGCGCAATGATTTGTTGGAAAAGCTTGGCCAGCATGTGCTTGAGGCGCACTACCCAAAATGCCTGGAGCAACCTGATCCTTATGCGGCTTTTTTCCGTGAAGTCGTCGAGCGCAACGCCGAGCTGATCGCCTACTGGCAGGCTTACGGCTTTTGCCACGGCGTGATGAACACAGACAACATGTCTATTCTCGGCATTACATTCGATTTCGGCCCTTATGCCTTCCTGGATGACTTTGACGCGCATTTTATCTGTAACCACTCTGACTACAGTGGCCGATACTCCTACAGCAATCAGGTCCCCATTGCGCACTGGAACCTGGCGGCACTGGCGCAGGCGTTGACGCCGAGGGTGCCTGTCGAAACGCTGAAAGGAATACTCGAATTATTTTTGCCGCTTTATGAGGCGCATTACCAGGCATTGATGCGACGTCGACTCGGCCTTATGACAGAGCAAGCGGCGGATAAGGAGCTGATCGAGCGGCTGCTCAGCCTGATGCAAGGCAGTGCCGTTGACTACTCACTCTTCTTCCGACGTCTGGGCGATGAGGTTCCGGAGCAGGCGATTGCGGCTCTTCGAAACGACTTTGTTGATTTGGCTGGATTTGATGAGTGGAGTCGCCAATACCTGAACCGCACCGAGCAGGAAGGCGGCGATCAACCGGCACGCCAGGAGCGCATGCACGCAGTCAATCCACTCTATGTACTGCGTAACTATCTGGCCCAACAGGCGATCGAGCAGGCTGAGGCGGGTAATTATGAAGAAGTTCGCCAGCTTCATAAGGTTCTGACCCGACCCTTTGAAGAGCGACCGGGCAACGACCGATTCGCTCAACGCCCACCGGATTGGGGCAAACACCTGGAAATCAGCTGCTCTTCATAATACCGGCGCCTTGCGTCAACAACTCAATGAACGCACGTGCAAGTGATGAGCGCTCGTCACGACGATGAATAAGCCACAATGCGGAGGTGGCGCCCTCGTCCACCAGGGTTCTGTAGACAACACCTTCGATATGCATTCGCCGGTAGGTTGCTGGTAAAACCGAAACACCCAATCCGGCCGCCACCAGTCCAATAATGATCGTAGTTTCTCGAGCTTCCTGAACGATTCGCGGGCTGAATCCAGCTTGTTGAGACAAGCTGATCAATTGGTCATATAGACCTGTACCGTAGGTACGAGGAAAGTAAACAAAGGGTTCCTCGGCCAACTGTTTGATAGCAATGCTTTCGTGGGTTTGTAGGGCCAAGGGATGGTCCGCCCGCATCACAGCGACGAGGGGCTCCCGAAACAGCTCTATCGAGACCAGCGCATCCGACATGGTAATAGGCCGGATCAGTCCTACCTGGAGCTTGCGATCCATCAGCGCCTCGGTCTGCTCTCGGCTGCTCATTTCCTGCAAAGCCAGATGTACCGCCGGAAAAAGCTGGCGAAAATTGAAAATAGAGCGTGGAACGGTAGCTATAAAGGGCGCGGAAACCGTAAAACCCACTTGCAACTCACCTAACTCTCCGCGTTGCGCTCGCCGTGCAATGTCGGTGGCCTTATCTACCTGCGCCAACACCTGCCGAGCCTCATCCAGAAAGAGCCGGCCAGCCTCAGTCAATGCAACACGACGATTCGTGCGCTCAAACAGGCGTGCCCCCAGCTCCTCTTCCAAAGCTTGTATCTGCTGACTCAGTGGTGGCTGTGAAATACCCAGGAGTTCAGCCGCTCGACCAAAATGCAACTCATCTGCGACGGCTACAAAGTACCGTAAATGTCTTAATTCCATAGCGCCTCGATTGATATTTAATACATATCAAATCGGTCGAATAATATATTGGAAAGAATAAACATCAGCTCTTATTCTTTCAGTAACCAATAATAAATTTCAGATTGTGCAGCGCTTTCGCTGCGCCGTCCTTTCGTTCGTCCAGATCTTGAGGTTTAACGTGAGTAAGTCTGCTTTACCTGCTCGTCACGAGCATGCCCAGCCTGAAGAAGAACCTGCGCCTATTCAGGCAGCACGTGAAGCTGCCAACCAAGCAGTAGAAGATGCCGATTTGTACATTGAGAAAGGCACTCGCCAGTTCATCCATACCGCCCTTGCACTTTTCTGTGGCGGCTTCGCCACGTTTGCCTTGCTGTACTGTGTACAGCCCATGATGCCCATTTTTTCCGAAGCCTTTGGTATAACGGCGGCCAAAAGCAGCCTCGTGCTCTCCGTATCAACTGGGCTCATGGCGGTCGGGCTACTGGTTACAGGTCCTATTTCAGATGCCATCGGCCGCAAGCCGGTCATGGTGGTCTCACTCTTCGCCGCCGCTTTCTTTACGCTGCTTAGCGCCATCATGCCCACCTGGGAAGGTGTTCTCGTCACGCGGGCATTGGTTGGTCTATCGCTATCCGGCCTGGCCGCCGTTGCCATGACCTATCTGTCTGAGGAAATCCATCCCCAGCACATCGGCCTGTCCATGGGACTGTATATCAGCGGCAACGCGTTAGGTGGAATGAGTGGGCGCGTCATTAGTGGTGTTCTGGTGGACTTTGTCTCTTGGCGGATTGCTCTAGCAATCCTGGGCGGTCTGGCGCTGATTGCCGCTATCGTATTCTGGCGGCGTTTGCCGGAGTCACGTCACTTCCGCCCAACTCCCCTGAAGCCTCGCAAACTGGTCAATGGCTTTACCCAACACTTTCGAGACGCTGGGCTACCTTGGCTCTTTCTCGAGGGCTTTCTGTTAATGGGCGCCTTTGTCACGTTGTTTAATTATATTGGCTATCGCCTGTTAGGTGAGCCTTATCATCTTAGTCAAGCCGTTGTGGGCGTCTTGTCGGTCGTCTACCTGTCGGGTATCTACAGCTCGGCCCAAGTAGGCTCATTAGCGGATAAACTTGGTCGCCGCCGCGTCTTTTGGGCTGTGATTCTTCTGATGCTGGGTGGCGTAGTGCTGACGCTATTCACCCCCTTGCCGTTGGTCCTAGTGGGCATGCTGCTGTTTACCTTTGGCTTTTTCGGGGCTCATTCGGTCGCCAGCAGCTGGATCGGTCGCCGTGCTCGGCAAGCAAAGGGACAAGCTTCGTCGCTTTACCTGTTCTGCTACTACGTGGGCTCAAGCATCGCAGGAACATTAGGCGGCGTGTTCTGGCACGAAGCGGGATGGAATGGTGTCGGACTGTTCATCGCCACACTCTTGGTCGGAGCACTGGCTGTTGCGTTACACCTGGCTCGCCTGCCAGCCCTCCCCTTGAATGTTAAAGCCGCTCGATGAGCGGCTTTGCCTTTTTAATGGATCGGGCGCATGGCCCGGTCTTTGTCGACCGCCTTATGCCTCGTGATAAGACGCCGAGAGCTCATGAACAGCTTCGATGAAGGCACCTGCATGCGCAGGATCTACCTCCGGCGTGATTCCGTGCCCCAGATTGAAAACATGCCCGGAGCCTTTACCGTAGCGAGCCAGAATTCGCGCCACCTCTGAACGGATCGCGTCAGGCTTGGCATACAGTACCGCCGGGTCCATATTGCCTTGCAGCGCCACCTTGTCACCCACACGGCTACGGGCATCGCCAATGTCGCATGTCCAATCCAGTCCCAATGCGTCTGCGCCAGAGGCCGCCATGCTCTCCAACCAAAGACCGCCATTCTTGGTAAACAGGATGACAGGAATCTTGCGGCCTTCACGCTCACGAATCAGGCCATCAACAATCCTGCGCATGTAGGCGAGAGAAAACTCCTGATAAGCCGCCGAAGACAGATTGCCTCCCCATGTATCAAAGATCTGTACCGCCTGGGCACCCGCCTGAATCTGACCATTCAGATAGGCGGTTACTGAGCGGGCCAGCTTATCGAGCAGGTTGTGCATGGCTTGCGGATTGTCATAAAGCATCGCCTTGCTACGACGAAAGTCCTTGGATGAGCCTCCTTCGACCATGTAAGTCGCCAACGTCCAAGGGCTTCCTGAGAATCCGATCAGAGGCACACGCCCATTGAGTTCCCGGCGAATGGTGCGGACCGCATTCATGACATAGCCCAGATCTGCTTCTGGATCTGGGATTGGCAAGGCGTCAATATCCGCCGCGGATTCGATACGCTTTTTGAAGCGGGGGCCCTCGCCTGTCTCGAAATAGAGGCCTAACCCCATGGCGTCCGGGATGGTCAGGATATCTGAAAACAGGATGGCGGCATCCAGCGGATAACGCTCGAGCGGCTGCAGTGTAACCTCGCAGGCCAGCTCAGGATTCATGCACAGACTCATGAAGTCACCGGCACGGCCACGCGTAGCGCGGTACTCCGGGAGATAACGACCGGCCTGCCGCATCATCCAGACGGGCGTCACATCGACGGGTTGCTTGAGCAAGGCACGGAGAAAACGGTCGTTCTTCAAAGCAGTCATGGAAAATATCCGTCAAGAAAGTACTGTCATTTTCTCAGACACAAAAATAAAAGGCACGGAGAGATCCGTGCCTTTTATCTATCGAGCCCTTAACCGCTTTGCCCTTGAACTGCAAAGCAGCTTATGGCTGGTGCTTCAAACGCCCAGGTAATCCAGGATACCTTCAGCTGCAGTACGACCTTCGAATACTGCAGTCACCACCAGATCCGAACCTCGCACCATATCGCCGCCCGCAAAAATCTTGGGGTTGCTGGTTTGATGCTTGAACTGACCGACAGAGGGAGCGACTACACGGCCCTGATTATCCATTGCAATCGTATGTTGCTCGAACCACTCTGCGGGGCTTGGGCGGAAACCGAAAGCGATGACTACCGCATCTGCCGGCAGGATCTCTTCGGATCCCGGAATCGGTTCAGGACTGCGACGGCCCCGGGCATCCGGCTCGCCCAGACGCGTCTCGACAACCTTGACGCCTTCTACCTTGTCTTCACCAATGATCGCAATCGGCTGGCGATTGAAGAGGAACTTAACACCCTCCTCCTTGGCATTCTTCACCTCACGACGCGAGCCCGGCATGTTCTCGGCATCGCGACGGTAGGCACAGGTTACGCTCTTGGCACCCTGGCGAATCGAGGTGCGGTTGCAATCCATCGCGGTATCACCGCCGCCCAGAACCACAACGCGCTTGCCTTTCATATCGACAAACTCGTCAGCAGACTTCTCGAAGCCCAGGTTACGGTTGACGTTAGCCACTAGAAAATCCAGGGCATCGTGCACACCTGGCAAATCTTCGCCAGGGAAACCGCCTTTCATGTAGGTATAAGTTCCCATCCCCATGAAGAGCGCATCGTACTCCTCGAGCAGCTGCTCCACTGTGATGTCCTTGCCTATCTCGGTATTGAGGCGGAACTCTATCCCCATACCGGTAAAGACCTCGCGGCGGCGCGCCATCACGCTTTTCTCAAGCTTGAACTCGGGAATGCCAAACGTTACCAGACCGCCAATTTCCGGATTCTTATCGAACACAACAGGCGTAACGCCGTTGCGGACGAGAATATCGGCGCAGCCAAGACCCGCAGGACCTGCACCAATGATGGCAACCCGCTTGCCGGTTGGCACCACCTTGGACATATCCGGCCGCCAACCCATGGCAAAAGCGGTATCAGCGATATATTTCTCTACCGAACCGATGGTAACGGCACCGAAACCATCGTTCAGGGTACACGCGCCCTCACACAAGCGGTCCTGCGGACACACACGACCACAAACTTCGGGCAGCGTATTGGTCTGATGGACCAGCTCGGCTGCAGCCAGGATATTGCCTTCCGAAACCAGCTTCAGCCAGTTTGGTATGTAGTTGTGAACCGGGCACTTCCACTCGCAGTAAGGGTTGCCGCACCCCAGGCAGCGGTGAGCCTGCTCAGATGCCTGCTGCGGCTTAAACGGATCGTAAATCTCAACGAATTCTTTCTTGCGCTGACGCAGGAGTTTCTTCTTCGGGTCCTTGCGGACGACCTCTATGAACTGGAAGTCGTTATTCAGACGTTCAGCCATTACCTAAACCTCATCACGGCAGCGTTCATGTCTCGCTGCTGCAGGAAAACTCACGGTCGCAACCAGCGCCTGACAAAATGTCAGGCGCTGGTTGCCTATAGCATTACTGCGGATTTGCCCGAGTAGTGGATAGCAGTGAGGCCAGGCTGGCAGCCTTGGGCTTCACCAACCAGAACTTGCGGAAATAATCATCCAGGTTTTCGAGCAGATAGTGTCCCCACTCACTGCCCGTTTCCTCGGCGTACTCGGTCAGCACGCGGCTCAGGTGACTGCGATAAGCCTCCATTGCCTCGTTGCTGATACGCTGAATTTCCACGAGTTCATGGTTAACACGGTCAACAAAGCTGTTATCCATGTCCAGCACGTAGGCGAAGCCGCCTGTCATACCGGAACCGAAGTTGTAACCCGTCTTGCCCAGAACACAGATGAAGCCACCGGTCATATACTCGCAGCAGTGATCACCGGTTCCCTCGACGACCGCATGGGCACCAGAGTTACGAACACCAAATCGCTCGCCCGCGGTACCCGCTGCAAACAGTTTGCCACCCGTGGCACCGTACAAGCAGGTGTTACCAATGATGGCCGACTCCTGACTCTTGAAGGCGCTACCCTTGGGCGGAGTGATGACCAGCTTGCCGCCTGTCATACCCTTGCCCACATAATCGTTGGCGTCACCCTCGAGATAGAGGTTCAGGCCACCGGCATTCCATACGCCAAAGCTCTGCCCTGCTGTCCCTGTAAAGCGGAACGTGATAGGCGCCGACGTCATACCCTGGTTACCATGCTGACGAGCAATCTCACCGGATACACGTGCGCCAATGGAGCGGTCACAGTTGCTTACTTTCAGACTGAACTCACCGCCCGTCTTACCTTCGATAGCTGACTGGGCCAGGCGGACCATTTCTTCAGCCAGGAGTCCCTGGTCGAATGGTGGGTTCTTGTCAACAAGGCAGTGCTGAGGCTTGTCTGCCGGAATATGGTCGCTACCCAGGAGTGGCGTCAAATCCAGGTTGTGCTGCTTGGCCGTTTCGCCAGGTAGGATCTCTAGCAGATCGGTACGGCCGATCAACTCACCCAAGCTTCTTACACCCAGACGCGCCAGCCACTCGCGTGTTTCTTCTGCCACAAAGGTGAAGAAGTTGGTCACCATCTCAACGGTACCGATGAAATGGTTCTTGCGCAGCTTATCGTTCTGGGTCGCCACGCCGGTAGCGCAGTTGTTCAGGTGACAGATACGCAGGTATTTACAACCCAATGCAATCATCGGCGCGGTACCAAAGCCAAAGCTTTCTGCACCTAGAATCGCCGCCTTGATCACGTCGAGGCCGGTTTTGAGACCGCCATCGGTCTGTACGCGAACCTTTCCACGCAGGTCGTTGCCACGCAATGTCTGATGCGCCTCAGCCAGTCCCAACTCCCAAGGACTGCCCGCGTACTTGATGGACGTTACTGGTGATGCACCTGTACCACCGTCATAGCCGGAGATGGTAATCAGATCGGCATAAGCCTTAGCGACACCGGCCGCTACCGTACCAACGCCAGGCTCCGATACCAGTTTAACGGACACCAGCGCCTTTGGATTGACCTGCTTGAGATCAAAGATCAGCTGGGCCAAGTCCTCAATCGAGTAGATATCGTGATGGGGCGGAGGGGAAATCAGGGTTACGCCCGGTACGGCATAGCGCAACTGAGCAATCAGGCCATTCACCTTGCCGCCCGGCAGCTGGCCGCCTTCGCCCGGCTTGGCGCCCTGAGCCACCTTGATTTGCAGGACTTCGGCATTGACCAGGTATTCTGGCGTTACACCGAAACGTCCCGTAGCTACTTGCTTAATCTTGGAGCTTTTCAGCGTGCCGTAACGCGCCGGGTCTTCACCGCCCTCACCCGAGTTAGAGCGGCCGCCCAAGCGGTTCATTGCCTCGGCCAGCGCCTCATGCGCCTCTGGAGACAGGGCACCGAGCGAGATACCGGCGGCATCGAAACGCTTGAAAATGCTTTCCAGCGGCTCGACTTCTTCAAGCGCCAGCGGCGTGTCGCTGACCTTAACCTTGAGCAGGTCACGGATCATAGCTACGGGACGCTGGTCAACCAGGGCGGAATACTCACGGAACCGTGCATAGTCGCCTTGCTGAACAGCTGCCTGGAGCAGATTGACGACATCCGGGTTATACGCGTGATATTCACCACCGTAGACATACTTCAGCAAGCCGCCCTGCTGGATCGGCTTACGGTTGCTCCAGGCTTCGTTTGCCAGCAGCTTCTGCTCGACTTCGATGTCGGCAAAGCGGGCGCCCTGTATGCGGCTGGTGACGCCTGGGAAGCATAGATCCGTCACCTCACTGGACAGACCAACCGCCTCAAACAACTGGGCGCCACGGTAGGAAGCCACAGTGGAAATGCCCATCTTGGACAGGATCTTCAGCAGCCCTTTGGTGATTCCCTTGCGGTAGTACTTGAAGACCTCATAAAGATCACCCAGGACTTCGCCTGTACGGATCAGGTCGCCCAATACCTCATAGGCCAGGAAGGGATAAACCGCTGTCGCGCCAAAACCAATCAGCACCGCAAAGTGATGAGGATCGCGGGCAGTTGCGGTTTCAACCAAGATGTTGCAGTCGGTGCGCAGTCCGGTATGCACCAGGCGGTGATGAACAGCACCTACTGCCAGGGACGCATGCACAGGCAGCTTGCCCGGCTCGATTGCACGGTCCGACAGTACAATCAGGACTTTTCCTGCACGAACCGCTTCCTCGGCCTGATCGGCAATATTTCGTACCGCCGCTTCCAGGCCCACGCTTTCATCATAGTTGAGATCAATGACGAAACGATCAAACCCGGGACGCTCCAGCGTCATCAGGGTACGCCACTTGGCGGGCGATATAACCGGCGAACTCAGGATTGCGCGGTTGGCATGTTCGGCCGTCTCCTCGAACACGTTGCGCTCGGCACCTAGACAAGTCTCGAGCGACATGACAATGGCTTCACGCAGCGGGTCGATAGGCGGGTTGGTCACCTGCGCAAACTGCTGACGGAAGTAGTCATAGTTCGAACGGATACGCTTGGACAGCACGGCCATCGGTGTATCGTCACCCATGGAACCGACGGCTTCCTGCCCCTGCTCGGCCAATGGACGCAGCACTTGATCGCGTTCTTCGAACGTGACCTGGAACATTTTCATGTACTGACGCAGACGATCCGAATCGTAGAAAGGCGATCCATGATCCTTATCGTCCAATGTAGCCTGAATACGCAGGGCATTCTTGCGCAGCCACTGCTTGTAAGGATGGCGTGATTTCAGACGGTTATCGATATCATCTGCCTCAAGCACCTGTCCGGTTTCGGTATCGACCGCAAGGATCTGACCCGGACCGACACGTCCCTTGGCAATCACATCACTGGGCTCGTAATCCCAGACACCCACTTCCGAGGCCAGGGTGATATAGCCATTCTTGGTTGTTACCCAGCGGGCAGGGCGCAAGCCGTTGCGATCAAGCAGGCAGACGGCATAGCGCCCGTCTGTCAATACAACTCCAGCCGGACCATCCCATGGCTCCATGTGCATGGAGTTGAATTCATAGAATGCGCGAAGCCCTGAGTCCATCGTTTCGACGTTCTGCCAGGCTGGCGGAATGATCATGCGCACGGCACGGAACAGGTCCATTCCGCCGGTCACCAGCAATTCGAGCATGTTATCCATGCTTGAGGAGTCGGACCCTACGGTATTGACCAAATCACCCAGGCTATCCAGATCAGGAAGCAGCTCATTGACGAACTTGGTACGCCGCGCTCGGGCCCAGTTACGGTTGCCCGTGATGGTATTGATCTCGCCATTGTGCGCCAGGTAGCGGAACGGCTGCGCCAACGGCCACTTGGGCAGCGTGTTGGTCGAGAAACGCTGATGGAACACGCAAATGGCAGTTTGCAGACGTTCATCGCCGAGGTCAGGGAAAAACGCAGCCAGATCTGCTGGCATCATCAAGCCTTTATAGATGATGACCTTACTGGACAAACTGCAGACATAATGCTCCGCATCGTTCTTGTTCAATACCGAAGAACGGCGGCGGGATGTGAATAACTTTACGGCGAACTGCTGATCATCGAGACCTTCGCCGCTAATGAATACCTGCTCGATCTTAGGTAGGCGCTCAAGCGCCAAAGGTCCTAATACAGAGGTATCCACGGGAACCTTGCGCCACCCGACCACGGTAAGGCCAGCAGCAGCAAATTCGGAATTCATGTGGTTTCTGGCCACATCGGCCTTTTGGTCGTCCTGATTGAGGAAAACCATGCCAACGGCGTATTGGGCGGGTAGCTCAACGCCGAATGTTTCTAAAGCGACAGCGCGAAGGAACGCGTCGGGCTTTTGTATCAACAGACCGCAACCGTCGCCGGTTTTGCCGTCTGCATTGATACCGCCGCGATGCGTCATGCAGGTCAGGGCCTCGATGGCCGTTTGCAGCAAATGGTGACTCGCCTGGCCCTGCATATGGGCAATCAGGCCGAAGCCGCAGTTATCCTTGAACGTTTCAGGATTGTACAGGCCTGCTTTCATGGGAACTCTCACCGGCAATCTATTTCTAGTCAATCCACTTGTCACTGCCAGGCGCTTGGGCACGCTACTTTTACGGCAGGCAAAGGGATGACATTGTATACCGGATATCAGAGCAAGACAAAGTTTTTGTCGCGATCCTGAATCTTAGAGTCCTAAAAATGAAATACGCCCATGTCGCAAAATGATATATGCAACATGGGCGCTGTCTAAAGAATTATCGCGTTGAAGCGATATCCTGCTGGATGCTGGCAAACGTGCGAGGCCATGGCTTGGCCGACTGAACCTTGGCAGGCAATTGTTTCACAGCTGCCTCAGCTGCCGCACGGTTAGCGAAACTACCATAGGTCACAACATAAAGCGCCTTACCTTGGTACTGCTTTTTGAAATAACGATAATTGGCGCTATCGCTTTGCTGCTGAATAAAGGCTTGAGCACTGCTTTCAGAGCTGGTTCCTAACACCTGAAGCGCATAGTGCGTTCCACCCTGAGTGCTGTACCAGCCACCGCCATTGCCCTGAGCTGTCTTGGGTGTTTCCTGAGCTGCAGGCTTTGCCGGCGCAGGCTTGGGCTCAACCTTGACTTCAGGCTTGACCGGCGCAGAAGCAACCTGTCTGGGTGTTGTATGTACAGGCTCGGCTGGAGCAGGCGTTGCGGCCGGCGCCAGGGGACGCGTTGGAGCCGTTACACTGACAGGCGCCTGGGCAGAAGGCATCTCAGGTGGCGTTGAGGAAAAATCGTCTTCGCCAGACTGAATAGAACCGCTCACGCCATTGCCTTCAGACTCCTCCTGCCCTGCTGCCTGAGCCAGCGGCTCACGGATGACGGGCTGGGCCTCACCGACCAAAGGCAACGGCAAAGGCTGGGAAGAACCATCGAACTTAATTGCCGTTCCCGACTTGCCATCCCCTTGGGATTGTTCGGTCCCGTCAGTCGAGGCCATCTTGGGCGATGAATCATTACCCTTCATGAGCAACGCCGCCAAGACACCGACAGCGATGACTGCCACAATGATCAGGTGCTTGCGAGGCAGGTTAGCCAATAGCTGTTGACCACCCTTGAATTTGCTACCACCACCGCCACGCTGACTCAGCATGCCGCTGATCAACACGTCTCGCGCAGCTTCGTTGATCTCCCCCGGCCATCCACCGGAGGTCTGGTGAATGGTCTCGATCTGCTCTGGCGTAAAAATATCAATACTTTGGCCAGCACCTTCCAGGCGCTGCGCCAGATACCCTTGAGTTTCCTCTTCGGTATAAGGCAAAAGCTCGATGGCGTGGTAGCGCTCCTCGCCTTGCGCAAGGCTTTCCAGCTTACCTGTCAGCTCGGCGTCCCCAAACAGGAATACATGAGGGCGATTCTTCTCATCACCTTCTGCCAATGCCAACAGGGCTTCCAGTGCGTCATCATCCAACTCATGGGCATCGTCGACCAGAAAATAGACTTCCTGGCCAGTCAATGTCACTTGACCAACCTGAGATAGCACCGCTTCGATGCTCGCTTGAGGCGTGCCCAATCCCTGACTTAACTTGCGCAATAGTGTGTTCTTGTCCTGCACCTCACGTGCCGACACGACAACATTATGGACCGCATCCTTTTTGGTACTGGCAACAAGCGCCTGTCTCAGCAAGGTTTTCCCGCTTCCGGCAGGCCCTGTTACCGCAAGCAGAAGATGGCTATAGCGAGCAAGATGATGTAACTGCCCGAGAACCGTTTTGCGCTGGGCAGGATAAAACTTGAATCCTGGCACGCGTGGCGCAAAAGGATCGTGAGTAAATTCGTAATGGCCGAGGAAGGCCTCGTCGGCATGCAGACTGGACATAAGACTTCTTTCAATCTCCGAGCTGTTCCGCCAAAGCCTGATAATCGGCACTTAGCGTCTGCTTGAGGGTGTCATAAGGGAAATCACTGGTTACCACGGCCTCGCCCAACCGCTTGAGCAGCACAAGGCGCAACTGGCCATCCAGAACCTTTTTATCAACCGCCATGTATTTCATGAAATCGTCAGGCGACATGCTAGCAGGAGGAACGACAGGAAGCCCCGCACGCTTGAATAACCGTAGGGCTCGAATCTGATCATCACGGCTCAGCCAACCCAGACGACAAGACATTTCCAGCGCCATCGCCGTACCGGCAGCAACCGCCTCACCATGCAGCCATGAGCCATACCCCTGGTGCGCCTCGATCGCATGCCCAAACGTATGCCCCAAGTTCAGCGTGGCTCGAATGCCGGACTCCCGCTCATCCGCGCCAACCACATCAGCCTTCGCTGCACAGGAGCGCTCTATAGCCTCGCTCAGCTTGGATTGATCCAGCAAGCGTAATTGATCGATGCTTTCTTCCAGCCATACCAGGAAAGGCTCATCGCAGATCAATCCATACTTGATGACTTCAGCAAGCCCAGCTGATAGCTCACGTTCAGGTAACGTAACAAGGCTTGAGGTATCGATCACTACAGCCTTGGGTTGATAGAACGCGCCTACCATGTTCTTGCCAAGCGGATGATTGATTCCGGTTTTACCCCCCACGGAGGAATCCACCTGTGACAACAGAGTGGTTGGAACCTGAATGAAATCAACGCCCCGTTGATAACATGCGGCTGCAAACCCTGCCATGTCACCGATCACACCCCCGCCCAGGGCAATGATAGTGGTGGCACGGTCATGTTTGTCTTCAAGCAAGGCATCAAAGATTTTTTGTAGAACTTCCCATGTTTTATAACGCTCTCCATCAGGCAGCACGACAGCGGTTACTTCTTTACCCTGCAGTGTGGCTTTGAGCTTTTCCAAATAAAGAGGCGCTACCGTCTCGTTGGTAACGACGGCGACCTTTCGGCCTTTTATGTAGGGCAGAATGTACTGCTGCTGGGACAGCACGTCCTGACCTATGAAGATGGGATAACTACGCTCGCCCAAATTGACGTTTAGTGTTCGCATAAATCCCCCCAATGAAAGGCCGCTAGGATAACGCAGAACGCCAGCGCCTTTAACGAGGGATGAGTGCTTTTAAACGCTCAAGTATTTGCTGAACGACCAGTCGAGGGGGCCGCTCGTCCGTTTCTATGATGGTGGCCGCTATCTCACGGTAGAGCGGATCGCGAACAGCCATCAGATTACGCAAGACCTGTGCAGGATCGGGCGTCTGCAAAAGGGGGCGGTTCCGATCACGGGCCGTTCTTTCGATCTGCTGCTCGACGGAGGCATGTAAATAGATCACATGCCCGCTTGCTTTCAGGATGCGCCTGTTATCTTCATGCAGTACCGAGCCGCCTCCGGTAGCAAGCACCAGCCCTGATGATTTACAAAGGTCCTCCAGAACCAGGCGCTCCCGCTCACGAAAGCCCTGCTCCCCCTCAACATCAAAAATCCAGGGAATATTAGCTCCGGTCCGCTGCTCGATTTCTCTGTCAGCGTCTTTGAACGGGAGATGGAGCTCTTTAGCGAGCAGGCGTCCGATGGTGCTTTTACCAGCACCCATCGGACCCACGAGAAACACATTCAGCACTTCAATCAACGACCAACGGCAATAGCTTGGTTGTTCATGATACGCGGAGTGAGGAAGACAAGCAGCTCTACTTTTTCATCCGTAACCGAGTCGCGTCTAAATAGGCGACCGACATAGGGAACATCGCCCAATAAAGGTACTTTACTCGTCGACTTGCTTTGAGTATTCGAGAAAACGCCCCCGATTACGATAGTTTCACCATCAGCCACTAGTACTTTGGCATTCACCTCGTTTTTTGAAATAGGCGGAGCGCCATTATCCAGGCGATTCTGATAGTCAGGTGCATCCTTATTCACCTTAACTTCCATGATAATTCGATTATCAGGCGTGATCTGAGGCGTTACCTCTAACGAAAGCGCCGCTTCCTTAAAGGAGGTACTTGTTGCACCGCTCGAACTGGCCTCCTGATAAGGAATCTCGGTACCACGCAAGATTTTTGCTGTTTCTTTATCAGACGTTACTACCTTTGGTTGAGAGACTATCTCACCATTACCAGTAGCCTCCATGGCAGACAACTGAAGATCCAAAGTAGTACTGCCCGTCAAGAACCCGATCCCAATACCGGACGTTGCACTACCTACACCCAAATCTACAAAAGGTGAAGACGTCCCAGTAGTAGAGCCAGCGCCTCCACTGATAGTAAAGTTGCCATTGCCAGACCGAGAACCTGACCAGTTAACACCTAGCTGTTTGTTGTAGTTGACGTTTGCCTCAACGATCCTCGCCTCGATCATCACCTGGCGAACCGGAATATCGAGCTGAGAGACAATTCGTCTTAGCTCATCCAGGCGATCTTGGGTCTGGTAAGCAATGATGCTATTGGTTCGATCATCGACAGTGATAGAGCCACGCTCGCTTTGTCCGGCATCAGCCTTAGTAACCGACTGGAACAGCTTGGCCATATCGGCAGCCTTGGCGTAATTAACCTGGATCAGCTCTCTGCGTAGCGGCGCCAGCTCCTGAATCTGCTTTTGTGACTCCAATTCCTGGCGCTCACGCGCCGCAATCTCATCCGCTGGCGCAATCAACAGCACGTTGCCTATTTGTCGCTTGTCGAGTCCCTTGGTTTTCAGAACAAGATCAAGCGCCTGATCCCACGGCACGTTCTGCAGGCGCAGCGTGATATTGCCCTGTACGGTGTCGCTGGCCACCAGGTTCAAACCGGTGAAGTCAGCAATTAACTGAAGGACCGAGCGAACATCGATATCTTGGAAATTCAGAGACAATTTTTCACCGGTATAGGTGAAACGCTCAGCGGCACGCTGTTCCTTTTCCTTGGCAGTGAGTGGCTTGACGCTAATGGTCAGCTTGTTATCTGTCTGGTAGGCCAGATAGTCATATACGCCTGTAGGCTCAATTGTAATGACCGTGTCACCAGCCTGACTTGAGGCGTTTACAAACTGTACTGGCGTAGCAAAGTCTTTGACATCAAGCCGAACACGTAGAGCATCAGGGAGCTGCGTCTTGCCGAAGTTAAGACGAATCTTTCCACCCTGCTCCTGTATGTCAGGGCTGATACCTGTTTCTGAAAGGTCAATGATAACGTTACCTTCTCCGTCATCACCTCGCTTGAAGTCGATATTCCTGATGGCTTTCCCAGCCAATCTCGGCACGCTGGAAAAGACACGGCCGGCAGGGTTGGTTGCAGGCGCAGGGGCTTGCGCAGCACCGGAGCGCGGCAAGGATGGTGCCGGGACAGAAGCACTAGTCGTGCGAGCAGCCTGGTCGCCGCCAATGACAACGAACAGGTCGTTACCCTGAACGCGGGTCGAGTAAGGCGCCAATGCAGTCAGATTCACGATAAGACGCGTGCGGTCACCCGCCTCGACTACGGTAACGCTTCTGGCATTCCCCGATCCCAACTCCTTGTTGCGAACGCCTAGCTTGTTATTAACGCCAGGCAGATCCAAAGCGATGCGCGCAGGTTGCTCAATGGTATAGCCCTTGGGGGCTGTTACTGGCTGATCGAACGATAGTTTGAGTTCGACTCTGTCGCCCGGCAAAGAGGCCACGTTCAAGGCCTTGAGATCTGCCGCCAGCAGCAAAGAGGGACAGATTCCGCTCAAGAGTATGGCCAGCGTGAGGGCACTCTTCCCTGAGACCCTTTGTAGAATAGTTTTGTGCAACATCATGCCCCGTCCTTAAGAACTCTCTATTAGCGAAAGAGTACGGGGTCTTTCGAGCCAGCCGCCCTCTCCATCAGGAACGATCTCAATCACATCAATCTGACTTTCGGTAATAGAAACGATACGCCCATCGTTTCTACCCAGATAATCACCCACCTTGACGCGGTGAACTCCTCCAGCCCCCTTGATCAAGGCAAAACGACCTGATGCATTGGAAAGCGTGCCCACCATCTGGAAGGTTTCAATATTGAATCCTTCCAGAAATTGTTTCGGCCTGGTTTCATCAGGCTTGATGTTCTTTGATCCTCTTTGCTTCGCCGTTAAATCAATTTTTATAGGTGGCTGGAATGGGCTGCGCATATCAGCCGCGCCATAAGCAAATGGCTCATAAGGCTGAAACTGGGGCAATGGCTCTATACTCCCCTTCGGCCTTGCCCGAACTTCATCCATATAACTTTGAAGATCAGACACATCATCCCCACCACCGCACCCTGACAGCGCAGCAAGCAAAAGCCCACACATCAGAATTCGGGCTCTCATTGGTGCAATCCCTTGTCGTTATAGCGATACGTCTTGGCCAGAATGTTCATTCGCAGCTGCGCTCCGCTGTCAGGCGATACACGGCTGATATCGAAATCATGCAACGTCACGATACGTGGCAGGCTTGAGGCACTGCTGACAAACGTCGCCAGATCGTGATAGCTCCCCACCACCGTAATCTGGATGGGCAACTCAACGTAGAACTGCTGTACGTTTTCAGGAAGCAAACGAATCTGCTCGAACTCAAGACCGCTTTTCAACCCGGTACGCGTAATATCCTCGAGCAGTGCAGGCACCTCTGTATCGCTAGGCAACTGACGCAGCATGGCACCAAATGACTCCTCCATTTCAGTCATCTGAACCTTGTAGGCATCCAGGTTAGCGGCTTGAAATGCCTTGCTCCCAAACTGCTGCTTGAGGGTTTCTTCCTGAGCCTGCTTGCTTTCCAGCTCTGTCTGCATGTCCTTCAGATAGAAGTTATAGCCTAGCGCCAGCACCACAGCGACAATCAGAATGCAGGTAATCACCTTGGCTGCTGGGGGCCATGCACCCAGGTTATCCATATCAAGATCGTTCAGATCGATCTTGCGAAGGCTTGCCAGAGTATCGGCCAAACTCATGACTTACCTCCTTGTGCGGGCACCGCAGGCGTTGGCACAGCCGGCTTTGTCTGTTTTACCGTCATTTGGAAGGCATTGTTCTGATCAACTGCACCTGACGTCAGCGCCTTGACCTCTGTCAGATTAGGCGAAGCCAACCATTCGGAATTTTCGAAGTTACGCATAAGGTTGGAAACGCGGTTGTTGGACTCCGCTTCACCAACAATGGAAATGGTATCGCCCTGCATTTTAAGACCAGTAAAATACACGCCATCCGGCAACGTACGCACCAACTGATCAAACACATGGCCAATGACAGGCCTGTTGCCCTGCAAGTCCTGAATGATCTTCATTCGCTCAAGGAGCTGCTGTCTGCGTGTTTTCAGCTCACTGATTTCCTTGATGCGAGAATCCAGAACGGCAATTTCGCCTTGTATATAGGCATTACGGGCGTCCTGGTTCTCAATTGCAGAGGTAAAGTACTTATCACCTAGAAAGATGATTGCGGCCGACAGGACAAACATCCCGCCAATAACCACCAGAAAGCGCTTCTTGCGCTCTTCCCTTAGCTGTTCACGCCAAGGTAACAGGTTGATATGGGCCATCAGTCGAAGCTCCTCATAGCCAGACCGCAGGCAATCATGAGCGCCGGAGCGTCACTGGCCAGAGCACTTGCATTGACTTTGCTATTTAGCGTCATATCAGCAAACGGATTAGCAACTAGAGTCGGAGTGCCAATTTTCTGTTGGATCAGCCGATCCAGGCCGGAAATTGACGCGGTTCCTCCCGCAAGCAAGATATAGTCCACATCATTGTATTGTCCGGCTGCAAAGAAGAATTGCAGTGAGCGGGCAACCTGCTGGACAACCGCATCCCGGAAGGGGGTCAATACTTCGACCTGATAATCATCAGGCAGTCCACCCTGCTTTTTGGCAAGACCGGCTTCCTCGATGGACAGTCCGTAACGACGCTGGATTTCCTCGGTCAGCTGCCGTCCGCCAAAGAGCTGCTCGCGCGTATAAATGGTACGGCCATTATGCAGAACGCTAAGGGTAGTCATCGTGGCGCCAATATCAACAATCGCAACCGTCAATTCATCGACATTACCGCCTAGCTGCCCGGCCATTAGCGTATAAGCACGCTCAAGAGCATAAGCTTCTACATCAATAACCTTGGCGGAAAGGCCGGCCAACGCTAACGCGGCCTCACGGACTTCAACGTTCTCCTTGCGACATGCCGCAAGGAGCACTTCAACACGGCCTGGATTACGCGCCGACTGCCCTTGAACCTCGAAGTCAATCGCCACTTCCTCAAGGGGATAAGGAATATACTGATCCGCCTCAAGCTTGATCTGGTTTTCAAGCTCGTCATCCGAAAGACCCGCATCCATTTCGATGGTCTTTGCAATAACAGCCGAACCCGCTACCGCCACTGCTGCATTTCGAGCATTCGTTCGAGCCTTGGCCAGAACCCGGCCCAGCGCTTGCCCTACGCCTTCAAGCTCGGCAATGTTCTTTTCCACCACGGCGTTCGGCGGCAACGGCTCAACGGCATAGGCTTCGACCCTATACCGTCCACCAGCACGACTCAGCTCAAGCAACTTGACAGACGTTGAGCTGATATCGATTCCCAGTAGCGTATTCGTCTTCTTTTTGAATAGCCCTAGCACAACAGTTTCCCTATCTGTATTCGCCACGCATTGGGCGATTCGTATTCATCGGCATTAGCTGGCAGACTTGACATACGCGCAAATAGCGATCTGTCCCAAAAACTGCCTATAATGCACCTACTTCTTGGCTCGCAAAATTGTTGCCAGATTCACTTCTTTATAGCTGAAAAAGCCATATCCAATGCGTTTGTTAAAATTTATCTGGTGGTCTTGCCTTGGCATCGTCTGCAGCGTCTTTCTTGGGCTTAGCGGCGCCTTCCTCTACCTTAGCCCGAGCCTACCCTCGGTAGATGCCCTGCGGAACGTGCAGTTGCAGATCCCTCTTCGCATTTACAGCGCAGATGGAAAGCTGATTGCCGAATTTGGAGAAATGCGGCGCTCGCCTTTACGTTTCTCCGAAATCCCTCCAGATTTCATCCATGCGCTGCTTTCGGCTGAGGACGACAATTTTGCCAACCACTACGGTGTAGACGTTAAAAGTCTGATGCGTGCCGTAGCACAATTGGTCAAAACAGGTCACATTCAGACCGGCGGCAGCACCATCACCATGCAGGTGGCCAAGAATTATTTCCTGACCAGCGAACGCAGTTTTTCACGTAAATTCACCGAGATACTGTTGGCCTTGCAAATTGAGCGCCAGCTTACAAAGGATGAAATTCTGCAGCTCTATGTCAACAAGATCTATCTGGGCAACCGCGCCTATGGAATCGAGGCCGCTGCACAGGTGTACTACGGCAAATCAATCAATGAGCTGACGCTAGCCCAAAAAGCGATGATTGCCGGCCTGCCAAAAGCACCGTCACGCTATAACCCGATCGTAAACCCCGAGCGCAGCAAGGAGAGACGAAACTGGATTCTCGAGCGGATGCTAAAGCTGGGTTATATCGATCAGCGCGCCTACGAAACGGCCGTGTCTGAACCTATCGACGCCTACCATCACGTCGCCGTACCGGAGCTCGCAGCGCCCTATGTCGCTGAGATGGCTCGAGCGGAAATGGTCGGACGGTATGGTAGCGATGCCTATACAGAGGGCTATAAGGTTACGACGACTATCGATAGCCACCTGCAGAACGTTGCCAATGCCGCCGTGCGCAACGGCTTGATCGACTATGACCAGCGCCACGGCTATCGTGGAGCTGAAGCGCATTATCCGAACAAGTCGCGCAGTGAATGGTTAAGCCTGCTGCAATCCCATCGTACTGTTGGGGGATTGGAGCCAGCCATCGTCACCCAGACCGAAAAAAGCGGCATATTGGTCCTGACAGCAAACGACAAGGAAGAAGCTATCGCTTGGGAAAACATGAAATGGGCTCGCCCTTATATCAGCGCCAATAGCATGGGGCCCAAGCCGAATACGCCCAGCGATGTCGTTAAAGTAGGTGATCTGATCCGTATTTTGCGTCAAGAAGATGGCAGCTTACGGTTTGTTCAAGTTCCCAAGGCCCAAAGCGCGCTGGTATCGCTTGATCCACAAGACGGTGCCATTCAGGCCTTGGTTGGCGGATTCTCGTTCGAGCAGAGTAATTACAATCGCGCCATTCAGGCCCGCCGCCAGCCGGGCTCGAGCTTCAAACCGTTCATTTACAGTGCTGCACTGGAGAAAGGCTATACCGCCGCCTCCCTCGTTAATGATGCACCTATCGTGTTCATGGATAGCAGCATGGACGAAGCTTGGCGTCCTAAAAACGATACAAACACTTTTCTGGGTCCTATCCGCCTGCGGGAGGCACTGTATCGCTCGCGCAACTTGGTCTCCATTCGCCTTCTGCAGGCCATTGGTATCGATTATGCGATTAGCTATGTGACCCGCTTCGGCTTTGAAAAGGATCTTCTGCCACGCAACCTTTCACTGGCGTTGGGTACACCCGGCCTTACGCCAATGGAAATTGCCAATGGCTGGACAGCTTTTGCAAACGGCGGCTACAAGGTCAACTCTTACATTATCTCGAAGGTTGAGAGTCGCGACGGACAACTGCTTTATCAGGCTAATCCGCCACGTGTTCCGCAGAAAGCGAATACTGCGGCAGCTGCCCCGGAGAATGTTCAGGTAACACCTGCCAGCGTAACCAACGCCGACGGCACGATGAGTCAGACACCTGCCATTGCACCGCAAATCATTGATCCGCGTAACGCCTATATCATGACCAGCATGCTGCAGGATGTGATCAAGCGCGGCACGGGTCGTCGAGCGCTTGAGCTGAAGCGTGGGGATTTAGCAGGTAAAACCGGAACGACAAACGACTCAAAAGACACCTGGTTCTCCGGCTATAACGCTGATTATGTTACTACGGTATGGGTAGGTTTTGATCAGCCTGACACGCTGGGTCGTCATGAGTTTGGCGGTAATGTGGCACTTCCCATCTGGATGCAGTACATGGGCAGTGCTTTGGAAGGCAAACCCGACCACCTGCCAGCGGAACCACCGGGAATTGCCACCCTGCGCATTGACCCTGTCAGTGGCCGAGCAGCTCCGCCTGGCACCCCAGACGCGTACTTCGAGCTGTTCAAGAATGAAGACACACCGCCGCCTATGGATGAGCTAGGCCCAGGCAGCTCGCCTGGCACGCCACTTCCGTCCGATGAGTCTGCCCCAATGGACCTGTTCTAAAGGACAATAAAAAACCCCGCCTAAGCGGGGTTTTTTATTGTCTTGATTAGTGACTAAAAACGTCACTAACCGACTTGAGCGGATAGTGTGCCGGGTATGCACGGGTCGCTACGCCCGACTCAATAGCCGCTTTGGCGACTGCATCGGAGACCACTGTGATCAGACGAGGATCCATGGGCTTTGGAATGATATATCCACGACCAAAGCTCAACTCATCAACACCATAGGCCTCACATACTTCCTTCGGCACTGGAAGCTTGGCAAGATTCCGTAGCGCATGAGCCGCTGCAATCTTCATTTCCTCATTGATAACCGTAGCCCGCACATCCAATGCGCCTCGGAAAATGAAGGGAAAACCCAACACGTTGTTCACCTGGTTCGGATAGTCGGAACGGCCAGTGGCCATAATGACATCTGAACGGGTTTCATGAGCCAATTCCGGCTTGATCTCCGGATCCGGGTTAGAGCAGGCGAATACGATGGGATTCGGCGCCATGCGCTGCAAATCCTCAGCGCTCAGCAGGTTCGCACCAGACAGACCAACGAACACATCAGCGCCATCCAGCGCGTCAGACAAGGTACGCTTGTCAGTCTCGGTCGCAAAGATAGCCTTGTACTGGTTGAGATCGGTACGACCAGAATGGATCACACCCTGACGATCCAGCATGAAAATATTTTCGACCTTGGCGCCCATGCTAATTAGCAGCTTCATGCAGGAAATGGCTGCTGCACCTGCCCCCAGGCAAACGATCTTGGCATCTTCTAGATTCTTGCCAGCAATCTCCAACGCATTCAGCATGCCGGCCGCAGTCACGATAGCCGTACCGTGCTGATCATCATGAAAAACCGGAATATTGCACTGCTCGATCAGAGCCTTTTCGATCTCGAAGCACTCAGGCGCTTTGATGTCTTCCAGGTTGATACCACCGAAGGTAATGGAAATGCGTTTTACGGTATCAATGAACGCCTGCAGACTTTCGGCATCGACTTCGATATCGAACACGTCGATACCGGCAAAGCGCTTGAACAGGACACCCTTGCCTTCCATAACCGGCTTTGACGCCAATGGTCCCAGATTACCCAGACCAAGGATGGCTGTACCGTCAGAGATCACAGCAACCAGGTTACCTTTACCGGTGTACTGGTAGGCGAGCTCGGCATCACGAGCGATTTCGCGGACAGGCTCTGCTACACCCGGGCTGTAAGCCAGAGATAGATCACGAGCGGTAGCGGTAGGCTTGGTCAGTTCAACGCTCAACTTACCTGGACGGGGTTGAGCATGGTATTCGAGAGCGGCTGTTTTCAAGTCAGACATTATAAGTATCCGCTATGGCGTGTTGGGTCAAAAGTGGATGGAGGATACGCAAGAAGATTACGCCCCACAAGCAATGGCCCCAATAGTCAATAGCTGTTGTATACGACTTTAGGCCAATCCTGTGTAGCCTTCATCCACATGTAACGAGACGAACCGCCTTGAGGCTAAAACGTGCCTTGCAAGACAGGCTCAGGTAGATCGGAACATCGATAACAGGCGTGAACGGTTTGTTCTGCCAGCAGCGCATTGCAAGGGTAACAGCCAGCATTTCAAACCTGACTGCGACAATGCCCCATCGCGTATATGTTCTCATTGTGTGAGGTTGCAGAGCGGCTACGGGATAGGTGAGCCAAGCCCCTGAACTGATTATGCGTCATCAATGCGGATTTGACACCTGCCTCAATGTCACAGCCGACCTTGACGATACGATTCGTCTTTTGCAAGGCAATAAAAAAGGCGTCCATATGGACGCCTTTTAGTCGATCGCTCAGGTACGACATGAGCGATCAAACGTATTACTTCTGAGCAGTACCGAAAACACCGAAGCGCTGCTTGAAGCGATCGATACGACCACCTGCATCCAGCACCTTCTGCTTACCTGTATAGAACGGGTGGCATTCAGAGCACACGTCCAGGTTGATGTTCTTAGCCAGTGTGGAGCGCGTCTTGATGACATTGCCACAGCTGCAGCTTGCTTCGATATTAGTATACGTAGGATGAATATCGGCTTTCATTACGAAATCCTCGAGTTCGTGCCGTGCCGCCACCCGGCGTCATTGCCGAATACCGCACGGATAATAGGCCGCGCATCATAACAGAGGCTTACGACGATGCAAGCCGTTACGTCTACCAATGGTCTGCTAATATCTGCCTCTTTTTGCCTCCGAGTCCAGACGTGTCTGAAGTCCTGCTGCGCCTTGCGCTGCCCTCTCCTTTACGCCGGCTATTCGACTACCGAGCGCCAGCCGGCGTCGACGCCTCGGAACTGACCCCAGGTGTTCGGCTACGCGTACCCTTTGGGCGCAGGGAGATCGTGGGTATTCTGGTGCAGATCGTGTCCGAGACCGATGTTCCGCGAGATAAACTAAAGCCCGCCATTGCGCTGCTGGATACCACCCCCCCAATGCCGGCCAGCCTGATCGAGCTTTGCAAGTGGACAGCCCAGTATTACCAGCACAGCCTGGGCGATACCTTTACGTGTGCTCTGCCAGGACTCTTGCGACAGGGCGACCCTGCCGAGCGGCGGGTCCAGCGGTTCTGGATAGCCAGGCCCGAAGCTGATGTATCGGACCCACGCCTGGTACGAGCGCCACGCCAACGCGAAGCCTTGAAAGTCGTCAAACAGCACCCACATGGTGTTGCCCATGAATTGCTCAGCCAGCTCGGCCTTGCCAAGGATGCACTCGATACCTTGCAGGCAAAGGGACTGGTGGACGTCGAGTCCCGCCAAATCATGCCAGCCAAGCATCACGGCGCCTGGCTGGCACAAGCAGAACTCCCGTTCAACCACGAGCAGCGTATTGCCTACGAAGCGGTCAAAGCGAGGCTTGGCAGCTTTCACTGCTTCTTATTGGATGGCGTGACGGGAAGCGGCAAAACCGAGGTTTATCTTCAGCTCATACGCCGGACACTCGAAACAGGACGGCAGGCCTTGGTCCTGATCCCGGAAATCAACCTGGGACCACAAACACTGTCCCGCTTCGAGAAACGCTTTAATGCCCGTATCGTGCTGATCCACTCAGCGCTGACCGACCGGGAGCGCACGGACGCCTGGTTGGCTGCACGCGACGGCGATGTCGATATCGTCATAGGTACACGCTCCGCCCTTTTCACTCCGCTGAAAAACCCAGGCCTTATCATTGTCGATGAAGAGCACGATGCGTCTTATAAACAGCAGGAAGGCTTGCGCTACCATGCCCGCGACCTGGCTGTCGTCAGGGCTCGACTTGAAAGAGTCCCGCTGCTTCTAGGCTCCGCTACTCCTTCCCTGGAAAGTCTTCATAACGCTGAAATCGGTCGCTATGGCCTGCTTCGCCTTACTCAGCGTGCCGGCAGTGCTACTGCCCCGAAGTTTCAGCGCCTGGATGTCAGGAGCCGCCCTCTTGATTCAGGTCTCTCACAGCCATTGGCGCAAGCGATTGGCGACACGCTGAGCAAGGGCCAACAGGTCTTGGTCTTTTTAAATCGCCGTGGCTTTGCGCCTACGCTGCTGTGTCATGACTGCGGCTGGATCGCCCAGTGTCCACGCTGCGATGCCCGTATGACCATTCACCAGCGATCAGGCGAGCTGCGTTGTCACCATTGCGATCATCGTCAACGCCCGTCACAACACTGTCCTGCCTGCGGCAAGTTGGATCTACGCCCATTGGGTGCGGGTACGGAGCGTGCGGAAGAGCGGCTTCGGATTCTCTTCCCGCAATTTCCAGTGTTGCGTATCGATCGGGATAGCACCATGCGCAAGGATGCCATGGCCAATATCTTCTCCATCATTCAGCGCGGCGAGCCCTGCATCCTGGTAGGAACACAAATGCTGGCCAAGGGACATCATTTCCCCCGCGTCACGCTGGTAGCCATCCTGGATGCCGATGGGGGCCTCTTTTCAGCAGACTTTCGTGCCAGCGAGCGCATGGCCCAACAAGTGGTTCAGGTAGCCGGTCGCTCAGGCCGTGCCGAAGTACAGGGTCAAGTGTTGATTCAGACTCATCTGGCGGATCATCCCTTGCTGGTACAGCTAACCGAGCAAGGGTACGTCGCCTTCGCCCAGCAAGCCCTGGCAGAGCGTCGTGCAGCTGGCCTTCCCCCGTTTACTCACCTAGCGCTGTTACGTGCCGAAGCTTACAAGCCTGGACAGGCAGAAGAATTCCTGGAGCTGGCCTATGCTGAAGCCGATCAGCTGGCAGCAGAGCTGGACTTACCTCATATTGAGCTTCTCGGTCCTGTCCCCGCGCCCATGGAACGTCGGGCGGGCCGCTTTCGTGCACAGCTTTTATTACAAGCATCACTCCGAGCCCCGCTTCACCGGTTACTGACCAGCTGGGCCTTACGTCTGGAAAGTCTGCCAGCGGGAAGGCAGGTGCGTTGGTCACTGGACGTTGATCCCATAGATCTTTATTAAGACTTTTTTCACCTTAATTTCGGGCTCCGCAGGCCTCAATGACGTCTACACGTTGGCAAGTGATCCTAGCCTGCGGATAATGCAGGGTTTTCATTACGCGCCCAGGCGCGAGCCAAAGGCCAGACGATCATGAAAGACACTATTCGACAGCTTATTCAGAACGCCTTGGAGCGCCTTACTGCCGAAGGCATCTTGCCAGATGGTCTGACGCCGACCATCCAGGTCGAAAATACCAAGGACAAAAGTCACGGCGACTTTGCGAGCAATATCGCCATGATGCTGGCAAAACCTGCGGGCATGAAGCCCCGTGACCTTGCAGAAAAACTGATTGCAGCCCTGCCTGCCGACCCGAGCGTCAGCCAGGTGCAGATTGCGGGCCCGGGTTTTCTGAACTTCTTCCAGAATCACGAGCAACTGGCCCAGCGCCTGGATGATGCGCTGGCTGATACGCATCTGGCCATTCAGAAGGCTGCGCCCAAACAGCGGGTTGTTGTAGACCTCTCCTCTCCCAACCTGGCCAAGGAAATGCACGTGGGTCATCTGCGCTCCACCATCATTGGTGACGCCGTTGCACGTGTACTCGAATTTCTAGGGGATGATGTTATCCGGCAAAATCATGTCGGCGACTGGGGAACCCAGTTCGGCATGCTTCTCGCCTATCTTGAAGAACAGCCTGCGGCAGCTGAAAGCGAGCTTTCCGACCTGGAAACATTTTATCGAGCCGCCAAGAAGCGCTTCGATGAGTCTCCTGAATTTGCCGATCGCGCTCGCGAGCTGGTCGTCAAGCTGCAAGCGGGCGATGAAGCCTGCCTGAAACTATGGCACCGCTTCAATGAGATCTCCCTGAGTCACTGCCAGAAGGTCTATGACCGTCTGAACGTCAAACTCACACCTGCGGACGTAAAAGGAGAGAGTGCTTACAACAGCGAGCTACCTGGTATCGTGACCGAACTCGATGCCAAGGGCCTGCTTACCGAAAGCGATGGCGCCCGCTGCGTTTTCCTTGAAGAGTTCAAGAATGCGGAAGGCAATCCACTTCCGGTGATTGTGCAGAAGGCAGGAGGCGGCTACCTGTACGCCACGACCGATCTGGCAGCCATGCGCTACCGTAGCCAGGTTCTGAATGCCGATCGAGTCCTTTACTTTGTCGACCAGCGCCAAGCATTGCACTTCCAGATGGCCTTTGAAGTTGCTCGTCTGGCTGGTTTCGTTGCTCCATCCATGAGTCTTGAACATATGGGGTTCGGGACCATGAATGGCGCAGATGGCCGCCCTTTCAAGACGCGCGACGGCGGCACGATCAAGCTGATCGACCTGCTTGATGAAGCAGAAGATCGCGCCTACACCTTGGTCAAGGAAAAGAATCCCTCCCTGGAAGAAACCGAGCTGCGTGAAATTGCTCGTGCGGTGGGTATCGGCGCCGTCAAATACGCTGACCTGTCCAAGCACAGAACAAGCGACTATAGCTTCAACTTCGAGCTGATGCTTAGCTTTGAAGGCAATACGGCACCCTATCTGCTCTACGCCTATACCCGCGTCGCCAGTATCTTCCGCAAGCTTGGCCAGGGGTACGATGAGGTCGAAGGCCAGATTCGCCTGGAAGCTCCTCAGGAGCAAGATCTGGGTGCTCGTCTGGCCCAGTTTGGCGAAACCCTGAATTCGGTAGCGGAGAAAGGTGTGCCGCATCTTCTATGCGCCTATCTTTACGACATTGCTGGTCTCTTCTCCAGCTTTTACGAAAACTGCCCCATTCTCAGCGCAGAAGATCCTGCTCAACGGCAAAGCCGCCTACGCCTGGCCGCCCTGACCGGGCGCACCCTTAAACAAGGTCTCGAACTGCTAGGCCTGAATACACTGGAACGTATGTAAACGGACGTATATGGCAAAGAAAGCAGCACCTAAACGAGGCGCAAGCCGAAATCAGCCAGCCGCCAAGAAGCAGCCTATTCCCGGTTGGGTATGGCTGGCTTCGGGTCTTGCCATTGGTGGCTTCGTGGTCTTTCTGATGAAGCTTGAGCCGGGCAACGATGCCGTTCGTCGCTCCAAGGGTGAGGAGGCACAAGTTGCGTCCAAGACCAAACAGGAGGCTCCTACTACGCCAACCCCGGTCAAGCCCAAGTATGACTTCTATACACTGCTACCGGAGTCCGAAGTAATCGTGCCTCCGGACGCCGTGCCGCAGACGAGTCCACCCCCTACTCCACCCAAGCCTGAAACGCCGCCTGCGACGACAGCTCAGCTGTCTGCAGGCTCGCCACAGCAACCTCAGACACCTGCCCAGGCTGCTGCACAGACACCTGCTCAACAGCCCAAGACAGCAGCACAGCCACCTGTGACGCTGTTCTTCCTCCAGGCAGGCTCGTTTAGAACACAGGCTGACGCTGATCGGGTGCGAGCGCAGATCATCCTGATCGGTCAGGATGTGCGGGTAGAGTCAGGCAAGGTCAAGGATGACACATGGTATCGTGTCCTGGTCGGTCCCTTCAGAGATCGCAACCAACTGACCCAAGCTCAGAGCCAGCTGGCCAGCAACGGTTTCAAGAACCTGCTGCTCCAGCAACGCCAAGATCGATGACACATGGCGGCCGGAAAAGGCTTGAAGCCTTGGAAGGCCGTCCCCATATCTCCGGCAATCGCTTAAGGCATAGCAGGAGAACACCCTTGACCACTATCGTTTCAGTGCGTCGCAACGGCAAAGTCGTCATTGGCGGCGATGGCCAGGTATCCCTGGGTAATACCGTCATGAAGGGTAACGCACGTAAAGTCCGTCGCCTTTACCACGGCCAGGTGCTGGCAGGCTTCGCCGGCGGCACCGCGGATGCGTTCACTCTGTTCGAGCGCTTCGAGCAGCAACTCGACAAACATCAGGGCCATCTGGTCCGTGCCGCGGTAGAACTGGCCAAAGACTGGCGTACCGATCGTGCACTTCGCCGCCTGGAAGCCATGCTGGCAGTAGCCAACAAGGATGCCTCGCTGATCATTACCGGTAACGGTGATGTCGTCGAACCAGAAGAAGGCCTGATTGCCATGGGCTCCGGTGGCCCCTATGCACAAGCGGCCGCTCGTGCCCTGCTCACGCATACCGAGCTGAGTGCTCGAGAAATTGCCGAGACTGCGTTGAACATTGCGGGAGACATTTGTGTCTTCACTAACCGTAACCTGACTATTGAGGAGCTGGACGCTTCCTGAGTCCGGCCGGAATAACGACATGTCTATGACTCCACGTGAAATCGTTCACGAACTTAATCGCCATATCATTGGCCAGGATGATGCAAAGCGCGCCGTAGCCATCGCTCTGCGTAATCGCTGGCGTCGCATGCAGCTTCCACTGGAGCTGCGCGCTGAAGTCACTCCCAAGAACATTCTGATGATTGGCCCGACAGGTGTAGGTAAAACCGAGATCGCCCGTCGACTGGCCAAACTGGCGAATGCACCCTTCCTGAAGGTAGAAGCCACCAAGTTTACTGAAGTGGGCTATGTAGGCCGCGACGTTGAGTCCATCATCCGCGATCTGGCTGATGCTGCCGTTAAAATGCTGCGTGAGCAGGAAATCGTCAAAGTTCGTCATCGTGCTGAAGATGCTGCCGAAGAGCGGATTCTTGACGCACTGCTACCGCCTGCACGTGCAGTAGGTTTCAGTGAAGAACCGACTCGCAGCGAAGACTCCAACACGCGTCAACTCTTCCGCAAGCGACTGCGTGAAGGCCAGCTGGATGACAAGGAGATTGATATCGAAGTGGCTGAAGCGCCAGCAGGTATCGAGATCATGACTCCGCCCGGCATGGAGGAAATGACCAGCCAGTTGCAAAACCTCTTCTCCGGCCTGAACAAAGGCAAGATGAAGGCTCGCAAGCTCAAGGTTAAAGAAGCCTTCAAGCTGATCCGTGACGAGGAAGCTGCTCGTTTGGTCAACGAGGAAGAACTCAAGGCACGTGCCCTGGAAGCGGTCGAGCAGAACGGTATCGTCTTCATCGACGAGATCGACAAGGTTGCCAAGCGTGGCAACACCAGTGGCGCTGACGTATCCCGCGAGGGCGTACAGCGCGATCTGCTGCCACTGATCGAAGGTTGCACGGTAAATACCAAGCTAGGTATGGTCAAAACCGACCACATCCTGTTTATCGCCTCGGGCGCGTTCCACTTGTCCAAGCCCAGCGATCTGGTACCTGAGCTTCAGGGACGTCTGCCAATCCGTGTAGAACTCAAGGCCCTAACGCCTCAGGACTTCGAGCGCATTCTCACTGAACCGCACGCTTCACTGACAGAGCAATACCGTGAGCTGCTCAAGACTGAAGGCCTGGACGTCGAGTTCACGCCTGAAGGGATCAGCCGCATTGCGGAAATTGCCTGGCAGGTCAATGAGAAGACGGAAAATATTGGTGCGCGCCGCCTGCATACGCTATTGGAGCGATTGCTGGAGGAAGTCTCGTTCAGCGCTGCTGATCTGGCAGGCCAGCAGAATGGCGAGCCTATTCGGATCGATGCTGCCTATGTCAACGGCCACCTGGGCGAGTTGGCACAGGACGAGGATCTGTCGCGCTATATTCTGTAAGGACGTCGACAACCTATCGCTCGCAGCCTCAAGGCTGCGAGCTTATCAGCGAGACCTATTGCTATGCGTTTGCCCACGGCTATCCAGCTGCACAAAGCATCCAAAACCCTCACCGTTCAATACGATGCCGAGTCCTTTACGCTGCCTGCTGAATTTCTGCGCGTTCACTCGCCCTCTGCAGAAGTACAGGGTCACGGCAACCCCGTCCTGCAATTTGGCAAGAAGAACGTAGGCATCAGCCAAATCGAGGCAGCCGGTCAGTACGCATTGAAAATTACGTTCGATGACGGTCACGACAGTGGCTTGTTCACTTGGGAATACCTGTATGAACTCGGCCGCAATCAGGAGCAGATGTGGGCCGAGTACTTGTTTGCACTGGCCCGGGAAGGCAAGTCCAGAGATCCGGATGTATCCGTCGTCAAACTGATGCTATAACGCTCAAGCCTGTAGCGCTTTATCCAACTTCTTCTCGATTTCATGCTCAATCTGTGAGCTCAGGGCCGAGAAGAAGAACCCCAAGGTTGCGTCGACACGCACCGTGTCTTCGCCTACCTCGATACGCCCATCAACACCTGTACGGGAAAATTGCAGCGTATCACCCTCCCAACGGCACTCCACACCGTAATCACGCGTTAGCTTTTCGGCCAGCGCCCCCGCCTTGGCACGCGCAGTTTCAAGGCCTAGTGAATGGGAACGTTCGACACTGATTTGGGACATAGGAAGTACTCCAGCGAATTCGCCTGCGACTATAGCGGGGGCTGTCATGCACGAAAAGCACGAGAACTACCAAGTCAGGATGACCCATCTCATGGAATACCTATTTTCTAATGACTTTATCCGGCAAGAATGGACATCTCAGCGCATCAGCACTGCTAGAATGGTTGCTTATTCAAATGCAGGTGAAGCGTCATGAGCGATCAGCGCAAGGGCCCGGAGGCCGATCCCGTCACTCATTTCGGCTACCAGAGTGTGCCGGAAAGTCAGAAAGCTCAAAAAGTGGCCGAAGTGTTCCACTCGGTTGCAGCCAAATATGACGTGATGAATGACTTGATGTCTGCAGGCGTTCATCGCTTGTGGAAACGTTTCACGATCGAACTGTCCGGGGTTCGAAGTGGTAACCGCGTGCTGGATATTGCTGGCGGCACAGGCGACCTGACTAAACAGTTTTCCCGCCTGGTGGGCCCACGTGGTGAGGTCGTGCTGGCAGATATCAACGACTCGATGCTAAAGGTCGGTCGTGATCGCCTGATGGACGAAGGTATTGCCAACAATGTCAGCTTCGTACAGGCAGACGCTGAAAAGCTGCCCTTCCCAAACAATCACTTTGATTGTGTGACCATCGCCTTTGGATTGCGTAACGTGACCCACAAGGAAGCCGCTATCGCATCCATGCTACGCGTACTCAAGCCGGGCGGGCGTCTTCTGGTACTGGAGTTCTCCAAGCCGACCAGCCAGCTCCTGTCCAAGGCCTATGATGCTTACTCCTTCAGCCTTCTGCCGTTCATGGGCAAGCTGATCGCCAATGATTCGGCCAGTTACCGTTACCTGGCGGAGTCGATTCGCATGCATCCTGATCAGGACACGCTTAAAGCCATGATGGAAACCGCTGGATTTGAGCGCGTGACCTACCACAATATGACAGGTGGCATTGTTGCCCTGCACCGTGGCATAAAACCCTGATGATCCTACTGACCCAGGCCGTACTGGCTGCGCTGGAGCGCGGCCTGAATCCCTTACTGGCAATGGACGCTGTGGCGGGCCGCCGTCTTGCACGCCTGCAAGGCAAGGTCATTGCCATAGATTGTGCGGCTCCACGTTTTACCCTGTTCATCCTTCCGGCCTATGATGGTCTGCATTTTGCCGCCCACCATGAAGCAGAAGTCGACTGCACGCTGAAAGCACCTGCGTCTCGATTGGCTCAGCTGGCCTTGAGTCAGAACAAAACAGCGATCTTGCACAGCACCGATGTAACGCTTGAGGGGGATAGTGCAGCACTGATAGAGCTATCCGATATCCTGCAGAGCCTGGAGCTGGACTGGGAATACGAGCTCTCTCGCTGGCTGGGTCCAGTGCCTGCTGCACTGCTTGGACAATTCGTCCGAAAAGGGCGCGGGTGGACGGATCAAAGTCATGAGAGTCTGCGTCAAAGCCTGTCTGACTGGCTAGCTGAAGAAAGTCGCACCCTGGTTGGACGTCGGGAAGGTGATGCTCGCTTTGCGGAAATCGATACCTTGCGTCTAACTGTAGATCGTCTCGAGGCGCGTATCGATCGCCTTGCTCAACGCAGACATAAATAACCAATGAAGCTGTTTGCTGCCCTTCGACGCCTGCTGCGTATTTTCCTGGTTGTTGTTCGCTACCGCCTGGATGATCTGGTTTATGCGCTTCCACTGCCCTGGTATTTACGCCTGACAGGTTACTTTCTGCCATGGCGTTGGTTGCCTCGCCCTCGCAAGTCGCTGTCCCGAGGTGCTCGGTTGCGCCTTGCGCTAGAAGGTCTGGGCCCTGTTTTCATCAAGTTTGGCCAGATTCTTTCTACGCGCCGCGATCTTTTGCCGGAAGACGTGGCCAATGAGCTTATGTTTCTCCAGGACAAGGTTCCTCCCTTTCCTGGGGAGAAAGCCATTGCGCTGATCGAGTCTCAACTGGGCGCGCCCATTGCCCAGGTTTTCAGCCGCTTCGATATCACGCCGCTGGCCTCCGCTTCCGTCGCTCAGGTACATGCAGCACAGCTCCGAACAGGTGAAGAGGTAGTCGTCAAGGTCGTGCGACCAGGCCTGAAGCCTGTCATTTCTCAAGACCTGGCCTGGCTGTTTCTGCTGGCACGTATGGCAGAACGCGTTTCGGCCGAAGCGCGCCGTCTGCACCCCGTCGAAGTCGTCACGGATTATGAGAAGACCATCTACGATGAGCTCGATCTCTTACGTGAAGCAGCCAACTCCAGTCAGCTCAGAAGAAACTTCGAAGACTCTTCTCTGCTTTACGTTCCGCAGGTTTACTGGGACTGGTGCCGCCCTCGAGTACTGGTCATGGAGCGCATCTATGGCATCCCTGTGACTGACCTGAATGCCCTGCGAGACCAAGGCACAGATTTCAAGCTCCTGGCCGAGCGAGGGGTCGAGATCTTTTTTACCCAGGTGTTTCGCGACAGCTTTTTCCACGCGGACATGCATCCTGGCAATATCTTTGTCAGTACGGCGCACCCCTGGGATCCGAAATACATCGCGGTAGACTGCGGCATCATCGGGAGCCTTACACCTGAGGATCAGAATTATCTGGCCAGAAACCTGATGGCGTTCTTTCAGCGCGACTACCGCAAGGTGGCCCAGCTCCATATCGATTCAGGCTGGGTGCCGGCAACTACACAGGTCAACGAGTTCGAAGCAGCGATTCGAACTGTGTGCGAGCCGATTTTTGAAAAACCACTGAAAGATATTTCGTTTGGCCAATTGCTACTGCGTCTGTTCCAAGTGGCACGCCGGTTCAACATGGAGATTCAGCCTCAGCTGGTACTGCTTCAAAAAACGCTGCTGAATATTGAAGGGCTTGGACGCCAGCTTTATCCTGACCTGGACCTGTGGGCGACAGCCAAACCCTATCTTGAGCGCTGGATGCGCCAGCGCATGGGACCTACCCAGGTACTACGCAATATCCAGCAGCAGATCGAGCAGATCCCGCACCTGGCCCAGATGACCCGTGACACACTGGAGCGAATCACCCAACCCCACCGCAATGATCCACCCAACCCGTGGGGAAGACGAGACAACGCCTGGTTGCCCCGGCTATTTGGAGTCCTGCTGATTGGCGGTGCCTTCCAGACTGGATTTCAGTCCACGCCTGAAGGCTGGCCCGCCTGGATCATGCTGGTAACAGGCATCTATCTGGTCATTCGTGGCTAGGCAGGTCGTGCCAGCGCTGTCAGACTAATAATGTGTGTAATTTGCCGGGTAGACCATGAAAGACTGGCTTGAAGAAATCAACTGGAACAGTGACGGACTCGTACCGGCAATCGCTCAGGATTATCAGAGCGGGCGCGTCTTGATGATGGCCTGGATGAACCGTGAGTCCCTCGCTTTGACTGTAACTGAGAATCGTGCCATCTATTGGTCACGTTCAAGGCGTAAGCTATGGCGTAAGGGGGAGGACTCGGGTCATGTACAGAAGCTGCATGAGCTGCGTCTGGACTGCGATGCTGATGTCGTCATCCTCATAGTTGAGCAGTTAGGTGGTATTGCCTGTCACACAGGACGTGAAAGTTGTTTTTATCGTCGGTTTGAAGAGGGAGCCTGGAAAACGATTGATCCGGTTCTGAAAGATCCCGACGCGATATACACGCCAGGTCATAGCCATGAGTGATACGCTAAACAAAATTGCAGAGGTGCTTGAATCCCGCAAGGGCGCAGCGCCTGAAAGCTCCTATGTCGCCAGCCTTTACCACAAGGGGCTGAACAAGATCCTTGAAAAGGTAGGAGAAGAATCCATAGAAACCATCCTGGCGGCCAAAGATGCGGCCAGCAATGGAGACTCGACGGACCTTATCTATGAAACGGCAGATCTCTGGTTTCATAGTATGGTCATGCTGGCTGCGCTAGGCCAACATCCGCAGGCAGTGCTTGATGAATTGGATCGCCGCTTTGGGCTATCTGGACACGCTGAAAAAGCTGCTCGATCCGAATCCTGATTCTTGATGAGGTAATGTTATGGGTATTTTTGACTGGAAACACTGGATCGTCATCCTGATCGTTGTGGTACTGGTATTTGGTACCAAACGCCTTAAAACCCTAGGCACCGATGTAGGCGAGTCGATCAAGGGCTTCCGTAAGGCGATGAATACGGAAGAAGAGGAGAAGCCTGCGCAAGATCAGCAGAAGCCTCCACTCAATCAGCCCCATACGATTGACGCTCAACACCACAAGGTTGAAGAGCCCGTCCGTAAGGATTGAGTACCTATTATGTTTGGCATCAGCTTCAGTGAGTTAGCCCTGATAAGCCTGGTCGCCTTGCTGGTTTTAGGCCCAGAGCGCCTGCCAGGCGCTGCACGCACTGCAGGCCTGTGGATCGGTCGTCTCAAGCGTAGCTTCAATAACATACGGCAAGAGGTGGAACGTGAAATTGGTGCCGACGAAATACGGCGCCAGCTTCACACTGAGAATCTCTTGTCCTGGGAGCAACGCGACAAGGCCCGCCAGGAGACAGGTAATCCAGCACCGTCGGCTGAAACACCTACGCCGCCCAGCGATGACTCATCTGTCGTCAAGGATGACTTACCTGTCGTCAAATCGGCTCCGCCCAGTAACGTGACTCCGCCCCCCAGCGAGTCAAAGGATCAGCCTTCTCCACCGCGAGCCCCATGAGCGAAAAAAAACCTGAATATGAAGACCAGGAAATGCCTCTGGTCTCTCACCTGACTGAACTGCGGTCACGTTTGCTGCGCTGTGTGCTGGCGACGTTCCTGATTTTCGCCTGTCTGTTCTACTTCGCCCAGAAGATCTACGCTTTCGCGTCGGAACCTATCCGCAGGTTTCTGCCCGAAGGCGCCACGATGATCTCGACAGACGTCACGTCGCCGTTCCTTGCGCCCTTCAAGTTGACGCTTATTGTTTCCCTGTTTCTGGCCATGCCCGTCATCCTTTATCAGGTCTGGGGATTCATTGCGCCAGGTCTTTACAAGCATGAAAAGCGCGTCGCGCTTCCCTTGCTGATTTCAAGTATTTTGCTGTTTTACGCTGGAATGGCGTTTGCCTATTTCCTGGTCTTCCCGCTGATTTTCCACTTTTTCTCAAGCATCACGCCGGAAGGCGCCATGATGATGCCGGACCTGAACAGCTACTTGGATTTCATACTGACGCTATTCTTTGCATTTGGCGCTGCCTTTGAAATCCCTGTCGCAACCGTTCTGCTGATCTGGATCGGTATCGTCGATGTGGCCTACCTCAAGAAGGTACGTCCGTACGTCATTATCGGATGCTTCGTAGTAGGCATGATCCTGACGCCACCGGATGTACTTTCCCAGACCATGCTGGCGATTCCCATGTGGCTCCTGTTTGAAATTGGCCTCCTGTTTGGACGCTTCGTTCGAAAACGTGAGCCACACGAAGAAAAGACCTCGCACGAGGATCAGCCACCAGCGACTCATTCGTGAATCTGCTGCTGCTAGAACAGGAGGACTTCGTCGGAGACAATGAAGTCCTCCTTAAAGACCGGCGCTTTGCCCACCTGAAAGACATTCACCAAGCTGAGCGTGGTGATTCACTGAGGGTCGGCATGTTGAATGGTTTGATGGGCGAAGGCGAAATTCTTGACCTCACGCCTGATTCAGCGCGCATCAAACTCCAGCTGCACCAACCTGCCCCGCCTAAACTGCCCATAACACTCATTTTGGCGCTGCCGCGACCCAAGATGCTGCGTCGAGTATTGCAAGGCATCTCCTCCATGGGTGTAGCCCGGTTGGTTCTTATCAACAGCTATCGGGTTGAAAAGAGCTTCTGGCAAACCCCCTTTCTTGACCCCTCCGCTATTCGAGAGCAGCTGATTCTTGGCTTGGAGCAAGCACGAGATACCGTTTTACCTGAAGTCATCATAGAGAAACGGTTCAAGCCCTTTGTCGAGGATCGTCTTCCATCATTGGCGAAAGGGACGATTGGGCTGACAGGCCATCCTGGCAACTACCCACCCTGCCCTCGTGAAGTAAAAGGCCCCGTAACGCTGGCAATCGGCCCGGAAGGCGGCTGGATCCCTTATGAGGTGGATAAGCTGCAAGAGGCAGGGCTTGACCCTGTTCAACTGGGTGAACGTATCCTGCGTGTAGAAACAGCCGTTACAGCGCTCCTGGCCCGCCTGTTCTAACTTCTGTCGCCAATAAAAAAGCCCCAGCCATATTCTGACTGGGGCTTTTCATATGCCTTCTCAACCTTAGCGAGCAGGATTCACTGCAAGTGAAGCACTGTCTGCGTCAGGAAGCGCACTTGTTTCGGCAAATGCAGGTACGGGCAGAATGCGTCGGTACGCCTCCACCCAACGATCACGTGCTTCATCTGATTGCCACACCTGCAGATGCAGACGCGACATTCCAACAGGATCGCTCAAGATAGCCCACTGTGCATCCGAGTGCTTCTCGGGGCCGTCTGCTAGCACTTTTTCCAGGCGCTGCTGACGTAGTGCTTCGGCCTGAGGCACAACCTTGGCATGTCTTGCCTTGGCCATTCCACATGCCAGTGCGTTGATCAGCGGATCGACTACGGCCTGCAGGAAACCATGACGAAGAACGGTTTGGTTGTTCTGCTGCAAGTACTCGTCGGTCGCCACCAGCTCACGAGGCGGATTGTATTCTTCCGGAATCAGGAAGAAGCTGGAACGACGCGCCGCCATGCCGTAATTGGTACGGCTTGAGATGACTGACACCGGAGCGGAAAGCATCAGTGACACCACAATAGGCGATAGCCACCAGAGGAAACGTGGGTCCAACCAGGCTACACCGGCCGTCCAGATAATACCTAGCAGCATTTGTGAGCCATGACGCTTGAAGGCCTCGCTCCAAGGCGTGGCATCATCGTCACGCTGAGGCGAATTCCATTGCACTGACCAGCCCAGGAAGGCAGCAGTCACGAATACCGTATGGAACAGCATGCGTACAGGCGCCAGCAGAACCGAGAACAGCATTTCCAAGAGCATCGAACACAGCAACTTGAAACCGCCGCCGAATTCTTTTGCCCCCTTGGCCCAGATCAGGATGACGCTGAGCAGCTTTGGCAGGAACAACAGAATCAACGTGGTCGAGAACAAGGCAATTGCCTGCTCGGGATGCCACTGTGGCCAGACTGGGAACAACTGCCTTGGCTGCAGGAAGTACTGCGGCTCCATGAGCTTGTGTACGGCTAGAAGTGCAGTGGATAGCACCAGGAACAGGAACCAGAGCGGTGCCGACAAATAAGACATCACACCGGTCAGGAACACGGCCCGGTGTACCGGGTGCATACCCTTTACCAGGAACAGCCGGAAATTCATCAGGTTGCCATGGCACCAACGGCGGTCACGCTTGAGCTCATCCAGCAGGTTAGGCGGAAGCTCTTCGTAGCTACCGGGCATGTCGTATGCAATCCAGACTCCCCACCCTGCACGACGCATCAATGCAGCCTCAACGAAGTCGTGGGAAAGGATGGCACCTGCAAACGAGCCTTTACCGGGTAGAGGCGCCAATGCGCAATGCTCGATGAACGGCTTCACGCGAATGATTGCGTTATGTCCCCAATAGTGGGATTCACCCAGCTGCCAGAAATGCAGGCCCGCCGTGAAGAGCGGCCCGTACACCCGGGTAGCAAACTGCTGGAGACGCGCATAGAGCGTATCCATACCTGAAGCTTTGGGTGCGGACTGGATGATACCTGCTCGCGGATTAGCTTCCATCAGGCGCACAAGGCCTGTGAGACATTCACCGCTCATGACGCTATCAGCATCCAGCACGACCATATAGCGGTACTGGCTGCCCCAACGGCGGCAGAAGTCATCGATATTACCGCTCTTGCGCTTCACACGGCGGCGGCGACGGCGATAGAAAATCTTGCCGTAACCTTTTACCGCATGGCAGAGCTCAAGCCAGGACTTCTGCTCGGCAACACATTTGTCCGGATTGTTACTGTCACTCAGGATAAAGAAGTCGAAATGCTCAAGCTGCCCGGTCGCTGCTACAGACTCATAGGTCGCACGCAAACCGGCAAACACCCGAGCGACGTCTTCGTTGGCGATCGGCATGACAATGGCGGTACGCGCCTCAGGCGCAATCACTTCGTCCCCGACAGTACTGGCGGAAATACTGTACTTATCCCGTCCGGTCAGTAGCTGCCAGAAGCCCATCAGGGCCGTCCAAAAACCGGCAGAAACCCAGCAGAACAAGGTTGCAAACAGCAGAAGGATACTGGTCTGCAACACATAGGGAAGCACCTGCCTGGCAGACTCCAGAAGCCCTTGATCCCAGACCTCTCCAAGATCGACCAGTGACCACCCTTGATAGGGCAGAACAGCTTTCATGTACCAGGTAGCGATACCTGTTTGAAGGAGCATGAGCACCAGCAGGATGAAACGACGGAAAGCCCCTACTTTGCGCCAGTGAGCGTGTGCGTCCGCCTCCTCATCAGGTACCTGACGAGCCTCCTGTTTGCGACCCAGCAGACGATGCCATATACGTACTACGGGATTGGTACGCCATGGCTCCGGCAACATCTGGGACCGCGTGATGGCAGGCATGGTACGGATATTGGTCCGCCCCTGAGCATCAACGGTAAGCAGGTCACCTTCGGACAGGGCATCACCCCAACCCATTTTCAAGCGTGCTTCTACAGAACTCAGTGCAGGATCATTTCTAACAGACTCAGTGGACGCAAGCTTTCCGTGCAGGGAAGCCAAGCCCTCAGCGTCGGTACTGCCTACACCGCTCGCGAGTTGCTGCCGCTCGGCCTCCCCGAGCGGCAAGCGCTCGAGGTAGTCCTGAACGGGTGTTGTTTCTTTACGGTTATTCATTGGCAGGCAACTGATAGCTCCAGGTTTCGGTCAGCGTCTTATCGCCTTCCGCCAACGCAGCACGTATTTCTACGGGCTTGGTAGCGTCCTTGACCTTCAGACGCAGCGTCAAACGCCAGCCTTTGGTGACAGGGTTATAACGAACATTGTTTTCAATCAGATCACCATTGTCGTTAAGACTGACCTGCGAGGCCACCTGTGCACTTTCCGGCAGGTTCTTGAGAACCGGGCCTTCAAAGTCAATGATGAAGGCGGTGCTTCCATCTGCCTGGCGAACCAGATTGGGCTGCTTGACGTCGCCGGTCGAGAGGCGAGTTTGCTGAACCCAGGCCACATCAGGCGAGTGCAGAGCAGGCTCGTCCATGGTGAAATGCAGACGATAGCTCAGATCAATCGGCTCACCGGCCTGAGGTATGGTGTCTGGTGTCCAGAAGGCAACGATGTTGTCGTTGGTTTCGTCTGGTGTCGGTATTTCGACCAGCTCGACCTTGCCTTTGCCCCAGTCACCCTTGGTTTCAACCCAACCGCTTGGCCGCAGATCGTAACGATCATCCAGATCTTCGTAACGGCTGAACTCACGGCCGCGCTGTAGAAGACCGAAGCCCTTGGGGTTTTCGACTGTATAGGTGCTGATGGAAAGACGCTTGGGATTATTCAGCGGACGCCAGATCCACTCGTCATTACCCGCATGAATGGCCAGGCCATTGGAATCGTGCAGGGCTGGACGATAGTTGACCTGCGGGCTTGGCTGATTGGGTCCGAACAGGTACATGCTGGTGAGTGGCGCAATACCCAGCTTGCCTACATTATCGCGCAGGTAAACGCGCGCCTGCACATCAACTGTGCTGTCGCTACCAGGGGTAACGACCATCTTGTAGGCACCCGTAGCACGGGGAGAATCCAGCAAGGCGTAAATCACCAGATTACGGCGGTCCGGCTGTGGGTGCTCGACCCAGAACTCACGGAAGCGAGGGAATTCTTCGCCGGACGGCAGGGCGGTATCGATCGCCAGGCCACGCGCAGACAGGCCATACACCTGATCCTTGCCTACTACACGGAAATAGCTGGCGCCCAACATGGTCACAAACTCATCCTGCTTGTCGGGCTTGTTCAGCGGATAGGTTATGCGGAAACCGGCAAATCCCAAATCCTTGAGGGCAGCCTGATCCAGCTGCAGATTGCCGAAATCGAAATAGGATGGATCGTACTTGACCTCGTTGACACCCGTTGCCGTGACTTCATTGATCTTCACTGGCACGTCGAAATGCATGCCCTGATGATAGAGGTTCAGCTGGAACGGTGTTTTCTCTCCAGACCAGAGCGCCTTGTCCTGGCGGAAACGGATCTGCTGGTAATCAGCGAACTTCATGTCACGGAGAACGGCAGGCAGATTGCTCTTGGGCGCAGCGAATTTTTGTTCGGCAAGGCTTTTGGCCTGCACTGATACGTCATCGAGGCTAAACGCCCAGGCCTTGGCCCCAAACATTGCCATGATGGCCGTAAAACTCAGCACGATGGCCTTAGCCTTACCTGGCTTGGAATTAGTATTCAAATACAACGCAGCCCCCTTAATCAGCGTACGAATCGTTGAACGACGCATGGCCATTCACGGATAAGCAGTCGTCGGACTGACAAGATCGCGAATGATTCCGCACAAAGCGTGTCGGTCGTTCCAAACTGCGCAATCATAGACACTTCCAGAAAACCTGTAAGAGTCTGTTGCTCAAATAGATAATAAAAATGTTACCGGACCATCATTGGTCAGTGAAACTTGCATATCGGCCCCAAAACGACCTGTTGCCACATGGGCATGGCGGTAACGCGCAAGCCCTACCAGATGCGAGAACACCGCTGCGCCCTGTGCAGGCGGCGCTGCGGTCGAGAAGCTCGGACGCAAACCACTTTGCGTATCTGCCACCAGCGTAAACTGCGAAACCAGTAGCAACCCACCTCCTGCATCCGTAAGCGAGCGATTCATTCGCCCTTCCGCGTCCGAAAAAACCCGGTAATTAAGAACCTTGTGCAGCATTTTTTCGCAAGTTACTTCATTGTCCGTCGGTTCTATGCCCACCAAGGCCAGAAGCCCCTGGTTGATCTCACCGACTATCTCACCGTCTACCTCTACACGCGCCTGCGTGACGCGCTGTATAAGGACTTTCATTCAGCCTCCGGGGGAACATCGAGCAACTGTCGTGCCATGGCATCGGTTGCACGTACCAAGGCATCACAGATGCCCGGTTCGCCACCGGCATGACCTGCGTCGCGCACGATTTGCAGCTCACTATTAGACCAGGCCTTGTGCAAGGCCCAGGCATTATCCAGCGGACAGACCACGTCATATCGGCCATGAACGATGACACCGGGAATATGGGCGATCTTGGGCATATCCCTGATCAATTGGTTGGGCTCAAGAAACGCATTGTTGACAAAGTAGTGGCACTCTATGCGCGCAATGGACAATGCGTGCTCTGAAAATCGCTCGACCACATCAGGATTTGGTCGAAGCGTCGCCGTACGCCCCTCCCAACAGGACCAGGCTCTGGCAGCGCCCATCTGGGCAATTTCATCAGGGCAACTGAGCCGCTTGTAATAGGCCTGCATCAGGTTGCCTCGCTCCTGTTCAGGAATCGGTGCGAGATAGTCTTGCCAGTAGTCGGGGAACAGACGGCTCGCCCCATCCTGATAGAACCAGTGGAAGTCCTCAGGACGACATAGAAAGATGCCTCGAAGGATCAGGGCATGTACACGATCCGGGTGCGTCTGCGCATAGGCCAGCGCCAGAGTCGATCCCCAGGAGCCGCCGAAAAGTACCCATTTTTCAATTCCCAGATGCTCACGGATACGTTCCATGTCAGCAACCAGGTCCCAGGTTGTATTGCGCTCCAGACTGGCATAAGGGGTTGAGCGCCCGCACCCACGCTGATCGAATGTGACAATCCGGTAAAGGCCTGGATCAAAGAACCGCCGGCTCAACGCGTCGCAGCCTGCACCGGGTCCTCCATGAATGAACAGCACAGGTAGGCCATCCGGTGAACCGCTTTCGTCCAGATAAAGGACATGAGGATCATCTACAGCAAGTGTGTGGCGGGCGTATGGCTTGATTTCCGGATAGAGGCTGTGCATGTTACTCCCCTTCGGGCTTGTCAGTGGCGATAAAGCATCGTCGTATTTGTCCGTGCTATAGCCATCATAGCGCTAACCTAACCAGGAAAAGGAATTCTCGTGATGCGTTTGACCACCTGTCTACTCATTTCTTCACTTCCGTTATTTATCGTGGGCTGCAAAAGCGATCCTCAGCAAGCACTCGACAAGGCAGCTGATCAATTGCAAGCCAGCCTGGAAGCCAAGAAAACCGGAGCGGTATATGAACAACTGCACCCACAGTTTCTGGCCCAGCAACAGAACGATCGTGCGTGGGCCCGCCAAACCATGGCAGGTATGTTTCTAAAATATCGCAATATCCATATTGTTACCTTCCGCAAACACAGTCAGATCGATGCCACTTACCAGAACAAAGGCTATACGGATGCCGAGGTAGGCATGACAGGGGCTGAAGGCCTTCTGCCTGATGCGGCCCGCCACTACAGTGTAAGGCTGGAGTGGTGGAAAGAAGGCGACGACTGGAAGCTGGCGCGAGCGGATTGGCAGTAAATGATTGTTATACCCCACGTGTACACTCACGTACGAGACACACTCATTCTCTGATCGGAACGTTTCCATGTCTTCAGCCGACTCTGTACACCTGCTGATTATCGATCCACAAAATGACTTTTGTGATATTGCGGATGCTGCGCTTCCTGTCCCAGAGGCAAGTGCTGATCTCCGAAAGGTTGCCAGCTTGATACACATGTGGGGACACAGACTGGACGCCATTCACGTCACGCTGGATTCTCACCAACCTTTGCACATAGCGCATCCGTCCTGGTGGCAGGATGCCGAAGGGCACTCCCCTCCTCCGTTCACGGTTATTTCTGTGGATGATATCGAGCAGGGCCGCTGGACAGCCTGCGTGCCGGAAAAGCAGAGCTATAGTCTTGAATATGTGAAAGCTCTGGCCGAGCGTGGGCGATATCAGTTGACCATATGGCCGGAGCACTGCCTGGTCGGAAGTTGGGGTCATAATGTCTATACGCCCCTGCTCGATGCACTCAACGAATGGGGCAGGACGCGCTTGAAGACGGTCCATTACATTCCGAAGGGCAACAATCCCAACACAGAGCATTACTCCGCCATTGCCGCTGAAGTGCCAGATCCTGACGATCCAGGTACACGATCCAATACCCATCTGTTGAATCAACTGGAACAGGCTCAGACTGTACTGATCGCCGGCGAAGCCCTCTCTCACTGCGTCGCAGGAACCGTTAGAGATATCGCGGATCACTTGGGCGAGACCAGTCTTCATCGCCTCGTGCTGCTCACCGACTGCTCACATGCAGTACCCGGTTTCGAACATCTGGCGGAACGCTTTATTGAAGAAATGAAGGCAAAGGGCGTCAGGTGCCTGACCAGCAAAGAGGTTGAGCCCCTACTCGCCGAGTCATAAAGCGTACATAACGATCGGCCATCGCTTCGTGCAATGGCCGATACGCTTTATTTCAACTCATACAGACCGGTATAAGTTGCGGAGGCGATCTGGTTCAGATGCGTCATGAACCGTGCTACTGCATTGGTAGCCTCTGCTGGCACAGGCAGGCTTTCGACTGCCAGCGCATGGATTTGAAAGATATACCGGTGCGCTTTATCGCCTTTTGGCGGCGCGGCACCACCAAATCCAACGGTTCCATAGTCATTGCGCAACTGTAGAGCCCCTTTTGGCAGCAGGCTTCCATCTGCGTAGCCTGCGCCTTCCGGCAAGTTTTTGACATCGGCAGGTATGTTCACCACAACCCAGTGCCAGAACCCGCTGCCGGTTGGAGCGTCGGGATCGTACACCGTCAAGGCGAAACTCTTGGTTCCCGGCGGAGGATTCTCCCACATGAGCGCGGGTGAAATATTTTCACCCGATACGCCAAAGGCCTCAACATCAAATTCCTGGCGCTTTGACATCAAACCATTATCAGCGAACGCATCGGTCCACAGGCGAAACTCCGAATCGGCCATGCTTGCCCCCTTTAGTTGGATGGCTGGCCTCGCCAGACCAGCCTGGATGTATCAAATCCTTTGGCTTTAGCGATGCCAAGAAAGGTATCGCGCTGCTGCTGGGTGATCTCGGCTGAGCGAGATAGGAACCAGAGATACTTGCGATCAGGGCTCCCTACCACGGCATTATGGTATTCAGGGTCAATATAAAAGACCCAATAAGGGCCCTTGGCTATATTGGGAAATACGCCGCTGAACCAAGTATCGAAGCGCACTTCCAGTCGGTCCGTTACACCAGGCTTCATTGGCGAGGCAACACCGGTCGCCTGATCCCAGTCGCCAGACTTCGTCAGACAGCGATTGAGCACCGCAACATTTCCATCGTCAAGCAGATGGTAATGCGCCTCGGACTGAACGCAACTGCGCTGGAAAAACATGGGCAGGCGCGCCTGCTCATACCATGTCCCCTGATAGCGCTTCAGATCAAGCGAACCGACGGTTTCAGGCGGTGGTGTCTTGGTCGAACTGGCACAGGCGACCAACAATCCTGCTGCGCCAGCCAGTAGTAAAAGCTTGGTAGATGTTTTCATCGCAACCCCTGTCCTGCATACATGACAACCTTGTCGTTGACATACTGCACGCTGATGAACGCGGAAGACTGATCACCCCATGTGCAGCTTGATAACCCCAACGCACCGGAACACTCTGTAGGCTTGCCCAATAGTTCTTCGACTTCGGCCTTGGTTTGGCCAGCCTTGAGCCGATTGTAATTTTCCTGATTGATCTTGCTGCAGCTGATCAGCCACAAGCAACTCAGCATCACTGCAAACACGCGAAACTTCATTCTGACTCCTAACCTGGACCGGAGGGCTGACACCATCCTCACTCTCTGATGAACTCCTGACCGAGCCCTTTCAAATGCCCGTTATCATCTATGGTCCAGACTTCAGAAGTAGGCGGCATGTCGACGCGCAGCCCCTCATCGACCAGGGTAGCACCATAGGTTTGTGGGGAAAGCGCATCGCCCGTGACCGTCACACGCCATGCGACTTCCTCCGGCGCGATTTGTAACTTGACCTGACCTGTATTGAGACTTTTCCACTTGCCTTCAAAATCGTCATGACTGCCACAACCGGCGAGAAGAACCGATGTAAAAAGCATCACTAAAAATGATTTCATAGCAGTCCCCATCTCCCTTAGCAGCATTTAGAACCTAACCTTATACAAGGGGTTCGGTATTTCCGGGCAATAAAAAACCCCGCTTGAGGCGGGGTTCGCTTTTGAATCAACCCTTAGGCAGCGATCTTGCCCTTGAGCTTGTTCATTGCATTTTTTTCGAGCTGACGAATCCGCTCAGCCGATACGTTGTACTTGGCAGCCAACTCGTGCAGTGTAGCCTTATCTTCAGCCAGCCAGCGCTGGTAAAGGATGTCACGGCTACGCTCATCCAGGCCTTCCAACGCCTCATGCAGATTGGCCGAAGAGTTATCGCTCCAGTCGGACTCCTCCAGCTGACGAGCCGGATCGTAGCGATTATCTTCAAGATACTGCGCGGGCGATTGGAACGCCGTATCGTCGTCTGCATCGGAAGCCGGATCAAAAGCCATATCCTGGCCCGTCAGACGACTTTCCATTTCGCGTACTTCACGCGGCTCGACGCCCAGCGTGCTGGCAACCGCCTGAACCTCGTCATTGTTCAGCCAGGCAAGACGCTTCTTCTGGCTACGCAGGTTGAAGAACAACTTGCGCTGGGCCTTGGTGGTAGCCACTTTTACGATGCGCCAGTTACGCAGGATGAACTCGTGTATCTCAGCCTTGATCCAGTGGACGGCAAACGATACGAGACGAACACCCATTTCAGGGTTGAAACGCTTTACAGCCTTCATCAGGCCGACATTACCTTCCTGGATCAGATCTGACTGGGCCAAACCATAGCCCGAATAACTTTTGGCAATATGTACGACAAAACGCAGGTGCGCGAGCACCATTTGCCGTGCCGCCTCTAAATCCTGGTTATAGAAGAGGCGTTCGGCCAGTTCGCGCTCCCGCTCCGGCGTCAGCATGGGAATGCTGTTCACAGAGTTGACATAGGCCTCCAGGCTAGCGCCAGGAACCAATGTTGGAACAGGTTGCAGAGAATTGGTCATGCGAATCCTCCGATTCACTTATGCACAGGGCAGTGTATCACTGAAGAATCAGACAGAAAACAAGACTAACAGTTCCCTAAAAAAGAACCTATAGCCTTTAAAATCAATCACTTAAATAGTCACTATCAATCAAATCGATAGCTTTACATCATAATTTGAGACAGTTGTTTGATTCATGAATCGGCGCCCTTATCGGGGCGCCAACTCTCTCAGATGGCGAGCCACCGCCAACCAAGCGCCAATGTAACCCAGCAGTATTGCACCAATAAGTAACTGGATGCCTTCATCCATGGACACGCTGGCCAGCGCAAAATCGCTGCCGTAAAGACCGGCCAGCTCGATGACAGCCTCGTTAAGCCAGTTCAAGCCAAAAGCCAGTAGTGCCCAGGCTGCAATACCGGCGCCTATCCCATACATGGCGCCCATGTACAGGAAAGGTCGCCGCACATAACCGTCAGTACCGCCTACCAACTTTATGACCTCGATTTCGGTCCTGCGGTTTTCGATGGCCAGACGAATTGTATTCCCGATGACGAGTAGCAGGGCTACGATCAGAACGATTGTAAGCCCAAACACGAACCGCTCACCCAGCTTCAGAATGGCGGTCAGTCGCTCGACCCATTGCATATCGAGCTGTACCTGCTGTACGCCAGATAGCTCAGCCAGACGACTGCGCAGCATGTCCAGCCGACCTTTATCAATCTCCTGCGGCGTCACGGAGATCACCGAAGGCAACGGATTTTCTGGCAGTTCCTTCAAGGCTTCGCCCAGACCAGCCTGCTGTTGAAGCTCTTGCAGAGCCTCGTCACGTCCGATCCAGTGCACCTCACTGACATCAGGTAGCGCTGCAATCTGTTCCTGTAATTGCTTGCCTTGAGCTTCGTCCAGGTTAAGGTCAAGAAAGACAGAAATTTGGGCCGCGCGCTGCCATGAGCCGCCGAGCCGCTCCACATTGTTCAGCAGCAGCGATACACCCATCGGCAACGCAAGGGCAATTCCCATAACCAAGCAGGTCAGAAAGCTTCCGATCGGCTGTCGGCCCATCCGCCACAGACTGTCACGCAAGCCAATGAGATGCGCTTCGAAATAGGCATGTAACGGGCTGCGCCAATCCTGCTTCGGCTTGGCTGTCTTGCGACGTTTGGGCTTTTCCGGTTTTTCACCCTGTACGTCGCCGCGTGGAAGTTCCTTGGCACTCATGTAGGACTCTCCTCATCCCCGATCAGACGGCCACGCTGCAGCGTCAGCATACGATGACGCAGGCGTGCGATCAGGGCATGGTCGTGGCTGGCAATCAGTACAGTGGTGCCAAGGCTGTTGATGTCCTCGAACACACCCATGATTTCGGAGGCAAGCCGCGGATCGAGGTTACCGGTTGGCTCATCCGCCAGCAGCAAGGCTGGTCGATGTACGACAGCCCGCGCGATCCCGACGCGCTGTTGCTGCCCGGTAGACAGGTCCGACGGATAGTCTTCGAGCTTGTCCTTCAGGCTGACCCGCTCCAGCGCCATGGTCACACGTTTGGCAATCTCGCCCTTGGACAACCCCAGGATCTGTAGAGGCAAGGCTACATTGTCGAACACGGTACGGTCGAACAGGAGCTGGTGGTTCTGAAACACCACACCAATCTGACGACGCAGGAATGGAATCTGCGCATTGCTGATCCGCGAAATATCCTGTCCAGCCAGCGAAAGCTTACCACTGGTGGGTCGCTCCATCGCCAGGATCAGGCGCATCAGGGTGCTCTTGCCGGCACCGGAGTGACCGGTAATGAACAGGATCTCCCCGCGCTCCGCACGGAACGATAACTCATGCAAACCGATATGCCCGTTCGGGTAACGTTTACTGACCCGATCGAAATGAATCATGTCGTCTCCCGCTCAGCGAACAACGCTCGAACGAAGGGCTTGGCTTCGAACTCACGCAGATCGTCAATGCCTTCACCGACACCGATGTAACGGATAGGCAGGCTCATCTGCTTGGCCAGCGCGAAAATGACGCCACCCTTGGCAGTACCGTCAAGCTTGGTCAGCGCAAGGCCGGAGAGCGGAACGGCAGCATGGAATTGCTTGGCCTGATTCATGGCATTCTGGCCGGTACCTGCATCCAGCACCAATAAAGTCTCATGCGGGGCGGATTCGTCCAGCTTGCCAATGACGCGGCGCACCTTGCGCAGCTCTTCCATCAGGTTGTCCTTGGTGTGCAGACGACCGGCCGTATCGGCAATCAGAACATCGACACCGCGAGCCTTGGCAGCTTGTACAGCGTCATAGATCACCGAGGCGGAGTCAGCGCCGGTATGCTGTGCAATCACTGGAATGCGGTTACGCTCCCCCCAGACCTGTAACTGCTCGACCGCTGCGGCACGGAACGTATCGCCAGCGGCCAGCATGACCTTCTTGCCCTCAAGCTGGAGCTTTTTAGCCAGCTTGCCGATGGTCGTGGTTTTGCCAACACCGTTCACGCCAACAACCAGAATGACGAAGGGTTGAGTAGCCTTATCGATAACCAACGGTTGCTCAACAGGCGTCAACAAGCCAGTTAACTCTTCCTGCAATGCCTGATAAAGCGCCTCGCTGTCAGCAAGCTGTTTACGCGCTACCCGCTGGGTGAGGTTTTTCATGATGGTGGTCGTCGCCTCGACACCCACATCCGCCGTCAATAGCCGGGTCTCCAGCTCATCGAGCAAATCATCGTCGATAGCTTTCTTGCCCAGAAACAGGCTGGCCATCCCTTCGCCAATGCTGGCGCTGGTCTTGCTCAGCCCTTGCTTGAGGCGAGCAAAGAAGCCCAGTTTTGTCGGTGCCGCGGGCTGTGGTGCCTGCTCCGGTTCCGGTTCTGCGTCTACTCCTGGTTCTGGCTCAGGCTCAGGCTCAGGCTCAGGCTCAGCAACAGGCTGGAGCTCGGCCGTCCTCGATTCGTCCAGCCGCTCGGGCTCAATGAGTACAGGCTCAACAGGCGCCAGCATAGCAGGCTTAGGCTCTGGCTCAACTGCAGGCGCTTGCAAAGAAGGCTGCACCGTTTCAGGCTGGCGTGGCGGCTCGACCGGCTGCGCCTGAATCGGCTCCGGCTGAAGGGTTTTTACGCTTTCGTCCTGCTCGGCTACCGGTGCGGGCGCTTCGGTCTCCTCAGCGGGCGGCAGCTGGGTTGAAGGAATAGCGTCAGCCGGCTCGGGGACCGGCTCCGGGTGTACTACCGGCTCGACAGCCGTTTCCGGCTTAGCCTCGGTTGTCTCCTGCGGCTTCTTGCGAAACCAACTGAAGAACCCTTTCTTTTCCCCTGCGGGAGGGGACTTTTTATCGTCGGAACCAAACATGCAAAGGTCTATCTCAAGGGGCGGGCACGCTGTGGCAAATCCATAAAGATGTGCTGCCAGGCGTGGCCGGCATGAAAAGGGATGCGTATCCTAGCACCTCATCGCTTGCTGGCGCTAAAGACCGGCAAGCCCTGGAATGAGTTCATAGATTGATGACAGTCTTCTCTCGACGTACTACTGGTCTGCTGTTCAGCCTGCTCTGCGCGCCGCTTACCGTCCTGGCCGCCGAGACCCAACCCACGCACGAATACACACTCGATAATGGTTTGAAAGTCGTTGTTCGGGAAGATCATCGTGCTCCTGTCGTGGTTTCACAACTCTGGTACAAGATCGGCTCAAGCTACGAGACGCCCGGATCGACCGGCCTTTCCCATGCCTTGGAACACATGATGTTCAAGGGCAGCAGCAAGATGGGTCCTGGAGAGGCCTCCCTGGTTCTGCGTGATCTCGGAGCCACCGAGAATGCCTTCACCACGGACGATTACACGGCCTATTACCAGGTGATGGCCAAGGATCGTTTGCCTGTGGCGCTTGAGCTCGAAGCCGATCGCATGGCCACCTTACGCCTACCTGCCGATGAATTCAGCCGCGAGATAGAAGTCATCAAGGAGGAGCGTCGCCTGCGCACTGACGATCAGCCAATGGCACTGGCCTACGAGCGTTTCAGCGCGGCGGCCTATCCTGCCAGTGGCTACCGTACGCCAACCATTGGCTGGCCTGCTGATCTTAAACGCATGAACATCGACGATCTGCGGCACTGGTATCAATCCTGGTACGCGCCCAACAATGCGACCCTGGTTGTAGTGGGCGATGTGACCGGGGAAGACGTAAGACAGATGGCTCAACAGTACTTTGGCCAGATTCCCAAGCGGGACCTGCCACCTGCCAAGCGCCCGTTTGAACTCCAGGCACCAGGTGAACGCCGTCTGATTCTTCCCGTTCGTACGCAAATCCCCAGCCTCATGATGGGATTCAACGTGCCCGGTTTTGCCAGTGCAGAGAATCAACGGGATGTGCATGCCTTGCGCCTGATCTCAGCGCTGCTCGATGGTGGCTACAGCGCCCGTCTCTCCACTCAACTGGAGCGTGAGCAGGAGCTGGTTACCGGCGCCTCGGCCTCATACGAGTCCTACACTCGCGGCGACAGTCTGTTCATGCTCAGCGCCATGCCCAACCTGCAAAAGGGCAAGACCCTGGCAGATGTCGAAGCCGGCCTTTGGGCGCAACTGGATGCGCTCAAGCAAACGCCACCGAGCACCGCCGAACTGGAGCGCGTCAGAGCGCAGGTGATCGCCAGCCTTGTCTATGAGCGCGACTCAATTACAGCCCAGGCCAGCAATATTGGTCAATTGGAAAGCATCGGCTTGTCCTGGCACGAGATGGATAACGAGCTTGCAGATTTGCAATCTGTCACTCCGGCTGATCTACAGCGTGTTGCACGCACTTACTTCACTCGCGATCGCCTGACAGTTGCTCACGTGATTCCCGAGACCCAAACGCAGCAGGAGGCTCGTCCATGAACGCCCGTTTTTCTTATGCATGGGGCGCCTTGCTCAGCCTGACGCTGCTTGGCGGCTGCCAGAACACTTCCCCCGTGGCGGACAGTGCAGCGGCCCATCCTAAACTGGAATCACTGCAGGCGCTGAGCAAGACAGCTCCGGTTACCCGCAAGCTCGATATCCAAAGCTGGAGAACTCTAGAAGGCGCGCGCGTCATGTTTGTGGAAGCCAATGAGCTACCCATGTATGACCTCCGCCTGACATTTGCAGCCGGTAGCAGCCAGGACGGCAACACACCAGGCATCGCCACGATGACCAATGGCATGCTCAACGAAGGCATTGCCGGCATGGACACCACCGCGATAGCCATTGGCTTCGAAAATCTGGGTGCCAATTTCTCAAACGGTGCCTATCGCGACATGGCCGTTGCCGGGCTGCGTACCCTGTCCGACCCGACTAAAAGTGACCCGGCGCTCGATCTCTTCACCAAGGTGGTAGGTCATCCTACGTTTCCTGCCGCCCCGCTGGAGCGTATTCGAAATCAATTGTTGACCAGCATCGAATACAAGAAACAGGACCCCGGTGCTCAAGCGGGTGATGCGCTGATGAAACAGCTCTACGGCAGTCATCCCTATGCGCACCCCAGCATGGGCACAGCTGAATCACTGAGGTCGATCACACCTGCTCAGTTACGCGCCTTTCATCAGCGTGCGTATACAGCAGGCAATGTCGTCATCGCGTTGACAGGTAATCTGACCCGCCCCCAGGCCGAAGCCATTGCCGCCAAGGTATCCCGTGCTCTACCCAAGGGCCCTGCCCTGCCGTCGGTAGCCAAGCCGCAACCACCTAAACCGGGCGTTACGCATATCGAGTTTCCCTCGCAGCAGACGCACCTTATGCTGGCCGAGCAGGGAATCGACCGCCGGGACCCTGACTACGCCGCGCTATATCTGGGCAACCAGATCCTGGGTGGGGGCGGGTTCGGCACTCGCCTGATGACCGAAGTCCGCGAAAAGCGCGGATTGACCTATGGTGTTTATTCCGGCTTTACGCCGATGCAGGTCGCGGGGCCCTTCACGATCGGCCTGCAAACCCGAGCCGAGATGAGCCAGAATACATTGGGGCTTGTGCAAAATATTGTCCGCCAATACCTCAAGGAAGGGCCGACACAGAAGGAGCTGGATGATGCCAGGCGTGAAATATCAGGCAGCTTCCCGCTCTCGACCGCCAGTAACAGTGCGATCGTCGCCCAGCTCGGCATGATTGGCTTCTACGACCTGCCACTCGACTTTCTGGACACCTTCATGAAGCAGACGCAAGCCGTGACTACGGATCAGGTGCGCGAAGCCATGGCCCGGCATTTGAATCCTGATGGCTTTGTCATCGTGACGGCAGGCCCAACCGTTGCCCAGCAACCCTTGCCAGCGCCGGTTGAGCGCGGCAATACACCGCCTCCCAGCGTACCGGAGCATTGAGCATGGCGCAGAGTAAAGGCAGCAGCCAGCTGCGTATCATTGGAGGCGACTGGCGCAGCCGACGCTTCAGCTTTCCAGAAGCACCAGGGCTCAGACCAACCCCTGACCGGGTCCGCGAGACGCTGTTCAACTGGCTGATGCCCCATGTACCCGGCGCACGGGTACTGGATCCGTTCCTGGGCAGTGGTGCGCTATTGCTTGAAGCGCTGTCCCGGGGTGCCAGTCAAGCGCTGGGGCTGGACTTGAACCCTGCAGCGGTAGGCTCGCTGCGCGGTCATCTGGCGTCACTTGGATGCACCAATGCTCAGGTCGTACAGAACGATGCACTGCACTACCTTCAGCACAATGAGGCCACGCCTTTTGACGTAGTGTTCCTTGACCCTCCCTTCCAGAAAGGTCTGCTGGAGCCCGCCTGCCAACTGCTCGAGGAGCAAGGCTGGCTGGCCAGGGATGCATGGATTTACACTGAAAGCGAAAGTCAGCCCTCATCGCTTCCCATGTCCGCCAACTGGCACCTGCACAGGGAAAAGAAGGCGGGAAGCGTACATTACGCGCTCTGGCATCGAACCGCGTAACGGGATGCCCATGCACCCTATCGTGGAGGACCTATCAGCTCAGACAGATGCTTTCCGGCCCGCTTGGTGGCTGCCAAGTCCTCACCTGCAGACCTTATGGGGGTCACTCTGGCGTCGTCTTCCCCTGATGACGCGCCCACGCGAGCGTATCTGGCTAGACGACGGTGATTTTCTCGACCTTGACTGGTACGGACCGGAAGATCCTTATGCGCCGCTGGTACTAGCTATCCACGGACTGACAGGCAGCTCTTCGTCACACTATATTCTGGGTTTGCAACTGGCCCTTGCCGAGCATGGCTGGGCCAGCGTTGGATTGAACTGGCGAGGGTGCTCAGGCGAGCCGAACCTGTTACCGCGGGGCTACCACTCAGGCGTCACCGAAGACCTTGCCGCCGTTATCGCCCACCTTCAGGCCAAGCGCCCTTTGGCACCGCTCTATGCTGTTGGCTACTCGCTTGGCGGTAACGTGCTGCTCAAGTACCTGGGCGAAGCAGGCTTGAATTGCCCACTCCAGGCGGCTGCCTCCGTGTCGGTTCCTTTCCGGCTCGACCTTTGCGCAGACCGTATCGCCATTGGGTTTTCCCGTGTGTATCAGGCGCACTTCATGCGAGAGCTGGTGAGTTATGTAAAGCGCAAGCGAGAGGCTTTGCAGCAGCGCCAGCAACACGACCATGTAGCCTCGCTGGATGCCTTGGGTAGCCTGGAGGACATGAAGAGCTTTTGGGATTTTGACGGGCGCATCACCGCCCCGCTCCACGGATTCAAGGATGCTCACGATTACTACCGGCAGGCATCAAGCCGTTATTACCTGAAAGACGTCCGAATACCGACCCTTATGATTCAAGCGGAAGATGATCCTTTCATTGGACGTGAAAGCCTGCCAACACCAGGAGAGCTATCCAATACGATATGCTTCGAGCGCCATGCTCATGGAGGGCATGTAGGCTTTGTCGCAGGTACATGGCGAAACCCTGATTACTACCTGGAGCGCCGCATACCGCAGTGGCTCTTGTGGCAGCAGGAGAGACTGACATAGACGTGGCGGCTATAGCCGATCAGCGAACGCTATCCGCGTCAGATGAAAACAGGCAACCCGAGAAGGCTGCGTTTTTCGACAATTTTTTCTACACTCCTCAACGCTTAAAGCTCACCTTTGATGAATACCAGGCCGCTTATCCACCTTTCGACTTGGACATCTGATCTGGCTGAGCTACCATCCAAGCCCCCACGGACCGTAAGGACGCCGCGATGAATCGAGTGCTGTACCCGGGAACCTTCGACCCGATCACCAGGGGTCATGGTGATCTCGTCGAACGCGCCTCACGTTTGTTTGAGCATGTCGTCGTCGCCGTAGCGGCCAGTCCGAAGAAGAATCCGCTGTTTCCGCTGGAAAGGCGGGTAGAGTTGGCTCGAGCGGTTACGGCACACCTGCCTAATGTCGAGGTCATTGGCTTTTCTTGCCTGCTGGCCAATCTCGTCAAGGAGCAGAAAGCCACGATCCTCCTGCGAGGATTGCGTGCTGTTTCGGATTTCGAATTCGAGTTTCAGTTGGCCAACATGAACCGTGTGCTGGCGCCTGACGCAGAAAGCATGTTTCTTACTCCGTCGGAAAATTACTCCTACATCTCTTCGACGCTGGTACGTGAAATTGCAGCACTGGGTGGCGACGTCACCAAGTTCGTGCACCCGCTTGTCAAGGAAGCGCTGGCTGAACGTTTCAAGCCAGCCCCTTGAAATTTTGCCGTTAGGGCACATATATCGGCGCAGACGTGCACCACGCGCGCCGATAAGGCACAATTCGCGTTTACCTTTTCTGTATCGCCGTCATCCGTGAGCGGCGGGAGCAATTCATGTCCCTCAAGATTACTGAAGACTGCATCAATTGCGATGTATGTGAGCCTGAGTGTCCTAATGGTGCCATCTCCCAGGGCGAAGAGATTTATGTGATCGACCCTAATCTCTGTACCGAGTGTGTAGGTCATTACGACGAGCCGCAGTGTCAGCAGGTTTGCCCGGTGGATTGCATCCCGCTCGACCCGGAAAACGTCGAGAGCAAGGAAAAACTGCACGAAAAGTATCTGAAAATCAGCGGTCAGGCCTGATCCAGGCTATTGGCAGCGCGACACTATCAGGTATTTACAGGCGCCATAAAAAAGCCGGTCAATTGACCGGCTTTTTTATGGGATTCAGTCCGACTGGCCATATCCTGTACGGGTACAGCCCAGGCAACGAACAAAAGCAGCCTTACCCGGCTCAACGACCAAGGCCCTGCCCGCCTCGCCTACATTACCGCCTGCAGCGGTAAAGGGCAGACTGACCACAAAGGCACCCGCGCCAATAACAGTGGCAGCAATCAAAAGCGGCCGGGCAATCAGCAGATCACCGATCATCGAAAAGGCTTTTGGTGCATTAGCTTGGTAGTTCGGATCGCCACTGACATTGTTAACGGTTTCCGTCTCATAACCCGAATCGGCTAGTGCCGGTGCGGCAGCACTCCATAAAGCCATGGAGAAGGCCAACGTGGTGGCCAATGCGCGGAACGGGCTCATACTTCTGTCCTTTAAGTGAGAGGCGATTAACCATTAACTATAAGCACCACCTCTCGACTTGTCAGTGACCTTTCACCTGAAGATCAGGTCATTCCGTCAGAGTTCTGGTCTTTCCCTGATGCCGATAGGCCAGAACCATCAGGAAGGCCCCACCCAGAATCATCGGTACGCACAAGACCTGTCCCATCGTGAGCCAGCCCCAGGCCAGATAACCCAGCTGCGCATCCGGCATGCGGACGAATTCCACCAGGAAACGGAAAATGCCGTAACACAGGACGAAAAGCCCTGATACCGCCATTGTTGGACGTGGCTTGCGTGAGAAGAACCAGAGAATAACGAACAAGGCGACTCCTTCCAGCGCAAACTGATAGAGCTGGGAAGGATGGCGCGGCAACTGGGCCGGATCGCTGAAGGGCGGAAAAATCATTGCCCACGGCACATCGCTCGGCTTGCCCCACAGTTCGGCATTGATGAAGTTACCAATCCGCCCGGCGCCCAGGCCGATTGGAACCAGCGGGGCGATGAAATCCATCAGCTCGAAAAAGCTCTTGTTGTTGCGGCGACCAAACCACCACACCGCCAGAATTACGCCCAGCAGGCCGCCATGAAAGGCCATGCCGCCCTTCCAGACCTCAAAGATCAGCGTGGGATTGGCAAGGTACTCATCCAGGTTATAGAAAAGGACATACCCCAACCGTCCCCCGATGATGACGCCGCACGCCACCCAGAAGACCAGATCCGAAAGTTTGTCTTTGTTCCAGGTGGGATCGAATCGGTTCAAGCGACGTGAGGCCAGCAGCCAAGCCCCGCCAATACCAATGAGGTACATCAGACCGTACCAATGAATCTTGAGTGGACCGATCGCGACCGCTACCGGGTCGATCTGTGGATAAGGCAGCATTACGACTCCTTGATAAAAGGGTTCTCAGACCAGAAAGCTGAGCCCTACACTGAACAACAACAACGCAAATAGCCGCTTGAGCAGCCGTGGAGAAAGCGTGTGCGCCAAACGCGCACCAAAACGGGCAAAGAACATGCTGGTCAGCGCAATACCTACCAGGGCCGGCAGGTAGACATATCCCAGACTCCACTCAGGCAAGCCAGGCTCACTCCAGCCCACCACCATGAACGAAAGGGCTCCGGAGAGCGCGATCGGCAACCCACACGCAGATGAGGTTGCCACCGCCCTTTGCATACTGACGCCTCGCCAGGTCAGGAAAGGCACAGTCAGCGAGCCGCCTCCGATGCCGAAAATGGCAGACGCCCAGCCAATGACCACACCGGCGAGCGTTAGAACCGGCTTGCCCGGTACCGGTCTGCTGCTTTTGGGACGAAGGTCAAGCACCATCTGTAGCGACACGAGGATGGCAAAGGTACCGATTATTTTCTGCAGAATTGGCCCCTGAATATAAGATGCCGTAACCCCGCCGACAAAGCTGCCCAGGATGATGCCAACCGTCATCCACACCACGAGTGGCCACTGGACCGCTCTCTGGCGATGATGCGCCAGAATGGAATTGATTGACGTAAAGACGATTGTTGCCAGTGAAGTACCGACGGCCAGATGCGTCAGCACATCGGTATCCATTCCATGGGCAGTGAAGCTGAACACCAGAACCGGTACGATGATCAATCCGCCCCCGACGCCGAACAGACCCGCCAGAACGCCTGCACATGCGCCAAGAATCAGATAGAGCACGAATTCCATATCGAATCCTGCCGAACAAAACGGCAATGGTAGCCCAATCGGCCAACGCAAACGAGCGAACCCTCAATGATCAAGGCCTTACGGAGCCCAACTGATGTGTCTGATTGTCTTTGCGTGGCGCCCTGAAGATAACGAGTCACTTATCCTGGCCGCCAACCGTGACGAGTTCTATGCACGCCCCAGCGCTCCGTTGGATACATGGGACGATCAACCAGACATTATTGGAGGAAGAGACCTGACCGCAGGTGGGACCTGGCTCGCGGTAGGAAGGGATGGTCGCTTTGCCACCGTGACCAATATCAGGGATCCTGGTCAGCCGGTATCCGACCGCTCACGGGGCGAACTGCCTGTACGCTTTCTGGAACGTGATATCTCGGCCGAAGAGTATGTACATGAAGTGGCTCAACGTAGCGATGAATACACAGGGTTCAACCTGCTTCTAGGCGATAGCCAGTCGTTATGGCATTTGAATGCTCGCAGCCGAAAACCGCATCGACTGCCGCCGGGCGTTTACGGCGTATCCAATGCCGATTTGAACACGCCATGGCCCAAGTTGCTCAGAGCCAGAGCAAGTCTCGAACAGGCCCTGGAAACCCCTTCGGACGAGGCTTTATTTGCACTATTGGCCGACACCTGGCGACCTGATCCCGTAACGCTTCCGCATACCGGCATCAGCCATGAACTGGAAATGCTCTTGTCCAGCGTTTTCATCTCCAGCGAACACTACGGCACACGGGCCAGCACTGTGCTGCGGCAACAGGTAGACGGACAGACCGTCATTACGGAACGTCGCTTTGGAGCCTACGGCAAGTCGCTTGGAGAAAGCCGCCGGACGCTGTAGTCCGGCGTGCTGTCAGCTCTGGACGGTGGAAGCCGGGTTGATGACGCGCCCTAGCCCCAGGTTACGCAAGGCCAGATGCAGCGCACTGTGCACCACTTGCGGATTGTCAATCTTGAGCAGCTGATCCAGGAGCTCCTTTGCCTTGGATAGGCTCATCTGACGCAGCAACCACTTCACCTTGGGGAGGTTGGTTGCATTCATGGAAAGGGAGTCGTATCCCATGGCCATGAGCAATACCGCTGCGGCCGGATCGCCTGCCATCTCGCCACAGATACTCACCGGAACGTTTTCCGCATGAGCATCCTCCACCACGCTCTTGAGTGCTTGCAGCACGGCTGGATGGAAGTAGTCATACAGGTCAGCCACGCGTGGGTTATTACGATCTACCGCCAGCAGATACTGGGTCAGATCGTTGGAGCCCACCGAGATAAAGTCCACCTCACGGGCCAGATCCCGGGCCTGATAGACCGCCGAAGGCACCTCTACCATCACACCGACAGGCGGCATGGGGATATTGACCCCTTCATCACGCACTTCGCACCAAGCGCGATGCAGGAGATGCTGAGCCTCGTCCAGCTCGTGTACCCCCGAGATCATGGGTAGCATAATTCTCAGGTTATCCAGACCTTCACTAGCCTTGAGCATGGCTCGCGCCTGTACCAGGAAGATTTCCGGATGGTCCAGCGTGACACGAATCCCGCGCCATCCCAGGAAGGGGTTGTCTTCCTTGATGGGGAAATAGGACAGGGATTTATCTCCGCCGATATCCAGCATGCGCATGGTGACTGGCTGGGGATGGAACGCCGCCAGTTGCTCCCGGTAGATGGACAGCTGCTCCTTCTCACTGGGGAAGCGGTCGTTGATCATGAACGGGACCTCAGTCCGATACAGCCCCACGCCTTCCGCGCCACGCTGCTGCGCCCGGGCAACATCGGCCAGCAGCCCCGTGTTCACCCAGAGCGGCATACGATGGCCATCCAGGGTTTCGCACGGCAGGCTGCGCAGGGCTTCCAGCCCCTGGGTCAGCTGACGCTCCTCCTCGACCACAGCGCTGTACTGCTTGAGCAGCTGAGGTGATGGGTTGGTAAAGACTTCGCCGTGATAGCCGTCGACAATCAACGAAATGCCATCGACTTTTGAATAAGGCAGGTCTACCGCGCCCATGACGGTGGGAATACCCATCGCGCGCGCCAGGATGGCAACGTGGGAGTTGCCAGAGCCGAGCACGGAAATCATGCCGGCCAGCTTGCCTTCAGGCACCTCGCCCAGCATGGCGGGTGACAGCTCTTCACTGACCAGGATGGTCTGGTCGGGATAGACCAGACATTGTTGCCGTGCCTGCTGCAGATAAGCCAGCAATCGACGGCCAAGGTCCTTCACATCAGCGGCACGTTCGCTCAGATAGGCATCGTCCATCATCTCGAAACGACGAACATGCTCGGTCACGACCTGACGCAGTGCCCCCTGTGCCCACTGCCCTTTCTTGATGATTTGAGTAACCTCGTTACCCAATGCCGCGTCGTCGAGCATCATCAAATAGACGTCGAACAGGGCGCGCTCTTCCTTGCGCAGCTGGGTCGAAAGACGCTCTGACAGCTGGCGCATGTCCTCACGTACAGACTCCAGCGCGTGCTGGAACAAGGCCAATTCTGCCTCGATGTCCGTAACGGTCTTGTCAGGAACGACTTCCAGATCAGCTGGAGGCAGCACGACTACAGCCGTACCCACACCAACACCGGGAGCACCGGGAATACCTACGAAACGAGCCTCCTGGATACCCTTACCCTGCCGTCCGAGCCCACGAATGGTACCCGTGGCTTCAGCATGTGCGATAACGCCGGCCAATTGGGCGCTCATGGTCACAAGGAAGGCTTCTTCACCTTCGTCGAACTGGCGCCGCTCCTTTTGCTGAACAACCAGAACCCCCATCACACGACGATGGTGAATGATTGGCGCCCCCAGGAAAGAGGCATAGCGCTCCTCGCCCGTTTCGGCGAAATAGCGAAAACGCGGATGACTGGAGGCATCCTCAAGGTTGAGCGGCTCTTCGCGCGTGCCGACCAGGCCGACCAGGCCTTCATTGGGCGCCATGCTGACACGCCCGATGGAGCGCTTGTTCAGGCCCTCTGTCGACATGAGAACAAATCGATTGGTTTCAGGGTCCAGCAGATAGACCGAGCACACCTGAGTGCCCATGGCCGCCCGAACGCGCTGAACGATGATCGATAACGCTGTCTTGAGATCCTTGGCGCCGTTTACTTCTTGAACGACCTTACGCAGCGTATTCAGCATGCTAGAAGCCCTGGGCTCTGGTGACGTTGGACGACATCCTGGTAAAGGATTTCGAGGCGCGAGCAAATTGAGTTCCGGTCACCGACCTGATAGCCACGATCGATGAAGGTGGACAGCAACGCCTATCTGACAGCGTATTGCCACTCAACGTCACAAATCGTTCATCCAGCATGGCCACAGCATTTCCTCCGTCCACGGCAGGCCCGGCATAACCGGGCGGGCCGGTGAGGCAATGTAAACGGTGCCTCTTCCGTCTTCCATACGTACACGTATGGTACAGGCTTAACATATCGATCAGGCGAGCAGGCGCGGGGCCAACTCCTTGAGGGCTCGACGATACACTTCCCGCTTGAACGTCACCACCTGCCCTAATGGGTACCAGTAGCTGACCCAGCGCCAACCGTCGAACTCCGGCTTGCCTGTTACATCCATGCGTACCCTCTGATCCTCAGACATCAGCCGGAGCAGAAACCATTTCTGCTTTTGACCGATGCACAGGGGCCTACTATGCGTACGCACCATGCGTTGGGGCAAGCGATAACGCAACCAACCCCGCGTACAGGCCAAAATCCGGACATCATCCGGACTCAGACCCACTTCTTCGTTCAATTCGCGATAAAGCGCTTCTTCCGGCGTTTCACGATCATCGATACCTCCCTGTGGAAACTGCCAGGCGTCCTGGTTGATGCGCCGAGCCCACAGCACTTGGCCAGCGTCATTCGCGAGGATGATGCCGACATTCGGGCGAAAACCATCAGAATCGATCACGGCTGACACCCCTGGAAAGTCAATAGACTTGCATTGTTCCATAAAGCTTGTTGGAGCGGCAACGCAGCTCCCTGCCTGTATTTTTGCCGTCTGTGGCAATACGCTGGCAAGTGCCACTCCTGCCTGCTCGTCCATATGGACATTACATTGGGGTAATCCCGCCGGAGCGCCTGAGAATCCGCGAGCAGTATCCTCAGCCCTTGCTGAACAAAAGCTTACATAGCCAAGCAATCAATGGATTCTGACGGGTAAAGCATGACCCGTTTCCCACTCCTATCAGCGAAAGTGCCGCTGCAGAAGCATGTAGATAGCCAGAATTACACCTACCCAGCCGATCAGGTAGAAATAGTCCAGGAAGCCCAGGATCGCAGCCTGGCGATTGACCAGCGAGGCCATCTGGCTCATGGAGGCATGCCCCATCGCCTCGTTCAGCTGTTCTCTATACTGCTGATAAAGCGGATTGAATGAGGTGATGTGACTGCGCAGGACATTGGCGTGGAACGCATCGCGCCATTGCAGAAAGACGTTGGCCATGACGATTCCCAGCGGCATGACGATCTGCTGCGTCATGTTCTTGATCTGATATGCCTGGCTGAAATAACGCGGAGGAATGGTCATGAAGGTGTACATGATGATCACCGCAAAGGTCGAGATCAGAAACACACCATGCATCATGAGCGCAGGCTGAAGCTGCTGCACAAGCGGCACCTCGCCATTCTGGCTGGACATCCAGAAGCCATAGCCGGCCAGCAGCGAATAGCCGAGCACCAGAAACTTCTTGAAGCCACCCCACGGGAAATACCGCTTGAGCGTGCCAGAGGTAATGGCCATGAGCGGCACTATCCCACACAGCCAGCCGATAGCCATGACCGTTCCAGCAGTGTAGATCGGTACCTGCAGGGCGTTCAGGACATATTGGGGAATAACGTAGTTATAGGCACCGAGCATGAAGTAGTTCAGCATCATGAACAGCATGCCGAGCAGAAAGGCCGGATTGATGGCGTTACGAAAGTCGAGGGTTGGCCGCTCCCGCTGCCGCTCACAATAGATGAAGACGGCCATGAGGCAGATACCCAGCAGAAATAGTCCGAGCAGCTCCCAGGTATCGCTGTAGAAATCAAAACTCATCCGCTGGATAGTGGTTTCGACAATGATGCTTCCAACCAGCAGGATAGCCATGGGCAGCAGTGCTGGTCTGGCCGATAGCTTTTCGGGTATGACGCGTGAGGGAATGGCCATCCAGATGCACACGGCCATGACCAGACAGACCACCAGCGGCACGGCAAAGATACCGCGCCACTCCTCATGCGCCAGCAGTTGCGCCGTACAAAAAGAAGCCATCGCCGCGCCAAGCGGCACGCCGCTGGCAAAGGCTCGTATGCCTGAGGGGGTTTGCGGCCCGGGGAAGAACATGAGCACCAGCACCCGCGCACCGGCAAAAAAGGTCGCGGCGGCCGCCCCCATGAAGACTCTGCCCGTGGCAAAGACCCACAGGTGGTCGCCGGCCAGGCAGAGCAGCTGACCTATGGTATGGACAACTGTCGCCGCCATCATCAGGTGCCGATACCCCAGATGCTGCACAAACCACTGGTGAGGCGCCGTGAAGACGATGACCGCGACGCTATAGGCTGCCGTGGCATACACATAGCTGCGCTGATCAGCACCCAGGCCGCCGGATACATAGCGGTTGGCCAGCGCGATGGAGAGGCTGTCGAGAAAATAGACGGTGACCATCAGCGTGATGCTGAGCATCAGCAGGCCACGGTGATGTGGAAACGTAGGTGAAGACATTCCGACTCGGTTCGATGACTGGTATCAGCTGGCCAGTAAACGTGGCCAGCCTTTCATCGAACACGGCCCGGGCGCTTGGTTCCCTACCAGACGCCCGCCGCCACCCTAAGCGTCAACTCAGAAACAGTTTATACGCAGGGTTATTGGTCTCATCCCAATAGCGATAACCGATCTCTGCCAGCGCTTCGGGCACACGGTGCCGCTCCTCTTCCGGAACCTCAAGCGCCGCCAATACGCGGCCATCAGCCGAGCCGTGATTGCGATAGTGGAACATGGTGATATTCCACCGCCCACCCAGGCGATTGAGGAAGTTGAACAATGCGCCAGGCCGCTCGGGAAACTCGAAGCGGAAGACCTGCTCGGTATCCACATGGGCCGCATGTCCACCTACAGTGTGCCGTATGTGCAGCTTGGCCAGCTCATTGTCGGTCAGATCCAATACGGGAAACCCTTGCTCACGCAGGCTTTCGATGAGCTTGCCGCGTGGATCGGTTTCCGGATGAGTCTGTACGCCGACAAAGATATGGGCTTCCCTATCCGTGTTATAGCGATAGTTGAATTCGGTGATCTGGCGCTTGCCCAGTGCCTCGCAGAACGCTTTGAAACTGCCGGGACGCTCAGGAATGGTCACGGCGATGATAGCCTCACGCTGTTCCCCCAGCTCGGCACGCTCTGCCACGTGACGCAGGCGGTCGAAGTTGACGTTGGCACCCGAGTCGATGGCTACCAGGGTCTCCCCTTTTACGCCGCGGGTAGCGACATACTTCTTGATCCCCGCCACGCCTAGGGCACCAGCCGGCTCGGTGATGGAGCGCGTATCGTCGTAGATGTCCTTGATAGCTGCGCAGATCTCATCGGAGCTGACGGTAATCACGTCATCCACATAGTGTCGGCAGATCTCGAAGGTGTGATGACCGATCTGCCCGACCGCCACGCCATCGGCAAAGATACCCACTTGACTCAGCACCACCCGGTCACCTGCCTGCATGGCGGCCTGGAGGCAATTGGAGTCGTCTGGTTCAACACCAATAATCTTAATGTCAGGACGCAGGTACTTGACGTAGGCGGCGATCCCCGCGATCAGCCCTCCACCGCCTACCGGCACGAAAATGGCGTCCAGCTGACCTGGTTGCTGGCGCAGGATTTCCATGGCGACAGTACCCTGCCCGGCAATCGTATCCGGATCATCGTACGGGTGAATAAAGGTGTATCCCTTTTCCTCTACCAGTTTCAGCGCATGAGCCAACGCCTCAGGAAAGGCATCGCCGTGCAGGACAGCCTTGGCACCGCGGGCACGTACCGCCTTGATCTTGATTTCTGGCGTCGTCTTGGGCATGACGATAACGGCCTTGATACCCAGCTTCTGAGCAGCTAAGGCCAGGCCTTGGGCATGGTTGCCGGCGGATGCCGCGATCACGCCGCGAGCCTTTTCCTCGTCGGTGAGCTGGGCCACCTTGTTGTAGGCGCCCCGAATCTTGAACGAGAAGACGGGCTGCAGGTCTTCGCGCTTGAGCAGAATCCGGTTACCCAGACGCTCCGACAGGCTGTGTGCGGGATGCAGGGGTGTTTCGACGGCCACGTCGTAGACGGGCGAGGTCAGCATTTTCTTGACGTACTGTTCGAGCATCGACTTTTCTCGGCAGGGCTTTTGCGGGGAACAGTCAGTCTACTGCGCAAGCAGCACGACAAGCCACCCACAATGCGTCAACCACCCTGTTCACCGCTGATAGGGTCAGCCCGGCTATAATCGAACCTCTACTTCTCCTTTGCCGGAATCGATCATGAACCAGGATCAGCTCAAGCAAGCCGTGGCGCAGGCCGCGGTGGACTATATTCTCCCGCACCTCTCGCGTGACAGCGTCATTGGGGTCGGCACCGGCTCCACCGCCAACTTCTTCATCGACCTGCTGGCCCAACACAAAATGGAATTCGACGGCGCAGTAGCCAGCTCCGAGGCAACGGCCGAGCGACTCAAGAAACATGGCATTCCGGTGTATGACCTCAATGGCGTCAACTATCTTGAGTTCTACATCGATGGCGCCGACGAGGCCAATGAGCACCTGCAACTGATCAAAGGGGGCGGTGCAGCATTGACGCGTGAAAAAATCGTAGCGGCCGTGGCACAGACCTTTATCTGCATTGCCGACGGCAGTAAACGCGTGGATGTGCTGGGCGAGTTTCCGCTCCCCGTCGAGGTCATCCCCATGGCACGCAGCTACGTAGCCCGCGAGTTGGTCAAGCTGGGCGGCGATCCGGTCTACCGTGAAGGTGTTAAAACCGACAACGGCAACGTGATCCTGGACGTGCATAACATGCATATCCTTGACCCGATCGATCTGGAGTCCAAGATCAATAACATCGTCGGCGTAGTCACGGTTGGCCTGTTCGCGGCTCGCTCGGCGGATGTCCTGCTGCTGGGAACCGCCGAAGGCGTTCAGACGCTCAAGCGTTAAGCACCTACGTCCCACGACGAGACACGCACTTCAGGCTGTGCACGATCACAGTGCACAGCCTGCCCGGCATTTTTTCCATCCCCATCTATAGTTACGCCCAGGCAGCGCTGTCAGTCTGCCAGGCGTCGCCTGCCTGTCCGCTTTTCAAGTCGGCACGCTATCTGCTCCATGCAGCTCCGCACTACCCATAACTACAACACAACAAACCATAACAATGAGGATCGCTTGTGCATTCCTTTTCCAAACTAGCGCTTGCAGTCGGCTGTATCTTGATAGGGGGTACCGCGGGTGCCTATGATTTTGGTGAATACGCCGACGAGACACTGGACGTTCTGATCAATGAGTATCCGGGTCGTTATCGAGGCACTACGAGTTTTGAGGGCGCCTCGGCCTGGATGCAGCAGCGTATAGGTAACAACGCCACTCTCCAGTCCTTCACCTGGAACGGAAACCGGAACTCACAGAACGTAGTGGCTCAGCTGGCAGGCACCAGCGGCAACACCCTTGTACTAGGGGCACACTTTGATACCTACTTTGGCCGCCCGACACTCCAAGGCCTGGATGACAACGGTTCCGGTGCCGCCGTCCTTACGGAGATCACGCGCAACCTCAGCGGGATCGCGCTGGAAAATGGTATCAATGTGGTTGCCTTCGGAGCTGAAGAGGAAGGCCTGCGCGGCTCACGCGCCTATGTAGCCGGCTTGAGCGATAGCGAGCGGGCCAGCCTGCTGGGCATGATCAACCTCGACAGCCTGATCACGGGCGACCTGATGTATGCCCATGCCGGTGCCAACAGCGTCGATAATCCCGCCCTGGCGTCCATACGCGAGCAGACGCTTCGTATCGCACAGGAACTGGGGATCGATCTACGCACGAATCCCGGGCTGAATTCGGAATACCCTGCCGGCACCGGCTGTTGCAGTGATGCAGCAAGCTTCGAGGCGCTCGGTATTCCGGTGCTGTTCGTCGAAGCGACCAACTGGGAAATCGGCGAGTTGGACGGCTATGAGCAGACCACCAATCCAGCCATTCCTGGCGGCGCCACCTGGCATACACCATCACTGGACAACGAGACGGTGCTGACCGGCGCCTTGGGTGCAGAGCGCATCCAGCAGCGCCTTCGTGATTATTCACGTCTGCTGACACGTCTCCTGCTGGAGCTGACAAATGCCGACCTGCTCGCATCCACCGCCTCCAGCGGTGCGCTGGCACGGGCCATGGAGGACAACCTGCGCAGCCAGCATGAAACCCTTACTCGGCTGCATGACCGCCGTTGGCTGGGCCTTCAGCTCGCTCCACTTGCACTCAACCAATTCACTGGCAGCGTGGGAATCGAGGGGGAGTACCAGCCTGAGCGTGGATTTGATGTAGATCCAAGTCAGCGCTCCAAGCGGGCCACCGCTTATGCCATTGGCGATTATCGGGCCAGTGAATGGCTGACCGTAGGCGGTAGCCTGAGCATTCAGCGTGGCAAGGATGACCTGGAGCATTCTGGCAAGGTTCGTAACGAGACATGGCAGGCCGGGCTGTATGGTCTGGTCAGCAACGGCGGGCCGCTTTGGGCTGCAGGTGAGCTGAGCGCGGGTCACACCCGCTTCGATACGGATCGCTCCGTGTTCCTTCAGGCCAGTGGCGGGCCGGTTCTTCTGAGCCAGACGTTATCTGGCGATACCAGGGCCCGCTTCTTCGGTGCTCGCCTGACCGGGGGCTACGACATGACGGTCGGTCAGTTGCGAACCGGTCCTCAGCTGGGACTGGACTATACCCGTTACCACATCGATAGCTTCGATGAAGACGACAGCCGCCGGACCGCCATGTCATTTGATGATCAGACCTATGACTCCATTCAGGCAAGCCTGGGTTGGCGGGTCTATGGCGATCTCCCCATGAGCCGTGGCATGGCCCTACAACCCTATGCTCATGTCGCCTGGGTCGAAGAACTGGGTGATGGCCGCGAGAGTCGGCTGGATGTTATCAGCCGTGGAGATGGTCGGCTGCGTACGGCAGCGCTGGACTCGGTAGACAAGCACTTTGCCCGCGCTCAGATCGGGGCTCAGTGGGCGATCACACCGGAGATTGGCGTCTATGCCGAGGTCAACAGTCGCCTGGGCCATTCCGAGGGCAGCCAGACCGGATACAGCCTGGGTGCCCAGTGGCGGTTCTGATCCGTATAACGCAGTTTAGTTACGCTTGAATCGATAAAAGAGGTTCGGTTCGCTCACGATATACAGCGTGCCCTGGTCGTCCATGGCCAGGCCCTCGGCCTGCGGCACGCTTTTCGTCAGACCCTGCCGCCCGGCATCGAGCGGCAGGGTGCTCAAGGGCTTCCCCTCGCTATCCAGCTCAATAACCAGCCTCGACTCATCCGAGAGCGCCAGCAGGTGATTCGTGCTGGCACTAAAGTGGAGGCTCGACAGATCGTCGACAAACAGGCCCCTGTCACGCAGCACATTGGACCTGATTGTAATATTGGCCGGTGCGCCGGGCTCAGGATCGGCAAAACCATCGACCTCATAGATCTGCACAGGGTCCTTTTCTTTAGCTACATAGAGTCGCTTGTGTCGACTGTCATAGGCGAGCCCTTCGAAACCCCGATTATCGAACGCAGCCAATTCCAGAGAGAGACGTGTCTGATTGCGAGGGTCATTCGCATCGATGACGCGCGTTGTGTCATCGACATGAATCTGAACCAACCGTTGCCGGCCCTCTTCTGCCACGACGAAAACGCCCGGGCGAATGTACTCAATCGCCTCGGGGTCATCGAATCCCTGCATAGGGATTTGCCGAAGAATTTCACCGTCGAGTGATAGCTCGATGAAATGGGATGACTTGTTGGTTAGGCTCGCAAGCGTGCCCCGGCTCGGGTCATAGGTCAGCGCCGACAAATCCGCGTGCCCTGGCACAGGCTTGGCCTCGATATCGACATGATAATCAGGAAGCCAAACCGAGACCTCACGGCGCTCATCGGCATGCCAGTGCTGCTGAACGCCATACCAGAGACGCGCCAGGAGCGGGGTCTGCTGGCTGGCTATGGTTGCGATGAGCACTGCCATCAGCAGGCCAGCCAGAGGAATGCGGTAAGGATAGATACGCTGCATGGGTAGGCCCGTTGCCGTCGAGGGATCGATCATCCGGGCGACCTGCATGCCCGCGCTCGACGACAAGCCTACGGATATTTTATGTCAGTCAGATTTCCGGAAGACATAGAACAGGTTAGGCTCGCTCACGATGTAAACGGTTCCTTCTTCATCAATCGCAACACCTTCAGCCTGAGGGATGTTTTTACTGAGTCCATTGAGCCCCCCGATCAGACTGATGAAACTGACCGGCTTTCCGCTTTCGTCCAGTTCAAGCAACAGGTGCGACTCATCCGAGAGCACCAGCGTATGGCCGGTACGGGGATCGACGCTTAGCGCAGAATAATCATTCATCAGGTCGGGCTGATCGGGAAGATCCGTCATCTCACCCAGGATCTGATCACCATCGCTGGACAGGCTGAACAGTGCTGCAGGATCTCGCTCCTTGCTGAGCAGTAGACGTTGCTGTCGTGCATCCCAAGCAACGCCTTCGAACCCCTTGTTGCCGGCATCGGCAAAGCCCAGGTCGAAAAACTGGAAATCTGCGGGCTGCAGCTGGCGGGTCTCGGGGGTCAGATTGAACAGGGCCAGCGTACGCTGACGCTCATCGACAATACCCATGCGATTTCCATCCAGGACCACTAGGCCCTCAGGGTTGGAAAGCCCGGTTATGGGAATCTGCCTGAGAATATCACCGCTCAGGTTGGTTTCCACCAGCAAAGGCTCCTTGCCCATAACAATGAACAGGGTGCCGGTCGCCGGGTTATAGGCGATGTCCGATGCCTCGGCCTTTTCCATGCCGGGCAAGGGCTTGGCCTGAATGACCGCGGTATAGCCTGGAAGCCAGATATTGTCCGCATGCTGGTTGGCAGGCGTGTTACGTTCCTGCCACCAGAGCCGGGCACGCTGGTCCCAGTGAAACAGGTATGTGAGCGTGGCGGCGACGACCAGCACGAAGCCGGCCAGCCACCATTTGAGGGATCGACGTTGTAATACTTTTGCCATGACGACGGTTTCGACTGCTTAGCGGTTTGGATCCGTCGCCTGATGCTTCCGGATTACTCAAGGGTGGATGTTAGAGAACACGACTCGTAAAGCGGCTTTTGCCAGGCAACTCCAGGACCAGTTCCTCACCTTTGTTCAACGCGCCGACTCCCTTGGGCGTACCGGTCAGTACCACATCGCCGGGTTGCAGGGAGAAGTGTGTGCACAGGTGCTGGATCAACGGGATGATCGGGTTGAGCATGTCACGGCTGTTACCGTCCTGGCGTACCTCGCCATTGATGGTGAGGCGAACATCGATATTAGCCAGATCGCTGTAGGCATCACCCGGCACGAAAGGCGCCAGGACACAGGCGCCGTCGAACCCCTTGGCGATTTCCCAGGGATAACCCTTTTCCTTCAAGCGGGCTTGCACATCACGCAAGGTCAGGTCCAGCGCCGGCGCGAAACCCGAAATAGCATCCCGGACCTCTTCTTCGCTTGGCGTGCGTGACAGGGGCTTGCCGATCAATACGGCGATTTCCGCCTCGTAATGCACCGCACCACGGTCTTCAGGAATACTGAAGCCACCTTCAATCGGCACGACCGAACTGGCCGGTTTGATAAAGATGAGCGGCTCGGTGGGTACAGGGTTGTTCAGTTCCTTGGCATGCTCAGCATAGTTGCGGCCAATACAGACCACCTTGCCCAGCGGGAAGTGGATCTTCGTACCATCGACGTACTGGTGTTGGTAGCTCATGGTGAACCGACTCCGAAAGAGGAAAAGTCCCGTTTAATCCTTTATAACCAAAAGCTTGGCCGCATTACCAAGGCAGGCGGCCAAGCATAACGACACGAACCTGAACGTTAGCGGAACGGTCGGTTTATCGCCTGATCCTCAAGGGCTATCAGGCGATGACCTTGCCCGGATTCATGATGTTATTGGGGTCGAAGACTGCCTTGACAGCTTTCATGTAGGCGATTTCGGCTTCTGAGCGGGAGTAGGTCAGGTAATCCCGCTTGGTCATGCCCACGCCATGCTCGGCCGAAATGGAGCCGTTGTATTTCGCAACGGTCTCGAATACCCACTTGTTCACGACCTTGCACTTGTCAAAGAACTCATCCTTGGAGAGATCATCAGGCTTGAGAATGTTCAGGTGCAGGTTGCCGTCACCGATATGGCCGAACCAGATGATCTCGAAATCCGGATAGTGCTCGCCCACGATGTCGTCGATATCACGCAGGAAGGATGGTACGTTCGAAACCGTTACAGAGATGTCGTTCTTGTAGGGTGTCCAGTGGGAAATCGTCTCGGAGATGTCTTCTCGCAGACGCCACAAGTTTTGCAACTGCTGATCGCTCTGGCTCATGACGCCATCGAGCACCCAGCCTTCATTGACACAATGCTCGAAGGTAGCCAGGGCCTGATCGGCGCGCTCGTCCGTTGTCGCTTCAAACTCCAGCAGTGCATAGAACGGGCAGCGGGTATCGAACGGCGCAGGCACGTCACCACGGGCCAGGACCTTGTCCATGGCCTTGTCGGAAAAGAACTCGAAGGCCGTCAGGTCCAGCTTGTCCTGGAAGGCATGCAGTACCGGCATGATCGAATCAAAATCCGGCGTACCGAGCACCAGGGCCGTCAGGTTGGTCGGTTGACGCTCCAGCCGCATCGTAGCCTCGACGACGAAACCCAGCGTGCCTTCGGCACCAATGAAAAGATGACGGAAATCATAGCCGGTCGCGTTTTTCATCAGGCCCTTGTTCAGCTCGAGCAGCTCGCCCGTACCGGTCACGACCTTGAGGCCGGCTACCCAGTTACGGGTCATGCCGTAGCGGATCACCTTGATGCCACCCGCATTGGTACCGATGTTGCCACCCAGCTGACTGGAGCCGGCCGAGGCAAAGTCGACGGGGTAATAGAGACCTTTGTCTTCAGCAAAGGCCTGCAACTGCTCGGTGATCACGCCCGGCTGGCAGACCACGGTACGATCGAATGTGTTGAAGTCGAGAATCCGGTTCATGTAATCGAATGCCACGACGACTTCGCCATTAGCTGCGACCGCTGCCGCCGAAAGACCGGTACGGCCACCAGAAGGCACCAGGGCCACCCGATGTTCATTGGCCCAGCGCACAATGGCCTGCACTTCTTCTATCGTCTTGGGAAAGACAATGGCAGACGGTGCCGGGGCAAAGTGCTTGGTCCAGTCCTTGCCGTAAGACTCCAGCGAGGCCGCATCCGTGAGCACCTTTCCGGGCTCGACCAGGGTTTTCAGCGATTCGATCAAAGCAGCGTCAATCATGTTGAAACTCTCGTGGCATTCATGGTCGTCCTGAGAACCGCTCAGGTCGTATCCGGGCAAGGAAAAGGGAGAACATGCTAGCATATGCCTACCCTTCGGCGACGCCAGCCGGCAGCCGATTCACACTTCCTCGGGACTACGGGTTCAACGCAGATGAGCAAGACCTCACTCGACAAGAGCAAGATCAGATTTCTTCTTCTCGAAGGCGTACACCAATCGGCAGTAGACACGCTGAAAGCGGCTGGCTACTCCAACATCGAGTACATCTCCAAAGCGCTGCCCGAGGCTGAGCTCAAAGAGAAGATCGCCGATGCGCACTTTGTGGGCATTCGCTCCCGTACTCAACTGACCGAAGAAGTGTTCGACTGCGCCAAGAAGCTGATCGCCGTTGGCTGCTTCTGCATCGGTACCAACCAGGTGGACCTGAACGCCGCCCGTGAACGCGGTATCGTCGTGTTCAATGCGCCCTACTCCAATACCCGTTCGGTCGCTGAACTGGTATTGGCTGAAGCCATTCTGCTGCTGCGTGGCATTCCTGCCAAGAACGCTTCCTGCCACCGTGGCGGCTGGCTCAAGAGTGCCAACAATTCCTTTGAAATTCGCGGCAAGAAGCTGGGCATCATCGGCTACGGCTCCATCGGTACGCAGCTGTCCGTTCTGGCTGAAGGCCTGGGCATGCAGGTCTACTTCTATGACGTTGTCACCAAGCTACCGCTGGGTAATGCACAACAGGTTGCTTCCATCACCGAGCTGCTCGGCATGGCCGACATCGTAACGCTTCACGTACCGGAAACGCCCTCGACCAAACTGATGATTGGCGAACGTGAAATCCGCGCCATGAAAAAAGGCAGCATCCTGCTTAACGCTGCACGTGGCACTGTAGTTGATCTTGAAGCGCTGGCAGCAGCCATCAAAGACGAACATCTGCTGGGTGCTGCCATCGACGTGTTCCCGGTCGAGCCGCGCTCCAACAATGACGAGTTCGTCAGTCCGCTACGCGGCCTGGACAATGTCATCCTGACCCCGCATGTAGGCGGCTCCACTATGGAGGCCCAGGCCAACATCGGTCTGGAAGTGGCCGAGAAGCTGGTGAAGTACAGCGACAACGGTACGTCCGTATCCTCCGTCAACTTCCCGGAAGTGGCGCTGCCCTCTCATCCGGGCAAACATCGTCTGCTGCACATTCACCAGAATGTGCCGGGCGTACTGTCTGAGATCAACCGTGTGCTGTCCGAAAACGGCATCAACATTTCCGGTCAGTACCTGCAGACGGACGAAAAAGTCGGTTATGTGGTAGTCGACGTAGATGCCGCCTACTCTGACATGGCTCAGGAGAAGCTGCAGAACGTCAAGGGCACCATTCGCTGCCGCGTGTTGTTCTAAGCGTTCATCCAACAAAAAGGAGGCTTTGGCCTCCTTTTTGTTTTGTACATGAATACTATTTCGCTTCGAGCGCCTGCAGGTAGGCTACAGCCTCGTTCAGCTCGCTTTCATTGAAGACCTTTACACCGGCACGCCGCAAGGCTGCAGCCGTTACGCCCTCGCCGGAGACTCTACGTCCGGAAAAGGTGCCATCGTAATTCTCATGATTACCGCACGAGGGGCTACGCGCTTTGAGCACCGCTATCTGGATACGATGCTGCCTGACCAGCTCAACAGCCTGACAGGCTCCAGCCAGAAATTCCGCACTGACGTCCTCACCGGTATCGGTCATCACGGGCTGGTAGCCGTCCAGTACGGCAGCGCCTTGTCCACCAGGGATTTCAGCCGGTGGCCGAGGTGTAGGCAGGCCACCGGCAACCTCCGGACACACAGCGACGATACGTCCTTCCGCCAGCCAGGAACTCAACTGATCATAGGGGCCATGAGCGCCCCCGTCATAGCGGACCCGGTGGCCCAGCAGGCAGCGGCTGATCAGTATCTTTTCCATTTACAAAACGTTTTCCAGTACGTTTTCACCCCGCCGGCGAAACCAGCCTGTTAATGACATACGCTCACGCGTCGCAGGCAGGACTTCATGGGGCAAATCGCCAGACATGAAGCAGACCAGGCTGCCACCAGCCGGCAATACATCGCGGGTCTGTCCGTCAGGCAGGTGCATGCGCAGTGCGCCCCCATGCTCGGGCAGCCACGCCTCATTCAGGTACAACACCAGAGACACCATACGCCTGTCGTCATCCTTGAAGCGATCCAGGTGAGTGGCATAAAAAGCCCCTGGCGGATACATTGCAAAATGGCTTTCATAGTCTTCGAGACCCATGAAGAGGCTCTGATTGAAGGCCCGCCGGAGCGCATCCATAAGCGCCAGATAGCGGGCAATAGCAGGCGAAGACTCATCGCCCTCTAACCAGGCAATCTGATCACCACGGACACCTTCGCGAATGACTTGGCTGTCGCCACGCCCGATAGCGGCTGGGGCCAACAGTCCGTGCTGCGCACGTTTGTGGCACTCTTGCGCCAGCGCACGGGTCAGATCATCGGGTAGAAACACAGTCTGATGGGACCAGCCGACATCGGCCAGATCATCGACGATACGCTGCAACAAGGGATGATCAGGGCGAATGGGCATATCGAATTCCTGCGAGACATCGCAACGAGATAACCAGCATAGACAAGAGCGGCTGGCGGCGTCGGCATTGTAATAAGTCGTCAACGCTTCTGCTCAAATTTATACGCTCCGACGAATCGGCCCTTTCCAACCTCGACAGCAACGTGATACCTACCCAGAATACTGTCTTTTTTCTGGCATGCTGCAGCTCAAGGCATGCCCTTGCAGGAGAGTTCATGCGCGTTTTTATTGCTGGTCTGCTACTCGCCATCGGTCTTCCCGCGCTGGCCGATAATTATCAAACCCTTTACCAGACCGCGGGCTGGCCCGAACAGCGCAGCCACTTCCGCGATGCGCTGCAAGCGGCACAGCAGCGCTACCAGAACAGCCTGCCGCCAGCGTTGTACCAGACGCTGGTGGATAACAGTAACCGCCGCTTCTCGGCCGATGCCATCGACCAGCGTGCCATTGGTCAACTGCGCCAGTCGCTGCCGGAGATCAATCCTGCCTTGCAGTTTTTCCAATCGCCTGTAGGCCAGAAGGTCGTCGCGGCGGAGGTCAGCGCCACCCGTAGCGATCAGATCGCCCGCAGCTCGGGTGGCCTGCCCAAGATCCAGGCCAGCGCCGCCCGTCAGACACAGATCAAACGAATCGCTGCAGTGATTCCAGCTCGTGAAGCCGGCGCCGAAGTCAGCATGGCGCTGGCAGGTCTTGCTGCCGACAGTCTGAGTCAGATGCTGCCGGGACTCATGGGCCAAGCGCAGGGCATGATCGGCCAGCAGCGCGAGCGCATCATGCAGCAGATGAACAATGGCGACCTGGAAAACACGTTGCTCTACGTTTATCGCACCCTTTCCGACAACGAGCTGACCCAGTTTGCCGACTTTGCCAGCTCGCCTGAGGGCCATCGCTATTACCAGGCCGCCCTGGCCGCGCTGCGAGCAGGCCTTGGCTCAGGCAGCAACTAAACCCTTCCTCTACGCCAGCCGCTCCCTTAGAAAATCAAAGTAGCGCTGGCGTAACGCTTCGGTTTCGTTGACCAGATGGTGCCGCGCTTCAGGCAGGCGCAGCACCTCTGGCTTGTCGAACTTCTGTTCCAGCACCTGCAGATTGTGTCGCCAATCCACAGTGAAGTCCTGCTCACCCTGGATGATGATGGGCCGATGCAGACTGGGCGAAGCCTTTTCAATACGTGGAATCCAGCGGGCTAGCGCTCCTACCCAGCGACTGGGCAGCTCGCGCGGTTGCAGCAGATCATGATGCTGTAGAAAGGTAAGAAACGCTTCGTCACCAGAGTTGGCCGAAAACCGCCTGGGCAATGCCCGGACAAAGGGGCCAACCAGCCGGTAGGTCAGATGAGACATCTTCCAGCTGCAGGGGCGAACCAGCGGCGCCAGCAGAATCGCTTCGCCTATCTCCGCACCGGGCTGCCCGTTCAACAAATGGTCCAGTACAATCGCACCTCCCGTGCTCTGCCCCAGCAGATGCCAGGGCTGCGGCAGATCAAGGCGTCTGGCCTGATCGAGCAGAGCCTTTAATACCGCTTGATACTCGGCAAAATCATCGATACTTGCGCGCGGACCGCTGGATAACCCGTGCCCCGGCAGGTCGCAAGACAGCACGGCGAAATTCATCGACAGCGCCCAGTCGATTGCATGGCGATACAACCCCATGTGGTCGTAATAGCCATGGAGCACCAGAAACGTGGCCCGCGGCTGGTCATGCCACCACCCTTGCACGGCGATCTCGTAATCAGCCACGCGCATGCAGCCCAGGCGAGCCTGGACGCCTGGGTGCTGCTGGCTCATGTCGAGTCCATAAAAGGACTGATACGCCAGAATGGCCGGGCCAGACTCGCCAGGATCGAGGGACAGTTCCGCCAATAGCGGTCGCAGTTGTTCTGGATGAAACGGCGTGGTCATGGTCGTCACACTAAAAAGAGAGGCCTGCCCATGTAAAGCTTGGACACTTAATCATGTTCTGCTTCACGCCCTGGCGTGGCAAGCTATGTCTTCTTTTGCATTAACAGTCATGCCATGCCCTCTCGTCGATTCACTATTCTGCTCTGCCTGTTCACCATCCTTGTCATTGCTGGTTCGGGTGCTGCCTACTGGTGGTTCGAGCTGCGCTATTTACGGTCGTTTGCCGAGCAGACCGCCTTTTTTGATGGCAGTCATCTACAACTCCCGCCCGAGCTTGCGGGCCCGGGACCGATCCGGCTGGTGCACTTCTGGGACCCGGACTGCCCATGCAACGAAGGCAACCAGGCGCACCTGCGTAACCTGACGGCGCGCTTTGGTGATCGGGGCGTCGAGTTCTACAGCGTGCAGAAACCAGGGAGCGAAGGAAAGCTGCCGTCCATGCTGGATGGACGTCTGAAGGCCCTATCGACGATTCCTGGAGCCGATACGCTGCCCGCCAGCCCGGCCGTGGCCATCTGGGATAATGCTGGCAAGCTGGCTTATGTCGGCCCCTATAGCGAGGGCATGATCTGTACAGCTGGTAACAGCTTTATCGAGCCTATTCTCGAAGCGCTCGTGTCAGGGCGCAGCGTACGGTCGACCAATACCTTGTCGGTAGGCTGCTATTGCAACTGGCAGGGCTGACCCTTTTCTAGTAACGCCAAAGGCCGGGCATCGCATCGACTGCCCGGCCTTTTCGTTTTCACTGTTCTTCCTCTCAGGCACTTCTAATCATTGTTGCGCTCTTAGCAACATAGACTTTTGCAAAATATTGCTAAACAGATAGCTGCCTAGGCAGTATTCTACTCAGACTTAGCTGCCTGGGCAGATACTGCCATGACACGTTTCAAACCAGATAATTTTTCGCTGCGTTACTCGCTCGGCCATCTGATCCACTTGGTCAATTCGCTCAAGGATCGCCTGCTGGACAAGCACCTTGTCACTTATGACATCACGGCTGCCCAGTTCAAGGTGTTGCTGATGCTGGCACGCAATACGGCGGATACGCCTGCAGAGCTGTGCCGTTGCCTGTCCCTCGACAGTGGCGCCATGACCCGCATGATCGACCGGCTGGAAAGCAAGGACCTGATTGCTCGCGTGCGCAGCACCACCGATAGACGACAGGTTCGCCTCGAGCTCACCGAGCAGGGCCACAGCTTGAGCAAACAGATCCCGCAGATTGCAGCTGACGCCATGAACGACCTGACCGGCGAGCTGACCCATTCCGAGACCGATGAGCTGGAGCGCCTGCTCAAGAAGATATTGGTTCCGGCCGGTCTGGTCCCGGCCAATGAAGGAGAACAATAACGCCATGTGCCTTAAATACCCTCTCTCAGCCCTGGCCATTGCCTTGGTGCTGTCGGGTTGCGCGTCACCCACAGGCCTGCATACAGAAGGCCGGGCGCTTGACGCAGCGAGCCTGCACAGCGAGCAGACCGTTGCGGGTTCTGCCCTGTCACCGGCTGCCTGGCCGAAAAGCGACTGGTGGAACACCTTGGGAGATCGCCAACTCGACAGCCTCATCCGTGAAGCGCTGCAATCGAGCCCGGACCTCCAGGTGGCCGATGCCCGCTCCCGTCAGGCCAATGCAGCGGTGATTGCGGCAAACGCCGATCGCCAGCCGACGCTCGATGGCAACGCTTCGATAACCCGCTCCCGGCTGTCACGTCGCGATGATCCGACCGGCCAGGGCGGGCGCTATAGCACGCTGCGCGAGCTATCTATTAACGGCAGTTATACCTTCGACCTCTGGGGTGGCCAACGCGCCGCCTGGGAAGCCGCTTTGGGCCGCGCCCGCGCCAGCGAGGTAGACCGCAAGGCCGCTGAGCTGACCGTGGCCGCCAACGTTACACGCGCCTACAACCAACTGGGTCAGGCTTACGTCATGCTCGACCTGGCCGAGCAAGACCTCAAGCGTACCCGCGGCATGCTCGATCTTGCCCAGCGGCGTGTCTCGGCGGGCCTGGACAGTGAGTTCCAGCTGCAACAGACCCAGAGCCTGGAGGCCGCCTCGGAGGCGCAGCTCACCGCTGCCAAGCAGTCTGTAGAAAGTGCGCAGATCCGTCTGGCCGTCCTGTTGGGTAAAGGTCCTGACCGGGGTGCCAGCATTGGTCGTCCACAACTGATTGCACCCAAGACAATCGCACTGCCCAGCCAACTGCCTGCCGAGCTGATCGGTCGTCGTCCCGACCTGGTAGCCGCACGCTGGCGTGTGGAGGCCGCTTCGCAGGACATTGATTCAAGCCGGACCAATTTCTATCCAAACCTCAACCTGGTCGCCGCGGCCGGTACCGATGCCCTGCTGGGCGACGCCCTGTTTGGAGCACCCAGCCGCTTCTTCAATATCGGTCCAGCCCTGTCGCTGCCGATCTTTGACGGTGGTCGCCGCCGGGCTGACCTGGCCAGCCGCAACGCCGATTACGACCTGGCTGTCGCCCAGTACAACCAGACGCTGGTCAATGCCCTTGGTGATATCGGCGACAGTATTTCCCGGCTGCGCTCGCTGAATCAGCAGATTCAGGAACAGCAGCGTGCCCGCGACATTGCTCAGGCGTCTTTCGACATCGCGATGCAGCGTTACGGCGCCGGTATCGGCAGTTATCTCGACGCGCTGAGCGTCGAGCAACAACTGCTTCAAGCAGACCGCCAGCTGGCCAGCCTCGCGACGGAGCGTATCGATACCTCCGTTTTGCTGATGCAGGCCTTGGGCGGTGGCTTTGAACCCTCTTCTGACACACCGGCGCTGCAACCGGGCCCACGTGTAACTTCGGATCGCTGAGACGTAAGACATGGCTGAATCAAACGCACAAACCGCCACTAACGAGAACAGCAAGCCCAAATCCGGCAAGCGCAAGTTCTTTCTTTTGCTCCTGCTTCTGCTCGTCATCCTGGGAGCAGTGGGCGCTTACTTCTATCACACACTCTATGGCCGTTTTCATGAGGGCACCGATGATGCCTATGTGAGCGGCAACGTTGTCCAGATCATGCCGCAGGTGACCGGTACGGTTGTCAGCATTACCGCTGACGATGGTGACTTGGTGCATGAGGGTCAGGTCCTGGTGAAGTTCGACCCGAGCGACACCGAAGTCGCGCTGCAGAGCGCTGAGGCCAATCTGGCCAAGACGGTTCGTCAGGTCCGCGGCCTGTACAGCAACGTGGACAGCTACAAGGCCCAGGTAGCTTCACGCAAGGTCGAGCTGGAACGTGCACGATCCGACTACAAGCGTCGCCAGGACCTGGCACGCGGCGGTGCGATCTCGCAGGAAGAACTGTCCCATGCCCGTGATACGCTGAACGCAGCTGAAAATGCACTGACCAGCGCCGAGCAACAACTCAGTACCAGCCGTGCACTGGTAGACGATACGGTGATCGCGTCACATCCCAATGTGAAAGCCGCCGCCGCCCAGCTGCGTCAGGCCTATCTGAACAATGCCCGCAGCACCATCATTGCACCGGTGACAGGCTATGTAGCCCAGCGCTCGGTACAGGTTGGCAGCCGTGTACAACCGGGCACAGCACTGATGGCCGTGGTGCCGCTGGATCAGATCTGGATCGACGCCAACTTCAAGGAAACCCAGCTCAGCGACATGCGCATCGGTCAGCCGGTGGAAATTCATTCCGACCTGTACGGTGAAGATGTGAAGTATCACGGTACGGTAGAGAGCCTGGGGGTCGGCACCGGCAGCGCGTTTTCCCTGCTGCCTGCCCAGAATGCCAGCGGCAACTGGATCAAGATCGTGCAGCGCCTACCCGTGCGGATTCGCCTGGATCAGGATGCGCTGGAAAAGCACCCGCTGCGCATTGGCCTGTCGATGAACGTCGACGTCGACCTGCATGACTTGGACGGCCCGGTACTGGCGCAGAAGTCGCTGGCCCAGCCCCGTTATGCTACCGACGTCTATACCCGCCAGCTGGAGGATGCCGATCGCCTGATCGAGCGTCTGATCCACGAGAACGGCCCGGCCTCCCGTGATGTAGCCAAGCGCTAATCGGAGATCACATGAGCGATTCTGCATTCCGCCCGGCGAGCCTGGTGCTCGCCACGGTCGGCCTGTCGCTGGCCACCTTCATGCAGGTGCTGGATACCACCATTGCCAACGTGGCCCTGACCACGATTTCAGGCAATCTAGGCGTAAGCTCCGAGCAGGGTACATGGGTAATCACATCGTTTGCTGTCAGCAACGCGATTGCCCTGCCCCTGACCGGCTGGATGGCACGTCGCTTCGGTGAGGTAAAGTTGTTCCTTGCTGCGGTGGTGCTATTCGTTATCACTTCGTTCCTGTGTGGCATCGCGCAATCAATGCCACAACTGGTATTTTTCCGGGCGCTGCAAGGGTTCGTGGCCGGGCCGCTATATCCCATGGCCCAGACGCTGCTGCTATCAATCTTTCCGGCCGCCAAGCGAGGGATGGCCCTGGCGCTCCTGGCCATGGTCACGGTGGTGGCTCCTATCATTGGCCCGATTGCCGGTGGATGGATCACGGATAACTACACCTGGCCCTGGATTTTCTTTATCAACGTTCCCATCGGTATCTTTGCCACCCTGGTGGTTTGGGCACAGCTGGGCAAAAAGCCGGAGCAGATCATTCGGCAGCCGATCGACTATGTCGGCCTGACGCTTCTGGTAATCGGTGTCGGTGCCCTGCAGGTTGTACTGGATAAAGGCAATGACCTGGACTGGTTCGAATCAAACTTCATTGTCATTGGTAGCTTGATTGCCGTCATCGCGTTGATAGCCTGTGTAATCTGGGAGCTGACCGACAAGCATCCCATCGTGAACCTGCGGCTATTCAAATACCGTAACTTCACATTCGGAACGCTGGCCCTGGTACTGGGCTATTCAGGCTTCTTTGGCATCAACCTGCTTCTGCCCCAGTGGCTGCAAACTCAGTTGGGTTATACACCGGTCTGGGCAGGTTTGGCCGCTGCGCCGATGGGATTTTTGCCTGTGTTCCTGTCGCCGCTGGTTGGCCGGTTCGCCCATAAGACAGACCTACGCCTGCTTGCCGGGGGCTCCTTCCTGGTGATCGGTGCCTCGTGCTTCATGCGTGCCACGTTCAATACCGAGGTTGATTATCGCCATATCGCCGAAGTGCAGATGTTCATGGGGCTGGGAATTGCGCTGTTTTTCATGCCTACGACCAGCATTCTGTTGTCCAGCCTGCCGCCTAAAGACATTGCGGACGGCTCCGGGCTTGCGACATTTTTACGGGTACTGGGCGGTAGTTTCGCGTCGTCACTGACGACCTGGATCTGGGCACGCCGCGCCACGTTCCACCATGCTCAGCTGACCGAGCAGGTAACGGTGTACGACCCAGCGACACGGGACTACATTTCGATGCTGGGGGGCCCCTCTCACGCCACGTACGCCCAGCTCGATCGCGTGGTCGAAAGTCAGGCCTATATGCTGTCCACTATTGATTATTTCACGCTGCTCGGCTGGATGTTCATGGGCCTGTTCCTGATCATCTGGTTGGCCAAACCACCCTTTGGCGCCAAGGGCGCCGCCCCTGCTGGCGGCGATCACTGACAAAAAGGCCGGCATGGAAACATGCCGGCCTTTTATTTTGGCGATTGATCAGTCGACGCAAATCAGACCGCAGCGAAGAAAAGAAAAACAATACACAGCATGCCGAGGGCCCATACCTTGGAGCGCTGGGTAGCACGGTCCTTGATATACAGCCAGGTATAAATGATACGGCTGACTACGAACAGGAGCGCCAGGAAATTGATCGTTCCCTGAGCCGCACCTCCGGTGACATGCGCCACGATCACGGCAGCGGCAAACAGCGGTGTAATTTCAAACGCATTCTGCTGCGCTGCGTTGGCACGCGCCTGGGGCCCTTCCAGCTTGGCAAGGAAATCACGTGGATGCCGGTTGTTGTCCGGCGTAAAGCCACTGCCGGTAAATTTTGCGTACGCCGCGGCGCCATAGGGAATGAGGTAGGCGAATAGGATGCACCAGTAGCCGAACGTCATGGGAATTCCTTGAATTGGCAGACCTGATAGTGACCTGTTTATAAGCCAAAGGTTAGAGCTTTTCCAGACTCTGCACGCTTGATATCTGCTTTCCAGCGAGACGGACATATCAACAAGATGATCCAGGCACCCTCATGGCCTTGGCTACCGTTGTGACTTCTGTCCGCAGCCGTTGCCCTAAAAAACTGTAACTTTCCGCGTCTATAGGTGTTCTTAATGAGAATTACCTAATGGCCATCATGGCCTCTACTTTCTATCGCTGTACTGAAAGGATGTTCAATGCTTGAACTCGCCGCTGCCTTTATCTGTTTTACTGCGCTGCTCACTTATGTGAACTACCGGTTCGTCGGTCTGCCGCCCACGATCGGCGTCATGGTGATCGCACTGGTGTTCAGTGTGCTGCTGCAAATTGCGTCGGCGCTGGGGTTTCCCATGCTGGAGGAAACCATTGAACAGCTGATCCAGAGAATCGACTTCAACGAACTATTGATGAACTGGATGTTGTCATTCCTGTTGTTTGCCGGTGCCTTGCACGTCAATGTTCAGGATCTTCGCAGCTACCGCTGGCCGATCGGCCTTCTGGCTACCCTGGGCGTTCTCGTTTCTACCGCCCTGATCGGCGGAACGGCCTATTACGTCTTTCCCTTGCTGGGCTGGCATGTAGACCTGGTGTATTGCCTACTGTTTGGCGCGCTGATTTCTCCAACCGACCCGATTGCCGTTCTTGGAATCCTGCGTTCAGCCAAGGCGCCAAAGTCATTGGAAATCACCATCGTGGGTGAGTCCCTGTTCAATGACGGCGTTGCCGTTGTGGTGTTTACCGTGCTGCTCGGCATTCTCGCCTCCGGCGAGACACCCTCCGCCGGGCACGCCGTCATGCTGTTTGTCGAGGAAGCCTTGGGCGGCATCCTGTTCGGCTCGGTGATCGGCTATGTCACCTACCGGATGCTCAAAAGCATCGATCAGTACCAGATCGAGGTACTCCTGACGCTTGCGCTGGTTATTGGCGGCGCTGCCGTGGCTCCCCACCTGCATGTATCCGGTCCGATTGCGATGGTCGTGGCCGGCCTGTTCATCGGCAATCGTGGCCGTGAAAAAGCGATGTCCGATACCACACGCCGCTATGTGGACGGCTTCTGGGAGCTGATCGACGAGATCCTCAATGCCATGCTGTTCGTGCTCATCGGCATGGAGCTTTTGCTACTGCCTGTGACAGGACTGCACCTGGCCGCCGCTGTGGCCTTTACCCTGGCCATCCTGCTTATCCGCTGGATCAGCGTGACACCGGTCGTGATGCTGACGCCGCACTGGCGACACATGGCCAAGGGCACCATGGGCATTCTGACCTGGGGCGCACTGCGGGGCGGGATTTCAGTGGCGCTGGCCCTGTCGCTACCGGTAGGTCCGGAGCGGGACCTGATCCTGACCATCACTTACATATTGGTGCTGTTCTCGATTCTCATGCAGGGCCTGACCATCGGACGCGTCGTACGTCGCGTGACAGGTAACGCTCCCTCGGAGCCTGATCAGCACGGGCACTAAGCGTCACCGGTGCTACGGCCGTCCTGACCGTAGCACCGCCCGGATGGCCTTTCGTCGGTCACCCAGCCATTCCTCCCGCCTATTGAGCCAGGTCAGTATGCACTGACGGCTGCCTGTCTATCCTTGCGCTAATCAAGGCGTACTCCGCGCCCGCACTGACTGTCAGGGAGGTGTTATGACAGACCTCAGCGCCCGCGTGACCATCAACGGCCACAGTATTGAGACTTCAACCAGCCGCTCGCTTCTAGAGGCGGTGATCGACTCCGGACAGCCGCTCACCGATGGTGTCGGCTGCATGGGCCAAGGTGTATGCGGCTCCTGCCGCGTGCTGCTGCGCCGCAAGGATTCGCGTGAAGTCACGACGGCCCTGGCTTGTGAAACCGCCGTGGAGGACGGCATGCAGGTCAGCTTTCTGGATCACCTGCCGATGAACCGCCATCACACCTACACCACCAATGACTGGGACGATACCTGGAACCTGCTGGACCGCATCAACAGCGCCTTTCCCGAAGCCAGCCACTGTCGGCACTGCGGCGGATGCGACCGTGCCTGTCCCAAGCATCTTGAAGTCCAGAAAGGCGTAAACCTGGCCGCGTCGGGCGATTTGAGCGCAACCAAGGTGTTCGATGAATGCATCATGTGCAACCTCTGCACCATTGCCTGCCCGGAACACATCTCGCCCAACCACCTGGGGCTGTACATTCGCCGGATGACGGCATCCGTGATGTTGCGTCCTTCCGACCTGCTGCTGCGACTACGTCAGATCGACCTGGGCGTCATGCCGGTCGATCCAAACGTCGAGCTCACCTGAGGATTTGGCCATGAGCGGAATTGCCTACGAACTTGCCCTGGCGAACCTGAGCCGGTGCGACGGCATGGCGCCCCCGGCAGTGGACAAAACACCATTGTTGCAACGCTATCACCCGGATTACCAGGAGGGTACTCGTACTCGCCTGAGCATCGGGGCCAACCGCGGTGATGAATGCCCCTCCCGGCTGGCCGCCCTACTGCAGAGCAATGCGCAGATCAGTGATGCCGATCTGGCAGGTGCACCGGTCATCAATACCGAAGTACTGGTCATCGGAGGCGGCGGTGCGGGCTGTGCGGCCGCGCTGACAGCCGCCGAACAGGGGCGACGCGTCATCCTGGCGACCAAGCTACGCCTGGGTGACAGCAATACCGTCATGGCGGAAGGCGGGATCCAGGCCGCTGTCGGTGAAGAGGACAGCCTGCAGCGTCACTTCGAGGACACCCTGCGCGCCGGCCACCTGTGTGCAGACCGTACGCTGGTGGCTCGCCTGGCAGAGTCGGGACCTGATTGCATTCGTTGGCTGATTAGCCGCGGCATGCTGTTCGACCTGGCCGAAGGCAGCCCGGTAGGTGGCAAACTCTTACGTAAGAAACCCGGCGGTGCAACATGCGCCCGCATCCTTTCCTACCGCGACTATACCGGCCTTGAGCTGATGCGCGTCCTGCGTGAGGCCGTGGAGCTGGATGACCGTATCTCGCTGTGGAATCGCTGCCCGCTGGTAGAGCTGCTCTCCGACGAGAGCGGCCAATGCGTAGGAGCCGTGCTGTACAACCTCGACTGGCATGGGTTCATTCTGGTACGCGCCAGCCGGGTAATCCTGGCGACAGGCGGCGCGGGACGGCTGCACCTGAACGACTTCCCAACATCCAACCACTACGGTGCAACCGCAGACGGACTGGTGCTCGCCTATAGGATGGGCGCTCGACTGCGGGAGCTGGATTCGTTCCAGTACCACCCGACCGGCCTGGCCTGGCCTTCGCACCTGGTTGGCGGCTTGATTTCCGAGGCGGCGCGCTCTGCTGGCGCCTGGCTGATCAATGGTGAAGGCAGGCGCTTTGTTGATGAGCTGCAACCACGCGATGTAGTGGCCGCTGCCATTCTCAAGGAGTGCGCAGAGGGCCGTGGGGTGGAGCGTGACGGTAATCTGGGCGTCTTCCTGGATACCCCCGGTCTTGAGCGCAGGCATCCGGGCATCCTGGAAGAGCGACTGGTCAGTCTGGGGCATCTGGCCCATCGCTGCGGAATCGATCCCAAGATCGAGCCCATGATGGTACGGCCTACCCTGCACTACCAGAACGGCGGTGTGGAAATCGACGAACACGGCGCGACAGCCATACCCGGCCTGTATTGCGCAGGCGAAATCAGCGGTGGCATCCACGGCCGTAACCGCATGATGGGCAATGCCTTGCTGGAAATCATCGCGTTCGGCCGCCGGGCGGGGCAGCATGCAGGCGCGACAGCCAGTCCGAAACCCGCCCCCAAGGTAGGTCTGTATCACCTGTACGACTGGCAGCGGCAAATCACATTGGCAGGGCTGCCCACCCATGTCTGCGGCCCCTGTCTGTTTCCTGATTACGGCAATTTCGATCTGCGCCGCGATGTGGCCCTGCGTGCCAGCGCACCCGGTGCCGTTCAGGCCATGCTGGCCGGCATGACGCCGTCCTGAGGAGTACCGTCATGAGTTTCACACCTGTTCTGCTCTCACCCTCAGCCCAGGTCGGAGCCAATCTGCAAGCCTGGTTTGCTCAGGGCGGCGGCCAGGGATTACGTCAGGCACTGGCCGCGCCACACGCCATCATCCCCCTTCTGGAGGAAGCCGGCCTAAGGGGTATGGGAGGTGCCGGCTTTCCTACCCATCGCAAATGGGCACCTGCGGCTGCGCAACCGTCATACCTGGATAAATACGTCGTCTGCAACGGCAATGAAGATGAGCCCGGCACCTTCAAGGATCGCGTACTGCTGGAAAAATCTCCGCATCAAGTTATCGAAGGTGCGCTGATTGCCGCCACGGCCATTGGGGCCAACCATGTACTGCTCTATGTGAATCCCCATCAGAACGCGTCCGTCGCGTCATTGAGACAGGCCGTACAGCAATGGCAGACAGAGCCGCTCTTTCAAGAGCTGGCAGCCCTGCAGGGTCGACCAATCGACCTGCGCGTAGTGGAAAGCTCGGGGCTGTACATTGGAGGCGAGGAAACAGCCGTCATTGCCACCCTCGATGGAGGCTTTCCCTTCCCCCATCGCAAGCCACCCTACCCGGCCGAGTGCGGGGTGGATAACAAGCCTACCCTTATCAACAACACCGAGACGCTGGCCAACGTCCCGCATATTCTGCGGCACGGTGCAGACTGGTATCGCCATCTGGGTATGGGCAGCGCTGCAGGTACCAAGCTCTACTCGCTTTCCGGCGATGTGCTCAAGCCGGGGCTGTACGAACTGCCGATGGGTACGTCGCTGCGCGCGCTCATTTTCGAGCACGGCGGCGGCATGCTGCAGGGCCGCGCCTTCAAGGCCGTCTTTACCGGCGGTCCATCTAATACACTGTTAACCGAACAGCACCTTGATGTAGCGCTGGATTTCGATTCTGTGAAGGCACGCGGATCCAGCCTGGGGACCGGGGCCATGATTGTGATCTCCGAAGGCACCAGCATCGTACGCAAGGTGGCCGAGTATGTGGACTTCTTTGCTGCAGGTTCCTGCGGGCAATGTCCACCTTGTAAAACAGGCACTTATCAGCTGTCTCGCCTGCTACGACGGATCGATACCGGTGGCGGTCTGCACAGTGATCTGCGTGCCCTGGAAAGCTTGTGCGAGTTACTGCCCGGCAGCGGGCGCTGCGGCTTGATCGACGGCGCAGTAACAGTCGTGCGTAGCTCACTAATGCAGTTCAGGGAAGATTATCAGCGGCAACTGATCGACTAATCTGCGACAATTGGCCGCTCTAGCGCGCTTATCAATGGGGCAGAATACGACCTATTGATTAGGGCGCTAACGTTAGTTTTGGTCTACGGTGCCCGCAGCTCCGCCCCGTCATGACAATGATAAGACTGGAAAGCGGGCATGCTTCTATCCTTGCTGTGAGGTTCCACTGATGAGTGATCGCATCCGCCACCCCGCGTTCGCTGCCCTACGCATGTCTGCCGAGCAGGCAGCTCGCCATATTCGCCATGGCATGACCGTTGGCATGAGCGGTTTTACCGGCGCAGGTTACCCCAAGGCCGTTCCTGGTGCCTTGGCCCAGCACATCACCGAAGCCCATGGCCGAGGCGAGCCGTTTCGTATTCGTGTCCTGACGGGCGCATCCACTGCGCCTGAACTGGACGGTGCGCTGGCCCGCGTCGACGGTATCGAGTTGCGTGTACCGTTCCAGTCCGACCCCGAGCTGCGCAGCCGCATCAATGCCGGCCAGCTGGATTACATGGATATTCATCTGGGGCAACTGGCTGAAAAGGTTCGCTACGGCTTTTTCGGCAAGGTTGACATTGCCGTGGTGGAAGTAACCGCCATTCGTGAAGACGGCAGCCTGGTACCCTCCTCCTCGGTCGGCAACAACAAGACCTGGCTGGACATGGCCGATGCCGTGATTCTGGAGGTGAACCGCTGGCAGCCGGATGCGCTCGACGGTATGCACGACATCTTCTATGACACCGCCTTGCCGCCCAACCGTACCCCTATCCCACTGACCCATCCGGGTGAGCGTGTAGGTGAGCCTTATTTGCAGGTGCCGTTGGAGAAAGTAGTGGCCGTGGTCGAGACCGACGCGCCAGACCGCAACAGCCCGTTCAAGGCACCGGATGCTGCCTCCAAGGCCATTGCCGAGCATATGATCGATTTCCTGCGCTTCGAAGTGCGTCAGGGTCGTATTCCGGCCAACCTGCTACCGATCCAGTCCGGGGTCGGCAACATCGCCAATGCCTTCATGCAGGGGCTGGGCGAAAGCGAATTCGCGGGCCTGACCGCCTTTACCGAAGTGATCCAGGACGGCATGCTCGAACTCCTGATCAGCGGCAAGATGGACCTGGCTGCTGCTACCTCGTTCTCCCTGAGCCCGGCCGGTATCGAGCGTTTCCTCGAACACTCGGAAATGCTGCGCAAGAAAATCATCCTGCGCCAGCAAGGCGTGAGCAACCACCCCGAGCTGGTGCGTCGCCTGGGCTGTATCGCACTCAACGGAATGATCGAGGCCGACATTTACGGCAACGTGAACTCCACGCACCTCATGGGCACACAGATGATGAACGGCATCGGTGGCTCAGGCGACTTTGCCCGTAATGCCTACCTGTCAGTCTTTATGGCGCCGAGCACGGCAAAAAATGGCCTGATCTCCACGATTGTGCCGATGGTGAGTCATGTCGATCACACCGAGCACGATGTCAGTGTCATCGTGACCGATCAGGGTCTGGCTGATCTGCGCATGCTCAGTCCTAAGCAGCGTGCCAAGGTCATCCTGGAAAAATGCGTTCACCCCAGCTATCGCGACATGCTGGCGGACTACATCGATCGGGCCAACAGTGGCAGCTACGGCAAACACACGCCTCACCTGTTGCCGGAAGCCCTCTCCTGGCATGAACGCTATCTGGTGACGGGCAGCATGTTCCGTCCGGAAGCCAATCAGGCACAGGATTGATCCTGCCCTGACGAAAAGCCCCAGCGTCTATTAGGCGCTGGGGCTTTTTATACGCTCAAAGTGGGGCAGGGTCACCTAATGCGCCAGCTGCTCCCGCACAGACCACATACCTACGGTATGCAGAAGAGGTCTGTGTAACTCGAAATCGGGTTAGTCAGCTCAGGGCCTTGATCAACTCGTCTTTCTTCATGCGCGAGCGACCGGTAACGCCTTGCTCTGCGGCTTTCTTCATTAGTTCATCACGTGTCATGTCACTCAGCGATGTACTGCCGCGACGTCCGCGCGTCGACGCGCTACGACTGGGTGAGCGTCCTGAATTCGGCGAATGCCCATGCTTGGTTGCGACCGCACGGCGAGCAGAGTCCTTACGATCGGCGCGCTTGGCCGTCTCGCTTTTCTGTTTGCCGGAGCCACTCTTGTTGCCGCCACCAGACTGCTTGTTGACGGTAGCCCAGGCACGCGCCTCCGCCTGATCTTCCGACATGCCCTTGGCTTCGTAGCTTTCCTCAATGTGCTCGGCCTTGCGCTTTTGTTTATCGCTGTAGGTTGACTTGTCGCCGCGTGGCATAGGTGCCTCCTGTTCAGACGGATCAGTCTTCGGCTTTGATCGTTGCTACGTCATCAGCCCGGACGCGAATCTGGCGGCCGGAAACGTCTTTGAATTCATAGAAACCATCGGCAGTTTTAGTGTTGGGTTTGTCCTGGGTGATGTACTCGGTACCATCCTGCAGGGTCACAACCGTGGCGGTGGAACAACCGCCCAAAACAACAGCGCTCAGCAGCAGTAATACACCCGCAAAACTCTGTGTCAGGTTTTCCCTGAATGCGCGAATCATTGCGCTACTCCATCATCCAGTCGGTGGATCGAAACATCACTGATGCCCACGATAGGCAAGCCCGGTTCGAGATCGAACAGCAGGTACTGTGCATCGTTGACGGCAATCAGATGCTTGACGGCCAGCTCACGAACCACATCGGTGACCGGTACATTCAGGTCGGCAATGCGGTCGGTGTGGGGCTCGCCCAGCAGTTTGTAGTGAATTTCATACTCCTGGCCCATATCGCTCATGGCTTCGGTCTCCCTGAGTGAGATACACCTGTTTTGAGAGGTATAACCCTTCACTTGTTCTGTCACGCCCGCTGAACGGTCGCTTCGTTGCGGCTTGGCAGATAAACGGTAAAGCCTGATTAGTTCCCTCTTTTCATCTGTTGAAGCAGGGCCTTGCACTGGTTGTCCTGACTGTTATTGCTCGGGGCCACAAGTGCCAGCAGGCCCGCAGCCGGGGCGGCAAATGTGGCAAGCAGTGCGGCAGCGGCGCCCCGTGCAGCCAAGGGCAAGGGTTTGACGCCTGGCGAAGGATTCTTCAATGTTCCCCGCACATACAAAGGCGAGCGGAGCGAGAAGATGCGATAGCCCTTGCTGTGCGGCTCAATGGACAGGTCAATCTGCTCGTTAGCAAAGTTGACGGTGCCGTCGATGTTGATCAAAGCGTTTTCCGTATCGAATACGAAGACACGCGTCTTCATCAGTCCATTCGTGACCTGCAGATCCGACGCAGCGCAATTGATCGCCACCTCATCGTCACCAAACAGGCGGCTGACCAGATAGTTGCCCACATTGAGGCCAGCGATTTCCATCAGACTACGACTGATGGAGCCATCATTCATCAGCACCTTGAGTTCACCATTGCTGCTGCCCAGCAGTGCTGCGACCGAGTTACCCGTTCCCGTCAGGGTGGCATCACCGTTGAGTTCGCCAAAGCTGTCACGCATAGCTTCAACCGTAGGGAACAGCTGCTTGAGTTTGACGCCCCGTATGTGCAGATCCATCCGGGCGGGCATGGGGCTCTTGTCTCCTTCCAGCCGAACCGTGCTATTCAGCGCACCGCCTGCGGCGCCAAAGCGCAGTGGATCGATGAGCAGGACGCCATCGGTCAGCTTCAGATGCAAATACAGATCAGACAGCGGCAATGAGGCATTCTGAACGATGCGCTGGCCGGTAAACTTCACGTCGGCATCCATGGCGCGCCACCGTTCGGTACGAAACTCGGAGACAGGTAGCGCCTTTTCCGCAGGCTGCTTGTTCTCTTCACCGCGGGCCTGCTTCTGCTCGGCAGAGTCGGCGCCGATAAGAGGCGCCAGATCAGCAAAAAGCAGCTGATTTGAGGTCAGTTCGCCGGTCAGTTTTGGCCGTGGCTTGCCCCCTGTATATTGCAGATCTCCATGAAGATCGCTCTGCCCTACCTTTCCAGAAAAGTCCTCGTATTGGAAACGTGGCCCGGCCGGGTCGTTGAGGACAATGGTAAGGTGTCCATCAGTCGAGTACGGCGCCGTTTCCGGGAGCGTTACGCCCGTCAGGCGATAGAGCTGCCCCAGGCTCTGTCCGGACAGTTTGAGCCGCAGATCCAGAGCCCCCAGCTTGAGCGGTTCGGTCAGCGTTCCGAAGACATTCAGGTGCGTGGCACCCGCGCGGACATCGGCCTGAATGGGAAAGGGTGCGTCCGGATCATGCAATGCCAGCAGCCCACCGATCTTGCCGCTGCCCTCCACGGGTTGTTCTTTGTACCGGCCCTTTACGGTCCAGCCAAATTGCAGTGCCTGGGTCTGCTTGACATTGGCCCGCTGCCGCTGAGTCCCGGCCTGCCCAACGATGTCGGCATAGGCAATCGGCGCATCCAGTGAAGTGATAGTGGTTTTGACATGGGCCTGAACGATGTCATCGTCATAAGCAACGCGGCCGGCGTCAAAGCCAATGGTGCCGATGTCTACGGTCCAGGCTGAGGATGCTTCGTTTGGATTCTTTTCCTGTTTGTCGCCTTGGTCAAAGGTCCAGGTATTACGGCCATCGACCAGGCGTTGCAGGTTGGCTTCCGGCTTGGTCACGTCGATACGTGGGATATAGACCTGCTTGCTCAAAAGCGCCAGAGGCGAGATCCGCAACTGTACCCGGTCCAGGTGCACGAAGCGTGGATTGCTTGCCCAGGAGGGGTTGCCGATCTCGATGTTTTCCGCCGAGATGTGCGGCCACGGGACCCAGGCCCGCCAGCCGCCTTGATCTGTTTCGCGGCGCCAGTCCACACCCAGATTGCCGTTGATGGCGAACGAACGGTTGAGTGCGGCTGACGCCTTGTCATTGAGGGTAGGCTTGAGCCGGTTCCAGTCGAACGTCGAGACGAAGACGATCATCACGACGATTAACGCCACCAGGATGCCTAGCGTCCAGACGATGATTTTCCGGGTCCGTGTCACGCCTTTTCTCCGTTTCGCCAGCCATCAGAAGGTCACGACGTTATGCCATGTACCTACTACGTCAACGACGAACGGCAGTGGTTCAACCGCTTGCTCAGCGACCTCCAGAAATGTCGAGTATCGCACCGCTGGCATAAGAGGCCTCATCCGACAGCAACCAGATGATTCCGGCGGCAATCTCTTGCGGCTCACCTGCCCGGCCCATGGGCGTCGTGACACCAAGCCGCAAACCGCGGTCAGGATCGCCGCCACTGGCATGAATCTCGGTCAGGGTCAGACCAGGACGTACCGCGTTGACGCGCACGCCCTGCGGTCCCAGCTCTTTGGAAAGCCCTAGCGTCATGGTGTCGATTGCGCCTTTGGACGCAGCATAATCGACGTATTCATTGGGTGAACCCAGCCGCGAGGCAACCGAAGACACATTTACGATCACCCCGCCTCGGCCGCCTCGCTCGGTAGACATGCGCCGTGCAGCCTCACGCGCGCACAGGAAGGCGCCCAGGATGTTCACCTCGAACATGCGCCGCATACGGTCGATGGGCATATCGGCGAGCTGCAGGGACTGCCCCGTAATACCGGCGTTGTTGACCAACCCGTCCAGCCCGCCAAACTTGTGTTGAATGGTATCGAACATGGCCAGAACGTCCGCCTCGACGGACACATCGCCGCGAATGGCAATCGCCTCGCCACCAGCCTGCTCTACCAGCGCCACACATTCATTAGCCGCCGTCTCGTCAGCCGTGTAGTTCACACCCACACGCCAGCCGCGTGCACCGGCCAGTCGCGCTGCTTCACGACCGATACCCCGGCTGGCGCCGGTAATCAGAATAATCTTGCTCATGGAGGCCTCTCTTATTCGGAAAGTCCGCTCAGCTTAGGCAGGAATTGGTGAGGGTGCGAGCGGCAAGGCGAATAGGACAGGTGCTGTTACATATCGCGAATGACCTTGAGCCCCTTGTGATCGGTGTGCGGGGAGCCAAACAGGTCGGCATAGCGCATCGTCGCGTTGGCATGCTCGCGCATGAGAGCTTCTGCACGCGCGCCCTGTCTGTTTACCAGGGCATCGACGATGGCATGGTGCTGCATGTGCGCAAAGTTGAAGCGCCGATATTCTCGGGCCATGTCGTTGCGATCCACTGCCAGCGAGCTGACCGAGGCAAACGGCAAGTGATCGTTACGCGCCAAGGCATGACTGATCGCAGGATTACCGCTGGCCTCAATGATGACCTGATGAAAGCGCCGGTTGAAATCATGGTAAACCTCCATGTCTTCCTCGGTGACATAACCTTTGGCAAACAGGACATCTCCCGTGGCAAGGCACTGCTGCAAGGCTTCCTGAGTCGTTGGATCCAAACCGCGTTCTGCCGCCTGTCGCGCCGCCAGCCCCTCCAATACACCCCGGACTTCCACCGCACCCGCGATCTCTTCGCCAGTCACCGTCCGCACGGTATAGCCACGGCCTTCGTTCTTGGACAGCAATCCTTCCTGCTCCAGCGTCCGAAAGGCCATACGCACCGGCATGCGCGAAACCCCCAGCCGCTCGGCAGTAGGAATTTCCACCAGCCGCTCACCGGCCGGTAATTCACCGGACACGATCATTTTCCGTAATGTGACCAACACCCGTTGTCCTGGCTTGCTCATGAGGTCCTCTCGGCGCTGTAATCAATTCATCTTAGCGCAGGCAGCTTCCGGCTGGGCACGACACCTGCGGCAGCTATCGTCAGGGAGCAACCCGGCGTTCGTCGAACCCAATGGCCGTTAATCGCACTAAAAATGGATCCAATAGTGACTTATAGATTGACTCAGGATCTGTATAGCGCGAAGTATTGGATCCAATAAAAACAAAACAGCCCTGCGAGGAGCCCACCATGTTCCCGAAAAATACGTGGTATGTAGCCTGTACGCCTGACGAGATCGCCGATAAACCGCTCGGTCGTCAGATTTGTGGTGAAAAGATCGTTTTCTACCGTGGTCCGGAAGGCAAGGTCGCGGCCCTGGAGGATTTCTGCCCTCACCGTGGCGCCCCGCTCTCGCTGGGCTTTGTACGTGACGGTGTCCTTGTATGCGGCTATCACGGCCTGGAGATGGGCTGCGATGGCAAGACCGTTGCCATGCCAGGCCAGCGCGTTCGTGGTTTCCCCTGTATCCGTCAATATCCGGTCGAAGAGCGCTACGGCTTCATCTGGGTCTGGACCGGCGAGGCCGAAAAAGCCGATCCTGCCCTGATTCATCATCTGGAATGGGCCGACAACCCCGAGTGGGCATATGGCGGCGGCCTGTATCACATCAACTGTGACTATCGCCTGATGATCGACAACCTCATGGACCTGACCCATGAGACCTATGTCCATGCCAGCAGCATCGGGCAGAAGGAGATCGATGAAGCCGCACCCATCACGAAAGTGGAAGGCGATACCGTCATCACTAGCCGCCATATGGAAAACATCATGGCCCCGCCCTTCTGGCGCATGGCCTTGCGCGGCAACAACCTGGCGGATGACGTCCCCGTGGATCGCTGGCAGATCTGCCGCTTCACGCCACCAAGCCATGTTCTGATTGAAGTGGGTGTGGCCCATGCCGGGCATGGCGGTTACGAGGCCGATCCCAAATACAAGGCCTCCAGCATTGTGGTCGATTTCATTACACCGGAGACCGAGACCTCTATCTGGTACTTCTGGGGCATGGCGCGCAATTTCAGACCTGAAGACGAGGCGCTGACGGCGACCATCCGTGAAGGCCAGGGCAAGATCTTCTCCGAAGACCTGGAAATGCTGGAACGTCAGCAACAGAACCTGCTGGCCTATCCCGAACGGCAACTGCTGAAGCTGAACATCGACGCGGGCGGCGTACAGTCGCGCCGGATTCTGGATCGCCTCATCGAAAGCGAGCGTAGCGCAGCTGCCCCGCTGGGCATGATTGCTACCGCCTGATGCCCCTGGCGCCTCCTTCGTACAGAGGCGCCTGCTATTGAGGTGGCTTGCATGGCAGGCCACTCAGCCGAGGACTTTATCGTGATCGACGTTCTGATCGTTTCGAAGAAAACCGAAGCCACGGACATCTGCAGCCTCGAGCTGGCCAGTGTCGATGGCTCACCCTTGCCGGAATTCAGTGCCGGCTCGCATATCGATGTGCACTTGCCGGATGGCATCGTTCGGCAATATTCGCTCTGCAACCCGCCAAGCGAGCGCCATCGCTATCAGATTGCCGTTCTCAAGGACCCCGCCTCCCGTGGCGGCTCGCTCGGTGTTCATCAGCTCAAGGAAGGTACACACCTCACTATCAGCGAGCCGCGCAATCTGTTTCCCCTGGCACATGGCGCCAAACGCAGCCTGCTGTTTGCTGGCGGTATCGGCGTGACGCCCATTCTGTGCATGGCCGAGCGTCTGTCGAATATGGCCGCAGACTTCGAGATGCATTACTGCACCCGCTCCGCCGATCGCACGGCATTCGTCGAGCGAATCAGCACCTCACCGTTTGCCGGTCAGGTACATTTTCACCATGACGATGGCCCCGCGCAGCAGAAGCTGGACGCCACTCAAGTGCTGGGCCAGCCGGAGCCGGATGTACACGTGTACGTGTGCGGCCCGACAGGCTTCATGGAGTACGTTCTCAGCACAGCCAAAGCCAACGGTTGGCCGGAGGAGCAACTGCATCGTGAATATTTTGCGGCAGCACCCACCGATACCTCCAACGATGGCAGCTTCGACCTCAGGATTGCCAGCACCGGACAGACCCTGCATGTTCCCGCTGAACGTACCGCACTCGACGTTCTGCTGGAGGCAGGGTTCGACATTCCGATGTCCTGTGAGCAAGGTATCTGCGGCACCTGTCTGACCCGCGTGCTGGACGGTACGCCAGAACACCGGGACATGTTCATGACAGAGGATGAACAGGCTGCGAACGATCAATTCACGCCCTGTTGCTCACGCGCCAAGAGCGCTGTGCTGGTCCTGGATATCTGATAGGCCTGATGAACGCCCGTCAGGTCATCAGATCGCCATCAAAAGCTGTTCGTTAAGCGGCCACTCTTCTACGTCGGGAGGGCCGCGGTGTCGTATAAGTACTGCATCCGGTCTGCCTCGAATATCGCGATCAAGGCTTGAACGCTTCGAGCAGACTTCCAGCACTACAACAATAACAAGAGGCACCCCCCATGCTCATGACACCGCTACCTCTGCTCTGTTATGCACGTCACTTGCGCGCCACCACTATTCGGGAGGCTGAACATGCATAACGACCTTCGCCGGGCTGTCGATGAAGGCCGCATGAACGGCTTTCAATGGACCGCCATTATCATTTGTATCGCGTTAAACATGATCGACGGCTTCGACGTGCTGGTCATGGCCTTTACCGCCGCGTCCGTTTCCGCTGAATGGAAGCTCTCTGGCGCTCAGCTGGGCGTACTGCTCAGCGCAGGACTGTTTGGCATGGCTGCGGGCTCGCTATTTATTGCTCCCTGGGCGGATCGCTTTGGCCGTCGCCCGCTCATTCTGGCGTGCGTAACCGTTGCAGGCCTTGGCATGTTGCTATCTGCATTTAGTCAGTCAGCTACTCAGCTGGCTGTATTGCGGGCCATTACTGGGCTTGGTATCGGTGGCATCCTGGCCAGCAGTAATGTGATTGCCAGCGAGTACTCATCCAAGCGGTGGCGTGGGCTTGCAGTGACCCTGCAATCCACCGGCTATGCCCTCGGGGCCACCATTGGCGGGCTTATTGCCGTGGCATTGCTGTCTGCCTGGGGCTGGCGCTCGGTCTTCGTCTTTGGTGGCCTGGTGACGTTCGCTATCATTCCCTTCGTACTGTGGCGTCTGCCCGAATCGTTGGATTTTCTGCTGGCCAAGCGCCCGGATAATGCCCTGGTGCGGGTCAATCGCCTGGCCCAGAAATTGGGCTATGCACCGCTTACCGAGTTGCCTCCGCAGCCCCTGCGCGAAGCGCACAAGGGCAGCAGCTTCAAACAGCTATTTTCACCCGCGCTGCTACGCACCACCCTGTTGATCTGGGGCTCATTCTTCCTGACGATGTTCGGTTTCTACTTCATCATGAGCTGGACGCCCAAGCTGCTGGTGTCGGCCGGTCTTTCTGCACAGCAGGGCGTGACGGGTGGAGTATTGCTGAGCATTGGCGGCATCTTTGGTGCAGCCTTGATCGGTATGCTCGCTGCACGCTTTAAGATCAGCCACCTGCTGGCCGTTTTCATGGCCTGCACAGCCGTGCTGCTCAGCCTGTTCGTTTCCTCCACCTCCTCACTGACCACGGCCTTTGCCCTGGGTCTGCTCATTGGCCTCTTCAGTAACGGCTGCATTGCCGGGTTGTATGCATTGGCCTCCATGGCATATGACGCCTCGGTACGCGCAACGGGTATGGGCTGGGGTATTGGCATTGGCCGCTTCGGGGCTATTCTCTCGCCACTGGTGGCCGGTGGGCTGATTGACCTGCAGTGGGGTCCGGCTCAGCTGTATCAGGGCTACGCCGTGGTGTTTGTATTGGCGGCGGCTACGGTGCTTCTGCTCAAACTGTCTGCCCCTGTTCGTACCGTGGGCGCACCTTCACAGGCTCATTGAGTGAGTAGACTAGAGGCCGCTCCGGCTGCCTCTAGTCTGATCCAATCACTCCGGTAGCGTGACCTTGACCGGCCCCGGATGCGCCTTGATGGTCTTGTAGGGAATCACCGTATCGCCTGGCTCATCGCAGCTTCTGGCGGCCCGGGCAAAAGTAGGCCCCAGGTAAATTCCACGAGGCTCGAAATACCACACCGAAAACTGCCAGACAGAAGGGTCCTGGTAATTGCATTCGTTCGGGTCGTCGTTCATCAGCTCGGGATACAGACGCTTGAACTGGTCAACCACCCACGGGGCAAACAACTGCTCGCGGTAGTTGGAGTACGCCTCCAGATTATCCATGCCCCGCTCGTAATGGATGGACGGCCCCTTGCCCAGCCAGAACACGTCTTCCAACTCTAGAATCTTGCCGGTGGCCAACTCCATGTTGAGCGGCGCATCACCAAAGTCTGGATGCGCACCGCCGCAGTCGTAGCTGGTGAACAGGCTGACGCTCAGTACAGAGTCATTGATAAATACCGGTTTGACCGTCTGATCGAACTCTGTCTCACGATCACGTGCCCCGGACAGACACCCAAAGTAGCTGTTCACCTCCTGCCACTGCCGATTCTGCAACGTCCTGTTGGCAGCGCTCAGATCCATCGCCGTAGGGGATGAAACCAGCTGGAATAGGCGAATGCGGGAAACAGGCTCCACCCACCACTGCAAGCCATATCCCATAAAGGTGTCTTGCCTGTCTTTCTTCAGGCTCAGCCCTTTCAGGCGCAGATACTCATAGGGTGATGTACGCCGCAGCTCGTCCAGGGCGGGTAAATCATCAGGACGTGCTGGCGGCAGCGCTACAGGGGAAAGACTGATATCGAGCGTCTTGCCTTTGCTGGCCCAGCGGCCGGTCCAGCGACCATTGGCGCCCTGTTTGAGCGTCCACTGCATGGGCACGCTTTTTGTGCTGAAAAAAGGACGATTCTCACTCAGACGCAGGGTACGCTGCTTGTCCAACGCTCCGTCGAGCGCAATATCGGTATGGTACTTCTGGTAGAAATAGCGCCCGGTCACCTCGTCGGGTTTAGCCAGATCCAGTTCAACCAGCACCTTGGCCTGCCCGACAGTGCCCTGCAGCAGCTCCGGCTCTGCCATGGCCGAACCGGCAGCCAGCAACAGTGCCGCGCCACAGCACTGCAGCACAGAAACGATACCTCTCATGGACTCTTATCCTCGACCCTTTCTTGTACGAACCGACACAGCCTATCGACCCATGTGTCAGCCCATACTCTACGAGGAATAAGCGGCTCAGCACATCCCTACCATCGTTATCCGCAGGGAGCGGATGTCAGCAGGTCCTGATAACTCCGGTTGAAGTAGACCAGCCCGTCTACATCGTCCTGGCGCTCGATAGCGACCACTTCGCACAAGAGTACGTCGTGAGTGCCTACGGTATTGATCGAAACGATTCGACAATCAAATGAGACCACTGCCCCTTCCAGCGCTGGCGAGCCGGTGATCAGGGTATTCCAGCACGCCGCGGCAAACCGCTCCTCCACATCGGTTTTACCGCCAAACAGATTGGAGAGTGCCTTGTGCTCACTGCTCAAGGTATTCACGCACAAAGTGCCGTTGGCCTTGAAAATCGGATAGACCGAGGCTGAACGGTTCAGGCAGACCAGCAAGGTAGGCGGCTCGTCGGTCACGCTGCACACGGCTGTTGCCGTGAAGCCGGCACGGCCTTGGGGACCATCAGTCGTCACGATATTGACCGCCGCGCCCAGCCGGGCCATGGCATCGCGATAGTCCTGCTTGGGTACACGCAGAGGTTGTACGGGCGAAACGATATTCAGGTTGGCAAGTGACATGGCATAGCCTCACTGCAGGAGCGACGCTCCTGTCATCGGATTCAGGTCAGGTAGTCGAGCATTAAAGCGTTAAAGGTATCGGGGTCCGTCACGCTGGAGGCATGCCCGCCGTAGCTGAGTAGCTCGAACTGCGCATCGGGCAGGTGTTTGGCCAGATGCTCGGAACACACCCACGGCACTAGCAGATCGTCCTGGTTGGCGACGATCAGGGTGGGTGTTCTGATCTGCGCCAGCTGGGTATCCACATCGAATGCCTGCAATGCGGCGATACGTCGGCGCACATTCTCGCTATCGGGAAAATGCGCCAGGGCATGGGCTTCGTCGGCCTCGAGGCGTTTGGTGTTTTGCAGCATCCAGTCGGCGGGATACAAAAACAGGGGCTGGGCCTGTACGTAGGCGGCCGGGCCTGTATCGTTCAACAGCGCGAGTCGTACAGCAAAACAGCGGGCGCTGTGCGGATTAGGCTTGCTCCAGGCGTTGACCAGAATCTGGCTGATCAAGAGTTCAGGCCGCATCAGGGCGATCTGAAGCCCTACAAGACCGCCCAGGGCGTGCCCCATGAAATGGCAACGCGTGATACCCAGCGCATCGACCATATCCAGTACATCCTGCGCCATGGCCTCGATGGTATAGCCCTCAGGGATAACCGCCGGGCTCTTGCCTGTGCCGGTCTGGTCGTAAGTCACCACGCGGAAGTGCTCGCCCAGCGCCGCGAGCTGTGGTGCCCAGAATGCCCCCGCACCGCCAAGACCGGATGACAGTACGATGGTATCGGCCTCGGCATCCTGCCGGCCATGGATCTCGTAGTGCATGCAAGGCTCCCCTGTATACCGTTGGATAACGCGCATGGGTTGTTTCATGAGGTGCGTGACGGGAAATCCCCTGGTAGCAGATATCGCCTGACGGCTCGACCCAACCTACAGACTCATAAGATGGGTTGAGCGAAGCGATACCATCACTTCACTTGCTCACTTACGTTCCCACATGGGCGATACTGGCGATCTCGATCAACGCATCCGGCTTTACCAGGCTGCACTGGATGCAATAACGCGCGGGCTTCTCGCCTGGAAAATACTCGGCGTACACCGCGTTGATCGCCCCGTAGTTCGCCCAGTCGGTGATCATGATCATGTTGAAGGTCACGTCATCCATCGTTCCGCCGGCCTCCTCCACGACCCCCTTGATGGTTTCCAGCACATGCCGCGCCTGTGCAGCGGCATCGCCCACGTGTACAACGTTGTTGTCCTTGTCGAATGGCAGGGTGCCGGAAACATACAGAACTCCATCAGCCAGTGAGCCTGGAACAAAGGGCGCAAGGGGTTTTCCGCTTCCGGCGGGAATCACGCTGTGCTTGGGCATGGTCAGTCCTTTTTGAAGGTGGCGTGGAAATCGGCAACGGTTGAAACCCAGCCAAAAAACGTCTCGATATTGAATAGCGCCGCCTCGTGCGCCGAGCGCGGCCCGGCCTGATGGCAGGCATCGCCCAGGCAGACGCCAAAGTATTCGAGAAAGAACCCGTCTCGCAGCGTGGACTCCACGCAGACGTTGGTGGCGATCCCTACGAACACGAGGTTACGAATGCCGCGGGCACGCAGGAGGCTATCGAGAGGCGTATTGTAGAAACCGCTGTAGCGGGTTTTGGGTACGACCAGATCCCCCTCCCGCGGCTGAAGCTGATCCACCAGCGCATAATCCCAACCGCCTTTGGCAAGCAGCTTGCCTTGCAAGTCCGGGCGTTTACGCATGGTCTTGAGCGCGTTGGACTTGTGCCAGTTGGGCGAACCAGGTCCACCAGCTTCCTGATACTCTGGATCCCAGCCATTCTGAAACCAGACAACCTGGATACCGGTCGCACGCGCGGTTTCCACCACCCCGGCAATGTTTTCGATTACCGGGCCGGTTGCGTCTACATCAAAGCCAGCAAGGTCCAGATAGCCGCCCTTGCTTGCATAGGCGTTCTGCATATCGACGACTATGACTGCCGTCTCGCTGGCCTTCAGCCGCAGGGGCTCAGGGCGTGCAGGTAGCGTGACCGCGTCCTGGCTGCCTGTCGGCACGGCATGCCCTGCCACGGATTCAAGCGCGTTCATCAGGCACTCTCCTGCAGCCGAGTGACATGACGGCGGCTCTGCATCAAGGGCTGGATCTTTTCACCAAATTCGGTAACGCCCTGCATGAAGTCGTCAAAGGTCAGCAACACGCCACTGGCCCCAGGTACCTCGGCGATCTCATCCAGCATGCGGGCGACATTGGCGTAGGAGCCCACCAGCGTACCCATGTTGATGTTGACCGCGGACGTCGGGTCCGACATCTGTCGTACATTCGTATCGCCGCCTGACTTGGTATCAGCTGCCGCCTGAGCCCCCAGCCATTTGATGGCCTCTTCGTCGGCGCCGGCCTTGTAGTGTTCCCACTTGGCACGTGCCGCTTCATCGGTTTCGCCGGCAATCACCATGAACAGCACGATGGAGCTTACGTCGCGGCCTGTCTTGGCGGTGGCGGCCATAAGACGCTCGGAGGTCGGCGCAAAAGCCTTGGGCGTGTTCACACCTTTGCCAAAGACAAAATTGTAATCGGCGTACCGTGCCGAGAAGGCCATGCCGGCGTCGCTGGAGCCAGCACACACGATCTGCATATCAGCTTGCGGTTGCGGGCTGACACGGCAGTCTTCCATCTGGAAATGTTCGCCCTTGAAGTCGGAGCGACCGGTTCCCCACAAGTCGCGCAGGATCTGGGCGTACTCACCCAGGTAGTTGTAGCGGGTAGCAAAGAACTCATCGCCCGGCCAAAGGCCCATCTGGCTGTATTCAGGCTTTTGCCAACCGGTCACAAGGTTCACGCCGAAGCGGCCACCGGAAATAGAGTCAATGGTAGAGGCCATCCGCGCCACGATGGCAGGCGGCAGGGTCAATGTAGCGGCAGTAGCAAATAGCTTGATGCGGGATGTAACGGCGGCAAGGCCTGCCATCAGGGTGAAGGATTCCAGGTTGTGATCCCAGAACTCGGTCTTGCCACCAAAACCACGCAACTTGATCATCGACAGGGCAAAGTCGAAGCCATAGTGCTCGGCGCGCTGCACAATGTTCTTATTCAGCTCAAAGGTAGGTTTGTACTGCGGTGCGTTCTCGGAGAGGAGCCAGCCGTTGTTGCCGATCGGGATGAATACGCCAATGTCTAGAGTCATGCTCAGCCTCGGATTCGCTCGTGGGTCGAAGTGATTTCCCGCCCGTACCGCAAGCCAGGAATACCAAGGACAGAGCACAAACTCTGCCAGCTTTAGGTTTCTGCTGGGCAAACAAGGAGTTAGGTCAAAACCTGCTTCTTAGCGTGGACCATTTGGTCCAAACAAGAGCACCTGGTTTGTGCAGCCCGCACGATGATGGGGCGAAAACCGCAGGCGACCTGCTACTCTGGCGAGCATGAAATTCGACTGACGGTACTCACTCAAGGCCGCTCGCGGTAAAGTGCAGTTCGTGCTGTAGAGGCAGGAGTCGTTGTGAGTCAGGACCGTTCATCCACACCCAGCAAGCCCACTCGCAAGCCCAGTGCTGCGACATTGGAGCGCCGCCGACGGCAGATCGAGGAAAAGCGCGGCATCATCCTTGAGGCAGCGCTGGACTTGTTTTCCCGGTACGGCCTGCATGGCACCAGTCTTGACCAGATAGCCGCCCAGGCAGAGGTTTCCAAGACCAATCTGCTGTATTACTTTGGCAGCAAGGAAGACCTCTACCTCAACGTGCTACGCCAGCTGTTGGTGATCTGGCTGGCCCCCTTGAAGACCTTTAGCACAGAGCAGGACCCGATCGACGCCATCAAGGGCTACATCAGGCACAAGCTGGAAATCTCTCGTGACTACCCAGCCGAATCCCGCCTGTTCTGCATAGAAATCCTGCAAGGCGCGCCGCTGCTCCTGAGCGAGCTGGAAGTGCCCCTGCGGGAGACGGTCGAGGCCAAAGCTGCAGTAATCCGCGCCTGGATCGACGCCGGTCAACTGGCTCCGGTCGACCCGCATCACCTGATCTTTACGCTCTGGGCAACCACCCAGCACTACGCCGATTTTCGTGTCCAGGTTCAGGCCATCCTGGGCAAGACCCTCGATGACCCTGTGTTTTTCGAAGAGGTGCTGAGCAGTGTACAGGCACTGATTCTGGAGGGTTTGAAGCCCCGTTAGCCTGAAATGCAAAAGCCCGGTCAATGCCGGGCTTTCTATCGGTCTTTCGACATTCAGTCGTCGATCGTGAGCGTGCCCTTCATGATGGCCGCATGACCGGGGAAGGAGCAGAAATATTCATAGTCCTCTCCCTTCTTCAATTTGGAGGTATCAAACGTCACGGACGTCTTTTCGCCACCCCCAATCACCTTGGTATGGGCGATCACGCGGGAATCGTTTTCCTTGAGGTAATCCTTGTCCATACCTGCCGCGATACCGTCAGTGGCGACGCCCTGGACATCATCCTTTGTGGTCAAGACCCAGTTATGCCCCATCACATTCTTGGGAAGCGTGCCGGGATGGATCAGGTTGACCGTGAATTGCTTGCAGTCCTCATTGACCTTGATTTTGTCCGTGCTGAAGGTCATCTGATCAGTTCCCTGAATATCGACCGAGCACTGGTCGGCTGCCCATACGGATGAGCTGGCCAGAGCAAGCAAAGAGACAGCGAAAAGCGAACGTTTCATGAAATCTCCTAACGCATGTGTTCACTTAGTGAAGACTGGCATGTTTGAAAGCGAGTTCCAATCGCTAAAACGTCTGGAACATGGTTTGCAACGAAACGGCTATGGCTGCCATCGAAACTTTTGAGCGGCAAGGCCAGCCTGATATTGAGAGGATGCCCCTGTCACTTGCCGTCTTGAGGAGTACCCACCATGAAATTCCCGGACTACATCAACCAGCTTTTCATCGCCTACGCTCTGGGTGCCAGCGGCACCTGTCCTGAACAGGTCTCTGCCTGATGCTCCCTCCAGCCTGAAGTAATCGGCACGCGCGCACCTGCGATCAGCCGATTGCTTCATGGCCACCTCTCCTGCATGCACTACGGCACTGATCATGACAAGGCTTGGTTAACCTTGGCGTGAGGATTACGCTTACGCCTCCTACCAGCCAAGGATCAGCAATGTCGTTGAAAGCCGTTTGTGTATTTTGTGGCGCCAAGACAGGCGCCGACCCAATCTACCGTGAAGCTGCCGAAGCTTTGGGTCGCGCCCTGGCCAAGCGCGGTCTGACGCTCGTCTATGGTGGCGGTGCCGTGGGCCTGATGGGCATCGTAGCCGACGCGACCCTCGCAGCCGGAGGCGAGGTGATAGGCATCATCCCCAAAAGCCTCCAGGATGCCGAAGTCGGCCACAAGGGACTGAACCGTCTTGAAGTAGTCGATGGCATGCATGCCCGTAAGGCACGGATGTCAGAACTGGCCGATGCGTTTGTAGCCCTGCCGGGGGGATTGGGCACACTGGAAGAGCTATTTGAAGTCTGGACCTGGGGTCAGCTCGGCTATCACGCCAAGCCGCTGGGCCTTCTGGAAGTAAATAACTTCTACGCGCCCCTTGCACAGTTCCTGGATCATGCAGTGAGTCAGGGCTTTGTGGCTGGCCCTCATCGCGAGATGCTTCAGGTCAGCCAGTCGCCGGATGAACTGCTCAATGCGCTTGAACAATGGACGCCCACCGTAGCGCCTCGCTGGCACGCCAACGCGCCCAAGTAGATCACTTCAGTCGATAAAGCGAGGCGTATGGCCTCGTTTTATCGTTTCAGCACCATTCATCTCTTTTGGTGAACCCGCTCAACGTATGGCATGTCGCATTTTTACATCGCCCTAACACGTTTGGAGGAATTCATCATGACCGATTACCCACGCCCGCCTTTCCCCGAACAACCCCAAGAGCCGCCAGCACTTCAATCCAAAATGACACCCGTTCCGGACTGTGGCGAGCAGAGCTACAAGGGATCTGGTCGTCTGGCTGGTAAGGTTGCGCTCATCACCGGGGGAGACAGCGGCATCGGTCGTGCAGTGGCCATAGCCTTCGCTCGGGAAGGTGCCGATGTTGCCATTTCCTACCTGAACGAACATGAAGATGCCGAGGATACTGCGCGCTACGTGAAAGAAGCCGGACGCAAGGTTCTGCTACTGCCAGGCGATATCAGCAAGCGCCAGCAATGCCTGGATATCGTTCAGAAGACCGTATCTGAGTTCGGCCGCATTGATGTACTCGTCAATAACGCCGCATTCCAGATGTCCCACGAGTCGCTGGAAGAGATTCCGGACGAAGAATGGGTGTACACGTTCGATACGAACATCACGGCCATGTTTCGTATCACCCAGGCAGCCGTCAAACACATGGGCAAAGGTGGTTCGATCATCAATACCACCTCTGTGAATTCGGACATGCCCAAGGCCACTCTGCTGCCCTATGCCACCACGAAGGGAGCGATTGCCAACTTCACGGCAGGTCTGGCTCAGCTCCTGGCCGAAAAAGGCATCCGTGCGAACAGCGTGGCACCCGGCCCGATCTGGACACCGCTGATTCCGTCCACCATGCCGCCTGAACAGGCCTCGCAATTCGGTAGCCAGGTTCCGCTGGGACGAGCAGGTCAACCGGCCGAGCTTGCGCCTGTATACGTCATGCTGGCCTCTGATGAAGCCAGCTATGTGTCTGGCGCTCGCGTTGCGGTCACTGGCGGCAAGCCGATTCTGTAAGACCTACTGCGCCATGGTCGGCTACAAACCGGCCGACCGTGGCCAGACCAAACATCTACATGCTCTTAATGACTCATGCGCCCTTGTGAGCGTACGGGATTGTTTTGCCTGCCTGTTCCTCATCTGTACTAAGGAGCACACATGGACTGGTACCCTCTTCGGTTATCTACCCCTATCCGTAGCCACATGTTTGGCGGTCACGCCATTGCTGAAATACTGGGTCGCCGCGGGCTGCCTGCTGGCCGTATTGCCGAGACATGGGAAGTCAGCGATGTCGAAGGCAGCATTGCAAATGTCACCGAGGGCTCGCTTGCCGGTCAATCGCTTCGTGATCTGGTGAAGCGTTATCCCACCGAGCTGGTGGGCCCGGGGTTTGACGGTCCCTATTTCCCCCTGCTCAGCAAGTTTATCGATGGCTGCGGCATGTTGCCGGTGCATTTGCATGCTGATGACGAAACCGCCCGCCGTCTCGAATGTCAGCCCAACGGCAAGACCGAAGCCTGGCATATCCTTTGGGCCGAGCCCGGTGCCACCGCACTGGTCGGAATCAAGCCGGGGATTGATCGCGATACCTTGCGCAGCGCCCTGATTGCCCAGGATTACGACGCCGTCATGCGCCGTCTGCCGGTCCGTGCAGGTGAAACCATCTATGTGCCTGGAGGCACGCTGCACAGCTTTGGCCCCGGTACGCTGATCTATGAGATCGAGCAGACTTCGGATATCCAGCAACAGGCAATGCCCTGGCAGATGTCCGACGGCTCGCCGCTCAGCCATCAGGACTGGATTGCCGGTATCGATCAGCTGCTCGAAGAGTGCTATCTCGAACCCCAACCCGAATTCACACCCGGCTTCCGGCTGCCCCAAGGCGATGACATTGATCGCTTAATCTGTACTGCTAGCCCTTACTTTGCCTTGGAGCGCTGGCGTGTAGCCGGTGCGGGCGCCAAGCCCCTTACCTACCGTTTCAACAAGGCCACGCTGCTCAGCAACGTCGGCACACCCATCCGCATTCAGGCCGGTAACTGGTCTGGCGTCTTGGGCGCTGCCGAAACCCTTCTGCTGCCTGCCGCGCTAGGAGAAATTCAGTTAGCCGGACCGGCTGACGTCCTGTTCGGCTACGTACCTGACCTTGAGCAAGACATTCGGACGCCCTTGCGCGCTGCAGGCTACGTTGATCAAGCCTTTGCAGTGCTGGGCGCCACGCATTAACCCGTTTTTCTAACCACTTGAAAGGAGGTCTTTATGTCCGACTATCCAACGCCACCCATGCCAGCCGAAACCCAACCCTATCCGGGCTATGAAAGCCAGATGAATCCGCGTCCGGACTTTGGCGAACAGAGCTACAAAGGCTCCGGCCGCCTGAAAGGCAAGGCCGCACTCATTACCGGCGGTGACAGCGGTATCGGCCGCGCGGTGGCCCTGGCCTTTGCTCGCGAAGGTGCGGACGTTGCCATCTCCTACCTGAGCGAAGACGAAGACGCCCGTGAAACGGCACGGCTCGTTACCGAAGCAGGCCGCAAGGCAATCCTGATTCCAGGTGACTTGAGCCAGCGCGAAAACTGCCTGGCCGTCGTGCAGAAAACTGTTGAAGCGTTTGGCCGTATCGATGTGCTGGTCAACAACGCCGCATTCCAGATGACCCGCCAGTCGCTGGAAGAAATTCCGGATGAAGAGTGGGTGCACACGTTCGATGTGAACATCACCGCCATGTTCCGCATTACCCAGGCGGCTGTGAAGCACATGCCCAAGGGCGGCTCCATTATCAATACCTCCTCGATCAATGCGGACATCGCGCCGCCTTCACTGCTGGCTTACTCCGCCACCAAAGGAGCAATCGCCAACTTCACGGCAGGTCTGGCGCAACTTCTGGCCGAAAAAGGTATTCGCGCAAACAGCGTGGCACCCGGACCGATCTGGACGCCGCTGATCCCCTGCACCATGCCAGCCGAACAGGTGGAAAGCTTCGGCAAGATGGCGCCGCTGGGTCGTCCTGGCCAGCCTGTCGAACTGGCGCCAGTCTATGTAATGCTGGCCTCGGATGAATCCAGCTACGTCTCCGGTGCCATGGTGCCTGTCACTGGCGGCTCGCCCGTGCTCTGATCGATCACGGCTGGGCTGTCTAACGGCCCAGCCGGCTTCTTACGCTGTTCTGTCATCTCTCCGCTTCATACTGCGCCTACCGTTTCGTTGAAAGCATGCTATTGCTTAAAGGATGAAGCGATCCGCTTGGTATGCCTCTCTGGCATGCATATCCCTCTGCACCTGGAAGCGCTAGATGATGCCTGTTCGCTCTTATGCTGCCCTGGGCCCTGTGGCCTTGTCCCTCCTGCTGACGGCCTGCTCTTCGGCCCCGACCCAACCGTTAGAGATCAACCTGGCCGTATTCAATGACTTTCACGGCTACCTGCAACCCGCCAGACTGACCTACCCTGACTCCACCGCACCCGACGGCAAACGCACAATCGAAGCGGGTGGTATAGAGGTGCTGGGTGGCGTTATCAACTATCTGCGTCAACAGGATCCAGAGCTACTGGTCGTTGCCAGCGGTGACCTCATCGGTGGCAGCCCACCCATCTCATCGCTCTGGGCGGACGAGCCCACCATCGAAGCCATGAACCTATTGGGGCTGCAACTCTCGGCGGTCGGTAATCATGAGCTGGACAACGGAAAGGATGAACTGCTGCGTATCATCAATGGCGGCTGCGCTTCCAACCGACCCCAGAAAGCCTGCCAGCTGCACAAAAACTATCAGGGGGCGCACTTTACCTACCTGGCTGCAAACCTGATCGATAACCAGACGGGTAAACCCGTGTTTCCGGCCTACCAGATCCTGGAAGCCCACGGACAAAAAATCGCATTCGTGGGTGCCGTGCTGAAAGACGTAGCCCGGATCGTCTCGCCGGCTGGCATGAACGGACTGAGCGTTCAGGACGAAGCCGATGCCATCAACGCCCAGATCCCTGCCCTCAAGGCCCAGGGTGTAGAGGCCATCATCGCAGTGATTCACCAGGGCGGAGGCACGAATGAATCCTACAACGCGCCAGACTGCACCCGCCTGCGCGGCCCTATCGTCGAGATTACCAAGCGCCTTGATCCGGCAGTCGATGTCGTTGCCAGTGCCCACACGCATCAGTCTTATACCTGTCACGTGGACAATCGCCTTGTCTTTCAGGGCGGCTCCTACGGGCAGTTCGTCAGCCATGTACGGCTCGGCATTAACCCCAAGACCCACGACATCGTCTCGGCCAGTAGCGAAAACCTGACCGTGGACGCCCATCGCTACACCCCCGATCCAGCGCTCGCCGCGCTGCGTCAGGAAGTTGAAAAGCGTAGCCAGCATGTGCTTCAGCGGCCTATCGCACGTATTGCTGTCCCCCAGATCACCCGCATGACCGATGCGAATGGCGAATCGACGCTAGGCGATCTCATTGCCGACGCCCAACTTCAGGCGACACGCAAGCTGGGCGCCCAAATTGCCTTCATGAACGCAGGCGGCATCCGCAGCAATCTGACTCTGGAGCCTGGCCAATCCAAGTTGACCTACGCCCAACTGGCCGCTAATCAGCCATTCGGCAATACCTTGACCTTGCTGACCTTGAGCGGTGCCCAGCTCTATCAGCTCATGGAGGAGCAATGGAGCAGTGACGACAGCGCCAGTCTGATGCAGGTTTCGGAAGGCTTCAGCTACCGCTGGAATCCGGCAGGCAAACCGGGCCAGAAAGTGGTTTCCGGAAGCATGAAGCTGAATGGACAGCCGATCCGGCTCGACCAGAATTACCGCATTACAGTGAACAACTTCATGGCCCAGGGAGGGGATGGACTTGAGATCCTCAAGCACGCCCGCCACGTACAGGAGACCGGCATTCTTGATGTCGATGCGCTTGAACACTATCTCGTTGAACGGGACACGTCCGGCAAGCCGGCCGGCCAAGCTAAACCTGCCGGACGTATTCAACGCTTGTAAGCGTGGCTGATATGACCCTTCTTAGCGCCATGCTATGTAACATGGCGCTTCATCTACGGACTGCAGCGGTAGTCCGTCTGCCCTTACTGGCTCGCATGCTCTCAGTGATAAAACTGATCAGCCAGCGCCTGCAAAAAAGTTAGCTAGGCATACAAATAACTGACTTAATAAGAACGTATCGCTCGAAAATCTGAAATATTTTGTTACTACTGTAGAGGCCAGCTCCGTTACTGAGGTTTCCTCCGATGAAAGATGACGACCGTAATAAGCCCGATTCCATCCTCGAGAAATCAAGACGCCGCTTCCTGATCGGAGCAGGTGTCGTCGGGTTAGGGCTAGGTTTGCCCGGTCTTGACCGCATGGGAATGGCTGAAGCTGCCGAGCGCAAGGCATTCGACCATTCACTGAAACGGCAAATCAAAAATGTCGTTGTGATCTACGCGGAAAACCGCAGCTTCAATAACCTGTTTGGCAATTTTCCTGGCGTCTCGAAGCCACTGTCTGCGGTCAACGCCAAGCATTTCCAGCAGAAGGACCGTAACGGACAGCCGCTACCGCACTTACCCAAGATCTGGGGTGGCCTGGTGCCTATGGCTCAGACCATTGACGGTCAGCAATACCTGATTACTGAAGATCAGATCAGTGGGCTTTCCAATGCACCCTTTCCTCTGAAGGATGCTCAAGGCAAGCCGCTTAACCCGGGCTTGATCACTCGTGATCTCGTACATGCGTTCTACCAGAACCAGATGCAGATCAACGGCGGACGCAATGACGGCTTTGTCGCCTGGGGTGACTCCGGCGCACTGGTCATGGGTTACTACAGCCAGCCCGAGAAGTTGCGCTTGTGGAAACTGGCCCAGGAATTCACCCTCTGCGACAACTTCTTCATGGCTGCTTTTGGTGGCTCTTTCCTGAACCATCAGTTCCTGATCTCGGGTCGCGCGCCGTTCTACCCCAACCACACCACCAGCCCGGCAAAAGACAAGGTGGCGGTGCTTAAAGGGAAGAATCCGCTGGGCTATGAGTTGGCTCTGGCGAATAACTCTCCTGCCTCGGCCCTGGACGGACGCCCGATGTTCGTCAATCCGGGCGCGCTTAGCCCTGACGGCTATGCCATCAACACCATGCTGCCGCCCTATCAGCCCAGCCAGATTCCGCCGCCGGCAGGAGGCGACCCGGCCCTGTCTGATCCGACCAACCCGAGCGTACTACCACCACAGACCCATGCCACCATTGGCGACCTGCTGTCAGCCAAGGGCGTGGACTGGGCTTGGTACTCGGGTGGCTGGCAGGCAGCGCTGGAGGGCAATGGCGCCGATACCCGGTTCCAGGCGCACCACCAGCCATTCAACTACTTCAAGCGCTTCGCTCCGGGCACGGCAGCACGCGAGCAGCACATCCGCGACGGCGGGATTGGCGATGATCCGAGTACCAACCGCTTTCTGGCAGACATTGATGCCGGTCGCCTGCCGCCTGTAACCTTCTATAAGCCCCAGGGCAGCCTCAACCTGCATGCCGGTTATGCCGATGTCGCTTCAGGCGATCAGCACATTGCCAAGGTTATCGAACATCTGCAGAAAGGCCCGCAATGGGAAAACACCGTAGTCGTCATTACGTTCGATGAGAACGGCGGCTGGTGGGATCACGTAGCACCGCCCAAGGGTGATCGCTGGGGTCCAGGCACACGTATTCCGGCCCTTGTCGTGTCACCTTTCGCACGCAAAGGACATGTCGATCACGACCTGTACGACACCACCTCAATCCTGCGCCTGATCACCCGGCTCCACGGCTTGCCGCCGCTCAAGGGTCTGGTGGAGCGCGACATCGCACGCGTCACCCACGGTCTCGCCCCCTTGGGCGATCTTACCGGCGCGTTGACGATCCGCTGATAGCAAAACGGCGAGCCCGAGGCTCGCCGTTTCATCAACGCGGAATATTGGGTTCTCGCCGGGGCTTTTTCTTGCCTTTGGCAAACGCCACCGCCTGACCTTCCTGCTTCTTGTCCCATCCCTTGCTGCCATCCGCCGCCCGCGGCGGTAAGCCGGTATGCTGAGTCAGCAACGGCTTGCCTGCTTTTTTGCTACCCAGCGGCGTCGAATTCTTACGACGTGCACTTTGATAAGTACCATCCACAGCGGGCTGGAACGTGGGAATCAGGTGATGCTTGCCGTTACCGATCAAGTCGGCACGCCCCATATCCTTGAGCGCTTCACGCAGCATCGGCCAGTTGTTTGGGTCGTGATAGCGCAGGAACGCCTTGTGCAGGCGGCGCTGACGCTCCCCCTTCACGATCGGTACGCCATCGCTCTTGTAAGTTACCTTGCGCAGCGGATTCTTGCCCGAATGGTACATCGCAGTCGCGGTTGCCATTGGCGACGGATAGAACGCCTGTACCTGATCCGCCCGGAAGCCGTTACGCTTGAGCCAGAGCGCCAGGTTCATCATGTCTTCATCAGTCGTACCCGGATGCGCAGCGATGAAGTAAGGAATCAGGTACTGTTCCTTACCGGCTTCCTTCGTATACTTCTCGAACATCTGCTTGAAGCGATCGTAACTGCCGATGCCCGGTTTCATCATCTTGGAAAGCGGACCTTCCTCGGTGTGCTCCGGCGCAATCTTCAGGTAACCCCCCACGTGATGGGTTACCAGCTCCTTTACGTACTCCGGCGACTCTACCGCCAAGTCATACCGCAAGCCCGACGCAATGAGGATCTTCTTCACACCGGGCAGCGCACGCGCAGAGCGATACAACTGGATCAGCGCCGAGTGGTCGGTATTCAAGTTTTCGCAGATACCCGGCCACACGCAGGACGGCTTGCGGCAATGCTTCTCGATTTCCGGGTCCTTGCACGCAATCCGGTACATGTTGGCCGTCGGGCCACCCAAGTCGGAAATAACCCCGGTAAACCCTGGCACTTTGTCGCGAATTTCCTCGATTTCTCGAATAATGGACTCTTCCGAACGGTTCTGGATAATGCGGCCTTCGTGCTCGGTAATGGAGCAGAAAGTGCAGCCGCCAAAACAGCCGCGCATGATGTTGACCGAGAACCGGATCATCTCGTACGCAGGAATCCGCTCGCCTTTATAAGCAGGATGCGGAACACGGGCATAGGTCAGCCCGAAGACGTAGTCCATCTCTTCAGTGGTCAGCGGAATCGGCGGCGCATTGAGCCATACGTCCTGATCGCCATGACGCTGAACCAGCGCGCGGGCATTGCCCGGGTTGGTCTCCAGGTGCAGCACGCGGTTGGCGTGGGCATACAGGACCGGATCGCCCTTTACTTTCTCGAACGACGGCAGCCGAATGACCGTCTTGTCACGGGTAAGCTTCGGGCTGGGCAGTAGCTGAACAACCTTCGCTTCCTCAGGATCTTCCTGCGGCCCCTTGGACTGCTCAATGGCACACGCCTGTAAATCCTGTGTATTGACGTAGGGGTTGATGATCTTGTCGACCTTCCCCGGACGGTCAATACGCGTCGAGTCCAGCTCGAACCAACCTTCCGGCGTGTCCTTGCGGATAAACGCAGTGCCGCGAATATCGGTAATCGCCTGGATGGGTTCACCCGCAGCCAAGCGGTGAGCAATCTCCACGACTGCACGTTCGGCATTGCCATATAGCAGAATATCCGCCTTTGCATCCATCAGGATGGAATGGCGTACCTTGTCCTGCCAGTAGTCGTAGTGAGCAATCCGGCGCAGTGATGCCTCGATACCGCCCAGGACAATCGGCACCCCCTTATAGGCTTCACGGCAACGCTGGCTGTAGACCATGCTGGCACGATCGGGACGCTTGCCGGCCAAACCGCCTGGTGTATAGGCGTCATCGGAGCGAATCTTGCGATCGGCTGTATAGCGGTTGATCATCGAATCCATGTTGCCTGCCGCCACGCCAAAAAACAGGTTCGGCTTGCCAAGCTTCATGAAGTCGTCTTTGGACTGCCAGTCTGGCTGAGAGATAATACCTACCCGAAAGCCTTGCGCTTCCAGAAGACGTCCAATGATGGCCATGCCAAAGGATGGATGATCCACATAGGCATCGCCTGTCACGACAATGATGTCGCAACTGTCCCAGCCGAGCAGATCCATCTCCTCCCTGCTCATCGGCAGGAAAGGCGCAGGTCCAAAACACTCAGCCCAATATTTGGGATAGTCGAACAACGGCTTGGCAGCGAGCATGAAGGCTTCCGGGGATTAAAAGTGGTGCGGGAGGAGGTGCAAGAATAGCACAAAAAATAGCCAGTTAAGAGAGGCGAACCGCTATCCGTCGCCTGACAGCCGCATGGTTACTGGACTGCTGAGCTTGCCGAACGCGCGCATCCACGCCTGGATTACCACATGCAAGGCCAAGGCGCTTATAAAAAGCCGCACAGGTGCGCGGCTTTTTTGCGCTCTCGACAACTTAGTCGTCGTCGAAGTTATAACTGCCGGGCGCCAAGTTCTCGAAACGGGTGTATTTGCCGATAAAGGCGAGTCGCACCGTACCGATAGGACCGTTACGCTGTTTACCGATAATGATTTCGGCTACACCCTTGTACTCGGTTTCAGGGTGATACACCTCATCCCGGTACACAAACATGATTACGTCGGCGTCCTGCTCGATCGCTCCGGATTCACGCAAGTCGGAGTTCACCGGGCGCTTGTTCGGCCGCTGTTCCAGCGAGCGGTTAAGCTGGGACAACGCGACCACCGGACAGTTGAACTCTTTGGCCAGCGCTTTGAGCGAGCGCGAAATTTCGGAAATCTCATTGGTCCGGTTTTCGCTGGCTGCCCCGCCAATCCGCATCAATTGCAGGTAGTCGACCATGATCAGCGCCAAGTCACCGTGTTCACGCACCAGACGCCGCGTACGTGCACGCATTTCCGACGGGCTGATACCTGCCGTGTCGTCGATAAACAGCTTGCGGTCATTCAGGAGGTTAACTGCTGAGGTCAGCCTTGGCCAGTCATCGTCCTCCAGCTTACCCGAGCGGACCTTGGTCTGATCGATTCGCCCAAGGGACGACAACATACGCATCACGATCGAATCAGCTGGCATTTCCAGTGAAAATACAAGCACGGCCTTGTCAGTACGCAGTACCGCATTTTCGACCAGGTTCATGGCAAAGGTCGTCTTACCCATCGAGGGACGTCCCGCCACGATAACCAGGTCCGACGGTTGAAGGCCGCTGGTTTTATCATCCAGATCCACGAATCCTGTGGAAACACCCGTAATGGCATTATCCGAGTTGAACAGGGTATCGATTCGATCAATGGCCTTGGTCAGGATGTCATTAACGCCAATCGGACCTCCTGTTTTAGGACGGGCCTCGGCGATTTCGAAAATCTTGCGCTCCGCCTCATCAAGAAGCTCATTGGCGCCCCGACCTTCAGGGTTATAGGCACTGTCGGCAATGTCATTGCTAATGCCGATCAGCTGGCGCAGCGTGGCGCGCTCGCGCACAATCTGGCCATAGGCCTTGATGTTTGCAACAGAGGGGGTGTTTTTTGCCAGCTCACCCAGGTAAGCCAGCCCCCCTACCTGGGGTAGTTGTCCTTCCTTGTCGAGCTGCTCGGATAACGTAACCACATCGAAAGGCTGGTTGCTTTCAGCCAGACGAGCAATGGCACGAAAGATCAGGCGATGGTCATGGCGATAGAAGTCGCCGTCCGATACCTGGTCCGAGACGCGTTCCCACGCATTGTTATCCAGCATCAAGCCACCCAGCACGGCCTGCTCGGCCTCGATGGAGTGCGGTGGCACCTTCAGCGCGGCAGTTTGCAAATCGTATTGTTCAGCGATGGCGATCTCATTCATGGCGTAGCGATTGGCACCGAAAGTTCGATCAGAGAAGACAGGCCTTCATGGCCTGAAAAAAAACGGGCACGTCATTACGAGAATGACGTGCCCGATTGTCGGCAGGCTTGCATGTTCGTGCAAGCCCGCCAGTCAGTTGTCATGACCGCTTATTCAGCAACCACGACCACCTTGACGGTAGTTTCAACGTCGGTGTGCAGCTGCACATCTACGTCGAACTCGCCAACGTTACGCAGAGCGCCGTTGGGCAGACGAACTTCGCTCTTGTCCAGCTCAACGCCAGCAGCAGAAACAGCCTCGGCGATGTCGCGAGTACCGATAGAGCCGAACAGCTTGCCTTCGTCGCCAGAGTTGGCAGCGATGGTAACGGTCAGTTCGTTCAGCTTGGCAGCACGAGCTTCAGCAGAAGCCTTCTTATCGGCAGCCTGCTTCTCGAGCTCTGCACGACGTGCTTCGAACGCAGCAACGTTGTCAGCAGTAGCGGCAGTTGCCTTGCCCTGCGGCAGCAGGAAGTTACGAGCGTAACCGCCCTTGACGTTCACTTTATCGCCCAGGTTGCCCAGGTTGGCGATCTTTTCCAGCAGGATGACTTCCATTTGAGTCTTACCTCTTAACTTTTAACCTTCACCGTTCGTGGAGTCCTTGGGCGTATTGCCCAGGCGCCCACGAAAATCAAACAGACTGTCGACAACGGCTACGATCACCAACAACGGATAGATCAACTGCCCAAAGATCAGCAGTGTCACGTACAACCCCACCAGCCAGAACGTGGCCATATGCTTCTGTCTTACCAGTCCGTGAATCAGGGCAACGCCAGCTATCGCCAGGGGTACACTGCACAGCGGTGTCAACATCCCAAGTCCCAGGTTGATGTTGGGTGCCAGTAGCATGACCAACAGCATTCCCAGTGCCAGGGCGGGCGACAATCTCAGCGCATGAAACTCACGCGCGAAACCGCCTGGGTTATACAGCGCAGCTTGCCAATAACGTCCCAACATCAGGCACAGCAGACAGACAATCTGGAAAAGACTCGCCATCAGACCGGTCAACACAGGTACCAGCATCTCATGCAGCTGGGCCTGCTTGGCTTCCGGCAAAGCATCCGGTGACTGACCCGCCATCTGAGGCAGAAGCTTTTGAATTTCCTCTGCCAAGAGGTTAATGGGCTCTGCGTAGGCATGACCAATGGTCACAGCAAACGCCAGACCGACCAGGATGCTGGCGAGCAGGACACGCGGCCAGGAAACACTGCTGCGTAAAACCAGCGCCAGCGCCAGGGTACCGACGAATACGAGCGCAATGCTCGGATCCCCCAGATACCACCAGAACGCGGCCGGCAGCAATGCCCAGACCACTACACCTGCAGCGTCACTTGCGCCACGGCGCAGGACGACCAGACTCCCTGCTGCAGCGCTGAGCCAGTACAGAAATGGCACAACCGCTGCAATCACCACCGTAAGGGTGGCTTGCATGCGACCGCGCATGATGAAATCAGCAAGGGCTCGCATGCGAATTATCCGTTAGTTCGTGTCGATGCCCGGTCTCAACGGCCGTGGCTGTCGGTGTAGGGCAACAGGGCCAGATAACGAGCACGCTTGATGGCAGTACCCAGCTGACGCTGGTACTTGGCCTTGGTGCCAGTGATACGGCTCGGAACGATCTTGCCGGTTTCGGAGACGTAGGCTTTCAGGGTGTTCAGATCTTTGTAATCGATCTCTTTCACGCCTTCAGCGGTGAAACGGCAGAATTTACGACGACGGAAGAAACGTGCCATAACAATGATTCCTCAATAATCCAGGCTTACTCGGCGCTATCGTCGCCATCGACATCAGCATTGTCGCTGCCATCGGCGGACTCGGACTCGGCAGGACGCTCGCGACGCTCACGGCGCTCGCTACGGTTCTCTTCGGCCTTGAGCATTTCAGACTGGCCGGTAACGGCTTCATCGCGACGGAGGATCATGTTACGGATCACGGCGTCGTTGTAACGGAAGTTGTCTTCCAGTTCAGCCAGTGCTTTGGCGCTGCACTCAATGTTCATCAGAACATAGTGAGCCTTGTGCACGTTGTCGATAGCGTAAGCCAGCTGACGACGGCCCCAGTCTTCCAGACGATGAACCTTGCCACCGTCTTCTTCAATCGCTTTGGTGTAGCGCTCAACCATGCCGCCCACCTGTTCGCTCTGGTCAGGATGAACCAGAAACACAACTTCGTAATGACGCATAAATGCTCCTTACGGGTTATAGCCTGCCACATGATGCGGTCAGACAAGGAGTGAATGTTTCGTTTTGACTTGCCTGCAAGCGGAGGCCCGCTACAGGCAAGGGGCGGTATTCTAGAGAAGGGCACCGGGTGGCGCAAGGAAGATCACGAGCCAACCGGCTCGCCGGTACAACTATCTGACGGACAGGTCATCGAGCAGCTGCCGGATCTTGAAAAGATCGTATGGCTTGAGCAGCGCCTTTACGTGTTTGAGTTCGTCGTCCTTGTCAAAGGCATAACCGGAAGCCACTACGACATGCAATCCGGGATAACGCTTGAGCGCCTGACGGCTCAGGTCCAGCCCTGACATGCCTCCAAGCCCGATATCTGTGAAAAGGACATCAAAGGTACTGCTCTGCAGCGCGTCCAGTGCCTCTTCGGCAGAAGCCACGGCCGTAACCTGATAGCCCAGCTCTTCCATCACCTCGCTAGTCAGGCTACGTAGCGTCAGGTCATCCTCGACCAGCAGAATATTCAATACCTTGTTACTTGCAGTTTCCTCCAACGCCATGTCCTCTTCTGTTACAGCTGTAGTAGGGGTGTGCTGTCTGTGCATACCGAGCATCATACGCACCTTTTGGGCTAACTCATCCCGACGATAGGGTTTACTGAGCAGGTTACCTCCTGCCTCGAGCCGTCCGCCCTGTATTACAGCGTCCTGTGTATAGCCCGAGGTAAACAGTACCTTCAAGGAAGGCCTGAGCGCCCCTGCTCTGCGTGCCAGCTCGGTGCTGCGTACCGGGCCTGGCATCACAATGTCTGTAAACAATAAATCTACAGGCGCCCCCTGCTCAAGCATCGTCAGGGCAGCCTGCCCATCACCGGCTTCCAGCACGTCATAGCCTAGCTCACTCAGCATATCCACCACGATGTGACGAACATCGGGGTCGTCTTCCACTACAAGGATACATTCGCTTCCACCTTTCTCAACCGACGGCAAGACCATAGAGCTATCGGCTGTATCGGTATTCGGTAGCGAGCGTGGCAGATAAAGAATGATCGATGTTCCCTTGCCCAAGGTACTGTTGATCAAGATATGTCCGCCACTCTGCTTCACGAAACCATAGACCATGGACAGGCCAAGCCCGGTGCCATGCTCTTCACGCTTGGTCGAGAAAAAGGGCTCGAAGGCTTGCGCCTTGATCTCTTCGGACATTCCGCGCCCGGTATCCGTGATGATCAGCTGCACGTACTCGCCTGGAATCAACTCGTCAGCGGCCTGCCACTGGTCCTGGGAAAGCAACACGTTATGTAGCTCAACAGTGACATGCCCTTCATTAGCCATTGCCTCACGGGCATTGAGTAACAGACTGACTAGCACGTTTTCCAGCTGACCTGCATCGACAAATATCGACCAGACATCAGGGTCAGCAAGCACAGTCAGCGTGATGGACTCGCCCAACGCCTGATGCAGCAAATCACTCATGCCATCCAGGAGACTCTTCGTATCGACTGACATTGGCTGCAGGGGCTGCCGCCGCGCAAAGGACAAGAGCTGAGAAGCAAGGCTTGCACCCCGCTCTACGGCTGTATTGGCCGCCTGTAGCCGACGCTGGCCAACCTCATCGCCTGCCAGTCGGGTTTTCAGCAACTGCAGGTTACCTCCGATGATCTGTAGGACGTTATTGAAATCATGGGCAACGCCCCCCGTCAGTTTGGCAACGGCTTCCAGCTTTTGCGCCTGAACCATAGCGGCCTGTCGCTCATCTTCACTGCGTTTGAGCTCGCGCGTCCGCTCCTGCACCAGATCTTCAAGGTGCAGCCGGTAATTGGCCAGCTCGGTTTCCGCCCGCTTCTGCTGGGTGACATCGTTACCCTGGATAAAAAGCCCTGCCACCTGCCCGTTATCAATAATCGGCTGCAGGATGAAATCTACATAGATTTCGTTAGAAGGCCCCAAGGCGGTACGTTGAATATCCAGGCGAACGCCGCGTCCGGAAAACGTTTTGAGAGAGACTAGCGCCTCATCAAATAACCTGAGAGCACCTTGCTCTACCAATTCGGGAAAGACAGTACGAAGAGGATGACCGACAACGTCTCCTCGCGCTACAAGGTGCAGAAACGCATCATTAGCCAGCTCAAACACATGGTCAGGCCCGCTCAAGACACAGATGAAACCCGGCGCCTGCTGAAACAGCCGTCTCAGCTGGGCCCCTTCATCCTGCAAGGCTTTCGCTCGATTGATCAGTCGCTGCCCCAGTTGAATGTTCGTCGATGTCAGGCTGGGAGAACGAACTACATCGGCACGCATGGCCTGGAGTTCACTGATATCCGTAGCGTGCTGGAGGATATGCTGCAATCGACCTTCAGCATCGAAGAGTGGCGTATGCGTAACACTCCAGACATGGTCTTCAAACACTACCCCCCTGGCACTGCTACGCGGTATCGCGTAACGAATGACAGGGAGGGCATCTTCCTGCCTGAGCGTAACAGCTCGCTCGATGGAGGCTTTCAGGGCCTGCTGTGATGGCACGTTGCCCTGCAACGGATCGACAGGAAAGGCCTCGAACAAATGGACCCCAAGCAACTCCTGACGCTGCCGCCCCACGGCCCTCAGGTACGCCTCGTTGGCGTCCACGACGGTCAAAGCGCTGTTCAGCAGAACATACGAATTCGGCGAAGCCCTGAAAATGCTTTCAAAATCGAGCATGTAACCTAACTACTTTCAGCGGGCGAGCCGATCCCTCTAGCGAGAACGACGTTGACGAACGGCTTCGAACAGGCAAACCCCTGTCGCTACGGAGACGTTCAAACTGCTGACACTGCCGGACATAGGCAAACGCACCAGAAAATCGCACAGCTCACGTGTCAATCGGCGCATTCCCTTGCCCTCTGCACCCATGACGAGAACGGTCGGCCCGGTCATGTCTACATCATAGACATCCTGCTCTGCTTCTCCTGCTGCGCCCACAACCCACAGCCCTCGCTTCTTGAGCTTTTCCAGCGTACGCGCCAGATTGGTAACCGCGACCAATGGAATAACCTCAGCGGCACCACACGCTACCTTACGAACCGTAGCATTCAGACTGGCTGACTTGTCCTTGGGTATGATGACCGCCTGAACACCTGCCGCGTCGGCTGTACGCAGGCAGGCCCCCAGATTATGCGGATCCGTCACCCCATCCAGCATCAGAAGCAGTGGCGGGCCTTCGGCCCTATCCAAAAGTTCTTCAAGCATCGCCTCGCCCCAGATCTGGCTCGGACTTACATGCGCCACGATCCCCTGATGCACACCGTCCACCTGCTCGTCGAGCGATTGACGGCTATGGGTCTGCACCGGCACACGTGCAGCATCGGCCAATGTGACCACTGCCTGTATGCGCGGTTCCTGACGACCTTCGGCTATCCATAGTTGCTTCACCCGCTTTGGATGATGACGCAACAACGCTTCTACGGCATGGATGCCATAGACCATTTCCCACTGACTCATGACTTGACCTTACGTTTACGGACTTCACCAGAAGCCGCCTGTGCCTTGGCCTTGGAAGGCCCCTTGCGATGTTTGCCCGGCTTCGTTGCCTTGGCCGATTTAGCTGGCTTGCCGGGTTTAGCGCTGTCTGCCTTTTTACCTTTCTTTGCTGGCGTGCGCGCCGGGGCGGCCTCCTGTCTGGCAGGTTGCGCCCTTGCGGGCTTTTCTCCACCGGTCTTGGCCTCATCCAACAGGGCGCGCTTGACTGCACGACTGCGCTTGACGTCCGTATTGCCCAGCAACACTTCTGCCTGCTTGAGCAATTCAGGCGAGACCTCGATCCCTACTGCTGAATTCTGGGCAGGTACCTGGTTTTTCTCGCGCTTTCGAGACTTGTCTCTTGAGGACTTGGCATCGCCTCGCTGGCGACGACCTGCCGGAGCCGATTGTGCCGTCTCGGACAGCTCGAAGTCGATCTTGCGCTCATCCAGATCCACACGCGCCACCACGATTTCGACCAAGTCACCCAGCCGATAACTGCGCCCGCTACGCTCACCTGAAAGCCGATGGTGTACGGCATCGAAATGATAATAGTCGCTTGGCAGCGCCGTGACGTGAACAAGCCCCTCGACGTAGATATCGCTCAGCTCGACAAACAGGCCAAATCCCGTCACAGCGGTGATGACACCCGGGTACGTCTCGCCGACCCGATCACGCATGTACTCGCACTTGAGCCAGTTCGCAACGTCTCGTGTAGCTTCGTCGGCACGGCGTTCGGTCATGGAGCACTGCTCACCCAGCTGATCCAGCTGCGCCTCATCATACGGATAGATACGCGACTTGGGCATGGCAGCGGCGCCGGCACGCTTCACATGCCGTGTTTCAAGCTTGGAACGAATGACGCTGCGAATTGCGCGGTGAACCAATAGGTCCGGATAACGCCGAATAGGCGATGTGAAGTGTGTATAGGCTTCGTAATTGAGACCAAAATGGCCCTCATTGTCCGGGCTGTAAACCGCTTGGCTCAGTGAGCGCAGCATTACCGTCTGGATCAGACGGTAATCGGGACGGTCATGAACGGCTTTGAGTAGCGCCTGGTAGTCCTTGGGCGTCGGTGTAGCCTTGCCCTTCGTCAAAGTCAGGCCGATCTCACCCAGGAACTGCCGCAACTTGGTCTGTTTCTCAAGCGGCGGCGCATCGTGAACCCGGTACAGGGCTGGAATGCTGTGCTTCTCGAGAAACTTGGCTGTCGCTACGTTCGCGCACAGCATGCATTCTTCGATCAGCTTGTGGGCGTCGTTACGCTGAGTAGGCCGGATTTCCGAAATCTTCTTGTCGGCACCAAAGACGATTCGCGTCTCCTGTGTCTCGAAATCGATAGCACCCCGCTCCTGCCGGGTAATCACGAGCACCTTATATAAGGCATACAGTTCCTGGATATGCGGCACCAGTTGCGGCAGCTGCTCACGGAACTGCTGCGCCTCAGTGCTTTCCGGCGTTTCCAGTAACTGACTGACCCGGGTATAGGTCAGGCGCGCATGGGAATGGATCACCGCCTCGTAGAACTGATAGCCCGTGAGCTTGCCTGTCGCCGAGATGGTCATCTCGCATACCATGGCCAGGCGATCCACCAAGGGGTTCAGGGAGCACAGCCCATTGGACAGGATTTCAGGCAGCATGGGCACTACGCGCCCCGGGAAATATACCGAGTTGCCCCGGCGTGCGGCCTCGGTGTCTAGCGCAGAGCCAACCTTCACATAATGAGACACGTCTGCAATCGCGACGAAGAGCCGCCAGCCTCCGGACTTCTTCTTCTCGGCATAGACCGCGTCATCAAAGTCACGCGCATCTTCACCGTCAATTGTCACGAACGGTACGTTGCGCAGATCGACCCGCTTTTCCTTATCTTTCTCAGAGACTTCAGGCTTGAGCTTGGCAGCCTCTTTCTCTACATCGGCCGGCCACTCATGGGGAATATCGTAGCTGCGCAATGCCACTTCGATTTCCATCCCTGGCGCGAGGTAATCACCCAGCACCTCAACTACCTCGCCCTGGGCCTGGCGATGAACAGTAGGCCAGTCGGTGATATGAACCTGAACAAACTGCCCATGCTGCGCTCCGCCATGCTTGCCGGCGGGGACCAGCACCTGCTGTTGGATCCGGGGGCTGTCCGCCACTACATACGCGATGCCGCTCTCTTCAAAGAACCGGCCGACCACGCTCTCATGGGCACGGTGTACGACTTCGACCAGAGCACCTTCACGGCGGCCTCGACGATCCAGACCGGATACACGTGCCAGCGCCTTGTCACCATCGAACACGAGTCGCATTTGCGCAGGGCTCAGGAAAAGGTCATCACTGCCGTCGTCAGGGATAAGAAAGCCAAAGCCGTCACGGTGACCGCTGATTCGCCCACAGACAAGATCGAGCTTATCAACAGGGGCGTAAGCACCGCGACGCGTATAAAGAAGCTGCCCATCCCGCTCCATGGCACGAAGGCGACGGCGCAATGCTTCAAACTGATCCTCTTCCGTCAAACCGAACTCTTCTATCAGCTGCGTGCGCGAGGCAGGACCGCCCCGCTGCGCCAGATGCGCCAGAATAAGCTCGCGACTTGGAACAGGGTTTTCATATTTTTCCGCTTCTCTAGCGGCCTCGGGATCGAGGGATTGCCAATCGGCCATCAGTTTAGAGTTACCTTTTGTCTGGTTAAGAGCTCTCTATATATTGAAGCTCGAAAATGCCTTAAAGGTTAGTCTTCGAAAAATAATAAAAATTTTCCACTTCAAGGGTTTACAGGTTTAAAAAAGCCTCGTATAGTTCGCGCCACAGCAACGGCAACAACGTTGCTAACGCGAAATACGATGAGATCATCGCATATCGCAGAGTGCCCAGGTGGCGGAATTGGTAGACGCACTAGGTTCAGGTCCTAGCGGTGGCAACACCGTGGAAGTTCGAGTCTTCTCCTGGGCACCACTTTACAGACAACCGAGCTAAATAGCTCGGTTTTGTCGTTTCTGGGGTTATGCTTTTTAATTCCCTCCCCTTTCTCAGTTGCTTTTACTGGCGCCTATAAAAAAGGGCCGCCTAAGCGACCCTCCCTTCTATCTACCCGATCAGATCAGGCAAACGGATGACGAAGCGTAATCGTTTCGTTGCGGTCAGGGCCTGTCGAGATAATATCGATAGGCGCACCAACCAGCTCTTGAATACGCGCAATATAAGCACGCGCATTTGCAGGCAGCTCATCCATGCTGCGAGCGCCTACGGTAGACTCGGACCAGCCTGGCATTTCCTCATAGATAGGCTCCAAACCGATATAGCTGTCAGCATCGGTCGGCGCTTCGGTCAGCTCACCTTCAGCATTGCGATAACCTACACAGATACGCACGGTTTCCAGACCATCGAGAACGTCCAGCTTGGTCAGGCATAGACCAGAAATGCTGTTTACCTCGATAGAGCGACGCAGGATGACTGCATCGAACCAACCACAACGACGCGGACGACCTGTTACCGAACCAAACTCATGACCTTTCTTGGCCAGATAAGCGCCAGTCTCGTCAAACAGTTCCGTTGGGAACGGACCGGAACCTACACGCGTGGTATAGGCCTTGGTGATTCCAAGGATGTAATCCAGATACAAAGGCCCTACGCCAGAACCCGTCGCTACACCGCCTGCCGTGGTGTTAGAACTGGTAACAAATGGATAAGTACCGTGATCGATATCCAGCAGCGTACCCTGAGCCCCTTCGAACATGATGTTCTCGCCGGCTCTACGCAGCTCGTGCAAACGCGACACTACATCCAACATCAGCGGCTTGAGCACCTTGGCGTGCTCCATTGCATCATCATAGGTCTTCTGGAAATCAACAGGCTGCTCGTTGAAGAAGTTCTGCAGCACAAAGTTATGATACTCCAGCACTTCACGCAGCTTTTGAGCGAAGCGCTCAGGATGGAACAGATCACCTACGCGCAAGCCGCGACGGGCAATCTTGTCTTCATAAGCCGGGCCGATTCCACGACCGGTCGTTCCGATCTTGGCATCACCTCGGGCCTTTTCGCGCGCCTGATCAAGCGCCACGTGATAAGGCAGAATCAATTGGCAGGCCGAACTGATACGCAGTCGCTCACGAACCGGAACGCCTCTCGCCTCAAGCTCGGCAACTTCCTTGAACAAGGCGTCCGGCGCCAGCACCACGCCGTTACCGATCAGGCACTGCGTGTCGGCACGCAAAATACCGGACGGAATCAATCGCAGAATGGTTTTTTCACCATCGATAACCAATGTATGCCCAGCATTGTGGCCACCTTGGTAACGAACAACCGCTGCCGCCTGATCAGTCAACAGATCGACAATTTTGCCTTTGCCCTCATCACCCCATTGGGTGCCCAGGACGACGACATTCTTACCCATAACCTTTCCCCTATAGGAATCTCTGGAGCCGGCTAACCCGGCGAACTCTCACGACGCCAGGGGCGCCACCTGCCAACTTCCATCCTGCCACGTCAGCTGTCGGTCACAGCCCGACTCGCGCGCATCCGAATCCGCCTGGCCAGGCAACGCCTGCACCACGCGCTCACCGCCTGAACGTAACTGGCGAATCGCATTCCATAGCTGAGCATCCTCGCCATGAGGTGCCCAGATACCTGTTAGCGGCTCGGTCATTTCCGCCTGACCCAGCATAACCAATGTTTTCAGATCGGTAGAAAAGCCTGTTGCCGGGCGTGCCCGGCCAAAATTCGCGCCGATATTGTCGTAGCGCCCCCCTTGAGCAATAGCCTGACCGCTACCTGGGACAAACGCCGCGAAAACAACGCCGGTGTGATAGTGATACCCACGCAGCTCGCCCAGATCAAAATACAGCGGAACATCTGGAAACCGTTGAGCTAACGTATCAGCAAGAGAGCACAGCGCCTCCAGGGCAGAGACAACGGCAGGCGGCGCTTCCGCCAGGCGCTGACGCGCAGCCTCCAGGGCCTGACGCCCACCGCACAGCTCAACCAGGCTACGCAACATATCGCCATAAGGCGCAGAAAGCTCTTGAGTCAGGGTAATAACTTCATCTACCGCCTTGCGCTGCAGCGCATCAAAAAGCGCCTCTTCTGCTGCGCCGGATAGGCCCGCCGCTTCGCACAAACCACGATAGATTCCGACATGTCCAAGGTCCATGTGCACATCCGGGATTTGAGCCAGTTCAAGCACACCCAGCATCAGGCTGATGATTTCAAGATCACCGGCCGTGTCCTTGGCACCATATAACTCAGCCCCGATCTGAATCGGACTGCGCGACGTAGACAGCGCGCGCGGACGGGAATGCAGGACACTGCCGGCATAGCACAGGCGACTCGGGCCTTCCCTATGCAACGCATGGGCATCCATTCGAGCGACCTGGGGTGTGATATCGGCGCGGAATCCCATCAGGCGCCCCGACAGCGGATCGGTTACCTTGAAGGTGCGCAGCTCCAGATCCTGGCCCGCCGCCGTCAGCAACGACTCCAGAAACTCGACATGGGGCGTTACGACAAATTCGTATCCCCACTGTTGAAACAACTCCAACACCCGTCGACGCGCGATCTCGATGCTGGCAGCCTCGGGAGGCAGGATTTCTTCAATTCCGTCAGGCAGCAGCCAGCGGTCTACCGTTGCCATTTAGCCTTTCTCCATCATGCGAGCAGCAGCCTGTCATGAAGACCTTATGCACGCGCAGGCAAAACCTGCCGCACAGAGCACGGTACAGTAGCGAGCAAAGCGCGCAGCGACGGTAGATCGCCTAAGCCATCCCCGTGATACAACCTCGCCGCCATGCAATGGTTCATGCAGACGCAAAAAAGCCGGGATGTTCCCGGCTGACTCATGATACCACGAAATACAAAAAGGTCAGCGGCGGGCGACGAGCGCCCGCCAACCTTTTTACGGGGTTGGATCACCCAAGTATTTGAAGAACTCGTTCTTCGGATCCATCACTAAGATGTCGCTCTTATTAGAGAAACTGTTGCGATAAGCCTGCAAGCTACGCGTAAAAGAGTAGAACTCAGGGTTTTTTGTATAAGCCTGGGCATAGATCGCAGCAGCACGAGCATCACCATCGCCTCGTGTTTCTTCTGCCTCGCGATAGGCTTCCGCCAGAATGACGCGACGCTGACGATCCGCATCTGCACGAATACCTTCAGCCAGCTCACGCCCCTTGGCACGGTGCTCACGCGCTTCACGCTCACGCTCAGTGCCCATACGCTCATAGACGCTACGGCTCACCTCTTTCGGCAGATCAATAGCCTTGACTCGGACATCCAATACTTCGATGCCCAGCTCTGCATTAGCCATTTTGTTAAGTGAACCTGTTAACTCGGCCACCATGGCATCACGCTCGCCAGAAACCACTTCATGCAAAGTACGCTTACCAAACTGATCACGCAGTCCGGCTTCTAAACGACGCATCAGACGCTCATCGGCAATCTGCTTCATACCTGAGGTTGCCGTATAGAAACGCTCAGCATTAAAGACACGCCATTTGGCATAGGCATCAACCATCACAGCTTTCTTTTCCAAGGTCAAAAACCGCTGTGTTGGAGAGTCTAGCGTCATAAGACGGGCATCGAACTTACGCACCTTATTTACAAAGGGCAGCTTGAAGTGCAAACCAGGCTTAAGGTCAGCATCTACTACACGACCAAACTGCAACATAACTGCACGTTCGGTCTGCTGAACGATAAACAGGCTGCTCCAGGCAAATAGTCCTAGAATGACCACTACAACCAGAGCGGCGATAGACTTGTTACTCATCAGCGGCTCTCCCTTGTCCGTACTTCAGGCAGCTGCGGCAAAGCCCTTACCGATGGCGAAGGATTATTCGAGCTGTTATTGCCTGAAGAAGGCGAGGTCGATGAATCACTCGATTCGGCAGGACGGTTTTGCACCATCTTATCTAGCGGCAGATAGAGCATATTATTCTGACCGCCCTGTGCTGTGATCAGAACCTTGCTCGATTGGCTAAGCATATCTTGCATAGCCTCAAGATACAGACGCTCGCGCGTTACCTGAGGTGCTTTCTCATACTCGGCTACCAAGTTATTAAAGCGATCCGCTTCACCCTGAGCGCGTGCAATGACCTCCTCACGGTAACCATTGGCATCTTCAATCAAACGCTGAGCCTGACCACGCGCCTCGGGAATCACGCCGTTAGCATAAGCTTCGGCTTGGTTACGCTCACGCTGCTCGTCTTCACGTGCACGAATAACATCATCAAATGCTTCCTGCACCTCGCGAGGTGCAGCAGCACTCTGGATGTTTACCTGAGTTACCGTAATACCTGTTTTGTAGGTATCCAGGAAACGCTGTAAGCGCTCACGCACCTCACCTGCGACCTGCTCACGGCCAGATGTCAACAGCTGATCCATGGTCGAAGAGCCAGCCACATGACGCAGAGCACTATCAGTAGCATGCTGAAGACTGAGTTCCGGCTGATCCACGTTTAATACAAAAGACTCCAAATCGGTAATCTTGTACTGAACAGTCAGCGGTACCTCGACGATATTCTCGTCCTGAGTCAGCATTTGCCCCTGCTTGCTATACGCACGTTCACGCGTCACGTTTTCCTGGAACTTGCGATCCATTGGGGGGAAATAAATATTCAGGCCAGGACCTACCGTTTCGTAATACTTGCCGAAGCGCAGCACAACTGCTTGCTCCTGCTCGTCAACGACATAAATAGCGTTGTATAGCCACAAGCCAAACAGCAAGGCCAAGCCAATTAAAATCAGACCCGCACTGCTGCCCGCCTGACGGTTACCTCCGCTGGAATCCGGGCGCTTTTTACCGCCAAACAAGCGATTCAGCTTGTTCTGCAGCTTACGAAGCGCTTCATCCAAGTCCGGTGGACCTTGACGGCCGCCACCATTACCATTACCACCGCCACGGCGATCGCCCCAGGGGTCTTGATTATTTGAGTTGCCACCCGGCTCGTTCCAAGCCATAGCGCTCTCCCTACTGACTAAAGCGAAAACGCGCCGGTTGGCGCGCCGACCAATGCTACCGGATGCCGGGCACCCGGACCAAAAACGTCGATAAAGGCTTTATTGCAAAGTATGTTGCGCCACGAAGTCATCCGGCTTGAAACCTTCACGACTGACGAGACGATTAAGTTCTGCACGAGGTAAACGTACTGACAACACCGTATACCCTTCTTCGTCATGCGATTCTTCCTGTACAGCACCTTGACTGAACAATAGCGCACGCAGACGTCCCATAGCCTGAGGCAGCCGCAATTTACCTACGAACAGGTCGTCGCCCAACAATTCGGCCACAGCTTGACGAATCAGTTCCAAGCCCCGGTTTTCCCGAGCAGAAGCCCAAACTCTGATCGGACGACCAGTTTCCTCGTCGCGCTGGATGTGCGGCTCGACATTCTCAAGCAGGTCGATCTTGTTATAGACCTCCAGCATGGGAATCTCGTTAGCACCGATCTCTTCCAGCACGACGTTCACCTGCTCGATTTGCAGCATGCGATCCTCTTCGTGAGAGTCGATCACATGCAGTAGCAGATCCGCGTTGCTTGATTCTTCCAGCGTGGCGCGAAACGCCTCAACCAGCTTGTGTGGCAGATGTCGGATGAAACCCACGGTATCAGCCAGTACCACCGGTCCCAGGTCAGCCAGTTCTAGACGACGCAATGTAGGATCCAACGTCGCGAACAACTGATTCGCTGCATAGACCTCGGAAGAGGTCAGGGTGTTGAATAGCGTAGACTTGCCAGCGTTGGTATAGCCAACAAGCGATACCGCTGGAACTTCGGCACGTCGCCGCCCTCTTCGGGCCTGCTCACGTTGACTGCGTACCTTTTCAAGGCGCTGTTTGATCTGGCGGATACGAACACGCAAAAGGCGACGGTCCGTCTCGAGCTGTGTTTCGCCCGGCCCTCGAAGACCGATACCACCTTTTTGTCGCTCAAGGTGGGTCCAGCCACGCACCAGACGAGTACTCATGTGCTCAAGCTGTGCCAGCTCAACCTGAAGCTTACCTTCATGGGTTCGAGCACGCTGGGCAAAGATATCGAGAATCAACCCAGTACGATCAAGCACCCGGCACTCCAGGGCGCGCTCGAGGTTGCGCTCCTGACTGGGCGTAAGGGTATGGTTAAAGATGACCAGTTCGGCTTCATCGGCCTTCACCAAGTCATGGAGTTCATCGACCTTGCCGGTACCGATGAGAAAACGTGCAGAAGGCTGATGTCGCGACACGGTAACCATCGCCACCGTGTCAGCGCCAGCAGAGCGCGCAAGTTCTTGGAACTCCTGAGGATCCTCGCGGGATTCAGGATCTTGGCCTTCGAGATGGACCAGAATGGCCCGTTCACCACCACCCGGGCGTTCAAAGAACAAAGGCGACTCCTATTTACATGTTACCGGGTTCAGCCGGCTGATCACTGCTAGGCAGACGAACAGGACGACTAGGAACTACCGTTGAGATTGCGTGCTTGTAAACCATCTGGCTGACAGTGTTTTTCAGCAGGATGACGAACTGATCAAAGGACTCGATCTGACCTTGCAACTTGATGCCATTGACCAGGTAAATGGAAACTGGAACGCGTTCCTTACGCAAAGTATTCAGGTAAGGGTCTTGTAGCGAATGCCCTTTTGACATTGTGCCGCTCTCCTCAAAGGTAAAAGATTCGTTTGTTGCAAGGTCAGAAGGTTCGCCATCACCGGCGTGGTTCTTCTTGAGACTCAACTGCATATGGAGACCGCCTTAAGGCTTTTCAAGACACGCGACACATTGTCACGGGCCATACTGTCCAACCACTGTAGCTGGCCCCAGCTGCGTAGCCAGGTAAGCTGCCGTTTAGCCAGCTGACGCGTGGCGATAATGCCGCGCTCTGTCATTTCGTCGTAACTCATTCCGCCGTCCAGATACTCCCATACTTGACGGTAGCCTACGGCACGCATGGAGGGTAGTTCAGGCTGCAAATCACCTCTCGCCCGTAGACGTGAGACCTCATCGACAAAGCCCTGTTCCAGCATGTGGCGGAAACGCTGGGCTATTCGCGCATGCAACAGCGCACGCTCTTGAGGAGCAATAGCCAGATGAACGGCAGTATACGGGAAATGTGCGACAAACGGCGCGTCGGAATCTGCATTTCCTTGTCTTTGACGCTCCCGATGCTCGGTCATCGTCATTCCACTGACGCGATGGACTTCCAGTGCACGGGTCAGGCGCTGGGGGTCATTGGGATGGATGCGCGCCGCTGACTCAGGATCGACCTCTGCCAGTTGCCGATGAACCTCACCCCACCCCTGCTCTGCCGCAACGGTTTCGATTTCGGCACGAATGGTTGGATCGGCGCTGGGCATGTCCGCTAACCCCTCAAGGAGCGCCTTGAAATACAGCATGGTGCCGCCTACCAGCAGAGGAATACGCCCTGCCGCCGTGATGTCTGCCATTGCCTGACGGGCATCGGCACAGAAATCAGCTGCCGAATAGGTCTCGCTGGGCTCGCGGATGTCGATCAGACGATGGGGAAAAGCCTCCAGAAGTGCTTTCGAGGGCTTGGCCGTACCGATATCCATCTCACGATACACCAGCGCCGAGTCGACACTGATCAAGTCGCATGGCAGAACCTTGGCAAGCTCAAGGGCTAGATCGGTCTTGCCGGAGGCTGTAGGGCCCATCAGAAAAATGGCAGGTGGAAAAGACATGGAAACTCTCATGAAAGTCGACGCCGCGTCATGCAACTTCGATTACCTGCCACGCAGGAATAATTTATCGAGATCATCAAGGCCCATCTGCGTCCATGTGGGTCGACCATGATTGCATTGGCCGCTTCGCTCGGTGATCTCCATATCCCGTAGCAAAGCGTTCATTTCAGGCACTGTCAAACGCCGGTTGGCTCTGACGGAGCCGTGACAGGCCATGGTGCCCAGCAGTTCGTTGATATGCGCCTGGATACGATCACTCGTGCCGTACTCCAGAAGATCTGCCAGAACATCTCGAACCAGATCACCCGCTTCGGCTTGTTTCAGCAGCGCAGGTATTTGTCGGATAGCCAGGGTTTCCGGCCCTAGCCGCTGCAGCTCAAAACCCAGCTTGGAAAACCATTGGGCATGTTCTTCTGCACAATCGGCCTCTCGCTCGCTGACCGCCAATGACTCAGGCACCAGAAGTGGCTGCCCACGCAAGCCTTCACTGGCCATGGCAACCTTCAGACGCTCATAGGTAATACGCTCATGAGCAGCGTGCATGTCGACCAGCACTAGACCGTGAGCGTTTTCCGCCAGGATATAAATGCCCTTGAGCTGAGCCAGGGCATAGCCCAACGGAGGAATATCCCCCTGGCTTTCCGGCAAGGCAGCCGGCATAGCTCCTGTACTACTGGCCGCAGAAGGCAACGGAGCAAAAAAGGTCTGGTAGGCTCCCTGCAGCTCGGCCACACTCTGGGTAGGGTATGCCGGCTTGGCCGAATAGCTGCCGGAGCCGCCGTAGCTTCCACCAGAACCACCGCCAGCAACTGGCCGTGGCGATGTTTCCGGCATGGCCGGTTCGATGCGATACGATGCAGGCGCAGGCTGGCTACTTTCCAGTGCATGCGCCGCCAGACTCATCTCACCTTGGGGACCAAATTCTCCTGCAGCGGAGCCTGTGGCGCGAGGCGGCACGGTAACAGCCGATGCCGGTGCCGTCACCTGATCGTCCGGACGCACATCGGCCAGCGCACGGTGCAAGGTGCCGTAAAGGAAATCATGCACCATCCGCGTATCCCGGAACCGAACTTCATGCTTGGTGGGATGTACGTTCACATCCACCACGCCTGGGTCGAGTTCGAGAAACAACACGAATGCAGGGTGCCGCCCGTTATAGAGGACATCGCGATAGGCCTGACGGATAGCATGCGCAACCAGCTTGTCGCGCACCATGCGACCATTCACGTAGAAATACTGCAGGTCCGCCTGGCTGCGAGAGAAGGTCGGCATGCCGACCCAGCCCCACAGGCGCAGCTCGCCGCGCTCATTCTGAATAGGCAGGGCCTGCTCCAGAAAATTCGGTCCACAGACCGCCGCGACACGGCGGGCCTGGGTAAGGTCATCCGTAGCCTCACGCAGGGCTAGAATGCTCTTGCCGTTGTGGCGAAGATTGAACCCTACATCGAAGCGGGCCAGGGCCAGGCGCTTGATAACCTCCTGCAGATGGTCGAATTCGGTTTTTTCCGAACGCAAGAATTTACGACGCGCCGGTGTATTGAAGAAAAGGTCGCGCACTTCGACCGTGGTGCCTTGCGGATGCGCGGCCGGTTTGACTGATGAGTGCATTTCTCGCCCTTCGGTCTCGACCTGCCACGCCTGATCGGCATCCTGGTGGCGTGATGTAAGGGTCAGGCGCGAGACCGAGCTGATCGAGGCAAGCGCTTCTCCTCGAAAGCCCAGGCTAATGACATGCTCAAGTTCATCCAGGTTATAAATCTTGCTGGTCGCATGGCGCTCCAGCGCCAGAGGCAGGTCGTCAGAAGGAATACCGCTACCATCGTCCCTGATTCGCAGCAGCTTGACACCGCCCTGCTCGACATCGATGTCGATACGGCGTGCCCCGGCATCCAGACTGTTTTCCAACAGTTCCTTGGCTACCGAGGCCGGGCGCTCAACCACCTCGCCGGCGGCAATCTGGTTGGCCAGACGTGGGCTGAGCAGTTGAATACGACGAAGTTCAGTCATGGAATTAGCCAGGCTGGTCTGAGAGTCGAATGGAAAGCAGTGCCAAAACGAAACCGGCCGCGCTGCCCGAGGCAGTGGCAGCCGGCCGATTCGAACCGCTATGGCGTAGGCATCTCGCTATTTTAGCGCGAGCCGGTTGCCACTTGCTGTGCTTTTTGGTCACGCAGCCAGGCCAGGTATGTACCTGGCGGCGGACTCTTCTGGAAGTACGTGGAAATACCGCTGCGGATCTGCCGTGCCAGCAATTCCTGATGTGAGGCCGTTGCAAGCTTGACGGACTCGGTCGGGTTCGAGATGAACCCGGTTTCAACCAGGATCGAAGGAATATCCGGCGATTTCAACACCACGAAGGCAGCCTGCTCCACGCGATTATGCAGGAGCTTGGTCTGTTGCCCGATGTTGGCCAGAACCTTCTGCCCGACATCCAGACTTGCGGACATGGTAGAGGTCATGGACAGATCCAGCAAAACACCGGCAAGCATCTGATCCTTGTTGTCCAGAGCACTGCCCACCCCGCCTACAAGGTCCGAGCTGTTTTCAGTATCTGCCAGCCAGCGCGCTGTTTCAGACGTGGCGCCCCGCTGAGAAAGCGCAAATACCGATACACCCGAGGCGGTTCGGTTGGGCGCTGCGTCGGCATGAATGGACACAAACAGATCAGCCCCTTTCTTACGCGCTATCTCGGTACGCTTGCGCAAGGGGATGTAATAGTCACCCGTACGGGTCAGCTCGGCCTTGAAGCCCTTCATGCTGTTGATCTGGGCTTGCAGTTTTCGCCCGATGGCCAACGTGATGTTCTTTTCATAAAGGCCGCCACCCTTGGCAATTGCACCAGGGTCTTCACCGCCATGACCAGGGTCGATCACTACAATGATGTCGCGCTTGCCAGAGGGACCAGCCGGCACGGTGACCTTGGGCTGCGCAGGGGTTACCGGCGCAGATGGCTCACCCGGCGTAGGCGTCGCGGGAATATCAGATGACAGGTCCGCGCCCTGATCGAACAGATCGACTACCAGACGATTTCCGTACTGCTGATTAGGCGCAAGCGTAAAGCTCTTGGGCGTAACCTGCTGGGACACATCGAGCACCATGCGCAGCTCGTCGGCTGAGCGTTGGGCCGAGCGCAGTCCGGTAATCGGTGTACCCTTCAGGCGAGCCTCGTTGAGCTTGGTCGCCAGTTTGGCTCCGCTGACATCAATGACGATCCGGTTGGGCGACGTCAGAGTAAAGACATTGGCTTTGACCGGCCCTGACAAATCGAATACCAGGCGCGTATTGTCCGGCGCACGCCAGACACGCATATCCTTGATATCTGACGCCGCCAACACCTGGCTGGCCAGACAACACAAAATGACTCCCAACGTTGCCCATCCCAGGCGTACACGCTTCCCCCACCCCATTTGCATCAAACTCCTGTGGATAGGGCGGCACGCCAGGCATCACCATGTGAGCCTTGAAAAACCAACTGCACGTTACGGCCGCCCGTATGCGGCGTAATGGTAATGTCCAGGTCTGGCTTTGGCAAAAGCCCCATGCCCCGCTCAGGCCATTCGATCAGACAAAGGGCATCACCGGTGAAGTAATCCCGGATTCCCATGAACTCGAGTTCTTCCGGATCAGCCAGACGATACAGATCGAAATGGTAGACCCGGATCTCACCGATCTCGTACGGCTCGACCAGCGTAAAGGTAGGGCTCTTGACCGCACCTGTATGGCCTAGACCCCGCACGATGCCGCGTGACAAGGTCGTCTTGCCGGCTCCGAGGTCTCCGTGAAGATAAAGCGTTCCACGGCCGCCGCTGGCCAGGGCTATCGTGTTGCCCAGGGCTGTCATGGCGTCCTCGTCAGGCGCGAACAGGGTTATCGTCTCGCACGAAGGCGTTACTGCAGACATGGATTGTAACTCTCTAAAAGCTGACGAACGGTATCAGGTAAATCACTGGCAGCCAGTCCTCGGCCATGCTGCCCCAGCAGCTCTCCCGCCCGGCCATGTAGCCAGGCACCCAGGCAGGCAGCCTCGAATGCTGAGAGGTGTTGTGCCAGTAAGGCGGCAATAATGCCTGTGAGCACATCGCCTGCGCCACCGGTAGACATCGCCGGGTGACCACGCCCGCAGAGCGCCATGCGGCCATCCGGTGCAGCAATAAGGGTCCCGAGGCCTTTGAGCAGCACCACTGCACCATAGTGCTCCGCCAGCTTTCGGGCTGCGGCCGGGCGTCGACTCTGAATCGTGGCAATATCGCTGCGCAACAGGCGCGCAGCCTCACCTGGGTGAGGGGTCATGATCCACTCGCCCCTGGGCTTGGTGACCGCCTGGCTGGCCAGCAGGTTTAGCGCATCGGCATCCCATACCTGAGGTACTTCTCGGGACGCCGCCACGCTGATCACACTGCGGCTCCAGGCGCCCTGCCCCAGACCAGGCCCGACGGCCAGGACATCGGCTTTTTCTGCCAGGGCAATGACTTTACCCGCGGACTCGACACCTGCCACCATCACTTCAGGTCGACGTGCCAGTACAGGCGCTACATTCGAAGGCCGCGTAGCCAGGGAAATCATGCCTGCACCGCAGCGGAGCGCTGCCTCGGAGGTCATGAGCGCAGCGCCGCCAGTGCCTTCGTCCCCTCCGATGACCAACACATGGCCGAAGTTGCCCTTGTGCGAGCTGCGCTTACGCGGCTTAAGCTTGGGCAGATTACGGGGCGCCAGGCGTTGCGCCATGGCATCGGCAGGATTCTGGGGTTCCTCAACCAGGGCGGCAAACTCGATACTGCCGCAGTAGTCAGGCCCATTGCCTGTCAACAGGCCGAGCTTGAGACCGATAAAGGTAATGGTAAGGTTGGCTTTGACGGCTTGATCCCTGACAAAGCCTGTATCAGCGTTGAGCCCCGAGGGAATATCGACGGCCACGACCGGAAGGTCGCAGCTATTGATCTGCTCGATGGCCTTGGCATACGGCTCACGTACCTCGCCGGAAAAGCCGGTACCCAGCATGGCGTCCACTACAACGCCTGTCAGCTTTACGCCCGCTCGCCAAGGCTCCGGGTTGATACCGGTACCCTTGGCCTCCATATATGCCTTGGCCGCATCGCCTTCGAGCTTTTCAGGGTCGCTCAGGTAATACACGTTTACCGGCCAGCCACTCCGCTGAGCAAGCGAGGCGATTAGATAACCGTCTGCGCCATTATTACCGCCCCCGGCAAAAACAGTCAGTGCACCGGCATCGGGCCAGCGTTGACGCAGGGACCGCCAGGCGGCTCGCGCGGCACGGTGCATAAGTTCGAAACCGGAAGTACCCGATTCGATCAGACGCGCGTCGAGCGCTCGTACCTGCGCAGCGCTATAGAGGGAAAGCGGCAGTTCGTCGTGCATGCGATACCAAGCTCCAAGGTCTGGCAAAATAGGTTCTCGTCAGTAACTTAAACACGTCATGTCTTCTTACGCACTCGATCTCGATACGCTAGCAGCCTCCATCAAGGAATGGGGTCGCGAGCTGGGTTTTCAGCAGACCGGCATTACCGGTGTAGCGCTGGGCGACCACGAAGCGTACCTCGAGCGCTGGCTGGCCGCGGGCTATCACGGCGAGATGGACTATATGGCCGCACACGGACAAAAACGTTCGCGCCCGGACGAACTGGTGCCAGGCACGCTACGGATCGTTTCGCTTCGCATGGATTATCTGCCGGGCGATACCGACATGGCGAAGCGACTGGCGGACCCTGCACACGCCTATATCTCTCGCTACGCCCTGGGCCGCGATTATCACAAACTGATCCGCAAACGGCTGCAACAGCTGGCCGAACGTATTCAAGCCACGATTGGCCCGTTCGGCTACCGTGCATTCGTCGACAGCGCCCCTGTGCTTGAGAAAGCGCTGGCGGAAAAGGCCGGCCTGGGCTGGATCGGCAAGAACACGCTGGTGCTCAACCGCAAGGCAGGCAGTTATTTCTTTCTGGGAGAACTCTTTACCGACCTACCCTTACCTGTCGATGAGCCTCATCCCAGCAATCACTGTGGCCGGTGCAGCGCCTGCATGGATATCTGTCCGACACAGGCGTTCGTTGCCCCCTATGTACTGGATGCGCGGCGCTGCATTTCCTACCTGACGATCGAGTTCAAGGGCTCGATTCCCGAGGAACTGCGCCCGTTGATCGGCAACCGGGTCTTTGGCTGCGATGACTGCCAGATTGTCTGCCCCTGGAACCGATTCGCCAAGCCCACCGCGCAACCGGACTTCCAGCCACGGCATAACCTGGACAACAGTGATCTGGTGACGCTATTTCGTTGGACGGAAGACGAATTTCTAAGCCGTACGGAGGGTTCGCCCTTGCGCCGGGCAGGCTACGAGCGCTGGCTGCGCAACCTGGCGGTGGCGCTGGGCAACGCGCCTACCAGCATTCCGGTGGTCGAAGCATTGAAGGCGCACCAGCAACACCCATCTCCACTTGTGCGCGAACATGTGGAGTGGGCGCTGGGGCGTCACGGCTATGCCTAGACCTTGATGAAGTGCTTGCGGTAGTAGCGCAGCTCCTCAATGGAGTCGCGGATATCGTCCAGCGCCAGATGACTGCCGGTCTTCTTTACGCCATCACGGACATGAGGAGCCCATCGCGCCGCCAGCTCTTTCAGAGTTGAAACATCCAGGTTGCGATAGTGGAAATAGGCTTCCAGTTGCGGCATGTGCCGATAAAGAAAGCGGCGGTCCTGGCAAATGCTGTTTCCGCAAATAGGCGACTTGCGCGCCGGCACCCACTGCTCGAGGAAGGCCAGGGTCTGGCGCTCGGCCTCCGCCATGCTGATGGTGCTTTCGCGGACCCGCTGGGTCAGGCCTGACTGGCCGTGCTGACGTGTGTTCCACTCGTCCATGCCGTTCAGAATCTCGTCCGGCTGATGAATCGCGATGACCGGACCTTCGGCCAAGGTGTTCAGCTCACTGTCCGTCACGATGGTGGCCATTTCTATGATCACATCGTTATCCGGATCCAGGCCGGTCATTTCGAGGTCGATCCAGATCAGGTTCTGGTCATTCTGCATGGCAATACTCCTTAAGCAATGCAGGCAGTTTAGCGGAATAAATACAGCTCGGCTGGCCTTGCGCCACGCCGTCAGCGTTGCCAGATGAGAATTTTCGACTGCCGCCAGTCATTCAGCTCGATGACCTGCCGGGGAGGTACACCCGGAATCTCGAACGTGTTGCTGATAAACAGCGCACCCGGACGCATTTCGGCCTGCGCTTTTTTCCATAGGTCAGGCATAGGGGCGGGCGAGAGAAAACAGTAGACGACATCGTATTCAGCCAGATCGACTTTCCAGAGGCTCTGATAACGAATCCGACAGTTACGCCGCGGTAGGCAGCGCAGCCAGGAGAGCAGAAAACTCATCGGCGCGGTCTCGACGCCCGTAAAATGGCTCTTAGGGTGTAAACGCGACAGATAGACGAGCGTTCCGGCCAGACCGCTTCCCAGGTCGATGAAAGACTCCTTGTCTGATCGTTCAGCTATCAGCTCACTGAGCTTTCGCTGTGTCTCATGCCCGGTCAGATAGAGCGGAACCCGTTCGGTCAGGCTGTTCCAGTTCAAGAGCAGAATAACGAAAAATCCTGCGAGAAAGACCCAACCGGGAATGGCATAACCGGCGAAGGCAACCAGGGCTGGTACGAAAGCCAGATTGATGAAGAGCCACCAACGGTGCAGGCCCATCCACTGCCCAAGCGCTGCGGCCAGGACCCCTTGCAGGCACGCCGCACCGATCAACGGTGCGCGGTAATGGAGCGTAACCAGACCAACCTGTAGAACAATCCAGGTAACAAGCAGTGCAAGCACCTGCACCAGTAATGCAAGGATAGCGGGATATCGGCGGCGTAAGGTGTCGAGCATATGGCCAAGTCATAACAGCGGATAATGCTGTGCAGTCTAGCCAAGATCCGACCGCTGGACGATCTCTGCCCCGGCAGACGAACCGCCTGTTAGACTTTATCTTTACTTCAGGTTTATCGAGCTACTTAATGGCCAAACGCCACCTCACTCGCCGGCAAAGCTGGCGTATTGAAAAGATTCAGACCGAACGTGCGGCTCGCGCCGAGCGTCGGGAGTCCCGGTTGATCGAAGAGCTTGAGGGTGGCGACCTGGGCCCGGAGTTGACGGGTCGGATCATTGCCCACTTTGGTGTACAGGTAGAGGTGGAGGGCGAAGACGGCCAGCTCCAGCGCTGCCACTTGCGCGCCAACCTGCCAGCTCTGGTGACGGGAGACCGGGTAGTCTGGCGGGCGGGTAATCAGGGCATTGGCGTTATCGTTGCCCAACTGCCTCGAATTTCGGAGCTGTGCCGTCCCGACATGCGGGGTGTCCTGAAGCCAGTTGCGGCCAACGTCGATCGATTGATCATTGTATTTGCGCCGATTCCCGAGCCCCACAGCAACCTGATCGACCGCTATCTGGTCGCAGCCGAGCATGCCAGCATTCAGCCTATTCTACTGTTGAACAAGGCTGATCTGATCGATGAAAGTAATGCCGAGCGGATGGATAACCTGCTGGGCATCTACAACAACCTGGGCTACCCCTTGCTCGAAGTATCGGCGTTGAACGGCCTAAGCCTGGACAAGCTGAAAGAGACGCTCGATGGACACATCAGTGTTTTCGTAGGGCAGTCCGGTGTAGGCAAATCATCGCTGGTAAACGCCTTGCTGCCGGGCGTGGACACGCGTGTCGGGGCTTTGTCCGAGATAACCGGCAAAGGAACGCATACGACCACCACGGCCCGCCTGTTCCACTTCCCGGGCGGTGGCGATCTGATCGACTCACCCGGTATCCGCGAGTTCGGCCTGGGTCATGTAAGCCGTCAGGATGTGGAAGCCGGCTTTATCGAGTTCGCCGACCTTATCGGGCATTGCCGCTTCCGTGACTGTAAGCACGACCGGGAGCCGGGCTGTGCTTTTCTAGCGGCGCAGGAAGAGGGACGAATTCACCCTCAACGCATGGCCAGTTACCGTCACATTATCGCCAGCCTGCCCGAACCTGAGTACTAGGTCCGGGCAGACCCTCTTTACCGCTAGGGCTTAGGCGGCGGGCTCATTTGCAGCGCACCGTCGTCGAAGGCATTGATTTCCTTCTTCAGGTCGATGCCCTTGAGCGGGTTGGCCAGATTACTCGTAGCCTTCACGCTACCGGGGCTACCGGTCGAGGCACCCGTGTCGCTGCCTGCCGGAGCCTGGCCCGGAGTCGCGGCCGGCGGGGTATCGGCTTGGCCGCCATTGTCACCCTCGATGGCCTTCTGAGCCTTCTTGGTCAGAACAACAATGTCGATACGACGGTTGACCGGATCGAGCGGGTCCTTGCGATCGAACAGTGCCGACGAGGCATACCCTACTACACGGGCCACCTGGTTCTCTGGGTAACTACCTGCCACCAGCGCTCGACGGGCCGCATTGGCACGAGCAGCCGACAGTTCCCAGTTGCCGTAGTATCCCTTCCCTACGAACGGCTTGGCATCGGTGTGACCGCTGATGCTGATCTTGTTTGGAACTTCCTTGATCGTATCCGCCATGGCCAGCAGGATATTCTCGAAGTACATCTTCAGTTCAGCACTGCCCGAGTCGAACATCGGCCGATTTTCCGCATCGACGATCTGGATACGCAGGCCGTCCTGAGTGATCTCGAGCAGGATCTGATCCTTGAAACGCTGCAGATCCGGGTTCTCGTTGATCTTGTTCTGCAATTCCTGCAGGAGCAGTTGCAGGCGCTCCTTGTCGATCTTCTCCGCGATGTTCTCGGCCTGCTGAGCATCAATGCCGCCCGCATCAGCCGGACTCGGCTTGGTAGTCTGGTCGATCTGCTCCTCATCAGTGCTATCAGGTGAATCCGGCGTCTTAGGGTCATTTTCCATCGTCGGGTTCAGCGTCTGATTGGGAGACGGTGTTGGCGTACCGCCAAGGTCGATCACATAAGGACTTCCGCTTTCCGTAAACCCGATCGGGTCCTGAAAGTAGCCTGAAATGGCGATCCGCTGCTCGGGAGTGGTCGAAATCAACAGCCACATCACCAGGAAGAACGCCATCAGGGCTGTCATGAAGTCGGCGAAGGCAATCTTCCAGGCGCCGCCATGGTGCCCGCCTTCAACTTTCTTGACGCGCTTTATGATAATGGGCTGGTTGTTATCCATGACGGCTTAACCTCACGCGCCGCGCATTGCTTGCTCAAGCTCGATGAAGCTTGGGCGATGGGCGGGATACAGGACTTTACGACCGAACTCGACAGCCACGGTTGGCGGCATGCCCGATGCGGAAGCAACCAGGGTGGCCTTGATGGACTCGAGAACGTTCAGTTCTTCTTTGGCGTCATGCTCGAGCGAGGCCGCCAAGGGTGCAAAGAAGCCGTAGGACGCCAGAATACCCAGGAAAGTACCTACCAGGGCGGTACCTACGCTCGCACCAATCTTGATGGTGTCCCCTTCGGCCAACAGGCCCATGGTAATTACGATACCCAGTACCGCTGCCACAATACCCATGGCTGGCATACCGTCGGCGATCTTGGCTACGGCATGAGAAGGGTGCTCAAGGTCAGCCTTGGTGCTATTCAGCTCCATGTCGAATAACCCTTCCAACTCGTGCGGAGCCATATTGCCAGACGACATCAGACGCAGATAATCAGTGATGAAGGCTGTCATCCGTGCATCTTTGAGGATGGCTGGGTATTTGCTGAAGATCGGGCTTTCGTTAGGCTCTTCAATATCGCCCTCAATGGACATCATGCCCTCACGACGGCTCTTGTTGAGGATTTCGTAGAGTAGCTTGAGCACGTCCAGGTAGTACGCATGAGTGAAGCGATGACCAAACATGGACAAAGACTTCTTAAACACGATCTTGAAGGTGCTGCCCGAGTTGGCCTGTAAAAAGGCACCCAACGAAGCGCCACCAATCGTCAGCACTTCGTAAGGATGCACGAGAGCCATGATACTGCCGCCCGACAGCACAAAGCCTGCGAGTATGCTACCGATGACAACGATAATGCCGATGATCTTGACCATGATTTTCAAACACTTCTAGTTAAACAAGGGCCCACAAAGAGGCTGCTGATTTAGTTATCGGATAATCTGCGCCAGACTGTAGGTATTTCTGTAAGCCATTCATGCGAGCTCTCTATGTCCATTACTACCGCTCGTCCAAATACGCTCGACGCCTGGCTGAAAAGGCTGGAAAGCGTACGTTTATCCGTACCCCAGGAAGTCAAGGAAGATGTCCGCAGGGCTCTGGCCAATGGCAACAAGACCGTTCCTGAAATTGCCGAGGTGGCGCTTCAGTCACCGATCCTGTCGCTGGTGCTGCTAAGGGAGTCCAACCGAAGCCAGCTTGGCCGGGAGAATCCTGCGGTTTCGCTGGAAGTAGCCTTGAGCCGGCTCGGACTGGGTCCCACTGAGTACCTGTTATCGGCACTTCCGTCGGAAGCTAAAGAGAAATACTCGCCAGCCCTTTCGCAGCTCCTGTTGATCAGCGAACACGCCATGGCGCAGGCCAATGGCCTCTTCGGCAATACCCTGGCTCGCCTGCGCCAGGAGGTTCGTCTCTCTACGCTTCTGTTCCTGGCGCCCGTGTGGCCACTGGCTCAGGCTTATCCAGAACTCTGGGAAGAATGGGAGCAGCGGGTACTGGGCAACAACGAGCCGGCCATCACGGTCGAGCAGGAGCTGCTTGGCGTACCCCTTCTGGACCTGTGCCTGACCCTAGCCGAGCGCTGGAGCCTGCCCGCCTGGGTTGTAGACGGATATCGCCTGCTGGTGAAGGACCGTCGCCGCCTGGTCAAGGCGCTGCACATTGCCCACAACGATGCCCATCCTCTTCAGCAGCAACAGCGCCTGGATGAAGACTTGCCGCTACGTCGGTGGCTCACCCAGCCCGGCAACACAATTTTGTTGGCGAATGGCCTGGCCGTGGCCGCCCACCAGAGCTGGAGCAACCCGCACATCCTCCGCTGGCAACGGCTGGTCGGCCTCTATATGCATGAGTCACTGGATCATATTCAGCAGGTCACCCATCAGGCCGCCGCGCAGCATGCTCGCCAACAGTTCATTCCAGGCCTTTGGCATCCGGCCGAAGCCCTGATCTGGCCCTGGGATGCAAGACGCCTGCACTCAAACAGGAAGGCCGCGCCTGACACCCAATCAGCCGCGACCAATAACCAAACGACAGGCGATGGGCTGGACGCATGGCGCCGATATTGTGCCGAACTGGTAAAGACGCCCAGTCCCTTTAGCAACGGCATCCAGCTGACGGCTTGCGCCAGGGATGCCTTGGCGGCAACCGGCCTGCCACGCCTGCTCCTGTTGACACCCGATGCGGACCAGACAGTGCTCATGGCCCAAGGCATCCATGGCCTGCCCGAAGCAGCCAAGGGGCTTCAGCTGCCTATCAACAATCATCCCCTGCTGCGCAAGCTGATGAGCGATCCCGCCCAACTTCGTATTACCTCGGAGAACAGCGCGCAGTTTCGCCCTCACCTGCCTGGTAATCTGCAAGCCCTGTTTCCACACTCACACATGGTGCTGCGCTCGATGGGCAGCAAAGGTCGCGTCACGATGCTGGCTATCATTGACAACAGGGGCGAGCCGTTTTCCGAGCGTGACCAGCAGGCTATCAACAAAACCGTTACCTGCATTGAGCGTGGCGTGATGAATTACGTCCAACGGCTTACATGATCGCTACAATCGAACCCATGATTTCAGACCGGATGACCTGATATGTCCTTTACAGACCTGCCGCTCGTGATCGAGCCTGCCGACCTTGCCGCCCGCCTCGATGCGCCAGAGCTGATTCTGGTCGATCTATCCAGCGCTGCGCACTATGCCGAGGGGCATGTGCCCGGCGCCTACTTCGTTGCGCCCCAACGTACACAACTGGGCAAACCTCCAGCGCCAGGGCTTCTCCCTGAAAAAGCCGACCTGGAAATATTGTTCAGCGAACTGGGCCATCGCCCTGAGGCCGTTTATGTCGTGTATGACGACGAAGGCGGTGGCTGGGCAGGACGTTTTATCTGGTTGCTGGATGTGATCGGTCATCACCGCTACCATTACCTTAACGGCGGCCGTCATGCCTGGGTCGAAGCGGGCCTGCCATTGACACAGGATGTGCCACCGCCAGCTGATACGCCAGTCAACCTCACGCTGCATGATGAGCCTACTGCAACGCGTGAGTATCTGCAGAGCCGCCTGGGTGCGGAAGACCTGGCCATTTGGGATGCACGCGGGCCACAGGAATATCGAGGCGAAAAAGTCCTAGCAGCCAAGGGCGGGCATATCCCGGGCGCCATCAATTTCGAGTGGACGGCCGGCATGGACCCGGCACGTAGCCTACGTATCCGCAGCGATATGGCCGAAACACTTAATGCCTTGGGGATCACGCCCGACAAGGAAGTGATTACCCATTGCCAGACGCACCACCGCTCGGGATTTACCTATCTGGTCGCCAAGGCGCTGGGTTACCCCCGAATCAAGGGTTATGCCGGCTCCTGGGGAGAATGGGGAAATCATCCGGATACACCGGTCGAACGCTGATAGCAGGTTTCCAGCAGCGAGCCGAATGGCTGTACAATGAAACGAGAACTGGGTCACGGCAATCTGACCCGGCCTTTTCTGTTTTGCCTTGTCTGGCCTCGCCCGCGGATTCACGCTTCATATATTGCCGCTCAAGGACACACCATGAATTTGAAAAACCGCCTGTTCATTCTTAGCCAGCACGTACTGCCTCATCACTTCCTGTCACGGTTGATTGGCGGCTTCGCCGAGTGCCGGATGCCCTGGTTCAAGAATGCCCTGACGGCATGGTTTGCTCGTCGCTACGACGTGGATATGCGCCAGGCTCAGGTCGAAGACCTGACGGCATACGAAAACTTCAATGCATTCTTTACCCGCAGCTTAAAGCCAGATGCACGTCCGCTACCGGAAGATCCGACAGCCATTGTCAGCCCGAGCGACGGCGAAGTTAGCCAGATCGGTCAGGTCGAGCATGGCCGTATTTTCCAGGCCAAGGGGCATAGCTACAGTCTGCTGGAGCTTGTAGGTGGTGATGCCCAACGGGCTGCACCGTTCATGGGTGGATCGTTCGCGACGATCTACTTATCGCCCAAGGACTATCACCGCGTACACATGCCCATTGCCGGCACGCTGAAAGAGATGGTGTATGTGCCCGGGCGAATCTTTTCGGTCAATCACCTGACCGCCGAGAACGTTCCGGAATTGTTTGCCCGCAATGAACGTGTCGTGTGCATCTTTGATACCGAACGCGGTCCGATGGCCATGATTCTGGTCGGTGCTATGATCGTGGCCAGTATCGAGACCGTTTGGGCCGGTATGGTGACACCACCCAAGCGCATGTTGAAAACAACACGTTACGACGAAGCGGCACGTGCGCCCATTCATCTAGAAAAAGGTGAAGAAATGGGCCGTTTCAAGCTGGGCTCCACGGTTATCGTCCTGTTTGGCCCTGATCAAGTGAACTGGGCTCAGGAGCTAGGCGCCTTCAGCACGGTCAATATGGGACAGCAGATTGGCTCGCCCAAGGTCGCCGAGGTTATCGAGCCTCTGTTGGGAGACGTCTGACACCTGCGACACAGGGACGCTAGCCCGATACCGCTGGCGTCCAGTAGTTGAATATTGGGGATAATGACTGTTATCGCCGCTCAGTCTGGAGAACCGACAGTCAATGGATAGTAAAGGCCCTCAGCAGTTGCTGCGGGTACCGACGCCCACGCAGCGGAGCCTTACGTTCTGCGAAGCCAGCCCCGCCGGATTGAAACGCTGGCTGGACCAATTGCCGCGAGCAAAGCTCGGGGAAGTGGCGCGTCTGTTGTACCAGGGGATGCTGGAAATCAACCAGCTGATCCAGTCGAACGATCAACGTCTGCGCATGCTTGAGTTGTTGCGACCGGAAGTGAACCGGACGTGTGTCATGCTCGAACGCCATGTTCTTGACCAGCCCATTGTGCTGGACGAGCGCTCACGCAAGGTAGCCAACCTGTGTCAGGCGCTACAGAACCATATGGCGGCAGGCTACAAGTTGGTGGTGGTCGACGAACTCAATACGCCCTCGCGTGATCGGGCCAGCCTGTTACCATTGGCCCTACAGCGCGCCATGAAAGGCCTTTACGGCCCGCTGATTCGCGCAGCCCAATTGTATACCCCAGCAGCCGATCATCTCTGGCTGGAGCTGCATCAGCTCTTCCAGATCGCCCTGCGTCTCAATCTGCAGGGCCAGCGTGTACGGGACGACCTACTGACGCGCCCTGATGGCCAGAGTTTGCAGGAGGCCTATGCTGTCCCGCTGCTATTTGGGGCAGCGCGGTGTAACCAGATGCGCCAGCGTCAGATTGCCCAGCTGGTCGAGTACCTCGATCAATGGGCAAATCTCGTGCAGATAAAACCTGCTGACCAGCCAGGCGTACTGTTTGTAGTCGCACCTCAGATCGATGCGCCGCCACGTTACCGAACCCTCCTCAAGGAGGCCAGCCTGAGCGGCCTGCTAGGCCTGTCAACACAGGTATTGGTCAGTCAGATTTCTGATTATCTGGCATTGCCGCCGGAGGAGCGCAGCCGTGCACGCCTGCCAGTGCAGCCGGACATCAGCACGGACCTGCTGCAACACCTGCGCGCGGCATGGGGCCAGGAATCCGACCGGGCCTTTCAGCGCACCCCGGGTCAAGGACGCCTGGAGATCTGCATTGGCATGAGTGCGCTGCACTATCACCTTTCGGGTCGCGTAGCCTTTGCCCAGACGCTCAACCTGCCGGAACCACCCAAGTCCAAGCCGGACTTTGCCCCGGCCGAGAAGACGTCGGATGTATGGTCACTGGCCTTCGATGCCGAGCACAATACAAGTTTGGACGCGCATGAGGAAATCCACTACGACACGCCTGTGGATGTGAAAAGCGAACAGATTGAGCTGGATAAAACCTACCCCCTCTTCTCGCTGCCCATCGTCAATCACAGTCCGGGCGGCTACTGCGTCAGCTGGCCTGGGGAAGTGCCGGACCAACTGCAAGCGGGTGAAGTGCTGGGGCTGCGCGGCCTGAACGAGAACAGCTGGGGGATTGCAGTCATTCGCTGGATACGGCAGGTCCCTGGCAGCGGCACCCAGATGGGCGTTGAGCTGCTGGCGCCTACGGCTCGCCCCTGTGGATTGCAGCTGCTTCGCAAGACCGAGCAACATAGCCAATATCTGAGGGGCCTGCTGCTTCCAGAAATCAAGGCCATAGACCAGTCTCCCTCTCTTATTGCCCCGCGTCTTCCCTTCCAGGAAGGCAGCAAGATTCAGATCAATCAGAAGGGAGTCGAGCAACAAGGCATGCTGACAAGGCGTCAAAATGCTACCGTTAGCTTCAGCGTCTTCGAATATCGTCTGCTGGAGCAGGCGCGACCGACGCCAGAAACACCCAGGCCGGGAAGCCAGGGACCGTCCTCCAACACAGAGGACGATTTTGACTCCTTATGGAAGTCTCTGTAGATTCCAGCCTCTTCGATTATTAACCGCTTTAACTGTCCGGGTTCATACGTAGACCTATGGCTATCGAAAAGAAGACCATCCGCCTGCTCATTGTTGAGGAGTCACAGAATGAAGCCGAGCGACTGGTAAGTCTGTTTCGAAATGCGGGCTGCGCAACCCGGGCACAGTGCGTCACAGAGCCGGACGAGCTGGCCACTGCACTTCAGCAGAGTTGGGACCTGCTCATTGCGGCGCCCAACTGTGAAGAGCTTTCTCCTCACGAGGCGCTCAAGACCATCAAGCGCCAGGCCAAGGATATTCCGGTTATCCAGCTGGTCGACCCTGAAGAGCCCGACGCGATTACCCAGGCTTTACTGAATGGGGCTCAGGATGCCGTTCCGCTGGGTGAAGACGAACGACTCGTGCTCGTATCCCGGCGCGAGATTAGCAATCTGGAAGTGCGGCGTGCCTATCGCACCGCCGAACTAGCCCTGCATGAAGCAGAAAAGCGATGCCAATTGCTTTTGCAAAGCTCCGAAGATGCCATCGCCTATGTCCATGACGGGATGCATGTTCATGCCAATCCCATTTACCTGCAGCTCTTCGGCTATACGGATGTGGAAGAACTGGAAGGGATGCCGGTCATTGATCTGGTGGCAAGCGATGATCAGCAGGCGTTTCGCGATTTTCTCAAGCAATACTCCAACGATCCCGAAGCCAACGGCACAGCCCGCTTCCTCTGCCAGGGCTTGCGCGCCGATGGCTCTACCTTCACGGCGGACATGAGCTTCTCTCCAGCCACCTACGAAGATGAGCCCTGCATTCAGGTTGTCATCCGTGACGGCAACCAGAACGATGCCGAGCTGGAAGAAAAGCTGCGAGAAGCTACCAGCGTAGACCCTGTCACCGGTCTGCTGAATCGCACCCGGCTTGTGGAGGCGCTGGAAGCGGAAATGGAGAAAGTGGTCCAGCACGGTCAGACAACCAGCTTCGCCTACCTGCAGCTGGACCGGTACGCGGCCATCCTCGCTGAAATCGGCATTTCCGACATTGATGCGCTGCTGGCCGCCCTGGCCAACCAGCTGAAAGAGCACTTTGTACCGCCGGCGGTGCTTGCACGGTTCAGCGATGATGCATTTGCCGTCCTGGTTCAGGGCGGCACTGCTGAGCAGCTTGAAAGCCGCCTGAAACCACTGCTCCGTCAAGCGGTGTCACAGCCCATTGAAATCAACAAGCGGGCCTTGCAACCCTCCTATTCCATTGGCTTGACGGCTCTTGATGAGCAGACCGTCAATGCGCACGAAATCATGGACCGCGCTCACCGCTGCGCCCTGATGATTGCCAAACAGGGCGGTAATGCCATCAAACGATACGACCCGGCAGAAGAACTGGCCGCAGCGGCCAGCCGAGGCAGCCTGATTGCCATTGTGCAACAGGCGCTGGAACAGAGCCGTTTCCGCCTGCTCTTCCAGCCACTCATCAGCCTGCGTGGTGACAGCCGCGAGCACTATGAAGTGCTGCTCCGCCTGAACAATACTCAGAACGAAGAAGTACCGCCGGCCGAGTTCTTCCGGGTAGCGGAAGAAAGCGGATTAAGTGCAAAGATAGACCGATGGGTAATCCATAACGCCATCAAGGTATTGGTCGACCACCGCGCCCGTGGGCACGATACCTGCCTGTTCATTCACCTGTCCGCCGCCTCGCTACAGGACGCAAGACTCCTGCTCTGGCTGCAGGCGGCCTTGCAGGCCGCTCGCTTACCGGCTGAATCCCTGATCTTCCAAATCAGCGAGGCCAATGCTCTGGCTCACCTCAACCAGACCAAGATCATGGCCAACGGCCTGAAAAAGCTGGGGCATCGCGTCACTCTAGGTCAATTCGGCTGTGCATTGGCGCCGTTCAATATTCTCAAGCAGGTTCCAATCGATTTCCTTAAGGTAGACGGCTCGTATGTCCGCGACCTGGGCAATCCGGAAAACCAGGAAACGCTGAAAAACCTCATTAGCGGCATTCAAGAGCATAAAAAGCTGTGCATCGTGCCGTTCGTTGAAAACGCCACGATCCTCGCAACGCTCTGGCAGTCTGGTGTGAATTACATCCAGGGTTACTACCTGCAGGAACCCAGCCAGGCAATGAACTATGAATTCGTCGCGGACGAATAAGCGGCAGACATGAAAAAGCCGGCAATAGCCGGCTTTTCTTTCAGCGCCTGATCAAAGCACGTGGTCTCGGTCTCTGACACCCAGCAGATACAGCACGCCATCCAAACCCAGTGTTGTAATTGACTGGCGCGCCGACTGACGCACAAGCGGCTTGGCGCGAAAGGCAACGCCCAACCCGGCCAGACCCAGCATAGGCAAGTCGTTTGCCCCATCCCCTACGGCAATGGTCTGTTCAAGGCTCAGCCCTTCCTTCATGGCCAGTTCACGCAGCAGATCGGCCTTGCGCTGCGCGTCCACAATGGGCTCTACCGCCACACCGGTCACCTTGCCGTCCACTGTTTCCAACTCGTTGGCATAGACATAATCGATGCCCAGCCGAGCCTGGATCTGACGGGCAAAGTAAGTAAAACCGCCGGACAGGATGGCGGTCTTGTATCCCAATCGCTTGAGCTCGGAAAACAGCCGCTCGGCGCCTTCGGTCAGACGCAGCCCTGCACCGATGTCTTCGAGTACCGTTTCAGGCAGGCCGTTGAGCAGGGCAAGTCGCTCCTTGAAGCTGGCCCTGAAATCGAGCTCACCGCGCATGGCTCGCTCGGTGATGGCGGCAACCCGCTCTCCGATACCAGCGGCCTTGGCCAGCTCATCAATGACTTCCGCCTGGATCAATGTTGAATCCATGTCGAATACGGCCAGTCGCCGATGACGGCGGAACAGCGTGTCAGCCTGAAATCCGATATCCATCTCAAGGTTCTGGGTCGCAGTGAAGAAGGCCGCCTTGAGCCCCTCCAGATCCTGCGGCTCACCCGCCAGCGTGAATTCCAGCGCAGCACGATCCCTGACTTCAGGTGCCGACAGCCGCTCGATACGCTCAATGGTCATACCGTGGGACTCGACAAGTTCGCTCACATGTTGAACCTGGTGGGCGTCCAGCTGGCGTCCCATGAGCGTCAGGATATGGCGAGGAGCCAACTCGCTGGCCTGCCACGCGGCATAAGCCTCTGTATCCAGAGCAGCCAGGTGCACTCTGGCCCCCACGGCCGCAGCGCGTAGTTCGAGCGCTTCACCCAAGGCAGCGGCATCAGCGCCTTCGGGCAACTTGATGAGCAACGCAAGTGTTATGGCCCCCTGCACACGACTCTGACGAATATCCAGCAACGCTGCGCCTGACTCGGCCACTACGCTCGTCAATGCAGCACTCAAGCCGGGGCCGGCATACCCGGTGCTGGTAATGAGAAGAATGTCTCGCAAGGCGCAGCCTCCACCAAGGGGTCAAAAACCCGATTCTACCTGTTTCCGAAAACGGTGCAGAACCACCCATACGCAGACGAGTGGTTGACGGACTCGGTTAGTACGCTTTAACGACCTCTGGTCGCTGGTTATACTTCGCCCCACATTTTTGCCCAAAGAATTCACCAGTGACCCGGCACGCGACCGTCAAGCCCGACAATTTCTTCGTTCTGCTGTTTCGTGCAATGCGCCAGCGCCGTGTTCCTATCGCGCTCCGCATTGTTTCCCATAGCCTTATTCTCGTCATCGCCGCCCTGGTGATCTATGCCGTTGTCGTGGCCTTGCAGTTCCGGCATGCCATGCAGCAGCAGGCCGATGCCGTAGGCCAGACGCTGGTTACCCAGACGGCCGCCTCGGCGACGGAGCTGCTGGTATCCAACGATACGCTGAGCCTCAACGTGCTCTTGGGCAATCTGGCGCGTAATCCGCTGGTTGCCCACGCGGCAGTGTTCAGCCCGGATAATCGTGTACTGGCCGAAGCAGGCACCCGCCCGACGCGCAATCTTCTGGGCGAGGCGGAAGGCATCTACTCCACATCAATCAAGTTTCAAGACGTGACCACTGGCCAGCTGCGTATCAGTCTGGACATGAATCAGTTCCAGCAACCCATGGTGATCAGCCTGCAAAACATGGGATTGTTGGCGCTTATCCTGTTGATGCTGACCCTGATTCTCAGCCTTCGCCTGGGCCGCAACATTTCCACGCCCCTGCTGGAGCTGCGCGTCTGGCTGCGTGACCCGGATGATCCGGCTCCCAGCGTTGGTCGTCAGGATGAAATTGGTGACTTGGCGCGTCAGCTCCAGGCGCGGTTGGTCCCGGAAAAACCCAAACCGGCACCGGTTAAACCGTCCAAGAAAGCCAAGGCAGCAGCTCCGGTAGAAGGCGACGAGGACAACCCGTTCCTCGATGAAAGCGCCGGTATCAAGGTTCGCTCCACCTCACCACGCAAGGCTACCGCAGCCGCCAAGAAACCGGCCAAAGCACCGGTGACTACCGAAGACGGTGACGACGAGTTCGACGAAGATGCCTTTGCCGATATCATGCCGGACGAGGCAGAAAACGAAGTTGTAGAGACAGCGGCAGCCGCCGAGCCCGTTACACCGGCCATGGCGTCAGAACCCGACATCGTTTCCAGCGCGGTACTGGCGATCCAGCTCGGGTCTCAAGAGCAGTTACGCAAGCTGCCCCGTGCGCGCCTGGTCAGTCTTCTGGAGCGTTACAGGGATTGCCTGGAGCAGGCCACCTCGCTGTACAAGGGTGAACTGCATAGCCTCATCGATGGCGGCAGCCTGATCCTTTTCCACGAAACCCAGGGCGAAGATGATTATCTGACTCATGCCTTGTGCTGCGGTGAAATCATGCGAGCGCTAGGCCATGCCCTTCAGGTCGAAGTAGCCGACAGCGGGATCACGCTGCAGCTGCAGCTGGGTCTGACGCAGGGCGAACGTCTGGTGAACCTGAAGCTGCCCGAGCTGCTCAATAACGATACGGTCCGGAACGCTATCGCACTCAGTCGGCACAGTCGCAACCTGCTCCTGGTCGAGCACAGCATCGCCGATGATGAACTGCTGCGCCAGCGTGCCCGAATCCGCTCTATTGCGAGTCCAGAAGGTGCCAGCTGTGTCGAACGCCTGCTTGAACCCTATTCGTCTACCCTTGAACGCCATCTGGTTCGTCTCGAATCCCGTTAAAGCCGGCACACGCCGGCTGGGGGCCCGCATCCATCAGGGCCGTTCCCTCTGGATGGTAAGGCCGCCCTATCGGGCGACCCGAGCGCTTCTTCCCCTGGGGCTCGCCATGAGCCTCGTAATTCTTCCCGCCCCTTTCGCTCAGGCAGCCGAGATCCGTCTGCCGGATGGCTCGGTCTACCACGGCGATGTGGAGCGCGGACGCCTGCAAGGTGAGGGGCGCCTCGACTGGGCCAATGGCAACTGGCTGCGGGCCTCGTTCAGAGACGGCCTGGCCGAAGGCCTGGGCGAGCGGTTTTTTGTGGATGGCACTCGCTATCGAGGCCGCTTTCACCATGGCCTCTATGAGGGCCAAGGGCAGCTGACCTCCCCCAGCGGACGTTACGAAGGCTCCTTCCACCGGGGGATGTACCATGGCAAAGGAGTCTTGGAGTCCAATGACGGCTGGCGTTACGAAGGTGATTTCTTCGAGGGCCGCATGCAGGGCCGCGGCGCGCGGACTGAAAGCGACGGCAGTCAATATAACGGCATTTTCACGGATGGCCGCCTGAACGGCAGAGGTCAATGGGTCGATCAGGAAGGCAATCTGTACGAAGGCAACTTTGTTGACAGTGCTTTCTCCGGCCAGGGTCGCTATCAAAGCGTAGATGGTAATGTCTGGGAAGGGTCCTTCCAGAAAGGGGAAATGACCGGCCAAGGCAAGTACCATGGCAGCGATGGCAGCCGTTACAGCGGCAGCTTCAAAAGCTGGCAGTACCATGGGCTGGGGCAATACACCGAGGCAGACGGCAGCGTGTATATCGGTGACTTCCTGAACGGCCAGTTCGATGGCAATGGCACCTACACCCATGCCGATGGGCGCCGCGAAAGCGGGCTCTGGAGCGAAGGCCAGTTCATCCGCAGCGATGACGGTGTTTACCAACCTGACCCCATGGAAGTTGCGCTACTGGAACAAGGCGAGCGCCTGGGTCAGGAACTCAATAACGTCCGTCCCTCTACGGCCAGTACCGAGCTTTACGGTATTACTCTAGCAGGCGATGGCGATCAGCGCGTGTTTCAACGTGAAGCCGATTATGTCGCCAAGCTGATGGTCAATCGTTTCAATGCCCGTAGCGTGGTTCGCCTGATCAATCAGCGTGATCTTAAAAGCGTAACCCCACTGGCAACGCGGGAAAATCTTCATCGCGCCATTGCCACCCTGGCCGAGCGCTCAGGGCCTGAGGATTTGATCTTTGTCTACCTCACCAGCCATGGCTCCTCCGACCATCGTTTATCCTTGAGCGAGCCGGGTCTGCAACTGGCCAGCTTGCCGGCCATTGAGTTTGCGTCCCTGCTTGAGCCGCTGAAGAACCGCGACAAGATCGTTGTCGTTTCAGCCTGCTACAGCGGCGGCTTCCTTCCCCCGTTGCAAGATGACCATACCATGGTCATTACCGCCTCACGTGCGGACCGGACGTCTTTTGGCTGCACGGACGAAGCGGACTTCACTTATTTTGGGAAGGCCTTGTTTGCAGAAGCCTTCCAGGCAACAGACGATCCCGAGCAGGCATTTTCGATCGCCAGCAAGCGTGTCGCCGAGCGCGAGGCGGCACAAGGGTTCGAGCCATCGGAGCCGCAGATCTGGGCGCCGCCTGCTGTTCTGAAAAAATGGCAGGCCTATCGCGCTGGATCAACCAGCCACGTTGCAGAGCAATGAGCCTTTCGCTCTGAAATGTTGTCCGATGGGATAAGGGCGGGCATTACAACGAAGCGGACCGGGCAGAAGCGCGGGCCGCCTACCTGCTCCGCCAGTCATGCTCATCGAAAGGAGCTTTGCGATGCACCTGACTCCGCAACATGTCCTGATTACAGGCGCCACGGGGCTTACCGGCGAACACTTACTGGATCGCCTGCTGAATGAGCCAACCATTCAACGTGTCCTGGCGCCCACCCGCCGACCACTTCCTGCTCATCCACGCCTGGAAAACCCGGTTGGCGAATTGCTGGATGTGCTGCCTCAGCTCACCGGCCCGCTGGATACGGCCTTTTGCTGCCTGGGCACCACGATCAAGAAAGCTGGCTCACAGGAAGCCTTTCGCGCCATTGATTATGACCTGCCCATCGCTGTCGGACGTCGCGCACGCGAACTGGGTGCCAGACACTTCGTGGTTATCAGTGCCATTGGTGCCGACGCTTCCTCCTCGATCTTTTACAACCGGGTAAAAGGTGAGCTTGAAGAGGCACTACAGGATCAAGGCTGGCCGCAGATCACCTTTGCACGCCCCTCGCTGTTGCTCGGCCCCCGTAACGAGCAGCGGTTGGGCGAGCAGATTGCCGCCCCGCTCTCCCAGCTGCTGCCTGGCAAGTGGCATGGCATTGAGGTCTGCGTGTTGGCACGAGCACTCTGGCGACTCGCGTTGGAGGAAGGCGACGGTGTTCGTTTTGTCGAGTCGGACGAGCTACGCCGGCTGGGGCGTTGACGCACTGGCCAGGGCCTCCTCAACCAGCCAGTCATGCAGTGAGCGTACACGTGGATCAGCGAGAGCACCTTGCGCATAAAGCAGGACATAACGCTTGCGCGCCGGTACGGATACCCCGAAGGGAATAACCAACGCACCCCGCTCCAGCTCGTTAGTGATCAAATGACGCCGCGCGATGGCAACCCCCATGCCGGCAATGGCCGCCTCAATAGTCAGGTGATTGCGATTGAACGTATGACCTCGCCTGACATCCAGTGCAGGGGCGCCAATGGACGCCAGGTAAAACTCCCACTCGGCATACTCATAACTGCCGCGCCAGGCAGTGATGTCATGCAGCAATGGGTAATGATCCAGCGCCTCGGGACGATCAAGTGGCGGGCGCCCCTCCAACAGCGAAGGAGCGCACACCGGAAATATCTGCTCGTCCAGCAACGACGTGGATGCAAGACCAGGATAACTACCGTCATTAAGATCGATGGCAAGGTCGAACTCGCCCTCGCGCAGTGACCATGAACTGTCCTCAGCAACGACCCGAAGCTGGATATCCGGAAAGCGAGCCTGCAGCTTGGGTAGCCGCGGCATGACCCATTTGCCGAGAAAGGAAGGAATCGAGCGTAGCCGGAGCACGCCGCCAAACTGACCGGCATTCAGCCGCCGCAGCTCTGCATCCACAAGCCCTGAGGCCTGATTGACCGTTGAGGCCAGCCGTTGTCCCTCCGCCGTCAGCTCCAGCCCTCGGGCCACTCGGTGAAACAGCTTGAACCCCAACCGCTCTTCCAGCTGTCGCATCTGCTGGCTAATGGCGCCAGGCGTTACATGCAACTCCTCGGCACAGCGGGTAAAGGACAGGTGGCGTGCCGCACAGGCAAATACTTGAAGCCAGGCTTGCGTTTGCGCGTTCAGGATCCGGCTCATGGGTTTAGCTCTACTAAAGGGTCGCTTAGAACGTATCGATTGTGCAGGGAGGCTGCTTTTCCCATGATGATCCTCAGACTGTTACGTACGTTACGGTCACCATTGAACCTCATATCCAGGACTTCAGCATGGCCATCAGCGTATTCGACCTGTTTAAAATCGGCGTGGGTCCTTCCAGCTCTCACACGGTAGGCCCCATGCGAGCCGGTGCATTATTCGTCTCCACCTTACGTGAGCAACAATGCCTGGAGCAGACTCGCCGGGTAGAAGTACGCCTGTATGGCTCCCTGTCCGCAACAGGTGTCGGGCACGGGACCGACCGTGCAACGTTGATGGGGCTGATGGGAGAGTGGCCAGACCGGGTTGATCCCGACCGGATCGAGCCCTGTATCCAGACGCTCAAGCTTGAAAACACGCTTATGCTCGGGGGTAGCCATCCTATCGAGTTCGTCTGGACCCGAGACCTGCATCTGCTCGATGAGAACCTGCCTTACCATCCCAATGCAATGACCATCACCGCATTTGGCGAGACTGGAGAGCTTTTCGAGGAAACCTACTATTCCGTGGGCGGCGGTTTTGTTATCGACAGCCAACAGGCGGCCAGCGGTCAGCGTGATCAGGATACCACTACCCTGCCCTATGACTTCTCCAGCGCAGCAGAACTGCTACGCCTGTGCCGCGAGCATGGGTTGTCCATTTCCGCCCTTATGCTTGCCAATGAAAAAGCCTGGCGCAGTGAGGATGACATTCGCGCAAGCCTTTTACAGATCTGGCAGACCATGCGCGAATGTATTCGGAATGGGCTAGCCCATGAAGGTGTACTGCCGGGCGGCCTTAAAGTCCCACGCCGTGCCGCTCGTCTGCACCGTAGCCTGCGGGCGATGACCAACCCGAGCGTTATCAGCTCGACGCTTTCAGCCATGGAGTGGGTCAACCTGTTCGCCTTGGCGGTCAACGAGGAAAATGCCGCGGGAGGTCGCATGGTAACGGCGCCTACCAATGGCGCGGCGGGCATCATTCCTGCGGTACTGATGTACTACATGAAATTCAACCCGGATGCGAACGATGAAGATGTCGTGCGCTATCTGCTGGCTGCGGCCGCAGTAGGCATCTTGTGTAAAAAGAATGCCTCGATCTCAGGCGCTGAGGTGGGGTGTCAGGGCGAAGTGGGCTCGGCCTGTGCCATGGCCGCCGCCGGACTAGCCGAGCTGCTGGGCGCGACGCCAGAACAGGTGGAAAATGCTGCGGAAATCGGCCTTGAGCATAACCTGGGCCTGACATGCGACCCGGTGGGAGGACTGGTTCAGGTGCCCTGTATCGAGCGCAATGCCATTGCCGCCGTGAAAGCCATCAATGCCGCCCAGATGGCGCTACGCGGTGACGGAGAACATTTCATCTCGCTGGACCGAGTCATTCGTACCATGCGTGATACCGGTGCCGACATGCAGGACAAATACAAGGAAACCTCTCGAGGCGGGCTCGCTGTCAGCATGGTTGAATGCTGATCAAGGGTTGACGCACGCGCCCGGCTTTTCAAGAATCCAGGCTTTACCGAATGGGAGCCCCTCATGAGCCTGGATTCAGTCCGCGACTTTTTCACGACCCACGCCCCGGATATTCACATCATTGAGCTTGAAACCAGCACCGCAACCGTTGCCCTGGCGGCCGAGGCACATGGCGTCGAACCGGGGCGAATTGCCAAAACGCTTGGACTGAAGATTGGTGAGCGTGAGGTGCTGCTCGTGGCACGAGGCGATGCACGATTGGACAATAAAAAGCTCAAGGCTACGTTTGGCGGCAAAGCCAAGATGCTGGATGGCGAGCGCGTGCAGCTGCTGACCAGCCATCCGGTAGGCGGCGTTTGCCCATTCGGACTGGCAACGCCCATGCCGGTATATTGCGATTGCTCGCTCAAAGCTTTTGATGAGGTCCTGCCGGCAGCTGGCGCAATCCACAGCGCCGTGCGCATTACCCCGCAACGGCTGGCCGAACTGGTCGAGGCCCAATGGGTGGATGTCTGCCAGGAACCGACCGAGTAGCTGGCAGACGTTGGCGTTACATCAGACGACGCTGACCGACTGGGATGCCAATAGTGCTTCCTCCTCACGGTAACGCACGATCTCCTCAATGGTCAGCACAGGTATCCCGTGCTGCTGCGCGTAGTGCTCGACATCAGTACCACGCGCCATGCTGCCATCAGGGTTCATCAGCTCGCACAATACAGCCGCCGGACGTAGCCCTGCCAGCATGGCCAGCTCCACCGAGCCCTCGGTATGACCGCGCCGAGTCAGCACCCCACCTTCACGCGCGCGTAAGGGAAAGATATGCCCGGGGCTGACGATTCGGCTCCGACCTTCGCAGGAGTCCAGCGCGGCCCGAATAGTGATCATCCGATCAGCAGCCGAAACACCGGTAGTCACACCTTCCGCCGCCTCGATAGAAACTGTAAACCCTGTTCCATGACGTGCCTGGTTATTCTTGACCATGGGTGGCAGGTCCAGGCACCGCACACTGGCATCATCCAGGCACAGGCAGACAATACCGCTGCCATCCCGGATCATCTTTACCATCGTGCTCAAGGTGAGGTTTTCGGCAGCGGCTACCAGATCAGCTTCGTTTTCGCGGTCGGCATCATCCAGCAAAAGCACTGGGCGCCCCTCGCGGTAGGCTGCTACAGCAGCATGCAGGCGGGAATGGCGTTGTGGGTCGAGCATAGGCATGAAACGTCCTCGTTGGAGTGAGTGAACGTTTCAGGGCAAAAAGCGCAGACGCTACTTATGCCAGGCGGCATAGGCAGACAAACGCATCTTCTTTCATCCGGACTATGACCGTCGGCCCTGGAATCACACCAGGTCTGCTGACCTCCGACGTATCGGAGCGCTCGCGGGCTTGCCACCATGTGGTTTACCGCCGGTGGGGAATCTCACCCCGCCCTGAAGACCCGACCGACTATAACGAAGTGAAGCCGCCTTCGCCAATGCCTGGGGATAGCTCAACTGCCTCCGCGAACGTTCAGCCCGATACCCAACACCTTTGCCAGGGCAAGGGGGAATAACACCGTGTCCACCAGCAGACTGCCCGGCAGATCGAACCCGGGATAGGCGGGAGCCTCTACGCCAAAGCGTTCCGTTGGACAGCAGCCCCCTTGAATGGCATACCAGTCCAGCCGGGTTCCCGAATAAACGATCGGAGCGCCCGGCTTGCTGGCGTTGAGCGTACTGACGCTGGCGCAGCCACTCAGCACAAGCACCAGGCACGCACAGAGGAACTTACTCATCGCTCACCAGATGATGCTCCCCCCAACGGGGCAGCATGTCTTGGGGAATACTCAACGTATTAAGAATCCGGGCCACGACAAAGTCGATCAGATCATCCACCGTTTGCGGCTGGTGATAGAAACCTGGCGCAGCCGGAAGAATCGTCGCGCCCAGGTTGGACAGCTTGAGCATGTTTTCCAGATGAATACTGGAGAATGGTGATTCCCTGGGTACTAGAACCAAGGTGCGCCGCTCCTTGATGGCCACATCGGCAGCGCGCTCGATCAGGTTATTGCAGGCACCTGTTGCAATGGCGGACAGCGTACCGGTCGAGCATGGGCAAACCACCATGGCTGCCGGCGCACTGGAACCTGACGCCGGAGGCGCCATCCAGTCGCTCTGGCCAAAGACTCGAATCTGCCCGGGCGCAGCGCCAGTGTATTCCGTCAAAAACGCCTGCATGGCCTGAGGTTTAGCCGGTAGCGCCACATCGGTCTCAGTGGCCATGACCAGCTGTGCAGCCTTGGAGATCAGGAAGTGAACCTCACGCTCCTCCTGCACCAGACAGTCAAGCAGCCGTAATCCGTATTGAGCACCAGAAGCGCCGGTCATTGCCAAAGTAATGCGTTCAGGGCCAGCCATCATGTCTCCTTACTCCGGATTACTGGGGGTAGAAGATGTATCGCGCTTGTCCTCAAGCTTGCTGGCTAGTTTAGTTTTAGCTGTCGCAACTGAGCGGACTACAGCATCACTTCCTTTATTTAAAGCTAACCGTAGGGCCTCAGAGTCATCCCGTGCAAATAACTTGATATTGTTTAACGCTTCTGGGTCTTCGCTATCAAAGTAAGGCACCGTGTCGAAATTCAGTTTGTTGGCAATCAACACAGTAGGAAAGCTGTTGCGCTTGACATTATAGCCTTTGACCTGCTCGTTATAGAACTCGCGCCTCTCGAAGATTGTCTGCTCCAGCCGCTCTAGCTGCTCCATTAGCGTCTGGTAGGTTTCATTGGCACGCAATTGCGGATAATTCTGCGCCAACGCAGATACCCGCTCCATCGCGCCCTCAATATTGTTTGAAAGGGTAACGTGGGTTAGCTTTTCGTGCTCGCCATACCCAGAGGCTATATCGATCACCTGATTAGCCAAGTCGACCCGCTTGCGCATCGAAGCCTGCAAGTTTGAGGAGGCTTCGCGAATCGCCTGCATTGCCGCTTGCAGGCTGTTGTATTGCGAGACGACCCAAACTGCTAGCGCCACGACTAGGGCTAACAGAATCAACAAATACTCCATGATTTCACTCCATTGAAGACAAAAGGCAGCAGCGTAATGCAAAGCTTAACGCAATGCTTCAGCTAATTTTTTATGTAAGCCACCAAACCCGCCGTTACTCATGATAACTACATGGGTCCTGCCTTTCGCCGCCTCTTTAACGCGCGCGATAATGGCCTCAAGCGAGTCGCAAACAACCGCCGGGACAGGGCAATTCGCTGCTGTCTCGGCCAGATCCCACCCCAGGTTCGGCGGTGCATACCAGATAACGGAGTCGGCCTGTCGAACACTGTCCGGCAGGCCGTCACGGTGGGCGCCCAACTTCATCGAGTTGGACCGTGGCTCAATGACTGCAATGATGGATTCCTCTCCTACACGTGCCCGCAATCCTTGAAGCGTAGTGGCAATGGCCGTGGGATGATGGGCGAAGTCATCATAGATCGTGACACCGTTGATTTCGGCAACCGTTTCCATTCGGCGCTTGACGCTCTTGAATGCATTCAACGCCTCGATCCCTTGAGGCGGCACGACGCCTACATGCCGCGCGGCGGCCAAGGTGGCCAGAGCATTGGCTACGTTATGCTGGCCGGTCAGACTCCACTCAACCGTTCCCTGTGTCTTCCCATCGAAGATTACCTCAAACCGCGAGCCGTCCTCATGGAGCAAGCGGGCCTGCCACTGCCCGCCCTCTCCTGTCGTCTGAACCGGCGTCCAGCACCCCATCGTCAGGACATGAGACAGCGCTTTTTCAGCAGTTGGATGAATGATGAGTCCTTCACTTGGAATCGTACGCACCAGATGATGAAACTGCCGCTCGATCGCTGCCAGATCAGGAAAGATATCGGCATGATCGAACTCGAGGTTATTCAGGATAGCGGTGCGCGGTCGATAATGGACGAACTTGGAGCGCTTATCGAAAAAGGCGCTATCGTACTCGTCAGCCTCTACGACAAAGAAAGGCGTTCCGCCCAGCCGGGCGGATATCCCAAAATTTTGGGGTACACCGCCAATCAAGAAGCCCGGGCTCATGCCTGCATGCTCTAGCACCCAGGCCAGCATGCTCGTGGTGGTGGTCTTGCCGTGGGTACCCGCTACAGCCAGGACCCAGCGTTCCTGCAATACATGATCTGCCAGCCATTGCGGTCCGGATACATAGGGCAACCCCTTGTTCAGGACATGCTCCACAGCCGGATTACCCCGGGAGAGTGCGTTGCCGATCACGACCAGATCCGGCGCCGGTTCAAGGTGGGCAGGCTCGTATCCCTGCATCAGCTCGATACCCTGTGCCTCCAGCTGCGTACTCATGGGCGGATAGACATTGGCATCGGAACCGGTCACTCGATGACCCAACTCCTTGGCCAGCACGGCCAGAGAGCCCATGAACGTCCCGCAGATGCCGAGAATGTGGATATGCATGAATAACCCCTGACAAGCGAGGCCCTGGCAGCCCCATTGAAAACGAGCCGAAGGTTAGCACAGCGCCGTCAGGACTCTATGGGTTCATCCGCCTCGTGAATCACGAAATTCCATCTGATCCCAGCCGAGCTCCGGCCTTGAAAGAGAAGAAAGCAGATATCCGTGCGGTAGATCGCAAATCCCACCCTACCGTTTACCCTAATGGCTACTCGCGACCTAGAGCCTTCGCCCTATAATGGAGCTTCGACCCGCTGCCATAGATAGGCTGTACATGGACTTTAACCCGATCGATCTGATCCTCCACCTCGACGTTTACCTGGAAATGCTGGTCAGCAACTATGGGTCATGGATCTATTTCATCCTGTTCCTGGTCATTTTTTGCGAAACGGGCTTGGTAGTCATGCCCTTCCTGCCCGGTGACTCATTGCTGTTCATTGCTGGTGCCATTTGCGCAACAGGCGGCATGGACCCCTGGCTTCTGGGTAGCCTTCTTGCCTTTGCGGCCGTTGCCGGTGACAGTACAAACTATGTCATTGGCCGAACCCTGGGTGAAAAGCTTTTCTCGCGACCAAACTCCAAGATATTCCGTCGTGACTATCTGGAGCGCACCCAGGCGTTCTATGCCCTGCATGGCGGCAAGACCATTACCCTGGCGCGATTCCTGCCCATCATCCGAACGTTCGCGCCATTCGTGGCGGGCATCGGTCGTATGCACTATCTCCGTTTTCTGGGCTTCAGCGTCCTGGGCACGTTCCTCTGGGTAGGCGGTCTGGTTACCCTGGGTTACTTCTTTGGCAATGTGCCGTTCATCAAGCAGCACCTGTCCATGCTGGTTATCGCCATCATTGCCATCTCGCTGCTGCCCATGGTCATCAGCATGGTCAGCCGTCGTCTGCGTCCGAGCCCCAGCCGCAGCGAAATCGGCTAACGCATGTGGTCCCTGCGCGCCTGGCGGGATCGACGTGTCCTTGAACGGACCGTTATCCCGCCGGCGCTCTGGGATGAAGTTCATTCCCGCCTGCCTTTCCTCGACGGACTCCCGCCTGAATCTGATCAACGGCTTCAGCAGCGCAGCATCCTTTTTCTGACGCATAAACGCCTGACGCTACTGGGTGACATTGCGCTTGCTGACGTTGACCGCCTGGCCCTGGCTGCCCAGGCCCAGCTGCCCTTGCTATACCTGCCTGAGGAAGACTGGTATGGCAACTTCCACGAGCTGATCCTCTACCCCTCGGATTTTGTCAGCCAGCAACGCTACCGTGACGATAGCGGAATCGAACATGAGGAAAGCGAAAACCATAGCGGTGAGGCCTGGCTACAAGGTCCCAGTGATTCTGGCGCGGTCGGGTGTTCAGGAGAGCGGTGACTGGACGGGTTACAACCTGGTCATTCATGAATTGGCGCATAAGCTCGACATGCTCAACGGCGATGCCAATGGCCTGCCCCCACTGCACCGGGACATGTCGCTTCCTCGCTGGGCTGAGGTCATGCAGGCTGCTTACGATGACCTCAACCGACAGATTGATACCCATAAGGAAACACTGATCGATCCCTATGCCAGCGAGCATCCTGCTGAGTTCTTTGCTGTCTGCTGTGAATACTTCTTTACCGCACCCGATGTACTCGATCAGGCATACCCGGATGTTTATATGCAGCTACGTCAGTTTTTCCGTCAGGATCCACTGACGCGGCTACAGGCATTGGCTCAGCGGATTTCAATTCCCGCAGCCGAGTCACCTCCACGAGGAGCGTCCGGCGAACCCTGATAGGCCAAGGGAACCTCCTCCAGAAACTCCAGCGACCGAACAGGCATACCGAACTTGATGCCACGCTGGTCCAGCCCCTTGAGCAGTGCCAGATTGATGTCCTGTTGAATATCCATGTACTGGTTGTAGTCCGCGCTCAACACGTAATACACCACCTCGAATTTCAAGGCGCTGCTTTCCAGTGCCAGCAGATGCGCACGATCGAAACGGGTGTTCTCCAATGACGTGACAATCTGCTTTACGAGTGGAGCAATTTCACCCACTTGATCGGCAGGTGTGCGGTAACTGATATCGAACTGGAACAGCACCCGCCGTTCGGACATCCGCTTATAGTTATGGATCGTCTGCTGCAGCAGCTTCGTGTTGGAGCAGACCACCTGCTCACCGCTAAGGCTGCGAATCCGCGTGGTCTTGAGACCGATGTATTCAATGGAGCCAGCAATATCGCCAAATACGACGAAATCACCTTGCTCGAAAGGCTTGTCGATACCAATGGACAGCGAGGCAAACAGGTCACTCAGCACATTCTGAACGGCCAGCGCGACGGCAATACCACCAATACCCAGGCTGGCGACGAACGCCGTGATATCCACACCCAGGTTGGAGAGTACTGCAAGCAGAACCACCGTCCACAAGGCTACCCGGACCATCAGCGAAATCATGGTCATGGTGAGCTGACTGCGCTGATGGCCATTCCTGTTCTGCAGTGCCGAACGTGCCCACAGCAGAATTGCGCCATCGACCCACAGCCCGAACTGTAGAGCCAGGACCAGGAACCAGATATGGCTGACGCGTGCCTCCCAGCTTGGGCTCAGATCAATGACATACAGTCCGATCTGAATAGCCATGAGCAGAATCAGCAAGCGACTGGTTCGACCAATGATCTCGCCTACGTAATGTGCCCAACCGCTGTTTGCCCGGGAGGACCAATTTACAACGCGACTGGTAACGGCTGTAACGAGCCGGCGAATGACGCCATAGCTGATGATAGTAATGACAAGTGCAAGCGCCAGGTTGATGGCTGTCGCCTCATTGATCCATTGGAACATGCCGATGTTGTCTCCGATTCAGAGGAAAGCTGCCCCGCCCTCTAACAGGCAGGCCTCTTTTTTCGGGTCCGTTACCGTTACAAAGTTCCTGCTTTGAACCTTATCCCACCCCAAGGCTCGAATCGCGGGTCAAATATGCCTATACTCCAAACCACATCAATTTGGCCTACCAACAAAGGTGAGTCGCTCTATGAGCTATAGCAAGATACCGGCCGGCAAAGACGTGCCGAACGACATCTACGTCGCGATTGAAATCCCGGCTAACCATGCACCCATCAAATACGAAATCGACAAGGACAGCGATACTCTGTTTGTCGACCGGTTCATGGCGACTCCGATGTTCTATCCGGCCAACTATGGCTATATCCCCAACACGCTGGCTGATGATGGCGATCCCCTCGACGTGCTCGTCGTAACGCCTTATCCGGTTACACCAGGCGCCGTCATTCGCGCACGTCCGGTTGGCGTACTGCACATGACCGACGAAGCCGGTGGCGATGCAAAATTAGTTGCCGTTCCGCATGACAAACTGTCTGTGCTGTACCATGATGTAAAGGAATACACCGACTTGCCGGCTCTGCTGCTGGAGCAGATCAAGCACTTCTTCGAGAACTACAAGGATCTTGAAAAAGGCAAGTGGGTAAAAGTTGAACGCTGGGGCAATGCTGAAGAAGCCCGTGCGGAGATCTTAAAGGCAGTCGCGGCTTACCAAAAATAAGTCGCTACTACCTCACGAAGCCGGCCACAAGCCGGCTTTTTAACGCCTATCGTTTTACCCGGTTTCGGTCAAACCTGAACAAAGCCAGACCTTTGGCTCTGCATCGACTCGTTGAGCGCTATCCAAGGCGGTCATCTAGCGAATAGTGCGGGAGGGTATAACGCTCAGCGAAAGGTGCCCTTTTGGTTTTTTGTCATCGCTGGACTGTGCGCAACCCAGCGAAGCGTCAAGCTCTCGAAGAGCACACCACGGGGCCTTATCCTTTAAACCCCTTTGCCACCAGATAGACCTCCCTTGAGCGCGGCCGCGATGCCTCTGGCTTGCGTATCATCACCTTCTCGAATGAGGTGCGAACGTCTTTCAGAAACTCGTCGGAGCCCTCTCCCTGGAATACCTTGGCTACAAGATTGCCGTTGGGCTTGAGGACCTGACGCGCCATATCAAGGACGAGCTCGACCAGATACATCGAGGACGCCTGGTCGGCAGCAGCGATGCCACTGATATTGGGAGCGATGTCAGAAATGATCAGATCAGGTTGATTGCCATCGAGCTTGTCGAGGATCTGTTGGAACACCGCGTCGTCGGTGAAATCGCCCTGGATGAAGTCGACGTTCTCCAGCGGGTCCATCGGCAGAATGTCACTAGCCAGAACCCGTCCCTTCTCGCCTACGAGACCGCCAGCCACCTGTGACCAACCGCCCGGTGCGGAGCCAAGGTCCATGACCAGCATGCCGGGACGTATCAGCTTGTCCTTCTCGTTCAGCTCGATCAGCTTGTAACTGGCACGAGAACGCAAGCCATCCTTCTGAGCCCGCTTAACATAAGGATCGTTGACGTGTTCATCCAGCCAACGGCGGCTGCTTTTGGATCGTTTCATGAGGGAGCCAAGCACGGAAAATTCAATGGGAGAAGCAGACCAACGCCTGGAAAAAACAGAAAGCGATTGGACGCACAATAGCGATAATTATAAACCGATAATGCACGACTGGTGGGCGGGGATCGTGCAGCACTTTCTTAGGCAGGGCTGTCGGGGATGGATAGAGAGAGGTATAATTCTCCTCTTACCCCATCCCTTCTAAAGCTTCCTTTGCCGGAGTCACCGGCCAGGATTACCGCCATGATTCGCATCAACGAACTGTCCCTGCCTCTTGATCACTCCTCGGATGAGTTGCGCAAGGCTATTGTCAAACGCCTGGGCATCAGCGACGCCGACTTGCTGAACTTCACTGTATTCAAGCGCAGCTACGATGCACGCAAGAAAAACAGCGTCATTCTGTTCATCTATATCATCGATCTAGAGGCACGCAACGAGGCGGCAATCCTGGCGCGCTTTGCCGATGACAATCATGTACGTCCAGCACCGGATACCCACTACTACCCAGTAGCTCAGGCGCCCGCCCACTTGTGGGAGCGCCCGATAATCGTAGGCTTTGGTCCTTGTGGATTGTTCGCAGCGCTGCTGCTCGCACAGATGGGATTCAAGCCCATCGTACTGGAGCGCGGCAAGGATGTACGTAAACGCACCAAGGATACCTGGGCGCTGTGGCGTAAAAAGATCCTGACGCCGGAATCCAACGTGCAGTTTGGTGAGGGAGGAGCCGGCCTGTTCTCGGACGGTAAACTTTATAGCCAGATCAAGGACCCCAAGTTCTACGCCCGCAAAGTGATGCACGAGTTCGTCCGCGCTGGCGCGCCGGAAGAGATCATGTATGTGAGCAAGCCGCATATCGGCACCTTCCGTCTCACTGGCGTGGTCGCAGCGATGCGTGAGGAGATCATCGCCTTGGGTGGCGAGGTGCGCTTCGAGAGTAAAGTGACCGATCTGCTGATCGACAACGGCCAGCTTGAAGGTGTGGTGTTAGCCAATGGCGAGACAATCCGCAGCCGCCATGTGGTGCTCGCGCTGGGCCACAGCTCTCGCGATACCTTCCGCATGCTACATCGCCAGGGCGTATATATCGAAGCCAAACCTTTTGCGGTGGGTTTCCGCATCGAGCATCCGCAAGGCATGATCGATCAGGCTCGCCTGGGCAAATACGCCGGCCATCCGGAGCTGGGCGCCGCCGATTACAAATTAGTGCATCACGCCAAAAACGGTCGTGCCGTCTACAGTTTCTGCATGTGTCCCGGCGGAACCGTAGTGGCCGCCACCTCCGAGCCGGGGCGCGTCGTGACCAATGGCATGAGCCAGTACTCGCGCAACGAGCGCAATGCAAACTCAGGCATTGTTGTGGGTATCAACCCGGAGCAGGATTTCCCAGGCGACCCGTTGGCTGGCCTGGATCTGCAAGAACGCCTTGAGTCCCGGGCCTACGAGCTGGGGGGCAGCGATTACTGCGCACCAGCACAATTGGTGGGCGACTTCATCCGTGGAGTGCCGTCGACCGAACTTGGCGAGGTAGAGCCCTCCTACAAACCCGGCGTACGCTTGGGTGATCTTGCGCCCTCGCTGCCAGACTATGCCATCGAGGCCATCCGCGAAGCGTTGCCGGCATTCGGCAAGCAGATTCGTGGCTTTGATCGTGATGATGCCATTCTCACAGGTATCGAAACCCGCACGTCCTCTCCAGTCCGCATTACTCGCGACAACGAGACCTTGCAAAGCCTCAACCTGCGCGGCCTGTATCCGGCTGGTGAAGGTGCCGGTTATGCGGGGGGCATTTTGTCGGCGGGCGTAGATGGAATTAAAGTTGCCGAGGCTTTGGCCAAATCGCTTCTATCGGACTTTGAGATGGCGAACATGCAGCCCAGCCGAGCGGCGTCTTGATGAAATTCGATGACGTCAAAAAACTTCACCAGAAGAAATACCGGGCCGAGTTCGGTTATTTTCTGGTGGAGGGCGAACACCTGCTGCTGGAGTTACAAAAGGCGGCGCTACAGAATCCGCTGCTACAGAGCAGTCAGCTCTATGTAACCGAGGCCTATGAACACTGGGCAAGCTCGTTTGAAACCCATGTGATCAGTGACCGCCAAATGGCGCAGATATCCGATACCAAAACACCGCAAGGCGTTATTGCGCTGGTACCGATGCCGGCCACTAACGCACCGGGTTGCGCGCTTGCTGATAACGAGCGCGCCATTTACCTGCATGAAATTCAGGATCCGGGCAATCTCGGCACCATCCTGCGCACGCTGGTATGGTTCGGTAACTTTCGCTGCTTGCTTAGCCCTGGCAGTGTTGATCCGTACAACCCTAAAGTTGTTCGCTCCAGCATGGGCGCCATTTTTCATGCATCCATTGAGTTGGACGTGAAAATAGATTCGCTGCGCACACGGTTTGACCGCATTGCCTGTCTGGATATGAGTGGTGATCACGTTCAATCGGCAGCGTTTAAGACATTCGATTGCTATCTGTTCGGCAATGAAGCACGCGGCGTACCCCATGAGCAATTGACCGTACTTAATGCGCGACCTTTTACCATTCCCGGATGCGGCGCTATCGAATCGCTGAACCTGGCATCAACAGTCAACATGTGTGCGTATGAGCTGAGTCGATAGCCGATATCAGGAACGTCACCTCGCTTAGCAAAAAGCAGATCCCGTGCTCGACGCTCACGTAACGCTGTAGCGAGGAGATAGTTTCAACTGCGCCATGAAATACTCAGACAGCGGTTTTTGCTCCACAAAAGCGCATCTGTTTTCTATTTTTTCAGGTAGAAAGCCCCTGAAATCAAATTGTCATGCCCTGGCGCGATAGTTGCTATGTGTATTGGCCAGCGAGCAAACAGTTTCGCTTGGTAACACCTTATAGAGTGCACTTCCTCCCGGACCGATGCCTTGGCGTCTGTCCAGCCGTATACGGCCTTGTCCTGGCGCTTACCCCATCGGCTCCTGGACAGGGCCGTTCTTATTTCCGCTGCAAGTATTTACTCGGCTTCCACGCCTCTGCTAGTGTCCCGCGATTGTGTATCACCCCCGAGATTGCCAATGGCCCGCAAGAAAGCTCCCGATTTCGAACACTCCCTGGCAGAACTGCAAACCCTGGTCGAGCGCCTGGAAAGCGGTGAGCTTTCCCTCGAAGAATCACTGGGCGCCTTCGAACAGGGTATTCGCCTGACCCGTGAATGCCAGAGTGCACTGAGTCAGGCTGAGCAGAAAGTCCAGATTCTGCTCGAGCGCGACGGAGTCATGACCGAAGCCCCCTTCGACGTACAGGGCGACGACACATGATCAAGGATTATCAGGCTCGCAGTCAGGCACGTGTCGACGCCATGCTGGACACCCTGTTCGTCTCGCCACGTCCGGAGCTCGATCGCCTGTATGAGGCAATGCGTTATAGCGTCATGGGTGGCGGCAAGCGTGTGCGCCCCTTGTTGGTGTATGCCGCCTGCGAAGCCCTTGGGGGAGAGCCCTCTCAGGCCGACAATGCTGCGTGCGCCGTCGAGCTGATCCACGCGTACTCACTTGTGCATGACGACTTGCCGGCTATGGATGACGACGACCTGCGCCGTGGCCGTCCGACTACGCACAAGGCTTACGACGAAGCGTGTGCCATTCTGGCAGGGGATGCACTGCAAACATTTGCAGTTGAAATACTGACCAACGCACCGCAAACGGCCGAGACACGTTTGGAAATGCTTAATGTCCTGGCTCAGGCTTCTGGCCCTGCCGGCATGGTAGGCGGTCAGGCCATTGACCTTGAGTCCGTTGGTAGACAGATAGACCAGACGGCGCTTGAAATCATGCATCGTCACAAGACTGGCGCACTGATCGAGGCCAGTGTCCGCCTGGGTGCATTGGCCAGCGGCAAGGCCACGCTCGAGCAGCTGGATGCCCTGAGCCGCTATGCCCGCGCAGTAGGATTGGCCTTTCAGGTACAGGACGATGTGCTGGATGTAGAAAGCGACACCGCCACCTTGGGCAAGCGCCAGGGCGCAGATGTTGCGCGGGACAAGCCAACCTACCCGGCCCTGCTGGGCCTGGATGAAGCCAAGCATTATGCGCAGCTATTGTGTGAACAAGCCCAGCAGGCCTTGCAGCACTTTGGCGAGTCTGCCGAACCCTTGCGGGCATTGGCACTCTACATCGTCCAACGCCGCCACTAGTCACACACAGAACAGCTCGAAGCTCTATATGACGGTTCACTGTTGGGTGACTGGAGGGCTTCGGGTAAACTTCGATCTTTCATACCTTATAACGATGACCTGATGCCCAAGACGCTGCACGAGATTCCACGCGAGCGGCCCGCCACGCCATTGCTCGACCGCATCGACACCCCGGCTGCGCTGCGCCACCTGAGCGAGCACGAGCTGGAAACGCTCGCCGATGAGTTGCGCCACTATCTGCTCTATACCGTCGGGCAGACCGGCGGGCATTTTGGTGCCGGCCTCGGGGTCATCGAACTGACCGTTGCGCTGCATTATGTGTTCGATACACCCGACGACCGCCTTGTCTGGGATGTCGGCCATCAGGCTTACCCGCACAAAATCCTGACCGGACGCCGTGACCAGATGGGTACACTACGCCAGAAAGGCGGGGTTGCTGCCTTTCCGCGTCGCTCTGAAAGTGAGTACGACACCTTTGGGGTTGGCCACTCCAGCACCTCGATCAGCGCGGCGCTGGGCATGGCCATTGCTGCCCGCATGCAAGGCAGCAAGCGCAAGTCCGTTGCGGTGATCGGTGATGGCGCCCTGACCGCAGGCATGGCATTCGAAGCGCTCAATCACGCCTCCGACGTAGAAGCCGACATGCTCGTCGTTCTCAATGACAACGACATGTCGATCTCCCATAACGTGGGAGGTCTGTCGAATTACCTTGCCAAGCTCCTGTCCAGTCGCACGTATCAGAACATGCGCGAGGGTGGGAAAAAGGTACTGGCCAAGCTGCCTGGTGCGTGGGAAATCGCCCGCCGTACCGAAGAGGCTGCCAAAGGAATGCTGGTTCCGGGCACCCTGTTTGAAGAGCTGGGCTGGAACTACATTGGCCCCGTCGATGGGCATGACCTGCCGACGCTGATCACTACCCTGCGCAACCTGCGTGACGCCAAAGGTCCACAGTTCCTGCATATCGTGACCAAGAAAGGCAAGGGTTTCAGCGCTGCCGAAGCAGCACCTATCGAATATCACGCCATCACCAAGCTTGAGCCCTTGAATGCGGCACCCAAGAAGCCTGGTAGTCCCAAATATTCGAACATCTTCGGCGACTGGCTATGTGACATGGCGGCAGCTGACCCAAAACTGGTAGGTATAACACCTGCCATGAAGGAAGGCTCCGACCTCATCCGCTTCAGCGAGCAGTATCCAGACCGCTATTTCGATGTTGCGATCGCCGAACAGCACGCCGTGACACTGGCAGCTGGTCTGGCCTGTGATGGTGCCAAGCCGGTAGTGGCGATCTACTCCACCTTCCTGCAGCGCGCCTACGACCAGCTGATCCATGACGTAGCCGTACAGAACCTCGATGTGCTGTTTGCCATCGATCGCGCCGGTCTGGTGGGTGAAGACGGCCCTACACATGCCGGCAGTTTCGATCTGTCGTTCCTGCGCTGTATTCCTGGCATGGTGATCATGGCGCCCAGCGATGAGAACGAAATGCGCCGTATGCTGACAACGGGTTACCGGTTCAAGGGACCCGCGGCTGTCCGCTATCCACGAGGCAGCGGCCCTAACGCAGCCATTGAGCCAGGGCTTGAGCCACTGGAAATCGGCAAAGGCGTTCTTCGCCGTCAAGGTCGCAGGGTTGCCTTCCTGGTATTTGGCGTACAGTTGAAAGAGGCCTTGCAGGTAGCAGAAGGCCTTGATGCAAGCGTGGCCGACATGCGCTTCGTCAAGCCATTGGACGAAGCCCTGATCCGGGCACTCGCAGACAGCCACGACCTGCTGGTTACGATCGAGGAAAACAGCATCATGGGCGGTGCAGGCAGCGCCGTGAATGAGTTCCTTGCCCGAGAAAACCTGCTCAAGCCGATCTTGAATCTGGGTCTGCCTGATTACTATGTCGAGCATGCCAAGCCGAGTGAAATGCTGGCTGAATGCGGACTGGATGCACTTGGCATCGAAAAGGCCGTTACGCAACGCCTGGCACAGCTTGAAGCCAATACAGCCTCCGAGCCCGCGCCGCTTGTACTCGCTTCACGCAATCCCTGACGGGACACGTTGGGACAGGCCCGCCTAGCGGGCCTTGTCTATCAGCTCACACAGCCTGACCACTGCGTCCAGCATGCCATAGCTGGGCCGTTCAAGCCGCTTGTCACCTACAGCCCAGAGTTGGTGGTGTGCCACCGCCTTTAATGTTGGCCACTGTCGCCATGGTTCTAGCTGAGCCTGCTCCATGGCCAGTATCACCTCGGGGTTTCTTGTGAGCACAGCTTCTACACCCACCTGCGGCGCCGGTTGTGAGAGATCAGCGAATATATTCCTGCCCCCACATACCTGTATGGCATCGCTGATAATTTGCGTGCTTCCTACGGTATACAGTGGTTTATCCCAGACTTGATAGAACACATGTACAGTCGGCAACTGTCTGTAGCGGTTACGCACACTGACGAGACGCTCACGAAACTGGGTCGCCAAGTGCTGCCCTTTATCAGGAACACCTATCGCCTGAGCGATTCGAGCGAGCCCGTCTGCCAGCTCATCCAACCGATGAACATCCAGGGTTTCAATGGTATAGCCCAACTGCCTGAGCTGCTCGCGCTGGGCAAGCGGAACTGCACCAGGCCAGAGCAGAATAAGGTCAGGGTGCAATGAGACAATCTTTTCGATGTTGACCTGACCATAACGCCCAACGGAAGGCAGCCCGGACAAGGAAGCAGGACGCTTGCCTGCATCCAGTACGCCTACCAAGCGGCTCTCTACGCCCAGCTCCAGCATGATATCGGTCATCGAAGGCGCCAGACTGATGACGCGTTCGGCGGCCTGGGAGAGAACGCAGCAGAACAGCAGGCAGACGCCGGTCAGAACCGAACAGCGCCTGCCTGCCTTCATCAGGAAGGAAGGACTTCGCCTTGATGGATATTGCCGAGCATGTGGCCCAGCTTACCAGCCTTGGTGGCCAGGTAACGCTTGTTATGAGGGTTGAGGCCCGTCTGCAGCGGTACACGCTGTGCTACGGTAATTCCCAGATCCTCTAGGGCTTTGACCTTGCGAGGGTTATTGGTCATCAGCTTCAATGCATTGACGCCCAGATGCTTGAGCATTGGCTTGCACAGGCTGTAGTTACGCTGGTCTGCACCAAATCCCAAACGTTCATTGGCCTCAACCGTATCAGCTCCTGCGTCCTGCAGCTCATACGCGCGGATCTTGTTCAAGAGGCCAATACCACGCCCCTCTTGGCGCAAGTACAGGATAACGCCACGGCCTTCTTCAGCAATGGCTCGCATTGCCGCCTCCAGCTGAAAGCCGCAATCGCAGCGCAGGCTGAACAGGGCATCCCCCGTCAGACACTCGGAATGTAGACGCCCCAGCACCGGCTCACCGTTGGCAATATCGCCAAGGGTCAGCGCCACGTGCTCCTTACCATCGGACTCATCGAGAAAGCCATGCATGGTAAAAATGCCAAAGGGCGTAGGTAATTGGGATGCGGCGACGAAAACGACAGACACCGTCAGGCTCCTATCGGAAAGAGGGTTATAGTATACCATTCATGAACAGAGACGGCTCAGTCATAAAGGCTATGAGGCTATTGCGCTTGAAGCTATCACGTCAGTTCTTGGCCTCGACATACAGAACGCCCTGATCCTCGCGCCAGCCAACCCGGTTGAGAAAACTCATGCCCAGTAGCGTTTCTGTCGGATGACCGCCTGCCAACACCATGGCCTCGACACCCAGCACCTCAATGGTGCCAACCTTGACGCGATCCAGGCGTACAAGCCAGGCCCTCCGGGTTCCGCCTGCCGTGTTGACCTGTACCGGCCGCCCTTCCTGGTAATCCAACCCAAGACGGTTCGCCTGCTCTTCGTTCATGGCAACAGTCGAGGCGCCGGTGTCGATCAGAAACTCGATAGGCTGGCCATTTATAGAGCCCGACGTCCAATAGTGGCCGTCATTTCGGCGAGCAATGCTAAGTTGGCGCTTATGCGGCGCAGCAAAGCCGTCACTGTATTCACGTGAAAGCATGAACGTTTGGTTGGTTTCTCCAATCCGCAGCACCGCTTCCCGGCTCGTCGCGCTGACCAGCTCGACCTCGCCCTGTCGCTGACCGACCTTGAGCATTTTGCGCTGACCATCGATATTGATTACGGCTGCGCCGTTGAACAGACCTACCACTTGAACCTGAGGCGCGGCAGTTACCAGCGCAGGCAGCAGACTCAATACACCGATACCGATCCCTTTGCGCACCACACCGCCTCCTTGTAGCGCCTGCGATCAGGACAGCGTCCCGATATGCGCCCAGCTCCAGCCCAGTCCCTGCATAACTGCCCAGGCAAACACACCGGCCAGCACATCATCAATCATGATACCGACGCCGCCTTGAACATGACGATCAAGCCAGCTGATCGGCCAGGGCTTCAGAATATCCATGAAACGAAACACGGCAAACCCCACCAGCCACCAGGCCCAGCCGGCCGGAGCCATCCAGAAAGTGATCCAGATGCCTACCATTTCATCCCAGACGATACCTTTGTGATCGTGCACACCCATGTCATCCGCAACACGGCCACACAGCCAGAAACCGAATATCATCAGCGCAACCAGCAGCAGCCAATAGCCCCAGTCCGGCAATAGATGCCAAAGCGGGACAAAGGGCAACGCCACCAGGGAGCCCCAGGTACCAGGTGCCTTAGGCAACGTACCTGAGCCAAAGCCAAAGGCTAGAAAATGCCAGGGATTACGCCACACCGCCGGTGTAGCCGGCCCTGAGCTAACAGGTCTGCTCACGAGAGGGCTCCCAGGACAGATAAATCACCAGCACGATACGTCATGGCTTCATCGCAAAATGTTGATAACCGCCCCGCAAGGGTGTGACATCCCGGCCAATGGCGTCCTGTACCTGAACCCCCTGCCCAGAGGCAACGCGCCCAATGACACCTACCTGGGGGAAGTCTGCCTGCAATGACTTGAGATACTGTGCAGGCAATGTAAAGGCAAGCAGGTAATCATCACCGGCGGACATTGCCAGTGAGCGAATCTGCTCAGGCTCGAACAGTGCCGCCAATGCAGGGCTGACCGGCAACCTTTCATTCTCAATGATCAGCTTGACATTCGAAGCGGCCGCGATATGACCGCAGTCGGCCAGGAGCCCATCGGATATATCCAGCGCTGCGGTAGCCCGACCTCTTAGCGCAAGCCCCAACTCGAACTGAGGCGCCGGCGACCAGTAGCGCGCCACGAGCGTATCAACGTAGGCGCCCCGCTCCTGGCGTTGTCCCAAGACAAAGGGCAAGGCTCCGCCAGCCTCTCCAGGCGCACCGCCGACACAGAGTAAATCGCCCGGCTGGGCACCCGACCGCGTCAACGCCTGCACGTAGGGTACGGAGCCAAAGACAGTCAGGGTCAGAGAGAGCGGCCCGCGGGTTGTATCACCGCCGATCAAGGCCAGACCACAGGCCGCAGCCATGTGATCGAGTCCTTGAGCAAACCGCTCCAGCCAGCCTGGGTCGGCATCCGGCAGCGTCAACGCCAGGGTGAAACCAAGGGGCGCGGCCCCCATGGCGGCCAGATCGCTGGCGCTGACAGCCAGGGCACGTTGCCCCAGCAGAAAGCCATCGCAGACTTCTGGAAAATGCACCCCGGCTGTCAGCGTATCGGTAGAAATCGCTAGTTGCTCGCCTGGGCGAGGCATCAGCAAGGCACAATCGTCGCCCAGACCGAGCGCGATATCCTTACGTGGCTGTGCGCAGCGCGCGGCAGCAAAATAACGGCGGATCAACTCGAACTCGGTCATGGCTACAGTCAACGCTTGGCACGTAATTCAGCAGCGCGCAGCTTGGGCGCCAACTTATCCAGTACACCGTTGACGAACTTGTGCCCGTCGGTTGCACCAAATACCTTCGCCAGCTCGATACCCTCGTTGATAACGACCTTATAGGGAACATCGATACGGTTGCGCAGTTCGTAGCAGGACATGCGCAGGATCGCGAGTTCAACCGGATCAACGTCTTCCAGCGGGCGGTCCAGGCAAGGGGTGATCAGATCATCGATCTCGGTTTTCAGGCCGGGAATGCCATGCAGGATCTCATGGAAATAAGCGCCATCAACATTGGCGAAATCGTTGTCCACACGGAACTGGGCTTCGATCTCGTTGATCGCCTGCCCCGCCATATGCCACTGATACAACGCCTGAACCGAAAGGCTGCGGGCTTCACGACGCGCAGCAATCTTGCCGCGCGGAGCTTTGGGCTTTTGGCCGTCTACAGCGCTCACTTGGCCTCCAGCTGCGACAGCAGGCTCACCATTTCAAGAGCAGACAGCGCCGCTTCGGCACCCTTGTTACCCGCCTTGGTGCCCGAACGCTCGATGGCCTGCTCGATGGAATCAACCGTCAACACGCCAAAGGAGACCGGCACACCGAACTCCATGGAAACCTGCGCCAGGCCCTTGGTGCACTCGCCGGCAACGTAGTCAAAATGCGGCGTGCTACCGCGAATCACAGCGCCCAGCGCGATGATGGCGGAATATTCGTCACGCTGGGCAGCCTTCAGGGTAGCCAGCGGAATTTCAAAGGCGCCAGGAACGCGGATAATGGTGATGTCTTCCTTGCGGATACCATGGCGTACCAGGGCATCTACGGCACCTTCAACCAGGCTTTCAACCACAAAGCTGTTGAAGCGGCCAACCACCAGGGCAAAGCGGCCTTTTGGGGCAATGAAAGTACCTTCAATGGTCTTCACGGTCATGAGCAGGTCTCGTCTGTTAAAGAACCGGAGCGTTTTCGTACGCCCCGCAAATAAATCCGATCGTCGGCGCGACGGTCATCAACCATCGCACCGTTCAGGCCATCCGTAGGCCGGTTTATACGGGAGGCAGGTATTCTACAACTTCAAGGTCAAAGCCGGATATGGCATTGAACTTCATCGGTGCACTGAGCAGACGAAGCTTACGTATGCCCAGGTCACGCAGGATTTGCGAACCAGCGCCTACGGTGCTGTATGTGCTCTGCGGCTTGGGCTTGCTGACCGGCTCACGCAGGTGGGTGAGCAAGTCGTCGCCTGCCAGGGAATGCCCCAGCAGTAACACCACGCCTGTGCCAGCTTCCGCGACCTTGGTCATGGCATCGCGCAGACTCCAACGGCCTTCCTGATTCACCAGCAGCAGATCGCGCAGCGGGTCCATATTATGCACGCGCACCAGGGTCGGTTCATCACTCTTGATGGTACCCATAGTCAGCGCCAGATGAACGTCACCTTCCACCTCGTCACGGTAGGTGACCAGATTAAAGCGTCCCAGCTCGGTTTCCAGTGGCTGTTCGTCGATCCGCTTGACGGTATGCTCGTGCAGCAAACGATAGTGGATCAAATCGGCAATCGTACCGATCTTCAGCCCATGCTCTTCGGCAAAGGCTTCGAGCTCCGGACGACGGGCCATGGTGCCGTCATCGTTCATGACCTCACAGATCACCCCGGTCGGCTCAAAGCCTGCCATGCGCGCCAGATCGCAAGCCGCCTCGGTATGTCCGGCACGGGCCAGCACACCGCCCGGCTGAGCCATGAGCGGGAAGATATGACCTGGGCTGACGATATCGGCGGCCGTTGCTTTTTTAGCCGCGGCCACCTGTACGGTACGTGCGCGGTCTGCAGCGGAAATACCTGTCGTCACCCCTTCGGCCGCCTCGATGGAGACGGTGAACTTGGTGCCGAAACCCGAGCCATTGCGGGCTGCCATCAACGGCAGGTTCAGCGCCTCGCAGCGCTCCTTGCTCATCGGCATGCAGATCAAACCACGAGCATGCTTGGCCATGAAGTTGATGTGCTCAGCCTGCACGCACTCAGACGCCATGATGATATCGCCTTCGTTCTCGCGATCCTCATCATCCATGAGGATGACCATCTTGCCTTCACGGATGTCCTGGATAATTTCTTCGATGCTGTTCAGTGCCACGGAGGTCTTCCTTTACGCTCAGGAGTTGAGATAGCCGTGTTGGGCCAGGAATTGTTCGGTAATACCGCTGCCCTTCTGCGGTTCGGCAGCCTTGTCACCCATGAGCAGGCGCTCCAGGTAGCGGGCCAGCAGATCTACCTCCAGGTTGATCTTACGGCCGGGGCGATAGTCCGCCATAATGGTCTCGGCCAGGGTATGCGGTACGATGGTCAGTTCAAACTCGGCGCCATCCACCGCATTAACGGTCAGGCTGGTGCCATCGACGGTGATCGACCCCTTCAGGGCGATATAGCGCGCCAGCTCGCGAGGAGCACGGATACGGAACTGTACGGCGCGGGCATTATCCTGGCGTGAAACCACTTCACCCACGCCATCCACATGCCCGCTAACCAGATGACCACCCAGACGGCTGGTTGGCATCAGAGCCTTCTCAAGATTGACCCGACTGCCAATCTTCAGATCAACAAAGGCCGTACGCGCCAGTGTCTCGCGGCTTACGTCCGCCCAGAAGCCATCACCGGGAAGCTCTACGGCCGTCAGGCATACGCCACTGACGGCAATACTGTCACCCAGCTTTACATCGGCAAGGTCCAGCTTGCCGGTCTGTACATACACGCGCATGTCGCCACCTTTAGGCGTCAGCGCGGCGATCGAGCCTATGGCTTCGATGATGCCAGTGAACATGTCTACCTCGAAACGTCAGAAATAAGGGGCGCCGGGGCGCCTGAAACGGGTTTAGCCACAATATGCCAGTCACGACCCACGGGCGTGATCTCTATGATTTCAAGCTCAGGCGCTTCGCTCATGACTTCAAGCGGCCACGTCAGCAACGGACGCGCCGTCGAGCCCAACAGCTTGGGCGCCATGAAGAAATGGAATTCGTCAACCAACCCCTGCCGCGCGAACGCACCGGCCAGCTGGGGACCAGCCTCGACCAGCACCTCGTTCATGCCACGGTCAGCCAGAAGCTGTAATAACGGCAGCAGGGCGATATGCCCCTGATCCTCGGGAAGCGTCAGCAATTCATGCCCTTGGGACTGGTACTGCGCTGCTCGCTCAGTTGAAAGGGCCGCGACCCAGGCAGGGCCTGCCTGAAAGAACGCCGCGTCCAGCGGGACACGACATTGGCTGTCCACCAGTACACGCTGGGGTTGGCGGCCCATGGCAAGCGCAGCCTGCTCCACCGTCTCGCCAAGCTCTTCAGCGCGCACGGTCAGCCGAGCCTTGTCCATCAATACCGTATCGGCACCGGTCAACACTACACTGGACTGTGCACGTAAGCGTTGTACCTGGGTGCGGGCTGCAGGGCCGGTGATCCATTGGCTTTCACCACTGGCCATTGCTGTTCGGCCATCCAGACTCATGGCGAGCTTAACGCGTACGAACGGAAGGCCCGTGACCATACGCTTGATAAATCCCTGGTTAAGCGCCCTGGCTTCATTTTCGAGTACGCCACAGGCCACCTGAATACCTGCCTCTGCAAGCCGCTTGAGACCACGGCCGGCCACCTGTGGATTCGGATCCTGCATGGCAGCCACCACGCGTCCGACCCGAGCACTGACCAAGGCGTCGGCACAGGGCGGCGTACGGCCAAAGTGACTGCAGGGTTCCAGCGTGACATAGGCGGTCGCGCCCTGTGCACGCGCTCCTGCCTGTCGCAGCGCATGGACTTCAGCATGGGGTTCGCCGGCACGCACATGCCAGCCCTCACCAATGACCTGGCCATCCTTGACGATGACACAGCCCACGCGGGGATTGGGATGAGTGGAGTACAGCCCCTGACGCGCCAACTCGAGCGCACGGGTCATGTATAACTGATCGGCCAGTTCCGAAGCGTTGGGATTGCCTCCGCGGCCGGCAGCGCCAGCATGATCAGAGGAATCGACAGTAGACATGAAACGTCCTCGCTAAACATGAGTGAACGTTTCAGGGCAAATAGGCAAAAGCTGCACGCGTACGCTTTCCGGCACGCGCAGACAGACGCATCTTCTTTCATCCGGACTATGACCGTCGGCCCTGGAATCACACCAGATCTGCTGACCTCCGACGCATCGGAGCGCTCGCGGGCTTGCCACCACGTGGTTTACCGCCGGTGGGGAATCTCGCCCCGCCCTGAAGACCGGAGCGACTATAGCGAAGTAGAGCCTCTGCCAGCAATGGGCTAGCGACAAATGACCCACTGCAGCGGTCAGGCTTTACTCGGATCACGGGCCAGCCGATCAATTTCCTCACGAAACTCGGACAGGTCCTGAAACTGACGATAAACGGACGCGAAGCGGATAAAGGCAACCTCATCAAGCTTGCGTAGCTCTTCCATCACCAATTCACCCACGACACGGGATTTGATCTCGCGTTCGCCCGTCGCGCGCAGCTTGTGCTTGATATAGGCAATCGCCTCTTCCAGACGCTCGATACTGACCGGGCGCTTTTCCAGCGCACGCTGCATACCGGCCCTGAGTTTTTCTTCGTCGAAAGGCTGGCGAGTACCGTCCTGCTTGATCAGGCGCGGCATGACCAGCTCAGCGGTCTCGAACGTTGTAAAACGTTCCTGGCAGTTCAGGCACTCACGACGACGGCGCACCTGCTCGCCTGCTGCAACCAGGCGTGAGTCGATGACCTTGGTATCGTGGGCACCGCAAAAAGGACAGTGCATGTCAGAAGCAGCCGAAATAAACGGAGGGCCATGGTAGCGCATCCTGCCTGAGAAGGAACCTTGCAAGGCCTCAAGAATCGACAGAACACGTCTGGCGGCTCCGTGACACAATCCTCTTCCCGCCGGTCGTGGGTTGTATAAGAATGCGCCGCCGAATCTGCCCTGGAGCCGTTACCATGTCGTTGCGCCCGCTGTTGCCCGTGTTGTTGATAAGCCTGCTTGCAGCCTGCTCTGAAAAGCCTGTTGCACCGGCAGAACCTGCCAAAGAACCCGAGCCGGTGGCCGGTGCGCCGCGTCCCGGAAATCTGCGGGAGGTCTCTGGAACGTTACGGACACCAGACGGCGCCATCGCACCAGGTGCACAAGTTGAAGTGGCCATGCTGGTGATCGACAGTCAGGACCGTCCCCAGCGGCTGCTCGCCAGCGAGACATTGACAGGCAATGGCAAGGCCCTGGCGTTCCGCCTGCCCTTTAATCCAGAGGTATTTCCCCAGAACGCCAAGGTCGAACTGCACGCTCGCGTCAGTCAATCCGGTCAGCTGGTCTGCTACCTGTCTCCCGTCAAGATCAGTCAGCCTAATACCCAGGTTCTGGGCGAATTAGTGCTGGATCAGACTCCATGACCCCACCCGCCACCCTGCGAGCAGCGCTAAGGGATCTGCTGGGTGATGCTGAACTGAGTATTCAATCCCTGCCGGGATGCGACATCGCGCTCTGGTTGATCGATCCCGCCAACATGGAGCGGGCCTTTTCACCCGAAGAAACACAACGACTGCTGGCGTCCCCACCCTACTGGAGTTTTTGCTGGGCCAGCGGTCTGGTACTGGCCCGTTGGCTGGCCGAGCAGCCGGAGTGGGTACAAGGCAGGCGCGTGCTCGATTTTGGCAGCGGGTCAGGGGTTGCCGCGATTGCTGCTGCCAAGGCGGGGGCCGCTGAAGTAGTGGCCTGTGACTGCGATCCGCTGGCCTTGGCCGCCAGCCGAGCGAATGCGGACCTGAATCAGGTGACGCTGGAATACTCCGACGACTTCTTTGCTGAGGCCGACCGTTTCGATTTGATCATTGTGGCCGATGTGCTGTACGACCGTGCGAACCTGCCCTTGCTGGACGATTTTCTGAGCCGCGGACAAAGCGTTCTGATAGCGGATTCCCGAGTCAAGAATTTTGACCACCCTAGGTATACAGCGCTAGCAAGCCGGGAGGCCTGCACCTGGCCGGACCTTGCCGAGCCGGCTGAATTCAGATGGGTTAATCTCTACCACGCACAACGTACTTGCTGAAGGTTGTTTTCGGCAGGCGCGTCTCCACATATAGTTCATCTTTTCGTTACCCGAGTCTGTCTATGAGCCAGGACACGTCCTACATTTTTGATGCGACGCTTGAGAACTTCGAACAGAAGGTCATAGAGCAGTCGTTCAACACGCCCGTACTGGTTGATTTCTGGGCCGAGTGGTGTGCGCCCTGCAAGGTACTGATGCCTATGCTGGCCAGCATCACCGAGTCCTTTGGCGGTGCACTGCATCTGGCCAAGGTCAACTGTGATATCGAGCAGGAACTGGTAATGCGTTTCGGCATTCGCAGCCTGCCGACGGTCGTCCTGTTCAAGGACGGCCAACCGGTCGACGGCTTTGCGGGTGCGCAGCCTGAGTCTGCGGTTCGCGCCATGCTGGAGCCGCATGTACAGGCGCCTGCACCCGAGGCCGAGAACCCGCTGGACGCCGCACAGTTGCTGTTTGATGAAGGTCGTGCTGGCGAAGCGGAGGCCGTACTCAAGCAGCTCTTAGGTGAAGACAATACCAATGCGCCCGCGCTGATTCTCTATGCGCGCTGCCTTGCCGAGCGCGGCGAACTGGATGAGGCTGAAACGGTACTGGGTGCAGTCACTGGTGACGATCACAAGCAGGCGCTGGCAGGTGCAAAGGCACAGCTGACGTTCCTGCGCCAAGCTGCCAGCCTGCCTGATGCAGCCGATCTGAAGGCGCGCCTGGCTCAGGATCCATCCGATGACGAAGCCACCTATCAGCTTGCCGTCCAGCAATTGGCGCGCCAGCAATATGAAGCGGCCCTGGATGCCCTGCTCAAGCTATTCATGCGCAACCGCACCTATGGTGAGGACCTTCCTCGCAAGACCATGGTGCAGGTGTTCGATCTACTCGGCAACGAACACCCACTGGTTGCAACCTACCGCCGTCGTCTCTATCAGGCGCTTTACTGATGCCCGTCGGGCGCTGGCTCCTGGCCGGTGCCCGCCCACACAAACACTTGTGCCTCGTCTGTTTTCTCAATCCGGATATTCGGGTTATGCCGCAGCCGTACAATCAGCTGCTTGGCTGACCCCACGTTACCCGCCAGCTTTTCCAGCGCACTCAGCAGATGAGGCCCCTCGATACGCCGCTCCTGCTCAACCAACGCAAGCACCGACTCCCACAGGGGATCGCTATGGGTCTTTGGCACCGGAACAGGTGTATTGGACGGCACAGGCTGAGCATGGTTAAGCCCCTCGGCAAGACGAGTCCAGTCTTCTGCTTCCAATTCGACCGTCAGATCCACTGGCCACGTGCCTATTTTCCCTTGGATACGGATCATCGTTATCGCCTTTTTTGAACCATGTCTTATGATGCCACGTGCCAGTGGGTGAGAGCATTTCTATTGCGGTCATCTTTTGTTACGACATAACATACAGTCAAATCCATCAATGGAGCTGACCATGCGTTCGTTGCTGCTTGCCCTGCCGTTTGCCGTATTGCCTCTTACTGCTGCCTTTGCCCACGATGAACATGATCACTCACATGGAAGCCTGGGCGCCCATGAGCATGGCGTCGCACAACTCAACGTCGCGCTGGATGACAACTCGCTGGAACTGGAACTACACAGCCCTGCCATGAATCTGGTGGGCTTCGAACATAAGGCCCAGTCCGCTCAGGACAAGAAGGCCGTCGAAGTGGCCAAGCAGCAGTTGGCTAACCCGATTACCTTGTTTGGCATCCCAGCCGCTGCAGGGTGCAAAGTAAGCAAGACTGATCTGGACAGTCCCCTGTTTGGCTCTGAAGAGCGCCATGACCATGATGATCATGATAGCCATGCCAAGAGCGAGCACGAGCACGAGCACGCTCATAGCGACATCGACGCGGACTACACCCTCGCCTGTGACAATCCCAAAGCATTGACTGCGCTGGACCTGGCGGGCCTGTTCAAGCAATTCCCGGCCACACACAAGGTCAATGTTCAAGCCATTACTGCTCAAGGCCAGAAAGGTGAGGAACTGACGCCTGCCCAAACTCGCCTCGCGCTATAAACGTTCCCCTTAAAACGGGTAGCTTCCCTCTTTGCTGCCCGTTCTTTTTATGCCAAGGCCACCATGAGCGCATTAATCGAACTCAACGACCTGGGCTTCGCCTGGCCCGGTCAGCCCGAGCTGCTGGATATCCCTCATTTTCAGTTGCAGCGCGGCGAAGCCGCCTTTCTAAAAGGCCCCTCAGGTAGTGGCAAGACTACCCTGCTGGGCCTGCTCGGCGGTGTAAACAAGCCAAACCGTGGACACGTCAGGTTATTAGGAGAAGACCTCTCCAGCCTGTCTTCGGCGCGTCGTGATCACTTCCGCGTCGACCATACCGGCTATATCTTTCAGCAGTTCAACCTGCTGCCCTTTCTATCTGTTCAGGAGAATGTCGAACTCCCCTGTCATTTTTCGGCCCTGCGCTCGCAGCGCGCCAAAGAGCGCCATGGCAGCCAGGCAGAAGCGGCGCGTGCCCTGCTTTCCGCTCTGGGGCTGGGTGAGCGTACCCTGGGAGAGCGTCGCGCAGGAGCTCTTTCGATTGGGCAACAGCAACGTGTAGCGGCAGCGCGCGCACTGATCGGTCAACCCGAACTGGTTATTGCAGACGAACCCACTTCAGCGCTTGATGCCGATACTCGAGAGGCCTTTTTGAACCTGTTATTCGCCGAATGCCGCGCCGCCGGCTCAAGCCTGCTCTTTGTCAGTCACGACCAGGGGTTGGCCCCGCTTTTTGACCGCAGCCTGTCCCTGCTTGAACTCAACCGCGCGGCGCGACCGGCAGAGGTGTGAGATGTACTTGTTTCGCCTGGCACTCGCCAGCCTTTCCAATCGTCGCTTTACTGCCCTCCTGACCGTATTCGCCATCGCGCTATCAGCCTGCCTTTTGCTGGCAGTCGAACGCGTCCGCACCGAGGCCAAGGCTAGCTTTGCCAGTACCATTTCCGGAACTGACCTGGTGGTTGGCGCACGCTCCGGAGCGGTCAACCTGCTCCTGTATTCGGTGTTTCGCATTGGCAACGCTACCAACAACATTCGCTGGGACAGCTATACCCAGCTGGCCGAAAATCCCAAGGTCAAATGGGCCATTCCGCTTTCACTGGGCGACTCCCACCGCGGCTATCGGGTGCTGGGTACCAGCCAGGCCTATTTCGAGCATTACCACTATGGTCGCAACCAGGCGCTCACGCTCAGCGAAGGCAAGCCATTTCAGGATATCTATGATGTAGTGCTTGGTGCCGAAGTCGCTCAAGCCCTGCATTACAAACTGGGCGACCATATTGTTCTGGCCCATGGAGTCAGCACAATCAGCCTGGTCGAGCATGGGGACAAACCGTTCACGGTAGTGGGTATCCTCGCGCGGACGGGCACGCCCGTGGATAGAACACTGCATATCTCCCTTGAGGGCATGGAAGCTCTTCATGTGGACTGGCAGAACGGTGCACCGGCGCGTGGCGCAGGCAAGATCAGTGCAGACCAGGCCCGCCAGATGGACCTGACACCCAAGGCCATCACCGCCGTGCTGCTCGGCCTCAATAGTAAAGTCGCCACTTTTGGTCTCCAGCGCGCCATCAATGAATACCGCGGAGAGCCGCTGATGGCCATCTTGCCGGGTGTTGCGCTCCAGGAACTCTGGAGCCTGATGGGCACCGCCGAGCAGGCACTGTTCATCGTCTCCCTGTTTGTGGTTCTAACCGGCCTGATCGGCATGCTGACGGCTATTCTGACCAGCCTTAATGAGCGGCGGCGAGAGATGGCTATCCTGCGTTCGGTGGGCGCCCGCCCGTGGCATATCTTCAGCCTGCTGGTAGCCGAAGCCTTCGCGCTGGCACTGGCAGGTGTCGTGGCCGGGCTTGCCCTTCTCTATGTGGCGATTGCTATCGCGCAGGCACCCGTACAGGCTTATTATGGCCTGTATCTGCCTCTGGAATGGCCTTCACGTTACGAGTGGACGTTACTGGGCGGTATCCTGATCGCTGCGCTGTTGATGGGCTGTGTTCCTGCCTGGCGCGCTTACCGTCAATCCCTGGCCGACGGCCTGTCCGTTCGCTTATAGCCTCAAAGACCGGAGCGTCCATGTATCGCGTGCTGTTGGTGCTTGCCCTGCTGTTCACCTCCTCCATCTGGGCAGCGCCTCGCGCGCTTTCCTGGGGGGAGCTGATCCCGGAGGGCGCACCGCCGCCTCCGCCACCTGTACCCTTGCATCAGGGCTCACTGGATGAAAGTGGGCCTGCCGCCTTGCAGCAATCACCCAATGCTCCCGTGGTAAAAGCGCTGGAAGGTCAGGAGGTCAAGCTCCCGGGCTACATCGTGCCAATCATGGTGACTGAGGAAGGGGAAGTCACCGAGTTCCTGCTTGTACCTTATTACGGTGCCTGCATTCATGTACCTCCGCCTCCGTCCAACCAGATCGTCTATGTCAAAGGCGCCAAGGGCGTTGAACTGGCCCAGCTACATCTTCCGTACTGGGTAGAAGGTACGTTGCATGTTGATTCAGCCAGTACGGACATGGCGGAAGTCGGTTATCAGATGCAAGCCACTCAGGTAACTCATTATTCGCTGTAATCAGCGTTTCGTTGAGCCAAGTCAACATATGATGCCTCTCTCATCCTTAACATGTCGTTAGCCAACTAAACAACATGCTTTGGAGTGCATCATGCGCAAGCTGCCCCTAACCGCCGCCCTGCTGGCCCTCACCGCTGTTTCTCCGCTCGCCCTTGCCCACCAGGCCGGTGACATCATCATCCGTGCTGGCGCAGCGACCGTGGATCCACATGAAGACAGCGGCAATATCTCGGCCGCAGCAGCGGGCGGCAAGGTTGCAGGGACCAAGGCCACCGTTGACTCCGATACTCAGCTTGGCCTGGCAGCGGCCTATATGATCACAGACCACGTCGGCATCGAGCTGCTGGCCGCAACGCCGTTCAATCATCGGATCGGTGTAAAAGGCCTGGGCGCGCTCGATGGCAAGCTGGCAGATGTCAAGCAGCTACCACCTACCCTTTCGCTTCAATACTATCCGCTGAACCCTCAGTCCCGTATTCAGCCGTACGTAGGCGCCGGTATCAACTACACCCTCTTCTTTGACGAGGATCTGACCAGCAGCCGCAAATCGGCAGCCGGTGGCGGCTTCAGCAATCTGAGCCTGGACAATTCCTGGGGTTATGCGTTTCAGGCAGGCGTGGATTATCAGCTAACGGATCATCTGCTGTTCAACGCCGCCGTCTGGTACGCCGATATCGACACCAAGGCGACTGCCGACTCGGCGCTGGGTCGCGTAAAGGTTGATGTCGATATCGATCCCTGGGTCTACATGGTAGGTCTGGGCTACAAGTTCTAATCAGTACCCGGCAAAAAGGCCTTCATATGAAGGCCTTTTTATTGTCGGCTAATCCGCCCCGCCTTCCTTCCTGGCCTTTGCCAACTCGGCGCGCCGCTTGCGGGCTTCCTTGGGGTCTGCAATCAGCGGTCGATAAAGCTCAATCCGATCACCTGCCTCCAGTACGCGCGTATCTGCATCAGGAATGACCTTTCCAAAGAGCCCGACAGCCAAGGTATCGATCGGCACCTTTGGAAAGCGCTCAGCCATTCCGGACAGCTCCAAGGCTTCACGTACGGTGGTACCTACCGGAACTTCCAGCGCGATCAGGGCCTGCTCGTCTGGCAAGGCCAGCGCGACCTCGACATTTATCCGCTCAGCCATACAGCTGCTTGGCCCGTTGGCAGAACGCATCAACCATGGTGTTTGCAGCCTGATTGAATAGCGGGCCCAAGGTGGCCCGAATCAAAGCGCCCTGATACTCGAACGACAGGTCCAGCGAGATCTTGCAGGCTTTCTCACCCAGTGCCTTGAACTGCCAGACGCCATGCAGCTGACTAAAAGGCCCCTTTTCCAGATCCATGACGATGCATTGATCCGGCGTCAGCGTATTGCGTGTCGTGAACTGCTGGCTAAGCCCACCTTTGGCGACCGTCAATCCTGCACGCATTTCGTTTTCGCCCTGCTCCAGTATCTGGGCAGACGAACACCAGGGCAGAAACTCCGGGTAACGCTCCACGTCATTTACCAGCGCATAGAGCGCCGAGGCGGGGTAAGGCAATAAAGCCGAGCGTTGTATATGCGTAGTCATTGGTACCTCAATTCCAAAACTGTGCGGCAAACACAATGAGAATGCCTAGAGGGGCAACGTAGCGCATCAGGAAAAGCGCCAGAGCGAATAAGGTCGGGCTGCGCACCGACAACTCATCCCTCACCTGCTCACGCCCCATTACCCACGCTGCGAACACTACAAAGAACAGACCGCCGAGCGGCAACATGATTCGCGACGTCAGAAAGTCGATGACGCCAAAGAAATTCAACCCGCCTTCAGCGCCCCATTGATACAAGTGGAAGTGCCCCGCCTCGCTTACGAAGAACTTGGCCTGCTCCCACAGGTTGAACGATAACACTGTGCCTAGCCCGACCAGCCAGCAGATGAAAGCCAGAATGACAGTCACCCAGACGCGGCTCAGTCGGGTGCGCTCGATCAGGTAGGCCACCATCGGCTCAAGCAGAGAGATTGCCGAGGTCCAGGCGGCAATCGCCACCAGCACAAAGAACACCAGCCCCACGATCTGCCCCATGGTCACACTGCCGAACGCCAACGGCAGCGTCACGAACATCAATCCCGGTCCTTCACCAGGATTCAGGCCTGCCGCAAAGACGATTGGAAAAAGCGCCACACCTGCCAGGAGCGAGACGAATGTATCCAGCAAGGCAACCGCTACGACGGTCTTGCCCAAAGAAGAGGACTTCGGCATGTACGCACCGTAGATCATCAACGAACCTACGCCTACGCTCAGCGAAAAGAACGCATGCCCCATCGCAGGAAGCAGGCCCTCCATGAGCCGCGAGGTATCAAAATGGAACATGAAGTGCAGCCCTTCCATGAAATGTCCCGTTGTCATGCTATAGCCCAGCAGAAGCAGCAACAGCACAAACAACAGCGGCATCAGGATACGCAAGGCTTTTTCCAGGCCATTCACCACCCCCTTGGCAATAACCCAGGCGGACAACACCATGAACAGGGTGTGCCACAAGGTCATTCGCCAGGGATCGGAGGTCAACGCACCAAACAGTGCACCGGCTTTAGGTCCATCGACACCTTGAAAATCGCCACGGCCGACACCAAGAATATAGTCAAGCGACCAACCGCCAACGACGCTGTAGAACGATAGGATGAGCAAGGCATTAACCATGCCGGCCAGCGCTGCCCAGGACCATCTTGGTGATCGGGCAGCGGCTACTGCCAGATCACGCATGGCATTGGCCGGACTTTGCCGGGCACGCCGTCCAATCAGCGTTTCCGCCAACATGACAGGCAAGCCAATCAAGGCGATGCAGACAAGGAACATAATGACAAATGCACCGCCACCATAAATCCCTGTCATATAAGGGAACTTCCAGATGCTCCCCAGGCCTACAGCGGAGCCGGTCGCGGCTAATATAAACACCCAGCGGCTAGCCCACCCGCCATGCACGGAAACCTGATCATTTGCCATTGAAGTTATCGGTACTCAAAAAAGTTGGCTATTGTCCGACTTTCACCGCTCCCTCTCAAGCACATGGCGGTTGCCCCACTGACTCCCCTATAATGCGCGTCTATGGCCAAACAAAAGAAAATCTCTTCCGGAACCATCGTGCAGAACAAGAAAGCGCTGCACGACTACTTCATCGAAACCCGCTTCGAGGCAGGTATTGCCCTGTCCGGCTGGGAAGTCAAAAGCCTGCGCGCAGGCAAGGCACAACTGACAGACAGCTATGTTCTGCTTAAGGATGGCGAAGCCTGGCTGCTTGGTAGCCACATCACCCCCCTGCAGACAGCCAGCACCCACGTCATTGCCGATCCTCAGCGCACTCGCAAGCTGCTTCTACACAAACGAGAGCTAGGCAAGCTGTTTGGTGCAGTGCAACAGAAAGGCTTCGCCTGCGTTGCGTTGTCCATTTACTGGAAAAAGCACCTGATCAAATGCGAAATTGCCCTGGCGAAAGGTAAAAAAGAATTCGACAAGCGTGCGACAGAGAAAGAGCGCGACTCGAATCGAGAGATCCAACGTGCTATGCACAAGGATCAGAAATAATAAAAGGCGCTCCAAGCGCCTTTTTATACCTTCGAAAAGTCTTCCGTCTTCTGTCGGCGCTGTGAGCGTGCAATACGCTGCGCTTCTTCCTGTGCTTCTTCCAGCACTTCCTGCACATAATGAATGTGTCGGCTGGCAATTTCCCGTGCATCGTCAGCACGCCGCTCGATGATGGCCTGATACAGCTCCCGGTGCTGCTGCATCAACATATCCCGTGTCTCGCTACGCTGTGCGTACATACCGCCGATATTGGTCACTACATTGCGCTTGAGCAAATCGAACAGACCGCGAATGGTATGCAGCAGGATAGCGTTGTGGCTGGCTTCGGCAATAGCCAGGTGAAAGCTGGCGTCTGCTGATCCCTCTTCCGAGCGGGAGATCGTTTCAGGTTGCGCATAGCAGTCCTGCAAAGCCTTGAAGGCCTGCGTCAAACGCTGATGATCGAGTTCGGTCGCACGCAAGGCGGCGTAATAAGCGCAAGAACCCTCAAGCATGTGGCGAAACTCGAGCAGGTCCTGCCGTGTTTCTTCACGACTTTCGAGTAACTGAAGCAAGGGATCGCTAAACGTGGAGCCGAACGAGGCAGCAACGTAAGTTCCGCCGCCCTGGCGACTGATCAATACTCCCCGAGCAACCAGCTTCTGAATCGCCTCGCGTAGCGAGGGCCGTGACACACCAAAGCGCTCCGCCAGCACCCGCTCGGCCGGCAACCGCTCACCGGCCTTCAGTGAACCCTCAACAAGCAGCGCTTCAATATGTTCAACGATGTCATCCGACAAACGACGTTGGCGTACCTGATCGAACCCCATCTCCATCCTCTGATGTGCCTGCCAGAGCGGCGGCGTTGATTTTGAGCCAAACGGCCTTCGCGCATCCAGACTAAAGTCTTAAAAAGCAAGGTTTGACAGACTTGCTAGGCAACTTTTAACCTCAACCGTCAGCCATTGTAAATTGGTATGACCAATTTAGGCATTAAGAAACCGATACGCCTATCGGAAGCACCGCCCCCTACACAACAACAATCAAGGGAGCTCTACATGGAAACCTGGCAACAGCTGTATACACCGCTTGGCAGTCTGGGCTTGTCCGCGACGGCAGCACTTGTCCCTATCGTGTTTTTCTTTCTTGCATTGGCTGTCTTTCGCATGAAGGGCCATCTCGCCGGAACCATTACCCTGGCGCTATCCCTTGGTATTGCCATTCTGGTCTACCGGATGCCGGTAGAAAAAGCGCTGGCAGCGGCCGGGTATGGATTCCTTTATGGCCTATGGCCAATCGCCTGGATCATCGTCGCAGCGGTTTTTCTCTACAAACTGACCGTCAAAAGCGGTCAGTTCGATGTCATCCGCAGCTCAGTCCTTTCCATTACGGATGACCAACGTCTGCAGGTGCTGCTTATCGGGTTCTGCTTTGGAGCCTTTCTTGAAGGCGCCGCAGGCTTTGGCGCACCCGTCGCCATTACCGCAGCCCTGTTGGTGGGTCTGGGACATAATCCGCTCAAGGCGGCAGGTCTATGCCTGATTGCCAATACCGCCCCGGTTGCATTCGGCGCTCTAGGTATTCCAACAATCGTAGCGGGCCAGGTAACCGGCATTGATGCTTTCAAACTGGGCGCCATGACCGGTCGCCAGCTTCCACTGCTGTCTCTGCTGGTCCCCTTCTGGCTCATGGCCATGATGGATGGCATGCGTGGTCTGCGTGAAACCTGGCAGGCAGCCCTCGTATGCGGTAGCAGCTTTGCCGTTTCCCAGTACTTTACCTCGAACTACATCGGCCCTGAGCTACCCGACATCACCTCGGCCCTGTTCAGCATGGCTTCGCTGACCGCCTACCTGAAGCTGCGTCAAAGCCGTCACGCCGTCGCCCAAGAGGTGGTCGGGGTCAGTGCAGGCGGGGCAGCAACCCTGGGCGGCGGCCCCGGCTTTGGCCGAGCACCAGGCAACCGCACACCTTCGCCCTATACACTGGGACAGATCATCAAAGCCTGGTCGCCCTTCCTGATCCTGACCGCGCTGGTTACCGTCTGGACACTCAAACCCTTCAAAGCAATGTTTGTCGCAGGTGGCTCACTCTACAGTCTGGTCATTAATATTTCGGTGCCGTTCCTGGACAAGCTTGTTCTCAAGACTGCACCGATTGCGACAGACCCTACTCCAATAGCTGCGGTCTTCAAATTCGATCCTGTTTCTGCCACAGGTACAGCGATCCTGATTTCGGCTCTTATCTCCATGGCAATCCTCAAGATCAAGCCTGGCGTAGCACTGTCCACATTCAAGGAAACGCTGGTGGAGTTGCGATGGCCAATCCTTTCGATTGGCATGGTGCTGGCCTTTGCGTTCGTAACCAACTATTCCGGCATGTCGACAACACTCGCTTTAGTACTGGCGGGAACAGGAGCGCTCTTCCCATTCTTTTCACCATTTCTCGGTTGGCTCGGGGTTTTTCTAACAGGATCGGATACCTCTTCAAACGCTCTCTTCGGCTCTCTACAGGCCACCACTGCCCATCAAATTGGAGTATCGGACACCCTGCTGGTTGCGGCTAACAGCAGCGGCGGCGTAACAGGCAAAATGATTTCACCACAGTCGATTGCCGTTGCCTGTGCTGCTACCGGCATGGTTGGGAAAGAATCTGACCTGTTCCGTTTCACCCTGAAACACAGCCTGATCTTCGCCACTATTGTAGGCCTTATCACGCTGGTCCAAGCCTATGTACTCACCGGCATGATCCTTCACTAACAGATAAAGGCGAATTAAGAAGTTGCCGCCAAGACACCGGTGCCGGGCTCGTCCCGGCACTGCCATAACCCCATCCCACAGGATGGATAACCGGGCAAACCCGGAGACGCCTGAATGAGTGAGCTTTTTTATAACGCAGCGCCCAATGCCACCCGCATCGCGCCACCCATTCCAAAGCAGCGGGAATACCCCGCGCAGAAGCCGCAACACGTTTATTTATTTGGTACCTGTGTTGTCGATTTGTTTTATCCAGAAGCAGGCATGGACAGTATCCGTCTGCTGGAGCGTGAAGGTATTACGGTCCATTTTCCCCAAGGTCAAAGTTGCTGCGGGCAGCCTGCCTATACTTCCGGTTATACCGATGAAGCACGCGAAGTCGCACGAGCACAGCTGGGCCTGTTCCGTCAGGACTGGCCGCTGGTTGTTGTTTCGGGATCATGCGCAGGCATGATTCGTCATCACTATTCGGAATTGTTCAAACATGAGCCTGCTACGCTTCGTCAAATCGAAGCACTGGCCGACCGAACCTATGAATTGGCCGAATTCCTGCTCAACGTTTGTAAAGTTGACCTCAAGGATCGCGGGGCGCCTACCAAGGTTGCACTTCATACCTCCTGCAGCGCACGCCGCGAGATGAATACACACCTCCATGGCAGAGCCTTACTCGCTCAGCTAGAGGCGGTCCAACGGGTGGATCATGACCATGAAAGCGAATGCTGCGGCTTTGGCGGCACTTTCTCGGTCCGTATGCCAGATATCTCTGGTGCCATGGTGGCAGACAAGACACGTGCTCTTCAGGAATCGGGTGCTGCTCAAATCGTGACCGCTGACTGCGGCTGCCTGATGAACATCAATGGTGCCCTGGAAAAGCAGAACGCTACATTGCGTGGGCAGCATCTTGCCAGTTTCATCTGGCAGCGAACCGGAGATAGCGTATGAACCAGATGACCCGAATTCCCGCTCTGGAGATTCCCACACCACCCTTCAAGACGCGAGCGCGCCAAGCGCTGAACGATGAGCAGCTGCGCCGTAATTTCCGTGTTGCCATGGATTCACTGATGACCAAACGCCTGGCCATTATGAGTGATCCTGATGAGCGTGAGCGGCTACGAGAAATGGGCAATCGCATTCGTGCACGGGCGCTTTCTAAGCTGCCTGACCTCCTTGAAAAGTTGGAAGCCAACCTGACACGCAACGGTATTCAGGTTCATTGGGCAGAAACGACAGACGAAGCCAACGCTATCGTTCAGTCAATCGCCAAGGCACACAAGGCCACACGCCTGATCAAGGGAAAGTCCATGGTCAGTGAAGAGATGAATATGAACCATGTGCTGGAAAAGCAAGGCATAGAATGCCTTGAGTCAGATATGGGTGAGTACATCATTCAGCTGGCCGGGCAGAAACCTTCGCATATCATCATGCCTGCGATTCACATGAATGCTGCCCAGGTGGCCTCACTATTCAGTAACACCCTTGGCACCGAATACACCACAGATGTCGATGAACTGATTCAAACGGGCCGGCGCGTATTACGACAAAAATTTTTCGAAGCAGATATCGGCATATCAGGCGTTAACTTCGCAGTAGCTGAAACAGGCACTCTGCTGCTTGTTGAAAACGAAGGGAACGGCCGTATGTCCACAAGCGTTCCTAACGTACATATCGCTGTCACCGGAATAGAAAAAGTTGTGGAAAACCTGCGTGACGTCGTGCCGTTGCTATCGCTTTTGACACGCTCAGCATTAGGCCAGCCGATAACTACCTACGTGAATATGATCTCAAGCCCACGCAAATCCGATGAGCGAGATGGCCCGAAGGAGGTACATCTTGTTCTTCTAGACAATGGGCGTAGCCAGGCTTTTGCCGATGGAGAGTTGCGACAGACACTTAACTGCATTCGCTGTGGCGCCTGTATGAATCACTGCCCGGTTTATACCCGTATCGGCGGACACGCCTACGGCACGGTATATCCTGGCCCTATCGGAAAGATCATATCGCCACACTTACTGGGGCTGGAAAACACACCGGACCATCCCAGTGCTTCATCGCTGTGTGGCGCCTGCGGAGAAGTTTGCCCTGTAAAAATCCCCATTCCTGCGCTATTACGCCGGCTACGAGAAGAAAATGTTAAACCGCCAGAAGCCACCCCTTATCTCATGCGCGGCCAAGGCAGCAAGTTCTCTCCGCGTGAAAGACTGACCTGGAAAGGCTGGAAGACACTCTACACATCCCCAACGCTCTATAAATCTTTTGCCTACCTCGCAACACGCTTTCGAAATCTTACTCCCGGAAATGTTGGGCCATGGAGTGAGCACCATGTTGCGCCCAAGCCTGCCTCGAGATCACTTCACGAGTTGGCTCGTGATTACCTAGGGGAGGACAAAGCATGAATGCCCGCAACAATATTTTAGGCAAACTTCGGAAAAGTTTGGCTGGCACAACGCCTGTGAAAGATGACTATGACGTATCACTAGTAACCCAACCCTGGAGCTATGCGCCTGAGGAGCGCATCAGTCGACTAAGAGCACTTATGGAGGCGGTTCATACAGAGATACACCTCACCACAAAAGAACGTTGGCCCGCACTGGTCGAACGACTTCTTCACGACAAACAAATTCCTAGCCTGCTTATAGCCCCTCAGACACCCCATGGCGACCAGCTTACGGCCTATTGGAAAGATAAAGCGGGACTTCCTTTTCTCAAGGCCTATGACCGCCCAATTGAGGGATGGAAAGCGGAACTCTTCAACGAGACCCCAGCTAGCTTAACGGGGACGCTCGGTGCCATAGCAGCAACAGGTAGCCTAGTGCTCTGGCCAACCCGTGAAGAACCTCGACTAATGAGTCTGGTTCCACCCGTTCACATTGCTCTACTGCAGGCCAGCAAGATCGAAGACAACCTTTACACGTTTCACGACAAATACCAGTGGCGGGAAAGTATGCCTACCAATGCATTGCTCATTTCCGGGCCATCCAAAACCGCTGACATAGAACAAGTACTAGCGTACGGCGCACATGGTCCCAAGGATTTGGTCGTCCTCATAATTGAAGAGGCTTAAACTTACATAGCGGTTTGGAGCGCGCTTCTGTAAGGGTATTTGAAGTATTTCTTTAAAAGATAAATGAAACGTAAGCGGCCGATAGCAGTCCACTCGTATAAGGCTGGTTAGTCCTTTAATGGAGCCAGCAAGGTCCTTCTGACTTAGCCTGGAAATTCGCTTACGTCATTCATGTTCAAGGAGATGTCTATGAAACGCACCGCTTTAGTAGCTGCCGTAGCTGCCCTAATGGCTTCACCTGTTTTTGCTGAAGATCTTTGCGCTATTCAGCTGCAAAAAATTGATGACGCCATGAAAACCACACCATCAATGGCAACCGCTACCGCAACAGACTCCAATGTCCAGGTGCAACGTATCAAAGAACTTCGTGAAGAGGCGGTAAAGCATCAACAAGCAGGTGATACCAAGAAGTGCATCGCCTCGGCCAACCAGGCATTATCCCTGATCCGCAAACCAGGCGGAGAAACAGGCGGCAGCAAATAAACAGCTCTTGTAGGCCACGCAGGAAAGAAAAGCCCATCGCCTTTATTTCCTGCCACAAAAGCAAAACCCCCGGGCCGTTAGGCCTGGGGGTTTTGGGTATAGGTGCTTGACGATGACCTACTCTCACATGGGGAAACCCCACACTACCATCGGCGATGCATCGTTTCACTTCTGAGTTCGGAAAGGGATCAGGTGGTTCCAACGCTCTATGGTCGTCAAGCAATTCGGGTGGGGAACCGGTGTCTAGTCGTTTCCCCGAATGGGTATGTGATCGGTATTTTGCGGTTCAACCAAGCTTTCGGCTGGTCTTTACCAAACAACAGATTGTTTGGGTGTTATATGGTCAAGCCTCACGGGCAATTAGTATCGGTTAGCTCAACGCCTCACAGCGCTTACACACCCGACCTATCAACGTTGTAGTCTTCAACGGCCCTTCAGGAAGCTCAAGGCTCCAGTGAGATCTCATCTTGAGGCAAGTTTCCCGCTTAGATGCTTTCAGCGGTTATCTTTTCCGAACATAGCTACCCGGCAATGCCACTGGCGTGACAACCGGAACACCAGAGGTTCGTCCACTCCGGTCCTCTCGTACTAGGAGCAGCCCCTCTCAAATCTCAAACGTCCACGGCAGATAGGGACCGAACTGTCTCACGACGTTCTAAACCCAGCTCGCGTACCACTTTAAATGGCGAACAGCCATACCCTTGGGACCGGCTTCAGCCCCAGGATGTGATGAGCCGACATCGAGGTGCCAAACACCGCCGTCGATATGAACTCTTGGGCGGTATCAGCCTGTTATCCCCGGAGTACCTTTTATCCGTTGAGCGATGGCCCTTCCA
>NZ_JBZUBN010000001.1:0-507500 GCF_058536325.1 Pseudomonas sp. C2.3V | reverse complement strand
GAGGCGTATATCAGCCACTCGCGGATATCCGAGCGAGTTATCCAGAACATGTGCAGCAAGGCCATAACCAATGCTATATAAATGAGGCGATGCAGCCGCTTCCACTGCTTGCCTAATTTACGCATGCTGTAACGGTTCGAGGTCAGAGCTAGAGGAAGCAGCCCCAGCACGGCAATGAACCCTACAATCACATAGGGACGCTTCTGCAATTCAATACCCAAGCGGGAAAAATCCCAGCCTAATACAAAGGCCAGGTAAGAGCAGAAATGAAGCGCTGCATAGGTGAATGTCCACAGGCCTAACTGGCGGCGAACCAATGCCCATCCTTTCCATCTCGTCATTTTCTGCAAGGGCGTCAAGCTGAGCGTTATCAGTAAGAGTACTAGCGCCCCCAGGCCAAGCCTATCAATGATTACTTTACCAGGGTCAGGACCCAAGGCAGAACTCCATGCCTCGTACAGCCAAACACCAAGCACCGAAAACGCACTGATAAAAACGACCAATCGCCATACCATTAATACTGCGTCCTTAGGTCCATTCCGGCGTATAGGCCAGCAACCTCCTCTGCATAACCGTTAAACATCTGTGTTTCTTTAATATTAGGACTAAATAGACCGCTAGGAAGCCGTCGCTCTTTAGCCTGACTCCAACGGGGATGATCGACCTGCGGATTGACGTTGGCATAAAAGCCATACTCATTTGGCGCCATGCTTTGCCAGGTTGTCTGCGGTTGATCACTCACCAAGCTGATGCGAACAATCGACTTGATACTTTTGAATCCATACTTCCACGGCACAACTAATCTAATGGGTGCGCCGTTCTGATTAGGCAGTACTCGCCCATACATGCCTACCGCCAATATAGCCAATGGATGCATGGCTTCATCCATACGCAGACCTTCTCGATAAGGCCAATCCAGTAGAGAGAAACTGGAACGCTGCCCTGGCATATGCTGGGGATCATTCAATGTTTCAAAACGAACGTACTTGGCATTAGCTGTTGGCTGGAACTGTTTAATGACATCTGCCAGTGGAATACCCAGCCACGGGATAACCATGGACCAGGCTTCGACACAACGCAGGCGGTATATCCTTTCTTCCAACTGCTGAGGCCGGATAATGTCCTCCAGCGAGTAGGTACCTGACTTACCAACCTCTCCGTCTACCTTGACTGTCCAAGGCTCGATCACCATCTGCCCTGCATTGGCATAGGGATCCCCTTTATCAGGGCCGAACTCATAAAAGTTATTGTATTGCGTGGCGTCTTTGAAAGGCGTTATAGACTCACCTTTTACATCTACCGCTTTCCAATGAATAGCAGACTGCTTCTCGGCAAACCAATTAGGCGCTTTGCCTGGTTCCACATCTGAATAAACAGATCCGTCAGCAAGCGCCCAGCCGGGCAGCATCGTAGCAGTAACAGCAGCACTGGCTGCACCCATGAATTGACGGCGAGACAAATAGATATTTTCTGGAGTGATTTCAGATGGCTTGCAGGCAGAACGCGGAGGGACGTTGATCAGCATGGCAATCTCCACAGCGACTACTGTCGATACGTAGTCTCACTGTGGAGATAATCAGGGAATTAATCAATGCGTGCGGTCGCGATGACGACGGAAGCGCATTAATGCCTTGACGGGACCTGACACAGCATAAGCAAGGAAACCCAGCAGCAGGACACGTGGCGGATCAGTAAAGATAATGGCGAAGATCAGGACAGCGATGAGGATGCCCACGAACGGAACACGCCCTTTCATATCCAGGGTCTTGAAGCTCCAGTACTTGAAATTACTAACCATGAGCATTCCTGCAGCAGCAACCATGAACGCAACCAGGAATGAGAGTTTGGAGCCCTGAATACCAAAGTCGCTAAAGCACCACACTGTTCCAGCAACTAGCGCAGCGGCGGACGGACTGGCTAATCCAATGAAATAACGCTTATCGACGGAGCCGATTTGAGTGTTGAAACGCGCCAGTCGAAGTGCTGCACCTGCCACATAGATAAAGGCCACAGCCCAACCTACATTGCCTAGACTGATCAGAGCCCATTCAAATGCAAGAATGGCCGGCGCCACACCAAAGGCCACCATGTCGGACAGCGAATCGTACTGTTCCCCAAAAGCACTCTGGGTATTGGTCAAGCGCGCAACACGACCATCCAGTCCATCAAGGATCATGGCGATAAAAATGGCTGCCGCTGCTGCAGCAAACCCTACAGCAGCCTCTTCCGACTGCCCTTGGATAAACGCAGTCTGTGCCGCAATGGACTTGATGATTGAATAAAGTCCTGCAAAAAGCGCGGCTGTCGTGAAGAGGTTCGGAAGTAAATAGACGCCTCGACGGCGAATCTTTCGTCCCTGGGCATCGTGTGTTTCTTCGAAATGCTCATCGACGGGAATAATGCTTTCAGTGCTTGAAGAAGCTGTTTCGTTAGCTTCGTCGGGACGCTCGCTCATGAAAATTCCTTGCATAGGACTTGAAGTCTTGGATGATCCCCTCCTCTCAGGGTTCATCCTTAACACGTTACAGCTTTTATATCAGAAGACGAGCTGAAACGAAAAAACGCGGCCGTGGCCGCGTTTTTCCGAAACTGAGATCAACAGGACCTTTAATGGCCCTAATGATTAGTTTTTGCTCTTGTCGACGATCTTGTTAGCAGCAATCCAAGGCATCATGGCGCGCAGTTTTTCACCGATCTGCTCGATACCGTGCGCCGCATTATTACGACGATATGCCGTCATGGATGGGTAGTTGCTTGCGCCTTCGCTGATAAACATCTTGGCATATTCGCCATCCTGAATACGCTTGAGCGCATTGCGCATAGCTTGGCGAGATTCGGCGTTGATAATTTCAGGACCTGTCACGTACTCGCCATACTCCGCATTGTTGGAGATGGAGTAGTTCATGTTGGCGATACCGCCTTCATACATGAGGTCCACGATCAGCTTCAGCTCATGCAGGCACTCGAAGTAGGCCATCTCAGGAGCGTAGCCCGCTTCAACCAGTGTTTCGAAACCTGCTTTAACCAACTCAACGGTACCACCGCACAGGACAGCCTGCTCACCGAACAGGTCGGTCTCGGTCTCGTCCTTGAATGTGGTTTCGATGATACCGGTACGGCCGCCGCCCACGCCGCAAGCGTAGGACAGCGCTACGTTCTTGGCATTGCCGGAAGCATCTTGGTAAACGGCGATCAAGTCAGGAATACCGCCGCCCTTGACGAACTCGGAGCGAACAGTATGACCCGGGGCCTTGGGTGCAATCATAATTACGTCCAGATCCGCACGCGGCACAACCTGGTTGTAATGGATTGCAAAGCCGTGAGCAAACGCCAGGGTAGCGCCCTGCTTCAGGTTAGGTTCGATTTCATTCTTGTACAGCTGAGCCTGAAATTCGTCAGGCGTCAGAATCATGATGACATCGGAAGAGCTAACGGCTTCTGGAACGCTTTTGACAGCCAGTCCAGCCGCTTCGGCCTTCTTGGCAGAGGCAGAGCCCGGGCGCAGCGCGACGACAACGTCTACACCTGAGTCTTTCAGGTTGTTTGCATGAGCGTGGCCCTGAGAGCCATAGCCGATAATGGCGACTTTCTTGCCCTGAATGATGGAAAGATCACAATCTTTATCGTAATAAACGCGCATGAAATTCTCCTTAGAATTAGCCGCGTGGCTTTATCAAATTTAAATGCTCAGAGCCTTGTCGCCACGGGAAATCCCTGTGACACCACTGCGTACGACTTCCAGAATAGACGTCGTACCGATCGCCTGGATAAAGCTGTCGAGTTTTTCACTCGTACCAGCCAGCTGAATCGTATAGACGCTACTCGTTACATCCACTATCTGTCCACGGAAGATATCCGTGGTGCGCTTGACTTCATCGCGTTGAGCTCCGGTCGCCTTGACCTTGATCAGCAGAAGCTCACGCTCAATGTGGGAGCCCTCGGACAGATTCACCAGCTTTACAACCTCGATCAGCTTATTGAGGTTCTTGGTAATCTGCTCGATGGTTTCATCGTGCCCCACGGTTGTCAGCGTCAGACGCGAGAGCGTTGGGTCTTCTGTCGGGGCGACGGTCAGGCTTTCGATGTTGTAGTTGCGCTGCGAGAACAGGCCGACCACACGGGACAATGCGCCTGGCTCGTTTTCTAGCAGAAGGGAAATGATGTGCCGCATGATTAAGTCCGCTCCGTCTTGCTCAGCCACATTTCGCGCATCGACCCATCCTTAATCTGCATCGGATAGACGTGCTCGCTGGTATCGACCTGAATATCCAGGAAGACCAGACGGTCCTTCATGGCAAAGGCCTCTTCCATCATGGGCTTGAGATCAGCCAGACGCGTGATGCGCATACCGGCATGCCCGTATGCCTCAGCCACCTTGACGAAGTCAGGGAGCGATTCCATATAGGAATGCGAGTAACGGCTGTTGTACTGCATGTCTTGCCACTGGCGAACCATGCCCAGGGCCTGGTTGTTCAGCGTAATGATCTTGACGGGAAGGTCATACTGCAGACAGGTGGACAGCTCCTGAATATTCATCTGGATACTGCCCTCGCCTGTTACACAAGCGACGTCGACGTCAGGGAAGTTCAGCTTGACGCCCATGGCCGCTGGCAGGCCGAACCCCATGGTGCCCAGGCCACCGGAGTTGATCCAGCGGTTTGGCTTGTCATACAGATAGTACTGTGCAGCGAACATCTGATGCTGACCTACGTCAGAAGTGATGAACGCATCTCCATGGGTTACTTCGTAAAGCGTCTCGATCACCGTCTGCGGCTTGATGATACTTCCATCCCCCTTGTCATAGGGAAACAGGCCGCCCTGCGAGCTGCGCCATTCCTCAATCTGCTTCCACCAATTGGCCTGAGCTTCTGCCGCGGGTTTCTCGCCAATTTCCTTGAGGATGGCAACCATTTCCGTCAGAACGCTATCGACAGGTCCAACAATCGGAACATCCGCCTTGATCATTTTGGAGATGGAGGCAGGATCGATATCGACGTGAATGATCTTGGCATTGGGGCAGAACCGTTTGGCGCCGTTGATGACGCGATCATCAAAGCGGGCACCTACTGCCAGGATGACATCGCTATGGTGCATTGCCAGGTTGGCTGTGTAACTGCCGTGCATACCTAGCATACCCAGGAACTGACGATCACTGCCTGGAAAACCGCCCAGCCCCATCAACGTGTTGGTAACTGGCAGGTTGAGCATCTTGGCAAGCTCGGTCAGCTGGGCTGCACCGTTCCCCATGATGACGCCGCCGCCCGAATACAGGATGGGCCGCTTGGCCGCCAACAGCATTTCAGCGGCCTTGCGAATCTGTCCTGAATGGCCACGAACAGCCGGATTATAGGAACGCAGCTTGACCTTTTTGGGGTATACGTATTCGAACTTCTCCGTGGGGCTGGTCATATCCTTCGGGATATCAACCACAACCGGCCCGGGACGACCCGACTCCGCCAGATAGAAGGCCTTTTTCATGACCTCTGGAATTTCGGAGGGGTGCTTGATCATGAAGCTGTGTTTAACGATAGGCCGGGAAATCCCCACCATGTCGACTTCCTGGAACGCATCGGAGCCGATCATGTTGCTGCCAACCTGCCCAGACAGGATTACCATCGGAATGGAATCCATATACGCCGTAGCGATACCTGTAATGGCGTTAGTGGCACCGGGACCTGACGTTACCAGAACGACGCCTGCCTTTCCGGTCGCACGCGCATAGCCGTCTGCCATATGCGTGGCTGACTGCTCATGGCGAACAAGAATATGGGTTACTTCTTTTTCTTTAAAGAGGGCATCGTAGATGTGCAGCAGGGCACCACCAGGATACCCATAGATGTATTTAACGCCTTCGTCACGCAAAAAACGGACGACCATTTCAGCGCCGGATAAGAGCTCCACGTTTCACCTCTCAACGCAATACGAGCGCCCACGAGTGGGCTTTCGGGGTTCGATCGACTGCAAGGCAGAGCATGGGCGACGGTGATCGCCGACGGGACAGCTGCCAAGAAAGCCGTGTTGGAAGAGCTCTAGAGTTACCGAGTTCCTCCACCCAGCGCGAGGTAACGCGTTACGGGTATGACTGCGGCGGCGCGGGTAGGCACCTCATGGTCTGCCGAGAAGCTAGCTTTGGGCCGGCTTTCTACAGCGAACTTTGGATTCTTCGCATTCAGCCGGTGCAAGTCAAGCCGTCTATGCACTTAATTTATGCACAGATCGAAGTCTCATTTTTTAAAGGCAAGTTTCGCTATAGTAGAGCGCTCTAACCCTTACGCTAAAGGATTCAACATGTGGCGTACGTTTTTAGCCATTAGCAGTGCCTTTGTCTTGATGGGCTCCGTTCACGCCGCTCAGGTCTACAAATGGGTCGATGCCCAAGGCGTCACCCACTTCAGCGCGCAACCGCCTGCTGACCGCAATGCAGATGAAATGAAGGTAAAACCGGCACCCAGTCTTTCAGGCCAGGCCAACACACCGGGAGCCGGGAATGGTACGGGCGACGCCGTGAACAATGCAGAACAGCGCTCTATCGAGCAGAAGGTTCAGCAAGACGTCAGAGAACAAGAAAAGAAGCGTGAGGAGTACTGCAAGGCTGCGCGAACCAACCTGGCACAGCTGCGCAGTAATCCTCGGGTCATGGTCGAAGAAGGTCGGGGTCAAATGAGACGGCTCACCGAGGAAGAACGCCAGCAGCGTATCAGCGAAGCCGAATTCTCGATCAATCAGAACTGCAATTAAGCCTTAGCGATGTTCGATCAGACGATCGAACTCGCCCAGCGCCTCCAAAAGCGTTGCCACGTTGCGCATGTCGTTTTGATAGACCACTTCCGCCATAGGACGGATGCCTGAGCGTCCAGGTAACCCGCTGTCCGACTCAATGATGACCTTCATCCGTGGTAGAAAAATCCACTGAAGCCATTGCGCAAAGCTCAACGTGTCTACACAGAACGGCTCTTGGCTGGCCAGGTCCTGATCGCTGGGCGGCACGCTTTCCCACCACCCCAGCACACGCAACTCTCGCTCGATCAGAAGCAATTGCTCCGCCAGATCAGACAGGCGAGCATCCATCAGGCACCCACCTTGGCACGCTGACGTGCTGTAGCCGCACCCGCGGCATCGCCTTGGCGTTCGCGCGATTGAGCGATCAATTCCCACAGACTGGCTTGCAGGGCAGGACGGCCATTGGCGTACGTCAGTCCACGTCGAGCCAGCTGCTCAGCCTGCGCGGCATCGCCTTGGGCCAGGCGGACTTCAGCCAGCCGATATAGCACTTGCGGCTCGCGAGGCGCTATGCGCATGGCACGCTCCAGGCTTGAGGACGCTCCGTTAAGGTCACCGCCGCCCTGCTGTTGCTGTGCTGTTGTCAGCAAGGCCAATACGGGCCCATCGAGCTGCTCATCGGCCGACAGCGCACTGCTACGACTGGAAGGAATTCCCGTAGGCGCGCTGGGTGCCGGCTGGGGCGCTGAGTAGCTGTCATACCCCTGAGCAGCTGGCGCACCGGTAGAGGGTCCCACAGTTATAGGCCCCGTCGAAATAGGCGCTGTAGCCGGAGCTGCCGCAAAGGTCTGGATGGGCGCCGGGTTATCACCGGGCACCATCACCGTTACACCGCCATCCTGCTGTGGCGCCTGGGCAGCCATAGGCAGCGGTGAATTAGTCGGCATGCGACCGCCACTACGCGCCAGCTCCTGATTGGAAACAGGCGTGCTTGAGTCCACAACCGGAATAGCACCTTGCTGTGGCGTGGCACAACCTGCCAGAGCTACCGTAGCGGCCAGTGCCGCCCATACCGCTTTAGTCACGTTCTACCCTCTTAATTCAACCAACCGCGGACCCAGTCCATGACAGAGTCGGAAGGGTTCTGTCCACCACATGCCGGCCCAGGGGGCGGCTCACTTCCCTGAATATAGGGCATTTGGACCGCGCCGGGGCAATTTGGATCGGTCCCCTGCCCTGTGGCCGGATTAACCCATGCCTGAACAACATTATCGGGCAGCGGAAGGTCCAGCGAGGTTGGCTTGGCACGTTTCATGAACCCGGTCCATACCTGCAGGGCTCCTGTCGCGCCGGTCAGCGGCGTCTTGCCATTGTCATCACGACCCAGCCAGACCACGGCAAGCAAGTCCTGACTGAAGCCCGAGAACCAACTGTCTCGTGAATCGTTGGTCGTACCGGTCTTGCCCGCCAGATTCAAGGATGAAGGCAGCTGGTTATAGACCGAGCGAGCAGTACCCTCGCGCACGACACGCTGCATCGCGTATTGGGTCAGGTAAATAGCCCCCGGATCGAAACGCTGCTGGATCTGGAACGGATAACGCTTGAGCGGCTCACCGTCAGATGCCAGAACGCTACGAATGCTACGCAGCGGTGTATTGAACCCGCCATTGGCCAGCGTCTGATACATGGTGGCGACCTCCATAGGAGTCAACGCACCAGCACCCAGAAGCGTTGAAGGATAAGGCGGCAACGAGCGACTCACCCCCAGACGCTCGATGGTCTTGAGCACCTCAGGCACGCCCAGATCCAGGCCCAGCCGGGCAGTAGACAGGTTGTAGGAGTGAGCTAGTCCCTGATACAAGAAAATCGTTCCGTGGGAATCACGTTCGTAATTCTGCGGACGCCAAACCTGACCATCACCTGTCTTAACGGAGAACGGCTCGTCCTTGATGAACGTGGTCAGGGTGTACTGACTCGGCCTTTCCAGTGCTGTCAGGTATACCGCAGGCTTGATGATGGAGCCGACCTGCCGAACTGCATCCAGTGCCCGGTTATAGCCGGCAAAGCGAGGATCACGCCCGCCCAGCAATGCCTGAACTTCACCGGTTTCAGGGTTGGTGACCACCATGGCCGCCTCAATGCCTTCCACACCCTTGCGGCCGTCGAGGCGCTTCAAGGCCTCGGCCATGGAGGTTTCGGCCTTGAGCTGAAGAATTGGATCGAAGCTGGTGAAAATACGCAACCCTTCACCAGTCAAATCCTCTTCCCGGTAGTCTTGTTGGAGCTGACGCTTAACTAGATCGATGAAGGCGGGATAGGAGCTGTTTGTCAGCGAGCCTGCCTTGCTGATCCCCAAGGGCCGCTGCTTGGCCGCTTCCGCATCTTCCTTTGTAACCGCACCCTGTTCGGCCATCAGGTCGATGACCAGATTACGACGAGCCAGGGCACGCTCCGGATAACGCCGCGGATTGTAGTAGGAAGGTCCTTTTACCATTCCTACCAGCAGAGCGACCTGGTGCAGTTTGAGCTCGGACAACGGTTGGCTAAAGAAATACTGACTGGCCAAACCGAAACCATGAATGGCGCGGGTGCCATCCTGCCCCAGGAAAACCTCATTGAGGTAGGCCTGAAGGATTTCGTTCTTGTCGTAATGCAGCTCCAGCAATACCGCCATCAGGGCTTCGGTAAGCTTACGCGTCAGACTGCGCTCACTGGTGAGGTAGAAGTTCTTGACCAACTGTTGGGTCAGTGTGCTGCCACCCTGACGCAACTGCCCTGTAGTAACGTTGATCCAGGCGGCTCGCCCAATCGACTTCAGCGAAACGCCATGGTGATCCCAGAACTCACGGTCCTCGACCGCAACCAGTCCATTGATAAGGGCAGCCGGAACCTGATCCAGCTTAACGAGGATACGGTCTTCGTTGTGGGCAGGGTATATGCCGCCGATCAACAGAGGCTCAAGACGCGCCACGGCCAGATCCGAGCCGTCCTTGCTACTCAGACCCGAGACAAAATCGCCAGAGAAGTTCACCTTGATCGAGCGAGGAGGTTCCTCACCCTCGTAAAACTGAAAGCCTCGGGTATCCAGCTCGACGCTGGAGCCTGCTACCGAGACGTCACCCGGCCCCTGAATGGCTTTTTCACGGCGATAGCCTAGTGCATCAAGCTCGGTCAGGAAGTCATCCTTGCTGAGCTTAAGCCCTGTAAACAGCTCAAGCGGCCGTGCATATACCTTGGCAGGAACCATCCAGCGCTTACCGGAAAATTTCTCCTGCACGATAGCGTCGAGATAAATGGAAAATCCCGCAAGGACGACCAAGCCCACCAGGCCTAATTTAAGAGCCCAGCCGGACAGGGAGCGCCAGTTGAAGAATTGGCGGGACGGTTTTTTTGAGCGAGAGGATCGGGTGCGTTTCATGGCGGCGCATTATACGCACTTTGCTTCTAGCGGGCAGACGCCAGCCAGCGGTTTGCAGGGTCACTCACAGCGGCCATAATGGCGATCACTTTTTCATGGCTACGCTAAGGACCGCTTGTGAGTCAGACCCTGATCGCTGCGCTGCAGAACCCGGCCCTCTATCCGCACCCGGTTACCGCGTTCAATGTTATCGAGACGCATATTTCCTGGGTTGTTCTGACAGGGGAGTATGCCTACAAGATCAAGAAACCGGTGAACTTCGGCTTTCTTGACTTTACCGACCTGAAAGCCAGAGAGCATTTCTGTAGCGAGGAACTACGCCTCAACCAACGCCTGACGAAAGGGCTGTATCTGGATGTCGTTCCCATTATAGGCCGTCCGGAGTCACCCCAGATAGGTGGCGAAGGTCCGGTTATTGAATATGCCATCAAGATGCGCGAGTTTCCTCAGAGTCAGCTCTTGAGCGAGATTGAAAAGCGCGGCGAACTCACCGAGCAGCATATTGATGCACTGGCCGAGCAGATTGCGCGCTTCCATTTGAGCGCACCGGTTGTCGATGCTTCAAACGAACTGGGGTCGCCCGATGCGGTGATGGCACCTGTGCGTCAGAACTTCGAGCAGATCCGCCCTATGCTTGAGCATGCACAAGACCTTGCCCAACTGGATCACCTGGAGGCCTGGGCAGAGGAACATTTTGCCCGGCTGCATCCCCTATTCGAGCGGCGCAAGGCGGAAGGCTTCATTCGTGAATGCCATGGCGACATCTACCTTGCCAATGTGACCCAACTGGACGGACAGGTCGTACTCTTTGACTGCATCGAGTTCAACGAGCCTTTCCGTATGACGGATGTGATTGCCGATACCGCCTTCCTGGCGATGGACCTGGAAGACCGCAAGCACAAGACGCTGGCCCGCCGCTTCATCAATGCCTATTTCGAGATGACCGGCGATTATGACGGGCTGCATGTTCTGCCGTTCTATAAGGCTTACCGGGCCATGGTTCGGGCCAAGGTCAACCTCTTCCAGTACGGCCAGGCCTCCGATCCGGCTCAAAAGGCTGAAATCCTGGCACGCTACCGCAATTATGCGTCTCTGGCAGAAAGTTACTGCGCCATTCCGTACTGCCTGCTGGCCATTACCCATGGCGTATCCGCTGTAGGCAAAAGCAGCGCAGCGCTCAAACTGGTGGAGGCACTGGGCGCGATTCGTATTCGCTCGGATGTCGAGCGCAAGCGGTTGATTCAGGACGCCACGCCTGAGGTGCTGTATAGCGCTGAGTCCGGGAAGGCAACCTATGATCGCCTGCATCACTTGGCGGCGGGTATCCTTCAGGCTGGCTACCCAGTGGTACTGGATGCAACCTATCTGAAACAGGCCCAGCGCGAAGCAGCTGCTCAGGTGGCAGAAACGGCAGCCGTCCCCTTCCTGATCATCGACTGCCACGCCCCGGATACCATGATCGCCCGGTGGCTGGCCGAGCGCCAGGCTGAAGGCCGTGATCCCTCCGATGCGACCCTGGCGGTTATCCAGGTTCAGCAGCAAGGCCGTGAAGCACTGACTGAGCAGGAATTGATCCGAACACGGCATGTTGACATGACCGATCCGGCTAACCTGGATGCGCTCGTCAAGGCCATGCAGGACAAGCTACCGGTCAACTGACTGCAGGCTCCACACATCGTTTCCTCCTCCAGCGCTCGGAGAGACCGCTACACTGAAGAGGTACTCAGGCGAGTGCATTCAGTGAGCACTAGGCAAAACGGGCCTGGAGGGCACGATGAGTAATGACTTACTGTTGTTGAAGAATCTCGGCAAGACGTCAGTACTTTGGTTACATGCGGTAGGTATCCGTACGGTAGACGAGTTGCGCAATCGAGGCTCGGCGGGAGCTTACATGGCGGTATGTGCACGCGGTTTTCGTACATCGAAAGTTCTGCTTTATGCCCTGGAGGGCGCTCTGCTCAACATTCACTGGAATGAACTGACACCTCAACACAAGCAGGCTCTACTCGCTCAGGCCAGAGCCTTGGCTCAGGAACACGAGATAGCTCACAAGCTCCGCTGATGAGGATTTACGCCGTCCACCGGCTTGCTTATTGTGCGAGCTATTTCACACCTCTGATATAAAGGATTCAGGGCCATGTATCTCCTTGGCGAGCAGCCTACCTATGCCGACCAGCTGATCAGCCGTCTACAGGGTATTCCGGCGCAGTTGCTCGAAGGACTCTCCCCTTCAGGCGAGCCTATTTCCGTTTACTGCTTGTATGGCTTGAGCGAGCTTGAGCCAGCCAACCATCTTTTTCTGATACAGAAAGGCATGGTGCATGCCTTAGTGGAGGGGCGTCCCCTGTTTTATTTGCAGGAAGGCGACCTGGTTGGCATGAGACAAGGGCTCGACCTTCCCGAGTGCACCTATAAAAGCGACGAGCCCGTCACGCTCATTCCCTACCGGCGCTCGGATGTGTTTCGCCATATCCACAGCAGCGAACAGCGCCAGGAACTGCTGCTTCAATATCTTATTGGTCAAAACGCGCTGCTTTCCGATGCACTGGTGCGACTCAAGCCCCAGGAAGTACGCCCCAGTACAGGCTTCAAGCAATTTGCCATAGGCGAAGAGTTGATCCGTCAGGGGGATGAGGCTGACCACGTCTTCATTATTATCGAAGGCCACGCCGAGGCGCGGGTCAATGATCAGAAGGTAGGCGATGTGTGCAAAGACGAAATCTTTGGCGCCATGGCGGTTTTCACCCAGGAGAAACGCAGTGCGACTGTAGTAGCGACCGAGCCCTGCACAGTGATGATCATTCCCAAGGATCAGTTTTTAAGCCTGATGTACAGCACGCCCCGTATCGCTCACAACCTTATTGAGAATATGGCTCGCCGCATCGATCTGCTTAACAAGGAAGTCACGCAGTTGCGCCAGCAGCTCAAATCATAAGCCTGCTTCCTATTTGAGAATAAGAAATATTCTCGAATAGCTTGACACAGAAATGAGAATAGCTATTATTTGAATCAGCTGGTCGCGAGACTGGCTCTGATAACTGAGAGACTAGCAGGTCGGCCTTTCAGGTTATCTCCTCATCAGGCTAATCACGGTTTCGACCCGGCTCTGCCGGGTCTTTTTTTGCCTGGAGAAAAGCGACTGCTCTAAGTGCGTAACTGGTTATCCAGCCTTCAGATGTACTCGTGAATCAGTCTGCCGGGCACAGGGCTCTCCATTCCCAAGCGGTAGGCACGCTTGATCGAGACAGCTGCTTCCTGGGCTTTGTCCTTATTGGCAGCATGAACCCAGCAGAGAGGTTTCTGCTCGTCTACGGCCTCGCCCACAAAAGCCAGCTCACTTAAACCAACCGACAGATCGATCTGATCGGCCGGGTGCTGACGACCGCCACCCAGGACTACAACAGCCAGGCCTACCGAACGTGTATCGATGGACACCACACGTCCCGGTCGCTCACTGAAAACAGGCATGACGACAGGCGCTTGCTGTAGATACCGCTCCGGTGCCTTGGTCAGGTTAACCGGGCCGCCCAGCGCGGCCACCATACGAGCGAAACACTCTAGGGCGGAACCGTCTCTCCAGACCCCGAGCAATTGTTCATGGGCCTGGACTGTTGTATTGGCCTGCCCTGCCAAAACCAGGGCCTGTGCAGCCAAGGCCATTGTTACCTCCCAAAGTCGCTGACTACGGATCTCGCCTTTGAGAAGCGCGATAGCCTCAGCCACTTCCAGCGAGTTTCCCGCACTGCGTGCCAGCGGCTGGTTCATATCGGTAACCAATGCCTGCGTTTTGACACCTGCCCCGCTGGCTACCGCGACAATGCTCTGTGCCAGCGCTTGCGCCTGGCTAGTCTCTGCCATGAAGGCACCGTTACCCGTCTTGACGTCCATGACCAGAACATCCAGTCCTGCCGCCAGCTTCTTGGCCAGAATCGACCCGGTAATAAGATCAATGGACTCAACCGTGCCGGTCACATCGCGAATGGCATAAAGCCGTTTATCCGCCGGTGCCAGGTCAGCGGTCTGCCCAATGATGGCGCAGCCCACTTCAGCCACGACTCGCCTCAACTGCTCAGGTGATGGCTGGCAGTTATAACCGGGAATACTGTCCAGCTTGTCCAGCGTACCGCCGGTATGGCCCAAGCCGCGACCTGAGATCATCGGCACGTAACAGCCACAAGCTGCCAGCAATGGCGCAAGAACGAGGCTTACCACATCACCCACACCGCCGGTGGAGTGCTTGTCGACTACAGGACCGGGCAGGCTCCAGGAGAGCGTTTGTCCCGAATCGCGCATGGCAGTCGTAAGGGAAATGCGCTCGTCGACCGTCATGCCCTTGAGAAAAACAGCCATCGCGAATGCCGCGATCTGGCCTTCGCTGAGGGTTCCGTCCGTTATTCCTGCAACGAAATGCTTGATATCCGAGCGCTCCAGTACCAAGCCGTCACGCTTGCGACGAATCACTTCCTGAGCCAACCACATCCTGGCAGTCCTCCGGACTAATCCACCATCACGAGGTAGGCGCAGCATATAACTGCCGCGCCGCCTGGTTCATATCGAGATGAAAAATCCCACAATCGCTGCGCTCATGAAGTTAGAGAGCGTCCCGCCAATCATGGCGCGCAGTCCAAGCCGTGCCAGCTCAGAGCGGCGTTGCGGAGCAATGGAACTCAAGCCACCCAATTGAATGGCAATGGATGCCAAATTGGCGAAGCCGCACAAAGCAAAAGTCACAATGATTTGTGTATGGGTAGACAAGACCTGCACGCCTGCAGCAGCCGCCTTGGCAGGATCCATATAGTTGGCAAGATCCACATAGGCCACGAACTCATTCAGAACAATTTTCTGGCCAATGAAACCGCCTGCCTGAACCGCTTCATTCCACGGCACGCCGAGGAGAAATGCGACAGGCGCCAGCAGATAACCCAAAATTAGCTGCATCGTAATCTGCGGATAACCCAGCCAACTGCCAGCCCAGCCGAGCAATCCGTTAAGCATGGCAATGAGTGCAATGAACGACAGCAGCATTGCGCCTACGGCCACGGCAAGCTTCAAACCCGCCTGAGCGCCTTCTGCGGCGGCATCAATGACATTGGCTGGCCGGTTCTCGCCCTGCCCCAGATTACCCACAATGGTTTCGTCCCGGGTCGCCTCGGTTTCAGGCTCCATCAGCTTGGCCATAAGCAAGCCTCCCGGTGCAGCCATGAAGCTGGCAGCGATCAGATATTTGAGATCAACACCCAGCCCGGCATAGCCCAGCAATACCGATCCGGCAACGGCTGCAAACCCGCCAACCATCACTGCAAATAACTCTGACCGGGTCATATCGGCGATAAATGGCCGAACGACAAGCGGTACCTCAGACTGACCAATAAAGATGGCCGACGTTACTGCCATCGATTCAATCCGGCTGGTCCCCAGCATCAGCCTCAAGCCCCCTCCGATCAGCCGAATGATCCAGCCCATGATGCCTAGGTAGTAGAGTACGGAAATAAAGCTTCCAAAGAAGACAATGACCGGCAGTACTTTGATGGCAAATACAAAGCCGCCATTGCCGAACACCTCGAACATGCGTGCACTGCTCAAACCGCCAAAGAGAAACTCGATGCCCTTGTCCGCATAGAGCTGTAGCGACGAGACGCCACTGGAGATCGATGCCAACACGGTCTGGCCCCAGGGGATGTAGAGTGCAAAGGCCCCCAGCGCGACCTGAATGCCAAAGGCACAGAGAACCGTACGCGGCCGGATAGCGCGGCGATGGCTGGATAGCACGACGGCAATAGCGACGAGCACAGCCATCCCGACAAGACTGATCATGGTGTTGTCTCCGAACACAATAGGACCTCAAGCGCCGACTCGAACGCCGGCAAGCCTTCGGTGACGTTAGAAAGAATCAAAGGCGCCCGGAAGCAATTCCTTGAGTGTCCAGACCTTGGTGGCCGACGCGTCGCTACCCTGGCAGATGATCACTGCATCAGGCGCCATAAGTTCGAGCAGGACCTGACGACAGGCACCGCACGGGCTGATCAGAGGAACCTTGGGAGCATAAACGGCAATTGCCTTGAAGCTGCGTGGAGCAAATCCCTGACTGATGGCCGAAAACAATGCGCTACGCTCGGCACAGTTGGTGAGGCCGTAGGAAATATTTTCGACGTTTACGCCATGAATTACGCGCCCGTCCTCGGTCAACAGTGCAGCGCCCACTGGAAACTGAGAATACGGTGAGTAAGTTTGGTCAGCAGCCAGCTTGGCTTCTTCCAACAATTGTTCATGCTCAGTGGCGGCATGCTCGCTCATAAAAGGTCCTCGCAGATAAAAGGCCGGCACTTTAAACGTTCCAGCCTCGTTTTATGAATCAGAATTGATAACCCACGCCGAAGTAATAGCCCCAACCGTTCGAGCGAGCCCTGAAGGGGCCATCACCAAAATTCAGTTCGGTGCCATCCTTCCATTGTCCGCCATTATGGAAATAGCGCCCTACTGCCATCAGGCGCAGGTGCGTAAAGGAATACAAAACGACGTTGGTAGCGACGGTCGCGTTGGCGGTACGAGCAGGGCCTGCCTTGTCGTGCAGATCCGAGCCGAAGTCAACGTTGGTAAAGCCGACATATGTTAGGGACGCTCCGTTGTCGAACGTCCCCAAGGGTAGAATGTACTTTAGCTGCGCCCGGTAGCCATCCCAGGAGTTTTCATTGGCAGCGCCATAATTTTCCCACTGACGACGCACATACAGGTTAGCGGAGAGGTTGAGACGCGTCCCCGTCTCGATATCCGTTCCCAGGCCGCTATAAAGCGTGTTGCCCCGGTTCTCGCGGTTATGGCCGTGATCATAAATCCAGTCAAACGCAACATAGAACTCCTTGAAAGGGCCGAACCCCAGCTTGCGACCCAGCAGCTCATCGATGGATACCCGCGGCTCATGCTCCATGAACACGGGAGAGCCTTTATCCCATACGCCGCTGTCGTGACTGTTACCAATCCCCAATACCTTGGGAATATCGACATACCCATAGAGCTCGAAAGGCCCTTTACGCCCGAAATATTCATATTCGAGATAGATATCATCGACGGGACGTGGACCGAAGCTGATGTCCTTGCTACCGATCAGTGTCACGTTCTGGTTATACCAGGAGGACAGATAGGTTCCTTTCTCCGGCGGAGCGACTTCGTAGCTGAGGTCCTCGCCCTGGGCACTCTCCTCTCCTTGCGCAGGTGGCGTCGCTCCAAACACGGGCATGCCAATGCCTGCAGTCAGCGAGACACCTAACAAGACCTTTTGAGTCCGCTTGGTCATAGGTAAACAGGTAAAGAAACGAGAAATAACCGCGTACTCCAATGTTGCACTCCTTCAAAGGGTTACATCACCCGCCAGATTAGGCACAGCAGAAGGCCATAGGCTTTACCCTGTGCGGAGTAACCGCATTACAAAAAGGTTACGTATTGATACGTTTGTAAAGTGGGAGGGAGCGTAAGCACGGGATATGCCAAACCTGACTCGCTGAACAGGATTCAGGCAAGAGCCGCTGCCGGCCCGCATTTTCTCCATGCACACCGGAATCAGTCGGCCTCACATTACTGAATCCATTGGTCGCTGCACCGTCATGACTCATTCGTGCCCAGTGAAGGGCACAACGGCGTGGTCGTGCTCATCCCACCGAGAGTTACATCACGACCTTAAGCCGACGAGTCACCTGTATGGCCTGTGGCGTAATATCAGCACCGTAAGCCAGAATCTCGACTCCGGCCTCCAGCGCCTCTCGCAATGCACGTCCGTAGGCAGGATCGATATCATCGGCAGGACGAACCGCCTCGATACCTGTGAGATTGACGCAATACAACAGCACCGCACGCGCGCCCTCACGCGCCAGCGCCGACAATTCACGTAAATGCTTGGCTCCCCGAACCGTAACGGCGTCCGGGAAAGCTGCCACACAGTCCATGTTGTAGCCGAGCGTTACGCTCTTCACCTCGACAAAAACCTCTCCTGAGGGATACGTCAAACGAAAATCCGCCCGGCTATTTTCAGCGCCATAAGCCACCTCACGACGCAACGTGCTAAAGCCGGCAAGCTCTGGAATTACCCCAGCCAATAGCGCTTCCTCCACCAACCGGTTCGCTCTGCCGGTATTGATGCAGGCGAGCCGCCCGTGAGGCGTCTCTACAAGCTCCCATGTTCCAGGAAGCTTGCGCTTGGGATCATTGGAATGGCTGAACCAGACACGAGCACCCTCTGCCTGACAATTGAGCATTGATCCGGTATTCGGGCAATGAATCGTCAGGGTCTCGCCCGTCACCGTCTCGATATCAGCCAAAAACCGTTTATAACGCCGGATCAAAAGCCCCTCTTCCAGGGGTGGATCAAACTGCATGGACTACTTCCGCTTCGATGATCAGGGACGCCAGGTTTTGAGGCCGCGAGCAATGCGCGTGACGGCCTCCTCCAACCGCGGCAGGCTTTGGGTATAGGCAAAGCGGACATGCTGACCGGCACGGTAGCGTCCGAAGTCGAGCCCCGGAGTAAAGGCTACATGCTCGGTCTCGATGAAATGCTGGCAAAACGCATACGCATCGCCGCCAAAGGCAGACATATCGGCGTAGAGGTAAAACGCGCCTTCCGGCTCGACCTCAATTCCAAAGCCCAGCGCCCGCAAGGCTGGCAGCAGGAAGTCGCGACGCTGCTGAAACGCTGTACGTCGGGCCTCGAAAATCTCGATCGCGTCTGGCTTGAAACAGGCCAAGGCCGCATGCTGAGCAATCGTGGGTGCGCTGATATAAAGATTTTGTGCCAGCTTCTCGAGCTCTGGAATAGCCTCCGACGGTGCGACAAGCCAGCCCAGGCGCCAGCCGGTCATTCCAAAGTATTTGGAAAAACTGTTCAGAACGAAGGCCTCGTCATCGACTTCCAACACGCTTGCCGCGTCCGACCCATAGGTCAGACCATGGTAGATCTCATCCACCACCAGATGACCGCCTCGCGTGGATAGACTCCTGGAAAGCGCCTCCAACTCATCCCTGTGCAGGACCGTTCCCGTGGGATTGGCAGGCGATGCCACTAGAGCACCTACGCTGTCCTGCGTCCAATGGGCGTCGACGAGCTCGGGCGTCAATTGGTAGCGCGTCTGCGGACCAGCCGGGACCAACTGGGCCGCCCCTTCGATCAGGCGCAGGAAATGGCGATTACAGGGATAACCGGGATCAGCCATCAGCCAGTGCTTGCCCGGGTCGACCAGAAGCGCACTGGTTAGCAGAAGTGCGCCTGAGCCTCCGGGCGTAATCATAATGCGTTCGGGATCAATAATGACGGCATAGCGCTTGGCATAGAATTCGGCAATGGCTTCGCGCAGCTCAGGCAGACCTCGCGCAGCGGTGTAACGGGTATTACCATTCGCCAGCGCCGCCTGTCCAGCCTGGACGATGGGTTCTGCTGTCGTGAAATCCGGCTCGCCGATCTCCAGATGAATGACATCATGCCCAGCGGCCTGTAACTGATTGGCACGAGCCAGCAGGGCCATGACATGGAAGGGCTCAATGGCACGGCTACGCGCACTAAATGATTTGGTCATGGTCTATCCGAACTTGTTAGAGAGAGGGGATTCTAACCAAGGCTATAAAGACGGCACCAATACATATAATTCGAGCAAGACCCACAAGATATGCCTTGGGGCTTGATAACAAGGACTTCAGGTAGTAGCGCCGCACCAAGGCTTCTGGTAAGTTCGCCCGCTTGCATCCGCGGGGGCCTCTTGCCCAGTAGACGTATCCAGCCTGCGGACAGGATTAGCGAAAGTGAGAGGGTCATCCATGGCGACCGACGAAAAACAGCAAAACACCCCTTTGACCCGTGGCTTCGAACCTTATCAGGAGGAGTCTGGCGAGGAGTACATGAGTGAGCGCATGCGCGCCCATTTCACTAACATCCTGAATAAATGGAAGCAGGAACTGCGGGAAGAAGTAGACCGCACTGTAAGTCACATGAAGGAAGATGCCGGCAGCCATGCCGACCCGGCCGACCGTGCGACCCAGGAAGAAGAGTTCAGCTTCGAGCTACGTACCCGTGATCGTGAGCGCAAGCTGATCAAGAAGATCGACGAGACGCTTCAGCTGATCGAAGACAACGAATACGGCTGGTGCGACTCTTGCGGTATCGAAATAGGTATCCGCCGCCTTGAAGCCCGTCCGACTGCCAGTCTGTGCATCGACTGCAAGACACTGGCGGAAATCAAGGAAAAGCAGATCGGTTCCTGACCGATCAAGGGGCGCTCAGGCGCCCCGCTTGCTTTTTAACGATTGTCATTCCCCACCATGACGACCTCATCCTATATAGGCCGGTTTGCCCCGACACCTAGCGGTTATCTGCATTTCGGGTCACTGGTTGCAGCCGTTGCGTCTTATCTGGACGCCCGTGCCGCAGGAGGACGCTGGCTTGTACGCATGGAGGATCTCGATCCGCCTCGTGAGGTTCCAGGCGCCCAAACAGCCATTCTCGACACGCTGGAACGCTATGGCTTCGAATGGGATGGCGCCGTAGAGCGGCAAAGTGATCGTCATGATGCCTATGAGGCTACCGTAGCGCGCCTGCTGCATAGCGGCCTAGCCTATGCCTGTACCTGCTCGCGCAAACAGCTGGAAGGCTATGGGGGACTGTATCCAGGCCACTGCCGTAACGCCCAGCATGCCCATGACATGGCCGCGATACGCATCCGGGTTCCTGAGCTCGAATATGCCTTTACCGACAGGGTACAAGGCGAATTCCGTCAGCATCTAGGACGGGACGTAGGCGACTTTATTATCCGTCGGCGTGATGGCTTGTTTGCGTATCAGCTCGCCGTGGTACTGGACGATGCCTGGCAGGGCATTACCGATATCGTCCGAGGTGCAGACCTTCTCGACTCCACGCCGCGTCAGCTCTATCTGCAGGAACTGCTGGGCTTTCCCCAGCCTCGCTACCTGCACGTCCCACTGATCATTCAGCCTGACGGGCACAAGCTAGGCAAATCCTATCGCTCCCCGCCTCTTCCGCACGATCAAGCCGGACCGCTACTGCTCAGAGCCCTGCGTGCGCTAGGCCAGCAGCCATCCTCCGAGCTCCATGGCGCCAGTGCCCGAGAGATTCTGACCTGGGGTATACAATCCTGGCAGCCTGCCCGGATACCACATACCCATACACTTGCCGAAGCTGAACTCCGGTAACAACGCAGATTGTCTCAAAACGGATAAGGCAGACCTGCGTTAACGGATGCAGGCTCCCCCGTCCATCGGCTACCATCCAGCCAAGGCCTATTTGAGAATGCAGTATGTATATCTACCGGTTGGTCCTGCTCCTGGTTGTGGGCATCTACCTGTTTTCCCCTGCCATCATGGATTGGTGGATCGACCCGACTGGTGCCTGGTATCGCCCTTACCTACTCTGGCTGATTCTGATCGTGGTTACTTTTATTCTTCAGAGCCAACGCGATGCCGATGAGCTTTAGTATTTCCCAACTGCTTGCCATTAGCGCAGGTTATCTGCTGATTTTCTTTGGCGTAGCCTGGATGACCGAGCGAGGCTGGGTCCCCCGCCGCCTGGTCAGACATCCGATCATCTATACCCTGTCGTTAGGTGTCTATACCAGTGCCTGGGCCTTTTATGGAACGGTTGGCCTGGCTTATGACTATGGGTACGGCTTTCTTTCCTATTATCTGGGTCTATGTGGCGCATTTCTGCTGGCGCCTGTGCTGCTCTATCCCATTCTGCGGCTGACCCGTGTCTATCAGCTGTCTTCACTGGCAGATCTTTTCGCCTTTCGCTTTCGAAGTACCTGGGCAGGCGCACTCACGGCCCTGCTGATGGTGGTTGCCGTTCTGCCACTATTGGCCCTTCAGATCCAGGCGGTCGCTACCAGTACGGGCATTCTGATCAGCGCACCGGCACAGGACGGCCCGGCACTGGCCTTCTGCTTTCTGATTACGCTGTTCGCCATGCTGTTTGGCGCGCGACAGATTACCGCTCGCGAACGCCATGAAGGACTCGTGGTAGCGATTGCTTTCGAATCGCTGGTCAAGCTCATCGCGCTAGGTGCTGTTGGCCTGGTAACGCTCTATACCGTGTTCGATGGTCCCTCTGGGCTTGAAACCTGGCTGACCCAGAATCAGACAGCACTTTCCACACTGCATACACCCTTGCAGGAAGGCCCCTGGCGGATCCTGCTCCTTGTCTTTTTTGCGGCGGCCATCGTGATGCCACACATGTATCACATGGCGTTCACGGAAAACCTGAGCCCCCGTGCCCTTGTCAGCGCCAGCTGGGGCCTTCCGTTATTCCTGTTATTGATGAGCCTGGCTATTCCACCGATTCTCTGGGGCGGTCTTGCTCTTGGTGCTCCCACGAGCCCGGAATATTTCACATTGGGCGTGGGCATGGCGCTGGATAAACCGCTGCTGGCGCTGGTAGCGTTTGTAGGAGGCCTGTCCGCCGCCAGCGGCGTGATCATCGTGATGACCATGGCCTTGTCTGGCATGGTGCTCAACCACCTGGTGCTGCCCCTGTATCAGCCACCTACCGACGGCAATATCTATCGCTGGTTACGCTGGACGCGCCGCGGATTGATTGCAGCCATCATCATGGCCGCCTATGGGTTTTACCGTCTGATCGGTAATCATAGCGACCTGTCGAGCCTTGGCATTGTTGCCTTTGTGGCCACAGTGCAGTTTCTACCAGGCGCATTATCTGTTCTCTACTGGCAGACCGCCAATCACCGCGGCTTCATCGCAGGCCTTCTGACCGGCATGGGCCTGTGGACGCTGACCATGCTGCTGCCGGCGCTTGGCTTCATGAAAGGCTTCGAAGTCGGTCCTTTCTCCTACTACATCGATGCCACCAACTGGCACTTGGCAGCCCTGGCGTCACTGGCCGCTAACGTTCTGGTGTTTGCACTGGTCTCTCTGTTCACCGAAGCCAGCGATGAGGAAAAGAGCGCGGCGGAAGCCTGTGCGGTAGACAATGTCAGGCGGCCCCAGCGACGGGAGCTGATTGCCGCCTCGCCCCAGGAGTTCGCTACTCAGCTGGCCAAGCCCCTGGGTGCCAAGACCGCCCAGAAGGAAGTAGAGCGCGCCCTCAGCGATCTGCTGCTTCCCTTCGACGAGCGTCGCCCGTATGCGCTACGTCGGCTCAGAGACCGTATCGAGGCCAACCTGTCAGGCCTGATGGGGCCACGGGTCGCCCAGGATATCGTCGAAACGTTCCTACCTTACAAGGAAGGCAGCGAGGCCTATGTCACCGAAGACATCCATTTTATTGAAAGCCGTCTGGAAGATTATCAGTCCCGTCTTACAGGTCTTGCAGCCGAACTGGACGCCTTGCGTCGTTACCACCGGCAAACCCTGCAGGAACTGCCCATGGGTGTTTGCGCGCTAGCCCAGGACTGCGAGATCCTGATGTGGAACCGGGCCATGGAGCGGCTGACAAACATCGACTCAGTGCAAGTTGTAGGCTCGCGCCTTTCGGCACTACCTGAGCCCTGGAAAGCCCTGTTCGAACGCTTTCTCCGCTCTCCCGACCAGCATCTATACAAACAGCGCCTGGCACTCGACAGCAACCAGCGCTGGCTCAATTTGCACAAGGCGGCCATCGACGAGCCCCTTGCCCCCGGTAACAGCGGCAACGTTCTGGTCGTGGAAGACATCAGTGAGACCCAGCTGCTCGAAGATCGACTGATTCACTCCGAGCGCCTCGCCTCTATTGGCCGCCTCGCAGCAGGAGTCGCCCACGAGATTGGTAATCCGGTTACCGGTATTGCCTGCCTGGCACAGATCCTTCAGGAAGAACGCGAAGCGGATGCAGAAATTCAGGAGATTAGCGGACAGATCGTCGAGCAGACACGCCGCATCACCCGCATCGTTCAATCGCTGATGAGCTTTGCCCATGCCGGTGGTCGGCAACATGACCCAGAGCCGGTCAGACTGTTAGATACTGCACAAGAAGCCATCTCGCTGTTGTCGCTTAACCGCCGCAGCGTCGATGTCGAGTTCCAGAACCTGTGCGATCCGGAGCACTGGGTCAAAGGCGACCCGCAACGGCTTGCTCAGGTATTGATCAATCTATTGTCCAATGCTCGCGATGCCTCGCCACCCACCGGCACGATCAAGGTGCGTAGCGAAGCCCGTGGGCAGACGGTAACGCTTATCGTCGAGGACGAAGGCTCCGGCATCCCAAAAGCCATAATCAGCCGTCTTTTCGAGCCCTTCTTTACAACCAAAGACCCTGGTAAAGGGACGGGACTTGGCCTTGCTCTGGTCTATTCCATCGTGGAAGAGCATTATGGAGACATAATGATCGACAGCCCGATCGACCTTGTGCAAGGCCGCGGTACGCGTATACGTGTGAATTTGCCGCGTCATTTTGAACAACCTGATCGAGCCGTAACCGGAACGTAGAGCGGAAACGAGATGCGCCACTGCCTGGCGCCTCCGCTCTGCCACCGTCGAGAGAGCCCAATATGGCACATATTTTGATCGTCGAAGACGAAACCATCATTCGCTCGGCCCTGCGCCGATTGCTCGAGCGCAATCAGTTTCAGGTCAGCGAGGCTGGCTCTGTGCAGGAAGCGCAGGATCGTTACGACATTCCATCGTTCGACCTGATTATCAGTGACCTGCGCCTGCCCGGTGCCCCCGGGACTGAGCTGATCGACCTGGCTGCAGGCAAGCCGGTGCTGATCATGACCAGCTATGCCAGCCTGCGCTCTGCCGTAGACTCCATGAAGCAAGGCGCTGTCGACTACATCGCCAAGCCATTCGACCATGACGAGATGTTGCAGGCGGTTGCGCGCATTCTCATCGAGCGCGAACAGGCCCCGCAGCAGACACCGCCGGAGCGTCCAGCCACTCGCGCCGAAGCGCTGCCAGTCCACGACAGCGACATTGGTATCATCGGCAGTTGTGCTCCCATGCAGGATCTATACGGCAAGATTCGCAAGGTTGCCCCTACTGATTCCACCGTGCTCATTCAGGGGGAGTCCGGTACGGGCAAGGAGCTGGTAGCTCGTGCACTTCATAACCTGTCACGCCGGGTAAAAGCGCCTCTGATTTCCGTGAACTGCGCTGCCATTCCCGAAACGTTGATCGAGTCCGAACTGTTCGGCCATGAGAAAGGTGCCTTTACAGGTGCTAGCGCAAGCCGCACCGGTCTGGTCGAGGCAGCTGATGGCGGTACGCTCTTTTTGGACGAAATTGGCGAGCTGCCGCTGGAAGCTCAGGCACGCCTGCTGCGTGTCTTGCAGGAGGGCGAGATTCGCCGCGTCGGCTCGGTGCAGTCGCAAAAGGTCAATGTCCGCCTGATTGCAGCCACTCACCGTGATTTGAAGACGTTGGCCAAGACCGGGCAATTCCGGGAAGACCTCTATTATCGTCTGAATGTTATTTCCCTGCGCCTTCCGCCGTTGCGTGAGCGAAGCAATGACGTGCTGGAAATCGCCCGCGTATTTCTGGCCCGCCAGTCCAACCGCATGGGTCGCGAGGCCATGCATTTCAGCCAGGAAGCTGAACTCGCCATTCGCCATTACAGCTGGCCGGGTAACGTTCGGGAGCTGGAGAATGCAATCGAACGAGCCGTCATTCTCAGCGAGAAGAACGAAATCGAGCCGGACCTGCTCGGCATCGATATTGAACTGGAAGATCTGGACCTTTCCGAACACTTCCTGGATCCACTCGAGACGCCTCTGGGCTCCTCCAATGTCAGCCATGAGCCTACGGAAGACCTTTCCCTGGAGGACTACTTCCAGCACTTTGTGCTTGAGCACCAGGACCACATGACCGAGACCGAATTAGCCCGCAAGCTTGGCATAAGTCGCAAGTGCTTGTGGGAGCGACGTCAACGGCTTGGTATTCCGCGCCGAAAAACGGGCGCTACCAGCACCGACCTGTCCTGATAGACAGAAAACGCATCGTTACCGATGCGTTTTTTTTGCGGGTAACACAGGGCCATCATTTCAGAATGTGTTACCGCCGTAACATCAGGCGAGGTTAACGGTAACGAATTTCTCATGTTGCCCGCCTCAAAAAACACTACATATTTTCATAACTCTTTGTTTTAAAACGATTTTCAAAAGTTGGCACAGCATCTGCTTTATATCTGGCACAACAAAAATAAAAAATCAGTAAAACCCCTAATAAAAATAAGACGTAACGACTCCAGCACAATAAGAACAAGCAGGCGGAGGCGTAGCTAACTGATCATTTTGGAGAAGAGTCGATTGCGGAGCATTTGCCCCGTACCAGGCCGAGAACAATAAAACTGCCCTGAGGCAGCACCTGCACTGGATAGATCAATTGTGATCATGACGACATCAGCGTCCAAAGTAATCCGTTTGCTCTTGGCCCCGAATTTGGGAGCCCTCCTGGCGGCAGGTATCCGACCAGGACGGACCAGACAAGAAAAACAACAGGTTCGATATAACAATAAAAACAAAGCACGTACCAATTTGGGGGGGAGCTTCGGCTCCCCCAGTGCCTTAAGCTTCACGCCAGCCATCATTCAAGATCCCCTCCTATAATGCTAGAATCCGCCATAACCGCGGGTTTCCGCTCGCTCCGCCGACCTCAAGAACAGTGCTATCAATGCTGAAAAAGCTGATCCAGTCCCTGCGTTCGCCATTACGTCGCGCACCCAGTAAGCCTGAACTACCTATCGTGATTCCTCGTAGCCAGCACGCGCTGGAGCGTGAACAGATTAGTCGCCATGCCCTGAGCGTTGTGGATCGGCTGGAGAAGACTGGCTACCAGGCCTATCTGGTCGGTGGTTGCGTAAGAGATCTGATGCTGGGCGTTGAGCCGAAGGATTTCGACGTCGCGACCAACGCAACGCCTGAGCAGGTACGCGCTGAATTTCGCAATGCACGCGTCATTGGACGTCGCTTCAAGCTGGTCCACGTGCATTTTGGCCGAGAGATCATTGAAGTGGCGACCTTCCGTGCCAATCACCCCGAAGAAGAGGAGGATGAAGACTCCGCTCACTCCGCCCGCCACGAAAGTGGGCGCATCCTTCGTGACAACATCTATGGCAATCAGGAGCAGGATGCACAGCGGCGTGACTTCACGATCAATGCCCTGTACTACGAAGCTACCCAGGAACGTATCTTCGACTATGCCAATGGCGCCTCGGATATTCGTAATCGCCTGATTCGCCTGATTGGAGATCCCGAGCAGCGCTACCAGGAAGATCCAGTGCGCATGCTGCGAGCCGTACGCTTCGCGGCTAAGCTGGGCTTCGAGATCGAAGAGCAGACAGCAGCACCTATTCGCCGCCTGGCACACCTGTTGAGGGACATCCCAGCCTCCCGTCTCTTCGATGAAGTGCTCAAATTGTTCCTGAGCGGTAACGCAGAGCGCACCTATGAGCTGCTGGTCAGCTATGACCTCTTTGCCCCTCTGTTCCCGGCAACGGCTGAAGCGCTCGAAAAGAACCCTGAATACACAGGCCGTCTCATCAAGCAGGCGTTGGCCAATACGGACGCACGTATTCGTGAAGGCAAGCCGGTAACACCCGCCTTCCTGTTTGCAGCGCTGCTCTGGCCTGCCCTTCCCGCCCGTGTGGATTACCATCAGGAAAAGGGGCTACCACCGATTCCAGCCATGCAGGAAGCGGCTCACGACATTACGCTCGAACAGTGTCGCCGGATCGCCATTCCCAAGCGCTTTACCATTCCCATGCGCGAGATCTGGGACATGCAGGAACGCTTGCCTCGCCGTCAAGGCAAACGCGCCGATATGCTCTTGGAAAACCCCCGCTTCCGGGCAGGCTATGACTTCCTCCTGTTGCGTGAGAGCGCCGGCGAGCGTACCGGTAACCTGGGTCAATGGTGGACGCGTTATCAGGAGGTCAGCGACAGTCAACGTCGAGAGATGATTCGTGAACTGAGTCAGGAGGACGGCAAGGGCGCGGTCCGCAAGCGCCGCCGTGGCGGTGGGTCACGCAAGCGTCGCACACCTGGCACCGACAAACCTACCCCGCCAGCGGAGTAATCGATGGAGCGTGTTTACATCGGGCTCGGCAGTAATCTGGCGGAGCCCCGCACCCAGCTTGAATCAGCGCTGGCGGCGTTGAATACACTTCCGCAAAGCCGACTTGTCTCCCGATCCTCCTTTTATGGAAGCGACCCATTGGGTCCGGCTGATCAGCCCCGCTATGTAAATGCTGTCGCAGCGCTTGATACCGCTCTGGAACCACTTGCGCTGCTGGATGAGCTGCAAGCCATCGAGCAACAGCAGGGTCGAGTCCGCAAGGATGAGCGCTGGGGCCCTAGAACACTAGACCTTGATATCCTGCTATTCGGCAGCCACACGATCAATGAGCCCCGCCTGACCGTACCGCACTATCATATGCATGCCCGGGCGTTCGTTCTCTACCCTCTGGCCGAAATTGCCTCGGATGAGTTGCGCCTGCCTGATGGCAGCCTGTTGCAGGCTCTGCTGGACCAGTGCCCGTTCGTGGGCCTGGAGCGACTAGAATAAGGGACTTGCAAGTCATAGTGTTACCGTAACGTTCCGGTAACACATCGTGATTGACTTCCCCTGAACTCGCCGAGACTATAGGCACCCACTTGCCTGGCCATCCCTTTGTTACTGCCTACAGACAGGCTGTGTCCTCTGCAGAATTGGCAGGCAAGCGATGAGATCTGTAGTTCGCTACAGCCATCAACCAGAATAAAAAGATACGACTGTATGTCCCCAGCCATTCAGGACACAGCCTGAAGAGGAAGTTTGATATGCCTGAGGTTACCCTCACCACTTTGCAGGCGCTGAAACAGCGCGGTGAAAAAATCACCATGCTGACCTGCTATGACGCGACCTTTGCCCATACGGCTAGCCAGGCGGGCGTCGAAATACTGCTGGTAGGCGACTCCCTGGGCATGGTCCTTCAGGGCCACGACAGCACCCTGCCTGTTACCACGGCCGATATGGCCTATCACACGGCCTGTGTAAAACGCGGCAATCGTGGCGCACTTATCGTGGCCGATATGTCCTTTATGGCTTACTCGACACTGGAGCAGACCTTCCAGAATGCTGGCGCACTGATGCAGGCCGGCGCGCACATGATCAAGCTGGAAGGCGCTGCCTGGCTGGCAGAGCCTATTCGCCAGCTGGCTGAACGGGGCGTTCCGGTCTGCGCGCACCTGGGCCTTACGCCTCAGTCAGTAAATGTGTTTGGTGGCTTCAAGGTACAAGGGCGTGATGAGGCTCGCGCCCAGCAGCTGCGTGAAGATGCCAAGGCGCTTGAGGCAGCCGGAGCTGCCATGATTGTGCTTGAGTGTGTCCCCAGCCCGCTGGCGGCCGACATCACACGCGCTGCCAACATACCGGTCATCGGTATCGGTGCTGGCGCGGACACGGATGGGCAGGTACTGGTCATGCACGACATGCTAGGCCTTGCTCTGACAGGCCGCTCACCCAAGTTCGTGAAGAATTTCATGGCCGGCCAGAGCAGTATCCAGGAAGCCTTCACAGCCTATGTCCAGGCCGTCAAGAGCGGCACCTTTCCCGCACCAGAACACGGATTTTCGGCATGATTACCGTACACACTATCAGCGAGCTGCGAAACGCAGTCGCCGAGGCCCGTCGCACAGGCAAGCGCATCGGTTTTGTTCCCACTATGGGCAACCTGCATGCAGGCCATGTCGCCCTGGTTGATACAGCGCGGGCCAATAGCCATTTCGTGGTTGCCAGTATTTTCGTCAATCCACTGCAGTTCGGTCCCACCGAAGACCTGGACAAATACCCGAGAACGCTTGCCGCTGACCAGGAGAAACTGGCAGCGGCCGGCTGCGCAGTTCTGTTTGCACCTGCCGTATCGGAGATGTATCCCGAAGGGATGGACCACCAGACACGGGTCAGCGTCCCGGTCGTTTCGGAAGGCCTGTGTGGCGGCAGCCGCCCCGGTCATTTCGAAGGCGTCGCCACGGTTGTCAGCAAGCTGTTCAACATGGTCCAGCCTGATGTCGCTGTGTTTGGTGAAAAGGACTACCAGCAGCTCGCTGTTATCCGCAAGATGGTCAATGACCTGAACATGCCTATCGAGATCATAGGTCAGCCTACCGTTCGAGACACCGATGGGCTGGCACTATCATCACGTAACGGCTACCTCAATGGCGAACAGCGCGCCACGGCCCCTTGCCTGTATAGCCTGCTGAAACAAGTGGCCGAGCGTATCCAGGCAGGTCGCCGCGATTACCCTGCCCTGATCGACGAGGCCAGACAGCAGCTTGAAGCGGATGGCCTGCGAGTGGATTATCTGGAGCTTCGCCAGCAAGGCACATTGCGCCCGGCGGCAGAAGCCGATCGGCAACTGGTAATACTATTGGCCGTCTATGTTGGCAACACGCGGTTGATTGATAATTTGTCATTCGAGCTTGATATCTAATCAGCAGGATGAGCACCGCTTCGCTAAAGCCCGGAACACCCCGGGCTTTTTCGTGTCTGACGGCCATCATTAGCTTGACTGACGCGCTCTATTTGGCGTGCTATAGCCGGGCGTGCCACAAGCTTTATCCCAAGATGTAGTGCACAACGTACGACAATACCTACAGAAGGAAGCGAATCCCAATGGAGTATTACAAACAGCCTATCAACGTTACCGAGTTGAAGTCCTGGCAGGCACTGACAGAACATCGTCAGGAGATGCAGTCCTTCACTATGCGTAATGCGTTCGCGGCGGACCCAGGACGCTTCAAGCAATTTTCATTGAGCGCCTGCGGGCTGTTTCTGGACTACTCCAAGAATCTGCTAACTCAGCAGACTCGCGACCTGCTGATCAACCTGGCACGTGAAGCAAACCTTGAAGGCGCGATCAAGGCGTTATTGTCAGGCGAGCCCGTCAATTCCTCGGAAAATCGTCCTGCACTCCATACAGCCCTGCGCCGCCCGCTAGGCGACAAGGTGATGGTGAACGGGCAAGATGTCATGCCGGAGGTACATCGGGTACTGGGCCGCATGACCGACCTGGTCAACCGTATCCATAACCGCCTCTGGCGAGGACACACAGGCAAGCCGATCACAGATGTCGTCAATATCGGAATCGGCGGCTCCTTCCTCGGACCCCAGCAGGTTGCCGAGGCACTCACGCCTTACGCACAGTCGCAGGTCCGCTGCCATTACCTCGCAAACATCGATGGCAGCGAATTCCATGAACTGGTGACCGGCTTGGAAGCCGAAACGACCTTATTCATCGTTTCCTCCAAATCCTTCGGTACCCTGGAAACCCTGAAAAACGCCCAGGCTGCACGTGCGTGGTGCCTTGGCCAGGGCTGCGCCGAGCAGGATCTGCACAAGCATTTCATTGCGGTCTCCAGTAACGTGAAGACAGCCGTTGAGTTCGGGATCAGCGAAGAAAACATTTTCCCGATGTGGGATTGGGTCGGCGGCCGTTACTCGCTGTGGTCGGCAATCGGCCTGCCTGTTGCCATTGCCATCGGTGTATCCAACTTCAAGGAATTGCTGGCCGGCGCCTATGCTATGGACCAGCACTTCCTGAAGACGCCCTTCGAAAGCAACCTGCCCGTGCTGCTGGGCCTGCTGGGTGTGTGGTATGGCAACTTCTGGGATGCTCAGAGCCACGCTGTACTGACCTACGATTACTATCTGCGCGACTTCACTAAGCATTTGCAGCAGCTGGATATGGAGTCCAATGGCAAGCGTGTTCGCCAGGACGGTACTCCCGTCGCCACGGCAACCGGCCCGGTCATCTGGGGTGGCGTAGGCACCAATGGGCAACACGCGTATCACCAGCTGATGCACCAGGGCACCCCGATGATTCCATGCGATTTCATCGTGCCGGCCTCCAGCCATCATCCCATTGCTGACCATCACCCCTGGTTGTATGCCAATTGCCTCTCCCAGAGCCAGGCCCTCATGCGCGGCAAGACGCTTGAAGAAGCGGAAGCCGAACTGCGCGCTAAGGGCCTGCCTGATGAGCAAGTAGCATTCCTGGCTCCGCACAAGGTCATCCCGGGCAACCGCCCCAGCAATACGCTGGTATTCGAGCGCGTAACCCCGAGCAGCCTAGGCGCCCTGGTGGCGCTCTATGAGCACAAGGTATTCGTACAAAGCGTGATCTGGGGTATCAATGCCTTTGACCAGTGGGGCGTAGAGCTGGGTAAAGAGCTGGGTAACAGCGTCTATCAGCATTTGGTTGGCAATGGAGAAGAGGCTGCGGAAGATGCCTCGACTCAAGGTCTGATCGAGTACTTCCGCCAGCACCATCGCGGCTGACCAATCCGCTCCGCTCAAAACGCCGCTCTTGCGGCGTTTTTTTATTTTCACCTACGACTTTCGGCCAGAAATACACACACTCTATCGCCTGGCTGAACCCCATCGCCCAAATAGCGCCTAATGTGGATGGAAGCGGAGAACAACCACAACAGGAGCCCGCCATGTCGGAACACCATCGCTACCCCGTGCCCGAAGCAGTGCAAAAGCAAGCCCTTCTGGATAAAGAAGGCTATGAGCGTCTCTATCGCCAGTCCATTGAAGACCCTGAGCGCTTTTGGGGTGAGCAGGCCAAAGCCATGCTTGACTGGTTCAAACCGTGGGATGAAGTTCACCATAGCGATCTGGCCAAGGGTGAAGCCTCATGGTTCAAGGGTGGTCAACTGAATGTGTCCTACAACTGTGTCGACCGCCATCTGGACAAGCGTGCGGACCAGGTCGCCATTATCTGGGAAGGCGACAATCCCTCCGATTCCCAGAAAATCACCTACCGTGAGTTGCACCAGAATGTTTGCAGGCTGGCTAACGTTCTGAAGACGCATGGCGTCAAGAAAGGCGACCGTGTGTGCCTGTATCTCCCCATGATTCCCGAAGCGGCCTATGCCATGCTGGCCTGCTCCCGGCTGGGTGCGGTCCACTCTGTGGTGTTTGGCGGTTTTTCTCCCGATGCCCTGCGCGACCGTATCCTGGATGCCGATTGCCGTACCGTCATTACCGCCGATGAAGGGACCCGCGGCGGCAAATGTGTCCCGCTCAAAAACAATGTGGATAAGGCCTTGGCCTCATGCCCGAATGTTTCCAACGTGATCGTAGTACAGCGCACCAAGGGCAATATTGCATGGACCGAAGGTCGGGACGTTTGGTACCACGACGCCGTGCAAAACGTCAGTGATGAATGTCCAGCCGAACCGGTGGATGCGGAAGATCCGCTCTTCATCCTCTACACCTCAGGCTCGACCGGTAAACCCAAAGGGGTATTACATACCACCGGGGGTTACCTGCTGGGCTCTGCAATGACCTTCAAGTATGTATTCGATTATCACGAAGGTGAGATCTTCTGGTGCACCGCGGACGTCGGCTGGGTAACCGGCCACAGTTACATCGTCTATGGTCCCTTGACCAATGGGGCAACAACGCTGATGTACGAAGGCATGCCCAGTTATCCGGATGCCTCACGCTTCTGGCAGGTCGTGGATAAGCATCAGGTCAACATCTTCTATACAGCCCCCACCGCCATTCGGGCACTAATGCGTGAGGGAGACGCCCATGTGCACAAAAGCTCCCGCGCCAGCCTCCGCTTGCTGGGTAGTGTAGGCGAGCCCATCAACCCTGAAGCGTGGGAATGGTACTACCGCGTCGTAGGTGAGAAGCGCTGCCCTATTGTCGACACATGGTGGCAGACCGAAACAGGCAGCATCCTGATCGCACCGCTCCCTGGCGCAACGGACCTCAAGCCCGGCTCGGCTACACGCCCCTTCTTTGGCGTTCAGCCTGTTCTTCTGGACGACAAAGGCAAGGAGATCGAAGGCCCTGCCGCAGGTGTTCTGGCTATCAAGGCCAGCTGGCCCAGCCAGATCCGAAGCATCTATGGCGATCATCAACGTATGATCGATACCTACTTCAAGGCTTACCCTGGCTACTATTTCACCGGTGACGGTGCCCGCCGTGATGAAGATGGGTATTACTGGATTACCGGCCGCGTGGATGACGTAATCAACGTATCCGGCCACCGGATCGGCACGGCAGAAGTGGAAAGCGTGCTGGCTTTACATGACGAAGTGGCCGAGGCCGCTGTAGTAGGCTGCCCCCATGATGTGAAAGGCCAGTGCGTCTATGCATTTGTCACCCCAATGGGCGGTGTGCAACCCACGGATGAGCTGAAAAAGCGCCTGCTGGCTCAGGTCAGTTCCGAGATTGGCAGCTTTGCAAAACCGGACTTCCTCCAGTGGGCGCCGCGGCTACCCAAGACACGCTCTGGCAAGATCATGCGACGTATCCTGCGCAAGATTGCCTGTGATGAGCTGGACACTCTGGGCGATACCTCCACCCTGGCTGATCCTTCCGTCGTGCAGGAGCTGATTGAGCATCGGCAGAATCTTGCAGCCAAAAAGTGAGTAAAACCGCCGCCGGGCATAGCGTTGGATGTCTGGCGGCTCGTTATCCATTAAGCTTTACGTGATGAAGCATCATTTGGGGCTGTAATGGAAATCCTGCGACGCCGTATTGAAAGTCAGGTCATGAGCCTTACCGGGCTAAGCCTGGGCGGAGTCGATTACGAAAACCCACCTGGGGACCCTGGCCTGTTCGGACCTGATTCCGCCTGCTGGAAGGTACACAGTGACTTTACCTGCATGATGATCGGCGGGGTCGCCGCCCTGCTTCTGCAAATGCTGCATCCCTTGGCACTGGCAGGTGTCTGGGATCACTCCCGCTTTCGAGAAGATATGCTGGGCCGATTACGGCGTACCGGCCAATTCATTGCCGCCACTACCTTTGGCAACCAGGCCGATGCACAACGGTTGATCGAAAAAGTCCGGATGATTCATGGCCATATCAAAGGAGTTGCCCTGGATGGACGCCCTTACGCAGCCGATGATCCTGATCTTTTGACGTGGGTACATGTCGCGGAGGTGAGCAGCTTCCTGAAAGCCTACCTTCGCTATTTCAATCCCCACTTTTCCCTTGCGGAGCAGGACCGCTATTACCGCGAAGTTTCTCTGATTGCCAGGCAACTAGGCGCCCAGCAAGTCCCGGCATCACGGATAGAAATCGAACATTACCTCAATACGATGCGCCCAGAGCTGGTCTGCGATGAACGTACGCGCGAGATTACGCAGATCCTGCTTTCAGCCCCAGCCCTCAGTGCGCTGGCCAAGCCATTCGGTTCACTGATCATGAGAGCAGGGATTGATCTGCTACCCGAATGGGCCGCTCAGCAACTGGATATCCTGCCCGGCCACGCGGAGCGGCATCTGGTAAGAGCCGGCGTCAACCGTACAGCTCCTCTGTTACGCTGGGCGGTTCGCAACGGCTCCTCACATCGGGCGCGCCGCCGCATGGGTCAGCCCATCAAGCCCTGATCGGTCGCACGGCAGCCCATAATAATCTGTATTCTGTACGCCTTTATTGCTCTTCGCTTCAAGGCCTGCCCATGCAAACCCTTTTCTCCGCTCTGGACGCAGCATTGTCCCGCCGTGAGCCGCTCCTGACACGACTCCACACCCAGGGTACGGACTGCTATCGACTGTTTCATGGATCACAGGAGGGCGCAGCAGGACTTACGCTCGACCGGTACGGCCCGCAATTACTGATTCAGAGCTTTCACGCCCCTGTCGAAAATGACGTGATCCTTGCACTGCATCAGCAGGTTCAGCGTTTTTTGGGCCAGGAATTATTTCTCGTTTATAACGACCGGTCGCAAGGCAATTCCCGGATTGATCGAAGCAGCACCGCCCATACAACCGAACCAGATGCACTGGAGGCCACCGCCGCTCACGAATGGGGCTTGACCTATCGTGTGCGGGGCCGCCATGCCGGCCAAGACCCGTTACTCTTTCTTGATTTGCGTAACGCGCGAGGCTGGGTCAAGCAGAACAGCCAGGACAAGTCAGTCCTGAATCTCTTTGCCTATACCTGCGGTGTAGGACTCTGCGCGGCGGCTGGTGGAGCGCAGGAGGTCTGGAATCTGGACTTCGCTACGCGCAATCTGGCTGTAGGTCAGGAAAACGGCACTCTCAATCCTTCATTGCCGCCCATGCAGTTCGTTCAGTCGGACTATTTCCCCGCTATTCGCCAGCTAGCCGGCTTACCTATCACTCATCGTCGAGGCCAGCGCTTGCCCGGTTATCCTCGCCTGGACCCAAAGCAATTCGACCTTGTGTTTCTGGATCCACCGGCCTGGGCCAAAAGTGCCTTTGGAACGGTAGACCTTCAGCGTGACTATCAAAGCCTGCTCAAACCAGCGCTTCTGGCTACTGCCGAAAACGGCACCCTGGTGTGCTGTAACAACCTGGCCAAAGTCTCCATGGCAGAATGGCGCGAGTCTGTTCTGCGCTGCGCCAGCAAACAGGGAAGACCGGTACGTGACTGTCAGGTTATCGCGCCAGACGAGGACTTCCCGTCCTTTGACGGCCAACCGCCCCTTAAGACCTTGATTTTACAGTTGTAACGATCACGCTTTGCGCATGCTGCCGTTGGCACCACAGCGGCACGTGCGATACTGGAGAGCACTCTTGATGGATAGACGCCATGCCCAAAGCATTGAAACGCGCCGCCATTGTGTTGTCGCTCCTCCTGCTGTATTGCCTGCTTGGTTTTCTGATTCTCCCGCGCGTTGCGTTGCACGTTGCAAACCAACAGTTGACGCGTTACACCACGCAGCCTGCTCAGATTGATGAGATCACCTTCAATCCCTTCACATTTGAAGTAGAACTGAAGGGGTTTCGCATTGGTTCTCCCGAACACCCCGTCTTGGCAGCCAAGCGCCTCTATGCTGACCTTGAACTGAACAGCTTATGGCGAAGGGAAGCGCATCTGGCGCGTCTGGAGCTGAAAGAGCCCGTTGTCGACGTTACGCTCGAGAAAGACGGTACGCTAAATCTTACCGAGCTGTTTAAAACGCCTGAGAGTTCTGACCCTCAAGACAAGCCTACGGCAAATGCAACCGAGCCACCCTTTCCCTTGACCATCGATGCTCTTGTCCTTCAGAGGGCCCAAGTGCATTACCGAGATCAACAGCTCAAACAGCCCGTCGAAGTCAGTTTCAACCCCATTGATCTGACCCTGGAAAACATCGGCACCCGCACAGAAAATCCAGGCCGCTACAGCCTGAATGCCCAAGCAGGCCAGGATGGGGCACTCACAAGCGAAGGAACGCTCCACTTGGTCCCCTTCACCCTTAATGGCTCCCTGGAGCTCAAGGAGGCTGCGCTGGCCCCCTGGTGGGCCTACGTCAGCGAAGCGCTACCGCTTTCACTCGATAAGGGTCGGTTGAATGGGCATGCTCAGTACTACCTCGAAACAGGAAAAACCTTTCAACTACAACTGTCCAAGACCAGCCTGAGCCTTGATGAGTTTTCCAGCAAAGCAGTCAATGCCACGCCACAGATACATCTAAACCACCTCGCTATTGCCGATGCCACACTGGACCTGACCAAACGCCAGATCCATCTGGGAAAGCTCGAGACCCGAAACTTGGAGGCCTGGGTATCTCGGGATCGGGACGGTCAGCTGGATTGGGCCAAGCTGTTCACCTTCCCAGAGCAACCCGAGGCGTTGCCCGACACACCGAATTGGCAGATCAGCATTGGCAAGACTGACCTACAAGGCGGCCGCCTTCATCTAAAAGACCTGGCCGCTTCAGCACCTGTAGATCTGGACATAAAGGACATCAACCTGGCGTTATCCAGCCTTGATCTGGCAGGCCAAATGCCGACCACGGTCAACCTCAACGCTCAAGTTGGTCTACATGGGCAGCTTGAGGTTAGCGGTGAGCTGACATTGAATCCTGTGACTGCTCGCCTGCATATCATTAACAATGATATCGATCTACGCCTAGCCCAAGCCTATATTGCCCCCTATATCCGTCTTGAAGTGCGGAGCGGCATGCTGGCAAGCGACATCAACCTCTCCCTCCATGATACAGCGCCTCTTGCCTTGTCCGTGACCGGGCAGGCCCAGCTCACCCAGCTGCATACTCTAGATACCCAGCGCCAGCGTGACTTCCTGCGCTGGCAAACGCTTACGCTCAAAGGTATCAGCTATGAGCATGGCCAGCGTCTCGCCATTGATGACATTACTCTGCTGCGCCCCTATGCCCGTCTTATTATCAACGAAGACCTGACCACCAACTTTCGTCAGCTGCTGATTCCTCAACCCAAAGACGAAGCACCTGACAACACCCCTCCGCTAACCCTGCACATCGGCGGTATTCATGTCGTTAACGGCTCGGCCAATTTTGCAGACTATAGCCTTACGCCCAGCTTCATAACAGCTATTCAGGAGCTGAACGGTCAGATCGGCACGCTGGATACAAAGGCCTCCGATCCGGCGGAAATAAGCCTGACCGGCAAGGTGGATCGCTTTGCACCCGTCAATATCAAAGGTCGTCTGAACCCACTGGATCCGCTCAACAAACTCAACGTGACAGCGGCATTCCGTCATGTTGAACTTACAACCCTCACGCCCTATTCCGGAAAATTCGCCGGCTATGCCATCCGCAAAGGGCGCCTGGACCTGGATCTCAACTACCGGATCGACAACAGCAAGCTGGATGCTCAAAACCATCTGGTATTGGATCAACTTGAGCTAGGTGAACGGATTGACAGCCCTGATGCCGTCGACCTGCCTATCAGGCTTGCGGTTGCGCTACTCAAGGACTCCCACGGCAGAATTGACCTGACTCTCCCTGTCGCGGGTAACCTCAACGACCCTAACTTCAGCGTGGCGCCCATCATCTGGCAAACGATGCGCAACGTCATTGCAAGGGCCGTCCAATCGCCCTTCAAGATGCTGGCAGGCTTGGCAGGTCGAGCAGAAACGGACCTCAACGAGATACCCTTTGAAGCGGCCTCGGTCAACTTGACGGGTGAGGCGCGTCAGTCGCTCGATACGCTGGCCCAGGCGCTAAAAAATCGTCCGCAGCTGCAGCTGGATGTAGAAGGCCGTAGCGCGGTTGAGATCGATGGCCCTTCACTTTCTGCGCAGCGCTTGGAGCGCGAATTCCAGACACAATACTACAATTTGCTGCAGCGGCGAGGCGACAAGGTTCCCGCAGATGCCACCCAGCTTGCCGTACCGGAGGATATGCGACCTGCCTTGCTGGAGGGGATTTACCGTACCCGCCTTAAACAACAGCCGCCTGCCGAGTGGACATACCTGAGCGATACCGAGCGGCAGCAGCGTCTGAGTGCTGCCATTCTTGATTCATGGAAAACGAGTGATCTGCTTCTGCGACGACTGGCACAGGCGCGTGCTCAAAACATCAAGCAATACCTCGTAGAAAAGACCGGGCTTGAGGAAGGGCGTATTTATTTAATTGATGTCAATACAAGCCAGCAAGGCAATAATGGGCGTATCGCGGCACAACTTCATCTTGGCAGTAGCTAGGACAGCAGATGAGATACACCACAACCGCCATAGCCCTATTACTAGCGCTCTCCGCCTCGGTGGCGCTAGGTGACACGCTCCGCTGCGGCAGTAACTTGGTTAACCGGGGCGACCGTACGTTTGAGGTACAACGGAAATGCGGCGAACCTGCGCATCGAGATTTTATAGGCTACACGCAGGGTGACTATGGTCGTAGGGAATCGACACGGGAAGAATGGGTTTACGGTCCCTGGAATGGTGGAACCTACATTTTGACATTTGAAGCCAACCGGCTTGTCAGCATCGAATTCACACGTGATTAGAGCCTGTTCATGCCCTTTAATGCTCTTCGAGTCTCTGTACTGCTCATCCTCTCTACCATAGTGTGGCCTGCTCATGCCGAGTCCTTACGATGCGGTAGTCAGCTGGTCAATACAGATGACCATATCAGCGAAATTTACCGTAAATGTGGAAGGCCCGGCAGCCGTGCTAACCTGGGTTACATTGAGGTTGTAGACAGTTACAGAAGACGCAGCGACGTTAAAGTCGAAGAATGGGTGTATGGCCCATGGAACGGCATGTATCACTATTTGACGTTTCGAGGCGACCGGCTGTTCAAGATTGAAAGCAAGCGCGGGCAATAATTACGCCACGTTAAGGCGAAGTTTGAGCTCTAAAAGGTGATCATGGCACAGTTTGGCTTTTTGTAGCTGCTCCTGAACCAGCGGCTTGGCTTCCAGTTCCGGCATATCGTGTATGGCCTGTTCCAGCAGGTGGAGAAGCTGGTCCTCAGACTCCTCTAACACTTGAATATAGGTGGTATCCCCCGCTTCTGCTAGAGCAGCTCTGGTCTGTTCATAAAGCTCTTTGAAGGAGCTTACAAAAAGACTGTCATTAGCAGGCTGCCTGCCATGCAAGGATGTCTGGCTACTTAACAGGATAACCAGACCCGCTTTCATCTGAGCCATCTCAGAGAACAACGCTTTGAGCTGGGGACTGCTCACTGCATTGATCGCTGACTCGTAGAATGTTCTGCCATTACGAGAAACTTCAATCAGATCCACAAAGGCATCTGCTTTTCCAGACATGGCACTTACCTCACAGGTACTAAAAGTGGCGGGCTTCAAGCCCGCCACTTTAGATTACTCGGCCGATTTCAAGCCATCAGCCGATACGGCTTTAACGCCTTTGATATTTTTTGCTTTCTCAACAGCCAGCTCACGCTGAGCGTCTGTCGCAACGGTACCTGAAAGGGAGACTACACCTTTGTTGGTCTCGACCTTGATATCGGTCCCTTTGATATGATCATCAGCAAGGAAAGAAGATTTCACCTTTCCAGTGATCCATGTGTCGGAAACTGTTTCCTCTGCCTTCTCCACGTTGTCATTAGCGGCCAACGTCATCGTTTGATGGTTTGTGGCAGCAAACGCACCTCCGGCAAGCGGCATGCTTAGAGCGGTAACAGCGGCGGCGGCAAGAGCGAAATGGCTGAAAGTCTTCTTCATGGTGTGACTCCTGTTTTGAGTGTACGCCGTATCCTGGCGCTAGCACTAATCATGATCGCAAACAGCATGCCAAGTCGGCTTCATAAAAAAATCATTAAATATCAATAAGTTAATAATTTGGCTTTTTAATAAACCGTTGCACATTGCAATAAATCGTTCATGCAATACATGCAAGTTGCATGAACAGCGGACATAAAAAAGCCCAGCCAAGGCTGGGCTTTCAACTTACTAACTATCAGGCGCCAGAAGCTTCAGCTGCTGCGACATCCTTGATAGAGAGCTTGATACGGCCGCGGTTATCCACGTCCAATACCAATACCTTCACTTCCTGTCCTTCTTTCAGTACATCGGAAACCTTCTCGATGCGCTGATCGCTGATCTGAGAAATGTGTACCAGACCATCTTTGCCAGGCAGGATATTTACGAACGCACCGAAATCGACAATGCGCTCGACCTTACCAACGTAAATCTTGCCGATTTCAGCTTCTGCAGTAATACCCAGAACGCGCTGTTTGGCGGCCTCGGCAGCTTCACGGGTTTCGCCGTAAATCTTGACGCTGCCATCATCTTCGATGTCGATCGACGCCTTGGTTTCTTCACAGATTCCACGAATAACAGCGCCGCCTTTACCGATAACGTCGCGGATCTTGTCCGGCTCGATCTTCATGGCAATCATGGTCGGTGCATTGGCAGACAGCTCTGCACGCGGCTTGGCGATTATCTGATTCATTTGGGACAGGATATTGAGGCGAGCCTCTAGAGCCTGAGCCAAAGCGACTTCCATGATCTCTTCGGTAATACCGTTGATCTTGATGTCCATCTGCAGAGCGGTAACGCCCTTGTCAGTACCGGCCACCTTGAAGTCCATATCGCCGAGGTGATCTTCATCACCTAGAATATCGGTCAGAACAGCAAATCTGTCGCCTTCCTTTACTAGGCCCATCGCAACGCCAGCAACCGGAGCGCGAACTGGAACACCAGCATCCATCAATGCCAACGAGGCACCGCAGACAGAAGCCATGGAGCTTGAGCCGTTTGACTCAGTGATCTCTGAAACAACACGAATGCTGTAAGGAAACTCTTCCTGAGAAGGCAGCATAGCCTGCACACCACGGCGTGCCAGACGGCCATGACCGATTTCACGGCGGCCTGGGCTACCCATACGTCCGCACTCACCAACCGAGAAAGGCGGGAAGTTGTAGTGCAGCATAAAGGTGTCACGACGCTCGCCTTCCAGCATGTCGAGGATCTGAGCATCGCGGGCGGTACCCAGAGTAGTCGCTACCAGCGCCTGAGTTTCACCACGCGTAAACAATGCAGAGCCGTGAGTCTTGGGCAGCACACCCACTTCAATATTCAGCGGACGAACAGTACGGGTATCACGACCATCGATACGCGGCTTACCGCCTACGATGTTCTCACGTACAGTGCGATACTCCAGCAGGCCAAAAATTTCCTTGACCTCGGCGGCACTGTACTGACCCTCTTCCTCACCTGCAAACTTGGCAACAGCCTGATCGCGCAGCTCACCCAGAGCCGCATAACGGTCCTGCTTGATGGTAATGGTATAAGCCTGAGAGATTGCCTCACCAAATTCGGCACGCAGCTGGTTAACCAAAGCTGTGTTCTCGACCGGAGCTTGCCAGTCCCACGTAGGCTTGCCTGCTTCAGCAGCAAATGCCTTGATTGCCTCGATGACAACCTGGAACTCTTCATGGGCAAACAGTACAGCGCCCAGCATCTGGTCTTCAGTCAGCTCGTCCGCTTCGGACTCAACCATTAGAACCGCGTCAGAGGTACCTGCGACAACCATGTCCAGGCTGGAACTCTGAAGCTGCTCATAGCTTGGGTTGATGATATAGCCCAGCTCTGGGTGGAACCCTACGCGTGCAGCACCAATCGGGCCCGCGAACGGAATGCCGGAAATAGCCAGAGCGGCAGACGTACCGATCATGGCAGCAATATCCGGATCAGACTTCTTGTTGGTAGAAACTACAGTACAGACAACCTGTACTTCGTTCATGAAGCCTTCGGGGAATAGAGGACGAATCGGGCGATCGATCAGGCGGGAGGTCAATGTTTCCTTTTCGCTTGGACGACCTTCACGCTTGAAATAGCCACCGGGGATACGACCTGCCGCATACGTCTTTTCCTGATAGTGGACAGACAGCGGGAAGAAGTCACGGCCTTCTGCTGGAGACTTGGCGCCCACAACAGTGACCAGGACGCTAACGTCTTCAGTACTGACAAGTACTGCACCACTGGCCTGACGCGCAATACGGCCCGTCTCCAGGGTTACGGTCTGCTGACCGAATTTGAATGTCTTGATTACTGGATTCACAGTATTTCCTTCTTGTATTGCCCTTGGGGAAATCTTGAGAGCGGCGGGGTATCGGACCCGGCGCGATCTCAGGGGACGCATGAAGCAAAAAAGCTGGAAACCGGCATAGCCGACCCCCAGCTTTTAAGCGACTAGCGTCCAGCTTGCATCGTGATCAACGACGCAGGCCCAGACGGCTGATCAGGTCACTGTAACGAGTAGTGTCCTTGGCCTTCAGGTAGTCCAGCAGCTTACGACGCTGGTTAACCATACGGATCAGACCACGACGGCTGTGGTGGTCCTTGCTGTTGGCCTTGAAGTGACCCTGCAGCTTGTCGATATTGGCAGACAGCAGAGCAACCTGCACTTCCGGAGAACCGGTATCGCCTTCGCCGCGCTTGTAGTCGTTAACGATCTGGGCTTTTTCTTCAACGCTAAGTGCCATGATAGGGCTCCTAGATATAACAGGCCGAGGGAACTACCCCCGTGTTCAGAGAAGAGGAATGACCATGCCTGTTAACAGCCACCCTCATATCAGTCTTACGACCGAACCAAACGACGCGGCGCAATACGCCCGTCGTCAGTCACCTCACCGATACCGATGAAGCGACCTTCATTATCCTGTACTCGCATCCAGCCAAATTTGGGCGCGTTCGCCGCTCGCACCGGCTGACCATGCAACCAATAGTAGGCTGTGTGCTCGGTCAGTTGTAGCAGCGGCCAGTGCTCCAGACCACTATCAACCGGGAGCAGGAAGGCATCCAACGCTTCTGCACCACCTTCTTCGTGCACTTTTTCAAGCACCTCAAGGCTTACAGACTGAGCCAGAGCGAAGGGGCCTGCCTGAGTTCTGCGTAGTTCCGCTACATGAGCTCCGCAACCAAGCGTCTGGCCTAAGTCTTCGACCAGGGACCGAATGTAGGTGCCCTTGCTACAGTGCACATCGAGTGTAGCGCGATCCGTTGTCAGCGCCAGCAGCTCGAGACGGCTAATAGTAACAGAACGCGGTTCACGCTCCACCACCTCGCCTGCACGAGCCAGCTTATAGAGCGGCTGACCGTCTCGCTTCAGCGCCGAATACATAGGCGGAACCTGTAGGATATCACCTCGAAACACTGGCAGGGCTGCTTCTACAGCCGAGGCGTCAAGGTTTACCTCTCGACGGTCAACGATTTCTCCCTCGGCATCACCTGTCGTTGTAGTGACACCTAGCTGCATAACCGTTTCATACCCTTTATCCGCATCAAGCAGATACTGGGAGAACTTTGTTGCCTCACCAAAGCACAACGGCAAAACACCTGTTGCCAATGGATCAAGGCTACCGGTATGCCCCGCTTTTTCAGCATTAAGCAACCAGCGTACCTTCTGCAGGGCCGCATTAGAGGTCAGGCCTCGCGGCTTGTCGAGTACCAGAATACCGTTAACCGATCGACGGATTCGTTTCACTTGCGCCACGCTTACTCTCCATCCTCGTGACGACGATCTTCAGATACTGCACGCTCGATCAACGCAGACAGTTCCGCTCCGCGACGGATGCTCTCATCATAATGAAAGCGCATTTGCGGGATCGTCCTAAGCTTCATTGCGCGTCCTAACTGCTGACGCAAAAAGCCAGAGGCTTCATTCAGAATCCCTAAATTCTGGGCAATATCCTCAGACGAATCTTTACCCAAAACAGTAATAAATACTTTGGCGTGGGAAAGATCACGCGCCACATTGACGTCAGTAATCGTTACCAGGCCCAGACGAGGATCTTTAATTTCCCGCTGAATCAAAAGCGCTAACTCACGCTGCATCTGATCACCGATGCGCTGAGTACGAGTGTATTCTTTAGCCATCTTCGCTCTCTCTTAAAGCCAGGTGCTGTTAAAAAGACGAAGCTGGAAGCTGCCTTGCGGCAACTTCCAGCTCCTGGCTTTTCGCTTGCGTGAATTACAGCGAGCGTGCTACTTCGACCTTCTCGAAAACTTCGATCTTATCGCCGACCTTAACGTCGTTATAGCTCTTCACACCGATACCGCATTCCATGCCGGCACGAACTTCAGCCACGTCATCTTTGAAGCGACGCAGAGATTCAAGTTCACCTTCAAAGATCACAATATCTTCACGTAGAACACGAATCGGACGATTGCGATGGACCATGCCTTCAACAACCATACAGCCTGCAACAGCACCAAACTTCGGCGAGCGGAAGACGTCACGAACTTCTGCAATGCCCAGAATGTTCTCGCGAACATCGCTGCCCAGCATACCCGTTAGCGCTTTCTTAACATCTTCGATAATGTCGTAGATCACGTTGTAATAACGTAGATCCAAACCTTCCTGCTCAATGATCTTACGAGCACCAGCATCGGCACGAACGTTAAAGCCGAAGAGAACCGCATTAGAAGCCAGCGCTAGGTTCGCATCACTTTCAGTGATACCCCCTACACCACCAGCAACAACACGCACCTGAACTTCATCGTTACCCAGACCACTTAGCGAGCTTTGCAGAGCCTCTAGAGAACCGCGCACATCGGACTTGAGAACGATGTTAAGCGTCTTTTTCTCGTCTTGGCCCATGTTTTCGAAAATATTTTCGAGCTTGCCTGCCTGAGCACGTGCCAGCTTGACCTCACGGAACTTACCCTGACGGAACAAGGCAACTTCACGCGCTTTTTTCTCATCGGTCAGAACAGTCAGCTCATCACCGGCATCCGGCGTGCCATCCAAGCCAAGAATTTCGACGGGGATGGATGGGCCTGCCTCTTTGATCGGCTTGCCGTTCTCATCGAGCATGGCACGGATACGACCGAAGTTAACACCGACCAGGGCCATATCACCCTGACGCAGAGTACCGTTTTGCACCAGAACAGTAGCAACCGGTCCGCGACCCTTATCAAGGCGCGACTCAATTACTACACCACGACCTGGAGCCGAAGGTGTTGCAGTCAATTCAAGAACTTCAGCCTGCAGAAGAATGGCTTCTAACAGCTCATCAACGCCAGTACCTGCTTTGGCAGATACATGAACAAACTGAGTATCACCGCCCCACTCTTCTGGGATGACATCACGCCCAGCCAGATCATGTTTAACACGGTCCGGATCTGCATCAGGCTTGTCGATCTTGTTTACTGCAACAACGATCGGCACACCAGCAGCCTTAGCGTGCTGGATAGCTTCTTCTGTCTGTGGCATGACACCGTCATCGGCAGCGACAACCAGAATAACAATGTCGGTTGCCTGAGCACCACGAGCACGCATGGCGGTAAATGCTGCGTGACCAGGGGTATCCAGGAACGTCACCATGCCACGATCAGTGTTTACATGGTAGGCGCCGATATGCTGGGTAATGCCACCCGCTTCGCCTGCTGCAACCTTGGCGCGACGGATGTAGTCCAGCAAGGAAGTCTTACCATGGTCAACGTGACCCATGACCGTAACCACCGGCGCACGGTGAACCTGCTCGCCCTCGAACTTGAGGGACTCAGCCAGCTGCTCTTCCAATGCATTTTCGCTAACCAGCTTAACCTTGTGACCAAGCTCCTCAGCAACCAGCTGAGCGGTTTCACGATCCAGCACTTGGTTGATCGTGGCAGGCGAGCCCATCTTAAACATGAACTTGATGACTTCAGCTGCCTTGACAGACATCTGCTGGGCCAGCTCAGCAACAGTAATTGTTTCGCCTAAAGCGACTTCACGAACAACCGGCCCTGTAGGGTTCTGGAAGCCATGCTGGTTACGCTTTTTGAGCTTGGACTTGTTTCGGCCGCCACGGCGACCGCCAAAACCATCATCTTCATCATCGCCAGCGCTACGAACAACGCGCGGACTACTAACCTTATCCTTCTCCTTCAAGGAAGGACGGTGCTGTGCATGCTTGCGATCGCGACGCTCATCCTCATCCCGCTTGCCTGCTACAGGCGGCGCTACGGGACGACGCGGTTCTTCGCGCTTACGCTCATCAGATGCAGCTGCCGGCGCTGCCGGTGCTGCTTTATTTGCAACCACTTCTTCCACTACTTCCTCGGGCTTGGTTTCTGTAGCGGCTTTCGCAGCCGCTTCTGCCACTTCTTGAGCGGCCTTGGCAGCAGCTTGCTGGCGAGCTTCTTCTTCAGCTTTAAGGCGAGCTTCCTCTTCGGCCTTCAAGCGAATCTCTTCTTCTGCTCGCTGGCGAGCTTCTTCTTCGGCCTTCAAGCGAGCAGCCTCTTCGGCCTCGCGCTGTGCCTCAAGCTCACGCTGCTGTTCGGTCGCCAACTCATCGGGACTTTGCTTGACGTAGGTCTTCTTTTTACGGACTTCGACATTAACCGTCTTGCTTCCAGACACCTTCAATGTCGTTTGAGTCTTGCGCTGGAGCGTTATTTTACGCGGTTCTTCCAGCTTGGTGTTTCCTTTCAGATGAGACAGCAGTTTTTGCTTTTCAGTGTCGGTCACAACCTGGTCTGCACTGCTATGGGACAGACCCGCTTCCCGCATTTGCTGCAGCAGGCGTTCAACCGGTGTATTGACCGTTTGGGCCAGTTCTTTCACCGTGACTTGCGTCATGCACTCTTCTCCTCAGGCAGCACCGCTCACTCAAACCAATGGGCACGGGCAGCCATGATCAACTTGCCGGCACGCTCTTCATTCATGCCGTTAATATCGAGCAGGTCATCAATGGACTGCTCGGCAAGATCTTCGCGATTGGCAACGCCTCGCTGCGCCAGCTCAAGCGCGAGTTCCTCAGTCATGCCTTCGAGACTAAGCAAATCTTCTTCCGGCTTCTTGTCAGCCAGTTGTTCTTCCGTCGCGATGGCACGGGTTAACAGGCGGTCCTTAGCCCTATTACGAAGCTCATTGACGATATCTTCATCGAAACCATCAATATTGAGCATTTCCTCCATGGGAACGTAGGCGATTTCTTCGAGCGTGGTGAAACCTTCTTCAACCAACACCTGAGCCAACTCTTCATCTACGTCCAGTTCGTCTACAAACTGCTGAAGAATATCGCCCGTCTCTGCCTGCTGCTTGGCCATGATGTCCTCTTCGGTCATCACGTTCAGCGTCCAGCCTGTCAATTGACTTGCAAGGCGAACGTTTTGGCCACTACGACCAATAGCCTGAGCTAAATTATCAGCGGCAACTGCGATATCCATGGTGTGGGTATCTTCATCAACAATGATTGACGCAACCTCAGCAGGCGCCATGGCATTGATAACGAACTGAGCAGGGTTGTCATCCCACAAAACGATGTCTACTCGCTCACCGCCCAATTCGCCAGACACGGCCTGGACACGCGATCCCCGCATGCCGATACAGGCACCCTGCGGATCGATACGCTTGTCTTTCGAGCGCACGGCAATTTTGGCACGCGAGCCTGGATCCCGAGCAGCGGCCATAACATCAATCAGCTGCTCAGATATTTCCGGTACTTCAATCCGGAATAGCTCAATCAACATTTCAGGCGCTGTGCGCGACAGGTTTAGCTGAGGACCACGATTTTCTGTACGGATTTCCTTGAGCAGTGCACGAACCCGAACGCCAACACGGAAGTTTTCCCGTGGGATGATCTGATCACGAGCCAGTAAGGCTTCTGCATTGTTGCCCAAGTCGACGATTACATTGTCTCGCGTAACTTTTTTGACTGTACCAGAAATGATCTCACCCACTTTTTCGCGGTAAGCATCAACAATCTGAGCACGCTCAGCTTCACGCACTTTCTGGACAATAACTTGCTTGGCTGTTTGAGCCGCGATGCGGCCGAACTCTATGGATTCGATCTTTTCTTCAATCAGATCGCCAATTTTGGCATCTGGATTGATTTCCTGAGCCTCATCGAGCGTCAGGTTTGCTGCTGGATTATCAAAGTCTTCATCTTTGACAACTGTCCAGCAGCGAAACGTTTCATAACTACCGTTGTGGCGATTAATAGCCACACGCAGCTCTACATCTTCTTCGTAGCGTTTCTTTGTGGCAGTGGCCAGGGCTAGCTCCAATGCCTCGAAAATGACACCGGGCGGAACACCTTTTTCATTGGAAACCGATTCCACTACCAGTAGAACTTCTTTACTCATCGTACGCCTCGCCTGTCGCAATCCTTTGGGATCCGCGGATTTGCGCCTTATTCAAATCGGGGAATGACATTAGCCTTATCGATCATCTCGACGGGAAGCAGATATTCATGGTCATCAACCTGAACCACGACATCCTGTTCTTCCACACCGCGCAAAAGGCCTTGAAAATTGCGGCGGCCTTCATAAGGCGAACGAAGCCTTATTTTTACTTGCTCACCGACAAAAGCGTTGAATTGCTCAAGAGTGAATAAAGGTCTATCCATACCTGGAGATGAAACCTCCAAGGTGTATTCGCCCGGAATAGGATCTTCTACGTCTAAAATCCCGCTAACTTGACGACTGACTTTTTCACAGTCCTCAACCAGAATTCCGTTTGAATGATCGATATAGACCCTTAGCAGAGAATGCCGGCCCTGGGAAATGTACTCGATGCCCCAGCATTCATAGCCAAGCGCTTCGATGACGGGGGCCAGCATGGCTTGCAACTGTTCTAGCTTGCTCGACACCTGGTTGCCTCACGCATGCTGTGCAAATAAAAAATGGGCGATAACGCCCATCCCTTGTGGTCGCTGCAAGAACGCACGACCTGATTGTTCAGCTAACAAAAAGCCCCTATAAAGGGGCCTTTGTTGACTGGTTGCGGGGGCAGGATTTGAACCTACGACCTTCGGGTTATGAGCCCGACGAGCTACCAGACTGCTCCACCCCGCGTCAAAGCTGGAGCGAAAGTATAAGAAAGAGTCTCTTTCAGGTCAATCTACTTACGCTCACGACACTATTTTCAGTGTCTAAATATGGTGCCGAAGATGGGACTCGAACCCATACAGCCGTTGGCCACTACCCCCTCAAGATAGCGTGTCTACCAATTCCACCACTTCGGCAAAAACTTCTTACTATTTCTGATTTCCCGGAACATCACCTTCTGAGGATGTCGAAGGTTTCTGCTGTGACATGGGAACATCATCATTTGCCGCAGGCTTCTGAACCTCAGGTGCCTGCTGCATGGCTGCAGGCTTAGGAAGTCCCACTTCCTGCAACGCGTTGGCTTTTTCCTTAGCGAAATAAGCCAAACCTAAACTAGTAGCAAAAAAAACCGCCGCCAGTATAGCAGTAAAACGACTCAAAAAGGTAGCAGAACCTTGGCTTCCAAAAACAGTACCCGAAGCACCCGCACCAAAAGAAGCACCAGCGTCCGCACCCTTACCCTGCTGAAGAAGAACTAGGACAACCAGTCCCAGCGCCATTAGCAGATGCACGACAACAACTAGAGTTTCTAACATCATTTACTTCCAGCAGCGTGATAAATCACGCCAAATTCATTCGCATTTAGGGAGGCTCCACCTACAAGCCCACCATCGATATCAGGCATACCGAACAATTCGGCAGCATTACCGCCCTTTACACTTCCACCGTATAGCAGCCGAACTTTATCAGCCACAACATTGCTATAAGAGCGGATAAACTGTCGCAGTTCCTGATGCACCGCCTGAGCTTCATCAGGAGTTGCTGTCAATCCTGTACCTATCGCCCATACAGGCTCATAGGCTACAACCGCAGACTCAAAAGCCTCGATACCCAGCACATCTATTACAGATTTGAGCTGCCCTTTAACAACGTCAAAGGTCTTACCAGCTTCTCGCTGCTCTCGAGTCTCACCAACACAAAGGACCGGCACTATACCCATCTTTTGGGCTGAAGCAAACTTTTTTGCAACCGTATCGTCATCTTCTAGCAAGATCAAACGACGCTCGGAATGCCCTACAAGGACATATCCACAGCCCACATCACGCAACTGAGAAGCTGCTATCTCACCAGTGAGCGCACCTTGCTCAGGCTGCACGGCACAATCTTGCGCGCCGAGGCCTATACTACTATCCGCAAGGCCTACCTCTACCTGATCAATAAACAGAAATGGCGGAAACACTACCATCTCAACTTCATCAGACAAGGCGAGCTTACTCAACCCTTCTATCAGCTCGGCTACATCTGCACGTGTTCCGTGCATTTTCCAGTTACCAGCGACCAAAGGCTTGCGCATGCTAATGCCTCAGTGAGCGAAGTGGGCGCAGATATTATCTAAGTTTTTTTGCTTTGACAAGCCAAATCAAGCACATACCTCACTTACCAGCTTAGCCAAGGCTTCTGCATGCTTGTGAACCTGGCGTTCGTCGCTGCCTTCAACCATTACCCGAACAAGCGGTTCTGTTCCCGACTTACGCAGTAAAACACGCCCTTTGCCCGCCATTTGCTCGGTCACCTCTGTACATGCTTTTTGTACGTCAGGATGCGCCAAGGGGTCTACGTCTCCGGAGTAGCGCACATTGATAAGCACTTGAGGATACTTTTTGAGGCCCTTGCGCGCCTCTGCCAATGTTTGCCCAGCGCGCCTCAATGCCATCAAAACCTGCAAAGCGGAAATAATGGCATCGCCCGTTGTGGTGTACTGGCAACATACAATGTGACCAGAACTCTCGCCACCTAGCGTCCATTTCTTGGACAAGAGCTCAGCCATGACATAGCGGTCGCCGACCTTGGCCCTGGCAAATGGAATTTCCAACTCAGCCAGACCAAGCTCCAACCCTAGATTGCTCATCTGAGTACCCACGACCCCACCATCAAGGCGGTTGCGGCCTTTGAGATCCTTCGCAATCAGGAACAAGAGCTCGTCCCCATCAACGATTGCGCCTGTATGGTCAACCATCAACACACGATCACCATCGCCATCAAAGGCAATACCAAGGTCAGCATGCTGATCCCGCACAGCCTTCTGCAGCTCGCCTAAATGAGTAGAGCCGCAATTTTTGTTGATGTTGAGACCATCTGGCTGAGCACCGATAACACTAACCTGAGCACCCAGCTCACGGAAGACACTTGGAGCAATCTTGTAAGTCGCACCATGAGCACAGTCGACTACGACCCGCATACCAGCAAAACTGGTACCCGCTGGCACACTACTTTTGCAGAACTCTATATAGCGCCCTGCGGCATCATTGATACGAGATACTTTACCGATGCGAGCAGACTCCACAACAGTCATCGGCTGATCCAGTAACTCCTCAATCATCAGCTCTACCTCATCGGGCAGCTTAGTGCCCAACCCGGAAAAGAACTTGATCCCGTTATCGTAGAACGGGTTATGGGAGGCACTGATAACAATACCGGCATTAGCCTGGAATGTACGTGTAAGATAAGCGATACCTGGTGTTGGCATCGGCCCTAAAAGCATGACATCTGCGCCAGCGGCTGAAAGCCCGGCCTCAAGTGCAGATTCGAACATATAACCAGAGTTACGCGTATCCTTACCTACTAAGACACGACAGATACCCTGACTACGAAACGCAATGCCCGCAGCCCATCCCAACTTCAACATAAAGTCAGGGGTAATGGGATACTCACCTACGCGACCACGAATTCCATCTGTTCCAAAATACTTTCTAGCCATTGCTATCGCCTTGCCTTAAGCCTGCTCTACCGCAGCAATCATTTTTATAACATCAACCGTCTGCTCTACATCATGCACCCGGATAATACTGGCTCCCTTGGCAACCGCGAGTGCAGCTAAAGCGAGACTGCCATATAAACGCTCTTCGACAGGCCTGGCCAGGACCGCCCCGATCATGCTCTTACGTGAAACGCCTACTAACAGCGGCAACGCTAGCTCAAACAACTCTGGCATACGCTTGAACAGAACAAGGTTATGCTCAAGCGTTTTGGCAAACCCGAAGCCAGGATCAAGAATAAGTTGGTCGCGACGAATCCCTTCATTTTCACAAGCAGCAACCCGCTCACTCAGGAAGGCAATCACATCGGTAACCACATCCTCATAATGAGGGTTTTGCTGCATTGTCCCAGGCTCACCCTGCATATGCATCAGACAGACAGGTAAGCCTGTTGCAGCGGCAGCCTCAAGCGCACCGGGACGCTTCAAGGCACGCACGTCATTAATCAGTCCCGCCCCCACCTTTGCACTTTCAAGCATCACCTGAGGTGAAGAGGTATCAACCGAAATGATAACGTCCAATTCTTTAGATATAGCTTCAACTACAGGCACTACCCGACTGAGTTCTTCGTCCTCTGAAACAGCGGGAGCTCCAGGCCTTGTTGACTCGCCGCCAATATCAACAAGGGTGGCACCTGCCGATACCAAAGCACGTGCATGAAACAGCGCGCTATCCAAGGTATTAAACCGGCCGCCATCAGAAAAGGAATCAGGGGTGACATTGAGGATCCCCATGACATGGGGATGTGATAAATCAAGAACCCGACTGCCGCAAAGCAGTCGGGTTTGGATTGAAACAGGAATCATGGAGAAATTAGTGCTCGCCTGCCGGTCCACCTATTGGTGTTTCGGGACGACTATCTCCTTGAGTAGCATTGGTGCCGGTAGGACCTGAACCGTCCTGCCAATCACGCGGCTCCCTCGGTACACGACCTGCCATGATGTCGTCGATCTGATCAGCATCAATCGTCTCGTACTTCATCAGAGCGTCAGACATCATTTCCAGCTTGTCTCGATTCTCATCCAACAGACGCTTGGCTGTGTTGTAACAGTCATTGATGATTCGCCGGATTTCAGAGTCGATCTCTTTGGCTGTCTCACCTGACATGCTGCCGCTACCACCACCCGAACCACGACCCAGGAAGCTTTCACTTTCTTCCTCACCGTAGAGTAGCGGGCCGAGCTTTTCAGACAAGCCCCACTTGGTGACCATATTGCGAGCTAACTGAGTAGCGCGCATGATGTCATTCGAAGCGCCAGTAGTGACGCCTTCGAAGCCAAGCGTCATCTCCTCAGCGATTCGTCCTCCAAACAGCGAGCAGATCTGACTCTCCAACGCCCGCTTGGACAGACTGTAACGATCCTCCTCAGGCAGGAACATGGTTACACCTAAAGCGCGTCCACGAGGAATAATCGAGACCTTGTAGACAGGGTCATGCTCAGGCACCAGGCGACCTACGATAGCGTGCCCCGCCTCGTGATAAGCAGTGTTGCGCTTCTCCTTCTCGGACATGACCATTGTCTTGCGCTCTGCGCCCATCATGATCTTGTCTTTGGCCAACTCGAATTCACGCATATCTACGGTGCGCTTATTGGAACGCGCTGCAAATAGAGAGGCTTCGTTTACCAGATTGGCAAGGTCAGCGCCCGAAAACCCCGGGGTGCCACGCGCAATAACAGCGGCATCCACACGATCTCCCATTGGAACTTTCCGCATGTGAACCTTAAGGATTTGCTCACGACCACGAATATCTGGAAGACCTACTACGACCTGACGATCGAAGCGACCCGGGCGTAGTAAAGCAGGGTCAAGTACATCAGGACGGTTGGTAGCAGCTATGACGATAATACCGTCATTCATTTCGAAGCCGTCCATCTCAACCAGCAATTGGTTCAGGGTCTGCTCACGCTCATCATGACCACCGCCCATGCCCGCTCCACGGTGGCGGCCAACCGCATCGATCTCGTCGATAAAAATAATGCAGGGCGCATGTTTTTTCGCCTGATCAAACATGTCACGAACGCGGCTAGCACCAACGCCCACGAACATTTCAACGAAGTCGGAACCTGAAATAGTGAAAAAAGGTACCTTGGCCTCACCGGCAACAGCCTTTGCCAACAGGGTCTTGCCTGTACCGGGCGGACCTACCATCAGCACACCACGAGGAATACGTCCACCCAGACGCTGAAACTTACCGGGGTCACGCAGAAACTCTACCAGCTCGGTAACTTCTTCTTTCGCCTCATCACAGCCAGCAACGTCTGCGAACGTTGTTCGCACCTGATCTTCAGATAGTAGTCGTGCCTTGCTCTTGCCGAAGCTCATGGGGCCGCCGCGTCCACCTGCGCCGCCTTGCATCTGCCTCATAAAGAACATGAACACGGCAATGATCACCAGAATCGGGAAGCTCGCTACAAGTAGCTGCGTCCAGATGCTCTGCTGTTCAGGCATTTTGCCTTCAATGACCACATTATTGTTGACCAGATCACCAATCAGACCGTTGTCCTGAATAGCAGGCCGAACCGTCTTGAACGTATCGCCGCCACGATGTTTTCCCGTGATGACGTAACCGTCGACAGTCACACGCTCAACCTGACCGTCCTTCACTTGTTGGATGAAGTCAGAATAATTGAGCGTTTGCGGCTCATTGGGACTGGAGAAATTGTTCATCACCGTGACCAGTACGGCCGCGATGATGAGCCACAGAATCAGATTCTTTGCCATATCGTTCAATTGACTACCCTCTGAGCCGGCTTCGCTTGGAACCGTTCGTATCGAAACCGGCTATTGGCCGGTAAGTTACTACACAACGCTGACGCTGAGCAGCGGCCGTCTGTAACCCTTTATGAGATCCGTCGCTCTTCTCACTTTAGCTGAGACTTTCAGAAGAGTCTGCCGTTGCATCTGACTGCGCGTTACCTTTAAGCCTCGCACCAGCAAATACTGCTCATGCAGACGATCTTGTGACGCAGAAGACGTGCGCATAACAACCTTGTCGAAGTTCTCCCGCTCCAGCTTCAGGTAACTGCCAAACCCCTCGTCTTGAAATATTTTGATTAAGAATTCACCAGCCGGACGCAGTAGACACTGCGCAAGATCAGGCGCCAGCTTACAAAATATTTAGCTTGCAGCTGACTTACTGTACTCAAACCCCACATATTGGGGCCCTATCAGAAATAACAAGGTCTTCGGAAGCTCCACTAGTCGCCTTGCCAATTCGTTCAAAACTTTATGTTGCGCGAAAACACTCTGAACAATGTTACCTGAGCAAAAACACGCTGCTTTTCTGATCGAGCCACGCGTACTTTATCCTGTCCTTCTGGGCTATACCTAGCCGCTAGGGTACAATAGATACCTTTTCTCTGGGGTTTAATTATGGCTCTCAATCAAGAGCAGAAAAAGCAATTCAAATCTATCGGACACCATTTAAAGCCTGTATTGATAGTAGGTGAAAATGGTCTTACTGAAGGTGTACTGGCTGAGCTTGAGCGGGCACTTAACGATCATGAACTCATCAAGGTCAAGTTCAATTTAAGTGAGCGCGAAGATCGGCGAACCCTAATGGGAGAACTTTGCCAGTCCGCCAAATGCGACCTGATTCAGACCATTGGCAAAATGGCACTTATCTATCGCAAGGCTCAGCCGCAGAACCGTTCGCTTTCAAACGTAGTCCGCCACAGCCTGTAATGCCCGGGACGAATCAGGCATACAGATAACTGCATTCTGTCTGATGGGAAGAGAAAGCAGGCCCACCTTGGGCAGACCTCTCACCTTAATGCTTGTTCGGCAAGTCATCTTTTGACAACCTGCCTACCCGCCTCCAATCGCTACCTCAAGGGAAGCGATTGGACAGCTGGCTACCTACATCAGATATGACGCACTTCGACGATTTCGTATTCAACATCGCCACCCGGGGTCTTGACGATCACCGCGTCGCCCTCTTGCTTGCCGATTAATGCGCGAGCAATTGGAGAACTAACCGAGATCTTGCCAGACTTTATATCTGCCTCGTCGTCACCAACGATCTGATACGTCACCGACTCGTCCGTATCAACGTTTATGATCTCAACGGTTGTACCAAAAATCACCTTGCCCGAGCGCGGAATCGTTGTGATATCGATTACCTGGGCATTGGATAAACGCCCTTCGATATCACGAATACGCGCCTCGACCATACCCTGCTGCTCGCGAGCCGCATGATATTCCGCATTTTCTTTCAAATCACCCAGCTCGCGCGCCTCGGCAATCGCCTGTGTAATTTGGGGACGAAGCTCCGTCTTGAGATGCTTGAGCTCTTCCTCCAGGGCGCGAGCGCCCTGGATTGTCATAGGATATTTGTTCATGCCTTGATTCCTGCATGTAAATCTTGAAGCCGGCGCACAGTCTTTTCTGCACCAAACTTCAAAGCTTCACAAATCGCTTGGCCGCCTGCAAGCGTTGTCGTGCAGCAGATCTTGTGTTGAAGCGCATTCCGGCGAATTGAGTAGGAGTCAGCAATAGACTGACGACCTTCGGTTGTATTGATCACCAATGTAATTTCATCATTCTTGATCATGTCGACAACGTGTGGGCGACCTTCAGTCACCTTGTTAACACGGCGAACCGGCAGGCCAGCTTCCTCAATGACACGGGCCGTACCAGCCGTAGCAACAACCTCAAAGCCCAGCTCAACCAGCTCTTTAGCCACTTCAGCGACAAAAGGCTTATCGTCATCCCGAACACTGATAAAGGCACAACCACTATTGGGAAGGATCTCACTCGCACCCAACTGGGCTTTCGAGAATGCCTCGGCGAAGCTGTCGCCTACGCCCATGACCTCTCCGGTAGATTTCATTTCTGGGCCGAGAAGCGGATCGACGCCAGGGAATTTGGCGAAGGGGAACACTGCCTCCTTAACACTGTAATAAGGCGGAATGATCTCCTTGGTAAACCCGATCTCTTCCAGGGTTTTACCCGCCATTACACGTGCCGCTACCTTGGCCAGTGACTCGCCAATGCACTTGGAAACGAATGGCACTGTACGGGAGGCACGCGGGTTTACTTCCAGCACATAAACATCGTTCCCCTGAAGGGCCAACTGCACGTTCATCAGTCCGACCACGCCAAGCTCCAGCGCCATTTTCCGGATCTGCTCACGCATTTCATCCTGTATGTGTGCCGGCAGGGAGTACGGAGGCAATGAGCACGCCGAATCACCCGAGTGGATACCCGCCTGCTCGATGTGCTGCATGATAGCGCCAATGACTACGTCCTTGCCGTCACATACTGCATCCACGTCTACTTCTATCGCGCAGTTCAGGAAGTGATCCAGCAACACTGGGCTATCATTGGACACCTGCACCGCTTCGCGCATGTAGCGCTTGAGCTCTTCTTCTTCGTAAACGATTTCCATGGCACGGCCACCCAACACATATGAAGGGCGAACCACCAACGGATAACCGATACGCTTGGCACCAGCAATCGCTTCTTCTTCGCTGCGAGCAGTAGCATTCGGCGGCTGGCGCAGATTCAAACGCTCGATCATCTGCTGGAAGCGCTCACGATCCTCAGCACGATCGATTGCATCGGGACTGGTACCGATAATCGGAACCCCGGCCTCCTCCAGCGCGCGAGCCAGCTTCAACGGTGTCTGGCCACCGAACTGAACGATTACACCCTTAGGCTGCTCGACACGCACGATTTCCAACACGTCCTCAAGCGTAACCGGCTCAAAATACAGGCGGTCAGACGTGTCGTAATCCGTCGACACGGTTTCGGGGTTGCAGTTGATCATGATGGTTTCGTAACCATCTTCACGCATAGCCAGAGCCGCATGAACACAGCAGTAGTCGAACTCGATACCTTGTCCGATACGGTTGGGGCCACCCCCAATCACCATGATCTTGTCACGGCTGGATGGGTTGGCCTCACACTCCTCCTCATACGTGGAGTACATGTACGCAGTGTCGGTCGCGAACTCTGCGGCGCAGGTATCGACACGCTTGTAGACCGGGAGCACTTCCAGCTTGTAGCGATGGCGACGCAGGCTTTTTTCCGTCACACCGAGCAGCTTGGCCAGACGTGCGTCCGAGAAGCCCTTGCGCTTGAGCTTCCACATGAGATTACGATCGACATCCGCCAACCCCAGGGTTTTGACCTTTTCTTCATCCTTGATCAGGTCCTCGATCTGCACCAGGAACCACGGATCGATCTTGGTCAGCTCAAACACACGCTCAACGCTCAGACCACGACGGAACGCATCTCCGACGTACCAGATACGCTCTGCGCCAGGCACTGTAAGTTCGCGCTTGAGAATGCTATCGGCTTCAGGATCTTCTGGATTGAGCTTGGGATCAAATCCATTTACGCCAACCTCCAGGCCACGCAATGCTTTTTGGACCGATTCCTGGAAGGTACGACCGATCGCCATTACCTCACCCACTGACTTCATCTGGGTAGTCAGGCGAGCATCAGCCTTAGGGAATTTCTCAAAGGCAAAGCGCGGTATCTTGGTTACGACATAATCGATAGCCGGCTCGAACGATGCCGGGGTGCGCCCACCGGTAATGTCGTTCTGCAGCTCGTCCAGCGTGTAGCCAACTGCGAGTTTGGCTGCAATTTTGGCAATCGGGAAACCAGTGGCCTTGGATGCCAGCGCTGAAGAGCGGCTGACACGTGGGTTCATCTCGATGACAACCATGCGACCTGTATCAGGGCAGATACCGAACTGCACGTTGGAGCCACCGGTTTCTACACCAATTTCACGCAGCACCGCCAGGGAGGCGTTACGCATGATCTGGTATTCCTTATCGGTTAGCGTCTGCGCAGGCGCAACGGTGATGGAGTCGCCCGTATGCACCCCCATAGGATCGAAGTTTTCGATGGAGCAGACGATGATGCAGTTGTCCTTTTTGTCGCGGACAACTTCCATTTCGTATTCTTTCCAACCGATCAGAGACTCATCGATCAAAAGCTCGTTGGTTGGTGAAAGGTCCAGACCGCGAGAGCAAATCTCTTCGAATTCTTCACGGTTATAGGCAATACCGCCACCACTGCCACCCATAGTGAAGGATGGGCGGATGATGCAAGGGAAACCAACCTGCTCCAGCACGCCGTACGCCTCTTCCATGCTGTGGGCAATACCCGAGCGCGGACAGGCCAGGCCGATGGCACGCATGGCCTTGTCGAAACGGGAGCGGTCCTCTGCCTTATCAATCGTATCAGCATTGGCACCGATCATTTCGACGCCAAACTTTTCCAGGACGCCATGACGCTCAAGGTCCAGCGCACAGTTCAACGCTGTCTGGCCACCCATGGTAGGCAGCAGCGCGTCAGGGCGCTCTTTCTCAATGATTTTAGCTACCGTCGCCCACTTGATAGGCTCGATGTAGGTCGCATCAGCCATGGATGGGTCAGTCATAATGGTGGCCGGATTGGAGTTCACCAGAATGACGCGGAAACCTTCTTCTTTCAGGGCCTTACAGGCCTGTGCACCGGAGTAATCGAATTCGCAGGCCTGGCCGATAACGATAGGGCCGGCACCGAGGATCAGGATGCTCTTTATGTCTGTACGCTTGGGCATGGGATTCTCGTTGCAGTAATCAAGTCAGAGTTGCGGTCGCCAGCTTCACACCAAAGCCAACGAATAATGCGCCTACACCAGTATTGGCACTGGCGGCGAGCCGCTGCCGCTGGCGGAACCAGGCCGCCAAACGCACACCGGTAAAAATCAGAAAACTGAGGTATATCGCGCTAATCACTTCAAGAATCAGCCCGAGCACCCCGAATGCCAACCCTGGATGAGCGTACCCGGGATCGACAAACTGTATGAAGAAAGACACAAAGAACAAAATGGCCTTTGGATTCGACAAACTCAATAGAAGTGCCTTTCTAAAAGGCTTGTCGATGCCCTCTTCTTGAGTCTGCTGCTCAATGGGCGACAGGGGATAACGCCACTGACGCCAAGCGCCACGTAATATTCCTACACCTAGATACAGTAGATAAGCTGCGCCCAGGTACTTGAGTCCCATGAAAAACAGGGGCTCGGCTTTCAGGAGTGAGGCTACTCCCAACGCGGATAGCGTCATAAGCAACGCATCCCCAAAGAAGACGCCAAAGGCAGCACGATAACCGGCTGCCACGCCTCTTCTTGCAGAGGACGCCAGCACAAAGAGGGAGTTGGGACCGGGCAGCAATACGACGAAAATCACACCCGCTATATATGTCCAAAGGTCAGTGATACCCAACTCCGACCAGGCCATTTATTAACGCCGCCCCGCCATGGCATTGATGAAGCGATCAAACAGTGGCGCCACATCATGCGGCCCCGGACTTGCTTCCGGATGACCCTGGAAGCTGAACGCGACCTTATCAGTACGCTCGATGCCCTGGAGGGTACCGTCGAACAGCGACTTGTGAGTTGCACGAACGTTGCCCGGCAATGTCGCTTCATCTACAGCAAAGCCGTGGTTTTGACTGGTGATCATCACAACACCCGTATCGAGGTCCTGCACCGGGTGGTTTGCACCATGGTGCCCGTTAGGCATTTTCACTGTACGCGCACCAGAGGCCAACGCTAAAAGCTGATGCCCCAAGCAGATACCGAAAACGGGAATGTCTGTTTCGAGCACTTCCTGAATAGCCTGGATTGCATAATCACAAGGCTCAGGATCTCCCGGACCATTGGCTAGGAATATACCATCAGGATTTAACGCCAAGGCTTCGCTGGCTGGGGTTTGCGCGGGCAGAACAGTAATTCGGCAGCCGCGAGCAACCAACATCCTGAGGATGTTGTATTTGACACCGTAGTCAAACGCAACCACATGGTAAGGCAACTGGTCAGCCGGAATCTCTGGAGCACTATCTGTCTCCAGCCCCCAAACAGAGCGGCGCCATTCGTAGGACTGCTTGACGCTCACCTCTTTGGCAAGATCCATTCCCTTGAGGCCTGGGAACGCACGGGCTGCTTCAAGCGCCTGCGCCTCAGTGATGTCATCACCTGCAAGAATGCAGCCGTTTTGAGCGCCCTTTTCACGCAGAATCCGGGTCAGCTTGCGGGTATCAATTCCAGCAATGGCTACGGTCTGATTGGCACGAAGATAGTCAGGAAGTGACTGCTTGTTACGCCAGTTGCTGGCTACCAGGGGAAGATCACGAATAATCAGGCCGGAGGCCCATACCTGATTGGCCTCACTGTCTTCAGGTGTCGTACCGGTGTTGCCAATGTGAGGATAAGTAAGGGTTACGAGTTGCTTGGCATAGGAAGGATCGGTGAGGATTTCCTGATAGCCGGTCATAGCGGTATTAAACACCACCTCACCGACTGTAAGACCGTCGGCACCGATGGATTCTCCGTGGAAAATCGTGCCATCGGCAAGTGCGAGAATGGCTGGCTTAGTCAAGAGACCTCCCAAAATCTAGTCTGAAGAGGCAAACGCAGGTTGTAAAAAAGCGGGATGTGGTATGAACCGCATCCCGCTTTTTTATTAGATCATGCTGCGCTGGCTTTAGTGGACACACTAAAGCTGCATGATACGGAAATTACTTGAGAAAATCCATACTTATTGATGCAGCTCATCGCCTTAGATGCCAAAACGAAACTAGATAATCTAAAGCACCTCTAAGCGCATCCCATAAGTGCCTAGCGAAAAGATAACTCAACGCAGCCCTAAAACATCCTGCATATCGTAAAGGCCAGGCTCTTTCCCCTCCAGCCACAGCGCCGCGCGGACCGCACCCTTTGCAAAGGTCATGCGACTTGACGCCTTGTGGGTAATCTCGACTCGCTCGCCCTCGGCAGCAAACAATACCGTATGGTCTCCAACCACATCGCCCGCCCGCACAGTAGCAAAACCAATTGTCTTGCGGTCACGTGCTCCGGTTTGACCTTCACGACCGTATACAGCCACCTCATTCAGATCTCGGCCCAAGGCCTGCGCAACGACTTCGCCCATACGCAACGCTGTACCGGAAGGAGCATCAACTTTATGCCGGTGGTGAGCCTCAATGACTTCAATGTCAACTTCATCTCCAAGCACACGAGCAGCCGTGTCAAGAAGCTTCAAACACAGGTTGACGCCTACACTGAAATTGGCTGCAAACACGATCGGAACCTGTTTACTCGCCTCCATGAGCATAAGTTTCTGCTCTGCAGTAAAGCCGGTGGTCCCAATGACCATGGCTTTGCCTGCCTGACGGCAATAAGTCAGATTCTGTAGCGTTACGGTTGGATGAGTAAAATCAATCAGCACATCGAACTCATCGGCAACCCGCGCCAGATCGCCAGATAAAGGCACACCGATACGACCAATGCCAGCCAACTCACCGGCATCCGCTCCAACCAAGGTACTGTCAGGACGATCCACCGCTGCCGTCAGTCCCGCCGCGCCACTGGTTTGCTGCACGGCTTCAACCAGCGTCTTACCCATGCGCCCGGCGGCGCCCATTACTGCTATACGTCGCATTGTTATGCTCCATGCCGCTAGCAACAGGCCGACACGCCGCCAGGCCTGTGCCCGCCTAGCTTATAGATCGTCGAAAAACCGCTTCATACCATCGAACCACCCACTGGCACGCGGCGAGTGCGAGCTATTGCCTTGAAGTGTATTACGGAACTCTTCGAGCAGCTCACGCTGGCGCTTGTCCAGATTAACAGGCGTCTCGACCACCACACGGCACATCAGATCACCCGCACCACCCCCGCGCACAGGCACAACACCCTTACCGCGCAAGCGGAACATTTTGCCTGTCTGGGTGGCTTCTGGAATCTTGAGCTTCACGCGGCCGTCGAGCGTTGGCACCTCTAGTTCGCCTCCCAGCGCCGCATCGGCAAAGCTGATCGGCACTTCACAATAGAGATGCTTACCGTCACGTTGGAAGATGGCATGCTCACGAACGTTCACAACCACGTATAGATCGCCGGCCGGGCCACCCATTGTTCCCGCCTCGCCCTCGCCAGAAAGGCGGATGCGGTCACCGGTATCAACACCTGCCGGAACCTTGACCGACAGCGTCTTCTGCTCTTCGATACGCCCCTGACCATGACAGGTCTGGCATGGCTCAGGAATGATCTTGCCAGTGCCATGACACCGCGGACAGGTCTGTTGAACCGAAAAGAAGCCTTGCTGCATGCGAACCTGACCAATACCACCACAGGTCGTACAGGTAGTTGGCGACGTGCCGGACTTTGCACCGCTGCCATCACAGGTCTTACACCCGACCAGTGTTGGGACACGGATCGTGACATTAGTGCCACGTACAGCCTCTTCAAGGTCTAGATCCAGCGTATAACGCAGGTCTGCGCCACGCTGCGGACCACCACGTCCGCCTCCACGAGCGTTACCAAAGAAATCACTAAACACATCGCCAAATATGTCGGAGAAGCTGGCGCCTGCTGCTCCGGCGCCGAAGCCACCAGCCCCCATGCTGGGATCAACCCCTGCATGCCCATATTGGTCGTATGCAGAGCGCTTACCCGCATCAGACAGCACTTCATAGGCCTCATTGGCCTCTTTGAATTTTTCCTCAGCGGCCTTATCGCCCGGATTACGGTCCGGGTGATATTTCATCGCAAGGCGCCTGTAAGCCTTTTTCAGGTCAGCATCACTAGCGCCACGCTCGACACCAAGAATCTCGTAATAATCACGCTTGGCCATAAGTTTCCTGCACCTTCATTTTTCAACCCTCCAGACACGCCAACGCGGGAGGCAGGCTCCCGCGCAGCGGATCAGGCAGGTCAAGTGACCTGCCGGGGCTCAAGCAAGCGCGAGGCTTACTTATTGTCCTTGACCTCTTCGAACTCGGCATCCACAACGTCATCGCCGGCAGGCTTGTCGCTGTTGGTATCTGCCTTGGCTGCGCCTTCTGCATTTGGAGCAGGCTGCTCAGCATACATCTTCTGAGCCAACGGAGCAGAAGCCTGAGACAAAGCGTTCATCTTGGCCTCGATGGCCTCTTTGTCATCACCCTTCACCGCTGCTTCAAGCTCACCAAGCGCTTTTTCGATGGCCGCTTTTTCGTCAGCGCTCGCCTTGTCACCCGCTTCGGTAAGCATCTTGCGCGTGCCGTGCGCCAGCGCATCGCCCTGGTTACGTGCAGTTACCAGCTCTTCGAACTTACGGTCCTCATCAGCATTGGCCTCGGCATCACGAACCATCTGCTGGATCTCTTCTTCGGAAAGACCAGAAGACGCCTTGATGACAATGGACTGCTGCTTACCAGTGGCCTTGTCCTTGGCAGACACATGCAGAATGCCGTTGGCATCAATATCGAATGTGACCTCGATCTGCGGTACGCCACGGGGTGCTGGCGGAATCTCAGCCAGGTCAAACTTACCCAGGGACTTGTTCTGTGCAGCCTGCTTACGCTCACCCTGCAGCACATGAATAGTCACAGCGCTCTGGTTATCATCTGCCGTCGAGAACACCTGCGACTTTTTGGTTGGAATCGTAGTGTTTTTCTCGATCAGCGGAGTCATCACGCCGCCCATGGTTTCGATGCCCAGCGTCAGCGGACTTACGTCCAGCAGCAGAACATCTTTAACGTCACCTGCCAGTACGGCACCCTGAATCGCAGCGCCGATAGCTACCGCTTCGTCAGGATTGACATCTTTACGTGCTTCTTTGCCAAAGAACTCAGCTACACGCTTCTGAACCAGAGGCATACGCGTCTGACCACCAACCAGGATCACCTCATCGATGCTGGACACATCGATACCGGCATCCTTCAGTGCCGTACGGCAGGGCTCGATGGTGCGCTCGACCAAGTCCTCAACCAGCGACTCCAGCTTGGCACGGGAGATCTTCACGTTCAGGTGCTTGGGACCTGTTGCGTCTGCGGTAATGTACGGCAGGTTCACATCAGTCTGTTGAGCCGAAGAAAGCTCGATCTTGGCTTTCTCAGCAGCTTCTTTCAGACGCTGCATAGCTAGCGGATCACCCTTGAGGTTGATGCCGCTTTCTTTTTTGAATTCGTCTACCAGATAGTCGATCAGACGAATATCGAAGTCTTCACCACCCAGGAAGGTATCACCATTGGTCGCCAGTACTTCGAACTGGTGTTCCCCATCCACTTCCGCGATTTCAATCACGGACACGTCGAAGGTACCGCCACCCAGATCGTACACGATAACGGTGTGGTCGCCCTTGGCCTTGTCCAGGCCATACGCCAGCGCAGCAGCCGTCGGCTCGTTGATGATTCGCTTAACATCCAAGCCTGCGATACGACCGGCATCCTTGGTAGCCTGACGCTGGCTATCATTGAAGTAGGCCGGAACGGTAATTACCGCTTCGCTTACTGTCTCGCCCAGGTAATCCTCGGCGGTTTTCTTCATCTTCTTCAGCACTTCGGCAGAAATCTGCGGAGGAGCCATCTTCTGGCCCTTCACTTCTACCCACGCATCACCATTGTCTGCCTTGACGATGCTGTAAGGCACCATCTGGATATCTTTCTGTACCACATTCTCTTCGAAGCGGCGGCCGATCAGACGCTTGACGGCGTACAGCGTGTTTTGCGGGTTAGTCACCGCCTGACGCTTAGCAGGCTGACCTACCAGTGTTTCGCCATCGTTGGTGTAGGCAATAATGGACGGCGTGGTGCGAGCGCCTTCAGCGTTCTCAAGCACCTTTACATTGCCGTTTTCGAGGATGGCCACGCAGGAGTTGGTCGTCCCCAGGTCGATACCAATGATCTTACCCATGTTCACTCTCCAGAAATCTTGATTCCGTGCGATCCGTCTGCGGATCTTTTTTGCTCGGTTGTTTCACCAAATGGGGATCGAGCAGATTATTTCAAGCCTTTTCGTTAATTGTCGGCTGCTGACTCGAAGGCGCCTTGCTGACAACCACCATGGCCGGACGCAACAGGCGCCCATTGATGGAATAGCCCTTCTGGAAAACTTTCAGCACACTGCCCGGCTCGACATTGGCACTTTCCTCCATTGCCATAGCCTGGTGATGCTCTGGATTAAAGGGCGCACCATGCGGATCAATAACCTCTACCTGGTAACGCTTGAGCGTGTCCTGGAAAACCTTGAGCGTCAGCTCCATGCCTTCACGCATAGGGCGCAGCGCCTCGTTGTTGGCATCCGACATCTCAAGACCACGCTCAAGGCTATCGATCACAGCCAATAGGTCGCCCGCGAACTTTTCCAAGGCAAACTTGTGCGCTTTCTCGACATCCTGCTCAGCGCGGCGACGGACGTTCTGCAACTCAGCTGCGCTACGCAGCATCTGATCTTGTGCAGCCGCTAGCTGCTCTTCCAATGACGCTACGCGAGCAGCCAGGTCATCTCCCTGAGAAGCCTGGGCGTCTTGATTGGTTTCAGGCTTTTGAATATCTGGATTTTGTTCGTCAGCCATGTCGTCCTCCTGTCGAATCAGTTGGCAGGCGAGGCACCATATAAAGCGCTGCAAAGCCTGCGGTTCTGCCCGCTATATGGGGCCGGCATTTAAAGCTTCAAGGGTTGAGCTTATTGCCAGAACGAAAAGAAAAACTGTATAAATGAACACCACTGAATAAATAACCAGATCAACAGATTTCGGAGCCCACCCACATGTTGGTGCATCTGTCCGTCCGTAATTACGCGATTGTTGAACATCTCGATCTTGAACTTGAGCGTGGCATGACAGTGATTACCGGCGAAACGGGCGCCGGCAAATCGATCATGCTCGATGCGCTCGGCCTTACCATGGGCGACAGGGCAGATAGCGGCGTAGTACGCCCTGGCGCTGACAAGGCGGACATCCTGGCCACCTTTGATCTGAAACGCATCCCCGAGGCGCAAAGCTGGCTGGCCGAGCGAGACCTTGATAATGATGGGTTGTGTATTTTGCGCCGTGTTATTACAGCCGAAGGTCGCTCGCGGGCCTACATCAACGGGTCGCCCTGCCCTCAAGGGGACCTTAAGGCATTGGGCAGCCTGCTCATCGACATCCATAGCCAGCATGAACATCAGTCACTGCTGAAAACGGATACCCATCGCCGCTTGCTGGATGAATTTGCCGAGGCAAAAGAGCTGGCACGCCAGGTACAGCTGGCTTCACAGCGGTGGCGCCAGACCAAGCAAACCCTTGAGCGACTGTCGAGTAGCAGTGAAGAACAACGAGCTCGCTATCAGTTGCTGAGTTACCAGCTTGAAGAGCTGGCAAATCTCGCTTTGAGCGAAGGGGAAATCGAAGCACTTGAACAGGAGCAGAAGACACTAGCCAGCGCAGAGCAGCTTCTTGTTGCCTGTCGTCAGGTCATCGACCTATGCAGTGAGGGTGAAGGCGGCAACGTCCTGTCGGCCCTGAACACAAGCACTCACCGCCTGGGCGGATTCAGTCATGCGCCCAAACCGCTGGAGGAAGCGACAAACCTGATTGGTTCGGCGCAGATACAGATCGAAGAAGCCGTGTCCGAACTCAACCGCTTTATCGATAACTTCGAGGCCGATCCAGAGCGCCAACAGGTAGTACAGGAGCGCCTGGATGCCATCTACACCATGGCGCGTAAACATCGCGTACAGCCCGAAGAACTTGTTCACTTGCAGACACAGCTTCAGAGTGAGCTCGAGTCGCTTAATGCTGATGATGCAGCGGTTGAGCGCCTCCAGGAAGAGCTGGCAGCGTATGCACGTCATTATCAAGAAAAGGCCAATGAACTGAGCGAACGGCGACAAACCCGTGCGCCCGAGTTGGCGGCAGCCGTAGAGACAGAGATGCAGCGCCTCGGCATGCCTGGTGGTCGTTTCTCTATTACGCTACAGCCTGAACCCTCAGACGACCTGCAACCTTACGGTCAAGAAACGGTGGAGTTTCGCGTAAGCGCAAACCCTGGTCAGCCGTTGAAAACTCTGGCCAAGGTAGCGTCAGGAGGCGAGCTGTCTCGTATCAGCTTGGCCATTCAGGTCATCACAGCCCAGACGTCACGCGTCCCTACGCTTGTATTCGACGAAGTGGATGTAGGGATCGGCGGGCCTACCGCTGAAATTGTAGGTCAATTACTACGACGCCTCGGCGAAGATGGACAGGTTTTAACCGTTACTCACCTGCCACAAGTAGCGGCTCAGGGACATCACCACCTCTTTGTTCACAAGGAGCGTGGCGTCAGTGAAACACGGACGGCGGTTGCGATACTCGACAAACAGCGCCGCATTGAGGAAGTGGCCCGCATGCTAGGGGGCATCGACCTGACGCGCGAATCCCTTGCGCATGCCAAAAAGATGGTTACAGCGAAATAACAGCGTTAAGACGAAACAAAAACAGCGGCAAAGGCCGCTGTTTTTTATTGCGCAGCAAGGCTTATTTTCTTTTTTTGACGTACAGCACAAGATTGTGATCGACCAGCTCATAGCCGTGCTCTTCAACAATCTCACGCTGACGCTTTTCGATTGAGGCATCTGTGAACTCGATGACCTCGCCTGAGTCTACACACACCATGTGATCGTGATGTCCCGTATCTGCCAGCTCAAACACAGCATGGCCACCATCGAAATTGTGGCGATCCACCAGTCCAGCGGCTTCAAACTGGGTCAATACACGATAAACAGTAGCGAGCCCGACATCCTCGCCGGCCTCCATTAACGCCTTGTATACATCTTCAGCACTCATATGGCGCTGACCGGCGGAATCCAGCATTTGCAGGATCTTGACCCTTGGAAGAGTCACTTTTAGCCCGGCTTTACGGAGCTCGTTATTTTCAACCATGTTCTTTCTCGGCTTCGAACGCTTCGCAGCACTTCGGAATGCAGGTATGATCAGAGTTCATTGCCTAGCAAGATAGTGGAAGTCTTCCCCCGATGCAAAACCTCAAGCTAACGCTGACCGGGCTTACCTTTCTGAGCCTCGCCACGCTCGCCGGATGTTCTTTTCCGGGGGTCTACAAAATTGATATCCAGCAGGGCAACGTTGTCACGCAGGACATGATAGACCAGCTTCGCCCAGGAATGACCCGACGACAAGTAAGGTTTATCATGGGGAGCCCCCTGATTACCGATACTTTTCACGCTAATCGCTGGGATTACCTCTATAGCATGCAGCCGGGTGGCGGTCAGCGCCAGCAGGAGCGTGTGAGCCTGGTTTTCGATGACAGCGATCATCTTGTAGGCCTCGCCGGCGACTTCAAACCGGGTGTTACCCGGGAGCAGGAAATCATGGGCACAGACGGTCAAACCGCTGCTCCAGAGACCTCCAGCCCAGCGGACCAGCCCGCTCAACAACAACCTCAGCAGCCGGTTGATCAACCGCCAGCACCTGGCTCAGTTGAAGAGCAGATCCAGCAGGAAATCGATAGAACACAGTCGACTCCAGTCCCTACGCCAGCCCCTATTGATACACAGAACGAATAGATTCCATTATCTATTTCAAATAAAAAAGCCCCGGTTGACGGGGCTTTTTTATGGGCCGCCATGGTTAGCTGTCTGTCTTTAACAACAGGCTCAGCCCCTCACGCATAGACGTAACGTGATCAAAAGTGAAATATGCCTTGAGACGCGAGTTATCTGCTTTTGAATGACGGATATCACCTGCGCGTGTTGCTGCATGTGTGATCTTGGGAAGACCGCCTACTAAGTCGCCAACTTCCTGTAACAATTGATTCAGGCTAACGACTTGGCCGTGTCCTACGTTGACAGGCCCAACCACGGGTTCAGCGCTTTCAAGACCTTGGACAATAAGCCCTACCAGATCGCCCACATATACAAAATCGCGGGTCTGCTCGCCATCGCCGTAAACGGTTATTGGCTCTCCCTGACGTGCTCGATTTGTAAAGATACTGATGACCCCCGAGTATGGTGAAGACGGATCCTGCCGAGGGCCATATATATTGAAGAATCGGAAGACGACCGGCTCCAGAGCGTGCTCACGGCGGTAGAAATCAAAGTAATACTCGCCAGCCAGCTTATCAGCTGCATAGGGCGTAAGCGGCGCCTTGGGCGTTTCCTCGGCAATGGCCTGCCCTTCTCCGTTCGGCCCATATACCGCAGCACTTGAAGCAAAAACCACACGGCGAACATGATGCTTGCGCATGGCTTCGCAGACATTCAACGTGCCTATAAAATTGCTCTGATGCGTACTAACCGGGTTGTCTACCGACGCCTGAACCGAGGCGACAGCCGCCAAATGCACAACAGCACAGCAACCTGTCATCGCTTGGTGAACCGTATCGGTATCGGCCACGTCCCCTTGAATGATTTCTAACCAAGCATTATCTGCTGGGAGATTGTCCCGTTTACCGGTAGAGAAATCGTCCAGTACCCGGACACGTTTGCCTTTGGCTAGTAGCACATCAACCAGATGAGAACCGATGAACCCGGCTCCGCCCGTTATGAGAATAGGTTGCTCAGTCATGGCGACTTCCTGTTTGCCGATAATAACGGTCCAGCAAAGCGGACATTCCGCTACGCCAGTTACGCGGCTTGACGCCAAACGTGTTCAAAATCTTTCTGCAAGCTAACACTGCATTTTGCGGCTCTTCAGAAGCATCGCGAGTCGCGCCATGAGCTCTTGGCTCAAGGTTCGGCTCTGGCATCCCGTGCAGAGTCAGGGCCTCGGCAATAATCGCCTGTCCCAGCGTCAATTGAGTAACAGCCTCAATACCGCCGTAATGATAGGTCCCCCACAGAGGAGCACTGCAATCCAGTTGCTTGATGACGGCTAGGATAACCCGCCCGGCGTCATCGACAGGGGTTGGGCTTCCACGACGGTCATCAGCAAGCGGCATCAATTGCCCTACCTCAGCCCGCGACAGGAAACGGTCCAGTTCACCTTGCGGGCTTTCATCCAGAAGCCATCCCAATCGCAACAGAACATGCTGGGGGCACAAGGCACGTACTGTTTGCTCTATAGTCAATAGCGCCTGTCCGCGCACACCAAGAGGATTGGGCTCATCTTTCTCGCTATACGCACTCGCTCTACTCCCATCGAAAACACGGTAGCTGGAGGGCTGTATCAAGGCAATTGAGTAATGTTGGCAGAGTTCAGCCAGCCGCTCGATAGCGCTGGCCTGCCGAGAGAGCTGGTCATCATCGACGTGCTCGGCCTGAAACCAGTCGAAATAATAGGCCAGGTTGATAATTACATCGGGACGGGTGTCATCAAGCAACTGAGTCAGGTGGCTGGCGTTCCAGCCCTGCGCTGGCGGACGAGGTGCAAGAAAGTGAATATCTTCTTCAGCACCCAGACGGATCAGCGCCTGACCCAGGGCATTACCGCCGCCCAACAGCATGAGGCGCATGCGCATGGAGTTCGGGTATCTTCCAAAATCTAATCATAAATGGCGTGCCTGAAAACAGGCACGCCGACAGTGTCATCATTGTGCAGCATAGCGGAAGCTTTCGTCATCCGCGTCAGGATGGGACAGCCTCAACGGTTGTCTCATCTTCGGTATTTTCTTTTGGCGCACGTAGCACATAGGCCGCTGCGCTCTTGAGGTTGGGTAGCAGACGGCTGATCAAGGCCAATTGGGTCAGTACCAGACGATGCCCATCGTCAAGATCATCCGGAAACTGTTCCAGCTCATCAGCCAAGGCATTTTCTTCTTCTGCCGTAGGCACCAGAGAACGCCGCTCATTGAGCGCTTGGGCTATTTCAAGCAGCCCTGCGCTCAAGCGGTCCATGGCTTTTTCAATCAGGACATCTACGGGATGCTCAGCCAGCTGTATACGGTGAGCCCCTAATGCTGAGAGATAACCCAACAAGGTATTGGATAACGCCAGAAAGCGAAACCCTGCCTCTAAATTACGGCGAAAATGCCCAGGCTCTCGCAACATGTTAGCCAGTGCTGCCGATAACGTCGCGTCTGCGTTGTGTACGTTACGCCGCGCCACCCGGTAATTCAGATCATCCCGCTTGCCGTGGCGATACTGGTCGATGACGCTACGCAGGTAGTTATTGCTGGTCAGCAGTGTGTTGGCCATCACCTGATGCAAGCGTCTTCCCTGCCAGTCGGGCAAGATAAAGAAGACAGCCAATACCGCAATTAGGCAACCGATAAGGGTATCGATCAGACGCGGCCAGATCAGTCCGAAACCATCGCCCACCTGGTTGAAGCAGAACAGCACCATGACCGTGATAGCCGCTGTGGCGATGGTATATCGATCGGTCCGGGTCACGAAAAAGACCGTACCTGCGATAACCGCCAACGACAGCTGAGCCTCGGTACTGCCAAAAAGCTGTAGCAAGGCATTTCCCAACAATAGACCTATGACGGTACCCACTATTCGCTGAACCAGACGTACCCGCGTAGCGCCATAATTTGGACGGCATACGAAAACAGTCGTGAGCAATATCCAATAGCCGTAGTTCGGGTGAATCAAATGCAAGATGCCATAGCCGGCAGCCAGAGCAATAGCCATTCTCAGCCCATGGCGAAACAGAAGCGATGTTGGCGTAAGTTGCAGTCGTATGCGTTGCAACATGTCCTTGAGGGAGCGCGGCGTTGGATCAAGCAGGCTGGTATCCAACTCTCCTATATTGACATCAGGCTGGCTGGCATTGGAAAGCTGGCGCTCCAGAGTCGTCAGATTGGTGGATAACGAATCCAGAGAACGTAACAGTCCACGCCAACGGGGGTTGTTCTGCTGTTTGAGGTGTTCGATCGATGCGTGCAGGTCAGCCATAGCCTGATGACTCTGCTGGCCATACTCAAAGGGCTGCCGCAATCGAGTAGCCTCCCCTAGCAAGGCACAAGCCTTTGCCTGCAGACTCAATAACCGCTGGCAACGAAACAGCACATCGCTATGGAAAAACGCCTCGGTCAATGCGCTATAAGGATAATGGGAAGAGCTGGCCCGCTCGTGAATATCCTGAGCCATGAAATAGAGCTTGAAATAGAACCCCGAACGTACGCCTGGTCTACCTGAGCGGCCAAAGCGAATCAGAATAGTGGCCTTGGCCTTGTTCAGTGCATCGACAACACGCCCATTCTGCTGCGCCAGTTTCAAACGGCGCTCATGGAGATCTACCTGACGCACCGGCTCAAGCAGATCAGCCTTGTAGCGTAGAAAGAGACCCAGTTCATAATACAAAGCTGCTAGGTGCTGCCGCACCGGCTGATGTGCAAACAAGGCACACCATAGCACCGATAGAAAGCCGTACCACGTGGCGCCCGCCAACAAAAGCGCGGGCTCATGCCAGATCGGCACCTCGCCTCCAAGCCGCTGATCCACGCCGATCATTCCATAGATGGACAAGATCACTGTTGCTTGGGCTATTGAGCCATACCGCTCGCCAAGCGCGCCCAGCAACGTCAACAAGAATGTAGCCAGCGCCAGCCCGCAGACAAAGACCCAAGGATAAGGGAACAGTATCTCCACAGAAAACGCAGCGATAGTAAAGCAGACCAGCGTTACCAGCAGGGACTTCAGTCGTCCCAGCCAATTGTCATCGGTCTCGGCCAGGGCACTGGCAATAATTCCGAGAAAGACAGGAGAAATGGAGCGTAGATCCCCTAGATACCAGCATACGGCCATAGCCCCTGTCAGGGCGACAAACACACGAACACTGTAGCTGGCCTTATCATGGGCCCACAAATGACGCAGAGGTTTGCCGAATAAAGTCATGGTGAGGCTTCGTTAGCTCCGTTGTGCCTCTTCAGCGAGGCTGTTACTAATAGACGCTGGGCAAAGAGGAAAAGACATCCTACAGATGAAAGTGTTTTTATTGTTTCCAGGCCAATCCACCAATACAAGGACAAGCAGCTCCAAAGATCGGCTCGAACAGGAATAACTGAAGCACACGTCTTGAGCGGTAAAAATAAAAAAGCCCAACTCTTTCAAGTCGGGCTTTTCGTTCAGAACCAGCTCAATACGTATCAGAACGGGATATCGTCATCAAAGCTATCGTAGTCTGGTGCCGGCTGCTGTGGCGCAGGTGCCGGACGGTTTTCACGCTGAGGCGCCGCAGCTTGCTGGGGACGAGGTGCCCGAGGCGCCTGTTGAGTCTGATTGTATTCATCGCCACCACCAGCAGACGCGCCACCACGGCCGCCCAGGAGCTGCATGGTACCGTTGATATCTACCACGATCTCGGTGGTATAGCGGTCCTGTCCGTCCTGGCCCTGCCACTTACGGGTGCGCAAGCTACCTTCCACATAGACCTGTGAGCCTTTACGCAGGTATTCCCCAGCAATTTCAGCCAACTTGCCAAAGAAAACCACGCGGTGCCACTCGGTACGCTCTTGCTGCTGGCCGGTCTGCTTGTCTTTCCAGCTATCACTGGTTGCCAGCGTGACATTGGTCACTGCATTGCCATTGGGCATATAACGAGTTTCCGGGTCGCCGCCGACGTTCCCGACCAGGATTACTTTATTAACACCACGAGCCATTTACTTCTCCTGAAATCTTTATCAATCAATAAGCTGCCGGCGCGGGATTTACCAACCGCTCCAAGGCCTCACGATTGACCTGTTTGGTATCTATTTTAACGTAGACCGCAGCTTCTTCCGCTACGACTACCGCGTCGGTAACGCCGGGCAAAGCCATTAGCCTATCAGTCAATGCCGCATCCTGGGCAACGGATGGTGCCAACGGCATGCGCAGACTGGTGACATAAGGGGGTTCGCGCATCGTAACAGCTATTAGCAGCCAAACGACACAAAGCGCCGCACACCCTAGAAAAACGGTATTCAACCCCCCATGCTGGAACAGCCAGCCGCCCAGAATGCCACCGGCCGCCGAACCTAGAAACTGACTGGTGGAATAGATGCCCATTGCCGTCCCCTTTCCTCCAGCAGGGGCCACCTTGCTTACTAGCGAGGGCAGTGAAGCTTCCAACAGATTAAAGGCAGCAAAGAACACAACGATGCCAATTACCAGTGCCGTCAGACTTTCATCAAAGGCAAAGAAAAACAGCTCACACAAAGCCAGTACCGCAATAGCGCCCACGAGCACCCGCTTCATCTGCCGCTTCTTTTCGCCATAGATGATAAAGGGCACCATGGCAAAGAACCCTACGACCAAGGCAGTCAGATAAACCCACCAGTGCTGCTCCTTGGGCAACCCGGCATGCTCAGCCAGCGCCAATGGCAGCGCTACAAAGCTGGACATCAGCACGGCATGCAATACGCCAATGCCAAGGTCCAGGCGCAAAAGGTCCTTGTTGCGCAACGTTTTGCCTAATGCCTGTTTGGCAACACTGGACTCGCGATGTTGCATGACGCGCGACCCCTTGGGCACGAGGAAAAGAATCAACAGGAGTCCAATCAGCGCCAGCGCAGAAGTCGCCCAGAAGAGACCTGACAAACCAAACGAGCGCGTCAGCAGAGGACCGGACACCATTGCAACCGCAAAGGACACGCCAATACTCATTCCAATGGTAGCCATGGCCTTCGTACGATGCTGTTCGCGAGTCAGATCGGACAGCAGTGCCATCACGGCGGCAGAAATAGCTCCGCCCCCTTGAATGACACGACCCAGAATAACACCCCATATGCTGTGCGCATTAGCAGCCACTGCAGCACCTGCAGCAAACACCAGCAGGCCGGCAATGATAACCGGCCGCCGACCAATACGATCAGAAAGCGTACCGAAGGGAATTTGCAGTATAGCCTGGGTCAAACCATAAGCACCGATTGCCAAACCGATGAGGGCTGGCGTCGCATCTGCCAGCTCCTGACCATAGGTGGCCAGCACCGGTAACACCATGAACATACCAAGCATGCGAAAGGCAAACACAAGGGCCAGTCCGACCGCCGCGCGGCGCTCTAAAGCGCTCATGCGGTCGCTGAGCTTATCGTGCATGAATACTCCTCTTGTCGGCACCTCAAAATTCATCGTGCCGGATAACTTTAAAAATAGCGAAAGAATGACCACATATAGGAAAGCGGGACGAAGCCCAAGCATGCCGACTTATACCCCAGACATGCTGTCCCTTGGCTGTACCGTTGCCAATTTGGCAACGCGGCAATTACTGCTGAAGAGCACTCACAATTTTACCAGTCTTGACCTGTCCGGCACAGGCGCGACGTTTCGACGCGCACCCGGCCGACGTCGTACAATTGCGGGTTCTCAGATGCCCGCCAAGCGAGGCCATAACATACGTGGATAAGATCCTTATCCGTGGGGCGCGAACCCACAATCTAAAAAATTTCGACCTTACCCTACCCCGCGATCAGCTCATCGTCATTACAGGCTTGTCCGGCTCGGGCAAATCGTCTCTGGCATTCGATACGCTTTATGCCGAAGGGCAGCGCCGCTACGTCGAATCATTATCGGCTTACGCTCGCCAATTCCTGTCAATGATGGAAAAGCCTGAGGTCGATAGCATAGAAGGCTTATCACCTGCGATTTCCATTGAGCAGAAGTCTACCTCGCACAACCCTCGCTCAACGGTAGGGACTATCACCGAAATCTACGATTACCTGCGCCTGCTTTACGCGCGTGTAGGCACGCCACGGTGTCCCGATCACGACGTGCCTCTGGAAGCACAGACCGTCAGTCAGATGGTCGATCAGGTCGTCAGCATGCCAGAAGGTCGCCGCCTTATGTTGCTGGCTCCTGTCATCCGTGAGCGCAAGGGTGAGCATCAGGCTATCTTCGAAGAGATGCGTGCGCAGGGCTTTGTTCGTGCCCGGGTAGATGGTCGCCTGTACGAATTAGACGACCTGCCCAAGCTAGACAAGCAAAAAAAGCACACCATCGAAATCGTGGTCGATCGCTTTAAAGTACGCGGCGACATCCAGCAGCGCTTGGCAGAATCGTTTGAGACAGCGCTTAAACTGGCCGATGATATTGCTGTAATCGCTCCCTTGGAGGGCGAGGACGGTGAAGAAGTGCTCTTTTCAGCTCGCTTCTCCTGCCCGATTTGCGGATTTTCCATCGGCGAGCTTGAGCCCAAGCTATTCTCGTTCAACAACCCGGCCGGTGCCTGCCCTACCTGTGACGGCCTAGGCGTTAGGCAGTTTTTCGATGCACGCCGGGTTGTAAATAGCGAGCTTTCCCTGGCAGAAGGGGCCGTACGCGGGTGGGATCGCCGCAACGTCTATTACTTCCAAATGCTGGGTTCACTCGCAGCCCATTACGGCTTCAGCCTTGAAGAACCCTTTAAGAACCTCAGCGCCAACCATCAGAAAGCGGTGCTCAACGGCTCTGGTCGTGAGGGCGTAGAGTTTCGCTATCTCAACGATCGCGGAGACATTGTCAAGCGCTCTCACCCATTCGAAGGCATTCTGCCGAATCTGGAGCGACGCTATCGTGAAACCGAATCACAAAGCGTACGGGACGAGTTGGCCAAATACCTGAGCACACAGCCGTGTTCGGAATGTAATGGTACACGTCTGCGCCGTGAGTCACGTCACGTATGGGTCGGGGACAAAACGCTACCTGCCGTGACGCGCTTACCGGTAGGAGATGCAACCAGCTACTTTGCGGACCTGACCCTGGCCGGACATAAAGGCCAGATCGCAGACAAGATTCTCAAGGAAATCCGCGAGCGCTTGCAGTTCCTGGTCAATGTAGGACTGGACTACCTCACCCTGGACCGCAGCGCCGACACACTTTCCGGGGGCGAGGCTCAGCGTATTCGCCTCGCCAGCCAGATTGGCGCAGGCCTTGTCGGGGTCATGTACATTCTTGATGAGCCTTCTATTGGCCTGCATCAACGGGACAACGAACGCCTGTTAGGAACACTTACGCACCTGCGTAACCTGGGCAATACTGTCATCGTCGTAGAGCACGATGAGGATGCAATCCGCCTTGCCGATTATGTTGTAGATATTGGCCCAGGGGCAGGCGTACACGGCGGCCAGATCATTGCCCAAGGTACACCGGCAGAAGTCATGGCACACCCAGAGTCCGTAACGGGGATGTATCTTTCAGGACGAAAGAAAATCGTCGTGCCTGCCGAGCGCACCAAGCGTGACAAGAAGAAAGAACTGGTCATTAAAGGTGCCCGCGGCAATAACCTACAGAACGTTGAGCTGCGTATTCCAGTAGGCTTGTTCACATGCATTACAGGTGTTTCAGGCTCAGGCAAGTCAACCCTCATCAATAATACCCTGTTCCCTATTACAGCTACCGCACTCAACGGCGCCACTACGCTGGAAGTAGCACCCTATGATTCGTTCGATGGCCTGCAGCATATCGACAAAGTTGTCGATATCGACCAAAGCCCTATTGGACGCACTCCTCGATCAAACCCGGCGACTTATACGGGCATTTTCACACCCATACGTGAGCTGTTCGCGGGTGTGCCAGAGGCGCGCTCCAGAGGATACGGGCCGGGCCGCTTCTCCTTTAACGTGAAAGGTGGCCGCTGTGAGGCGTGTCAGGGTGACGGCGTTATCAAGGTAGAGATGCACTTCTTGCCCGACATTTATGTGTCATGCGATGTCTGTAAAGGTAAGCGCTACAACCGTGAAACACTTGAGGTCAAATACAAGGGTAAGACCATCACAGAGGTGTTGGACATGACCATCGAAGAAGCGCGTGAGTTCTTTGATGCAGTGCCTGCCCTGGCGCGTAAGCTTCAAACCCTGATGGATGTCGGCCTGTCCTATATCCGCCTGGGCCAAAGCGCAACCACGCTCTCTGGTGGAGAAGCACAGCGCGTCAAACTGGCTCGGGAGCTATCCAAGCGTGATACAGGCAAGACACTCTATATCCTTGACGAACCCACAACCGGTCTTCACTTTGCGGATATCCAGCAATTGCTTGACGTACTTCACCGCCTACGTGACCACGGCAATACCGTCGTAGTGATCGAGCATAACCTGGATGTTATCAAGACGGCAGACTGGCTGGTGGACCTAGGACCTGAAGGCGGCTCGAAGGGCGGTCAGATCATCGCAACAGGTACACCAGAAGACGTAGCCGAGAATCCAGCCTCGCATACCGGACGGTTTCTGCAACCATTGCTGGAGCGTGACCGGGCGTGATGCCCCCTACTAACCTTTATAGGTTAGTAGGCGTTGCATCTACAACTTGGAGCTCTGTCGGTCTACTTTGCTGGCAGCGCTCCAGCTCCTTTGCATCATGACTACAAAAAAGCTCCACCTCACTCTTATGTGTCAACGAAAGCTCACGCAGCCGCTGCTGATTACGCAGACGTAGCTCTCGGTTAACTTCCATCATCGTTTGATAAAAACGCAAACCTGGCGTACAGGAACGCTTCGGCTGCCCGACTTCTTCACGATAAAAGTAAGCATCGCCAGCGTGAAGCAACCAACCTGTCGGTGTCTGAATGGCAATCCCCGCATGCCCCCAAGTATGGCCTGCCAATGGAATCATGAGAATTTCTGGAGGCAGACCTTTCAAATCCCGAACTGCAGAAAAGCCATACCATGCCTCGCCTTGAGGCTCATATAGTTCCCAGCGCCTTACCTGGTCCCATTGATGAAAACGGTAGCGTCGCTTGCCTATATAGCCATGAGGCAAACGGGCCATACTTATCTCACGTTCTAGCACATGAACCGTGGCGTCTGGAAAATCCTCCAGACCACCCGCATGGTCGAAGTCCAGATGGGTAAGCACAATATGGCGTACATCGCTGGCCTGGAATCCAACCTGCCGAATTTGCTCGATAGCGGTATAACGCATCTCAAACTGTATATTGTTGAACCCAATAAAAAATCCGCTAAGACGCTTGTGCGGTGCATGAACATCACGGGCACCAAACCCTGTATCAACCAATACAAGGCCATCGTTGTCTGTCTCAATCAACAGACAATGACAAACAAGATGTCCTGTCAGGCCTTTGCTGAATCCATCAAAAAGCGCACCGCCCCACGGACACATACAACCGCAGTTAAGATGATGTATACGCATGAGATCAATCCCAGTGTGGTTCTTTTATTGCGACACACCGCGGGCGTCAGGTGTTTCCTCTATCTGTACATTTATTTGCAGACAATAAAAAAGCCCCTCGTAGGAGGGGCCTTCTGAACTGACGATACTTATTCCACTTCGCTTAAGGACACACCCAAACCACTGGCGATCCCCTCACCATAAGCGCGATCCGCCTTAAGGAAATGAGCAATCTGGCGGCATTGAACGTCACGCGTAACAGAACGCATAGCACCAGTGATGTTATCGATCAACAATGCCTTTTGCGCATCGGACATCAGGCGGAACAACGCTCCTGCTTGAGAATAATAATCCTCGTCCAGGCGATGATCATAACGATCCGCTGCACCACTCAATGTCATTGCAGGCTCACGGTACTGAGGGGCCTGCTTGGGTGCATTGCTAAAGCTGTTTGGCTCATAGTTGGGCGCTGCCCCACCATTACCATCAAAACGCATGGCACCATCACGTTGGTAGTTCTGGTAAGGCGAACGCGGAACATTTACAGGCAGCTGCTGATAGTTGGTTCCGACACGATAACGCTGAGCATCAGCATAAGCGAACACGCGCCCCTGCAACATTCGATCAGGCGACAGACCAACCCCTGGCACTACGTTACTAGGAGCAAAAGCTGCCTGTTCAACCTCTGCAAAATAATTAAGTGGATTACGGTTAAGCTCCAGGTCACCCACCTCAATCAACGGAAACTCTTTTTGCGACCATACCTTGGTGACATCGAACGGATTCTCTGTACGGCTAAACGCTTCAGCTTCGTCCATCACCTGAATGCAAACGCGCCATTTCGGAAAGTCACCCCGCTCGATTGCATCGAACAGATCACGCTGAGCATAATCTGGATCAGTACCGGCCAACCTCGTAGCTTCCGCCGGAGATAGGTTCTTGATGCCCTGCTTGCTCTTAAAATGCCACTTCACGAAGCGCCGCTCACCCGCTTCATTGATAACGCTAAACGTGTGGCTCCCAAAGCCATGCATGAAGCGATAGCCGTCAGGAATACCACGATCAGAGAACAGAATGGTTACCTGGTGCAGTGACTCCGGAGAATGCGACCAGAAGTCCCACATCATTTGCGGGCTCTTTAGGTTAGTCTGCGGGTTGCGCTTCTGGGTATGAATGAAATCGGGAAACTTCAGTGGATCACGCAGGAAGAAAACAGGCGTGTTGTTACCAACGATATCCCAGTTGCCCTCTTCCGTGTAAAACTTCAAGGCAAAACCACGAGGATCACGTTCGGTATCTGCCGAGCCACGCTCACCGCCAACAGTAGAAAAGCGCAAGAATACCGGCGTCTGCTTACCTACGCTTTCAAAAAGCCGAGCAGAGGATAGATGGGTAATATTTTGAGTAACGGTAAAAGTACCGTAAGCCCCAGAACCTTTTGCATGTACACGACGCTCAGGAATCACTTCACGGTTGAAGTGAGCCAGCTTTTCAACAAGATGAAAATCATCTAACAGCAACGGGCCACGTTCACCGGCAGAGCGAGAGTTTTGATTGTCGGCAACTGGAATGCCGCTAGCAGTAGTGAGCGTATTGTTCTGGCTCATGAAAAACTTCTCCCTTGGAATTGCGCTTCAGCGCGTCTTGCAGAGAAGTATGTTAAAAGCGGGACGGTAGATCTAATTTATTAGATCTAGCCTTGTGATAGAAAACCCAACTACTTTAAGCATAAAAAAGCCGGACACTAGGCCCGGCTTTTGATAACACTCACTGTTTATTCAGCAGAGTCAGCCTCAACTGTGCCGCCAATAGGACGGTCAACCAGCTCAACATAGGCCATAGGAGCGTTATCACCAGCACGGAAGCCGCACTTGAGAATACGCAGGTAACCACCTGGACGATTTGCATAACGCTTGCCCAGATCGTTAAACAGCTTGCCGACAGCAGCTTTCGAACGAGTACGGTCGAAAGCCAGACGACGGTTGGCAACGCTATCTTCTTTGGCCAGAGTGATCAGCGGCTCGGCAACGCGACGCAGTTCCTTGGCTTTCGGAAGAGTAGTTTTGATCAGTTCATGCTCGAACAGCGACACAGCCATGTTCTGGAACATAGCCTTGCGGTGTGCGCTCGTGCGGTTCAGGTGACGACCACTTTTACGATGACGCATGGTTAAATTCCTTACCAAACTAACGTTCGGTGACTAATAACGATCAGGCTGTAGCCTTATCGTCCTTCTTAAGACTTGCCGGGGGCCAGTTGTCCAGGCGCATGCCAAGCGACAAACCACGTGAAGCTAGGACATCCTTAATCTCGGTAAGCGACTTCTTACCTAGGTTAGGCGTCTTGAGCAGCTCTACTTCGGTACGCTGAATCAGATCACCGATATAGTAGATATTCTCAGCTTTCAAGCAGTTAGCCGAACGGACGGTCAGTTCAAGGTCATCAACCGGACGCAGCAGAATCGGATCAATTTCGTCTTCCTGCTCAACGACAACAGGCTCACTGTCACCTTTGAGATCAACGAAAGCAGCCAATTGCTGTTGCAAGATGGTTGCAGCACGACGGATAGCTTCCTCAGGATCTAGAGTACCATTGGTCTCAAGATCAAGAACCAGCTTATCCAGGTTAGTACGCTGCTCAACACGAGCGTTTTCGACCACATAGGCCACACGGCGAACCGGGCTAAAAGAGGAATCGAGCTGCAGGCGACCAATGGCACGCGTCTCGTCTTCTTCACTCTGGCGAGCATCAGCCGGCTCATAGCCACGGCCACGAGCAATCTTAAGCCGCATGTTCAGCGAACCGTTATCAGCCAGATGAGCAATGACATGATCGCCGTTGACGATTTCAACGTCATGCTCAAGCTGAATATCGGAAGCCAGAACGGGACCTTGACCTTTCTTGGAAAGGGTCAGAGTCACCTCGTCACGACCATGAAGCTTGATAGCCAGACCTTTAAGGTTAAGCAGGATTTCAATAACGTCTTCCTGCACGCCTTCGATTGCGCTGTACTCGTGTAGTACGCCATCAATTTCGGCTTCGACCACCGCGCAGCCAGGCATGGAGGACAACAAGATGCGACGAAGCGCGTTGCCCAAGGTATGACCAAAACCGCGCTCGAGAGGCTCGAGCGTGATTTTGGCGCGGGTTGGACTGACCGCCTGCACATCAATGTGCCGGGGGGTCAGGAACTCATTTACCGAACTCTGCATGGATGCACCTATTTTCTAGCCCTTACTTGGAGTAGAGCTCGACAATCAGGTTTTCGTTGATGTCGGCGGAAAGGTCGCCACGAGCCGGAACGCTCTTGAACGTACCAGACTTCTTCTCGGAGTCGACTTCTACCCACTCAACACGACCGCGCTGGGCGCAAAGCTCGAGAGCTTGGGCGATACGCAGTTGATTCTTTGCCTTCTCGCGTACTGCTACCACATCACCAGGCTTAACTTGGTAGGACGGGATGTTTACAGTCTGACCATTAACAGTAATGGACTTGTGAGAAACCAGCTGGCGAGACTCTGCACGAGTAGCGCCGAAACCCATACGGTAAACAACGTTATCCAAACGAGTTTCTAGCAGCTGCAGCAGGTTTTCGCCTGTTGCACCTTTGCGACGAGCAGCTTCTTTGTAATAACCAGCAAACTGTCGCTCCAGGACGCCGTAGATACGACGAACTTTTTGCTTCTCACGTAACTGCAGACCATAGTCGGATAGACGACCACGACGCTGACCGTGAGCTCCAGGAGCAGTTTCAATATTGCACTTGGATTCAATCGCGCGCACACCGCTCTTCAGGAAGAGATCGGTGCCTTCACGGCGGGACAGTTTGCACTTGGGACCAATGTAACGAGCCATTTCTTACTGTCTCCTATTACACGCGACGCTTCTTCGGCGGACGGCATCCATTATGCGGGATGGGCGTCACGTCGGTAATGCTGGCGATCTTGTAACCACAGGCGTTCAATGCACGCACTGCAGACTCACGGCCCGGGCCTGGGCCTTTGACGTTTACGTCAAGGTTCTTGAGACCGTACTCAAGAGCTGCCTGTCCGGCACGCTCAGCTGCAACCTGGGCAGCGAACGGAGTGCTCTTACGGGAGCCACGGAAACCGGAACCACCAGAAGTAGCCCAGGACAACGCATTACCTTGACGATCAGTAATGGTTACGATGGTGTTATTGAAAGACGCATGGATGTGGGCGATGCCATCAACCACTGTCTTTTTGACTTTCTTACGAGGACGAGCAGCAGGTTTTGCCATGACTAAATTCCTGTCGATTCGCGGATGCGATTACTTGCGGATCGGCTTACGCGGGCCCTTACGGGTACGCGCGTTGGTCTTGGTACGCTGACCACGAACCGGCAGACCGCGACGATGGCGAAGGCCACGGTAGCAACCTAGGTCCATCAAGCGCTTGATGTTCATGTTGAGTTCGCGACGCAGGTCACCTTCAGTGACGAGCTTAGCGACTTCATTACGCAGCTGATCGATCTGCTCGTCGCTCAGATCCTTGATTTTGGCGGACGGGCTGATGCCTGTGGCCGCACAGATATTCTGAGCAGTAGTGCGACCAATACCATAGATATAGGTCAGCGAGATAACAGTATGCTTGTTATCCGGAATGTTAACGCCTGCAATACGGGCCATTCTAGAAAAACTCCATGTGACAGCAACCCACGCCCTGGAAGCCAAGAAAAGGGCGCGAGATATTAACGCTGTAATAAAAAATGATCAACCCGACAGCACACTAGCTGTCGGGTTATACGCGTGTATTCACACTCAGCCTTGGCGCTGCTTGTGACGCGGCTCCGCGCTGCAGATCACCCGAACGACGCCGTCGCGACGGATGATTTTGCAGTTACGGCACAGCTTCTTGACCGATGCACGAACTTTCATCACCAACTCCTTAACCTTACGGGCACTGATCAGCGGAGCATTCCGCCGCCGTAGCCCTTCAGGTTGGCTTTCTTCATCAGAGACTCATACTGGTGGGATACAAGATGCGATTGGACCTGGGACATAAAGTCCATGACCACCACAACTACGATCAGCAGCGAAGTCCCGCCGAGGTAAAACGGCACGTTGGCTGCAACCACCAGAAACTGGGGCAACAAGCAGACCGCCGTCATATACAGGGCGCCGAACATGGTCAAACGCGTCAACACACCATCTATATAGCGTGCAGACTGCTCACCAGGACGGATTCCTGGAATAAACGCACCAGACTTCTTTAGGTTCTCGGCAACGTCTTTGGGGTTAAACATCAAGGCTGTATAGAAGAAGCAGAAGAATATGATCCCTGCACTAAACAGCAAGATATTAAGCGGCTGTCCTGGAGCAATGGCCTGAGCCACATCCTGAAGCCAACCGAGCCCTTGAGACTGACCGAACCACGAGCCTAGCGAGGCCGGGAATAGCAAAATGCTACTTGCAAAGATAGCAGGTATGACACCCGCCATATTTACTTTCAGTGGCAAATGACTATTTTGCGCTGCAAACACCTTGCGGCCTTGCTGGCGCTTAGCATAATGAACAGCGATACGACGCTGGCCGCGCTCGATGAAGACCACGAACGCAATGATAGCAACAGCAACAAGGCCCACCGCTATCAGAGCGAAGATATTAATATCGCCTTGACGAGCAGACTCGAAGGATTGACCAATCGCTCGCGGTAAGCCAGCAACGATACCCGAGAAGATCAGCATGGAAATTCCATTACCAACACCTCGCTCGGTTATCTGCTCACCCAGCCACATCATAAAAAGTGCGCCTGCAACAAACGTGGTTACAGCAACAAAATAGAAGCTGAACCCTGCTGAAAAGGCTACACCTTGACTCGCCAGTCCTACAGACATACCCGTAGCCTGAACCAGCGCAAGCACGAGCGTACCGTAACGAGTGTACTGACTGATCTTGCGGCGACCAGACTCGCCTTCTTTTTTCAACTGCTCTAGCTGTGGGCTAATAGCAGTGAGAAGCTGCATGATGATCGACGCCGAGATATACGGCATGATCCCAAGTGCAAATATACTCATCCGCTCCAGCGCACCGCCAGAGAACATGTTGAACAGGCTAAGAATGGTCCCCTCGTTCTGCCGAAACAGTGCAGCCAATTGATCAGGATTTATACCTGGAACTGGAATATGCGCACCAATTCGATAAACGATGATTGCCAGAAACAGGAAGCGCAAGCGCGCCCACAGTTCCGACAAACCGCCATTGTTGAGCGCAGAGAGAGAACCTTGCTTAGCCATTTATTCCTCGATCTTACCGCCAGCTGCTTCGATAGCCGCGCGAGCGCCCTTAGTGGCAGGAATGCCCTTCAAGGTAATAGCGTGACCGATTTCGCCAGAGAGAACGACCTTAACGCGCACAACGCTACGATTGATAACATTGGCATCTTTCAGCGCTTGCAAAGTGATCACGCCGCCTTCTACCTTTGCCAGCTCTGAAGTACGAACCTCAGCGCGATCAAGGGCTTTCAGCGATACGAAACCAAACTTCGGCAGACGACGGTGAAGGGGCTGTTGACCACCCTCGAAACCAGGAGCAACCTTACCGCCGGAACGGGAAGTAGCACCCTTGTGGCCACGGCCGCCAGTCTTACCAAGACCGCTACCGATACCACGACCTGGACGCAGCTTTTCACGACGTGCACCAGGAGCGGAACGTAGATCGTTAAGTTTCATAACTTAACCCTCCACACGCAGTAAATAGTAAGCCTTATTAATCATGCCGCGGTTTTCTGGAGTATCCAGAACTTCAACGGTATGACCGATGCGACGCAGGCCGAGACCCTTGACGCAGGCTTTGTGATTAGCCAAACGGCCATTCACGCTTTTGATCAGCGTAACTTTAACAGTTGAAGTAGCCATGATCAGAGAATCTCCTCGACGCTCTTGCCACGCTTGGCCGCGACCGACTCAGGCGACTGCATGTGCTTCAAACCCTCAAACGTTGCATAGACAACGTTTACTGGATTAGTAGAGCCATAGCACTTAGCCAGAACGTTCTGAACGCCAGCCACCTCTAGAACGGCACGCATGGCACCGCCGGCAATGATACCCGTACCTTCAGAAGCAGGCTGCATGAAAACTTTGGATGCGCCATGAGCAGACTTCACTGGGTATTGAAGTGTGTTGCCGTTCAGATCAACCTGAATCATGTTACGGCGCGCAGCTTCCATAGCCTTTTGAATAGCTGCAGGAACTTCGCGCGCCTTACCACGGCCAAAACCAACACGACCCTTACCATCACCCACCACGGTTAGTGCAGTGAAAGCGAAGATACGGCCACCTTTAACGGTTTTAGCAACACGGTTAACTTGAACGAGCTTCTCGATGTAACCTTCGTCGCGCTTTTGATCGTTGTTTGCCATGACTTAGAACTCCAGCCCGCCTTCACGAGCGGCATCGGCCAGCGCCTTAACGCGACCATGATACTTGAAGCCAGAACGATCAAACGCTACTTGAGTAACGCCAGCCGCTTTGGCACGCTCTGCTACCAGCTTGCCGACCTTTTGCGCCGCTTCGATGTTGCTGGTTGCGCCTTCGCGCAGGTCTTTGTCCAGCGTAGACGCACTGGCCAGAACCTTGCTGCCGTCGGCCGCGATGACCTGGGCATAGATGTGCTGAGAGGAACGGTAGACGCACAGGCGTACAGTTTCCAGCTCGCGCATTCTCAGGCGTGCCTTGCGAGCGCGACGCAGTCGAGTTTCTTTCTTTACGCTCATTTGCTATGCCCTACTTTTTCTTGGCTTCTTTACGGCGAACGACTTCATCGGAATAACGTACACCTTTGCCCTTATAGGGCTCTGGCGGACGGAAATCACGAATCTCTGCTGCCACCTGTCCAACGAGCTGCTTATCAATACCCTTAATCAGGATATCAGTCTGGCTCGGGGTCTCAGCAGTAATGCCTTGCGGCAATTCATAGTCGACCGGATGAGAGAAACCCAGGGAAAGCGAAAGAACCTGGCCCTTGGCCTGAGCTTTATAACCAACACCAACCAGCTGAAGCTTGCGCTCAAAGCCTTGGCTCACGCCAATGACCATATTGTTGACCAGCGCACGGGTAGTACCAGCCATGGCACGAGTCTGCTGATCACCATTACGAGCGGCGAAACGAAGCTCACCGGACTCTTGAGAGACTTCAACAGAAGGATGAACCTTAAGCTCAAGAGAGCCTTTGGAACCCTTAATAGAAAGCTGTTGACCAGCCAGGTTAATTTCAACACCGGCAGGAAGCTTAACGGGGTTTTTAGCAACGCGAGACATGCTTTTTCCCCTTAGAAAACAGTGCAGAGCACTTCGCCGCCAACACCAGCAGCACGGGCTGCACGATCAGTCATCACACCCTTGTTGGTGGACACGATCGATACACCCAAACCGCCGCGCACTTTCGGCAACTGGTCAACAGATTTGTACTGGCGAAGGCCAGGACGGCTGGAACGCTTAAGCTCTTCGATTACAGGCTTACCTTCGAAGTACTTCAGCTCGATGGACAGCAGCGGCTTAACTTCCGTGCTGACCTGAAAACCCGCGATGTAACCTTCGTCCTTAAGGACTTTAGCTACCGCCACCTTCAGCTTGGAGGAAGGCATGCTTACGACGGACTTTTCAGCCATCTGGGCATTACGGATACGAGTTAGCATATCTGCTAACGGGTCCTGCATACTCATGGGCTTGTAGCTCCTAAATGCATAAATGAGCCTATAGCTCTGAAACTGCCCAGCCGAAAACATGCCGACTCGGGCGAGCCGGATATTCTAGTAGGCATACAAAAACGAATCAAGCCCCAAAAGGGGCTTGATTCGCATACTTACTGCAAATTGCTATGAAATTACCAGCTGGCTTTAACCAGACCAGGAACATCACCACGCATTGCAGCTTCGCGCAACATAATACGCGACAGACCGAACTTACGGTATACACCGTGCGGACGACCAGTCAAACGGCAGCGATTACGCAGACGACTGGCGCTAGCGTCGCGAGGCTGCTTTTGAAGTGCAACCTGTGCAGCCCAACGATCTTCCGGAGAAGTGTTGGGATTGGCAATAGCTGCCTTTAACTCAGCGCGCTTAGCTGCAAACTTAGCAACCGTTTGCTGACGCTTCAGCTCACGGTTCTTCATGCTTTGCTTAGCCATACGTAGCTCCTATCAGTTACGGAACGGGAAGTTAAATGCACGAAGCAGTGCACGACCTTCCTCATCCGTACGAGCAGTTGTAGTCAGAGTAATATCCATACCGCGGAGCGCATCGATTTTATCGTAATCGATTTCCGGGAAGATGATTTGCTCTTTAACACCCATGCTGTAGTTACCGCGACCATCAAAGGACTTGGCATTCAGACCACGGAAGTCACGAACGCGCGGCAAAGAGATAGCCAGCAGACGATCCAGGAACTCGTACATGCGATCGCTACGCAGAGTTACCTTGACGCCAATCGGCCAACCATCACGGATCTTAAAACCAGCGATCGACTTACGCGCATAGGTTACAACCGGCTTCTGACCAGCAATTTTCTCAAGGTCAGCCAGCGCATTGTCGATAATCTTCTTATCGCCTACCGCCTCACCAACACCCATATTCAGAGTGATTTTAGTGATACGCGGAACTTCCATCACGTTAGCCAGCTGAAGCTGTTCTTTCAGCTTGGGCGCGATGTCCTTCCGATAAACTTCTTTCAATCGTGCCATGGTGATCTACCTAGCAACCTTAAGCCTGAACCGCTTTCTGGTTCGACTTAAAGATACGAATTTTTTTACCGTCCTCTACCTTGAAACCTACGCGGTCAGCCTTGTTAGTTTCAGGGTTGAAGATAGCAACGTTGGAGACATGCAGAGGAGCTTCCTTCTCAACAATGCCACCTTGCGCGCCCAGCATGGGGTTAGGCTTGGTGTGACGCTTGACAAGGTTAACACCACCAACAACCAAACGGTCATCAGCCAGAACCTTGAGCACCTTACCGCGCTTGCCCTTGTCCTTGCCTGCGATGACGATTACTTCATCGTCACGACGAATCTTTTGCATGACGGCTACTCCTTACAGCACTTCGGGGGCAAGGGAGACGATCTTCATGAACTTCTCAGAGCGAAGTTCACGTGTCACCGGCCCGAAGATACGGGTACCGATAGGCTCCTGCTTGTTGTTCAACAGAACAGCCGCGTTACCGTCGAAGCGAATGATGGAGCCGTCAGTACGGCGCACACCGTGCTTAGTACGTACCACAACAGCCGTCATCACCTGGCCTTTCTTCACCTTTCCACGAGGAATGGCTTCTTTTACGGTGACCTTGATGATGTCGCCAATACCTGCGTAGCGGCGATGCGAACCACCCAGCACCTTGATGCACATAACACGACGAGCGCCGCTGTTATCGGCCACATCGAGCATGGATTGAGTCTGAATCATGGCTCTTCACCCTTACACTTGTACGGCGCGCTCAACGACATCAACCAGCGTCCACGCCTTGGTCTTTGCCAGAGGGCGGGTTTCACGAATGGTGACCAGGTCACCAGCGCGGCACTGATTGTTTTCGTCGTGGGCGTGCAGCTTAGTGGAACGCTTGACGTATTTACCGTAGATCGGGTGCTTAACGCGACGCTCGATCAATACAGTGATGGTTTTGTCCATTTTATCACTGACCACTCGGCCGGTCAGTGTACGGACGGTCTTTTCAGCTTCAGCCATGATCACTTACCTGCTTGCTGGTTCAGCACAGTCTTGACACGAGCAATGTCGCGCTTCACTTGCGAGAGCATGTGAGACTGCCCCAATTGGCCAGTTGCCTTCTGCATACGCAGATTAAACTGGTCACGCAGCAGGCTGAGGAGCTGCTCGTTCAGCTCCTCGACGGATTTCTCACGTAATTCTTGCGCTTTCATTACATCACCGTCCGCTTAACAAAGGAGGTTTCAACGGGAAGCTTGGCAGCCGCGAGCGCAAAAGCTTCACGAGCCAGAACCTCAGAAACACCCTCGATCTCGTAGAGGACCTTGCCCGGCTGGATCTGGGCTACCCAGTACTCAACACTACCCTTACCTTTACCCATACGCACTTCAAGGGGCTTCTTGGTAACAGGCTTGTCCGGGAACACACGGATCCAGATTTTACCGCCACGCTTAACGTGACGAGTCAAGGCACGACGAGCTGCTTCGATCTGGCGAGCAGTAAGACGGCCACGGCCAACAGCTTTCAGCGCATATTCGCCAAAGCTTACTTTACTACCGCGATGAGCCAAGCCACGGTTGTGACCAGTCATCTGCTTGCGGAATTTTGTACGCTTAGGTTGCAGCATGATGCGTACTCCTTACTTAGCAGCTTTTTTACGCGGAGCAGGAGCTACAGGCTTAAGCTCTTCCTGGCGGCCACCAATGACCTCGCCCTTGAAGATCCAAACCTTCACACCGATCACACCATAAGTGGTGTGCGCTTCCGCAGTTGCGTAGTCAATATCGGCACGCAGTGTGTGCAGCGGCACACGACCTTCGCGATACCACTCGGTACGAGCAATTTCTGCCCCGCCAAGACGACCACTCACCTGAATCTTGATGCCTTTGGCACCTAGACGCATCGCACTCTGCACCGCGCGCTTCATCGCACGACGGAACATAACGCGACGCTCGAGCTGCTGAGCCACGCTTTGCGCAACCAGCGCACCGTCGAGTTCCGGCTTACGGATCTCTTCGATGTTGATGTGCACAGGCACACCCATTTGCTTGGTCAGGTCCTGACGCAGCTTTTCTACATCCTCACCTTTCTTGCCGATAACGATACCGGGACGAGCAGTGTGGATGGTAATGCGTGCAGTTTGCGCCGGACGATGAATATCGATACGGCTTACGGACGCGCTTTTTAGTTTGTCTTGGAGGTACTCACGAACCTTCAGGTCGGAGAGCAGATAATCAGCGTAAGTGCGCTTATCTGCATACCAAACGGAAGTATGCTCCTTGACGATGCCCAGGCGAATGCCATTGGGATGTACTTTCTGACCCATCTGATCGACTCCGTTACTTGTCCGCAACCTTGACCGTGATATGGCAAGACCGCTTCACGATGCGATCAGCACGACCTTTGGCGCGCGGCATGATGCGCTTCAGCGAACGCCCTTCGTTGACGAAAACCGTAGAGACTTTTAGGTCATCCACGTCTGCGCCTTCGTTGTGCTCGGCATTGGCAACAGCCGACTCCAACACTTTTTTCATGATCTCGGCAGCTTTCTTACTGCTGAAAGCCAGGAGGTTGAGCGCCTCGCCCACCTTCTTCCCGCGAATCTGGTCGGCGACCAAGCGGGCTTTCTGGGCGGAGATTCGAGCGCCCGACAGCTTAGCGGCTACTTCCATCTTTCCTTACCCCTTAACGCTTGGCTTTCTTGTCAGCCGCATGACCGCGATAAGTGCGGGTAGCAGCGAACTCGCCGAGTTTATGACCAACCATGTCTTCGTTGACTAGCACCGGGACATGCTGGCGGCCGTTGTGTACAGCGATGGTCAGGCCGACCATCTGCGGAAGAATCATCGAACGACGCGACCAAGTCTTAATTGGCTTACGATCGTTCTTCTCTACCGCAACTTCGATCTTCTTCAGTAGGTGAAGATCGATAAAAGGACCTTTCTTAAGAGAACGTGGCACAGTCGTATCCTCAATTCGTTACTTGCGGCGACGGACGATCATCTTGTCAGTGCGCTTGTTCGCACGGGTCTTCGCGCCCTTGGTCGGGAAGCCCCATGGAGACACCGGATGACGGCCACCGGAGGTACGACCCTCACCACCACCATGCGGGTGATCAACAGGGTTCATCGCCACACCGCGGACGGTTGGACGAATACCACGCCAGCGCTTAGCACCTGCTTTACCCAGGGAACGCAGACTGTGCTCGGTATTGGATACTTCACCCAACGTTGCGCGACATTCACTTAGAACCTTACGCATCTCGCCGGAGCGTAGACGCAGCGTTACATAAGCGCCTTCACGGGCAACTAGCTGGGCGGAAGCACCAGCTGAGCGGGCGATCTGTGCGCCTTTGCCTGGCTTGAGCTCAATACCGTGAACAGTACTACCTACCGGGATATTGCGCAGAGGCAAGCTGTTACCTGCTTTGATTGGAGCACCAGCACCAGAGATCAGCTGATCACCTGCTGTCACACCTTTCGGAGCGATGATGTAACGACGTTCGCCGTCAGCGTACTTCAGCAGCGCGATGTGAGCAGTACGGTTTGGATCGTACTCAACGCGCTCAACAACAGCCGGGATACCATCCTTATCGCGACGGAAATCAACCAGACGATAGTGCTGCTTATGACCGCCACCCTTGTGACGAGTGGTGATACGACCGTTGTTATTACGGCCACCGGACTTACCCTGCTTCTCCAGAAGAGGAGCATACGGGGCGCCCTTGTGCAGATCAGCATTGACAACCTTGACCACGAAACGGCGGCCAGCGGAGGTCGGCTTGCATTTTACGATTGCCATGATGCCCCCTTACTTACTCAGCATTGCTGGAGAAATCGAGGTCTTGGCCCGGCTGGAGAGCAATATATGCCTTCTTCCAATCGTTACGCTTGCCCAGACCACGTGCGGTACGCTTAGTCTTACCCTTTACATTCAGGGTGCTAACGCTGCGCACTTTAACGTCGAACAACTGCTCGACCGCCTTCTTGATTTCCAGCTTGGTTGCATCAGTAGCAACCTTGAAAATAAACTGCTTTTGGTTTTCCGCTAGCACAGTTGCCTTCTCGGAGATGTGCGGACCAAGCAGTACCTTGAATACACGTTCCTGGTTCATCCCAGCAGCTCCTCGAATTTCTTCACGGCAGACACTGTGACCAAAACCTTGTCGTAAGCGATCAGGCTAACAGGGTCGGAACCCTGTACATCACGAACGTCAACGAAAGGCAGGTTGCGGGCAGCCAAGTAAAGGTTCTGATCGACGTTATCAGTCACAATCAGGACATCTTTCAGGCCAAGGCCGTCAAGCTTGTTTACCAACCCTTTAGTCTTAGGGGCGTCGATAGAAAACTCGTCCACTACGACCAGACGATCCAGACGTACCAGCTCCGCCAGAATAGAGCGCAGCGCAGCGCGATACATCTTCTTGTTGAGCTTCTGCTCATGGTTCTGCGGCTTAGCAGCAAAAGTGGTACCACCGCCACGCCAGATAGGGCTACGAATAGTACCTGCACGAGCACGACCACTACCCTTTTGACGCCAGGGCTTTTTGCCGCCGCCAGATACTTCGGAGCGAGTCTTTTGAGCGCGAGTACCCTGACGACCGCCAGCCATGTAGGCGACTACCGCCTGATGGACCAGCGTTTCGTTGAATTCGCCACCAAAGGCGCGCTCAGAGACCTCAATAGCCTGCGAGCCATTTACATTTAGTTGCATGTTCCGTTCCCCTCTTAACCGCGAGCCTTGGCTGCAGGACGAACAACCACATCACCGCCAGGCGCGCCAGGAATGGCACCCTTGACCAGAAGCAGGTTGCGCTCAGCATCAACACGGACAATTTCAAGGGACTGCACAGTTACACGCTCAGCACCCAGGTGACCGGACATCTTCTTGCCCTTGAACACTCGACCAGGAGTCTGGCACTGGCCGATAGAGCCAGGTGCGCGGTGAGAAACGGAGTTACCGTGAGTATTATCTTGGCCACGGAAGTTCCAACGCTTAATGGTGCCGGCATAGCCTTTACCTTTGGACTGACCAGTCACATCGACCAGCTGTCCAGCTTGGAAAATATCAACCGTGATCTGATCACCAGCGTTGTACTCGCCTTCTTCAAGACGAAACTCCAGAACGCTACGACCAGCAGCAACGCTCGCTTTGGCAAAGTGACCTGCCTGAGCCTTGCTAACACGAGAAGCACGACGCTCACCCACTGTCACTTGAACAGCACGATAGCCATCAGTCTCTTCTACTTTCATCTGTGTTACACGGTTCGGCTCAATCTCGATGACTGTAACCGGAACGGAAACACCTTCCTCGGTGAAAACGCGGGTCATGCCGCACTTACGACCGACTACACCAATAGTCATTGTATAAACCTCTTGAGTGTACGGGGCTTTCACCCGCTATGGCCGCCCATTTCAGAGCGTTACACGACTAAAACCCCAAGGTTTTAGCCGAGGCTGATTTGTACTTCTACACCAGCAGCAAGGTCGAGCTTCATCAGCGCATCAACGGTTTTATCCGTTGGCTGGACGATATCCAGCACACGCTTGTGAGTACGAATCTCGTACTGGTCACGTGCATCCTTGTTGACGTGCGGAGAAATCAGCACTGTGTAACGTTCCTTGCGGGTAGGCAGAGGAATCGGACCACGCACCTGAGCACCAGTACGTTTCGCGGTTTCCACGATTTCCTGGGTGGACTGATCAATCAGGCGATGATCAAAAGCCTTCAACCGAATACGGATTTGTTGGTTTTGCATTTGACCTCAGACTCCAAGCTTTCCCCTCAGGCAGAATATGCCCGATAAAAGGAGGCGCAATTCTATAGAGACGCCAGAGGGGTGTCAATAATAGACAAAGCAGAAAAGGCCCCGAAGGGCCTTCTCTCGACGAACGTCGATATTATTCGACGATCTTGGCAACCACGCCGGCGCCTACAGTACGGCCGCCTTCGCGAATAGCGAAACGCAGACCTTCTTCCATGGCGATCGGAGCGATCAGGGTAACAACCATCTTGATGTTGTCGCCCGGCATTACCATCTCAACGCCTTCCGGCAGCTCGCAGTTACCAGTCACATCCGTAGTACGGAAGTAGAACTGAGGACGGTAGCCCTTGAAGAACGGCGTATGACGACCACCTTCTTCCTTGGACAGAACGTACACTTCGCACTCGAACTTGGTGTGCGGCTTGATGGTGCCCGGCTTGGCCAGAACCTGACCACGCTCAACGTCTTCACGCTTGGTACCACGCAGCAGGGCGCCAACGTTCTCACCTGCACGACCTTCGTCTAGCAGCTTACGGAACATTTCAACGCCGGTGCAGGTAGTTTTGGTCGTAGCTTTGATACCTACGATTTCAACTTCCTCACCCACCTTGACGATACCACGCTCAACACGACCCGTTACTACAGTACCGCGACCAGAGATGGAGAATACGTCTTCGATCGGCATCAGGAACGGCTGGTCGATTGCACGAACTGGCTCAGGGATGTAGGCATCCAAAGTTTCAACCAGCTTACGCACAGCAGAAACACCGATTTCGTTGTCGTCTTTGCCTTCCAGCGCCATCAGCGCGGAACCTACAACGATCGGAGTGTCGTCACCTGGGAAGTCATAGGTGTTCAGCAGATCGCGAACTTCCATTTCTACCAGCTCGAGCAGCTCGGCGTCGTCAACCATGTCGGCCTTGTTCAGGAACACGACAATGTAAGGAACGCCTACCTGACGGGACAGCAGGATGTGCTCACGAGTCTGCGGCATGGGGCCGTCAGCTGCCGAGCAAACCAGGATCGCACCGTCCATCTGCGCAGCACCGGTGATCATGTTCTTCACATAGTCAGCGTGGCCAGGGCAGTCAACGTGAGCGTAGTGGCGAGTGGCCGAATCGTACTCAACGTGGGAAGTGTTAATGGTAATACCGCGCGCTTTTTCTTCCGGAGCGTTATCGATCTGGTCGAAGTTACGGGCAGAACCACCCCAAGTTTCAGAGCAAACCTTGGTCAGTGCTGCAGTCAGCGTTGTCTTACCATGGTCGACGTGGCCGATGGTGCCGACGTTGACGTGCGGTTTGTTACGTTCAAATTTTTCTTTAGCCACGAGTATAAACCCCTACTAGAAAGCGTTTATTAAGCTTGTTTCTTGATAATAGCTTCGGCGATGTTCGATGGCGCTTCAGCGTACTTGGCGAACTCCATGGAGTAGCTAGCACGACCTTGAGACATGGAACGCACATCAGTAGCGTAGCCAAACATCTCGCCCAGCGGAACTTCAGCACGAATCACCTTACCGGATACAGTATCTTCCATACCCTGGATCAGGCCGCGACGACGGTTCAGGTCACCCATTACGTCGCCCATGTAGTCTTCAGGCGTTACCACCTCGACCTTCATGATTGGCTCAAGCAGAACAGCACCACCCTTCTGGGTCAACTGCTTGGTCGCCATCGAAGCAGCGATTTTGAACGCCATTTCGTTGGAGTCGACGTCATGATAAGAGCCGTCGAATACAGTTGCTTTCAGGCCAAGCAGCGGATAGCCGGCAACGATACCGTTTTTCATCTGCTCTTCGATGCCCTTCTGAATAGCAGGGATGTATTCTTTCGGAATCACACCACCCACTACTTCACTGGTAAATTCGAGACCTTCCTGACCTTCATCAGCCGGGGCGAAACGAATCCAGCAGTGACCGAACTGACCACGACCACCGGACTGGCGAACGAACTTACCTTCGATTTCGCACTTGTTCCGGATAGTTTCACGGTAGGCTACCTGAGGCTTGCCGATGTTAGCCTCAACACCAAACTCGCGCTTCATACGATCAACCAGAATATCCAGGTGCAGCTCACCCATACCGGAAATAATGGTTTGACCAGACTCTTCGTCGGTCTTAACTCGGAAAGACGGGTCTTCCTGGGCCAGCTTGCCCAATGCAATACCCATTTTCTCCTGGTCAGCCTTGGTCTTCGGCTCAACCGCAACCGAAATTACCGGCTCAGGGAAGTCCATACGCTCAAGGATAATCGGCTTTTCTAGCGAGCAAAGAGTATCGCCCGTAGTAACATCCTTCATACCAATCAGAGCAGCAATGTCACCTGCACGAACTTCCTTGATCTCTTCACGGGTGTTCGCGTGCATCTGCACCATACGACCCACACGCTCTTTCTTACCCTTCACAGAGTTCAGAATCGAATCACCGGAATTCAGAACACCAGAGTAAACGCGCGCAAAAGTCAGCGTACCTACAAACGGGTCGGTGGCAATCTTAAACGCTAGAGCAGAGAAGGGCTCTTCGTCATTAGCATGACGCTCATCTTCCTGCTCCTCGTTATCCGGATGGACACCTTTGATCGCAGGAATTTCTGTCGGAGCCGGCAGGAAGTCAATCACGGCATCAAGAACCAGTGGAACGCCCTTGTTCTTGAAGGAGGAACCACACACAGCCGGAACGATTTCGCATGCGATAGTACGCTGACGCAGGCCAGCCTTGATCTCTTCGATCGACAGCTCACCTTCTTCCAGGTACTTGTTCATCAGCTCTTCGTTAGCCTCAGCTGCTGCTTCAACCATGTTGGAGCGCCACTCGTCAGCCAAGTCCTGAAGCTCTGCAGGAATTTCTTCCTCGCGATAGGTCATGCCCTGGTCATCATCGTTCCAGAAGATCGCTTTCATCTTCAGAAGGTCAATCTGACCCTGAAAGTTATCTTCAGCACCAATAGCCAGCTGAACCGGGACAGGCGTATGACCTAGACGCTTTTTGATCTGCTCAACAACACGCAGGAAGTTGGCACCAGCGCGGTCCATCTTGTTGACATAGACAATACGCGGAACACCGTACTTGTTAGCCTGACGCCATACAGTTTCAGACTGAGGCTCAACACCCGAAGTACCGCAGAAAACAACAACAGCACCGTCCAGCACACGCAAGGAACGCTCAACTTCAATAGTGAAGTCAACGTGACCAGGGGTATCAATGATGTTTACACGGTACTTGTCATACTGCTTAGTGGAGCCGGACCAGAACGCTGTGGTAGCAGCAGAAGTAATGGTAATACCACGCTCCTGCTCCTGAACCATCCAGTCCATGGTAGCTGCGCCGTCATGAACCTCACCCATCTTATGGTTCACGCCGGTGTAGAACAGAATACGCTCCGTGGTAGTCGTTTTACCTGCGTCCACGTGGGCGCAGATACCGATATTACGGTAGCGATTAATTGAGGTAGTACGAGCCACGATAAGGTCCTCGCTTGATTAGAAGCGGTAGTGCGAGAAGGCCTTGTTGGCCTCTGCCATGCGATGCACGTCTTCGCGCTTCTTGACTGCGGCGCCCTTGCCTTCGAATGCATCCATGAGCTCTCCCGCCAGGCGCAGAGCCATGGACTTCTCACCACGCTTACGCGCAGAGTCCACAAGCCAGCGCATGGCCAGAGCGTTACGACGGGACGGACGAACTTCGACCGGCACCTGGTAGGTAGCACCGCCTACACGGCGGGACTTCACTTCGACCAGCGGAGCGATGGCGTCGAGCGCTTTTTCGAAAACTTCCAGGGGGTCGGCATTCTTGGAACGCTCTTTGACCTTGTCCAGAGCACCATAAACGATACGCTCAGCAACGGCTTTCTTGCCGCTTTCCATTACGTGGTTCATGAACTTGGCCAGGATCTGGCTTCCGTATTTTGGATCGTCAAGTATTTCGCGCTTGGCCGCTACACGACGTCTTGGCATTGATAAGCCCTCAAAACGGTCTTCAGGTTAGCTCAGGACTGTAACAAGCAGGTTACGCCTGACCTTACTCTTATCGACTCGAACAAAAAGAATAGATTACTTCGGACGCTTCGCGCCGTACTTAGAACGACCCTGCTTACGGTCTTTAACACCAGAGGTGTCCAGAGAGCCGCGTACAGTGTGGTAGCGCACACCCGGAAGGTCCTTTACACGACCGCCACGGATCAGTACCACGCTGTGCTCTTGCAGGTTGTGACCTTCACCACCAATGTAGGAAGTCACTTCGAAGCCGTTTGTCAAACGTACACGGCATACTTTACGCAGTGCCGAGTTAGGCTTCTTAGGGGTAGTTGTATATACGCGGGTGCAAACACCACGACGTTGCGGGCAGTTCTGCAGCGCAGGCACGTCGCTCTTTTCGACGAGACGCTTGCGCGGCTTACGCACCAGCTGGTTGATAGTTGCCATCTATAGCTCCACTGATTGTCTTACGACACAAACGAAATGGCAGGACCATGGGCCCTGCCAATTTTCGGGGTACGAAAGTCTAAAGAGGTTCTCCCGTACCGTCAATACGAAGCCCTGACCACTCGGCCAAGGCTTCGTTTGATTTACTGCTTAGCTACCACTTGAGTTCAACGCTTCGGTCAGCGCAGCTTCCGCCTCGCTCGCACTCACACGCTGAGGCTTGCCAATTTCCCGCTGACGCTTGCGCTCGCTGTGATAAGCCAGACCAGTACCCGCCGGGATCAGACGACCCACAACAACGTTCTCCTTCAGGCCACGCAGGAAGTCACGCTTACCTGTTACCGCCGCCTCAGTAAGAACGCGCGTTGTCTCCTGGAAGGAAGCTGCCGAAATAAAGGATTCCGTTGACAAGGATGCCTTCGTGATACCCAGCAGCACACGCTCGTACTTGGAAATGAACTTATCTTCTGCAACCAGGCGCTCATTTTCTTCCAGCACCTGAGTCAACTCCATCTGATCACCCTTGATGAAGCTTGAATCACCAACTTCACTCACCTCCACCTTGCGAAGCATCTGGCGCAGGATGGTCTCAATGTGCTTGTCGTTGATCTTCACGCCTTGCAGACGATATACATCCTGAATCTCATTCACGATGTATTTCGCCAGCGCACTTACGCCTAACAACCGAAGGATGTCATGCGGATTGCTTGGGCCATCGGAGATAACCTCACCGCGACTCACCTGCTCGCCCTCAAAGACGTTAAGGTGACGCCACTTAGGAATTAGCTCTTCGTACGGCTCACTACCGTCGGTAGGCGTAATTACCAAACGACGCTTGCCTTTTGTTTCCTTACCAAAAGAAATCGTACCGCTGATTTCCGCAAGAATAGCCGGCTCTTTTGGACGACGCGCTTCGAACAGGTCAGCCACACGCGGCAGACCACCCGTAATATCTCGGGTCTTCGATGTTTCCTGCGGGATACGTGCAATGACGTCACCCACATGAACCTTGGCACCATCGTTCAGGTTAACCAATGCATTGGGCGGCAGGAAGTACTGGGCTGGTACGTCAGTACCTGGCAACAGTAAGTCGCGACCATTTGCATCAATCAACTTTACAGCCGGACGAATGTCTTTACCGGAGCTTGGACGATCTTTGATATCCAATACTTCGATATTGGTCAAACCTGTCAACTCATCGGTCTGACGCTTGATCGTGATACCTTCTTCCATGCCGACAAAGGCTACGGTACCGTCCATCTCCGTTACGATCGGGTGGGTATGCGGATCCCACTTGGCCACCACAGCACCCGGCTCAACCTTGTCACCTTCCTTGACAGAGATTACTGCACCGTACGGCAGACGATAGCGCTCACGTTCACGACCAAAGTCATCCGCGATAGCCAGCTCACCGGAACGGGATACAGCAACCAACGCACCGTCAGCGCGTTCAACGTGTTTCAGGTTATGCAGACGGATGGTACCGCCGTTCTTCACCTGAACATTGTCCGCTGCGGATGTACGGCTGGCCGCGCCACCAATGTGGAACGTACGCATGGTCAGCTGTGTACCAGGCTCACCAATCGACTGAGCAGCAATAACGCCAACCGCCTCACCGATATTGACCTGATGTCCGCGAGCCAGATCACGGCCATAGCACTTGGCACAGATACCATGACGTGTTTCACAGGTAATTGGAGAGCGAACCACTACCTCGTCTACGCTATTCAGCTCGAGGAACTCAACCCAACGCTCATCTACCAGAGTGCCTGCAGGAACAATGACTTCGTCATCCGCACCGGGCTTGAAGACATCACGTGCAATGGTCCGACCGAGGACGCGCTCACCCAACGGCTCGACCACGTCGCCACCTTCGATGTGCGGCGTCATAACCAGGCCATGCTCGGTACCACAGTCGACTTCGGTTACAACCAAGTCTTGCGCAACGTCAACCAGACGGCGAGTCAGGTAACCTGAGTTCGCAGTTTTCAAGGCGGTATCCGCCAAGCCTTTACGTGCGCCGTGTGTGGAAATGAAGTACTGGAGTACGTTCAAACCTTCACGGAAGTTCGCAGTAATAGGCGTCTCAATGATGGAGCCATCAGGCTTGGCCATCAAACCACGCATACCGGCTAACTGACGAATCTGTGCAGCGGAGCCCCGCGCACCTGAGTCAGCCATCATATACATGGAGTTAAATGACTCCTGATCAACTTCCCTACCCTCACGATCGACCACCTTCTCCTTCGAGAGATTGGTCATCATCGCCTTGGATACTTCGTCGTTAGCCTTCGACCAAAGGTCGATCACCTTGTTGTACTTCTCACCCTGAGTAACCAGACCAGAGGCATACTGGCTTTCGATCTCTTTTACTTCAGACGTAGCGGCATCAATGATACGAGCCTTTTCGTCAGGAATAACGAAGTCGTTCACGCCAATGGAAACGCCCGACAAGGTCGAATAGGCGAAACCGGTGTACATGAGTTGGTCTGCAAAAATGACGGTATCCTTTAGACCTACCACGCGATAGCAATGGTTGATCAGTTTGGAGATCGCCTTTTTCTTCATGGACTGGTTTACGACATCGAACGGCAAACCGGCAGGAACGACCTGGAACAGCAAGGCACGACCTACTGTCGTATCAACGATACGGGTGTTGCTAACGACAGAGCCGTCCTTCTGCTTCACCTTTTCATTGATACGAACTTTGATCTTGGCATGCAGCGCAGCTTCGCCAGCGCGGAATACACGATCGACTTCCTGCAGGTCAGCAAATACACGACCTTCACCCTTGGCGTTCACCGCCTCGCGCGTCATGTAATAGAGGCCCAGCACCACGTCCTGCGACGGTACGATAATCGGCTCACCATTAGCAGGCGACAGGATGTTGTTGGTCGACATCATCAATGCGCGAGCTTCCAGCTGAGCTTCCAGTGTCAGCGGCACGTGGACAGCCATCTGGTCACCATCGAAGTCAGCGTTATAAGCCGCACACACCAATGGGTGCAACTGAATCGCCTTGCCTTCAATGAGCACAGGCTCGAACGCCTGAATACCCAAACGGTGCAACGTCGGAGCACGGTTCAGCAATACAGGGTGTTCGCGAATGACCTCGGCGAGAACGTCCCAGACCTCAGGCAGCTCACGCTCAACCATTTTCTTGGCGGCCTTGATGGTAGTCGCCATACCGCGAGCTTCCAGCTTGCCAAAGATGAATGGCTTGAATAGCTCCAACGCCATTTTCTTGGGCAGACCGCACTGATGCAGACGCAAGGTCGGACCTACGGTAATAACCGAACGGCCTGAATAATCCACGCGCTTACCCAGCAGGTTTTGACGGAAGCGGCCCTGCTTACCCTTGATCATATCAGCCAGCGATTTCAGCGGACGCTTGTTAGAGCCCGTGATTGCGCGACCGCGACGGCCATTATCCAGCAGTGCGTCAACCGCCTCCTGCAGCATCCGCTTTTCGTTACGCACGATAATATCGGGCGCAGACAGATCAAGCAGGCGCTTCAGTCGGTTATTACGGTTGATAACGCGACGATAAAGATCGTTTAGATCAGACGTTGCAAAACGGCCGCCATCTAGCGGAACTAGCGGACGCAGATCTGGAGGCAGAACGGGCAGCACCGTCATGACCATCCATTCAGGCTTATTGCCGGAGCCCTGAAAGGCCTCCATCAGCTTCAAGCGCTTGGATAGCTTCTTGATCTTGGTTTCAGAATTGGTTTGCGGAATTTCTTCGCGCAGGCGGCCAATTTCGTGCTCCAGATCAATACCGCCCAGCAATTCGAAAACCGCTTCAGCGCCCATGCGGGCATCAAAATCGTCACCGAACTCTTCAAGAGCTTCAAAATACTGCTCGTCATTGAGCAGCTGATATTTTTCAAGCGTGGTCATGCCCGGATCGATGACAACGTAGCTCTCGAAATAGAGCACTCGCTCGATATCCCGCAGAGTCATGTCCAGCAGCAGGCCGATACGGGACGGCAGTGACTTTAGAAACCAAATGTGTGCAACTGGGGACGCCAGCTCAATATGACCCATGCGCTCACGACGCACTTTAGCCAGCGCAACTTCTACACCACACTTTTCACAAATAACGCCACGGTGCTTAAGGCGCTTGTACTTTCCGCACAGGCACTCGTAGTCCTTTACTGGACCAAAGATCTTGGCACAGAAAAGACCATCACGCTCAGGCTTGAACGTACGGTAATTGATGGTCTCGGGCTTCTTCACTTCGCCAAAGGACCAGGAACGGATCATCTCGGGCGAGGCCAGACCGATACGAATGGCATCGAACTCTTCGAGTTGACCCTGGTTTTTCAACAGATTCAGCAAGTCTTTCAAGGCCTTTCCTCCTCACGGACCAGGCATGACCGCCTTGACGGCCATGCCTTCTTGGCGTCGCGTGTTATTCGGTTTCCAATTCGATATCGATACCGAGCGAGCGAATTTCCTTGATCAGTACGTTGAAGGACTCCGGCATACCGGCCTCCATACGATGATCTCCGTCCACGATGTTCTTGTACATCTTGGTCCGGCCATTCACATCGTCCGACTTGACCGTCAGCATTTCCTGAAGGGTGTAGGCGGCACCATAAGCTTCCAGCGCCCAGACCTCCATCTCTCCGAAACGCTGTCCACCGAACTGCGCCTTACCACCCAGCGGCTGCTGAGTAACCAGGCTATACGATCCTGTGGAACGGGCATGCATCTTGTCATCGACCAGGTGGTTGAGCTTCAGCATATACATGTAGCCGACAGTAACCGGACGCTCGAACTGATTACCGGTACGGCCGTCAAACAGGCGCATCTGACCACTTTCGGGCAGATCAGCCAGCTTCAGCATAGCCTTGATTTCACGTTCCTTGGCACCATCGAAGACCGGCGTAGCCATCGGCACGCCACCACGCAGGTTTTTAGCCAAACGCAACACTTCTTCGTCGCTCAGCTCATCCAGGTTTTCCTGGCGGCCACCGATCTCGTTATAGAGCTCATGCAGGAAACTACGCAGCTCAGCTACTTTGCGTTGCTCTTCAAGCATGCGATTGATCTTCTCGCCCAACCCCTTGGCAGCAAGGCCTAGGTGCGTTTCAAGAATCTGACCAACGTTCATCCGTGACGGAACACCCAGCGGGTTCAATACGATGTCAACCGGAGTACCCGTCTCATCGTAAGGCATGTCTTCAACCGGCATGATGACCGATACCACACCCTTGTTACCGTGACGACCTGCCATCTTGTCACCAGGCTGGATACGGCGACGGATTGCCAGGTAAACCTTCACGATCTTAAGCACGCCAGGTGCCAGGTCATCGCCTTGCTGCAGCTTGCGCTTCTTGTCCTCGAACTTGTCGTCCAAGAGCTGACGGCGATCGGATAGATAGGCTTGAGCCTTTTCCAACTGCTCGTTTTGCGCATCTTCTGCCATACGCAGCTTGAACCACTGGCCACGCTCCAGACCATCCAGGTACTCGTCAGTAATGACAGAACCCTTTTTGACATTCGGTCCGCCATCCGCAACCTGACCTACAAGTGCCTGACGCAGACGCTCGAAGGTGGCACCTTCAACGATACGGAACTCCTCATTGAGGTCCTTGCGAATCTCGTCGAGCTGGGACTTCTCGATTGCCAGTGCACGAGAGTCACGCTCTACCCCATCACGGGTAAAGACCTGTACATCAATGACCGTACCCTTGGTACCCGTTGGTACGCGCAGGGAAGTATCCTTAACATCGGACGCCTTTTCACCAAAGATGGCACGTAGCAACTTTTCTTCTGGAGTCAGCTGGGTTTCGCCTTTCGGCGTTACCTTACCGACCAGAATGTCACCTGCCTGCACCTCGGCACCAACGTAAACAATACCGGCTTCATCAAGCTTGTTAAGCGCTGCCTCACCTACGTTCGGGATATCAGAAGTGATTTCTTCTGGGCCGAGCTTTGTATCACGAGCCACACAGGTCAGCTCCTGAATGTGGATCGTGGTAAAGCGGTCTTCCTGCACAACGCGCTCAGACAACAGGATCGAGTCTTCGAAGTTGAAGCCGTTCCAGGTCATAAATGCAACGCGCATATTCTGACCCAATGCCAGCTCACCCATATCGGTAGACGGGCCATCAGCCAGAATGTCGCCACGCGCAATGACGTCACCCTTATTTACCAGCGGACGCTGGTTAATGCAGGTGTTCTGGTTGGAGCGGGTATATTTGGTCAGGTTGTAGATATCTACACCCGCCTCGCCCGTTTCAACTTCGGCATTAGCAACGCGTACCACGATACGGCTTGCGTCAACGGAGTCGATCACACCGCCTCGACGTGCCACAACACAAACACCAGAGTCGCGTGCTACGTTACGCTCCATACCTGTTCCGACTAGCGGCTTGTCCGAGCGCAGAGTCGGGACAGCCTGACGCTGCATGTTCGAACCCATAAGGGCACGGTTCGCATCATCGTGCTCGAGGAAAGGAATCAGCGAAGCAGCAACGGAAACCACCTGCTTGGGTGACACATCCATCAGAGTTACGTCTTCCGGGCTCTTAACCGTGAATTCGTTCTGATGGCGTACCGCTACAAGCTCATCGACCAGTCGGTTATTTTCGTCCAGAGCCGCAGAGGCCTGAGCGATGACATGATTGGCTTCTTCGATCGCTGACAGGAACACAATCTCATCAGAGGCCACGGCATCCTTGACTACGCGATAAGGACTCTCCAGAAAACCATACTGATTCGTGCGTGCATAGGTTGCCAGCGAGTTGATCAGACCAATGTTCGGGCCTTCTGGTGTCTCAATCGGACATACGCGACCGTAATGAGTCGGGTGAACGTCACGAACCTCAAAGCCCGCACGCTCCCGTGTTAAACCACCCGGGCCGAGTGCTGAGACACGACGCTTGTGCGTGATCTCAGAAAGCGGGTTGTTCTGGTCCATGAACTGAGACAACTGGCTCGATCCGAAAAACTCCTTGATCGCAGCAGCCACCGGCTTTGCATTGATCAGGTCTTGCGGCATCAGTCCTTCACTTTCGGCCATCGATAGACGTTCCTTGACCGCGCGCTCAACACGCACCAGGCCAACACGGAACTGATTTTCAGCCATCTCACCTACGCAACGTACACGGCGGTTACCTAAGTGATCGATATCATCGACGATACCTTTACCGTTCCGAATATCTACCAGCGTTCTGAGCACGTCAACGATGTCTTCGCGGCTCAGTACACCCTGGCCTTCGATTTCGTCACGGCCGATACGACGGTTGAACTTCATACGGCCAACAGCAGATAGATCGTAACGCTCGGCGCTGAAGAACAGGTTGTTAAATAGTGTCTCGGCAGCTTCCTTGGTTGGAGGCTCGCCTGGACGCATCATACGATAGATTTCAACCAATGCTTCGAGCTGATTGGTTGTGGAATCGATCTTCAGCGTATCGGAAACAAAGGGACCACAGTCAATATCGTTGGTGTACAACGTTTCGATGCGGACGACATTTGCCTTTGCAATTTTTGCCAGCATATCGAGGGTTAACTCGGTATTGCACTCGGCAATAATTTCACCAGTAGCAGGATGCACGATCGCCTTGGCAGTAGTACGGCCAATAACATAATCGAATGGCACTTCCAGCTCGGTAATACCTGATTTTTCAAGCTGATTGATATGGCGCGCAGTAACACGACGTCCCTGCTCTACAATCACCTTGCCTGCATTGTCCTTAATATCAAAGCTGGCAATTTCGCCACGCAGACGCTGCGGCACCAATTCCAGATTCAAGGTTTCACCCTTGATGTGGAATACGTTGGTATCGTAGAACATATCCAGCACTTCTTCAGTACCGTAACCAAGCGCGCGCAGCAGAACGGTCGCAGGTAGCTTGCGGCGACGGTCGATACGAACGAATACGCTGTCCTTGGGGTCAAACTCGAAGTCTAACCAAGAACCACGGTAAGGAATAATACGAGCGGAATACAGCAGCTTACCGGAGCTGTGGGTCTTACCACGGTCGTGATCGAAGAAGACACCAGGAGAACGGTGCAACTGGGAAACGATGACACGCTCGGTACCATTGATAATGAAGGTGCCGTTTTCTGTCATCAGGGGAATTTCCCCCATGTAAACTTCTTGCTCCTTGATGTCTTTGATCGCCTTGTTGGACGACTCACGATCAAAAATAATCAGGCGCACTTTTACCCGCAGCGGAACAGCAAATGTCACGCCGCGCAAAACACATTCTTTAACATCGAACGCCGGCTCGCCAAGGCGATAACCGACATATTCCAAGGCAGCATTGCCGGAATAACTGATAATCGGGAAAACGGACTTGAAGGCCGCGTGCAGACCGATATCGCGGAGCTGATCTTTGCCTGCGCCCGCCTGCAGGAATTCGCGATACGAATCCAGCTGGATAGCCAATAGATACGGCACGTCCATAACGTGCGGCAACTTGCTAAAGTCCTTGCGGATACGTTTTTTCTCAGTGTATGAGTAAGCCATCAGCGTTCCCCAGCTTGGTCACCTGCTTGTTTGGCCTCTCCGACGGGAGCAGCCGGAAAATCTTGCAAACGTTATCGTTTGCGCCATCACCTATGATGGCCTTCTTTATTTCTATTTGATCACAAGCCCGACCGGGCTGCATCGAAACAGAAAAAGGCCGGTGGCTATTGCCACCAGCCATCAGCCGAACTTTAACGCTCAGGCTGTAGACGCAATGTCTGAGCTTACTTGAGCTCGACCTTGGCGCCAGCTTCTTCCAGAGACTTCTTGGCAGCCTCGGCTTCCTCTTTGGAAACGCCCTCTTTAACAACGCCAGGAGCGCCGTCAACAACTGCCTTGGCTTCTTTCAAGCCCAGACCAGTCAATTCACGAACGACCTTAATGACGTTCACTTTCTTGTCGCCAGCCTCGGTCAACATGATAGTGAATTCAGTCTGCTCTTCAGCAGCAGGAGCGGCAGCAGCCGGGCCAGCAGCTACAGCGGCAGCAGCAGTTACACCGAACTTCTCTTCCATCGCCTTGATCAGTTCGACCACTTGCATGACGGACATTTCGGATACGGCGTTGATGATATCTTCGTTGGTCAGAGCCATGACTCTAATTCCTGTATCGTTTAGGGGCTTCGTAGCCACTAGAATTAAACAAAAAAGCGAGAAAGTAGATGCTTAGCCTTAGGCTGCAGCAGATTCTTTCTGGTCGCGAATAGCTGCCAGAGTACGAGCCAGCTTGCTGGTTGCGCCCTGGATAACGCTCATCAGCTGGGACACAGCTTCGTCGTAGGTTGGCAGAGTTGCCAGTACGTCGATCTGGTTAGCTGGGATCAGCTTGCCTTCAAACGCGGCTGCCTTGATCTCGAACTTGTCCTGACCCTTGGCGAATTCCTTGAAAATGCGAGCAGCAGCGCCCGGATGTTCAGTGGAAAAAGCAATCAGGGTCGGGCCTTTGAACGCGTCGTTCAGTACGTCAAACGAAGTACCTTCAACAGCGCGACGCAGCAGTGTGTTACGCACAACTTTCACGTAAACACCAGCCGCACGGGCCTCTTTACGGAGTCCGGTCATTGCACCTACTGTCACGCCACGGGCATCAGCCACGACAGCAGACAGGGCACTTTGGGCAGCCTCGTTGACTTCAGCGACGATAGCCTTCTTGTCTTCGAGTTTAATTGCCACGGGTTTTACTCCTGGATGTTACCGTATCGCCCAACCTAAGCCGGACGTCGTTTTGGTGTCTGACTCGGTAACCGAATCGGGAGCACCATCTGCGTAGGCTTAATTTAAGACTTTCGTCACCTACGGTCTTGGACAGCCCCCGCCAGGCAGGGACCCCAATAAGAGAGCGAAGCAGTGCTTCGCTCGAATCACTTAGGCTTCCAAGGAAGCCTGATCAATCTGCAGACCTGGGCCCATAGTGGTGCTCAGAGTCACGCGCTTGACATAAATACCTTTGGAAGTAGACGGCTTGAGTCTCTTCAGGTCAGCCAGCAGCGCTTCAACGTTCTGCTTGAGCTTAACGGGTTCGAAATCAACCTTGCCAACGGAGGCATGGATGATGCCGTTCTTGTCGGTACGGAAACGAACCTGACCGGCCTTTGCGTTCTTGACTGCAGTAGCAACGTCCGGAGTCACAGTGCCAACTTTGGGGTTAGGCATCAGACCACGAGGACCAAGGATCTGACCCAACTGACCTACTACGCGCATTGCATCTGGAGAAGCAATCACGACGTCATAGCTCAGATCGCCAGCTTTCATCTCGGCAGCCAAGTCGTCCATACCCACTTTTTCTGCACCAGCAGCCAGCGCTGCTTCAGCATTGGGGCCCTGAGTAAACACGGCTACACGGACGCTCTTGCCAGTACCGTTTGGCAGAACGGTAGCACCACGAACAACCTGGTCAGATTTACGAGGATCAACGCCCAGATTAACTGAAACGTCTACCGACTCTTTGAACTTGACAGTGGACAACTGAGACAGAAGCGCAGCAGCCTCTTCAAAGCTGTACTGCTTGCCTGCTTCAATCTTGGCAGCAATAGCCTTTTGACGCTTAGTGAGCTTGGCCATTACACGCCCTCCACATTGAGGCCCATGCTACGCGCAGAGCCAGCGATAGTACGTACAGCTGCATCCATATCAGCAGCAGTCAGATCAGCATTCTTGGTCTTAGCAATCTCTTCAAGCTGAGCACGCGTTACGGTGCCTACTTTCTGAGAGTTAGGACGGCTAGAACCGCTCTGAATGCCCGCAGCCTTCTTCAGAAGAACGGAAGCAGGAGTACTCTTGGTCTCAAACGTGAAGCTACGGTCACTGTAAACGGTAATAATTACCGGAGTAGGCAGACCTGGTTCCATACCTTGGGTACGGGCGTTGAATGCCTTACAGAATTCCATGATGTTCACGCCATGCTGACCCAGCGCCGGACCTACTGGCGGGCTTGGGTTAGCTTGGGCCGCTTTAACTTGCAGCTTGATATAAGCTTGGATTTTCTTAGCCATTTGCTACTCCAATGACGGGTCTAACGCCTTAAGGCTCCCCGGTTTGATTCACCTTATCCCACTGACGACAAAACCCCGCAGCCTAAACTGCGGGGTATGGGACCAGGCATCAGTTAGACGACTTTTTCGACCTGACTGAATTCCAGCTCAACCGGCGTAGAACGTCCAAAAATCAGGACAGCCACTTGAATCCGGCTTTTTTCGTAATTCACTTCTTCGACAACACCATTGAAGTCAGCAAACGGACCATCGATAACACGAACAGTCTCACCTGGCTCAAACAGTGTTTTCGGCTTGGGCTTATCACTACTATCGGAAACACGACGAAGAATCGCCTCTGCCTCACGATCAGTAATCGGTGCTGGCTTATCAGCCGTCCCACCAATAAAACCCATAACCCGCGGGGTATCTTTAACGAGGTGCCAAGTACCTTCGTTCATTTCCATCTGAACGAGCACATAACCTGGAAAGAATTTACGTTCGCTTTTGCGCTTCTGGCCATTACGCATTTCCACTACTTCTTCAGTGGGAACCAGAATATCGCCGAACTCATCTTCCATTCCGGCAAGCTTGACGCGCTCAATCAAAGAGCGCATGACATGCTTCTCGTAACCCGAGTATGCATGCACTACGTACCAACGCTTAGCCACGGCGAACCCTTAACCTACGATCATGGAAACAAGCCATCCGAGCAGGGAATCTAATCCCCATAGCAGCAGCGCCATGACCAGCACTACTGCAACCACAATCAATGTGGTCTGAGTTGTCTCTTGCCTACTAGGCCAGACAACCTTACGAATCTCGGTGCGCGCCTCTTTGAGCAGCGTGAAAAACGCTTGCCCTTTGACAGTCTGTAATGCAACGAAAGCAGCTACAGCACCCAGAACCAGCAAACCGATAACGCGATACAGGATCGGCTGGGCTGAGTAGTAGTGGTTAGCAACAACACCTACTGCTACCAGCAAGACGACCACAAGCCACTTCATCGCATCGAAGCGTGACTCTTTGGCTTCCGCCTTGACGCTCATCAATTGAAATCCTGTCAGGAAATGCCAGATTAAATCTGGCAGGCCAGGAGGGAATCGAACCCCCAACCTGCGGTTTTGGAGACCGCCGCTCTGCCAATTGAGCTACTGGCCTGTAACTTAAATCAGGCCGGCTATTATGCCGGCCTAACAACCCAAGATCAAGAACTTATTCGACGATCTTGGCAACCACGCCGGCGCCTACGGTACGGCCGCCTTCGCGAATAGCGAAACGCAGACCTTCTTCCATGGCGATCGGAGCGATCAGGGTAACAACCATCTTGATGTTGTCGCCCGGCATTACCATCTCAACGCCTTCCGGCAGTTCGCAGTTACCAGTCACATCAGTAGTACGGAAGTAGAACTGAGGACGGTAGCCCTTGAAGAACGGAGTATGACGACCACCTTCTTCCTTGGACAGAACGTACACTTCGCACTCGAACTTGGTGTGCGGCTTGATGGTGCCCGGCTTGGCCAGAACCTGACCACGCTCAACGTCTTCACGCTTGGTACCACGCAGCAGGGCGCCAACGTTCTCACCTGCACGACCTTCGTCTAGCAGCTTACGGAACATTTCAACGCCGGTGCAGGTAGTTTTGGTCGTAGCTTTGATACCTACGATTTCAACTTCCTCACCCACCTTGACGATACCACGCTCAACACGGCCCGTTACTACAGTACCGCGACCAGAGATGGAGAATACGTCTTCGATCGGCATCAGGAACGGCTGGTCGATTGCACGAACCGGCTCAGGGATGTAGGCATCCAGAGTTTCAACCAGCTTACGCACAGCAGAAACACCGATTTCGTTGTCGTCTTTGCCTTCCAGCGCCATCAGCGCGGAACCTACAACGATCGGAGTGTCGTCACCTGGGAAGTCATAGGTGTTCAGCAGATCGCGAACTTCCATTTCTACCAGCTCGAGCAGCTCAGCGTCGTCAACCATGTCGGCCTTGTTCAGGAACACGACAATGTAAGGAACGCCTACCTGACGGGACAGCAGGATGTGCTCACGAGTCTGCGGCATGGGGCCGTCAGCTGCCGAGCAAACCAGGATCGCACCGTCCATCTGCGCAGCACCGGTGATCATGTTCTTCACATAGTCAGCGTGGCCAGGGCAGTCAACGTGAGCGTAATGGCGAGTGGCCGAATCGTACTCAACGTGGGAAGTGTTAATGGTAATACCGCGCGCTTTTTCTTCCGGAGCGTTATCGATCTGGTCGAAGTTACGAGCAGAACCACCCCAAGTTTCAGAGCAAACCTTGGTCAGTGCTGCAGTCAGCGTTGTCTTACCATGGTCGACGTGGCCGATGGTGCCGACGTTGACGTGCGGTTTGTTACGTTCAAATTTTTCTTTAGCCATCGACACTCTCTCCCATCAAGAATTGAGCAAGTAACGCCGCCATAAAATAAAGGCAGATATTCTCATATCTGCCCTTAATAATGGAGCTCATGAGCGGATTTGAACCGCTGACCTCACCCTTACCAAGGGTGTGCTCTACCAACTGAGCTACATGAGCAAACTACAACAAACTGGAGCGGGTAGCGGGAATCGAACCCGCATCATCAGCTTGGAAGGCTGAGGTTCTACCACTGAACTATACCCGCAGAGCCTGTAGCTCTTGCAATTTGGTGGAGGGAGAAGGATTCGAACCTTCGAAGTCGTAGACGTCAGATTTACAGTCTGATCCCTTTGGCCGCTCGGGAATCCCTCCAAAGGAGGCAGCACTCTATTTGCTTGCTGCCGTCGTGTCAAGGATTTTCTTACTTTTCCTCAACTTACGTTGCCTTGACCGCCAACCAGTGGACTTACATGTTCAAGGCGGGCGCATTTTATGCATTTAATTCTTCACATGCAATCATTAAATGCGTTTTTCTTAAATTTTTTCTTAAAAAACAAAGGGTCGCTTAAGCGACCCTTTGTTTTCAGCCTAACGATTATAACTGTGGACCAGCTGCCTTGATCGCTTCGGAGACGCCACTGAACTTTTTGAAGTTCTCGATGAACTTGCCTGCCAGCGCCTTGGCCGATTCATCATAGGCATTTTTATCCTCCCAAGTGTTACGCGGGTTGAGCAATGCAGTATCGACACCAGCTACGACCTTGGGAACATCAAGGTTGATAATGGGCAAATGCTCGGTCTCAACATCGACCAGCGCCCCACTTTGAATAGCGGCAATCACTGCTCGTGTCGTTGGGATATTGAAGCGCTTGCCTACACCGTAACCGCCCCCGGTCCACCCAGTGTTCACCAGGTAAACTTTGGAGCCGAACCCATTGATACGCTTGATGAGAAGCTCAGCGTACTCGGCCGCCGGACGCGGGAAGAAGGGTGCACCGAAACAGGTAGAGAAAGTGGATTTGATGCCAGCCCCCGATCCCATTTCAGTAGAACCCACCAGCGCAGTGTAACCCGAAAGGAAATGATAAGCCGCCTGCTCGTTATTAAGGATAGATACAGGAGGCAGCACACCCGTCAGATCGCAGGTGAGAAAGATTACTGCATTAGGCTCGCCACCGCGGTTCAGTTCCGCACGCTTTTCGATCAACTCACGAGGATAGGCCGCCCGGCTGTTCTGGGTCAGACTATCGTCCGAATAATCTGGCTGGCGCGACTGTGGATCAAGCACCACGTTTTCCAGCACAGCGCCGAACTGAATGGCTTTCCAGATGACAGGCTCATTCTTTTCGGACAGGTCGATACACTTAGCATAGCAGCCGCCCTCTATATTAAAGACGGTACCGACACCCCAGCCATGCTCGTCGTCACCGATCAGGTAACGGCTTTCATCGGCAGATAGCGTCGTCTTACCTGTTCCCGACAGGCCAAAGAACAGCGTAACGTCGCCCTCTTCGCCCATGTTGGCCGCACAGTGCATAGGAAGTACATCATGCTCAGGCAGCAGGAAGTTTTGCACCGAGAACATGGCCTTCTTCATTTCACCGGCATAACGCATGCCCGCAATTAATACCTTGCGAGCAGCAAAGTTAATGATGACGGTGCCATCGGAATTGGTTCCATCACGCTCCGGCTCGCAGACAAACCAAGGGGCGTTAAGGATTTCCCACTCCTGGCGGGACTGAGGGTTGTAACTTTCCGGGTTGATGAACAGGCAACGGCCAAACAGGTTGTGCCAGGCGGTTTCCGTAGTCATCTTGACTGCAAGGTAGTGCTCTGGATCGGAGCCTACATGCACATGCGAAACGAAGTGATCCCGCTCACCTACATAGGTTGAAACGCGATCCCATAGCGCATCGAACTTTTCCGCTGGAAAAGGACGGTTGATAGAGCCCCAATCGATGGCATCACGGGTAGACGACTCTTCAACAATGAAGCGGTCGGCTGGCGAGCGGCCGGTGCGATGTCCAGTCTTGACTACAAGAGAGCCATTGGCGGCTAACTCACCCTCGCCGCGCCGAAGCGCCTCTTCTACCAGCTGCGCGGCGCTAATATCGGTATAAACGTTGGCTTGCGTCATGTAGTTCCCCGTCGGCCCTCGGCCGGTCCTTTTGCGTTTTGTAGCTTAACCCGAGTTTGGCTACATAAAAAACGAAGTCGCGCGATTATGCCAGAAAGCCTATTCCTGAATGCAATGCTTAGTGACGGGTTTCTTGCGGTGTTTGGCTTCCACCGCCTGCAAAAATCTGCGCGACATCGGCAGCGTCGAACAGGTATCGCTGATTGCAGAATTGGCAGTCGATTTCTATCTGACCACCCTGCTCCTGCAATAGCAGTTCGACATCTTCCTGGCCCACAGAGACAAGCGCATTGGCAGAACGTTCCCTAGAACAGCCACAATGGAATTCGACGATTTGAGGATCAAAGACTCTGACAGTTTCTTCATGATAGAGGCGATGAAGTACCGTTTCGTTGGGTAACCCCAACAGTTCTTCTGCAGTCAGCGTATTGCCAAGGGTTGTAAGGTGCTCCCAGCTGGCGTCGCGCGACTCTTTGTCCTTGTGTTTGTCCGCTGGCAGCTGTTGGAGCAGGAGCCCACGAGCGCGCCGTCCATCGGCATTGAGCCAGAAGCGAGTAGGCAGCTGCTCGGACGTGGCGAAGTAGCCTGAAAGGCATTCAGCGAGCGTCTGGCCTTCGAGAGGAACGATCCCTTGGTAACGCTGACCGTTGGTCGGATCGACCGTTATGGCAAGAATACCTTCGGGCATCAGATCTTTCAGCGTGGCATCAGGAGCGATGTCGTCGGCATTGTAGCGGGCGATACCGCGCACCTCTCGGGCGCTCGAGCACTCCACCATCAATAGAGGAATCGCACCGCTGGAGCGTGCCTGCAATACCAGCAGACCGTCGAACTTGAGCGTGCCGCACAGCAAGGCAGCGGCTGCAAGCATTTCACCCAACAGCTGCGCGACGGGTTCCGGATAGGGGTGTTTGGCAAGCACCTCTACATAGCTTCTTTCAAGCGATGCAAGTTCGCCGCGAACGTCGGTGTTTTCAAACAGGAAACGCTGTGTGTAATCGAATGGGGTCATGACAAAAGTACGCTTAAACAGGGAAAATGACAAAAGCGTGACAACACTCCCGTGCGGTCACGCTTTCTGTTTATTCATATGGATTCATTCCATTCTATGGACAATGCCACACTCTTCCAAGCCAAGTGGCAATGGCGAGCATTTCTAATCAGCCACCTCGTGGCGCTGCTGTTGATTATTCTCTGGCTTATCCCTTCCGTACGCACCACTCTTCTGGATCTGGATGCGCATCTCTTCCGCGCGCTGAACGCACCGCTGGAAAGCAATACGGTCTGGCTACACGTCTGGGCCGTTGCCAGCCTGAGGCCATTCGACATCGTTGTGGGCATCATTCTTCTCACACTTACGATACGTGGGAATTGGGTGTTCAAACCAGAGCAGGTCCGTAGCGCCTTCTTCGGCTTGCTTACGGTACTGCTAGCCTTGCTGCTGATCCGCAACCTGTTCACCAAGGCTATCGAAGCCGCCGGCCTGCAGCATGCCAGTCCATCCGACATGCTGACGTATGCCATTCACATGAGCGATTACTTCCAGTCCTGGGAAAAGGCCTGGGAGCTCAAAGATCGCTCCGGCGCCAGCTTTCCGGGGGATCATGCTTCGGTTCTTCTGCTCTGGGGCCTCTTTCTAACGGCTTTTACGCGCAACCCATTACAACTTATCGTCACTTGGCTACTGGTAATGCTTTTCATGATGCCGCGCCTGGTCGCCGGTGCTCACTGGGCTTCGGATGACTATATGGGCGGTATTGCCGTTGCACTACTGGCAATGGCCTGGGGGTTTTATACGCCGCTGGCCAATGCCGGTAGCCGCATGTTCCTTCGTTTAACTGCGCCGCTGTTTCGTGTAGCAGCTCATATTCCTGTTATCCGGCAGATGAGCCTGGTCAAGCACTACTGACTGCTCATCTAGTCATTGGCCCGAGAATCAGCGTCGCCCCGGAATCGATGAATCTGACGGCGCTGCTTCTTGGTTGGCCTTCCATCCGTTGCCAACCCAAGCGCTCCTGCCTTGCGCATGGCCGTAGCCCGCTCGCGACGCTCAAGACTTTCCTCTGTCTCCCGATACAGTAACTGGGCCTCGGGTGCTCCGCGACGCTGTTGAGACAGGGAGAGGACTATGACGGTCTTCTCATCGAACCCCTGACGAATCGTCAGCTCATCACCGACCTTGGGCTCTTTGCTGGGCTTACACCGCTCACCCCGACATTGAACCTTGCCTCCTTCTATAGCAGCCTTGGCCAGTGCTCGTGTCTTGAAGAACCGTGCAGCCCACAGCCACTTATCCAGGCGGACTTTTTCATCTATATCTTGAATAGACGTCATTAACGAAAACGCTCCGAATACTTAACAATTTTTGCCATTAGACCAGGGCTGGTTACGGGCATTCTAACGGTACGATCATGAAGACCTTCTTTCCTGAAGAATTAACCAACCCTATGCGCTGCCAAGGCTGCCACCAGAGTGAACCCCTTGGGTTCGATTTCGCCTTTGCCTATCAGCCTATTGTTGACGTAACCACTCGCAGTATCTTTGCTCACGAGGCGCTGGTCCGTGGCCCGGAAGGCCAGGGTGCGCTTTCAGTGCTTGAGCGGGTGGATGCGCATAACCGCTATCGTTTCGATCAGTTATGCCGCACCAAGGCGATTTCAGGCGCAGCAAAGCTTGGAATGAAGGAAAAACTTTCCATCAACTTTCTTCCAAATGCCGTCTATCGACCGGAGCTGTGCATTCGCAGCACACTGGAGGCGGCCAAACGGCATGACTTTCCGTTGAGCAATCTTATTTTTGAAACAGTTGAAAGCGAGCATATTGGTGATAGCCAGCATCTAACGCATATCCTGAAAGAATATCGGCAGTTCGGCTTCATGACGGCGATTGACGACTTTGGTGCCGGACATTCAGGCTTGAACCTGCTAGCCGCTTTTCAACCGGATCTGATCAAGCTGGATATGGCCTTGATTCGCAATATCGATCATGATCGAGTCCGGCAGGCCATTGTTCGAGCCGTCGTCTCCATGTGTACGGAGTTGAACATCCAGATCATTGCCGAAGGTATTGAAACCGCTGCCGAGCGTGATTGCCTGCGTGACATTGGTATCACGTTGATGCAGGGTTACTGGTTTGCCAAGCCTGCGTTCAATGCGCTGGCCTCCATCGATAAGCAGATATGGGGACACTGATCCCGACTTCAAGGATTACGCTTGGACACACTCGACGAGCTGGCCATTATCGGCCTACGTGAATGGGTCGCCCTGCCGGACCTGGGCGTAATCGGCCTGAGGGCCAAGATCGACACAGGTGCGAGCACTTCAGCCCTGCATGCAACGGAAGTTGTTCCTTTTGAGCGTAACGGTGAACGCTGGGTGCGTTTTACGGTCCATCTGGGCACACTGGTGCAGTCCCGGCACCGGCATTGCGAAGCGCCGTTGGTAGCCAAAAAGACCATACGAAGCTCCAATGGCCATGCTCAGAACCGCTATGTGATTCGAACCAATCTCGCCCTGGGTAATCGATCCTGGCCAGTGGAATTTACCCTGGCCTGCCGCAAGAGCATGCGTTACCGCATGCTTCTAGGCTCGAAAGCCTTGGTCGAGGGTGGCCTGATCGTGAATCCGGCCGTCAGCTATGCGCAAGACAAACCCATCCTATCCCTCTCTCCCGCTCCGGGTGCTGCATGAAAATCGCTGTGCTGTCGCGTAATCCTCGCCTGTATTCCACTCGTCGCCTGGTGGAAGCCGGAGAGCAACGTGGTCATCAGATGGTCGTGATCGATACGTTGCGCGCGTATATGAATATCGCAAGCCACAAACCGCAGATTCACTATAGAGGCAAGCCGCTCGAAGACTTCGATGCCGTGATTCCGCGAATTGGGGCATCGGTAACGTTTTATGGCTGCGCAGTGCTGCGGCAGTTTGAAATGATGGGCGTCTTTCCGCTCAATGAGTCCGTCGCCATCAGCCGAGCCCGAGACAAGCTGCGCTCCCTGCAGTTGATGTCACGCAAGGGTGTTGGCCTGCCGGTGACAGGATTTGCGCACTCTCCAGATGATGTACCGGACCTTATCCGCATGGTTGGCGGTGCTCCGCTGGTCATCAAGCTGCTGGAGGGTACTCAGGGAATCGGCGTGGTGCTGTGTGAAACCGAAAAGGCTGCCGAGTCGGTACTGGAAGCCTTCATGGGGCTCAAGCAGAACATCATGGTGCAGGAGTATATCCGCGAGGCAGGCGGTGCGGATATTCGCTGCTTCGTGGTGGGTGACAAGGTGATTGCCGCCATGAAGCGCCAGGCCAAGCCCGGTGAGTTTCGCTCCAACCTGCATCGCGGCGGCACGGCAAGCTTGGTGAAAATTACGCCTGAAGAGCGTATGGCCGCCATTAGAGCCGCCAAGGTGCTGGGGCTGAATGTGGCCGGTGTCGATATTCTTCGCTCCAATCATGGTCCGCTGGTCATGGAGGTAAACTCTTCACCGGGCCTGGAAGGCATCGAGCAAACGACCAACCAGGACATTGCGGGCATGATCATCCAGTATCTAGAAAAGAACAGTGGCCCCAACCTGACACGCACCAAAGGCAAGGGCTAAGGAATGACAGGCCGCACGTCTCTTCTTGATGCCTCCAGTTTTGGGGGCAAGGTAGCGCTAATTGCACCAGCGGCAGCAATTGCCAACGATGCGCTGGAAACCACCTACGCTCGGTTGCGTGAGATGGAGGTTCCGTATGTTGCAGGTGAGCACGTACAGGCCCGTCATCGTTATCTTGCGGGTACAGTGGATCAGCGTCTGACCGATGTTTATGCGGCTTTTGAGAATTCAGAGGTTAGTGCTGTCTGGTGCTTGCGGGGCGGTTATGGGTGTGCTCAGCTTTTACCGCATCTGGATTGGGAGCGCATCAGGCGGGCTGGCCCTAAACCGCTGATTGGTTTCTCTGATATCTCGATCATGCTCAGTGCCTTTCATCGGCAAAGTCTGCCTGCAGTACATGGTCAAGTGGCTACGTCATTGGCCAAACGATATGACGGTGAAGAACAGCTGCGTCATGAGAACTCGTTTCGTAGCCTCGATCGGCTGCTGAGAACGGCCGGAGGGCATCTGCCAGCCCAACCGGTCAATCACTCACTCAAGTCCATACAAGGACCGCTGATTGGCGGCAACCTGACGGCACTGGCCAGTACCGAGGGCACCGGCTATGGACTGTATGCGCCTGACGGCGCCATTCTGATCCTGGAGGATGTAGGTGAGCCGTACTATCGCATCGAGCGTAGCCTGTGGCAGCTATTGAACAGTATCGATAGCGCCAGGCTTGGCGCCGTATGCCTGGGCACCTTTACGGATTGCCCGCGCAAGGGTGTGGTACACAGCCTTGAAGAGATTATTGCTGAATGGCTAGAGCCCCATGGTATTCCGTTGTTCTCGGGTCTGCCTAGTGGACACGGCCCGGATAACCAGGCCTGGCCATATGGTCAGGAAGCCCGCCTCGAACATGACGGACTCCACTGGTAGCGTCAGATCAGCTGGCGGTACGAGGCAGCAGCAGACCTAGTGGCAACAGGACGCGTGCCTCGACTCCGCCACTTTCACGATTACGCAGCTCTACGCTGCCACCATGCTGGGCGGCAATACGCCTGACGATGGCCAGCCCCAGCCCGGTACCAGAGCCGGTACGCGCCCGGTTGCCCCGAATGAAAGGATTGAAGATTTCCTCTATCTCACTGGGATCAATGCCCGGCCCTTGGTCCAGAACGCTCAGCACAACATAGGGTGCTGTCGAGTCTCCACCTACGTGAGCCCTGACCTCCACGGCGCCGCCTCCATGCTTGAACGCATTTTCCAAGAGGTTGGTCAGCATCCGCTTGATCGACACACGCCGCAAAGCCACGGGCGGCACATCGGTCTGGGAGAGACGGACCCGCTCCTCATTCTGGTTGTAAGGTGCCACGGTTTCCTGAATCAGGTCATTCAGGTTCGTTTCTTCTAAAGGCTCATCGCGTCCATCACGTATAAATGCCAGGAACTGATCGAGAATCAGGTTCATATCCTCGATATCGCGGACCATGTCCTCCGTCATCTCGTCCATTTCAGGCAGCAATTCGACTGAGAGGCGTAGACGGGTAAGCGGCGTGCGCAGGTCGTGGGACACGCCGGCCAACATCAGCTCACGCTCGCGTCCAGCCTGCTCGACATCGTGAGCCATCTGATTGAAGGCATGATAGACCTCCATGATCTCGCTTGGCGCATCACTTTCCGGCAGGCGTACGCTATGCCCTTTACCCAACTCGCGGGCGGCATAGACGAGCCGTTTGAGTGGTCGGTTCAGCTGGCCGACAAACACCCAGGCCACGGCGGTAGAAAACAGGCCAATCCCGAAGAACCAACCCAGCACACTCCAGATTCGCTGGCCTCGCAGGGGGTGAGCGTACAGCGGTATCTTGATCCAATCAGGCCCCAGCGATGGCGCCAGCACCCAAAGTGCAGGCCCCTGCTGTACACGAACCCTGACTTGAGTATCCGGCCCCAGCTCCTGCTGCATCTGGCGGTCGAAAATTTCACTGTAAGGCCAATGATACTCACCCGCTGGCACCGTTTCCGGCGATTCATAGTGCAGCCCGGATGCCTGAGCGACAGCGGGACGGTCATCCGGATCAGCGGCCCAGTAGGCCCGCAACGTCAGTGCAGCGCCATGACTGTATTGGCGATCAACCAATACATCTTCGTTGAGCAGCAGGTAAACCAGCGTCAGCGCCTTGGAAAACAGTACGGCAATCAGAACCAGCCAGAGCGAGCGTGCGAAGAAGCTTTGAGGGAACCAGGCAGGCGTTTTCATAGTAACCACACGTCATTGACGCTCCGAGCATATTGCCACCCTATAAAGACTTGCTTCATAGAAAAGGCATCGATTTTGTTGAGTGACTGAACAAAACAGCTTTTTAAATGCCTCACAGCCTCGTTTCGCTAAGAAACACTTTGATACATTTGCCCGACTCTTTTCAAAGACCTCCCACACTGGAGATATTTCGTGTCCGATATGTGCCATACCGGCTTGGACATTGGCTTTGCTTCCCTTAGTTACGCCCAGGTTGTTTTCCTAGGTGTTGTGCAGGGTATCACCGAGCTCCTGCCAATTTCCTCTACTGCTCACATGCGTGTCGTTCCAGCCCTGTTAGGTTGGCAAGATCCTGGTTCCGCCTTTTCCGCTGCAATGCAGATGGCAGCTCTGGCAGCCGTCATCAGTTATTTCTGGCGTGACGTCAGCTCCGTTACCACTGGCAGCGTCAATGCAATTCGTCATAAGGACTACAACAGTCGCGCCTTTGTCCTCGCCATGGCAATCATTCTGGCGACAATCCCTATTTGTGTGGTCGGGCTTGCGCTTTCCCCTGTGCTCAATGCCTGCGACTCGCCTTTACGGGGCTTGAATGTCATTGGCTATGCCTGTCTGGGCATGGCGGCGTTGCTGGCCATTGCCGAGCTGACCTGCAAGCACAAGCGCGACATGAGTGAAATGCGCCTGCGCGACGCCCTGATTGTTGGAATTGCACAGATTGGCGCGTTGATTCCAGGAGTATCCCGCTCCGGCTCGACATTGACTGCGGCCATGTTCCTCAACTTAAAGCGCGAAGAAGCAGCCCGCTTTTCTTTCCTGCTGGGCCTGCCCGCGATTGCCCTGGCTGGCTTGAAAGAACTGGTCGTGCTCTGGCATGCGTCCATCCCGGCAGAAGCCTGGTCGCTTCTGCTGGTAGGCATCCTAGTAGCAAGCCTTTCGGCGTTTGCAGCCATCTGGGGTCTGATGCGCTTTCTGGAACGCTTTTCGACCTGGATCTTCATTGTCTATCGAGCGCTGCTGGGCATCTTCCTGTTGGTAGGTGTTCACAACGGCTTGTTCGCCTGAAGGCGTCCCTGTGTGCCGGACTGTTACTTGTTGCCGTCCGGCACGAATACGTAGCCAACACCCCAGACCGTCTGGATATAGCGAGGCTTGGAGGGATCAGGTTCAATCATACGGCGCAGGCGAGAAATCTGTACGTCGATCGACCGTTCCAATGCATCCCACTCACGCCCACGCGCCAAATTCATCAGCTTGTCGCGGGTCAGCGGCTCGCGTGCATGCTGGACCAGCGCCTTGAGCACCGCGAATTCACCTGTCGTCAGCATATGCACTTCATCGCCGCGTTTGAGTTCGCGGGTTGCCAGTGAAAGCTCATAATCACCAAAGGTCACGACGGCATCTTCGCTGCCCGGTGCGCCCGGAACCTGGGGTGCCTGCCGGCGCAGAACGGCCTTGATACGGGCCAGAAGTTCGCGAGGGTTGAAAGGCTTGGCCAGATAGTCATCGGCGCCCTGCTCAAGCCCCTGGATGCGACTGCCCTCATCGCCCTTGGCCGTCAGCATGATGATCGGGATCTGGTTGTTCTGCTCACGCAGACGGGCGCAGGCCGACATACCGTCTTCGCCCGGCATCATCAGATCCAGCACGACCAGATGGAAAAGCTCACGGGACATCAGGCGGTCCATCTGCTCGGTGCTTTCCACGGTACGCACACGGTAGCCCTGCTCGGCCAGAAAACGCTCGAGCAGGCGACGCAGACGAGCATCGTCATCTACGACCAGAATCTTTTCACCTTCCGTAACGGGGGTGGTGCTCATGTCAACTCCTTCAAATAGGGAAGTGGATTATGGCGCAGGCCTCGTCCGCAGAGGGACAGTCCATTGTTAGCAGATTTTTCCTGAGAATGGGGGATTAGCCTGCATAAGAAGTTGAAAGCACACACTTATCCTTGGCAAATTGCCGCAGCGCGTTGATACCCGACGGGTATAATGCAGCGCTTCAAGCCTGCCGGTCAGGCCCGCTTCTCTGGTTTTCAGGTGGTTTCATGGACAGTATCAACTCCCGCATCGCCGAAGAGCTCGGCGTCCGCCCACAACAGGTCGCCGCAGCCGTGGCGCTGCTTGATGAGGGATCGACGGTTCCTTTCATCGCCCGTTATAGAAAAGAAGTCACCGGCAGCCTTGACGATACGCACCTGCGTCATCTGGAAGAGCGTCTGCGCTACCTGCGCGAGCTGGAGGAGCGTCGCACGGCGATCCTGGCCAGCATCGACGAGCAAGGTAAACTCACGCCGGAGCTAGCCCGCGAGATCAAGCAGGCCGATACCAAGACCCGTCTTGAAGACCTTTATCTGCCCTATAAGCAGAAGCGTCGTACCAAGGGCCAGATTGCCCTGGAAGCCGGCCTTGGCCCACTGGCTGATGCCTTGCTCAATGACCCAACGCTTTCTCCCGAGACCGAAGCCGCCGTCTATGTAGATGCGGACAAAGGCGTCGCCGACGTGAAAGCGGCCCTGGAGGGTGCCAAATATATTCTGATGGAGCGTTTTGCCGAAGATGCCGACCTTCTGGAAAAGCTGCGCGCATTCCTGAAGCAGGAGGCGACACTTTCAGCTCGTCTGGTGGCCGGGAAGGAGCAGGAAGGCGCCAAGTTCAGTGACTATTTCGAACATGACGAGCTTTTCAGGAATGTACCGTCCCACCGAGCCCTTGCGATCTTCCGCGGCCGTAACGAAGGCATCCTGAGTGCCTCGCTCAAGGTAGGCGATGAAGCACCTGGGACCATGCACCCTTGCGAGGTAATGATTGCCGAGCATTTCGAGGTGAAGAATCAGAATCGCGCAGCAGACAAATGGCTGGCGGAAGTCGTGCGCTGGACTTGGAAGGTCAAGCTGTACACCTCGCTGGAAACCGATCTGCTGGGCGAGCTGCGTGAAAAGGCTGAAGATGATGCCATCAGCGTATTCGCACGCAACCTGCATGATCTGTTGCTGGCAGCACCTGCTGGCCCACGTGCCACGCTGGGTCTGGACCCGGGACTGCGGACGGGCGTAAAAGTCGCTGTGGTCGACTCAACCGGCAAGCTGCTGGCCACCGATACCGTGTATCCGCACGCCCCAAAAAACCAGTGGGACCAGACCATCGATACACTGGCGAAGCTGTGTGCCAAGCATGGCGTCGACCTGATTGCCATTGGCAACGGCACGGCTAGCCGCGAGACCGATAAACTGGCGGGAGAACTGATCAAGAAATACCCGGGCCTCAAGATGACCAAGATCATGGTCAGCGAAGCTGGCGCCTCGGTGTACTCGGCGTCCGAGCTCGCCGCCAAGGAATTTCCGGATTTGGATGTTTCTTTGCGTGGCGCTGTATCTATCGCTCGCCGCTTGCAGGATCCGCTGGCTGAGCTAGTCAAGATTGAGCCCAAGTCCATTGGTGTGGGCCAGTACCAGCATGACGTCTCTCAACTCAAGCTGGCTCGTAGCCTGGATGCCGTGGTGGAAGACTGCGTAAACGCCGTAGGGGTGGACGTAAACACGGCCTCTGCAGCGCTGCTGGCCCGTATCTCCGGCCTGAACGCAACGCTTGCGCAGAATATCGTGGCCTACCGCGACCTGAATGGTGCTTTCAAGTCCCGTCACGAGTTGAAGAAAGTGAGTCGCCTGGGAGACAAGACCTTCGAGCAGGCTGCAGGCTTCCTGCGGGTCATGAGCGGCAACAATCCACTGGATGCCTCTGGCGTTCACCCGGAAGCCTACCCTGTCGTCGAGCGCATCGCTGCCGATACCGGCCGTGATATTCGCTCCCTGATTGGAGATTCCAGCTTCCTGAAGCGCTTGGATCCGAAGAAATTTACCGATGAAACCTTTGGTCTGCCGACCGTGACGGATATCCTGAGCGAGCTGGACAAGCCAGGGCGAGACCCGCGCCCCGAGTTCAAGACAGCAGAATTCCAGGAAGGCGTTGAATCCCTCAAGGATCTCAAGCCCGGTATGATTCTCGAAGGTGTCGTGACCAACGTGACCAACTTTGGCGCGTTCGTGGATATCGGTGTACACCAGGACGGCCTGGTACACATCAGCGCCCTGTCCGAGAAGTTTGTCAAAGATCCCTACGAAGTGGTCAAGGCAGGCGATATCGTGAAGGTCAAGGTCATGGAAGTGGACATTCCCCGTAACCGGGTGGGTCTGTCCATGCGCATGAGTGATACGCCCGGTGAAAAGGTCGAAGGCCAACGTGGCGGGCAACCCCGCAGCGGCAAGCCTGGCAACAACCCATCGCGTGACCGTAATGCACCCCGTAACGAAAGCAAGCCTGCTGCCAGTGGTGCCATGGCAGCACTGTTTGCCAACGCCAAACAATTGAGGAAGTAACCATGAGCCAGTCCGTGGCAGGTAATGACAGTGCATTCAGCCAGCTGCTGGGGATGCGTATCCTCAAAGCCGAGCAGGGAGAATCCGAAGTCCGGATGAACATGCAGGACAAGCTGCTCAACCTGCACGGCAAGATGCATGGTGGCGCGTTGTTCTCGCTGATCGATACGGCGCTTGGGCAGGCGAGCCACAGCTTGTTCGAGGGCAAGCCGGGCAGCGTGACCCTGGAGTGCAAGGTCAACTACATTCGGGGCGTCAGCGACGGTGAAATCGTCTGCCGCGCCAAGGTGATCCATCCCGGGCGCAAAACGCACGTCATCGAAGCGGAAGTGCATCAGAACGATAAGCTGGTGGCCAAGGCCCAGGCAACGTTCGCCTGCCTGTAATGCGTTCGCCCGGCGTGTTCTGCGCCGGGCTTTTACCCTGCCACAACGGCGATCGTACCCGCGGTGCACTTCGTCCACTTTCGGATGCAACCGCGGTAGGCCTATTGAAGTCTATTCGACAGACTTGTACACCGGCTCACTCATCCCCATAGTGGGGCCACTGTCGAGTGAAGGAAAACATCTTGAGCGATATCTTGACCCGCCGCCTGGCCCTGCTCGGCGATTCTGCCCATCTGTCGCTGTTGACTGAGTGTCAGCACGGCATCGAACGTGAAACCCTGCGTGTGGACGAGCACGGCCAATTGGCTCAGACACCTCATCCGGCAGCCCTGGGCTCGGCCCTGACTCACCCTCAGATCACGACGGACTACTCCGAAGCCCTGCTTGAATTCATTACTCCGACGGCGCATGACCCTGCCAAGGTGCTTGAGCAGCTCGACATCATTCACCGCTTCGCTACGCGACAGCTTGACGGTGAGCTCCTATGGAGCCCGTCGATGCCGTGTCCGCTGCCGGAGGAAGAGCAGATTCCGATTGCCCATTATGGCGATTCCCATATCGGCAAGCTCAAGCATGTCTACCGCCGCGGGCTGGCCGTGCGCTACGGTCGGACCATGCAGTGCATTGCGGGTATCCATTACAACTTTTCGCTGCCGGAAACGCTCTGGCCCTTGTTACGCCAGGCCGAAGGCGATACCCGTAGCGATCGTGACTACCAGTCCTCCCGCTATATTGCGCTGATCCGTAACTTCCGCCGTTACAGCTGGATGCTGATGTACCTGTTCGGTGCCTCCCCTGCGCTGGATGTCGGATTCATGCGTGGCCGCCCGCATCAACTGGAGACCTTTGATGCCGACACGTTGTACCTGCCGTACGCGACCAGTCTGCGCATGAGCGACCTGGGCTATCAGAGCGAGGCGCAAGCCAGCCTGACGCCGTGTTACAACGACCTGCAGAGCTACACGGAGAGCCTGCGCAAGGCAGTGGCGACGCCCTACCCGCCTTACGCTGAAATCGGCACTCACCGCGATGGTGAATGGGTGCAGCTCAACACCAATATCCTGCAGATTGAAAACGAGTATTACTCGAACATCCGGCCCAAGCGGGTTACCCGTACGGGCGAGCGTCCCGTCCAGGCACTGATTGCTCGGGGCGTGCAGTACATCGAAGTCCGGTGCCTGGATATCAACCCGTTCCTGCCATTGGGCATCGACGTGATGGAGTCACGCTTCCTGGATGCGTTCCTGCTGTTCTGCGCCCTTGAGGAAAGCCCGCCGCTGAACGGCGAGTGTGGCGAATGTACGCAGAATTTTACCAAGGTTGTGAAGGAAGGCCGCAAGCCAGGCCTGTTCCTACAACGCCAGGGCGCCCCGATTTCGATGTTGGACTGGGCCGAGCGGCTGCTGGGCTGCATTGATCGCTGTGCCAAACTGCTGGATACCGCCTACGGTGGCAGCGCCTACCATGTATCAGTCGAAGAGCAGCGCCACAAGTTTATCAACCCGGCCCTAACGCCTTCGGCTCGAGTCCTGGCTGAAATGCGCGAGCATGGCGAAAGCTTTGCCGAATTCTCTCTGCGACAGAGCAAGGTCCACGCTGACTATTTCCGCCAGGCTGAGCTAAGCCCCGAACAGCAGGCCCTTTTCGAGCAGATGGCAGAACAGTCATTGAAGGACCAAGAAGAACTGGAGACTGCCGACCAAGGCGACTTCGATACCTTTGCGGCAGCCTACCAAGCCAGCATCCTCGGCACGCTGAGCGTGTAGCGTTCGGGCTCTGGCCGGGCTGTCCGGCCAGAATCACCTATAGCGCTTTTTCAAAGATCTTTGAGTTGCGCTGATAGTTGTACAGCGATGCACGGGCACTGGGCAGTCGATCGACGCTGCTGGGCTCAAAGCCTCGCTCGCGAAACCAGTGAGCCGTGCGGGTCGTCAGAACGAACAGGGTCTTGATGCCTTGAGCGCGGGCCCTCTGCTCGATGCGTTCCAGCAACTCGTCCCCCCGCCCACCATGTCGATAGTCGGGATTGACCGCCAGACAGGCCAGCTCGCCTGCGTTTGAATCAGCGATCGGATACAGCGCGGCACAGGCGATAATAAGCCCTTCCCGCTCGACGATACTGAACTTGTCGATCTCACGCTCCAGCACTTCCCGCGAGCGGCGTACCAAAATCCCCTGTTCTTCCAGCGGACGGATCAGTTCGATCAGACCGCCCACATCGCCAATATCCGCCTCGCGAATGGACTCGAACTGCTCCTGCGCCACCAGCGTGCCGCTACCGCTGCGGGTAAAGAGTTCGTTGAGCAGCGCGCCATCCTCGGCATAGCTCACGATATGCGTGCGGCGCACTCCACCCCGGCAGGCCTGAGCGGCCGCATCCAGCAGCTCCGCCTGGTAGTTGCCACTGCCAAGCCGCTCCAGATGCGGCGGCACTTGTTGAGGACGTAGCTCACGGATCAGGTTGCCTTCGGCATCCAGCAGACCTTGCTCGGCGCCGTAGAGCACCAGCTTGTCGGCGGCCAGATCGACAGCGGCACGGGTCGCGACGTCTTCACAGGCAATATTGAAAATCTCCCCGGTGGGCGAATACCCCAGCGGTGACAGCAGCACAATAGTGCGCTCATCCAGAAGACGACTGATGCCCTTGCGGTCGATGCGGCGGACCTCACCGGTATGGTGAAAATCGACACCGTCATGGATACCGTAGGGTCGCGCAGTGACGAGGTTGCCACTGGCTACCCGCAATCGCGCGCCCTGCATGGGGGAGGCAGCCATGTCCATGGACAGACGGGCCTCGATGGACAGGCGCAGACTACCCACGGCATCGATCACGCACTCCAGCGTCGCAGCGTCGGTGATGCGCAGGTCACGGTGAAAGCGTGGGGCAATTCCGCGCGCAGCCAGTCGCGTCTCGATCTGTGGCCGCGAGCCATGCACCAGTACCAGGCGCACACCCAGGCTGTGCAGCAGCACGAGGTCGTGGACGATATTGCCGAAATTTGGATGCTCCAGCCCGTCGCCAGGCAGCATGACCACAAAGGTCCGGTCACGGTGAGCATTAATGTAGGGAGACGCGTGGCGAAGCCAATTAACGTAATCGTGCATTAAAGAGAAAACCTTGTGCAGCAAAAGTAAAAGGTGAACGGTGAGGGCTCGTTCATCGTCGTCGCAGCAACACGGTCACTCCTTGGCTATTGGTAGCGTTATGCAGTAATGGTGAATCAATTGACGAAGCACCTTTACGGTTGGTTCGATCTGGGAAAGCTCCAGATGTTCGTCTGGCTGATGGGCGCAGGCAATATTTCCAGGCCCCATGACCAACGTCTCGATCCCCAGCTGTTGAAGATACGGCGCTTCGGTGCCAAAGGCTACCGCCTGGGCCTCGCAGCCGGTGAGTTGTTCGGCGATGCGGACCAGTTCGCTGGTAGCTGACTGCTCGAAGGGTGGAACCGCCGGAAACAAGGGTTGGTAGTCGATCTTGACGGCATGGCGCTCTGCAATCGGTCTCAGCCGCCCCTTGATCAGATTGCGCAGCTCGTCCGCCTGCATGCCCGGCAGGGGACGCAGGTCAAACTCCAACGCACACTGCCCGCAGATCCGGTTGGGATTGTCACCACCGTGGATACAGCCCAGATTCAGGGTCGGCTGCGGCACGTTGAAAAAAGGGTTGTGGTGCTCATGCTGCCACTGCTGCCGCAGCGCCATGAGTTCGCCCATGACGGCATGCATGGCCTCCATGGCGCTTCGTCCAAGGCTCGGGTCAGAAGAATGGCCGCTCTGCCCCAGAATATCGATACGCTCCATCATGATGCCCTTGTGCATGCGGATGGGCCTGAGACTGGTCGGCTCGCCGATCACCGCGGCACGTCCCAATGGTCTGCCTGCCTCGGCGATCGCCCGGGCGCCGTCCATGGAGCATTCTTCATCACAGGTCGCCAGGATGATCAGGGGATGACGGAACGGCTGGTCGATCAGCGTACGAACCGCCTCGATCACCAAGGCGAAAAAGCCCTTCATGTCGCAGCTACCCAACCCATACCAACGATCATCCGCCTCGCGTAGTGTTAGCGGGTCGCTGGCCCAGAGCGGCTCATCGTAAGGCACGGTGTCAGTATGCCCGGATAGAACCAGCCCACCCGGTCCGCTGCCATAGGTCGCGATCAGGTTGTATTTTCCGGGCAGAATCTCCTGGGTCTCACAGCGAAAGCCCAGATCCCCCAACCAGCTCGACAACTGCGTAATGACGCCCGCGTTGGACTGGTCTAGCTGTGGTTGTGTGCAACTGACGGACGATTCGGCCAACAAGGCCTTGAATTGCTGTTTGAGCGCGGGGATGGGCATAGGCGTACTCCTTCGGCTAGTTCCCATCTTAGAGTGCTGAATGACCGGGTCAACGCCGCTCCTCGAAAAGATGACGCCAGCACCATGCGAATCTCCTGTCATGGGCCGCAGGGTTAGATACACTGATACCCAATCAGACGACTCATAGCCCAGCGAGCCTTGCCGGCCTAGCTATACCGCTGCGCCAAGGCGCCGGTCGAACGCTTCACTTCACAGATCTTTCAGGCACCAGACCTTTTTGCCATGGCCAAAGAAACCGAAATCAAATTACGCGCGACTCCCGAAACCCTTGCTGCCCTGCGTGAGCACCCTGTGCTGAAAAAACGCAACAAGGAAGGTTGGAAGCGCCGCGAGCTGTACAACCAATACTACGACACCGACACCCGTGAGCTGGCCCATGCCCGAGTGGCGCTGCGGGTCCGTCGCGATGGTGACCAGTACATCCAGACCCTCAAGAGCCGCGGCCAGAGCGTGGCAGGCCTGTCCGAGCGCAACGAGTGGGAGTGGAACCTGAGCGGTCCAGACCTGGACACTAGCCTGCTGGGCCCTGAATGCTGGCCAGCGGCTCTGGCTGATCTGGACAAACACCAGCTCAAGCCGATCTTCACAACCGATTTCACTCGCGACTATGCCGATATCGCATGGGAACGCGGCAAGAGCCGTGCTGTAGTCGAGGCAGCGCTGGACCAGGGTGCGGTCCTGGCTGGCGAACATCAGGAAGCCATCTGCGAGCTGGAGCTTGAGCTGCGCGAGGGCGAGCCGGCCGATCTTCTTGAGCTGGCTGAACAGCTGGCGGCTGACCTGCCGCTAATGCCTTGCGACATCAGCAAGGCCGAACGCGGCTATCGCCTGCACGATGCAGCCAGCTACACCCTGCATCTAACGCCCCCTACCCTGACGGCGGAAACCACCCTGGATGACGCATTCGCAGCCATTGCCTGGCACCTGCTTGGCAGCAGCCAGCGTCTGGCAGAACAATACCGCTGGAATGGCCACTGGCGTCTGCTTGTGGAGTGGGTACATCAACTCGTCGACCTACGGGCGCTGCTGAGCAGTCTGGGCCAGGCAGTTCCCCGTACGTCCAGCCGTGACCTGCGTCAGGCACTGGACGCGCTGCTGGCGGATTGGAAAACGTTTGCAACCATTGGCCAAGAAGATGAAGAAGCACGTCAGCAGGCACCAGAGCGCTTTGCCAACGAGCTGGCAAAGCCACGCTGGGGCCACTTCTCGTTGGTGGCGGCCCGGTGGCTGCATGATCGTCGCTGGACAGAAGCCCGTAATGACCGAGGCAACAAGCTAGGCCAGCTGTCGTTGGGCAAGTGGTTGCCCCGAACCTTGAGCGAAGAGGCTGATGCCATTCCTCTTCAGCGCGGCATGAACCAGCCCGAGCTGGTAGCAGAGCAGTTGCCACGCGTCGAGCGTATGCTGGTCTGGCTACGCCTCGCCCGTCCGGTGCTTGACCTGCCCGAAACGGATCGTCTCTATGGCGAGCTTGCCAAGCTGCCAGCGCTGATCGCCCATGAGCAACACGACGCAGTAGCCAGCCAGGCACGAACGCTTATTTCACTGCCAGCCTGGAAAGCCCTGCCCCGCTAATCAGACAGCATGGCGCACTGGCCCTGATGGCGGTGCGCCATGATTTCACCGCGACGGCGCTGTTCATATAATGATCAGCCATCCTCTGGGCGCCTCTCTGGCGCTCATTGACGTATCGTCGGACGCACCGAACTTCCTATAGCCTAAAGGCTCAGCTGTGTATAAGCGGCCGAGCGCAAGCCTGACGATCAAACGAAACTGCTGTCTGCCGTTATCCGTACGGCCAGGCGCTCCGATCGAAGGTTAAAGCAGTACATTACAGACGAGGAGACCTGCATGTCCGCTATCGCATCCCCCGCTCAGGACCGTTGGCTGGAGCTCTCCGACGTCCTGCGTGAATTGGTTACACAAGGTCGGATCGACCAGCAGGCCGCCGAGCAATGTCTGACCATTCGCCGCGGCGCTAATAATCCCCAGCAGCACCCGCTCGAATTTCTGGCCGCCCAGAACGTAGAGGATTTGAAGCGTCCCGGGAAGAAACTGGACCTGGAAACCCTGACTCAGTGGCTGGCAGAGTTTTCTGGCCAGCCCTACTTCCGAATCGATCCGTTGAAGATTGACGTAGCCTCGATCACGCCACTGATGTCCTATGCTTTTGCCCAGCGCAACAAGATCCTGGCGGTGGCCGTTGCTCCCGATGAGGTGACCATTGCCAGCGCCCAGCCGTTTGTCAGCAGCTGGGAAAGCAACCTCACCCATGTGCTCAAGCGACCCATCAAGCGTGTGGTGGCCAACCCTGTCGACATTCAACGCTACACACAGGAATTCTTCCGCCTGGCCAAATCGGTCAGCGGCGCCTCGGCAGTCGAGCAGCGCGGCATCAACGTCGGCAACTTCGAACAGCTGGTCAACCTGGGCGCCAGCGATCAGGAACCGGACGCCAACGATGCCCATATCGTTAACATCGTGGATTGGCTATTCCAGTACGCCTTCCAACAGCGCGCCAGTGATATTCACGTAGAGCCGCGCCGTGACCAGGGTACCGTTCGCTTTCGTATTGACGGCGTGCTCCATAGCGTTTACCAGTTTCCAGCGCAGGTAACCCTGGCAGTTATCAGCCGCATCAAGAACCTGGGCCGCATGAATGTGGCCGAGAAGCGCAAGCCGCAGGACGGTCGCGTCAAGACGCGTATGCCCGGCGACAAAGAAGTGGAACTACGCCTTTCCACCATGCCGACCGCCTTTGGCGAAAAGCTGGTGATGCGTATCTTCGACCCTGATGTGTTGCTCAAGAGTTTTGACCAGCTGGGCTTTTCGGCCGATGACCTGCGCCGCTGGTCCGCCATGACCGGCCAGCCCAACGGCATTATCCTGGTAACCGGTCCGACCGGCTCAGGCAAGACCACGACGCTGTACACCACGCTCAAGCAGCTGGCGACGCCGGAAGTCAACGTGTGCACCATCGAGGATCCGATCGAAATGGTCGAGGACTCGTTCAATCAGATGCAGGTGCAACACAATATCGATGTGAATTTCGCCAGCGGTGTGCGTGCTCTGATGCGTCAGGACCCCGATATCATCATGATCGGTGAGATCCGCGACCTGGAGACGGCAGAGATGGCCATCCAGGCAGCCCTCACCGGCCACCTGGTGCTCTCCACCCTGCACACCAACGATGCGCCCAGCTCCATCAGCCGCCTGATCGAGCTGGGCGTGCCCTATTACCTGATTCGGGCAACGGTGCTGGGCGTCATGGCGCAGCGTCTGGTGCGGACACTCTGCCCCCACTGCAAGGCGCCGATCGAGCTCAACGAGCAGGACTGGCAGGAGCTTACCCGCCCCTGGAGCGCGCCGCTTCCCACCGGTGCCATGCAGCCCGTAGGCTGTTCCGAATGCCGTGATACGGGCTATCGAGGCCGGGCTGGCGTGTACGAGATCATGGTGCTTTCGGATGCGACCCGACAGTTGATTTCACCGGATACCGATATCACGGCGCTGCGTCGACAGGCCTTCAAAGAGGGCATGCGAAGCCTTCGTCTTTCCGGTGCGCAAAAAATTGCGGCAGGTTTGACTACTATGGAAGAAGTCCTCCGCGTTACACCACAAAGCGAGCGATGAATGATCTATGAACTTCGCCAAAAAAGGGTATCACTGCATAATGAAGTGACGCAGAATGGAAATTCCCTGATGTTGTATATGGGTTTTATGGACGATGATGAATCATGCGGAGCCTGTGTTGAGTAATGCCCCCGTACTGCCAACAGGCTGGAGCGAACGCGAGCGACTCGCGGAGCTTGACCGTTACGACATCCTCGACGCCCCCTCCGAGCCCGCCTTTGACGATATCGTCCAGTTGGCCTCGCAGATCTGCCATGCGCCCATCGCTGTCATCAACCTGATTGCCGAGAATCGGGAATGGTTTCTGGCTGAAAAAGGCTTTGGCGTGCGGGAAATGCCTTTGCATCTCTCCATATGCGCCAAAACCATCGAACACCCAGGCCCGGTGGTGATTCCTGATCTACGTGGGGATGATCGCTTCGCCAGCAATCCGCTCGTCAAGACCGCAGACGGCCTGCGCTTCTATGCTGGCGTCCCGCTGGTGTCATCTGCCGGCATACCGCTTGGAACGCTGTGTGTGCTGGATTGGCAGCCTCGCGTTCTGACTGCAGCCCAGACGCAATCCCTTGAGGCACTTGGCCGGCAGGTCATGCAGCTCCTGGATCTGCGCCTGGTGAAGGCTGCGTACGAACGCAGCGAGTCGATGAACCGTCAGCTGATGCATAACCAGCCGGGTCAGGCACTGCTGATTCTGGATAACCAGGGGCGCATACTGGCCTGCAACCCTGGCGCCGAATCGGCCCTGGGTTGGGATGAGCATGAGTTGAGCGGACAGTCGCTGGAACTGCTCTTCACGGCCGAAGACCAAGCCCGCCAGCTTCCCCAGACCTTGCTGACCTACGCTCGGCAACAAGGGCATCATCAGGGCGAAGGGCTTTACCTGCGCAAGGACAAGCACATCCTGCAGGCCAGCTACAGTCTCCACGCCTTGCAGACCGAGCGGGACGAGACCAACGGATTCCTTCTGACCCTGCAAGACCTTACAGCTGAACGCCTGCAACAGCGGACAGCGGAGCAAAACGAAGCCCGCTACCGGGCTTTAATGGATGTCAGCCCACAGATCGTCTGGTTTGGTGACCGCCACGGTTTCATGGAATACACCAACCGCTATTGGTACACCTATACCGGCCTTGACCCGGACGACATGAATCCGGACAGCTGGATGCGAGCGGTCCATCCGGATCATATCCAGCGCGTCAAAAACACCTGGCGTGACACCATCCTTCGCCGTACAGCTGCCAAGATCGAGGCGCCCTTCCGCGCTGCGGACGGCCAATATCGCTGGTTTGAAGCGCGCGTCACCCCGGCGTTCAACGCAGCCGGCGAAATCGAGCGCTGGGTGGGCGTGGCGCTGGACATTGATGACCGCAAGCGGGCAGAAGCGGCGCGCCTTGAAAGCGAAGCCTTCACACGCCTCTTGATCGACTCGATCAGCGAAGGGTTCTACTCTGTAGATCAGCAGGGCAGGACCACACTGTGCAATGAGGCGTTCTTGCGCATGTTGGGCTTTGCTGACCGCAGCCAGGTTCTCGGGCGAGCCCTGCACGGCATCATCCACCACAGCCGTGCAGACGGGACGCCGCTCCCAGAAACCGAATGCCCGATTTTCCAAACAGCCAACACCGGCACGCCCCACCATATCGAGCAGGATTGGTTTTTCCGCCAGGACGGTAGCCGCTTCCCCGTCGAATACCGCTCCGAGCCCATCTGGCGTGACGGCGAGCTGCAGGGCGCCATCTGCACGTTCATGGATATCAGCGAGCGGATTCGTACCCACGACCGCCAGCGCTTCCTGCTTGAACTGGGGGACCGCCTGCACGGCACCCTGACGCCTACCGACGTGGCCGACGCCCTGGGCCAAAGTCTTGGCAACGTACTGGGCGTACAGCGTATCGGCTATGCGCTGCTCGACCGCTTTGGCGCGCTTAATGCCGAGAGCAGCTGGAACGATAATAGTGTTACTCCAGAAATCGGCAGCTTTTCGCTCAGTGACTTCAGCGCGGATTTGAATGCCGACTTGGTTAGCGGTGCGATTATCGTGATAGACGATACGGCTACCGATCCACGTACTCATGCCCAGCGGGAAAATCTCGAACAATGGGCCATTCGCGCCATGATGCTGGTTCCCCAGCATGACAAGGGCCAGCTCAAGGGCGTGCTGTATGTCCATGCCAGCACCCCGCACAGCTGGTCGGCCGAAGATATTGCGCTGGTTCGCGAAGTGACTGAACGCATCCGTGTAGTCGTCGAGCGTACCCGTGCTGCAGAAGACCTGCGGCTGGCTGAACAACGGATCAGCCTTGCCGTCGATGTCGCGGCGCTGGGCGTCTGGGATTACGATATCGACCGCGATGTGATCACCTGGGACAACCGAATCACCGAGATGACCGGTATTCCAGCCAGCGCCTCCCGCAGCGTGACCGATCTGCTCATCAACATTCTGCACCCGGAGGACAGCGAGAGCGTCCAGGCTATGTTCAGGACGGCTACCGCTGGCGATAGCGATAGCGAAGCACAATTGGAATTTCGCGTACGCGCCCATAGCAGCACCGAACCGGTCTGGCTAAGCGTGAGAGGCCGCCGTGTGACCGACCCGGATGGCACCCGCCGCATCATTGGTATTGCGCGAGACATCAGCAAAGAGCGCCGGAATGCCGATGCGCTCAACGCCATCAATCGCGAGCTCACTCGCCAGATTCAGGAGCGCACCGCTGCCGCCGAGCGACAAACGGCGCTGATCGAGCTGGGTGACGCCCTACGTGAGGCAAGCGACACCGATGATATCGGCGGTATTGTCTCCCACACCCTCGCGCACATCCTGAATGTTTCACGGGTTGGTTATGCTCAAGTCGAGCCTGACGGTGAAACAGCCGTTGTTACCCATGACTGGAGCCACAGTACAACTAGCCTGACCGGTACGTTCCATATTAGTGACTACGGCACCTACCTTGACGAACTGCAGCGGGGCGAGGCTGTTGTGGTTCAGGATGTTGAGCAGGATCCGCGCACCCGGGACTATCAAGCCCTGTATGAACCCAACGATATTGGGGCCTTTGTCATCGTCCCCTTGATCGAGCATGGCCGCTTTGCAGCCTATCTGTTCATCTGCGATAACCAGGTACGCTTCTGGTCCAATGAGGAGGTCAGCTTTTTGCGCGATATCGCCGATCGCGTCTGGGCGGCTATCGAGCGGGCCCACTCTGAACAGGCGCTCCGGCAGAGCGAGGCGCGCTTCCGGCTGATGGCGGACAACGCACCGGCCCTGATCTGGGCCGTAGATGCCGAAGGTAACACCCTCTTCGTCAACAGCCGCTACGAACGCGAGTATGGCCTTTCTTATGAAAGTGCCCGGGACAGTGGATGGACACGCATGATTTTCGAGGAAGACCGCGAACACTGCGTTGCCGAGTACCAGCAAGCTTTCGAAGCGCGTCAACTCTACCGCAGCGAAATACGGATGCGAGACATCCAAGGTGAGGTTCGCTGGCTGCGCTGCGAGGCTGTCCCTCGCTTCGACGACAAAGGCGGGTTCCTGGGTTACATCGGCTGTAATGTCGACATTACCGAGGCACGTCTAGCAACCGATGCCCTGGAAGCCAAGATTGCCGAGCGTACGCAAGAACTGGGCGAAAGCCATACACGACTCATTACGGAAATCTATGAGCGTGAACGTGCGGAAGAGGCCTTGCGCCAGTCTCAGAAGATGGAAGCCATCGGCCAGCTTACCGGTGGGATCGCACACGATTTCAATAATATGCTGACCGGAATCGTCGGAGCGCTCGATCTTATCCGCATGCGTGTCATCAGTGGTCGTACCGATGATCTGGATCGCTACATCAATGCCGCCACAGCCTCAGCCGACCGAGCCTCAGCGTTGACCCATCGGTTGCTGGCATTTGCCCGTCGTCAAACCTTGGATACGAAACCGGTCAATCTGAACGAGCTTATCGATTCCCTGCGTGATCTGTTCGTCCGCACCGTAGGCGAACAGATCAAAATCCGAACACACCTGGACACTGAGCTGTGGATGGCATTCAGCGATGCCCACCAGCTTGAAAATGCCTTGCTCAATCTGGTCATCAACGCGCGCGATGCTATGCCGGATGGCGGTGACCTGAGCATCGAGACCTCAAATGTTACCCTGGACGCCGAAACGGCACGACGTGAAACCATCGAACCGGGCGATTACATTCGTATCCAGGTCAAAGATACCGGCCAAGGCATGACACCCGAAGTCATGACCAAGGCATTCGAGCCGTTCTTTACCACCAAGCCCTCTGGACAAGGTACTGGGCTTGGTCTGGCGATGATCTACGGTTTTATCAAGCAATCCGGCGGAAACGTACGGATCGATAGTGAAGTGGGACGAGGAACAGCCATCACCTTGTTGTTGCCGCGCCACCTCGACCCTGTAATGGAAACTCTCGTGACCGAAACACCCCATGGAATGCCCCGCGCCCAGGAGGGCCAGACGGTACTGGTGGTCGAGGACGAGGCTGCGGTACGCATGATCGTACTCGAAGTGCTGTCCGAGCTTGGCTACACCGCCTTCGAGGCCGGCGATGCCGAACAGGCCATTCCTCTCCTCCAGAGCGACCAGCGAATCGATCTCCTGGTAAGTGATGTGGGGCTGCCCGGCATGAATGGCCGCCAGCTGGCAGAGGTGGCGCGCAAGCACCGACCGAATCTGAAAGTCCTGTTCATTACCGGTTATGCCAAGAATGCCGAGATCCGTAGCCAATTCCTGGGCAAGGATATGGACATGCTGACCAAGCCCTTCGATATCGATGCGTTGGCCAGCAAGATCCACGAAATGATTCAGGCGCCCTAAAGCTAGAACCAAGTACCCGCTCGAAAGCCAAGCGGCTCACGTCCTTTGAAGGCACTTTGCCTTCAAAGGAACTCGTTTGGCCCGTGCCTTATCTAAAGGGAACCTTTAGAAGGAGATGTTGCTATGCGCCTCAAGAAGTTTGCATTGGTTCCCCTTGTACTGCTGCCGTTTGCTGCCGGATCTGCTATGGCCGATGCCAAATTCTGGCGTCATGTCGCCACCTCGGGAGCGACAACCGGCTCGACCTACCTGAGCAGCCGTGACGACCACAAGATGGTCATTGCAACCCAGGACGACGCCAGCGCCTTCCTCGCGAGCAATGGTGAAATTCGCGGTCCTTACCTGGAAGCCGCCCTGCGCGAAATGCGCAACGCAACGCCAGGAAGTTCCGCCAGCGATATCGACCTGGCGACCAAGATCCTGACGGCCCAGCAGTAAAACCATGCGGCCATGAAAAAGCCCCGCCGGAATCGCCCGGCGGGGCTTTTTCTTTGAATGGGATCAGTCGTTAGCGGCGCTATAGGCGTCGGCATCCATCAGCTTGTCCAGCTCAGCCGTATCGCTGGGCTTGAGCTTGAAGAACCACGCCGTGTAGGCGTCGGTATTGACTTGCTCAGGCGCATCAGCCAGCGCCTCGTTTACAGCGATGACTTCACCGGAAACTGGTGCATAGATATCCGATGCCGCCTTTACCGATTCCACAACGCCTGCTTCCTGACCAGCCGCCAGTGTTTTGCCCACTTCAGGCAGCTCGATGAACACCACATCACCCAACGCCTCCTGGGCATGGTCGGTAATGCCGACCGTGATAGTGCCATCGCTTTCCTGGCGGGCCCACTCGTGACTGGATGCATAGCGAAGTTCAGCGGGAATCGTGCTCATGTTCGGCTCCTTGTAAGGCAATCGGCTAATCGTTATAGCCCAAGCGTAGCGTGTCGAATGGTCTGCTCGCCACGCCTGACGTGAAAAAAGCGCAAAATAGCCGATTACCTGTCAACGTGCTCAAATAAGTGTCTTGCCAAAACGTACAAAACACGGCTTGACCACACGCACCGGCAGCCATTTCCCACGAATCTCGACCTCAGCCCGGTCTCCTGTCTCTACCGGTACTCGGGCCAGCGCAATGGACTTGCCCAGGGTAGGCGCATAGCTGCCGCTGGTGATCTCGCCTTCGCCACAACCGGCGATACGTACCACCTGATGCGCGCGCAACACACCTCGCTCCTCCAGTACCAGGCCGACCAGCCGTGAGCGGGGTCCGGCATCACGCTCTTCCTCAAGGGCCTTGCGGCCAATGAAATCACGTCCTTCCGGTGCCCAGGCAATGGTCCAGTCCAGATTGGAGGCCAGAGGAGAGACATGCTCATCCATCTCATGACCATACAAGTTCAAACCGGCTTCCAGGCGTAACGTATCGCGCGCCCCCAACCCCACCGGCCCGATTCCGGCCCCTACTAGCTCATTCATAAAACTGACGACTTCATCCGCAGGCAGGATGATCTCCAGTCCGTCCTCGCCGGTATAGCCGGTCCGGGCAATGAACCATTGCCCTTCCGGCATGGCCTGGAACGGCTTGAGTGAGCGAATTAGCTCGGCGCGCTCCGGCGAGACTACATCCGCAACCTTCTCGCGGGCCTCTGGACCCTGAATGGCCAGGATAGCCAGCTCCGGGCGAGGCGTGAGGGTAACGGCGTACCCCTCGGACTGCACGTCCAGCCAAATGAGCACCTTTTCACGAGTCGAAGCATTGGTAACCAGTCGATAGCCCTGTTCGAGGCGATACAGGATCAGATCATCCACCACGCCGCCATGGGCGTTGAGCATGATGGAGTACAGCGCCTTGCCCGGCGCGGAAAGACGCGCCACGTCACCGACCAGCAGGCGGGAGAGATAGCCTTCAGCCTGCGCACCGTCGATATCGACAATGGTCATATGAGAGACATCGAACACACCACAGTCACGCCGCACCTGATGATGCTCTTCGACTTGCGATCCATAGTGCAGCGGCATATCCCAGCCACCGAAATCCACAAGCTTGGCGCCCAGGGCCACATGCAAGTCGTAAAGCGGGGTGCGCTGTCCCATGGGGATCTCCTTGTTGTCCGGCTGGCTGCAGCGGCCGGCATTGTAGTCGTTCGAGATGACAAGCGGGCGTTTGAATTTCTCCCGTCTGTCTTGATGGCAGACACAGACCGCGGCAGACGCGATCAGTGCCGTGCCGAACGACGAATCAGTCCAATGACCGGCAACAACCCTACCAGGACCAGCGTAAGAGCCGGCAGCGCCGCACGCGCCCATTCGCCTTCACTGGTCATCTCGAAGATCCGTACAGCCAGTGTATCCCAGCCGAACGGGCGCATTAGCAGCGTGGCGGGCATCTCCTTGAGTACATCCACGAAGACCAACAAGGCAGCCGACAGCGCTCCTGGCGTCAGCAATGGAAGATACACGCGAATGAACAGCCCCAGTCCGCCGATACCCAGGCTTCGGGAAGCCTCCGGCAACGACCGCCGGATACGCGCCAGAGCGGATTCCAGGGGCCCGTAAGCGACTGCCAGAAAGCGGATCAGATAAGCCAGCAGCAGCGCACCCAGACTTCCCAGAAGAAGCGGCTTGCCCGCACCGCCCAGCCATTGAGACATCGGCACGATCAGCTCACGATCCAGCAGACTGAAGGCTAGCATGATAGCCACCGCCAGTACCGAGCCCGGCAGTGCATAGCCCAGGTTGGCGAGCCCGATAGCGGAGCGAACCGTGCGGCGCGGCGCCTGACGACGAGCAAACACCAGCAGCAACCCTACGCCTACGGCCAGCAGCGCGGCAATCAGCCCCAGCCCCAGGCTATGCAGGATCAAACCGACATAGCGCTCATCCAGATCGAAACGGCCACGCTGCCAGAACCAGACGACCAGCTGCACGACCGGAACGGCAAAGGCGCAGGCAAAAACAAGGCTGCACCAGCCCGTGGCAAAGATTGCCTTCCAGCCTGTCAGCCGATACAGCGCGCCGCTACGAGCCCGCTCATTGGCGGGCCGGGCTACGCCACGCAGCCTGCGCTCTCCCAGCAGCACCACACCGACCCCAAGCAGGAGCAGACTGGCCAGCTGGGCCGCGCTGGAGAGGCTGAAAAAGCCATACCACGTCTTGTAGATTGCCGTGGTGAACGTGTCGAAATTGAATACCGAAACGGCACCGAAATCGGCCAGCGTCTCCATGATGGCCAATGCCAGACCAGCACCAATGGCCGGCCAAGCCATCGGTAAGGCTATCCGCCAGAAGGCCTGCCAGGGCGAAAGCCCTAGTGTGCGGGCCGCCTCTGTAAGCCCTCTGCCCTGCGCCAGAAAGGCGCTGCGGGCCAAAAGATACACGTAGGGATAGAACACCAGCACCAGGACGACGATGACACCGCCCGTTGATCGCACTGGTGGAAACCGCAGGCGCATGTGAAACAGCTCGCGCAGAAAGCTCTGTACGGGACCGGAAAAATCCAGCAGCCCCACGAACACAAACGCCAATACATAGGCCGGGATCGCAAAGGGCAACATTAGGGCCCAATCCAGCCAACGCCGGCCTGGAAACTCGCAAAGGCTGGTCAGCCAAGCCAGGCTTACCCCCAACAGTGTGACGCCTACCCCAACGCCAATCAGAAGCGTCACGGTATTGCTTAGCAGGCGGGGCAGCTGCGTGCTCCACAGGTGCGACCAGATCTCGGTATCGATGTGCTGCCAGCTAAGCAGGAGCACGCACAGTGGCATGAGCACCAGGCCTGCTGCCATGAAGGCAATGACATACCAGCGGCGAGCAGCGGAATGAGACACGGGGTATACCTGAAAGCAGTCCAAGGGCGCGCGGTCTAGGCATCGCCTCAGGACGGTATGGCAGTGGATTCGTAACTGACAGGGCTGGGCGCACCGCGTGATAGCGGTGCGCTGGATATCAATTCCAGCCGACGCGGTCCATCATCTTGATGGCTTCTGCCTGACGCCGCCCTGCGACCTCGACAGGAATCGTATCGGCCTTGAACTGGCCCCAGCTGGCAACCTCTGCCGAAGCCGGTACGCTCGGGTTGGCCGGGTACTCCTGGTTGATACCGGCAAACAGTGCCTGTGCGTCTGGGCCGGTCATCCATTCGACCAATGCCTTGGCGGCTTCTGGATGAGGCGCATGCTGCGTCAGGCCAACACCCGACAGATTCACGTGAACGCCACGGTCGTCCTGGTTGGGCCAGAACAGCTTCACGCCCAAATCAGGGTTCTGCTTGTGCATTCGGCCGTAGTAATAGGTATTCACGATACCCACATCGCACTGCCCTGCATCGATAGCCTGCAACACGGCGTTATCGTCCGGGAAAACGCTGGTAGACAGGTTGCGTACCCAGCCCGCCAGGATTTCTTCAGTCTTGGCGGCGCCATGGGCTTCGATCAGGGTAGCCGTCAGCGATTGGTTGTATACCTTCTTGGCGGTACGCAGACACAGGCGGCCCTCCCATTCCGGGCCAGCCAAGGCTTCATAGGTACTCAGCTCGTCCTCGGAAACGCGGTCTGGTGCATAGGCAACGGTGCGCGCCCGGAGCGTGAGCCCTGTCCAGCGCCCCGTCGAGGAGCGGTACTGTGATGGAATGTTCTGGTCAATGATGGCCGACTGCATCGGTTGCAGAATACCCATCTGCTCGGCCTGCCACAGGTTGCCGGCATCGACGGTGATCAGCAGATCGGCTGGCGTGTTGGCACCCTCTGCCTTGATCCTGGCCATCAGGGGCGCTTCCTTGTCGGTGATGAACTTGACGCTTACACCGGTCTGCTGGGTATAGGCATCAAACACAGGCTTGATCAGCTCATCGATTCGCGATGAGTAGACCACCACCTCATCAGCCGCCTGGGTGACCCCAGCCGTTAGCCACACTGCGCACGCAGCAACCACTTTGCGAAACGGCATGTAAAGCACCTCCGTGAAAGACAGGTGCAAATGATAAAGACTCTCGCTTATCGAGCCGTCTCAACAAATGTGTCGAGTTGTGTCATTACCCTCATCAGACACGGGCCAGTGTCGGCAGATCGCCGGTCTGGCCCAATGCCTGACGGACAAAGACAGCCTTCGCCTCAAAGTGATCGTTGACCAGCTTGAGGCCGGTGTTACGCAGCCAGCGCACGGCCAGACTGTCGTTCTGGAACAGGCGCTGAAAGCCCTCCATCGCGCCCATCATGGCAAGGTTATGCGGCATGCGACGGCGCTCATAGCGGCTCAGCACACGCACATCGGCCAAATGTTCGCCCCGCTTGTGCGCATGCAGCAGGACCTCAGCCAGGACAGCGGCGTCCAGAAAGCCCAGATTCACCCCCTGCCCGGCCAACGGGTGAATGACATGGGCGGCATCGCCAATCAGAGCCAGCCCCGGCTCGACATAACGCTTGGCATGGCGCTGGCGCAGCGGAATACAGACGCGCGGATCGGACTGCTCGATCGCGCCCAGTCGGTTTTCAAATGCACGACCCAATGCGGCGCAGAATGCATTGTCATCCATCGCCATCAACCGCTCGCTTTCCTTGGGCGTGCAGGACCAGACGATCGAGCACCAATGTAAGTCCCCCTCGCGATCCAGAGGCAGGAACGCCAGCGGGCCATCGTCCGTAAAGCGTTGCCAGGCGGTTTTCTGGTGGGGATGCGCGCAGCGGACACTGGTCACGATGGCGTTATGCAGATAATCCCACTCCCGCGTCTCGACACCGGCCAGACGCCGTACCGCCGAGTGGGCACCATCCGCCGCAATGACCAGCGAGGTACGGACGGCCTGCCCGCCAGCCAGCTGAATCAGCCAATCGTCACCAGAATGGCGCAACAGCTCCATGCGGGCGTCAGGCATCAGCTGGACACTGGAGGCCTGCAGACGCTCCATCAGCGCATCCTGAATGACACGGTTTTCAATGATGTGTCCCAACACATCGGCATGAACGCTACTGGCGGTGAAATCAATGGCACCGGTGCCTGAGCTGTCCCAGACATGCATGCGTCGATAGGGACTGGTACGGCGAGAGGCAATACCCTCCCAGGCCCCGAGGTTCTGCAGGATACGTCGGCTGGCTTCGGACAAGGCACTGACACGCGCCTCGAAGGGCTGAGCGGAGTCGAAGGGCTTTACCGTCATCGGACCGCGGTCCAGGAGGAGCACCTTCAGGCCGCTGCCCTCCAATGCCAGCGCCAGGGCGCTACCCACCATGCCGGCACCGACAATCGCGATGTCTACTTGGGTTTCCACGGTCAAAGCTCCTTTGCAGCGGTTATGGACCTAACAGGACAGGAATGATCAAAACAGGGCATGGGCCGGACGTGTCCCGAGTCCCATTGCCTGACGGGCAAACGTCCCCTTTGCAGAGGGCCATAGTTCCAGGCCGATCAGCCCGGCATTACGCCCCGCCGCCAGCCACGGATTGCCATTGGAAAACAGCCGCGTTACCTGGTCGGAGAAACCGATGGTCAGCTGCTGATCAAGACGCTGACCCTCCAGGTATTGTTGCAAGGTTGCAAAGTCACCGGGCTTGGCTTCGCTGTTTTCCAGTGCTTCAGCCAACGCGGACACATCCCGTAGCGACAGGTTGAAACCCTGTCCGGCGATCGGATGCAGACTATGGGCGGCATTGCCCAGCACTACAAGGTGCGGCCTTACCTGCTCCTGCGACTTGATCAGGGTCAGCGGATAACTGTGGCGTACGCCTACCTGCCGGAATGTGCCCAGTCGATAGCCGAAAGCCTGTTGCAGCTCAGCCAGAAACGATCGCTCATCGATCGCGGCCAGCCGTTCTGCATCAGCCTGCGGGCGGGTCCAGATCAGGGCGCAGCGGTTTTCAGGTAGCGGCAGCAGGGCCAGCGGCCCGGTATCGGTAAAGCGCTCGAAGGCCCAGCCCTGATGCGGATCACCCGGGGTGATGTTGGCAATCAGGGCCGTCTGGTCATAGGTCGTCTGTTCCACATGAATGCTCAGCTGCTCGCGCAGCGCCGAGCGGCCGCCATCGGCCAGAACCGCCAGATCGCAGGTCAGCTCACTGTCATCATCCAGGGTCAGTGTATAGCCATCCGGCTCTGCAACCAGACGACGAACCTCGGCAGGACAACGCCATTCGATGATGTCACGGTCCAGAGCGTGCCACAGGCAATGCCCCAGCCAGGCATTCTCGATGACGTAGCCCAGCGCATCGACGCGCTGCTCGGCAGCATCCAGGCGCGCTGCACCAAAGCGTCCACGATCCGAGACATGGATGTGTTTGATCGCCTCGGCGCGCTCGGCCAGGGCCTTCCATACGCCCAGCCGTTCGTAAATCAGACGCGAGCCATAGGACAGCGCCGAGGAGCGGGCATCATAGCTGGGCTGAAAGGCATCACCCGGCGCGAAGGGCTCGACCATCACGATCTTCCAACCTCGCGCCTTTGCCAGCTCCTGAAGCGACAGGGCCAGGCTGGCGCCTACCAATCCGCCACCAATGATTGCCACCGTGCAGCGCTGCATGTCTTCTCTCCTTACACGACCGCGTCGGACGCCGAAGCGCCACGGGCATCAGCCATCAATCGTTCAATCTCATCGACCGCCTTGGGTACATGGCGGCTCAAAATTTCGCAGCCGTGGCGGTTGACCACGACATCATCCTCGATACGGACGCCAATGCCCCGCCATTTCTTCGCTACGCGTAGATTGTCTGACGCCACGTAAATGCCCGGCTCAACCGTCATGGTCATGCCCGGCTCCAGCATCCGCCACTGATCACCGATGCGATAGTCGCCAACGTCATGTACATCCAGCCCCAGCCAGTGTCCGGCCCGATGCATGTAAAAATCACGATACGCGCCCTCGTCAATCAGGGTATTGATCTCACCCCGCAACAGGCCAAGATCAACCAGCCCTTCCGTAATGATACGGACCGTGACCTCATGGGCCTCGTCCCAATGGCGCCCGGGCGCGATGCAGGCAAAAGCTGCCTCGTTGGCTGCCAGCACGATCTCGTAGATAGCCTTCTGTTCAGGCGAAAACCGACCATTGACCGGAAAGGTACGGGTAATGTCACTGGCGTAGCAGTCGATCTCGCAGCCGGCGTCGATCAACACCAGATCGCCGTCCTTGAGCAGCGCATCGTTCTGCTGGTAGTGCATGATACAGGCGTTGCGGCCGGAAGCGACGATGGAACCGTAGGCTGGCATCCGCGCCCCGCCCTTGCGAAACGCATAATCAAGCTCCGCCTCCAGATGATACTCCCTGAGCCCCGGCCGACAGGCCTGCATGGCCCGAATATGAGCATCACCCGACACACTTGCCGCTTCACGCATAACCTTGATCTCAGCCGCGGTCTTGAAGAGACGGGCTTCATGCAGGAGAGGATCAAGTGCAATCAGCTCCTTGGGTGGCTGTGCCCCCTGGTTGGCCTTGGCGCGGATCAGGTTGATCCAGTCCAGTAACTGACGATCGAAATCGGGGTTTGAGCCCATGGCGTAATAGACCCGCTCCCGCCCTTCGATCAGCCCCGGCAGGATGTCGTGGATGTCGCTGATGGGAAAGGCATCGTCAGCCCCGTATTGACGAATCGCGCCTTCCTGACCGGCGCGCGGGCCCGTCCACATCTCCTGGACAGGATCCTTCTCCCGGCAGAACAGCACGTACTCACCGTGTTCCCGCCCCGGAATCAACGCCATGACGGCATCCGGCTCGGGAAAGCCGGTCAGGTATTGAAAGTCGCTGTCCTGACGGTAGGCATATTCAATATCGCGGTTACGCACACGCACAGGCGCAGCGGGCAATATCGCAATACTGCCCGCCGCCATCTCGGCCATGAGCGCTCGACGCCGACGGGCGAATTCGGCCTTCGGAATGCGGATCATGCGAACTCCTTAACGGAAAGCTCGCCCTCGCCCGCCGGGTCAATCCTCAATGGATTGAAGGCTTGGGTGCAGGCGAAGGATTCTTGCCGTACTCGCTATAAAGAATGACAGGCGCCACACGAAGATACTCGGTGACCTCCATGTAATCGTTTTCGCCCTCCTCGGACTCCTCGAGCGTGTCCTGCACCTGCGCGATGGCGGCAAGATCCTGCAAAACTTCTTTGGCTTCGTTGGACAGCTCCGCCGTACGACTGGCCAGCCCAAAGCCGGACAGGAAGCCCTGGCACCATTGCGCCATAGCGGCCAGGCGCTCCTTGAGCGGCGCTTCGTCGGTTGGCAGGAGCAGCACGATGGCCACTTCGTTGGTGGCAAATTCCTGCTGTACCATGCCCAGAAGCCCTATCAATGCTGACTTCAGGCGGTCGCTTGGCGCCCCGCCCAGGAGGTCGGTAGCGGCAACGAGCCAGTCGGATTCGTCAAACCCGGCGCCGGCGCAGATACGGCCCATCAGATGGCCATGAAGCTCGGCCGGGGAGACAGGAAGAGCCGCTTCGCTCAATAATTGTGTGAACGCGGCGTATGCAGATGATGTACTCGTCATGGATGGCTATGGTCGTTAGTCGACGTGATGGCTAGAATGAACCTTGTATCCTACGCGTTGACCTTGTTACCGGCCAACCTTGTATAGCTCGGAGCAGCAGCCATCCATGCGCGAGTCCTCGATCGAAAACGATCTCCAAGTACTGACCGATAAAATTGAGCAACTGCTCGAACACATCGAACAGCTTAGGAAAGAGAATCGCCAGCTGCGCGCCCATGAGCGTGGCTGGCGAGAAGAACGCGCCAAGCTAATCGAAAAGAACGATTTGGCTCGACATAAGGTCGAAGCGATGATTTTACGCCTGAAAGCCCTGGAGCAGGACTCATGAGCACCGACACCGTCACCGTCCACATCCTCGACAAGGACTACTGCATCAGCTGTCCACCGGACGAGCGCGCCAATCTTGAAACCACTGCGCGCTACCTCGACGGCAAGATGCGAGAAATCCGTGCCAGCGGCAAAGTGATTGGCGCCGACCGCATTGCGGTCATGGCAGCCCTTAACATCACTCACGACCTGCTGCACCGCCAGGATGGCGTGAACTTCGAAGTCAGCAGCACGCGCGAGCGCGTTCGCGACCTGCTGGACCGTGTCGACCGGGCTCTGACGACAGAGCAGGACGAACGGGGGGTTTGATTCTCGTGGCGAAGGGGTATACTGGACACACTCTCTGGTGTGTTTGCCAGTCGGTCATGTCCCTGAGCCGATAAGCAACACCACGGGGGTCGCTCGCTGGGCTTGTGTGCATGTCCGCACGCCGGAAAGCCTAATGGCCCACGACTTCTCCCACCTTGAACTCTCGGGTTCAAGGGCTACACCGGCAGCGGCATTCCGGGGAGCTACCTTCACTCATGATCAAAGCTTCTGATCATTCTCGTCCGGCCCTGCGCCGAATCCTGCGTCAGAAACGTCGGGCATTGAGCCCTACCGAGCAAAAGCAGGCTGCTCGACAGCTGCATCGTCAGCTCAGCCATCATCCCTTGTTTCGCCGTGCCCGGCAGATTGCCTTTTATCTTCCCAATGACGGTGAAATCGACCCGCGTCCGCTGCTTCGAACAGCCCAGCGCCGCGGCAAGGCCACCTTCCTGCCTGTATTGAGCCGTTGGCCCGCCACGCGTATGCATTTTCAGCGTGTCCGCCCCCACGAGCGCTGGGTGCGCAATCGCTTCAGGATCGTCGAACCCAGACCGAATCGGGTACAGCAGCGCAAACCCTGGACACTCGATCTGATTCTGATGCCATTGGTAGGATTTGACGCACAGGGCGGTCGCCTGGGTATGGGTGGCGGCTTTTATGATCGGAGCCTGGCTTATCTCAAACGTCGCATCGCCTGGCGCTCACCTAAATTGTTAGGATTGGCCCACGAATGTCAGAAGGTGGATCAGCTGGCCCTGGCCAGTTGGGATGTGCCGATGAAGGCAACCGTGACGGATAAGGGATGGTACGGGAAGGAAGAGAAGGCCTGAACCCTGCGCCAGACTACAACGCAGGGTATTCCACAGCGTGTTGCGAAGATTCAGCGGGACACTTGCTGAATCACATGAGCGGACGGTGAATTGTCCTGCTGCTTTTCCCAGAGACTTTGGGTATAGCCTGTCGTCACAACGCCCAAGCTAAACAGCGCGACCAGTACCCAAAGCAAGTCCGGCTTGCGTTTCATCTATGTGCCTACCCCTTCATTGGCATAATTAACGACACCGCCGACCTGTTTATATGCCAGGCCGTACGGCTACTCAAAAACCGCGGCATTCTGCGCTAACCAGTTTTCTGACGCAAACATTGCGTCAACCAACTGTCAGAAAGTCCAGAACCGTTTTGCCAGGAGCAATCTTCGTGCCTTATTGGCTGATGAAATCGGAACCCGATGAGTTTTCCATCCATGATTTGCAACGTCTCGGCAGTGGACGCTGGGATGGCGTTCGTAACTATCAGGCACGCAACTTCATGCGGGCCATGGCTGCCGGGGATCTCTTTCTGTTCTACCACTCCAGCTGCCCCGAACCAGGCGTAGCCGGTATTGGCCGCATAGAAAATGGTTCCTTTCCTGATCCGACCGCGCTGGATCCGAAAAGCCCATACCATTCGTCGAAAGCCACCCTAGAGAAAAACCCCTGGATTGCCCGCGACGTCAGTATTGTCGAGGTATTCGATCAGGTCATTTCACTGGCGCGTCTGCGCGAGGTGGCTGCCCTGAGCAGTTTTGCATTGCTGCAAAAGGGCAGCCGCCTGTCAGTCATGCCAGTAACTGACGAAGAATGGCAGGCCATCCTGGCCTGCCGATGACTTAGGGCTGAACGATCAGGTTGTTGAACAACAGGTCCTCGACCATTGGTTTGCCTTCTTCGCCATTGATGATGTCCTGGACCTGCTTGAGCGCCGCCTGACGCAGCGCTTCACGGGCGTCGGCACCGGTCAGGGTCTCATCGGTCTGCTGCTCGAACAGCATGATGAGCTGATTGCGGATCAAGGGCTCATGAAAGGACACGCGCGCCGAGTCTTCCTTACTCATCGTCATCAGGGCAATATCGGCTTTGTAGTACTTGAGCTTTGGACCAGAGCCGTAATTACCGACCAGCGCGGGCGTCAGGTTGATGTAGTTGGGTTGCGGGGCGCCCTCTTCGGCCTCCTTTTTTTCCTCCGCCCAGGCTGGCAGAGCGAGTGAGAAAGCAAGTACGAACGCAAGCAGGGCTTTCACGGGGCAATTCCTCGAACAAAAAGAGTGGTGCATAGCCAACCGATAGCTATGCCTGTCACAGCTTATCGACTAAACGGTGCATTTCTGAAGCCATAGGATTCAGATGGGCAACCACCCGAATATGACAGACTATAAAAACAGTCTCTTTAGTCGTCGCGGACAGGTTCCGCCCAGGATGGCGCCTTGAAACAACAGGATAGCACCCGCCTCACGCCTGACCTTTCATCAGCAGATGCTCACACCCAACCTCTCCACCTGAGCATGCATCGGCATCGCCGTGTAGGACTGGTACTGGTTGCCGCCTTGTCGATCCTGGCTGGCATGACAGATGCCATTGGCTTCTTGTCGGCTGGTGACTACGTATCCTTCATGAGCGGCAATACGACGCGACTGGCCGTAGCCGTTGCCTTGGGCGACAGCACCACCCTCTTGCGGCTGCTTCTTATTATCGGCCTTTTTATCCTCGGCAATGCACTCGGTATTGTCGTGGTGCGCGTGAGCGGCCGTCGGGCGCTGCCTCTCCAGCTGCTGACATCGGCCTTGTTGGCCGCGGCGGCGGGCTGGTCCACCGGCGGTCTTCCTGGTTCAGTCTTGCCACCTCTTGTAGCCGCCGTGCTCGCCATGGGCATGATCAACGCCGCTGTGGAACAGGTGAACGGGCAGTCTATTGGGCTGACCTATGTCACGGGCGCACTTTCACGACTAGGACGAGGCCTGGGACGCTGGCTGCTGGGTGAGCGCCACTCAGGCTGGCTGATGCAAGCGATTCCGTGGGGCGGCATGCTAGGCGGCGCCATAATGGGCGCATGGCTCCAACACCACCTTGGCCTCAAGGCTCTCTTTGTCAGCAGCGCTTGGGCGGCCCTGATCGGCCTGGCATCCCTGTGGATTCCCAGGCGTTGGCAGTTGCATTACATGCCCAAATAGCCGTTAGGGCGTTACCTCGAAGCGCAAGGTGCCGATCATCTGCCCGTCCTCGGTTATGATCTGTACCTGCCATCGGCCGGCCACATCACTCGGGAAGTTCTGCTTGTGTGTCCAGGCCCGGTAGCCAGCCTCGCGGCCTCCGCTGATCTCGAGTGGGATACGGTCGACCTCATCCCCATTATGCAGCCAGACATGGTAAATCCGCTCACTCAGCCCACGGGGCGCGTTGATGGCCGTATAGGCATAGAGACCTTGTGAACGCAGCTGGACAGCACTGATTTTTTTCAGACTCTTACCCGGTTCGCGCTTGAGGTTGTCAAAGCTGCTGGTAACCGCCACATCGGTCAGCCACAGCGTGGCGGGCGGCACCCAGGTGCGCAGTACCCATCCTAGGCCTCCCACCATCAGGCTCAGACCAAGCACGACAGGCCATTGCCACAGGCGTCGGATCGAGAGCGCCACAAGAATGCTTGGAAACGACAACAATACCGCCACGCCTAATGCCAGCCGGTAGCTCTGCGTGGTGGTCAGTTGCAGGATGATGGGCAGGGACGTAAGCAGAACGGCAAACAACGTCAGCGTGTGATAGCCCAGAAAGATCCAGCGCCGGCTCGACAGCGCTTTGTAGTACAGCGGGTCGACAATCGATACGACAGCCATGGCGGCCAGCAGGCCGGTAAAGATGGCCTGTCCGCTGTTCCAGGTGGTTGTGACAAACAGGAACGGCAGGACAAAGAACAGGCTTTCCTGATGAATCATCTGGGTTGCGTAGCGAAACAGCCCAGGGGGCAGGTTCCAGCCAAACCGCCTAGTCACCCACTGACGCAGCACGTTCTCTACCATCAGCCATAACCAGCTGGCCAACATTACGATGGCCATTACCTTCGCAAAGCCATGCTGGCGATCAACCAGCAAAAAGCTGCACACACCCGAAACAAAGCCTGCCAGGGCAATCAGGCGTGGATAACGGTTGATCAGGACGGTAGCGAGATCAACCAGACGTGATACGTAGCGCTTCCAGGTGGGCATAACGATCAGAACACAGGCGGTTATGGTTGAGACCCATCACGTGCGGTCAAGTGCGGTCCGGCGGGGCAGCATACGCATCCCCTTATAGAACGCCAACCGCGTTCAGTTCACACGTCACAACCTGTGACTGAACGGCCATTAGGACCTGCACGTTCGGAAAACAACATTTTGCGAGCGTTTATTTTCGTTTATCGCACAGCGGTATCGGTCATTTTTCTGAAATGAAACTGTAATATTTGCCCTGCACGTCTCTTCTCATAAAAACAACGATCTTCGGAGCTCAAATGCTTGGTATTTTTCGTCCGGCCCCGCATACGGCGCGCCTGCCTTCCGATCGCATCGATCCTGCTTACAAACGCCTGCGCTGGCAGATCTTTGCCGGTATCTTCATCGGTTATGCCGGGTATTACCTTCTGCGCAAAAACTTTTCTCTGGCGATGCCCTACTTAGTAGAGGAAGGCTACAGCCGAGGAGAGCTGGGTATTGCGTTATCGGCCGTTGCCATCGCCTATGGTCTTTCCAAATTCCTCATGGGCATGGTGTCCGACCGCTCGAATCCCCGCTACTTTCTGCCCTTCGGCCTGCTAGTCTCGGCGGGCGTGATGTTCATTTTCGGTTTCGCACATTGGGCAACCTCAAGCGTGACCATCATGTTCATCCTGCTGTTCATCAATGGTTGGGCGCAGGGGATGGGCTGGCCACCCAGCGGGCGAACCATGGTGCATTGGTGGTCCCAGAAGGAACGCGGCGGCGTGGTCTCGGTCTGGAACGTTGCCCATAACGTAGGCGGTGGTCTGATTGGCCCGCTGTTTCTGCTGGGGCTAGGCTGGTTCAACGATTGGCACTCGGCCTTCTACGTTCCGGCGGCCGTAGCGCTGGGTATTGCAGTTTTCGCGTTCCTGACCATGCGCGATACGCCGCAGTCCTGTGGGTTGCCACCTATCGAGGAATACAAGCAGGACTACCCGGAAGGCTACGACGAGAGCCATGAACGCGAATTCAGTACAAAGGAAATCTTTGTCAAATACGTGCTGAAAAACCGCATGCTCTGGTACATCGCACTGGCCAACGTATTCGTCTATCTGCTGCGTTACGGCGTGCTGGATTGGGCGCCTACCTACCTGAAGGAAGCCAAGCATTTCACGGTGGACAAGTCATCCTGGGCGTACTTTCTGTATGAGTGGGCCGGTATTCCCGGCACGCTGCTGTGCGGCTGGCTATCGGACAAACTGTTCAAGGGCAATCGTGGCGCCACCGGTGTAGTGTTTATGGCTCTGGTGGCAGTCGGCACCGTGGTTTACTGGCTCAACCCGCCAGGTAATCCCATGGTCGATATGTTCGCACTGATCGCCATTGGCTTTCTGATCTACGGCCCGGTGATGCTGATCGGTTTGCAGGCCCTGGAGCTGGTGCCCAAGAAAGCCGCCGGGACGGCTGCCGGCTTTACCGGCCTGTTCGGTTACCTGGGGGGCTCGGTAGCCGCCAACGCACTGGTTGGCTACACGGTGGACCTGTACGGCTGGGACGGCGGCTTCATGCTGCTGGTCGCGTCGTGCGTATTGGCCATTGTGTTCCTGGCCCTGACGCTGCGCCATAAAAACCCGGTACTGAGTTAAGGTAACGGACCGATCCAGCTACGGGCTGGATCGGTCCGGCTTACAACCCCAGCGCCTCTCTTGGCGCGTAGGCGAACACGTCGGCCCGCATTTGGTGAGGATCCATCCCACCTTCGACCAGCGCATCCAATGTGGCATAAACCATGGCAGGCGACCCACTGGCATACACGTGGAGTGACTTCAGATCGGTGAAGTCCTCTCGCACCGCTTCATGCAGAAGGCCGCAACGCCCCTCCCACCCACACAGGTCACTCACTACCTTGTTCAAGTGAAGACGGGGGTCCTGCTCCCACTCTTCCCAATGGGGTAATGCATAGAAGTCATCGGGATGACGCACGCCCCAATACAGGTGCAGGGGTTGATCGAAGCCGCGCGCACGGCAATCCTCGATAAGGCTGTGCATTTGTGCCATTCCCGTTCCGGCCGCGATCAGAACAAGCGGACCTGGAGGCAGATCGGCCAGATGCGCATCGCCAAAAGGCAGCTGGACGCGCACCATGCGTTCTCGCTCAAGCTGCTGAATAATTGCCTGACTGCTCTCTTCACGCGTCAGAATATGCAACTCCAGCTCACGCCCCTGATGCGGTGCGGATGCCAGCGAAAAGGCCGACTGCTTGCCATCGTCCCGCTCAAGCATCAGGTATTGTCCAGCGTGATAGCGCGGGGGCTTGCCTGCTGGAGCCAGCAGCCGGACACGGCGTACATCTCCGCCCACATCCTCACATGCCAGGACCTGACAGGCAAAGGTGCCTACTGGAAGCTCGCCCGGCGCCAACACTCCATCCCAATGCAACTCGCATGTTTCGAGCGGCTCGGCCAGGCAGACGAAAATCTCACCGTGGTCGATGACATCGTTCTGCTGCCTGACCCGCCCTTCGATCAACAAGGCTGCACAGACATGGCAATTACCGTTGCGGCAGCTGTGCGGACACTCATACCCCAGTCTGCGTGCCGCATCCAGGATGCGCTCGCCAGGTAACGTCTCGAGTACCGCCCCAGAGGGACGTAACGTGACCTTCATCTCAGGACGCCTTGTGAATGGAAGTGGTTGTCTGGGGATAGCTCTGCACGAATCCCATACCTGCAAATTCCTCTGTATGCATAGGGTTCGACGCACAATGTGCGCAACTTATCCCCGTCGGGCCAACAGTATCCATCAATCGATCCCCAGGCTGGACCAGATCTCATCGACCCGCTTGACCACGGCTTCGTCCTTGACGATAGCCCGCCCCCATTCCCGATTGGTCTCTCCGGGCCACTTGTTGGTGGCATCCAACCCCATCTTCGAGCCCAGGCCCGAAATCGGTGAAGCGAAATCCAGATAGTCGATAGGCGTATTGTCGATCATCACGGTGTCGCGCTTGGGGTCCATGCGGGTCGTGATAGCCCAGATCACATCGTTCCAGTCCCGAGCGTTGATGTCATCATCGGTCACGATCACGAACTTGGTGTACATGAACTGGCGCAGGAAGCTCCAGACGCCCAGCATCACCCGCTTGGCATGGCCGGGGTACTGCTTTTTCATGGTCACTACCGCCATACGGTAGGAGCATCCTTCAGGCGGCAGGTAGAAATCGACGATCTCGGGAAATTGCTTTTGCAGGATCGGCACGAACACTTCGTTCAATGCCACACCAAGAATGGCCGGCTCATCCGGCGGACGTCCGGTATAGGTACTGTGGTAGATCGCGTCACGGCGGCGAGTGATACGCTCGACGGTAAACACTGGGAAGCGGTCTACTTCATTGTAATAGCCGGTATGGTCACCGTAAGGCCCCTCATCAGCCATCTCGCCGGGATAGATGAAGCCTTCCAGAATGATCTCGGCGCTGGCCGGCACCTGCAGATCGCTGCCGATGCATTTCACCAGCTCGGTACGGCTGCCACGCAGAAGGCCAGCAAATGCATATTCGGACAGCGTATCCGGAACCGGCGTAACAGCGCCCAGAATCGTTGCCGGATCTGCACCCAGGGCTACCGCCACGGGATAGGGCTTGCCTGGATACTTGGCGCACCATTCACGAAAATCCAGGGCGCCGCCACGATGGCTAAGCCAGCGCATGATGACCTTGTTGCGACCAATGACCTGCTGGCGGTAGATACCCAGGTTCTGCCGTTCCTTGTTCGGTCCCTTGGTAACGGTCAGGCCCCAAGTGATCAACGGACCGACATCGCCCGGCCAGCAGTGCTGGATCGGCAAGCGGGACAGATCAACCGCCTCGCCCTCTTCGATCACCTCATGGCAAGGGGCATCCTTCATCACCTTGGGCGCCATGCTGATGACCTTCTTGTAGATCGGCAGCTTTGACCAGGCATCCTTCAATCCCTTGGGCGGCTCCGGCTCCTTCAGAAATGCCAGCAGCTTGCCAATCTCGCGCAGTTCACCGACATCTTCTGCACCCATGCCCATCGCAACCCGCTCAGGTGTGCCAAACAGGTTGCCTAGCACAGGCATGTCGTATCCGGTCGGATTTTCGAACAGCAGAGCCGGCCCCTTGCGACGCAGGGTACGGTCACACACTTCGGTCATTTCGAGGTTGGGCGAGACGGGGGTCTGGATGCGCTTCAGCTCGCCACGCTGTTCCAGGCCGCGGATGAAGTCGCGAAGGTCGCGGTATTGCATAGCGGGAGGTATCTCGGCAGAGAATGAAGCGGAAAGTGTACCGCTCCTGGCCCCCTTTTCGAAAACGAAAAGCCTGCCCGGGATGTAAAAAGGCCGGGAAACCCCGGCCTTTTCAGTCTTACTTGCGCTTCATCGAGTCGAAGAACTCGTCGTTGGTCTTGGTCTGACGCAACTTGTCGAGCAGGAACTCGATGGCACCGATCTCTTCCATCGGATGCAGGATCTTGCGCAGAATCCAGATGCGCTGCAGCTCTTCCTCACCGGTCAGCAACTCTTCGCGGCGGGTGCCGGAACGGTTGATGTTGATGGCGGGGAATACGCGCTTCTCGGAGATCTTGCGATCCAGCTGAAGCTCCATGTTACCGGTACCCTTGAATTCTTCGTAGATGACTTCGTCCATCTTCGAGCCGGTATCGACCAGAGCTGTTGCCAGAATGGTCAGGCTACCGCCTTCTTCGATGTTACGTGCCGCACCGAAGAAACGCTTGGGCTTTTCGAGCGCATGGGCGTCCACACCACCGGTCAGTACCTTGCCGGAGCTCGGGATCACGGTGTTGTAGGCACGTGCCAGACGGGTAATGGAGTCCAACAGGATCACCACGTCTTTCTTGTGCTCGACCAGACGCTTGGCCTTCTCGATTACCATTTCAGCAACCTGTACGTGGCGGGTTGGCGGCTCGTCAAAGGTGGACGCCACTACTTCGCCGCGCACGGTACGCTGCATTTCGGTTACTTCTTCCGGGCGCTCGTCGATCAACAGAACGATCAGGTGGCACTCGGGGTTGTTACGGGTGATGTTGCTGGCGATGTTCTGCAGCATCAGCGTCTTGCCCGCTTTCGGCGGAGCGACGATCAGACCACGCTGGCCCTTGCCAATCGGCGCACACAGGTCGATCACTCGGCCGGTGAGGTCTTCGGTGGAACCATTACCGGCTTCCATCGTCAGGCGCTTGTTGGGGAACAGCGGCGTCAGGTTTTCGAACAGGATCTTGTTCTTCGCATTCTCGGGTCGATCATAGTTGATGGTATCGACCTTGAGCAGCGCGAAGTAACGCTCGCCTTCTTTCGGCGGGCGAATCTTGCCGATGATGGTATCACCGGTGCGCAGATTGAAACGGCGGATCTGACTGGGAGAGACGTAGATATCGTCGGGGCCGGCCAGGTAGGAGGAGTCCGCACTACGCAGGAAGCCGAAGCCATCCTGCAGAATCTCCAGCACGCCATCACCGGAAATCTCTTCACCGCTTTTTGCGTGTTTTTTCAGCAGAGAGAAAATCACGTCCTGCTTGCGGGAGCGAGCCATGTTTTCCAGGCCCATGGCTTCCGCCATTTCCAACAGTTCCGTGATTGGCTTTTGCTTGAGTTCGGTAAGGTTCATAGACGTTGCTAACTGAGAAAAGGAGGGAGTAAGAATCTTTTTGGCTTGAGAGGCCTCGCCGCGGCTAACGACAGAATCGCGTTGGTTATTCTAGTAAGAGAATCGGCGAAGGCATGCAGAGGGCGACACGCGCTTGTGTCGTTGCGAGATCGAATGTAGCACCCTGCTAGACAGGACGTCTAGTGCTAAATAACAAAAAGCCCCGCTAAACGCAGGGCCTTTGATCGAGAGCAATAAAATCAGATATTGCTATCGAGGAATGCCGCCAGCTGGGATTTGGACAACGCACCCACCTTGGTGGCTTCAACGGAGCCGTTCTTGAACAGCATCAGCGTCGGGATACCGCGTACGCCATACTTCGGCGGGGTGTCCTGGTTTTCATCAATGTTGAGTTTGCAAACCTTAAGCTTGCCCTGATAGTCCTTGGCGATTTCATCCAGAACCGGCGCAATCATTTTGCAGGGACCACACCATTCGGCCCAGTAGTCGACCAGCACGGGACCGTCAGCCTTGAGCACGTCCTGCTCGAAGCTGGCATCGCTGACGTTGGTGATGTATTCGCTCATGGACTTTCTCCGAATTCGGAAACGACAAAAAAAGAACGACCACTATAGCCCTGCCAGCGCTTAACAGGAAGGCACAAGCCATTAAGTCTCTTTATTGGGACAACTAAAGCCTCTCAATTACACCATTTGGCAGACCGCCGGAAAATCAGCGGGCTGCCTGTACGAATACGCCTTGTTTTGCCCTTATCAGTGAAGCTGCGCACTAGAACGGAGCAGCATGCCTCATCCGCATGGTCTCAACATCGACACGGCACAGCGGGTGCCGAGAAGCTGGATACCAGACTCGTGCTGGTGCCAATAACCAGCACCAATCGTATTCCTTTTAAAATCAAGGCAAGGTTGATTAAGTGATTTTCAGCCTAGGCAAGAATCCTTAACAGAAAGCAGCGGGTACAGGATGGCATGACACTGATCATGATGCCTCATGAGACGCGCTTTGCCCGCCAAGCGGGCGATGTGCAGGTGTTCATGCATCAAGGCAAGGTGCATGAACTGGGCAATCCCAAGAAAATATTCGCTAACCCGGGACGCCGGAGCTGGCACAGTTCATCGGTTCGGTTCATTGATCCAGGCCACAGCCCATCGATTGAAACAGTCTGACTGCACGTTGAGGTTTGGCAGACCTCTTCGATCGTGGCACGATTGTCGACGTTTATGTATGAGACCGTCAGCATGCCGCATTCATCCGCAGAACCGTTTCCCCTGATTGCTGCCATCGATCTTGGCTCCAATAGCTTTCACATTGTTCGGGCGCGGACTGACCATGGCGAAATTCGTATCCTTGAACGTATGGGCGAAAAGATTCAGCTGGCCGCTGGGCTGGACGAATCACGGATGCTCAGCGAAGAAGCCATGGAACGCGGGCTCGAATGCCTGCGCCGCTTTGCCCAGTTGATCACCGGCCTGCCGCTGGGCGCCGTGCGTATCGTAGGCACCAACGCGCTTCGCGAGGCCAGAAACCGCAGCGACTTCATCATGCGTGCCCAGCAGGTACTGGGGCATTCCGTGGAAGTCATCTCCGGCCGTGAAGAAGCCCGCCTGATCTACCTGGGCGTTTCCCATACCATGCCAGATATGGAAGGCCGTCGCCTAGTGACTGATATCGGTGGCGGCAGCACCGAGTTCATTATCGGCCAGCGCTTTGAAACCCATCAGCGCGAAAGCCTGCAGATGGGCTGCGTCAGTTATACCAAGCGGTTCTTCGCGGACGGCAAGATTACGCCGTCCCGCTATGCCCAGGCCTACACGGCCGCCCGGCTGGAGTTGATGAACATCGACCAGAGCCTGCGCGAAAAAGGCTGGCAGGAAGCCGTAGGCGCCTCCGGCACCATCCGCGCCGTGGCCCTGGCCATCCAGGCCGCCGGACGCGGCAAGGGTGAGGTCAATGCCGAAGGCATCGAGTGGCTCAAGCGCAAGATCTTCAAGCAGGGCGACATCGAAAAGCTCGATATCGAAGGGGTCAAGCCCGACCGCCGCACCATTCTGCCGGGTGGTCTCGCCATTCTGGAGGCGATCTTCAAGGCGCTGGAGCTGCAGGAGATGAACCTGTCCGAAGGCGCACTGCGTGAAGGTGTGCTCTATGACATGATCGGTCGCCAGCACCATGAGGATGTACGGGAGCGTACGCTGTCGGCCCTAGCAGAGCGCTACCACGTGGACAAGCGTCAGGCCGAACGGGTCGAGCGCCGTGCTCTGAAGGCCTTCGAGCAGGTTACCGAAGCCTGGAACCTGAGCAATCCTTGCTATCGGGAACTGCTGACCTGGGCAGCGCGCGTGCATGAGATCGGACTGGACATTGCCCACTACCACTATCACAAGCACGGCGCCTATCTGATCGAGCATTCCGATCTACCTGGGTTTTCCCGACGCGACCAGCAGATGCTAGCCCTTCTGGTGCGCGGCCATCGCCGGAATATCCCGCGGGACCGCTTCACCGAGCTGGGGGACGAAGAAGGCGAAAGCCTGATCCGCCTGTGCATCCTGCTGCGCTTTGCCATTCTGTTCCATCATATCCGCAGCAACCAGGAGCGCCCCATCGTGACGCTCAAGGCAGGCCCGCGCAGCCTCGCGGTATGCTTCCCGGTCGGCTGGCTGGAGCAGAATCCGCTGACCCAGGCTGATTTCGAACAGGAAGCGCAGTGGCTCACGCGGATCGGCTATACCCTTACCGTGTGTTGATACCCGGACTGCTCAGGCGCTCCATGAGAGTCGCCTGCACAGTCCGCGGGTTCTGGTTGCCCGTTGGCGAAATGCGCTGGTAACTCCCGTCCTCCTGCAGCACCCAGCTCTGGGTGTTGTCAGTGAGGTAGGCTTCCAGATCCTTCTTGACCCGTGAAATGAGCTTTTTGCCTTCCACCGGGAAGCAGGTCTCCACACGCATGTCGAGGTTTCGCTCCATCCAGTCCGCACTGGACAGGTACATACGCTCGTCTCCCCCATTGAGGAAGTAATAGATCCGGCTGTGCTCCAGGAAGCGGCCGATGATCGAACGCACCTGGATGTTATGCGACACGCCCGGTACGCCCGGACGCAGACAGCACATTCCGCGAACGACCAGATCGATTTTCACACCCGCCTGACTTGCCTTGTATAGCGCTCGGATGACCTTGGGATCGGTCAGACCGTTGACCTTGGCCATGATGTGCGCAGGGCGACCCTCGGCGGCTGCGGCGGCCTCACGATTGATCATTTCCAGCAGGTTCTTCTTGAGCGTAAACGGCGCATGCAGGAGCTTTTTCATGCGCAGGGTCTTGCCCATACCGATCAACTGGTTGAACAGCTTGTGAACGTCTTCGGTCAGGGCTATGTCGGCCGTCAGCAGGCTGTAGTCGGTGTACAGCTTCGCGTTGCCGGCATGGTAGTTACCAGTGCCCAGGTGCGCATAACGCCGCAACTCACCATTTTCACGGCGCAGAATGAGCATCATCTTGGCGTGAGTCTTGAAGCCGACCACCCCATAGATCACCACGGCCCCTGCCTGCTGGAGACGGCTCGCCAGTTGCAGGTTGGATTCCTCGTCGAAACGCGCCCGCAATTCGATGACAGCCGTCACTTCCTTGCCGCTACGCGCCGCTTCTACCAGCGCATCGACGATTTCCGAATTGGCACCGCTGCGGTACAGGGTCTGTTTGATGGCCAGAACGCTGGGATCCTTGGCAGCCTGGCGCAGCAGGTCAACCACAGGCGTAAAGGACTCGAACGGGTGCATCAGCAGCACATCGATCTTGCCCAGTACGTTGAAGAGGTTTTCCTTCTTCTGAAGCAGCTTGGGAATGCTGGGCGTCAGCGGGGCGTTCTGCAGCTCAGGGTGGCTGTCGAGTCCCGTCACACTGAACAAGCGCGTCAGGTTGACCGGGCCGTTGACCTTGTACAGCTCGCTTTCAGCCAGATTGAACTGCTTGAGCAGATAGTCCGTAAGGTTCTTCGGGCAGCTTTCGACCACCTCCAGGCGTACCGCATCCCCGTAGCGGCGGGAGAACAGCTCGCCTCGCAGTGCGCGGGCCAGGTCGTCTACATCTTCGGCGTCCACCGACAGGTCGGCGTTACGGGTCAGACGGAACTGGAAGCAGCCCTTCACCTTCATGCCGGGGAACAGGTCGTCGGCATGAGCATGGATCATCGAAGAGAGGAAAACGTAATTGTCGCCCGGGCCGCCAATCTCTTCGGGCACGCTGATGATACGCGGCAGCGAACGCGGCGCCGGAATAATGGCCAGACCCGAGTCGCGACCAAAGGCGTCCATCCCTTCCAGCTCAACGATGAAGTTGAGACTCTTGTTAACCAGGAGCGGGAACGGGTGTGTCGGATCCAGCCCGATGGGCGTGATGATCGGGGCGATCTCGTCGCGGAAGAACTTACGCACCCAGCCCTTGATCTTCAGGTCCCAGTTGCGGCGGCGAATGAAGCGGATCTGATGTTTGGACAGCTCCGGCAACAGCACATCGTTGAGAATGGTGTACTGGCGCGCCACCTGCTCATGCACGATGTCGCTGATGCGGGCCAGGGCCTGATGCGGCAGCAAGCCGTCGGCACCGGCCTGCTCGCGGGCAAAGGCGACCTGCTTTTTCAGACCCGCGACACGAATCTCGAAAAACTCGTCCAGGTTGCTGGAAAAGATCAGCAGGAACTTGAGCCGCTCAAGCAGCGGATAGGACTCATCGAGGGCCTGTTCGAGCACCCGGATGTTGAATTGCAGCTGAGACAGTTCCCGGTGAATATACAGGCTACTGTCGTCAACACTTAAGGCCGGCACGGCCGGTGCTTCTGGCACCGCGACCGCAGGCGTGGTTTCAACGGTGGGCGTAGCGTCGGTCAATGCGGCCTCCTCGGTGCGCGCAGTAGTATCAATGAGTCCTTGGCTGTTCATGGCAGCTCCTTGGGAGCGTTAACGCTCCTGACGTAATTGTTGGGCAGCGCGTTTGGCAAAGTAAGTCAGAATGCCATCAGCGCCGGCACGTTTGAAAGCGAGCAGAGATTCCAGAATCACCGCCTCGGATAGCCAGCCGTTCTGGATTGCGGCCATGTGCATGGCGTATTCACCGCTGACCTGATACACAAAGGTCGGCACGCGGAACTCGTCCTTCACCCGGCGCACAATGTCCAGGTAAGGCATGCCCGGCTTAACCATGACGGAATCGGCCCCCTCGGCCAGATCGCCCGCCACCTCCTGCAAGGCTTCGTCACTGTTGGCCGGATCCATCTGGTAGGTCGCCTTGTTGCCTTTGCCCAGGTTGGCGGCCGAGCCGACCGCATCCCGGAAAGGCCCATAATAGGCACTCGCATACTTGGCCGAGTAGGCCATGATCTGCACGTTGTGATAACCCGCGTCTTCCAGGGCCGCGCGAATGGCCCCTACCCGGCCATCCATCATGTCCGACGGCGCAACGACTTGGGCACCGGCGGCCGCATGGGACAGCGCCTGCCTGACCAGCACCTCGACGGATATGTCGTTCAGCACATAGCCCTTCTCATCGAGAATGCCATCCTGTCCGTGGGTGGTAAACGGATCGAGCGCAACGTCGGTAATCACGCCCAGCTCCGGAAAGTGTTCACGGAGCGCACGCGTGGCACGCTGGGCGATACCGTCAGGGTTGTAAGCCTCGGCACCATCGAGAGATTTCTTCTCAGGCGGTGTGACGGGGAACAGAGCGACAGCAGGAATGCCTAATGCTACAAGCTCAGCCGCTTCTTCCAGTAGAAGATCGATGGACAGACGCTCGACGCCCGGCATGGAGGGCACGCTCTCACGGCGATTTTCGCCGTCGAGCACAAACACCGGCAGGATCAGATCGTCTACGGTCAGCGTATGTTCACGCATCAAACGGCGGGAAAAATCGTCCCGGCGCTGGCGGCGCATCCGCGTAAGTGGAAAGGAACGGCTTACTGAAGTGAAACTCACGGTGTACTCCCGGACTCAAGCAGAGTCATTGTGATGAGTTATAAGTCACTATCATGACCGAATGGTAACAACTGATGACAATAAGGCATGTCTATCAACCCTGTTTAAGGCAGACGACCTCTAGCTTCGGCTTGGCACATCGCTATGCAAATCCCCTGCTTTTAAAAAGGGTTAGACGAAGCGATAGCTTCCTTCCGGCGGCTAACCGAGTTAGGCTGCGCCTTCATTTCGCCCTGTTGTCGTGACGATGCTGCAACAATTCCTCCATGATTTCGGTTATTTCGCCCTCTTCCTCGGCACGTTCTTCGAGGGTGAAACCATTCTGGTTCTGGCAGGTTTTCTAGCCTTCCGCGAATACATGAACATCCAGACGGTCATCATGGTGGCCTTCATGGGAAGTTATGCAGGCGACCAGCTCTGGTATTTCCTGGGTCGCCGTCACGGTCGCAAGCTGCTCAAGCGAAAGCCTCGATGGGAAGCCATGGGAGACAAGGCGCTGGATCATATTCGCCGTCATCCCGATCTGTGGGTGCTCAGCTTTCGCTTCGTCTACGGCCTGAGAACGGTAATGCCGGTGGCCATTGGCATGTCGGGCTATCCTCCGGCGCGCTACCTGCTGCTCAATGGTATCGGCGCCATTGTCTGGGCCACGGTCCTGGGATTGGCGGCCTATCACTTTGGAGCAGTGCTCGAAGGGGCCTTGGGCAATCTCAAGCGCTACGAACTGATGGTGCTCGGCGCCCTGCTGGTTCTGGGCGTGGTACTCTGGCTGTGGCGCCGGATACGCGCTCCGAAAAAATAGTTTTTCTTTCTTTTTCCCGCCTCCACCTGTCGGTCACCCTCAAGCTTGGCCGACGGGCGGCCGATAAGGCCATTACCAACGTATTCAGTAGCCTTGCCGTGGCGATATCGAATATATCGATGCAGTAGGATGTCCTTTCGAGTCTGTAATCATGTTGCTTGCCACATCCCTGCCTGACGGCTTCGTACCGGTCGGCTCCGATCATCATCATTTCGTTCTGGTTCTGCTGTCCTATCTGGTGGCAACAGCGGCTGGCTATACCGCGCTTTACATGGCCAGACGCGCCTCGTCGGCCGCCTTGAGTAAGAACCGTCTGCTCTGGTGTGGTGTAGGCGGCCTGGCGCTGGGCAGCGGTATCTGGTCAATGCACTTTATTGCAATGCTGTCCTATGCCTCGCCGGTCAGTATGCAGTACGGCTACAGCATGACATTGCTGTCATTAGGCATCGCCGTTGCCGTGTCCTGCGTCGTCATGTGGCTTATCAGCCGTGAGCGGCTAGCTACCTGGGAATACCTGGCAGCTTCGGTCGCAGCGGGCTGCGGCATTGCAGCCATGCACTACACCGGAATGTCCGCAATCAATTCCGTTGGTGTCCAGGTGTACAACCCGCTCCTGTTCCTGGTCTCAATCCTAGTGGCTATCCTGGCGTCTCTGGCGGCATTGATCATGGCGTTTTACGTCCGTAACCAAGCCGGTCGCCATACCCAATTGCTCATGATCCTGGGTAGCCTGATTCTGGGCGGTGCGATCGTGTCTATGCACTTCACTGGCATGGCTGCACTAACGCTAGTGGTCCCGGAAGATACGCCAGTCATGATGATGGCCCATGATGCCCATCATGGGCTTTTGGGGACCATCATTGCATTTCTGACCTTGGTCGTGATCTGTGCAGGCCTGACAGCCACTCGTCTGGAACACCGTTTTCATGAGCAGAGCGTACGCCTGGAAGAGATGTCGACGGCGCTGAGTCAGGTTACGCTGCTCGATCCGCTTACCCAGCTGCTGAATGATTACAGCTTTACCCAAACGCTGGCGCGCATCATCAACAAGGCCACCCCCGAGGAAGGCCTTGCCCTGCTTAATCTGGATCTGGATCACTTCAAGCGAATCAATGACAGCCTGGGTTACAACGTGGGCGACGATCTGCTTACCCAGGTTGCCCAACGCATCACGGCCGTGCTTGATAGCACCGTGCACGTCGCTCGTCAGGGTAACGAGTTTCTAGTCCTGGTTCCTGAGGCACAGCCTGAGCACAGTGAACACCTTGCCATGCGGCTGTTGGAGCAGCTTCGCCCGCCCTTCAACCTGAGCGGACAGCAGATAGGCATGACGCTGAGCATCGGCATTGCCCACTATCCCAAAGATGGCCGCTCTGCCAATGAACTGCTGCGCAATGCAGGCCTCGCCTTGGGGCAGTGCAAGCGCAACGGGCGTAATCGCTTCCTGCATTTTGCTCCGGAATTGCAGACCCAGGCGGAGGAAACGCTTCACTTGGAGCAGGAACTGCGTCAGGCCATTACTGAAGGCACGCTGGAAGTACATTACCAGCCTATTGTTACCAGTGATGCGCGGACTACCGCCAGCCTGGAGGCATTGGTTCGCTGGAATCATCCGACGCTTGGTCCCATCAGGCCTGACCGCTTTGTCCATGTAGCAGAGTTGAGCGGGCAAATTGGTGAGCTGGATCATTGGGTCATGCGACGTGCCTGTCGAGACCTCAAAATCCTACGGGAGCTAGGTTATAGTGATCTACGGGTCGCTGTGAACTGCTCGCCGCTGAACCTCACCGACCGCACGCTTCCCAAGCGGGTGGAAGAAGCGCTTAGCGCCGCCGACCTGCCGCCCGAGGCGCTGACGCTCGAGCTGACTGAAAATGCTCTGATGCATAACCTCAACCTGGCGATTGAGTTGTTAGAACGAATTCGAGCGCTTGGCGTAAAGGTTTCGATCGATGACTTTGGCAGTGGCTACTCCTCCCTGGCGTACCTAAGCAAGTTCAAGGTCGATACGCTCAAGGTCGATCGCTCGTTTGTGCGTGATATTCCTAATCAGCAGACCGATATGGAGATTACTGCCGCGATTATTGCCATGGCGCACAAACTGCAGCTCAGAGTTGTGGCCGAAGGTGTGGAGACCCTGGAGCAGCTGACTTTCCTCAGGGAAAACCAGTGCGACTTCATCCAGGGTTATTTCTTCAGCAAGCCCTTATCATTGCCGCAGCTGCAAGTCTGGCTGGCAAGAGCCGACCAGGAGCAGAACGTAGAGCCAGCCTGAGCCAGCTCTACGCCGAGCGGGTCAACCGGGTAAGCAGGCGGTCGAGCGAATTGGCAAAGGCCTGCTTTTCCTTTTCTCCATAAGGCGGCTGACCGCCGCCCATCTGGCCCTGATCGCGCAGGTCCGTCATCAGGTTACGCACCGCCAGACGCTCGCCCATGTTACGGGTATCGAACTCCTTACCGCGCGGGTCGAGCGCATCCACGCCCTTTTTCACCAGCCGATCCGCCAGCGGCACGTCGCTGCAGATGACCAGATCACCCGGCTGGGCCTGTTCGACCAAGTAATCGTCTGCCGCATCCATCCCGCTTTCCACAATAATCAACCGCACGCAGGCATACGGCGGTTTGATCTGTGGCTGGCCCGCCACCATGATCACGTTGAGCTTGCGCTTCAGGGCAAACTTGAAGACCAGCTCTTTGGCAGCCCGCGGACAGGCATCCGCGTCGATCCAGATATGCATGTAAACCTCTTACGCGTTTCCGACAGAGCCGCCTGACACCTCACGACGGCGTTCGGCATAGCGGCTGCGGGCATAGAGTAGCGCAATGGCCACGATCGCGATGCCCTGGGCGGTCAAGGTATAGGCATCGGCGTGGATACCCAGCCAGTCGAAATCAAAGAACGGTACCGGACGGGTACCGATCACACCTGCTTCTTGCAGCGCTGCGACGCCATGCCCGGCGAAAATCACTGACAACAGACACAACAGGACGGCATTGGCGCTGAAGAACAGGCCCAGCGGCAGACGCATGGAACCCCGCAGGATGATCCAGGCAAGCCCTACCAGCAGGACAACCGCGGTAATCGCACCGCCCAGTACTGCGGCGTGACCTGCCGGGCCGGCCTGTAGCCACAGGGTCTCGTAGAACAGGATCACTTCGAACAGCTCGCGATAGACCGAAAAGAACGCCAGCACGGCAAAGCCGAAACGACCACCGCCACCCACGAGGCTGTTCTTGATGTAGTCCTGCCAGGCGGCGGCGTTGCGGCGATCATGCATCCAGACGCCGACCCAGAGCAGCACCACACTGGCGAACAGGCCGGTAATGCCTTCCATCAATTCCCGCTGGGCACCACTGATATTGAGCGCATACGCTGCCACCGCCCAGGTAGCGACACCAGCCAGCATGGCCAGGCCCCAGCCGATGTTTACGCTACGGATGGCGGACTGCTGGCCGGTCTTGCGCAGGAAGGCCAGCACAGCGGCCAATACCAGAATGGCTTCCAGACCTTCACGGACAAGGATCAGTAGGCTGGCGAAAAAGCTCAGCGAGGTAGACATGCCACCACCGCTCAACAGGTCGCTGGCCGCTGCCAGTTTCGTCTTGGCTATGTCCAGGCGAGCCTGGGCTTCCTCCACGGCAAGGCCATCCTGTAAGGACTGCCGATAAGCCATGAGCGCCTTTTCGGTGTCCTTGCGCAGGGTCGCGTCCAGGTTATCCAAGGCGCTTTCCACCAGTTCGAATCCCTCCAGATAGGCTGCCACAGACAGGTCGTAAGCCTGGTCATGTTCGCCTTCGCGATAGACCGCCAGACTTTTATCCAGGGTTGCCCGGGTGTAGTCGATCAGCTGGGCAGGGCCGCGTTGCTGCACAGGCGGCTTGGCACGCTGGGCACGGAACGCGGCAGCAGCCTCATCCCCTTGTGCGGCGGCTACTTCGGCAGGTGTGCGGCCCGCCAGCTGCACCAGATCGAACGAGGCCGCACCCGCTTTCGCCGGGTCGGCACTAAAGCTTGCAATGTAGGACGCCACATCCCAGCGCTGACGCTCATCGAGTTGATTGGCAAAGGAAGGCATGTCCGTGCCGTCGATGCCCCGCGTGACGGTGTTGTAGATATCGTAGAGGCTCAGATGATCCATTCGCGCCGGATCGCGCAGATCGCCGGGAGGGGGCTCCAGACCGATGCCGGCCGGGCCGTCGCCCGCCCCGGTATTACCATGACAGACCCCGCACTGCTGGGCGTAAAGCGGTGCGCCACGGGTTGGATCCGGAGTAATGGCCGGCGCCTGCGTCACGTGGTACAGCTGAGCCAGTCGAGCGGCTAACGCCCTCGCCTCCTGTCCGACCGCATCGCCGTCGGCCTTTTGCGTGATGGCCTCGCGCAGGTGGGTGACGCCCTGCTCCAACTCGGTCCGTTCAGGACGCGCCGGCAGCCCTTCGATCAGGGTTTGCAAGGTATGCAGGAGATCCAGCTGATCGCGGTATTCCGCTTCCTTGATAACGGCGCCCTTACTCACCGTGGCGGGATAATCCGCGCCAAGGTAGCTCAAGATATGCAAGGCGTGGGCGGCCTCATCCTCGGGCTCGGCCTGCACAGCCGGACTGAGTGAAGCAAGCAGGGGCAAAAACAGTACAGCAAACAGCCGGTACAGCTTAAACATGAACGGATTCCAAACAAGAATGGATGGCATTAGCCATAGTGTTCTACTTGTAATGCTTTGTTACAAGCCTGCCGAGTCGCTGTTTTCAGGTTTTCGTCGGGAGACGGGATTGGCGCAAGGGCGCGCAACGAGATATCAACAGGCGGGGGCGCTCAGCCAAACCGCTCTAGCAAGCGGATCGGCTGGCATGAAAGGATTAGCGGTGTAGCAGACTCAGCTGACAGCTTGCCGAACCGTGGCCAGCAGCCCGGCAGCGCCCATGAATAATCCAGAGAAGACGCGGTTGGTGAGCCGCTGCTGACGTGGCGTGCGCAATACGCGCAACACCCTGGCGGCAAGACCGGTATACCCGGCCATAACGATCAGGTCGACCGTGACCATGGTAGCGCCAATGATCAGGTACTGAGCCAGCAACGGCTGACTGGGATTGATGAACTGAGGCAATACCGCCAGCATGAACACAACAGCCTTGGGATTGCTGGCATTCACCAGGAAACCACGAAAGACTAGCGAAGAGGCGCTGGCGGTAGCGCCGGGTTTGGGTGCATTAGAAAAGTCCATGGGCGCGGCTTTCCACTGCCGGATGGCGAGGTAGACCAGGTACAGCACGCCGAACCATTTGATCACCGCGAACGCCAGTTGCGAGGTTGCGAGCAGAGCCCCTACCCCGGCGGCCACGATCGCAATCTGCAGAGCAAGCCCCAACTGCAGGCCAATAGCGTTCCAGTAACCATGCCAGAAACCATGACGCAACCCCGCCGACATGGAAGCAATGGCGCCTGCGCCAGGGGAAAGACTGATCACCCAGCAGGCCAGCAGAAAGGCCAGCCATGTATGCAGCGCCATTGGTAACTCCTTTATCAGCGATCCAGGAAGGTGAAGGGTACGTCTGTACCACGCCAGCGGCGAACAGCCTTCTGGAAAAACAGCGAATTGGGAATCTGCAACAGCGCAGCTTCCTCGCTGTTGACGCCTTCGGTCATGTCTTCCAGCGTGGTATACAGCATGTTGATCGCCACGACACGTCCTTTCACGCCAGGCTTGTCCGCCGCATCGATGATCTCGACCCGATCGCCCAGCCGAAACGGCCCCACCGTAAAGATGAGCAGCGCACAGAACAGGTTGGACAGGACGCTCCAGATAGCAAAGAACGCAACTGCAGCCACCGCGATAAAGCCGGAAAGTGCCGCCCAGAGCACCGAGCCGGACACACCGAAGCGCTCTAGAACCATGAGCAGTGCACTGCCCATGATCAGCCAGCGCAGCAAGCCCCGCATGACCAGTACGAATTGCGGCGGCAAGTGATAACGCTCGCCGATGCGGGTAATGGCCCGTGCGATGAAGCGTTGCAGGATATACCCGGCAAGCAGGATAGCCAGGACCTGCACGCCCAGAATGACGCCGCGCTCCCAACCTGCCGGAATAAGAGAATGAAGTTCTTCGATCACGAGGCGTTCTCCAGTTCCAGCTGCAGGCTTTCCAGCCGCTCGAGGGCTTCCAGCCAGCCTTCTTCCAGTTCGCTCTCGCGTGATTTCAGTTGTGCCTGTTCCGCCAAGGCCACTCGAAGCTCCTCTTTACGTGATGCTTCATACAGACCACTGTCGCCCAGACGTGTTTCGAGTGCGGCCAGCTTTTCCTGGACCTTGCCCAGCTCCTTTTCGAGCTTGTCTGCCTCGCGCTTGAGCGGGGCGAGCTGCTGGCGCAGCGCAGCCGCCGCCTGGCGCTGGGCACGCTTGTCGACCTTGTCGGCATTGGCATCCGGGGCGGACACAGGTTGCTGGCGGGCGCGAAACTCCACCAGCCACCGCGCATAATCGTCCAGGTCGCCGTCAAAAGCCTGTACGCGGCCATCGGCGACCAAGAGAAACTCATCCGTCGTGCTCTTGAGCAGATGACGGTCGTGGGAGACCACCAGCACCGCGCCGGAAAACTCCTGCAGGGCCATGGTCAGCGCCAGGCGCATATCAAGGTCCAGGTGGTTGGTCGGTTCGTCGAGCAACAGAAGGTTGGGCTTTTGCCAGGCGATCAATGCCAGGGCCAGACGCGCCTTTTCACCGCCGGAAAAATTCAGGACAGCCTCATCGCAGCGATTGCCACGGAAGTCGAATCCTCCGAGGAAATCCCGTAGCGTCTGCTCACGCTCACCCGGAGCGATACGCTGCAGGTGCAACAGCGGGCTGGCCTTGGGGTCAAGCGAGTCCAGCTGATGCTGGGCAAAGTAGCCGATGGCCAGATTCTCACCGCAGGTCAGGCGGCCGCCCAGCGGTTGCAGTTCGCCAGCCAGGGTCTTGATCAGAGTGGACTTACCCGCCCCGTTCGGCCCCAGCAGGCCGATACGGGCACCGGGCGCCAGCTGCAGCTTGACCGGGTGCAGAATGGTCTTGTCGCCATAGCCGAGACGGCCTTCGCTCAGGTCCAGCAGCGGATTGGACAGCTTGTCGGACTCACGAAAACTGAAATCGAACGGCGAGTCCACATGGGCAGGCGCCAGTTCTTCCAGCCGCTCCAGGGCCTTGATCCGGCTCTGGGCCTGGCGTGCCTTGGTGGCCTGTGCCTTGAAGCGCGCAATAAATTTTTCCATGTGCGCGCGCTGCGCCTGCTGCTTTTCGTACGCTTGCTGCTGTTGGGCCAGCCGCTCGACGCGGGTACGCTCGAAAGCAGAGTAACCGCCGCGGTAGAGCGTCAGCTTTTGCTGTTCGAGGTGAACGATCTGATCGACCACGGCATCGAGGAAGTCGCGGTCGTGGGAGATCAGCAGCAACGTACCGGGATAGCCCTTGAGCCAGTCTTCCAGCCAGAGGATGGCGTCGAGATCAAGGTGGTTGGTGGGCTCATCGAGCAGCAGCAGGTCGGAAGGACACATCAGTGCCTGTGCAAGGTTCAGACGCATCCGCCAGCCGCCTGAGAAGTCGCCTACACGGCGCTCCATCTGCTCCGGCATGAAACCAAGCCCAGCCAGCAATTTGCGGGCTCGGGCGTCCGCAGTATACCCATCGGCCGCTTCCAGCTCGGCATGCAGGCGCGCCAGAGCATTGCCGTCGTGCGCGGCTTCTGCCGCTACCAGCCCGGTCTGAATATCACGCAGGTGAATGTCCCCGTCTAGGACATAGTCGACCGCCAGCCGATCGAGGGTATCGACTTCCTGGCGCATGTGGGCAATTCGCCAGGCCGCCGGTAGCTGGCAATCACCGGCATCCGGCACGAGCTGCCCCCGCAGCAGGGCGAAGAGACTGGACTTGCCCGCTCCGTTGGCACCCACAAGACCGGCCTTCTGGCCTGGGTGCAGCGTCAGTTCGGCACCTTCCAGCAAACGCTGTGGGCCACGTTGTAAGGTAAGGTTATGTATTCGAATCATGGCGGCGAGTGTAGAGCCTATTGACCTGGTGAGGCGAGCCGGACAGCACCGGTGCCTTTGGAAACTGGCGAGTAAAGGCGGTTTCGCGCCCGCTGGCAAGCACTCTTCGCTGACCGTCATGCCCATCGTCAACAGGACCGCCTTGCCTACAGGACTCTTATCATGGAAAAAATGCTCTGGCCCTATGCACTTGCGCTGTATGCCAGACCCGATGTCACCCAGGCCTGCCTGACGTTACAGAGCGCCGGCGCGGATGTCTGCCTGCTGCTGACCGGTGCCTGGCTGGGCAACCGAGGCGTGACACCAATGATTGAGCGCCAGCGGCTATTGGAGATCATGGCGGCCCCCTGGCGGTCGACTGTTGTGGAGCCCCTGCGCGTGCTACGCACTTACTGGAAGCCAGCCGCGCAAACCGATACTGCACTCGCCGCGCTGCGTGAACGCTTGAAACAATTGGAGCTGGACGCCGAGCACGAACTGCTTACACGTCTGGAGCAGGCCAGTGTAGGCTGGCCCCTTACTTCCCAGCCTGACCCGGCTGGCTGGCTGACCGCACTGGCTGGCCCGGCGGGTACGGCTGAACCTGGCGCCCTGGATACGCTTATCCAGGCCGCTCTTCATGCATGAGGATGTTGTAGATGTTACGCCTTTCGCTGTTAAGCCTGTGTCTGCTCCTTCCTCTGGCGGCGCACGCCGAGGACAAGGTCAAGGACGAGCTGGCCTATAGCCTGGGGACCGAAATCGGCAACCGCTTGAAAAGCGAGCTGCCGGATTTGCAAATCGACGACCTGATCAAGGGCCTGAACCAGTCCTACAAGGGCGAGCCGCTGGCAATGGATCAGAAAAAGATCGATGAGCTGGTGGCCCAACATGAGGAAGCGATCGACCAGCAGGAGGAATCCAGCAATGTGGAAGCCGCCAAGCAGGCGGAAACCCGCTTTCTGGTCAATGAGAAGACCCGTTATGGTGTGAAGGAATTGCCAGGCGGCGTGCTGGTAACCGTTATCCGCCAGGGCACCGGGCCGCAGCCCAAAGCCGATGGCCAGGTGCAGGTCCGCTATATCGGTAAACTGCCTGATGGCAGCACTTTCGATGAACAGCAAACTCCTCAATGGTTCAAGCTGTCCAGCGTCATTCCCGGCTGGCGCACAGCCCTTACCCAGATGCCGGTTGGCTCGCAATGGCGCATCGTGGTGCCCTCGTCACAGGCCTATGGCGATGAAGGTGCCGGAGATCTGATCCCGCCTTATTCGCCGCTGGTCTTCGAGGTCACGCTGGAGGCCACCCGCTAGGATCGAAAAGTGTTCAATAATTTGAACATATCAGCCTTGTAACAAAGGCTTTGTTAAATATTGCTAACACCCTTGGGCTGGTTTAGGGTGGCTGACAGCTTTGCGGATGCGCCAGGCTTCACGGCCACCGCCTCTTCTACCCTGTTTGAGAGGAAACCAGCATGAGCACGCCAACCCGCGCCGAATGGGAGCAGCGCTTCCAGAGCCTGACCATTGAAGGCCGCGCCTTCATCCAGGGCGAATACTGTGATGCCGCCTCCGGTGAGACCTTTGACTGCATCAGCCCCGTCGACGGCCGCTTTCTGGCCAAGGTAGCAAGCTGTGATGTTGCCGACGCCGACCGGGCAGTTGCCAGCGCCCGTGCCACATTCGAATCCGGCGTCTGGTCGCGCATGGCGCCCGTCAAGCGCAAAGCGATTATCATCCGTTTCGCCGATCTGCTCGAGCAGCACGCTGCAGAGCTTGGCCTTCTGGAAACGCTGGATATGGGCAAGCCCATCAGCGACTCCTATCACATCGACATTCCACTCTCCGCCCGCGCCCTGCGCTGGAATGGCGAAGCCATCGACAAGATCTACGATGAAGTCGCAGCCACTGCCCACGACGAGCTGGGCCTCGTCACGCGTGAGCCAGTGGGTGTCGTTGCCGCTATCGTGCCATGGAATTTCCCGCTGATGATGGCCTGCTGGAAGCTCGGCCCGGCCCTGGCGACCGGTAACTCGGTCGTGCTCAAGCCTTCCGAGAAGTCCCCGCTGACCGCTATCCGCATTGCTCAGCTGGCCATCGAGGCTGGCATTCCGGCAGGCGTACTCAACGTGCTGCCAGGCTATGGTCATACCGTAGGCAAGGCGCTGGGCCTGCACATGGACGTAGACACCCTTGTATTCACCGGGTCGACCCGCACCGCCAAGCAACTGATGATCTACGCGGGCGAATCCAACATGAAGCGCGTTTGGCTGGAAGCGGGCGGCAAGAGCCCGAACATCGTGTTTGCCGATGCACCAGACCTGGAGGAAGCCGCCAAGGCAGCAGCCAGTGGCATCGCCTTCAACCAGGGCGAAGTCTGTACAGCCGGATCACGCCTGCTGGTCGAGCGCTCGATCAAGGATCAGTTCTTGCCGTTGGTGATCGAGGCGTTGAAAACCTGGAAACCGGGCCACCCGCTGGACCCGGAAACCAATGTCGGCGCCCTGGTGGATACGCAGCAGCTCAATACCGTGCTCGGCTACATCGAAGCCGGTCACGCTGACGGTGCTCAGCTGGTAGCTGGGGGCAAGCGCACCCTGGAGGAAACCGGTGGTGTGTATGTGGAGCCGACCATTTTTGATGGCGTTTCCAATGCCATGAAGATTGCTCAGGAAGAAATCTTCGGACCGGTATTGTCTGTCATTACCTTTGACACGGCTGAGGAAGCGATCAAGATCGCCAACGACACCCAGTACGGATTGGCCGCGGCGGTCTGGACGCGTGACATCTCCAAGGCGCATCTGACAGCCAAGGCGCTACGGGCTGGCAGCGTATGGGTCAACCAATATGATGGTGGTGACATGACAGCCCCCTTCGGTGGCTTCAAGCAGTCGGGCAATGGGCGGGACAAATCGTTGCATGCCTTCGACAAGTACACCGAGATTAAAGCGACCTGGATCAAGCTATAAGCCGATCGACCTTTTCTGCGCTGCGCTTATCATTGCCCTGCCGCAATTGAGCGTAGCGCAGTACTCTTACCAGCCCAGCCCCAGCGCTCCTATAAGGGTAGTTTTGCGTCATCGTTGCTGCTGGCGCGTACCTGTTCAGGGTGGAAACCTATGGCGAAGCGAATTAATAAGGCCTGATTTGCTTTGCCGATCACGCTTCTGACTAACGGTGTGAGCAAATCCCTCTCTAGCCTGTCTCTAGCGACAGCGCGTACTATGCGCGCCGGTCAATCCCTTAACGAGCAGGACATGCGTATGAGAGAGTACACTTTGGGTCAGCCTGCCATGCAAGGGGTGGGCTATCAGCAAGCCGATCGTTCTGTCAGCCAGTCGATCCAGGCCGCTATCAATGTACAGCGCAACCGCGTGACCAGTCAGGTCCAGCGGATCAACGATCAGTTGTGGGAAGTTTGGCCCGATGGCCGTCGTAAACTGCTGAATCGCTGAAGCAATGGATGTAAGAAAGCCGTGCCGGTTTGACCGCGCACGGCTTTTTTGTACCTGCCTTTCTGAACGCCACAACCGGAAGGCTTATCCTCGGTAATAGCGCTGCGGTACGAAAGGCATCCTGGCGACCTTAACGGCAACCGGTTTGTTGCGCACCATGGCAAACAGCTCGGTGTCCAGCGCTGCATAGGCGTTGTCGACATAACCCATCGCAACCGGCGCACCCAGGGTTGGGCCAAAGCCGCCACTGGTCACCCTTCCGATCACCGCACCGTTTGCGTCCACCAGTTCCGCACCCTCACGGACCGGCACCCGCTCCTGTACCAGCAGACCGACACGCTTACGCGCCACACCATTCTGTTGCTGGGCAAAGATGGTCTCGGCGCCAGGAAAACCACCGGCCCTCGCACCGTCTGCGCGACGCGGCTTGGATAGCGCCCAGACCAGACTGGCTTCAACCGGCGTTGTCTGCGTATCCATATCATGGCCGTACAGGCACAGGCCTGCCTCCAGACGCAGGGAGTCACGCGCGCCCAGGCCAATGGCTTGTACTTCCGGCTCGGCCAGCAGGGCTCGGGCCAGTGCTTCGGCGCCTTCTACCGGCACGGAAATCTCGAAGCCGTCTTCGCCGGTATACCCACTGCGGCTGACGATGCAGTCGTAATCCAGCAGCGTGACGCGGGCAATGTTCATGAACGTCATGCCGGACACCTGCGGCGCCAGTCGCGCCAGCACGGCCACGGCTGCCGGTCCTTGCAAGGCCAGGAGTGCCCGCTCTTCGAACAGAGGTTCGACATGGCAGCGCGAGCCGATGTGCTCTTTGAGATGCGCCAGATCCTGGTGCTTGCACGCGGCATTCACGACCAGATACAGGCAATCGCCCAGGTTCGCGACCATGAGGTCGTCGAGAATGCCGCCCTGCTCGTTGGTGAACAAGGCGTACCGCTGCATGCCTACCGGCAGGCCTACGATATCGACCGGAACGAGCCCTTCCAGCGCAGCGGCGGTACTGTCGCCCGTCAGCAGGATCTGGCCCATGTGGGAAACGTCGAACAATCCAGCCTGGGCGCGGGTGTGCTGATGCTCCTTGAGCACGCCAAGGGGGTATTGCACCGGCATGTCATAACCGGCGAACGGCACCATGCGTGCGCCCAGTTCAAGGTGCAGGGTATGGAGTGGGGTTTTGAGCAGTGATTCGGTCATGGGGACTCCTTCATGAGTCGTGCAGTCGCGTTCAAGGCGAGCAAAAGGGCCGGTCAGGCATGACTAACGGCACACCGCGCCAAGCATGGACGTGCCTTACAGTAAAGCCGTAACGGTGAAACCGCGTTGAGGCCATGCGCCCGGCCAGTTGACGGGCATCACGGCGCTCCATCTCCTCCTGCGGAATAGGCAGGAGGAGATGTGCAAGGTGATACGCATCCGCTGTGGATCACGCGTCCTGATACGCCTCGATCGGCGGGCAGGAGCAGATCAGGTTGCGGTCACCGTATACGTTGTCGATCCGTGCCACGGGCGGGAAGTACTTGCCGTTTACCAACGATGGCAACGGGTACACCGCCTGCTCGCGGCTGTAAGGATGCGTCCATTCGCCGGTCAGCTCGCGTGCGGTATGCGGCGCGTTCTTGAGCGGATTGTCATTGGCATCCAGCGTACCGGCCTCGATGGCGCGAATCTCTTCGCGAATGGCGATCATAGCGTCGCAGAAGCGATCCAGCTCGGCCTTGGACTCGCTCTCGGTCGGCTCGATCATCAGCGTACCGGCTACCGGGAAGGACATGGTAGGCGCATGGAAGCCAAAGTCGATCAGGCGCTTGGCCACATCGTCCACGGTCACGCCACTGGTATCCTTGAGCGGACGCAGATCGAGAATGCACTCGTGTGCCACCAGACCGCCCTCGCCCGAGTACAGCACCGGGTAATGGGTTTCCAGACGACGGGCGATATAATTGGCATTTAGGATCGCAATCTGCGAGGCACGGGTAAGCCCCTCGCCGCCCATCATCTTCATGTACATCCAGGAGATGGGCAGGATACTCGCGCTGCCGTAGGGCGCCGCCGATACTGCACCTTCCTTGCGCTCGAGCCCGGCATGACCCGGCATGAACGGCGCTAGATGGGACTTCACACCAATCGGGCCGACACCCGGACCGCCACCACCGTGCGGGATGCAAAAGGTCTTGTGCAGGTTCAGGTGAGACACATCGCCGCCAAACTTGCCCGGCGCGCACAGGCCCACCATGGCGTTCATGTTGGCGCCATCGATGTAGACCTGACCACCATGCTCGTGAACGATGCTGCAGATCTCACGGATCGCCTCTTCGAACACGCCGTGAGTGGAAGGATAGGTAATCATCAGCGCGGCCAGATTGGCAGCGTGCTGCTGGGCCTTGGCACGCAGATCACCCACATCCACATTGCCGCGGCTGTCACAGGCCACTACGACCACGCGCATACCGGCCATCGAGGCGGTTGCCGGGTTGGTGCCGTGGGCAGACGACGGAATCAGGCAGATGTCGCGCTGGGTATCGCCGCGGCTTTCATGATAAGCGCGAATGGCCAACAGGCCCGCGTATTCACCCTGGGAGCCGGCGTTGGGCTGCAGGGAGATGGCGTCGTAGCCCGTAGCGGCGCATAGCATCTGCTCCAGCTCGGCGGTCATCTGGGCATAGCCCTCGGTCTGGTCGGCTGGTGCGAAGGGATGCAGATTGCCAAATTCGGCCCAGGTGATCGGGATCATCTCGCTGGCCGCGTTGAGCTTCATGGTGCAGGAACCCAGCGGGATCATGGTGCGATCCAGCGCCAGATCCTTATCCGCCAGGGTGCGCAGGTAGCGCATCAGCTGGGTTTCGGAGCGGTATTGAGAGAAAACAGGGTGCGTCAGGAAGGCGGACTGACGACGCAGCGTTGCCGGCAAATGCTCCTCGGCCTGTGCCAGGAGGCTATCCAGGGAGGGTACCGGCTGGCCATCGCTGAAAAGCTCCAGCAGAGCCATAACGTCTTCGACCGTGGTGGTCTCGTCCAGCGAAATCCCCAGGTCGGTATCACGAATTACGCGCAGGTTGAAGCCTTTGGCGCGAGCCGCTTCGTGAATCGCATTGGTTTTGTCGCCAAATACCAGCGTCAGCGTATCGAAAAAGGTTTCCTGGGTGCGATGGCCTAGTGCATGCAGACCGGTCGCCAGCAGGGCAGTCAGGCGATGAATGCGCGTAGCGATGTGCTTGAGACCTTCCGGACCGTGGTAGACGGCATACATGCTGGCAATGTTGGCCAGCAGGACCTGAGCTGTGCAGATGTTGCTCGTCGCCTTCTCACGACGGATGTGCTGCTCACGGGTCTGAAGCGCCAGCCGATAGGCCGGGTTGCCATGACGGTCAATGGATACGCCCACCACACGGCCGGGCATGTCACGCTTGTATTTGTCCTGAGTGGCAAAATACGCAGCGTGCGGGCCGCCAAAGCCGAGCGGTACGCCAAAGCGCTGGGCCGTGCCGATAGCGACATCCGCGCCAAACTCGCCGGGTGGGGTCAACAATGTCAGGGCCATCAGGTCAGCCGCGACGGCGACCAGGGCACCCGCCTGATGGAAGGCCTCGATGACTTCACGGTAATCGCGGATTTCGCCCGTGGTCATCGGGTACTGGAACAGGGCGCCAAAGAAACGTCCGTGATCATCGATGTCCGTTTCCACACCCACTACGATTTCAATACCCAGCGGCTCGGCGCGGGTGCGGATCACATCGATGGTCTGCGGGTGGCAATGCAGGGAAACGAAGAAGGCCTCGGCCTTGCTTTTGGACAGACGACGGCAGAATGTCATGGCCTCGGCGGCAGCCGTGGCCTCGTCCAATAGGGACGCATTAGCTACAGGAAGCCCGGTCAGATCACCGATCAGCGTCTGGAAGTTCAGCAGTGCCTCCAGACGACCCTGGGAGATTTCCGGCTGGTAAGGCGTATAGGCCGTGTACCAGGCGGGATTTTCCAGCAGGTTGCGCAGGATGGGCGCCGGAGTATGGCAGTTGTAATAGCCCTGTCCGATAAAGGATTTGAACAGCTTGTTCTTGCGGGCGATGCCACGCAATTCGGCCAGGGCGTCGGCTTCGGACAGCCCCTGAGGCAAATCCAATACGCTGGTGCCCTTGATGCTATCCGGGATGACCTTGGCTGTCATGGCATCCAGCGAATCGTAGCCCAGCAGGTCGAGCATGGACACGATGTCCAGCTCGCGCGGGCCGATGTGGCGCGAAATGAATTCGTCAGCGGTGCTGAATGAGTCGCGAAAATCGGTCATGGTCACCTCCTCAAGCCTTGATCAATTGAGCGTAGCCGTCTTCGGTGAGCAGCGTGCCGAGTGCTTCTGGATCGGCAGGACGCATGCGGAAGAACCAGCCGGCGTCGAGAGGATCCTGATTGACTTTCTCAGGGGCATCGCCAAGCGCTTCGTTGATTTCCAGGATCTCGCCATCGATCGGCATGGCAATGTTGCTGGCAGCCTTGACCGACTCCAGTACCGCCACCTCTTCGCCCTTGGTGTAGGTGCGCAGCTCCGGCAATTGCACGAAGACCAAGTCGCCCAGCGCATCCTGAGCATAGTCTGTAATGCCTACGGTTACAGTGCCATCGGCTTCCAGACGCAGCCATTCGTGTTCTTCGGTAAAGCGCATAACCATTGCAGACTCCTGAATAGGGTAACCCAGCTGGGCACTAGCTGACCTCCTTCATAGCAAGGCAGATGCCAAGGTCTTACCGATGGCGCAATGCCAGAGCACACGCGGCCTACAGGAAAATGAGGTAATAAAAGGTGCTGTAACGAAAGTGCTACACCCTATGGAAAGAAGTCTGCCAGAGCCCTTGCGAACCCAGAATGGACAAGGCTTTTTTAGCGATCGTATCGAATTCATTACAGCGCAATGAATTCGATACAAGCTTACTCCAGAATGAAGTGGGGCAGGAAGCGCGAGCTGTCTTGGGTAATCAATGTTGCATCCTCACGGATACCCACCCCACAGGCCGTGTCACCTACCACCCAACTGCCAATAACAGGGTAGTTACCGGAAAAACAAGGCAACGGGTGACATTGCTGTACGATGCAGGGCCCCGCGTACGGGCCCGGCACGTCCAGACGCGTGCCGTCCAGACTGTGCAATTCGATATTGGCACCCTCCCGTGAGAACAGCGGCTTGCGCACCCAGCCTGGCGCGACCGGACTACCGGCCTCTTTATCGAAAAAGGCTGGAAGCAGATTGGGATGCCCTTCATGTCGCTCCCACAGCAAGGCCAGAATACCTTTGTTGCTGAGCAGCGCCTTCCACGGCGGCTCATAGAACTGCGTAAAGGAGCTGGGAATAGAATATCCAAACGCCTCGTCCAGCATGAACTCCCAGGGGTAGAGCTTGAACAGTGACGGGATGAATTCATCGTTCAGGTCCACAAACCCCTGTGACCTGTCCAGCCCGATATCCTCCACAGCGATATAACGCGTCTGAATACCCGCCTGGGTGGCACAGTCCCGCAGATATTCGACCGTGCCGCGGTCCTCCAGCGACTCTCTGACCGAGGCCAGATACAGGGGCTGATGCGGTCGCAAGGCGCGAATCGTCTGGATCAGCTGCTCCTGAATGCTGTTGTACTGATCCGCCCCGGCGGGAAGCCTGCCCGCCTGCTGCATCTGCTCCAGCCATAGCCACTGGAAAAAGGCTGCCTCGTACAAAGAGGTCGGCGTGTCGTAATTCAGCTCAAACAGCTTGGCCGGTCCCTGACCGCTATAGGCCAGATCCATACGGCCATACAGATGGCGGTCCCGACGCCGCCAGCTGGCAGCCGCACACGCCCAGAAGTACTCCGGTACAGCCAGACGCGAGAGCAGTGCCTCGCTGCCAACGATCTCGTCGACCAGTGCCATGCACATCTGATGCAACTCGGCCGTAGGGGCTTCCAGATCGTTTTCGATCTGCTTCAGGCTGAACTGGTACGCGGCCCGCTCATCCCAGTAGGGTTCGCCATCAAAGGTGTGGAACAGAAAGCCAAGCTGCTCCGCCTGTTCGCGCCAATCCGAGCGCTCGGTCATATCGATCCGCTTCATGATCCGCTCGACCGTGACGAGTAGGAGGCTGCCCGTGCACCAAAGCCGCCCCGGCTGACGACCCTAGACTCGCTGGAGGCATAGGCGCTCTTGTTCAGATAAGCGATACCCGGCCGTGAACCGACCACCTCGTTATTGGCAGTGCGGTAATGCGCCAGGTCGTCCCGTGACTGGTACAGCGGCTGGCTGGGAAAGGTACGCGTGTACTCGCGCTGGCGTTGTCCTCCTCTGACGCTACTGGAATAACCATAAGAGGCACCGCCCGAGGACGACGATTCGCTCTCCCGCGGCGGGCGCTGGCCCAGCAGAAAGCCGGTCATGAGCGGAACGTAGAACGAAGACCGGGGCTCCAGCAGCTCGCAGCCATTGGTACCAAAGTCGATCTCGCATTCACCCAGGGAGGCGTAACGCGGCGCACTGCGGTGATGGACCGCGCGGGAAGATTCATACTCCGAGGAGCAGAGACTGGGCGTGAAGGTGCCGTCGCGGATGCACTCGGCAACGGATCGGTACAGATAACCCGGCTTGGGTTGATCACACCCGGCCAGCATGAGGGGTGTGACTCCAACCAGTACCAGCTGGATAGCTCGGCTGCGTTTCATGCCCTGCCCTCACCCGCTGATGGCAGCGGCATTGAGCACGCCAATCGATACAGACATCGTCGCCACGAGAATACCGCTGGCCATTTCGTTATTGCTGAGCCGTTGGGGCAGTCCCGGCACGAGAAGGCGCAGCACGACAAATGTAACCAGCTGAGCGACTGCCGCGATCAGGGCCCAGAGCAGATAGTCCAGCGCACTGACTGATACCCGCATCGCGCTGGCCAACGGCAGAACGAACCCCAACAGCGTGCCACCGAACGCCAGGGCCGCCGCTGGCACGTTGTTGCGAATCAGCTGCCACTCACGGTGTGGAGTAAGCCAGCTGAAAGTGAAGGCAAACGCGCCCAGAAGCGCGAGCGAGAGAATGAAATAAATGGCGAACGCCGGCAGACCACTGAGGTAGTCAAGCACGCTGGCAAGCATGGGACACTCCTTGTCACGAATGAGCCGGCAGGCTAAGGCACCTGCCGGGGGCGCGCATTTTCGCAACTTCGCGCCCGTTCATCCATGCTCTCTATCCGCCAGCCGCTCCGCTGGTCACTCCCCCTTGCTACGGTGGACCATGTCCTGCACGCGGGCTGCCAGCATCTCGATCGGGAAAGGCTTGGTGATCATGGCCATGTTTGGCTCCAGGAAACCATTGGCAATCACCGCATTTTCCGCATATCCGGTCATGAACAGGACCTTGAGGTCTGGCCGCGTGACCCGGGCCGCATCAGCCATCTGCCGCCCATTGATGCCCGGTAGACCAACGTCGGTTACCAGCAGGTCGATGCGCAGATCGGACTTGAGTATCTCCAAACCGGAAGGGCCGTCGACAGCCTCCAGCACCCAGTAACCCAACTCACTCAAGACCTCTACCACCAGGCTGCGGACAGCATGCTCGTCTTCAACCACCAGCACGACTTCACTGGCCTCGGACTGCCGACTCAACGATACCGGCTGCCGGACCTGAGGTTCTTCCCTGCGCTCACCGTAGTAGCGCGGCAGGTACAGCTTGATGGTCGTACCCCGACCAACCTCCGAGTAGATCTTGGCTGCCCCTTCCGATTGCCGGGCAAAGCCATAGATCATCGACAGCCCAAGCCCGGTCCCCTCGCCCAGCGGCTTGGTCGTAAAGAACGGGTCGAACGCCTTGGCAATAACATCTGGAGTCATCCCGGTTCCGGTGTCGGTCACGCTGATGCAGATGTACTGGCCAGGCTTGATGTCCCGATCACGGGACGCATAGGCCTCGTCCAGATGAGTGTTGCTGGTCTCGATGGTCAGCCTGCCCCCGTCCGGCATGGCAGCGCGGGCATTGATGGCCAGATTGAGGATGGCGTTTTCCAGCTGATGAGGATCACACAGCGTCAGCCAGAGCGCCCCCGTCTTGACGATTTCCAGCTGCACCGATTCCCCCATGGTGCGGTGCAATAGATCATCCATACCGGTGATCAGGTCATTGGCATTGACGACTTTGGGCACCAGCGGCTGCCGGCGGGAAAAGGCCAGTAGCCGGTGCGTCAGAGCGGCCGCTCGACTGGCCGAGGACATGGCCGTGCTGGCGAAGCGGTCAAGATCCGCCAATTTGCCCTGCTGGATTCGCATGCGGATCAGGTCGAGCGAGCCGATGATCCCGGTCAGCAGGTTGTTGAAGTCATGGGCAATACCGCCTGTGAGCTGGCCAACCGCTTCCATTTTCTGGCTCTGGCGGAGTTGCTCCTGCGCCTGGGCCAGCTCGGCTGCTGCCACTTTTTCCGACTCGATATCACGGCCAACCGCATGGATGTAGCGCGCATCGGGCACTGCGGTCCACGAAAGCCACCGGTAGCTACCATCCTTGTGCCGATAGCGGTTCTCGAACCGCAGTGTGGTATGTCCTAGGGAAAGTTTGCCCACTTCAGCCAGGGTGCTTTCCACATCGTCGGGGTGAACGAAATCCAGCAGTACCTTGCCCAGCAGTTCATCTTCCTGCCAGCCCAACAGGTGCTTCCAGGCCGGATTGGCGGCCATCACGACGCCGTCAAAGCGCGCGACCAGCATCACATCGGTGGTCAGGCGCCACATGCGGTCAAGGTCTGCGGTACGCTCGGCCACCCGCTGCTCCAGGGTCTCCGTCAGACGCCGGGACGCTTCCTCGGCCTCCTTGCGGTCATGGATGTCACTGTTATTGCCCATCCAGCCGGTGACGTTTCCGGCCTCATCACGCAAGACCTCCGCACGGATATCGAACCAGCGATAGGCTCCGTCCTTGCGCCGTAGCCGTGCTTCAAGCTGATAGAACACGCCTCGGCTGCGGGCATCGAGCCAGACATCCAGGAGCCGCTGGGTGTCATCAGGATGAATGACTTGCGCCCAGCCCATCGGCAGCGCTTCTTCTGGTGTCTGGCCGGTGTAGTCGTACCAGTAACTGTTCAGGTAGCTGAGCGAGCCATCAGGATTGCCGAACCAGACGATGGCAGGTGACAGGTCTGTCATTTGCCTTAGTCGCGTCTCGCTGACTTCCAGCCGCCGTAAGGTCCGCCGCTGCTCGGACAGATCGCGCGCAATGGCAGCAATCCCCATGACCTCGTCTTGTTCGTCCCGTATCGAGAAGACGGAATAGTGGACCGGGATGGCCGCTCCGGTGTGATGATGGCGGAACCGAAATTCGCCTACCCACTTGCCCTCGTTCAAAACGGTCGGAAGAATGGTCGACTCGGCAAAGGCACGATCCTCAGGCAGGAAATAATCCAGCACATGGCTCTGCCTGACCGCCTCTTCATTGGCCAGCCCGACCATCCGACGTCCGGCCTTGTTGACAAAATAGGCCTGGCCGTCCGGCGCAGCGATACCAATGAAGTCATCCGACTGCTCAACGATCATCATTGCCCGGCGCCAACCCTCATAGGCACGGACCTGCTCGCTGTTATCCACGATCGTGCAGATGGCGCCCTGCGGCTTGCCATCCTGAAAAATGGCCTGGGCCCGATACTCTACAGGGATACAAATACCGTCACGCCGGTAGAAGGCACCGTCCGCCACGTATTCAGCAGTCCCCTCGCGGGCCGTGCGATAAATGGGATGATCCGCCATCACCTGGCGGGCCTTCGCATGAGCCGGATCAATCAGCTCTTCCAGGCGCCACCCGACAATATCCTTTTCACTTTCGGCGCCGAACAGCCTGACGAAAGCGACGTTGCACAGGGTAACCACGCCGTGCTGGTCGATTGAATAGAATCCTTCAGAAATCGAATCCAGCAGCAGGCGATAACTGTCGCGGCTGGCGCGAAGCTCCTGTGCGGCCAGACGCTGCTCGGTACGGTCACGGAGAATCTTGATGAATCCGTCGACCTGATCGGATGCATTCCTGAGCAGCATGAGTTCGCCACTTGCCCAGAAGCGCTGCCCGCTTTTGAGTACATGCCAGCGCTCATCCATGCAGCGCCCCTGCTCCAGAGCTGTATGGCGCTCCTTTTCAGGGATATGGGCAGCGCGGTCTTCAGGTGTGAAGATGATCGCAGCAGGCTTGCCCAGCACTTCCGCCTCTGTCCAGCCAAGCGTGCGACAAGCACCTTCATTCCACGTGGTGATGTGGCCCTCAAGGTCCATGCAGAAAATGGCGTAATCCACTGCGCTGTCGAGAATCTGTTCGCGCTGGGAAGCCGCGTGTTCTGCATACTGCTGCTCTTCAGCCTGGCGGGCCCTGTTTCGCTCGACGGTAAGGCCGTGAATCTCCAGTTGCGCCACGGTTGAACGGGCCAGCTCCTGAAACAACAGGCGCTGCGTAGCATCCAGCCGGCGTGGCACCGTGTCCATGAGACTGAGCACGCCAACAGGCACACCCGCAGCCGTTTTCAGCGCAACCCCTGCATAGTAGGACGAACCGGTACTGGCATTCAGGGCCGATGGCGGAGTAAAGCTCAGATCGCTCCTCGGCTCGCTGAACTCCAGAATATCGGTCGCCGTTAATGCTTCCTCCCAGGGCGCATAGGCCTCGGCCGCAGGGCAGCCGCCCTGCTCTGCGGCCAGCCAGAGCCCTTCTGCATCACATAAGTGGATGACGGCTTGCGAAACGGAATAGGTCTCCTGAGCTCGCCGGGCAATACCGGCAAGTTCGGGCAAACGTGGATGGGCTAACAGGCCGTAGCGTTCAAGCGCATCCTGTAGCGCAGCAGGTGGCTGCTCGGGGTCTTGGTGAGCGTTGGTCATGTACAACTGGGTCGTGTTTGGGGGCATAAGCACCGCTCATCCTTGAGAAACTAATGACAGCCCCTCCATGGAGGTCCGTCGCGAACGGTCTATGGCTCATAGACCAGCAAGACGCGGACGAATTCGCCCAGGTCTTCAAACAGTGTCCTTGTAGAAAAACACTCAGCTCTTGCCGGGAATGCCATACTTGCGCAGCCGGTGGGCAATGGCGGTGTGAGAGGTCTTGAGACGGGCCGCCAGTTGACGACTGGACGGGTAATGTGGGTAGAGTTTTTCGAGCAGGGCTTTCTCATAGCTTGAGACTGCCTCATCCAGGCTGTCTACCTCGCCATCTACCTGCCGTGCGACTTCCGTGCCGGCAATATCCAGATCGCCAATATCCACCACAGTACTTTCGCTGATGGCCGCCGCCCGGAAAATGACGTTCTGTAACTGCCGCACATTGCCGGGCCATCGATTGCTCAGAAGCGCCGGATACGTTCCCGGCGCCAATCGGCAAGGGGGCCGCTGGATCTGGGCGCAGGCCTGCTGCATGAAATGCCGGGCCAGCACCAGAATATCCTGCCCACGCTCACGCAGCGGCGGCACGTCGAGATTCAGGACGTTGAGTCGGTAGAACAGATCCTCCCGAAAGGTCCCTTCGGCAACGCGCTTTTCCAGATCCCGGTGCGTGGCACTCAAAATACGTACATTGACCTTCAGTTCGCGCTCACCGCCCACCCGGCGAAACGTACCGTCGGACAAAAACCGCAGTAACTTGGCCTGAAGATACGGGGACATCTCCCCAATTTCGTCGAGAAACACCGTGCCCTTGTCGGCCAGCTCGAGAAGACCGGGCTTGCCGCCGCGCTGGGCACCGGTGAACGCGCCTGGCGCATAGCCAAACAGCTCGCTTTCCGCGAGGCTTTCCGGCAGAGCCGCACAGTTGAGTGCCAGAAACGGCGCATTGCGACGAGGGCTGACCGTATGACAGGCCCGCGCTACCAGCTCCTTACCAGTCCCTGTCTCACCCTGAATCAGCAGCGGTGCATCTAGCGCCGCGACTCGCTGGGCGCGGGCCTTGAGCGCACGTATCGGTGCCGAGTCGCCCAGGATCGATTCGAAGCCTTCGGCCGGGTCATGGCGCAGCGCTGAAAGACGGGCTCCGATCCGGCTGGGGGCGTAAAGCGTCAGCAGCCCACCGGCTAGCCGCTGGGCGTTGCCTTCGGCAGCCTCGCTGATTGGGGTCGAATCCAGCAGGAGTGCCTGCCCGCGCAAGGTGACCTCACGCATGGGAATCCGAAAGGCCTGCTCCAGCAGTTCCCGCTGTAGAGCTGGATCATCGAACAGCGTAGCCACCGTCGCGCCCTGGGGCGACGGGTCGTCCACCATGGCGGCAAAGGCCGGGTTGGCCAACAGAATGCTACCTTCGCGGTCCACGGCCAGAACCGGGTCGGCCATGGCGGCAAGCAAGGCATCCAGATGCAGCGTACGACGCTGCCCTGGCAGGATATCCACCACTCGGACAGCCTGTACCCCACGCACCGTGAGCAGTGCACCACGCAGCTCTTCCAGCACCTCGGCACTTAGGGTCGGCGCATCGATATAGACATTGGGCGGCACCATCTCGACTGCATCAAGATTGAGGTTGCGCGCCCCCAGAAGCGCCAGCACTTCCTGGGTAATGCCGACACGGTCGATAAAACTGACGTGGATTCGCATGGGGTGGGCGGGGTCTCGAACAGGTATAGCCAAGGGCAAGCCCGTATCGTACCGGATGCCACTTCCCCATGGGCACCCAACCCCAGAATTCCTTGTATTTATTGTTGCTCCGCCTGGCGAAGCGTCTACGCTAGAATGATGGCTCTTTTCTATTAGCCGGGCCGTCCTGCGAGACCTCCATCCTATGAAAGACGAAGACCGTTTGAAACTTGATCAGCAGCTCTGCTTTGCCCTGTACTCCACCTCCCTCGCCATGACCAAGGTCTACAAGCCGCTTCTGGAAGCCGTCGGCCTGACCTATCCGCAATACCTGATGATGCTGGTGCTCTGGGAAAGCGACGGTCTCACGCTCAAGGAGTTGGCCAAACGCCTGCATCAGGACTCCGGCGCGCTGACACCGGTACTCAAGCGGCTCGAAGCGGAAGGCTATGTCACCCGCAAGCGCAGCCTTCAGGACGAACGCAACCTCTCGATCGAGCTGACGGCGGCCGGGAAGACCTTGCGTAAGAAAGCCGAAGAAATCAACGGCTCAGTACAACTGGCCTGTGGCCTGGGTAATGATGACATGGGGCAGCTTCGGTCCAGCCTGATCAAGCTACGCGACAGCCTGAATCAATAGAGGCATGCCTAAGCGGCCGCAGCACTGACGCGCCCTCCAACCCATGGAATAACCGTTCGTCGGACTCATAAATAAATAGTTTGCGCGATAATCAATATCGGAATAACTTAATTCCTGTAGACAACGCGGTAACGAGCAACGACTTCCACGTCGTTTTTTTAAAACCAAATGATTATCGCAATAATCAAATTAATCCGAGGACGATGCACATGAACATTCTGTACAAGACTTCCGCAACCAGCACCGGTGGCCGTGACGGTCGTTCCATCAGCGCCGACGGTATTCTCGATGTAAAACTGGCTACCCCAAAAGCGCTGGGCGGACAAGGCGGCGAAGCAACCAACCCTGAGCAGCTGTTTGCAGCGGGTTACTCGGCCTGCTTTATCGGCGCCATGAAGTTTGTAGCGGCTAAGGAAAAAGTGGCGCTGCCCAGTGATCTCAGCGTGACGGCAGAAGTCGGTATCGGTCCGATCCCCACCGGCTTTGCCCTGGACATCGAACTGCGCGTCAGCGTGCCGGGCCTGGATCGTGCCAAAGCCCAGGACATCATCGAGAAGGCCCATCAGGTCTGCCCATACTCAAATGCCACCCGCGGCAACGTGGATGTACGCCTGACCCTCGTCTAAGCCTGACGCGGGACGCCCCAGCGCGGCGTCCCTGGAGAACCGGATCATGAAAATGCTTGCTCAGCTGTTCACTGTCTCTGCCCTTTCCCTGGTCGCTGGTCATGCCCTGGCCGCAGATGACGCCGGCCTTGAACGTACCACCCAAGGTTTTCTGAACACCTTGAACCAGAGCGGGGGTAAGCCTCTCGAGCAACTTTCGCCCAAGGATGCCCGTGCTGTCCTGACGGGTGCCCAATCAGGCGTGAAGGTCGATCTGTCCAACGTAGAGGTGAGCGAGACGACTATTACCGCTGATGGGCAGAGGATTTCGCTGACCATCGTCCGACCTGCCGGTGTCACCAAGGCACTGCCGGCGTTCATGTTCTTCCACGGTGGCGGCTGGGTGCTGGGTGACTTCCCCACTCACCAGCGTCTGGTGCGGGATCTGGTGGTCGACTCGGGTGCGGTGGCCGTTTTCGTGAATTACACGCCTTCGCCTGAGGCGCATTATCCGGTAGCCATCAATCAGGCCTATGCCGCTACCCGCTGGGTCGCCGAGCATGGCAAAGAAATCAACGTAGATGGCTCTCGCCTGGCTGTCGCAGGCAACAGCGTAGGCGGCAATATGGCGGCAGTTGTCAGCTTGATGGCGAAAGAGCAAGGCACGCCCAAGCTCCGCTATCAGGTGCTGCTCTGGCCTGTCACCGATGCCAACTTCGACACCGGCTCGTATGACACCTATGCCGAAGGGCACTTCCTGACCCGCAACATGATGAAGTGGTTTTGGGATAACTACACCACCGATCCCAAGCAGCGCCAGGAGATTCACGCCTCGCCGCTGCAGGCCACGACTGAGCAGCTCAAGGGCTTGCCGCCCGCACTGGTACAGACCGCAGAGTACGATGTGCTGCGCGATGAGGGTGAGGCATACGCCCGCAAGCTTAATGCAGCCGGGGTGGATGTGGTGCAGGTCCGCTACAACGGCCTTATCCATGACTACGGCTTGCTTAACGTCTTCCACGACGTTCCTGCGGTACAGAGCGCCATCGCCCAGGCGGGTGATGAATTGCGCAAGCATCTGAAGTAACAGACAGGCCCCTGGTTCGGAATGACTCCAGGGGCTCTGCTCTTTTTTATTATTGCCAACAAGATGCTCAGGAAAAGCAGAATTCACCAATTTCCGCTGAAAACCTATGCTTAGGTGTCGCAAATACCCTTTTCAACCTTATCTTTAGCAACCTAAGATCAGCACTACTCTCCTAGGATGAGCGTATCGCCCTTTTGTGGATGCTCGCGCATGTCCTCTTCTTCGCTCACGACAGGTTCATCGGTTGCCGACACCGAAGCGTCCGCTTTCTCCAACCGGCGTGCCGCCGAAATTTCGGCACGTATCGACCGGCTACCCGCCACGGCAACGCTCTGGCGACTAATCGCCCTGCTTTCCATCGGCGGTTTCTTCGAACTGTACGACCTGTTTCAGACCGCCTATATCAGCCCTGGCTTGATACGCGCCGGGCTATTTGCCACTGGCAGCGCCGGTGTATTCGGTATCGCCGACCAGGCCGCGTTCGCTTCGGCAACCTTTCTGGGCCTGTTCGTAGGGGCAAGTCTGCTGAGTCCCATCGCAGACCGCTTCGGCCGCCGGCGCATCTTTACCTTTGCGCTTATCTGGTACACCGCGGCTACGGTGCTCATGGGTCTGCAAAGCACAGCACTAGGCATTATCACGATGCGATTCTTCGTTGGTATCGGGCTGGGAATCGAGCTGGTCACTATTGACGCCTATCTATCCGAGCTGGTGCCCAAGCGCATCCGTACGTCAGCCTTCGCCTTTGCCTTTTTCGTCCAGTTCCTGTCCGTACCCGCGGTCGCCCTGATGTCGGCTTGGCTGGTGCCGCAGAACCCCTTCGGAATTTCCGGCTGGCGCTGGGTTGTACTGGCCAGTGCAGTATTCGCCTTGTTTATCTGGTGGCTGCGCTCACGCCTGCCCGAGTCGCCCCGCTGGCTCGCGCAACGTGGCCGTCTGGACGAGGCGGATCAGGTTTTGTCGACCCTGGAAGCCCGCTGTGCCAGGGACATCAAGGCCCCGCTTCCCGAGCCACACGTTGAAGCGGTTACGTTCGAGACCCAGGGGCGCTTTACCGAAATCTGGCAGCCGCCCTACCGCCGGCGCGCCCTCATGCTGATCGTCTTCAACATCTTCCAGGCTATTGGATTCTTCGGTTTTGGCAACTGGCTTCCAGCCTTGCTGTCTGGCCAGGGCGTCAGCGTTACCCACAGTCTGACCTATGCCTTCGTGATCAGTCTGGCCTACCCGTTGGGGCCTTTGTTGTTCGTAAAGATCGCCAACCGTTTCGAGAACAAATGGCAGATCGTGGGTTCATCAATCGGCACCATGCTGTTCGGCACCCTGTTCGCGTTTCAAAGCTCAGCCACTGGTCTGATCGCATGTGGGGCGATGATCACCCTGTGCAACGCCTGGCTGACCTTTAGCTTCCACTCCTACCAGAGCGAGCTGTTTCCCACGCCCATTCGTGCCCGAGCTGTCGGGTTCTGCTATTCCTTCAGTCGCCTTTCCACGGTCTTCAGCAGTGTACTGATCGGCCTCTTTCTCCAACACTTCGGTACGCCGGGCGTGATCACGTTTATCGTAACCAGCATGCTGATCGTGATGATCACCATTGGCGGCTTCGGACCCAAGACTCGCAACCTGGCACTGGAAGATATCGCGCACTAACAAAAACGCCGTACAGGATCGCTGTACGGCGTTTTCAAGAGCGCAGGCCTGATCAGGACTGCATGGCGTCGCGGATATCCCGAGCCAGCTCACGTACGCGGGACTCCTGAGTGTCCCAGGAACACATGAAACGGGCACCACCGCTGCCGATAAAGGTATAGAAGCGCCAGCCACGGGCACGCAACCGCTCCAGTGCCGGCTCGGAAAGCTGCAGGAACACCGAGTTGGCCTGCACCGGAAACATCAGGCTCAGCCCGGGCACGTCTTTCACCAGATCAGCCAGGAGCTGGGCGCAGTGGTTGGCGTGTTCGGCATAACGCAGCCAGGCATTGTTTTCGAGAATGCCGACCCACGGCGCGGAGAGAAAACGCATCTTCGACGCCAGCTGACCGGCCTGCTTGCAGCGGTACTCAAAGTCTTCGGCCAGCTCACGGTTGAAGAACAGGATCGCCTCGCCCACCGCCATGCCGTTTTTGGTTCCACCAAAGCAGAGTACATCAACGCCGGCCTTCCACGTCACCTCGGCCGGTGTGCAGCCAAGGCTTGCCACCGCGTTGGAAAAGCGCGAGCCGTCCATATGCAGACGCAAGCCGAGGTCGCGGCAGGTATCGGCTACTGCATTCAGCTCGTCGAGGCTATACAGCGTGCCGACTTCTGTGACCTGGGTAATGCTGACCGCTCGGGGCTTGGGAAAATGAATATCCTTGCGCTTGGTGGCAATCTGGCGAATGGCATCAGGCGTCAGCTTGCCTTGGGTGGTCGGGGCCAACAGGAGTTTGGAGCCGTTGGAAAAGAACTCCGGGGCACCGCATTCGTCCGTCTCCACATGGGCCGTCTCGGCGCAGATCACGCTATGATAGGACTGGCACAGGGCCGCCAGGGCCAGGGAGTTTGCAGCAGTACCATTGAAGGCAAAGAAGACTTCGCAATCGGTTTCGAACAATTCGCGGAAATGATCTGCGGCGCGGGCCGTCCAGGCATCATTACCATAGGCGGTATCGTGCCCGTGATTGGCTTCGGCCATGGCCGCCCAAGCTTCCGGGCAGATCCCTGAGTAGTTGTCGCTGGCGAATTGCTGACTATGGTCGTTCATGGGTATTCCTTGAGAACCACCCGAGGAAGCCCGCTTGTGGCCGACTTCCATGGCGGTAAATAAACGGACGCTTATAGCGGCCGGGTTCGAGTATCCAACCAATCGCGCGCCGCACCGCTGACCAGCGGACGGACACGCTCACGCACCTCGGCGTGGTAGGCGTTCAGCCAGGCGATCTCATCTTCACGCATGAGCGTACGGTCGATACAGCGGGTATCGATCGGGCACAGCGTCAAGGTTTCGAAACGCATGAACTGGCCGAACTCGGTTTCAGGCTCGGCCACGTTGAGCAGCAGGTTCTCGATCCGCACGCCCCACTGCCCGGGCCGGTAGATACCGGGTTCGTTGGACGTGATCATACCTTCCCGCATGGCACTGTTGGGGGATGGTTGACCATAGAACGTGATGGATTGCGGCCCCTCGTGTACGTTCAGGAAGTATCCTACCCCATGCCCGGTTCCATGACCGTAATCGATGCCCGCTTCCCAGATGGGCGCACGGGCAATCGCATCGAGCATCTGTGACGCGATGCCTGCCGGAAAACGTGCTCTGGACAATGCGATCATGCCCTTGAGTACACGGGTGAAGTCACGCTTCTGCTCGTCGTTGGGCGTGCCAATGGGCACAACGCGGGTGATATCCGTCGTGCCTCCCAGGTACTGACCGCCGGAGTCGATCAGCAGGAGGCCGTCGCCCTCGATAACAGAATGTGCCTCTTCTGTTGCATGGTAATGGGGCAGCGCGCCCCCTGCGTTATAGCCTGCAATAGTAGAGAAACTCAGGGAGACAAAATTGGGGCGGCGTGCACGGGCAGCGGTCAGCCATTCATCCACCGTCAGCTCGGTCACCCGCTCTCCCGCCTCAAGTGCCGCCTCGAACTGGGCGAAGAATTCGCACAAGGCCGCGCCATCCTGCTCCATGGCCTCACGCACATGCTGTGCTTCGGCTGCCGTCTTGCGGGACTTGAACAGGGTGGAAGGGTTGATCGCTTCGATGCGCTTGACGCTGGAGGGCACGCCTTCCACCAGGCCGTAGGTGACGCGCGCCGGATCGACCAGCAGACTTGACCCGGCAGGCAGCGCCGCCAGAGCACCATGGGCTGCGCCATAGGCGGCCAGCTGGATACCGGCTTCGTTCAGGGTGCGCTCAAGAGCCGCCGGAATTTTTCCGGCACCCACGAACAGCTGCACCTGACCCGGCCCGATCAACGCATGGGCCAGAAAGACCGGGTTGTAAGACACATCGGCACCACGCAGGTTGAACAGCCAGGCAATATCATCCAGGCTGGAAATGAAATGCCAGTCAGCTCCCTGCTCGGCCATGGCCTTGCGTACCTGCTCCAGCTTTTCAGTGCGGGATACCGGTGCGTATGGCGCCTCGTGAGCGTATACCGGCGACGCAGGCAGTGCGGGCCGCTCGGGCCAGATACGGTCGATCAGGTCGATGGTGGTGCGTAACGAAATGTTCTTATCGGCAAAAGCCTTGCGCAGCGCCTCGGCGGCACCCAGCGACAGCACAGCCCCATCCACCGCCACGGTGCCACCCGTCGGTACATGCTCGGCCATCCAGTCGATGTGGGCCTGCATGCCGCCAGCCACCAGCTTCATCAGTTCCACGCCCGAACCTGCCAGCTCAGCCTGGGCCTGTTCCCAGTAGCGGCTGTCCGTCCAGACGCCAGCAAAATCCTTTGCCACGATCAGCGTACCGGCCGAGCCCGTGAAACCCGATAGCCATGACCGCCCTTGCCAACGCTCGGGCAGGTACTCCGACAAATGCGGATCGGCGGACGGAATCAGGCAGGCATCGACGCCCTCTTCATGCATGACCTGACGCAAGGCGGCCAGACGATCAGGAATGGAAACGAGGTCTTGATGGGACATGTACTCTCCGGTAGGCAAGGGATGCAGTTGAAGCAGTCCTGCAATAAATACCGCAGATATAAAAAAGCCGCATCAAGGGATGCGGCTAAAACATGAAAAACCAAAGGAGCAGAATGGTTTTTCCTTGAGAACCTGCGCTATCGACAAGCAGTTGCGTCACGCCTGAAGGCAATGGAAATGCACATCCTCACACCGTGAGCATGGTCCATAAGGGGGAAACTTCTGGCAGTGGCGGAAACGCTCCGAAAACGAGCAGGTCCTGAAGACGACGTTTGGCGCGGCGGGCGCTTGGGCCAAACGGGATTAACGCTGGGAAACCTGCTGGTCTTGCTGGGCTTTCTGAGTCTGTTGCGCCTGCTGGAAGCGCTCTATGACAGCGTGGTTCTGGTTGACGAGCTTGTAGTTCTGCTCGTAGGAATCACGGGCAAAGCTCACCTGGGTAAAAGCAACAGCAGATACAGCAAGAATCGAGGCAGTAAACAAACGTAACATGATGAACTCCTGACACCCTTGGATTGGGTTCATCACTAGGATAACGCGTAACAATTATTGAAAAATATCGCCTGGGTACATAGAGATTTACCAATTGCGCAAGTATTCCAGGCGAGGCAGGCTCAGATGGCCCAGTAGGAATGCATGGCTACGATGTCATCGTCGTTGCTGAAACGTCTGGGTAGCTCTTCCTTGAGGATATCCACCCACGCCTTGATCTTGGCATCCAGGAAGCGTCGGGACGGATACAGCGCATAGACATTGCGCTCACGCAGGCGATACTCGGGCAATACCCGCACGAGTCCGCCTTCCCGCAAGGCCGGTGCAGCAATAAAGCTGGGCAACAGGCACAGGCCGAGTCCGGCCTTGGCCGTATTGGCCAGTGCATCCGCAACATTTACCTGATAGATAGAGCGAGGCTTAATCGACGTTTCTTCGTCCGGCTTGGTAAATACCCACTCCTCGGGAAACGTCGGGTCCTGAAGCAACAGGCACGTGTGCTGGTCCAGATCGCGCGGATGATGGGGCGTGCCCCACTTGGCCAAGTAATCGGGCGAGGCACAGACGACGCTATAGACCTCACCAAGCCGTTGGGCGACCAGTTCGGAGTCAGGCAGATGCCGATCCATGGTAATCGCAACGTCGTAGCCTTCTTCGATCAGGTCAGGACGATTCTGGGACAGGGTGAAATCCAGCGTGACATCTGGATAGCGCTCGGCATAGAGCGCCGCCAGAGGCGCCAGGTGTTCGGTTCCTAGCCCAGTTAGGGAGTGTACGCGCAACCGGCCGGAAGGCTTAAGGTGTGCACCACTGGCCTCAGCCTCAGCTTCGGCTACCGAATCGAGAATGCCCCGGCAGCGCTCCAGATAGCGCTCCCCAGCCTCCGTTAGCGCCAGCCGGCGGGTAGTACGGTGCAACAACCGTGTTTGTAAATGCGTCTCCAGGTCGGAAATCACCCGGGAAACCTGCGCCGTCGATAAGTCCAGCAAGGCCGCAGCGGCCGTAAAACTGCCCGCGTCGACCACCCGGGTAAAAATCCGCATGCCTTGTAACGTATCCATTATTGTTGCCTGCTCCGTAACGCTGTTTCGCTTAGCAGCCTATTTATTTCCAGATGTTACGCTTTTATTCTTGTCCATGTGAGCTGCAGCACTGCCGGTGCTCTTCTCGTTAGCCCTGACGAGAATCTTTTAGCACTGGGTTTCTCCCTCCCGTACCCTGCTGCAGCTCCGGAGATAGCTCCTTGTGGCATGCTGGAACCGCCCGACCCCTCCGGGGCGGTTCAGCTGCCGTTTTTTCCTTCTTTTCTCATTGCGCTTTGCTTGGTTCGCGGATGCGATACCAAGTCACGTATAGCGCTGGCAGGAACAGCAGCGTGAGCAGGGTTGCTGCCACAATGCCACCGATCATCGCATAGGCCATCGGCCCCCAGAAGACCTCACGGGCGATGGGAATCATGCCCAGACTGGCGGCGGCGGCTGTCAGCAGAATCGGCCGACGTCGATGATTGGTCGCCTCGATGACCGCATCCCAGGGATGACGACCATCCTGCTCGAACTCATCGATCTGGGTTACCAGGATGACCGAGTTGCGGATGATGATCCCAATCAACGCCAGCACCCCCAGAATGGCCACGAAGCCCAGCGGCGTCCCCGTGGGCACCAGCGCCAGTACGACCCCGATCAGCCCCAGCGGCGCCACACTGGCGACCAGGAACATCTTCTGAACGCTTTGGAGCTGGATCATCAGGAACGTGGCCATCAGGAACAGCATGAGCGGGATCACGCTTGCAATAGGCTTTTGCGCCTTGCCGCTTTCCTCTACGGTACCGCCTACGTTGACCTGATAGTTGAGTGGCAGGTTACCTTTGAACTCATCGATCTTGGGCTGAAGAGCCTTGATCAGATCCGGCGCCTGGATAGAACCCTCGATAGTGGCCTTAAGCGTAATGGTTGGCTGGCGGTTACGCCGCCATACCAGCGGCTGCTCCATCTCGTACCCCACCGTGGCAAAGGATTTGAGCGGAATCGAGGTGCCCGAGGGCGTCACGATCTGCAGGTTTTCCACGGTCTCGATAGAGCTGCGCTCGGCATCTTCAGAGCGTCCTACCACGTTGACGAGGTAGATGCTGTCACGCACCTGGGTAATGGGCGTACCACTCACCACGCCGTTCATGATTTGGGCCACGTCCTGGGACGATAGCCCCAGCTGGCGGGCACGGTCCTGGTTCACATCGATTTTCAGCATCCGCCCCGGCTCGTTCCAGTCGAAAAGGATATCGCTGATATGCGGGTTGGTACTGATGGCGCTGGCCAATGCCAGCGCCTGCTTACGCACCTCGGAAATGCTTGGACCACTGACGCGATACTGGATCGGCCGTCCTACTGGCGGCCCCATCTCCAGAGGCTGTACATATCCATCGAGCCCGACAAATTCGTTCTTGAGTCGCTCTTTGAGTTTGGGAATCAGCCGATTACGGGCTTCCAGGTCCTTGCTGACAATAACGACCTGTCCATAAAACGGGTTATTGAGCTGCTGATCCAGCGGCAGGTAGAAGCGCACCGCGCCCTGTCCTACATACGAGCTCCAGCGGGCAATGTCTGGGTCTCCCTTGAGGGATGCCTCGAAACGATCCATTTGCGCACGGGTTTCCAGCACGGAGCTGTTCTGCGGCAGGTTCAAGTCCACCAGAATTTCCGGCCGATCCGAGGACGGGAAGAACTGGTTCTGCACGAAACGCATGCAGAACAGCGCGGCCGCAAAGAGCAACACCGTCATGATGATGGTCAGCCAGCGGTGCCGCATGGACCAGACCAGCGAGCTCTGGGACCAGCGCGCCAGTCGTCCCGGCCCCTTTTCCTTTTTATGCTTGAGCGACTTGGGTAGCAGGTGCACGCCCATCACCGGTGAGAACAGCACCGCCACGATCCACGACAGGATCAGCGCCACGGCAATTACGGCAAACAACGTAAAGGTATATTGGCCGGCGGTACTCTTGTTGAGGCCGATAGGCACGAATCCCGCCACGGTGACCAGCGTGCCGGTCAGCATCGGAAAGGCCGTGTGGTCATAAGCGTAGGTGGCCGCCTTGTGGAGCGAGTCGCCCTCTTCCAGCCGGGTCACCATCATCTCGACGGTGATCATGGCGTCATCCACCAGAAGGCCCAAGGCAATGATCAAGGCACCCAGGGAGATCCGCTGCATGGTGATACCGCTGTATTCCATGAACAGAAACACCATGGCGAGCACGAGAGGGATTGAGCAGGCCACCACCAGCCCGGCACGCAGACCCAGGCTGATAAAGCTCACCACCAACACGATGATGACCGCCTCGAACAGCGCATGGGTAAAGCTGCTGGACGCCTTCTCTACCACCTCGGCTTGGTTGGACACCTGATGCACGCCCACCCCGACCGGTAGCTCACCGGTAATCGCCTTCATCCGTTCGGACAGCGCCGCACCAAAGGTCTGCACGTTGCCGCCCTTGCGCATGGCAATCGCCAGGCCCAGAGCCGGCTCGCCGTTGAAGCGGAACAGGGATGTAGGCGGATCGGCGTAATCCCGGTGGATGGTGGCCAGATCAGCCAGACGGTAGAAGCGGTCATTGATCCGAAGGTTGACAGCCTCCAGATCTTTCTCTGACTTGAATTCACCGGAGGTACGTACCGAAACGCGTTCTGGACCGGCCTCGATTACGCCGGAGGGCGTCACGGCATTCTGTGCCTGCAGGCTCTGCATGATCTGTCGCTGATCGAGCCCCAGTGCTGCCAGTTTGCGCGTCGAGAAGTCGAGATAGATGACCTCGTTCTGCGCCCCCATGAGCTCAACCTTACCCAGGTCCGGCACTGCGCGGATGTCCAGGCGCACCCGCTCTACGTAATCACGCAACTGCCGGTACGAGATACCGTCGCCAGTAAAGGCATAAATACTGCCGAATACATCGCCGAACTCGTCATTGAAGGCCGGTCCCTGTATCCCTTGCGGAAACTGCCCCTGGATATCGGAAATCTTCTTGCGGACCTGATACCAGATATTGGGGATTTCCTTGTCGCTGGTAGTATCGCGCAGGTACACAAACACCGTGCTCAAGCCCGGCCGGGTAAAGCTCTTGGTGTAATCCAGCGAATCCAGCTCTTCGAGTTTCTTTTCGATCCGGTCGGTGACCTGCTCCAGGGTTTCCTGGGTGGTCGCGCCCGGCCACTGGGTCTGGATCACCATGGTCTTGATGGTGAACGAGGGGTCCTCTTCGCGGCCAAGGTTGAAGTAGGAATAGGTTCCCATCAACAGCGCGACAAACATGATGTACCAGATAAAGGACTGGTGACGCAGCGCCCAGTCAGAAAGGTTGAAGGATTTCATCAGCGCTGTTCCACATCCATTTTCACGTCTTGTCCAGGTTTGAGGCTGTGTACGCCGGCCGTCACGACCCGCTCGCCCGCGTTCAGGCCGTTATCGACCGTAATGCTCCGCTCATCTCGGGTCAGCACATGGACCTCGCGCAGTGAAACGGTTTTGGTATCAGGGTCGACGATCCAGACGCACGTTTTGCCATCCCGCTCGAGCAATGCACTGGCTGGCAGCTCGGTAAGCTCACGGGGCGCATCATTGGTCAGCGTTACCGTTACCAGCGAGCCCAGGCGGAACGTTGGGGGCAGTTCGGCCAGCGTGAGTCGTACCCTTCGGGTTCGCGTCATGGCGTCGGCCTGAGGCGCCAGCTCACGGATGCGGCCGGTGGTAGAGACCGAAGGCTCCAACTGCGAGGTGATGGTAAACGTCGTGTCGGCCGGCAGTGTCTCTGCCAGCCCTGCCGGCAGGTCTACAACCGCCTCCTTTACTTCGGGACGCGCCAGGGTGACTACCTGCTGACCAGGGGATACCACCTGCCCGGTTTCGGCATGCCAGGCCGTGATCACACCATCGAAATCGGTATACAGCTCACTGTATGAGAGCTGGTTGCGGGCCTGATCCCGGGCGGCCTGGGCACGATCACGTGCAGCGCGAGCCGTATGCAACTGGGCCATGACCTGATCCAGCTGCGCCTTGGACCCGACACCTTTGGCATACAAGGCCTGCTGCCGCTTGGCATCGGCCTCGGCGTCCATCCACTGTGCCTGAGCCTGGGCCAGATCACCTTCGCTGCTGCGGTAAGCATTCTGCTGATCGGTCGGGTCCAGCGCAGCCAGCAAGGTGCCTTTCTTCACCACATCGCCCACATCAGCCTTGCGCTGGGCAATGCGCCCGCCTACGCGAAAACTCAAGGTTGATTCATACCGTGCCTGAATATTCCCGGTAAAAGCACCGAGCGCGCGGGCCTGCTGGGGTTTGGCCTCAACGAACAGTACCGGGCGGACCGGAGGCGGCGGCTCCTGCTTGTCGGAGCACGCGGCCAGCAGCGCCACGAGGCTCAGTAGAAGAACACGTATCCTGCTCATGACGACGCTCCCTGTGGAACCTTAGCGTTATCACCAGGGTGGATGGCAGCAGGCTGAACAGGGGGCGCATGATCCGTGACCTCGACGACTTCGACCTTGAGTCCGTCATAAAGCAGCTGACCACCAGCCGTCACGACGCGATCATCAGGTGCCAATCCATCATCGATCATGACCTGTCCGGTGATGTACCGGGCAACTGTCACCGGTTTGAGGTGGGCGCGGTTGTCAGCGTCCAGTACCCACACGGCGGGCTTTTCCACGGTGCCATTGAGTGCTGTCCAGGGCAGCACGACGCGCTGCTTGTCTGGCGTACCCAATGACGCCGTAACGGTTGTCCCCAGCGCCATCTGCGGCGGGACCTTGTCGAGCAGCACCTTCACACGCACGGTGCCGCTCTGCTGGGAAATGACCGGCGAAACCTCGCGCACATGGCCGGTAGTGCGCACCGTCGGATCATTCAACAGGGCGACCTCGATAGGCTGGTTGCCCGGATCGCGGGCAAGTAGCGATTCCTGCACATTGAAGACGGCATCGCGGTCGCCCTCCTGCGCCAGGGTAAAGATCGGCATGGATGCCTGAACGACCTGCCCGACCTCGGCCTGCCGCTCGGTGATCACGCCGCTGGCGGCCGATACCAGATTGGCATAACTGAGCTGCTTGCGTGCATCGTCCAGCTGAGCACGCGCAGCACTCAAGGCACTTTCTGCACCCTTCAGGGCAGCCAGGGCCTCGTCATATTGGCTTTGGGTGGTGTAGCCCTTGGGCATCAACGCCTTTTGCCGTTCGAACTGCACGCGGGCAAGATTCGCCCTGGACTGCTGGGAAAACACCTGCGCTTCGGCGGCGGCTACGTTGTTGCGCTGATCCTGCGGATCGAGACGGGCAAGAACCTGACCCTGCTTGACGTGATCACCCACATCGACCAGACGCTCATTGATCTTGCCGTTGATACGAAATGATAGTGTGGTCTGGATACGCGCCTGCACATCGCCTGTCAGGGTGGTGGTAGTCGCTACCTCTTCCAGAGCTACACGCTGGACTTTTACATGAGGAGGATTGGGGGCCGGTTGTGAATCGTCCGAGCAGCCTGCCATACCGGTCAGGGCCGTCCCTAGCAGAAACAACGCGGAAGTGCGCTGAAACAGGGGTCTAGCGCGCCGCGAAAAGAAAAGCATTGCCAATTAACCTCCCTCACAGTCCATATGCATGCCAGCAGTCGACGTGGCGATTTACCCGCGAGTCGTCCATCAAGGTCTGCTGCGCAGGGGTTGTTCTGGTTATAGGCGACTGACTTTAAGCCTCAGGCAAGGTTCCGGCAATTCAATAGAAGCCCGGGCACGGTGCTGAAAAACGCACGCACAGGAAAATCCGGCAAGGCAAGGGGCCGGTTAAAGAGAGGAAAGAGAAGAAAAACGCGGGAGGGGTGTCATGGGAGCCGCTATCGATGACGGCTCCCGACAGGTCTTGCCGGTTACGGTGTGCGTAACCGTAACACTTAACGCCAGAACGGCTTGTGCAGTTCTTCGTAACGCTGGGCTTCAGTGATACCGGCGTCGGCCAGCATACGGGCATCCAGGCGGGCCAGCTCGTTGCGGCTGACGATACGACGATGCCAGACCGACAGCGTTGTCAGAACGCGCAGCACCAGCGAAGTATTGGATTTAGAAGCGTTTGAAGCGGTGAATGAGTTGGAACGTAGGGTGTGTTCCATGATGCTTTCCTTCCTGCTTATGACAGGTAGCTAACTATTTAAGATGCGCACATTGTCGTGCCGCGGAAGTGTTACCGCCATAAACAGTCAGGAAGAATTGTGCAGGAGCAGAAGCGAGAAAATGGAAACTGTTATGGTCCAAATTGGGTCAATCTGTAACGCAACGCACCATAAATAGGCATTTTTGCGTTACCGATGGAAACAAGACCTGCGTTTTCATAACAGCATGGCGCGTTTGGCGCCGAGAGATAATCCTTTTTTACCCAAGCGCCGCAGAAATGTCTACCTTTTTGCCGCTTCGTCTCAGAAAAAAGCCCTGAAACGGTGCGTAGTTCTTTCTGACAGGACTTGCCACTATGCCGAGAACAACTGAACAGAGCAGGCAGTCTCGTACGGTGTAGATCAGACGTGCCGGCGTTACAAAAAGGGAGCAGCTATTAATGAAGAAACCAGGAAGGGAAGACCGGTAACGAGCCCTCGTTACCGGTCCTGGAGGATCAACGGCTTTGCGAGGCCGTCATCAGGGTAGCGTTGCTACGATCCCTGGCGCCTAGCCAGGAACCGATGGCAACCACAACCAAGGCCAGCAGGCCGGTGGCCAGGATTTCCATGCGGTGCGCTTCTGTCATTAGCATGATACCCAGCGCCATGATGATGAAGCCGATCACCAGCCAGGTCAGCCAAGGGAACAACCACATGCGGCACTCGATGGGCTGACCACTTGCGTTCAGCTTGCGACGCATGCGCAGCTGCGACACGGCAATCACCAGATAAACCAGCAGGGCCACTGCACCAGAGGTTGCCAACAGGAAGCTGAACACGGCCTCCGGCATGGTGAAGTTAGCGATCGTCGTTGCAAAGCCCACAGCAGTGCTCGCCAAAACGGCGGCACGCGGCACGCCGCCAGCAGCCGTCCGGCCAAAGGCAGCCGGTGCATCACCCCGGCGGCTCAGGGAGAACAGCATGCGCGATGCCGTATAAAGCGCCGAGTTCAGGCAGCTCGCCACCGCAACCAGCACCACCAGATCAACGATCAGCTTGGCGTGGGGAATAGACAGAAACTCCAGCGCACGCTGGTAGGAGCCTACCACCGGAAGTTGCGGATCCTGCCAGGGCACGACGGAGATGACCAGGAAGATCGAGACGATATAAAACAGACCGATACGCCAGATGACCGAGTTGGTCGCCTTGCCGATCTGCTTGGAAGGGTTTTTCGACTCGGCCGCAGCAATGGTTACGATCTCGGTGCCCATGAAGCTGAACATGGTGGTCAACAGTGCCCCGATGACGGCATTGAAGCCGTTGGGCATGAAGCCGCCATGGGCAGCCATCAGCGTACCCAGGCCGCTGACTTCGCGCCCTGGCAGTGCTCCGACCATGGCCACGGCGCCCAGTACGATGAATGCGATGATCGCGAGTACCTTGAGCAGCGCGAACCAGAATTCAAACTCACCATACTTGGCGACGCTGAAGAGGTTGGTCACCGTCAGAAAGGCTGTAATCGCCAGCGCGAACTGCCAGGTGGCAATTGCCGGAAACCAGGCATTGAGGATGGCCGCAGCCGCCACCGCTTCGAGCGGAATCACCAATACCCAGAACCACCAGTACAACCAGCCGATGGTAAAGCCGGCCCAGCGTCCGATGGCCTGATGGGCATAGGACGAAAAGGAGCCGGTATCTGGCGAGGCCACGGCCATTTCACCGAGCATTCGCATCACCAGCACCACAAGGGTTCCAGCCAGGGCATAGGCCAGCAGTACGGCAGGCCCTGCCGCGGCAATGGCATGACCTGAGCCCACAAAGAGCCCGGCACCGATAACACCGGCAATGGAAAGCATGGTGACGTGGCGCGGTTTCAGCGCCGGAGAAAGGGAGGTTCCATCCGAAGAAGACTGTTTCGTTATTGTCATAATAATGCCTGTCACTTGCTGAAATGATTTAGCGCAAGGCTAAGTAACCCTGCCATATCAGCGATACTTGGACGGCTTTTCAACTCTATAAACGACGTTTCCCTGGCTCTAGCGAGGAATCAGTCACAAAAATGTCGCATATATGACTTATTCAACAGGCCTGCGACACCATGAAGCATTGCCTTCAGGTGCAACCCGAGCCACGTAGCAGGTTCTAATGAAGCACCGTCCATGAAACATCGCCATGAATCCGCTTCCTGCCCATACGGCTACTGATCATCGCCTGCAGGCCATGCACGAACAGGGTTTCGTCTTGCTGCATGGTGTGCTGAGTCCCGCTCTGGTCGACGAAGTCCGCGCGGCCATTGATCAGCTGGAGGCCATCCACTGGGACTACACCGGTCTCGTTGACCATTACAAATGCGTTTTCAATCGCGATCCCGTATGGCTGCCTTACCTGGATCTGCCCGGCGTGATCGAGCTGGTCGAAGCGTCCCTAGGCGAAGATTGCCATATCATTGGGCAGACAGCCTGGCGCTGCCACCCCGGCTTTATCGGCGCAGACCTGCACGTGGATTACCTGGCGATGACACTGCCCCGGTCCCTGCTGGCAGACCCGACATTTGAACTGCCCATGCAGATCTGTACCGCCCAGGTCTATCTGGATGAGATCACCGAGGACCTGTGCCCGACGCTGGTCATTCCAGGCAGCCACCGCGCAGGTCGTAAACCACTGGAAGGCGAGACAAACTGGCAAGGCCGGGAGGCGCAGCCGGTGCTCTGCCAGCCGGGCGACGTGCTGTTTCTGCGCAGCGAGCTGTGGCATGCCGGCAGCCGCAACCGCACCCGTGACCGGACCCGCTATCTTCTCCAGATTCATTATGGCCGGCGCATGGTGGCTCAGAAGTTCTCACCTTACCTCGCCTGGCAGTTCAATCCGGCGGTGCTGGATGCCTGTACGCCCCGACAGCGACGCCTACTCGGCGAGCATGAACCGGCAGAATACGACTGAGTTGACGCCGAAATATTCTGTTACACGAATCGTTGATGTGCTTTTGACCGATTTTTGACCTGCTCCCCTGCACCTTAGGGCCACTGAAGTGCCATCCATGCGCTCAGCTTTCTCTCCCCATCGAGCCCTTGAGCAGGGAACAACAATGAACAAACTTCCTCAGATTACCCTTGCATTCTGGGTCATGAAAATCTGCGCCACGACATTAGGCGAGACGGCCGGTGACCTGCTGTCAATGACCCTGGATATAGGCTATGCCTTGAGTTCCCTGATTCTGATCAGTGCGTTTCTGGTCACCCTGGTTGCCCAGCTATCAGTCAAACGCTACATCCCCCCGCTGTACTGGGCGGTGATCCTGTCGACCAGCACGGCGGGTACAACCATGTCCGACTTTATGGATCGAACCCTGGAGCTGGGCTACGCCACCGGTTCGGCCGTGCTGATCATGATCCTAATCGCAATTTTCGTGCTGTGGCGCCTGAGCGGTACATCGTTCTCGGTCGACAGGATCCATACCTTCAAAGCCGAGCTGTTCTACTGGGTTACGATTCTGCTCTCCAACACGCTGGGTACCGCCCTGGGTGATTACCTGGCCGACGACTCGGGCCTGGGTTTTGCGGGGGGAGCGCTGCTGATTGGCAGCATTATCGGTGTGATCGTACTGGCCCACTTTTTCACACGCCTCTCGACCATTCTGCTGTTCTGGATGGCGTTTATTCTCACCCGTCCGTTTGGCGCCACGCTGGGCGACTTCCTGACCAAGGCGCATGACAAGGGTGGTCTGGATTTGGGTACGGTCGGATCCTCCGCCATCCTGGGCGCCGCTCTGGTGATACTCGTAATCGGTGCCTGCGTGGCGCAAAACCTTCGTGCCCGTCAGAACGCTTTACCGGCTGCCCTTTAGCCCGGCACGCCTCAAGTCTGCACAAAGGCTCGAGGCTTGCTGGTTCACGCTTTTGCGATATCGCCCTGTGAGCGAGGAGTAGAAGCGACCAATGACCGGTCCCACTTGTATCGTGATCCACCGCCGACCGGAGCCTTTTCATGTTGTTATCTGCCTACCGCACTTGCGCTCGCCTGCTGATCGGCGCCTTGTTTCTACTGGGTCTTGCAGCCTGTAGCACCTTGGGCCAGCGGGATCCGTTGCGAATTGCCGTGGCAGGCATCGAACCGCTGCCAGGACAAGGGCTGGAAATGCGCTTCAATGTGAAGCTGCGTGTGCAGAACCCAAACGATACAGCCATCGACTACAACGGCCTGGCGCTGGACATGGATATCAACGGCCAGCCGCTAGCCAGCGGTGTCAGCAGCCAGAGTGGCAGCGTACCTCGATATGGCGAGACGGTACTGACCGTTCCGGTTACCGTCTCGGCTTTCTCGGCTGTACGCCAGTTCTGGGGCTTTGCCGAGCATACCCCTACCAAAAGCGTGCCCTATACCATCCACGGCAAGCTGGCAGGGGGTCTTTTGGGAACAGTACGGTTCAAGGACAAGGGCGAGTTGACGCTGCCTGAATCGACAGGGGCCGGCACCTGGTAGGTACAGACGGCGCTACCAGAGCGTTTGCTGGAAAACGGGTCGGTCAACCACACGACAGGCCCCATCACAAACGAAACGGAACCAGGTTCCGCTGCCGAATAGCTGGAGTTGTCGTTCTGCCAGACCGTAGCTAGGATCAGGCTCTTCTTCAAGGCGAGCCGTACCGATGAACATCGATACAGAGTCTGGCGCTGCAGTCTATTCTCCCTTGACCCTGGCCCTGTATGACGTCTGGGTGCTGGGAATTTCCAACCGCTTTGCCTGGCAATGCGGTACACGGGATGTTCTATTACCGTTCTTCAAGCGTCATGTCGGTACGCAGCATCTGGACGTTGGCGTGGGGACCGGTTTTTATCTGGCAAAGGCAGATCTGCCAGACACCGCTGATATCACGCTGATGGACCTCAATACCAGCAGCCTTGCTGCTGCCAAGCGCAGGGTGAGCCGCGTATCGACACGAACCGTGCGGCATGACGTCATGCAGCCCTGGCCTGTGCCCGCTCAGTTCGATTCCATCTCACTTTTCTATCTGTTGCATTGCCTTCCAGGCACCCTGACTGACAAGGCGCACGTTTTTGCCAACCTGAAGCCACACCTGAAGTCTGAGGGCGTCTTGTTTGGAGCAACCATCCTGGGCGACCGAGCCGGGCATAACGGGTTTGGACGCACACTGATGAATGTCTATAACCGCAAGGGCATCTTTTCCAACCGTCATGACGACGTGCCAGGATTGAAGCACGCCTTAGGCACTCATTTCGAGCAGGTAAATATCACTGTAGAAGGCAAGGTGGCGTTGTTTACCGCTCGCCGCCCCGTCAGCTGACAGGCCTTACGAGGTGGCCTCGGCAGATGGATGCTCATGGCGCTCGGCCGCCGGACTGTGGTCGAAGTAACGTTTGTACTCGCGGCTGAACTGGGACGCACTCTGGTAGCCAACCTGGAGCGCTACCTGGGAGACGTTGAACCGCTGAGCCACGAGCAGTTGCTGTGCCTTGATAAGCCGCAGCCGCTTCAGGTACTGCACAGGTGACACCAGGGTGCTGCGTTTGAAGTGCTCATGAAACGCCGACGTGCTCATGTTGGCGCAGCGGGCCAGCTGATCGACGTTCAGCGGCTCGGCGTAGTGGTGATGCAGATACGTCAACGAGGCCGCGATCCGGGCAAACTGCCCCCGCTGCTCGACCAGTGCCTTCAGTGCCCCGCCCTGCGGCCCTCGCAACGCCACGAACAAGACCTCGCGCAGGCGCATCGCGCCCAAGATCCGGCATTCCAGCGGATCGTGCAGGCACCGCAGCAGTCGCTCCACCGCCTCCCGCATGGCGGTGTCGAGTGGGGAAGACACCATGGACTCTGGCGTCTGCACACGGGCCGGCTGAACCTCTTCCGGTCCCATCGCCAGCACCAGCTCGCCCAATACGCTTCGGTCAATGCCAATGGACACTCCCAGTAAGGGGGCCTCAGGTGTTGCGAACGTCTCACACTCGAACGGCACGGGCAGCGCCTGGACGAGGTAATGGCCGGCACCGTATTCCAGGGTTCGCTCGCCGAGATAGGCCAGCTTGCTGCCTTGCGCCACCACCATCAGGCTGGGCTCGTAGATCTGAGGCGATCGCGACACATTGCTGCGCGCCGTCACGATTTGGACCTGTTCCATAGGCGTTGGCAAAAACCCTTCGCGTGTGGCAAGTGGCTGGATCAGGGAAACCAGGGTGGCATTGGCATCGAGATGGCGGGTCAGCTGCATGGAAACGGCATCGGCAAGAGAAACAGGCATTACCATAATCGCAAAAACAGAAAGGTAAAGAGCCTATAACACCTACATGCTGGAGAAATAGGCATAAGCTCAGGAGGAATCGTCATGACCTGTCCTCGCCGATTCCTCACAATAGGCCTCCCCCCTTTTCGATGAGTCTGATGCGGCGCCTGCCATCACCCAACGGTGATGTGCGTTGCCTATGCCAGGCAGTCGCCAGATTCGAAGCGCTATCTTTTGTCTTGTGAGGCTCTATATGACCAAAGCATTCGGCTATGCCGCCCTGTCGCCTACCACCCCTCTTGCCCCGCACACCTTTGTGCGCCGTGCTCCGCGCAACGACGATGTAGCCATTGAGATCCTGTACTGTGGTGTGTGCCACTCCGATATCCATCAGGCCCGTAACGAATGGGGAATTGCGGTATATCCGCTGATGCCCGGCCACGAAATCGTAGGCAAGGTGACCGCTGTGGGCGCTGATGTCAGCCGCTACAAGGTAGGCGATCTGGTTGGCGTAGGCTGTATGGTCGACTCCTGCCGTCATTGCGAAGCATGCCAGAAGGATCTTGAGCAGTATTGCCTGGAAGGTCCTACCATGACCTACGCTTCCCCGGATCGCGTGGATGGCAGCAATACCATGGGTGGCTACTCCGACAGCATCGTGGTCAGCGATCGCTTCGTTGTGAGCATTCCTGAAAAGCTGGATCTGGCTTCCGCAGCACCTATCCTGTGCGCCGGTATCACCACTTATTCGCCGCTCAAGCACTACGGTGTAAAGGCAGGCGACAAGGTAGGCGTACTGGGCATGGGTGGCCTGGGCCACATGGGCATCAAGTTCGCCAAGGCCATGGGCGCGGAAGTCACCGTGTTTACCCGCTCACTGTCCAAGGTGGACGAGGCCAAGCGTCAGGGCGCGGACCATGTGATCGTCTCTACCGATGACGCTCAGATGAAAGCTGCAGCCGGTCGTTTCGACTTCCTGCTCGACACCATCCCCGTGCAGCATGACTTGAATCCCTACCTCGAAACCCTGCGCTTTGACGGTGTGCATATCCTGGTCGGCCTGATCGAGCCCATCGAGCCCGCCGTTCATGCAGGCAACCTTGTCATGAAGCGTCGCGTGATTGCCGGCTCGCTCATCGGCGGCATAGCAGAAACTCAGGAGGTACTGAATTTCTGCGCCGAGCACGGCATTACCTGCGATATCGAGATGCTGGATATCCGTAACATCAACGACGCCTACGAACGCATGATTAAGGGCGATGTGAAATACCGCTTCGTCATCGACATGGCGACACTGAAGGCGGCACAGGCCTGATGCTGAGGCGGGGCAGCTCAGGCTGCTCCGCTACTGCTCAAACCTTAATCGCACAATCCGCTTTCACACCTGCCAATTCAGCCTACACTCTGGGCACGTCTTCTGATGCAGAACACGCATGCCTACAACAATACGCACACTGACTTTCACCGCGCTGGCCATGCTGGCCTTTGCGGGCAACTCCCTGCTTTGCCGTCTGGCGCTCAAGCACGCTGAAATCGACCCGGCCAGTTTTACAACGCTACGCATTTTTTCAGGCGCACTCGTGCTGTGGCTTCTACTACGCCAGCAGAACGGCAAACCGGCCGGCAACTGGCCTTCGGCAATCTATCTCTTTATCTACGCGGCGGCCTTTTCCTTTGCCTATACGCACCTGGAAGCAGGTACGGGTGCACTGCTGCTCTTTGGGGCAGTGCAGGTCACCATGATCAGCCTCGGGCTGTTACGTGGCGAGCGGCTGAACCGTTGGGCGACGGCAGGGCTGCTTCTTGCGTTGGGTGGGCTAGTCGTCCTGCTCCTACCCGGTGCGACCGCGCCTTCGTTGACGGGTGCACTGTTGATGCTGGCATCCGGCGTAGCCTGGGGGCTCTACTCCCTCAAGGGCCGAGGGGTTACCAGCCCGCTGGCCGCTACGGCGGGCAACTTCCTGCTGGCGTCTGTTCCGGCGCTGCTCATCAGCCTGGCCTCGATTGCCTATAGCCATTCGGATCTGATGGGAGTGCTCTACGCCATACTCTCGGGTGCCGTTACCTCGGGACTGGGATATGCGCTCTGGTATACCGCCCTGCGAGGGCTGGGCTCATTGCAAGCCGCTACGGTACAGCTCAGCGTACCGGTACTGACGGCCCTGGCTGGCGCGCTGCTGTTGGGCGAAGCCCTGACGTTACGCCTGTTGCTCACCGCCCTGGCTGTGCTGGGCGGTATCGCGTTGGTGCTTAATACCCGGCAGAAGCCTTGAACCTCTGCCGGAAAGTTTTACGAGCGCTTCATCAGCCTCAGCGCCATCAGTCCCAATCCTGCAATCGCCACCGATGACACCACCGGGTGTTTGGACATTTTCACGTAATAGCTGCGCGAGCGATACGAGCAGCCCTGATGCGTACCACGCTCATGCAACCCGTAACCCGGCTCGTACAAGGCATTGTCCTTCCGGCTACGGGAGGGCCGGTCGGCATACTGGGAGTGGTACATGATCTTGTTCATCAGCTTGTCGGTCAGCCGCGGCGACAGCGCCGACAGCCATGCCAGAACCTTGGCCTCGCTGCCCACGAACATATCCCGTTTGGGATTTTCCGCAGCGAACAAAATAGCCTCGGCCACCGCCTCCGGGGGATAGATCATGCCCCGGTGTGCCGGCTGGTTGGGCATATAGCTACGGGCGTGCTCGTTATAGGGCGTATCGATTCGCGCCGGATGCACCAGCGTGACCGAGATGGGGTACTGCTTGTGTTCCAGCTCCATGCGCAGGGCATCGGTCCAACCGTGCAGGGCATGCTTGCTGGTCGAATAGGTCGACTGGACCGGCGTTGCCCGATCACCGAAAAAGCTGCCCACATTGATGATCGCACCCGGGCCGCCACGCTTGATGAAATAACTGGCCGCCAGACGCGAACCGTAGACGACACCCCAGAAATTAGTGTCGAACATGCGCTTCATGTCTTCGATGGTCACTTCCAGGCAATCGCCAAAAATGGAAACGCCAGCGTTATTGACCCAGGTATCGATATCGCCAAACGTCTCGATAGCCTGCTCAGCAATGCGGGAAACATCCTCTTCCTTGCCAACATCCGCCACCACATAGGCCGCCTGACCGCCCTGCTGCTGAATCTCGGCGCACAATTGCTGGAGCGCCTCTTCATTCCGCGCCGCTACAACGACCTTGGCACCGGCACGCCCAGCCATGCGGGCTGTGACCAGCCCAATGCCGCTGGACGCCCCGGTAATCACTATCACCTGTTGGCTGAGAGGCTTGAGAGGTAGCTTCGCCATGTTCATCTCCTGTCAGAAAGGTATCTATAGTCCTGACAGGAGCCTCGCAGGAGGGTTCGGCTGATTTCAAAATGCCAGACTACCGGAGCGTGTGTAGATTCAAGGTGCGCTCCACTTCACTCAATGCAGACTCATCATCCATCAAAGGGATGGCCTTCATGGCCTTGCTAGATGAAACGGGTTGAGTCATCTGCTCATTAACGGTCTCGGGCAGAGAGGCATTATCTTAAAGAATATAGCTGCCTAACGTGACGACAGCTGCTTTCCCATCGAAACCGACCGTACCCCGTAGCCCAGCTCCTCGTACAGCCGCTGCGCGTCCTCATTGAAGGCCCACACGGTGAGGCGCATATCCACTGCACCTTTCTCCTGGGCCCATTGCTCGGCTAGAACCATCAACGTACGGCCAACGCCCTCTCCCCGGCGCGTTTCGTCCACACAGATCGAGCCTACGTGGGCATAACGCATTGGATTGAAAAAGGAATGCGTTTCACTGATGAGGTAAACGCTGATGAACCCGATCAGTTCACTGTCCTCTTGCGCCACAAAGGTTGTGGCATTCGCCGCCCCAATCGCGCGCCGCCAATTCGCCTCGTCACGTCGCACGTCTTCGGCCGACGCAAAGATCTGCGGCCAAGCCTGGTGGTGCATGTCATTGAGCAGCTGCCCCAGCCTGGAAATGTCAGCGATGTCATCGGGTGTCGCTTCACGGTAGAGGGGCATTCGGATGCCTCTTCAGGAGTGATATATACATTTGATCAACTGCAGAACGGGCAACCTTGAGCCCCATAGATCAGTAAATACCTCCAAAGGGTGATAGCCCATGCGTTCATAAAAACCGCGTGTCCGAGCATATTCAGGGCTCGGATGACTGGCAGCCAGAGTTTTTACCTGCAGAAAGTGGGTGCCCCGATTACGCAGCCAAACTTCAGCCTGCTCATGAAGCCTTCTTCCAACACCCTGTCCATGACTATCAGGATGAACCGCTATGCAACTTATCTCCCAGGCACCGGGACAATGCTCCTTCAAGGAAATGAAGCCCAGCATTAAGTCCAGCTCATAAGCTGCAAAGGTAGGTAACGTACGAGTATCCTTGACATACTCCAGCAAGGCCGACTCGATTCCAAACCAGCGTGGAAGACTACGCAATAGCTGTTCGCATTGATCCGCAGCATCGAGTTCCGGTCCGACAATATTCATCTTTAATCTGCCTGTAAAAGAGAAATCTTGAGCTTAGCTCTCACATGTCGGGCGATCAGTTAAGGGCACGCTGATCTTCCTGTGTCGTCATAAGGGCAGCATCAATCGGGTCAAATGACCTATGCTGTACGTCATCACTCTTCACAACTGCAAGGAAGAAACATGAAACAGAACGGCTTTCTCCCGGCGCTGGCCTTTTCGACCATGCTGCTGACGGGAGCCGGCCTGTCCACTACGGTACAGGCACAAACCGCGCCTGGCGATGCACAGGGCAAGCCTACCGCGACAGAGACCTACGGTGACTGGTCGGTGATCTGCCGGAACGTTCCTGAAGAAGGCAAGGTTTGCGCCATGTCTCAGGTTATCAACAACAAGGATGGGCAGCGCATGCTGGCCATCGAGCTGCGTCCCGAAAAGGATGGTCTGGGCGGCTTCATGGTGTTGCCCTTTGGCGTTGCCGTAACCAAAGGCGTGCGCTTGCAGGTAGACGACCAGGACACCCGCACGGTGGATTTCCATACCTGTCTGCCAGTGGGCTGCATCGCTCCACTGGACTTTGACAACAACCAGCTCAAGGCCCTGCGCAAGGGCAAGGCGCTTAATGTAACGGCGGCCATCGCCACCGGCGGCGAGGCCCACGGCCCGCTGTCACTCAAAGGCTTTACCAAGGCAGCCGAGCGCACCCGTGCGCTAATGAAATAAGCTGACCGCTCTGGAAGGAGACTGGCATAGGCAGTCTCCTTCATGCCCTCATGCTCCTGCCTGGCGCGGTCTTGCCAAATCAGGAGCGTCGAACCATGCACTTGAATAGCGTTACCGCACATCACGCGGTTCTTTGGTACAAGGCTGATTGCGCCGGTCGATGCGTTGAGCATCATGATTAGGCGCTAACCGCTGCATCAGCGGAATGCGATAAAACCCTATATAATGTCAGGCTTTTATCGCCCACCAAGGAAGTCCAGTGAGCACATTGCCGCCCTGCCCTCAATGCAATTCCGAATTCACCTACGAAGACGGTACCCAGCTCGTTTGCCCAGAGTGCGGACACGAGTGGTCTGCCACCGAAACTGCGGAAGCCTCCGAGGGCGGCAAGGTCATCAAGGATTCAGTAGGCAATACGCTGCAGGACGGCGATACCGTTACGGTCATCAAGGATTTGAAAGTGAAAGGCTCATCCCTGGTCGTGAAGGTCGGCACCAAGGTCAAGAATATTCGTCTGGTTAAAGGCGATCACGATATCGATTGTAAGATCGACGGCATTGGCGCGATGAAGCTCAAGTCGGAATTCGTGAGAAAGGTCTGATACCTCGCTGATCCTGCCGTCCTTGGTTAGCGTGCCCTGTGAATAGACAGGGCAGCCACGCCGCATTACTGAACCGGCAGGAAGTTCATGAATAGCAGGCTTTGTGCGTAGCTCACCCCCAAGCGCCGATAACGCTCGTCCAGCACCTCGCTGATAAGATCGAGCCGCGCCACAATCTTGCCAAACTCCACCGCAAAGCTCAGGTTGCGTCCATCCTTGGACAACTGATTGGCCAGCAGTAAACGCTTACCCTGCAAGTCCTTGCGTTGCCCCAGCATCCAGGTTGCCTTTTCGATATTGCGGGCAGCATTGTTGATAAACTCGGCGCTGATCGTATCGGTGATATAGAACTCCATCCGACCGCCGTGGGCAGTGATCAGCATGGTGCCAATGGCATAGATGAACGCACCGGCCCGGTCGCCCTGAAACTCGGGACTCAAGGCATAGCTGAGCGCCTGGATATCCCTCAGGCCATTGAGCGAAGGCAGGTCACGGTTCTGCTCGATAGCCGTCTGGATGAGCTTTTCTGCCGCCTCGATCGTTGGCTGACCCGTCTTGCGCCACTCGGCCGGATTGCGGCGGTACAGCTTATCCAGCAGTCGATAGAGGCTGTTGAGGTTGTCACGCATCGCCAGCGTGGCCATACGGTCCACATTGGTCTGGAAGAACTCGCCGGCATCAGCCGAATCATCCTTGTTCATGATGTCGGAATGGCTGAGTTGCCCGCAGCCCCCCAACGTGAAGAGCAGGGAAACCACCAGCAGCATTGTGTAGCAAGGACGGTACAGCCGTACGCGTCGGATCAGCGCAGCGAGCGGAAAAAAACAGGGAAACACAGAGATCATCGGCTTTCGTCAATTACTGCCCGGACGCTTAGTCCCGCGCAAGGTAGGCCAGTTCAGCCGGACAGTAAAAACGATGCGCTCACCTGATGCTGTGCGATACCCCTAGGAAATAAAGATCGGCCCTTAAAAGTGCTGATTCGCAAATGCTGCGTTTAATCGACGCACGGTTTTCAACTCAAACAGTTAGCAAAAAATGCCAATTACGACACAACTGAGCAAAATATGTCGCAATTAGGCAATCCAGCAGTGGCGAAAAACCGCCAACCAGCGACATTAGTGGCGGATTACCGCCAACGCTTAGCAAAAGCTCTGCCGCCTCGTTAAGAGGGCTAGACCGATGGTACCCAAGAGACTTCCAGGCGGTGCTCTAGAGCGCCTGTCTTGAAATCATTGTGACATGGTATTGCACACCAGCGATCCCTACCGTTTCTCGGCATATTGCTTGCCCTATGATTTGTAGAGGCGAACTCTGCGTGTGCCGTCTAAGGTCGTTAATGATTAACGAATTCTGATATACATGCTGCCCTCACTGCCTCACCAATAATCACAACAAAGGAATACAGGTATGTTCAAGATGACGCTCAAGGCTCTGGCCTGCGCACTCGCGCTTGGTGCTGCCGGATTGGCTAATGCTGCAGATCCCATCGTAATCAAGTTCTCCCATGTCGTAGCCGAGCACACACCCAAAGGGCAAGGCGCCATTCTGTTCAAGAAGCTGGCGGAAGAGCGACTACCCGGCAAGGTAAAGGTCGAGGTCTATCCGAACTCGTCCCTGTTCGGCGACGGCAAGGAAATGGAAGCGCTGTTGCTGGGTGATGTGCAGATCATTGCGCCGTCACTGGCCAAGTTCGAGCATTACACCAAGCAGATACAGGTATTTGACCTGCCCTTCCTGTTCAATGACATGGCCGCCGTGGACCGCTTCCAGCAGAGCCCCGCGGGGCAGAACCTGCTCAAGTCCATGGAAGACAAGAACATCACCGGGCTGGGGTACTGGCATAACGGGCTGAAGCAGCTGTCTGCCAACAAGCCTTTACGCGAACCCAAGGATGCCCGTGGATTGAAGTTCCGTGTCCAGGCGTCTGCCGTGCTTGAAGAGCAGTTCAAGGCAGTGCGCGCTAACCCGCGCAAGATGAGCTTTGCCGAAGTATATCAGGGCCTGCAGACCGGTGTGGTCAATGGTGCTGAAAACCCTTACTCCAACATCTACAGCCAGAAGATGTATGAAGTGCAGAAGTACATCACCGAGTCCAACCACGGCCTTCTGGACTACATGCTGATCACCAATACCAAGTTCTGGAATGGTCTGCCTGCCGACGTGCGCAGCGAGCTGGACAAGATCGTTGTGGAAGTCACGGCTGAAGTGAACAAGCAGGCTGATGCCCTGAACCAGGGCGACAAGCAGCGCATCCTGGATGCCAAGACCACCGAGATCATCACCCTGACGCCTGAAGAGCGGGCCAAGTGGCGCGATGCCATGAAGCCGGTTTGGCAGAAGTTCGAAGGCGAGATCGGTGCTGACTTGATCAAGGCTGCTGACGCGTCCAACCAGATCTAAGCACACCCCTGTAGCGCAGGCGAGCCCAGTGCCGCCTGCGCAGTGACGGATGGGCGGCCCTCGGCTGGCCCATCCCACGTCTGCCCTGCTTGGCGGGAGATCAATCGATGAGCGCCCTACGACGTATCTGGGATCACTTCGAGGAAGGTTTCATTGCCTTTCTCCTGGCGGCCATGACGCTTGTGACCTTTACCTACGTAATCCTCAATAACTTCTATACGCCTTTCTATACCCTGGGCGACTACCTGGGCGGCAACGAAACGGTGCTGGCCATTGGTGACAAAATCCTCGACATGGCGCAGTCCATGACCTGGAGCAGCGCCCTGACCAAAGCCCTGTTCGCCTGGCTGATCTTTTTCGGTCTGGCCTATGGCGTGCGCACGGCAGGCCATATTGGTGTCGACGCACTGGTCAAGCTGGCCAGCAAGCCGGTTCAGCGCATCATTGGCCTGATCGCCTGTCTGTGCTGCCTGGGTTATGCGGGCCTCATCGCCGTTGCCAGCTTCGATTGGGTCCAGACTCTGCTAGGCGCCAGCATTGGCGCAGAGGACCTGGGCCATTTCGGGATCAAACAATGGCATATCACCCTGATCGTGCCGTTCGGCTATGCCATGGTATTCATTCGCTTCCTGGAAATTCTGGTCAGGATCATACGCAACCAGCAGACCGGCCTTGGGCTGGCCGACGAGGCCGCCGATGCCTTGAAACTCAAAGAGCATGAGGGAGAGAAACCATGACCGTCATCTTTCTCTTCGTCGTGCTGTTTGCACTGATGTTTATCGGCGTTCCGATTGCCGTGTCGCTGGGTCTGGCCGGCTCGGTCACCATCATGCTGTTCAGCCCCGACTCGGTTCGTTCACTGGCGATCAAGCTGTTCGAGACGTCCGAGCATTACACCCTGCTGGCGATTCCGTTCTTCCTGCTGTCTGGCGCGTTCATGACAACGGGCGGTGTGGCAAAGCGGCTGATCGATTTCGCTAACGCCTGCGTAGGCCACATCCGCGGCGGTCTGGCCATCTCGGCCGTACTGGCGTGCATGCTGTTTGCGGCCCTGTCCGGCTCGTCTCCGGCCACGGTGGCGGCGGTAGGTTCCATTGCCATTGCCGGGATGGTCCGCTCCGGCTACCCACAGGCTTTTGGTGCGGGAATCGTTTGTAATGCGGGCACCCTGGGCATTCTGATTCCACCGTCCATTGTGATGGTGGTTTATGCGGCGGCTACCGAGCAGTCGGTGGGCAAACTGTTCATGGCCGGCGTGATCCCCGGTCTGCTGCTGGGCGTGGTGTTGATGGTGGCGATCTATATCGTCGCCCGAAAGATGAACCTGCCCGCCTTGCCTCGTGCGTCGCTGCGTGAGCTTCTTACCACGGCGCGCAAGGCGATCTGGGGCTTGCTGCTGATGGTGATCATCCTCGGCGGGATCTATTCGGGCATGTTCACTCCGACCGAAGCCGCAGCTGTCGCCGCGGTCTATGCCGGATTCGTGGCCCTGTTCGTGTACAAGGACATGACCCTCCGCGACTGCCCGAAGGTGCTGCTGGAGTCCGGCAAGCTGAGCATCATGCTGATGTTCATCATTGCCAACGCCATGCTCTTTGCCCATGTACTGACTACGGAACAGATACCTCAGCAGATCACCGCCTGGGTGGTTGAAATGGGCCTGCAACCCTGGCAGTTCCTACTGGTGGTCAATATCCTGCTGCTGGTTGCCGGTGCGTTCATGGAGCCGTCGGCGATCATCCTGATCCTGGCGCCGATCCTCTTCCCCATCGCCGTTCAACTGGGAATAGACCCGATCCACCTGGGTATCATCATGGTCGTAAACATGGAGATCGGCCTGATCACGCCGCCGGTCGGGTTGAACCTGTTCGTAACATCCGCTGTGACAGGTATGCCGCTGGCGAATGTTATCCGCGCGGCCTGGCCGTGGCTGATGCTGCTGATCAGCTTCCTGCTGATCATCACTTACATCCCGGCGATCTCGCTGGCGTTGCCTAACTGGCTGGGCATGAGCTGATCGCTTACTGTGCCCATCCTTGCAGCCCGGCTTTTATGCCGGGCTGTTTCATTTCGTTTAAAAGAACAGAGGCACGCGGTCAAACAGATGCAAGCGGTGGAAAAATAGCTCATCTGCCCACAACGCCTCATGCAGCAGCACGATGATCCAGAAGACAGCCTGATAGCTCACCTTGCGGGTCTTGTGGCGAAAGACCTGTTGCGCCACAAGACCACCCGGCCAACCGCCGGCCAACTCAAGTATGTGCAGGGTTTTCTCAGGAATACGCCGCTGCGCCTTCAGTGCGCTCTGCTTGTCATGCCGATAGAACAGGAAGGCCACCAGGCTTGCGCTACCATAGAGGGCCAGCGGGAAGAGGCTGTATCGTGTAGACAGAACATGCAAACTTCCCCAAACAGGCAACACGCAAAGTACCGCGAAGAGGACGAGCTTGACCGGCAGGTCCTGGATACCGCCATGGCGCTGTTGACGCGGACGTGGTGTCTGGGCAGACCGGGAAGCCGTTCTGGCAGGCGTGGATCGTTGACGGATGGACGGTTTGTCCAGCGTCATGCCTGCATTCAGACGAATATGCTCCGCCCGCAGACGCCCTTTGCCGTCAGGCCCCGCGACATACAGGACCTTTTCACCGGCTACCGGCCGCCGATCACCCCGTACCGCTGAAATATGAGCGAACACCTCATCCCCGCCCTGCTCCGGCCGGATGAACCCAAAGCCCTTTTCGTCATTCCAGCTCTTCAACGTCCCGCGCTGTTCCATCGTCCGCTCTGCCTGGAAAAAGCAGGCATGCTACCGGAACGACAGAAGTCAGTAACAGGGCGGACAGTGGATGGGTATTGCGTGCCCTACCCATCCGCTTACCTCTAAGTACTTCGGAAACGCATCCTCCGCTCAACCCTTTCGGCTGTCTTACTTACCCGTTCAGCTCAGGCCTCTGGCGTCAGCAATTCGATCAATGCCTGCGTTGCCTCGGGAATAGACAGGCGCGCTGTGTCGATTTCGCAATCAGCATCATAAGGTGGCTCGTAGGGACTATCGAACCCGGTAAAATTGTGGATTCTTCCCTCCCGCGCGGCGCGGTACAGCCCCTTGGGATCACGCCGTGCACACTCCTCAAATGATGTGCTGACGTACACGCAACGAAACTGGCCCGGCTCGAACAAGGCCCGCGCGGCATCACGATCGGCCTGGAACGGTGAAATCGCCGAGACGATCACCACCAATTCCCGCCTCTACCATCAGCTTCGCCACCTCGGCTATTCGCCGGATATTTTCGCTCCGCTCCGCCGCCGACATCCCCAGGTCACGGCATAGCCCATTGCGCAGGTTATCGCCGTCCAGCACGTAGGCATGCAGCCCGCGCTGGTGCAGTGCCAGATCAAGACTGTTCGCCAGGGTAGACTTGCCCGCACCGGAAAGCCCGGTCAGCCACAGGCAATAAGGCTTTTGCCCCAACGCCTGTGCACGCGCCGAGGCGGGCAGGGTCAGATCATAAGGCCGGATACAGCTTCCCATCGGTGTCCTCACGCATAACCTAATAATTCGAAATCACGTGCATACACCCGGCGAATCAGCCGCCGTGTGCGCGCCGTACAAAAGGCATGCGCGGGCCCCGCCTCCCGCTGCCGCGACGGATTGATATGTGGCAACGTCGCCGACAGGTCCAAGATATCCGTCAGTCGAGCGAAGTCTTCCTCAAGCGACTCCTGGCGCCCAATGAAATCCATTGCCAGTCGCCCCAGGGAATCTGTCAGAAAGTCGGTCTGCGGCGCGAAGTGAATCTGCCTCCGGATGTTGTCCTCATGCAGCCACTGTGCGACGAACGTATTGAAATTGTCATAGCGCGACATCAACCGCCATGCGGAAAGATCACGCGCGATGGGCTCATTTCCCTTTAAAAAGGCAAATGCCGAATACGCTCGCTCCAGCGGATGGCGCACAAAGGTAAATTTGAAACTCTGTTCGAAGGCCTCAGGAAACTGCTGCTCATACCAATACAGCGGCAGATGCCCCGGTCGCCAGCCATCAAACAAGGCCTTGCACAGGCTGCTTCCGGCGCACTTGGGTACATGGATGAATAGGCAGTTTTGATCGGCAAACGGCCTGGGAAAAATCACATTCCCGGACATGACCTTGTTCACCACTTGCCGATCGACCACTGAAAGACGACCCAGCAGAAAGCTTCGCTGCGCCTTGGGGATAAGCTTCCATAGATACCGCTGCAACATACCTGTTTGTACCGCCTGAATTTTGCGCAAAGCCATCCGTAGATACACATGGCTGAAAAGGCGAAAAGGCTAGCAGAGGCCCTCGCCATTTAAGGTTTTGAGTAGGTAAAAGCCATGTAAAGGCGCTGATACAGAAGCGATCTGCCTCACGCGGCTACTTTCGTTCTGAATAGGCGTAAAAACCGCTCTACAGTAGACTTTCGGCCATTTCGCCTGCTATGCGGCTGTGTATCGCCTGGGTAAAGTCGGCACGACAGCCGGGAGGGCTGTGCTTAGATAGCTCAACAACACGACAAGGACCGGGTATGAAACAAGCACCCCTTCTTTCTACAGCTGCACTGGCGTTGGGCCTGTTTGGCAGCGTTGCGCTGGCCGATCAGGAGCCGCCGCCCCGCGGCCAGCATGACCGTATGCCGCCGCCCGCGGCGTTTGAAGTGTGCGAAGGTAAGCCTGTCGGCGCGCCAGTCATGCTTACTCTGCCTGACGGCAAGGCACTCAAAGGCGTCTGCAAGGACTTCCAAGGCCGGCTCGCCGCCATGCCTGAGCATATGCCACCGCCACCCAAAGACGGCGCCCCGCCCGGCTCTCCGCCAGATGCGCGATAGCCTCTATAAAAAACCGCCTCTAAGGGCGGTTTTTTTATAGCTAATCCAGAGTGCGTCTAAGCGCCCCGACCTTTCCTGTACTTCTGAGGCAGGTGCGCCTCCAGCCAACGGCGCAGGGGGCCGATTAGAAAACGTTGAATCAACAGCCCCAGGCCAATGACTACGATCAGGTGGGGGATGAGGCTCCACAGGGGAATGGTGACCACATCGCCCAACACATCGCTGACGGCATCACTGATCGCGTCGCTAGCGGCCTCATGCGCCTGGGTAAAGAAGGCCAACAGATGCCGCGTCCACGGGTCGATCAGGCTGATCATGGGTGTGTGGATGGCAAAGATGCACAGCGATGCCTCACCCAGCCGCCGGGCCAGTTGTTGCAGGGAGGCGCTTTCCGGTGCGCGGAAGGTAGCGCACGCCAGCAGTAGCAAGCCCTGAAAAGGCGTTAGCAGACCGTTATGAACCAGATAGAACCAACGGCGGCCGTCCTGTTGCAAGAGCCATGCCCCGATGAAAAGGCCACTCAAGCCAACGGCAATCAGGCAGTACCGGTAGCGCTCTGCCAGTTGGGCCAGAGAAGGCTCCTGCAAGGCGCGATAAAGAATGATGCCAATCAAAAACTCTGGCAGGCGAATCACCGGGTTGCGATGGATAACGCCTACGGTCACATAGTCATAGGCATGCAGCCAGGTCGCCAACAAAGGCACCAGCAGGTAAGCGCCCCATAATGCGAACCCTATCAGTATCCAGCGGCGCGCCGCCATCAGGCGTGGCGCAAGCAAGGGGAACAGGATATAGAAGAACAGCAGGGCAGAAATGGACCAGGTCGCACCGTTGAGCCAGAGAAAGCGCGGCTCCCAGGACTGAAGCAGCAGGATCTGCATCAAGATATGAACACCTGCCATGAGCCAGGAGATGGGCAGCAATTCCTCCAGCCCCTCGCCATCCTCCAGCGACGCGTAGGGATGCTGGTTGTAATACACGGGCACACCGTCTGCCGAGGGGGCATTCATCGCCAGTACACCCAGCGCGATGGCCAACGTCATCAGGTGGATGGGATAGAGATTGCACAATCGCCGCGCGATAAAGCCGGCCTGGCTGCCCTTCATTTTGCCCTGATCATCCAGGCAGACATGCGCCAGCAGAAAGCCGGACAACAGGAAGAAAGTGCTAGTTGCGTAAAAGCCCATGCCGACGAGCTTTTGAAAAAGCCACGGTGCGTCACCGTACAGGCCGCCCAGGTGGTAGACCACCATGTAAAGGGCCATCAGAAAACGAAGCCATTCAAGGCCGTAGTAATGCTTGGTCATAGTGAAGGCGAAACGATCAAAGCAGTCATCGAACCGTCATTATGCCAACATTGGACGCCGGCTCGTTGCAGGATGTGTTAGCGCGCTGAAACACCTTGGCCACACATCGACCGCCTTCCCTGAAACATCAATTTCCGCAATGGTCGTTATCTCTGCGCTTCATTTCTAGCATCAAGCGATTGATTCGATAATGAACGTATCGAATCTTCTTGCTGAGGCAACCATGAACACGCTTATCCAACACGGTAAGGCAGCCTTGCTGATCGCGCCCCTGTTACTGGCAGGCTGTGCAATCAGTGCCCCCTTTAACGCAGCCCCTGAAAGCAACACAGCTCAGGCACCGGCTAGAACCCAGGGCGGATCGCTGACCGTCAATCGCATCGAGCCCGCTGCCGGACAATACGTCCTGAGCCTCTCGACAACAGCGCAGCACCCCTCCTACTCGGATTGCAGCACTGCGCTGATCACCTCCGGCACGGACCAGTTCCAGGCCGATGTTGTGCAACGCCAGCAGTACACCAAGTCGGACTACAACGTCACGTACGACGTGACGCTGAGCAACGCTCAGATGCAGCATCTGGCAGGTAATGACACCTTGAACGTTCAGCTCTGCAATGTTCAGTACTCGGTGTCACACGCACAGATCAATGACCTGCAAGCCAAGTTTCTGGCCGTGACCAAACCGACTCCTCAGGCTTGAACATATCCACCGTTGCCCAGTGTTAACGGAAAAACAAAACCGCCCTTAGAGGCGGTTTTTTGTAGCAGCTGAAAGGGTTATGGCTTTGCCTCCCAGAAGAGGCTGCCAGACGCACGCAAATCTCTGTGGAGGCTGGCTGAAAATCCGACAAACGAGACATAGCACACACTTTAAATTAGGCGTATGTTAGCAAAATCCTGCTCTCACGGATCGAGCCATGCCAAGCAAAGGAAGTGCGTCGCCTCAACAGAAACACCTCGCCGTCCTCATCGATGCCGATAACGCTCCGGCGGCTATCGTCGAAGGGCTGTTCGAAGAGATCGCCAAATACGGCGTCGCCAGTGTGCGGCGTATCTATGGTGACTGGACCGGCCCGCAGCTGGGCAAGTGGAAGCAGGTCCTGCTCGATCACTCCATCCAGCCCATGCAGCAGTTCGCCTATACCAAGGGCAAGAACTCGACTGATAGCTCCCTCATCATCGACGCCATGGACTTGCTCTACACCCGGCGCTTCGATGGATTCTGCCTAGTCTCCAGCGACAGCGACTTCACGCGTCTGGCCATGCGCCTACGTGAAGAGGGCCTGACGGTTTACGGTTTTGGCGAGGAAAAGACGCCTAAGCCCTTCGTTGCCGCCTGCGACAAGTTCATCTACACCGAAATCCTGCGCGCCGACGCCGAGCCAGCCCCCGAGTCTACCCCGTCCGACAAGGCGGGTACGCCAGGGCAACCCGCAGGCGAAGAACCCAAACCTGCCGCAAAACCCAAACCGCAGAAAGTCCCGGTGGACTTTATCGCCAAGGTTATTGACGACCTTTCCGACGAAGACGGCTGGGCCAGCCTGGGCGTGCTCGGCCAGAACATCACCAAACTCCGCCCTGCCTTTGACCCGCGCTTGTACGGCTTCAAGAAACTCAGCGAGCTGCTCAAGGCCCAGCAACGCCGTTTCGAGGTACAGGAAGACGGGACCAGCAGCCGCCGGACGTTATATGTGCGGAATCGACAGGGGAAGAAAGGCGAGAAATAGGCACGTGTTCATCTCTTTCGATGGGTATCGCACGCTCAGCCTACGCGGCCTGCTTCACCTTACAAAGCTCACCGTACCGTAGGCTAGTACTGAACGAAGCGATACCTATCGATTTTATAGAATTTTATAGAATTTTATATGCCATTTATGCAACGGATATGGATTAAGTAAATGAAAACGGAATCTGACAGCTATTTATTAACTGGAATCAGCCTTGAAGGCTTCAGGCTGTTTAAAAACGCGCAAACCGAACTGGAGCCACTAACAGTTTTTGTAGGAAAGAATGGCTGCGGGAAATCTTCTATTTTAAAAGCATTATTACTCATCCCAACCGCTGCATCCTATGAAAACTTAAGAATGGCTATGGAACAAATAGGCGGCGGCTCAGGAATATTTCATAAAGACGCTAATCGTTCAAAAATAACATTGGCCACCAAAGCTTTTTCTAAAGAGACAAAAAAAACTTATCATATTGAACACCACGCAACCTTATTAAAAAGCAAAAAAAGCATACATGGCTATAGAACAATCAAAGAAGAAATTAATATTTTCTATGAAAATTTAGATTTATATGCTTATGCTGAGTCAATAAGACAAACTAATGGCTTCTTCAAAGTAAAAGGAAAGATAGAAAAAGATGGGCTTGTCATAGACACACCGGCTGAAAGTGCGCGAAGCTCAAGCATAGACCTTCCTTGCTTAAAATGGCTATCACTTCGCTACTCACCACCTTTTTTTTCGTCGTACGGCACTGAAGGCAAAACATTTAGAATAGATCCATCTAGTCCAAATTACTTTAGAGATGATGGAAACATTCGAGGCTGGCAAGAATCAGACGGGCTCCAGCTTTGGAATTTTATATTCAATATTGTTAAATCAAAAGACAAAAGGAGTATAAAGCGCAAAAGCAGATTATTAAAAAATATACAAAGATTTATCCCTTGGATCATAGATCTTAAAGCTGAAAAAGATCTTGCAGGAACATCTAAGATATATGTAATTGAGCAAAATGGATCAATTTTTCACCCTTGGGACTTAAGCGATGGCACGCTAATGCTTATTGGAAGGTTAGCGATTCTAGAGACTGGAGGAAAAATATTAGTCATTGATGAACCAGAAACGCATCTCCACCCACATGCTATTTCTGAGCTCATGAAGATTTATCGTGAATGTTTACTAGATAAAGAACATCCTCTTTCCCAAATAATAATTACTACACAGAGCCCCTTCATAGTAAAGCACTGTGAGCCTCAAGAGATAAAGGTTGTAGAAAGATTTAATAACCAATCAATAATATCAGAGTTCTCAGAAGACCCTGAAAAACTTAAAGCAGTTTTATATGACAACGGCATCAGTATAGATGAAGCGTGGTTGGCAGGAATTTAATATGAAAAGGCAGCCACGCAATTTCAAGTCACCAAGATCAAAAAATATCGATGCACCACCACGCCTCTTGTTAGTTGTAGAAGGAGAAATGGAAGAAAAAGGACTGCCATCCTTCATAAAAAACATAGTAGCGAAAGAAAAACTTCCATTTCAAGTAAAGGAAAAGACAAAAAGAATTCAAAACAGCCATACAATACCTGCTACAAAGCTGGGAAAAGACTTAAAAAAAATAATTGCCATGAGCACGCTGGAAGACATTGAATATATAGCCTGCATTATTGACCTTGAGTCAAGAGACGTCGAACTGAGTAAATTCAGAGATGATTTAAAGAAGGCTGCAGGAAACGCCGACAACATTGTACTTGGTGTTGCCCATAGAAGTATGGAAAATTGGATTTTAGGGGACGCAGAAGAGCTTTCAAAAATAAAAAGAACTAATTCAGCCTTAAACCAGAAGCTCTTGAGGAAAGTTGATCATATAGAACACCCTGCAGAGAGAGCAATAAAAAAATATTGGCCTGAATATCAAAAAACTAAAGATGGAGTTTATTTCTTAATAAATATGTGCCCTGTACGCGCATCTAAATATTCGGACTCATTAAAAGACTTTCTACAAGACTTAAAATATATGGCAAAACTTCATGAAAATAAATCAAATAGAGACTGTCAAAAATCATTATTAATTACTAATTAACCTATAAGGCCAGTCTTTCAACTGGCCCTTACCGCTTACTCACCCATTACTAGGAAACGCAAACTGCGCCGCTTCGTGACTGGCGCGTTGCGGCCAGCGTTGGGTGATGGTTTTGCGGCGGGTGTAGAAACGTACGCCGTCCGGGCCGTAGGCAGCGAGGTCACCGAAGATGGAGCGCTTCCAGCCGCCAAAGCTGTGGTAGGCCACCGGAACGGGTAGTGGGACGTTGATGCCGACCATGCCCACTTCGATCTCGTCGCTGAAGAGTCGTGCAGACTCGCCGTCGCGGGTGAAGATACAGGTGCCGTTTCCGTATTCATGGGCGTTGATCAGCGCGATGGCGTCTTCCAGGCTGTTGACACGCACCACGCACAGTACCGGGCCAAAGATCTCTTCTTTATAGATACGCATCTCCGGCGTGACATGGTCGAACAGGCAGCCGCCGAGGAAGAAACCGTCGCTGTGATCAGCAACCTTGAGGCTGCGACCGTCGACGACCAGCTTGGCACCCGCCGCTTCGCCGTCTTGTACATAGCCGGTGACTTTTTCCAGCGCGGCCTTGGTGACCAGCGGGCCCATGTCGAGCCCCTTGCAGGTGCCGGGGCCAACCTTGAGGCTCTGGATTTGTGGCGTCAGGCGCTCGATCAGCGCATCGGCAATCTGGTCGCCCACGCACACCGCCACGGAGATGGCCATGCAGCGCTCGCCGCAGGAGCCGTAGGCAGCGCCCATCAGTGCGCTCACGGCGTTGTCCAGGTCGGCGTCAGGCATCAGCACCGCATGGTTCTTCGCACCGCCCAGGGCCTGGACGCGCTTGCCGCGGGCGGCGCCTTCCTTATAGATGTATTCGGCAATCGGGGTAGAGCCAACAAAGCTCAGCGCCTTGACCTCAGGTGCCTGGATCAGTGCATCCACGGCATCCTTGTCGCCATGCACCACATTGAGCACGCCCTTGGGCAGACCGGCTTCATATAGGAGTTCGGCAATCAGCAGTGTAGAACTGGGGTCGCGCTCGGAAGGCTTGAGGATAAAGCAGTTGCCGCAGGCAATCGCCAGCGGGTACATCCACAGCGGCACCATGGCCGGAAAGTTGAACGGCGTGATACCGGCAACCACGCCCAGCGGCTGGAAGTCGGACCAGCTGTCGATGGCGGGACCGGCGTTGCGGCTGTACTCGCCCTTGAGCAGCTCGGGTGCGGCGGTGGCGTACTCGACGTTCTCGATACCGCGCTTGAGTTCACCGGAGGCGTCTTCCAGCGTCTTGCCATGCTCTTCGCTGATCAGCTGCACGATGCGCTGCTCGTTCTGCTCCAGCAGTTGCTTGAAGCGGAACAGGACCTGGGCGCGCTTGGCCGGCGGGGTGTTGCGCCAAGCAGGGAAGGCTGCCTTGGCCGCGTCGATGGCCTTTTGCACCGTGTCGCGGCTAGCCAATGGCACCTGATGAATGACGTCGCCAGTTGAAGGGTTGTAGACATCTGCCGTGCGGCCGTTCTCGGCAAAGGCTTCGCCGTTGATGAGGTGATTCAAGGTGGTCATATCGATTCCCTGTAAAGGCGGCGCGTCGGGTAACGGTGGCGCGCCGCTGTACGAAAATAATCAGGCTGTGGCGTTGAGGGCTTCGCCCACGGCGTCGAACAGGCGATCCAGTTCTTCCGGCGTGCTGATAAAGGGCGGGCCGAATTGCAGGGTATCGCCGCCGAAGCGGACATAGAAACCGGCTTTCCACAGTTTCAGAGAGGCCTCGTAGGGGCGGACGATCGCATCGCCATCACGCGGGGCGAGCTGGATCGCACCGGCCAAGCCGTAGTTACGGATATCGACGATGTGCTTGGCACCGCGCACGCCGTGGATACGCTGCTCAAAATGCGGGGCCAGTTCAGCCACACGCTGAACGAGGTTGTCCCGCTCCAGGATTTCCAGCGCAGCCAGACCTGCCGCACAGGCGACTGGATGCGCGGAGTAGGTGTAGCCATGACCAAACTCGACGGCATAATCCGGCGTGCCCTGGTTCATAAAGGTGTCGTGGATTTCCTTGGTCGCTACCACCGCGCCCATGGGGATCACGCCATTGGTGATCTGCTTGGCAAGGTTCATGATATCGGGCGTAACGCCAAAGCTGTCCGCACCAAACATGGAGCCGGTGCGGCCAAAGCCAGTAATGACCTCGTCAAAGATCAGCAGGATGTTGTGCTGGGTGCAGATCTCGCGCAGGCGTTGCAGATAGCCTTCCGGCGGCACGATTACCCCGGCCGAGCCGGACATAGGCTCAACGATGACCGCCGCGATGTTGGACGCATCGTGCAGTTCGATCAGCTTGAGCATTTCGTTTGCCAGCTCAACGCCGGTCTTGGGCATGCCTTTGGTAAATTCGTTACCCGGCAGCAGGGTATGCGGCAGGTGATCGGCATCCATCAGCTGGCCGTACATCTTACGATTGGCCCCAATGCCGCCCAGGCTGGTGCCGGCAATGTTTACGCCGTGATACCCCCGAGCGCGGCCGATCATTTTGGTCTTGGTGGCCTGCCCTTTCAGGCGCCAGTAGGCACGGGCCATCTTCACGGCCGTGTCAGCGCATTCGGAGCCGGAATTAACGAAGAACACGTGGTTCAGGTCGCCCGGCGTCAGGCTGGCGATCTTTTCAGCCAGCTTGAAGGACAGCGGATGGCCGTACTGAAAGCCCGGTGAATAATCGAGTTGCAGCGCTTGCTTACCTACCGCCTCGGCAATTTCCTTGCGACCATGCCCCGCACCCACACACCACAAGGCAGACAGGCTGTCGTACAGCTTGCGGCCCTGATCGTCGGTCAGATACGCACCCTCTGCCGCCACCAGAATGCGTGGGTCCTTCTTGAACGCGCGGTTGGCGGTATAGGGCATCCAGTGGTGGGTCAGGTCGAGTTCGCTGGCAAGCGGTGGCGATACGGTCAGGGGCTGGTTCATGCAGGGCCTCGGGGTACAAGACATGAGCTGGACGGGGCGATAGGAATCGTCCCGACGAAAGCCTCAGCTTGAGCCTGACCTTGGATGAGTTAAAGCGTATTCTTCTTACGTTTACTCAAGAAAAAACTTACCTAATGAGCGCACCTCGCAAAGCCCCGCTTGGCCAAGTCAGCGATTTTGATATCCGCCTCCTGCGTCTGTTCAAAACGGTGGCGGAATGCGGAAGCTTTGCCGCGGCGGAAAGTGCACTGGGCATCACCCGCTCGGCTATTAGCCTGCACATGGGCGACCTGGAAAAACGGTTGGGGATGCGCTTGTGCCAGCGCGGCCGCGCCGGGTTTGCACTCACGGATGAAGGCCGGGAAGTGCTGCGGGCCAGCCAGAGCCTACTGGCCGCGCTGGAAGGCTTTCGCAGTGAAGTGAATGCCCTGCACCAGCAACTGCGGGGCGAGCTAAACATCGGCATCATCAACAACCTCGTCACCTTGCCACAAATGCGTGTGACCCATGCGCTGCGCAAACTGAAGGCATTGGGGCCGGGTGTGCGGGTAAACATTGGCATGATGACGCCGGGCGAAATCGAACGTGGGGTGCTGGACGGACGGCTGCATATTGGCGTGGTCCCGCTGATCAACCCGCTGTCCGGCCTGGAATACACAGCGCTTTATGAGGAACGCTCGCAACTGTATTGCAGCCATGAGCACCCTTTGTTCCACCGGCCCGATGAGGAGATTCCGGATGAGGCGCTACGCATGGCCGATGCTGTGGCGCCGAACTATCGATTGACGGCCGAGGCGTTGGAGCGACACCAGACGCTCAACTGTACGGCCACCGCGTCAGACCGCGAAGGGATTGCCTTTCTGCTGCATACCGGCAGTTACATCGGGTATCTGCCAGATCATTATGCCGCCAGCTGGGTGATGCAGGGCGTCCTGCGGCCGCTCAAGCCGGAGCGTTTCTTCTACTCCATTCCGCTCTGTGCCGCGATGCGCAAGGGCCGCCGCCCCAACCTGATCCTACAGCGGTTTCTGGAAGCGCTTGAGCATACCCAGGCTTGATGGGCTATACGTTCTTATCCCTACCTTTTAAAGGGTCATCAGGAACCTGCCCGCGGCGCGCCGGTCGATGGTGAGGCAATCTGTCGCAGATCCGCACAAATTGTTACACTTAAATGATTAGCTTACTAACATTTAAAGCCTGATGGCTGATGGGAACCCTCATGTCTGTTGATGATACGTCTAACGCCCGCCGCGACTTTCTACGCAAGTCTTTAACCCTGATCCCCGTGGTGACACTTGCCACTACAGGCGGCGCCAGCCTGGCTCTGGCCGAGACGAAGGAGCGACAGCGTGACGAGGACAAGCCGGGCCAGAGCGCCCGCGCAGACGCCTATCAGCCTACCTTTTTCACGCCGGAAGAATGGACGTTTATCCACGCCGCCGTCGCCCGGCTGATTCCCGCTGATGATCGCGGCCCCGGTGCGGTGGAGGCTGGTGTACCGGAGTACATCGACCGGCAGATGAATACCCCCTATGCCCAAGGGGCGAAGTGGTACATGCAGGGGCCTTTCCAACCCGATGCACCTTCGGAGATGGGGTACCAGCTCAAGCTCAATCCGCAACAGGTTTTCCACCTGGGCATCAAGGCCGCGGATGACTGGTCGCGCCAGCAACACGGCAAGCCGTTTGCCGAGCTGGATACCGGCACCCAGGATGCCGCACTTCGTCAGTTTGAAGCCGGTGAGGCCGAGTTCGCCCCGCTTCCTGCCAAGACCTTCTTTGCCGCCCTGCTGCAAAGCACTAAAGAGGGCTTTTTCTGCGACCCGATTCATGGTGGCAACAAGGATATGGTGGGCTGGAAGCTGGTGGGCTTTCCCGGCGCCCGTGCCGACTTCATGGATTGGGTGGAACGCGATGTGGCGTACCCCTTCCCGCCGGTTTCCATCCGCGGCGAGAGGGCTTGATCCATGGCAAAAGTGATGCAGAAAGCCGATGCGGTGATCGTGGGCTTTGGCTGGACCGGGGCCATCATGGCCAAGGAACTGACCGAGGCGGGCCTTTCCGTGGTCGCGCTGGAGCGTGGCCCGATGCGCGACACCTACCCGGATGGTTCCTACCCACAGGTGATCGACGAGCTGACCTACAGCATCCGTCGCAAGCTGTTCGTGGACACGTCCAAGGAGACCGTCACCATTCGCCACAACGTGAGCCAGACGGCACTGCCCTATCGTCAGCTTGGCGCCTTTCTGCCCGGCGATGGCGTAGGCGGTGCGGGTCTGCACTGGTCCGGCGTGCATCTGCGGGTCGACCCGGTAGAGCTGCGCCTGCGCAGTCACTATGAGGAGCGGTACGGCAAGAACTTCATCCCGGATGGCATGACCATCCAGGACTTTGGCGTGACCTACGAGGAGCTGGAGCCGTATTTCGATTTTGCCGAAAAAGTCTTCGGCACCTCCGGTCAGGCCTGGACGGTAAAGGGCGAGCTGGTTGGCAAAGGCAAGGGCGGTAACCCCTTTGCACCGGACCGCTCCGATCACTTTCCGCTCACGCCGCAAAAGAACACGGTGTCAGCGCAGCTGTTCCAGAAGGCCGCCTGGGATGTGGGCTACCACCCTTATGACCTGCCCTCGGCCAACACGTCCGGCCCTTACACCAATCCCTACGGCTGCCAGATGGGGCCGTGCAATTTCTGCGGATATTGCAGCGGGTACGTCTGCTACATGTACTCCAAGTCTTCGCCTAACTTGAACATCCTGCCGGCGCTGCGCCAGGAACCCAAGTTCGAACTGCGCGCCGATGCCCACGTGCTGAAGGTCAACTTGACCGACGACAAGAAGCTCGCCACTGGCGTGACCTATGTAGACGCCCAGGGCAACGAGATTGAGCAGCCGGCCGATATCGTCATTCTCGGCGCTTTCCAGTTCAACAACGTGCGGCTGATGCTGCTTTCAGGCATCGGCAAGCCCTATGATCCGAAAACCGGTGAAGGCGTGGTCGGCAGAAACTTCGCCTACCAGAACATGGCGACCATCAAGGCCTACTTCGACAAGGACCAGCACTTCACCAACCCCTTTATCGGTGCGGGCGGTAATGGCGTGGCGGTGGATGACTTCAATGCCGATAACTTCGACCACGGCCCTCACGGCTTTGTAGGTGGCTCGCCGTTCTGGGTGAACCAGGCGGGCACACGCCCCATCGCCGGTGTAAGCAATCCTCCGGGCACGCCCAATTGGGGCAGCCAGTGGAAGGCGGCGGCGGCCGATTACTACAACCATCAGCTGTCCATGGATGCCCACGGAGCGCACCAGTCTTACCGCGATAACTACCTGGACCTCGATCCGACCTACAAGGATGCGTATGGAATGCCGCTCCTGCGCATGACTTTCGACTGGAAGGAAAACGACATCAAGATGACGCACTTCATGGTCGACAAGATGAAGCGCATCGCCGAAGCCATGAATCCCAAGGCCATCAACGTACAGGTCAAGGCGCCGGGAACGCATTTCAATACGGTCAGCTACCAGACCACCCACCTGAACGGCGGCGCCATCATGGGAACCGACCCCAAGACCAGCGCCCTCAACCGTTACCTGCAGAGCTGGGATGTGCACAACGTGTTCGTTCCGGGCGCCTCGGCCTTCCCACAGGGGCTGGGCTACAACCCGACAGGCCTTGTGGCAGCCCTCACCTACTGGTCGGCACGCGCCATCCGCGAGCAGTACCTGAAAAACCCTGGCCCACTGGTGCAGGCATGAGGACGTCGACCATGAAAGCACTCATCTCTGCACTGGCCCTGGGGTTCATCGCTCTGCCTGCTTTTGCTCAAGAGGCCGGACCTGATCAGGAATTGATCAAGAAAGGCGAATACCTGGCCCGCGCTGGTGACTGTGTGGCCTGCCACACGGCAGCCGGTGGCAAACCCTTCGCCGGCGGCCTGCCGATGGGCACGCCCATTGGCACCATTTACTCGACCAACATCACGCCGGATAAGGAAACCGGCATCGGCAATTACAGTTTCGAGGATTTCGACAAGGCGGTACGCCACGGCATCGCCAAGGAAGGGCATTCGCTCTATCCGGCCATGCCGTATCCCTCTTATGCACGCGTCACCGAAGAGGACATGCGGGCCCTGTACGCCTACTTCATGCACGGCGTTCAGCCGGTGACTCAGCCCAACCAGGACGTGGCCATTCCCTGGCCGCTGTCGATGCGCTGGCCCCTGGCTGTCTGGCGCAAGCTGTTCGCGCCGGAGGTTGCCGACTTCAAACCGGCGCAGGGCATGGACCCGGTGGTTGCCCGTGGCGCCTATCTGGTGGAGGGCCTGGGCCATTGCGGTGCCTGCCACACACCCCGCGGCATTGCCATGCAGGAAAAAGCCCTCAGCGATGCCGACGGCAAGGACTTCCTTGCGGGTAGCGCCCCGCTGGAAGGCTGGGTTGCCAAAAGCCTGCGCAATGACCACAAGGAAGGCATTGCCCGGTGGGACGAGGCGCAGCTGGTGGAATTCCTCAAGACAGGCCGCTCGGATGACATGGCCGTCTTTGGCGGTATGACGCAGGTGGTCGAGCACAGCCTGCAGTACATGAGCGACGAGGATCTGACCGCAATCGTCCGTTACCTGAAGACGCTTTCGCCGGTCCATCCGGACGCCCCACCCTATCAGCGCAACAATGCCGTTTCGGAAATGCTGGTAAAAGGGGATGAAAGCAAGCGCGGCGCAGCGGTCTACATCGACAACTGCAACGCCTGTCACCGCTCGGATGGCCTGGGCTACACCCGGGCGTTCCCGGCACTGGCCGGTAACACCGTGGTGCAGACGGAAGACCCGACGTCCCTTATCCACATTGTGCTGGAAGGGGGCAAGCTGCCGGGTCTCAAGAGTGCGCCCTCGACCATCGTCATGCCTGCCTTCGGCTGGCGGTTGAGCGATCAGCAGGTAGCGGATGTGGTGACCTTTATCCGGACCAGTTGGGGCAACAAGGGCGGTCCGGTGGATGCCGATGCCGTCGCCAAACTGCGCAACAGCGATAATCGCACCACCTCGGGCGATGACATCGGGCAAACGGCGTATGGCAATCAGCCGGAGCAGAATCCGACGCCCCGGTAATCGGTCGCTGACGGAACGCAGGCAGACATGAGAGGCCTGCGGTCCGTCAGTTTTCCTCCTGATGGATCATTCTTCGTTTTGAGCAGGCCTTAACTGCCGGTAACCTTGCAGCCTGCCTTTACCCCGGTGATCACGTGATTCCGCTCCATAACCTGCCTGCCTCTGCGCCGCCCACCAAGCCCGAACCCAGTGTCACCTGTGACACCTGTGCGGCCAAGTGCTGCCGTCTGGAAGTCATGCTGATTACGGATACCGGCGTTCCCATGCGCTTTATCGAGGAGGACCAATGGGGCTCGATGACCATGGCGCGCCTGGACGACGGCTGGTGCGCCGCGCTGGATCGAGAAACCATGCGATGCAGCATCTATGAGAATCGCCCCTTGATCTGCCGCGAATTCGAGATGGGTGGGGACGATTGCCTGGAAGAGCGCAACGCTTTCTGATAACCAGAGCACACCCTGATGGATAGGCTAATTAGCGCTCCCCTCTGCTGTATGTAGGCCTGTATGCGCGGTGTTATATACGCTTGAGCGTTTTAGAAACCCTTGTCGACAGATCAAACAATAGGCAGGGCGCTCTCAAAAGGCGAATCTGCCGATCAATTGAACAATAGTTGTACAACCGGCGAACCGATGCCCTTTATGCGCGTCAATATCGACCAATTGAAATGATCCTTGCGTTCTGTTCCACGGAGAGGAAGCCCAATGCGTTTTATGGCCCTTTGGATGGCTTTGTCACTTTTGCCCTTGAGCTGCCTGGCAGATATCAAGGTTGACCTGACCGATTACATCGTGCAGGCCTCGGAACCCAAGCGGACCGAGACGTTAGCCAAGTTGCCGCCTATCATTGAGCAATTCGGCAAGTCGCTGGGCTGCTCCTTCTCGATGGACCCACGCAATATCATCCCCTACCAGCTGGAGGGAAAATCGGTTTTCCTGGCGGTGTACGAGCTGGATGTCGGCTGCAGCGGCACACCTACCGCCACTCGGCCGCTCATGGCCATCCTGCGCCAGAGCCCGGGCGGCGACTATTTCATCGATGCCGATTACTCGATGCCCAAGCAGAGCTCAACAGAGCTTCCCAAGCACATCAGCAGCCTTTTCATCCGAAACGATGACCTCTGGTATCAGGGGCTCACCTTCAAGGCAGCCGATGCGTCCTGCTGTCCGACACTGGATGTCACTGGCCGTATCGCCCTGGAAAATGGCGTCTGGAAAGAACATCAGCGCATGCCGCTGGAACGCATTCCAAGCACTGTAACGCCATGATCTTCCGCATAGAGTTGGTTATAATTTAACCAGCCTCGGCAGGCCTACCTTACTGTTTTGCAACATGATTCAGTAGGTGGGAAAGTCAGGATCGGCATTTGACGTCACGGTCTGATTTCACCAAGCTACCGGCTCACTCATCGACAAGAACAGTTGACGTGCTTGCCTATCGTTACCCCTGGCGGCTCATGGCCTGTGCCGCCGTATCTCTATTAGCCTTGCTGGCCGGTTGTGACGACGGCTCCAAGTTCAAGCAAAAGCCGCCGCCCAAACCGCCGGAAGTTGCCACCTACACTCCTGTCCGCTGGGAGGATCTTCCTGTCACCAGTGACGCCGACCTTATGGCAGGCTTCAAGGCCTGGCAGGCAGGCTGCGAGAAGCTCAAGAACAACGAGGCTTGGAGTGGACCGTGTCAGGCAGCCGCGCAGGTCCCGTATGATCCACGCGCCGTACGGGACTTTCTCAAAAGCCAGCTACAGGTCTACAGCCTGCGCTCTTTGAAGGGCGAGCATGGCCTTATCACGGGCTATTACGAGCCGGTCTACCACGGCAGCCTTGTGCAGGATGAGGCCCATCCCGTGCCGGTCTATGGCACACCTACCGACCTGATTACCGTCGATCTGGCCAGCATTTACCCTGAACTCAAGGGGAAACGCCTGCGAGGCCGACTCGAAGGCCAGACGCTCAAACCCTATGATGACGCCGCCACCATCATGCAGCAGGGTGTAGATGCCCCTGTACTGGCCTGGCTGCGTGATCCGATGGACCTGCAATTCTTACAGATCCAGGGCTCGGGCCGTGTTGAACTGGAAGATGGTCGCCAGTTGCGTATCGGGTACGCAAATCAGAACGGGTATCCCTACAAGCCTATCGGCCGCTGGCTGGTGGAACAGGGGCTGCTGCAAAAGGAAGAGGTCAGCATGAGCAAGATTCGCGAGTGGGCCACGGCCAACCCGGATCGTGTGCCAGAGCTCTTGGGCAGTAACCCGAGCTATGTGTTTTTCAGCCAACGCCCGGACAGCAACGAAGCACCCCGCGGCTCGTTGAACGTTCCATTGACGCCTGGCTACAGCGTAGCCATTGATCGCAAGGTGATTCCGCTGGGCAGCCTGCTCTGGCTGTCCACCACCCGCCCGGATGGCAGCCCCGTGATTCGCCCGGTGGCCGCACAGGATACCGGTGGCGCCATTACGGGAGAGGTCCGGGCCGATCTTTTCTGGGGCACAGGTGATGATGCCGGCGAGCTGGCTGGCCATATGAAGCAGGACGGCCGAATCTGGATGCTTTGGCCAAAAGGCGCTCCCCTGCCGGACGCAGCGCCCAAACCTGCGGTTACGCCTGAAAAGCCGCAGAATCCAACGAACACAGAGAACACCCCATGAGCGACGAACTGACAATTGAAGATATCCAACTGGGCGAAGGCAAGGAAGCTGTCAAAGGTGCCCTGATCACGACCCAGTACCGAGGCACTCTGGAAGATGGCACCGTATTCGACTCTTCATACGAAAAGGGTCGGCCGTTCCAGTGTGTCATTGGCACAGGCCGGGTCATCAAGGGCTGGGATATCGGGTTAATGGGGATGAAGGTGGGCGGCAAACGCAGGCTGGTTGTGCCGGCGCATCTGGCCTATGGTGAGCGCCAGATTGGCGCACATATCAAACCGAACTCGAACCTGATCTTCGAGATCGAGCTGCTGGAAGTCCTCACCCGGGACGATTGAATCTATAAAGGGCTGCGAGCAAATACATTTTGCCTCGCAGCCCTTTTCAGCCCTTACACGTCGAACGGCGTGTTGGGCAAGGCACCTACGATCCGCAGGCTCAGCCCCTCATACCCTTCCAAATTGATCGTCAGCTCACCGTTGTCGGTGAGATCACCTTCAACCGTCTCGTTGATCATATCCACGACCGGCCCCGGCGTAACGTTAGTCAGGGTGATGGTTTCCTGGATCGAGGTGGCGCCAAAGTTGAGCGCGGTAATCTGGGTGCCACGCCCGGCGGGCAGCTCGTGCACCATGATCAGAAGCCCCGGCGAGGTGACATCCGGCACCGCAATCTGGTGGCTGGACGCAATGCCATAGGCCTGGCGTACCGAGAGGATGCGCTTGAGCTTGTTGGCAAAGGAGTCCGGGTCGGCCAGCTGCTCGGTCAGGCTGCCATAAAGGTTGACGGCCTTGGGCAGACCTTCGCCGGAATGGGTCGCCTCGTTATTGGCGTCTGCCAGATCATAGGCACCGCGCTGAATCCATCGTGTATCGCCATCGCGCATGCGGTCTTCCACCAGACCGAACGGCAAGGGCAACGCCCCTACCAGATCCCACCCGGACAGGGCGAATACGCCAGGTTGCAAGGCGTTGTACATGGCAAGAAGCAAATGAACCCGCTTGACCCGTTCTTTGTCCTCGTCGGTCATGCTGTCCAGTTCGCGGATGCCCAAGGCTGCTGCAATCACGCTCGCCGTGGTACAGGCTACGCCGTTGGTAACAAACCGCAGGTTGTAGGGCGCATGCTCACCGCTAAGACGCTCGTACATGACCTCACGAATATGCTCGCGCAAGATGCTGCCGCGCCAGGTCTGGCCCTGGTAGACGAAATTGGTGTCGGCATGCAGGGTCCAGAAGTGCACCAGTTCCAGGGTTAGCTCATCGTGGTTCTGCAAGGCATGGATGAGTGACGCCGGGTCGATGTTGAATTGATGCATGGTACGCAGCATCAGGCGCAGGAATTCGGTATCGCCCGTCAGCACGGCGTGATGGTAGGCCGGACGGGTGATGAAGTCGTAAGAGAGATCTGCCCCGCCCTGCCCCATGGCCGCGATATCGTCCACGGTCAGGTTGAGCTCCTGAAAGCTGAAGCCGCCGGCCTTGCGCACCATGCCGCCAATCAGTTGGTTGCCGACGATGGACAGGGGATGACCTTCGGACCATGCCTTGTCATTGGCGCGCCGCTCAACGCCTAGGAAGCCATTGGCATCCAGACGCAGCCCGCGTGCACCGAGCACATCCAGCGAATGCAGCGCATCGCCAATGATCAGTTGCTGCGCGGCAAAACTGGGGTCGAGCCAATTCAGAGAGGGTTGACCTTCCTTAAAGTAGTGCAAATACACCCAGCGTCGATCTTTGCCATCCACACCGGTAATGACCGGCGTAACACTCCAGTCAGTCTCTTTCACACCGGGTTCGAAAAAGATGACGCGCTGGAGCTGGCCGACGATATAGCACCTTTCTTTCAGGGCATCGACGACCTCGGGCGGCAGGTTGACTGCATCACGACCTTCCGGCACCTCGGGCAGTAACTCCCAATCCTCCGGCTTGATCTCCACCATGTGATAAAGGCCCGGGTAATCTTCATAGCCCAGCTCGGCCAGTCGGAAATCGGCGCCCTTGCCAGTGTGGGCTGGGATGATGTCATCCACGACTACGGCGTTGTGGGCAGAGGCCATGCGGCTCAGGGCGATGAATTCCTCTTCCGTTCCGTAGAGCGGGTCGATATCGAGGCTGATCCGGTCGAAGTTACCGTCGATGGTCGGCGTAATCTCACGCCCCTTGAGACCGCCGGACAGCTTGGTCGGCCCTGTATGGATCGCCTGCACGCCAATGGAAGACAACGCATTCCATAGCGGAGCGCTTCCCAGCGTCTTGATGACGGAATCACCTGATCCGGTGATCACTGAGCTGGGATAGGCCGTAAACCAGACGGAGGCAATGGCCGTTGCCCGGCGTGGACGCGTTTCGGCGTAGGGATGCATCCAGAGCCGCGCCTGACCGCCATACGCCTTGGCACGTTGACGAGCCTTGTAGAGCATCGACTGGTTGACTAACCATTGAACGTATTCTGGATCGGGCGCGTTTACCTGTTCTTCTGTGTCTGGCGCTGTCATATCGGACCCTGAAAGGTGAGTTTGTAACTTGGACTGCGCCGGTTCGCGTTTGTATCCCAACCCTTGTCATCCCCTTGCCGCTCCGGTGCCTGAACGGTCATTAAAGGACCCTCAGGCGTAAACCCTATTGATATGCAGTCATAAGACAGACGCTTACATAAAAAAGATGGTTCTACGGTACAGCAAAGCGCCAAAATGACTGGAAAACACGGTAATTTTCGCCTTATCTGCTATGAAGGCAGAACCATGACCATGGAGAGTGCTATGAGTCCCAACGATCGCATAACCAACGGCCCAGATTCCGTATCCTATACGACTACCACCGGCTCGTTTGGCTCGAACAAGCGCCTTGCTGCTCGGGAGACCATCCTGAGCGACAGCAACGTTCTGGACTGCACGGTCTACCGCCCGGACGAAGATCCTGAGGTCGATACCGACGACCTGGGTGACGCCAAGATTCTGTTTACGGGTGAATTCAAGGTACCCGAGGACTGGGACCAGGAAACACGCGACGATTTTTTTGGCGACATGGATCCCGAATTGTTTTCCACTGCTCGCATCGAGAGCGAAGCCGAGCCGGGCACGGCAGGTTTTTTTACACCTGAGCCGGGTGACCTCGTGGCTGCCATGCCAGGAGCCGGAGTGGTCGAGATGTTCTATGTGTACGACTACTGTGAAGACGAAACCGGTCGCCATTATGTGCTGGTACGTGAAGTAGACCCAACGCTGTAAGCCTCCCTGCACCCTGGCTTGCGCCTTTCAGGCGCGAGGCAGGCTTGCCTGTCTGTTGTTCAGCCCTTAGTCATGAACGGGCCCTATCTGCAAAGCCCCTGCCCTGTCCGCGTCGACTGTCATCTGCTCTAGCTCCAGGCTCTTACCTAACAGACCATTCGCCCATTATTGCCTTGGTTGGGGAACGATGCGTACGGTCTGTACGTCTATCCCGGTCACAACGATTCAAGCATCGCATCAGGTGCTTACCCGGCAGATGCCCCGACGGGCACTGCTGCCTTGCCGTTTCGATCACCGCTTATTCCCATTCTCAGGAGCCAGCCATGAATCCGAACGACCTCTCCACGTCCCGCCGTAAACTCATGCAGGGTGCGGCTGTCACGATTGCCGCCGCCGCAGCTGCCCCCGCCTTTGCTCAGACGGCCAATGGCAAGGCTGCAGCCGACCCAGCCCCGTTGAGCGATCCCAAGAGCGGCCATCCCCGCCCTCCGTTTCAGGAGCAAACCCAACCCTGGCCAGGGCTGGCCAGCAAGATGACGCCTCGGCCAGATCACGGTGAAGAAAGCTACAAAGGCAATAACCGCCTCGCCGGCCGCAAGGCCCTGATCACCGGGGGCGACTCGGGTATCGGCCGTGCCGCAGCCATCGCCTTTGCCCGCGAAGGCGCGGACGTTGCCATTAATTACCTGCCGGATGAGGAACCCGATGCCAAGGAAGTGGTTCAGCTGATCCAGCAGGCCGGCCGCAAGGCGGTAGCCATTCCCGGTGACATTCGCGACGAGGCATTCTGCCGCGAGCTGGTGGACCGCGCCGTAAAGGAACTGGGTGGACTGGATATCCTGGTCAACAATGCTGCGCGCCAGCAGAGCCACGATTCGATTCTTGACCTGAGCAATGAGCAGTTCGACTGGACGCTCAAAACCAATCTGTACGCCATGTTCTGGATTACCAAGGCTGCCATTCCGCATCTGCCGGAAGGCGCTTCGATCATCAACACATCATCGGTCAATGCCTACGATCCTTCGGCCAATCTGGTCGATTACGCGTTGACCAAGGCCGGCATTGCCAACTTCAGCAAGGGATTGGCCAAACAGCTGGCAGACAAGGGTATCCGCGTCAATGCCGTAGCGCCCGGCCCGTTCTGGACACCCTTGCAAATCTGTGGTGGCCAGACGATGGAAAAGCTCAAGAGCTTTGGGGGCGACACCCCGCTCAAGCGTCCCGGCCAGCCTGTGGAAATCGCACCGCTTTACGTGCAGTTGGCTTCCACCGAGGCCAGCTATGTCACAGGTCAAGTCTTTGGCGCCTCCGGCGGAAATGGTCAGCCTTAACTGAGTCAAGCCAGCCAGGCGGTTTTGCCGCCTGGCTAACCTGCCTAGTCCGATACCGACTCGGTATCAAGTAATCGCCTCTTTTCGACGATGTTTACCCTACCGGCTATTGACTTTCTTCAGGCCGCGCTCTGGCAGCCATCACTGACGCCCAGCGCCTGGGAGTTCGTCAGCCTTTCACTCAGAATTCTGTGATGCAGATACTCCTCAGTGGCTTTTTTTGAAACCACTCTCCAAGCACGCCAGTCTATTCCTATGAGCCCCATACGCTCGATAACGTGGGTTCCAAACGCATCGATAGCGTCGCACGGGCAATCAATCTCCCGGCAGCAGCACGTGCATTTAGCGGACCCGCCCAGTATCAAGGCACCTTGGACTGCCTCGTGATCAACCAGGGATGGATGAGCGTCACGGCTTAACGTGCAAAGAGAAATCTATGATAAAAAACCCATCATCCCTCGCCTCGCCTGCAAATGCAGAGCCTTCGACAACAGACTCCTCGCCTACCAACCACAAGCGCAAGATGCAGATCATCACCACGATCTCAACCTTTGGCGGCTTGCTGTTTGGGTATGACACTGGCGTCATCAACGGCGCGCTTCCCTTCATCAAGGAAGACTTTGGCCTCACGCCTTTTTCTGAAAGTCTGGTGGCGTCTTCCCTAGTCTTTGGCGGTGCCATCGGTGCCGCTATCAGCGGCCGCCTCTCCGACGCCCGTGGCCGACGCAAGATCATCCTCTTGCTGTCGATCATTTTCATCCTTGGCACATTGGGCAGCACCCTTGCGCCCAACGCCGAGATCATGGTGCTGGCCCGCTTCATCCTGGGGCTTGCCGTTGGTGGTGCCTCGGTCACCGTTCCGGTCTACCTGGCGGAAATGTCGCCTGCGCACAAGCGCGGGCAGATGGTGACGCGCAATGAATTGATGATCGTGTCGGGCCAGTTACTGGCCTTTACCTGCAACGCTGCGATTGCGCACTTTTTCGAGGGTAGCCATATCTGGCGCTGGATGCTGGTCATTGCCACGCTTCCAGCCGTGGTGCTCTGGCTGGGCATGCTGGTCATGCCGGAAAGTCCCCGTTGGCTCGCGTCCAAAGGCCGCTTCGGCGAAATGCTGCGTACGCTTAAAGAGGTTCGCGCCGAGCATCAGGCACATAAGGAGGCCAAGGAAGTACGCCAAGCCGCGCAGGAGGACTCCAAGGCCAAAGAGGGTAGCTGGGAAGACCTGAAAACGCCCTGGATTCGCAAGATCTTTCTGATTGGTATAGGTATCGCCGTCGTGCAGCAGATCACCGGCGTCAACTCGATCATGTATTACGGCACCCAGATCCTGAAGGAGTCCGGCTTTGATACGCAGGCGGCGCTCACAGCCAACATCGCCAACGGTGTGATCTCCGTACTGGCTACTTTTCTAGGCATCTGGCTACTGGGCCGGGTCGGTCGTCGCCCCATGCTGATCACCGGTCTGATCGGCACCACCACGTGTTTGCTGTTGATTGGTCTGGTCTCGATGAACATGGCGCCAGGCACGGAGCGCGCGTTTATTATCCTGGGCCTTACGGTCAGCTTTCTGGCCTTCCAGCAAGGGGCCATCTCACCAGTGACCTGGTTGATGCTGTCTGAGATCTTTCCCATGCGTATCCGCGGCCTGGCGCTGGGCTTTACCGGCGGCGTGCTATGGCTGACCACGTTCCTAGTAGGCTTTTTCTTCCTGCAGCTGGTGGCATGGTTCAGTATCTCCACGACGTTCTTCATGTTCTTCGCGTTCGGCCTGCTGGCCATTGCGTTCGTGGTCCGTTATTTACCCGAGACCCGGAACAAGACGCTGGAAGCCATTGAAGAGGAGTTCAAGAAGGCCTGATACGAAAGGTTCGCAAGGGGCCTATATGGCCCCTTTTATTGACGGTCGGTCCGGGATATTCCCTTGCCTTCTCCGGCTCCAATAAAAGACGATGTTGACGGGTAGTCACCGGGACAGGCGAATGAGTGCACACGTGTTGCAGGACGAGCTGTTTTCCACTTTCGACCCCAGGGAGCGACTCGATAACCAGCGGAGCCGCCTAGACGAGGCATTGGCCACGCTGGATGAACACCGCCTGCTCAACACGGCACCAAAGGCGCTGATCGACTACTTCATCGCGGCCTATCGGATCGAGCCGCCGGCGCTGCGTCGCCATGAGTGGCAGGCTGAAACCGATGACCATGCGGACTTCGAGGGCAATGCGGCCAGCCATCGACTCGATATCGATATACCCTTCGATGGCGACGCGGAGTGGTTTGGCGCACAGGCCGGTCCCTGGGCGGGTACGTCAGGTGCCGTACGGATCAGCGGGCAATCCCTGATTCTGACCTTCGAGATCAAGCGCGGCGCGGAGCAGGCCGCACGCACGCTGATCGACCGTGAAGTCAACGAGATCGAAAAAGCGCTCGCCTGGATTCGACAGGAGGTGGCGGCCTATAACGACAGCCTCTCGGCTATCGTGGAAACAGTCATCAACACCCGCCGCACGCGGCTACTCTCCCATCAGGCCCTGGCGCAAACGTTGGGTATTCCACTGCACAAGCGCTCCGACGGCCCACTGGCACGGCTTACGCCTGTTTCACGGAAGCAACTGTTCTCTGAGCTTCCGCCCATGGGCCATGGGCCCGACTTGCCGGAGCCAACGCTGAGCCGTGATCAGCATGAGCAGATCGTGGAAACCTTGCAAAGCGCCATTACGTTGCTGGCCTACAGCCCATCACTGTTCGCCACATGGAATGAGGCGCCGTTAAGAAACTACCTGGGTATTGCACTGAACGGCCAGTTCGAGCGCCCGGAAACAATCGAGCCCTTTGTGCCTGTCGGCTATAGCGCACTTGGCCTGCGTCATGGAGAGCGGATCGCCTGTCTGGCCGACTGCCTGTTTTGGAAGAATGCCGAGGCGTATCGGGAGCAACTTGACTACCTGCTGGCCCATCCGTTGAGCCGGGAAGCCCGGCTTATCCTGCTGGTTTTTCATAGAGGTCAACGGCTGACCCGAACGATCAACGATGTCCGTGCACAAAACCAGGCTCATCCCGCTTATCAAGAGGCGCCGGAGGGACAGCCTGAGCACGGTAGCGAGGTAACGCTCCGCCTGCCTGATGACCCGATGCGAACAATCCGCCTCACCACGCTTGTCTTCAAGGCGCCCAAGGCCCAAAACAACGTGACTACCCCCCACCGGAAACCCCATAGAAAGGCCGAACCGAATCGGACTCAGATCGGATTCGATTTCTAAATCGTTTTAAGCACGTTATGGTTACGCGCACGACGTGTTGAGACGCGCGCTTGCTGTCCTATAAGGACGTAACTCGTACAGAGGGAATTGAAATGAAAAGACCCTCGCTTCCCTTGCCCTGCTTTCAGCTGCACATGCGTTTGCGGCAGACTCGGCGCCAAGCGACAGCTCTGTCCGTGAGCTGCTGAAGGTGGCCAACACCTCACAGTTGATCGACTCATCGATGAACCAGATGGACAGTTATTTCAAGGCCGCTCTTGAGCAGGGCCTGCAGGGCAAGACGCTGACTGCCGAACAGCAGAAGATCGTCGACAATATGCAGCGCAAGAGCCTAGCCGTTATCTAGAAGGCGCTGTCATGGAGGAACATGAAGCCTGTGATGACGGATATCTATAAGAAGTCATTCAACCAGCGCGAAATCGATGCCATGCTGAAGCTCTACCAGTCTGAAGAAGAGCGCTCGGTGGTGAACAAGATGCCCATTGCCATGCAAAACAGCATGCAGGCTATCCAGGCCAGCACGATGAACATAGCGCCCGAACTCAATAAAATCATTGCGGACGGGAAACAGCAACTCATTGCACTGGATAAGGCACAGCCTCCGGCTAAATAAGCCCCCCTTTCCGGGCCGCTCCTGCCGGGAGCGCGAATCTCATACTCTTTGCGCAGCAATAGAGCCTTAATCGAAGAATTGCATTCCCGCATAGGGTTTGACACGGCACTGCGCCAGGCGTGTTGCCAGGGTGCCGACATGCAGCTCCAGCTTGTGCCCATCCGGATCGAGAAAATAGAACGAGTCGCCCTCGCTGCGGTTGTCTTTCCAGACGTCAACGTCGTGCGTCTTGAGCCGATCCATGAAAGGCCCGAAGTCAGGCTGGGAGATAGAAAACGCATAGTGCGTGTAGTCTGCTCGCGGTCCTTTCACGATAGCGTCTAGAGAAAGGCACAACCATAGCGATCCCAGCTCCAGATAAGCACCTTGCGCCCATCGGGCAACCAGCCGAGCACCCAGCAGCGCCTGGTAAAAGGTAACGCTGCGGTCCAGGTCGCTCACGGCCAGGGTGAGATGATTCAGGCCGGTGAGCATCTCAGAGGTTGCCGTACGACGCATCCCGATATGCGGGATGTCATCTTCAAGGTAGATGTCTGTAACCGGCTCGAAGCCGTAGCGGCCGTAGTAATCCTGCAGGTGCGCCTGGGCAGAGAGATAAATGGGAAGATCGACCCAGTGCGCCTCGCAAAAGGTCAGGCCCTGCTTCATCAGCTCATGCCCCAGCCCGCGACCCCGTGCGGCGGGCGCGGTTACGACGCGGCCAATCACTACCTGCCCGTCATGCAGTACCGGATCCAGTACTCGCAGATAAGCCACCAGCGTATCGCCTTCCCAGCCCATGAGGTGATAGGTATTGCCGGTCAGGTCCTGGCCGTCCACCTCCTGATAAGGACACTTCTGCTCTACCACGAAGACCTCGGTACGTAGCGCAAGAATGGCGTATAGGGTCTGAACGGTGAGATCGGTTTGTGGTGTGGCGATCCAGCGAATGGACATGTGCAACTCCCGGACAAGGTAATCGCCGCATTGTCGATCACCTTGTCCTCAGGCACCAGTCCTATGCCGGCAGCATTTCCTGGCTGGCTAATTCTGCCTCCAGTTCGCGTGCCACAGCCTTCAGGTCCAGCAATGTAGCGCGCCAGCGATTGAGGCCGGAGCCGATGCTTACCAGCGTTCGCGCCCGCTGCCCAACGGAGAGGGAGTCACCCGTCGGGGTTTGCCAACCCTTTTCGAGCATGCCGGGATCGAAATCGTTGAACGTCTCGATTGCATCGATCTGGCAGACCGCAAAGCCAAAGGTCATTGCCTCGCCAGTCACCAGAAGAATACGCGAGCTTTCGGTTGCCTCGCGCGGCGACGAGTTGATCAGGCTGCTCAGGCAGATCAGCGAGACCTGTTGCCCCCGGACGTTGATCATCCCAATCAGATGTCCCTGAGCTTGCTTGAGACGCATGAACTGCGTGGGGATATGAAGGATCTCATCCACCTGATGCAGCGGCGATGCAAACTGGATACCGGCCTCGTACACCAGACAAGCCTGCCGGGATCGCGCCTTGGGCACAATACTGGAGGCCTCGCTGCTGCGGCCCTTGGCGTTTTCAAAGATCTTGGAAAACGCCTGGATATCCTTGCGACGCAGCAGCGCCGTATGGTTGAGCAGCAATGCATCATGGCCATCTTCGCCGCTCATGACCCCGGAAAACATGGCGGGGTGCTGCAGGCCGAAACGCGGCATAGGTACAAGATCGTCCGGGTTGCGCCGCATCATGGCTAGGAGTTCGGTAAAGGCAAAACCAAAAGCATGGCCGTTGGCTGTCATGACCAACAGCTGTTTTTTGGTCTCGCCGGAGACCTCTTCAAGCCCTAGGATACGGGAAAGATTGAGCACTGGAATCGGGGTGCCCCGCAGCTCCGTGACACCCAGGCAATACTCACTCTGAAAGAACGTCGTATCGATCCGGGGATGTTCGACCAGCTCACTGACTGCCGTAGCCTCCAGGCAGAACCGGCGACCATCACAGCCCAGCAGTATGTAATGCTTGAGCTTGAAGCGAGCCGTACGGCCGCGCTCACGCAACTCCTGTGCATGATCGAAGGCCATGAACAACTCCGGCAGCGACGCCAGCGCCTCGATATCAAGCAGGTAGATGATGCGCTCGCCCTGGCTGCCGCCCATGAAAAGGCGCGGCAACAAACCCTGTCCACGTTTGTGGGTGCCCAGCTCGCTGAGTTGCCTTTCATCGATGTGGATGACATCCGCCACGGCGTCAATCCCAATCCCGAAACGTCCTTCCTGATGATGCAGGAGGGCCACTTCGCTGGGCATTCCGCCCTCCCCAGCCGGTGTGAGACCGAGCAGCACGTGCAGGTCCACCAGCGGGACCGCGCGACCCCGTAGGCTGAACACACCGCGCATGTAAGGCGCTACCGGCGGACGTGGCTGTACCTGGTCAGGCCAGCGCACCACCTGTTGCAGGGCCGATGCCGGAATGGCGATCTCGATGCCACCGACACGGACTACTCCATATGCGCTGCCAGTCATGATGGCGGTCATCCACGCGGTCCAACACCGGACGTGACGTTATTGAGGTCACGAATCAGCTCGTTCACTTCACCTGCCGTCGTCAGCTGGTCGCCCGTCGAAGCGTTGATGGCATCGATGGAGCGCGTGGTACGCACTACGCCCTTGGCGATACGCTCGAAGGCTTCGCCTACGCTTCGGGAGATTTCATTACCCACCGTGATGCGCTTGGAGGACTCCTGAATCAGCTTGTTGATCTCCTTGGTCGCCTGGGACGATTTCTCGGCCAGCTTGCGCACCTCGTCCGCCACGACCGAGAAGCCCAGGCCATGTTCGCCCGCCCGCGCCGCCTCGATGGCTGCGTTGAAGGCCAGCATGTTCGTCTGGCTGGCGATGTCGCTGATGACCTGAATGATGTCCTGAATGTCTTCGGCAGACTTGGCAATAACGGCCATGGCTTCAACGGAGCGCTTGAGCGTCTCGGCGCCTTGGGCGGCCTCTTCCTGCGTCATGCGCGCCAGCCCATTTGCCTCCCCGGTGCTTTGGGCAATGTGGTTGATCGATTGCGTCAGGTTTTGTACGGAGCTGCTCATGGCTTGCGTCTTGGCCTTGACCAACTGCTCCATTTCGACCTGCTGGGTAATGTCCGTCGCGAACTTGATGACCTTGTATGGCTGGCCGTCGGCATTGAAGATTGGGTTATAGGTCGCCTGGATCCAGATCTTCTGTCCGAACTTGCCCAGGCGCATGTAACGGTCGCTGAAGAACTGCCCCTGCCCCAGACGCTGCCAGAAGTCCCGATATGCGGCTGAAGTGACGTAATGCTCCTCACAGAACATGCGGTGGTGCTTGCCGACGATCTCTTCCAGGCGATAGCCCAGGGTCGACAGGAAGTTCTGGTTGGCATGGAGAATGTTGCCCAGCAGATCGAACTCGATGACCGCCTGGCTACGATCAATGGCCGCAATCTTGCCTTCATACTCGGCACTCTTGATCTGCAAGGCCGTGATATCGGTAGCGAACTTCACGATCTTGTAAGGCTTGCCCTCGGCGTCCAGGATCGGGTTATAGGTCGCTTGAATCCAGATTTCACGCCCTTCCTTGCTGATGCGCTTGTAGACACCGGTGTCGAACTTACCACGGCCAAGCTTTTCCCAAAGCAGATGGTACGCAGTGGAGTTGGCATGTTCTTCGTCACAGAACATGCGGTGGTGCTTGCCGACGATCTCTTCCAGGCGATAGCCCAGCACAGACAGGAAATTATCGTTGGCCCGCAGTACGTGGCCGGTCAGATCGAACTCGATAACCGCCTGGGCGCGTTCGATAGCATTGACCTTGCCCTGGTGGTCGGTGCTGCGTAATACAGCCTCGGTCACATCGGACGCGAACTTGACCACCTTGTACGGTTTGCCTTCGGCATTGAAAATCGGGTTGTAGGTCGCCTGGATCCAAACTTCCCGGCCGCCCTTGCCCAGGCGCTTGTACTGCCCTGCATCGAACTCGCCGCGGCCAAGCTTTTCCCAGAACTGGCGATAGGACATGCTGCTGGCGTATTCGGCATCGCAGAAGATCCGATGATGCTGCCCGGCAATCTCCTCAAGCCGATACCCCAAGGCGTCGAGGAAATTCTGGTTGGCGCGCAGGATGGTGCCGTCAAGGTTGAACTCGATGACGGCTTGGGAGCGATCAATCGCTGACCAGAGTGAATTGAACTCCGCCGCCTGGGCGTCAGCGTTGAAGTCTTGGGGGGCATTCATTGGTGTTCTCCGGTAGCGGTTGGTAAGCAAAAACCGCCCTATGGTTTTTGCGATAACAGTGCTATCGGCTGAGCAGAAGCCAGCTTGATACAGCCGCCCGTTATTTTGTCGCCTTGGCGCGACTCTTCGTCTTGCTGCCCATACGAGCGCTCTGAATAACGCGTGGAAAAGCCCGTACTTTGTTCAGCCAAGCGGCTAGACAACCCCTTTACTCAAGAGTCCGCTCTGCCTTCACAGGGGATTTTCTTTTGGATTGTTATACATGTAGCCGATTGCGCATCGGTAACTGATGGCAAGGCCCACCCAGACGTTTTCTGCCAGTGCCCTTGCCATTCGAGCAGGTAGTGGCATTGGTCGACCACTCAGATCAGACCCAATCCCTGTCGACACCTTATCGTGAGCTCATGCCGTAGCCAATGGCTTGTGCTCGCTCGTTGAACGCCGGGGCAAAACGCCATTGGCAGGGCGGTTATATGCGTCTGGAAAACATCAAGCCGCAAGATGTCCGTTTCACGCTATACATTGGCTTTTTAGCGATATCCCGAAAAGCATAATCGGGTTAAGTTCTAACCGGTGATATTTAATATGTATGCATTAAATATTTATTTGAATATATTATTCAAAGCAATGCTTAACTTATCCTGAAGCAGAGCAAATTTACCTTACACACTTATTAAGTCTGCATCCCATTGATTTCGAACAAAAAAGCCCGCCCTTAAAGCGGGCTTTTTTATTTCACAAAGATATTAAATAGCTTCAAAAAAGTGCCAAGCGCACCAAGTTAGAGCAGCAAATTATACTTATGGATGAACATATCCTTATATTTTAACGCCAACGCCTTAAAACATAAGGAATATATAAAGCTGGCATATCCATTGCTCTCGTATTCATATCGTTATATAGCCCTCGGAAACTTCCATGAATACGAAGATATTGGTAGATAGTCGCGCGCCAGGCAGCGCTCTGGGCACTCGCTGGTTTCAACTGGCCGCAGGCGTTGTCTGCATGATGGCCATTTCAAGCCCGCAATATGTCTGGACATTGTTTACGGCACCATTGACCCAAAAGCTGGGTGTCTCACTGGCTCAGATCCAGATTACCTTTTCCATTCTGATCGTCCTGCAAACGTTTTTCTCGCCAGTACAAGGTTTTCTGATTGACCGTTTCGGCTTACGCAAACTGATCGCCTTTGGTTGTGCCCTCACAGGGCTGTCCTGGATTCTGGCAAGTCAGGCCAATTCACTCGCCATGATCTACCTGACCTACGGCCTAATGGGGGGCTTGGGAACCGGCATCGTGTATGTGGGCATCGTTGGCTTGATGGTTCGCTGGTTTCCTGATCACCGGGGGCTGGCAGCCGGTGCGGTTGCCGCAGGTTACGGCATGGGTGCGATGATCACGACCTTTCCCATCAGCAATAGCCTCGCAGCGGCTGGCATGGAAAATACCCTGGTCACCTTTGGTCTGATCCTGGGGATTGTCGGCCTGCTCGCCGCACAGTTCCTGCGCCAACCGCCAGCCGAGTTGGCAGAGCGGATTGCCGACACCAGCCCTGCCTCCAGCACCGCACCGGACGTTGCACCCAAGGCCATGCTCAAGACGCCGCTGTTCTGGCTCATGTTTGCTATGTTCGCGATGATGTCGACCTCGGGCCTCATGGTAACGTCGCAGATGGCCAGCTTTGCCAAGGATTTTGGCATGACCGGTGTCATGGTCTTTGGCATGGCTGCACTGCCGCTCGCAATGACCATTGACCGTGTCTGCAATGGCCTGACCCGCCCGCTGTTTGGCTGGATCTCGGACCGATATGGCCGTGAGAACACCATGGCTTTCGCCTTTTTCGCAGAAGGCATTGCTATGACCCTGTGGCTGCTGACCAGCGATAACCCTGTGCTGTTCGTATTGCTCTCCGGTGTAGTCTTCCTGGGCTGGGGCGAAATCTTCTCCCTGTTTCCCTCCACCCTGACCGACACCTTTGGCACCCGCAACGCCACGACCAATTACGGTTTCCTGTACATGGCTCAAGGGATCGGTTCCATCTTTGGCGGTCCGATGGCCGCCCTGCTCCACCAGTCCACAGACAGCTGGATGCCGGTGTTCGCCGTGGCCATCAGCTTTGACCTGATTACAGCGGCCCTGGCCCTGTTCGTGCTCAAACGCATGCGCCGTCAATGGCTCGCCAAGAACGCCAGCGTCGCTTAACTGAAGTGGCCGGGAGGCTCCAGATAATCGGGGTCTCCTTCTCTGCTCTCCCGACGGGACCCTTTGTTCGTCAAGGAAAAGAAGAATGCTTAATACCACTGTTGCTGCCCGCGGAATTGCCGTCGCTCCTCACAGTCTTGCTGCTCAATCGGCCCTGGCCGTGCTGCGTGAAGGTGGCAATGCCATCGAGGCCATGGTCGCGGCGGCGGCCAGCATTGCCGTTGTATATCCCCATATGAACAGCCTGGGAGGGGATGGTTTCTGGCTGATCGTTCCGCCTGAAGGTGATCCGGTTGCCATTGATGCCAGCGGCCCGGCAGGCAGCCACGCCACCCTCGAGCATTACGCGGGGATGGACCGTATTCCAACACGCGGCCCGAAAGCCGCGCTTACCGTTGCGGGCACAGTTGGCGGCTGGCAGGAGGCGTTGGCGGTTTCCGGGGAGCTGGACGGTAAGATGCCATTACCACGCCTTCTGGCTGATGCCATCCATTACGCTGCAGACGGTATTCCGGTCACGCTGTCCCAGCATCTTGCGACCACCAGCAAGCGGCACGAGTTGGAGTCTGTTCCCGGCTTTGCCGAAACCTTTCTGGAAAATGGCGAGGCACCCGTGGCCGGAAGCCTATTCAGACAACCACGACTGGCCGCTACCCTGCATCAGCTGGCGGAAGAGGGACTGGATACCTTCTACCGGGGCGCTCTGGCAGCCAGTATCGCCCATGATCTGGAAGCGCTGGGCTCTCCTGTTTCACGCAATGATCTGGCCGTCTATCGCGCCCGCCGGGTAAAGCCACTGGCGCTTCAGCATAGCGCCGGAATGGTCTACAACTTGACACCTCCATCCCAGGGCCTGGTCTCCCAGCTCATTCTTGGCATTGCCGACCACGCCGGGCTGGACAGCTGCACGGCCGACAGCGCCGAGCACATTCATACGCTGGTCGAGGCGACCAAACTGGCCTTCCGGGTACGCGATGAGCACATTACCGACCCCGAGCATATGACCATCGACCCACAGTCGTGCCTCACCCCCGACTATCTTGAAGAACTGGCCAGGGCCATCGACCCGCAAAAGGCGGCGCCCTGGGGCGAAGGCAAAGGGCCAGGCGATACTATCTGGATGGGCGTGATCGATGGGAACGGGCTGGCCGTTTCGTTTATCCAAAGCATCTACCATGAGTTCGGCAGCGGTGTGGTCTTGCCAGCCAGTGGCCTCAACTGGCAGAACCGGGGCGCATCGTTCAGTCTGGACCCCAACCATCTGCTGGCCCTCATGCCTGGCAAGAAGCCCTTTCACACCCTCAACCCCGCCGCGGCACGGCTCAAGGATGGAAGAACCCTGGTGTACGGCACCATGGGTGGCGATGGCCAGCCGCAAACCCAGGCAGCGGTTTTCAGCCGCTACGCCATCTTCAATCAGCCGCTCCAGCAGGCAGTCACTGCGCCCCGCTGGCTGCTGGGTCGGACCTGGGGCGAAAGCACCGATACGCTCAAGCTCGAGTCCCGCTTTGCGGCAGACGTGTTCGAAGCGCTGCGCGCGCGCGGTCATGACGTGGAAAGCCTGCCCCCCTTCAGCGAGACCATGGGCCATGCCGGTGCGGCCGTACGCCATCCGAGCGGTATGTTCGAGGGCGCGTTTGATCCCCGTAGCAACGGCGCGGCAGCAGGGTACTGATATCAAAAGACCGGGCCTGGCCCGGTCTTTTTTCGTCTGTGTTACTGGAACTGACTACGGTTTTCCGGTGTGATCAGCTTGAAAGGCACCCAGTTCACAGGCTCGACCCGCTCACCCCGGATCATGTGCAGCGCAACCTCTACGGCACCGTTGGCCTGCCCTACCGCATCCTGAAGTACACTGACAGTCAGCTTGCCCTCGTCCATCAGCTTGAGTGCATCGGGTGTGCCGTCGATACCGCCGATCAGGTAGTCCTTGGGATTCTTGCCTGCCTTTTCCAGCCCCATCACAGCGCCGATGGCCATCTCATCGTTATTTGCGGCGATGATATCAAAGCTCACGCCTTGCTTGAGCCAGTCCATGACAGTGCTCGCCGCCTCGCTACGCTGCCAGTGGGCAATGGTCTTCTGTACGATCTTCATGTTCGGGTATTTGGCCACAACGTTTTCTACGTCTTCGGTACGAATTTTCGAAGCCTTGTTGCCTGGATCGCCAACCAGAATAACGACGTTGCCCTTGTAGTTGGCCCGGCGCGCCAGCTCTTCCATTTGCAAGGTGCCTGACTCGATCTCATTCGAACCGACGAACGCAGTCTGCGGTGCCCAGGCGGCTGGTTCGGGATTACGGTTGATGAAAACCAGCGGAATCTTCGCCTCGTTGGCGAGCCGGGTCATTTCCGGTGCGGTCTTCATGTCTACCGCAGTCACGATGATGGCATCCACCTTGGAGGCGATCAGGTTGCGAATCTGGCGCATCTGCAAGGTGCCGTTGTCCTGTGCATCTTCCATAAAGACATCGGCCTCCAGGCTGCTGGCGTGGCGCTGTACGTTATTGCGCAGCAGGACCTGGAAGTTGTCGTTGTTCTTGGCGACACCCACGCCGATCAGGGGCGTGGCGGCCTGGGCCAGACTGCTCAGGAGCAGGCCGGCACCGAGTAGAGAGGTCATCCAGTGTTTCATGTTCGCCTCACACGCTGAAATGATGAAGTAGCCGACGCTGCACCTGAGCCATCTCGGACAGGTCCTGGCTGCTTTGTGCGGTACGCTCGGCACCCTCGGCGGCCAGCTGGGCCGCATCGTTGATGTACGTGACCATGCGGCTGGTTTCCTGCACGGTCGCGCTTTGCTCTTCAGTGGCCGCCGCGATCTGGATGTTCATGTCACGGATGCTGTTCACCGCGCTGCTCATGGAGCCCAGCAGCTCATCTGCGCCGGAGGCCAGGCGAACACAGTCGTTGGACTGGGTCTGGCTCTCGTTCATGACCTTCACGACCGAGTGGATCCTGCCCTGCATCTGCTCGATCATCTTCTGGATCTCGCTGGTGGAGGTCTGTGTACGACTCGCCAGGGAGCGCACCTCGTCCGCCACCACGGCAAACCCACGCCCCTGCTCACCGGCGCGCGCCGCCTCGATGGCCGCGTTGAGGGCCAGCAGGTTGGTCTGCTCGGCGATGGTGCGAATCGCATCCACAATGCCATCGATCTGCTTGCCGTAGCCCTGAAGCTCGTCGGTTTCCTGCGAGGCCTTGTTGATCTGGTCGGCCTGCAGACGAATGCTGCTGATGGTTTCGGCGACGCGCTCCTGCACCTTACTGGTCAGCTCATGGGTGTCGTCTACCGCCTGACGGGTGTCGTTGGCCCGTCTGGCGACTTCATGCACGGTACTTTCCATCTCGGTCATGGCCGAGGCGGCAGAGTTGAGGCGGTCGCGCTGCTCATCCACGGCACGTGTGGTGCGCTCGCTGATCTCGGCATTGCTGTCCGCCGTCTGCGCCAGACTGTCGGCTGAGCGGGTCAGCTCACGCAGCGTGTCCTGCAGGGAGGCGGTCAGCTCGTTCAGATAGCCGCCCAGCTCGCCAAACTCATCCTTGCGGGAAACATCGAAGCGCACGCGCATGTCACCGCTCGTGACCTGCTTGAGCACCTCGCGGAAGGTTGCCAGCGGACGCCGGATGCTATGGGATACCCAACCACCGACCAGGACGGCAGCCAAAACAGCCAGGACGCAAGCAACCAGCAACAGGCTGCGGCTGGTGGAAATGGTCGAGTCGGCACCGGCCTTGGCATTGTTGGCCACGGCAACGGCCTGACTGCCAAACTCAGCGATCTTGCCCAGCACGGCTTTCAGATTGCCGTCTACAGCCTGACGCTGGGCTGCAACCTGCCCTGCCAGCGCTGCGTCCTGCTGGTAGATGTAGAAAAGGCCATCGTTAGCGGTCAGATCCCTTAACAGATGGTTCACCATCACCGTCACGATCCGGCCAGTACGAGCATCCTGTGCGACAAAAGCCTTGAGTCGATCACGAATGACTTCATCCTGAAGCGTCAAGCCACGCTTGAGTTTTTCTATATCAGAAACAGCCGCATGCCCGGCGAAATGGTCATAGGTCTTACCGATTTCCAGCAGCAGCGCCTCGGCAGCGGCTGCACTGTCAGTGGACCCATTGGCACGCTGCCTGGCCATGTAATCCCGCAGCATATTGGACAGCCGCGTGCCTTCCTGAGTCGCAAAACCTTGCAGCGTACGGGCCTGGATGTTCAGGGCAACCTGCTGGCCGTGCAGCTTCATCAGCGTGGCAGCCTGCTCGGCATAGGCCGTGCTCAGCTCACGCTGCTGAGTCAGGTTTTCCTTGAGTTCGGGACGATCGTCAATGTAACGCGCCGTGGTTCCCAGGAGCTCATTGAAACGCCCCAGGCTCTCATCGAAGGGCTTCTTGCCTTCGGCAATCTGTTGGCCGTCACGGCTGATAAGAACGGCCAGTACAGCCTGATTGGCGCGCAGGATATGCACGTTGAGCTCACTGGCCGCCTGACTGAGCGGCGCCGATTGCCCGGTAATGATGGAAAGCCGGTCACTGATGGAGTGCGTGCTCTGGTAACTAATGCCCACGATGGACAGCAGCAATACCAATAGCAACGCAAAACCACCAATCACACGTTGGAGGATGGTCATAGCAGTAACCCGTACGTTTGTCATTATTCAGGGGTCAACAACACGGCGCGAGGTGCCAGAATCGAAGGCATTCCAGCTTTTCACTTCCAGGCTATCGGCTTGACATCATGCCGACTGAAGCGGCCTGAAGGTCATTTTCAGCGGTTTTGAAGGGGCTGGGGATCAATGGCAGCCGTTGGCCACCAGGCAACCGCAGGCTAGAGCGGATGTGCTTTAGATGGACCAGTTAGTCCTGGCGACGAACGGTCATGGCTGTTCTGAACGCCTGTCCCAGCGCACAGTGCGGTCTCCATGCTTCAAGGGCCTGTACCTGACATCCAAGGCACGAGCACAACGCGTGCAGTCCGCCTCGGCAGCCGTTATAAGGAAAGGGATTTGCCTCTACCTCACAGGAGCCACCATGCAACTGATCGGAATGTTCGACTCGCCCTACGTCCGTCGCGTAGCCGTCTCGCTGAACCTGCTGGACCAGCCCTTCGAGCACAACCCCGTTTCGGTCTTCAGCGCCTTCGAGGAGTTCCGGTCAATCAACCCGGTCGTGAAGGCACCGTCACTGGTGTGCGATGACGGCACGGTGCTAATGGACTCGACATTGATCCTGGATTACGTGGAAGCGCTGGCGGCCGAGTCGGGACGCACCCTCATGCCACGCGATCTGGCCGAGCGTCAGCATGCGCTGCGTATCATCGGGCTCGCCCTGACCGCCTGCGAAAAAACCGTCCAGATCGTCTACGAGCGCAAACTACGTCCGGCTGACAAGGTGCATGAACCCTGGATCGACCGCGTAACCGGACAGTTGCTGGCCGCCTACGGTGCACTGGAAGCCGAAGTGGCGAACCACCCGCTCAAGGCAGGCGCAGACGACATCAATCAGGCTGGCATCACCACGGCTGTAGCGTGGCGCTTTACCCAGCACATGACGCCCAACGCCGTTATTGCCGACAGCTTTCCACACCTGCGCGAGCTGTCGGCGCAGGCAGAAACACTCGACGCGTTCAAGGCAACGGTCTTTGTCTAGGACCACTGATTGATGGAGGCAGGCGAACCATGGATGGACTTCTGAGTGTCATTGGCAACTTCATTCTGGAGTTCGTTTTCGGCACCCTTTTCGCGGCCATTCTGTTCTGGATCGGCTGGCCCATCGTCAAGGTTCTGACCTTGGGTCGCTATCCTCATGGCCAGAAATGTCTGGACGAGACGATGCAAGCCAACTGCGTTCGAGCCACTGCTATCGCTGCGCTGGCCGTGTCACTCATGGCCGCGTTGGGCCAATTCCACCCCTGAGCCGCATACAAGGTCTACATGAACATCATCCGCAGCAAGCACTTTACCGCCAGCCGAGCCTGGGGAGCGCTCGATATTGCCAACATGGGCGGAATCACTACCCGTCTGCATTGGACGGATCAGCCCTACAAATGGCATGTCAACGATGGCGAGGAAGTCTTTGCTGTTCTCGACGGCGTTGTCGACATGCATTACCGCGAAGCCGGAGAGGAGAAATCCGTACGCCTGGAAACAGGAGATGTGTTCTTTGCCGGAATCGGCTGCGAGCATGTCGCACACCCTCAAGGCGAGGCGCGCATTCTGGTGGTGGAGCGCGAGGGCAGCGTCTGAAAGGACTCGTATGCTGATACGCCAGACGGAGCTTGCCGACCTTGATGGCTTTTACAGCCTCTTCGCCTCCGTCTGCGCGGAGGGGCTGTACACTCATCGGCAGCTGCCGCCTGCCCGGGAGCGTATTCTGGAAAGCTTGGTTCAGGCTCTGGCGCATGGCTGGCCCAATCAAGTCATCGAGCATGGGGGCCAGATTATCGGCTCGGGAGAAATCTTTCCGGCCAGTGTTTGTGGTCAGACGGACCGGGATGATTCAGTGGGTTTTCTGGGCATGCAGATTCACAAAGCCTTTCGTAACCAGGGGTTTGGCACACGCCTGCTGGGCACACTTATCGAAAGCAGCCGGGCATTCGGCTTTATCGCGCTTGAGCTTGATGTCTACACATCCAATCGGCGGGCCATTCATGTATACGCAGCGCACGGGTTCGAGTGGCAACACGACCTGCCCGGTCGCGTCATGCCTGATGGACGGGAAGATCAGCCACAGCGTATGCGCCTTGAGCTTGCCCGGTGAGGTTTATCTGCCAAAACGCTACAAAACCGGGTGATGTTCCGGTTATAACGCTCAGGCGCTTATAAGAGATAAAAGTCCATGAGCATCCTGACGTTAGAGGCAGAGCGGGTCCGACTGATCATCCCCACCGAGCGTGATGTCGTGCGGCGACGGCGGTTCGAGCTTGAAAACCGCGAGCATCTGCGCATCTGGGAGCCCTTGCGGGAGGAAACCTTCTACACACCCGAGACGGTTCGCCAGCGGATTCGCCTGAACCTGCAGGATTTCATGGCCGGTGCCTCCTGCTGTTTCAGCATTGTCGACAAGCGCACCGAGGCGATCATTGGCTGCTGCAACTTTTCCAATATCATCCGGGGCTCGTTTCTGGCCTGCCACCTGGGTTATTCCATCGCTGAAAGCCATCAGGGCAAGGGGTTCATGTTCGAAGCGGCCAGGACCGGTATCGACTACATGTTCACGCAGCGCAGGCTGCATCGCATCATGGCCAACTACATTCCCCATAACGAGCGCAGCGCGCGGCTGCTCAAGCGTCTGGGTTTCGAGCGTGAGGGGTACGCACGGGCCTATCTCAAGATCAATGGCGTCTGGGAGGATCACGTCCTCAACGCCTTGATCAACCCGGCCAGCAGCGTCTAAACCATTACATACCCCAAGGACTGCGATGACTCCTCTCTTGCTGCGCACCATTCCTGAACAGTTTGAAACCGAACGTCTGCTACTACGGGTTCCCCGTGCCGGTGATGGCGCCATAGTCTACGCGGCTGTGGTGGAGTCGCTTGCCTCGCTGCGCCGCTTTCCAGCCTCGCTGCCGTGGGTGATGACCGAGCCATCAGTCGATACGTCCGAAGCCTACTGCCGCCTTGCGGCATCAAGCTTTATCGTACGCAAGGATCTGCCGTTTCTGTTGATCGACAAAACCACCGGTATGCTGGTGGGCTGCGCCAGCTTTCACCATATCGACTGGAACGTACCCAGCATGGAGATCGGTTATTGGTGCCGGGACAGCCAGTGCCGACAGGGCTACATTACCGAAGCGGTCAGCGCCATGACGCACCTGGCGTTCACTGACCTCAAGGCCGAGCGCATCCAGATCCTGACGGATGAGGAAAACCTTGCTTCCTGCCGGGTCTGTGAACGGGCGGGTTTCAGCCTTGAGGGAACGCTGCACCATGAGCGCAAGGCACCGGACGGCACGCTACGCAACACCCGCGTATATGCCCGGATCGCCTGAGCTGCGCCATGGAATTGATCGTGTTCATAGGCATCCAGGCCGCGGGCAAGTCGACGTTTTACCAACGCTGCTTTTTCGACACGCATGTCCGTATCAACCGGGACATGCTGCGCACCCGCCACCGAGAGCGGCTCCTGCTGACGGCTTGCCTGGAAGGCCAACAGAAGGTGGTTATCGATAACACCAATCCCACTGCTACCGAGCGGGCACGCTACATCGAGCCTGCTCGGGCGGCCGGCTTTACCGTGATCGGCTATTTTTTCGAGCCGGACCCGCGCGGCTGCGAGGCGCGAAATCGGGCACGCGCCCGCCAGGTGCCGCCAGCCGGACTCTTCGGAACCCTTAAACGGTTGGAGCGGCCACGCTTCGAGGAAGGGTTCGATGAGATCCATCGCGTTGTGTTACAGCCGGATGGCCGCTTTCTGGTTTCACGGTATCAGCCGCCAGGCGGAGCTGACCCAGCACCAACGCCGCCTGGGCCGGACGCTTGAGCACTCTGGCCAGCCTGTCTGTTTTGAAACGGCATAGACACTTTTCTACCCGGCGAACGATCCGCGGCTACGCTGTTCCTTATCTATTCAAGAAACGTATTAGCCAGCCCTACTGTAGAACGGGCTGATGAGAGGAGCAGCGGATGGTCGAGATCGAAATCGAAGGCAATAACGTCGTCTTCACCGTCAAAGGCATTCACAAGCTGTGGGCACTCAAGAGCCAGCTAACGATCCCCCAATCGCATATCCTGGCGGCTCGCCAGGACGATACGGTCCTGCAGGGCTGGAAAGGCTGGAAGGCACCGGGCACCAAGATTCCGAATATTCTGACGGCCGGGACCTTCTACCTTGAGGGCGAGCAGGTATTCTGGGATGTCAGCCATGCGGAACGGGCGATCATCATCGACCTGGAAGATGAGCAGTACAAACGTCTGATCATCGAAGTCGAGCATCCTGAAGGGGCCATCGAGCTATTGTCTAGCCTGATCGAAGCCAACAAGGGCAACGTCTGAATAGGCGCGATTCAGGTACTGCCGCACGCTGGATCAACCAGAACACTGCCATACTCTGGAGGTGCCTTTCATGGATAGGGAGTTGCAATGGCCCGCAAGGACGACGGACACTCATTTGAAACCCGCATTATCAGCCTCCTGGTCGCCCTGCCGTTTACCCTGGTAACAGCGGCGCTGCTATGGCTTGCGCTCAATCAGGGGCTGGCTTTCACGGGCGTATTTCTCGGGACAGGATACTTCTGGGGCTGCCTGGGATTATTTTTGCTGGCAGCATTCATCTGGCCCACCCTGTTTCCCGGTTGGCTGGGTATGATCTGGCGTGGCTTTATCCGCCTGTATCACTATTGGGTCTGAACAAAAAAATATCCAAGGACTGATCATGTTTCCAATCGATATCTGGCTCGCCTATACCGCAGCCTGCGCGTTGTTGATCCTGTCTCCCGGCCCGGACAATCTGCTTGCCATTGGCCGTGGCCTGAGCCAGGGTAGCCGGGCCGCCATCGTTTCCGGACTGTCTTCAGGCGTTGGCATCCTGTTTCACGTCACAGCCGCCACCTTCGGCCTGACGCTACTGATGAAAACATCAGCCGTGGCATTTTGGGTCGTCAAGCTGGTGGGCGCCGCCTACCTGCTGTGGCTGGGGATCAAGGTATTGCGCTCGCGCAACCTGATCACCTTCACCCCGGCAGCTCACCAGCCGCTGAAAACCATCTTCCTTACGGGGCTGCTGTCGGCTGTGCTCAACCCCAAGCCGGGCCTGTTTGTCCTGGCCTTTCTACCCCAGTTCGTAAGCCCTGCCCGCGGCTCCGTGACGATCCAGATGCTGGTCTACGGCGCCTGGTTTGCCTTACTGACCTTTATCGGCTTTTCCATCATGGGCTCCTGTGCCTCGCGGCTGGCCCGCTGGCTGAAGCATCGCCCACGCGTCGTAGGCGGTCTCAATTGGGGTGCGGGTATTGCCTTTATCACGTCCGGCCTGACCGTGGCGGCCTTGCAACAAAGGTAGCCATATGCACCCGCCTCTGGAGCCTGCCCTTTACGAAACGGTCCGCCTGCGGCTTCGCCCATGGCGTGACGAAGACCGTCTCCCTTATGCCGCGCTGAACGCCGATCCAGAGGTACGTGAATACTTTCCGGGTGTACTGGATTTTGCCGGCAGCGAGGCCGAGCGTGAGCGTATCCAGGCCAGGATTGAACAGCAGGGCTGGGGCTTCTGGGCAGTCGAACTGAAAGAGACAGGCGCATTCATCGGCTTTACCGGCCTGAATGCTCCAGAAGGTCTGCCCTGCTCGCCGTGCATGGAAATTGGCTGGCGATTGGCCAGGGCCTACTGGGGAAAGGGATATGCCTCAGAGGCCGCGCGTGAAGCCTTGCGCATCGGGTTCGAGCAACTGGCGCTAGACGAGATCGTCGCCTTTACAGCCTTGAGCAATCACCGCTCTCGAGCCGTGATGGAGCGGCTCGGAATGCGAAATACCCAGGAAGACTTCGATCATCCCCGTGTCCCTGCTGGCCACCCCTTGCGCCGGCACTGCCTGTACCGGCTCACCCATACGGACTGGCAACGCCGCCTGACCTAAAGCGGTTTACTCGTCCAGCTTCTTGTCGCCCTTTTCTTTGCCCTCGTTGGAGTGATGCTCGATCACCGCGTTGATTTCTGCGCCAAACAGCAGCACCGCCGATGAGATGTACAGGTACAGGAGCATGATGATGATCGTGCCGATCCCGCCATACATGGCGTTGTAGTTGCCAAAGTTCTGGACGTAAAAGGCGAAGCCCAAGGAGGCGGCAATCCAAACCACTACAGCGAGCACCGAGCCGGGTGTAATGAACCGAAAGTCCTGCTCCACATCGGGCGCTGCGTAATAAATGATCGCCACGGCCAGCATCAGGAGGATCACAGCAACGGGCCAGCGGATCCAGGTCCAGACCGTGATAAAGACCTGTTCAAGGCCAATGTAGCTGGTCAGCCAATTCAGGAACTGCGGGCCAGTAACCATCAGGGCGGCAGCGCTGATGAGCATCAGCGCCAGCCCGATAGTATAAAACACCGACAGTGGTAACCGCTTCCAGACGGGTCGTCCTTCCTCGACATCATAGGCCATGTTCAGGGCCGTCATCAGCGAGCGCACTGCCGCCGAAGCCGACCACAGCGCCACGATGATCCCTACCGACAGCAAGCCGCCCTGCTGATTTTGCTGAAGCTGATCGATCACTGGATTGACTTGCTCCAGTGCCTGCGCCGGCAGGACATAGTTGGCCTGCTCGCGTAGCCAGTTGAAGAAGTCGGGCAGATGCAGAAAGCCCACCAGCGAGATCAGGAACAGAATGAAAGGAAACATCGAAAAGAACATCTGATAGGCCAATGCCGAAGCATAAGTCGCCATATCGTCTTCATTGAATTCCTTGACTGCCCGCTTGAGTACGTCCAGCGGGCCCAACCCACGAAGACTGAATCCCAACATCCCCATCTCCTCTCATACTTTATCTACAGGCAACCGGACTTGGCTGTTTGTAAAGGTGAAGGCATAGCCTTGTAGGGGGTAGACCGGACTGAGCGGCAGATGTCACCGCAGAAGAATCAAACGGCTGTTCGCGCGCCTTCCGCCATAAGCCGAGCAATCCGATACTGTGACGGCTGTTCGTTCGTGAAAAGAGGCAAACAACTCCTGGAGGGATCGTCTGTCCCACAGGGAGACCCTCATTGAAAGGAGACGAGCAATGCGTTACGAACTGCATTACTGGCCCACCATTCAGGGACGAGGCGAGTTCATCCGCCTCGCGCTGGAAGAAGCCGGCGCTGACTACGTGGATGTGGGCAATGGCTCCGAAGAGGATGGCCTGGGCATGCCTGCCATGGAATCCTATCTGAACGGTGAGGCAACGCCCTTCCCCCCCTTCGCCCTGCCGTTTCTCAAGGCGGGCGATCTGATCGTCTCCCATGTTGCCAATATCCTGCAGTTCCTGGGACCCCGCCTCGGGCTGGCTCCAGAAGATGAGGCTTCACGCCTGTGGGCCCATGGTCTGCAGCTGACTATTGCTGACCTTGTAACCGAAGCCCACGACATTCATCATCCCATAGGCTCTTCGCTGTATTACGAAGACCAGAAGGCGGAAGCCAAGCGCCGTGCAGAAGGGTTCATCAAGGAACGTATCCCCAAGTTTCTCGACTATTTCGAGCACGTTCTAGAGGATAATCCCAAGGGAGATCGTTATCTGGTCGGAGACTCGCTCTCCTATGTCGACCTGTCGCTCTTTCAAGTCGTGAGCGGGCTGCGTTATGCCCTGCCCAAGGCCATGCAGCGGATCGAGGCGGATATGCCCAAGGTCGTCGATCTGGTCTCCCGAGTTGCTCAGCGTCCCAATATCAAGGCTTATCTAGCCTCTGATCGACGCCTGCCCTTCAGCGAAAACGGCATCTTCCGTCATTATCCTGAACTCGACGAGGTATGATCCAACTGAAGGCTCGACAGATCCGGGCCTTCAGTCCAACCGTTTCCATCGGGTCTGAACATGCCAGACGTGTGCGATCTTTTTGGCATCAACCACCTGCACGCCTTGATTCTCCCGCCTGAGCAGCGCATCGTACGCGACTCTCGGATTCTGTCTGAAAGCGCCTGTTGCGCTGCCGATCATCAAGGAGAGGCCCATGCGGACATTAGCCAAGACCCGCTTGTCGATACTTGATCTTGCCCCTGTCACGGCTGGCCAGTCGGTAGGCGAGGCCCTGCGCAACACCCTTACCCTGGCCGAGCAGGCCGATCGCTGGGGTTATCACCGTTACTGGCTGTCCGAACACCACAACATGGACGGTGTAGCCGCCTCGGCCACCGCCGTGCTGATTGGGCAGGTGGCCGCTGTTACCCACCGTATCCGTGTGGGGGCAGGCGGTGTCATGCTGCCGAACCATACACCCCAATACGTGGCCGAGCAGTTCGGTACGCTGGAAATCCTGTACCCAGGCCGCATCGATTTGGGCATAGGTCGCTCTCCCGGCGGGGATTACGCCACCATGGAAGCGCTGCGGGTCAACATGATCACGGCGAGCCGGGAATTTCCTGAGCGCGTCCGTGAACTGCTTGCGCTATTCGACGAAGGCACGGAATCAGCCTTGAATACGCAGCCCTTCACCCGCGCCCCAGGCGAAGGGCTGAGCGTTCCGATCTGGATGCTGGGCTCCAGCCTGATCAGTGCTCGCTTGGCCGCTGAGCTTGGGCTGCCCTATGCGTTTGCCGCGCATTTTTCGCCGGCCCGCCTGCATGAGGCGATAGCGGCCTATCGCGAGCATTTCAAACCTTCTCTGCACCAGCCGCGGCCGCGGGTCATCGTGGCTGTTCCCGTCATGGCGGCGGATACCCGGTCAAGAGCCAAGCGTTTGATGCACTCCCTGTATCAAAAGGCACTGGATCTCGGGCGTGGCCGCTCCAGCCGGCTGAAGCCTCCGCCCGAAACGATGGAGTGGACGCCTCAAGAGCGGCTGGCCGTGGAAGACCAGTATGCAGCGGCCATCATTGGAGGCCCTGATGAGGTGCGGGCAGGTTTGCAGAAATTGCTGGAAAGCACCCAAGCCGATGAACTCCTGATTCATACCGAGACCTATGACTTTAAGGAGCGTCTGCGGTCCTATGAGATCGTCTGGCAGGCAAAGCAGCAGGCTCTGCTGGAATTGTCCTGATCCTCAACGGCCTTCGTGGCCATTTGCCACAGCCAGGGTCTACTCAGCCTAAACGACACGCGAAAGTGATAAGCTGGCTATCTAAGTAACGTCTGGATTGATCGTCTGGAGAAATACGATGACCTTGAATGAACTGAACAACCTGCCGGGCGTCACGGCCCAGCCTGACGCGGCCACCGCCGAATACGTCTACAACCACACCATGGTCCGGGTAAAGGATATCGAGAAGTCCCTGGACTTCTATACCCGTGTCCTAGGCTTCACCATGCTGGAAAAGAAAGACTTTCCGGCTGCCAAGTTCAGCCTGTACTTCCTGGCGCTGATTGCCGACAAGTCCCAGATCCCGACGGATCCGGAAGAGCGTCACCGCTGGCGCAAGTCCATTCCAGGCATTCTGGAGCTGACCCACAACCACGGCACCGAAGATGATGCGGACTTCAGCTACCACAGTGGTAACAGCGATCCGCGCGGTTTTGGCCACCTGTGCGTTGCCGTACCGGATATCCACGCTGCTTGCGCGCGCTTCGAAGAGCTGGGCGTTACCTTCCAGAAGCGCCTGACCGACGGCAGCATGAAAGACATCGCGTTTATCAAGGACCCCGATGGCTACTGGGTAGAAATCATCCAGTTCACGCCGGTCGCGTAAGACTTCCAGGACGGCGCTCCGCGCCGTCCTGCCTTTTTCCGCCGTACCCTCTGGCTTAATGCCTGCTTAAGATATACTGTATATTCAAACAGTGTATCTCTGAGACAAGGTCATGACTCATCAAAAGCCTCCACGCGGTCGGGGGACCGGTAGTAATCCGCACAACCGCTATGCCCCTACCCGGTCGGAAGCTTATGACGATGGCTGGTTCCAGGATATTCCTCCCACCCAGGCAACCGAGATTCGGCTGGAAACGGCCAAGACGGTTATCTCGCGTAATACCTCGCCGGACATTCCCTTCGAACAGTCTCTTAATCCCTATCGCGGCTGCGAACATGGCTGTATCTACTGCTATGCCCGCCCAACCCATGCCTATTGGGACCTCTCGCCCGGCCTCGACTTCGAGACCCGGCTGATTGCCAAGACCAATCTGGCCGAAACTCTGGAGAGGGAGCTGTCCAAACCGGGTTATATCTGCAAGCCCATCGCCATCGGGGGTAATACCGATCCCTATCAGCCCATCGAACGCGAGCAGCGCCTGACGCGCCAGGCGCTTGAGGTACTCCTCCGGTATCGGCATCCGGCCACGATTATTACCAAGGGTACGCTTATCCTGCGTGACCTTGACCTGTTAAGCGAGCTGGCGGCCCGTGGCCTGATCAAGGTCGGAATCAGCCTGACCACACTGGACGATGAGCTGAAACGTACCTTGGAGCCCAGGGCAGCGGCCCCGTCCGCGCGGCTCAAGATTATTCGCACCCTGCGTGAGGCCGAGGTTCCGGTTGGCGTCATGTGTGCCCCGATTATTCCAATGATTAACGACCGAGAACTGGAGCATCTGCTTGAAGCAGCCCATGATGCCGGGGCTCGCTCGGCAGGGTATGTTCTGCTGCGCCTGCCGCGGGAAGTGGCTCCCTTGTTCGAGGAATGGCTCGGAGCTCACTATCCGCAGCGTGCGGCCCACGTCATGAGCCTGATTCGCCAGAGTCGAGGTGGTGAGGTCTACGACAGTCGCTTTACCACGCGCATGCATGGCGAGGGGGTATTTGCCGATCTGCTTGAGCAGCGATTTCGTATCGCCCTGCGCCGCCTGGGCCTGAATCGTCGCGAAGCACGCATCTCGCTGGACTGCACCCAGTTCAGCCCTCCCGGTCAGCAGATGCCACTGTTCTGACCTTTGTTGGTAAAGCGTGCGTAATATCGGGAAATATCTGAGATAACCCTGAAAACACTTTATTCAGACACGCTGAAAAGAGAACGGCAACTTTCAGCCTTTACCGCTTGTCCTTACTACACCCTGCCTGGCCTTATAAGGTTTGGCGCCAGCATTTTTGTAGCTATAACTCCAATACGGTGCGTACTTTATCGCTGCGTGCATGATGCCTTGAATATCTGAGCGCCATGGTGAGGCCAGTCCATAGGCTGGGTCTCCAAGCCTTGCGGGTTCTTTTTGCCCCAGCCCCACATGGAGCCTCCGCATGCATGAAATGCCCCTGATTACTACCTTGGCTGCCGGCCTGGTTCTGGCCTTTTTTCTAGGCCTCCTCGCCAACCGCCTGCGCCTGCCTCCTCTGGCGGGCTACCTTCTGGCCGGCGTACTGGCCGGTCCCTTTACGCCAGGCTTTGTAGCCGACAGTGATATTGCCCATGAGCTGTCCGAAATCGGTGTGATTCTGCTGATGTTTGGCGTAGGCCTGCATTTTTCCATCAAGGACCTGATGTCGGTCCGCAAAATCGCCATTCCCGGTGCCATTGGGCAAATTGCCGTAGCCACGCTTATGGGGATGGGCCTTGCGCACCTCCTGGGCTGGGGGTTGGGTGCAGGGCTGGTCTTTGGCCTATCACTCTCGGTCGCCAGTACCGTGGTGCTGCTCAGGGCCATGGAGGAACGACAGATGATGGAAAGTCGCCGCGGTCGCATCGCCGTCGGCTGGCTGATTGTGGAAGACCTGATGATGGTGCTGGCACTGGTTCTGCTGCCAGCACTCTCCGGCATGCTGGGCGGCAAGGCCGCCGAAAGCGACACTAGCCTGAGCATGCAACTTCTGCTGACGCTGGTGAAAGTGAGCGCCTTCGTAGCGCTGATGCTGATCGTGGGCCGGAGAGTAGTCCCGTGGCTACTCAAGCGTGTCGCCCGCACCGGATCACGGGAGTTGTTTACCCTCGCCGTACTGGCACTGGCCATGGGGATTGCCTTTGGCTCATCGGTCCTGTTCGGCGTGTCCTTTGCGCTGGGTGCCTTCTTTGCCGGCATGGTCCTGAACGAGTCGGAACTCAGTCACGAGGCAGCCGACAACTCCCTGCCATTGCGTGAAGCCTTTGCCGTGCTGTTCTTCTTTTCTGTCGGCATGCTGTTCAACCCGGAAGTGCTGCTCTCGCACCCGCTGCACCTATTGGCCACGGTACTGATCATCATCGTTGGCAAGTCCCTGGCGGCGCTGATCATCGTACTGCTGGCCCGGCGCCCACTCAGCGTAGCCCTGACCATTTCAGCAAGTCTTGCCCAGATTGGTGAGTTTTCATTCATCCTGGCGAGCCTGGGCGTCAGCCTGGAGCTGCTGCCTGAGGAAGGCCGCGACCTGATTCTGGGCGGTGCGATCATTTCCATCATTCTAAACCCTGCGCTGTTCAGCATTATCGACCGTCTCCAGCCATGGCTCGAGCGACGCGAAGGGCAGGCGCTTCCCAATGCCAAGGCGCCCCATGCGCCCGAAGTGGTAGAGCCGCCACCGATTACCGAAACCGATCATGTGGTCCTGGTCGGCCATGGTCGAGTTGGCAGGCTGGTCAGTGCTCGCCTGCGCCGTGAACACATGCCGTTCGTGGTGATCGAGAATGATCGCGATCATATCGAGGAGCTGCGGGCAGAGCAGATCAGTGCCGTGCTGGGTAATGCTGCTCAGCCGAACGTGCTTCAAAAGGCTCATATCAAGCAGGCGCATACGCTGCTGATCGCCATCCCGAACGGGATTGAGGCCTGCGAGGTCTCGAGGCGTGCGCGAGAGCTGAATGCGTCCCTCAATATCGTTTCCCGCGCCCATTACGACGAGTTGGTGCAGCACCTGCAGGAAAGTGGCGCCAACGTTGTCATCATGGGCGAGCGCGAGATTGCTCGAGGTATGTTTACCGAGCTGGGCCTGCCCACCCAGGAGCGTGGAGAAGACCTGCATCCGCATCCCGGCTAATGGGTGACAGCGGGAGCCCGCTGGCTCCCGCCCTGTCTACTTGAGCGACTTGTATTCGCTCTTGGCAGCCTCCCGGTAGTCATAGGTCGGATAGAACTCGGTATGAAAGGAGCCCCAGGCGCCCTTTTCCACCGCCATGTTCACGTCCGGCAGTTTGTCCGGCGGTACGCGCAGGGTCACGATCTGACCAATTCCCATCACGACATACCAGGACACCACCTCCGTGCCCGGGGGCGGAAAATTGTCAAAAAAGCCCTGACGCCTGAGCTCCTGCTTGGTTTCGGTCAGTGGCTTGGACTGGTCGTGCCGCAGGATAATGGTCAGCAGCACGCCTGAAGCCGTGCTCCCCGACGCGCCGGTATCGGCTGGCGAGGCTAGTGACGATGCAGGCATCGGTTGCGTGGTCTTTTCAGGGCTGGACGGTGGCTGTGACGGCTCGGCCGCCAAGGTTAGTGTGGCCAGCAGGCAAGCCGGAAGGGCAAGGGCGATACGTCGGGCAAATCTCACTGCGGGTTCTCCTTGAAGGGCACATCAAGCCCTCTGCACAGCGTAGTTCAGCCTTGAGCATCCTTCCTGTCGGCAAGCCAGGATGTATTCTGTTACAGCTGCCTGGCCAGCAGCCACTGGTAGATTCGTATGTCCCGATAAGCCAGGCGAGCAGCGCCTACATGGTCCTGCCCCTGATCCAGATACAGGCGGTCTCCCTCCTGGGAGGTCTCAGCCGAGGTCAGGCCCAGGCGGCTGATAAAGGCGGGCGTTGCCCGGCGCGTCACCTCGCCAACACTGATCCAGACCGGTCGTTGCGGATCGGATTGAGGCACGCGCGTCAGGTCTACCGACCATAACGCCGCCCAGAAAGCAGGTTGGGAGAGCGCCAGATCGAATACACCGTTTCCGCCAAAGCTAAAGCCGGTCAGGTAGGTTCGCCTGCGGTCGCCGTGATGAACTGTCTGTACGTCTGCCACAAGGCGGCTGACCTCATCAGCAAAGCGATGCCAGCGATCACCCTTGGATGGCATCTGTGGCGCCACCACGATAAAGGTCTCCCTTACCTGCCCCGGATTACCTGGGTTGAGCGGACCATGCACCGTCAACGCCTTATGGATCGCCATGGGCGCGCCCTCATCGTAGCCATGCAGAAAACAGAGCACCGGCCAACCTTCCGCGGGTGGAAGGCCCTCGGGCACGGAAAGCAGATATGGCAAGGCAGCCGACTCGATCAGCTGGATGTCAGGCAACGGCATAGGGCCTCCAGAAAAACCAGGCGTGTAAACGGTTGGACCTTGCGTTCCACCTGACACTCACCCCTGCCCATGCCGCCGGTCTAATGGTGGACTGCCGATCGCTGGAACGAGCCGAAGGCCTCTTTCTGTGGTCAGGAGTTATAGCCACTACCTGAATTACAGGAGGAACCATGCAAAAGCTGAAGGTTGATTGGGATACCACCCGTGACGTATTACGAGCAGGCACCCGCGAGGATAGCGTCTCGGTACGCACTATTGCGGTAGATGTCGCACGCCGTCAGGACACATCGGCCGACGATCCGCAGGTCATCGAAGCCATTCTCAAGGCAGCGGATGAACTGGTCCGCAACGGCTTTATCGACGCGCCTTATCCGTTCGAGAAAGATTCGGAGGTCAGGGGTATCAAGCCGCTGGGGCAAGAGCTGTTCGAGTGGATGGAGGATGAGCACAAGTGGAATCGGCTGCGCCCTGCATTGGAAGAGGCCCTGCAAAGTGGTCTGGGCGCCGATCATCAGTACCTGAGTGCTAACGCGCTGGACGCGGCCATGCGCGGAATCGGTGTCCGCTGATCGGATTTCGCTGGGCAGGTTGATGATCTACCTGCCCGGTATCCTGGTACTGACGTACTGCTTTACCTGATAACCCATTACACCTTTATCTCACTTCAAGCCGTGCAATGTGGCGCAATAGACATTTGCTCACTTCAGCATTGAATAAAAATGTTCTATCTGTGAACTATTCCAGATTTAAATCCTGCCCTAAAAAATCCAATAGCTCCAAAAACCTCTTTTAAGCAATTAGCCACCACATGATGGCTATTTGATCGCAATAAAATTTGGAAATATCTTCAAACTGTTCCTTTCACTACTTTTTCTTCAGGGTGAATTAAGCTTCGCGCTCTAGGCTTGCTTCAAGCCTGGGGCATATGCCCAACGCTACGTGGTCCGGAGGGTTTCGGGATTAAGCTGTAACCAGACGTTGGTGGGCAACGTCTGCTTCAAGCAGTACCCGATCGGACAATGGTTAGTTGTTTCGTCCACGTAAAGAGGTTGGACCATGAACGAGAAAAACATGAACGTCCCTTGTGCGGATGACGCCTTGCAACAAATTGTCGATGGCTTCAAGCGCTTCCGAAAGGAAGTGTTCCCAGAGCAGGAGGAGTTATTTAAAAAGCTGGCCAATGCACAATCGCCACGCGCCATGTTCATTACGTGTGCCGACTCGCGCATCGTGCCTGAGCTGATCACCCAGAGCTCCCCAGGCGATCTGTTCGTTACCCGTAACGTTGGAAACGTCGTTCCGCCCTATGGGCAAATGAATGGCGGTGTTTCGACGGCGATCGAATACGCCGTATCGGCACTGGGTGTCCAGCACATCATTGTCTGCGGTCACTCCGACTGCGGCGCCATGAAAGCGGTGTTGAACCCGGCATCGCTGGAAAAAATGCCTACCGTTAGAGCTTGGTTACGCCATGCTGAAATTGCCAGAACGGTTGTTGCCGACCACCAGATGTGTGAACACACTCATGATGGAGAGCTGAACTTCCTCACTGAGGAAAACGTTGTGGCGCAGTTGACTCACCTGCAAACGCATCCATCCGTGGCTTCGCGTCTGGCAAGTGGACAATTGTTCATTCACGGCTGGGTCTACTCGATCGAAACCAGTGAAATCAAGGCATACGACGCTATCGAAGGCCGCTTCCGTCCCCTGGATGGAGAAGGTCCGATGCCAATCGCCACGCCACGTCCCCGTTTGAACTCAAACTGATCCAAGCCTTCGGCGCGCCTTGCGCGCCGAAGTCGCCAGCACCTCAATAAAAACAACATAGCTGGTCATTTTCAGACGAGGCCCATGGCTGCCTGCAGTCATGGGCGCTGTCCGTCTTCGTGTGGGTAAACGACTCTGCCAGAGCCGGTTAGGAAGGGTTCTGGCACAGGTTGCTATGCGTTTTTACGGAGGATAGGACCATGCTCGGAAACACTTCTGCAGCATCACTCAAGCAGACCTTTCCACGCGATGCCTTGGCCTCGCTGGTAGTCTTTCTCGTTGCCCTGCCTTTGTGCATGGGCATCGCCATCGCCTCCGGAATGCCGCCAGCCAAGGGCTTGGTGACCGGCATCATTGGTGGCCTCATCGTCGGCTTTCTGGCCGGCTCCCCCTTGCAGGTCAGCGGCCCGGCCGCAGGGCTTGCCGTACTGGTATTCGAACTGGTCAACCAGCATGGCATGAAGGCCCTCGGGCCGGTGCTGATCCTGGCCGGGATCATTCAGGTCGCAGCGGGCTTTGCCCGGCTGGGCGCCTGGTTCCGCGTCACCTCGCCTGCCGTGGTGTACGGCATGTTGGCCGGTATCGGTATTCTGATTGTCTTGTCCCAAGTCCATGTGATGCTCGACGCCTCACCGCAAGCGTCGGGCCTTTCCAACCTGGTCGGTTTTCCGAAGGCGGCCGTACAGGCAGCCGGTGAATGGGGCGGACACGAGGGCAGCGGTGCCTATGCGGCCATGCTGGGTATCGCCACCATCGCCATCATGTGGCTTTGGGAGAAGAAACGGCCATATTCGCTACGCTTTTTGCCAGGCGCGCTGATCGCCGTAACGGCAGCTACGATGGCCAGCCTGTGGATGAATCTGGACGTCAACCGGGTCAACGTGCCGGACAACCTCGGCGACGCCATTGACTGGATCACCTTTGCCGACCTGGGCATGCTGACCAATCCGACACTGTTCATGGCAGCGGTTGCCATGGCGTTTATTGCCAGTGCCGAAACGCTGCTGTCCGCCGCAGCGGTTGACCGGATGCACCAGGGGCCCCGTTCCCAGTTCGATCGTGAGCTGTCAGCCCAGGGCGTCGGTAACCTGCTGTGCGGTATCGTCGGTGCGCTACCTATGACCGGGGTAATCGTTCGTAGCTCAGCCAATGTTCAGGCTGGCGCTAAAACACGTGCATCGGCCATTATGCATGGCGCGTGGCTGCTGGCGTTCGTCGCCGCGCTCCCCTTCGTGCTCAAGCAGATCCCGATTGCCAGCTTGGCAGGCGTCCTGGTCTATACCGGTGTAAAACTGGCCAGTCCTTCGGCGTTGCAAGGCCTGAAGCAGTATGGACGTACGCCTATCCTGATCTATGCCGTGACGGCGCTGACCATTGTCTTTACCGACCTGCTCACGGGTGTCGTTCTAGGCTTTGCCCTGTCGGTAGCCACCCTGGCGTTCAAGGCCTCACGCCTTAAAGTGGCTCTGGTCTATGACAAGGAAGACGAGACCCAGGCAGAACTGCGCATGAGCGGCTCGGCCACGTTCCTGAAGGTGCCCAAGATCACTCAAGTGCTGGAAGGCGTTAAGCCGGGTACAACCCTACATGTACCACTGGATCGTGTGAGCTATATCGATCATGCCTGCATGGAACTGCTGGCGGATTGGGAACGGACCAACGAGTCCAATGGCGTCAAGCTGATCATTGAGCCTCGCGCGCTCAAGCGTCGTCTGGAAGGTCGCTACCATAAAGCGGCTTCGCTGGGCGGATCACCCTCGACAGGCGCCGTGCAGACGGCCGCCTAACCTGTGTGTCCGGCGGGTACAGAGGTGCCCGCCGGATAGTTAGACGCAGATGCCCTGTAGCGGTGAGGTTCGGGTATGGCGGTCTGGAAGGCGGGAGAGGGCCAGACAGTTCATACCCAGCACGCCGATACAGGCAGTGCGCAAGGGATCAGCTGATGCTGTCGCGCAAGGCCTTGCCGGGCTTGAAAGCCACGGTATTGCTAGCGCGAATCTTGACCGGTTCACCGGTTTGCGGGTTCTTGCCTGTACGGGCTCCGCGATGGCGGGGAAGGAAAGTACCGAAGCCTACCAACGTGACGTTATCCTTGCGGTGCAATGCATTGGCAATTTCATCAAGCACGGCATTGAGAACGGTATTGGCCTGTTCCTTGGAAAGACCGACTTTTTCAGCGATGGCGCTGGCGAGTTCCGGTTTGCGCATAAAGATGCCTCTTGTAGGTGTTTATTGTTGTTGTATCCGTACTCTCCACCCCTTGTCTGGAACGGAGCAGCCGCGTTTAAGCAGGCACTCTGAGCATGGCACGGCCCAAACCCGCGCGCCAGTCGCATTCAGCGCTTTTTCCATACGACTGACGCGTCTTGAGTGTAACGTTGTATTTCAGTCATTACGCCAGAACGGGTGGTAATTGCTTGTTTAACGCCAATTTTTCGCTGACGGCTGCTCCGCTCAAGGCATAACCCAGCAATTTACCTTCACTATCAACGCACAACGCCTTGATATCCGCTCCACTTCCTTCAACCCGCCATTCACCCTTGGCCCCTTTGTTGACCAATGCGACAACCAGCGGGCAGGCTGGCGTTTTTACCGTTACTGGCATCGGACCATAGGTAACTGCCGTGGGCTTTCCAGCCAGCGTCTGGGCCAGAGCACGGGCACAGGCCATCAGCGGCATCACATACATCAGGCTTTGCCCTTCCACTTCGGCGCAGTCTCCCAGGGCATAGATGTTTTCATGGGAGGTACGCAGCTCGCGATTGACCACAATGCCGCGCTCGACCTCAAGGCCTGCCGCCTGCGCCAGATCAACCCGTGGTTTGAGACCTACAGCCGACACCACTACGTCGCAGGGTAGAGTCGCACCATCGGAAAGGTGCGCCAGATACCCATCCCCTTCGCGCTCCAGCCGTGTCACCGTCTGCCCCAGGTGAAACCGCGCGCCAATGCTTTCCAACCCGCTCTGAACGGCTGCTGCCACCTGGGCAGGAACAAGATTGGGCATGACCTGCTCACACGGTGCGACCACATCCACGTCATAGCCGCCGCTTCGCAGGTCATTGGCAAACTCACAGCCAATCAACCCGGCCCCCAGAATCAGCACGCGCTGCTTGCCTTCAGCTGCCTGACGAAAACGGGCGTAGTCCTGCAGGTCGTTGATTGGGAAGAAAGCGTCCTCGCACCCTCCTGCAACGGGCACCTGAATAGGTTCTGCGCCCCAGGCCAGGACAAGGTTTTCGTAGCGAACCTCTTCCTCACCTAGCCAGATTCGCTTGTGGCCAGGGTCGATAGCCGTGACGCGGGTATTGGTAAAGATTCGGGCATTGAACTGATCAGCCATTGCCCCCGGCTCCGCCATGACTAGCTCATCCGGCTGCTTGTTCTTGGCGTAGCCGTTGGACAGCATGGGCTTGGAATAGGAACGCCCGTCATCGGCCGTAATCATGAGTAGAGGCGTCTGGCTATCGAGCTTGCGCCATTCCTTGGCCAGGTTGTAGCCCGCCAACCCTGTGCCGATGATGACCAGGGGTAAAATTTCGCTCATAACGTTCTCTCTGCGTTGGTTCAGGCGTGGCGTCACCGGGCGCCCCGCTCAGATAGGTTCACGCATTATTGAATGTGTCACCGGGCCTGTCATCAACGCAGACCCGGGACGAAGACAGCAACCGGTCGGCCGCTTGGGAAGGAGCGGATCAGGCGATCTCGATCATTTCAAAATCGGATTTGCCGACGCCGCAATCCGGACACATCCAGTCTTCCGGAACATCCTCCCAACGGGTCCCAGGCGCAATACCATCATCCGGCCAGCCTGCCGCTTCGTCATAAATGTAACCGCAGACAATACATTGCCACTTACGCATCGTTATCGTGTCCTTAAAAACTCATCAGGGCTGGTGATCCGGTGAGGCTCTGGGCATCACACATGTCACCGGTTCTTCTCAGCCTATCGGAAACGTATTTTCTCCTCTAGTTCATCTGTCCTGCGTGTCACGCATGACCACTAGTGCACAACAGGCGCGCGCCTGTATACAAACGCTACCGGCGGATATCGTCCAGCCATTACACTGCGCATGCTCGTCAGCTGCCGCGAGCCGCTTAACCTGTGTTGCCCTGTAAACGGTGGGTGCCAAGCGCTAGCCACCGAGACAAGAAAGCCAACAAACAGGCCCTGCCTGTCTGCACTTACCGGTAACGAACATGACCCGTCGCTTCAGTCAAACCAAACGCCGCGCTGTTGCACACGCCATTCTGGCCATGGACAACAGCTGGATTGCTCATTTCGGCGATTTGGGGCTAAGCGATCTCAGCTACTCCGACCTGTTCATCAACATGTGGCAGCGGCAGGATCAATCTCTGCGCAAAACCGATCTCTATGCGTTCATGCCTAGCATCAGCCGGCGCACCGCCGTCAAATATGTCCAGCATCTGATCGACCGGGGCTATCTGATTGAAACCAATGGCGATGTTGACCGCCGGGTGCGCTGGGTCAGCCTGACACCGGATATCGTCGACCGGCTGGAGCGTTTCTGCGATGCCGCCTGCGAACATTTCGGCAAGCTGAACAAGGCGTAACTCTCGCCGGCACGTGCTGTCCTATTACCCTCTGCACCACAAGGAGCGCTCATGCGCTGGGGGACCTATTTTGCCGTGCTGGGCGCCATCATCAGTGTGGGTCTGGCATTGGGCATCACCATGCCGCTGGTATCACTGAGGCTGGAAAACTGGGGCTACGGCCCGTTCGCCATTGGGTTCATGGCGGCCACGCCGGCCATCGGCATCATCGTGGGGGCCGGTATAACCGGACGCCTGGCCGCTCGTATCGGTACGCCGCGGCTGATGCAGCTCTGCCTTCTGGCGGGTGCGCTGTCCGTACTGCTGCTGTCCCTCCTGCCCTATTACAGCGTCTGGGTACTGCTCCGGTTACTGCTGGGCGTTATTCTGACCATGATCTTCGTGCTCGGTGAAAGCTGGATCAACCAGATCATCGTTGAACAGTGGCGCGGCAAACTGGTGGCGTTGTATGGCAGCGCCTATGCGCTAAGCCAGCTGACCGGCCCCCTGGTTCTGACCCTGATTGGCACTGAAGGCAACGGCGGTTTCTGGATCAGTACCGCCCTGCTCATCATGGGCTCCCTTGCGCTTGTAGGCCGCAGCGGTGCGCCCAAAGCCAGCGATCATGGCTCCATTGGCCGCGGCCTTTTGCGCTTTTGCCGGCAACTCCCCGCCATCGCCTGGGCAGTTGTGCTATTTGCCGCCTTCGAGGCCATGATGCTGACACTGCTGCCGGTGTACGCATTGAACCAAGGCTTTGACCAGCGTACCGCCCTGCTCATGGCCAGCACGGTCGTGACCGGAGACGCCCTGCTACAACTGCCGCTGGGCGCACTGGCTGACCGTGTTTCGCGCACCGGTCTGTTCAAGGCATGTGGTGTCACACTGCTGCTGACCAGCCTCGCCATGCCGCTCCTGCTGCACACCACCTACATCTGGCCGTTACTGGTGATCTTTGGTGCCAGCGCCGGTGGTATTTTCACCCTCGCCCTGATCCTGATTGGCGAGCGTTACCGGGACGCCGAGCTGGTCCAAGCCAATGCCCATATCGCCCAGCTCTGGGGCTTCGGCTGCCTGCTCGGCCCCTTAACCACCGGAGCCGCCAGCCAATGGCTGACCGGCCACGCCATGCCTTTGCTGCTGGCTGCGGGGGCGCTGGTCATGATCATTATCGTGCAGATTCGCGGCGCTTTACCGGTGACCGAAGCTGAGTCCTTCGAAGGTTCAAAATGAGACAGGCTTTACTCAATCTTTACCTACCTGGCCTCAGCCTAGCAGGCTCAACGAGATACCCTTAGGTGACTAGTCATGGATATTTTTGATGTTTTCAAGCGAGCCTATTACCGTCTTACGCCGTTCCGATTACCTCAGACTTGTTGTTCCGTCACTGGCTGAGTCGCTGAATTTCTGGGCGGTTGCCCTTGGCTTCACGCTCACTCGCCGAAGCGAATCAGCTGCTGATGAAGCGCTTTCGAGCCTCCAGGCGACCGCTGTTGCCGAGCTGGAAGCTCATGATTACCGTGTGCTGCTGATCGAGCAGCCTATTCCTGTGCATCAGCTACCGGAGCCTGAAATCCCTGCGGTCATTCCCCTCCTGTTTCAGGTCCATGACCTTGAGGCGCGACTGGTGCACATTCGCAAGGCGGGGTATGAGGTACCAGCGCCCCGTATCATTACCCAGGGTCCCCGTGAGGGCTGGCAAGTCGTGACGATCCACGGGCCCGATCGGGTTGTGGTTGAGCTGATGCAGCCCGGCTAATCCGGATCGTACCCATAAAAAGCCCGCCGGTTCAGGGCGGGCTTTTTGTTATCGAAGCGATCAGAACGCCGGAGCAACCGCACCGTTGTACTTGTCTTCGATGAATTTCTTGGTTTCCGGGCTGGTCAGGGCCTTGGCCAGCTTTTGCATGGCATCGCTGTCCTTGTTGTCCGGGCGGGCAACCAGCAGGTTGGCATAAGGCGATTCCTTGCCTTCCAGCAGCAGCGCATCCTTGGTCGGGTTCAGCTTGGCTTCCAGCGCATAGTTGGTGTTGATCAGCGCCAGGTCCACCTGGTTCAGCACACGCGGCAGCGTAGCGGCCTCAAGCTCCTTGAACTTGAGCTTCTTGGGATTGGTGGCGATGTCACGCGGGGTCGCCAGGATATTGGAGTTATCCTTGAGCGTGATCAGACCGGCTTTTTCCAGGAGCAGCAAGGCACGGCCGCCATTGGTGGCGTCGCTGGGAATGGCAACGGTTGCGCCTTCCTTGACCTCATCCAGGCTTTTGACCTTCTGGGAGTAGATACCGAACGGCTCCACATGCACTTGAGCGACCGGCACCAGATCGGTTCCGCGGCTCTTGTTGAATTCGTCCAGGTAAGGCTTGTGCTGATAGAAGTTGGCATCCAGACGCTTCTGGGCCACCTGCAGGTTGGGCTGAACGTAGTCAGTGAAAATCTTGACGTCCAGGTTCACGCCTTCCTTCGCCAGCTGGGGCTTTACGAATTCCAGAATCTCGGCATGCGGAACAGGCGTTGCCGCCACGCTCAGCTTTTCTGCCGCATGGGCAGTGACGGCGGCAGCCAGCAGGGCAGCAGCGGCAATCAGTTTCTTCATGGTCAAACTCCTCGGCAGATTCAAAAGCATGTCAACGACACGCGGATCAGTCCAGGAGATGGGGGTTCAAGGTCTACCCCTCAACCCCTCTCCTCATACCCGATCAGGTCATTACGATCAGAACGCGGGAACAACGCCACCCTGATATTTCTCCTGAATGAATTTCTTCACTTCAGGCGTGGTCAGGGCCTTGGCCAGCTTCTGGATGGCTGGATCGTTGGCTTTTTCCGCACGGATGTACAGGTAGTTGGCGTAGGGCGACTCGGCGCTTTCGATGAACAGCGCATCCTTGGTCGGTACCAGCTTGGCCTGCAGCGCATAGTTGGCGTTAATCAGCGCCAGGTCCACCTGGTTCAGTACACGCGGCAGCGTAGCGGCCTCAAGCTCCTTGAACTTCAGGTGCTTGGGGTTATCCACGATGTCGCGCTGGGTAGCAGAGATGTTGTTCGGGTCTTTCAGGGTGATCAAACCCTGCTTGGCGATCAGCAGCAACGCGCGACCCGAGTTGGTCGGATCGTTGGGGATGGCAATGGTCGCGCCGTCTTTTAGTTCGGAAACCGACTTGATCTTCTGGGAATAGGCGCCAAATGGCTCGACGTGTACGGCTACGACCGGCACCTGATTACTGTCCTTGTTGCTCTTCTGGTAGGACTCGTAATAGGGCTTGCTCTGGAAATAGTTGGCATCGACCTGCTTCTGGTCGGTCTGGCGATCCGGCTGGATATAGTCGTTGAAGACCTTGATCTCCAGATCTACACCTTCCTTTGCCAGCTGGGGTTTGACCAGCTCAAGGATCTCTGCGTGGGGAATAGGGCTCGCTGCCACCTTCAGGGTCTCGGCATGAGCCGCTGTCACCAGACCAAAACCAAGCGCAACGGAAAGCAGGGTACGTTTCAGAGACATAGCGGATTCCTTTCGAAAATAAGAGGGAACAGCGTGTAATGCTAGTGTTTTCCGCCGGACCTTGAGGCCCGGCGGACAGCCTGTTAGCGGCGGCTGAACTTTACAACCAGGCGGTCACCGACCATCTGCAGCACCTGTACCAGGATCAGCAGAAGTACGACGGTGACCACCATGACATTGGTCTGGAAGCGCTGGTATCCGAAGCGGATCGCCAGATCACCCAAACCACCGCCACCGATCACGCCCGCCATGGCCGTGTAGGACACCAGCGCAATCGCTGTAACGGTTGCAGCGGCGATCAGGCCAGGCAGGGCCTCGGGCAGCAGGGTACGGGTCACGATCTGCCAGAGGCTTGCGCCCATGGCCTGGGTTGCCTCGATGATGCCACGATCCACTTCGCGCAGCGCCGTCTCGACCAGACGTGCCAGGAAGGGCGCAGCCCCCACCACCAGCGGCGGAATAGCACCCTCGACGCCCAGCGAGGTGCCGATCAGCCATACGGTAATCGGGATCATCAGAATCAACAGGATAATGAAGGGAATCGAACGCAGGACGTTCACCAGAAACGACAGCAGGCCATACACGATGGGCTGTTCCAGCAACTGCCGCTTGCCGGTCAAAAAGAGCAGAACGCCCAGCGGCAAGCCGAGCAGTACGGTAAACAACATCGACCAGCCCAGCATTTGCAGGGTGTCGAGGGTAGCCTGCCAGATTTCGGCCCAGTCGATATCGGCAAAAAAGGCGAGAAAAGCGTCCATCAGCGAATGACCTCCACGGTTACATCAGCGGCGTCGAAACGAGCCAGAGCGGCGTCCAGATCCCCTCCCACGAGGGCAATGGTCAGCTGGCCGTAGGGTTCTTCGCGAATACGGTCGATTCGACCGCCCAAAATGCTGTAATCCACGCCGGTTTCCCGGGCTACCTGACCCAGAAGAGGCGCATAGGTGGCTTCGCCACGGAAGGTCAGGCGCAAGATACGACCCTCCACATGGCTGTAGGACGACATCAGATCGCCCTCGTCCACGTGTTCGGCCTCGAACACAAAGCGCCGAGTGGTGGCATGCTTGGGATGCAGGAAGACATCCGCCACTGTGCCCTGCTCGACAACTGTGCCGGCATCGAGTACCGCCACGCGGTCACAGACTCGACGGATCACATCCATTTCATGGGTGATGAGCACAATGGTCAGACCCAGTTCACGGTTGATCTCCGCCAGCAGCTGCAGCACCTGTCCGGTGGTCTGCGGGTCGAGAGCACTGGTGGCCTCGTCGCACAGCAGGATCTTCGGCCGCGTCGCCAGCGCACGGGCAATGCCGACCCGCTGTTTCTGGCCGCCCGAGAGCTGTGCCGGGTATTTGCGGGCATGGTCAGTCAGGCCAACACGGGCCAGCAATTCATCCACGCGCGCGTTGATCTCGGCGCGGGAATGTCCACCTGCCAGCTCAAGCGGCATGGCGATATTGGCCGCCACGGTCTTGGATGACAGCAGATTGAAATGCTGAAAGATCATGCCGACGCGACGGCGGAAGGCACGTAGACCGGCGCTGTCCAGCGCGGTGACGTCTTCGCCATCCACAATGATCCGGCCGCCGCTGGGTGCTTCCAGCCGGTTGATCAGGCGCAGCATGGTGCTCTTGCCGGCCCCGGAGTGGCCGATGAGGCCGAAGACTTCGCCCGCCTCGACGCGCAGGTTGGTCGACTGGAGCGCCGGCACCTGGCGACCTGAAACGAGGTAGGTCTTTTGAACGTTCTGAAATTCGATCACTTAACGCGAAACCTTGTGGGTATTGCTGTAGGCGTGGTCAGCCCTGATAAGCGGCTGTGCCTCCTGATTTATCGATATGACGCTGGCAAAGCGCCCACATAAACGCACAGTTTACCGCGGCTGTTTATATCTTCTTAATATTTGTTTTCTAAATGCAGCGGCAAAAATGGCATATGGACACGGCGGCGGACTATAACGCACCCCTGCCGCGAACACCTTACCTTGTGTCGATTCACAATCAGTCAGACGCCATATTCAGCGAAAACGCTCCCGACCTAACTCGCGCCGTCTGCCGAGCTAGAGCGTTTACGGTGTGCTCCTGCGCCCCTAGCGCGAAAAGGCCGCTCTCCACAGGCTGAACATATGCCTTACACAGGCGACTAACCCTGTATAGCCCCGATTACCGTCCTGCCGTCTCAGCAGACGCTGCGGCCTGCATGTCATATGAATGTGAAACTTTTGTTACAGCCTGGCCAGGCAGCCGGGAAGCAGTTGCGCCGGGAGGGCGCCTGAATGCTGACACTACTGAACCTTCTTTCTGCGGTGGCCCTGCTGGTATGGGGAACGCACATCGTCCGGACCGGCATCATGCGGGTCTACGGGGCGAACCTGCGTCGCGTACTCAGCCGCAGCGTACGTCACACCCCGCTAGCCTTTGCCGCTGGCATTGGGGTTACCGCACTCGTGCAAAGCAGCAATGCCACCGCGCTGCTGGCAACCTCCTTCGTAGGCCAGGGGCTTATGACCCTCAGGCCTGCCCTTGCGATCATGTTGGGCGCCGACGTAGGGACGGCACTAATGGCCCGTGTGCTCACCTTTGATCTGTCGTGGCTTTCTCCGCTGCTGATCCTGGTGGGCGTCATTCTTTTCATTGGTCACAAGCAGTCCCGCCCCGGGCAATTGGGCCGGGTGGCGATCGGGCTGGGACTGATCATTCTGGCGCTGGAGCTGATCGTAGCGGCCGCAACACCCATGACCCAGGCTGCGGGCGTCAAGGTGCTGTTCTCCTCACTGACCGGAGACGAAATGCTCGACGCCCTGACCGGGGCTCTGTTCGCCATGATTTCCTATTCCAGTCTTGCGGCTGTCCTGCTGACGGCAACGCTGGCCGGCTCAGGCGTCATTTCGCTGAAAGTAGCCCTCTGCCTGGTGGTGGGTGCCAATCTGGGCAGCGGTCTTCTGGCCATGTTGAGTGCGTCCCGCCAGACCCCGGCCGGTCGGCGGGTAGCCCTGGGCAGCCTGCTGTTCAAGCTGGCCGGCTGCGCGCTGGTACTGCCGTGGGTCGACACCGTGGCCGACTGGATGGACAACTGGGAACTGGCAGCCGCAGAGCTGGTAATTGGCTTCCACGTACTCTACAACCTCGTCCGCTGTGTGGTGTTCCTGCCCCTGACACGTCCGATGGCGCGCTTCTGCACACTCGTCCTGCCGGACCGGCCGCAGGCAGACATCACCATGAACCCACGTCATCTGGATACGTCCGTACTGGATACCCCCGCCCTGGCGCTTGCCAACGCCGCCCGTGAGGCGCTGCGTATGGGCGATGTGGTAGAGCATATGCTCACGGAGCTGATGGCCTTGATAAGCGGTGGCACCAAGGCCCAGGGACGGGAAGTCCGCCGCCTGGATGATGATGTTGATGCGCTCTACACCGCCATCAAGCTCTATCTGGCCCGTATTCCGCGAGAAGATCTGGGGGATCGGGACAGCCGTCGCTGGGCGCAGATCATCGAACTGGCCATCAACCTTGAGCAGGCCGGAGATATCATCGAGCGCATGGCCAGTGATTTGGAAAACAAGAAAATCTCGGCCAATCGCTCCTTTTCCGAGCAAGGCCTTGAAGAACTCGCCGCATTGCACGGCCACCTGATGGCCAACCTGAGGCTATGCCTGTCAGTCTTTCTGTCTGGCGATGCCGACTCGGCCCGTCGCCTGCGGCGTGCCAAGCAGCGCTTTCGCGTCCTGGAGCGGCGATACGCCCACGCCCATGTGGAGCGTCTGCACCATCAGGTCGTACAAAGCATCGAGACCAGCTCGCTACACCTTGGCCTGCTGTCAGACATGAAGCGTCTCAATTCGCTGTTCTGCAGTATCGCCTATGGCGTCCTGGAGCAGGCGGAATCCGGATATGAGACCGAGCACGCAGCTTCAATGGAAACCCCACCCGACCTTCATGAGTCGTAGCCTTCGAAACGCACACCGTGGCGCGAGATAGCGCTACTCTACTCACCTTATCCGGCAGGTCTTGTCATGTCCTGCCGGAACCGATTGACGCGGCCAAACCGAACAGGCCCAGCGCTCACTGATAATAACGACCAAGGAATTATTGATGACCCAAGCCGCTCCCCTCGTTGAACAGATCCAGAAGGGCGAATTGCCCTGCTGGCGTATCCGTATCGGCCGTGCCGAAGCCGTGATTGCCTGCCAGGGCGCCCATATCCTCAGCTTCGGCCTTGATGGCGAGCAGCCGATCATCTGGGACAATCCGGATGCCGAATTCATTCATGGCCAACCCATTCGTGGCGGCGTACCGGTCTGCTGGCCCTGGTTTGGCGATATCAAGCGTAACCCGCCGGCCGTTCAGCACATGCTGACCGAGGTAGAAGGCGCCCCGCAGCATGGCCTCGTTCGTCAGGCCGGGTGGGCAACCGGTGACATGGATGTGGATGTGGACCGCGTCCGCCTGGACTTCCACTACCAGACCTCTGCCGCCCACATGCCTGGCTGGCCCCATGCCGCCGATTTGACCCTGTCGGTTGAGGTGAGCGATCGTCTCACCATGACGCTTACCACTCGCAATATCGGTGATCAGACGCTGACCCTGAGCCAGGCCCTGCACACCTACTTTGCTGTGAGCGACTCCCGTCAGGTCGGTATTGAGGGCTTTACCCACGCTGACTACTACGATTGCCTCGACGGCTGGGAGCGCAAGCGCCAGAACGGCGAGCCGGTCATCGACCAGGAAGTGGACCGCGTCTATCAGGGGCTGCCCTCACGCCTGGGGATTCGTGACCCTCAGTGGAATCGCCGTATTTTCATCGAGACCAAGAACACCTCGTCTGCGGTCCTATGGAACCCCTGGATCGAAAAATCCAAGCGTCTGACACCGTTCGCCGATGATGCCTGGCAGCGCATGCTGTGCATCGAGACCGCCCGTGTCATGGACGATGTGATGGTGCTGGCTCCCGGCGAGACCGGTCAGATCAGCGCCACGCTCTGGAGCGAACCGCTCTAATCGTTCTGTTCTGCCTGCCGCTCCGCCAGGGCTTTCAACCGAGCCTGGCGGTCGGCGGCTGGTAACGCTGCCAACGCCCGGACACGTGCATAAAAGGCTGGCCAGTTTCCGGGATGCTCGGCATACAAGGCAGCAAAGGCCGGCACCCACTGCTCATATAGCCCGAACGGTAAGAGCTTTGCGTTATTTAGCGGACCTGCCATCCAGGCATCAAAGCGGTGATCGCCTCGCCACTGTGTATCCCTCAGCTGTGCATAGTCACGCCGCATCGTCTCGAATACCTTACCCTTTGCTTGTCGCATCGCCTCGGCTGCAAGCGGCTGAGCATAAAGCGACTCAAGCTGCTTACGTGTATCCAGTATCAGCCCTACGAATTGCCGGTACTGTTGTTCGCGGAGCGGATCAGGTGGCGGTAACCCTTGAGCCGCACGCCACTGGCGCAGCCCTTCCTGCTGGACGAAGTTGGCATAGGACTCATTAAAGGTCGTGTCGTCCTGCACATAGAGGTTCTGATGGGCCAGCTCGTGGAAGATCGTTGCAATCAACTGATCGTCATCCCAACGCAGCATGCTGCTGAGCAGCGGGTCATCGAACCATCCCAGCGTCGAATACGCTGGCACACCTGCCACATAGGTATCCCACCCCTTGGCCTTGAGCGGCTCTGCCGCCTTTTGCGCTGCCTCTTCATGGTAGTAACCGCGATACGCCACGCAACCGGCAATGGGAAAGCAATGCATCAGGGGCGAGAGTGAGAACTCCGGTGCTGCAAAGACATTCCAGACAACGTAGGGCCGGTCCAGCTTTACGAACAGACGATAGCTGCGGTTATCCGGCAAGCCCAATTGCTGACTGGCGAACTCACGGGCGCGCAGGGCCAGCTCAAGGCGACGCCTCAGGGCCGGATCGGTAGAAGGATCATCAATGACCTGGGTGATGGGTGTGCGCTGCCATAACAGGGCCGCCTGCCCCTTTGCCATCTGCCCGTAATATCCGACAGACGAACAGCCGCACAGCCAAAGGGCCGCGATAAATGGAACCCATCTCAAGCTTTTAAGGTCGACTTGGGCTAACCAGAGACGGGACATGGTAAATAACCTGGAGCGCCGGTATGAGGAGGCGACACTCTAGTATGAGTATCGGCCCCATGGAAACCGGCACTGAGGAAGGAAGCCGAGAATCCTGCCCCGTTGCATTACCTTTGTCTGGAGCTCACTCATGCGTCGTATTCTCCTGTTGTGCCCTGCCCTGGCACTGACTGCCTGTTCCCTGATGCCGCTGCCCAAGCCGGACCCTTCCCAGGCCTGGATCGACCTCAAGACCGAAAAACCGGATCTGCTCCAAGCCCAGCAAGCCGATCGCCAGACCCTTGAGGACGACCGTTACTTCCAGGTGCAACCCGGTAGCCATGATCTTCAGGTGCGCTACCAGTTCAAGGTCGATCCGGCCAATATCGGCCCCAGTGCCACGCCCCTGGTCCGCACTTGCCTGCTCAATGTCCATTACAAGGATTTCTCGGCGGGCGAACGCTATCGGCTACAGGCTGAGCAGGCCGGGTTCCGCGCCTGGGCCAAGCTGTACGATGCCAGTCAGCAGGAAGTCGCACGGGGTGGAGAAAGTCGCTGCGGCGATGTCTAATCGATACTCTCAGACTCGCTCGGGCTAAAGGCCATGAAAAAGCACCTGTTGTTCGCCGCCGTACTGCTGGCAGGCTGCGCCAGTCCTCTTCCGCCCAAGGACCCAAATATGGCCTGGGTGGATCTGCACATGCAGATGGCCTCGGTAGGCAACGTGCTGATGGCGGATCGTCTTGATGGCAAGCGGCTCGACGATGGACGCTATTTCCAGGTCTCGCCCGGCGCGCATGAGCTACAGGTTCGCTATCAGTTCGAGCTGGGCGGCATGGTTCCGGGCGGCGGCATGATGGGTTTTGGCTACGAGCCGGTAGAAATCAACTGCTACATGATCGTCCAGTACGGTGATTTCAAGGCAGGCGAACGCTACCGCATCGAGGCATCAGCCTACATGGACCAGCCCCGGCTGGAGCTGCACGATAGCCGGGGGCAGTCGGTTGGAACGGTTCGTCAGCGTCAGTGCATCCCGCTCTAGCCGTCGTTACGCTGGTAAATGATCTTCTTGGTGCCGTTTTCACAGCTGCCCACTACCATGTTGGGATCGGTGACGTCTGCGTTCGGTACGATTTCCAGCGTGTACGAGCTGACTCCGGCAGCCTGGATCTTTACCTCGATCTCAGATTTGAGCTGATCGCATGGTAACGGTGCCGCCCAGAGCGGGGCTGTAAACAGGCTGGCTGCAACGAACAATCCAAGCGTTTTCATAGGTTTCACTCCTTGAGCGGGCAATGCCCTTCTTGATTTTGACTAGAGCCGTCACATTGAGTTTCTAGTATCCCGTCACGGAAAGGCACCACGCGGGGAACCAGCCTGCCGGGGGCTCTTCCAATAGGGTGCAAATTTTCCCTTAAAGGTAGCCCAATGCTGGATTGGTTACGCGAGTACCGTGACGTCCTGACCCTGTTCATCTCCGGCTGCACGTTGCTGGTATGGATCTTTTATGCACAGCTGCTGCTGAGCGGCTTCAAGCGCCAGCGTCAACCGCGGCTCATTATCAACCGCGGCGCCGGCAAGGGGGTAGGCGCCCTGTGCCTGCTTTCCAACATGAGTGCCGAGCCGATCTTCATTAACCAGCTGATCGTGCACCTGCACACCTCGCGCGGTACGCTCAAGGCGGATGTGACCGATGTTCGCGAGAGCAGCGAGGATGATTTCGATCAGGATGCCGAGCTGTATAAAGCCACCCGCCAGGGACCGCTGAAAACGGGTGACTTTACGCACATTGGCACCTTTCAACGATTGATCTCCCGGGTAGCCGCTGCACACGATCTGGAACTCAATGGCATGCACCCGCCGGAAGGCTGGGTCTTTGATGGTCTGGAAATCCACGTGATCGCATTTTATGGCTCCGACAGGCACCCCATCGGTGTACGCCGCCGCTTCCGCCTGGGTCAGTACAAAGGGCATTACTGTTCACTGATTGCCGAAAGCCGGCAGACAGAACAGTTCACGACCCGTCGCCAGCGCCGCATCGTTCGCAAGCACTGGATGGCGGAATTCGAAAATTGATGACTCAGCCGAAAAACCAATAGCAGACCAGGATGGACGCCAGCACCCCGGCGCCATCGGCCAACAGTGCGCATCCGACAGCATGGCGAGCCCGCTGGATTCCTACCGAACCGAAGTAGACAGCCAGCACATAAAAGGTCGTCTCGGTACTGCCTTGGACAGTGGCCGCAATCAGGGCTGGAAAACTGTCCACGCCTTTGGCCTGCATCGTCTCGATCAGCATGGCGCGGGCGGCGCTGCCCGAAAACGGCTTGACCAGTGCTGTAGGCAGCGCATCGACGAAGCGGGTGTCCCAACCTAACCAGCCCACGGCATGGCGAACACCGTCAAGAATGATTTCCAGTGCGCCTGATGCCCGTAACACGCCCACCGCGCACAACATGGCAACCAGATAGGGCAACAGGTTCTTGGCAACCTCGAATCCTTCTTTTGCACCCTCGACAAAGGTTTCGTAAACCGGCACCCGCTTGAGCGCGCCAAAGATCAGGAACATCAGGATCAGGCCGAACAGCACCAGATTACCTAATAGCGACGACAATGCCGCCAGGGCCGTTGCCGACAAGGTGACCAGAATGCTCATGAAGCCGCCCAGAAGCAGTGCGCCGCCACCCAGCCACGCCAGGACGACCGGATCCCACAGCTTGAGCCGTTGCATGAACGAAACGGATAGCAGCCCGACCAGCGAGGAGACACTGGTCGCCAGCAGGATAGGCAGAAAGACCAGGGTTGGATCAGGCGCACCCTGTTGGGCGCGATACATGAAGATAGTGACGGGCAGTAACGTCAGGGAGGACGCATTGAGCACCAGAAATAGAATCTGTGCATTACTGGCCGTTTCCGGCTTGGGGTTCAGGTCCTGTAAAGCCCGCATGGCCTTGAGGCCAATGGGCGTGGCCGCATTATCGAGCCCCAGGCCGTTAGCTGCAAAGTTGAGCGTAATCAGCCCCAGCGCCGGGTGGCCGGCAGGTACTTCCGGCATCAAACGGCGGAACAGCGGCCCAAGGACATAGGCCAGCTTTTCGACCAGCCCGGCCTTCTCGGCAATACGCAGGATACCCAGCCAGAGCGTCAGCGTGCCGAATAACAGAATCATCACTTCTACCGACAGCTTGGCCATGGCAAACAGGCTCTCGACCATGGCTGCAAACACGCCTGCATCGTCTCCGATCAACCATCGTCCCAGCGCACTGATCGCCGCCACGATGAAAAAGCCCAGCCATAACCCGTTCAGCATGATGCATCTCCCCGAAACCAGCCGGGGATGATACGAGGGTTGACTCCCGATGGCGAAGGTCGAGCAGCCCTGCGCCTGTAAAAAGTCGAACGCTTCGATAGGTATCAACCAGAATTGAGATGGTTCAGGAAGAGAAACCTGCCGACGATTCCTGACCGCTGTTGTCCTTTCTTAAGCCATCAAAAGGCTGTCACTCGGCCCTCTGTGTTAACCAAGGAGACGACATGAAGAAAGTTCTGGTTCTGTACTATTCCATGTATGGACATATCGAGCGCCTGGCTGAAGCCATGGCAGAAGGCGCACGACGTGTACCAGGCGTTGAAGTGACGATCAAGCGCGTCCCCGAAACCATGCCTGAAGACGTGGCCCGCAATGCTGGCGCCAAACTTGATCAGGCAGCGCCGGTCGCCACGCCTCAAGAGCTGGCTGACTATGATGCAATCATCTTTGGAACACCAACCCGTTTCGGCAACATGGCCGGCCAGATGCGCACCTTCCTCGATCAGACGGGCGGTCTATGGGTGAAGGGTGCGCTGGTAGGCAAGCTGGGCAGTGTGTTCGTTTCGACGGGAACCGGGGGCGGTAGTGAGACTACCATTACGTCCTTTTGGAACACGCTGGCGCACCATGGCATGCTGATTGTCGGTATGCCTTATACCGATCCCATGCTGGCGGATATTACTGAAGTGAAGGGAGGTTCGCCTTACGGCGCAGCCACGCTGGCAGGAGCCGATGGCTCTCGATTGCCCAGTGCGAAGGAACTACAGCTGGCGAGCCATCAGGGCAAGCATGTCGCCAAGCTGGCGGTAAAAATGCAGTAACCCAAAATTATGTCCCCCAGGCTTTTTAGTCCTCAAGACCCCACGGTCGAGGCCCAAAACGTCTGGGGGATATATCGTCCAGCCTGGCTCGTCTCAACGAAGGTACTCCCTGTACCCTGAGGATGCTCCTCTTACCGCAAAGCACCCAAGCCCCTTGGCCTATAACGCCCCGACAAGTCGGGGCGTGTGTTCGGTCAGGTCATTAAACCGGCCTACGGCTACGATTTGATGACAATCGCAGGCCCTGTGTCAGGGTCGGCGGCGACCGAAGAAGAAGGACACCACAAACAGAATCAGGAACAGAACGAACAGGATCTTGGCAATACCTGCTGCTGTACCGGCGATGCCGCCGAAGCCCAAAACACCTGCGATGATAGCGATGATTAGAAACGTGATAGCCCAGCTCAGCATGATGATTCTCCTCGTCTTACTTTTCTCTGGTTTCTAGTTTGGATTTCTAGTTGATTATCGAGAAACACTTACTTTCTCAGGCCAGGCCGACTGTCTTATCCGAGACTCTCTGGCACCGCTTTCCGAGAAAGATAGGCTCCTCGGTATGGATACTTCTAAATCGCGTGTGTTCCGGCTATCCGTCTGTTTTAACGCACGGCCGATCAAAATCATGCTGGCTACAAGGCCCAATAGAACTATCGCACTGGCGAAGGTCAAAGCGAAGGTTGTGTAGGTCCCGGACATCGCAAGCGTCTCCTTAGAAAACCCAGCGAGTCTGACGGGGGAAACGGTCAACAGTAGATTGAGCCGGAATAGCTTTTTGCTGCTCGACGCTTACATGGCTTGCCAGGGGCTTGGCCGCCGGTGCCTTCACTTCAATGTGAGGTACGGCTTGCGGAGCAGCAACAGGAGTAGAGGTATGGCCAGTGGTGAACAGCACTGCTGCTACACCTGCGAAGAATGCCGAACAGATCATATTGTTACGTGCAATCTGGCTGACCATGGGTTTACTCCTTCAACTGTCATTGGCCGTTTCAGGCTATATGCAAGAGATATTGCAGACGGCATGCCAAGTTTTTGAATATAAAAAATCCTTTAAAATCAATAAGTTAAAAATTAGATCCGCTTTCTGCCGCTTGCATACTGCAAGATGCAGGGTTTCAAGCATTGCGTTTTGCATGATGCCTATAGAGAAAAACTGACCGTCCTGGCGAACTTCTCAAGCCAAGCGGCCTCTACTTGTGTTGCCTTCCTTAAAGGAAAAGGCGAAACCTCAGCGTCAGTGCCTCGTTGTCTGTACCGAACTCCTGGCCGGATCGGTAGTAAGGCTGGTGTTTTTCGAGGCTTCCCTGCAATTTGCATGGCCCTCCTCCATCTGCCCCTGTCAGCGCGTCATGACATCTCATCAAAAGACTTGCATCGTTCGTCGTGCATATTGCAACTTGCACGACTTACAACTGACTAAGGCACAGACCTCCCGCCCCCTTCTGTTTATATAGGTGCGGGATGTACCTACGGAGAACATTCCATGGATCAACCGAGCGGAAGGATTCTTCTCGTCGATGACGAGGCAGCGATCCTGCGTACTTTCCGTTTCTGCCTTGAAGATGCTGGTTATAGTGTCGCTACGGCCAACTCGGCCGCTCAGGCCGAGGCCCTGCTGCTGCGGCAGGTATACGACCTTTGTTTTCTCGACCTACGCCTGGGCGAGGACAACGGTCTGGATGTATTGCAACAGATGCGTATCCAGGCACCCTGGATGCGGGTAGTCATCGTTACCGCCCATTCGGCGGTGGATACAGCGGTCGATGCCATGCAGGCTGGTGCTGCCGATTACCTGGTTAAACCTTGCAGCCCTGATCAGCTGCGCATGGCCGCGGCCAAGCAGCTGGAGTTTCGCCAGCTGTCCGCTCGCCTTGAAGCGCTCGAAGGTGAAGTACGCAAGTCCAGCCTGGGTCTGGAATCCCGTAGTCCGGCCATGATGTCGATACTGGAAACGGCCCGACAGGTCGCTACGACCGACGCCAATATTCTTATTCTGGGCGAATCCGGTTCCGGCAAGGGTGAGCTGGCCCGCTCCATCCATGCCTGGAGCCGCCGCGCCAAGAAAACCTTTGTCACCATCAACTGCCCGTCCCTGTCCGCCGACCTGATGGAAAGCGAGTTGTTCGGCCACACCCGCGGTGCGTTTACCGGAGCCAGTGAAAGCACCCTGGGTCGCGTCAGCCAAGCCGATGGGGGTACTCTGTTTCTCGACGAAATCGGTGATTTCCCGCTTGCCCTGCAACCCAAGCTGCTGCGCTTCATCCAGGATAAGGAATATGAGCGGGTGGGCGATCCGGTCACGCGCCGTGCCGATGTACGCATTCTTGCCGCGACCAACCGCAACCTCGAGCAGATGGTGGCCGAAGGTCAGTTCCGCGAAGACCTGCTCTACCGCCTGAACGTCATCGTGCTGACCCTGCCGCCGCTTCGCGAGCGTAAGGAAGACATCATTGATCTGGCCGAGCGTTTCCTGGCCCGCTTCGTCAAGGACTATGGCCGTCCGGCCCATGGATTCAGTGAGGAAGCCAAGGAAGCGCTGCGCAAGTATGACTGGCCCGGCAACGTCCGCGAGCTGCGCAACGTAATCGAGCGCGCCAGCATTATCTGCAGCAAGGATCTGGTGGACGTTACTAACCTTGGCCTGACCGAACAGCCCAGCTCCGCCAGTAGCGCTCCGCGTGTGGGTGAGACCATGAGCCTGGAAGCGCTCGAGAAGGCGCATATTGCGGCGGTCATGGCGACAAGCGAGACGTTGGATCAGGCCGCCAAAATTCTCGGCATCGACTCGTCGACGCTCTACCGTAAACGCAAGCAGTACGGGCTATGAAGCTTCCGATAAAACTTAGGACACGCCTGTTCCTGAGCATTTCCGCGCTCATTACCGTTGCGCTGCTCGGACTCATTATCGGGTTGGTCAGTGTCCTGCAGTTCTCCAATAGCCAGGAGAGCTACAACAAGCACACGCTGCTGTTCATCAATGCCTCACTGGGCATGCGACAGGAGCTGAGCAACGAGCTGTACTCGCTCATGGATGGGGCGCCGGACGCCAATCAGCTTCGCAATCATGATCAGGAGTTTCGCAACTACCTGGCCACGACCCAGAGCCTGGTCAGCCATCCGGACGATATCCAGCAGCTGAGTCAGCTCGAGAGCAAGTACAACCAGTACTACAAGATGCTGGGCAATCCACCGGATGGATACTCTGCGCTCAGGGAAAACAAGGTTTTTCTGGACCTGGTCAACAGCCTGCGCAATCAGGTGTATGACCTGCAGACCAGCTTTATCAGCGACATGGACAGTACCCAGCAACACGCCCATAACCGGGCCACGCTGATTGCCGTCCTGCTGGGGCTCGTCGGGCTGGCTATCCTGGGGATTGGATTTGCAACGGCCAACACCATTGCACGTCGCTTTGGCGGTCCTATCGACTCGCTGGCCAAGGCAGCCGACCAGATCAGCCAAGGGCATTTCGACATTACCCTGCCGACCTCCAAGGTGACCGAGCTGGCCTTGCTGAGTCGCCGCTTCGGCTCCATGGCCGAGTCCCTGCGTCAGCTGAGCCAGACCAACATCGAGGCCCTGGTGGCCGGGCAACGTCGTCTTCAAGCGGTGCTGGACAGTATCGACTACGGCCTGATCATCCTCGACTACCTCGGACATATCGAACATGCCAACCCGGTGGCGAACCGTCAGCTAGGTTGGGATGACGAGCGTCAGGGTCAGCTCCTGGGCGCGGCCCTGCAACGCCCGGATATCGACGAAGCCGTCCAGCGTGTCCTGTCCGGCAAGACGCTGGAAGCTGTCCCGGAAGATCTGCAGATCGATATTGCGGGTGAGACACGCCTGCTCGCCTGGACAGTCACGCCGGTCAACCATGCCGACGGCCGCAGTGTCGGTGCCTTGATGGTCCTGCGTGATGTGACCGAGCAGCGTGCCTTCGACCGGGTCCGCAACGAGTTCGTCCTGCGAGCCTCCCATGAGCTACGGACGCCGGTAACCGGCATGCACATGGCCTTTGCCCTGTTGCAGGAGCGCCTGAAGTTTCCCGAAGACTCGCGTGAGGCTTACCTGCTGCAGACAGTGGATGAGGAAACCCATCGCCTGGTCCGCCTGATCAACGACCTGCTGGACTTCTCACGCTATCAGAGCGGCCTGCAACGTCCCGAGAAGGTCCCGAGTGAAGTTAGCGAGCTGCTCGATCAGGCCCGCGCACGGCATGCCGATGCCGCTCGGGACAAGTCGGTCGAACTGGTGGTGGAACTGCTGCATACCCCGCTTCCCCGGGTCACGCTGGACCCGGCACAAATGGGCCGGGTGCTGGACAACCTCATCAGCAATGCCCTTCGCCATACCCCTGCAGGTGGCCGCGTCTCGCTTCAGGCCATGCGTCAGAACGATCGCCTGCTTATGGCTGTACAGGACAACGGTGAAGGGATCGCCTATGCCCAACAAGGCCGGGTATTCGAGCCGTTTGTGCAGATTGGTACCAAGAAAGGCGGTGCCGGTCTTGGCCTTGCGCTCTGCAAGGAGATCATTCAGCTCCACGGCGGGCGTATTGGCGTCGTCTCGCGACCGGGCCAGGGAACGCAATTCTTCATGACCCTGCCAACCTGAACGCAAAAGCCGCCTACTAGGCGGCTTTTTTATGCCTGATCTTCTTTTGGCACGTGCCAATTGACCCAGGCCGCTAACAGACCCAATGCAGAAGCCAGGGCCAATCCCAGACGAGGCGCTTCCTCAGGCCACAGATGCAGCAGGATGGCCAGCGCGGCGGCGCCCAGGGCCATGCCGGTTTGCCGTGCAGTCGCCTGCATACCGCCAGTCGCTCCGGTCCGGGAAGACGGCGTGGACGTCAGCATGACCCGGTTGTTGGGCACCTGGAAAAAGCCGAAGCCCAGCCCGCCGATGACCATGAAAGCCACCAGGGGGCCTTGTCCTTGTGCCAGCGGCCAGACCGCGGTAATTCCCAACCCCAGGGCGATACCCAATCCACCCAGCATGCACAGTGTCTGGGGGCGGTAACGATCCGCCAGACGCCCGGCGACCTGAGCGGCCACGGCCACCGTCAGCGGCCAGGACAGCATCAGCAAGGCTACGTGTACCGGTGTGAGCCCCAGCTGATGCTGCAGGTAAAACGGAATAGCCAGAAAGCACAGCATTTGTGCAGCGAACGAGCAGATGGACGCCATGATCGCATGGCGGAACGCTGAGTGTTCAAGCAGATCCACCGGCAGCAGCGGCGCCGTCTGACCCCGTTCACGACGTAACAACCCCCACAGGCAGCCGACCGCCACGAGCAATAGCGCAGCACCTTGCAGGGGCTCTACTGCCAGTCGCTCAAGCCCACCGATGGCACCGCAGAACAAGGCGACATTGAGCAGTGCGCTGAGTGGATCGATACGGCGTTGCGCCCGTGGGTTATCCGGCAAGGCCTTGAGCAGCATCAGAACAGCCAGTCCTATGGGCAGATTGATCGCAAACAGCCAGGGCCATCCACCCAAGGCCAGGATGCCGGCGCCCAGGCTGGGTGCCAGGGCTGATCCCAGGGCAACGCAAAGCGCATTGATACCGATGCCCCGTCCCAGCAGATGCCTGGGATAGGTCAGCTTTACGATGCCAGCGCTGACACACATGATGGCAGCAGCCCCAATGCCCTGAAGTGCTCGCGCCAGCACCAGCCAGAAGAGATCCGGCGCCAGGGCACACCCGAGCGACGCCAGGCTGAACAGACAGACCCCGGCGCCGAATACACGGCGCAGACTGATCCGCTCAGACAACGCTGCCAAGGGCAGCAGCAGGGCCACCAGCGCCAGCTGATAGGCACTGACGATCCAGACTGACTGCGCGGCGGAAACATCAAGTGCCTGGGCAATGGTAGGCAGCGCCAGATTGGCAATGCCCGAATCCAGAACTGTCATGCTGATGGCCGCCAGCAGCGCCGCAATGGCCTGATAGCGCCGGGGCGTTGGCAGGCCATCACGGCCCGCAGGAGCTGAGGAAGAGGTGGTTGTGTTCAATCTTCAAGCTTCACGTGCTGATCGCTTTCGCCGCGTTTCCAGTAGCCGGCTGCCTTGACCCATTCGCGAGGCAGTCCGTGCTGTTCGAGCATCACCTGCCGAGCGGCGCGTGCAGCACCGGCTTCACTGGCGATCCAGGCGTAGCCTTCACCTGCGGGCAGTTGCAATCGCGCCAGCGAGTCCGCCAGCGAATCACTCGTCGTCTCACGGTAGACCCAGATCAGCGTCACGGCCGCCTGACTCGGCAAGGGGATTTCGCCGCCTGGTCGGGCTACCTCTACCAGCGCAATAGCTGTCTTGTCGGCGGGCAGCTCCTCAAGACGGCGTGCCATGGCCGGCAGGGCCGTTTCGTCACCAGCCAGCAGATACCAGTCAAAGTCGCTGGGCGGAAGCATCGAGCCTCTGGGACCGCCAATAACGATCTCGTCACCCGGCTGGGCCTGGGCAGCCCACGCGGTGACTACACCTGTTTCGTGCAGGTAAAAGTCGATGTCGAGTTCACCGGTAGCAGAGTCATAGCGGCGCGGCGTGTAATGGCGGCCCACAAGTCTATCCAGCGGAACGCTGCGGATAGGCGCCCCATCGGCTGGGAGAAACAGTTTGATATGGTCATCGAAGGCCGGGCTGTTGAAATCCGCGAGATCCGGGCCGCCAAAGGTCAGGCGCAGCATATCGCCACCCAGGCTTTCACGGCGTACGACCTGGGCCCAGCGACGTTTGAGTTCATGGCGGACGCGCTGAAAAACGTGACGTGTACTGGAATCTGCCGTGCGGCTATGAAATGATGCAGTCATTAAAGAGGACCCATTCATTGAGGTTCCTCACTATATTCAAGATAAGTGATGCACCATGTCAACCATTTTTGAAATTGCCGAAGCCCTGCACGACATCAAGCGCAGCATGCGTCAGCATCTGGATAGCGCGCTGCAAGCCTCGGGGCTCTCGTTTGCCCGTTATAAGGTCATGAGCCTTCTGGATAAGCTAGGCCCCTGTCGCCCCGGTGTGCTTGCGGAACATTTGAAGCACGCGCCCCGCACCCTGACAGATGCCATTGATGCACTGGAACGTGACGGACTGGTTCGCCGTGAGCCCCACCCGGATGACCGCCGGGCGGTCCTGGTGTACCTGACTGATGCGGGCCGGCATGCGCTTACGCTCGCGCAGGCACCCCGTCGGCAGGCGTTGGAGGCTGTCTTTGCAGCGCTTGAAGCCGATGAGCAGGCGCAGCTGCTGCGCCTGCTAGGCAAGGTTCGTGACGCGAACCCGAAGGGAGGTTAACGGCCCGTTGGCAGGCTGAGCAGCAAAGCTGCCGTCTGCAGATCCGGCTCACCGTCGAATCGACCTGGGCGGTACTTCATCTGGAAGGCCGCAATCACATCGCGGGTCGCCTTGTCCAGCAGGCCGGTCTGCGGTACGGCATAACCAACACGGGCCAGCTGCTGCTGGAACCACGCAGGCGGAGGGAGAACGCCACCCAGGCTGGCCTGCCGCTGTGCGACCGTGGCCGGGGTTGGCCAGTTGATGATACCGGCAGCGGCCAGACGCGCCCAAGGGAACATCGGGCCCGGGTCCTGCTTGCGGGACGGTGCGATGTCGCTGTGGCCAATCACGGCATTCGGCCCCAGGCGGTGACGCTGCTGGATATCCTTGAGTAGCGGGATAAGCGCCTTGATCTGCTCTTCCGTGAAGGGATACCACTGACGTCCTGTGGGCGTGTCACGGAAGCCCAGGTTTACCATCTCGATCCCGATGGACGTCGCGTTGAGCCAGGTCCGCCCTTCCCACTCGCTCTCCCCGGCGTGCCAGGCACGGCGATTTTCGTCGACCAACCGGTAGATCGTGCCTTCCTGGTCAATCATGTAGTGGGCGCTTACACCGCCATGGGTCAGCATGGCCAGGGAGCGTTGCGAGTCCGATGCGGTGTAGTGCAGCACGATGTACTGCACACGACTGTCCTGATCCTTGGCCGTGTGGTCCGTATTGATGCGAAGCCCGCCGGCACAACCGGCGAGCAAGGTGCTGAAGAGCAATAACAAGGGCAGTAGCAGACGCATGACGCAAGAACCTCGGACAACTTTTGTAGGGTATGGCAGGCCGTCAGGCCAGCTCGATTCGGTTCCGCCCTCCGCGCTTGGCGCGGTAAAGCGCCTGATCCGCACGTTCGAAAGCCTGCTTGCTGCCTTCGCCTGTCTGGAACGCCGTGAGGCCGGCCGAGCAGGTTATGGTGACGCGCTCGCCCTTGAAATGAAATGGGCAGGCTTCAATGGCTGCACGTAACGCCTGAATCAGGGGCTCGCCCTCCTCCATGGACGTGTTAGGCAACAGGACGACAAATTCCTCTCCACCGAAGCGCGCAATAAAGTCGGTCCGCCGTAGCTTCTTGCTCAACTGGGTACCGATGATCTTGAGCACCTTGTCTCCCGCCAGATGGCCGAAATCATCGTTGACCCGCTTGAAGTGATCCACGTCGATCACTGCCAGCAGCAGACTGCTATGGTAACGCTGCCAAAGCGAGACTTCGGCATCCAGGCGCTCGGTCCAGGCCGCACGGTTAGGCAGGCCGGTCAGCGGATCGGTCAGAGCTTTCTTGCGCTGCTCTTCGACGTGGGAGCGATAGTCGTTGGCCTCCTGCTCCATGCTGACCACACGCTCCGAAAGCGTTTTCAGCCGCTCGGCCATTTCCAGCTCGCGTGCCTCACGCTGCTGCTGATACTGCTCCATGTGTGTCAGCATGCCATCCAGGCGGCTTTCCAGCGCCTTTTTCACATTATCCGGCTCAGCGGCTTCCTGCACATGAGTCTGCAGGTCGCTGACCTGCTCACGGAGCTCTTCGCTGAAGGAACGCTCTTGCTCACGAGCCTCGTCATGGCCTTCGTTGACCTGTTGCAGGTGATTCTGGAAGCTGTCCAGGCGCTGATTGAGCTGCTTGAGATAGCCCTCGAACTCGCGGTGACCCTGGTCGTTGAGCGAGAGCACCAAGCCTGACAGGTCATCCAGCAACGGCACCAGCTCATACCAGTTCAACCGTCCGAACATGCGCTGTCGCAAGGCTTCAGCCTGCGGTTTGTGGCTATCCGGCAGCTGCAGCTCGTCCAATAGATGAATCAGCGTTGCCTCGATGTGCGGAGCGATAGCGCTGTATCCAGGCTCTGGCGGTGGTGGCAGATCAAAATGGGACTCGTCTGACGTAACTTCAGCCGTAGCCATTTTAGACTGCTCGGCCTCAGCACTTTCCATGACTTGAGACGGCTCTTCTACTGCGGCTTCTAGCTCGGCGGGCTTCTCGTCTTCGACAGTAGCGGTTTCAATAGCAGTTTCTGTAGGCTCAGCGACCTCAAGCTTATCGGCCTCAGCCTCAACGGGTGTGCTGGCTGGCGTCTCGCTGGGTACATCCGGTGCGATGGCAGCAATCGGCGCAGCCTGAGCAGTCGGCTCGGCAAGCGGTTCCTGCTCGACCGCAGAGCTGGCTCCCTCGATCGGCACAGTGATAGGCGAGGGCTGAGGCGTCTCTGCTACGGGCAGTACGACTTGCTCAGGCGTAGCGGGCTCCGCAACCACTGGCAGGTCGGCAGCGTTCGAAGCCGGCTCGTCATCCAGGTCGTCTTCGTCATCCGCCTCGTCATGCGGGGCTGGTACGGGTTTGGCAACAACAGGCGCCTCCTCCTTTCCCTTACCCAGCAGCCGCTCCAGAAAACCAGGCTTATGGGGCTGGGCATTGGCCTGAGCTTCCAGGGCCTGACGCTGCAGTCGGCTCAACTCGATCACCAGTTTGGGGAAATCACCTGGCTGCTCGGCTGAATTAGCCGCCTTCTTGGCAAAGCGCTTCAGCGACTTGCGGATATCCCGAGGCAACGGTAGCGCCATCAGCATATGAGACAGGTCCGCAAAGGCCTTGGCCGCATGCTCGGCGCGCTCGCTACGGCGACGCTCCGACTCGAGCACGGTTTTCTCCAGACGCGGAATCATGCGCGAGAGCTCGTCGTCCATGTTCTCGTGGCGCAGGATATTGCGCAGATCATGGAGACACTCATCCACAGCCTTGTCGTTGCCTTCGGCTGCGATACTGGTGCGGGTCAGGCCACGGCGTACTAGGTCAAGACGCGCTTCCCAGCGCGCCTCCACTTCTTCCTGGCGCTCGACGACCTCCAGGTACTTGTTTTTCCAGCGTTCGAGATCGTCCTGGCTCATGTCAGGCCCCGAGAGAAGAGCATGGGTAAATCTAAAGCGTTATGCATGTTTTAGCAGACGCCACAGGTTGTATCGCTTCGATAAGGTTCATGGCAGTTGTAACGGCCGAAATAACCCGGCCTTTAACGTACACAGCAGAAGTGTGATACAGGTTGTAAATAGCGACAGATTTACGCCAGCTGGTTGGGCAGCATAGAAGATCCAGCCAGCAGCGCCGCCTGGAAGGGCCCGCCAGAATGGCAGGCCCGGCAGGGTATTACTTGGCGGCGCGTTCCTTCTGGATCAAGAAATCAGCCACTTGCAGGGCCTGGTCCGGACCACCTGCGCTACCCAAGTCAAAGCGGTATTTACCGTTGACGACCATGGTCGGAACGCCGCTGATCTGGTAGGCCATTGCCAGTTTCTTGTCCTTCTCGACCTGTCCCTTCACAGCGAAGGAATTGTAGGTGCTCAGGAATTTCTCGCGATCAACACCCTGATTGGCCAGAAAGTCCGCCATCTCCTCAGGAGTGGCCAGCTTCTGTTGGCCGTTATGAATGGTCGCAAAAATCGCCTCATGCACCTTCTGCTCGACGCCCATGGCTTCCAGCGTCACGAACAGCTGGCCATGAACGTTCCAGACACCACCAAACATGGCCGGCACGCGACGGAAACTCACATCGTCAGGCAGCTTTTTGGCCCAGGCATTCAACGTCGGCTCGAAGGCATAGCAGTGCGGGCAGCCATACCAGAACAGTTCGACCACTTCGATCTTGCCCGGTGTAGCCACTGGGACCGGGTTGCTCATTTCCGTGTATTGTTTGCCAGCCTCAATCTCCTGGGCGTTGGCAAACGTACCAAACAGGCCGGAAAAGGCTAATACAGCGGTAAGAATCAGGTTACGCATTAATCTACTCCTGGGCTGAAAGGCCATGCTGCGAAGCCCGCAGCAGGCAGGCCACGCCGGATAAAGCCATGCTTCAATCGAAGCGTGCGACGGGGTCTGCCATTGTAGCGGTCATAACCACCAAAATGACGGCTGGTGCGGCGCTTTTTAACGTGACATTCAGGCTTGATTCAACTTCTCAACGCGTCCACCCAATGGGATGCACCGTAAACAGCTCTAGTGCAATCCTTCAATATAGGTTGCCAAGGCTGAAATATCCTGGTCAGACAGCTTGCCGGCAATGCTGCGCATTATCATGGCTTCGCCATCATTGGCGCGCTGTCCTTCGCGAAAAGCGGTCAGCTGCTTGAGGGTATAAGCGGCGTGCTGGCCTGAAAGCAAGGGAAAGCCGGCCTGGCGATTGCCGACACCATCCGGCGCATGACAGCCCGTACAGGCAGGCAGACCCGTCTCCAGACGTCCGCCTCGATAAAGCGCTTCGCCAGCAGCCACAAGCGCAGGGTCAGCGGCGCCGATCACTGGCTTCTGGGAGGCAAAATAGGCCGCCAGGTCTTCTATATCCTGATCGCTCAGGCCTGGCATGAACGCCATCATTTCAGGCACGGGCCGGGCGCCGCTCTTGATATCGTGGAGCTGTTTGATCAGATAGCGCTCGCCCTGACCGGCAATCTTGGGAAAATTGGGTATAGGGCTGTTACCATCGGGACCATGGCAGGCACCACAGACCATCGACTTGCTTTGTCCGGCGGCAACATCGCCTGCGGCCTGGGCCGTCATGCTGATTCCCAGGGTGAGCAAAAGGCTCACCATCAGTGTTTTCATCCGTCGATCCATTACGCCTGTGTACGGGACGCAAGCCAGCCTGCTCGACCCCAGGCATACTATGCGTACAGAATCTGCATCATTCTATAGAGACGGCTCCGCTGAGCGAAAGCGGGAGTCGCAGCGCTGCGGCGCCATCGAGACCTACTATGACGTTCAAAAACCCTATTATCGGCCTTTGCCAACAAGCGACCTACCAGATCAGCGCCACCCGGGTGGACCAGTGCCCGCCGGATATTGGCTACGAAGTCGCCTTTGCCGGCCGCTCTAACGCGGGCAAATCCAGTGCACTCAATACCCTGACCCATGCCAGCCTGGCCCGTACCTCCAAAACCCCTGGCCGTACCCAGATGCTCAACTTTTTCCAGTTGGATGAGGAGCGACGTCTGGTCGACCTGCCTGGCTATGGCTATGCCAAGGTCCCGATTCCGCTCAAACAGCACTGGCAGCAGCACCTGGAAGCCTATCTGGGCAGCCGTGAGAGCCTTGTGGGTATCGTCTTGCTGATGGATATACGCCACCCACTGACCGAGTTTGACCTCCTGATGCTGGACTGGGGCAAGGCAAGCCATATGCCGATCCATGTTCTGTTGACCAAGGCCGACAAGCTGGCTTTTGGCGCAGCCAAGAATGCACTGCTCAAGGTGCAGCGCGACATCAAGAAAGGCTGGGGCGACAACGCCAGCGTACAGCTGTTCTCGGCTCCCAAGCGCCAGGGGATTGAAGAAGCCCACAAGGTGTTGGCTCAATGGCTGGGGCTGCTTGAGGACGAAGCGGCCAACGACGTGGAATAAGCACAGGAGCATGGCGCACTGAATTGTGGGTGCGCCATAGGCTGGCAGCACATGTCCATCGAAGCGCTACCGCTCTTGTTCAGGCAAAAACCTCTGCCGCACTTTTCCAGACGCAAAAAAAACCCCGATCTTCATTGGGGAGGGGAAAAGATCGGGGTTTAAGTTCGGACCGCTAGGGCGGGGTCCGTTAATCTGCCAACACTAAACAGCAAAGGAGCATCGAAGGGCTTCTCCAAGCCATTCACAAAATCAGACAGAACGGCTTCACAAAAGTTCTCCGTTCATCGAAAAAATGTCATAACCGCTTGTTATTTTTTCGAAGACTCATTCCTGAACCTCAAGATACTGGCCAATTCGCTCCTTTTAGCCACTATTTCGCCATAAAAGGCTACAAAAGGCCCCAGCGGAGCCTTCTGCGTTGCCCTCTTAGTGCGCCTCGTCCCAGTTACAGCCAACGCCTGCTTCCACCAGCAGCGGTACGTCCAGTTCAGCCGCACCACTCATCAATGGGCAGAGTTCTTCACGGACGGTCTCGACGAGATCTTCCCGTACTTCCAGTACCAGTTCGTCGTGTACCTGCAAAATGACGCGGGCATCAATACCCGAACGCTGTAGCCAGTCATCCACACGCACCATGGCGCGCTTCATGATGTCTGCCGCCGTGCCCTGCATGGGTGCGTTGATCGCCGCACGTTCGGCACCACGACGGATGTTCTGGTTCTTGGAGTGAATATCCGGCAGGTACAGACGGCGGCCAAACAGCGTTTCCACATAGCCCTGATCCACGACCTGGGCGCGGGTGCGCTCCATGTAGGCCAGCACGCCGGGGTAACGCAGGAAGTATCGGTCGATATAGGCCTGGGCCTCCTTGCGATCCACACCGATCTGCTTGGCCAGGCCAAACGAACTCATGCCGTAGATCAAGCCAAAGTTGATCGCCTTGGCGCGGCGACGCTGCTCGTTGGTTACCTCGTCCAGGCTTACGCCCATGACTTCGGCAGCCGTGGCACGATGTACGTCCAGGTCGTTCTGGAATGCATGCAAAAGGCCTTCGTCCTGGGCCAGATGCGCCATGATGCGCAGCTCAATCTGCGAATAGTCCGCCGCCATCAGCTTGTATCCCTTGGGCGCGATAAAGGCCTGACGGATGCGGCGGCCCTCGGCGGTGCGGATCGGGATATTCTGCAGGTTCGGGTCAGACGAAGACAGCCGTCCCGTCGCCGTCACCGCCTGATGATAAGAGGTGTGGATACGCCCGGTGTGCGGGTTGATCTGCTGGGGCAGCTTGTCGGTATAGGTGCTCTTGAGCTTGCTCATCGAGCGGTGCTGCATGATGACCTTGGGCAGTGGGTAGTCCTGATCAGCCAACTCCTGAAGCACCGCTTCAGCCGTGGACGGCTGGCCGGACGCGGTCTTGGATACCACCGGCAGGCCTAGCTTCACAAACAGGATCTCGCCGAGCTGCTTGGGCGAGCCCAGGTTGAACTCCTGGCCGGCCAATTCGTAGGCCTCTTTTTCCAGGGCGATCATCTTTTCACCCAGCTCGCGGCTCTGCACGCCAAGCAGATCGCGGTCCACATAGGCCCCGTTCTGCTCGATACGCGCCAGTACCGGCACCAGTGGCATCTCGATGTCTTTCAGCACACTGGCCAGCGCCGGAACGGCCTCCAGCTTGGGCCAGAGGGCCTGATGCAGGCGCAGGGTAACGTCAGCATCTTCGGCGGCGTAAGGGCCGGCCTGCTCCAGGGCAATCTGGTCGAAGGTCAGCTGCTTGGCGCCCTTGCCGGCAATGTCCTCGAAGCGGATGGTGCTATGGCCAAGATATTTGAGCGCCAGGCTGTCCATGTCATGACGGGTGGCGGTGGCGTCCAGCACGTAGGATTCGAGCATGGTGTCGAAGGCAATGCCGCGCAGGGTGATGCCATAGCGGGCAAAGACGTTCTTGTCGTACTTGCCGTGCTGCATGATCTTGAGCTTGGTCTCGTCTTCCAGCAATGGCTTGAGCGCAGCCAGTACGGCGTCACGGTCAAGCTGGGCGGGCGCCCCCATGTAATTGTGCGCAACCGGCACATAGGCCGCCTCGCCTGCTGTTACCGCGAACGAGATACCGGCCAGATCCGCCTGATGAGCGTCCAGGCTGTTGGTTTCGGTGTCCAGGGCAAACAGGTCGGCCGCCTTCAGCTTTTCCAGCCAGGCGTCGAATTCGTCCTGGGTCAGGACCGTTTGGTAATCGAGCTCCAGTGTCGCCTGCTCGCTTTCACCCAGTGGCAGCGGTTCGCCGCTGTCCTTGGCCTCCCGCAGCAGGTCGTCCAGCCAGGATTTGAATTCCATTTCCTTGTACAGGGCGATCAGCGCTTCGCGGTGAGGTTCCTCCGGCATCAGCTCATCGAATTTTACGTCGAGCGGAACATCGATCTTGATGGTTGCCAGCTGATACGAAAGATACGCCTGATCGCGGTGCTGCTCGAGCTTGGCCGCCAGCGACTTGGCGCCGCGGATCGGTAGCGTAGCCACCTTGTCCAAATTGGCATACAGCGCGTCCAGGCCGCCGCCAATCCCGTTGAGCAGGCCACAGGCCGTCTTCTCGCCAATGCCCGGTACGCCGGGAATGTTGTCGATCTTGTCGCCCATGAGTGCCAGGAAGTCGATAATGTGCTCAGGCCCCACACCAAACTTCTCCTTCACACCCTCGACGTCCAGCACGCTGCCGCTCATGGTGTTGACCAGCGTGACATGCTCGCAGACCAGCTGGGCCATGTCCTTGTCGCCTGTGGAAATCACCACCGGACGAGAAGCGGCTGCGCAGCTGCGGGCCAAAGTGCCGATCACATCGTCCGCCTCGACACCTTCCACATTGAGCAGCGGCAGGCCCAGGGCGCGAATGCAGGCGTGTAGCGGCTCGACCTGACTGCGCAGGTCATCGGGCATGGCCGGGCGATGGGCCTTGTAGTCGGCGAAGAGTTCATCGCGGAACGTTGGGCCCTTGGCATCGAAGACTACGGCAAAGGGGCTGTCCGGGTATTGTCTGCGCAGGGACAGCAGCATGTTGAGGACGCCTTTCACGGCGCCGGTCGGCCGGCCGGTCGATGTCATCAACGGCGGCAGGGCATGGAAGGCACGGTAGAGATAGGAGGAACCGTCCACCAGGACGAGAGGCGCTTGGCTCATGAGCGAGATCAACCTTTTCGCGAGGCCTAGAGGTAGAATTTCCTCTGACCTATTCAAAAGGACAAGGTTACCATGCGAGTGCTCAGCAGACTTTTACTCATCGGTCTTTTAGCTGCCCCCATCGTACCCGTACTGGCCCAGGAGGACCCTTCGCCCGAGCCGGACGTGACCATCCGTCATGATGGCGACAAGACCATCCAGGAATACCGCGTGAACGGTTTTCTGTATGCCATCAAAATCACTCCCAAGCACGGCAAGCCGTATTTTCTGGTGCGCGCCGATGGCGACAGCAATTTCATCCGCTCGGACCAGCCCGACATGCTGATTCCCCAATGGGAAATCTTCCGCTGGTGATTTTATTCGGCCCTGTCGGTACGGGTGGCTGTTCCTCAGGCGGCAGCAGGCGGTAAACTGCCCGCCGTTTTTCGGCTTGCAGGCCGTTCTCGTCCATGACGCTTTGAGGAAAGCTTCACCCCATGTCCGTCTTTACCCCGCTCGACCGCCCGACGCTTGAAGCTTTCCTGGCAGACTACGGCCTTGGCCGCCTGCGCGACTTTCACGGTATTGCCGAAGGGTCCGAGAACACCAACTACTTTATCAGCCTGGAAGGCGGTGAGTTCGTGCTAACGCTGGTCGAGCGCGGTCCGGCAGCCGATCTGCCGTTTTTCATCCAGCTCCTGGATGTGCTGCATGAAGCCGATCTGCCAGTGCCGTATGCGCTGCGCACCGAGGCGGGAGACGGGCTACGGACCCTGAAGGGCAAGCCTGCCCTGTTGCAGCCGCGGCTACCGGGCAAGCATGAGCGCGCACCGAACCCTCATCACTGCCAGGAAGTCGGCTCGCTGCTGGCCTGCATCCACTTGGCAACACGCGATCGAATCATCGAGCGCCCAAGCGACCGGGGTCTTGCCTGGATGCTGGAGCAGGGCCCACAACTGGCAAACGAGCTACCCGAATCGGCCCAGGCGATGTTGCATAACACACTGGATGAGATTCGCGCGCTGCAGGAGCGAAACCCCAGCCTGCCATGCGCCAACCTGCATGCCGACCTGTTCCGCGACAACGTGATGTTCGACGGGCCGCACCTGTCTGGCGTAATCGACTTCTACAATGCCTGCTCAGGCTGGATGCTCTATGACCTCGCCATCACGGTGAATGACTGGTGCTCCCGCGAAGACGGCTCGCTCGACGAGCCGCGCGCCCGCTCATTACTGGCCGCCTATGCCGCCAAGCGCCGCTTCACGCCGCTCGAAGTCGAACTCTGGCCGGTCATGCTGCGGATTGCCTGTGTACGCTTCTGGCTGTCCCGCCTGATTGCCGCCAAGGCCTTTGCCGGTCAGGATGTGCTGATCCACGACCCTGCCGAGTTCGAGCACCGTCTCGCCCAGCGCCAGAGTGTTGCGCTGCGGCTCCCCATGTCGCTGTAAGCTCTTCGAGGGCTTCGTCCTGTGTACGAAGCCCCTGCCTCAACGACTCAGCTAGTCAAAATCGCCTTTGCCTAAATTTTACCCAGGCAATCCGTCAGCTTGCCCGTCAGGTTGGTCAGCAGCGTCTCATAACCGGAGGCATTGACTGGCGCATCAGCGCCCAGCGGATCCAGTTCGGACAGCGTGACTGGCAGGCCCTGGCTTAGCGTATCGGCCAGACGTGGGCGCAGCGGCGGCTCGGTAAAGACACAAGTGGGCCCGGCGCTCTTGAGCATGGCGCGCATGGCGGCAACATGGCGGGCGCCCGGCTGCACATCCCCACTGATGGCAAATACACCACGGTGTGACAGGCCGTAGGCTTCCTCGAGGTAGTCGAAGGCCTCATGGAAGACGAAATACGGCTTGCCGATCAAGGGCGTCAGATCCTGCTTGAGCTGGCCATCGAGGCGGTCGAGCCGCTGATTGAAGGCTGCCAGATTCGCCTTGTAGCGGTCGGCGTTGGCACTGTCCTGGGCCGAAAGATCAGCTGCCATCCTGGCAGCGATCACACGTGCGTTGTTCAGCGAGAGCCAGAGATGCGCATCGATGGAGCCGGGACGATGGTCATGGTCGTGCTCGAAAGCTTCGTCATGGCCATGGTCGTGTTCGTGATCTGCTTCGGCGCTGAAATTGACGAAGCGCCGCAGGTGCAGATCAGGTAGCTCCTGTATAGCGACGCTGGGCTTGTCCCGGCCGGGCAGCACATCCTTGAGAAAGACTTCCATGTCCGGCCCTACCCAATAGAACAGCTGCGCCTCGCGGATGCGCCGTATGTCGGAAGGCCGCAGGGCGTAGTTATGCGGGGAGGCGCCTGGTGGCAGAAGGACATCGGGCGTATCGACACCCTCTTGCACCGCCGCGGCAATCAGCTGCAAGGGTTTAATGCTGGTCAGTACGTTGACCTCGGCATGGGCCGAGGCTGCAAAAGCGGTCAGGCCGAACAGAGCGCCGGCAATCAGGGATCGGATCACGGAAGGGTCTCAAAGCAGTACGTTTGCAATATAATAACGTCCCTATTCATAAACGGCTCATTTCAATGACGAGTATCCCTCTGGCTTCTCGCCCGCATGACCATTCCCATTGCGTCACCCATGCGCTGGGTGAGGCTGAATCGCTGTGCACGAAGTCCGGTGTACGCCTGACCGACCTGCGCCGCCGCGTGCTGGAGCTGGTCTGGCAAAGCCACAAGCCGCTCGGGGCCTATGACATCCTGGCGGTTCTCAGCGAGCAGGACGGCCGCCGTGCTGCACCGCCGACCGTTTATCGTGCGCTGGATTTCCTGCTCGAAAACGGCCTGGTGCACCGCATCGCCTCCCTGAACGCCTTTATTGGCTGCAATCACCCAGGGCATGCCCACCAGGGTCAGTTCCTGATCTGCCGCCATTGCCATGTGGCGATCGAGCTTGAACAGCCTGCCATTCATGAGGCTATTCAGGCAGGTGCCGGCACGGTCGGCTTCAAGGTCGAAGGCCAGACGGTCGAAGTCATCGGCCTCTGCTCTGCCTGCCAGGACGCTCAATGAGCGATGCGCTGATCCAGCTGTCCGATGTGGGCGTGCGCTTTTCCGGGCAGAACATTCTTGATCAGGTAAACCTGACCCTCACGCGTGGCGAAATCGTCACGCTGATCGGGCCCAACGGGGCCGGCAAGACAACACTGGTGCGCACCGTACTGGGTCTGCTCAAGCCGGATACTGGCAGCGTCTGGCGTCAGCCACGCCTGACGATTGGCTACATGCCGCAAAAGCTGCACGTAGATGCAACGCTTCCGCTCTCTGTACTGCGTTTTCTCCGGCTCGTGCCGGGTGTAGACCGTACAAGTGCCGCCAGCGCCCTGGCCGAGGTAGGTGCAGATCACTTACTCGACAGCCCCTTGCAAACCATTTCCGGAGGCGAGTTGCAGCGCGTGCTGCTGGCCCGTGCGCTCTTGCGCAAGCCCGAGCTGCTAGTGCTCGACGAGCCGGTCCAGGGTGTGGACGTAAGCGGTCAGGCGGAGCTCTATCGGCTCATTACCCAATTACGCAACCGCTACGGCTGTGGCGTGCTGATGGTTTCCCATGACCTGCATCTGGTCATGAGCACCACTGATCAGGTCGTCTGCCTGAATCATCACATCTGCTGCTCCGGCCATCCTGAGCAGGTCAGCGGCGATCCGGCCTTTGTCGAACTGTTCGGCCAGGACGCGCGCAGCCTCGCGATCTACCACCATCACCACGACCATGCCCATGAACTGCATGGCGGCGTCGTGATGAAACCCCACGTCCATGGTGAACACTGCAAGCATGGCTGATTTTCTTCTTTACGCCTTGCTCGCCGGGCTTGCATTGGCGATTGTTGCCGGGCCGCTGGGCTCGTTCGTGGTCTGGCGACGTATGGCCTATTTTGGCGACACCCTTTCCCACGCAGCCCTGCTCGGTGTGGCGATGGGCTTTTTGCTTGATGTCAGCCCGACCCTGGCGGTTACCGTTGGCTGCGTCGTTCTGGCTGTCCTCCTGGTATTGCTCCAACGCCGCCGGGGCCTGGCCGCCGATACGCTGCTGGGCATCATGTCCCACAGCACCTTGTCGCTAGGCCTGGTGGCTTTGTCCTTCATGAAGGACGTACGGATCGACCTGATGAGCTATCTCTTTGGGGATCTGCTTGCCGTCAGCCAGAGCGATCTGTGGTGGATTCTGATCGGCAGCGTGATCGTACTGGCCGCGCTGGCCGCACTCTGGCGACCCCTGCTGGCCATTACCGTCCACGAGGAGCTGGCTCAGGTGGAAGGCCTGCCGGTCACGGCAATCCGTATGGCCCTGATGCTACTCATTGCCATCGTGATTGCGGTCGCGATGAAAATCGTCGGCGTCCTGCTGATCACGTCGCTGCTCATCATTCCCGCCGCTGCCGCGCAGCGCCATGCCCGCAGTCCTGAGCAGATGGCCTTTGGCGCCAGTGTGCTGGGTATCATTGCAGTGTGTCTGGGCCTATCGCTGTCGTGGTATCAGGACACGCCTGCCGGTCCATCCATCGTGGTCTCGGCCGCAGCGCTCTTCCTGCTCAGCTTTACCCTGCCCCGACGGGCGTAAGCGTCACTGGACCTGAAAAGCCCCGCCTAGGCGGGGCTTTTTTATTGGTCAGAGAACACTCTTTAGAACTGCGCGGCAATGGCCTTGCCAAGCGCCTCGGTCGTTCCCGTCCCGCCAATATCCCGTGTCAGCGGTGCATTGTCCCGACCTTTTGCCAGAACGGTCTCGATGGCAACCAGTACTGCCGCGCCAGCGTCATGGTGGCCCAAGTGCTCCAGCATCATCGCGCCGCACCAGATCTGCCCGATGGGATTGGCAATCCCCTGGCCTGCAATGTCCGGCGCCGAGCCATGGACGGGCTCGAACAGGCTGGGGAAGCGGCGGTCCGGATTGATGTTGGCCGAAGGCGCAATACCGATCGTACCCGTGCAGGCCGGGCCAAGGTCGGAAAGAATGTCCCCGAACAGATTGCTTGCCACGACGACGTCGAACCAGTCCGGATGCAGCACAAAATTCGCCGTCAGGATATCAATGTGGTACTTGTCGACCTTGACCTCTGGATAGCCTGCCGCCATGGCTTCCACCCGCTCGTCCCAGTAAGGCATGGTGATGGAAATGCCGTTGGACTTGGTGGCCGAGGTCAGGTGTTTTTTCGGACGCCGCTGCGCCAGCTCAAAGGCGAACTTGAGGATGCGATCAACCCCGATACGGCTCATGACCGTTTCCTGCATGACCACTTCGCGCTCGGTGCCAGCAAACATCTTGCCGCCGATGCTGGAGTATTCGCCTTCGGTATTCTCGCGCACCACATAGAAATCGATATCACCCGGCTTGCGGTTGGCCAGCGGGCTTCTCACGCCCGGCATCAGGCGGCAGGGGCGCAGGTTCACGTACTGGTCGAAGTCACGGCGGAATTTCAGCAGCGACTCCCACAAGGAGACATGATCAGGAACCACCTCGGGCCAGCCCACCGCGCCAAAGTAAATCGCGTCGTAGCCCTTGAGCCGTTCGAACCAGTTGTCCGGCATCATCTTGCCGTGCTTCACGTAGTAATCCGCACAGGCAAAATCAAACCAGTCCCATTGCAGCGTCAGGTTGAATGCCTTTGCAGCGGCATCCATGACCCGAATGCCCTCAGGCATGACTTCCTTGCCGATGCCATCGCCGGGAATGACTGCAATCCGGTAACAGGGCGTGCTCATGGGCGAATCCTCTTGTAGTTGATACACAGTCCGGCCAGTGTTATTCACTCCCCTGACCCACACAATTCGCCTTTGACGAAAGCCATTATTGAATCCAGGTAAAGAATTGCATGTCCGCCATCGATGACCTCAGCTTTTTCCAGCGCGTCGCCACACGGGGCAGCCTTACCGCCGTGGCGCGTGAGCTGGGGCTGTCACTCCCTGCAGTAAGCAAGCGCCTGACGCAGCTGGAACAGCGCCTGGGTGTTCAGCTGGTACAACGCACGACGCGGCGGCTTGACCTGACGGCAGAAGGCGAGCTGTACCTGGAGGGCGCCCGGCCGATTCTCCAGCAGTTGGAGGAACTGGAAAGCGCCTTGGGCAACCAACGCCAGACCTTGCGCGGGCAGCTCAGAATCAACGCAACCTTTGGTTTTGGACGACGCCACCTCGCCCCTGTCCTGTCCCGCTTCGCCCAGGAGTACCCTGATGTCGAGCTATCCCTTGAGCTGACTAGCCAGCCGCTCAGCCTGCTAGACCAGGGCATGGATATCGGTATTCGTATGGGCGAGCCGCCGGACTCACGCCTGATCGGCCATCGCCTGCTGGGCAATCCGCGCCTGCTCTGCGCTTCTCCAGCCTATCTGAGCCGCGCCGGTACGCCCCGTGAGGTATCCGAGCTGAGTGCACATAACTGCATCGTGCTGCGCCAGGATGGCAGCGACTACGCTATCTGGCGTTTCCATAAAGAGGGCCGTGAGTACGCCCACAAGGTCAGCGGCAGCCTGTCGAGCAATGATGGAGAAGTTGCCCTGCAATGGGCGCTGGACGGCCATGGGCTGATCCTGCGCTCCTGGTGGGATGTCCATGAGCACCTCGCCTCGGGCGCCCTGCTGCCGCTGCTGACCGCGTACGAGGCACCCCGTGCCGACATCTACGCGGTCTACCCGTACCGCCGGCACGTGCCTCGCCGTATCAAGGTCTTTGTCCGATATCTGGCCCAGGCGTTGGAGGCGCGTCTGCCCCATGCTCCCGAGCCCGTTCGTAACGCGCCGGGATAGAAACGGCTTCTCCCCGGTCGTATCACCGATACCGCCGGAAATATACGACTCCCTTCATCTCGACACAGGAGTAATCATGTCCTCGATTCCGAGCCTTCAACTCAATGACGGTCACCATATTCCCCAGTTCGGCCTGGGCACCTGGAAAACCCCGAACGAAGAAGCGCCCCAGCTGATCCGCTCAGCCCTCGAAATGGGCTACCGCCACATCGATACAGCGGCTGCCTATAACAACGAGGAAGGCGTAGGCCAGGGCATCGCTGAATCCGGCATCGACCGCAGCGAACTCTTCGTGACAACCAAGCTGTGGAACGAGCGCCAGGGCTTCGACGAAACCCTCAAGGCCTTTGACGAGAGCCTGTCCAAGCTCAAGCTGGACTACGTAGACCTCTACCTCATTCACTGGCCCTGCCCCAAGGCTGGCAAGTTTCTGGATACCTGGAAAGCGTTCCTGCGCCTGCGTGAAGAGGGTCGCGTTCGCTCGGTAGGCGTCTCCAACTTCCGCCAGGAAGATCTGGAGCAGATCATTCTGGAAACCGGCGTAACCCCAGTGGTGAATCAGATCGAAGTTCATCCGCTGCTACAGCAAAATGACCTGCGCGAAGTGAACCGTCAGAAGAATATCCTGACCGAAGCCTGGAGTCCGCTCGCTCAGGGCGGCGAGCTGCTCAAGCATCCCTTGTTCCAGGAACTGGCGAAAAAGCATGGCAAGACGCCTGCCCAAGTCATCCTGCGCTGGCATGTCGAACTTGGCTCAATCATTTTTCCCAAATCCACCAATCCCGAACGTATCCGTGAAAACGCCGATATCTTCGACTTCAGCCTCGACAGCGATGACATGCAAAAGATCGCCGCTCTGGATGAAGGCAAGCGCCTGGGCCCGGATCCGGCAGAATTCTGCTAATCCATCGGGCACAAAAAACCCCGCTTAGGCGGGGTTTTTCATGTGCATCGATCAGCGCGTCACTCAATAGACCGGCTGTTGGGACGCGGCCACGCCGGGCGTGGACATTGGCTGCAACTGATGCGAATTGTGCAGCACTTCGATCAGGCAGTCTTCAAGCTCGAAGCGCTCATCGAGCAGTTTGCCCAGTTGCTGCAGCTCAACCAGCAGGCGAGCCGGCTCATGGCAGTCGCCACTGTCGCAACGGTCATTGAAATTCAGGGCAGCCTCGGTCAAGGCCTGCAGGCGTGGATAAACGGTATGGGCAAATTCCATGGCACGCTGATCATCAAAGGCCTTTGCCTCGTTCATCAGTTGCTCATAGATTTCGAAGTGCCCTGCCGATACATAGTCCACGAGCAGATCGCACAGCTGCTCAAGGCCCTTGTGATTTACCATCGGAGCCAACTGAGGCTCTAGCTGCAGGGCTTGATATGCCGTTACCAGTTTTTGACGTTCCTGCAACCAGCGATCAATCATCTGGTGCACCCCACCCCAACGTTCTTGTGCATTTCGGCAACGTTCAAGCATGACGAACTCTTCCTCAGCGGCGAAACAATAGCCCCGACGGTCTTCGTCGTAAGGCGTTCGACCCGGTTAATCCAACCAGAGACTGTTCGGACACCGTCGAAGCAGAGTAGTGCCGTTCAGTGATCGACTGCAACCCCTGCGACCTGCTGAACGGCATTCCGATTATCGGACAATGACACCACGGGAGCGGCGGAAGAACTGATAGATCGAAAGCAGAATAAAGCCGGTAAAGGCCAGCAGGCTCCACTCCGGCACGCTCATGCCAAACAATGTCCAGTTCACTTCGGCGCAATCGGCCGTGCCATGCAGAACCAAGCGCACAACGTCCTGGAATGGCAGGGCCTGCATCATGTAATCCAGGCTGGGCAGGCAGGCAGGCAGCTGGTCGGCCGGTAACGTCTGCAGCCACACTTGCCGACCGGCGGTCGCAGCGCCCAGGGCCGAGGACAGAAAGATCAGGACCGCATAGACACGCTGGCCGCGGGTAGCCGGATTATGCAGGGCCGCGATAAATGCCAGGATGCCGGCGATGATGAAGAATATCCGCTGGACGATACAGAGCGGGCAGGGTTCAAGGCCGAGGACGTGCTCAAGGTAAAGGCCGGCGGCCATGAGCACGGCGCAAGCAATAGCGATTAGCGAAAAAATAAAACGCGGGCTAGTCACGAGCAGGACGGCTCCAAAAGAAATAGAGGTCGCTACGGTAGTGAAAGCGTTGCGGCCTTTCAAGCGAAGTAAAGCAGCTTATACGCGGTAGGGCGGATGAGAGGTGCTGCAAGGGGGATAAAGGGTCTGGCGTGAAGAAGCGCACCAGACCCTGCATAAACACCTCTTAGGCCCGCAGCGCCGGAGGAGTCGGGCGGCTGCCGGTGCTTTCCAGCAGCAATTGGTTGCTGCGATCCGTCTCGCCCAGATGGGTCAGAAGACGTGCCAACTCACCGCAGGCCTCGGGTGTGCGCTGGGCGCTCAGGCTGGCCTCGAGATAATCCCGCGCCTTACCCCAGAGTTGGTTGGTCTGACACAGACGGCCCAGCGTCAGCAACAGAACGGGGTCGTTTGGACGGTTGCGCAGCCAACCCTCGGCCAACTGCAGCTGTTTGGCCGGGTCACGGCTCTTGATGTAGCCATACAGGCGGACCAACCGGTCGTCGTAATTACGCTTGATGGCAGCACGCAGTACGTCCTCGGCATCATCCTCTCGGTTCAGCTCATGCAAACGAGCCGCGTAGGCATGGGCGATTTCCACGTCGCTTTTCAGCGCACTGGGGACCTGCTGCCATTGGCGCGCTATTGCCTGTGTAGGTGCCTCATCGCCAATGGGGCTAACCTCATCCAGCGAGGCCAACCAGGCGCGGCGCTCAAGATCACTTAATTCCGATTCGCCCAGAACGCGCTGTTTGCGCAACTCCGGCAACAGGCCGATCAGTGCCGGCCAATCACGCGTGGTCACATACAGGCGCTGCATCAGTGAGAGTACGTAGGGATGCTTGGGATACTTTGCATGCAAAGGCGCCAGGCTTGCCAGTGCCTCGGAATACTGCGCCCGATGGATCTGCAATTGAGTCTGAGTCAGACCGATGGCCACATCGGCATGGGGCTCGCGCTCTCGGGCCTTCTGCAGAAGCGCGTCGCTTTCTTCGTACTGACCCATCTCGTTGGCAGCCCGGGCGGCACCCAGATAGTGAGTCAGCGGGTGTGCATCGCTTTCCGCTGCAGTCTTCAGGTGCTTGAGCGCTGACGACCAGTCACCTTCAGCCAGCTCCAGCTGACCACGATGAGCGGCCTGGGCGACACGGCGCTGCTTGTTGTAACGCGACCAGGGATTGACCACTCGGCCCGAAACGCCAAGGGCCGACAAGGCCAGCCGCAACAGGTACAGGACGATCACGGCCGCTACGATCAGGGCGAGGAACCCCCAGAAGCTCGATTCGTAACGGAAGCTGTTGTAGGAGAACAGCACATAGCCTGGCTCATCCGCCATGATGACGGCTACCCCGAGGGCAACCAGTACGGCAAATAGGAACAGCAGAGTCAGTCGTTTCACAGTTGCTCCTCCTGGGCAGGCGACGCAGCCGGGGGTGCAGGCTGGGCAGAAGTAGTCGATTCAGGTTGCTGACGGCGGGCGATATACGCCTGAAGAGCCGACAGCGTCGGGCTGAGATCCGGTGGATTGAGCGTTACAGGCTTGTCCGCCAGCTCGCTCAAGGTCTCACGAACCGCGCGGCTTTCAGCGTTCTGGCTATTGAAGTGAGCCTCAAGAACGCCTTGCGCCTGGGTCAGCGCACGCTGGTAGACCGCCTGGTTGCCATTGAGTGCTCCCCACTGAGCTTGCTCAAGGGCCAGGTTCATGGCCAGGCGGACCTGGGCCAGGCTTTCCTCAGCCAGCAGCGGCTTGATGGGTTTGTCCGCTGAAAAATCGATCCGGAAGTAGCCGGAAACACGCTCGCGCAGGCGCTGCCAGGCACGCACGAAGCGGTTCGTGCTTTCCTCGCTGGCCTGGACACCAGGCTGGTCCCCCTCGGGGTGCACAAAGCGCGGCGGCAGCGGCTCAAGCGTCTGTACCTGATCTCGCAAAGCGGACAGCCGAACGAACAGACCGGTGCGGTCCAGATCCGGCAACTGGCGCAGCGCCTGCTGACTGCTCGCCAGCTGCTGGCGCACGGCAAAGGCGCCCGGATCGTTCTGCGACTTGAGAATCTCATCGACCGCCTGGAGCAGGTTTTGCGCGCTGGGCACATCCTGCAGCGCTGTCAGGCGCAGCGTGGCCATGCGCATCAGGTGCTCGGCCTCGGTCAGACGCCAGACTTGCCGGCTTTGCCCAACCACTTCATTGAATTGCTGGGCCAGGTGCTGCTGGTCGGCCTGCAGCTGGCTCATCAGCCGGCGGCGGCTTTCGAAATCTTCTGCATTGGGCAGCTTTTCCAGCTGAGCGGCCAGAGCCTGCTCACGCTGCTCGACCTGACGCGTCAGGCTACGGGCATCTTCAAGCTGAGCCAGCTGGGCATGATCCTGCTCATGCAGGGTCCGTGTCTGCCAGAGGCTCCAGCCACCTGCCGCCAGGCCGGCAGCACCTACCAGTAATGCCAGCAGAGCCAGCCCGGCACTGCCACGCCGGGGCTTTTCCGGAGTCGGGGCAGGTGGAGGCGTCGCGTTGACGGTCTCGCCAGATGCCGGTACGGCATCGTCAGTGGGAGTGACTGTTTCGCTCACAAGTCCTTCCTTTGATCGGTTATTCAAGGATGATGCTCTTCAAGCGCCGCCAGTACCGCAGCGGTACTGGCGCCATGACAGGTAATGACACGCTGGATACCGGCCGCGCGGGCCTGCTCGGCCACACGCTCGCTGGGTACCAGCAGCGGCACCAAACACACGTCCGGCCATGCAGAGCCGGCCAGGGTACGCAGGTGTGCGAAACTCTGCCCACTGCTGACCATGATGCCATTGAGGCGTTCCGCTGCAAGGCACTCGGTCAGGGCATTTTGTGGATGATCCGGCAATACGCGCTGGTACAACTCAAGGTAGTCGACCTGCACGCCTCGCTCACGCAGCGTGTCGGCCATGGTTTCCCGGCCACCTTCGCCCCGCAGGATCAGCACGCGGGGATCAGCCTCCTGCAAGGCTTGATCAAGCTGCGGCAAGGCCAGGATGCCCTCGCTGTCTTCGCTCTGGTCGGGCGTGATGACCGAAAGGCCATAGGCTTCGAGAATATCCGCCGTGGCGGCGCCTACGGCGAACCAGGTCTGGTTAATAGGCGGCTGCGGCCAGTACCGGTCAAGCCGCTCCAGGCCGAGCCGGGCGGCCGGCTTGCTAACCACGATGACCGCCTTGTAGCGGTCCAGATCCAGCATGAGGGTGCGCTGCTCCGGTGTCTCAGGCAGCGGCTCGATGGCCAGTAACGGCAGGCTGGCGCTGTGAATGCCCCGCTCGTCCAGTGCAGCCGCCAGAGGTATGCACTCTTCGGCCGGACGGGTCAGAAGCAGCCGCCAGGCCGTCATGGCTGAGCCGCCTCGTCGTAAACGGCCCGCAAAATGTCACCGGCGCCCTGGGCAAGTAGCTCATCCGCAACCTGGATACCCAGTGCAGACGGGTCGATAACCGATCCCCGCGCCTCGGCGCGCAGCAGCAGGGTGCCATCCGGCTGACCCACCAGGCCACGCAACCAGAGTTCTTCGCCTTCGCGGATGGCATAGCAGGCAATGGGCACCTGGCAGCCGCCGTTGAGATGGCGGTTCATGGCGCGCTCGGCAATGACGCGCTGCTCGGTCTCCAGATGATGGAGCGGCTTCAGGAGTTCGTGGACTTCGGCATCGTCCGTGCGGCACTCGATGCCTACCGCGCCCTGTCCACCTGCCGGAAGGCTGTCTTCGACACTGATAGATTCACGGATGCGGTCCTGAAAGCCCAGACGGATCAGCCCGGCCGCTGCCAGAATGATGGCGTGATAGTCGCCTGCATCCAGCTTGGCAAGGCGCGTATTAACGTTGCCCCTTAGGAAACGGATCTCAAGGTCTGGGCGTTGGGCCAGCAGCTGGGCCTGACGGCGTAGACTGGAGGTACCCACAATGCTACCGGCCGGCAGATCCGCCAGACTGGAATAGGTGTTGGAAACGAAGGCATCGCGTGCATCTTCCCGCTCGCAGATGGCATAGAGCCCAAGGCCTTCGGGAAACTCCATCGGCACATCCTTCATGGAATGCACGGCAATGTCGGCCTCGCCTTCGAGCAACGCTGTTTCCAATTCCTTGACGAACAAGCCCTTGCCACCAATCTTCGCCAGAGGCGCATCAAGCAGCTTGTCGCCCCGGCTGGTCATCGGCAACAGGCTGACGTGCAACCCCGGGTGGGCTGCCTCCAGACGGGCCTTTACATACTCGGCCTGCCACAGGGCAAGCGCACTTTGACGCGTGGCAATGCGAATCTCGCGGTTCATGAGCCTATTCCGGGATTGAAACATGACCGGAATGATAACAGGCTCTCCTGTCGCAAGCCGCTTTCGGCCTGATAGGCAAGACCAATCGTCCGCGCGCGTGCGCACAGAACGGCAGGTCCTGCCCCTCAGCGTCACAGGTTCTGCATCAGGCGCCGTACACCTGCTACATGTCGTCGGCTGACCGTCAACGCATCGCCATTGAGCCCTTTCAGATACAGCTGGAAATGGCCCAGCGGCGTACGCTGCAAGCGCTCGATCCGCTCCCGCGCCACCAGGGCATTGCGGTGGATACGGACGAACCGGTCACCGAACTCGTCTTCCAGCGCCTTCAGCGGCTCGTCCAGCAGGACTTCACCGTTGCCGTGACGCAGGGTCACGTATTTGTGATCGGCAATGAAATAAACGACATCATCCAGCGGAATCAGCTCGATGCCCTTGCGGGTCCGGGCGCTGATATGGCTGCGCGGCCCCGGACCGCCGCTGGACGGCGGCTTGGTCAGTGCAGCCAGCTGAACGCGATTAGGGCGTTCGGCTTTTTTCAGGGCCTCCTCAAGATCTTCCTGGCGTACCGGCTTGACCAGATACCCCACGGCACTGACCTTGAAGGCCTCCAGTGCAAATTCATCATGGGCGGTTACGAAAATAACCGCAGGCGGTGCTTCTCGCTCGCATAGTCGGGCAGCTACTTGTAGCCCGTCCAGACCTGGCATACGAATATCGAGCAATACGATATCCGGCTTCAGGCTTTCGACCAGGGCCAACGCTTCTTCGCCATTGCTGGCGGAGGGCTCCAAGACTTTATAGCCGTCTAGTTGCCCAACCAGACGGGCCAGACGCTCGCGCGCCAACGGTTCGTCATCGACGATTAGGACGTTCATAGGCTCAGGCTTCCTGCGTGAGTCGCTCGCATGGATAGCGAAGACAGGTTATGTGCCGTTGGTCACGGCGTTCGATTTTGAGACTCGCTCCCGGGCCGAAAAGTGCCGTTAGTCGCGATTCGATATTGGTTAAAGCCTGTTTCGTACCTTTTGGCGGCCGAGGATGTTGCTCGGCCTGCTCATCGAATGGATTGCTCATCGACAATTCGAATATCCCTGCGACATAGGTCGCCTCGACCACCACACATCCACCCTCGATCCGCGGCGCAATCCCGTAAATCAAGGCGTTTTCCAGAAGCGGTTGCAGCGTCAACTGCGGGATCGGCAGATCATCCGGCACACCATCGATGCGCCAGTCGACCTGAAGACGATCTCCCAAGCGTAGCTTCTCGATCTCCAGGTAGCGACGTGACAGCTCCAGTTCTTCCGACCAGCGAATCCGTGTTCCAGGCTTGGACAGGCTTGCTCGGAACAGGCTAGACAGGTCTAGCACGGCACGCTCAGCCTTGTCGGCATCGATGGCGATCAGGCTGGCAATACTGTTGAGACTGTTGAATAGAAAATGCGGACGGATACGGGCCTGCAGCGATTCGATCCGGGCTTTGAGCTCGGCCTGCTGCTGGCGCCGCCACTGGCTCTGCAGGTAGAAATACCGCAGCATCAGGGCCGACATGATCAGCGCGATAAGGGCATGCCGCTCATACAGCTTGACCTCGCCGGACTGCTGCATAGGGCCGGCCAGCTCCAGCCAGTCAGCCACGGCAGTGCAGGCCAGGGTCAGCCCCACCACCAGGGCGCAGCAGATAACTCCAGCCAATGCCGGCTTCAGGCGTGCCAGAAAAGGCCGCAAACGGCAGAGAACGGCGGCCGAGAGCAGCACGTTCCATTGCACGAACAGCGAGACCAGCGCCAACCGTACCCAGTTGAAGGATGTGGTCAGGGGATCGGCCAAAACGAGCACCAGGACCAGCAGTTCCGCCAGCACAATCAGGACAAGCAGGGCTTCCGACTCGCATAGCTCCGGTACGAAAAACTCATCGACCGGGGCAGGCCGGCGCTTGGTCAGGTATTTGATAGGCATGGTCAAAGTGTTTACTACTATCCGACGAACGGCAAGGTTGTTTTAAAGTTAACGGGATAACTGTGGTGCACGTTGCACCAGCGCAAGGCTGTTATCATCCCGTTACGTCCATTCACGTTCAGTGCCATTTGCGAGCCCACCAATGAGCAACGAAAAAACCAATCAATCCTGGGGCGGTCGCTTCAGCGAACCCGTCGACGCCTTCGTCGCACGTTTTACCGCTTCGGTCGACTTCGATAAGCGCCTGTACCGCCACGACATCATGGGCTCCATCGCTCACGCCACCATGCTGGCCAAAGTGGGTGTATTGACGGATGCCGAACGCGACGCCATCGCAGACGGACTGAACCAGATCCAGCACGAAATCGAGACAGGCCAGTTCGAATGGCGCGTCGATCTCGAAGACGTGCACATGAACATCGAAGCCCGTCTTACTGACCGTATCGGCATCACTGGTAAAAAACTTCACACCGGTCGCAGTCGAAATGATCAAGTCGCGACAGACATTCGGTTGTGGCTACGCGACGAGATCGATGTAATCCTCGCGGAGATCACCCGCTTGCAGCAGGGTCTGCTGGAGCAGGCCGAGCGTGAAGCCGACACCATCATGCCCGGCTTCACCCATTTGCAGACCGCGCAGCCCGTGACGTTCGGGCATCACCTGCTGGCCTGGTTCGAGATGCTGTCACGCGACCATGAGCGTCTGGTGGACTGCCGCAAGCGCGTGAACCGCATGCCGCTGGGCAGCGCCGCCCTGGCCGGAACCACGTACCCGATCCAACGCGAGATCACACGTGAGCTGCTGGGCTTCGAGGCCGTTGGCGGCAATTCGCTGGACGGTGTATCCGATCGCGACTTCGCCATCGAATTCTGCTCGGCTGCCTCGCTGGCCATGATGCACCTGTCTCGCTTCTCTGAAGAGCTAGTACTGTGGACGAGCGCTCAATTCCAGTTCATCGACCTGCCCGACCGCTTCTGCACCGGCTCCTCGATCATGCCGCAAAAGAAGAACCCGGATGTGCCGGAGCTGGTGCGTGGCAAGACGGGCCGGGTGTTTGGCGCCCTGACGGGCCTGCTGACGCTGATGAAGGGCCAGCCGCTGGCCTACAACAAGGACAACCAGGAAGACAAGGAGCCGCTGTTCGACGCTGCCGACACGCTGCGTGACTCCCTACGCGCCTTTGCTGACATGATCCCGGCCATCAAGCCCAAGCGCGAGATCATGCGCGAAGCGGCCCGCCGCGGCTTCTCCACGGCTACTGACCTTGCGGACTACCTAGTGCGTAAAGGCCTGCCTTTCCGCGACTGTCACGAGATTGTGGGCCATGCCGTGAAGTATGGCGTGGATTCCGGCAAGGATCTGGCCGAGATGAGCCTGGAAGAGCTGCGCCGCTTTAGCGACCAGATCGAGCAGGACGTATTTGAAGTACTCACCCTGGAAGGCTCGGTCAACGCCCGTGACCACATCGGCGGCACCGCACCGGCGCAGGTCCGCGCCGCCGTTCAGCGCGGCCGGGAATTACTGGCGAGCCGGTAAATCGGAACAGGGCGCCATATACGTGATGGCGCCCTGCTCTGCCTATGCCTGCCCGGAGCGCTTGAGCGCACGACCGCCCAATGCAGACCAGTCCAGATGCCCCTCGCCCTGGGCAACGGCTTCCAGCAGGTTATCCCGCAGCACACTGCCAAACGGCAGCGGTACGTTCTTCGCCTGACCGGCACTCAGCGCCAGCCCGACAACCTTCAGGCCAAGGGTCAGCTTGAAGGCAGCCGGCTCGAAGCGCTGCTCAGCAATCATTGCTCCGTAATTCTTGTAAGCCGGTGCCGCAAAGAGGGTGTTGGTGAGGATATTCAACAGATCGGCTGGCTCGACGCCATAACTCTTGGTCAAGGCGGACGCTTCGCCCATCGTCTCGATAGCGCTTGCCAGCATGAAATTACCGGCAATCTTGACGATATTGGCCCGTAGCGGGTCCTCGCCCAGCGGCCATGTCGTTTGGCCCATGGCATCCAACAATGGTTGGACCTTATCCACCGCAGCCTGCGGGCCGGCCACCACAATGTTCAGCTTGCCCGCCACGGCCACATCGGTACGCCCGAAGACTGGTGCGGAGATGTAGTCGACGCCTGCCTTGGCATGACGCTCGATCAATTCGGCTACAAAGGCAACCGACAGCGTGGCCATGCTGAGGTGGATCGCCCCCGCGCGGGCACGGTCCAGCGCGCCACTGTCGAGAATGACGGCGCGGGTAGAGGCGTCGTCCGCCAGCATGGACACCACCACCTCGGCATCAAATGCGTCCGCGGGCTCGCTGGCGGCCTTGGCACCCTGGCTGACCATTTCCTGAACCGCCTGCTGCGAGCGATTCCAGACCAGGACCTCATGGCCGGCCTTGATCAGGTTGCCGGCCATGCCCTTGCCCATTCCACCCAAACCGATGAATCCGATACGCATGACAATGTCCTCGTTACTGATGGCTAAGTGCTGGATTGACCATCATGCCAGACGAGTGTGCCCTGCGATCGACAAAACGCTTGGGTCAGGCGCTTTCCAGACGCTTGCGAACCATGGCCAGAAAACTGCTCATGGATTGGGCCTTTTCTTCATATAGCTGCTGCACATGGGCGTTCTGCTTCAGGCGATCCAGCAGCGCCTGGGCAGCCGGAAAGCCTGCCATCAGGTCAAGACTGAACAGTTGCTCGGCAACCCCACGGGCAAGGTCGATGCTGTAGAGAAAGTAGACATCGGCCAGGGTCAGGGTATCGCCTGCCACATAAGGCGAGAACGCCCCCTGCCGCTTGAGCGTGGCGATACCGGACCTTAATTCATGCCGGGCCTTTTCCTTGATGGCTTCGTCGACCTTGGCGCCAAAGAACACTTCCGGGTAACACTGGCGCGCCGGCAGCTCGATATAGAGTTCGATCTCACGCATGAGGGTTCGCACGCGGGCACGCGCGAAGGGATCGGTCGGTAGCAGCGGCGTTCCCGGTTGGGTTTCCTCGATGTACTCGAGAATCACGCTGGTTTCGCTGATAAAGCCATGTTCGGTTTCCAGCACCGGCACCTTGCCGCAGGGGCTGATGGTAAGAAACTGTTCGTCCTGGCTGGGGAAAACCGTGACGGATTCGAATTCCAGCCCCTTTTCGAGCAACGCAAACTTGACCATGTTGTAGTAGTTGCTGACGGGAAACCCATAGAGCTTGAGCATTCGACATGCCTCCAAGGCATTGGACAGATAAGCCAGATAACCGTAGACGCCCAATGCGTCGGTGAAAAGTTTTTCTTGTACAAGGCTTCGCCCGTTGCCTTTGAAACGGAACTCTACACGGTCTTAAAAGCCCTACAAGAGAGCTTTTTTGAGCAGGAGCGATCCACATGATGAGCCCTACGGGAGCCGCGCATCCCCGTACGGACAAGGCGGAAACACTCTTTGGCAGCCTCCGGGAGCAGCTTGATTTCTACCGCGCGGAGATCCAGTTCGAGTCGTCGATGTTGTCCAACCGGACCAACGCCTATCTGTCGTCGCAGTCCTTTCTGATGATTGCGTTCGCGTCTTCAATGAGCAATACCAACAGCCAATGGGGCACTCAGTTCACCCTATATGTGCCCACTCTGCTGGCATTGTTGGGGTTGGTGACATCGATCCACGCCTGGCCTGGCATCAAGGCTGCCTTTGATGTAATCGAGCATTGGCACCGCAAACAATGCGAGCTGCTGGACACCCTGAACGAACCCTGTGTAACCCGCGTGACGCCGCTTTACGGCGCAGGAAACGAGCCTCTCAATGGCAGCCGTTACCGAAAATCGCTGCTGTTTTCGCTGCGCTCCCCGCTTATCTTTAGTGTGGTATGGGCGTTTCTGGGTGTGCTGGCGGTCTCGCTGCATCTGCTGTACGGCTAAGTAAAAGGCTACGGATGTGAGCTGCTGATCATCGGTCAGCCTCTACAAACGTTGCCAACAACGCCGTTACGACCGGCGAGTAACGGTTAGCAACCACTCATCACTATTGAATCAACTTCCGCGATAACCAGCCGATGGCATGGCACCCTTTCGAAGAGACAGGATGCCATGTCCACAATAACCGACCGACTCGCCACCTCGCTGAACGTTGCCTTCCAACCGCCATCCACTTCGCCTTCATCTGCCACTTCTGCAGACACTGACACCTCTACGACGTCTGTGGAAAAGAGCGGGAAAACCGATCAAGGCCTGACACTCAAGCATGGGCCTGCTGGTAGTGGTGAGGTTCAAAGCGGCGGCGAGTCCGAGACCACTCTCGAAAAGCTGAAAAAGACCATCAAGGATCTGGAAAAGCAGTTGCAGCAGGCCCAGAAAGAGTTGCAACAAATCCAAGCCAGCAACGCTTCCGAAGAAGAAAAACAAGTACGGATACAGGCGGTACAAACTCAGATCAGCAGCCTGAGCGCCGCGCTGCAACAGGCCTATGCGGCGCTGCTGCAAGCCACCAGCGGCAGCACAGGCTCCGTTGTCAGCACAACGGCCTGATCACTACAGCCAGTCGCGGAACTTGAACCAGGCATATGGAATGATGGCCGATACCACCATGGCTACCAAGGCGAGGGGATAACCGAAGTGCCAGCTCAGTTCGGGCATGTTTTCAAAGTTCATCCCGTACACCGTACCGACCAGCGTGGGCGGCAGGAACAGAACGGCGGCAATCGAGAACACCTTGATGATGCCGTTCTGCTCGATATTGATCAGGCCCAGGGTGGCATCAAGTAGAAAGCTGATTTCGTTGTTCATGCGGTTCTGGTAGTCCCCCAGCGAGCGGGAGTCACGCTCGACGGTTTTCATCCAGGCTTTGGCTTCACGACAGATCCACTCGCTGGCGGCTCGGCGCAGGTAGCTGAGCAATCGATTGATGCCCAGAAGGCTATCGCTCAACCGGGCCAGCAACAGGCTGCTGCGCCCCAACTGCTTCAGAATGGATTGCAGATCCGACTTGGGCGCCTTGGGCCCTTCGTCATCAGGCTTGGGCTCCCGGAAAATGGCATTGGCCAGCCGGTTATGATGGGCCTGAACCGATTCGAGAATATCGGCAATCCGGTCGACCAGGCTGTCGAGCAGCGAGATGAAAATGGTATCGCTGCGCTTGTGCAGTCCGGGGTGCTGGCTGAGCTTGGTGCGAAAGGCACGAAAGGCTGATAGCTCGGCGTAACGCACCGTTACCAGCCACTCGGGCGTCAAAACAAAGTTGAGCACCGAAGCCGTCGGCTGGTGTTCGCTGAATCCGCTGACGACCGTTGTCGTCATGTGCAGGGCCCGCTCACTCTCGTACAGACGGGACGACTCTTCGATTTCGGCCATCTCTTCCCGGGTCGGAATGTTTACCGCCAGGCTCTTTTCCAGGAACTGCTCTTCCTCATCGGTAGGCGATAAAAGATCGATCCACAAGGCATCCTGAGGGAAAGGCTCGTCGGGCGTAATGGTCTTAGGGGTTAACATACCGTTAACGAGGGTGTAGCAGGTAATCATTGCTGCTTGAACTCCATTATCTGCCAGTGACTGGCATCAACTGTCCTGAGTGAACCAATACCATGTCTGACCATGATGACAACGAAGAATCCTTTGTCGAATCCCATCTGATCTCGGCGATCGAGAACCAGTTGGCGGCCGGCGAACCGCCTTTTACACAGGCCGTCTTCAATAAACTGACCCTGGTAGGGCACGAACGTGAGGAAATCGTCCACCTGATGGCGATTGTGCTGGCCAACGAGATCGAAACCATGATGACCGAAGACCGCCCCTTCGACACGACCCGCTACGAACAATTGCTGCGGGCGCTGCCGGATTTACCGGAAACCGGTGCGGACGTGGAGTAGCGCAGAGCGAACCGCCCACCGGTGGTTTTGGACAGGCGGTAGCGTCCAGCGAGACGAACGCACTGTGAACCAGTCGTACTTTATGGGTACGACTGGTACGCTTGCGGCTTAGCTATGGACCCGTCATGACCCGTTTCCCTGACCTTCAACTGGATGACGACGAGGGCATTGATCGCAAAGCCCTCAAGCAGGTACGCGCGCGCTTTCTGACCATCAACACTGGTCGCCTCGTTCGCGCTCTGGAAGGCCTGCCCAGCCGACAGCAGCCGGTATTGACCCTGCTGCCCCTGTTGCTGCACGTCAACCATCCCATGCTGCCGGGCTATGTCTCGGCCAGTACGCCGGCCGGCCTGACCGGCTTTGAGCCGACGGACGAGCAGCTGGCAGAAGCCCGTCGCCTTGCCCGCTCGTTTGCCTATAAGCCCGCACGTACACATCGGGACGAGCCGCTGCATGGCCTTTACCTTATGGGCAGCCTGGGCACCCTAACCCAGGCCGACAGCAGCGACCTGGATATCTGGCTCTGCCATGCCCCCGGCATGAGTGCACAGGCGCTCGCCGAGTTGCAGCGCAAGTGCGCCCTGCTTGAAACCTGGGCGGCCTCGCTCAATGCCGAGCTGCATATCTTTCTGATTGACGCCGACCAGTTCAGCCAGGGCCAGCGCCCGGGGCTCCTGACGTCGGACGATTGCGGTACGGCGCAGCACTTTCTGCTACTCGACGAGTTCTATCGCACCGCCATCTGGCTAGGCGGCCGTACGCCTTTATGGTGGCAGGTGCCGGTCGCTCAGGAGGAGAGCGACTACGAAGGCTTTACCCAGCGACTATTGCACCATCGCTTCATCAAGGCGCGCGAGGTACTGGATTTCGGCCATATCGACCACATCCCTCCAGGCGAATACATTGGCGCCGGGCTGTGGCAACTATTCAAAGGGATCAGCTCGCCCTACAAATCAGTCCTGAAACTCATGGTGACCGAGCTGTACGCCTGCGAGCACCCGCACACGGTCACGCTCAGCCGACGCCTCAAACAGCTGGTCCATTCGGGCGTCACGGATCTCGATCAGGTCGATCCCTATAGGCTGGTGTACCAGCGCCTGGAAGAATATCTGCTCCTGCGCGGCGACCTGGATCGGCTCGAACTGGTCCGTCGTTGCCTGTACCTCAAGGTTGGCAAGCCCCTGAGCCGTCTGCCCCGGCAGGGCCGCAAGAGCTGGCAACGTCTGCTGATGGAAAAGCTGACCCAGTCCTGGGGCTGGGATGAGCATATGCTGCGCAAGCTGGACGAGCGCCAGGGCTGGAAGGTAGATGACGTCAGCGCCGAGCGTCGGATTCTGGTCAATGCCCTGACTCACAGCTACCGCTTCCTGGCGCAGTTCGCCCAGCAACAGCAGGTTGAAAGCCACCTCGCCCCGCGCGACCTGAGTATTCTGGGGCGCCGCCTGTATGCGGCGTTCGAGCGCAAGGCGGGCAAAATCGACTTTATCAACCCGGGCATTGCGCCAGACCTGGCCGAGGAGTTTGTGACCCTAGTGCAGGAAGAGCGCCCCTTTGGCGAGCGCCGCCGCCCGTGGTCATTGCACCGTGGCAACGTGACGGCAGAAGAGTGCCATTCGCACTCCCCACTCAAGCGCACCTGGGAACTGGCCGAGCTGCTGGCCTGGTGTCGCTACAACGGCATTATCGACAATGCCACCCGCCTTACCTTACATGCCGGCGAGAGCGACCTTACCCCGTTCGAACTCAACAACCTGATCCAGAGTTTCCAGCAGAGCTTCAACGACCGACCGGACACCGTACCGGAAGCCGTCCTGCTTCGTCCGGCCGCGCCTCGCGAGGTGTTGCTGCTGATCAACGTAGGGATCGATCCGCTCTACCAGCACAGTCAGCGCAATGTCTACCTCACCAGCGATCGTATCGACGCCCTGGGCTACGCCGGGATGCGTGAGAACCTGGTGCTGACGCTGGACCAGATCACCCTCAACAGCTGGAACGAACTGTACGTCAACCGTTTCGAAGGGGCCAATGCCCTGCTCGACTGCTTATGCGCCTACTTCAACAGCCTGCCCTCTGGCGATCAGGAGTCATTGCCTCGCCTGTCGATACGCAGCTTTTGCCGGAACCGGGCACCGCTGATCGTAGAACGCGTGGAAGCAGTGTTCGACGAAGTCCGCACGGCCATGCTGCGTGAGCACAAGACGCGCTACCTGCTCCAGATCCAGCAGCGTTTCCACATGCTCGAGCTGCGCGAGGGCAAGCTGAGCCATACGCCACTGGCCGACCGGGATTCGCTGTTGCTGCACCTGTCCGCTCCAAAGCAGGAATGGACGCCCCTGAGCCTGGACCCCCATGCGTTGGAGGGTGACGAACTCGGCCTTATCCTGCCGCTGGGCCGTACCGGCAGCATTCAGGTGTTTTATCGACAGGAAGGTGAAACGGCACGTGTCTACGTACTGGATGAGCACAACGCCCTCTGGTCACAGCGCTTGCCTTTCCATGATGAGCATACGCTGCTGGCCCCCCTGCAGCGTTTCCTGCATTCCATTCACCGCCGGCAGAGTGCCCAAGTGCCCCTGGAGGCCAGTCGGGTACCGCTGGCTGAGATGCACTATTTCCAGGTCCTGCCCCCAGCACCTCAACGGGCGCGGCATCTGGAGCGGCGACAGATTGATCTGCCCCTGGAAACGGTGCCGTACTATGCGGTTCAGGCCATTGTGACCGCCACCAAGGCCGGGCGCCGCCTGGTAACCTTATACTGCGATCACCGTGAGTTTTCCGAGCTCGACTACGGCCCACGGCTGTACCAGGAGGTGGCACGCCATATCCTGGCGCGCCGCCGTACCGGAGAACGTTACCGCTGCTACCTGACGGATCTGGATCTTCTGCACGTGCCTGGCGAGCCTCGCCCGCACACCCTAGCCTACCTGAGGCTTAAGGCAGAGCTGGAAGAGGCGCTCAACCAAGCATTCATGGCAGTCTGATCAGTAGCCGACTGCTTTGGCCGTCGGCTCCAGCTCCAGTAGCGACAGGTGCAGCGTTTTCCCGCCGGGTGCCGTGCACTCAACGCGCTGACCTACCGTCTGGCCCAGCAGTGCACTGCCCACGGGCGTCAGCACGGATACGGTGCCTTCTTCCCGGGCTTCGTTGGGATACACCAGACGCAGGTGGTACTCCTTGCCGCTGCCTTCTTCGCGGCAATGCACTTGGGAATGCATGGTCACAACACCTTCCGCCTCATCAGGCGGCACCACCTTGGCGCGCTCCAGCTCCTCTTCGAGCGCCTCGGCAGCCGGGCCGAATTCCTCAAGGCTATCGAGCAGGCGGTCGAGCTGCTGGTAGTCAGTCTGCGTAATGATGGGCTGAGCGATCTGGCGCATGATGCCTCCTTTGGCGGCTGGATGTCGGAAACGCGCTTGCAGCAGCGGCTGCAGGCGGCGCTTCGAGGTACTGAACAGCATGTCTCATGCCGAAACGGATGCCGCACGGGCGGCGTTGGGAGTGCAGCCCTTCGGCTGCGGATGGCCTGACCGTAACACAGGGATCAGGGTAGACGGAACCACCGGTCAGCCAGTGTTGGATCGATGGTCCCTGCGCGCCTGTGCGGTCAGAATAATGGCCCGACGCGCTTCGGCTGACGCTTCGCCCCAGGCCAGAATCTCATCCAGCGTGCGGCCGCAGCCCAGGCAGATATCGTGATCGTCCAGGCAACAGCGCCGAACGCAGGGCGAGGGCACCGATTCGGCGTCCTCGCCTGATGACGCAGGATCAGAGCTGGCTGAAATCGAGCTCATCGCCCGTCTGCTCGCGAATGACACGGGTCAGCAGTTCGCCCAGCGGCTCCTGAGTGCTGTCGCAGATCCACCGGTTGCCCGCCTCGTCATAATCGAAGTGATAGCCGCCCGAGCGGGCCGCCACCCAGAGCTGCCGTAGCGGAGGCTGACGACTCAGAATGACCTGACTGCCGTTTTCCAGGCGAATCGTGAGGACACCGGCGCTGTTCTCCAGATCCAGGTCCAGATCGCTGTCGTCGAGGATGTCTTCGACCGCCTGCTGGGTAGTATCGACAAGATCGTGGAAGCGGGCTTCGCTCAGACTGCTCATGGGATTCCTTGAATCGGTATTGAAAAAACTTCGACGTTACCCCGGCGACCGCCCCTCGTCCAGTCGCAAAGAGGGCTGCACCGCCCAGGCCTGTCAGGCACGCGCGGCGTTACATAGGCAAGGGGGCAGGTGCCGGGTATACTCCGGGTCAATCATGCTTTTCAAAGGATTCGCCATGAAGCGCCTTTCCCTTGCTCTAATTGCTTTCGCATGCCTGCTGGCAGGCTGCGGCCAAAAAGGTGACCTGTACCTTCCGGACGATGAAAAAGCGGCTCACGAGCATCGCCACGACACGTTCTGACCAGGGAGCCTTCCATGGAGTCATTTACATCCCGCGCAGGTAGCCTGCATGCGGAAGGTGTGCCGCTGAGCGCTATTGCAGAGCGCTTCGGCACGCCCACTTACGTGTATTCCCGGGCACACATCGAGGGCCAGTACCGCGCCTATACCGATGCGCTGGCCGGGCTGCCCCATCTCGTCTGCTTTGCTGTCAAGGCCAACTCCAACCTGGGCGTTCTCAACGTCCTGGCGCGGATGGGTGCAGGGTTCGACATCGTGTCCCGTGGCGAGCTGGAGCGTGTACTGGCCGCTGGCGGCGAAGCCGCCAAGGTGGTGTTCTCCGGGGTCGGCAAGACCCGAGACGACATGCGCCGCGCGCTGGAAGTCGGCGTGCACTGCTTCAATGTGGAGTCCCGGGTGGAGCTTGAGCGCCTGCAGGAAGTCGCCGCCGAAATGGGCCGCAAGGCACCCGTCTCGCTGCGGGTGAATCCTGATGTGGATGCCGGTACCCACCCGTACATCTCCACCGGCCTCAAGGAAAACAAGTTTGGTATCGATATCGCCGAGGCCGAGGCCGTATACGCTCGCGCAGCGGAGCTGCCAAACCTTCAGATCATCGGAGTGGACTGCCACATCGGCTCCCAGCTCACCACGCTCGAGCCGTTCATCGATGCGCTGGATCGTTTGCTGGCACTGATTGACCGCTTGGCCGAGCGTGGCATCACAATCCGTTACCTGGACCTCGGTGGCGGCCTGGGCGTGCGTTACCGCAACGAGGAGCCGCCTCTGGCGAGCGATTACATCAAGGCGATCCGCGAGCGCATTGCCGGACGGAATATTGCTCTGGTTTTCGAGCCCGGCCGCTTCATCGTGGCCAATGCCGGCGTGCTGCTTACGCGTGTGGAATACCTCAAGCACACCGAGCACAAGGACTTCGCCATTATCGATGCAGCCATGAACGACCTGATCCGTCCGGCCTTGTATGAAGCCTGGATGGACGTCGTGCCCGTGACGCCTCGCGATGGCGAGACCCGTGCCTATGATCTGGTCGGCCCGATCTGCGAGACCGGCGACTTCCTGGCCAAGGGCCGGGATCTGGCGCTGGCCGAAGGTGATCTGCTGGCGGTCTGCTCTGCAGGCGCTTATGGCTTTACCATGAGTTCGAATTACAACAGTCGCGGTCGTGCGGCTGAGGTGCTGGTAGATGGCGAGCAGGCCTTCGAGGTGCGCCGCCGTGAGACGGTCGAGGAACTCTATGCAGGCGAAAGCCGGCTACCGGAGTGACCTCTCATGCTATTGCGGTTTACCAAGATGCACGGGCTTGGCAATGATTTCATGGTCCTTGACCTGATTAGCCAGCACGCGCATATCCAGCCCAAGCACGCCCGCCAGTGGGGCGATCGGCACACGGGGGTCGGCTTCGATCAGCTCCTGATCGTCGAAACGCCAAGCAACCCGGATGTCGATTTCCGCTATCGGATTTTCAACTCCGATGGCTCAGAGGTCGAGCAGTGCGGCAATGGTGCGCGCTGCTTTGCCCGCTTTGTCTTCGACAAGCGTCTGACGGTCAAGAAAGTTATCAAGGTCGAGACCAAAGGCGGCATCATCGAGCTGCGGCTGCGTAACGACAATCAGGTGACGGTCGACATGGGGGCGCCGCGCCTTGAGCCCAGGCAGATCCCATTCGAGGCCGACGCCGAGGCGATCAGCTACCCGGTACAGGTCGAGGGCCGTACCGTCGAACTTGCAGCGGTGTCCATGGGCAACCCCCACGGCGTCCTGCGGGTCGACAATGTCGATACCGCGCCAGTGCATGAACTCGGCCCCAAACTTGAGCATCATCCCCGTTTTCCGAACCGGGCCAATATCGGTTTTCTCCAGGTCATCGATGAACACCGGGCGCGCCTGCGCGTCTGGGAGCGCGGTGCCGGTGAAACCCAGGCCTGCGGGACCGGCGCCTGTGCAGCCGTGGTTGCGGGTATTCGCCAGGGCTGGCTAAATTCGCCTGTACAGATCGAGCTGCCTGGCGGCCTGCTCGATATCGAATGGGCCGGCCCCGGCAAGCCGGTGCTCATGACAGGACCCGCCGTCCGTGTATACGAAGGCCAGGTACGTTTATGACAGACCAAACGCCCCCGCTCGATGCCGATCAGGTTGCGGCCTGGCTGGAACAGCATCCGGACTTCTTTGCAGACCGCGAGGACCTGCTGGCCGAGATGCGCATTCCGCACCAGCGCGGCACGGCGGTCTCCCTTGTGGAGCGCCAGCTGGGTCTGCTGCGCGACCGCAACGTCGAAATGCGTCATCGGCTGGCGCATCTGATGGATGTGGCTCGTGATAATGACCGGTTGTTCGATAAAACCCGCCGTCTCGTGCTTGATCTCATGGATGCCAATACATTGGAAGATGTGATCAGCACAGTCGAAGACAGCTTGCGCCATGAGTTCAAGGTGCCTTATGTAGGGCTGATTCTGTTCCACGAATCGCCCTTGCCGGTAGGCCGCAGCGTGACCAGCGCCGAGGCGCACCAGTGTATTGGTGGACTGCTGTCGGGCGGCAAGGCGGTCAGCGGGGCGTTGCGCTCACATGAACTGAAATTCCTGTTTGGCGAAGCCGCGCAGGACGAGGTTGGATCGGCCGCGGTTGCACCCTTGATTCACCAAGGCATGCATGGCGTACTTGCCATTGGTAGTCCTGATCCACAGCATTACAAGAGCTCGCTAGGCACGGTATTTCTAACCCATGTGGCGGAAGTGCTGTCTCGTGCCTTGCTGCGCTTCCCCACTCCGCTTCGTTCGGTACGCTGACATGGAAGAACGCCTCGACGCTTACTGCCAACACCTACGCAGCGAGCGTCAGGTGTCGGTCCATACTCTCGATGGTTACCGCCGTGATCTGCTCAAACTCTTGGCGTTTTGCCGTGAGGAGCAACTTACCGACTGGAGCAGCCTCGATGCGCGTCGGCTGCGCGCCCTGATTGTTCAGCTGCACCGCAAGGGGCAGTCCAGCCGCAGTCTTTCCCGTCTGCTCTCAGCTATCCGGGGCTTTTATCAGTACCTCATTCGCGAGGGGATCTGCCAGCATGATCCCGCCAATGGTGTCAGTGCACCCAAAGGCCAGAAACAGCTACCCAAGAACCTCGACGTGGACCGCACCACACAGCTCCTGGATGGCGCTGTAGAGGATGACTTCATTGCCCTGCGCGACCAGGCGATGCTTGAACTCTTCTACTCCTCTGGTCTGCGCCTGTCCGAGCTGGTCGGGCTGGATATTGTCGACCTGGACCTTAAAGATGGCCTGATCAGCGTTCGCGGCAAAGGCAACAAGCGGCGTATCGTCCCGGTGGGCAGCAAGGCGCGGGAGGCTATGGAACGCTGGCTGCCGCAACGCGCCCTGGCCGCCCAGGATGATGCTGTGTTCATCGGTCAGAGCGGCCGACGCCTCACGCCAAGAGCGATTCAGCTGCGCGTCCGTGAAGCGGGCGTACGCGAACTGGGCCAGCACCTGCACCCGCACATGCTGCGCCATAGTTTTGCCAGTCATATGCTGGAAACTTCCCGTGACCTGCGCGCCGTACAGGAGTTGCTGGGCCACGCGGACATCGCCACGACCCAGATCTATACCCATCTGGATTTCCAGCACCTGGCACAGGTCTATGATGATGCCCATCCACGTGCCAAGCGAAAAACAGAATCCACATGACTATCCGCCTGATTACCTTCGATCTCGATGACACCCTCTGGGATATAGCACCGGTCATCCACAGCGCCGAAGATGCGCTTCGTACCTGGATGGAAGCCGAGGCATCACGGCTGGGACCGGTTCCGGTTGAGCACCTGTGGCAGATCAGGGATCGGCTCCTGGAGCGCGACCCCGGCCTCCGGTACCGCGTCAGCGAACTGCGTCGCCGCGTCATTCATGGGGCCTTGCAGGATGCCGGTTACGAAGAACCTGAGGCCGGGCAGCTGGCCGAAGCCGGTTTCGCCATCTACCTGGCTGCTCGTCAGCAGGTCACCCTGTACGAGGATGTGCACGAGACGCTGGAACAGCTATCGCTGCGCTATGACCTGGGCGTACTGACCAATGGCAATGCCGATGTTCACGAGATCGGCCTGGCTGACTATTTCCGTTTTGCCCTGTGCGCAGAAGAGCTGGGTATCGGCAAGCCCGACCCGCATCCCTTCAACGAAGCGCTACGCCGGGCAGGCGTGACCGCCGATACGGCGGTGCACGTAGGCGATAACCCTGTCGATGACATTCAGGGCGCTCAGCAGGCCGGGCTACGGGCCATCTGGTTCAACCCTACAGGCAAGCCTTGGTCTGGTAAAAATGCACCGGATGCCGAGATCCGCAGCCTCAACGAGCTCCCCGCGGTACTGGAGCGCTGGAACTAACCGACACGGTGGATCAGTCCTGATCGAACGACTGATCCATCACCAGTGCAGGTTGTTCGTGGCGTGGCGTGCCAACCGGTCGGGCCGGGTTGCCGACCACGGTGGTATGCGGTGCGACCGGCTTGAGCACGATGCTGCCCGCCCCGACCTTGGCTCCTTCGCCAATTTCGATGTTGCCCAGAATCTTCGCGCCGGCGCCGATCATCACGCCACGCCGCACCTTGGGATGCCGGTCACCACACTCCTTGCCCGTCCCGCCGAGGGTGACCGCCTGCAGAATGGACACGTCATCCTCGACCACCGCCGTCTCGCCAATCACGATCCCGGTACCATGATCAAGCATGATGCCCTGCCCGATACGGCTGGCCGGATGGATGTCTACAGCCAGCATCTCGTTACAGCGAGCCTGGATATAAAGCGGCAGCATGCGGTTCCCGTCGAGCCAGAGCCGATGTCCGAGGCGGTAGGCCTGGATCGCCAGGAAGCCCTTGGAAAACAGGAAAACCTCCAACGGGGTATCGAAGGCAGGATCGCGTGTAACAGTGGCCTCAAGGTCAGCCCAGGCGCTCTCGATCAGCGAGGGATGCTCCTGCTGCACGCTCACGAAACGCGCGTGCAGCATCTGCCGCTGCACCACATCGACGGTAAGCGTTCGGCTCAAGCGAAATGCCAGGGCACTCCCCAGCTCTTTCTGCTCCAGAATGGATTCGGTCAGCCAGGGCTCCAGGGCGCGCTCCTGGACAATGGCACTGGAGGCAAGGTCACGCAGGCTCTGCCAGCGCGCCTGAAGGGTTGGGGTTGAGGTCATCGGTATGAAGTCTTCCTGCAAATGGACTGCACAGGATAATGTCCACGCCAGAATCCGCCACCCATAAAAAACCCGCCATACAGGCGGGTTTTAAAATCATATCGGGCGGCTGCCGTACTTGCTGTCAGGCTTTTTAGGCGGGTCAGCAACAACATTCGCGTCGATCTCCTGCACTTTACCGCCACGGGCCAGAAACTCTTCCATGGCCTTGGCGAGCGCATCACGCTCCTTCTGCTTGGCCTCGATGGAGGGCAACTCCTCGGGCTCGGCTTCTTTTTTCTTCTTCCCTTTGCCTGCAGCAGGTTCTTCCGCCTCGGCACTGTCGTCGACTTCTACATCGGGCTCGTCTGCAGCCGCAGCAAAGTCCTCGGTATCGTCATCATCAGTGGACTCGATATCGTCCTGTTCCAGCTCTTCATCACTCATAAAAAACCCTCGAAAACCAGGTTAGTTACTGACCAGCCGCGAGTTTGACGTGGCTGCTCAAGAAAAATTCATGCTGGCATACCCTGCAAGGTAGCCATTATCCGACGAGCGCCGCCATGGTCACGGTGCTCACCCAGGTAAATCCCCTGCCACGTCCCTAGCGCCAGCCTTCCGGCCTGCACGGGTATGGTCAGGCTGCAGCCCAGAAGGCTGCTCTTGAAGTGTGCCGGTAGATCGTCCGGCCCTTCGTAATCGTGTTCGTACCCTGGCACGTTCTGCGGCACGAGCTGGTTGAAGAACCGTTCGAAATCGCGACGCACCGCGCTGTCGGCATTTTCATTGATCGTCAATGAAGCCGACGTGTGCTGCAGCCACAGGTTGAGCAGCCCGATCTGACAGCTTTTCAGTTCGGGCAAAGCCGATTCCACCTCGTCCGTGATGAGATGGAATCCACGGCTTCGGGCGCGCAGCGTGATCTGTCGCTGATGCCACATGGCGGACTCCTAGGCTTGCTGGGCGCGCATTCTAGCGCGGCTTTCGAAAAAACAAAGAGGCTCTTTAAAGCTGACGTTCAGACCGGGGCTACGAGCGGGTGTTCCGGGCAATAACGCACGAAAAATGACTTTCTTTCGCGCATACGAAAAGAGCGCCCGAAGGCGCCCTTTTTTGACCGACAAACGGTAGCCGGCTCGCTATTACATATTGTAACCACGCTCATTGTGCAGCGTCAGGTCCAGACCCACGGTCTCTTCCTCATCGCTGACACGCAGGCCCATGACCATGTCGATCACCTTCAGGATGACGAAGGTCAGGATGCCGGTATACACCAGTGTGAACAGCACGCCCTTGAGCTGAATCCACAGCTGGCCGCCAATATCGGTCACGGTGCCGAAGCCGCCTAGAGCCGGTGCTGCGAAGATACCGGTCAGCAGCGCGCCCACGATACCGCCGACACCATGCACACCAAAGGCGTCCAGGGAATCGTCATACCCAATCTTGCGCTTGAGGCTGGTGGCGCAGAAGAAACAGATCACACCCGCGACCGCACCGATGATCAGCGCACCCATCGGGCCGACTGTACCGGCAGCCGGAGTAATGGCCACCAGACCGGCAACCACACCCGAGGCAATCCCCAGGGCGCTGGGCTTACCGTGGGTGATCCATTCAGCAAACATCCAGGCCAGAGCTGCCGAGGCGGTTGCGATCTGGGTGACCAGCATCGCCATGCCGGCAGTGCCGTTTGCCGCAACGGCGGAGCCTGCGTTGAAACCGAACCAGCCCACCCACAGCATGGCAGCGCCGACCAGGGTATATCCCAGGTTGTGCGGTGCCATCGGGGTGGTCGGGTAGCCCTTGCGCTTGCCCAGCACCAGGGCAGCCACGAGCCCGGCAATACCGGCGTTGATGTGAACCACGGTGCCGCCAGCAAAATCCAGCACGCCCCAATCCCACATCAGGCCACCGTCACCGCTCCACACCATGTGGGCGATCGGTGCATAGACCAGGGTGAACCACACACCGGTAAAGACCAGCATGGCAGAGAACTTCATGCGCTCGGCGAACGCACCTACGATCAGCGCCGGGGTGATGATCGCAAAGGTCATTTGAAAGGTGACGAAAATGCTTTCGGGGAACAGCGCAGCCGCACCTGTCAGCCCATCATGGGTAATGGAACTCAGGAAGGCCTTGCCGAAACCGCCGATAAATGAATTGAAATTGGTTACGCCTTTTTCCATGCCTGTGGTATCGAAGGCAAGGCTATAACCGTAGATCATCCAGAGAATACTGATCAGGCCGGTAATGGCGAAACACTGCATCATCACTGACAGGATGTTCTTGGCACGAACCATGCCGCCATAAAACAGCGCCAGGCCCGGAATGGTCATGAAAAGCACGAGTGCTGTAGACACCAGCATCCATGCCGTATCGCCGCTATTCAACGTCGGCTCCGCTGCTGCTTCCTGAGCCATGGCAAGGCTCGGCATAGCGAGGGACAAAAGGGCTCCTAGCCCTGCGTACTTGCGCAGAGTCATGATGTTCTCCTGGGGCTTTGGGGGTATGGAGTACGGTGTTTTTTAAATAGCGTCGGTATCGGTTTCGCCGGTCCGGATGCGGATGGCTTGTTCCAGATTTACAACGAAAATCTTGCCGTCACCGATCTTGCCAGTGTTGGCTGCCTTGGTAATGGCCTCGATGACACGGTCGAGCTGGTCATCGGCAATGGCGACGTCGATCTTCACCTTGGGCAGGAAGTCGACAACGTATTCGGCGCCACGGTATAGCTCCGTGTGCCCCTTCTGGCGACCGAAACCCTTGACCTCGGTGACGGTAATGCCTTGAACGCCGATCTCGGACAATGACTCGCGGACGTCGTCGAGCTTGAACGGCTTGATGATGGCGGTGACTAGTTTCATGAACTTCTCCCGAAAAGTGGACTTGCCCCAGGAACGAACCCCGTCTCAAGTCTAAGCGCAGTCTGTGGCTTTGTAACGTCGCCCCGCTCTAAAACGGTTCGCCGCCACCCTCGCCCGCCTACGAAGCAATCACCGCTTCGCTTCCGCATCCCTGGTGCGTGATGCCTCTGTCATAACGGCTAAAGCAGAAACCTTGCCATTTCGTGCAAAGCCGCATGGCGCAACGCCTCTATGCGCTTCGGTTGAATGAGATAGCGTCCATTTCACAGCAGATCGCACCATCCTGGCGCACAGTGCCCGGAAGAGGTGCCCAAAAAATGTGCAGATGCCCGGCATCCTGGCGCTGGAAAGGAGCGTGATACACTGGTCCACACACTTTTTAATGGATGAAGCGTATGTTCCCACCCAAAGCGCTACTCGACTCCCTGACCCAACAAGCCAGCCGCCTGTTCGGAGAAGGCTCGCCCCGTGCCGATATCGAAAACCAGTTCAAGGCACTGATGCAGAGCGGATTTAGCAAGCTCGATCTGGTTAGCCGTGAAGAATTCGACACCCAGATGCTGGTCCTTGAACGCACCCGCGCTCGCCTTGAGGCCTTGGAAGCTCGCCTGGCCGAATTGGAAGGCCAGGGCAAAGAGCCTGCTGCTGCCGCCCAGCCTGCACAGGACGCACCGACATCAGCCAAAATGGCTTTCCAGAACAACAAAACGGAACCCACCCCGCCGACCGCCGAATAACCCGGCCGGCGGGACACTGATCAAGGAGTGATCATGTCCCTCGCCATCGTTTGTAGCCGCGCCCAGGTGGGCGTGGAAGCCCCCTGTGTCACTGTAGAAGCGCATCTGGCCAACGGTCTGCCCGCATTGACCCTGGTCGGCCTGCCGGAAACCGCCGTCAAGGAGAGTAAGGATCGCGTGCGTAGCGCCATCCTCAATTCAGGCTTCGACTTTCCGGCACGCCGCATCACCCTAAACCTTGCCCCTGCCGACCTGCCCAAGGATGGTGGCCGCTTCGATCTGGCCATTGCCCTTGGCATTCTGGCGGCCAGTGCGCAGCTACCTGCGGATGCCCTGGCCGATATCGAATGCCTGGGTGAGCTGGCGCTCTCCGGTGCACTGCGCCCCGTCCAGGGCGTATTACCCGCAGCGCTTGCCGCACGGGAAGCCGGACGCACACTGATCGTGCCCCATGAAAACGCCGAGGAAGCCAGTCTGGCTGGCGGGCTTAAAGTCATCGCGGTGGGCCATCTGCTGGAGATCGCAGCGCACTTTACCGGGCAGACGCCCCTTACGCCGTACGAGGCCCAGGGGCTGAGACGGCAGGAGCAACCCTACCCCGACCTTGTTGACGTGCAGGGCCAAGTGGCTGCCAAACGCGCCCTGGTGGTTGCAGCGGCAGGCTCGCACAACCTCTTGCTGGCAGGCCCGCCCGGGACCGGAAAAACCCTGCTGGCCAGCCGCCTGCCCGGTCTGCTGCCGCCCCTGAATGAATTCGAAGCCCTGGAAGTGGCTGCGATTCATTCGGTCGCCAGCCACACGCCCATGGCTCACTGGCCGCAGCGGCCATTCCGGCAGCCGCATCACTCGGCCTCGGGCCCCGCCCTGGTGGGTGGCGGCAGTCGCCCTCGCCCGGGCGAAATCACTCTGGCGCATCAAGGCGTGCTGTTTCTGGACGAGCTGCCCGAATTTGACCGTAAGGTGCTGGAAGTCCTGCGCGAGCCGCTGGAAAGTGGCGAGATCGTGATTTCCCGCGCCCGGGACCGTGTCCGCTTTCCGGCCCGCTTCCAACTGGTCGCCGCCATGAACCCCTGCCCATGCGGCTATCTGGGTGATCCGGCCGGCCGCTGCCGTTGCTCGCCCGATCAGGTACAACGTTATCGTGGTAAACTTTCCGGCCCACTGCTGGACCGGATCGACATGCATATCACCGTCGCCCGGGAAAGTGTGCGTCTGGGCGGCCCTGACACCAAGAACGATTCCGGCCGCCTTACAACGCAACAGGCTGCCGAACAGGTCGCCGCCGCCCGTGAGCGGCAACTGGCTCGCCAAGGGGTGGCGAATGCCTTTCTGGATTTGCGTGCCTTGCACCAACACTGTGCATTGACGGCAGACGACCAGCGGTGGATCGAGAGCGCAGGTGAACGGCTGGGGCTGTCCCTGCGCGCCCTGCACCGAGTGATCAAGGTGGCACGTACGTTAGCCGATCTTGCAGCAGAGCCGCAGATTTTGCGGTCTCATCTGGCTGAAGCATTGCAGTACAGACCCGCGAGTGCCTGAGGTGACCTGAGCGACAACCACCTCGTGTTTCAATGCCGACCCTCGGAGCGGGTCGGCTAGGCACTCCTTTGCAGCCACCTTGGCGCCGACAGAAAAGGAGAAAGTGCCTGATGGCCACCGAAAGCCAATCACCACCTACCCGTACCCTCAATCCCCCGGTTTTCTGGGGCTCGACCTTGCTCATTCTTATCCTGGTCATCTATGCCAGTGCCTTTCACGAGAGCGCGCAAAGCGTCTTTGGTCTCATTCAGTCCTGGATCATTACGAACGTCAGCTGGTTCTACATTCTGGCGGTGGCGCTGATCCTCTTGACCGTAGTCTTTCTGGGCGTCAGCCGTTATGGCGACATCAAGCTCGGCCCGGACCACAGCGAGCCGGACTACAGCAGCACGACCTGGTTTGCCATGCTGTTTTCGGCGGGCATGGGGATCGGCCTGATGTTCTTTGGCGTGGCCGAGCCGGTCATGCACTTCCTGTCGCCGCCCACTGGCCAGTCTGGCACAGTGGACGCCGCCCGTGAGGCGTTGATCATCACCTTCTTCCACTGGGGCCTGCATGCCTGGGCTATCTACGCCATCGTGGCGCTGATCCTCGCGTACTTCAGCTTCCGTCACGGGCTGCCGCTAACGCTGCGCTCGGCCCTTTATCCTCTCATTGGTGAACGTATCTACGGGCCAATCGGCCATGCGGTGGATATTTTCGCCATCCTGGGTACCGTCCTGGGGGTGGCAACATCCCTGGGCTTTGGCGTCGCGCAGATCAATACCGGTCTCAACTACCTGTTTGGCCTGGAAGTGTCGGTACCGGTGCAGATCGGCCTGATTATTGCGACTACGGCCCTGGCGACCCTATCGGTAGTTACCGGCCTGGACAAGGGGGTTCGTCGCCTGTCGGAGCTGAACCTGGGACTGGCCGTGCTGCTGCTCCTGATGGTGCTGGTCCTGGGGCCCACCGTGTTCATTCTGCAAACCTTTGTGCAGAATACCGGTGGCTACCTGACCGAGATTGTCAGCCGTACCTTTAACCTCTATGCCTATAAGCCCAACGACTGGATCGGCGGCTGGACGCTGTTCTACTGGGGCTGGTGGCTGGCATGGTCGCCTTTCGTGGGTCTGTTCATTGCCCGCATCTCCCGCGGCCGCACGATCCGCGAGTTTGTCTCCGGGGTGCTGCTGGTACCGGCCGGCTTTACGCTGTTCTGGATGACCGTATTTGGTGATACTGCCATTCACATGATCTCCTGGCAGGGCATTACGTCACTAGGCGATGCCGTGAACAAAGACAGCTCCCTGGCGCTGTTTGCCTTCCTCGAGCATTTCCCCTTTGCGTCGGCTATTTCCATGGTAGCCATCATCATGGTTGTGGTGTTCTTCGTAACATCGGCGGACTCCGGCGCGATGGTGGTCGACATGCTCGCCTCCGGCGGCATGGACAAGACGCCGGTCTGGCAACGAGTCTTCTGGGCGGCCTCCATGGGCGTCGTGGCGATTGCGCTGCTCCTGGCCGATGGTCTCAAGGCCCTGCAAACAGCCACGATTGCCACGGCGCTACCCTTTACCATCGCACTGCTCTGTTCGATGTGGGGCCTACTCAAGGCGCTCAAGCTCGATGCCACCAAACGGGGCATCCGCTACCAGGCGCTGAATATCTCCCGCCCTGCGCCTCGTTCAGCCGGTGGCTGGCAGCGTCGCCTGCGTAATCTGGCCATGTTCCCGCGTCGTACCCACGTGGTGCGCTTCATCGGGGAGGTGGTCAAGCCTGCGTGTGAATCTGTTGCTGAAGAGCTCCGTAAGCAGAGCTATCTGGTTAGCGTAAAGGATGGCGACGATGGCCGGGTACGTATTGAGGTCGGTCCTGAGGAGAACCCTGAGTTCGTGTATGAGGTTCGCCCGCGCGCGTATGCCATGCCGAGCTTTGTCATGGGGGACACACAGAGCGACCAGAACGAGCGCGAGGATCGCAAATACTTCCGTGCCGATGTGCACCTGAAGGAAGGCGGTCAGGATTATGACGTGATGGGCTGGAGCCGGGACGACGTGATCGGCGACATCCTGGATCAGTACGAGCGGCATATGCACTTCCTGCATATCGTTCGCTGATCGTTACCCATAAAAAAGCCGGTGCCTCTGCACCGGCTTTTTTGTGCCTGCTACCGCACGATCAGCTGAAGCGGTTCACTTCATGGCTCAGCTCTTCCGCCAGACGCTTGAGCTCATAGGCCGTGCTGGCCAGCTCTTCCGCCGCTTCACGCTGGGAGGCGTTATCGACGGCAATGGTCTGGATGTTGCGGCTCAGGGCGGTCGCTGTGCTGCTCTGCTCCTGGGTGGCCTGGGCAATGCTGGTGAACTGCTCCACGGCCTGATCGATCTGCGCTTCAATACGCTGCAGGGCCTGGGCAACGTCACCGTTAAGCGACAAACCTTGCTGCATCAGGCGGTTGCCTTCATCGATAGAGCTCATGGCGCGGTTGGTTTCTTCCTGCACCGAACCGATCATCTCAGAGATTTCACGCGTTGCCTGACTGGTACGGCCGGCCAGACTGCGAACCTCGTCAGCCACCACGGCAAAGCCACGGCCCTGCTCACCTGCTCGCGCAGCCTCGATGGCGGCGTTAAGCGCCAGCAGGTTGGTCTGCTCGGCGATGCCACTGATCACGCTGATGATCCCGCCAATCTGCTGGGAACGCTCGCCCAGGTTATTGACCACGGTAGCCGTCGTGCCCAGCGATTGGGCGATCTGCTCCAGCGCTTTCGAGGCAGCACGCATGGAGGCCGTACCGTTACGAGTCTCAGCGGCGTTTTCGTTAGTCAGCTGCTCGGTTTTACGCATGCTGTCGGCAATGTTCTGTGCAGTGGCGCTGAACTCTTCTACGGCGCTCGCCATGCTGTCGATCTGGGAAGACTGCTCGGCCGAACGGCGCTGGGTAGCACCGGACAGGGTGCTCAGCTGATCTGAACGGCTGGTTACGTCATGAGAAGAATGACGTACACGATCTACCGTGTTCGACAGGGCTTCAGCCATCTGGTTGAAGCTGTGGGAAAGCTTGCCGATTTCATCGTGGCTTTCAACCTTCAGACGGACACTCAGTTGGCCTTCGCCCAGAGCCTGGGCCTGTTTGACGAGGTGCCCCAGTGGTTTCAGCTTGTGGCGCAGCATCAGTACAGAAGCCAGGATAGCGAGAACCAGTGCCAGTACACTACCAAACGCCAGTTTAAGGCCTACGTTCCAGAGCAGTTCCTGTTCTTCAGCGACAGGTACCGTTGCGACCACTTTCCAGTTATCACCCGGTACGGGGACGACAACACTTTGGAATGCTTGCTTGTCATCTTCCCAGTCGATGAAATCATCTTTCTTGGCCATGTCGATGGCAGCCAGCGCCGCATCAGGCGCTGCAGTACCGGCAGGAGCGATCAGCCATTTGTTCTGCTCATCCAGAATGGCCAGAGAACCTTCGCGGCCAATCCGGAACGCCGCCAGGCTATCGAATTGCTTTTTCTGAGCCTCGGTGTAATCAAAACCGACATAAAGCACAGCAATAAGCTCACCCGAAGCATCACGCACCGGTGTGTATTGGTTCATATAGTTACGGCCAAACAATACGGCGCGTCCTACATATTGCTGGCCATTGAGCAGCTTTTCATAAGCCGGATGCTTATGGTCTAGCTGCGTACCAATAGCACGCGAGCCATCTTCTTTTTTAACTGACGTAGTTACACGAATGAATTCATTGCCATCGCGAACAAAAACAGTAGCGGCACCGCCCGTCAGCGTGGTGAATTCATCAACCAGGGTAAAGTCGCCGTTCAAGCGGGCGCCTTGTAGATGAAGCACAGGCGTCGAGGCACTGCCAACAGTAACCCGCTCGTTAGTGTCACGTGTAAGACCTGCGCCGAAACGCCGCTCAAACAGTCCAGCCAGACGCTGCGTGCTGATTTTCAGCGTATCGTGAAAGGTATTGAGCTGATTGGCCAGCAGCTTACCTTCACCCGTCAGGTGATGATGGTGACTTTCCTCAGTGGAAACACTCAGGGAGCGCAACGCAAACAATCCACTTCCTGTGATAACCACAACCAATATGACCGTCAGAGCAAGCGCAAGCTGCCCGGCGATACCGAAACGACGTCCCGACATGGGGGTATTCTCCTCAAGAACACCAGCATTCCCCGACTGGCATTCGCGTTAGGTTGGCTTTGACGACCTGAGATGCTGTACACGCAAGGCCCTCTTCGGGGCGAATCTTCTAAGTCGGTCGTTTGATTATCGGCGGGTTGTGAGACAACTTGACCCATCAGCACGATGGGCGTCGGGATGTTCCTTATGAGTGGTAGGTCACATTAGGTAAGGTCATGGCGTTGACCTCAGCCAGAAGAAAATCCCTCAGTAGAGAGAAACGCTTCGGGTTGCGTCGAGCCTTGGGCCATACCAGGTAATACGCCTCACCACTCGCCACCGCTGTAGGCCAGGGGAGCGCCGTCCGCCCAAGCTGAAGATCCTCCGAGACCATTACCAGGTCTCCAATGGATACCCCATACCCGCGGGCAGCGGCCGCCATTCCAAGCTCTAACGTATCGAATACCTGTCCGCCTCTGATCGGTATGTCGTCCGACAGCGCCATAGCTTGAAGCCAGCGACGCCAATCGCGACGATCGGGCGTGGGATGCAGCAGCTCGGTCTCCCGCAACCGCTGTACATCCCAGGGACCCTCCGCTGCGGCTTCAGGCGAGCAAACTGGAATCAGCCATTCCTGAAACAACAAGGCGCTTTCCCACTCTTCCGGGAAACGACCGTGGCTCAGCAGCACCGCACAATCGAAGGGTTCGTGGATGAAGTCGACATGATCACTGTCCATCCAGGCACTGGTCAGCTGCACTTCGATCCCCTCATTCGCCTGCCGAAAGCGGGACAGTCGCGCCAGCAACCAGCGCAGGGACAACGTGGAGGGTGCCTTGAGCCGGAGCGCACCTTCGTCCACCGACAACACGGAGCACGCCCGGCCCAAGGCCTCGAAACCTTCGCTGATGCCCGGCAGCAACAGTTTGGCTGGCTCCGTAAGGGTCAGCTGCCGTCCCGAGCGCTCGAACAGTCGACACCCAAAATGGGCCTCCAGGGTGCGGATATGTCGGCTCACGGCGCTCTGGGTCAGTGAAAGCTCCTGCGCGGCACGCGTGAAAGACGAATGCCGGGCCGCCGACTCAAAGGCGCGCAAGGCATAAAGCGGAGGAAGACGAGTCGACTCAGACATGATTAAAACTCATGGCAGGCAGGTTTATTTTCGGTTTGTGGGCCAGCCCAAGTGTACCCACAATCACCCTGTCTTTCTGCCTGCCTGGCAGACGTCTTCTCTGCCTTTGTGAGTCTGACTCATTCATGACCCTGCTACGTACCGAATTGTCCGCGCTGGCTCGTCTGGCCGTTCCACTGATTACCGCCCAGCTGGCCTACGTGGCCATGGTCTTTACCGACACGGTCATGATGGGCCGCATCGGCCCCAAGGCGCTGGCCAGTGGAGGACTAGGGGCCGCCACTTATTCCTTCGTGACGGTGGTTTGCGTGGGGATCATCGCCGCGGTCGGTAATCTGGTGGCAATCCGGCACGGTCAAGACGATACCGAGGGCGTAACAGAGGTCGCCTGCGCGGGCGTCTGGATCGCCTTGGGCCTTGCATTGATCGCCGGGCTTATCCTCTGGAGTCTGGAGCCTGCGCTGCTGGCCTTGGGGCAGGCTCCGGCGACAACAGGCGAAGCCATGGGCTTTATCCACGCCGTAAGCTTTGCCCTGCCCGGCTATCTGGTGTTCATGTCCCTGCGCGGCTTTACCAGCGGTATCGGCCGCCCCGGGCCAGTGATGTCGATTGCTATTGGCGGCGCACTGGCCAACCTGGTGCTCAACCTGGCCTTTATCGAAGGCTGGATGGGTCTGCCGTTTCTTGGTTTGAAGGGTATCGGCCTGATCACGGCACTGGTCATGACCGTCATGGCACTGGCCATGGCACTGACCATCCGGGCACGCAGTGCCTATGCAGCCTACCCGATCGCGCGGAAACTGCTCAGCCTCAACCGGGGCGCTATCAGCGAAACCCTGCGCCTGGGCCTGCCCATCGGCGGCACCTATGCCGTCGAGACCGCCCTGTTTGCCGCCGCTGCCCTGTGCATGGGCGCGCTGGGAAGCACTCAGCTCGCCGCGCACCAGATCGCCAATCAGCTGGTGTACGTTGCCTTCATGATTCCGGTGGGGTTGGCTTATGCCTCCAGCCTGCGGGTCGGGCTGCACTTTGGTGCGGGCCGGTTTGCGGAATCACGTCTGGCTGGCCGTATCGGCATTACCGTTGGCGCCACCTGCATGCTGGCCGTCGCCATTGCATTCTGGCTCATGCCGGAGACCCTGGTGGGTCTGTTCATTGATCGGGACGACCCTGCCGGCCGCACCGTTATGGCATTGGCCGTAAGCCTGCTGGCGATCGCCGCTTGGTTTGAATTTTTCGATGGCATTCAGGGCATCGCCTCGGGCGCGCTGCGGGGTATCCGGCAGGCTCGCCAGGCCATGTTGCTCGGCCTGGTTTGCTACTGCTGTGTGGGAATTGTCTCAGCCTGGCTCTTAGGGCTGGTATTAGGCTTTGATGCTCGTGGCGTCTGGTGGGGGATGGCTCTGGGTCTGGCCTGCGCAGCGGTTGCGCTCACCTGGGCCTTCGAGCGGCATATGCGGGGTCTGCTCTGCCATAAGAACGTCGAATCGCCTGCGGAAAAACAATGGGCTACCCAGAGTTAAGCGCGCCTTTCCGAGAATTGCCAGTCATGGCAGCCGCGGTGACACGCGGTCCGCTCAGTACCAGCCAAGGACCAGTGCCGAGACGGCCAGATAACGCGCCGTCTTGGCGAAGCCGACGAGCAGGATAAAGACGGGCAGCGGTTCGCGCATAACGCCTGCTACCAGCGTCAGCGGATCGCCAATGACCGGTACCCAGCTCAGTAGCAGCGACCAACGTCCATAACGGCGATACCCCCGTTGCGCGCGTTCGAGCTGACAGGGCGAAACAGGGAACCAGCGGCGGTCCCGAAAGTGCTCGATTGAGCGCCCTAGAAACCAGTTCACCACCGAGCCCAGCGTATTACCAAGAATCGCCGCCAAGAGTAACAAGGGCACGGAATAACTGCCCTGTAATAACAACGCGGCCAGCGCTGCCTCAGACTGGGCTGGCAACAAGGTAGCAGCGGCTAGGGCAACCAGAAACAACCCGACATATACCGTCAGCTCAGCCATGCGCTCTGCCTGTTTCCACCATCTCCTGGCTCCGCTACTGTCATCCCCTCAGGCTATCGATACGGCATCGGCCAGAGGGCGGCTAAATATTTCCGGATGTTACGGAGCGCTCAGCCGTATCGGCAGTCTATGCAACGTCCACAGGTAGCGGCGAAGCGGTTTATACGCCTCAGCCGAAACGGATTATGTGAAAAGAACAAGGCCCTCACGGCCCACCGACGGGATAACAACTGCATGGCATCCACTACATCGAGGCGTACGTTCGTGAAAGGCTTGGCAGCAGGCAGTCTGCTGAGCGGCCTAGGCCTCTGGCGAACCCCCGTCTGGGCATTGACCAGCCCCGGACAACCCACCGTGCTGTCCGGCACCGAATTCGATCTGGTCATTGGCGAAACGCCCGTCACCATCACCGGCGCCAAGCGCACCGCCCTGACCATCAACGGCAGCCTGCCCGGCCCGCTTCTGCGCTGGCGCGAAGGGGATACCGTTACGCTGCGCGTTCGCAATCAACTCGATGAGGCCACCTCGATCCACTGGCACGGCATCATCCTGCCGGCCACGATGGATGGCGTACCCGGGCTGAGCTTTAGCGGCATCGCACCTGACGGTCTGTACGAGTACCGCTTCAAGGTCCAGCAGCACGGCACGTACTGGTATCACAGCCACTCGGGCTTTCAGGAGCAGCGGGGGGTCTATGGCCCGCTGATCATCGAGCCGCGTGAACCGGAGGCCTTTGCCTATGACCGTGATTATGTAGTGATGCTGACAGACTGGAGCGATGAAAAGCCCGAGCACATCCTCTCGACGCTCAAGAAGCAGGCCGATTACTACAACAACAACCAGCGCACCGTGGTCGACTTCGTCAACGATGTGAGCGAGAAAGGCTGGTCCGCCACGGTAAAGGACCGCGCAATGTGGGCCGAGATGCGGATGACGCCTACCGATCTGGCTGATGTGACAGGCGCTACCTACACCTATCTCATGAACGGGGCAGTGCCTGACGGCAACTGGACCGGCCTTTTCAAGCCTGGGGAAAAGATTCGGCTGCGCTTCATCAATGGGTCGGCCATGTCCTATTTCGATGTGCGCATTCCCGGTCTGAAGATGACAGTCGTGGCGGCAGATGGCCAACCCATCGAGCCGATCAGCGTAGACGAATTCCGTATCGCGGTGGCGGAGACCTATGACGTCATCGTCGAGCCGTCCGACCAGCAGGCCTACACGATTTTCGCCCAGTCCCTGGACCGCACCGGTTATGCCCGCGGCACGCTGGCCCTTCGCGAAGGCCTTAACGCACCGGTACCGGACATGGACCCGCGCCCGCTGGTAAGCATGGCGGACATGGGTCACGGCGACCACAGCGCACCGTCGTCCCAGGGCCACGCAGGGATGGATCACGGCAGTCACGGCAGGGATCACAGCGCCATGAACCATGGCACACCACACGGCGGGCATGACACCGGAGCCATGCAGACGCACCCGGCCAGCGAAGACGGCAATCCGCTGGTAGATATGCAGACCATGATGCCTGCCCCCAAACTGGACGACCCCGGTATGGGCCTGCGGAACAACGGCCGCCGTGTCCTCACCTATGCCGATCTCAAAAGTACCTTTCCCGACCCGGATGGCCGTGAGCCAACCCGCACCCTGGAGCTGCACCTGACGGGGCATATGGAGCGCTTTGCCTGGTCATTCGACGGGATGAAATTCTCGGATGCCGAGCCCATCAGGCTTACTTACGGCGAGCGGGTTCGTATCGTGTTGGTCAACGACACCATGATGATGCACCCCATCCACCTGCACGGCATGTGGAGTGACCTGGAAGACGAACACGGCCGCTTCATGGTCCGCAAGCACACCATCGACATGCCGCCCGGCTCGAAGCGCAGCTACCGCGTGACCGCCGATGCGCTTGGCCGCTGGGCCTATCATTGCCACATGCTTTTCCACATGGAAACCGGCATGTTCCGCGAAGTTATTGTCGATGTTTAAGGAGAGGCCTGTGAGCACATTATCGACCCGCCTGCCGGCTTGTACGTTTGCGCTGGTATTGGGCAGCATCCCTGTAGCCCATGCGGCAGATCCGGCTTCTCAGGCTGGCGCCACGGGAAATCCGACCCAGGCGCAACACGCGCATGGTGGCATGGATCATGGGCAGATGGACCATAGCCGGATGTCGCACGGCTCCATGGACCCCCACTCGATGAATCATGACGGCATGGCGCACGGCAGCCCTACTCCAGACAGCACGGCTACATCCCAGAGCCGTACACCCATCCCGCCTGTCACCGCGGCCATGCGCGAGGCGGCCTTTCCTCCTCTCGCCGGCCATGCCGTGCATGACAGCGCCATCCACAGCTACCTGCTCTTCGACCAATTGGAGTGGCAGGACGCCAAGGAGGGCAGCACGCTTAACTGGCAGGCCGAAGGTTGGATTGGTGGCGATGTAAACCGATTTAACTTCCGCTCAGAAGGCCAGCGTACCAACGGTCATACCGAAGAGGCCGAAATTCAGGCACTCTGGGGACATGCCATCACGCCTTGGTGGGAAACGGTGGCCGGTGTCCGGCAGGATTTCAAACCCGGTTCGCCTCAAACATGGGCAGCGTTTGGTATCCAGGGCGAAGCCATCAAGGATCTGGATCTGGAAATAACGGCCTTCCTTGGCGAAGGCAGCCAGACCGGTCTGCGCATAGAGGCCGAGTACGACATGATGCTGACCAACAATCTCATCTTGCAGCCGCATACTGAGCTCAACTTCTACGGCAAGAACGATGAGGCTCGTGGCACGGGGTCCGGTATTTCCGAAACCGAGTTCGGTCTGCGCTTGCGCTACGAAATCATCCCGCAGTTTGCGCCCTATGTTGGCGTGTCATGGAACAACACCCATGGTCAGACGGCATCCTATGCCCGAGAAGAAGGCGAAGACACTCACGATGCCCGGCTGGTAGCCGGTGTCCGTATGTGGTTCTAACCCATGACCTTCCTGAAGGCTGCCCTGCTGCTGACGCTTGCCGTTCTGGCGCTCATTGCAGTGGCAGTCTATTCAGGTGTGATCAACATAGGAGCGGATACGCCTCACGTAGAGCCGGTACACCGCTTGATCGTCATGTTGCGTGATCGCTCCATTGAAGTGCGATCCGAACGGATTACGGTCCCCAACCTGGAAAGCAAGGCACTGATTCGCAGCGGCGCGGGTAATTACGATGCGATGTGTGCCGCCTGCCATCTTGCACCCGGAATCAATGAGACGGAGCTGAGCAAAAGCCTTTATCCGCCTCCTCCCAACCTCAGCCAGCAGGGAATCACCGATCCGGCAGAGGCGTTCTGGATTATCAAGCATGGCGTCAAGGCCACCGGTATGCCGGCTTGGGGCAAAAGCATGAGCGACGACTATATCTGGGGACTTGTCGCGTTCTTGCAAAAACTGCCAACCTTGGATGCCCAGCAGTATCATGTATTATTAGCTTCCAGCGAAGGGCATTCTCACAGCGGTGGACAACTAGACCATCATGCACACGGAACGCTGAGCTATCCACAGGATGAGCGTGAAGCCCAGGAAAATCAGCCTGTGGAAAAGATTACTCCATCCACTCACCAGCCCAGAGTTATACACAAGCACGCTAATGGCGAAGACCATGTGCATTAAATAAAAGGTATGTGGATAACTCGAAACGGCTTAAATTCTGTTCAAAGCTGCTTGGTAACAGCGCCTTGAAAAACGGAGTGGTGTGAGCGAAAACAGGAGGCAGACGGTACGCCATACAGAGCTGCCGTACGGATGCTCATAACTGCTGCATAAAGTAGAAACTGAATCCGGCCAAGAACAGGACGGATGAAGAAATGGGGCAATGGCTTGACGCCACTGCCCCTGATACTACTTAGCTACGGCCACCGCCGTGGCTATTCTGGCCACCTTTGCGGCCCGCTTCGGAAGCCTTTTCACGGTCATTGGCGAAGTTGCCGCCGCTGTTGTGACCGCCTTTACGACCTGCCTCAGATGCTTTCTCACGATCGTTTGCGAAATTGCCTGGGTTGTTATTTGCCATTGTCTTTCTCCTCATATACGGATTGGGACTGGACTGAAATACAACGTGTCAGTTCAGCTAGGTGAGCGAAGCACAAGACTTCGCCTGTTTGGGGTCACTTAACTACGGCCGCCGCCGTGGCTATTCTGACCGCCTTTCTTACCTGCTTCGGATGCTTTCTCGCGATCATTGGCGAAGTTACCGCCGCTGTTCTGTCCGCCTTTCTTGCCGGCTTCGGACGCTTTTTCACGATCGTTTGCAAAGTTGCCTGGATTGCTATTCTGAGTCATGGTCTTGCTCCTCTTTCGGATTGGGACTGGACTGATAAACATCTCAGTTCAGAGTGGATGGAATCACATGCTCCATCCTCTTAGTGATCAATCAGCTACGGCCACCGCCATGGCTGTTCTGACCACCTTTCTTGCCTGCTTCGGAAGCCTTTTCACGATCATTGGCAAAGTTACCGCCACTGTTTTGGCCGCCTTTTTTACCGGCTTCAGACGCTTTCTCGCGATCGTTGGCAAAGTTGCCCGGATTGGAATTCTGAGTCATGGTCTTGCTCCTCGTTTCTTTCGGATTGGGACGGACTGTAAAAACCTGTTCGGCTCAGGAATTAGCTACGACCACCGCCGTGGCTGTTCTGACCACCTTTGCGGCCCGCTTCGGAAGCTTTTTCGCGGTCATTGGCGAAGTTACCGCCGCTGTTCTGACCACCTTTCTTTCCAGCTTCAGATGCTTTTTCACGATCGTTTGCAAAGTTGCCTGAGTTACTGTTTGCCATTGTCTTTCTCCTAATGGATTGGGACGTCATGCACTGTGTTTTCGCTAACCGTTTTCCGTCAGCGTTCGTAATTTCTGAGGGTTGTTATTGAAGGGAGTTCCTGCTTTTTAACCGTCTCGATCAGGTGCAGACGAGCGGTACAGGAGCTGTTCAGCTACTACTCAGAACAAGCGAAGCGGCTGATTTATAAGTGTTTTTAGGTTTCAGGTGACTGGCACCAAAATGAGGCAATACTCATCAAGGCGGCATCTAGTCTGCTTTATAGCGGAGCGGTAACCGTTTCGTTTTGGCGTCCATTAATATGTACTTTTACATGCAAATAAACATGTAGTTAGGCGTTAGGCCGGACTCGTTTGAAGCAGCGGAATATTTCAAAAACTTTCCTGGAATCGATCGAACTTGCATGTCCATTCAGGAGCGAAATCAGTTCGAATGCGTAACCCAAGACATACTCAAACGCAATCCATCCTGACCGGTCAGAAAACTTTTGAGCATTCCGGTGCTGATGCTCAATTTCATGACTCGACGACACTCAGGGCAGCTATTTTTTATCCCCTACGGAATAAAACGCGAGCGCAGCCGTCATATCGCTTCACAGGTATCGCCTGCCTTTGAACGGACTCACCCGCGGGAGCGGAGACTTCATGCAAATCACCCTTGTACGCCATGGCAAACCCGATCACTCCGGCACGAAATGGCTGTCACCCCGAGAGATGATGGAGTGGGTCGAGGGCTACCAGAAGGCCGATGTACTCTGCCGTAAGCTTCCAGCCGATCTCGTCGAGCTGGCAAGCAGTGCCGGTGTGCTGGTCTGCAGCTCCTTGTCACGCTGCATGCAATCGCTCAATCATCTGGCCGGTGAGCGTCCTTATACGTGCGACAAAACCTTTGCTGAAGCACACCTGCCTGGGTTCGATCTCCCCTGGCCCAAACTCCCCGTAAAAATGTGGCGTTTGATGCTGCGATCAGCCTGGTTTCTGGGCTTATCCACTCACACTGAGTCCATCTTTGCGTCCAACCGACGGGCCAAGCAGGCCGCCGACAAGCTGATCGCCCTCGCCCAGGAACATGGCTCGGTTCTGTTGATGGGCCATGGGATCATGAACGTGCTGATCGCTCACCACTTGCGTAAACAGGGCTGGGCCGGACCGCTTCACTTGATCCTGAAGGACTTCTGGCACCCTACCGTTTACAGGAAGGCATGAGTCAATCCATGACACTCCAGTGATTGGCTAAACGAAAATCGCTTTTTTCAGATCCCATACAGGCAAATTGACGTATCGTCATGCCTGCGCGGTGATGACTGTTCCAGCCTGGAGCAGCCACTGTTTCTATCGGTTGCCGTTCAGCCAATGACTATCATGCCTACTTCGTCCTGCTCCACGCTTCGTTTATCCACCGTGATGGGGGCCGCGCTGCTGGCAAACCTGTCCATGATGCCTTTTGCGCAGGCCAGCGACAGCAGTCAGCTCATCAGCCTGATCAACCAGTACCGTGCTGCGCCACAACGCTGTAACGGGCAGCGTACGGCTCCTGCTGGCCCACTGGCCGCCAACGAAAAACTGGCCCAGGTGCGTCTTTCACAGGGCATGCAGCTGCGTGAGGTCTTGCGCGGGGCGGGTTATCAGGCAGCCCAGGTGCAAGCCATGGCTATTTCGGCACCGGCCGGGGCGGAAGCTGCCATGCAGGTGTTGACCCAGAGTTATTGCAAGGCGCTCTTGGACTCACATTACGCCGAGGTTGGCGTCTCGCGTTCGGGTAATCGCTGGCAAATCGTCCTGGCCCAGCCGGTGTTGTCGGGCAATATCGGCGACTGGCAGTCTGCCGGTAAGGAAGTCCTCAGGCTGGTCAACGAGGCGCGCGCCAAGCCGCGCCGCTGCGGGAGTCAATCCTTCAAGAGTGCCAAGCCGCTCACCTGGGACGCCAAGCTGGCCAACGCCGCCCTCGCTCACAGCCGCGAGATGGCCTCGCTCGATTACTTCAGCCATGCCGGCAAGGATGGCAGTCAGGTGGACAAGCGCGCCCAGCAACAGGGTTATCAATGGCGACGGATCGGCGAGAACATTGCCGGTGGCCCCGGCTCACCCAAGCAGGTTGTCTCCGGCTGGCTGGCCAGCCCTGGCCATTGCAGCAACATCATGAACCCGGACTACACCCAGATGGGTACGGCTTATGCCGTCAATCCCAAGAGCAGCGAGGTCATCTACTGGACGCAGGTGTTTGGGACACCGCGTTGAGTAAGGGGCAGGATGTGGGAATGATGGGTATCGCGTTGTTCAACCCATCAACAAACGCTACGCCCTACATTCTTAACCCACAAAAAAGCCGCCTCGAATGGGCGGCTTTTTGTATGCAGCGAGGCTTACAACACCATCGCGGCAACCCAGCCGAACACCAGCAGCGGCAGGTTGTAATGCAGAAAGGTGGGCACCACGGTATCCCAGATGTGGTTGTGCTGACCGTCCACGTTGAGGCCAGCGGTTGGGCCAAGAGTGGAGTCAGACGCCGGCGAACCCGCGTCACCCAGCGCACCTGCGGTTCCGATCAGGGTCACGATAGCCAGCGGGCTAAAGCCCAGCTGCACGCTGAGCGGCACAAAGATCGCGGCAATAATCGGGACCGTCGAGAACGACGAACCAATCCCCATGGTGACCAGAAGGCCTACCAGCAGCATCAGAAATGCCCCTACCGCCTTGCTATGGCCAATCCAGTCCGCAGACGCATCCACCAGGCTCTTCACCTGTCCTGTTGCGGTCATTACCTCGGCAAAGCCCTGGGCGGTAATCATGATAAAGCCGATAGCCGCCATCATCTTCATGCCTTCGGTAAAGAGGTCATCCGACTCCTTCCACCGCACAACGCCGGAGGCCGAGAACACCAGAAAACCGGCCAGTGCGCCGATAATCATGGAGTCCAGCCACAGCTGTACGCTAAAGGCGACCGCAACCGCCACACCCGCCATCAGCAGACTCTTGGGGTTGTAGCTCGCCTCGACATGCTCGGCCTGCTCCAGTCGCGCCAGATCATAGACACGCTTGCGGCGATAGCTAAAAGAGGCGATTGCCAGCCCGCACACCATCCCCAGCGCCGGAATGGCCATCGCGTGCGTGATGCTGATACCACTGATATCCACGCCCGCCTTTGCCACATTGGCCAGCAGGATATCGTTCAGGAAGATGGTGCCAAACCCCACCGGCAGAAACATGTAGGGCGTCACCAGACCAAACGTCATCACACAAGCAATCAGCCGACGGTCGATCTGCAGACGTGTCAGCACATACAGGAGCGGCGGAATCAGCAACGGAATAAACGCAATATGAATCGGCAGGATGTTTTGCGACGAAATGGAAACCGCCAGGATCAGGGCCATCAAGATCCATTTCACCATGCCGCCGCCCTTGTTCTCGCTGCGACCGACCATGACGAGCACCTTGCTCGCCAACGCATGTGCCAGCCCGGATTTGCTGATAGCGACCGCAAAGGCCCCCAGCATGGCGTAGGACAACGCCACGGTGGCACCTGAACCCAGCCCCGTATTGAAGGCCTTGAGCGTGCCATCCATTCCCAACCCGCCCAGCATCCCGCCGACGAGCGCACTGGCGACCATGGCGATCACCACGTTTACGCGGCACAGGCTGAGGACCAACATGAGTCCTACGGCCGCGACTACTGCATTCATTACCATCCTCCAGCGGAGTGCAAGCCTACCCAAAAAGGCGCGTACTCTGCCGTAATGCAGTAGATGGAGTCAAAAACGGATGCCGAAGTGCAGGCATCAAGGCTGACCCGACAGGCTGTCGGGCCAGTGAATGCGGGGGACTATTCCTGTTTAGGGGGCAGCGGCGTTCCCACCACCGAATCGCCAATCACCAGAAAGTGTCCGCTCGCAATATGGTGCAGCGTGCGCAGCTCATCGTGCCCCTCGAATGACCAGTGCCCCTCCTTGAAGACGCGCTCGTCGGCCTGTGCAGCAATCACTTCACCCAGGAACAAATCATACTGTTGTTCATTGTCCGGCTCCGGCAGCAGGCGGCACTCCAGCCACGCCACGCAGCCTTCCAGCAGCGGTGCTTCGACCTGCTCACCGGTGAAGGTCCCCAGCTCATACAGCGCAAACTTGTCCTTTCCACCCCGATCCAGCTCGCGGCCCGACGTGGTTCCCACGGTCTGGGCGATGTCCGCCTGCGTTACCACCGGCACGTTCAGCACAAAGGTGCCGGACTGCTCCAGCAGCTCCCGCGTCCAGGTGGACTTATCCAGGACAACCGCCACCTTGGGCGGCTCGAAATCGATCGCCATCGCCCAGGCCGCCGCCATGATGTTGCGCTTGCCTTCGTGTGCCGCACTGACCAGCACCGTCGGCCCATGGTTAAGCAGCCGATAGGCCTTGGGAAGAGGAACGGGGCGGCGGGTGGTTGTGGTCATGAAGGGACTCCAGAAAGATGAGGCACGGCCCTATTCAGCGGCCGGGCGTAGAAGAATGCCATCATAAGGGGTACGCCGGGCTTGATCAGCCCGGCAGCGTAGGCGCGACGTTGGCTGCCGGCTCACGGGCGACGTCATCCTCCGTTGGTTCGATCAGCGCCACCACCGTCCAGCCGGCCTGGGGCTGCCAGCTGCTGTCCGGTGTGACGACACGGATCTTGTCCTGCGGGTCGCGGGCGAACAGTACCAGCGCCTTGCCTTCATGCAGCGCCTGATAGTCAGCCCAGCCAAAACCGTCCGTTAGCCGCGTGGTTCGGATCTCGTCTCCTCGCGCCAGTCGCCCGGCCAGCTGTGGATAGGTAAGGGCCGGACTGCCAAGCGCCTGACCACGGTGCTCTTCACTCGCGCGGTGCTTATCGCTCCGCTGGCTGTCCTTGCCGCTGTACACGGTGTACAGCTCGTTGGCACCGAACTCATGGCGAAACCGCATGCTGGCGAGGGTGTTCAGTTCGCCCGCGGGAGATACGCCAAGCAGACGGCCGATCCCTACCAGATCCATGTGCGCCTCGGCGTGCTGAGACGCCGGATTGCCAAAGTAAGTGGGCAGCTCATCCATGCGCGCGCTACTGATGTTGTCCCAGTTCGAATCGGTCAACATGACGCGCACGCCCAGCTGTTGCAGGGCTTTGCCCAAGGCGCGACCTACTGGGTTGGCACCGATGATGAGAAAGCCGGTCGGCGCGGGTTCGGCCACCTTGAGCAGACGAGCAAGCGGACGGGCCGTTGCGCTTTGCAGCACCACCGTGCCGATGATGACTGCAAAGGTGAGCGGCACCAGTAAGGCGGCATCATCATTCCCTTCGCTGGTCAGGCGAATCGCAAAGATTGCCGAGACGGCGGCCGCCACGATGCCACGCGGCGCAATCCAGCCCAGCAGCACCCGCTCGCGCCAGGACAGCGTCGACCCCCAGGTCGAGACCAGCACGTTCAGCGGTCGCGCCACGAACAGGATTACCAGCAGCAGGACGAGTACCGCAGGTCCTAGCGCCAGCAAGGCATTCAGGTCCAGCCGCGCCGCCAGGAGAATGAACAGCCCGGAAATGAGCAGGACGCTCAGGTTCTCCTTGAAATGCAGGATCTCCCGTACATCGACATCCTTCATGTTCGCCAGGCACATGCCCATCAGCGTAACCGCCAAGAGACCCGACTCATGCACAAAGTGATTGGATACGATGAAGACGCCCAACACCGCTGCCAGGCTCGCCAGGTTGTACAGGTAATCCGGCAACCACTGCCGTCTCAGTACCTGCCCCAACAGCCAGCCACCAGCCAGGCCGAACACACAGCCGCACACGATTACCGCGGCAAACATCGTCAGGCTCTGGCTGACCCCGCTACCGGCATCATGGGCGACCACAAAGCTGTACACCACTACCGCCAGCAGCGCGCCAATAGGGTCGATGACGATGCCTTCCCAACGCAGGATATTGGCCACCGACGCCCGGGGGCGCACCACCCTCAGCATCGGCACGATCACCGTCGGACCGGTTACCAGCGTCATGCTGCCAAACAGCAGCGCCAGATCCCAAGGAAAGTCGAGCAGATAGTGGGTGGCAATGGTAATGACCGTCCAAGTCACCAGCGCTCCGGCCGTCACCAGCCGATGCACCACACTGCCGATCTCCCGCCACTCGGATAGATGCAGCGTAAGGCTGCCTTCGAACAGGATCAGCGCCACTGCCATCGAGACGATAGGAAACAGCAGTGGCCCCAGCAGCGCCTGCGGATCGAGCCAACCCGTGACCGGACCCGCCAGGATGCCGCAGACCAACAGAAACAGAATCGCCGGCAAGCGCAGCCGCCAGGCCAGCCACTGGCACATCAGGGCAATAACGCCGATACCGGCAAAGGCGAACAAGAGCTGTTGTTCGTGCATAACGGTCCTTGGAATACGAGGGGAAAAACATCAAGCGAGGGACAGCGTAAAAAGCTGTCATGACTAGACCGTAGCGCCTTTGCGGCAATTCCTGACCTTACGTCGGCATCCCGCCTGCCACGAATTGCGAGATAAAGGCCGGAAACGACAACGCCCCGAATCATTCGAGGCGTTGCGGGTATGCACATTTAAACAGTCAGCCTGACGAGTGAGCCGACACCCTTCTTTTTATTCATGCCTACAAAAACGCCGTTACCTCATCCAATAACGCTTCCGGCACTTCTTCCGGCAAGTAATGCCCACCGGGTAACGCCTTGCCCTGCACATTGACTGCTACCTTGTTCCACTCTGCGAGCGGGTCAAAGCATTTGCCTACGATGCCGTTAGCGCCCCAGAGTGCAAGGGTGGGCATGGTCAGCATTCGATTGGCGGCGCGATCGGCGCGGTCGTGCTCAAGGTCAATCGTGGCGCTAGCCCGGTAGTCTTCGCAGATGCCTCTGGCCGTGCCGGGCAATTTGAGGCAGCGCAGATACTCTTCAAACGCGCCATCCATGAACGGCGCAAGGCCTGCGCTGCGAGTGCCCATAACGCTGCGCAGGTAGAGATCCGGGTCGGCGTCGATAAGAGTTTCTGGCAACGGCGCCGGGCGGATCAGGAAAAACCAGTGCCAATAAGCGCGAGCAAAGGTTTCGTCGGTCTGGCTGTACATGGCCAGCGTAGGAGCGATATCGAGCAGGACCATTCGCCGTACCGCGGCGGGGTGATCCATCGCCAGACGGTGGGCCACTCGCGCGCCGCGGTCATGGGCGAGCAGATCAAATGTGTCGAAGCCCAACGTTTGCATGAGTTCGATATTGTCTTGCGCCAGAGTGCGCTTGGCATACGTCAGGTGCTGGGGGTCAGCAGGCGGCTTGCCGCTATCGCCATAACCACGCAGGTCCGCCGTCACAACGGTGAATCGCTCAGCCAGCACAGGCGCTACCTTGCGCCAGATAATATGTGTTTGCGGATGCCCATGCAGCAGGAGCAATCCAGGCCCACTACCTCCGATCCGGTAGGCAATATCGACACCGTTGACATGGCACTGCGCTTTTTGAAAACCAGAGAACATGGGTGGGCGCTCCAGGCTGAGGTCAGGTTTATCCGGTGTACCGATTAGCGGCCCCGTTGAAAAGAGCCGGTGCCTAAAAAGGTGGACGACACGCTGTTTTAACCATCGTTGGCAAACGGCCATTATTTTTTTGCCAACAGCGATTTATTTCACATTTTTGCACTCAAAGGGGCTCCGTCACTCATACCCTAAAACAATATGAGACTACCTACTCTCCCTTCCCGCCCCTTACTGAACGTGCTGGCCTTCACGACCTTAGCCTTGGGGAGCCATGCGGCGCTGGCTGCCGAGCCGTCTACCGCAACGCCGGTAGCCGTCAGTCAGGTGAACACCTCCGTTACCAGCTCCATCAATGACTTCACTAATGAGGACTGGCAGAACGGGGTCTATCGCAAGGCCGCAGGCTTTTCGATTCCGGCCACGCAGACTAACCAGAATGCGTTCAAGCCTGGAGCAAAGGTGCTCTTGGCAACGGGCGCGGTTGTGGCGGTCAAGCAGGTGCAGGTTGGCGACAAGAACATGGCCGTATGGGTAGAGGGTCCGCTGCTGGATGGCAGCACCGTAGGTTATCCGCGTCGGCTGACGGTTGGGCTCAATGGCGGCGATCCCGTCCCGCCCAAGGTCGTGCCGCAGGAAGAGTTCAGCACGCGTATCAATAACCTTACGAACGAGGACTGGCTCAAGGGCGTATATCGAAAGGCAGCCGGTTTTTCCATTCCCGTTACCGCCATGAACCGCAAGGGCTTCAAGCCCGGCGCAACCGTGCGCCTGGGGGATGGGCAGGAACTGCTGGTGAAATCCGCCCAAGTGGTAGGGACAAGCATGGCGGTGTTTCTGGACAGTCCCGTATTGAATCCAGACCTGGTGGGATATCCGAAAAGGCTGAGGTTCATAGCACCCGCACCTTGATAGAGTGCAGGCGTGATTGGAGGGAGGCGTTTGGTACGGCCGTGCCGGATGCCTCTTCCCTTGATGGGTATCGCCTTGCCTACGGGTCAGGTGCTCCGATCCAGGCTGCGGCGCTATATGACTACCGTCAGCCAACCGGTGCCCTATCGTGCCATCACCGCTGGTAGAATGCGCCGCCTGTTCCACCAGCCCTCGATGTCTCCATGTCCCGATTGAATCCTCGTCAACAGGAAGCCGTAAATTACATCAGCGGGCCGCTCCTGGTGCTGGCCGGTGCCGGTTCCGGCAAGACCAGCGTGATCACCCGCAAGATCGCCTACCTGATCCAGCAGTGCGGTATCCGCGCCCAGTACATTTGTGCCGTGACCTTTACCAACAAGGCCGCGCGGGAGATGAAGGAGCGGGTCAGCAGCCTGTTGCGTGGAGGGGAAGGCAAGGGTCTGACCGTATCGACCTTCCACAACCTGGGCCTAAACATTATCCGCAAGGAATACGCCAAGCTGGGTTACAAGCCGGGCTTCTCCATCTTCGATGAGGGCGACATCAAGGCGCTGCTCACGGACATCATGCAGAAGGAGTATTCCGGAGACGACGGCGCCGATGAGATCAAGAACTACATCGGCAACTGGAAGAATGACCTCGTGCTGCCTGAGGCAGCGCTGGCTAAGGCCCGTACGCCCAAGGAGCAGACGGCCGCCGTGGTGTACCTGCATTATCAGCGCACGCTCAAGGCCTATAACGCCGTAGACTTTGACGACCTGATCCTGCTGCCGGTCAAGCTCTTCCAGGACAACCCCGACGTGCTGGAGAAGTGGCGCAACCGCATCCGTTACATGCTGGTGGACGAATACCAGGACACCAACGCGAGCCAGTACCTGCTGGTCAAACTTCTGGTGCAGGATCGCGCGCAGTTCACTGTAGTGGGCGACGATGACCAGTCCATTTATGCGTGGCGCGGGGCACGGCCGGAAAACCTCATGCAGCTCAAGGATGACTTTCCTTCGCTCAAGGTCGTGATGCTGGAGCAGAATTATCGCTCCACCAGCCGTATTCTCAAGTGCGCAAATATCCTGATCGCCAACAACCCGCACGTATTCGAAAAGCAGCTGTGGAGCGAGATGGGTCATGGCGATCCGATCCGTGTGATCCGCTGCCGCAACGAGGATGCCGAGGCCGAGCGCATCGCGCTGGAAATCCTTACCCTGCACCTGAAGACGCAACGACCATATTCGGACTTTGCCATCCTCTACCGAGGCAACCACCAAGCCAAGCTGATGGAGCTCAAGCTCCAGCACCATCAGATTCCGTATCGGCTGTCGGGCGGCACGAGCTTCTTCTCTCGTCAGGAGGTAAAGGACCTGATGTCCTATTTCCGCCTGTTGGTAAACCCGGATGATGACAACGCCTTTTTGCGTGTGATCAACGTACCGCGCCGCGAGATCGGCTCGACAACGCTTGAAAAGCTTGGCAACTACGCCACGCAGCGGCAGATCTCCATGTATGCCGCAGCCGACGAGATGGGGCTGTCCGAGCACTTGGATGCGCGCTACACCGAGCGCCTTGCCCGCTTCAAGCGCTTCATTGATGGCGTGCGCCAGCAGTGCGCTCAGAACGATCCGATCATGGCGTTGCGCAGCATGGTCATGGACATCGACTACGAGAATTGGATTCGCCAGAACGCCTCCAGCGACAAGGTGGCCGAATTCCGCATGGGCAACGTCTGGTTCCTGATCGACGCGCTGAAGAACACGCTCGAAAAGGACGAAGACGGCGACATGACCATTGAAGAGGCCATCGCCAAGCTCGTCCTGCGGGACATGCTTGAACGCCAGCAGGAAGAAGAGGAAGGCGCCGATGGTGTGCAGATGATGACGCTGCATGCTTCCAAGGGTCTAGAGTTTCCCTACGTGTTCATCATGGGCATGGAGGAGGAAATTCTTCCGCACCGCTCCAGCATCGAGACGGACAGCGTGGAAGAAGAACGCCGCCTGGCCTATGTAGGCATTACCCGCGCTCGCCAGACGCTGGCCTTTACCTTTGCCGCCAAGCGAAAGCAATACGGCGAAGTGATCGACTGCACGCCAAGTCGCTTCCTGGATGAGCTGCCACCGGAGGATCTGGAGTGGGAGGGTCAGGAGGATGCGCCGGTAGAGGTCAAGGCAGCACGGGGCAATGATGCGCTGGCCGCGATGCGGGCGATGCTCAAGCGGTAGATTTGCTTGTGGAACGATGAGAAAGGTTAAGCGCGATGGGTTGAGCGAAGCGATACCCATAAGGCGCCAAAGCAAACGCCCTGGCCTTTGGCCTTTCCATCGACTCACACACCTAAAGCGCGCCCCTTGACCTACCCCTTGCAGGGAACGTTCACCCCTATTTTCAGGCTTGCCGCTTTGTTCACACTTCAAGGCCAAAACGACCGGTAATCAGCCTGATGGAAAAAAGCCATGAGCAAATTGAGGGTTTCTGGGGTCAATTGAATATCGGTTTTGTATGACCGTTTATCTCTAACGGTCTTTTTCGATATTCAACAGAGAGGTCTAGATATGGCTACTGCAAATGCCAAGCAAGAACTGAAATCCGTTGAAACCATTAATGCCCGCGCGTCCACCGGTCAGGACGCCACCCTGTCCCAACAGGTTGAAATTGGCAAGGCGTTGAGCGTACTACTGTCTGACGTTTTCGCCCTGTATATCAAGACCAAGAATTACCACTGGCACATGCACGGCACCCACTTCCGCGACTATCACCTGTTGCTGGAAGAGCAGGCAACCCAGTTGTTCGCCATGACTGACCCCATGGCCGAGCGTGCACGCAAGATTGGTCAGCCAACCATTCGCTCTCTGGAGCAGATGGTGCAGCAAAAGCGTCTGGCCAGCAGCGAAGCTGAAGACCTGACCGCTGAGCAGATGCTGGAAGAGCTGCATGCCGATAACCAGGCGCTGGCTGCGTTCATGCGCACCACCCACACCCTGACCAGCGATGGTAACGACGTGGCGACCACCAGCCTGCTGGAAGAGTGGATCGACCAAGCTGAAGAGCGCGCTTGGTTCCTGGGCAAGACTGTCGGTAAGTAAGCATTATTGGCAGGCTTTGGCTCTCTTTTGTAGAGATGCTTGAACACTGCCGAATTCGATCAATCCGGAATCCTGCGGGGTTCCGGATTTTTTATGCCTGCTGTTTACATACAGCGTGGCAACTGTCATGAATCGTGCTGCTTCGGCACCTGCATAACATCTCCTGCACAACGGGTCGACCTGAGCGAAAATAACGGTTTGTTGTTTTCAGACACGGACGTGAATGTCGGCTGTTCAGTTCGCGTCTTTCCAGCCCTTATACAGATTGCACGTATGTACGATAACCAGCTCATCCTTGTTCCATCCATTTCCACTCTGCCAGGCCATGAGGCCAAGGCATTAAGCGCGCTGCGCTGGCTGATACGCAGGGACATCGTTCAGGAACAGGTAACGACCTGCGGCCGCGGCTCGCGGGGCATGGCCTATGGCATTGCCCCAGGTGCCGAACGGGTGGTCAGATACCCCGAACGTCTGCCGTTCGGTCATCCTGTCAACGGACTGGAAATCATCACTCGCCGCTGCATCTTTACGCCGGACAAGGGATTCAAGGAGGAGGCGGGCTGCCCGGAGTGCCGCCAGGAGATCGGTGAAGCGCTGTTCGATAGCCTGGAAGACTGGATGCCCGGCCATACCGATAATTTTCGCTGCCCCGAATGTGGACACGAAGATGACATCAACGGGTTCCTGTTCCTGCAGCCCTGTGGCTTTTCCAATCTGGGCTTTATTTTCAACGGCTGGGCAAAAGCCGTCTTTCAGCCCACCTTTCTTGAAGAGTTTGCCGAACGGCTTGGCTATGGCATTACACAGGTAACGGTTGAGCTCTGAACGAGGGCCCGGTAATAGAAGGCGAGGAACACAAAAATAATTAAACAGGCAGAGCGTTGATAAATAAGAGAATTGTGCCTACTGCCGCTGCTTGCCGGAAAATAAAGGTATACAACGGCTCAAAAGCGCGTATGGTGACGTCACTGCTCTGCAATTGTCACTTCGATACCCTGGCTTGATGTACTGCTTCACGTTTCATCTCCTTGGCTCGTTTTACTTTCGCATCTCAGTCTCGGCCTGAACGGTTCAGCGCCGCAGTCTTACTTTTACCTTGGAGATACATCATGTCTACTCGCCAAACGGGTACCGTCAAGTGGTTCAACGATGAGAAAGGTTTCGGCTTCATCACGCCTGAGAGCGGTCCTGACCTGTTCGTTCATTACCGTTCGATCGAAAGCGCCGGCTTCAAGAGCCTGAGCGAAGGTCAGCGCGTTTCTTTCGTGGCCGTCAAGGGCCAGAAAGGCATGCAGGCTGATCAGGTTCAAGTCGTCTAAGACGCCTGATCCAAAAAGCCCCGCCTAGCGGGGCTTTTTTATTGCCTGCGTTTTTTAAAGTCGGCTGTTCGCCGCTATCGCCTCAATGGCAAGCCCTTCGTCCTGTACTGCTGCTCTTTCAGAGTGGTGCCTGTTCGATCAAGCCCTGTCTTGACGCCAACATCATCCAACCTAATGGATCAGCATGTCCGGTTATCGAATCAAATATCAAACCGTCACCGTTGGTGATGTGGATTTTCACATCCAGTCCCTGAAAGACCATCAGCAATACTATGACCCCAATGGCGAAGCGGAGCTGCTGGGCATCTCGCCCGAAAGCTGGCCGCTGTTTGGTCAGGTCTGGCCTTCAAGCTATGTACTGGCTACGGCCATGCAGACCATTGATCTCAAGGGCAAACGTATCCTGGAGTTGGGTGCGGGTCTTGCCTTGGCCAGCCTTGTGGTGCATAGCCGGGGCGGCAACATGACGGTGAGTGACTACCACCCGTTGATCCCGACCTTTCTGAACGAGAATCTGCGGCTCAACAACCTGGGGCCGATCAAATACCAGGCGGCAGATTGGGGTAGAGCCGACCTGGACCTGGGCCAGTTCGATCTCATCATCGGCAGTGACCTGATCTACGAGCGCGACCAGCCTGCCATCCTGGCCGACTTCATTGACCGGCACTCGGCAGATGAAGTGGACATCATCATTGTCGACCCAGACCGCCGCCAGCGCTCCAGCTTCTGCCGTGAGATGGAGGAGCTGGAATACTCGTATCGGAGTACGCGAGCAGACTGCGTACTAAGTACCGGCGAAGCCTACAAAGGATCATTCCTGCATTTTCATCGGGACGAGGCCACACTGGGCCTCGCCGTCGTTTAGGTTTTCCTACAGCGGGCCGGGGTCCGGAATCGGGCCAGGAATCTTGGCTGGCTCTTCCAGGTTTTCGCGTGCTTCCTCAGGCAGGTCTTCCGGGCGGGTCTCGGGATCAAGCTCGCTTTCCAGCTCACTATCGGCTTCGTCAAGATCGTTCAAAGGCGCCTGATCAGCACAATAGAGGCCTATAACGGCCGGATCAGGCGTGAACGCTGAAGGACTTGGGTGCGTTAGCATCGGCATATCCTCATGGCTGGGCTCTTTTGTTTAGTCCAGCCACCCGAGAATAGGTTGCAACCGCTTACCGATGACGCATCCGTGCCGCTACGAGCAAGGAAACAAGACAGCCGCCAGCCAGATACGCCGCGACCAGATGCCAGGACCCGTTGTTGACACTCACCAGCGAGGCGGCAATGAACGGTGTAAAGCCGCCGCCAACCACGCTGGCAACCTGATAACCGACACCGGCCCCGCTGTAGCGATACTCGGTGCCAAAGGCTTCCGTGAACAGCGGCTGTTGCACGCTGACGATCATGTCATGGGCCATGTTGGCAAGCATGACGGCAAAGAACACGATCCAGCCAATCGAGCGCGCTTCCAGGGCCAGGAAGAAGGGCACAGCCGAGAGCACACCAATCGTGGCGCCGATCAGGTAGATACGGCGCAGCCCGTAGCGGTCCGCCAGCCAGGCAAAACAGGGAATGGTTACGCAGCTGATGGCACCCACCAGCAGGCCGATATTCAGGAACAGCTCGCGGGAAAGGCCCAGGTTGGCTGTCGAATAACTGAGCGCAAAGGTCGTCACGATGTACATGGTAAACAATTCAGCCATACGCAGCGCGATGATTAGGAGAAAAGCGCGTGGATGGCGACGTAGCGCTTCCACGATGGGTAGCTTGACGGCCTTGTGAGCCTGTCTGACCTCACGCACGAACTCGCGGGATTCTTCCATGCTGGAGCGCACCCATAATGCAATCAGCACAAGCACGATGCTAAACAGAAATGGCAGACGCCAGCCCCAGCTGTGAAAGGCTTCATCGCTCAAAAAACGATCAAGTAGCGATACGCTGCCCGTGGCCAGGATCAACCCTACGCCAAAGCCTACCTGCACGCCGCTACTGTAGAAGGCACGCCGGAGCGGCGGTGCACTCTCCACGGCCATCAGGGCCGCGCCGCCCCACTCGCCGCCTACGGCAAACCCCTGGATGGCACGCAAAATAACCAGCAGCACAGGTGCCCACCAGCCAATGCTCGCATAAGTCGGCAATAGGCCAATCAGGGCGGTCGAAATGCCCATGAGCATGACCGTCAGCACCAGCATGCGTTTGCGGCCAAGCTTGTCGCCGTAGTGCCCAAATACGAAACCGCCCAACGGACGGAACAGAAAGCCCACGCCAAAGGTGGCGAAGGCAGCCAATGTCCCCATGGCCGGGCTTACGTTGGGAAAGAACTCCTTGTTGAAAATCAGCGCCGCCACGATGCCGTAGAGCAGAAAGTCGTACCAGTCCACAACCGCCCCGACAAAGCTGCCAAGGGCGGCCTTACGGGCCTGTGAATCGGAGCGCCTCGGGGGCGATGCGTCGGTTGCATGGGTCATTGCGGTCATGGCTTGGGTACTGATAACAGGAGGCGAGCCGTCAGAACTGGCTCAAAAATCCGCCCGTCGGCATGTTCATACTGCAGGTACAGGAGGGAAAGCAGACGGGAAGGTGTGAAACAGGCGCAGGGGTGGCCGATTACTCGTACGTCATACAGGACGGAGCAAACAGGCAAGGCGCAGAGAGATACATGGGGACGTCCTTATAGTTTTAATGGGCTATACGAAGAGAAGGCTTCGCACCAGAGGACGGGATAGTGTGTTGCGAGGGGTTATGAGGTCAACTGTGGGGTCACGTACAGCTCATGAAGAACGTGACCGTTAGTCGATTGACAACCGTGGCAGGACGCCAGAGGGGCGGTAAATCATTCGTCCATTAACTTCTTGCGATCTTCCACCGGCAGGCTGCGAGTCTCGGGATCGAGATCCTCCAGTTCGCCGTCGGCTTCGTCCAGGTCATTAAGAGGAGCCTGATCCGCGCACCAGAGCTCATTGGCCGCAAGCAGGGTGCTGTAGTTGGCCAGGCGGCAGGTGTGTGCAGGAATACCGGTAATCATCTTGAGTCCCTCCCAGGAAATACCGATGAATGCTGTTTTAGCTTAGTCCGGTAATCGCAGCGGGAGGTTGCAACCGATCATCGGTTGGTGTGGCGAAGGGTGTCTTGCTGAAGAGGCGGATGGCTATCCGACTTTCATACACAGGATGGTTGAACGCAGCGGCTCTCATCACAGGCGCCTGATCTCGAAGACCAGGCACCTGACAACGGACAGCTTAGAAGCGGTCGCGAATGACCACTTCGTCATAGGGCAGCTTGCCAGTGCGCGCATGCGCCGGCTCGGCGGCCTTGCCGACGGAAATCATCAGGCTGACGACATGGTCGTCCGGCAGATTGATCAGCTGGCCAACGGCCTCGAAATCAAAGCCGACCATAGGGCAGCTGTCATAGCCCATGCCCTTGGCAGCCAGCATCAGCGTCTGGGCCACCAGGCCGGTGCTGCGCATGGCCTCGTCACGCTGGGTCTGTGGCTTGTCACGATAGTACGCATCGATGGCGGGCACCATGAAATCCTGCACGGCCTGGGGAGCCTCGCTCCAGATACGGGCGGCATTCTTTTCCCAGCTGGCAACATCGGCACACACGATGATGAGCAACGAGGAATCGGTAATCTGGGCCTGATCCCAACCTACCGCACGAATCTGCTGACGCAGCGCCGGATCTGTCACTGCCACCAGACGCACATGCTGCAGGTTGAACGACGTCGGCGCCAGCAGGGCATGGCTCAGCAGTTGGCGCTGCTCGTCATCGCTCATCTGGTGAGAAGCATCGTAATGACGGATAGCGCGACGTGCATTGATGGTTTCAAGGATATTCATACTGCGTTCCTTTAAATAAAAGTCAGGCCAGCACAAGCGTTTGGAGCCGCAACGGCCGTTTGGAAATCGTGGCGCAGAACGTAAAGGATAGCCGCGTATTTATCCAATCAAGCGTACTGATTCATTCCATCGATATCGCCAATACCGCTTCGCTAGCTGTTTTTGCTGAAACGATTGCGCAAAAAGGTGATCGAATCCCGTTTGATGACAATTTGTTTCTGAACCCTGTGGCGTCAGAGCAGTCTTTTAGCGGTTCGCCTACTCTGGCAGGCGCGTCTGGATACAATAAAAGCAGGCAGCATTACATGGAATCTCCCACGCTCACCCTCTCGGCCCCTGCCGCTCCGGCGCGTAAAGGCCTCGTCCTTCTCATCGCAATCATTGCCGCCCTGGGTGGCCTACTCTTCGGTTACGACACTGGCATTATTGGCGTCGCCCTGCTCGGCCTTGGCCGTGAGTTTGCGCTGAATGACACCCTCAAGCAGCTCGTCACGGGCGCCATCATCTTTGGTGCGCTGTTTGGCTGCCTGGGCACCGGCCCGATCTCCGATCGACTCGGCCGACGCCGAACCATCATCCTGGTGGGCATAGTATTTGCGCTCGGGTCGATTCTATCGGCCGTCTCGCCCAACGTGACACTGCTGATCCTGTCGCGCTTTCTGCTTGGCCTGAGTGCCGGCAGCTCGACGCAGATCATTCCGGTCTACATTGCCGAAGTGGCCCCGCCACAGCATCGCGGAAAGCTGGTGGTACTGTTCCAGTTCATGGTGGTCAGCGGCATTACCGTCGCCTATTTCACCGGCTTTGCGCTGGACGAGCACTGGCGCTGGATGTTTGCGCTGGGCGTGGTTCCGGCCGTGATCCTGCTCGCCGGTATGTCGGTACTGCCTGAAAGTCCACGTTGGCTCCTGTCCCGTGGACGCGAGCAGGACGCACTGGCGGTTCTGGAGCGCGTCCGTGGTGATGAGGCGGCTGCCCGCCGGGAGCTGACCGAAATCAAGACGGTGAGCGATGCACCGGAAGGCACCTGGCGGGACCTGCTCCAGCCCTGGGTTCGCCCTGCGTTGCTCGTGGGTGCCTGCATCTCTATGTTCTCGCAGATCACCGGCAACAACGCCCTTGTCTATTACGCACCGACTATTCTGACTCAGGCGGGCTTTTCCGATCAGACGGCGGTTCTGGCCACTGGCTGCAGCACCATCCTGGTGGTGATCATGACCGTGATCGGCAGCCTCCTGGTGGACCGCATCGGCCGCCGTCGCTACCTGCTGATCCTGATCCCCGGCTCGATCATTGCGCTGGCCATCATGGGCTACCTGTTCCAGGGTGCAGGCCCCACCACTGACGTGCAGCGCTGGCTGGTCGTGGGTTGTCTGGCGGCCTACCTGATGTTCAACTGCGGCGGCTTCGGTGTGTGCATCTGGCTGATCAACTCGGAAGTCTACCCACTGTTCGTGCGCGGCAAGGGCGCCAGCGTTGGGGCCTTCAGCCACTGGTTCTTCGATCTGGTCGTCACGCTGACTACGCTGAGCCTAGTAACGTGGCTGGGCGCTGCCCATACGTTCTGGGTTTATGCCGGAATCTCGTTGCTGGCTCTGGTCTTCATCTGGCGCTTCGTGCCTGAAACCCGTGGCAAGAGCCTGGAGAAGATCGAACACGAGCTGCGTGAGCACCGCTTCTACCCCTACCAGCAGCGCCACGACCACTGACGCTGCACAACATGGCCCAACCGCATGAGGTTGGGCCGTCTCCCCTACGCCCTGCCAGTCTCGCGCTGACGGGACTGCACGACCCACATGATCACCATCGCCAGTAGCGGCACCAGCGTCACCACGGCAGCAAAGAATTCCCCTGTCTGCCGTAGCCCGAATGCCTCCGCCGATACCCCTACGCCAATCACCGGCACCGACATCGCCACGTAATAGGTCACAAAGAGCGTTGAGGTTACAGTTGCCTTGTGTTCACGTGGGCTGGCACCTGTCACGGCGTTCATACCGGCTCGAAACACGATGCCCTGGCCCGCTCCTGCGATTACCGTTCCCAAGAGCAGAAACCCGACCTGTGCAGTGGCAATGCTGACACCAATAGTGGCCGTGCCCAGTGATAGGGCAATGCAGCCAATCGTCATGTGTAAGTGTGCAGGCAGCTTTTTCAGCAATGCCTGCCCGATGATGGATGAGACAAACAGCAGGCAGATAACCGCGCCAATGGTAACGCCATGGGTATGCCCCATGACTTGGCCCATAATGGCCGGCACAACCGCTGTAAACAGCCCCGCCACGCTAAAACCCGCCATCCCCGAGAGGGCAGCTGGGATAAACAGGGCTCGCACCTCCCGCGGCAGATGAGGCTTCTGTATTCGCAACCTCGGCTTAGCCGGGCGCTGGACCGTCTCGTGTGCCAACAGCACACCCACTGCTGCAACAACCAATAAGATCAGGTACAGGCTGAACACCAGATGCGTCGGATAGGGCAGATACGTCGATAGGAGGCCTGCCACCAGAGGGCCCAACCCCAGCCCGAGCATGTTGGAAGCCGTAGCCACCAGAGTCGAGACATTGCGCCACGGCTCAGACGCCAGCTCCAACACCGCCACGGAGGCCGTACCGGTATAAATCCCGGCGGAAAAGCCGGAGAACAACCGTGCCAGCATTAATCCGCTAATGCTGTGGCTGAAAAGAAACATCACCGTACTGATGGCAGACAACGCGATACCGGCCAACAGCATCGGTCGCCGTCCCAGCTGATCGGACCAGCTTCCAGCCACCAGCAGCGCCGCAATCACACCGGCCGCATAGATCGAAAAGATCAGCGTCACCCATGTTTCACCAAAGCCCATCTCCCGTTGATAAAACACATACAGCGGCGTGGGCAGTGTGGTACCCATCATCGTGATCAGAAAGGCACAGGCCACCCAAATAAAGGCGCGACGGGGATGTGAAGCACTCGCAGGCATGCTTGCTCCTAGGCGTATTGATCATTATTTGAACAACCCGACCGGAGGTGGTCGGGAAAGCGGTAGACCGAACGCGATGGCGAAGCGTTCGGTATGAAGGACAGCCCAGAGAGGGTTTAGCCTGGCGGAATGCCTAGCTCGACGGGTGTCTTGTGAGAATGAAATGATGGGTATCGCTCTGCTCAACCCATCCTACGAAGCGTTTTGTGACGAGGCCGGTGAGTGGCACATACAGAGGATAGGCGAAGCGATATCCCTCTCGCATATGCCAACCTGACTAGCCACATCGGCCACAACCGCGCCCTATTCCTCCGCGCTGAAATACCGCTCGATAGTGGCCATGTCCGCCCCGGTTGCGAGAGCCAGCGACAGGAGAATGCGTGACTTCTGAGGATTGAAAAAGCCGCTGCCAATGCCCTCTTCCTTCCTGCTGACGAATCCAGATCCGGTACGGGTGGAGCGGATCACGGGAATGCCCTGCTCCATGAGCCGTTTGACCGTCTCCTTGGTACGCGTCGGGATGGAGCCGTTACCCGTACCGGCAATCACAATGCCCTTTGCACCATCCTTGAGCGCGGCGTCAATGAGTGCACTGTCCTGGTCCTGATAGCTGTACAGAATCACCACCTTGGGCAGGCTTTCCTGCTTGGAGACATCGAAATGCCTCTTGCCTGTCGGTGTGGCAGGAGAATAGTAGAACCGGGGCGTAACGCCGACAAAACCGCCCAGGTAGCCCTGCTCGGCCGCGCGGAAGGTGTCGGTCGTGGTGGAGTTGGTCTTAGTGGTATAGAAGGCCGAGCCGATGCGGTCGTTCAGAACGACCAGGGTGCCACGGCCGCTGGCCTTGTCATTGGCTGCCAGACTGACCGCTTCGAGCAAGTTCATGGGCCCGTCGGCCCCTACAGCTGTGGCAGGGCGCATCGCTCCCACCACTACCACAGGCTTTTCGCTTTTGACGGTCAGGTCGAGGAAGAAAGCCGTTTCTTCCAGCGTATCGGTACCATGGGTTACGACCACGCCATGTACTGCCGGGTCTTCCAGTTTTTGGCTGATCGTTTTTGACAGCTTCAGCAGTGTCTTCTGGTCCATGTCTTGGCTGGGCATGTTGGCGAGTTGCTCGCCTGTTACCGTAGCCACCTGATTCAGCTCCGGCACAGCCTTGATCAGGGCTTCGATACCCAGCTTACCGGCGTCGTAGTCAGTGGTATCGGTGCTGGAGGCCGAGCTGCCGGCAATGGTGCCGCCAGTGGCGTAAATGACGACGCCGGGCTTGGCGTCTGCGGCAAACAGGGAGGCTGTAGAGAGCACAAGGGCGACGCTCACGAATGCAGGGGCAAAACGAACAGGCATGCAATGTCCTTACTGTGAAACGGAAAACGTGGCTGTGACCACGCCTTTGCTCACGCAAGGACTGTGCCCTGCTAATCAGGCGATGAGTATCGTTCTGCTCTACCCATCTTGCCAAGGGTGAGTACATGGATAGATCGGGGCGCTGCATTCGCTACACGCCCCGGTCTATTGGCAGCGCCGAAACGGCAGTCCTACTTGTCCTTGTTCTTGCGTCCGGGCAGCACTGAATTGAGTACCTGCTTGGCCGTTTCCTTGATGATGCCGCCTTCATTCGGGTCGCCATGCAGAAGCGATGAGGCAAAGCTCTTGGCCTGCTCGATAGTGAAATGCGGCGGCAGCGGTGGTACATCCGGGTCGGTCTTGAAGGTGATAACGACTGGACGCTCGGAGGCGAGTGCCTCTTCCCAGGCGGAAGCTACTCGGTCGGCGCTGTCGACATAGATACCCTTGAGACCGATGGACTCGGCGAACTGGTGATAGGGCACATCCGGAATGTTTTGCGAGGCTTCGAACTTAGGATCGCCGTTCATGACTCGCTGCTCCCAGGTCACCTGGTTCAGGTCTTCATTGTTGAAAACGGCGCAGATCCACTTGCCGTTGCCCCACTCGCGCCAGTATTTCGCTACCGTAATCAGCTCGGCCATATTGTTCATCTGCATCGCACCGTCACCCACCAGGGCCACCACCGGGCGGTCCGGGTGGGCAAACTTGGCGGCGATGGCGTATGGCACTGCCGCGCCCATGGAGGCAAGGCCACCGGACAACGAGCACATCATGCCGCGGCGCATCTGGACATCGCGGGCAAACCAGTTGGCGCAGGAGCCCGAATCACTCGTCACGATCGCGCGATCCGGCAGGCGTGGCGACAGCTCGTAGGCCACCCGCTGTGGATTGATCGGTTTGGCATCGGTAAGCGCACGGGCCTTGAGCGTCTCGTCCGAGTCCTTGCGCCAGTTTTCGATGGACGAGCGCCAGGCGCGATCTGTCTTCTCGCGCAGCAGCGGCAACAGGGCACGCAGGGTCTCGGCCGAGTCACCTTCGAGGTTCACCTCCATGGGATAGCGCAGGCTGAGCATGTCGGCCTTTAGGTCGATTTGCACGCCGCGGGCCTTGCCTTCTTCAGGCAGGAATTCGGAATAAGGAAAACCGGAACCGATCATTAGAAGCGTGTCGCATTCGCTCATCAGTTTGTAGCTCGCCTCGGTGCCAAGCAGGCCGATGGAGCCGGTCACCCAAGGCAGCGCATCGGGAAGCGCGGCTTTGCCCAACAGTGCCTTGGCTACGCCGGCACCCAGTTTTTCGGCTACCGCAATCACCTCGTCCGTTGCGCCCAGCGCGCCGGCGCCCACCAGGATGGCAACCTTCTCGCCCGCATTGAGGACGTCGGCGGCGCGTTGCAGATCCGCCTCGTAGGGTACGACCTTGGGCTTGCTGTAGCCCACACCGGAGTGGATGGTGCCGTGCTTGTGGGGCGGATCGGAGTACTCAAGCTCCTGAATGTCATTGGGCAGGATGATGGCCGTGACACGCCGCTCACCTACCGCCGTACGAATCGCACGGTCCACCAGATGACGGACCTGGGACGGCGCCGAAGCCTGTTGTACGAACGCACCCGCTACGTCCTTGAACATGGAGACCAGATCCAGCTCCTGCTGGTAATGGCCGCCCAAGGCAGTGCGGGCCTGCTGTCCGCAGATGGCCAGCACCGGTACGTGGTCCATGCGGGCATCGTAAAGGCCGGTCAGCAAATGCGAGGCGCCAGGGCCTGAGGTAGAGATGCAGACACCCAGTTCACCGGTGAATTTCGCATCGGCTGCCGCCATGAAGGCGGCCATTTCCTCATGGCGGGCCTGGATGAACTTGATCTTCTCGTTCGAACGGTTCAGTGCGCCAAAGACACCATTGATCCCGTCACCCGGGTAGCCATAGATGCGGCGTACGCCCCACTGGTACAAGCGTTCGACTATGAAATCACCGACGGTCATCGCCATGAGAACCTCCCTAGATCGGCTGTAAGCGGAATGGGTGCTTACTGACCTAGACAGGCTCACTCGGCGAGAAGTCCTCAGTATCTGAAAATAGATGGCCGACTCGACCGTGAGCCTCTGCGTCTGCAGGAGACTTATGCCTCCCGCACAGGCATTTAGAAGGGCTTCAGGCGACGCAGCTTGGCCAACGCCATTAGTCCGGCACCCGCAGCCACAAGGGCCACCATGCTGACGATATCCGAATCCACCGAAACGGCCTTGTTGCTGGCCTTTTGATTGAAGCGCCCGTGGGTGCGGTGCAACCCTTCGACCGGCTCGAACAGGTAATCCGCCCGCTCGGGGTTTTCCGGCTCGTTGGTCATCTGCCCGCTGTAGGCCTGTTTAGCCATGACCGTATCCAGAAGCCCTGGCGCCACCATATTGCCCAGGATGGCCTGGATCGTGGTCTTGCCCAGCCAGATCTCGCGGGGCGCACGCATGGCGGCATCAAAGATGGCCCGTGCTGCGACTTCGGGCTGATAGATGGGAGGCAGGGGCTGGCCGCGCTTGCCCAACTTGTTGCGGGCCCAGTCGAATTGCGGCGTGTTGAGGGCTGGCAGGTGAACCATGGTAAGCCGGACACGACTCTTGTCATGGATCAGCTCACTGCGCAGGGAATCAGTAAATCCACGAATGGCCGCCTTGGCACCGCAATAGGCCGATTGCAAAGGGATCGACCGGTACGCCACCGCCGAGCCGACCTGCACGATAGTGCCACGGTCCCGCACCTTCATGCGCTTGAGGGCAGCCATGGTGCCGTACGTGCAGCCCAGGTAGGTCACATCTGTCACGCGGCGGTATTCCTCCGGCATCATCGAGCCAAAAGCCCCAAGAACCGTGGTCATGGCCGCATTGACCCAGACGTTGATCGGTCCGAGTTCTGTTTCCACACGCTCCGCGGCCTGCTCGACCTGGGCGGCATCAGCCACATCAGCCTTGCAGCCCAACGCCTTGGCACCCAAGGCCTCCAGCTCGGCAACCGTCTCGGTCAGCCCCTGCTCGCCCCGGGCGATGACTGCGACCTTGTAACCCGCTTGAGCAAAATAGTGAGCGGTTGCGCGACCGATACCGGCCGTGCCGCCCGTGATGACGACTACAGGTGATTCATGCGCCATGTTGATGCCCCGACATTGTTGGAGGTGTCTTCAACGGACTGCCCTGTCAGGAAGCCGGTTCACTCCGCTGCGATGACGCCCATCGGGTTTACGGCTCTGAACCGGGCAGACGGGATGCCAGTCTTATGGTCAGGCGTATCGCTTTACAGGAGGCGCAACACCATGATCGAGGTACTCGATGCCCATCAGTGGCGGGCTTATCAAGGTGAAGACTTCCCGCTTGGCAGCTGGAAAGACGACAACGGAATCCTGCGTGCCGATCCTGCTGCCGCGCGAGTCGATCTGATCTCACGGCAATCGTATCGAAACTTTTCCCTGACGTTTGAATTCAGCCTGGCGGCGGGTGGAAATGCCGGGGTGCTGTACCGGGTTGCCGAATCCTGGCCCGAATCCTGGCAGGGCGGCCCAGAGATGCAGCTCCTGGACAATGCCAGCCACCCGGACGGGCAGAATCCGCTCACCACCCATGGCGCGCTTTATCAGCTATTGGCACCTACCGAGCCCACTCCGATTCAGCCCGGCGAATTCATGAGCGGCCAACTCATCGTTCGCGAAAACCACGTTGAACACTGGCTCGCTGGACGATGTGTATTACGCTACGACCTGTACGATACTGCCCTGCGTGAGGCCATCAGCCAGAGTAAGTTCAAACACAATCCTGATTTTGGTCTCACAGAGGGACATATCATCCTTCAGCACCATGGCGATGAAGTGTGTTTTCGTTGCCTGCAAGTCGAAGCCTTGCTCTGATCACTGCTGTAGACGCCATGCCTTAAGCAGTACGCCGTCCTTGCCTGTGACCGGATCGGCCTCTGGCATGGGCACGTGAGCAATACGAGTAACCGAGGCATCATGAGTGGCGGCATTGGCACGCTGGATATCATAGTCCTCCTGCCCGCGCGGATAGGCCCCAACGACCACGAAGTCATCGCTTTCCTCGATGCGGCAGTGCCCGGTTCCGGCGGGCAACACCAGCACATCCCCTGCCTCCACCGTCAGCTCCTGGCCGGACTCGCCTCCCAGAATGATCCGCGCGTGTCCGGATGCCACACCTAGCACCTCGTGAGCAGTCGAGTGGTAATGGTGATAGTCGAAGATGCCTGCCCGCCATTGCGGTGGCCAGCCGTTCGCAGCGAACAGCTTTTCGAAGGCCGCGGCGTTGTCCTTACCCTCAAGCGGTACGGCACGATAGACCAGCACTGGAAACGTGCTGTTGGGAATACGTCCATCATCCTTGAAGAACAACCGATCCGGCTCGCCCGCCTGGGCGGGCATACTCAGCGCCGACACCGCGGGCGCAAGACTCAAGGCAAACAGCACCGCATTGTAGGTAGAGCGTGTGGAACCCATAGCTATTCCCCCGATAGGTATAACAGATTCGAAGGGCTATCCGGGTGGGAAGTTTCACAGGCCGTGCAGCCAGTTCCTCAGCAGCTCGGTAGTCCGCTCCGGCCATTCTAGGGGCGGTAAATGACCGCACTCGGGCAGTATCTCCAGGCATGAGCCCGGGATGCTGGCGTGCATTTTCTGCGCCTCATCGACGGGAGTGAGCTTGTCGTTTTCACCCACGATAATCAGCGTCGGCACAGTAATGCTCGCCAGGGTCGGAATCGAATCCGGACGATCGATAATGGCCTGCTGCTGGCGTAGAAACGCATCGCGCCCTACCCGCTTGCCCATGGCGATCACCTCATCGGCAACCGGCGTACCGATCCGGCTTGGATGGATCAGATTTGGCAACAACTGAGGGCTGATTCCCAAGAAGCGTCCACGCTCGGCCAGGGCCTTCATGCCGACCCGCTGGCGGGTACGCTCAGGGGCATCGAGGCTGGCCATGGTGTCGACAAGCGCCAGCCGCATGACCCGCTCCGGCGCCTGTCGCATGATCTCGAACGCCACGTATCCCCCCATGGACAACCCCGCCAGCGCAAACCGGGCCGGTGCCTCGGCCAGTACCCGTCTCGCCATGCCTTGAATGCTTCCGTCACGGGTCAGGTCGGCAATGTGCGTATCGGCCACGTCGGCCAGCGCTTCGGCTTGCAAACGCCACAAGGCGGCATCGCACAGAAGTCCGGGAAGAAACACCAGCGGGACGTGGGCCTCAGGTCTGGAGGATGCAGCAGAAGTGATCATCAGAGGGTTATTCAGCAGCAAAAGCTGCGTTCTATACGGCCTTCGTCAGCGATGCAAGTACTGACCCCTTATGGCGGCGCAAAACAGGATGGATCACACCTGCATCAAGCTGCCCTGCACCACAGAGTGATGCCCATAGGCTGCCGGACCGCGTAAGCCGTTGATTCAGGCACACCCTATCGACTCTCACCCCGCTGGAGGGGCGCGACTAGCCTGGCAACGAGCCCTCAAGCCTCATGACAGGGCAGCCGTGGCACAGTTGCGTCTGTTCTGGGCAGACGCAGTGATCTCATCACGGGCACGTCATCATTTGACGTTGAAGCCGGCCTGGGCCAGCCAGGCTCTTACTTCCGCATAGGGATAAGCCTCCAGCGCAGCAAAACCAGGCAAGCTTCTGGCTTTGAGTCGAGTGAAGGCGGGTGTGTTGAGGCCACATAGGAACCGTGTCATGGACTCAACACTGGGTACGCCTCCGCGGGAGACCATATAGTGCTCCCGAAAGGCGCCACATAGCGTTTCAGGGTTCTGCCTATCCAAAGGCGGTAAGGCGGCCGGGGCTGGAAGGACTGCCACCGTGCCGCGGCAGACGGAACAATGCCCGCATTGCTCAGGCGCCTGCGTATCACCAAACCACTCAGCCAGACGGTGGCTCAGACAACGGTCACTGGCGAATAGATCAAGCATGGCGTGGGTTCGCGCAACCTCGGCCTGCTCTTTTTCCTGGAAGTACCGATGCAACGTAGTGCCTAGTGTCTCGACGTCGATTGCAGCCTGTAAGCGACGATACACCTCGGTCATCTGCTTACTTTCCAGTTCAATCCAGCCTTGCTCGTGAAGCCACTCCAGCGCAGTGATTACCCGGCTACGTTCAGCGCGATACTCACGGTGCAACTGATCAAAATTGACCGTGCACCAGGTACGCGCCCGAACAGAGGTTTCGACAATAGCCTCAACAAATTGCCGACGCTCACCTTCAAATCGTTCAATCAAGACTTCAGGTTCACGAAGGTATTTGAAACGATAATCAGCGAAATAACTGTATTGCGGCGCAATCAGGCCCTGAAGCTCCAGTTGTACGAGCAAGGTCTTGAGCGGCAACAGGCGAATGTCACTTTGATCGGACAGGCTGTTGAGCTGCAACACCCATTCGCCTTTCGGCGCCGCCTGCAGGTCCTCAAGAACGCTGCGGATACCACTCAGCTCCGGTGTGTCACCATAAACAAAATTTTCCAGCACATTCAAGGCATCGCGGTTAGCCAGTACAAGGCACTCGGAGCGCTCACCGTCACGTCCGGCGCGGCCGATTTCCTGGCTATAGCTCTCGATTGATTTGGGCAGGTCGTAATGCACTACGTAACGGATATCGCGCTTGTCGATTCCCATGCCAAAGGCAATGGTGGCCACAATGCAGGTCAGTGTGCCGGCCATGAACTGCTGCTGAATGCTGTCGCGCCGGTCATGAGGCAGGCCAGCGTGGTAAGCCCCGGCACGAATCCCGGCACGTACCAACTCATCCGCCAGCTGCTCGGCTGTTTTCTGCTGCGTGACATAAACAATGCCGGGCTGACTGGCCCGCGGCGCAATCCAATCCAGCAAATAACGTCGTTTGTCCTCCCCGCTGACAGGTTCGACCTGCAGGTCCAGATTGGAGCGATAGAAGCCGGTCGTCACCACATCGTCATGAGCGATTCCAAAGCGGGCCTGCATGTCTGCAATAACCCGAGGCGTTGCCGTCGCAGTTAGCAGCAAGACCTGAGGGATCCTGAAATCACGTTGATAATCAGGGAGCTTAAGGTAGTCAGGACGAAAATTATGGCCCCACTCGGATAGGCAGTGGGCTTCGTCGATTACCAACAGAGAGATAGGTACCTGGGCGATAAACTGGCGAAAGCGCTCATTCTTAAGCCGCTCTACCGAGATCATCAGAATCTTCAATTCACCGGAGCGGGCTCTGGCCATAGTGGCTTGGATATCTTCACGGCGCTGCGCCGAATCGATACTGGCAGCAGCGACCCCGCGGGCCTTCAGAAACGCAAGTTGGTCCTGCATCAGGGCCAGCAGAGGCGAAATGACCAGGGTGAGGTGTGGCAGAAGCAAGGCGGGCAATTGATAGCACAGCGACTTACCCGAGCCGGTTGGAAAGATAGCAGCAGCCGAACGGCCAGCCATGACGGTACGAACTACCTGACCCTGACCAGGGCGAAAAGAGGTATAGCCGAACACATCGGCCAGAGTTTGCTCAATCACAGCGCTTCCAAGAAATTGGTGTAATCGCTAAAGAGTGAGGAAGCCGGTGCTGTCATGCAAGAAGTCTTTAGGCCATCGAAGGGGTACGCGCCTTTTCGATAAAGCGGTTGTATCACGCTGGCTTTCAACATGGGCGGTGTGCTGTAAACAATCCATGCACAGAGTCAATTCAGAGGTGATCTGCAGGCGTAATAACGCCAAAAAACGATGAGATGAAACAAAATTACTGCTGTTTTTTATTAGTGGTATGTCGATACGTCTTAATATCCGGCAAAATTGTCTTTTCCCCTTAAACGATTTCGATCAGCAGCGCCTCTTACCAAGGCGTTGACAGTATTTTTTTACCGTCTCTGATCGCCTTTGAAGGACACCTGTGTGGACACCCTTAAAAGCAAGATCCAGGCTGAAGGCCAAGTTCTTTCCGACCAAGTACTGAAAGTCGATGCCTTTCTAAACCATCAGATCGATCCGAGCCTGATGGGTGAAATTGGCGACGAGTTTGCCCGCCGGTTCGCCGGTGCAGGCGTGACCAAGATCGTTACGATCGAGGCCTCCGGCATCGCGCCCGCCATCATGACTGGTCTGAAGATGGGTGTGCCGGTGATTTTCGCTCGCAAGCATCAGTCCCTGACGCTTACCGACAACCTGCTGACCTCCACGGTCTACTCGTTCACCAAGCGTGTCGAGAGCACCATCGCGATCTCCATGACGCATCTGTCCAGCGACGACCACGTCCTGATCATTGATGACTTCCTGGCCAACGGTAAGGCGGCCCAGGCATTGATCTCCATTATCCAGCAGGCTGGCGCCAGCATCGCCGGACTGGGCATCGTGATCGAGAAGTCCTTCCAGGTCGGCCGTCAGGAGCTTGAGAAACAAGGATATCGTGTCGAGTCCCTGGCTCGGGTGAAGTCGCTGGAAGGCGGACAGGTCACGTTCGTCGAGTAATTCTGGCCTCGACAGCAACGTGCGAAGCCGTTAGCACGAAAACAGCCGTCTTTTGCCATAAACGGTTGCGATCCTTCACGATTGATCGACAGTCGGTTCCTGGAACAAGGAACCTCGCTGAATGCCTGACCTTCTACTGATGTGAATGCCCGACACAGTCAGCGGCTGTGCTCGGTTTCTTTTCCTCACAGAAAGGAGGACACATGAACGTCAGGCTTAAACCGCTCAACGAGCAAGTGATCGTTATTACCGGTGCCTCCAGTGGTATCGGTCTTGCGACGGCCCGAATGGCTGCGCAGCAGGGTGCCCGTCTGGTTCTGACGGCACGCAATGAAGAAGCACTACAGGAGATCGAGCGCAGCCTTGGAGGCAGCGATACGGTAGTGACGGTTGTTGCCGATGTTGGCCAGCGTGACGAGCTGCAGAAGGTGGCCGATAAGGCACTGGAGCGCTTTGGTGGCTTCGATACGTGGATCAATAACGCGGCGACCTCCGTCTGGGGCACGGTTGAGGAGGTCAGCGACGAGGACTGCCGCCAACTGTTCGAGACCAATTTCTGGGGTACCGTATATGGCTCAAAAATCGCGGCGGCCCACCTGCGTGAGCGTGGCGGTTCGATCATTAACATCGGTAGCCTCGAGTCCGCCGCACCGCTTCCCTACCACTCCATGTACAGCGCCAGCAAACACGCTATCAAGGCGATGACGGATGTATTGCGGGTCGAACTGCGCAAGGAGAAGGCACCTGTATCGGTGACGCTGGTCCGTCCAGCCTCCATCGACACGCTGTTCAATGACCACGCCAAGAATTACTTGTCCAGTGCGCCTGTGCTTCCTCCACCCATCTATACCCCGGAAACCGTCGCCAGAGCCATCCTGAAGGCAGCCGTCCACCCGCAACGCGATGTGTTTGTCGGCAGCCCCGCCAAGACCATGACCAAGATCGCTCAAAACTTCCCGCAGCTGTATGACCTCATCAGCGAGAAGCTCCTGGCTAATGTCATTCCCAGCGGACGCCCCGACAATAACCGTGAGGGCGAGATGTATTCGGCTGATTACACCCCAGGCAATTACGGTCAGGCCAGCGGCCGCAATCCCGGTCCCAAGATGCAGCACAGCCTGTACACCCAGGCCTCCCAGCATCCAATTGCCAGCACAGCCCTGGCTGTCCTGGGCGGTCTCGTCATTGGTGCGTTAGTAAAAGGACGCCGACACTGACGCTGCCTACCCTGCCTGCCGCTTAACACCGCGCAGGCAGGGCTTGCACCGCGCGATAAAAGCGACGGATCGCCGTATGTGATCGATTAATCGGCGAGCAAACGCTCGTCAGGCCCGGTATGATCCGCGCCCCGCTTCTCCTGCTGATTGATCCATGAAAAAACCGCAACTGGTCGCCGCGGCCGAACTCGACCGTCTTGATACCTGGGCCAAATACTATAAAGGGCTGTGCCGTGATTGCATGGCTACCTGCTGCACGCTTCCCGTAGAGGTCCGCATCAAGGACCTGATCCGCATCGGTGTAGTGGATGAGTTCGAAGCGGGCGAGCCGCCCAAGAATGTCGCCAAGCGCCTCATGAAGGAAGGCATTGTCGAGCGCTTCAACCAGAAAAGCGGCATCTTTACCCTGACCCGCCTGGCCAATAACGACTGCCTCTATCTGGATCGCAAAAGCCGCCTGTGCACCATCTACGATAAGCGCCCCGATACGTGCCGCAACCACCCGCAGATTGGGCCGCGTCCGGGCTATTGCGCCTACAAGCCCAAGGGCTAAGGCTTCAGCACACCATTTTTCGATATCAGAAAGCAAAAAACCCAGCGGTTAGGCTGGGTTTTTTGTGTGCCGTGATTCCGCCGAAGCGGTCACGAAAGACAGGATCAATTACTTGATCTTGGCTTCCTTGTACATCACGTGCTTACGCACAACCGGATCGAACTTTTTGATTTCGATCTTTTCGGGCTTGGTGCGCTTGTTCTTGTCGGTGGTGTAGAAGTGACCGGTACCGGCACTGGACACCAAACGGATCAATTCACGCATGATGAAGCTCCTTAGAATTTTTCGCCGCGAGTGCGCAGCTCGGACAGTACGGTATCAATACCGCGCTTGTCGATGATACGCATGCCCTTGGCAGAAACGCGCAGACGCACGAAACGCTTCTCGGACTCAACCCAGAAACGATGGTAGTGCAGATTCGGCAGGAAACGACGACGGGTTTTGTTGTTAGCGTGGGAAACATTGTTCCCAGTAACCGGACCCTTACCGGTCACTTGACAGACTCTAGACATGCCTCAGCCCTCATAAACCACATGCCAAACCCGGCATGGGTTGGCCGCTTGAATCGTTTGAAAATTCCGTTTAGTCGGGGCGGTGTCGGCTTTTCTGCAACACTCACAGAGCCATGCCCCGAAAAAAGAGCGCTGTTTTATACCAGAAGAGCCTTGATACATCAAGGACATAACCTATTGGGCCGACCAGGTGAGACCCGCATGGATACTGCGTTGCAGAAGGACTTCCCAAAACAATTCGACCATTCGTCGTGAAATTGAATTGAGATGAACGGTGCAGTGGTCTAGCGTAGACCCTTGGCACCATGAGCTCCATGGACGGCCACCTACCTATTCAAAAGGAGCACCCCATGCGCTTTGCCGCTTTGCCACTGCTGTTCGCGCCGCTGCTGGCCCAGGCCGCCACATTGAGCGTCTGTACCGAAGCAAGCCCCGACGGCTTTGATGTGGTGCAGTATAACTCGCTGACCACGACGAATGCTTCAGCAGATGTGTTGATGAACCGACTGGTGGAGTTCGATCCGACGCGTGGAGAGCTGGTCCCGAGCCTTGCCGAGCGGTGGCAGGTCTCCCAGGACGGTCTAACCTATGATTTCACGCTGCGCCCGGATGTGAAATTTCACCAGACCGACTACTTCAAGCCCAGTCGGGACCTCAATGCAGACGATGTGGTGTTCAGCTTCGAGCGCATGCTCGATCCCAAGCATCCCTGGCACGGGGTCGCCAAGGGTGGCTATCCTCATGCGCAATCCATGCAGTGGCCTGACCTGATCAAGTCAGTGGAAAAGGTTGGCGACCATCAGGTGCGTATCGTCCTGAACCGTCCGGATGCGACATTCCTGCCCACGTTGAGTATGGGGTTCGCCTCGATCTATTCCGCCGAGTACACCGATCAGCTGCTCAAGGCAGGCAAGCCCGAACAGCTCAACAGCGAGCCCATCGGCACCGGCCCGTTTGTGTTTCACCGCTTTCAAAAAGATGCAGCCATCCGTTACGAGGCCAATGCCAATTATTTTGGCGGCAAGCCCAAGGTCGATAACCTGATCTATGCCATCACGCCCGATGCCGCTGTGCGCATGCAGCGTCTCAAGCGTGGCGAGTGCCAGGTTGCACTTTCTCCCAAACCACAGGATGTCACCGATGCTCAGAAGGATTCGACCCTGAAGGTTGTCCAGACGCCAGCATTTATGACCGCGTTCGTGGGGATCAATACCCAGCATGCTCCCCTTGATAATCCCAAGGTCCGGCAGGCCATCAACCTGGCGTTCGACAAGAAGAACTATGTGAAGGCTGTATTTGAAAACAGCGCCACTCCGGCTGACGGCATCTACCCACCCACTACCTGGGGCTATGCCAAGGACATCACGCCGTATGCCTACGATCCGGAAAAAGCCAAGGCGCTGCTGGCCGACGCAGGGCAGAAAGAGGGTTTCAGTACCACCATCTGGACACGCCCCAGCGGCAGTCTGTTGAACCCCAATCCCAGCCTGGGCGCGCAGATGCTGCAGGCGGATCTGGCCAAGATCGGCGTCAAAGCAGACATCCGCGTGATTGAATGGGGTGAGCTGATCCGCCGCGCCAAAAATGGCGAACACGACCTCCTGTTCATGGGTTGGGCAGGCGATAACGGTGACCCGGATAACTATCTGACACCGCAGTTCTCCTGTGCTTCGGTCAAATCCGGCCTTAACTTCGCCCGTTATTGCAATCAGACGCTCGATACAGCCATACGCGAGGGCAAGGCGGTGTCCAATCAGGCGGAACGCACCAAGCGTTATCATACGGCTCAGCAGATCATTCACGATCAGGCCCTATGGCTACCGCTGGCTCATCCCACCGTCTCGGTTCTGACCCGTCAGGGTGTTGAGGGTTATCAGGCCAACCCCTTCGGTCGCCAGGACTTCTCCAAGGTCAGCGTCAGTCGATGAGGCGAGGGCGGCAGGCTTGCGCAATGGCCTGTCGCCCGACTGCTCTTACAGCCAACCATATTCAGCCATGGACAATGGCTCGCCTTCGCCCACGATGAAGTGATCGAGCACCCGCACATCGATCAGCGAAAGCGCTTCCTTGAGCCGCTGGGTGAGAATGCGATCCGACTGGCTGGGCTCTGCGATGCCGGAAGGGTGGTTATGGGTGAGGATCAGGGCCGCTGCGTTATGAGCCAGGGCGCGCTTGACGACCTGCCGTGGATAGACGCTAGCACCATCGATGGTGCCGTGAAACAGCGCTTCGAACGCCAGAACACGGTGTTTGGCATCCAGGAACAGGCAGCCGAAGATCTCATGGGGCTCATGACGCAGGCGGGCCTTCAGGTAGTCCTTGACAGCTTGCGGACTTTCTAGCGCGGAATCACGCCGCAGACGCTCTGCCAAGTGGCGGCGGCCCATTTCCAGAACGGCCTGCAGCTGGGTGAACTTGGCCGGCCCAAGCCCTAGATGCGCGCTGAACGAGGCCAGATCAGCCTCCAGAAGCGCCCGCAGGCTGCCGAATTCCTGCAACAGGTGGCGCGCCAGGTCTACCGCGCTCTTTCCGGTCACACCGGTACGCAGAAAGATAGCCAGCAGCTCGGCATCGGTCAGGGCAACCGCGCCCTGTTCCAGCAACTTCTCACGGGGCCGCTCGTTGGCAGGCCAGTCACGAATACTCATCGAACGCTCCTTGTCGATATCGGCCCGCTACTCCATGGCGGGCGCTGTGCTATCTTAGCCGCACTTTTTGCCTGGCGAACGGCTTATCGACCGCCGTTCGTGCAGACGCGATATCCGTCATAAAAAGCTCCTGTAACCGGCCTCCGGGCCAGTCAGGCTCAACATAAGGCAGGCTCATGCAACGGCTTTATCGTAAACGCATCGTGCTTGGCGTCGGCGGCGGAATCGCCGCATACAAGAGTGCCGAGCTGGTGCGTCGCTTGCGCACCTGTGGCGCGGAAGTCCGGGTCGTCATGACTCAGGGCGGCCGTGAATTCATCACTCCCCTGACCCTTCAGGCCCTATCGGGCCACCCGGTGCATCTTGATCTGCTCGATCCGGCAGCCGAAGCGGCGATGGGGCATATCGAGCTGGCCCGCTGGGCGGACCTCGTCCTGATCGCGCCGGCTACAGCCGATCTGATGGCCCGCCTGAGCCAGGGCATCGCCAATGACCTGTTGACCACAGTCGTGCTGGCAACCGATGCGCCTGTGGCGCTGGCCCCGGCCATGAACCAGGCCATGTGGCGTGACCCGGCGACCCTGGCCAACACCGAACTGCTGAAAAGCCGTGGCTTCAAGCTCTTCGGCCCCGCCTCGGGCAGCCAGGCCTGCGGAGATGTGGGCATGGGTCGCATGCTCGAACCGGATGATCTGGCGCAACTTGCCGCTGACTGTTTCGCCCGGCAGAGCCTGACGGGTCAGCACATGCTGATCACTGCAGGCCCCACGCAGGAAAACATCGACCCGGTGCGCTACATCACCAATCACAGCTCTGGGAAAATGGGCTTTGCCCTGGCCGAGGCGGCCGTGGAAGCAGGGGCTCGCGTCACCCTGGTGACGGGCCCCGTCCACCTGCCGACGCCTGATCGCGTCAGCCGTGTGGATGTCGTCAGTGCCCGCGACATGCTGGCCGCCTGTGAGGCGGCCATGCCATGTGATGTGTTGATCGCCGCAGCCGCCGTGGCTGACTTTCGCCCAGAAGTCGTCGCGCCACACAAGCTCAAGAAAGATCCCGCCAGCGGCGAGGGCATGCTGCTTCAGATGGTGCGCAACCCAGATATCCTGGCCACCCTGGCGCGCCGCCCGGATCGGCCGTTCAGCGTAGGTTTTGCCGCCGAGACGGAGCACCTGCTCGACTACGCCTCGCGCAAGCTGGTGGACAAGAATCTCGACCTCATCGTCGCCAACGACGTAGCCAACCCGGCCATTGGCTTCAACAGCGAAGACAATGCCGTCAGCGTCATTGACCGCGACCTGCACGAAACCCGCTTCGCCCAGACCAGCAAGGGCAAGATCGCCCGCCAGCTGATCGACTTTATCGCCAACCGACTCAGACAAACACAGACTCATGCATAGCCTTCAAGCCAAGATTCTCGATCCCCGCCTCGGTACTGATTTTCCGTTGCCAGCCTACGCAACGTCCGGCTCTGCCGGGCTCGACTTACGTGCCATGCTCAAGGACGACATAACCCTGGAGCCGGGCCAGACGGTTCTGATTCCAACCGGCCTGTCCATCTACATTGCCGATCCGGGCCTGGCGGCGCTTGTTCTGCCGCGCTCGGGCCTAGGCCATAAGCACGGCATCGTGCTGGGCAATCTGGTTGGTCTGATCGACTCGGACTATCAGGGCGAACTGATGGTCTCATGCTGGAACCGTGGTCAAACCACTTTCACCATTACTGTGGGTGAACGCATCGCCCAGCTCATGCTGGTACCGGTCGTTCAGGCGCATTTCAAACTGGTGGACGAGTTCGAGCAAACCGAGCGAGGCGCAGGCGGTTTCGGACACTCCGGTACCCGCTGACCGCCGAGCCTGCCTCCCAGGGACAGAAACGAGGTGCTGCATTGAAAAACACCAAGCGCAAGGCCACGCCCAAAGGCCCCGCTCAAGAAAAGAACAAGAACGTCTCTCTGCTACCCGGTCTTCTACCTGCCCTGGCGGGCTCCTTCCTGGGACTGGGCCTGCTGTGGGGTCTCGCCATCGAGCCGCTGCAGCGGGACTCCCAGACACAATTGACCCAGGCCTGGGGACAAGGGCAGGCCGCCGCTGTGAGCCAGGCGCTGAGCCAGCTGGAAAATCGCGCCCGCATGACTGCTGCCGAGCCCATGGTGGTCCAGGCACTGACCCAGTCCAACGAGGACTTGCGCTCATCAGCCGAGCAGATTCTTCAGCACGGCGGCCTGATCGATGCCCATCTGGTTCGTCAGAACAGCAGCCAGCCCAACGAGACAAGGCCGGGGCCCTTGAACTTCGCCGCTCTGGATCTGGCACGTCGTGTCAGCTCAGGGCAGCCTGCCGGATCAGAAGCCTACCGGGTCGGCCAGAAATGGCTGGTTTATACCGCAGCCCCCGTTACTGCAAGCGACAGCCGGGTCGTTGGCACCGTCCTGCTGGTACAGGACCTGCGCGTCCTGCTAAGCGGCCTGACAGGCATGCCCATCGAGGCGGGCCACTGGCAGCTGACTCAGCGCTTCAACCAGGCTGCGCCTCAACGGTTGGCAGAGGGCGGCATACCGGTCACTGCCGATACGCATACCTTCAAGACCAATAACCCTCTCTGGACGCTGGAAGTAATACCGGCCACCTCGTTCAGTGCTGGCTGGCCGTTATGGACGTTGCCAGCGGCGCTCATCCTGTCGCTGGCCGGGGCCGGGGCCGGGCTTTTGCTGCTGCGCAGGCACCTGCAACGGCGTCTCGTTGACGATGTGTGCAGTCTCTCCCGTTTTCATCAGGAACTTGTTAGCGGTCTTGTGGCCCAACGGCCTGTTTTGCGGTTCTCACAACTCGAACCCCTGACACAGGCACTGGTCGGGCCACCGCCGAAATCCACCGAAGCAGCCGCTTCGGTCACGGCGCCTGCAGAGGCGACCGTAACGGCATTGGCCAAGCAAGGCAGCGCGTCGTATACAGACCCGATGTTTCCAAGCAGTGACGACATACTTGATATCGATATCCTCGACGAAGACCAGGATCTCCTGGGATTGGAGAAACCCCTAATGAGCAACACCGTTCAAGCCCCGAAACTCAATACCAGCATTTTCCGCGCCTACGACATCCGTGGCGTAGTGGGCGACTCCCTGACGCCGGAAACCGCGTACTGGATCGGTCGCGCCATCGGCTCCGAAAGCCTGGCCCGTAACGAGCCCAACGTGGCCGTAGGCCGTGATGGCCGCTTGTCCGGCCCGGAACTGGTCGAGCAGCTGATCAAGGGGATCGCTGATACCGGCGCAACCGTCAGCGACATCGGCATGGTGCCAACACCCGTTCTGTACTACGCAGCCAACATTCTGGCTGGCAAGTCCGGTGTGATGCTCACAGGTAGCCACAATCCGCCGGATTACAACGGTTTCAAGATCGTGATCGCCGGCGAGACCCTGGCCAACGAAAGTATTCAGCGCCTGCGCGAGCGCATCGAGACCGGCGACGTTGCAACCGGTCAGGGTACCGTTGAAAAGATCAACGTACTGGATCGCTATTTCGACCAGATCAAGAACGACATCGTCCTGGCCAAGAAGCTGAAAGTCGTGGTCGACTGCGGCAACGGTGTGGCCGGTGTAGTTGCACCCCAGCTGATCGAAGCCCTGGGCTGCACCGTTATTCCGCTGTTCTGCGACGTTGACGGTAACTTCCCGAATCACCATCCGGATCCGGGCAAGCCCGAGAACCTGGAAGACCTGATCGCCAAGGTCAAGGAAACCGGCGCCGACCTGGGTCTGGCCTTTGATGGCGACGGCGACCGCGTAGGCGTCGTGACCAACGAAGGCAACATCATTTATCCCGACCAGCTGCTGATGCTGTTCGCCAAGGATGTGGTATCCCGCAACCCGGGCGCCGATATCATCTTTGACGTTAAGTGCACCCGCCGCCTGAACAACCTGATTGCCGGCTACGGCGGTCGTCCGATCATGTGGAAAACCGGTCACTCCCTCATCAAGAAGAAGATGAAGGAAACCGGTGCTCTGCTGGCGGGCGAGATGAGCGGTCATGTGTTCTTCAAAGAGCGCTGGTATGGCTTTGACGATGGCATCTACAGCGCCGTGCGTCTGCTTGAGATCCTGAGCCAGGAGAAGGGCACCGCCCAGCAAGTATTCGATACCTTCCCGGTGGATATCTCTACACCCGAGATCAATATCCAGGTGACCGAAGAAGGCAAGTTCGGCATCATCGATGCCCTGCAGCGCGATGCCAAATGGGGTGATGCACAGATCACCACATTGGACGGCGTGCGTGTCGACTATCAAGAAGGCTGGGGTCTGGTCCGTGCGTCCAACACCACGCCGGTACTGGTGCTGCGCTTCGAGGCTGAAACCCAAGAAGAGCTGGACCGTATCAAGGATGTCTTCCGCAAGCAGCTGCTTGCCGTTCAGCCTGACCTGAACCTGCCGTTCTAACATTCGAACCGCAGAATAAAGGGCGCCCAGGCGCCCTTTATTTTTATCGACCTGAGGAGTACGCCATGACCCTGAGCCGCGATGATGCCTCGCATGTCGCCCAAGTGCTTTCCGAAGCGCTGCCCTATATTCGCCGTTTCGTCGGCAAGACGCTGGTAATCAAGTACGGCGGCAACGCCATGGAAAGCGATGAGCTCAAGGCCGGCTTTGCCCGTGACATCGTGCTGATGAAGGCCGTGGGAATCAACCCGGTCGTGGTGCATGGTGGCGGCCCCCAGATCGGTGATCTGCTCAAGCGCCTGAGCATCGAAAGCAATTTCATCGACGGCATGCGTGTCACCGACAGCCAGACCATGGACGTCGTGGAAATGGTCCTGGGCGGTCAGGTGAACAAGGACATCGTCAACCTAATCAACCGTCATGGCGGTCGTGCCATTGGCCTGACCGGCAAGGACGCCAACCTGATTCGAGCGACCAAGCTCACTGTCAGCCGTCAGACACCGGAGATGACCAAGCCGGAAATCATCGATATTGGTCAGGTCGGAGAGGTCAGCGGTGTAAACACCGAACTTTTGAACATGCTGGTATCGGGTGATTTCATTCCCGTCATTGCACCCATTGGCGTGGGCGCAAACGGGGAGTCCTACAACATCAACGCGGACCTGGTAGCAGGGAAGGTAGCCGAAGCCCTCAAGGCTGAAAAGTTGATGCTTCTCACAAATATCGCCGGCTTGATGGACAAAGAAGGGCAGGTTCTGACCGGATTGACCACTGAGCAGGTAAACGGCCTGATTGCCGACGGCACCATTTACGGGGGCATGCTGCCCAAGATTCGCTGTGCCCTCGAAGCGGTGCAGGGTGGGGTACAAAGCGCCCACATTATTGATGGCCGCGTCCCTAATGCTGTACTGCTGGAGATCTTCACCGATATCGGTGTGGGCACATTGATTACCAATCAGCAGCTGTAAGCCTAAAAACGGGGCTCAGGCCCCGTTTCCAGTGGAATCGCTTACTCATCCAGAAGCTGTACGATCCGGGCGCGATCCGCATTGAAGTTGGCCTCTGCCGTCTGGCGATCCTTGATATACCGGTCCAGCTCGCTCTGCAGGCGATGCTCTTCCCCCTTGAGCGCCTCGATCCGCTGAAGCAGATCGTCCGGCACAGCCTGACCACCACGCTGATAACTGGCCGCCTGGCTCATGAGCGTGTCGCGCTGCTGGTTGAGCGCCTGAAGATTCCCGCGCTTGACAGCCGCCAAGCCGTCCAGCTCGTTCAGTTTACGCACCTTGGCGCGGTCGACATCCGCCACACTGCTGTACAGCCTGAGCAGATTTGCGTCCGCCTGGGCCTGCTGCTTGGCTGCCGCCCGTCGGAGAATTTCCTCAGCAGGCGGGGCAGGGGGCACGACCTTCATGACGCGCCCCTGCTCGTTGAGAATATCGTATCCCTTGCCTGCATATTCAGCTGGCACGCCCTGCCGATCGATTACGGTCACACCGTTGCGATCCACATAGCGATACAGCTGGATGGGGGTGGACTCAGCAGCCAGAACACTACTTGTCAGTAAAATCAGGGCGCTCCCAAGCACCGCCTTTTTTCTTCTCGCCACCGCCATCTCGCCTCATGCGTCAGTTCAGATACCGTAATTCGCGCGGTAGGCTTCAACAGCCGGCAGATGCTGCTTCAGCTCAGTGTCACCGGCCAGATACTCCAGTACCTGATCCAGGGCCACGATACTGACGACTGGCATTCCAAAGTCCCGCTCGACCTCTTGAATGGCCGACAACTCGCCTTTACCACGCTCCTGACGATTCAATGCAATCAATACGCCAGCAGGCGTAGCACCTTGTGCCTGGATGATCTGCATGACCTCGCGGATTGCAGTACCGGCCGTGATGACATCGTCGATAATCAGGACGCGACCCGCCAGCGGAGCCCCCACCAACATGCCGCCTTCACCGTGATCCTTGGCCTCTTTTCGGTTGAAGCACCAAGGCAGGTCACGACCATGTTCTTCGGCCAGCGCAACGGCTGTAGCGGCAGCCAGCGGAATCCCTTTATAGGCCGGACCGAACAATACGTCGAAATTAAGGCCTGAGTCTGTGACCGCAGCGGCGTAGAAACGTCCTAGCTGAGCCAAGGCGTTTCCGCTGTTGAACAAACCGGCATTGAAGAAATACGGACTAACACGTCCGGACTTCAATGTGAATTCACCGAAGCGCAGAACTCCGCGCTCGATAGCAAAACGAATGAAATTGCGTTGATACGCCTGCATTACGAAAATCCCGGGCGGCATGAATTTAGCTAAAGCGTTTGAGCTCGGGTATCATACATCCACGATTTTTTGGGGGCCATTTATGCGGATCATTAGTATGAACGTGAATGGTATTCAGGCTGCCGTTGAGCGAGGGTTGCTCAATTGGCTTCAAGGCCAGAATGCCGACGTGATCTGCTTGCAGGACACCCGCGCCTCCGCCTTCGATCTGGAAGATCCTGCCTACCAACTGGATGGCTACTTCCTCTATGCCTGCGACGCCGAGGTACCCAGCCAGGGCGGTGTTGCGCTGTATAGCAAGCTCCAGCCCAAAGCGGTCATCAGCGGCCTGGGTTTTGAGACTGCAGATCGTTACGGACGCTACCTGCAAGCTGATTTTGACAAGGTGAGTATTGCCACACTGCTTTTGCCTTCTGGCATGGGCGGTGATGATGAACTGAACCACAAGTTCAAGTTCATGGACGACTTCACCAATTACCTGAACAAGCAGCGCCGCAAGCGCCGCGAGTACATCTATTGCGGTTCGCTCTACGTCGCACATCAGAAGATCGATGTGAAGAACTGGCGCGAATGCCAGCAGATGCCGGGCTTCCTGGCACCTGAGCGGGCCTGGATGGACGAAGTGATCGGCAATATGGGCTATGTGGATGCCCTGCGCGAGATCAGCCGTGATGGCGACCAGTTCAGCTGGTGGCCGGACAGTGAGCAGGCCGAGCACCTGAACCTTGGCTGGCGCTTCGACTATCAGATCCTGACACCGGGTCTGCGCCGTTTCGTGCGTTCGGCACGTCTGCCTCGGCAGCCGCGCTTCTCACAGCATGCTCCGCTGATGATCGATTACGATTGGGCGCTCAGCATCTGAGAGTTGTTGGTAATAAATAAAAAACCGGCCCAGGGCCGGTTTTTTATTGTCTGACGCTCAGTCCACCGGTCGCCAGCAGAAGGGGTATCGGTAAGGGCGGCCCTTGTTGGCCTTGAGGCCCGCGATAACGGTCAGCACAAAGGCCCACACGCCTACGAGAACCATCAGAGGAAACCCGATCAGCACCCAGGCGAGCAGCCAGCAGAGCAGGGTGGCCACCGTGATGGTGAGCTGGAAGTTGAGTGCTTCCTTGCCCTGATCATCAATGAAGGGATCAGCCTCCCGCTTGAACTGCCAGACGACGAGCGGTCCGATGACATTGCCGATCATGGGCGCCACGAACCACAGAAACGCCGAATAATGGCAGAGCATGGCCCAACGGCGTGCATCTGCACTGGGGACTTGCTGTAGTTCGTTCATACGCCCTCGTCAGGTCATTCGGCCAAGGCGGCCTTTTGTATCTCGAACAGATCCTTGATGCCTTTCTGAGCCAGCGCCAGCATGGCGTTGAACTCTTCAGGCTGGAAGGGCGCACCTTCCGCCGTGCCCTGGACTTCGATGAAGCCGCCAGCATCGGTCATGATCACATTCAGATCGGTCTCGGCAGTGGAATCTTCAAGATAGTCTAGATCCAGCACCGGTGCGCCCTGGTAGATACCCACAGAGACGGCTGCAACCATCTGCTTGAGCGGGTTGCCCTTGAGCCCGCTACGCTTCTTGAGCGCCGCCAGCGCATCGACCAGCGCCACACAGGCTCCGGTCACAGAGGCCGTACGGGTACCGCCATCGGCCTGGATCACGTCGCAGTCGATGTACAGGGTGTTCTCGCTCAGCTTGGTCAGATCTACCGCCGCACGCAGCGAGCGACCGATCAGGCGCTGGATTTCCAGGGTACGGCCACCCTGCTTGCCACGGGAGGCTTCACGCTGGGTACGTTCGCCGGTCGCACGTGGCAGCATGCCGTATTCGGCCGTCAGCCAACCTTGCCCCTTGCCCTTCAGGAAGCGTGGCACTCCGGCCTCGACGCTGACCGTGCAGATCACTTTAGTGTCACCGAACTCCACCAGAACCGAACCTTCGGCATGCTTGGTGTAGTGACGGGTGATGCGGATCTCGCGTAACTGGTCGGCAGCGCGACCACTCGGACGATTCATGTAGGGATACCTGTTGCAGGAGAAAACTGGTCGTCATTATAGGCCCCATAGAGGATCATGCGACATCACTACGTTGGGCCCACCGTCAGGCTGGGGTAGACTTACCTCTTTTTTGCGGACCGCTCTGCAGCGAAAACGCTTCCGTGATCGTTGCCGGGTATTCCCGCACTGCTTAAGCGAGGACATTCCATGGTGCATAGCATGACGGCCTTCGCCCGCGTTGAACGCGCGGGTGTGTACGGTACGCTGAGCTGGGAGTTGCGCTCGGTCAATCATCGCTATCTGGAGCCGCACCTGCGTTTGCCTGAAGCGTTTCGCGACCTTGAAAGCAGTGTCCGCGAGGCACTGCGCCAGGGTCTGTCACGTGGCAAGGTGGAATGCACCCTGCGTTTCAGCGAAGAGAATGCCGCACCCAGCCTACAGATTGATGAACAGCGCGCCGGCCAGCTGATTGCAGCAGCCGAACGCCTGGCGTCGATGATCCAACAGCCCGCCCTGATCGATCCGATGACCGTCCTGAGCTGGCCGGGTGTACTGATCTCCCAGAGCGCCGACCCACAGGCCCTAAATGCCGAGGCAAAAGCCCTGTTTGCAGCCGCACTGGATGAACTCAAGGCCGGCCGCAACCGTGAGGGAGCGGAGCTGGCCCGCCTGATCGAGGAGCGCCTGCAGGCCATTCTGGTCGAAGTGGCCGCGCTTCGTGAGCTGATTCCCGAGATGCTCGCCGCCCAGCGCCAGAAGATTCTCGACCGCTTTGCCGAGCTAAGCCTTGAGGCCGATCCACAGCGGCTCGAACAGGAGCTGGTCATGCTGGCCCAGAAAAGCGACGTGGCAGAAGAGCTGGACCGTCTAACGACGCACGTAGGCGAGGTGAGTCGTGTGCTCAAGGCTGGAGGCGCCGCCGGCCGTCGCCTGGACTTCCTCATGCAGGAACTCAACCGCGAAGCCAACACCCTAGGCTCAAAAGCCTTTGACCCGCGCTCCACCCAGGCGGCGGTCAATCTCAAAGTATTGATAGAACAAATGCGCGAACAAGTGCAGAACATCGAATAGGCCATTCACTATGACAGCCCTCCCTGGCACCCTTTACATCGTTTCGGCGCCTTCGGGTGCAGGCAAGACCAGCCTGGTCAAGGCCCTGCTCGATGCCCTGCCTGAAGTCCGTGTATCCGTCTCCCACACCACGCGCACCATGCGCCCGGGCGAGGTCGACGGGGTCAACTATCACTTCGTGGATGTCTCGACCTTCCAGGGCCTGCTGGAGCATGGCGATTTCCTGGAGCATGCCGAAGTGTTCGGCAACTACTACGGTACGTCCCAGCGCCAGCTGGAGCAGACCCTCGCCGAAGGTCACGACCTGATCCTCGAGATCGATTGGCAGGGTGCCCAACAGGTACGTCGCAAGATGCCTCATGCTCAGTCCATCTTTATCCTGCCGCCCAGCCAGGAAGCCCTGCGCCAGCGACTGAACAACCGCGGGCAGGATAGCCATGAGGTGATCGAGCGACGCATGCACGAAGCGGTCAGCGAGATGAGCCACTATGTCGAATATGACTACCTGATCATCAATGATGACTTCGCCTCGGCACTGGAAGATCTGAAGTCCGTCTTCCGAGCCAGGCAACTGCGTCTGGACCGCCAGCAACGCCGACACAACGAATTGCTCGAAAAGCTCCTGATCCAGCGGTCATGAGCCAAACGGCACTTCCCTTAGCACTGCCGATTTTTTAGACTACACAGTCCTCCCGCTTCGGGATCACATTACCACCGAGGAACACCATGGCCCGCGTCACCGTTGAAGACTGCCTGGATAACGTCGATAACCGTTTCGAACTGGTCATGCTCGCCACCAAGCGCTCGCGTCAGCTCGCAACCGGCGGCAAAGAGCCCAAAGTACCGTGGGATAATGACAAGCCGACCGTAGTGGCCCTGCGTGAAATCGCTGAAGGCCTGGTCGATGACGAAGTGGTTCGTCAGGAAGATATCGTTGAAGAAGAGCCGCTGTTCGCTGCTTTCGAAGAAAACAACGAGGCCGATAGCGAGGCGCTGTAAGATGCCGGACCGACGAGCCGTCACGTGGGCCGGCAGGAGATAAGCCATCCATGCCAGCCATAGACACGTTCTCCGAACGGCTCGCGTCCTATTTGAGCCCTGATCAGGTCAACCTGGTCCGCCGCGCCTATTACTACGCCGAGCAAGCTCACGATGGGCAGCGCCGCCGCAGCGGCGAGCCCTACGTGACCCACCCGCTTGCGGTCGCCAATATCCTGGCCGATATGCACATGGACCATCAGAGCCTGATGGCCGCCATGCTGCACGACGTCATCGAGGATACCGGCATTGCCAAAGAGGCGCTCATGGCGCAGTTCGGCGAAACTGTGGCCGAGCTGGTGGACGGGGTCAGCAAACTGACCCAGATGCAATTCGAGACCAAGGCCGAGGCTCAGGCGGAAAACTTCCAGAAAATGGCCATGGCCATGGCGCGTGACATTCGCGTCATTCTGGTCAAGCTGGCCGACCGGCTGCATAACATGCGCACCCTTGATGCCATGCCGCCGGACAAGAGCCGCCGCATCGCCAAGGAAACCCTGGAAATTTATGCACCGATCGCCAACCGGCTGGGCATGCACAACATGTATGCCGAATTCGAGGATCTGGGTTTTCGGGCCATGCATCCCATGCGCGCCGAGCGTATCCGGCGTGCAGTCAAGGCCGCCCGGGGCAATCGCCGCGAGATCGTCAGCAAGATCCAGGAGTCACTGACCAGCTGTCTGCAGCGTGAAGGGCTGCCGGGCGAGGTGATCGGTCGCGAAAAGCACCTTTACAGCATCTACCAGAAGATGCGGGGCAAGCGTAAGTCGTTCAATGAAATCATGGACGTCTATGCCTTCCGCCTCATCGTCGACAAGGTCGACACCTGCTACCGCGTCCTGGGTGCGGTGCACAGCCTGTACAAGCCGATTCCGGGCCGCTTCAAGGATTACATCGCCATTCCCAAGGCCAACGGTTACCAATCCCTGCATACGACCCTGTTCGGCATCCATGGCGTACCGATTGAAATCCAGATTCGCACCCGCGAAATGGAAGACATGGCTAACAACGGCATTGCAGCGCACTGGCTCTACAAGTCAGGTGAAGAGGAGCCAAAGGGCTCCCACGCCCGTGCTCGCCAGTGGGTAAAGGGCATCCTTGAACTCCAGCAGCGCGCCGGCAACTCCCTTGAATTCATCGAGAACGTGAAGATTGACCTGTTCCCGGACGAGGTCTATGTCTTCACGCCAAAAGGTCGGATCATGGAGCTGCCCAAGGGCTCCACGCCGGTCGACTTTGCCTATGCGGTACATACCGATGTGGGCAACAGCTGCATTGCCTGCCGCATCAACCGCCGTCTGGCACCGCTGTCACAGCCGCTCAATAGTGGTGAGACGGTAGAGATCATCACGGCACCCGGCACACGGCCTAATCCAGCCTGGCTGAATTTTGTCGTGACCGGCAAGGCGCGGACGAATATCCGCCATGCACTCAAGCAGCAGCGCCGATCCGAATCGATCAGCCTGGGCGAGCGTCTGCTCAACAAGGCGCTGGCCAACTTCAATACCCAGCTCTCCAGGATTTCCCTGCCGCGTATCCTGCCGGTTCTGGCGGAATACAAGGTAGTGGTACTCGAAGACCTGCTGGAAGAGATCGGCCTGGGCAACCAGATGGCCTACGTGGTCGCCCGTCGCCTGGTATCGGCCGATGCCGAAAGCCAGGAAGACAAGGCGCAGACCGAAGGCCCGCTCGCGATTCGGGGTACCGAAGGGCTAGTCCTCAGCTATGCCAAGTGCTGTACGCCGATTCCAGGCGACCCGATCGTTGGGCACCTGTCGGCGGGCAAGGGCATGGTCGTCCATCTGGACACCTGCAAGAACATCGCCGAGATTCGCCAGAATCCCGAGAAATGCATCCCGCTCACCTGGGCAAAGGATGTGGTTGGCGAATTCAATGTGGAGCTACGCGTTCAACTGGAGCATCAGCGCGGCCTGATCGCCATGCTGGCGACCAGCGTAACGGCAGTGGATGCCAACGTTGAAAAGATCAGCATGAACGAGCGCGACGGCCGCATCAGCGTGGTTCAGCTGGTGGTCAGCGTGCATGACCGTGTACATCTGGCTCGGGTCATTCGAAAACTGCGTACGCTTTCCGGCGTCGCCAGCATCACACGCGTTCGCAGTTAACGAGCCTTTCCACCTGTCCCTGATGCCTGCTAGCCTGTCGGTTCTATCGACAGGCTTTTTGTCATCTGGATAAAGGAGCGACTCCATGAGCAAGACCGTGATCCATACCGAGAATGCACCGGCCGCCATCGGCACCTACTCCCAGGCGATCAAGGTCGGGAATACGGTTTACCTGTCCGGGCAGATCCCGCTGGATCCCAAGACCATGGAGCTGGTAGAAGGCTTCGAGGCGCAGACCGTACAGGTATTCGAGAACCTGAAAGCCGTTGCGGAAGCCGCGGGCGGTTCGCTGGCCGATATCGCCAAGCTGAACATCTTCCTGACTGACCTCAGCCACTTTGCCAAAGTGAACGAGATCATGGGTCGTTACTTCCAGCAGCCCTATCCGGCGCGTGCCGCCATTGGCGTAGCAGCGCTGCCCAAGGGTGCCCAGGTTGAAATGGACGGTATCCTGGTTCTGGAATAAGCACGACAGGGCGCAGCCCTACGGCTGCGCCTGCTTGTCCTAGACATTCAGGATAGCGGAATAGCCTTCGCGAAAGCTGGGGTATTGCGGCGTCCATCCTAATTCACGGGCGCGCGTATTGCGGCAGCGCTTGCTACCGGCCCGGCGTACGGCAGATTCCTCCGCCCAATGGGTAACGCCCAGTTGCTCACGCAACCACATGACGACATCGTGGAGCGGAGCGGGCTCGTCATCCACCCCTAGGTAAACAGAATCCAGCGCAACGCCCTGTTGATCCGCGCTCAACAGATGAGCGAGCAGCGCGGCAGCATCGTCAACGTGAATACGGTTGCCATACAGCGGTGGCTCACTGGCGGCGCGATACCCCTGGCGAACCTGATTGAGCAGCCATTCGCGACCAGGGCCGTAAATACCGCTCAAGCGTACAGCTGTAGCGGGCAGGCCGCTTGCCTGAGCCACCTGTTCGGCTTCCAGCAGAATCTTTCCGGAATAATCTTCGGGCTCGGTAGCGGCGGTCTCGTCCACCCACTCGCCGTTTTTCTGCCCGTATACGCCAGAGCTGGAAATAAAGACCAGCCGACGCGGCATTTGCTGGTGCTGTTCAAGCCACGCCAGCACATGCTGAAGGCCCTCGACATAGGCAGTACGGTAACCGGTTTCATCGTGCCGGGTCGCCGCTGCGGCGTATACGACATAATCCAGCGGCCCGGTCGGCCATTGCGCTGGCGCCTCCGCGGCGGTCAGGTCGCCTGCGACCGGTAGAATAACGCTGGGCAGCTGTTCCACCGAGCGGCGCAGCCCATGCACCGTCCAGCCAGCCGCCTGCAGGCGTATACCCAGGCGGCTGCCAACGTCGCCACAGCCGGCAATCAGAACACGAGGGGAGACGGACATAGGAATACCTGCATCAATAGCGATCGAATGGAGTAGCTTGCCGAGTCACGTTTTAAGCCTCAAGCCTTGCAACACAGCTTGGTTCAAAAAAGAGCAGCCGTTATGCTTGCAGGTGATAGTATTTGTTAATTGGTCATTAGCTGACCCGTCTGGCGAACGACTCGGAACGGACGACCTTCAAGCGTCGCCGTCATTTCGGAATGGCGCCTTGCCTGACACCTCGCCGAGCCTCGTGCGCCGCTGTGTATGGAAAGGCTCTAAGGATTGATTCAATCATGACCCTCACTGAATTGCGCTATATCGTGACTCTTGCCCAGGAGCAGCATTTCGGCCGTGCCGCCGAACGTTGCCATGTCAGCCAGCCGACTCTGTCGGTCGGGGTGAAGAAGCTTGAGGACGAATTGGGCATCCTGATCTTTGAACGCAGCAAGAGTGCGGTTCGCCTGACACCCACGGGTGAAAGCATTGTGGCCCAGGCCCAAAAGGTGCTGGAACAGGCCCAGGGTATTCGCGAGCTGGCCCAGGCGGGCAAGAACCAGCTCAGCGCTCCGCTGAAGATCGGCGCCATCTATACGATTGGTCCTTATCTGTTTCCCCACCTGGTTCCCCAGCTGAACCGCGTGGCGCCGGAAATGCCGCTGTATATCGAAGAGAATTTCACGCACGTCCTGCGGGACAAGCTGCGCACCGGTGAACTCGACGCCATCATCATCGCGTTGCCGTTCAGCGAGCCGGACGTTCTGACCAAGGCGCTCTATGACGAGCCCTTCTACGTCATGATGCCCGCACGCCACCCATGGACGGAGCTCAAGTCGATCGATAATGCCCAGCTCAGCGACAAAAGTCTGTTGCTGCTGGGTGAAGGGCACTGCTTCCGCGATCAGGTGCTTGAAGCCTGTCCGACGGTGCGCAAGCATGGGGACGAAGCCAAGCATACCCAGGTCGAGTCCTCATCGCTGGAAACCATCCGCCACATGGTGGCCTCCGGGCTAGGCGTGTCTGTCCTGCCGTTCTCGGCGGTGGAAAGTCATCATTATGCGCCGGGCGTGATCGAGGTTCGCCCGTTCACCGCGCCGGTGCCTTATCGTACGGTCGCCATTGCCTGGCGAGCCAGCTTCCCGCGTCCACGCGCCATCGAGGTGCTGGCCGACTCGGTACGCCTGTGCTCCGTGGCCCGACCTGAAGCGGCAGGAGTCGTACAACCGGCATGACCGAACTGTCTGCGATCCCGGTCACCGCGCTGAAAGGCATCGGCGCGGCCATGGCAGAGAAGTTGGCCAGGGTAGGGCTCGAGAATCTGCAGGACGTCCTGTTCCATCTGCCTTTGCGCTACCAGGACCGTACCCGGGTCGTCCCGATCGGGGCCTTACGCCCTGGGCAGGACGCTGTTGTAGAAGGCGTCGTAGCCACCGCTGATGTCATCATGGGTCGCCGCCGCAGCCTGCTGGTTCGCCTGCAGGACGGCAGTGGCACATTGAGCCTGCGCTTCTTTCATTTCAGCCAGGCCCAGAAGGATGGCATGAAGCGTGGCACGCACCTGCGCTGCTACGGTGAAGTACGGCCCGGTGCATCGGGGCTTGAAATCTATCATCCGGAATACCGGGCCCTGAAGGATGACGCGCCAGCGCCTGTCGAACAGACACTGACGCCGATCTATCCGACCACCGAAGGGCTGACCCAGCTGCGCCTGCGACAGTTGACCGAACAAGCACTGGAGCGACTGGGGCCGCATAGCCTGCCAGACTGGCTGCCACCGGAAATGGCAAAACAGTACAAGCTTGGCCCTCTGGCCGAGGCCCTGCGCTATCTCCACCGCCCGCCGCCGGACGCCGATGTTGAGGAGCTGGCAATAGGTCATCATTGGGCACAGCGCCGGCTGGTTTTCGAGGAGCTGTTGACCCATCAGCTCTCCCTGCAACGCCTGCGTGAAACCATGCGCGCGCAGCAGGCACCGCCATTGCCACCTGCTAAAAAACTACCCAAACAATACCTGGCCAACCTGGGCTTCAAGCCTACCGGCGCCCAGCAGCGGGTCGGTGCAGAAATTGCCCATGATCTGGCCCAGCATGAACCCATGCTGCGTCTGGTACAGGGTGACGTAGGGGCAGGCAAGACCGTGGTCGCGGCCATGGCTGCACTGCAGGCCATTGAGGCTGGGTATCAGGTCGCCCTGATGGCGCCGACAGAAATCCTGGCCGAGCAGCACTACCTGAATTTTCAACGCTGGTTCGAGCCTCTGGGGCTGGAGGTTGCCTGGCTGGCTGGCAAGCTCAAGGGCAAGGCGCGCGCCGCGTCACTGGAGCGCATTGCGGCCGGAACGCCCATGGTTGTCGGCACCCACGCTCTTTTTCAAAGTGAAGTCCACTTTGCGCGGCTGGCCCTTGTCATCATTGATGAGCAGCACCGCTTCGGTGTTCAACAGCGGCTGGCCTTGAGGCAGAAAGGTGTAGAAGGGCGCCTGAGCCCTCATCAGCTCATCATGACCGCGACGCCCATTCCGCGCACACTAGCCATGAGCGCCTATGCGGATCTGGATACCTCGGTGCTGGACGAATTGCCCCCAGGCCGTACGCCGGTCAATACCGTCACCATTACCGATACCCGTCGCGAAGAAGTCGTGGAGCGTGTGCGCGCCGCCTGCCTGGAAGGCCGACAGGCCTATTGGGTGTGTACGCTGATCGAAGAGTCTGAGGAGCTGACCTGTCAGGCCGCGGAAACCACCTTCGAGGAATTGTCGCTGGCCCTGGGCGAGCTGCGGGTCGGCTTGATCCACGGCCGGATGAAGCCCGCTGAGAAGGCCGAGATCATGGCGCAGTTCAAGGCGGGCGAGTTGCAGCTGCTGGTAGCCACCACAGTGATCGAGGTTGGCGTGGACGTACCCAACGCGAGCCTCATGATCATCGAGAACCCCGAGCGGCTGGGCCTTGCCCAGTTGCACCAGTTGCGCGGCCGGGTAGGGCGGGGCAGTGCGGTCAGCCACTGTGTGCTGCTGTTCCATCCTCCGCTGTCGCATATTGGCCGTGAGCGGCTGGCGATCATGCGGGAGACGAACGACGGCTTCGTGATTGCCGAACGGGATCTGGAATTGCGTGGCCCGGGTGAAATGCTGGGTACCCGGCAAACCGGTCTCCTGCAATTCAAGGTCGCCGATCTGATGCGCGATGCCGATCTGCTCCCGGCGGTACGGGATGCCGCTCAGGAACTGCTGGCAAAATGGCCCGCCCATGTCAGTCCACTGTTGGAACGTTGGCTACGCCATGGTCAGCAATACGGCCAGGTCTAAATAAAAGTTTGTGACCTTTGGTCAGAGGCATTCCAGTGCGGCGCGAGGTAGTTATACTGGCTACATCTGGCCTAGCGGAAATACCATGACTGACGTAGCCCACACCTCCGAGCCAACCCCTCATGCACCAGCGCCCATCAAGGAGATGCTGGATAAGCTGGGGGTGTCCTATCGTGAAGTGAATTCCACGATGGGCCTCTCTTCCAATGCCCAACGCGTACAGGCCGTCCTGCTGGATGACTCGACTGGGGTTCTGATGGTTCTGTTTCCGCAGAACCAGCTGCTCGACCTTAACCGTCTGTCGGAATTAACCGGCCGCACGCTGACCGTCATGAAGCCTGAACGGCTGTCCCAGGCGCTGCACAAGCACGAACTCAAGGTGCTGCCGGGCCTGCCTACGTTGAGTAGTTCGCCCTGCCTGTATGACGAACGCCTGCTCAAGGAGCCCAACCTGCTGTTGGAGTCTGGCGAGGAGGATGTCTTGCTGGAAGTCTCCGTGGATGATTTCCGTCGCCTACTGGCCGAGGCCAACCCGGGCCGTTTCGGCGAGCCGCTGCTGGACATTCAGCCCAATCAGACGCGCCCGGAAGCGGACGATGCGGAAATCACCCGCGCCGTCACGCATTTCACGGCGCGCCGTATCAAGCAGCGCCTCGATGAGACGCTGGAAATCCCGCCGCTGTCCAAGACAGCTGAGAAAATCATCAAGCTGCGCGTCAATCCCGAAGCGACGGTCGATGATCTGGCCGGTGTGGTGGAAACCGACCCGGCGCTAGCCGCCCAGGTCATCAGCTGGGCGTCTTCTCCGTATTACGCGGCGCCCGGCAAGATTCGCTCCGTGGAAGATGCAATCGTTCGGGTTCTGGGTTTCGACCTGGTCATCAACTTGGCGCTGGGCCTGACACTCGGCAAGACGATCACGTTGCCCAAGGACAAGCCGCAAAGCGCAACGCCGTACTGGAAACAGTCCATCTTTACCGCCGCCGTCATCGAAGGGCTGGCGCGCGCCATGCCACGCAAGGTTCGTCCTGAGATGGGCATTGCCTACCTGTGCGGACTGTTACATAACTTTGGCTATCTGGTGCTGGCTCATGTATTCCCGCCGCATTTCTCACTGATCTGCCGTCACGTGGAAGCCAACCCGCATCTGGACAGCAGCCTGATTGAGCGCCACCTGATCGGCATCACCCGTGAGCAGATCGGCGCCTGGCTGATGCGTAACTGGGAAATGCCGGAAGAACTGGTAGCCGCGCTTCGCTTCCAGGCCTATCCGGCCTATGACGGGCCCAACGCCATCTATGCCAACCTGACCTTCATGGCCGTGCAACTGCTGCGCGCTGAAGGCATTGGCAGCGGCCCGGCACGTCCCATTCCGCCTGAGCTGTATGAGCGCCTGGGGCTGACTCCTGAAAAGGCGCAGGAATGCCTGAGCCGCATCATGGGTGCCGAAGCGGCCCTGCGCGAACTGGCGTCTCAACTGCCTCAGTAAAAACTGCAGGCTAGACGGCTTTCTTCATGAACAGTCGTCCAGCCTGAGGAACTTCACCCCTCGCTTGCTTGCCGACAGAAATAAGGGTCAGGCTTTTCGCCTGCCCATCGAATGGAGGACAAGCAACATGCCAAGTGCAGAGGGCAAGATCCGTTATGCGGTTGTCGCGGGTGGCTGGATTTCCCAGGGTGCGTTCATGCCGGGTGTCGGCCAGACCAGCAATTCGGTCATGACGGCGTTGGTGACAGGCGATCCGGTCAAGGCCGACGAACTGGCCAAACGGTACAACCTCAAGAGCTATCGCTACGAGGACTTTCCGGCACTGCTGTCCTCCGGTGAGATCGACGCCATTTACCTGGCTACACCCAACTTCCGCCACCGCGAATTTGCCGTACCGGCACTTGAGGCAGGTATCCACGTGCTGCTGGAAAAGCCCATGGCCACCAGCGAGGAAGACTGCATGGCCATTATCGAGGCGTCCAAGAAGTCGGGTGCCAAGCTCATGATCGCTTATCGCCTGCACTGCGAGCCGGGGACGGTTGAAATGGTCGAGCGCATACGCAAGGGTGATATTGGCGACCCACGTATCTTCACTTCCACGTTCGCCCAGCCTTTAGACCCGCAGAATCATCGCGCCCTGAATGGTTACTGGGCAGGACCAGTACCGGACATGGGGCCATATCCGCTCAATGCCGTTCGCAACCTGTTTGGTGACGAGCCTATCGAAGTGCATGCCGTGGGGGTCAATACACCCGGGCGTGACATCACGACCTATGACGCAGTGTCCGTCACCCTGCGCTTCCCTCAGGAGCGCCTGGCGCAGTTTACCGTCAGCTACAGCGCACCCAATACCGAGCGCTTCCAGGTAGTCGGCTCGAAAGGCGAAATCGAGGCGTCGCCCTGTTTCGGTTTTGGTGAAGGTGTAGCTATCACCTATCGTGCGACCATCGAGGGTGAGACACAGGAACATAAACATCCTGTCGTCGACCAGTTCGGTGGCGAGACCGAATATTTTTCCGACTGCATCCTGAATGATCGGATACCTGAGATGGACGGTGATGAAGGCTGGCGGGACATTCGGGTGTTGGCTGCCATCGAGCGGGCGCTGGAAACCGGACAGACCCAGACGCTGGAGCCATTGCCGCCCCGCCAGGGTCCTACTCAGGCGCAGGTGCGTACACTGCCGCTCGCCAAGGTGCCGGACTACATCAATACCACCGAACCTACCACCTGATGCTGTTACAGGCTCGCGAAGCGTCTTGAAACGCTTCGCGGGTCGATCCGGCCTGCTGACGGTGCGAGGCGGGCCCACATCCAGTACCCTGATGCACATTCCGTTGCTCAAGGTTGTCCGTCATGACCAATGCTCGCCGTCTCGTTCTTATTCTTGCCATCTTTCTTGCCGTGATTGCGGTGGCAGCCCTCGGCTACCGTGCCTATCGAACCGATGCGGCGCCAACACCTGCCGAGCTGATGGACGCGGGCATCGTCATGCTGCCTCAAGGCAAGGCACTTCCTGCACTCAACTTTACGAATCAGGACAAGGAAGCGATTACGCTCGACTCGCTGAAAGGGCAGTGGCGATTGATGTTCTTCGGCTATACCTTCTGCCCGGACGTCTGTCCGGCGACCCTAGCGCAGCTCAAGCAACTGTTCACCAAACTGCCTGAAAAGGATCGCAATGCGCTGGGCGTAACGTTTGTAACCGTCGATCCTGCCCGGGATACACCGGAGCGGCTGAAACAATACGTAGAGTTTTTCAACCCAGGCTTCAAAGCCCTGGCAGGTGACATGGCCGACACCCAGACGCTGGCCAATACCGTCGGGATTCCCTTCATTCCGGCCGATACCACCCAGCAGAGCTACACCGTGGACCATGGCGCCAATCTGGTTCTGATCGACCCGAACGGCCGTGCTGTCGGTTATGTACGCCAGCCCATGCAGCTGGATCTGTTGGCCCAGCAATTGCCACGTCTGATGGAAGCCAAGCGCTAATGACTATACGCTTGCTGATCAATCTGGATGTCGACGACCTGGAGCGCGGTATCCAGTTTTATACGCAGGCGCTGGATCTGACGGTGCAGCGTAAGCTCTATGATGAACAAGTCGTTGAGCTAGCCGGGGCAGATGTTCCGATCTATCTGCTACAAAAGCCAGCGGGTAGCGAAACCGCAGGACAGGTGCGCCAGTACGGCCAGCACTGGACACCTGTACATCTCGACGTTGTAGTCGATAACCTCGATGTTGCCTTGGCAAAAGTACTAGCCGCCGGGGCTACATTGGAGGGTGACGTCCGGCGTTCGGCATTTCGAGACATGGCCGTGCTTCGTGATCCTTTTGGCCATGGCTTCTGCCTGCTGCGCTTTTATGGCGAACCCTATAGCGACGGCTAATAGCCTCACTTGGCGAATAGTTGATCGATGTCCTTGAACGCCTTAAACTCCAGCGCGTTACCGCACGGGTCCAGCAGGAACATGGTGGCCTGTTCACCTACTTGTCCCTTGAAGCGCACGTAGGGCTCGATTACAAACGCCGTTTCACGTGCCTTCAGGCGATCCGCCAACGCTTCCCACTCAGCCCAACCCAATACGACACCAAAGTGCGGCACAGGCACATCATGGCCATCCACAGGATTGGTATGGGCATGTTCCTGCGCCGCGGTACGCGGGTGTTCGTGAATCACCAACTGATGGCCAAAAAAGTCGAAATCGACCCATTGCTCGCTGCTGCGACCTTCAGGGCAGCCAAAAACGTCACCATAAAAATGCCGGGCGGCCGCCAGGTCGTACACAGGAATAGCCAGGTGGAAAGGGGAGAGCGCCATGAGAAACCTCATCAGGTTGGGCAAGACCCTATTGTCAGCCACAAGCGTTTCGATGGAAAAACGAATATTCTTGCTGCCGAGCAGCAACTATTTTGAGGCTGACAGTGCTTCGGGAATTGAAGACCTTTATTGCAGTTGCACGACATGGCACCTTTTCAGCGGCTGGGCAACAGGTTGGCCTGACGCAGTCGGCAGTCAGTGCACAAATGCGCCAGCTGGAACGTGATCTGGGCGTACGGCTCTTTGACCGGACCGGCCGCGCGGCGCTGCTTAATGCCTCCGGCCAACAGGCGCTCCCGTTGGCGGAACAGATCCTCTCGCTGTACGAGCAGATGGCGGCCCCCACAGATGTCGCCCACTGGCAGGGCGAACTAAAGATCGGTGCCATCGCCACGGTTCAAACCGGCGTGCTGCCCGAGGCACTGATGCGCTTTCGTCAGGACGCCCCCCAGGTAGACCTCAAGCTGATTCCTGGCGTCTCGCTGCAGCTCCTAGGCCGCGTGGACGCCGGCGAAATCGACCTGGCGCTATTGATCAAACCACCATTTGCCTTACCCAAGGAGCTGGATGAAATTCCGTTGGCCCAGGAGCCATTCGTGCTCATCACGCCCGCCACGTTGCCAGGCGACGATCCGCTGGCCTTATTGGCAACACAGCCCTTCGTTCGTTATGACCGAGGCTCCTTTGGTGGCCGACAGGTGAGCCGGTTCCTTCAAGAGCACCGGATTGCCGCTCGTGAAGCGCTAGAGCTTGATGAGCTGGAAGCTATCGTCAGAATGGTCGAGTATGGCCTGGGGGTGGCGTTGATTCCTCAGGCTGGTCTGCAGCTGGCTCAGGCGCGCGTGCGCACGCTTTCCCTAGGGCCGCTCACGTTTCACCGCGAGCTGGTCGCCATTTGCCGTCGGGGTCTGCGCAAGCAAGCGGCGCTGTCGTTCTTTCTGGAATGCGTAAAGGCGGCAAAAGGCTGATCAGAGCATACGCTCAAGGCCTACTGCACGCACGATCCAGGCGTTGAATCGGCGCCACAATCCGCCAGGCTCATGGTTCAGCTCATACAGTTTGCCGTCGCGCTCTTCCAGCCAGATCAGCTTGGTTGTTCCGTCGCGGTCGACCCGCTTCACCTGATAGCTGACACCCAAGGCCATACCATCGAGAATCAGCTGACGGACCCGGCCGGCAAGGGCAGGACTGTCTACCATGATGCCAACCTCGGTATTCCACAGGATAGAACGCGGGTCGAAATTGAAGGACCCGACAAAGGTATGCTCACGGTCAAGCACCATGGCTTTACTGTGCAGGCTGGAAGCCGACTGACCAAAGCTATAAGGCGAGGCATGCAGGCCTTTTTCCGGGCGGTTGCGCATTTCATAGAGCTTGATGCCCTGCTTGAGCAATTCGTCGCGGTACGGCGCGTATCCGCCATGAACAGCGGGAACGTCCGTCGCTTCCAGCGAGTTGGTCAGTACGCGAATATCTACCCCCTCGTGGGCTTTCTCACTCAAGTACTCCACCCCTGTCTGGGTTGGAACGAAATAGGCGGAGACCAGGAAAAGCTCCTTGTGCACGTCGTCAAGGCTGGGCATCAACTGAGTCGTCAGTAACAGGTTTCGGTCCGGCTCGCCCTCTGCCAACACTTTACGTGGCGCGTCCCAGAGCGCCTTGCCATTGGCCCAGGTCAGCTCATGAAGCCAACCCTCCATTTGCGGTGCAGTGTCGTAACGGCGCAATCGGTTGTAGAGCGCCGAATCCTTTACCCGCTCGCTGTCCAGATAGCGCTTGAGCCCTGTGCGCATTCGAGTCAGCGCGTGAGCTGTGGGCGGGCGGCGCAGAAAGCCTGTAATGGGCTGGCTGATCTCGCTGTTCCAGTATTGGTCGAAGCTTACACCGAGCTGATGGGCGACAGGACCCGCTCCAAGCAGGTCGAGGTCCGTGAAATTCATTTCGGGCTTGGCATCGAAATACTCATCCCCCAGGTTGCGACCGCCTACAATGGCTACGCTGTTATCGGCAAGCAGCAGCTTGTTATGCATGCGGCGATGCTGCTGCGACAGGTGCAGGAAGCGCCCCATGTAACGCGTAACGCCGGTACTGCGACCGATATGCAGCGGGTTGAAGACGCGAACTTCGATGTTGGGATGGGCTGCCAGTGCCGCCAGGGCATAGTCATTACCATCGCTGCTGGTGTCGTCAAGCAGGAAACGAATCCGCACACCACGGTCAGCAGCGGCCAGCAGCTCATTGACCAGCATGCGCGTGGTCACCCCATCGTGAACAATGTAGTACTGAATATCCAAACTGCGCTGGGCCATGCGGATCAGCTCGGCGCGAGCGGTAAAGGCGTCGGTGCTGGACTCCAGAAGGCGAAACCCTGATTGTCCGGGATGCTTGACGGCCTGCCGTTGAAGCACACTGTTGAGGTGCGTGCCGGCTGGCGCGAGCATGGAGGAGGGAGTTGGTGTCTGGACCTGAGCGCAACCCGTCAACAGGACGAAGGACAGCAGTAATAAACGGGCGTACACAGATTCCCTCCAGGTCGAATGCGTATCCCTTCGACGCTTGCGTTGCGGTTAAATTCAGAAGATCAGGGCAGAAGGCCATGATAAGACCGGCCTGTGCCTGTCATTTTGGCAGGCAGACCATTTGCTGGGAGTAATGCCCCTTTTCAGGCCCTTGCAGGACAAGGAGGCCTCTATGAGCCAAATCGCGGGCACGCCAGCCTAGAAAGGTATCCGTCGCGAAAAATCCTTCGTTGCGTATCATGACTTCGGCTATCACTCGTGCGAGCGGTTGCCATTCTGGCGTGCAATGCTGGAGGAGGATAGTGTCGACCGTTTCGTAGTCGCTGTACCAAAAACTACCGTCTAACCATCGCCTGATACTGGCCTTGGCTTCGACTGCCTCATGCCAGGCTTTAGCCAGATCCTGTTGCTGCTCGGGCAGGATGAGGACAGGGCTATACAGTTGCTTCAACAACTCAGGTGAGCATTGGCCAACCGCACGGCGAGTCTGTACATCGCTACGATGTGTTCCACATGGAACACTGTATAGCGCAACAGAAGAATCATGCAGAGCGGCAGCGATACGACAGAGCAAGAGTTGTTCGGAAGCACTGTCGCCGTGCCAGACAGTAATGGGGCGATTGCCTTGTGCTGCATGCTCAAGCCACGTGGCATCGTCCGCCAGTTGGCGGGAAAAGTCGGGAGCGGGAACATCGTCTGGCCAGACGGCCTCCCAGAATACCGACCGAACCGGACAGGGCGGCTGATGTACATCCACCAGCGGCCCTACGGCCAGATCGTCACGCATTATCCGTAGCGATGAAGTGGCCTCGGTATCAATCACCTGACGGACACCTTCAGCCGCGACATCACCACAGACAACGTGCCACATCAGTCAAGCTTGTCCTTCTTGAGCTTGGGATTCGGAAAGAACTGAGCCACCTTGACCTGAGCCGTGGCAGGCTTTGACTGCTTGGGCGCATTGACGCGCGTAGGCAATTCCTTGGGAACCGAATTGCCTCGCTCGTCCAGCGTATCCCCATAGCCACAGGAGGCGCACTCGCGATGCGGTACGCCATTCTCGTTCCACATCTTCATCGTGTCTACCGATTGGCAGGCGGGGCACACGGCCCCGGCGATGAAGCGTTTTACCGGTCCGCTCATGCAGCCTCCTCGGTAAGACCGGAGTGGCGTAGCAGCGCGTCGATGCTGGGCTCACGGCCGCGGAAGTCCACGAACAGCACCATCGGCTCAAGCGAACCACCACGAGCCAGGACGGCCTCACGGAAGGCGCGGCCGGTTTCAGCATTGAACACGCCTTCTTCCTCGAACTTGGAGAAGGCATCGGCTGACAGGACTTCCGCCCACTTGTAGCTGTAGTACCCCGCGGCATAACCGCCAGCAAAAATGTGGGCAAAGCTATTGGCGAAGCGGTTGTAGGCCGGCGGACGCATAACCGAAACTTCATCTCGGATGGATTCCAGCACGTCGAGTACGCTACGGCCATCGCCGTGGGTGGCATGCAGCTCGAAGTCGAAGAGCGAGAACTCCAGCTGACGCACCATCATCAGTCCAGACTGGAAGTTTTTCGCAGCCAGCATTTTGTCCAGGAGCTCCTGGGGCAGTGGCTCGCCGGTCTCGTAATGGCCGGAGATCAATGCCAGACCTTCCGGCTCCCAGCACCAGTTTTCCATGAACTGGCTCGGCAGCTCGACCGCATCCCATGCCACACCGTTGATGCCGGAAACACCTGCATGCTCAATGCGGGTCAACAGATGATGCAGGCCATGACCGAACTCGTGGAACAGGGTAGTCACTTCATCGTGGGTCAGCAGGGCAGGCTTGCCACCGCTGGCCGGAGTGAAGTTGCAGACAAGGTAGGCGATCGGGTTGATCAGCTCGCCCTGGGCATTGCGACGCTTGTCGCGAGCACCGTCCATCCAGGCACCGCCACGCTTGTTGGCACGGGCGTAGAGGTCGAAGAAGAAGCGCCCCACGTGCTTGCCGTTTTCGGTGATCTCGAACAGACGGACGTCCGGGTGCCATTTGTCGAAGCCATCCTTGATCTCGCTGATCTCGATACCGTAGAGCTTTTGCACCACAGCGAAGAGACCGGACAGTACCTTGTCGACCGGGAAGTAGGCGCGCAGCTCTTCCTGGGAAAGCGAATAGCGAGCCTGACGCAGCTTCTCGGCGAAGTAGCCGGTGTCCCAGCTCTTGAGATCAGTTACGCCCTGCTCAGCAGCAAAGGCCTTCAGCTGATCCAGATCGCGCTGGGCAAAAGGTTTGCTGCGCTGGGCCAGATCACGCAGGAAATTCAGGACCTGCTCGCTGGATTCAGCCATCTTGGTCGCCAGGGACAGCTCGGCATAATTGGCATAGCCCAGCAGGCGCGCCAGCTCCTGACGCAAGTCAAGAATCTCTTCCATCACCGGACCATTGTTGAACTGGCCGGCATTGGGGCCTTGGTCGGAGGCACGGGTGCAGTAAGCCGCATAGACTTCCTCACGCAGGGCACGGTCGTCGGCGTAGGTCATCACGGCGTAGTAGCTGGGAAATTCCAGATTGATCAGCCAGCCGTCGAGCCCTTTGGCCTGGGCGGCAGCGGCCATCTGGGCCTTGGCGGAATCTGGTAGCCCCGCCAAAGCAGATTCGTCAGTCACATGCTTGGTCCACGCCTGGGTAGCGTCCAACAATTGGTTGGAAAACTTGCTGGACAGCTCCGATTTGCGCGACTGGATCTCGCCGTAGCGCTTCTGCTGTTCAGGCGGCAGGTCGATACCCGACAAGCGGAAATCACGCAGGGCGTTGTCGAGAATCTTCTTCTGAGCAGCATCAAAGCCCTTGGCCTCTTCGCTTTCGGACAGCGTCTGGTAGGCCTCAAAAAGGTCCTTGTTCTGCCCGATCTCCGTGGAGTAAGCAGAAAGCTTGGGCAGGCAGGCCTCATAGGCCGTACGCAGCTCAGGATTGTTGCACACGGCATTGAGGTGGGTGACCGGGCTCCATGCCTGGCCCAGACGGTCGTTCAGCTCGTCGAACGCCACGACCAGACCTTGCCAGGTCGGGTTTTCCTTTTGGGTCTTCAGCAACTCGGCAATGGCGGCGCGGTTGTCTGCCAGGATCTGATCAATGGCCGGCTCGACAAATTCAGGCTTGATCGCGGAATAGGGTGGCAGATCGTAGGGCTGTAACAGAGGATTGCTGGCGCTCACGGTGTTCCCCTCAAGGATATATACGGGTAGCTTGAGCCCCACGCCGACCGGGATACGGCTATGCTGCCTCAAAGGACGCATTGGCCGGCTCTGCCCAGTCAACGAAAGGCTCTCAAAGAAGACTATATGGAGCCCATCTTAACCAGACTCAAGGCTCGCCTGATTAGAAAAGGTATCTATCGTGACCATTCGCACTTACCAGAATAAAACGCCCGTCCTGGGCGAACGCGCTTTTGTGGACGCCACCGCCGTGGTCATCGGTGACGTGGAGCTGGGCGTAGACAGCTCCGTCTGGCCGCTGACCGTGATTCGCGGCGACATGCACCGCGTGCGCATTGGTGCGCGTACCAGCATTCAGGACGGCAGCGTGCTGCACATCACCCACGCCGGCCCATACAACCCGGACGGCTATCCTCTGATCGTAGGCGATGATGTGACGGTCGGCCACAAGGTCACCCTGCACGGCTGCACCATCGGCAATCAGGTCCTGGTGGGGATGGGCAGCATCGTCATGGACGGGGCCGTGGTGGAGAGTCAGGTGATCATCGGTGCCGGTAGTCTGGTGCCGCCAGGCAAGACACTGGAAAGCGGGTTCCTGTATGTGGGCAGCCCGGTCAAGCAGGCGCGCCCGCTCACGGAAAAGGAGCGTAGCTTCTTTGAGTACAGCGCAGCCAACTACGTGAAGTTGAAGGATCAACACCTTGCCGAGGGCTACGACCAACGCGACGCCTGAGCCGCAGCGGCAATGGATTTACGGTTGGGAAGATAAAGAGCGCTTTGCCGGAGCACAGCGCTCTTCCTCCTATCAGCCAAGCCCTCAGGCGTCAGGGCTTGGCTGGTTGCTGGGCAAATGGTTACCGTGTGGCAGGGGCGACCGATCCGTGGCAGCAGTTTCGCTTGGCATGACCAGATAGGTACGTGGGTCGGCAATGGTGATACCCAGCTCGCGGAAGCGCTTGAGGATGCGGCGGTTGGTTTCGCGTTGCACACCCCAGCGGCCCTTGTCGATACACCGCATCTGACCCAGTACTGTCACCATGGAGCCGTCGACCGCGTCCACCCCCCAGACCTCCAGATCATTGATGATCAGATCCTTGAAGGCCGGGTCCTGTCGCATTTCCGCACCGATGGCTTTCAGCTCGTCAAAGACCTGATCGATGTCGGTGTTGTAGCCCACGTTGATACGAATAGACGCATTGCCGATTCCACGGTTGATATTGTTGACCGTCGAGACCGAACTGAACGGCACGATATGCAGCGAACCGTCACCGGCCCGGATACGTACCGTCCGAATCGACAGGTACTCTACCGTACCGGAGACGCCTGCCACGGTGACCCAGTCCCCCACCTGCATGGCGTTTTCCATCAGCAGGAAGATACCGGTAATGAAGTCCTGCACCAGTTTCTGCGAGCCGAAACCGACAGCCACACCGATAATACTGGCACCAGCCAGCAGCGGCGTGGTGTTGATACCGATCTGGCTGAGTGCTGTAAGGCCGACCACCAGCACGATAATGATGAGCAGGAAGCTGCGTAGCATGGGCAGGAGCGTACGCAGGCGCGCAGCCCGGACCAGATCCCCCTCGTTTGTCCACCGCGTCAGACGCCGCTGTACCGAGGCGTTGGCCGACTCCCAGACAACAATCGCCACAAGAGCCGCCACCAGGATCGTCAATACGGCAGAAAGCAGACTGCGCCCTATGGTGCCACTGGCAAACCAGCTCAGCGCGTCAAGGCCCCAGAGCTGAAACAGGACAATGACGGTGCACACGGTGATAGTCGCGGTGATCAACCGGCGGGCAAGCGGGTAATAACGATCAGCCAAGCGGCTGCGTACAGACGAGGCAGGCGTATTGCTCTCATCTGAAGGCGCGTCGGTCTTGGGTTGAAAAGCACGCCCTACTGCGCCCAGGACCAGGATCGCCAGCAGCCGCGCTGCAATGACCACCGCCCCTGATAGGGCAATAAAGTTGATCAGCTTGGGAAAGCCGTTCTCGACACCCAGCGCCCACACCACCCACAGCCCGATAACGAATGCTGCGGCAAAAAAGGCCCAGACGAGCGCTAGCCAGTTACGCAAGGCGGCCACCGGCCCGGTTGCCTCGGCAGGTGCTTCGATCAACGCACCGACCGGCTTGCGAACCTTGAAGATAAGCACGACCAGGCAGAGGTGAACCAGCAGCGAGAACAGTTTGACGATTGCCAGATGGCCCGCCCGGCCTGCGCCCAGCGCCTCGACTGCCTCAGCCAGGGCGATACCGAACGCCGCCAGCACAACGGTGAACCGTATCCAGGTTTCCAGAGTCCGGGCGATATCGGTTCTGACGCGGATGATGCGCATCCCGTGGCCTATCGGCGAGATCAGCAGGCGAACCACGGCCATGCAGACGCGCACTGTAACGTAGGCGCCCACGAAGCCCTGAACAACCGTCATGACGCTCTGTTCATCACCCGACAGCGCCCGCATGATCAGCGCCGCTGCACCAAAGAATAACGCCAGCGGCAACAGATCAAAGATTAGCGAGCCCAATGCATAGGGCAGGTGACGCAGGGTACTCCAATGCCCGCCCGGCATGGCGGCATGCCGGGGTGAAGCAGCTGTATCATGGCTAACGGTATCAGCAGTCGCCTGCTGTTGGGATTGGGCTGCGGAGTCGGAGGCGGTACTGGCAGGGCCACCCTTGGCGGCATTTGTCGCACCGACCGGTACGGCCTCGATCTGCTCGACGCCATCACGCGTCGTCTGTACCAGCGCCACCTCCTCGCTGGCCGGGCGAATACCGCCCACCTCGGCAGCGTTGGCAACAGCTGCCTGCTCGGCCTGTGCCCGTTCGGCCCGCGCCCTGGCCTGGGCCTGAGCCAGTCGCTGCCTTTCATCCCGCTCGGCCTGCTCGCGTCGGGCGCGTTCGTCTGCTTCTTCAGCATGCTGGATCAAGGCGCGTCGGGGTCTGCCCAACAGGTAGCGCAACCCCCATTCAAGGGCGAGGCCTACGCCGAAAACAATGGCCAGATCGACCAGCGCCTCGCTCAGGATATGCTTGCCCTGGTCACTGGCAGAATGGGTTCGTAACCACACCGGGAACGCCAGGGCGGCCTGTTTGATCTGGTGAAGCTGATCTTCCAGCCCATCGCCCCACCGACTGACCTGACGGAGCGTTCTGGCAATCAGACCGTTCGCTTCGATCGCCACGGCAGCAGGTGCTTCGGCAGGGGCAGCGGTATCGGCAGCAGTATCGTCCGCCAATTGATCATCGGACTTCGCTGCATCGGCGTCCTTGGCTGGAGCCGTGTCGGCAATCGCCTTGAGGGCCCGCACCGCCTCGGCGCGCTGCTGTTCATCCTGCAGTACGCTAACAGCGCGGCGAGCATCGCCTGGAGAAATGGTTTCATCAGCCGTTGCGGATTGATCGGCCGCCAGGGCGTGGCCTAGAGAAAGGATTAAAAGGAACGCAAGGCACACTCGTGAAATCTGTTTAGGCATGGCTCTCGAATCGGATGATGATATGTCTCGTACTCTGATCGTCATAGGACTGCTGATAGTTGCCGTCGGCCTGTTATGGCCCTGGATCGGACGGCTACCGCTGGGTCATTTACCGGGCGATATCGTGATCAAACGGGAGAACGTCTCGTTCTTTTTCCCTATCACCACCATGATTCTGATCAGTGCGGTGGTATCCGTTGTGCTGTGGCTGATCAATCGCTGAGCCCTGGCCGGACCGCCGGGGCTCAGTTCACTTACACCGCGCCCACCCCGGCCGGTGAGGCCGGCTCGGACGGGACGTTGCGATCCTTCACCACGGCGATGACCTTGCGCAGCCGAATCGGAATGGACTTGGCGGCAGGCACTTTGCTGCGCTCCGCGTAATGCCAGAGCGGAATCAGCGGATTGCATTCGGGGTAGTAGCCACCGCAACAGCCCTCAGGGATGTCGTACGGCGTCACCCGGAGTGGGCCGACTTCCCGGTGTACGCCATCATCCACCGCAGTAATGGCCTGGATCATGTCGCCTTCGGCCAGCCCGTGGCGGGCCATATCACGACGGTTCATGAGGATGACCGCCCGCGTCCCATAGACGCCGCGGAAGCGGTCGCTGTAGCCATAAACGGTGGTGTTGAACTGATCGTTACTGCGCAGCGTCATCAGCTGCAGCACGCCCTGCTTTTTGAGATCAGGCTCGATGTCATCATCAGGCGTGAGCTTGTCGGGAGTGATGAAGTTGGCCTTGCCGGTCTCGGTGGCCCACTTGCGCTCGGAGGCACCGAGTGGACGATGGAAACCGCCGGGCTCCAGCATCCGCACGTTGAAGTCATGGAAGATATCGGGATAGCTCTCGGCGATGGCGTCACGGATCAGACTGTAGTCGGCGACCCAGGCATCCCAGTCGAGCCGGGGATTGGGCTCCAGTGTTGCCTTGGCCAGTGCCGCCACGATGGCGGGCTCCGATAACAGATTAGGCGCCGCCGGCTTGGCAACGCCGCGCCAGGCCCGGATGCACCCTGTGCTGTCTTCGGTGGTATGGCGCTGTTCACCGGTGGCCTGCACATCGATTTCCGTTCGGCCCAGGCATGGCAGGATGTAGGATTTCTCACCGTGCACCAGATGGTTACGGTTGAGCTTGGTGGAAATCTGCACGGTAAGCCTGAGCTTGCGCCAAGCCGGCTCCATCAGCAGTGTTTCCGGAACGGCCCGTACAAAGTTGCCGCCCAAACCGATAAAGGCCTTTACCTTACCGCTGACAATGCCTTCGCACGCCTCGACGGTGTTCACGCCGTCATCCTGGGGCGCTTGGAAGCCGAACTGCTTCTTGAGGTTTTCCGCCGGGACGTGGCTGGCCTTCTCGGTGATTCCAACTGTACGCTGCCCTTGCACGTTCGAATGACCACGAACGGGCAGGATACCGGCGCCTTCCTTGCCCATGTTGCCGCGCAGCAGCAGCAAATTGACAAGCATCTGGATGTTCATTACGCCCTGGCGGTGCTGGGTAAGCCCCATGCCATATACGCCAATGACGCGCTCGCAGCGGGCATAGACCATTGCCGCCAGCTCCATGGCACTGCGGGTAAGGCCGGAACGACGCTCCAGCTCTTCCCAGGTATAGCTGCGAATCTTCGCTTCGAAAGCCTCCAGGCCATGGGTATGCTGTTCGATAAAGTCCACATCCAACACGCGTGGTTTCCCGGCGGCACGCGCCTGGTCGTCCATCTCGAACAGCTTTTTGCACATCCCGGCCATGGCCGCAATATCACCCCCAATGGCGACCTGATTGTAATGGGTGCTGATGGTGATTTCCTTGCCGGTCGCCATCTCGGTCGGGGACTGCGGGTTAGTAAATTTCTCCAGCCCGCGCTCACGGATCGGGTTAAAGGTAACGATAGGCGCGCCGCGCTGACGCGCCTCTTCAAGCTGGTGAAGCATGCGCGGACTGCTGGTACCGACGTTCTGACCGAAGAAAAACAGGCCGTCGGTTTTTTCCATGTCGTTAAGCGTCACAGTGGCCACCGGCACACCAATGCTTTCCGGCAGGGCGATGGAGGTGCTCTCGTGACACATGTTGGAGCTGTCGGGCAGGTTGTTTGTCCCATACATACGGGCAAACAGCTGGAACATGTAGGAGGTTTCCAGCGCCGCCCGGCCCGAGGTGTAGAACACCACGTCGTTCGGGTCGGCCATGGCCCTCAGTTCATCGCCAATCTCGCGAAAGGCAACGTCCCAGCGAATCGGCTCGTATCTATCCGTCTCGGCGTTCCAGCGTAGCGGATGAGTAAGCCGACCCTGTTGCTCAAGGTCGTAGTCACGCCAGTTGAGTAATTCCGTCACGGTATGCTGCGCGAAAAAATCAGGTCCGCAGCGGTTGCTGGTGTTTTCCCAGGCGGTGGCCTTGGCCCCGTTTTCGCAGAACTCAAAAGGGCGGGCCGGGTGGGGTTTGGCCCAGGCGCAGCTGACGCAGGCAAAGCCTTCGATCGGCTTGTTTTGCTTGAGTAGAAGAAGACCGGAGCCGACAGGCGACTTCTCACGGATCAGGATATTCGCGACTGAGAAAGCCGAACCCCAGCCACCAGAGGCTGACTTATAAGGCTTGAAACGAGGTTTGTTCACGCGTAGCTCCTTGCAGGCAGATGGCCGCTGACCTTGTCAGCTCACGGTTGGCCACATTCCAAAGCGAAAGGGCCCGGCGCCGGAGCGCCGGGGTACGGATGGATCAGGCCGCCATGCGCTCGCATTCTTCCGCGCAGCTCAGGCAAGCCTTGGCACAGGCTTGGCAGTGGTCCATGTCATGCTTGGCACACTCTTCACCGCAAGCACGGCAGGCCTTGGCGCACAGCGCACAAAACTCCTTGGCCAAAGGGCTCTCGCGCTGCATCAGCACCGCTGCCAGGGCGCACAGGTCGGCGCAGTCCCGGTCAAGCTGGATACAGCGCGCCATCATTTTCACGTCCTCTTCCCGTAGGCACGCCGATGCGCACATTTCGCAGACGAGGGCACAGTTGGAGCAGGCTTTGATGCAGGCGTCGTAAGCAGAAGTCGTCATGATCGTTCTCCGTTTGAAATAAGGGTTAATCGATGGGCTCAAACGGGCACGGCCTTGGGAGGTGGATCAGGCAGGGAGGGGTATACGGAGTGGTAGAAGGACGGCGCGTAAGGGTCCGAAGGAAGGGGGGCGCGGGCAAAGGTTAGTCGTACCGCAGCAGCCTGTGCCGGAACGCAGCAGCATGCCTTGACCATCAGGGTGTTCTGAGAGGCAGGAGAGGGCGACGAGTGGCGAACGTCAATCTGTTCGGCCTGCATGAAAGGGCACGGAGATGCGGGCGCACAGCATGCCTGGGCGTAGCCACTTCCAAGGAAGAAGCCCAGCAACAGCACCAGAAAGGAGGCGCGCATACCCATGCCTGTCGTCACCTGCTTGTACACGATACAGGTATGAACCGCAGGAGCCGCCCAAGGTTTCATTGCTGGGCAGGAAAGCTGGCGCTATACCATCAAGGGTGCGCTGCGGCGCAGGATTGCCTCATGCGCCACGCCCAGAGGCAGCGTGCCGTAGACATAACCGTGGCGCTCGCCCAACCGGCTGGCCAGAAAGGCATCGCTTACCTCATGGTTGCCCGCATCCAGCAGCAGACGCGCCTGGAGGGCCAGGGCGATGCTCTCCGTGACCTGTCGGGCGCGGTACGGCAGATCATCCTGCTTAGCCAAGGCGGCCTTCAACCGCGCTACATGGGTTTGCAACCGCACATCTCCACGGCCTTCATCCAGATGTTGGAACAGGACGGCTGCCACGTCCGGATCGCGTGACAGCGTACGAAGCACATCCAGACACTGCACATTGCCGGAGCCTTCCCAGATGGAGTTCACCGGCGCCTCGCGATATAACCGTGGCAGGAGGCTGTCCTCGATATAGCCCGCCCCGCCCAGGCACTCCTGCGCCTCGTTGATAAAGGCGGGGGCCCGCTTGCAGATCCAGTATTTGCCCACCGCCGTGGCCAGCCGCGCGAAGGCCCGTTCGCCCGTATCGTCCGGCTGATCCAGCGCTTGCGCCAGACGCAGCGTAAGTGCCAGGGCGGCCTCGCTTTCCAGGGCCAGATCAGCCAGAACATTTTGCATGAGCGGCTGCTCAATCAGCCGTTTGCCACTGACCTGCCGATGGGCGCAATGGTGCATGGCTTGCGTAAGCGCCTGCCGCATGAGCGAGCTGGAGCCAATCATGCAGTCGAAGCGGGTCATCCCCACCATGGTCAGGATATTCGCCACACCACGGCCTTCCTCACCGATCAGCCAGGCCAGCGCACCGCGGTATTCCACCTCGCTGGACGCATTAGAGCGGTTACCCAGCTTGTCCTTGAGGCGCTGGATGTGAAACTGATTGCGGCTGCCGTCCGGCCGGAAGCGCGGCAGCAGGAAGCACGAAAGCCCTTGGCCGGTCTGTGCCAGCGTCAGGAAGGCATCACACATGGGTGCCGAGCAGAACCACTTGTGGCCAACCAGTTCATAGGCCTCGCCCGGGCCAGGGGAGCCCACAGGGTGAGCCTGAGTGGTGTTGGCGCGCACATCAGTGCCGCCTTGCTTCTCGGTCATGGCCATGCCAAGTGTCACACCGCCCTTGGTCTCCATGGGCGCATGGGACGGATCGTAGACGCGCGCCGTGACCTTGGGAAGCCAGCGCGCAGCCAGCTCCGGCTGGTGCAACAGGGCCGGTACGCTGGCAAAGGTCATGGTCAGCGGGCAGCTCGTACCGGCTTCGGCCTGATTATGCAGGTACATGAGGCCTGCCCGTGCCACGTGCGCGCCAGGCTGCGGATCGGTCCATGGCAGGGAAGGGATACCGTGCTCGACGGCGGTACGCATCAGCTCGTGGTAGGCAGGGTGAAACTCGACCTGGTCGATACGATGACCGTACCGGTCATGGCTGTGAAATTCGGGGGGATACCGGTTCGCCAGAAAACCGGCCGCCATCAGAGTTCCTCCCGCCAGCGCCCCATAGACGCCGAGACGGTCATCCGCCCAACCACCGCGGTAGCGGTGTATCCACTCCTGAAGTGGCGTATCCAGCCGATAGAGGTTGACTCCCTCCAACGGCGGGACCTGATTAAACACCTCGTGCGTTTCGGCGAACTGACTCCACAACATGGCGACCGCTCCCTGACTAAGGTGGGTCAGTTATAGCGCCATTGTCCGGGAGCGGGGAGTGCTATTTGCCGAGACCGATGAAACGCGGCGGCATCAGCCAGCCACCGCGCGCACCAGAATCACTGTGCTTGGGGCGCCAGTGCTGACATGGTGATAGCCGCCAGCGCGGTGTTCTGCATTAGCATGGCGAACTGCTCGGGGGCCATTTTCTGGCCGTTGAAGTCGACCATGTGGTCGGCATAGTTGAGCGTAGCGACAATGTCATCGCCTTCCACCCGAGCCATCTGCGACGACGCTGCCATGTCGCCTATTGCCTCACCTGCCGCCTTGGCCTCCTGGGCAGCGTCGGCAGCATCCTGGGACGGATCGCGCTTGAGCGAGAGCAGGTCAGCAATCATCGGCCTGGAAAGGCGAAGCTGCATATCCAGCCGGCTGATCATCTGCTGGTACACCTCGGCGGGCGACAGATGATCATATTCCGCCGGACGCGTCAGATTGACCGCCATATTGAAGCGGCTCTCGCCGTGGGCGGTCTTGAAGGACAACTCGTCCAGCGTGACCACGGGATTGGCCGCCAGCAACGTACTGCCAAATGACTGCATACGGGCCCGCTCTTCCGGCAGCATCGCGGGCATCTGCTGGGTTTCCGGATCGATTTGGACACGCTCGGCATACTGCGAATAGGTGGTCGCCATGCCTTGCAAGGCTGCCGCATCGATATCCCTGAAACTCAGGGACATACGGCCACTTCCTACCTCCTTACCGTCAACCGTCATGCCACCCAGTGTGTAGTGGATGGTATCGGCGAGCCGCAGGCCGTGCTCCTGCAGATTGTCCTGGGCAGTGATATCGCGCATGACTACCGGTGGAAGGGTGTCTCCCTGGATCTGCATCGACTGAAGGCCCAGGTCCGAGCGGCCCGTATACAGCCCGCTCTGTCCCAGGCTGCGATCGGCGGTAACACGTATGCCTTTCAACGTTGTGCTGACCATCGCTCCGTTTTTGGTCGGCGAGGTCAGCACCAGGCTGTCCGCCGACAGGTCGAGCTGATAGCGTTTCAGCTCAAGGTCAGTCTTGAACCCAAGCGTTGCCCCAGCGAAGGCTACGTGTCGCTCATCCTCATTAAGCTCGAAGGGCTGCAGCGTCAGCGTGCCATTCACCTGCTGGTCGTAACCAATTACCGCTGTGCCGTACGCGGGTACCGCATTGTTGGCAGCCGTGAACCAAGCCTGCAGGCTGGGGCTGGATTCCAGCGCAAAATGGCTGCTGGCCATGACCGGCGCCAGCTTGAAAGAGGCCAGGCGGGACGCAGGGAAGGGGCCGTGCTCCAGATGATCGACCATGAGCACTTCGATCGGCGTGTCCAGTCCCAAGCCGCTACCCGGCAGGACGATGCGGTAATGGGCGGTGCTCTTGAAGAGCCCCTTGTCCAGACTGACCAGCTCCATATGCGCCGATTGATCAGGTAGCGTCTTGGCCCATTGTGCATTGGTCTGGTCAATGGCCTGGTTGAGCGCACCTTCCAGTTGGGTACTTGTATACCAGGCACCGCCCACAGCGACCGCTCCAACGACCAGGGCAATACCGACAGCAATTCCAGCTGCTTTTTTCATGAGAAAACTCGTATAAGGGGTGAAAATCCATTTTCAGCCGGTCGAGCGCCAGCGGCGCGGCCAGTCGAAAGGTCCGGCTTGCGGTTTCAGGCCTGCAAGCCGGCGCGATTATGCCAATCGCCTTGGGTATCGGCTATGTTGATACGCGATCAGGCACGGCTCAACGGCAGATAGATACGAAACTGTGCGCCGCCACGCGCCGACTCACCGGCCTCAATGCGGCCACCCTGCAGCACCGTGAGCGTCTTGACGATGGCAAGGCCCAGGCCGGTTCCGCCACTGGCCCGGTTACGCGAGGCATCCGCGCGTTGAAAGCGTTTGAACAGATTGGCCTTGATGACATCAGGCAGGCCGGGACCGGCGTCGCTCAGCACGATTACAGCCTGTTCGGCATGGGTACTCAGGCGAAGCTCCAGCCAGCCGCCTTCGCGTGCATAGCGCAGCGCATTTTCGATCAGGTTGTTAAGGATCTGTCGCAGCCGATCCTCGTCGGCCTTGACCGTGAGGTCCGGGGCCTCCACCGCCAGCTCGGCCTCAATCCCATAACTGTCCAGACGGCTGGCATATTTGCCCAGGGTGTCCCGCGCCACTTCAGCCAGATCCACCGTGACCATATGGAGCGACAAACGCCCGGCATCGGCTACCGACAGGGTATGCAGATCATCCACCAGTCGCCCCAGGTGTTCAGCCTGTTCGAGTAGCTTTTGAAACTCCAGCGGCTCAGCCGGAATGACTCCATCGCACAGGGCATGCAGCCGGGCCTGCAGAATGGCAATAGGCGTGCGCAGCTCATGGGAGATGGCAGCCGCAGTGGCCTTGCGCTCATGCTCTAAAGATTCCAGGGAATCGGTCATGTGGTTGAAATCGCGTACTAGATCCGCCAGCTCGCCACGCTGGCTCTTGCTGTGCGCCCGCACGCTGAAATCGCCCAGGGCGATCCGGTTGGCCGCCTCAGCAATGGACCCCACCGGCAAGGTCACGAGTCGCGACGTCCAGAGCCCGGCGATCAGGCCAAACGGCAGACAGAACACCAACCCCAGGACAAGCGCCAGCTGCTCGCCGTCCCAAGGGTCGCCCCGCCAGTACTGGCTGTAGATCTCAATCATCCGGGGACTGTTGTCCTGATCCTGCGCCTCAAGCAGATCCATCTCCTGCCGGACGTTAACGGGCAGGTTGTTGTAGAAGCGGTCGTACTCGTATTGGGTGTAGACGAATATGGTGGCCCAGAGCAGGCCGATGGTCACAAAGACCGTGGCAACAATATTCAGCCCGAAGCGGACCCATATGCGGTCTAGGACTCGGGCCATAGTCGATACCCGATGCCGCGTACAGTTTCGATCAGATCATCACAACCGGCATCCTGAAGCTTGCGCCGCAGCTTGCTCAAATGCGAGTCGATGACCCGGTCCAGCGCGTCGCTTTCCGGCAGGCAGGACTCGATCAGCTCGCTGCGCGAAAAGCAGCGGCGAGGCTGGTTGGCCAGCGTGCTCAGCAGGCGAAATTCGGTCAGGGTCAGCGGCAGGACCTGAGCTTCGCCGCCTTCGCTGTATGCCCGAGCCATGTAGGCCTGCTGGTCGATTTCCAGACGACCTACGCGCAGCGGGGCAGACGTATGTGTCTGCGCCTGGACAGCGCTGGTGCGGCGCAGTACCGCCCGGACACGGGCCACAACCTCGGCCGGGTTATACGGCTTGACCACATAGTCGTCGGCCCCCAGGCGGAGGCTGAGCATCTTGTCGAGATCGTCGGCCAGGGCGCTGACCATGATGACCGGCGTCTCGCTTTCGTTGCGGATGGTCTTGAGGATGTCTACGCCATCCATGCCGGGCAGGCGGATATCAAGCAGCACGATGTCTGGACGCATACGACGGAACAGCTGGAGGGCTTCGAGCCCGTCCGCTGTATGCACGGTACGCAAGCCGTCACGTTGCAGATAGGCCACCAGAATGTCCGAGATGCTCGGTTCATCCTCCACGAACAAGACGAGAGGACCTGATGGCCGGGAGTCGTTACTCATACATAGCGCCTCTGAGTTCAATCCGAAGCAGTATACGGACCTGCTCACACCTCTACGAGGGTAGCTCCGCGGACTACCAAACTAGCGCAAACCAAGCGTATCGACTTGGACTCCATGCCTGTGCGTTCATTCATCCGCACCGGACGTTCGCGTCTCCATCGTTCCTCCACAAAACCTGCAAAGCCACGCAAGTTTGACTTTGCACAATTCCCTCACGCCGTAGCCTCGGGCTACACAAACCTCTTTCGATTGGATACTCGCTGTCCAGGGTTCGCTGTCGTATGGTTCGCTTTCCGGTCAGTTTTTTCTCTACCTGCAGCCTGGCACTCACGGTGCTGGCGGGCTGCTCGCAGATCGATGCACCGGCGCTGCCCCAGACGTTGCCGGGCCAGTGGCAGCAACAGGTTGCCCAGCCTGCATCAGCAGCGCCGACCGTTGACCTGCACGGCTGGTGGAAGTCCTTCAACGATCCCGTACTGGATAAGCTGGTGGCACGTGCGGTATCCGATAACCTGACGCTCGCCCAGACTTCGAGCCGCCTGAAGCAGGCCCACGCACTGACACGCCAGACTGACGCCAATTATCTACCCCAACTGTCACTGGCAACCCGCAGCAGCGAAGAAGTCTCGGCCACGGATACTTTTTTCCAGATCAGCCTGGACGCGGTCTGGGACCTGGGATTGTTTGGCGCGCGTGAAGGTGCTGAAAAGCAGGCCAAAGCCAGGATAAAGCAGGCCAAAGCCGAGCAGCAGGCCGCCCAGGTCACTGTAGTTTCGGAAGTGGTGCGCCAGTACCTCGAACTGCGCGCCGCCCAGCAACAGATCCAGACGCTCGAAGCCCTGGCGGTGCTGGATCAGAAGGCCCTGGCCCTGCTGGATATCCGTATTCCCAGCCATCTGGCGTCGTCCGATCAGCGCCTGCAACTCCAGGCCCAACGAGCCGAGACCCTGGCACGCCTGGCGCAACCCCGCCAGGTCCAGGCACGAGCCCTGCAATCCCTGGCCGCCCTGCTGGGGCAGACCTCGCCAGATGCCTCTTGGAATACGGTACAGCCGCTGCCGCGCATCAAGCAGGTCTCGGTGCAGCAGGTGCCCAGTGACCTCCTGCGCACCCGTCCCGATATCCAAAGGGCAGAAGCCGACGTCCTGCAGGCAGCCGGTGAGCTGGGTCTGGCCCATGCCAATCTCTATCCTCACGTCGCGCTGGGCACTTCCTATCTGTATGCCTACAACATGACAATGCACGAAAAGGTCCGCTCAAACAGCGTTCCCATGGTAGGTCCGATTATTGACCTGCCTATCTTCAATTGGGGCCAGCGCAAAGCCGCAGAGAAAGCCCAGAAGTACACTATGAAGGCCGCCTTGCAGGGTTACCGCCAGGTCTTGCTCGATAGCGTTGCCCAGACCGAAGCGGCCCTGGCGGCCTTTAGCCAGGAGCAGGAGCGGGTCACGCACCTACAACAGGCAGAAGCGGCACTGGACGAGCGGGCGCAGCACGGCCTGACCCTGACTCAACTAGGCCTGACCAGCCAATGGGAGCAGCTAGACGCCCAGCGTGACCAGTTGCAGGCCTCGCTTCAACTTACCACGGCCCAGGCTCGTCGAAGCCTGGCATTCGTGGCGCTCTATAAGGCGCTGGGCGGCGCACCGCTTCCTGCCGGAGCCGGGGAGAAGCACACATGATTGCCCTGGCCCGTAAGACACTGTTCCACGAGTGGCGCCGCTTTCTACCCGCCATTCTGGCCATTGGCTTTTCCGGTGTGCTGCTGACGGTGCAGGCTGCACTGGTGCTGGGTATCTTTGGCAGCGCGGCGGTGTATGTCTCGTCCTCATCCGCCGATTTATGGGCGGGCTATCCAGGTACCCAGAGCGTCAACTTTGGTCGGACGATCAGTCCTGACGTAGAAATGCGCCTGCGCATGGACCCGGATGTTACCGATGTAGAGCCTTATATCTGGGTAGAAGGCGACTGGCATGGCACCCATGAGAAAAGCGGTGGAGTCTCGGTCTTTGTATCGGGGATCAATCCGGGCCGCCAGGGCATGATGTTTTCCAGCCTGCTCTCCTCAGGACTGCGCCAGCGCCTGGAAGAGCCCAACGCCGTCATTGTCGACCGCTCGGAACTGAATCAGCTGGGCGTCAGCCTGGATCAATCCGCATGGATCAATGGCCATCGCGTTCATGTCGTCGCGGCCATTGCCGGTCTGCGCGGCCTGGGTGGCGTCAACGTGCTGGCCTCACTGGACACGGCCCGCCTGCTGCAGGGGGATGACAATCCTGGCAGCGGACCGACCTATTACGTTGCCAAGGTGCGCAAGCCCAGCCATGTCGAGGCGGCCCAGGCCCGCCTGGTCGCCAACCCATCTTTCGGTCCCTTCGAGGTCTGGACGGCCAAGCAATTCGCCTGGCGCTCCCAGCTCTACTGGATGTTCGATACCGGCGCGGGGGTAGCCGTACTGTTCATGGCAGGCATTGTCTGCCTGGTCGGCGCGGTGATTACCAGCCAGTCGCTGATGGCCATGGTAGCCGCCTCTGCCCGCGAATACGCGGTGCTCAACGCCTTGGGCGCCAGCTTCCGATCACTGTGTCAGGTAGTGCTTGAACAGTCCTGCTGGGTTGGCGGGCTCGGCTTGCTTGTTACCGGGCTTACCAGCACGGTCCTGCTAAGCGTCGCCGCCCGCCATGACGTCCCCGTGGCCATGAACACCCCGATCGCGTTGATTTGCGCCGCCCTGGTCCTGGGCCTTGCGCTCGTGTCCGGGCTCATTGCCATGCGCGGCCTGCTGCGCGCTGACCCTGCACTGCTGTTGAGGTAATGACATGACTCCTGTGAAGCGTCCCGCTCCCAGCCTGGAAGCCGATGAGGTCAGCAAATCCTTCCTCATGGGCATGGTTCGCCTGCACGTATTGCAACGGCTGTCCGTCTCCATCTATCCGGGTGAGCTGACCCTGATTTCAGGGCCTTCGGGCTGTGGCAAGAGCACCTTGCTGTCGCTGCTCAGTGGGTTGCAGGCGCCGGACGAAGGTGAGACCCGCGCTCTGGGCCAGAAGCTAGGTGGACTGGCCAAGCGTGCCCTTGAGCGCTTTCGTCTCAAGCACACCGGCTTTGTCTTTCAGGGCTTCAATCTGTTTCCGGCGCTGACCGCTACCGAGCAGGTGGCATTGCCGCTGGGCTATCTGGGCTTTTCCAACCAGGACGCCCTGGAGCGCGCCCGGCAGGTGCTCAAGGAAGTGGGGCTGGCTCACCGGCTCGACCTGCGCCCGGCTTCGCTGTCTGGCGGCGAGCGGCAGCGTGTGGCACTTGCCCGCGCCTTGGCCAAGCGCCCCCAACTGCTGTTTGCCGATGAGCCTACCAGTGCTCTGGATGCCGAAAACGGACAAAACGTCGCCCGGATGCTGCAACGCATCGCCCATGAGCAAGGCTCCACCGTGTTGTGCGTCAGCCACGATCCGCGCCTGATCCGTCATGCCGACCGGGTACTGGAGATGGAGGACGGACAGATTCAACGTGACTGGCGACCCTCCGAACAGGGCAGCCACGCCCGCAGGGAGTTTGCCTGATGAACATGCGTATTACCCACAGTCTGCTGGCCGCCTTGATGATCGCGTCGGTCGTAGGCTGCTCGGACAAGAAACCTCCGCGACCGGCGAAACCGGCTGCGACCGAAGCCGCAAAATATGTAGCCATGGCGAGGGGCAAGGTAGAGGTGCAGGGTGGGCTGCTGGAGCTTAAATCCCTGCAGGCCGGCCGACTTGCACGCCTTACCGTGGCCGAAGGCGACACGGTCCAGCGCGGCGCCGAACTGGCAGCGCTGGACGACCGGAGCGCCCGTACCGAACTCAAGGCCTATGAAGCAGAGCTGGCGCAGGCGCAGGCCCGGCAGAAAGCGGCGGAGCAGCGTCTGCCGCCAGCACGCCAGCGCGCGCAGCAATTGCAGAAGGCCGCCCGTCAGGGTGCAGTGGACCCGCAACAGGCAACCGAGGCCCGGCAACAGGTTCAGCAGCTGGAATCGGCACAGGCCGTTGCCAAGGCAGGGGTCGAGATTGCCCGCCAGCATGTCGCGCTGGCCAAGGATCGGCTGGCCGAGCGCGTTCTACACGCACCGCAGGCCGGGACGGTAGTGCGCGTCAACGCCACCCAGGGTTCGCTCGTTTCGCCAGAGGATGCCAGGCCGCTGCTGGTGATCCTGCCGGAGCGCCCGCTGCAAATCCGCGCCGAACTCAATGAAAGCTTTGTCCATCGTGTGAAGCCGGGCATGACAGCAGATGTTGTGCTGGAAGCCGAGCCCGGCCAGCCGCCCCTGAAGGCGCACGTGACACGCCTGGGCGATCTCTTTGGCAGCAGCCACCTGGACGACGACAGCCAGGGACATCCCAACGTGCGAGTGGTCGACTGCCTGCTCGCGTTCGATCAGCCGCCGACGCTTCGTATCGGCCAGAATGTACGGGTGAATTTCCATGAATAATCTTTCACACTCCGTGCTCGACGAATCGCTCAGGCCCTATACGCCTGTCGTTCGCGAGGTTTTGCCGAACCCTTCGCAGCCCTGGATGATCCAGTGCGATTTCGACGGCACCATCAGCCAGGTCGATGTGATCGACTCCCTGCTCGAACGTTTTGGCCGCCCCGGCTGGCAAGAGCTGGAAGACGATTGGGAGGCCGGTCGGATCGGCTCCCGTGACTGCATGCAGGGCCAGGTGGCACTGCTGGACATGTCACAGGAGGAGTTCCACGCGCATCTCGACGGCATCGCCATCGATCCGGGCTTTCGTGCTTTTGTCGAGGCCGCTGGCGAGCGGGGGCTGCTGATTCAAGTCATCAGTGACGGGCTGGATTATGCGATCCGCTATATCCTGCGCCGCCACGGACTGGGCGGGCTGCCCGTGCAGGCTAACTACCTGACCCAGACCGGCGAGCGCAGCTGGGAACTTGCCTCTCCCTTTGCCAGCCCGCACTGCCTTCGCGACAGCGGCACCTGCAAGTGCGAGCGGCTTGCCCTTCAGCACCAGCGCCAGCAACGCGTGTTATTCATTGGCGACAGCACTTCGGACTTCTGCGTCTCGGGCCGTGCCGACTTTGTGCTGGCCAAGTACAAGCTGATCGATCATTGCCGCCAGCGCGGCTATCCCTTCGCACCGATTTCCACTTTCAACGACGCCCTGTCCTGGCTGGACGAGCTCGTTCCTCAAGAGCAACCCTCTCGATGACTGAACATGAATTTCTTCTGGAAGGCGGCCGCACCGGCGTCCTTCTGATCCACGGCCTGACCGGAACGCCCAACGAGATGCGCCTGTTCGGCCGTGGGCTGAACAAGGCTGGCTTCACAGTCTATGGTGTTCAACTGGCCGGCCACTGCGGCACAGCCGATGATCTGGTCGAAACACGCTGGCAGGACTGGTATGCCAGTGTTTGCGCTGCAGCGGACAAGCTGCGCGAGCAGGTCGGTCATGTCTTCGTGGCGGGCCTGTCCATGGGCGCGCTACTGGCACTCAAGCTGGCAGCCGATCAGCCGGACCGGATTGCCGGCGTAGCCGCGCTGGCAACCATGTTCCGCCACGACGGCTGGAGCATGCCGTTCTACACCCGTTTCTGCTTCATCCTTCCGATCTGCAAGGCGCTGGGCATCGGTCGCAAGACCATGTTCATCGAGCAGCCGCCCTATGGCATCAAGGATGAAATGCTGCGCACCTACATCGTCGACCAGATGAATTCTGGCGACAGCGCCGCAGCAGGCTTGCCGGGCAATCCCTGGTGGGCCGTGGCAGAGATGTATGCCCTGGCTACCCAGGTACGCAAACAGCTCGGCGACATCACCTCACCCTGTCTCGTGATGCACGCGACCCAGGACGACATTGCCAGCCTCGACTACAACGCGCGACTGGTAGAGCGCTCGGTCAAGGGACCGGTGACAACGGTCTGGCTGGAAGACAGCTATCACATGATCACAGTGGACCGTGAGCGGCGCAAGGTGGCCTCCGAAACGGTTGCGTTCATCAAGAGCGCGCTGGGCGAGCAGGCAGTATCGCCTGTGGCGGACAGGGTCACGGCATGACGGCCGAAACCTTTCCGGGGCTCGTCATCGTGCTGTGGATCGCCAATGTGGTGATCGACAGTGTCGGCCAACTGGCGTTCAAGGCTGCAGCGACCGAGTCGGCGGACAAGGACGGACTTGCGCACTGGATAGAGATGAGCCGTCGCCCGTGGCTGTGGCTGGGAATCGGCTGCTACGTGATGGAGTTTGTCGTGTGGCTGGCGTTTCTGTCGTTGGTGCCGCTGTCCCAGGGTGTACTGCTGGGCTCTATCAATATTGTGGCCATCATGCTGGCGGGGCGCTTTTTCTTCGCTGAAAAGCTCACGCCATTGCGGGTGTTGGGCATCAGCCTCATTTCCATTGGCGTTGCCGTAGTGGGGATACAGGCATGAAGCGTTTCTACCTGATTGGTTTTCTGCTGCTCATGGCGTTCGATACGCTGGCGCAGCTGAGCTTCAAATACGCCGCCCTGCAGGCCGAACCCCTGTCGATGACCACCGAGTGGCTGTGGCGGGTATTCGGCCATCCATGGATCTACGGTGCGTTCGTAGGCTACATCGGCGCCTTTTTCTGCTGGATGACCCTGCTCAAGCACGTGCCGGTCGGCCCGGCCTTTGCGGCCTCGCATCTGGAGATCGTCTCCGTGATGCTGCTGTCCGTGTGGCTGTTCAACGAGCATCTGGGCTGGCCGCAACTGCTGGCTGCCGGTTTGATCATCCTGGGCATCGTTTGCCTGGCCCTGAGTGAACACCGTGAAGCGGCTTCCTCGTAAAGCCTACTTCGACGCACCGCCCACAGCGGGCCTGCCCTTGCGGTTGCGCGACCTGCTGCCCGGCGGCGAGCGTAACCTGAGCACCGCCCTGGCGCGTTTTCTAGGCGTGGAGCATGTTCAGCTGGAAAGCTCTGGCACCGCGGCAATGGTCATTGCGCTTACAGCGCTGAAAAGGCTGTCACCTGCACGTACGACCGTTATCGTTCCGGCCTATACCTGCCCGCTGGTGGCGCTGGCGGTTGTCCAGTGTGGGCTTGAGCTACAACTCTGTGACCTCAAGCCGGACAGCCTCGACCTTGATCCATTAATGCTCGAGGCTTTGTGCAACGAGCAGACCTTGGCCGTCGTCCCAACCCACCTGTGCGGCCGGATCAGCGATATCGACCCAGCGCTTGAATGCGCCCGGGCGGTAGGCGCCTGGGTGATCGAGGATGCCGCCCAGGGCTTGGGCAGCCGTGTCGGTGGTCATAGCATCGGCATACGCAGCGACATTGCCTTTTTCAGCCTGGCAGTGGGCAAGGGGCTTACGATTTTTGAAGGCGGCGCCCTTATCGCCCGCGAGGAGACGATTCGTCAGGCCTTGCGTCATGCCAGTCAGGCGCTGGCGCAGCCAAAACCCTGGCTGGAATTCAAGCGCAGTGTTGAGCTATTGGGCTATGCCGCCCTCTATCGGCCTGCGGGTCTGCGGCTCGCTTACGGCCTGCCACTGCGGCGTGCGCTGAAGAAAGGGGATTGGGTGGCCGCTGCCGATGAATATTTTTCTCTGCCCATTACGTTGCATCAGGTTGGGTCCTGGCGGCAGGCCGTTGGCGTTCGCGCCCTGAAGCGCCTGCCCGACTTCCTCACACAACAGCGCATGCAGGCCGAACGCAGGCTCAAGCGCCTGCGCACCCTTTCTGGGCTGGTTCCCCTTGTAGGTCATGAGGGCGAGGGGAGCTGGCCCGTTTTATTAGTGCTCATGCCCAGCCGCGAGGCCCGTGACTCGGTACTGGAAGCACTCTGGGGAAATGGCTATGGTCTGAGCATTCCCTTCGTGCATGCCTTGCCGGATTACCACTATCTGAACACGACGCTTACCTACAAGTCGCCCGTTGAATGCCAGGAAGCCCGCCGGCTGGCGGGTCGAATCCTGGCTATCAGTAATAGCCCCTGGTTAAGCGAGGCTGATTTTGATGTGGTCTATGGGGTGATTGAAGAGGCTTGTCACGCCGAGCGCATGACGCGCTCATAGCCCTGCGCCGTGTTCAGCCGGCTAACCAGACGCTGATTGAGCACATGCTGCTCCACCTGCCAGGATTGTAAGGTCAAATCAGGTATTTCCAGCGTCTGGCCATCGCCGGCGCTTAGCCAGCGCTTCCAGGCGCTGGGGTGCCGATAGACCGAGACATCACCGGTGATATCACTGCCTAAGAGCTGCCCCTTCAAGGCCTCAATCGCCTGCATGACATGATGCTCAAGCATGACCCCCTGATCCCAGTTGGTGCGGACGACCGAAGGACTGAAAACATCCTTGTCGATGGATAAGTACGTGGGTTGCTGCTCACGAATCAGGAGCTCACTCAGGGTATCAGCCAGGGTGTCGGCATCGGCAAAGTTGCGAAAGGCCGACCGCACACCCAGCCAACGCGCCCACCCCGTGTCTACGCCCAGGCTCCAGTAGCTCAGCTTACCGCTGCGCAGTGGCGTCAGGTAATTCTCCCAGGCATGTCCACGGCCGATGTCTGGCGAGGTGATACCCACCACATGAACGTGGCTGACCTGCGGCAATAGGGCGACACGACGCACCCAGGAACCGCAATGGATACCAAACAGATAACGCATGTTGTCCGGGTGATTATCGAACACTACGACCCGAACGCCCCGTGTACGGGACGTCTGCCGGGCAATGAGCGGCCAGCTCAAATGATGAAAATCACCACTACCCATCAGTACAGGGCCGTGGTTGACGGGTAGGCGGGCCACCACATCACGGCCGAAGGCATCGAGAGTCGAGACGCGGCAGCCAAACCGCACCCGTGCCTGCCAGTCACGCAGGTCCAGGCGCAGGGCGTTGTCTACTGCACCGATAGAGCCATCAAGATCCAGAACGATAGGCTGGTTCACGGCTGTCACTCCATTGGCGGTCACTTTCAAAGTACCGGGAAAAGCGTCGCGCCAGGCCACGCAACAGGGTGTTGCGCACATAGACGGCGTGACAGGTGAAGGTAAAGGAAGCACCCAGGTAGGATTTGATTTCCGGGTCTGTCCAGCCGGCTACGTAATGGGTCAGACCGTGGCTGAGGGCATAGTCCAGATTGATGAGCCAGCTGATGAAGTACAGGTTGAACGACCGGGCTTCGGGATATTGCAGCCCGATGTACTTGTCGATCAGCTTGCCGTCATGCACGAAGCACACGTTATAGCCGATCAGCCGGTCCTCATGGCGATACTCAAACACCATTCCACCGCTGCCTGCATCTCGCAGCATCTGCTCGAAAAACCCACGAGACAGACGATCGAAGTGAATCTCGCTCTGGTCGTACACATTCAGGTATAGCCGGTAATACTCGTCGATCAGCTCGTCACACAGGAACTGCGCATCGCCTGTCGGCACCTCACGAATCGTCAACGCCTCGCGCTTGCGCCATTTACGGCGAATATCCTTGCGGCGGCTCGACGAAAGACGGCCCAGGTATTCCTCCACGGAGGCGAAATCGATGGGTACATAGGCCAGCGCCTGACCTTCCACCAGAACGAAACCCTCTGCCTTGCAGGCCTCAAGCAGCCGCTCCGCATACAGGTTGGCCGAGTCGTCCAGCAGGGGAGAGTGTTGGGGAATATCCTTGATGATCATCATCGGATAGCACCACCCCAGCGCCTTACGCAGACGCTTGACCAGCGAGCGGGCCGACCAGGCTGCCGGGAAGAGGGCATATTCGGAAACCGTCGTGCCGATGAAGGCCGTACGGATACGCAGCCATTTGGACCAATGGCGATAAAGGGGAAGTGATTCGATCCTGCGCTTGAGCGATCCGTCTACTGTAGTCAGCAGATCGAACTCCGCCTCGAAGCCCGGTGTGGCCTGGGGCAGGCGCAGCACCTGAAACCCTTCGGGCGGATGAGCGCTGAACTGATCGATCAGCGCCCCAGGCTCGAGCTGATTGCCGTACAGCGGCCCGGCAGAGCCGGGCCTTTGTTCGAGCCCCACCGCGTCAGGCCTGCTTGGCGCGAGTGATCAACTGGTCAAGCAGTTCCATCGCCTGATCGATCTCGGCGAAGGAGATTTCCAGCGACGGTGCAAACGTGATGACGTTCTTGTAGTAGCCGCCCACGTCCAGCACCAGACCGGTCTTCTTACCCTTGTATTCGAGATCGCCAGCCAGACCGATGTCCACCATCTTGTCCAACAGCTCGCGGTTCGGGGTAAAGCCGTCCTCGGTGCAGATCTCGGCGCGCAGGGCCAGACCCAGACCGTCGACATCACCGATTTCCTTGTGACGCTTCTGGAGGTCCTTCAGGCCTTCCAGGAAGTACGCACCACGGTCCATCACATGCTTTTCGTAGTCCACTTCCGAGGTCATGCGCAGGGTTTCGAGGCCCAGCGCCGTACCCAACGGGTTGGACGCGAAAGTGGAGTGCGTGGAGCCCGGCGGGAATACATCGGGGTTGATCAGCTCTTCGCGGGCCCATACGCCGCCCAGCGGGTTCATGCCGTTGGTGAGGGCCTTGCCGAAGACGATGATGTCCGGCTTCACGCCAAAATGCTCGATCGACCACAGCTTGCCGGTACGGTAGAAGCCCATCTGGATCTCGTCGACCACCAGCAGGATGCCGTGATCGTCCAAGACCTTTTTCAGGCCGGTATAGTAATTTTTCGGTGGAACGATATAGCCGCCGGTGCCCTGGATAGCCTCGACGTAGAAGGCCGCATATTCCGACTCCTTCGCCTTGGGATCCCACACTGCGTGGTATTCGTTCTCGAACTTACGGGCAAAGTCCTTCACCAGGTGCTCGCCGTACTCTTCGGCCGTCATGCCTTTCGGGCGGCGGAAGGGATAAGGGAAAGGCACGAAGTTGGCGCGCTCGCCAAAGTGGCCGTAACGGCGACGGTAGCGGTAGCTGGAAGTAATGCTCGATGCGCCCAGCGTACGGCCATGGTAGCCGCCTTCGAAGGCAAACATCAGGCTCTTGCCGCCGGTAGCGTTACGGACGATCTTGAGCGAATCCTCAACGGACTGCGAACCGCCAACGTTGAAATGCACGCGGCCCGGCAAACCAAACTTGCGCTCGGCGTCCTGAGCGATGGTCTTGGCCAACTCGATCTTGGTGGGGTGTAGATACTGGCTGGCAACCTGGGGCAGGACATCCAGCTGCTTGCGCATCACGGCGTCGAGACGCGGATTCTTGTAGCCGAAGTTGACGGCCGAGTACCACATCTGCAGGTCGAGGTAGGGTGTGCCCTCGGCGTCATACATGTAGCTGCCTTCGCAGCCAGTAAAAATCTTGGGCGGATTAACGTAGTGGACAGTGTCGCCAAAAGAACAGTATTTGGCTTCGTCAGCCAGCAAGGCTTCGTTGTTCATGGATTGCTCCAGACTGCGATTGGGTGAGGATCACCGTGGTCTACAGCAGACGCGCGATGACAACTGCCCTGCATTGTGCAAAGGCAACCTTGCTGGCCTGTCGAGGGATTGTGTGCAAAGTGTGGAGATGAAACAGAACGTTTCGCGAAGCGACAAACGTAACGTTTTCAGGCGTGAGCTGGCATTATCAAAGCCAGAACGAACGCAGGAGTGCTCTTATGAATATTCGTCCCATTACCGCCGCTGACTTTGATCAGGTCTGGCCGATCATCCAGGCAGTCGTCCAAAGCCAGGAAACCTATGCGCTTGATCCGGCCATGGACCGTGACGCCGCCTGGAAGCTCTGGGTCGAGCTACCCAAGGCCACCTTTGTCGCGGAGCGGGACGGGCAGATTCTGGGTACTTATTACATCAAGCCCAATGCCGCCGGGCCGGGCAGCCATGTGTGCAACTGCGGCTACATGACTGCCGAAGCCGCACGCGGGCAGGGAGTCGCCAGTGCCTTGTGCGCCCATTCACTGGATATGGGGCGCGAGCTGGGCTTTCTCGCAATGCAGTTCAACTCGGTGGTCTCCACCAATCAGGTGGCGGTTGCCCTGTGGAAAAAGCATGGTTTTGAGGTCGTCGGCACGCTGCCCAAGGCCTACCGTCACCGCACCCAGGGGCTGGTGGACTGCTACGTGATGTTCCGCGCGCTTTGATCAAATCGTACCGTTAGGTATCGCCGCATGACACATGCCTGCCATTCTGAATTGTAGGTTGGGTAAAGCGTAGCGCTACCTAACGAAGCATGCTCCATTGAGTAGCGCTACACAGTAGCCTTTGTCAGGGCAATTGCAGGGCATTGCGGATGGTAAAGAAAAGATCCGTCTGATCAGTCAGACCGGACACGTTGGCGGCGCCAGGACCGTAAGCAGCAATCCGTAGCTGCGCGCCGGTATGGCCTTGGTCGCTTTCTTCAGAGTTGCCGTAGCTGACCGTCATGACTGCACCGTCACGCGTGTTCAGGGCTTGGGTCAGGCCGGGCGCTTTCACATCGGGATAGACGATCTGGCTGGAGTGGGCATGATCCGCCGTCACAATAACCAGCGTATTACCGTCAGCCTTGGCAAAAGCCAGCGCCTTTTGCACCGCCTCGTCGAGGTCTACGGTCTCACCGATCTGGCCGCAGGGATTAGCCGCATGATCAGCTTTGTCGATGGAGGCCCCTTCTACCTGCAGGAAAAAGCCCTTGTCGTTCTGATTAAGTAGCTCAATGGCCTTTTGTGTCATGTCTGCCAACGTTGGCATGCTGGCCGTCCGCTCGGAGTTAACGCGACACGTAACGGCTGGCTGATCAATGTTCCCATGGTAACTGGCTTTTGGTCCCATCCAGCGTACCGGCATGTTGCCAGAGGAAAAGAGCCCGAGCAGCGGCTGTTGCTGGTTGGCCTGAGAAATTGATTTAAGCGAATCAAGGTCATTCACTACGCGATAACCGCGTACTTGGGCCTGCTGCAAGAGCGTCTGGCCCCGCCACTGTCCGGCACGGGCCGTTTCGGCGAAGCTCGCTGCGCCGCCGCCGAGCGTAACATCAGGGCGTGTGTTCAAAAGCTGTTCGGTAATCGAACCCTCACCGCCATTTTCCAGTGCATTGGTAGGGCACTGCTTACTGGTGGCAACCGGACCGTAGCATTTACGCCCGGTTACATGAGCGACCAGCACAGCAGGCGTTGCGTCCTGGATTTCAGCGGTGGAGACGTTTCCAGTCGCCTTCCCGGCTGTTTTCGCCAACTCCAGTAATGTCTTTTGTGGTTGTCCTTTGATGTCGACACTGATGGCACCGTTATATGTCTTGGTGCCGGTTGCCCAGGCGCTACCAGACGCCGCTGAGTCGGTTACATAGTCAGGTTTGCCCGTCTTGCGATCCAGTGAATAGTGGGTGTACTGGCCCGTGACCGGCAGGGCGTCGATGCCTTTGAAATAGCCGCCTGCACCTTCAGCGTAATTGCGCGCGATCGTGATCTCCGAATCACCCATGCCATCGCCAATCAGCAGGATCACGTTCTTGGCAGGCCGATCTGAAAGCGTTGCTTTCAAGGCTTGTGTCAGATCACCGTCCAATCGACGGGCGCCACCATGCTGGGCGAGGTCGCCAGCCGCACCCCGAGCATAAAAGCTGGCCGGAGCGGCCTTATGGGTGTCGGTGGAAGCGGGAGGAGTGGTATGCGTGGCGCAGGCGGTGAGCAGTGCAGAGGCAACCAGAGAGGTGGACAGTGCGGCCGTTTGAGACCAACGGGCGGGCATCGTCTTCATTGAATATCCTTTTGACAGTGATCCAAGCGCTTGATTGTTTCAAGGCCTGCCAAAAGTGCCGTGCTCAGATGACCTTTTCATGACAGAAAATAGCGGCAAAAAACCTGCTACGACGTGCATTGAGCCGATTGATACCCAGGCGGGCTGCTGGGCATCAATCCAAGGCGTCCCAATCCAATCTATACGTTATGCCGGAGCGGCCTTTGGCAGCTCTACATAACCTTTCAACGCCTGCACACGACGCAGCCATTTCTGAACGGCTACAAAGGGGGCAAGGTCAATGCCGCCTTCCGGCGCCATGGCGGTGTATGGGTAGCAGGCGATATCGGCAATCGTCGGGCCGCCGGCTTCCGGCACCAGCCACTCTTCGCCGGTTAGTTGCTTCTCCAGTACCTCTAGTCCAGCCAGACCCAAGGCCTGACAATCCGTCAGGTTGCCGGTACGCGCAAAGACCGACGTGTTGTTAAGGCTGATCGACCGGGCACGACCCAGTCCATAGCGACCTTCGTTCTGTTCGAAGGCCAGCCATTGCATCACCTTGGCCATGGTCACGGGATCGGTAGGCAGCCACAAGCCACGCCCATACTGGCGAGCCAGATACACCAGGATCGATGTGGAGTCCCAGAGCGTTACGCTGTCATCCACCAGAACCGGAATCTGCCCCCGGGGGTTGATGGCCAGAAACTCCGGCTGCCGGTTCTCGCCGGCATTGAGATCGACCTTGACCCGTTGATAGTTCAACTCCAGCACAGACAGCAGCAGACGGATCTTGTAGCAATTACCGGATCGTTCCAGATCGTAGAGAATCAAGGCTGTAACCTCATACAGGAGTCAGGCCGCACGGCAGCAAAACCGTCATCTTACAATGTCCGGGACATGAACACGTTGTAAGGCCCCTCTAATAGAAAACGGCCTCTTGCCAACACCTTGCGTTTTACGCGGTTACTCATAGCATGAGGAGACGTCCAAGCGAGGTGATCTGCATGACCGCCAGTGGCATCCACCCATCTGCTGTAGAAACCTTTACCGCTCAAGAGCGCGAGCGTTTTCTCGCCAACAATCCGAACTCCGTGGCACTGGCCGAACGCGCCCGAAAGTCGCTTTACGGGGGCGTTCCCATGCACTGGATGGCCGACTGGTCGACACCGGTGCCCCTGTTCGTCGAGCAGGCCAAGGGCGCACGTTTCTACGACGTGGACGGCCATGAATACATCGACTTCTGCCTGGGCGATACCGGCACCATGTTTGGTCACTCACCGGACCCCATTGCCAAGGCATTGGCCGAACAGGCGTCCAACGGCCTTACCACCATGTTGCCGGGCGAGGATGCGGTCGTGTGCGGCGAGTTGCTGGCCGAACGCTTCGGCTTGCCGTATTGGCAGGTCACCGCCACGGCAACCGATGCTAATCGCTACGTGCTGCGCTGGGCGCGTGCCGTAACCGGACGCAAGACGCTTCTGGTATTCGATGGCTGTTACCACGGCACGGTAGACGATGTGATGGTGCGCCACCGCAACGGTCGGACGGTGCCTCGTTCCGGCCTGATTGGCCAAGCGTATGACCTGACCGAATACAGCCGCGCCATTTCCTTCAACGATGTGGCAGCCTTGGAGGCGGCCCTGGCTGAAGGGGATGTCTGCGCGCTGTTATGCGAGCCCGCCATGACCAATATTGGCATGGTCCTACCAGAGGCGGGCTTTCTACAACAGTGTCGGCAGCTGACCCGCCAGTATGGCGCGCTGCTGATCATCGACGAGACCCATACCATTTCTACTGACATTGGCGGCTGCACCCGCCTGTGGAACCTTGAGCCAGACTTTTTTGTGATGGGCAAACCCATCGCTGGCGGCGTACCCTGCGGCGTGTTTGGTTGCAGTGCGGAAATGGCCGAACGCATGCACACAGCGCGAGAACAGGCGCAGGCACATAGCCACGGACACGGCCACAGCGGCATGGGCACTACACTTTCCGCCAACGCCCTGGCCATGCACTGCATGCGCGCCAACCTGGAACAGGTGATGACACCCGCTGCCTATGCCCACATGCTGCCGCTAGCCAAGCGCCTCGCTGATGGCTTCCGCCGATTGATCGCCGGACATGGCTTGAAGTGGTCTGTGACCGAGCTGGGCGCACGGTGCGAGTTTCAGTTCTGCCCAACCCCGCCCAAGACGGGTGCCGAAGCCGAGGCAGCCTTTCATGATGAATTACAGATGGCGCTGCACCTGTATCTGATCAATCGCGGCATCCTGATCACGCCGTTTCACAACATGACGTTGTGCTGCCCCGACACCACCGAGGCAGACGTGGATCGTCTCATCGCCACGCTGGATAATGCCCTGATCGATCTGCTGGCCCTGCCCAACGCCCGCGAATAACCCTAACAACAAGAGCCCTGATCATGACCTTTGCCGATCCCCAGGAAGCCCGCGATTTTCTTGCCCAGCACCCTGACGTGCGCAGCATTGAGCTGATATTGATCGACGCCAACGGTGTCCCACGCGGCAAGCTCCTGCATCGCGACGAACTGCTGGCCATTTATGAAAATGGTCGCCCGCTGCCCAGCTCTATCCTGGCGCTGACCATCCAGGGGGAGGACGTTGACGAGACCGGGCTCGTCTGGGACGTGGCGGATGCCGACTGTTGGACATATCCACTGCCCGGCAGCCTGACGCTGCAACCCTGGCGCACCGTGCCCACCGGGCAGGTGCAGGTCAGCATGCACCCGGAGAAGGGCCTGCCTGCCGCTCCGGCAGACCCTCGGCATGTGCTGGTGCGCGCCGTGGATCGACTCAAGGCGGACGGTTATTACCCGGTCATGGCGGTGGAGCTTGAGTTCTATCTGTTGGACAAGCAGCGCGACGCCCAGGGCCGCCCACAGCCTGCCGTGCAAATGAACGGCATCCGCCCACAGGCTCCGCAGGTATACGGAGTGTATGAGCTGGAGCAGCTGCAGCCATTCCTGGATGACCTGTACGCCGCCTGCCAGGTACAAGGGCTGCCGGTACGCACAGCCATTTCCGAATACGCTCCATCCCAGATCGAACTGACCCTGGAGCACCGCTTCGATGCGCTGCAGGCGGTGGATGAGAGCGTACGTTACAAGCGGCTGGTCCGTGGCGTAGCCAACCGGCACGGCTTGCAGGCCTGCTTTATGGCCAAACCCTTTGGTGATCTGGCGGGCAGCGGCCTGCATTTGCACGTGAGCCTGGCCGATGCCAACGGTAACAACCTTATGGCCAGCGAAGACCCACACGGTACGCCGTTACTGCGCCACAGTATTGGCGGCATGATGGCGACGCTGAACGACGCCTTGGCGATCTTCTGCCCCAACGCCAACTCGTTCCGTCGTTTCCAGGCCAACAGCTACGCCCCGCAGGCCAAGAGCTGGGGTGTAAACAACCGCACCGTCTCTTTCCGTGTTCCTGGCGGCCCGGCGCACAGCCGCCACATCGAGCACCGCATCTGCGGCGCCGACGCCAACCCGTACCTCGCCGCCGCCGCGCTTCTTTCCGGTATTCATAAAGGGATTCGTGAAGAAATCGATCCCGGCGAGCCCGTCACCGGCAATGGCTACCAACAAGCCCGCGAAACCCTGCCCACCGATTGGCTCACGGCGCTACGCAGTCTGGAAGCATCAGCTTGGGCACAGGAGGCTTTGGGCGATGAGTTTTTAAAGGTCTATCTCGCTATCAAATGGGCCGAGTACCGTCAGTTCATGGGGGAGGTAGGGGAGCAGGATTGGCGGTGGTATTTGACGCATGTGTGATGACGCGGTGAAACAGTGAATAAAGTCATCAGGCTAAAGAGAAGCACACCCTATTTGGAAGGGAGCAGCAGAAATGTGGTGTGGACGCGGCTGCACTGTGTCTAGTTTGAAAGGCTGGATGAGGTAAATTTCTTGAATCTGAGCTGAGCTAAGATATACGTCATCCCCCCAATGCTCGTTAAAACTAAGAGGACCAAGCCCAACAGGTTGAGGTAGACCGTAAATAGCTAAGCCGTAGTCTGAAGCGAAAGGCCATAAATCGATTAATTGTACATAACGGAGTAAGCAGCATGGAATGAAGATACTGATATCACAGGACAATAAACATTGTTATGCTTAGTTGGCGACACGAACAAATTTTTTCAACTCCAATATAAAATTAATAATTTTAAAATCCAAAACCACTTTTTATATCCACCAATATTTTATCTTTAACTACAAATTACTCATTTCCTTTTTAATATTATTAAGCTCATGTATGTGTTCTTTTTTCTTTGCAACACAGCTTTCAAAAAGATCCGCTTTTTCTCTATTTCCAGAAATTTTCTCCAGCACCTTGTCCATCCTATCTATTTCTGAAGAATGATACTGCTGCTTTGCCTGTAAAATATGAATCTGATTCTTGATTTGCTGCTGCCTAAGTTGCTGTAGCATGGTGGTAGAAATTTCTAAGTTTCTATCATTTAACTCTTTTTGATATATAATTTGTTTTAAAAGTGCTTCTGCTTGTTCATTTTGTGCTCTAGTGGAAGCTTTTAACTCCTTACCTTGTAAAAGAACGGCTATAAGCGCAAGAAATATTGCTACTGCTGAAAACAGGCCATTTAAAATACCTAAAGAATCACCATATTCAGCTGTATTTTTAGGAAGCTTTAAACTTGCCAAGGATAAATCTATATATCCAAGCAAAATCCCACTGAGGCCGCACCACATACCAATTAGTATTAACGCGATAAAGAATAACCAAAACCTCATGCGGAATTCCTAGACTATTAGTTAAGGAGTTTTATATACATCATTTCTTGAATGCATGCTCCCGCCCAAAAAGACAGCTAGTAAACTCTAAATAACGAGTTCATAAATTACTGGTTAAGTATTACCCCCGCCCCACATACGGCATCTTCGTTGCCATCACCGTCATAAACTGCACATTCGCCTCCAGAGGCAAACCGGCCATATAACGCACCGCGTCCGCCACGTGCTGCACATCCATTCGTGGCTCGATTGCTTTTTCGCCGTTGGCTTGCAGGATGCCTGTGCTCATGCGCTCGGTCATTTCGGTAGCGGCATTGCCGATGTCGATCTGGCTGCACGCGATGTCATAAGCGCGGCCGTCGAGGGAGAGGGATTTGGTCAGGCCGGTAATGGCATGTTTGGTCGCGGTATAGGCTACGCTGAAAGGCCGTGGGGCGTGGGCGGAGATGGAGCCATTATTGATGATCCGACCGCCGCGGGGTGTCTGGTGGCGCATGAGGCGGAAGGCGGCGCGGCTGCATAGAAAGACGCCGGTCAGGTTGGTGTCGACCGTAGCACGCCAGGCACTGACGTCCAGCTCATCAATAGGTACGGCCTGGGCACCGATACCCGCATTGTTGAATAGGACGTCGAGCCGGCCATAAGTTGCCTTAATGCGCTCGAACAGGGCGTCTACGCTTTGCTCGTCCGTCACATCGCACACAACGGCCAGGGCCTCCTGACCTGCAGCCTTGCCTTCTTCCATAAACGCCTGCAACGGCGCTTCGCGACGGGCAGCGATGACGACGCGATACCCATCATTCAATAGCGCCTGGGCAACGGCCTTGCCAATCCCCTGAGAGGCCCCGGTGACAAGCGCGACTTTACCGGCTGCGTTCATGCGTGAATCCTTCTTTTTATTAGGTAAGACCTGAGCCTAAACCAGCCCGCGCGGTTAGGGTAGGCTCTGTTATCCACAGCCTTGATGAGAAGACTTTATGCCTTATGCCAATCTCCTGTTCGATCTGGACGGCACACTGACCGATCCCAAGCTCGGCATCACACTGTCCATCCAATATGCACTGGCTCAGATGGGTATCAATGAGCCCGATCCAGACACGCTTACTCATTTTATCGGCCCACCGCTGCACAGCGCCTTTATGGCGTCTTATGGATTCGACGATGCCCAGGCCTGGCAGGCCGTGGAGCACTATCGGGTGCGCTTTAAAGAGAAGGGCCTGTATGAAAACACGCCGTACCCAGGCATCCGCGAGACGTTGGCAGTGCTCAAAGAGAAGGGGTACAGCCTGTATGTGGTGACGTCCAAGCCTTGGGTGTTTGCCAATGAGATTGCGCGCCACTTTGAGCTGACGGGGTATTTCAAGGCCATTTATGGCAGCGAGCTGGATGGCACGCGTACGGATAAGGGCGAGCTGATCAAACATGTGCTGGAGACGGAAAAGCTGCAGCCCGAGACCTGCCTGATGATTGGGGACCGCAAACACGACCTCATAGGTGCTCGACGCAACGGTGTAGATGCAGCCGGTGTGAGCTACGGTTATGGAGGCCGTGCAGAGCTGAAAGCGGAAGGGCCGCGGTTTGTGTTTGAGACACTGGAGGCGTTGAAAGAAGCGCTGGTGTGATGAGCAGGATGGGTTGAGCTGCGCGATACCCATCATCAAAACACTCATGCCCACTGAATGCAGAGAAAAGCAGCAAAATCGCTTCGCTCAATATGCTCCTTAACCGCCGATATTCCCTCCACTGTAGGCCGCGAAATCATGTGTAGCGCTCTCTAAAGCTCGCTACATGACCCAGTGAAGTTACTCATAACCGCCCCACTTCGTTAGCAATAGGTATGACTATTTATTTGGCGATTTCGCATAGCCTTTTAACTCATACGATGTCTGACGTATGACGTTTCATAAGCTCATGGAATACAGGAAATAAGGGGGGTGTAGCCGATAAGGACATTTTTTGCCCGCTGCACACGGTGCGATAAAGGCTATCGCCGTGTTGTGACAGCCTGGTGAATATGGCTATCGATAGGGGCTGGTTCAGCCTGTAGCTGTAGGGAAAACGGGTTAGTGATACATCCCGTTTTCCCTACGCAATCATGTTCTACAACTTTGCCTTGACCGCGTCCAGACCGTCGTTGCCGTCCTTGGTTTTCACACCCTGCAGCCAGGGCTCAATGGCCTGTGGATTAGCCTTGAGCCAGTTCTGTACAGAGTCGGCATAACTGATCTTTTTCTCCACCACGTCGTTCATGATGGCGTTTTCCATATCCAGCGTGAACGCAAGGTTGGAGAGTAGCTTGCCTGCGTTCGGGCACTGCTCGGCATACCCTTTACGTGTCAACGTATGAACTGTGCCCGCCTCGCCAAAGTATTTCTCACCGCCGGTGAGGTACTTCATCTCGTAATTGATGTTCATGGGGTGGGGCGTCCAGCCCAGGAAGACCACCCACTGGTTGCGCTTCACAGAGCGGCCTACCTGCGCCAGCATAGCCTGCTCACTCGATTCCACCAGTTGCCAGCCGCCCAGATCGAACTCGTTACCGTCGATCATCTTCTGGATCGACTGGTTACCCGGGGCACCCGAGCCGATGCCGTAGACCTTCTTGTTGAACTTGCCAGCATGCTTGGCCAGATCGCTGAAGTCTTTCACACCGGCGTCCCAGACATACTTGGGTACGGCCAGGGTGAATTCGGTCCCGTTCAGGTTTTCCCTGAGATCGGTCACCTGGCCGCTTTTAACGAATTGGTCGTAGTACCCTTGCTGCGCAGGCATCCAGTTGCCCAGGAAGGCGTCGATCTTGCCATCCTTCAAGCCGCCAAACACGATAGGGACGGAAAGCGTGTCGACCGTGCTCTGGTAGCCCAGCGATTCGAGCAGAAAGCCGGCAACGGCGTTGGTAGTGGATATATCGCTCCAACCCGGATCAGCCATACGAACAGTGCCGCAAGCGGCATCTTCAGCGTGAACCTGCGTACCAAACAGGGCGGCGCCAACCATCAAGAGCGTGGGTATTGGTTTCATGCGTGCGTCCTTCAGCGTGTGTTATCGGGTCTACAGTGGCCCGTCAGCATCCTTCGAGCAAGGGTTGATTACAGCGGCTGTGGATAACGGGCACGGCGCTCCAGATCATCCAGGTCGATGTGGTTGCGCATGTATTGCTGGCTCGCATCCACGAACGGCTGGTGATCCCATGCTGTACGTACGCCTTTATTCAGCGCCTCGGCGACAAAGCGGCGACGCCGCTGGCTGGCCAGCACATCGGCATGGATATGGGGTATGGACCATCGGGTATGGGCCTCGTGTACAAAGGCATCCAATACGCTCTGGTATTCACTGCTGGTTGCAAGGTTCTCCAGCTCCTGGGGATCATTGGCAAGATCAAACAGAAGCAGCGGGTCCTGCTCGGAGTAGATGAACTTGTAGCGGCCACGCCGGATCATCATCAGCGGGCTGTGTGTGCCTTCGGCCATGTACTCACCGATGACTTCATCGTGGCCTTCCCGATTCTCCAGGTGCGGCAGCAGTGATCGACCATCCAGGGGCAGGCCGTCCTGCACATAGCCTCCGGCCAGTTCCACGAGGGTCGGCAAGAGGTCCATGGTGGAAACCGACGCACTGACGTGCCGCGCCGCAAACTGTTTGGGGGCGTGGATGAGCAGGGGTACGCGGGCAGACATCTCGAACCAGTGCATCTTATACCAGAGGCCGCGCTCACCCAGCATGTCGCCATGATCGCCCGAGAAGACAATAATCGTATCCTCTGCAAGTCCGCACTCTTCCAGAGTCCTGAGCAGCTTGCCGATATTGGCATCCACATAACTGCATGCCCCGTAGTAGGCGCGGCGCGCATCCCGAATCTTTTGCTCCGGCAACGGCTTGTCCCACAGGTCAATGACCTTGAGCAGGCGCTGGCTGTGAGGGTCCTGTTCATCCTGGGACAGCGTCACCCGTGGCAGCTCGATGTCCGTTTCCTCATACAGATCCCAGAATTCCTTGGTAATCGTGTAGGGGTCATGCGGGTGGGTCATGGAGACAGTCAGGCAGAAGGGCTGGTCATCCCCCCGGCGGACATGGTCATAGAGGTATTGCCTGGCCTTGAAGACCACTTCCTCATCGAAGTCCAGCTGATTGGTGCGGATGGAAGGCCCGGCCTGCAGCACGGATGACATGTTGTGATACCAGCTTGCACGCACATCCGGCTCGTCCCAGTTCACCGCCCAGCCATAATCGGCAGGGTAAATGTCGCTGGTCAGACGCTCCTCGAAGCCGTGGAGCTGGTCCGGTCCGCAGAAATGCATCTTGCCGGAGAGGGCAGTGCGATAGCCCAGGCGGCGCAGGTAATGGGCATAAGTCGGAACGTCCGCAGGAAAGTCAGCGGCGTTGTCGTAGGCCCCAATTCTTGAAGGCAATTGCCCACTCATCAGGACAAAGCGAGAGGGCGCACACAATGGGCTGTTGCAGTATGCCGAATCGAACACCACGGCCTGCTGTGCCAGACGCTCAAGATTGGGAACCTTGATGGGCGAGTCGGCACGGTGGAGCGGCAGCAGCGGCGCAGCCATCTGGTCCGCCATGATGAAAAGGATATTGGGTTGCTTCATTGCGGCGCGTCCTATGCTGGAAAGTTATGCGATAGTGCGTGAGCCCATGATCAATCCTGCAAGGTTGATGGGTAAACCACATGAGAATGCATGTGTTGGATAAGGAGAACTTATGGCATTGATGGATGAGCCACTATCGCTAGACTGCCTGCGTATCTTCGAAGCGGCTGCCCGGCACCTGAGCTTTACCGCAGCGGCAGCCGAATTGGGCATGACGCAGCCGGCCATCAGCCAGCAGATCAAACGGCTGGAAGGGCAGCTGTCGGTACGCCTGTTCGACCGTGTGTATCGGGGCATTACCCTAACGGCCGCTGGGGCGTTGCTTCTGGAACACGTTCAGGCGGGGCTGGACAGCATCGACACGGGCATTGCAGCCATCACGCGACGAGCGCCCCATGAAGTCTTGAACGTAGCGACCGATTTCGCCTTCGCCGCCTATTGGCTGATGCCTCGCCTGCCCCGCTTTCATGCACTGCACCCGGAGCTGGACGTCAGCCTTGTCACCAGCGATCGCATGCCTGGGCCAAATCTGCAAAATATCGATATTGCCCTGACCTTTGGCGATGGTCGCTTCAAGCATGGTGAGTCGCTGGCCTTGTTTCGAGAAGAGGTTTTCCCGGTCTGTAGTCCGCGCCTGGTTCAGGGTATGACATTGCCGCTCCCCAAGCAGACGCTGGCCAGCCTGCCCATGCTGCATTTGAAGCCGGAGCTGTCGAGCAAATGGTTCGACTGGAAAGGGCTCTTCCAGGCGTTGGATATTCAAGCACCGCCTATTCCGGCGGTGTTGAGCTTTGATAACTACACCCTCGTCATTCAAGCCGCTATCGCCGGCCAGGGCGTTGCGATTGGCTGGCGGCATCTGGTGGACAATCTGGTCGAGCAAGGGTTGCTATGCCGCCCGATTGCCGAATGCGCCACGTCCGCCTATGGCTATCATGCACTGATTCCCGAGCGGAAGCGGCGGGGCAGGTTGGTCGAGCAGTTCGTCGGATGGCTGCATAATGAGATCAACGGCGAAACCCTTGTGCTAGACCGCTTTCGCCTTAGTGTATGAAAAACACTGTATTGCGATATGTAAAAAGCCTATCAAGCTAATAGCGCCTGGACCGATAGGACAAGCAAAGGCTTTTTGCCTACTTGTTCTTGAGGATGAACTCATGGCGTTACGCACTCTGAAAATCGCTCCCCGCCTGGCCGCAGGCTTTGGTCTGATGGCGCTTATCGTTCTAGGGCTCGGCCTGTTTTCAATGAGCCAAATGAGCAACATGCGCGAGCAGTCACGCGAGGTAGATGCACACTGGCTGCCAGCTATTGCCGCCTTGGGTGACATGAACATGCACATGATGCGTGTACGTGTCTTTAGCCTGCGCCTATTTACAGCTGACACTGATCAACGCCGCCAGGAAACTGCAAACAAATTAAGCGCCGTCAAAGCAGAGCTTAAGGATGCCGAGGCGCGCTATGAAACGATGGTTCAACTGCCAAGCGAGCAGGAACTTTATACCCAGTTCAAAAAGCTCCAGGATGCATACTTAATCCATCAAGCTGAAATGACACGCTTAGTCATGTCAGGCGATAAAGCTTCAGCGAATATAATTCTAAATGCGCAAATGGCGGGAATTGCCGATGAACTTGCTGCTAGCCTGAAAAAGCTGTCGCAGTACAGCGCAGATGAATCCGGCAAGGCCGCCGACAAGGCGGAGGCAGCTTATAACGCCGGCAAGCTGGGCGTCAGCCTTGCCATCGCCCTGGCGTTTGCAATCACCGTATTGCTGGCCTGGGTCATGAGTCGCAGCATCGTACGTCCGCTGGGCCAGGCTGTGAGCAGTGCGCGCGCCGTAGCATCCGGCAACCTGAGCGTGCCGGTTCTGGTAGACGGCAAGGATGAAGTAGGGCAGCTGCTCGAATCCCTCGCCGTCATGCAAGGTAACCTGCGCGATGCGATCGAACAGATCTCCTCGTCCTCCACACAACTGGCCTCTGCGGCAGAGGAGCTGAATCTGGTTACCGAAAGCTCATCCATGAACCTGACCCAGCAAAACCACGAGATCGAGCAGGCTGCAACTGCCGTGACCCAGATGAGCACCGCTGTCGAGGAAGTAGCCCGTAACGCCGTGTCCACCTCCGAATCGTCCAAGCGCTCGGCGCAGGCCGCTCACGAAGGCCGCACCAAGGTCGACAACACAGTTACAGCCATTGAGCACATGGCCGGCGAGGTGGACAAGACGTCCACACTGGTCAGCGGACTGGCCGAACAGGCTCACGATATTGGTAAGGTGCTGGATGTAATTCGGGCCATTGCCGAGCAGACCAATCTGCTGGCCCTGAACGCGGCCATCGAGGCAGCACGGGCCGGTGAAGCGGGGCGCGGTTTTGCCGTGGTCGCGGATGAGGTGCGTGCCCTGGCCCACCGCACCCAGGAGTCCACCCGTGAAATCGAACAGATGATCAGCGCCATCCAGGGCGGTACGCAGGAAGCCGTAACATCCATGCAGAGCAGCGCCAGCCAAGCGCAAAACACGTTGGCGATTGCCCAGTCTGCCGGTGCGGCGCTTGAAGAAATCACCCAGCTCATTGCCGAGATCAACGAGCGCAACATCGTGATTGCCAGCGCGTCGGAAGAGCAGGCGCAGGTGTCTCGTGAAGTAGACCGTAACCTCGTCAACATCCGTGACCTGGCCTCCCAGTCCGCAACCGGCGCAGCCCAATGCAATGCTGCCAGTGCGGAACTGTCTCGCCTGGCGGTGGACCTGAACGGTCTGGTGAAACGCTTCGAGATCTAACGCTGACGCCTACGAAAAAGGCAGCTCCAGGCGCTGCCTTTTTTATTGCCGCCGGGTATTGCCCTTAACGCTCGTAGAGCTCAAGGGGCAGGTCGTCCGGATCGCTGAAAAAAGTGAAGCGTTTCTGCGTCAGCTCGTCTACCCGGATAGGCTCTACGGCAACGTCATGCTGCTTGAGATGCGCAATGGCAGCGTCCAGGTCTTCCACGGCAAAGGACAGATGACGCAGCCCTTGCGCTTCCGGCCGGGAAGGGCGCGGTGGCGCGTCCGGGAAGGAGAACAGCTCGAGCTGGGCGTGATCACCAACAGCCAGATCCAGCTTCCAGGACTGGCGCGCCTCACGAAAGGTCTCGGCTATCACCCTGAGCCCCAGCACCTCGGTGTAAAAACGCTTGGACGTGGGGTAGTCGGAGCAGATCAGCGCCACATGGTGCAAACGGTCGAACATCAGGGCACCGCCACGAACTTCAGGTCGGACGGCATGGCTACGTCGACACTCTGCAGCTCTTCGCCCAGCTTGCCGGTTTGCGGATCGCGCGCGAACACCTTCAGCTGGCTACTGCCCTGGTTGGCCACCAGCATGTAGCGTCCCGTCGGATCAATGCTGAACTCGCGGGGCTCGCGACCGTTGACGGAGCGGCGGTCGACAAAGGTCAGCGTGCCTTCCACCGGATCGACGGCAAACACATCGATGTGGTTGTCATCGCCTCGGTTGGCAGCGTAGAGGAAGCGGCCATCGTTGGAGAGATGGATGGCGCCTGCACCTACCTTGCCGCTGAAACCTTCCGGCGCCAAGGTGTAGACCTGTAACTGTCGCAGTGCACCGTTTTCATGGGCGAACACCATGACCTGTCCGGTCAGCTCAAGGGTCAGGTAGGCGAAACGGCCATCACCGCTAAAGACGATATGGCGCGGGCCGCTGCCTGATGGAACGGGCGTATAGGGAGTTTCAGCCGGAGACAACGGGCGCTCCTGTCGTGCAGGGTTGTAGCGATAGGCAAAAATCTTGTCAGCGCCGAGGTCTGGCGAGAACAGATACTGGCCGTCTGGCGTAAACGTCACCCCATGTACGTGGCCGGACGTCTGCCGCTCCGGGTGATTATTACTGGCCTGGAAGAATTCGATCTGGGCAACCGGGCTCAGCACACCGTTGCTTTGCACCGGCAGCGCGGCCAGAGAGCCTTCGGGCTCGACGGAATAATTGGCGACAAACAGGAACTGTCCGTCAGGGCTGAGCGTCGAGTGGGTTGGATGATCCCCCAGGGTCTTGACCTGGCTGATTTGTTGCAGCCGGCCGCTTTCTGGTTCGAAGCGATAAGACGTGGCGCGGCCAATGTCATCGCCCTGGCTGCCACGACCATTCTCGTTGACGACAAATACGGTACGGCCGTCGCGCGCCAGCGTCAGATAGGACGGGTTGTGGGCTTTGACAACGCGCAGCGGCCCGGTGACCTGCCCGGCGCGGCTGTCGAATCGGTAGACATAAAGCCCCTGGCTACTGCCGTTGGTGTAGGTCCCTACCAGCAGGTTATACAGTCCCGGCTCAGCGCTGGCGGTGGTCGCGATGCCGGTCAGTGGCGCGAGCAGGAACAGTGGTAGCAAAGAGGGCAGCTTCATGGCGTTTACTCATTCTGATCAGTGAGGCACGGGCAAAAAAGTTAGCTAACAGACCTGAACCGGTGATATCAGTTCGCTTTGTGACACATTCTGTTGAGCTTCATCGTTTCCATGCGGTCCGACCCAAGTGTAACGGTTTGAACCTTTTTCTGTGGCGGCCCTGAGCCCGCTCATTTCTCAAACAGGAGAGTACGATGCGTTTCTATTGCCTGCCTAAAGCCGAATCCTATGCCGACCTGACCCTGCGCGAGCGTGATACACCCAAGCCGGGACGCGGCCAGGTTCTGGTCAAGATGAAGGCCGCCTCGCTGAACTACCGCGACCTCATGGTCGCAACCGGCCGTTATGCACGTGGCGGTCTGCCCAAGGATCTGGTGCCCCTGTCCGATGGTGCAGGGGAAGTAGTGGAGATCGGTGATGACGTTGACCGCGTCAAAGTAGGCGATCGCGTGGCCGGTATCTTCATGCAGACCTGGATTGGCGGCCATCTGGACCCCACCCACGGCGCCTCCGCCTTGGGTGGCGCCATCGACGGGGTGCTGTCCGAGTACGTACTGTTCGACCAGAACGGCGTGGTTACGCTACCCGAGCATCTCTCCTATGAGGCCGGTGCCACCTTGCCCTGCGCTGGCGTAACGGCCTGGCATGCGCTGTTCGGCAGTGTTCAGCCATTGGTGGCTGGTCAGACCGTGCTGCTGCTGGGTACAGGCGGTGTGTCCATCTTTGGTCTCCAGTTCGCCCGTGCAGCCGGGGCGCGTACCATCATTACCTCATCCAGCGATGAGAAGCTACAAAAGACCAAGGCCTTGGGTGCCCACGAGACCGTGAACTACAAGCAGCATCCAGAGTGGCAGGAGCAGGTGCTAGGCCTGACCGAAGGGATCGGCGTTGACCATGTGGTAGAAGTCGGCGGCGCCGGTACGCTGCCTCGCTCGCTGCGCTCGACTCGTCCGGGCGGCGCCACCCACCTGATCGGTGTGCTGACGGGTGGAGAGATCAACCCGGCAGCGCTGATCCAGCGCTCTGTCGTACTGGAGGGTATCTATGTCGGCTCACGCGAGATGTTCGATGCCATGAACCGTGCTATCGCCCTGCATCGCATCGAGCCGGTGATCGACAAAGCCTTCAGCTTCGACGAGGCCGAAGCGGCGTATCGCTACATGGACGGACAGAGCCATGTGGGCAAAGTCGTCATTCGCTTTGAAGGGTAAGACATGACAGCGGCAATCCAGGGCTACCACGCCCATGTTTATTTCGACGCCACGACACTGGAGCAGGCCAGGGCGCTGTGCGAAGAGGCCGCGCGCCGCTTTGCCGTGACGATGGGCCGGGTTCACCAGCGACCGGTCGGCCCTCACCCGGACTGGAGTTGTCAGCTGTCGTTTCGTCCAGAGGTATTTGCGGACGTGGTGCCCTGGCTGGCGCTCAACCGGAACGGGCTGGTGATCTTTCTTCATCCCGTGACCGGCCATGATCGTGCCGATCACCGCGACCATGCCCTATGGATGGGTGCGGTAAGGCCGCTTGACCTGTCCGTGCTACCCGAAGAACCCGTGCAATACGACTTTCAGTAAGCCCGTTATGACGCACTGTGCGGCACCACGGATTGCTTCAGTCTAGGTAAAGGCGCACTAACGCAGGGTTACTGCGCCACCACCCAAAGAATTGACCAATCAATCCAGCACGTTGTGCAGGACCTCATACACGATGCCGGTCGTGATAGCGATCAGCACCATGTCCGTGCCCAAGCGGCGCCACTCATAACCGTCATAGCGGGGCAGCTGCTTGGCGATGCCGGGTGGCAGCGGCTTGCCATATCCATGGGGTAGCGGCTTGCCCTTGGCGATCACCAGTCCCGGCGGAAGCGGTGAGCCGCGGCCGATCTCGCCCTTGTGGGCCCGTATGGTTTCACGTACCGGGCTGAAATCCTGCGGAGGTAACCGCTTGCCATGACCCTGGCTGGCCTGCGGACCACCATGTCCTTGATTGCCCTGGTTACCTTTCGACTGGGCAGAACCGCCTTTATGGTCCTGGCCATGCGGCATCTGCGCGCCCTGACCGTGTCCCTTGCTGCCACCCTGCGGCCCGTTCATTTGATCCGGCGGCGAAGCCAGCGCAAGTGGCGATCCCACACACAACGTAACGCATACGCTGGCGATGGCTTTTTTCATGCGATTCATGGTGGTCTCCCACATGGCGATCCAGAGGATCCTGATTCAAAACAACCCGTTACCTACGGTATGGGCTGTTTTCAGTCTATCGTCATCCGCGTCGTCAGAGCGCTATGTCAGCAAACCTTTACCTTCGCGCCACGAAAAAACTTGGGTAAGGGGGTTCCATCGCCCGGGAGGGTGCCCTTTATACTGCCGCTGCGCCGGACTCGGGACCTGCCAGAGTGCCTTTCGAGACGCCAGACAGGTCGAGTCTGCTATTTACCTCTTCAGCCGGACGATATTCACGTGAAATATCTTTCTCTCGTATTGAGTGCTGTATTGATCGGGGGCAGCCTGGGGGCTGCAAATGTCAGTGCAGCCGAGGCCAAGGCCAAGGCCACTGTGCCGATGCGGCAAGAACTGGCATCGGGCAGCGCCCTGCTGGTCGACATGCAAACGGGCCAGCCCTTGTATTCCAGCAACCCCGACGTCGTGGCTCCCATTGCGTCCGTGACCAAGCTTATGACCGCCATGGTGACTCTGGATGCCAAGCAACCCATGGATGAAATGCTGACCGTCAAGATTGACGATGTGCCGGAAATGCGTGGTGTGTATTCGCGTGTGCGTCTGGGCAGCGAGATCAGCCGTCATGACATGCTCTTACTAGCCCTGATGTCCTCGGAAAACCGTGCTGCCACCAGTCTGGCCGAGCATTACCCGGGCGGTGTAAAGGCCTTTGTGGCCGCCATGAACGCCAAGGCACGCGCCCTGGGCATGACCAATACCCACTATACCGAGCCGACAGGTCTGTCCCTGAACAACGTCTCGACCGCCCGTGACTTGGTCAAGCTGCTCCAGGCCACCCGCAATTACCCACTGATTGGTCAGCTGAGCACCACGCAAGAGAAGACTGTGGCGTTCCGCAAGCCCAACTACACCCTAGGCTTCCACAACACCAATCACCTCGTGGGCAAGAGCGACTGGAATATTCAGGTTACCAAGACCGGCTTTACCAACGCAGCCGGTCATTGCCTGGTCATGCGCACGGTCATGAACAACCGTCCCGTAGCGTTTGTGGTACTGGATGCCTTTGGTAAATACACCCACATGGCTGACGCTAACCGTCTGCGCAAATGGATAGAGACCGGCAAGGTCACTCCAATTCCAGAGGTTGCCAAGGCTTACAAGCAGCAGCGCCATATGGCCGCTCGCCAGGCGGTCGCCGCGCAGTAAGACGCGGTATGTACGGGAATAATGGGTATCGCCAAGCTCAACCCATCCTGCAAAACAAAAGCCGCTGCAAATGCAGCGGCTTTTTTGTTTGAGGCGAGTGCGTTGCGCGCAGTACCGGCAGGGTATTAACCCATAAGGTAGATTGAGCGAAGCGATATCCATCACTCAGGCCACTTATCTATCACCGCCTCGCACTGCGTACCGCTTCCGCCAGACTGCCACACAGGCTCAATACACCCTCGACGGCCTCGGTGCTGCTTTGCGCCTTGGCGATCTGGTCGACCAAGGCGGAGCCCACTACCACCCCATCCGCCAGCTGAGCAACCACTCTGGCCTGCTCGGGCGTCCGGATACCAAAGCCTACGCACAACGGAAGCTGGGTGAACTGCCGCAGCCGCTCGACCGCATGCTCGATGTGTTCGGTCGTGGCCGAACCCGCCCCTGTCACACCCGCCACCGAGACGTAATATACAAAGCCTGAGCTGCTGTTCAGCACACGCGGGAGGCGGTTATTGTCTGTGGTAGGTGTCGTCAGGCGGATAAAGTCGATGCCTATTGCCTGAGCCGGGTCACACAGCTCGGCGTCGTGCTCGGGCGGCAGATCCACCACGATCAGGCCGTCTACACCGGCATCCCTGGCTTCGGTCAGGAAGCGTTCAACGCCATAACGGTGAATTGGATTGTAGTAACCCATCAGCACCAGGGGTGTTTCGGCTTCTTCCTGGCGAAATTCACGCACCATATCCAGCGTTTTTGCCAGGGTCTGCCCATTCTTCAACGCACGCAGGGCCGCAGCCTGGATGGCTGGACCATCAGCCATGGGATCGGTGAAGGGCATGCCCAGCTCGATCACATCGGCACCCGCCTTGGGCAGGCCCTTGAGGATTGCCAGCGACGTGGCATAGTCCGGATCACCCCCGGTGGTATAGGTCACGAGCGCGGCGCGGCCCTCTTGCTTCAGCTGGGCGAAACGGGTTTCCAGACGACTCATAGCTTGTCTCCCAGATGGCTCATCACGGTTTGCATGTCCTTATCGCCGCGGCCGGAGAGGCAGACGATCATGATGTGATCCTTGGGCAGCGTAGGCGCGCGCTTGTAGGCTTCAGCCAGAGCGTGGGCGGATTCCAGCGCCGGAATGATGCCCTCCAGACGGCAGGTCTGGTGGAAAGCCGCCAGCGCCTCGTCGTCATTGATCGGCACATACTCCACGCGCTTCACATCATGCAACCAGGCGTGCTCCGGGCCGATGCCAGGATAGTCCAGGCCGGCGGAGATGGAATGCGCGTCGATGATCTGGCCGTCGTCGTCCTGTAGAAGAAACGTACGATTGCCATGCAGGACGCCAGGAACGCCACCGTTCAGGCTGGCGGCGTGCTTGTCGGTACTGACACCGTGGCCACCGGCTTCAACGCCAATGATCGCCACGTCCTTGTCGTCCACGAATTCATGGAACAGCCCCATAGCGTTTGATCCACCGCCCACACAGGCGATCAGGCTGTCGGGCAGGCGACCCTCTTTCTCAAAGATCTGCGCCTTGGCTTCACGACCGATTACGGCCTGGAAATCACGAACCATGGCCGGGTAGGGGTGTGGACCGGCAACGGTGCCAATCAAATAGAAGGTATCGGCGACATTGGTCACCCAGTCACGTAGTGCCTCGTTCATCGCATCCTTGAGTGTGCCCGTACCGGCAGTGACCGGGATCACCGTCGCCCCCAGGAGCTTCATGCGAAAGACGTTGGCCTGTTGCCGGTCGATATCGGTGGTGCCCATGTAGATCACACAGGGCAGGCCGAAGCGGGCCGCTACGGTGGCTGTGGCCACGCCGTGCATGCCGGCACCGGTCTCGGCAATGATGCGGGTCTTGCCCATACGCTTGGCCAGGAGAATCTGGCCGATGCAATTGTTGATCTTGTGCGCGCCGGTGTGGTTCAGCTCTTCGCGCTTCAGATAGATCTTGGCGCCACCAAAATGCTCGGTCAGGCGCTCGGCGAAATACAGCGGATTGGGGCGGCCAATGTAGTCGCGCTGGAAATAGGCCAGCTCATCCAGAAACGCCTGATCCTTCATCGCGGCGGTGTACTCACGCTCGAGATCCAAAATCAGCGGCATCAGGGTTTCGGCCACATAGCGGCCACCAAACTGGCCGAACATGCCCTGAGCGTCAGGGCCTTGGCTGTAGGTCATGTCTGTCATGGGAGAGCTCCCTGTGAATATGGTTTTACACTAACCGGTTGCTGGACAGGAATAAATCGATAAGATCGCCTGTATCTGTTAGAAAAACTCACAGGTCGGATAATGAACGATCTTCCTCCTTTAAATGCTTTGCGTGCCTTTGAGGCAGCGGCACGCCTGGGTAGCGTCAGCAAGGCAGGAGCGGAGCTGTTCGTTACCCATGGCGCGGTAAGCCGTCAGATTCGTGCATTAGAGGAACAGCTGGGCGTGGTGCTGTTCGTCAGGGAAGGGCGGGGCCTTGCGCTAACCGAAGCGGGTCTTCGGCTGCGGGACGCCAGTGCCGAAGCGTTCGAGCGGCTGCGCAGCGTCTGTGCCGATCTCAAACGCGGCGCCAGCGATGCCCCCTTTGTGCTGGGCTGCTCGGGCAGCCTTCTGGCTCGCTGGTTCATTCCGCGACTGGATCGACTCAACCGTGAATTGCCTGAACTACGGCTGAGCCTGTCCACCAGCGAGGGTGAGCTCGATCCCCGCCGTCCCGGCCTCAACGCCACACTCTTGTTTGCCGAGCCAACTGCACCGCCGGACATGCACGTACACGTGCTGGCCCCTGAATGTATCGGCCCGGTCGTCAGTCCCCGGTATGCCAATGCATCCCTGTTTCAGAACGCACCCCCTACGGCGCTGTTGGGCGAGCCACTATTGCATACGGCTTCCCGTCCGCAGGCCTGGCCTGCGTGGGCGCAACGCCATGGTCTGCCAGCTGACAGCCTGACGGTTGGCGCAGGCTTCGAGCACCTCTATTACCTGTTAGAAGCAGCCGTGGCCGGGTTGGGCGTCGCCATTGCGCCTAAACCCCTGGTGGCTGGAGATCTGGCGGCAGGACGGCTGATAGCACCGTGGGGATTCGTTGAGACCGAAGCGGTTTTGGCATTATGGGTGCCGGGGCGGCTGGCGGACCAGCGAGCACAGCGGCTTGCACAGTGGCTGCGAGCAGCGCTGGCAGAGGACTAGAAAGGATCATCGCCGCCCGGCAAGGCGAGCGGCGAAAAAGGCGACATTATTCGTCGCGCAGCAGCCACCAGCCTGCCAGTACAGTCAGACCGGCCACCACGCCTACAGTAGCCCAAGGGTGCTTGCGCACACTTGTACCGGCTATTTTGCTGGCTTCTAGTGCTAATACACGTGCTTCGTCATAAAAGTCTTCCAGGCTCTCACCCGAGCGGTGCAGCGCGTGGCTGGTGTTGTCCTTGAACGACTTCAACGAATGACGGGACTCCGCCGAAGCACTGCGCTTCAAGGAGGAGAGAGAATCTTTCAGTGTTTGAATCTGGTCTTCAAGATTTTCAAGGGTTGCCTGATAGGAACTGTTACGAGCCATGGCGTGAACCTCCTGTTTCATTGAGTGTTCCGGGTCTGACTTCACCCGGCAGCGAAAGTGCGACACAAACTTGATCAACACTTGTACACACTGAACTAATCCACGTTTTGATGAGACTCATTAAACAAGCGGTTTTTTCCTTGGCCAGATGATTGGCCAACTACAACCAGGAGGTTTACATGTCTGATCATCACACGTACAAGAAGCTGGAAATTGTCGGCTCCTCCACCACCAGCGTCGAAGATGCCATCAACAACGCCCTGGCGGAGACCAGCAAGTCCATCAAGAACATGGAGTGGTTTGAAGTCGCCGAGACCCGCGGTCATATTCAAGACGGCAAGGTGGCGCACTATCAGGTAACGCTGAAAATCGGTTTCCGTATCGAAAACAGCTGATCTGATAAAAAGATTTCGCAGTGAACCAATAAGCGGCGAAACGCTCTATTGCTGCGAGAACTTCCCGGAGCTGCCCGGCAGGTGATAGCGCAGCGGCCTGTGTGCCGATCCGCTATCAACCCCCGCGCAGCTCCGTAATCCCATTCCTATGCATTTCCCCTCTCGTTATCCCATCTGCAACAAAAACCTAACGCCTGTTCCGGGCAGTTCCGTCTGCCAGATAATGAGCCTCGCTCGCCTTACCTCAATGGGCAGTGGTTGCGATTTTTTCGTGACAACAGCGGAGGCGATTGGCCTGAACTCTTGCGGGGTCGCGCTATCCGTATTTATACGCACGCTTCGTCATCACGAAGCCATGACTGCCACCCATATTCAGGTATACAAACGGAGAGTTACACGCAATGCATACGACCCAGGGACTACGCTTGAGCTGGAAGATTGCGGTCTTCGCCGTGCTGGCTTCGCTCTTGAGCGGCTGCGGCATCAACACTATTCCTACCTATGACGAGCAAGTGAAGTCGGCCTGGGCGCAGGTGGAAAACCAGTATCAGCGCCGTGCCGATCTCATCCCGAATCTGGTTGAGACCGTAAAGGGTTATGCCAAGCAGGAGCAGGATACCCTCACCGCCGTGATCGAGGCCCGCGCCAAGGCAACCTCCATTCAGGTCGACGCGAGCACGCTTAACGATCCCCAGAAACTCCAGCAGTTCGATCAGGCCCAGCAGCAGCTGAGTGGTGCCCTGAGCCGGTTGATGGTGGTGTCCGAACGTTATCCGGATCTGAAATCCAACCAGAACTTCATGGCTCTGCAATCCCAACTGGAAGGTACCGAAAACCGTATCGCCGTGGCCCGCCGTGACTTCATCGCCTCGGTCGAGCGCTATAACACCGAAATCCGCACTTTCCCGGGCAGCATCTGGCACAAGATCTTCTACAGCGACCTGCCGGTTCGCGAGAACTTCAAAGCCACGACGCCTAACGCTGATCAGGCACCCAAGGTCAACTTCAATCAATGATTGATCGCCCGGTGTTTCGCGCCTTTGCGCTGTGGATTCTGTTCTGGGCTTGTGCAGCGGTGGCACAGGCCCAGCAGGCTCCTGGTTTCCCACCCTTGACCGGCCGGGTTGTTGATCAGGCCGGAATGTTGGATGCCCAGACCAAGGCCCGACTGGAGCAGATGCTCAAGGCCCATGAGCAGGCGACGAGCGAACAGGTGGTGGTCGCTACCATCCCCAGCCTGCAAGGCCGTTCCATTGAGGAGTATGGCTATCAGCTCGGTCGCCATTGGGGGATCGGGCAGAAAGGCAAAGACAATGGTGCGCTACTTCTTGTCTCGCGTGACGACCGCAAGGTCCGAATCGAAGTCGGCTATGGTCTGGAAGACCGCCTGACGGATGCGCAGTCCTTCCTGATCATCAATCAGGTCATTGTTCCCGCGTTCCGGCAGGGTCAATTTGCTCAAGGCATTAACGAGGGGGCTAGCGCCATGCTCAAGGTACTGGGCGGCGATCCGCTGGTACGCCCGGCACAGGATGATACATATCACGACAGTGAAGATCGTCCTACCCCGATTCTGTTCATCGTCCTGTTCGTCATCATCCTGTTCATGATGAAAGGTGGCGGAGGCGGTCGTGGTGGACGTGGCGGGCGAGGCAACTCGGTGCTAACCGGCGCAATCCTTGGCAGTGTTCTCGGCGGTGGTGGCCGCTCGGGAGGAGGTGGCCTTGGAGGAGGTGGTTTTGGTGGGGGCGGCGGCAGCTTTGGCGGCGGCGGGGCTTCAGGTGATTGGTAAGGAGAGCGGACCTCTATGACATTACTCAACGAGCACGAGCAGCGACAGGTCGCTGAAGCCATCTCTCGCGTTGAACGCGATACCGATGCAGAGCTGGTCACGGTGCTGGCCGCACGGGCCGATGATTACACCTATATCCCGTTACTCTGGGCGAGCCTCATTGCATTGATCGTTCCAGGCGCGATCAATTACTACCCAGGTTGGCTGAGCCCCCATGAACTCCTGCTGGTCCAGTGGGGCACGTTGATTGCGCTGAGTCTGATCTTCCGCATTCCAGCCATCACGACGCGTCTGATTCCACGCCAGGTGCGTTGCTGGCGCGCGTCCAACCTGGCACGCCGTCAGTTTCTCGAGCACAACCTTCACCACACACAGGCGGAAACTGGCATGCTGATCTTTGTATCGGAAGCCGAACGCTATGTGGAAATCCTCGTAGACCGAGGTATTTCGCAAAAGCTGAGTGACGAAACCTGGCAGTCGATCATCGCAACCTTTACACAGCAGGTTCGTCGCGGCGAAACCTTGCAGGGCTTTCTGACCTGTATCGACGCATGCGGTGAGCACCTGAAGCAACACCTGCCGGCAACCCATACGCGTAACGAGCTACCGGACCGGCTGATCATCCTACCCTGAGGGGTAGGCGTTTCCCTTGTTTGACGCGGGCCACTGTGGCCCGTGACAGGTTATTCCCCTTGCAAACGACCACCACCTCTATTCCTCGCTATCCCGTGATGGTGCTGATCCTCGGCGCCCTGGCCTGTATCGGCCCCATGTCGATTGATGCCTACCTGCCGGCCTTTGGCGCCATCGGCCGAGATTTTCAGCTGACACCTGAAAAGACCCAATTGACGCTCGGCCTGTATATGCTGGCGTTCGCATTCATGACGCTTCTGCATGGCACCCTGTCCGACTCGTTCGGCCGCCGGCGGGTCATTCTTTCGGCCCTGGCGGTGTATATCGCCGGCTCGCTGATCGCGGCATTCGGCCCGAGCTTCGACTGGCTGCTGGCAGGCCGTGTCTGCCAGGGCCTGTCCGCTGGTGCAGGAATGGTAGTGGGACAGGCCATCGTGACGGACTGTTACAAGGGTCCGGTGGCCCAGAAAACCATGTCCTACATCATCATGGTCTTCAGCGTGTCCCCAGCCTTTGCGCCGATTATTGGCGGCTACCTGTCAGAACACACCGGTTGGCGCGGCGTATTCTTTTTCCTCGCGGCGCTTGCCGTTTTCAGCGCCTCGCTCTGCGCGTTCCTGATGCCCGAAACCCTGGCGCCAGAACGCAGACAAGCCTTCGATCTGAGCGTCCTGTCGCGCAATTACGGACGAGTCATGCGGGACGGGCAGTTCATGGCACGCGCCGTGGTCTTCGGCGCCCTGTTTGGCGGCTTCGCCTTCCTGATCGGCGCCGCCCCCGATTTTGTCACCCAGGTACTGGGGCTGGCCGAAACCGACTTTGGCTATCTGTTCATTCCTATCGTGATCGGATTGACCAGCGGGTCCTTTCTGGCAGCACGGCTTTCCTCACAATTGCCTTCCGGTCGACTGATCGGCTTTGCCTACGCCATGCTTGGCCTGAGCTGCTTGATCAACCTGACCTATACAGGTCTGGCTACCGACCTGAACGTCTATGCGGCCGTCATCCCGCACGGGCTGTTCGTCTTCGGCCTGTCGCTGGGTATTCCTACCATGACACTACGCATCCTCGAGCGCGTACCGGAGCTGTCTGGTACCGCCGCGTCAGTCCTGGGGTTTGTCCAGATGATCTTCTTTTCCATTGTCAGCGGCTGGCTTGCACCGCTGGTGTACGGCAGCGCCTTCCGCCTGGCCGTGGCGCTGTCCATTGGAGTCGTGGTAAGTGGCTTGGGTTGGGCGCTGGTCACGCGTCTTTCCTCATCGGCCGAGCCCGCCTCAACGCGGTAATGTCTTTCCGGGCTGGCCATTTAAATAGTCAGCCCGCGTCTTTGTTCACAGCCCCCTTGACCCTATCGTAACGTGAGGCCTCAGGATCAATTCCGCACGTGGAAGAAAGGAGCAATTCGATGCTATTGAAAGTGGGCGAACTGGCTAAGCAGTCGGGTCTTACGATTCGGGCTCTTCACCATTACGACAGCATCGGCCTGCTCACACCCTCCGCGCGCTCCGATGCCGGCTACCGACTGTACAACCGGGCCGATATTGCCCGGCTGCACCAGATCCAGGCCTTGCGTGGCATGGGCCTGTCGCTGGCCGAGATCGGAGCCCTTCTGGCGCGGCCAGACGTTGCGCTCCTGACCATCACCGAGCAGCAGATCCGCCGGCTGGACCGACAGATTACTCAGCAAACCAATCTGCGTAATCGCCTGGCAGACCTGCATCGACAACTCAGTGAAGGAGAGGAGCCTGACCTGGCCGATTGGTTGAAGACTCTGGAATTGATGACCATGTACGAACAGCATTTCGCCCCTGAAGACCTGAATGATCTGCCTTTCTACACTCCCGCCAACCAGCAGGCTTGGCGCGCACTGGTGCAGGAAGCCCATCAGCTCCTCCAACAAGAGCTCCCCCCTGAGTCCGTTCAAGCACAGTCGCTGGCACGGCGCTGGATGACGCTCCTGGAGCGCAATACATCAACCAACCCGGCCCTGGCCGTACGGCTCAACGAGCTGTTCCGCCATGAGGCCCCGCTACAGGAGCAGACAGGTGTCACCACCAAGATGACCAACTTTATCCTGAAGGCCTTCACGGCCGGCAAGCTTGCGATCTATGAACGGTATCTCACACCCGAAGAGTTCGCCTTCATGCAGGCAAACTATGGCGAGCAGGTCCCGAAATGGCTACCGCTTCTGGCCGATTTACGCCGCATTATGGATAACGGACTGCCTCCCCACTCTCCAGAGGCGCTGCAGCTGGCGCAACGCTGGACCGCATTGTTTACCGCCTATGCAGGCACAAATCCCGAGACCCACCATAAACTGCGCCAGGCCCATGCCTGCGAGCCGCAGCTGGCTGAGGGCACCTGGATGACAGACGATATCCAGCGCTATCTCGGCCAGGCCATGGCAGCACTGCGCACCTAGCCCTGCAAGCCCTGATCTTGTGATCAGGGCTTGGCAAATAAGAGAGACAGCGAGGGCAGCTCCAGCGGAGGCTTGGTCAACCAGGCCTCCTCTTCCGCCTGGGTCGGCACGAACCGGCCTCCTGTCGCCTCTTGTGGCACCTGACCGGCCAAGGCGAAGGAACCCATGCCGAGCGTACAGGCCGAACTTGGATAGTGACTGGAGATGGCATAGTCATCCGTCAGGGCATGGGCACTCATTGCACCGTTCTGCGCGAGCACGGCCTCGACTACGGCCTGCTGCTGGTACTCGGTAAGCGTGACCGTCAGGACAGTCGAGTGCTGGGTAATGGCTTCGCGCGCGGGCTCATCATCGGCCAGGTCGAAAAGTGAACAGAAGAAATGGCTGATTCGTTCACCCAGCGAACCTGTGGAAGAACCTGCCGTCTCATTTCGAGAGGCTGAAAGTGAGATATGCCGACCGGCTACGCCTTTTGCGATCAACTCATGTCGGACATGCTCGGCTTCGCTTTGGCAGCCGAAGGCTGCTTTGAGAATGTGCTCCATCGCTACCACCCTTTTTAGTTATTGTGTTCACAGCCCGCTTAGCCGGGCCTGTCGCTAAAGGCAGACAGCGCCACCTGAAGGGAAAGGGCTCATCTGCCTGCCAAGGGATTCTGCAACAAGGTAAAAAGGTTGGTGAGAGCATTTCGTCCGCCCGGCACATGCCGATGGGAAGCAATACGACTAGGACTGGACAGATCCAAATAACCTCACTGACGGGGTCACTTTGAGCCGCTGCGCTGGAGTGCCTCTACTGAAACCATTCCAGCGAAACCGCTTCGATGCGCAGGAAGAAGAAGGCTCGTTTCGGAACGCGCCCGTAAGCGCTGAGCCACCTTATACGTTTTTAGACGAAAGGCTATGCCAGCATATCCTGGCGTACGGCAGGGACGGGCAATACCGTGACTGACATTCTGACGCAGGGCTGCTCCAGCCAGGGCCACAAGATGTGATAAGACCAGAAACGATCGGCAGCCCGGAGGGTCCTATCCGTTCGAAAAGACAGTCCAGGCACTTGAGCTAACGGCCTGTGGCTTTAGCACAAACCCATGCTTATTTACATGAACCTGCTCACAGCTCTGCACGGCAGCTCCCCATTTTCTTCGGAGCGCGCGTAGGATTTCAGGATGCAGTTAACCTGCCTGACTGCTTGAAAAGGAATTCAGCATGAAATGCCCCCACTGCAAACAAAGCATCAGCGCCTTCCACGCTGCAGTCTTCGGTCCGCCTGAGTCGGATGGAAGCCGATTATGTCCCGAATGCCACAAACCCTTTACCTTGAAGCTTGATGTGTTCAGAGCTATCCCAGCAGCAGCCAGCGGTGCCGCCGCCGCCCTGTTGATTGCCTTCAGAATTCCCTATGTCGGCTTTCTTCTGGGTGCCTTCGTCCTGGTATTTTCGCTATATCTGACCTCAATGCGCCTGACCAAACCTGCATCGGCTGAAGAAGAGGCGGTTTCACCATGAGCGTCCGGCTGCCACATCAGGCGGGCAGCCCAGAAAGGAGAGGGGGTACGTCAGGACTTGGGCATGCCTTCCAGCATGTACTTCTCAAGCTCGACCCGGCACGTAAGGCGGGTGCAGGCAAAAACCCGGTCATTCCAGTCGGCCAGTTCCGGATAGTCATTCTGTTCGAGCGTATCCAGAAAGCCCTTGAGGCGGTATGCCTCGCTTGCGCCAAGGCGCATTAAATCAAAGCCGTGACTGATCGCAACGATCTGCAGCAGCTCGCTGACTCGCTCACCCCAAAAGACATGCTGCTCTTTGGGTACAAAACGTCCAATACTGGGCGCGGAGTGAAGATAGCTCATTCAGTGTTTCCTGAAGAATATTCATTCAAATCCCTTGTGTTGATAGCGTTAGCGCGAAAGCCGAATTTCCTGTGGCCTCTTTAATAAGTCGACACAGTAAAAGGAAACTTTAGGATCACAATGCTTTTTGCTTAACCGATTCTCCCATGTTCAGGAATGATTCAGATTTCCCTACAATACCGTGAATTAGTGCACACAAATATTTGGTTAACCTAATCGCCAATGCTTGACCTAGAGCCTTTTGCCATCATCGCATTTGTGTAAGTCATTAAAATGACCAGCGCTGTGCCGGTTAATTCTCCAAAGGCCGTATTGAAATGCTGAGATGGCCTACTTGCCTTACAACGGCGTACTAATACGGGTGACGATCGATAAACGCACATATGAAGCGTTTTGTGTCCGATTATCGGACACAACCACCTTTTTCAAGGGATGCAATCGCATATGCTCGGTGCATGCGGCTTACCTCCTCGGCTGGTGCATGAGCAACAGCGAGACCCTTGAATGAGGACATACAATGATCAACAAGATTGTCGAGAGCCTGAGCCAGGCGGTGGAAGACATCCACGATGGTGCCACCGTGATGATTGGCGGCTTCGGCCCATCCGGACAGCCTTCTGAGCTGATTGATGCGTTGATAGCGCACGGTGCGAAAGATCTCACCATCATCAACAACAATGCGGGCAATGGCGATGTAGGCCTGGCAGCCCTGCTCAAGGCAGGTCAGGTTCGCAAAATCATCTGTTCATTTCCACGTCAGACCGACTCCTATGTATTCGACGAGCTTTACCGTGCCGGCAAAATTGAACTGGAGTTAGTGCCGCAGGGCAATCTGGCCGAGCGTATCCGCGCTGCGGGTGCCGGTATCGGCGCCTTTTTCACGCCGACCAGCTACGGCACGATTCTGGCCGAAGGCGTGGAAACACGCGAAATCAACGGCAAGCACTACGTTATCCAATATCCCATTCATGCCGACTTTGCTCTGATTCGCGCGGACCGTGCCGACCGTTGGGGCAACCTGACCTACCGCAAGGCTGCCCGCAATTTTGGTCCCATCATGGCGACGGCCGCAAAGACTACCATCGTGCAAACCCGTGAAATTGTGGAGCTGGGCGAGATCGATCCGGAAATCATCGTTACGCCAGGCATTTTTGTGCAACGCGTCGTTCGTGTTTCAGGAGATCAGGAATGAACAGACTCAACCGCAACCAGATCGCTGCCCGAGTCGCCCAGGACATCCCGGAAGGAGCCTACGTCAATCTGGGGATTGGACTGCCGACGCTAGTGGCCAACCACCTGCCGGCTGACCGCGAGATTTTTCTGCATAGCGAGAACGGCATACTGGGCATGGGTCCGGCGCCAGAGGAGGGCAAGGAAGATTCTGATCTGATTAACGCTGGCAAGCAGCCTGTCACCCTGCTGCCAGGCGGTGCGTTTTTTCACCATGCGGATTCGTTCGCAATGATGCGCGGCGGCCATTTGGATATCTGCGTGCTCGGCGCTTTCCAGGTATCCGTCACAGGCGATCTGGCCAACTGGCACACCGGCGAGCCTGATGCGATTCCTGCCGTAGGGGGTGCTATGGACCTTGCAATAGGTGCCAAGCAGGTCTTTGTCATGATGGATCTCATGACCAAAGCCGGGCAAAGCAAGCTGGTCGAGCACTGTACCTACCCGCTGACGGGCGTAGGCTGCGTATCTCGTGTGTATACCGATCTGGCTATTTTCGATATTGCTGACGGCCGCGTGTATGCCAGCGAACTTGTCGAAGGCCTCACACTTGAAAGTCTTCAGGAAATGACTGGCCTTGCACTGGTACAAAAGCCGGTTTGACCCTTATCAAAGAAGAGCGGCCTTGCCATGGAACTCACAAGCCTCAAGGTACTAGGCCCGCTTCTTCTGCCAACTTCATGGCCTTTCAACAGCCTCTGTAAAGGTTTGTCTGTCTTGAAACAACTTTGCTGACAAACCGTCACAAAGGTGTGTTAGTGTTCGCCGACTAAGCACGCTGTTATTGGCACGTTTTATGACCAATCTCCTTTTCTGGCTGCCCACGCCGCCATAGCGCTCCGCCCCGCCTCTGGCCTTGCCCGTATAGGCAGGCACACTATCGCCCTGGTTTTTTATAAACTGCGGTGCTCTGTGTTTTTCGCTTTATTTAAAGTTTGCTTAACTTTTAAACGCGTTCAACATAGCGACCATCATATTGATTTATTGTTGGGCAATAATTGAGCATCAGTCGCTCATTATTAAACCAACCACTATCGGGTTCTTAATCAACTAGCTCACTGCTTTTGGGTTAATGCCGCTCGATCAGGCTGGAGAAGTATGAAAATTTTAATTACAGGTCGAAGCGGTCAGGTCTCTCAAGCGCTGCAAAGAAGCCTTAAAACCGATCATGAACTTGTTGTTCTGGGTCGTGATGCCATGGATCTTGCAAATGAAGAGGCCATTCGTGAAACCGTTCGACGTGTGCAGCCAGACCTGATTATCAATGCTGCTGCGTATACGGCTGTGGACAAGGCCGAGACCGACGCCGAGATGGCTTTCAAGGTAAACGCAGAGGCACCGCGGATTCTGGCGGAGGAGGCTGTGGCACGGGCCATTCCGTTCATCCACTATTCGACCGACTATGTATTTGATGGTGACAAGAACGAGCCCTACAGTGAAGAGGATGCCACCCACCCCACCAGCGTGTATGGCGAAAGCAAGCTGGCTGGCGAACAGGCGGTTCAGGCCGTAGGCGGACAGTATCTGATTCTGCGAACCAGTTGGGTTTACTCCCAGGATGGTCACAACTTTGTTCGTACCATGCATCGCCTGCTGCAGGAAAAAGACGAAATGCGCGTTGTAGATGATCAGATCGGCATACCGACTTGGTCCGATACGATTGCCTCAGCCACTAGCCACATTGTAGATCGCATTACCATGGGCAACCCAGGCCCCTGGGGTATTTACCACCTTACCTCGACAGGCAAGACATCCTGGTTTGGCTTTACCGAAACGATCGCTCAGAAACTTGAAGAGCAAGGCCGTTTACGTGCCCGGCTTTATCCTATTGCCACGTATGAGTATCCCACTCCAGCGAAACGTCCAGCTAATTCACGAATGGATTGCTCACGTATTCAGACTAACTGGGGCGTGCAATTACCCGAGTGGAAAGAAGCCTTCGAACAGTTCTGGCAACAGAACTTTGCAGATAAATAGCCCGCTAATAAAGTAATATTAATTTAATAGCTGATTGATATCTCTTTAGAATGCGCTGATATCAGCATTATTAGTTTAACGTTATGAAAAAGGGCGCCATAGCGCCCTTTTTATATCAGCCTTTAAGTTCGGCCAGAATCTGATACGACCTGAGTCGATCAGCATGTTCATACACATCGCAGGTGAAAATCAATTCATCGGCGTCGGTCTTCTCAAGCAGCAAATCGACCCGCTCGCGTACCTTGTCCGGCCCACCAATAATCGCCATGCCCAGCATGTTCAGCACAGCGTCTTTTTCATGGGGCAACCATTCAGGACTCATGTTTCGAACCGGCGGGCGAAGCACCAGGCTTTGGCCACGCATTAATGCCAAGACGCGCTGATAAACCGTGCTTGCCAGGTAATTGGCTTCCTCGTCGCTGTCTGCTGCAACCAGCGGAACACCCAGCATGACATAGGGCTTGTCCAGCACCTCGGAAGGGCGGAAGTTTTCACGGTACAGACGAATCGCTTCATGCATATAGCGTGGCGCAAAATGGGATGCAAAGGCATACGGTAAACCTTTGGCAGCCGCTAGCTGAGCACTGAACAGGCTCGATCCCAACAGCCAGATCGGTATGTTGCTATCGACACCCGGCACGGCGATTACCCGCTGTTCTTCCTGTCGTGGACCCAGGAAGTACTGCAGCTCCTCTACGTCGGAAGGGAAGTCATCGGCGCTTCCCAAACGATCACGGCGCAGTGCATGGGCGGTCATCTGATCGGACCCGGGCGCACGGCCAAGCCCCAGATCGATACGGCCCGGATACAGAGCATCCAGCGTGCCGAACTGCTCGGCCACAACAAGAGGGGCGTGGTTGGGCAGCATGATGCCACCGGAGCCGATGCGGATTGTGGACGTACCGCCCGCCAAATATCCGAGCAGAACGGCCGTAGCTGAGCTGGCGATGCCGTCCATGTTGTGATGCTCAGCGACCCAGAATCGGTTATAGCCTAGCCGCTCCACATGGCGAGCAAGGTCGAGTGAGTTATGCAGGGCCTGGGCAGCGCTGCCATCGTCTCGTACCGGCGCCAGGTCCAGGACGGAAATGGCGGTGTCTTTGAGTTGAGTCATGTAGAAGTCTCCTCGTTAGCCGCGGCAGGCTCTTCGGTTTGTCGCTGCCGCATGGCCAGATCGTAGGTATCGCGCGCCTCTTGAATGATGGGCTGCGATTGAGCGGCCCAATCGGCCAAGGCTCGGATGGGAATGACCAGGCTTCGCCCGATCCCGGTCAGGGCATATTCCACTTGAGGCGGTGTTGAGGGAATGACCGTTCGGGTAATCAATCCATCGCGCTCCAGGTTGCGCAACGTGACGGTCAGCATTCGTTGGGAAATGCCATCGATCTGACGCTTGAGTTCATTGAAACGCAGTGGTCCGCTGTCCAGCTTGAAAACAGCCAGTACCGACCAGGCATCGCCTACACGGTCCAGCACATCACGGATAGGGCAGTCGTGGTTTTTCAGTCGGCGGCGCCCGGTAGCGGACTTGTTAGAATCGTCCATGGCAACCTCGCTGAGCGTGATTACATCAAGAAACTCACTCTACGCCTTTAAGGCAGTTATTAAAAGTAACCTGGCTCTTTTTAGTGACTATGAAACCGATAGGGTGAGGTAATGGCGCGGTAGGTCCGGTACGACAGATGTCGTACCGGAAAGACCGTGATCAGGCAAAACCGACCACACCATGAGGGACGTAAGGTTCCTCAAGGCGGGCGATCTCTTCGGCGGTCAGGTTGAGCGAGAGGGCGGCCACAGCGTCTTCGAGGTGCTGCGGTTTGGACGCACCAATGATGGGTGCACTGATGCCCGGTTTTTGCACAACCCAGGCCAGTGCCACTTGTGCACGCGGTACGCCACGCTCGTTGGCAATCTCGGCCACACGCTCAACCACACGGCGGTCGGCATCGGCCGTATTGGCATACAGGCTCTTGCCAAACTCGTCACTCTCAACGCGTGCGCTGCTGGTATCCCAATCTCGGGTCAGCCTTCCACGTGCCATGGGGCTCCAGGGAATGACCCCTATGCCTTCGTCACGGCAGAGCGGCAGCATTTCGCGCTCTTCTTCGCGATACAGCAGGTTCACATAATTCTGCATGGTGACGAAACGGGTCCAACCATTTTGATCTGCCACGTGCAGAGCCTTGGCAAATTGCCAGGCGTACATGCTGGACGCACCGATATGCAGCGCTTTACCCGCCTTCACCACATCGTGCAGCGCTTCCATGGTTTCTTCGATAGGCGTTTCATAATCCCAGCGGTGGATCTGGTACAGGTCCACGTAGTCAGTGCCCAAGCGCTTGAGGCTGGCATCGATACTGGCAAAGATCGCCTTACGTGACAGGCCGCCCACGTTGGGCTTGTTGCGCATCGGAAAATAGACCTTGGTGGCCAGCACAATCTCGTCACGCTGGGCAAAGTCCTTCAGCGCCCGACCGACGATTTCCTCACTGGTACCATCGGAATAGGCGTTGGCGGTATCAAAGAAGTTAATGCCCATGTCGAGGGCTTTCTTGAGTAGCGGGCGACTCTCTTCTTCGCCCATCGTCCATGGATGATTACCACGTTCAGGCACGCCGTAGGTCATACAGCCCAGGCACAGCGGAGAAATTTTCAGGCCCGTAGACCCGAGGTTCTTATAGTCCATGACGACTCCTTGAAATAAATCAGACCGGAGAAAAGGCAGGTCATAGGCTGACCACAACCCTGGCCATTTGCTCCGGCCCTTTTACCTTACCCTGATGAACACCACCTGTACGCCTTACGTTTCGCCGCACCCTCCAACGAACTTTGCCCAGCATCCGATTTCACATATAACTCGAGTCATCCACAGGAGAGGAACCATGAAAAAGACAGCATCTGCTGTATGGCAAGGTGGTTTGAAGGACGGTAAAGGTACGATTTCCACAGGCAGCGGCGCGCTGAAGGAAAATCCCTACGGTTTCAACACTCGCTTCGAAGACCAGCCCGGCACTAACCCCGAGGAGCTGATTGGCGCAGCGCATGCGGGCTGCTTCTCCATGGCCTTTTCCATGATGCTGGGGATGGAGAACTTCACAGCCGAGCGTATCGAAACCAAGGCAGTGGTTACGCTCGACAAGGTAGGCGAAGGCTTCGAAATCACGACGATTGATTTGACCATGTCGGCCAAGATCCCAGGCATCGACAACGACCAATTCCAGGCCATCGCCAACAAGGCGAAAGAAGGCTGCCCAGTCTCCAAGGTACTGAACGCCAAGATCAGCCTAGATGCCACCTTGCTGAACTGATATTCAACTCAGTGCCTGGCTACGCTGCCGGGCACTGGTTGCCGCAAATACCTTCCAGCGTCATTCTTCAAGCGTATATAAAGACAACATGAAGCCTGTGGGTATCTCCTTAATTATGCACAGGAGTTGAATCTTATCCACATGCGCTATAGCAAACTCTATTGCTACTTCGTCTTAATACGCCTGTCTTTTGCCTTCAAGCCATAAATCCTGTTAGTCAAAACAGGGCTGCCACAATATCTATTTTCAGCATTGGATAATGTTCGGATCGTTTTGTACAGGCATTACTTATCCACATGCGTCAGTAGCAGGTCTCCTAATAAAGCTATCCAGAAGACGCAATGCTCTAATCAGGACGCCGCCAGCTGCTGTCTGAGTTCATGCAATACCGGGCCGCTCTCCGGCCGTATGCCGCGCCAAAGGTAAAATGCTTCGGCAGCCTGCTCAACCAGCATACCCAGACCATCCAGGACTTGTACTGCGCCGTGTGTGGCTGACCAACAACAGAAGGGCGTTGGCTCCTTGCTGTACATCATGTCGTAGGTAACGGTTACCCCAGCGCGGACCAAGGTAGAGGTGATAGGGGGAACATCGCCGGAAAGGCTGGCAGCAGTGCCATTGATGATCAGGTCGAACGGCTCCGCCTCAAGGTTGAACGCTGCCGCCTCGATCATTCCCAGCGCTGAAAATTCACGCGCCAGCTGTATGGCCTTACTCTCGGTCCGATTGGCAATGACCAGGGCCGCAGGCCGCTCCGCCAGAATGGGCTCCAACACGCCACGTACGGCACCACCAGCGCCCAGGATGAGGATACGCTTGCCAGTCAGGGACAGGCCTGCATTGACCGTCAGATCACGAACCAGTCCGGCACCGTCAGTGTTGTCGCCCAGAAAGGTCCCGTCTTCCCGCTTCTTTAGCGTATTGACCGCACCGGCACGTCGGGCACGCTCAGTCAGCTCATCGGCAAATCGAAAGGCATCCTCTTTGAACGGGACCGTCACATTGGCGCCTGCCGCATCGGCAAAAAAATCACGCGCGCTGCGCTCGAACTCGCCAAGCGGCGCAAGCCAGGTGTCGTAGCGCATGGCCTGTCCTGTCTGCTCGGCAAAGCGGCTATGAATGGCAGGCGACTTGCTATGGGCGACAGGGTTGCCAATGACGGCATAACGGTCCATGAGATGTCCTTGAAGCAAAGATCAATGGGTCGGTATCAGGTATCAGCCAACCAGTCACGGTCGGTCAGGAAGTACTCGGTCAAACGAGCCTCTTCGCTACCGGGCGCCGGCTTCCAGTCATATCCCCAACGCACAATGGGTGGCAGGGACATCAGGATCGACTCGGTACGGCCGCCCGATTGCAGACCGAACAGGGTGCCACGGTCATAGACCAGGTTGAACTCTACGTAGCGGCCGCGGCGATAGGCCTGGAACTCGCGCTGTGCTTCGGTAAAAGGCTCGTTCCGACGACGCTGTACAATCGGCAGGTAGGCGTTCAGGTAGGCATCGCCAATAGCCCGCAGAAAGGCAAAGCTGGTCTCGAAGTCCCACTCGTTCAGATCATCGAAGAACAGGCCACCGATTCCACGCGGCTCGTTGCGATGCTTGATCTGGAAGTAACGATCACACCAGGCTTTGTAACGCGGGTAGACGTCTTCACCGAATGGCGCACAGGCATCCCGTGCCACCCGGTGCCAGTGGATACAGTCTTCCTCGTTACCATAATAAGGCGTCAGATCCAGACCGCCACCAAACCACCAGACCGGTTCTTCACCGTCTTTTTCAGCGATGAAAAAACGCACATTGGCGTGGGAGGTGGGTACATTCGGGTTTTCAGGGTGGATCACCAGCGAGACGCCCATGGCCTCGAAACTGCGACCTGCCAGCTCAGGACGATGGGCGCTGGCCGAAGGCGGCATGCTGTCGCCGTGGACATGAGAGAAGTTCACACCGCCTTTTTCGATGACGGCACCTTCACCAATCACACGCGTACGACCACCGCCGCCGGTAGGACGTGTCCAGGCCTCCTCCATGAACCGGGCATGACCATCCTCCGCTTCCAAGGACTGGCAGATGCGATCCTGTAGATCGAGCAGGTATGCCTTTACGGCTTCGATTCGGTCTTTCACGGTCATCACCTGGAGTAGGGAAGGGTAAAGAAAGTCCTGAATCATACCACCGGAGGGTGCTTTGCCGGTTGACGCAGGCCTCTGCAAGGGATTGGATTAAGGTTCAGCCACTATTCTTACAAGGAAATCCCCATGGCAAAACGTATCCAGTTCAGCCGCACCGGCGGCCCGGAAGTGCTCGAATATGTCGATTTCACACCTGCCGAACCAGGGCCGAACGAGGTACGTGTCCGCAATGAGGCCATTGGACTCAACTTTATCGATACCTACTACCGGGGCGGCCTGTATCCCCTTGGTACTTTGCCATCCGGGCTGGGCAGTGAAGGTGCCGGGATTGTCGAGGCCATCGGCAGTGGCGTAACGCGGTTCAAGGTTGGAGATCGGGTTGCCTATGCCACCGGCCCGCTGGGCGCCTATGCCGAGGTCCATTCCCTGCCGGAGCGTAATCTGGTTCACCTGCCTGCAAGCGTCAGCTTTGAGCAGGCGGCAGCGGTCATGCTCAAGGGGCTGACCGTCCAGTACCTGCTGCGCCAGACCTATCGTGTCGAAGCGGGCGAAACCATCCTGTTTCATGCCGCTGCGGGCGGCGTCGGCTCTCTGGCCTGTCAGTGGGCAAAATCGCTGGGTGTGCGCGTGATCGGCACTGTGGGCTCTGCTGCCAAGGCCGAACATGCCCGTCGCCTGGGCGCCTGGGAGACAATCAATTACAAGGAAGAGGATATCGCCAAGCGAGTCCTTGAGCTGACCAATGGTAGGAAGTGTCCGGTCGTTTATGACAGTGTCGGCAAGGATACCTGGGAGGCGTCGCTGGACTGCATCTCACCGCGTGGCCTGATGGTCAGTTTTGGAAATTCGTCTGGCGCTGTGACAGGGGTCAACCTGGCGATCTTGAACCAGAAAGGCTCGCTGTTTGTCACACGTCCGTCCCTGGCAGGCTATGCCGATACGCCAGAACGGCTGCAATCCATGGCAGACGAACTCTTCGGCCTGGTCGCCAACGGTACGCTCAAGATCGAGATCAACCAACGCTACCTGTTATCCGAAGCCGCCCAGGCGCAACGTGCCCTGACAGGCCGCGAAACAACGGGGTCAACCGTTCTGATCCTGGAACGGTCATAATTGCAGGAAAGGAGGCAAGCCTGGCTTGCCTCCTCCGTAGTACCGCTGATTTGGAGCCTGTGTCGATCGTATGCCTCATCAAGCCCTCCTCGCTGCGATCCTCGACAGCGCTACGGATTACGCCATCATTACCACGGACCTGGACGGGCGACTGACCAGCTGGAATGCCGGTGCCCAGACGCTGTTCGGCTGGAGCGAGGCCGAGGTGGTCGGGAAGACCGTCGAGTTCCTGCTCAACGCCGAAGACCTCATCGGTCCCATTCTTCATCAGGAGCGGCAAACGGCCCGAGCGAAAGGTCATGTGAACAGCCAGCGCTGGTATGTACGCCGCGACGGCACGCAGTTCTGGGGAAGTGCGCGAACCGTACCGCTCATGAAAGACGACCTTCATCTCGGCTTTCTGCTGACCCTGCGGGATCGAACCCAATCCCTGCATACCGAGCGCGACCGCGATCATCTGACTGACACGCTCAGCCGCCGCGTGACCCAGCTCAAGGCATTGGCCGAAGCAACGCGGGCGATTACCTCGGCGCCCGATATGAAAACCACCGTGGACGCCATTACCGAGCAGGCCCGCCTGATCGTAGGGGCTCACCAATCCGTAGTCAGCATGACCCAGGGTGAAGACTGGAGCCAATCCATCACCAGCGTGTCGCTTTCCGAGAAATACGCGAAGTGGCGCCATCTCGACGCCCTGCCCAGCGGCGGTGGCATCTATGCCATGGTCTGCGAGACCAATCAGCCCGTGCGCATGACCCAGGCCGAGTTGGAAGCGCATACGCGCTGGAAGAACTTTGGCACCTATGTCAATGAACATCCACCCATGCGCGGTTGGCTGGCGGTCCCGTTGATCAGCCATCAGGGCACCAATCTGGGTCTGATCCAGCTTTCGGATAAGTTCACGGGTGAGTTCGATGAGGCGGACGAAGCCATTGTGGTGCAGTTGGCGCAGTTCGCGTCGGTCGCCATCGAAAAGGCCAGGGCACAGGATCAACTTCACCAAAGCCAAGCCCGGCTACAACTCGAAAGTGGCTTGCTGACCAGCGTCCTGGAGCAGGCCCCTCTGGGTATTTCCATCTCCGAAGCGGGCACTGGGCGCTCATTGATGCTGAACAAACAGATTCAGAACCAACTTGGCATTACACCGGGCGGGGAGAGTCTGCATCGCTACAAGCATCTGGGAGCGGTTCATTCTGATGGCCGACCCTACGCCATTGAGGACTACCCGACGGTACGGGCGCTTTCCTCTGGAAATCCCATCCCACCGGAACCCATGATCTATCGGCGCGCGGACGGGACCGTTCGCACATTTGAAGTTTCCAGCGCGCCCGTGCGTAATTCCGAAGGCGAGGTCATCGCCTCGGTGACTGTTTCCATCGATATCGAAGATCGGCTTCAGGCCGAAGCCACCCTACAGGACCGTACCAACCGCTTGTCCACGTTGATCAACCAGGCTGCGGTCGGTATCTGCCAGACGGACCTCAACGGCACGATCGTGCTCGTCAATGCACGCTATTGCGATATTCTCGGGCGCTCCGAAGAAGAGTTGATCGGCAGCAATGTCGATGCACTGACGCATCCGTCAGATCGCCAGACCAGCAAGGTGCTGACCCAGCAGATGTTCAAGACGGGGGAGTCCTATCTGGTCGACAAGCGCTATATGCGGCCGGATGGCTCCCAGGTCTGGACCAGCTTGCACGTCTCGCTAGCCCATGACGCAGAGGGCATGCCTCAGTATGTCAGTGCCGTGGTTGTGGACATTACCCAGCGCAAGCAGGCCGAAGCGTCGCTGCACCTGTCGAACCAGCGGTTCCGCGCTGCAGTCGATGCGGTTCAGGGGGTGCTTTGGACCAACAACGCCAAGGGCCGCATGATTGGAGAACAGCCAGCCTGGAGTGCCCTGACGGGTCAGACGTATGAGGAATACCAGGGCACGGGCTGGACCCGCGCGCTGCATCCCGAAGATGCTCCTCGCTCGCTCAAGCGGTGGCGTGCTGCCTTACGTGGACGCAAGACCTTTCACGACGAACAGCGCGTGCGTTGCCAGAACGGCAAGTGGCGGATCTTTTCGGTCCGGGCGATCCCGGTCATCGAAGAGGGCGTCATTGTCGAATGGGTAGGCGTACACACAGACATCACCGAGATTCGCCAGGTCGAGCAGCGTTTGCGCCAGTTGAACGAAACCCTGGAACAACGGGTTGCCGAACGAACCGCCGAACGCGACCGCACCTGGGCACTGTCTGACGATCTCTTGGGTGTGTTCGCGCGTGAGCGCTGGCAAAGCCTGAACCCGGCATGGACGCGCCAGCTGGGCTGGTCCCAATCGGAGCTGCTGGCATTTGAGACTTCCCGTCTCGAGTATCCCGATGATCCATCGCCTACACAGCATTTTCGACAGCTCCCGATCGGCGAGACGATCAATGGCCTTCGCAGCCGCTACCGAGCCCGCTCAGGCGAATGGCATTGGATCGATTGGAAGGCCACGGCCGACAAGGATGGACAGGTTTATGTCTTTGCGCGGGATGTCACGGCTGAAGTGGAGGCGGCGGTCATGCTCAAGCAGACCGAGGAAGCCCTACGCCAGTCGCAGAAGATGGAAGCGGTCGGGCAACTCACCGGCGGGATTGCCCATGACTTTAATAACCTGCTGACCGGCATCATTGGTTCGCTTGAAATCATGAAGCGCCGAATTGGCAGCCAGCAGCTTCAAGGGCTGGAGCGTTACATGGAGGCCGCCAGTGTCTCTGCTCATCGTGCTGCCACATTGACGCAGCGCCTGCTGGCCTTTGCTCGTCGTCAGACACTCGATCCTCAACCCATCGATCTGAATGCCCTCGTCACTTCACTGGAAGATCTGGTCCGGCGAACCCTCGGCGAGCACATCGAAATCATCACCCAACTGCATCCCTATCTCTGGCATGCCCTGTCGGATACCAACCAGCTGGAAAACGCCCTGTTGAACCTGGTCATCAACGCGCGCGACGCAATGCCTGATGGGGGTACCCTGGTACTCAAAACAGGTCATTTTTTCAATGAGGCAACCCATCCGCTAGAAGATCTGAATCCAGGTCACTACGTCACGCTAACAGTCCGGGACAGCGGTACCGGTATGAGTCCGGAGGTCGTAGCCAAGGCCTTCGACCCGTTCTTTACTACCAAGCCCATTGGGCAGGGCACAGGCCTGGGTCTGTCAATGATCTATGGTTTCGTCAAACAGTCTGGCGGCCATGTCACCTTGCAAAGCGAAGTAGGGCAAGGCACAACGATTACCCTGTATTTCCCCCGTGCACTTCAAGCCGAGTCTCTGGATCAAGAGGAAGTCGAAGCAGTCGTAGCGCCAGGAAACGGCGAATCCATTCTGGTCGTGGGTGATGACTCGGCCGTTCGCCTGCTCGTGGTCGAAGTACTCAATGAGTTGGGGTACGCGGCCCAGGATACTCACCATGCACATGAGGCCCTGGCTATTCTGGAATCCGACGCGCCGGTGGATCTACTGATTACCGATGTAGGGCTACCCGGCATGAGCGGTACGCAACTGGCCGAGTGGGCACGAGCGTCACGTCCGACATTGAAGATTCTCTTCATGACCGGCTATGCGGGCGAAGCCGTCCAGCCCAAGGGTAGTCTGACTGAAGGTACCGACATAATCGGCAAGCCTTTCCTGATCGATGAGCTGGCCAACCGGGTCCGTCATATGCTTGTTGACGAACCCCAGAGCTGACCATTTAGCCATAGAGGTCAGCTCTACTATCAGGGACGAAAGACCTGACCTGTTTCCAGATCGCGGATAACGCTGGGGCTTCTGCGACCACCCAGCGCACCGCCCAGCACGGCGTCCAGCTCTCCGGAAAAATACTGCTCAACCTTAAGCCGTGAACGGGCGGCCGGACGTCCCGCCGGGTTGGCGGAGGTAGAAATGATCGGGCCGCTCAAGGCACACAGTTCACGCACCAGAGGGTGGTCAGTCACACGCAACGCTACCGTTTGATGCACACCCGTCACCCAGCCCGGCAAGCGGTTCTGGTGCGGCACCAGCCAGGTATTGGGCCCCGGCCATGTGCTCGACAGTTTGTCCTTCCATTCCTTGGGCAGATCATGCAGCAGGAAATCGAACTGCCTGATGTTGTCGGCCACTACAATCAAACCCTTTTCCAGCGGGCGCTGCTTGATACGCAGCAACCGATAGACCGCAGCCGCATCCCAGGGATCACATCCCAGGCCCCAGACTGCCTCGGTCGGGTAGGCGATTACACCGCCGTGACGTATGACGTGAGCAGCATATTGAACGCGCCAGCAGCTGAGCATCGGTTCACTCCTGTCCATAAAAAGATCACGAGTTTAACCGAGACTGACCCGTCACGCTCGATAGACCCAAAGTCCATTTTCACGGGCCACACGGCCATCCAGCTCAAGCTCCGTCAGCTCGGCCAGCAAATGAGAAACCTCGTAACCGCTGAGCTGGGCAAGCGTCTCGCTGTTCTGGGGGGAAGCCCTCAGCACGTCCAGCAAAGGATGCGTTTCACGTGGAACATCTGCTGGTTCAGGCTCATTCATCAAGGGCAGGGACGATTGTCCAAACGGTGCCTGCCAGCCTCTGAGCGATTCCAGAATATGTTCGATACTCTCGACCAGTTGCGCCCCTTCACGGACCAGCTGATGGCAGCCACGTGCGCCGGGATGATGAATCGAGCCGGGAATGGCAAACACTTCGCGTCCTTGCTCTGCTGCCAGCCGCGCTGTGATCAGGGAGCCACTCGAAGGACTCGCCTCGACCACCAGTACACCGAGTGATAACCCGCTGATGATACGGTTACGCCGCGGAAAGTTGGCGGCGTTGGGTGCTGCATCCAAGGGTAGCTCTGACACCAGCGCGCCACCGTGCTCGACGATACGACGAGCCAGGCTGATATGGCGACGAGGATAGAGTCGCTCAAGCCCTGTGCCCAATACGGCAATCGTAGCACCGCTGGCTTCCAGCGCACCTTCGTGAGCTGCACCATCGACGCCGAGCGCAAGGCCGCTGGTTACGCAGAAACCTGCCGCCGCAAGGCTCTTGGAAAACCGGCGAGCGTTATCAAGCCCATAGGCACTCGCCTGGCGGCTGCCGACCAGGGCGAGCTGGGGCCGCTCCAGCAGTTCCACGGCTCCCGCTACATAGAGCAGAGGTGGCGCCCCCTTGGTTTCGGCCAGTAGTGCGGAATAGCGGGGATCATCCCAACACACCAAGTGGTGATGTTCACTTTCCAGCCAGGCGAGAGCATGGGCTGCACGTTCACGGGTTTCAGCGGTACGGCGGGCGTCTGCGCAGACGCCCGGAATACCCAATGCCTGCCAGGCGGAAGCCGGCGCACTAAGCGCTGCCGAAGCACTGCCAAAGGCATGAATCAGATGGTGAAAGCGGCGCGGACCAATTTCAGGGAGATTATGCAGACGCAGGCGGGCTTCAAGCTCCGCCGGAGAAGAAAACGACATACGATCATCCTTGATCGTGGCGCACCCCTTGAAAGGCTGCGCCAGTGTGACTATTTAGGGATTACGGACCTTGTCCAGAACCGAGAGCTGACGAGTCGCATTCAGGACCAGGCCATAGCTGAGCTTGTCATAGGTGCGAAAGATCATCAGCAGACCAGAGCGCTCGTCGGGCACCTTGACGTTATCACCCGTTACCCGGTCGCGTACGGTTTCGCCGGTCTTGTAGACAGCCAGTACGTTGCCTTCGACCAACCCGTCGCGCATACCCTTGTTGATGATGACCACATCGAACTGGCCGATCTGGGTAACACCACGCGGAACATCAAGAATGATTCCGTTGATGTCCCTGTCGGGTGCACTGGGCATAAAGGTCGAGTTGACGACACGCTGCTCGGTGGGGAACAGGCGATCGCCCAGGCGAACCTCTTCATTGGAGCGGCTGAGCACCAGCGTGGTCATGTCGCCTTCAGAGGTCACCTTGTCGCCGCTACCGATATAATCGGCGTTTATGCCCAGAAATTCTTCAGTCTGGGGATCTTTATACGCTTTTCCCTGCCGATAAATACTGTAGGCAGGCTGGTCCTCGGTGAAGTGGCCACGTGCGTAGACTCGATCACCGGCGCCACTGACAACACGCTCGGCATTGCCGGCCACGATATAGGGGGCGTTCCTGAATTGATTGGCATCATCGATCACACGGTTCGACAGCAGGAAGCTGTTGATGGCCTCCAGCGGAATCGTCGGTATCGCTTCGGCAATCGGTGTCGACCGGATGGTAGGCGACAGTTTGATCGTGCCGCGGGACTCGCCACGGTTGAGCATCAGCCGAGGCTGCCCGTCCACGTAGACAAGACTCAGTCTATCGCCGGGATAGATCAAATGCGGGTTTTCGACCTGTGGGTTGGCATGCCATATTTCTGGCCACTGCCAGGGCTTGCTCAAAAATTTGCCGGAAATATCCCAAAGGGTATCGCCGCGCACCACCGTGTAACTGTCTGGATGCCCCTGGCGCAGCTGTACGTCGGCCTGCACCCAACTGCTAGCCGCCACCAGCAACAGGGCGAACAACGATTTCCTCATCCGGTGAATCCCTTTACTATGTGCAATATGCAAAAAAACCCTGAGGGAATGCCCCAATCACTCCCTGGCGGGGCTATTAAATCAACGCTGCTGCATCTTAGCAGTGCCTTTCGAATTTATTCCACACGTGCTTCACACACATCATGGCCCTTTTAAATATCTTAGAATTCCCTGATCCCCGCTTGCGCACTATCGCTAAGCCGGTTGCGGAGGTGGACGATGCCCTTCGTCAGGTGATCGATGACATGTTCGAAACCATGTACGAAGCGCCTGGCATAGGATTGGCCGCTACCCAAGTCAATGTTCACAAACAGCTGATCGTCATCGATATCAGTGAAGACAAGAGCCAGCCGCTCGTGTTCATCAACCCGAAACTGGAACCCCTGACCCAGGACTTGGGCGAGTACCAGGAAGGCTGCCTGTCCGTACCGGGCTTCTACGAAAAAGTAGAGCGACCTGAACGCGTCAAGGTAAATGCCCTTGATCGTAATGGCGAGCCGTTCGAGATGATTTGCGAAGGCCTGCTGGCTGTTTGCATTCAGCATGAAGTGGATCACCTCAACGGCAAGTTGTTTGTTGATTATCTATCCTCGCTCAAGCGCGACCGCATCAAGAAAAAGCTGGAAAAGCAGCACCGCCAGCAGAACGCCTGATCGCTCTGAAAAGGCCTGCAGCAGCAGGCCTTTTTCATTCTGGTGCCAAGACCTCTATCCTATGCAAGACTCGCCTTTATAGTAGCGAGCAGTTGCTGCCTTGTACTGATCCATGAGAGCCCCATGACTCAACCTTTGCGTATTGTCTTTGCTGGTACACCAGAATTTGCCGCCCGCCATCTACATGCTCTGTTAAGGGTAGGCTACTCAATAGCCGCCGTGTATACACAACCTGACCGTCCGGCTGGACGAGGGCAGAAACTGGCGATGAGTCCCGTCAAGCAGCTGGCGGAATCTCACAACATTCCAGTGTATCAACCTCAGACGCTACGCAACGCTGATGCACAGGCAGAGCTTGCAGCCCTTAAGCCTGATCTCCTGATCGTCGTGGCCTATGGGTTGATTCTGCCGCAAGCCGTACTGGATATTCCGCGCCTGGGCTGCATTAACAGCCATGCCTCGCTATTACCTCGCTGGCGGGGGGCTGCGCCGATCCAGCGTGCCATCGAAGCGGGCGATGCCGAAACGGGCGTCACGGTCATGCGGATGGAAGCGGGCCTGGATACCGGCCCCATGTTGAGCAAGGTAAGTACACAGATTACTGCCGAAGATACCGGTGGCAGCCTACATGACCGTCTCGCATTGCTAGGCGCAGAAGCGGTTGTCGAAGCCATTCCTGCATTGGCAGCCGGTACGTTGCCAGACAAGCTGCAGGATGATGCCTTGGCAACTTACGCTCATAAGCTTAACAAGGAAGAAGCCAAGCTGGACTGGAGCCGTCCTGCTGTCGATCTGGAACGGCTGATCCGTGCCTTCAATCCGTGGCCGTTATGCCACAGCACACTGGCGGGAGAAGGCGTGAAAATCTACGCGGCAACAGTAGTAGACGGCAACGGACAACCAGGTGAGATTCTGGAGGCCAGCCGTGAAGGCTTACGCGTTGCCTGTGGTGGAGACGCATTGCTGTTAACGCGCATACAGTTTCCTGGCGGTAAACCGCTCGCGTTTGCTGACTTGTTTAATGCCCGCCGTGAGCGCTTTGCCGCAGGTCAGGTACTTGGCTTATGAGTCTTAATCCCCGTCTTGCTGCGGCTCGGGCACTGGCTGCCGTGCTGGCAGGCCGCGCCTCGCTGGGTAGCAGCCTGCCAGCCCAACAGGACAAAGTTGATCCACGGGATCGTGCGCTGGTTCAGGAGCTGGCTTTTGGCACCGCTCGCTGGCAGCCCCGGTTGGCTCTGCTGGCCGAGAAGCTGTTACAAAAACCATTCAAGGCAGCGGATCGCGACGTGGAAGCGCTGCTGCTGGTTGGTCTGTATCAGCTCCTCTACACTCGCGTGCCTGCCCATGCAGCCTTAGGTGAAACCGTAGGCTGCGCGGACAAGCTTAAAAAGCCTTGGGCAAAAAGCCTGCTCAATGCAGTACTGCGTCGTGCCCAACGGGAAGGCGAAGAGATCCTGGCAAGCCTTGAGCGTGACCCTGCCGCTCGGCTGGCCCATCCGCGTTGGCTACAAAAAGAGCTCAAGGCGCGTTGGCCTGAGCACTGGGAAGCGATCTGCCACGCCAACAATCTTCATCCCCCGCTCATTTTGCGGGTAAACCATCGCTTGGGAACACGAGACGCTTATCTGGCCGAACTCATTGCCGCCGGTATTGAGGCTGAAGCCTGCGCCTACAGTGAGGACGGCATTCGCCTGCTGGCAGCTCAGGATGTAAAAACCCTGCCGGGCTTTGCCGAGGGTCGCGTCAGCGTTCAGGACGAAGCCGCGCAACTGTCAGCCCTGTTGCTGGAATTGGCACCTGGCCAGCGTGTGCTGGATGCCTGCTGCGCGCCTGGTGGCAAGACGTGCCACATCCTTGAGCGGGAAGAGCGCTTGGCCGAAGTTGTGGCTATCGATGCCGAGGAGGCGCGTCTCGCCCGAGTACGTGAAAACCTCAGCCGCCTCAACCTTTCTGCCACCTTGATTGCAGCGGACGGCCGCGCAGTGGATAACTGGTGGGACGGCAAACCGTTCCAGCGCATTCTGCTCGACGCACCCTGTTCAGCCACAGGCGTCATCCGTCGCCATCCAGATATCAAGCTTACCCGTACACCCGAGGACATTCCTGCCTTGGCCCAATTACAGGCTGAACTCCTGGATGCACTCTGGCCCACGCTAGAAGTCGGAGGCATTCTGCTGTATGCCACGTGCTCGGTAATGCCGGTTGAAAATACCGATAACATCGGCGCGTTTCTGGCGCGAACGCCGGGCGCCAGGGAGCTGGATATCCCAGCACCCTGGGGGATCAAACAGCCACATGGCCGACAGTTGCTTCCCCAAGAAAATGGTCACGATGGGTTTTACTACGCCAAGCTGATCAAAATCGCTAAATAAGAGGACTGCCCATGCTCGAATCACTGGAAAAAATGCTGGCCAAGGGAATGGATAATCCCATGTTGCGGTTCGGGCTGGGCAAGGGCTATCTGGATGCGGGTGATGCTACCCAGGCGGCTGTACACCTTCGGCGCTGTGTGGAACAAGATGCAGGTTACTCCGCTGCCTGGAAGCTACTTGGCAAGGCGTTGGATCAGCAGGGCGACAGTGACGGGGCTCGTACGGCTTGGCAGGTGGGCCTGGCAGCAGCCCAAGCCAAAGGCGATAAGCAGTCAGAGAAAGAAATGACGGTTTTCCTGAAGCGTCTGGATAAGCAAAAGGGCTAAGCCAAACTTCCTGGCCTATCCTCGCAGGAAGCGGAAGCCCGCACCAAGTGCATCCACGCGCATTACTTCCATATCCACTATCGGTGCCTCGATAGGCAGGTCCAGCACCTGCCCCTGCACCCTTGTGCCGACAGGCCACTCCGTCAACGTCGCATGCTGTACATAGACGCCACCATCAGACAGATCGCGTGTCTGGCAGATCAGCTCGCCAAAGTCCGGATGCGTGATGCGCAACCGGACTTTCATGGCTATACGTGGGTGGCGTCTCTGATTGATACCCATCACGTTCTCCTACTTACTGCTTTTCCGTCTGTCATCAGAATAACCACTGCGCCAGAAGCCACAGGTTGGCGAGACTGATGATACCGAACAGAAACCAGGCCAGCAGCTTGGTATAGGTGCGATTAGCAAAAGGGCCCATGAGTTTCGTATCGCTCGTCATGCGAATGAGCGGGTAGAGCGCAAAGGGAAGCTGCAGACTCAGGACAACCTGACTCAGTACCAATAGCTTGCCCACGGAACCCTCGCCCAACCACCACACGCCAATCAGCGCCGGGACCAGGGCCATGGCGCGTGTGGCCAATCGCTGCTGCCAGCAGGGAATCTTGAGTTGCAGATACCCTTCCAGGATGACCTGTCCGGCTACCGTCCCGGTAAAGGTCGAGCTTTGTCCCGAAGCCAGCAGCGCCACACCAAACAGAATGCTGGCGAGCGCACCGCCAACCAGCGGATCGAGCAGGTGGTACGCATCCTGAATCTCGACCACATCCGTATGGCCGGTACGGTGAAATGCCGAAGCGGCCAGAATCAGGATCGCCGCATTGATCAGCAGGGCCAGCGCCAGCGAGCCAATGGTATCGAAACGCGCCAGCCGAATGGCCTCTAGCCGGCTGGCCTGATCCTTCGCCACCAGACGTGTCTGCACCACCGAAGAGTGCAAATAGAGGTTGTGCGGCATGACGGTCGCGCCCAGGATGCCGATCGCCAGATACAAGGGCTCCTGATGAGCGATCGCCTCCCAGGACGGTACGAAGCCTTTTGCCACGTCGGGCCAGAATGGATTGACCAGCATCAGCTCGATAAAGAAGCAGATACCGATCGTGGCGGCCAGCCCCAGCATGATGGCCTCCAACTGACGGAACCCCCGACGCTGCAAGCTCAGGATCAACAAGGTATCGAAAGCCGTCAGGATGATCCCCGTGGTTAGCGAGCACCCAAGCAGCAGATGAAATGCCAACGCGCATCCCAGCACCTCCGCCAGATCGGTGGCGATGATGGATATCTGTGCCAATGCCCAGTGCGTCTTGGCTGTCCGCGGGCTGTATCGCTCGCGAGAGAGCTGCGCCAGATCGCGGCCAGTGGCCAGTCCCAGACGCGCGCATAGGCACTGAACCACCATGCCGGCCAAGCTGGCCAGCAACACCACAAACAAGAGGCTGTAGCCAAAGCGGGAGCCTGCCTCGATGGCGGTCGCCCAGTTGCCAGGATCCATGTAACCGATCGAGACCAGAAGGCCCGGACCTGCAAACTGGAAAGCCTTGCGCCAGAAGGGCGCACCGGGCGTGACAGTCACCGACCCACTGACCTCGGAGGGACAGAAGGGTGCTGTAGCAATTTTGGGAATTGAGAATTTCACCTGCTGCTCTCGATCAGTAAGACTGGTTTGCCTGTATCAAGGCCTGGTCTGAACCCGAACAGACCAGGCATCACACTTGGCTGGATATGAATGGTTGACCACACAAGTGCATGGAATACGCTCAGTACCAGCGAGGCTCGCCATCCGGGCGGTTTTTGAAGCGCTTCATGCTCCACATGTATTGCGTAGGGTAGGTACTGACGTAACGCTCCAGCGCCTTGCTCATGGCGGCCACGGACACTTCCGGATCCTTGTCATACATTTCCGGTGGAGCAGCCTCGAGAATCACCTTGTAGCCACTGCCATCCGGCAGGCGCACCGCATGGAAAAACACACCCCGCGCCTTACCCTTGGCCAACAGCGACGGCACAAATTTGCTGGTTAGCGCCGTAGTGCCGAGGAAGGGCACGAACAGCCCCGCACTTCGGCTAGGCTCGGGATCGGCCGGAATACCCACAGCGCCGCCCCGACGCACCTCCTTGATCACACTGATGATGCCTTCCGGGGTAGAAGGTGCCACACGGTTGCCCAGTTGAACCCGCTGTTTCTTCAGGAGCTCATCCACTGCTTTCAGCTTGGGCGGACGGTAGAAAATGATCGGCTTGGCATGGGAGCAATAAAAGTGGTTGAGCAACTCCCAGTTACCCAGATGGCTGGTAATGCCCACCAGGCCATCGCCTGAAGCCAATGCCTCCTGCAGCACGTCCATGCCTTCCACTTCACGAATCAGCTTGAGCGAGCGCTCTGCTGGCCAGATCCAGGCACAGGCGCTTTCGGTCAGGGTCTTGCCGATACCAGCCAGGCACTCCTTGGAGAATTGCTCCAGCGCTTCGCCCTCAAGCTCTGGATAACAATGGGCCAGATTGATCCGGGTCACCTTGCCAGCACGTGTCGGCAGTTTCCACATGCACCAGCCAATGAAGGAACCCAGCCGCTGTACCATGGACCAGGGCAATAGGGCCAACAGACGCAAGAAGCCGACAATCAGCGCGCCTTTGAGCTTTTCCAAGAGCAACTCCCACAAGCATAAAATCCACTATTGTACTGCCGCACGCCGGGGCTGATCAGCCTTTCGGCATCTGATCACCACATAACACGGCGTAACGGTCGCAGTCCGTCGTGTGATCCATCACCAGCCCGGCGGCCTGCATATAGGCATAACAGATGGTCGGGCCGACAAACGTGAAGCCTGCCTTCCTGAGCGCCTTGCTCATCGCCTCAGCCTCAGGCGTGATGGCAGGGACCTCGCTGCGATCGCGGAAATGGTTGATCTTTGGCTCACCACCGACGAACGACCAGAGAAACGTCACCGGATCCTCCAGGCGCAGCCACGCCTGGGCGTTTTGCCGGGCAGCCTTGAGCTTCATCCGGTTGCGAATGATGCCTGCATCCTGCATGCGTATCTCAATCTCCTCATCGGTCATGGCCGCCAGTCGCCCAGGATCGAAACCGAACAGCACTTCCCGATAACGGGCGCGCTTTTTCAGAATGGTGATCCACGATAATCCCGCCTGGAAGCCTTCCAGCACCAGCAACTCGAACAGCCGCTGCGGATCTTTCAGCGGTATTCCCCACTCCTCATCGTGGTAGGCGATATACAGCGGATCGTCAGTACACCAGTAGCAACGCGGCATGAGGGCTCCCTAATGGTCAGAACAGGCCGTTCACCTAAATATCATCCGAGTCTAATCGGTTATACTGCCTGACTTTTACCGTCTCCAGCACAGGTGAACGCCGTGACTTCGACTCCACCCGCCGTGCGCACCTTCCAGGATCTGATCCTCGCCCTGCAAAACTACTGGGCGGAGCAGGGCTGCGTTGTTTTGCAGCCCTATGACATGGAAGTCGGCGCCGGTACGTTCCATACCGCCACGTTCCTTCGCGCCATCGGCCCGGAAACCTGGAACGCCGCCTACGTACAACCCAGCCGCCGTCCAACCGACGGTCGCTACGGCGAAAACCCCAACCGCCTGCAGCACTACTACCAATTCCAGGTAGTCCTGAAGCCCAACCCGGAAAACTTCCAGGAGCTTTACCTCGGCTCCCTGAAGGCCATCGGCCTTGACCCGCTCGTCCATGACATCCGCTTCGTGGAAGACAACTGGGAATCGCCCACCCTGGGTGCCTGGGGTCTGGGTTGGGAAGTCTGGCTGAACGGCATGGAAGTTACCCAATTCACGTACTTCCAGCAGGCCGGTGGCATCGAGTGCTATCCAGTGACCGGTGAGATTACCTATGGCCTGGAACGTCTGGCCATGTACCTGCAGGGCGTCGACTCGGTCTATGACCTGATCTGGACCGATGGTCCATTCGGTACCGTGACCTATGGCGACGTGTTCCATCAGAACGAAGTGGAGCAGTCCACCTACAACTTCGAGCATGCCAATGTGCCCAAGCTGTTCGAGCTGTTCGACTTTTACGAGTCGGAAGCCAACCGCCTGCTTGAGCTCGAATTGCCGTTGCCGACCTATGAAATGGTGCTGAAGGCCTCGCATACCTTCAACCTGCTGGATGCTCGCCGCGCCATTTCTGTAACCGAGCGCCAGCGCTATATTCTGCGCGTTCGTACCCTGGCCCGTGCTGTGGCGCACAGCTACCTGAAGGCCCGCGCACGCCTTGGCTTCCCCATGGCCACGTCCGAACTGCGTGACGAAGTACTCGCCAAACTCAAGGAGGCCGAACAATGAGCGCCCAGGATTTCCTCGTCGAGCTCGGTACTGAAGAGCTGCCACCCAAAGCCTTGAAAAGCTTGGGTGAGGCGTTTCTCGCCGGTATCGAAAAAGGCCTCAAGGCTGCCGGGCTGAACTATGGCGGTACCCGTTACTACGCTGCACCGCGCCGTTTAGCCGTGCTGATCAACCAACTGGATGAGCAGCAACCTGATCGCAGCGTCAATCTGGACGGCCCGCCGGTCAAAGCAGCCTTTGATGCCGACGGCAACCCTACACAGGCGGCGCTGGGTTTCGCCCGCAAGTGCGGCGTGGATATCAGCGAAATCGACCGTAGCGGTCCGAAGCTTCGTTTCTCCCAGACAATTCAGGGTCAACCAGCCGGCACCCTGTTGCCAGGGATTGTTGAAGCTTCCCTGGGTGAACTGCCTATTCCCAAGCGCATGCGCTGGGCCGCCCGTCGTGAAGAATTTGTTCGTCCGACCCAGTGGCTCGTCATGCTCTTTGGCAATGACGTACTGGATTGCGAAATCCTGGCCCAGAAAGCCGGCCGCGAATCTCGCGGTCACCGCTTCCATAGTCCAGGCAGCGTAAACATCACGGCTCCCGCCAACTATGCTGAAGACCTTCGCGCAGCTTATGTGCTGGCCGATTTTGCCGAACGTCGCGCGTTGATCGAGCGCCGCGTCAATGAGCTGGCTGCCGAGCAGCAGGGCAATGCCGTCGTGCCGGCAGGTCTGCTTGATGAAGTGACTGCACTCGTCGAATGGCCGGTACCACTGGTGTGCTCGTTTGAGGAACGTTTCCTCGAGGTTCCCCAGGAAGCCCTCATCGCCACCATGCAGGACAACCAGAAGTACTTCTGCCTGCTGGACGCCAACGGCAAGCTTCTGCCGCGCTTCATCACGGTGGCAAACGTCGAAAGCAAGGACCCAATCCAGATCGTTTCTGGAAATGAGAAGGTTGTTCGCCCGCGTCTGACCGATGCCGAATTCTTTTTTAAACAGGATAAGAAGCAGCCGCTGGAGCACTTCAACGAGCGATTGAAGAATGTGGTCTTCCAGGCTCAACTTGGCACTGTCTATGAGAAGTCCGAGCGTGTTTCCCAGCTGGCGGCATACATCGCCGAACAACTGGGCAGCGACGTAGAAAAAGCAGCACGTGCAGGCATCCTGGCCAAGTGCGATCTGGCTACCGAAATGGTAGGTGAATTCCCTGAAATGCAGGGCGTCGCCGGCTATTACTATGCACTGCATGGCGGTGAAGCCGAAGACGTTGCGCACGCGTTGAACGAACAATACATGCCCCGCGGTGCAGGAGCTGAATTGCCTCGTACCGCTACAGGCGCCGCTGTTGCATTGGCAGACAAGTTCGATACCTTGGTTGGTATCTTCGGCATCGGCATGCTGCCCACCGGTAGCAAGGACCCGTTCGCCCTGCGCCGTCAGGCCCTGGGTGTGCTGCGCATCCTGATCGAAAAACAGCTGGACCTCAGTATTCCGGCTGCGATCGACAAGGCCATCGAACTGTACGGTAATAAGGTCAAAGCGGGCGATCTGGCTCAGCAGGTACAGGATTTCATCTTTGACCGCCTGCGCGCGCGCTATGAGGATGAAGGCGTTGCCGCTGAAGTCTATCTGTCTGTACGCGCCCTGAAACCCAACTCGGCACTGGACTTTGATCAGCGAGTGCAGGCCGTTCAGGCTTTCCGTGGTTTGCCGGAAGCCGCTTCGCTGGCAGCGGCCAACAAGCGTGTATCCAACCTTCTAGGCAAGGCCGAAGGCATGGTACTGGCCCAGGTCGATGCCAAGCTCTTCGAACACGATGCCGAGCGGGTATTGCTCGAAGCAATCACTGATGCCGAGCAGAACGTCGAGCCGCTGTCACTGGCACGTAACTACCGCGAAGCACTCAACCGCCTGGCAAGTCTACGTGAACCGGTCGATAGCTTCTTTGATCAGGTACTGGTAAACGCTGAAGACGAGCATATCCGCGCAAACCGCTATGCGCTCCTGGCACGTCTACGGGCGCTGTTCCTGGGCATTGCCGATATCTCGTTGCTGGGTTGATCGATATGAAGCTGATCGTGCTGGACCGGGATGGCGTCATCAATCAGGATTCCGACGCGTTTGTTAAATCGGTCGAGGAATGGGTTCCGATCCCGGGCAGTATCGAAGCCATGGCCCGATTGAGCCAAGCCGGCTGGAAGGTGGCGATTGCCACCAACCAGTCCGGTATTTCGCGCGGGCTGTTCGATGGCGAGACACTGGAGGCCATGCACGAAAAACTCAGGCAGCTGGTGAGCGGGCAGGGCGGCCATGTCGATCTGATCGTTCACTGCGCCCACGGTCCGGATGACGGCTGTGACTGTCGCAAGCCAAGCCCGGGTATGTTCCGCCAAGTGGCACAGCATTACGGCATGACCGACCTGACCGGGGTTCCTGTGGTCGGCGATAGCCTGCGTGATCTGACCGCTGGTATTGCCATGGGCTGTACGCCTTACCTTGTAAAAACAGGGAAGGGTGAGCGAACCTTGCAGAAGCCGCTCCCGAAAGGAACACAGGTCTTTCCCGATCTGGCGGCTGTTGTACAACATCTCCTACAGGACTAATCCATGCGCGTCCTGCGTACTGTGATCTTCTATATTCTCCTTGGCACCAGCGGCATCATCTGGTCGTGTGTATCCCTGCTGGTCGCTCCGCTGCTTTCCTATCGAGCGCGCTATCGCTTTATCGTCAAGGCCTGGACGGGTTTTGCCGTTTGGCTGGCCAAGGTGGTTTGCGGTATCCGCTATGAGATTTCAGGGCTTGAGAATATTCCCAAGACACCCTGCATCATCATTGCCAACCACCAGAGCACCTGGGAAACTTTTTTCCTGTCTGCCCTGTTTGAACCCACCTCACAGGTGATCAAGCGCGAGTTGCTCAAGGTACCGTTCTTCGGCTGGGCTTTTGCTTTGCTCAAGCCAATCGCTATCGACAGAAACAATGGCAAGGTTGCCCTTCAGCAGATTACCGAACAAGGCGGACGCTACATCAAGCAAGGCTGCTGGGTACTGATTTTTCCCCAAGGGACTCGTGTATCGCCGGGAGAGACTGGCAAGTTTTCTCGCGGTGGCGCTGCGCTGGCTTGTGCGTTGAACGTGCCGGTACTGCCTATCGCTCACAACGCCGGTGAATACTGGCCAAACAAGAGCTGGGTCAAGCGTCCCGGCACCATCAAAGTGATTATTGGTCCGGCCCTACCGCCCAATGGCTCTGATCCCCGTGCGATTGTAGACCTCAATAACCGTAGTCAGTCCTTTATCGATCAAGCGCTGGCCTCTATATCACCTGTGCATAACTCAGCGTTAACTGACCCTCCAGTCAGGCCCGCTACTAATAGTTGATCAGGTCAAAAAACAAAACCCGGGATAACCGGGTTTTGTTATGCACAGATGAAAATTATACAGAGGTCTGTTTCCATTCCTTTCGAAGCAAGTCATACATCATCACATCCTCGAATTGCTCTGCCTTGTGCATATCTTCGCGCCGGCACCCTTCGTAGCTCATGCCTAGCTTTTCCAACACTCTGATAGATGCACGGTTTCGCTTGAAGCACTCGCCGAAGATCCGATTGAGTCCAAGCGTAGTAAAACCATATTCAATTACCACCATTGCTGCCTCGCTGCAGTAGCCCTGATTCCAGTAGGCTTTGCCTATCCAGTAAGCCAAGCCAGCTTTTCGATGAGGAGAGCCGAAACCGCTCAGGCTTATCGTTCCAATCAATGCAGCATGTTCTTGAAGCACAACGGCCAGATTAAGGCTTCGTCCTTCCATAAACCAACGTTCATGATTGGAGATCCAGTGCTCTGCCAGTTCAAGGGTATAAGCCGAGGGCAGCGTCCCGGTCATGGAAGCAATATCGGGATTGTCAGCCAGCAGATAATGAAAAGGCGCATCGGCAGGGACATACGGCCTTAGCTGCAAACGATGTGTTTTCAACAAGGGAAGAGAAGACATGTGTTAACTCGACTGTGTATAACTCTGAGATATACACAAGCTGTGTTACCAGCAGATTTCCAACACAGCTGTGGGAAATCAACGCATGGTATTGGTGCTGTTAAAGTTAACCACAATAAAAAAGGCCAACGTTTCCGTTGGCCTTTTGTTTGTTACGTAGCGGTCAGACGTCCAGGTTTGATACTGCCAGGGCATTGCTTTCAATAAAGTCGCGACGCGGCTCTACCTGATCGCCCATCAGGGTATTAAAGATCTGGTCAGCAGCAATAGCGTCTTCAATCGTGACACGCAACATGCGACGTACATTCGGATCCATTGTGGTTTCCCACAACTGATCCGGATTCATCTCGCCCAAGCCCTTATAGCGCTGGATGCTGTAGCGTTTCGCTGTCTCGCCCATTAGCCATTCAAGAGCCTCACGGAAAGTAGAGACTGCCTTGCGGCGCTCGCCACGCTTCACATAAGCGCTGTCTTCAAGCAGGTTGTTGATCTGAGCGCCCAGCGTCGTGATCTGACGATAGTCATTGCTACCGAAGAAATCCCGGTTGAAGGTGACATAACTTGAGAGCCCGTGCGCTTTGGTCTCAACCTCTGGCAGCCAAAGATGACGTTCGCGGTCTTCACGCAAGTTGACTTCGTAGGCAAGACCGGAGCGCTCATTGGTCTTCAGACGCGTACGCAGCATGTCGATCCATGCGTTCATCGCCGCTTGGTCAGCCAGTTGCTCCAATTCAACACGAGGCAGGTAAAGCATGTGCTCGCTGATATCCGACGGATACAGGCGGGACAGCCGCTTGAGGGACTTCATCACCGTACGATAGTTGTTCACCATTTTCTCCAGCTCAACGCCGGAAAGTCCTGGAGCATGCTCATTCACGTGCAGGCTAGCATCTTCAAGGGCGGTCTGCGTGAGGTATTCCTCCATCGCCTCGTCGTCCTTGATGTATTGCTCCTGCTTGCCACGCTTGACCTTATACAGCGGAGGCTGAGCGATATAGATATAACCACGCTCGATTAACAGGGGCATCTGACGGAAGAAGAACGTCAAGAGCAGCGTACGGATGTGCGAGCCGTCAACGTCAGCATCGGTCATGATGATGATGTTGTGATAACGCAGCTTGTCGATGTTGAATTCTTCACGGCCAATGCCGCAGCCCAGCGCTGTAATCAGCGTACCGACTTCAGCAGAAGACAGCATCTTGTCAAAGCGCGCCTTCTCCACGTTCAGGATCTTGCCCTTTAGTGGAAGAATGGCTTGCGTACGGCGGTTACGGCCTTGCTTCGCCGAACCGCCTGCGGAGTCACCCTCCACGATGTACAGTTCTGACAGCGCAGGGTCCTTTTCCTGACAGTCCGCCAGCTTACCGGGCAGACCTGCGATATCCAGAGCGCCCTTACGGCGGGTCATTTCGCGTGCCTTGCGCGCCGCTTCACGAGCGCGTGCCGCATCGATCATCTTACCGACAACCGCTTTGGCTTCACCGGGATTTTCGAGCAGGAAATCAGCGAATTGCTTACCCATTTCCTGTTCTACTGCAGTCTTCACTTCAGAAGAAACCAATTTATCCTTCGTCTGGGAAGAGAACTTGGGATCCGGAACCTTAACGGAAATAATTGCCGTCAAGCCTTCACGTGCATCGTCACCTGTAGTCGCAACCTTGAACTTCTTGGCCAGACCTTCCGCCTCGATATAGGTGTTCAGGTTACGGGTCAGCGCTGAACGGAAACCGGCAAGGTGAGTACCGCCATCACGCTGAGGAATATTGTTGGTAAAGCAGAGAATGTTTTCGTTGAAACTGTCATTCCACTGCAACGCTACTTCCACACCGATACCGTCTTCGCGGTCACCTACGTTGAAGTGGAACACCTGATTGACAGGCGTTTTGTTAGTGTTGAGATAATCAACGAATGCGCGCAGTCCGCCTTCGTACTTGAACATCTCCTCCTTGCCCGAGCGCTCGTCTCGCAGCAGAATGCCCACGCCCGAGTTCAGAAAGGACAGTTCGCGCAATCGCTTGGCCAGAATATCCCAGCTGAAATGGATGTTACTGAAGGTCTCGGCTGACGGCTTGAAATGGATTTGAGTGCCGGTCCCGTCCGTTTCACCAATCGCCTTAAGAGGCTCCTGCGGAACGCCGTGGACATAGACCTGTTCCCAAACCTGACCGAGTCGACGGATCGTCAGGCGCAGCTCTTCAGACAAAGCGTTTACAACGGACACACCTACACCGTGCAAGCCGCCGGATACTTTGTAAGTGTTATCGTCGAACTTACCGCCTGCGTGCAGTACCGTCATGATGACTTCGGCTGCCGAAACGCCTTCTTCCTTGTGGATATCGACCGGAATTCCACGTCCATTGTCGCGGACGGTTATGGACTCATCCGTGTGGATCGTAATGGTAATTTCATCACAATGCCCCGCCAGGGCTTCGTCGATAGAGTTATCGACAACTTCGAATACCATGTGATGCAAGCCGGTACCGTCATCGGTATCGCCGATGTACATTCCCGGACGCTTGCGAACTGCATCCAGTCCCTTCAGTACCTTAATACTGGAGGAATCGTAAGTCTGGTTCTCGCTCATGCTTTACTCCCAACGCTTGGGGTCTGCGTAATGGATCCCTGTTCAACATGGAACAGGGCCACTGGCGTGTCGTCTTGCCAGTTGGATTCCAATGATTCTTTCTCGACACACGTGATGAAGATCTGGCAGTTAAGGCCTTCCAGCAAACGGCATAATGCCTTGCGGTGCTGTTCATCCAATTCGGAAGGCAAATCATCTACCAGATAGACACACTGGCCGCGCTTGACTCGATTGATTAATCTTCCCTGTGCAATTCTCAATGCACAGACCACCAGTTTTTGCTGGCCACGCGACAGGATATCTGCCGCGTTGTGGCTACCTAGCCTAATTCGTAGATCGGCTCTCTGCGGACCGGCCTGCGTATGTCCAAGCTGCATGTCTCGGGTCAAGGACGCCGTCAACACATCCTGCAGCTCGCGGTCTTTGTCCCAGCCGCGGTAATAACTGAACGTCAGGTTTTCAATATCGACTAGCTCTTCCAGAGCAGCCTGAAACTCAGGTTTGAGCTCTGTAATATAGGCTCGCCGAAACGCATCGATTTCGTTGCTGGCTTGCGTCAGTTCTCTGTCCCACGCCTGTTGCGAGGCAGGATCCATTTTACCATGTCGCAGCCATGAGTTCCGCTGTCTTAGCGCTTTCTGAAGCCTTTGCCACACTTGTAGAAAACGCGGTTCCACGTGGAACACACCCCAATCTATAAACTGCCGCCTGATCTTTGGGCTTCCTTCAAGCAATCGAAAACTGTCGGGATTGATCAACTGAATCGGCAGAGTTTCAGCAAGTTGGGCTGTACTTCGAGCATTCTGCCCATCGATACGAATAGTGAAATCACCATTACGCTCACGCTGGACGCCCAGACTACTGACGCCATCACTAGGCAAGCTGACCTGGCCAAAGACCGTACAGGCGGCTTGCTCGTTCTGGATAACGGGTGACAGTCGGGTGCTACGAAACGAGCGAGCAAGTCCTAGCAGATGGATACTCTCCAATACACTGGTCTTGCCGCTACCGTTGTCGCCGTAAAGGATATTGATCCGCGGGGAAGGCGTCAGCGTCACCGCGTGCAGGTTACGCACAGCGGTGACGGTCAGGCGGATAAGGGACATCGCGCCTCGAAATTACAGACGCATCGGCATAATGACGTAAGAGGACTCGTCATTGCCGGCTTCCTGAACCAACGCACTGCTATTGGAATCGGAAAGGGTGATGCGTACCTGGTCCGTCGTCATGACGCCCAGTACGTCGAGCAAATAGCTTACGTTGAATCCGATTTCCAGATCGGCACCAGCATAATCCACCTGCAACTCTTCTTCAGCTTCTTCCTGTTCAGGGTTGTTAGCCTGGATCTTCAGCTGATCGGTTACCAGCTGGAGGCGAATACCACGGTATTTTTCATTAGAAAGGATAGCCGTACGGCTGAACGCCTCCCGTAACAGCTGACGCTCACCAGTCAGAACCTTGTCACCGTTGCGTGGCAGTACACGCTCGTAGTCAGGGAATTTCCCATCGACCAGCTTTGAAGTAAAGGTAAAGTCAGCGGTCGTCGCTCGAATGTGGTGCTGGCCCAACGTAACATTGACCGGCTCCTCAGGCTCGAGCAGCAACCGTGACAACTCCAGGATACCTTTACGCGGCACAATTACCTGATGACGACCTTCGTACTGGATTCCCGCTTCCTGTACGCACATGGCAAGACGGTGCCCATCGGTCGCAACTGCGCGCAAATGGCCTTCGCTGACCTCAAGCAGCATACCGTTCAGATAGTAACGGACATCCTGCTGAGCCATGGCAAATCCAGTGCGGTCGATAAGACGGCGCAACTTGCTTTGCGGCAGGCTGAAGCTCATTGATCCGGGACCTTCCTCAACGGTAGGGAAGTCATTGGCCGGCAATGTGGATAATGTAAAGCGACTGCGGCCAGCTTTGACGAGCAGCTTCTGCTCATCGGTCCGGATATCGATCAGGGCATCGCTTGGCAAACTCTTACAAATATCCATGAGTTTGCGAGCCGGTACGGTAATCTCGCCAGGCTCAGCTTTGTCTTCGAGCGTTACACGGCCGATCAGCTCAACCTCAAGGTCAGTACCTGTCAAGGACAGTTCCTGGCCCTGGACCACCAGCAGCACGTTGGACAGCACCGGTAATGTCTGCCGACGCTCCACGACACCAGCCACGAGCTGCAATGGTTTCAACAAGGCTTCGCGTTGAATAGTGAAATGCATGGTCTTGTCCCTTGCCAAGTGCTTCTGATCAGGTCGTCAGTGTGCGCAATAGATTTTTGTAGTCCTCGCGAATATCAGCGTCGGACTCTCTGAGTTCGGCAATCTTACGACAAGCGTGCAGCACTGTCGTGTGATCGCGCCCGCCAAAGGCATCACCTATTTCTGGCAGGCTGTGATTGGTCAATTCCTTCGACAGGGCCATCGCCACTTGGCGAGGACGAGCAACGGAACGAGAACGTCGCTTCGACAACAGATCGGCGATCTTGATCTTGTAATATTCAGCAGCCGTTCGCTGGATATTTTCAATGCTAACCAGTTTGTCCTGAAGCGCCAGCAGATCCTTGAGCGACTCGCGAATCAACTCGATCGTAATTTCTCGCCCCATGAAATGAGCATGGGCGATGACACGCTTGAGTGCACCCTCAAGCTCTCGAACATTCGAGCGAATCCGCTGGGCGATAAAGAAGGCAGCGTCATGGGGAAGGTCTACCTTCGCCTGGTCTGCCTTCTTCATGAGAATGGCCACTCGCGTTTCCAGCTCAGGCGGTTCGACAGCCACTGTCAGCCCCCAGCCGAAACGGGACTTGAGGCGTTCTTCAAGCCCATCGATTTCCTTGGGGTAACGATCACTTGTCAGAATAACCTGCTGTCCGCCTTCAAGCAGGGCGTTGAACGTATGGAAGAATTCTTCCTGTGAACGCTCCTTGCGTGCGAAGAACTGGATATCGTCGATCAGCAGGGCATCAACGGAGCGATAAAAACGCTTAAATTCATTGATGGCGTTCAACTGCAGGGCTTTCACCATGTCAGCCACGAAACGCTCCGAATGCAGATACACAATCTTGGCATTGGGATTACGCTTGAGCAGATGGTTGCCCACTGCATGCATGAGGTGCGTCTTGCCCAAGCCAACCCCTCCATAAAGGAAGAGAGGGTTGTATCCATGCTTGGGGTTGTCCGCAACCTGCCAGGCTGCAGCACGAGCCAGCTGGTTGGACTTACCCTCGACAAAATTCTCGAAAGTAAAAGTACGATTGAGGTAGCTCGTATGCTTGAGCGCCCCTTCTACCTGAACGTTGCGCTCGGTCTTGTTGGCGACCAGAGGCGCCGGCTGCGGATCGGCATCATCAGCGATCGGCATCTCGATCTGCTGCACTGATGTTTCAGGCTCGGCAACCGGATCTCGACCCGTAGACTCAGGTAATGAAGGTGTAGTGGATACGACAGGAGCAGGCGGCGCCGTCATGGAAGGCGCTCGCGTAGGTTTGCTGCTCTTGCGACTTCCAATCAGCAGAGTCAGCTCGGGTACCAACCCATCATCGGATTGCTCCTCAAGCAGCTCGAGCAACCGGCTAACGTACTTTTCATTTACCCAATCCAGTACGAACCGATTCGGCGCATAAACGCGTAGCTCGGCTCCTTCTGCTTCTATTTGCAGAGGGCGGATCCAAGTATTGAATTGCTGAGAAGGCAGCTCATCGCGCAGTACATCGACACAGCGCTGCCAAAGTTCAACTGACAC